>CAXXKC010000001.1:0-1344630 GCA_963674835.2 Thermoguttaceae bacterium
CCCTGGGGTTAATCATGTCGCCGCTTTACTCTCCCCATGGCTCATTCTGGCTTGTCTTCTTCTTTCGGCTCCTCAAGCGTAACGGTCGATTTCTTAAGAGCGTGTGCCTTCTCACTCGGAGGAGCAGGGAGAGGTGAAAACACGCCGGAACGTGTTCCCTCTGCAACCCACGTTCGTATATCTCTCGTTGAGGCTCGAATCTACAAGATAAACCCATAGATCGAATTTCTCTCCTTTGTCCTCAGGTCTCCCTACGTGAATTCGGGTTTGCCATTTCTCACCAAAAGGCACGATCGCAGCCCCCTGTGCCCAGTTACTGGCCCGGCGACGGGTGCGGATTCAGCAGCACCCACATGTACCAACCGTCCGGAATCCGGCCCTTGATAGTACCTGCAATTTCCGAGTCTGACTTCACTGTGCTCCCGTCCGCTGGTGTGTCGATCTCAACCTCAGGTGAAGGAGGTATTGGCGGCGGAGGAGGTCTGCTTACGACTACTCCAAGGTCAGCCGAACGCTCCAAACCGCTGTCGCTCGTTGCCATTATCTGGATCGGGTAGGGGCCGGCATCAACATCGCCACCTACGGTAATCGTGGCAGTCGAGAGATACTTCAGACTCGGCTTTCCATTGATTGGACTCAAGGTGACCACAACGCCGTTGGGTTGCCCCGATGCTTTCAAGGTAACCTGTCGTTCAAAACCGTGAAGGCCGTGTACCGTTATTTGTGCGGCCGTGTTCCCACCTGCTGGTACAACCACGTTGTTAGGATTGAGCGATACCACGAAATCAGGTGGTTGAGGTGGGTTGGGGCATAGCCACGCCAAAAGGGCTACAACGGCTGCGGCTGCTGCTACGGCTGCCGGCACGACCACACGTGTAATGCGCCAAACCTTCGCTTTCTCGATCATTGTGTTGTTCCTCCAGCAGAGACTGCCCGTGTTTCGAGGAAGAAGAGAACCGGAATCGGATCCAGGATGCACCGAGACCTGCATACCCATTCATCGTTGGATCGGCCGCCCCAACAATCGGGTGGTCCCAGGTCTGGCGTATTTTTGACCACCCGGCAGCATATACGATGGACAAGCGGGCTACAACCCCCCTGAACGACCGTGTGCGAGGAATTCGCGGCCAGTGCATCGCCGCTCCTTTGGCAACCCCGTCACGCTTTCTCGTCGGCGTTTATGGGCTGGTCCTCGGCACAGTGATCTTCTGATGCGGTTGATCCCGACGGCCTTCGCCCCGGAAGCGAAACGGCGTCGCGGACGGTTGTTCGCGACGCCGTTGGGTTGTCTGCGGGGACTGGCCCGATCTTCGCGGCAAAGCCTGCGAAAACGGGGCGGTCCGCCTCAGCGGCTTACTTCGGCATGGGGAGAATGATCGTGGCATTCTCCGCAAACGTGGCCTCACCGGCCTTGTCGTTGATGCGGTACTGGATCTTCAACTGCTTGACGACTCCCGGCACTGGATCGCCGCCGAAGCTCTCGTTGTAGCTGGCCGACGGGAGCACGATCAGGGTAAGACTGCCTGCCGACTTGCGGACCGCCTCGGTGACGTCTTTCTGCTTCGTGTCGGCGCCGTACTCCGCCTTGAGGATCTCGATTTTCACCGGCTCCTGGCCTGCCTGAGCCAACAGTTGGCCAACGTCGGCCGAGCCGCCGATCTTCTGGGCGATTGCCAGTGCCGACGCCTTGGCGTCGTCGGCCAACGCCGGAACCTTGGACACGGCCACCGCAAGCCGCAGCGAATCGACGCTTGGGTACCGCTGGAGCACTTCCAGCACGAGCTTCTTCTCGTCGTTGCGCTGGGCTGCCTCGAGGGCCTGTTGGCACATCCGGACCCGCTCGGCCGCGGGCACGTCGAACTGCCGCACGATGCGGATGAATCCGCGGAGGGCACGAATCTTGTACTTGGCATCGATGTCGCTCGTGGCCAGATCCAGCAGCACCGGAGCCGCATCGACCGTCATCCATGTGCCCAGCAACCGGCTGGCCGCGTCCTGAAGCTCTGGATCACCCTGCTTCGCCGCGGCGCCGATCGCCTGGAGCGCTGCGGTACCTTGCATCGACCCCAGCGTTTTCAACAGCGTCACCTTCTCTGACTGTGCGGCTTTGGGCATCGCGGCAACCAGCTTGTCGGCGCACGCGTCGCGGTCGGGCATGCGCACACACGCGGTCACCAGCGCCTTCTCGGCCGGCTGGCGATCTTCGGGGTGTTTGGGGGCCACGACGCGCTGGATCAGGACCGAAACGTCGTCCAGCCCCGCCGTTTGGCCCAGCGCCGTCAATGCCGCGGCGCGAATCCCGGCATCGGGGTCGTCGGCCGCCTCGAGCAGGACCGGCACCACTGCAATGCGGCGCTCTCCCACCACAGAGATCAACACCTTGCGAGCGGCTCCCTTCGATTCCTTCAAGCGGGCCGCGAGTGCCTTATCGACGCCGTCGCCGGGCAGCTTCTCCAAGGCCTCGCGGGCCGCCTGGGCAACGGCCTCGTTTGGCCTGGCAGCGGCTTCCAGCAGAACCGGGATGCAGGAGACATCGCCCAACTGTTTCACCGCGCCGATGGCGGCAACGCGCACGGAATCCGGACCTCCGGCGACGGCCTTCAGCATGGCCGGCAGCACTTCCACATCACCCCGGTCGGCCAGCGCCAGGATCACCAGGGACTGGCGATCGGCAGGCAGCTCGCCCAGCTTGGCGACGAGTGCTTCGGCCACGCCCTTGCCCGTCAGTTCACGGGCCGTGGTCAAGCCAAGCCAGAACATCGTCTTGTCGGTCGACTGGAGTTGCTCCATCAGGAGCGGAACTCCGTCGGCTTGCCGGGCCACGATCGCGCCCCGCGTGGCCTCGACGATGCGCGGTTTGGGTACCTCGGCTTGGCGAACGCGGTCATACAGTGCGGCGGCCTCGTCCCGCTTGCCGGCCGCCAGGAGCTGCTCGGCACAATGGATGCACCCTTCGGCCACGCCGGAGCGCACGTCCTTCGGCGCGTCGGCCAGGGCCGCCTCGAGGATGCCCGCAGCCTTCGGTGTTCCGATACGCCCTAGTGCCGCTGCCGCCGCCGAGGCCACGCCCGCGTCTGCGCCCTTCATCTGCTGGGCCAAGGCGTCGACGGCTTCGGCATCACGGCGAACGGCCAGGGAATTGATCACCCCGATCAGAAGCCGGCCGTTGACCTTTCCCATCGCGTCGCGAAGCGCCTTGTCGGCAGCCGCACCGGGGATGGCTTCCAAGGCGATCCTCGCCCAGGAGTTCAGTTCGGGATCTTCCAGGAGCGGCGCCAGCGCCGGCACCGCATCCTCATTGCCGAAAACGGCCAGCTGCTTGCAGGTGATGGCCTTCTCCGCTTTGGGCGCATCCGATCGGAGCACAGCGGCCAGAGCGGCACTGTCCTGGGTGTCGGCAGCGCGAGCCTGCACGCCGACCGCCAACAGAACTGTGACGATGAGACAGTATGGAGTAATACGCATGGTTGTTGGTCCTTAGGTAATATGGAATCCCGTCTTTCAGAGGGCAGGACTGGGCTTCTCGCGACACGAACTCATGAAAGCCTCAACGGTTCGCGCAGGGCTTCCGACCGCAGCCGGTTCGCCTGTTCGTCGTTGAGGAATTCGTTCTTGACCGGATCGTACTGCACCTTTCGGTTTAGAAAGACCGCAATATTGGCTGCATGGCAGGCGATGTGCGCATAGCAGGCGACATCGGCACTGCCGCGCGGTTTGGCTCGCGTCTTCACGCAGTCGAGGAAGTCGCGAACGTGGAAGGTGGCCGGGTAGCCGCCGATTTCGGCCACTTTGCGGCCGGCCAGCAGCTCGGGCGAACTCAGTACGAGCTTGCCGCTGTCGCCCGCCTCGACCCAGCCGTCGTCGCCCTCGAATCGCACTGGGCAGGACCCCAAGGGAAGCCAGCCGTCTTCGCGAAGGATCAACTCGACGCCGTTGGCATACTTGGCGACGAGGTGGCCATCCTTCGGCGGGTTGTACTCGACCGGAGCCGTGTGATCGGCGCCCACCGCCCACTGGCAGAGATCGACGCAATGGGAGCCCCATTCGAGCACGCCACCGCCGACCAATCCTCCGCCTTTCTCGAAGTTGAACCCATCCAACAGCTTCTTGTTGAACGGCCGCCACGCCGCCGGCCCGAGATACGTGTCCCAGTCTACCTCCTCCTTGGGCGGCTCGGGCTCCGGGGGAAGCCAACCGCTGCTCACCGTGCGCATGCCGGCCGGATGGGCGTAGACCCTTCGCAGCTTGCCGAGCCTGCCGGTTCGAGCCAGCTCGCAGGCAAAGGCGAAGTGCGGCAGATTTCTTCGCTGGGTCCCCGCCTGAAAGACCCGCGCGGTGCGCTGCATCGTCTCGGCCAACAGCAAGCTCTGCGAGATGTTCTTCGTGCACGGCTTCTCGCAGTACATGTCTTTGCCGGCCCGGGCAGTGTATGTGGCCATGGTCGCATGCCAGTTCGGCCCGGTCGCAATCAGCATCGCGTCGATGTCGCCCCGGTCCAAAATTTCGCGGAAGTCGCGATATGTGTCGCAATTGTCGTTGCCGTACTGCTTGTCGACGATCGCCTTGACGGCCGTTCGCCGAGCCGCCTTCACGTCGCAGACGGCTACGAACTGCACGTCGGGCTGTTGGAGGAAGCAACCCAAGTCGTACGTGCCGCGATTCCCGATGCCGATGCCGCCAACCACGATCCGCTCCGAGGGAGCTGCCTTTCCTTCGGCCCCAAGAGCAGTCGCCGGAATGAGCCAGGGGAGGGCCATCGCGGCCCCGCCGGCCAGAGAACCCCGCAACATATCGCGCCGCGTCAGCCTATTACCCGTGGTTGGCATTGTCTATTCTCCGGATCATGGAATCGTTGGATAGTGTAATGTAGCCGGTTCCTTGTTGCGGTTGCCTCCGGCCGCTGGCCCCAAAGGTTCAATCGTCGCACGTTCCCCGCAAGGTCTTCTCGCGTGAGTTGCTTCGTGTGGGCTTCTTTTCGCCGCGCTGTTTCGGGCCGCTTTCTCGGTCGCCTGCGCTGCGGCAGGGAAAATTACCATGACGGCGAGAAGCAGAACCACGAATCGACGCATGGCAGCACACTGTGGAAGGAGCCCGGCCGAGACTATTCCATAAGGCAGGTGGAATCCATTCACGGTAACCTAGTCGTCACGATTGTGCAACTGCGGAGGTGGAAATGCCCGCCTGCCTGATTCGGCAACGCTGGTTCCCCGTGGACAGAGCAAATTCCTGGAATTCAGCGACAGGGCGAGCCGCTCCACACCGACACAGTCTATTTTAGCCGGCTCGACGGACGAACCGCAATGCGATTCAACGCCAGACGGCTCCAGGTGCGAGTAGGACGGGTCTGAAGCAGAATGTTCCGGCAAACGAGGGGACGATGTCGGGCTTATTGATGCCTTGGAAATACAGGCCTCAATAGAATGGGCGTTTCGGCTGGCATGGTGCTTTTGTCGGGGATTCGAGCACTTCCAAGGAGCGGTCGGGGCGGCCGTATTCGCCCACAACCTTGTGGTACTAGCCGAGGGAGGCGTGACCTGAGCGAATTGCTATGCGGAACTCGATGCCATCGGAAGACAACGGCGGGAGCCCCAGCGCCGAACGTGCGTCGGAAACGTCTCTCGCCATCAAAGCAACTCAGCAGAACATCGTCAGAGCGCTGCGAGCGACCGTCAATCGGCAACGCAAAGTCCCAGGGCGATTGCACCATAAGTCACTGTCCGAAGAGCACTTGTTCGAGATAGGAATCATCCCAACCGGCGGCGAGCCGTTTGTTCTTCACGCCGACCTTCAACGTGTGGTTGTTCTTCAGTAGGCTCAAGGCTGTACGGCGGAGGATGCTGAAGTTGGCGTCGGCGTGTCCGCGGCGGAGTCGGGATTGGTCTTCCTGGAACGTCACATCGAGTTGCCAATGCAGACGATTCTCGATCGACCAGTGGCTGCGGACCGCCTCGGCAAATCGCCGCGCCGAGAGCTTCTTGCTCAGGATGTAGTAACGCTCTTCATAGCACACCTTGCCGTCGCGCACGGTGTCGCTGATCGCCATGCCGATGGCGGCCAACTTCGGCCAGCGATTCCGGTCGGGAAGATCCTTGGGAACCTCGCAGACGAAGTAGACCCGCCGCTCCTGGCGACCGTGCCCTTTCTCGTCGGTTTGATGCCGGCTGACCGCCACGCGGGTAAAGTCTGCGTTCCGCTGGCAGAGGAAGTGCCACGCGATGCCGTCGTACAAAGTACGTTGGTTCTCCTTGACCGCCAACACGTAATGGGCCTTGGCATCAAGGATCGCTTGGGCAATCTCCGTCTGACAGCCCATCGCATCGATGGTCACCAGACAACCCGAGATTTCCAGGATTCTCAGCAGTTGCGGGATAGCCGTGATCTCATTGCTTTTCTCGTCCACGACCACTTGCCCCAGACTGATCTGATTGGCGGTGGCCCAGGCGCTGACCATATGAATAGCCGACTTGCTGGTCGCAGCGTCGAAGCTGCGGCGGAGAGTCTTGCCGTCGATGGCCACCACTTGGCCGTCGGTGATTTCATGCAACGCGGTGATCCAACTCAAGAGGCAGGCCTCGAATTCGGCAGGCTTGATCGCGCCCAGAACGGCATTGAAGCGGTCATGGGATGGAATGCCGCTGCTGAGATCCAGGAACCGTGCCAGCCACTTCCGCTTCTTGCGGCCATACTCGGCGATGGAAACGAAATCATCCGCGCCGCAGATCACGGCGCAGATGGCGATCGTGACAATGTTGATCAGCGGGTGCGTAACTTTACGTCGGCGTGGATCGGTGAGTTCTTCAAAATGCTCCTGAATACGGGCAGAGGCTCGTTTGGGCATGGCAGACTTCCAAGGCGACCACGATCCGTCCGCCAGCACCAACATGGCAGAACCAACGAATCGCATTGCCCTATTCATACCAGATTGCCCAATATGGCGCAATCGCCCTGCGCAAAGTCCCCATTCCAAAACACCACGTGAAAGACACCCCTTCCGCGACAGGAACTCAGTCGTCGACGGTAGCCTCCTGTTCCTGATGCCAGTCTGTGTGGTGGCACACCAGCATAGAACCACGGTACCGTTGACGACGACCTATCGCCAAGATTCCCGGATGAACCCTATTTGTAGAGCCAGGAGATTGGGAACCGTGTGAGTTGGGTGCGGCTTAGGTGGGGCTCTTTGCCGCTTGTGGCGCAGTGGGCCAGCAGGGCGTGGTCGCCGACGAAGTGCAGGGCACAGTAGCAATACCAGCCGGTAGGGTCGTCCTCCAGGTTCTTGACGTTCTGCCAAGTGCGTCCGTCGTCTTTGGAAATGGCAACGGTCAGCGGTGTTCGCTTGCCTCGCAGCGCCGCGGGAATGTTTTGGTGATCGTTCCAGATCAATAGGAGATCGCCCGTTGACGGAATGCGCTCAATCGTCGCCGGCGAACACGGGGAAAAGATGTTCGACGGGCCGGGAATCGTCCACGTGTCGCCGCCGTCGGCCGAATAGCTGACGTACTGGCAGCCGCTCCTGGTGCGGGCGAACATCATTACGCGACCGTCCTTGAGTTGGACTACGCCCGGCTCTTGCAGGGTGACCCGTTTGCCGTCGGGCGTGTTCGCCTGATGGGCGTCCTTGCTGGCTCGCCACGACTTGCCACCGTCGTCGGACAAGTAGCACACGAGCGTGCCGTTCATATCGGGCGCGGGCATGTCGGGCTTGTTGTGCAGGGCGAGGGGCAGAAGCAGGCGGCCGTCGGCGAGTTGCACCGCGCGATCGTTGTTCAGGACGTAGTAGCCGACCTGATCGTCGGGAATGCAAACGGTGGGCGCGCTCCAGGTCTTGCATTCGTCGGTGGAGATGCGCATGAGCGGCCGGCAATCGGACAGCGAGTTCTTGCGCAAATAGAAGATGGCGATTCGTCCGTCGGCCAGTCGCAGGAGCGAGACCGACATGATGTTCATTCGCCCCTCGTTGCCGAGGATTTCCGCGTCGTGTTCGGTCCAGGTCTGCCCGCCGTCGCTGGAATATCGGCCTACGAGAGATGCTGCCGCGTGATCGCCGCCTCCGCCGGTGAAACGCGTGTAGACGAAGAGGATGCGGCCATCCTTGAGTTGGATGAAGTCGCCTTCGCTGTTGCGCGGGTTGTTGGGGCCGGGCGAGAGCTGGAGTGGTCGTGCGACGGGTTGCCCGGCGGGGGCGGCGTGACTGGGGGCCGCGTCGGCGACTACGAGCATCGCCCCGCACAGGCACGCCACCAGGCTCAGGGCCAACGTGCGATGAGTCATGAGATTCTCTCCTGATTTGTTGTATGCAGCGGCGGACGTTCTCGACGTAGACGGACGGCCTAGCGCCTTGCTGAAGCGGAAGGGGATGGCGGTGAGTGCTGCGTCTTCGGCCGGGCCATCATGGTGCTTTTCGTCCCGGTTGTCTTTTGGTCATGGATGTGCCGGAGCTTCGCCTGGGTTGCGGCTTATGGGGCTGGTGTCGCGTCGAGCAACTGGCGCATCACGGGATGGGCCAGCAGTGTTTGGCGTTGCGAGTCGCTCAGCGGCCGATAGGGAGCCGGCGCGTAGTTGCCGGGGATTCCACACGCGTTGAGCATTGTGGTGAAGGCCGGTGCAACGGGGTGGCTGCGCAGCAGGTCGAGCAGGGCCGTCAAGCGCTGCTGGCAGGCGGCCGCGCGGTCCCAATCGCCGGCGTCGGCCGCGCGACCGAGTTCGACCGTCCAGGCGGGCGCCACGGCGTAGATGCCATCGAGATGCTCGACCACCCCGTCGCGAATGAGTGTGTCGATTTGCTTCGGCTCGGCTACGATGACGCGAAAGCGATCGCCGATCCGCCGGAGCAGTTCGCGGGCGAACTCCAGGTCGACAGAACACTTGATGCCGGCGATGTTGGGATGGTCGGCGACTTTTTCGACGGTGTCGACTTCGAGTTGCGATACCGTGCGGGGAGGCAGATTGTAGAGGTAGAGCGGATGGCGGGAAACGTCGGCCAAGGCCGTGTAGTAGTCGACGAGTTCCTCCTGGGTGAACTGCGCGTAGTAGGGCGTCAAGACGACCGCCGCATCCACCGGATAGCGGTTGACCAGCTCGATGCGGTCGAGTGTGCGATGAAGACTTGTATCGCCGACTCCGATCATCACCTCGCCGCGCCCGGCGGAGAACTCGGCCGCCGCTTCGACGAGCTGCGCGTACGCTTGGTCGCTCAGCAATTGCATTTGGCCCATCGTGCCGGCGACGAGCACGCCGTCGATGCCGGCCTGCCACTGGTCGTCGAGGTGTGCACGAAGGCCGGAGCGGTGCAGGGTTCCGTCGTCGTTCAGGGGTGTGCCGATCGCCGATATGAAGCGAGATGTGGTCATGCTGCGGGTCCTGGAGGAGATGTGACTATCGACGGCGGGGCGCGTCGCGGTGTCATGGCCGGCACCGAAGCGACACGGGGATCGCGATCAGTCCTTTTTCGACTCTTTCTCTCCGTGGTCTATCAGCGCGACTGTCGGCTGCTTGAGCCACGCGAAGTTGAACTGGTAGTGCAGCCTACTGGAAACCAGGTGAATCATGCCGTCTGGGGTCTGCACGGCTTGAATGTATCCGGCAGGCTCGGAAAACGTGCCGTCGGAGAAGAACTCGCCTGTGTTGCCGCCCCCGTCACAGGTGCGGCGTTCGCCGGAGAGCGTTAGCAACTTGTGGTGCGTCCAGGTCTTGCCGTCGTCGAACGAAAGTGCTGAGAACATGCCGTAAACCATGCGTTTCTTGCCTTCCATGTCGGTGACCTCGATGCCGTCAAGCTTCTCCTGGTCGCATCTGCGCTGGGTGAAGCCGACATACAGGATCGCTCCCTCGCGGAGGGTGATCAAAACCGGGCGCTGACCATTGATTATTCCGCCTCCGAGGGACGGCTCGCGGCGGTACTGCCATGTCTCACCCCAGTCAGAGCTGGTGCTTATCGGGAGACCGAACCCCTTGCATTCATCGTGGTCGTTACGCCAGTTGTCGCGCCCGACGGCCATCAGCCGTCCGTCTCGGAGTTGGACGATGCCGGGGTGCTGGCCAATGATCAGGCCACGGGGCGCGTGCCAAGTTTTTCCGCCGTCTTTGCTCAAGATGATGCATCCGTACACAGGTCCGCCGGAGTTGTAGTCGCTTGTGAGCACAATGTGCCCCTCGCGCGTCTTGAGAGCGACATGCGGATTCCACATGGTGCGGAAACTGTTGATGATGACCGGTGACGTCCAGGTCGCGCCGCTGTCATCGCTTGTCCGCAGCGCCAAGACCTGGTGGTGTTGCGGCGGATAGCTGCCGCATCCCTGGAAATGGTAGATCCGTCCCGTGTCGGGGTCGGTCCAGAGCGCGGGGGCGTGGTCATTACGTCCGGCTCCCACCCAGAATTCGGATGCCTCTTGCCACTGATCGGAGCCCCGCGGCAGACGCGAAGCGGCGACATTGAGCCGTATTCCCCTTTCCGCTGTATGCAACGGCCCAGGGTCGGAGTACCAGACGGCCAGCAGGTCGCCGTTGGGACACCATGTGATGGCCGGGTAGTGATTGTGCCCAGGATACAGCGGTCCGTTCGATCCCGGGGGAATCTTCACGAACACGTCCGGCCCCTTGCAGAAGGGCTTTTGCGGATCCTTGGCGGCAGACTTCCAGTCAAAGCGTTCCTGCGAAACGTGCTGTTGGTAAAGCGGCACGGGTGGGGGTAACGAAGGCGCGGTCGGAGGCGGACCTATTACCACGCGGAACCCCAGCCCCCGATAGAAATCGGCGGGCAGGAAGCTCGCGCGTTTTCCGGGACGCGCGCTCTCCGCTCCCGTCAGCTTGGAGCCCCCGCGAACGACACGATGGGTCCCAGTGATGTAGCCCGAGGGGTCGATCTGGTCGTCGGCGACGTACGGCCCGTACCAGTCGAGGCACCATTGCTCCATCAGGCCGCACATGTCCCTGAGCTTATGCGGCTTCTGCTTCTGGTCCAGCTTGCAAGCGTACTCCCACTCCGCCTCCGTGGGCAGCCTGCAGGGCGTTCCGTCTTTGCGGGACAACCACTCGCAGAAGGCTCTCGCTTCGTCCCAAGTGACGTTGACGGCCGGATGTTGCTTCCAGCCTAGGCTGACGCTCCGGTCGAAATAGCGTGGTTGGTAGTGCTGATAGTGCTCGTGTTTGACGAGATCTGCACAAATGTAGAAAGGCCGCGTGATGGTAACCTTGTGAGGCGGTTGCTCGTCTCCGTCCCAGTCGGGTTTGCCGTCCTTGGCCTCTTGCCTCGGTCGCCCCATGATGAACTCGCCCGGCTCTATGCGGACGAATACCATCCCTAGGGAGTTGGTGTACACCGCCCCGGACGGCATCCCGTCGGCACGCGCCGCCGGTATGGCCAACAGCACCGCGGAAAGAGCACATGCAAGGGCGGACGCTCGTGCGATCCGCCGCGAACTCCCGTTCGGTTCCGCCGCCTCGCTGCCCCATTGTCGCGCCCGCGTTACCCTGGCGTTTGAGATCACTGCCCGTGTCACGCTGTACGTCATGATTAAGAGCCTATCCGAATACCGGTCAAGTGAATAGACATTTCGGTATAGATGGTAGCCTGTCACCCACCTCAGGCGCGACCCGGACGACTATCGCCTCGATGCCCAATCGCCGGCGAGGTGGTTGAAGCATGATATGTCCTTTCCAATCGAAGCTGAAGACACATTCACTTGCCGTCCGGGGGTTCACCGCTTGCACTATCGGCCTTCTCGCGGTTGAAGCGGAAGGAATAAAGGTCTGCGTCGCGCATGACTATGCGAAGTCGAACGGGCATTCCCGCCAAGTCGCTGAGGTCGTCGCCGCGTTTCCACTGCACAACATGGCTGATCGTATCGCCGACAAACGGTCGGCAGTCCTCCAGGCGGTATCCTTCCAGAGGCTTGCCCTGAGGTGAAAGGATCTCGACACGGACTTCGCCAGCGGCGCTGGTCGATGCGTTGAGGACGAGCCGGTCGCCCGAAAAGACCAGCAGTTTGGTGAGGCACTCACCTCCTTCGTACGGTGCGTTGAGGGAGGCGAAGCCGTCAGTCCTGAGAACCAGTCGCTGCAGATGGGGCGGTGAGCCGCCGGCGCGGTTGGTCAAATACAGGGAAATCTCATTCTCGCCGCTGGGCACGATCGCGTAGGACATCATGTTCGTATGCGGCTGCCAGTTGTGTGGATCGAGCCCCGGGCGGACGAAAGCCTCCGTCCAGTGACGCCCGAAATGGTAACCGTCGCGGCTAACAAGGAGCACGCAGTCCGTTCGATCCGTGGTCTTCCCCGTCGCCGGATCTTCATACTCGATCAGCCGCATGGGAAAGCCCAAGTAGATGTGCGGCGCGCGAAAGTAGGGAATCGCCGTGTTCCAGTAGAGGTGCTCAACCGGCCGGTTGCCAAAATCCAGCAGCCGCGGCTTCGACCAGCTCAAGAAATCGGGCGACGTGCTCAGGGCGATGCTGCGGGCGCCCTGGTTCTTGGCCCGTACATAGGCCATGTACTCCTTGCGCCGCGGGTCCCAAAGAGCGATACCGAATGGCAGCGGCAGGCGTTTCTCGCTCAGGGCCCGCCAATGAATCCCGTCGCCCGAGACCATCGCATAGGCCGGGTTGCCGGCGAGGCTCTTGTAGCGTTCGGCCGCGGGCACGCCCGGCCGCCTGTCGATGAAGGGCGTGAGGTAGGCGCCCTTCTGGCCGTGGGTGACAATATTGTTAGCCTTCGATCCTTCCCACTCGACCAGCGCTAGCGACGGCTTGTTCCAGTGGATGCCGTCGCAGCTCTCGGCGTAGCAGGTGTAGATATCGTCGTCCCAGGAGAATCCGGGTTTGTGATAGCCCCGGTAGTACATGCGATACAAATCGCCGTCGCGCAGGACGCTGACGTGCCCCAAATAGTCGCCTTCCCAGGGCGAGTCCAGCGTGAGAACCGTCCCGGTGCGGCACGGATGGTGCAGCTTCAGCGTCAGGCCGTCGAGCGACTCGACGAGGTGATCGTCCACCATCAATTCCAGTCGCGTCCCGACATCAATCGGCGGCGCCGCAATCGCGGTGGCCGAAAGCAGAATCCCCAGGAGACAAATCACACTCGCGAACATACACGTACTCCTACGAACTCCCGAATCGCCTCATTTGAATTGGAAAGCATACAACTTGCAGTCCCGCATCGTGAATCGTATCTTGATCGGCTTGCCTGCCAGGCGGCCGACATCTGCCTTGTCTCCCCAGGTGACGGGCATGCGCACCGAGTTACCCAAGACGGGCGAGGCATCTGCGGCGCAAAAACCTTCGATGGGCTTTCCCTCTGCGTCGAGCAGTTCCACGAGCACGCAGCCACCGGCACTGGCGTCGACGTTCAACTCCAGGCTCTTGCCCGCGAAGCGAATTGCAGGCGTTACCAGTTCGCCGCCTTTGCAAGGGGCGTCGGCCGAGACGAAACCGTCCAGACGCATCACTGCGCGGCTGATGCCGCTCTGCAAACGACCATCGGGCGAGGCTGAGTCGACGTCGTCGTTGTGATTCTGATTCATGCCAACATAGTAAACCCAGATCTCGTCGCCCACGATGACAGGTTTGGGCATTGCCCAGACCCACCGGGAATCGAACTGGCCGCTTGCACCCAGTCGCAAGAACGGTTTCCGATCGCCTGCGATACTGAAATGCTCTCCGTCACGGCTCACGGCGAGCCGGACATCGAGCGTCGCGGGGTCTAAGGAACCCTTCGGAACGTCGGTCGGCAGCCAGTGCCAATACGTCTGTGCGAGCATGATGTAGATGTGATCGGCTTCTTCGTAAGGGAAGACCGTGGCACCGTAGTAATCCAAGGGCAGATTTCCCGCCGTCGTGGGGTATATGGCCTGATCGACGGCATCGGGCCAGAGTGCGACGCCGGTGTTGCGAATATGGGTCGCGTCGGCCAATTCTCCACGCCGCACGCTACGACAGCGAATTCCAATCTCTGCCGTCGTCTTCTTGTGTCGCCCGAAAAAGACGTATCGGCTCAGATACTTGTCCCAGAATATGATCGACTGCGTATCCTTGCCCCCACCCGCATCAACTTTCGCGAACAGCTTCCAGTGTAGCCCGTCGGGTGAACTGTGCATCTGGAATTCACCCGAGGGATAGACCTTTGTCTGAGTCTTGTAGCGGTGTTCGGGCGCCGCGTTGGGATCGATCCAGACGGCACAGCCCCCGATCGTGCTGGGCAGCACAACGTTGTTCGCCGTCGAACCGTGCACCTGGTGCAGGTTCAATACGGGCTTGGTGAAATGGACGCCGTCCTTGGACTCCGCATAAGCAACCCACCGATCGTGGTCAAATGGCCCAGAGCCGGTGTACTCGAGGAAGTCGTACCACACGCGGAAGCGATCGCCCTCCTTTATAATGCTGGAGTACGAGCACATGTAACCTCTTTCCTGCGCTGCACCCGGATGCTCAACCGTCTCCCAGGGCTGATCCGCCTTAATGAGCACCTCGCCCGTCTTGTTGGGCGAATTCATCACCAGCGTGATATCGCGGCTCGACTCGATGAACTTCTTGTCGATAAACAACTGCTTTTCGCCGCCGACATCGATCGCAGTCTGGGGTTTCTCTTCAGCCGCAGCAAAGGAGACCCAACCGGCCACGATGAACCATGCGCACATGACAACAGCCGTGTTGACCCACCGGCAACCTGGTCGACTGGAAGAAAAACCTGGGATTTCAGCCGAACGGCAAGAGAATGCCATTGGCTCCCTGGTCTCCGCCGAAGCAATTACCGCTCGCCGATGCTTGTTAGTGGTGCTCTTGTGTTCCATTGAGAATTCCTCGCCTTCACCGGTCTTCGTTGTGGTGATCTGTTGTTTGTGAGGCTACTCCAGTGCGTGTCGCACTCAACGGTAGCGTTCGGGGCGGCGTGTTTTTGCGATTCCGAAAGCGAAGTACACGCTACGGTTACGCCGAAGGCGCTTCAAGGTTGAAAACGGATGGCATACAGGTCGGCATCCTTCAGAAGGAACCGCAAGCGAACAGGTTTGCCGGCCAAGCTGCTTAGATCGTCGCCAGTCTTCCAGACGACGGGCTGATCGATTGCATCGCCGTAGATGGGGCTGCAGTCCGCCGCGGTGAATCCTCGAAGCGGCTGCCCGGCGGCATCCTGTACTTCGACCTGCACGCTACCGACGGCCGAGGTCGAGACATTCATGGTCAGTCTTCGGCCTGCGAAAACGAGCGGCTTGGTGGTGAACTGCCCGCCGGCGTACTTGGCGTGCATCGAGACGAACCCGTCGGTTCGCAGAGTGCCACGCTGGAGTTGGGGGATCACGCCTGGTTGCCCGAAGTGATCCACCCAGTAGACCGACAACTCGCCGGGAGCGGTCGCCAGAATGCCCCAGGCCGGCGAGGTGTTGCCGTGAATCCACGATTGCCGTTGCGGGTCCAAACCGGGCCGAATCCAGCCCTCCATAAAGCTACGATCGAAATGCACACCGTCGCGCGAGCTGATCAACACGGCATCGGCCACCTCGTGTTCCGGATGCTGCGGTATCCATACGCGCCCGGTCACCAACCGGTTGATCAAGCCCACGTAGATATGCGGCGCGCGGAAATAGGGCAGGATGCAGCAGGTGTAGAGGTGCTCCTGGGGCGTTCGGCCGAAATCGAGGAACTCCGGAGGATCGGACCAGTTCAGAAAGTCCTTCGACGTGAGCATGGCGATGGAGCGCCACCCCTTGGGCTTCACACGGTTGTAGCATACGTAGCAGCCTCGCTGCGAATCCCAAAACGCGACATTGAGGGAGTCGGTCTCGGTCTTCTTGATGATCCGCTCCTGCTGCATGAGTTGCCAATGAATGCCGTCGGGCGACTGAAAGGCCACCAGGCCGGCGCCGGGCGGCCACCGGTAGCCTGTCTTGTCGGGCTGCGGCGGCGAAGGGTCGGGCGAGTTGAGCCACCGCGCGATGGCCTTGTAGCGGGCCTCCGGCTTGCACGCCGGATTGGTGTCTTTGAAGGGGCTGAAGTTGTGGTTGGAATGGACTTGCGTCCCCTGACCGACCCAGACCACGTTGTTGGGAAACGACAGTGTGAACTTCTTCCCGTACCTGCTGGTGAACTCACCTTGGAAGATGTTCAGTTCCGGCCTCGTCCAGTGGATGCCGTCCCGGCTCTCCGCATAGCAGGTGACCTCGGGACCGCAGATGGCGCTCCAATCGGATTTGCTCCAGGCCGAATCGCCATATTGGCCCAGGATGGGTTGGGCGTGGTAATACATGCGGTAATACGGCGCGCCGTCGGGGAGACGGTCTTCGAAAACGGTGACATAACCAGTCCCGCCGCCTTCCCAGGGGCGGTCGAAACGCATCACCGGACCTTTGCGCTCCGGTTGGTGCAACTCCCGAGTCACGCCATTGACGGTATCGATCAAGTACGTATCCAAGAACAATTCCCGCTGTGAGCCGATATGAAGCGGCTCGTCGCCCAATGCAGTCGAGCACAACGTGAAGACTATGCACACCGTGCCGATGAAGCGCAACTTGTGTTGCACAACGGAGATTCCCAACGGATTCTCGGGGACCCTATTCCATGAACATGTACGTTTCTCAGTTGACCACCGCCGGGCCAAGCCGCGCGGGCGCCTGAATGAAGATTGTACTTGCTCGGCCAAACTGGCTCAACGACCTGTTCGTGGCCCGCCCGTAATTGGCCTCTGAGAGGAGGGCTGAGTCTGGTGGGACTCGCTGCGCTCGGCCCACCCTACGGCTATAACGACCACGGAAGAACTCGCCAGTTCACGCATCGGACGCAACTGGAGATGTGGGTGAGCAGGGATGAGATGAAGTCGTGGTACCTGAAGCGGGCCATCGTGTCGGCGCCCAGAATCGCCATGTATCCCGACGGGTTCTTTGACGCGAAGGCGAACGCCATCTATTTGGTCTGGGAAGATAGCCGGACGATCTTCTTTCAGAGAATCTCGCTGACGGACTTGTAGGCGGGCAGATGGTGCCGCCGGGGCCGGGCTGTTACTGAGCCGGACTGGGCTTCATTTCGGTTGAAGAGCGCGAGGAGGTGATTCGAGAGGAGTGGGAGGCGGGCGAGTCAAGGAGACACAAGGGTCTACCGCTAAGTCGATGTCGCATTGTGGATTCGCCTGTTGGAACTTCTTCTTGCCTTCAGCCGTGACCTGTGTGTTCTTCACGAGCACCAAATTCAGCTTGGGCAGCCCTATGAGGTGGTTGAGGCCTGCATCGGTTACCCTGGTGCCTGTCAGCATGAGCATCATGAGCTCGGTCATCCCTCGCAGATGCGCCAGCCCGGCATCCGTTATCTGGGTGCGGTCGAGTCTGAGCACGCGGAGCTTGGTCAACCCTTTGAGATGCTCCACCCACGCATCCGTCACCTGGGTGTTCTCCAGACGCAACACGACGAGGTTCCGCATGTCCTTAAGGCATTCCAGTCCTGCGTCCGTCACTTTCGTGCCTTCCAAATCGAGCCGTCCAAGTTGGGTTAGCTTACCAACATGTTGCAGTCCTGCATCGGTCACCTGGGTGTCGCCCAGCCCAAGCGTCCCGAGGTTAGTCAACCCGCTGAGCTGCTCCAGTCCGGCGTCGGTCACGTTAGAGTGGTCCAGCCGCAGGACTCTCATGGAGGTCAATGCTCGTAGATGTTCGAAGGTCGCGTCCGTTATCTCGCCGTTGATCTCGACTGAAGCGAAACTCTGAAGAGAGTCGTCCGAGAGCAACCCTTGCAGCCAGCCCAGCCCTGGTACAGGACGCGGGTCTCCTACGCTCCCTCCCGACTTGATAATCGCCTCTACCACTTCCCGTTGTCGCCTTGCGTGATTCAGCTTCACCGCGAGCCAACTGCATGGGATCGACACAAGCACCACGGCCACGAGGAGCGTTCGCAGGCGGTATTGGTACCATCGGCGGCGTTTCCGTTTGGGGTCGGTCATACGTTGAGCATAGCGAAGTCGCTCAGGGGCGCGAAGTCTGGGGGTTGGGACGAGAAAACCCACTGCCCACCCGGTCCCCCCCGCCGCGGTTTTCCGGATCGCGACATCGCTCGGGAGTTCAGCGCCAGTCGTGCGGGGTGGGGGCTGTGGTAAGATGGTGGAACGCCTGGGCCTGGAGTGGTTGCCGGTTCATTTGGAATGAGAAAGATCGGTTGCGACGGACCGGGATTGCACATGGTGAGTGTCGCTTGCCGCTGGTGCGGATACAATGTACCCATCAACGTGATACAGCCTCTCTCGTACGGTCGTTCCGTGACCGGCGGCCCTGGCCTCGCTTCTTGGTAGGACTTCGACATGAGTAAGGTTCGTTGGGGTTTGCTTTCCACGGCAAGCATCAATGGGGCGATGATTCCGGCGATCCGCGCATCGCAGCGTGGCGAACTGATCGCCGTGGCGAGCCGTGAACGCGGTCGGTCTCTTGCCTACGCCCAGGAATGGGACATCTCTCAGGCGTTTGGGGGCTACCAGGAAATGCTCGACTCCGGTACGGTGGATGCCGTCTATGTTAGCGTGCCGAATCACCTGCACGCCGAGTGGAGTATCAAAGCCATGCAAGCGGGGCTGCATGTGCTCTGCGAAAAGCCCTTCGCGGTATCCGTCGCAGAGGTAGACGCGATGGTGACCGCCAGCCGAGCGACCGGGCGAGTGCTTGCCGAGGCGCTGATGTACCGACATCATCCGCAAACCAAGATCGCCGGTCATTGGGCGCACTCGGGCAAGCTGGGCGAAGTGACGCTGGTGCGAGGGGCGTTCGATTTTCATCTGAGCGAACCCGAGCGAGGTCCGAACAACTTCAATGTGCGCTGTACTCCCGAACAGGGAGGTGGTTGTCTGTGGGACGTAGGCGTCTACCCTTTGAGCTTCGCGCAGTTCGTCCTGGGCGGTCCACCGGCGTGGGTGTTTGGCAGTCGATGGCTGGGCGACACGGGGGTAGATGAAGTCTTTGCCGGACAGATGGGCTACGCTGCTCGGACCGCTGGTCGCTCCGAGGAGCACGATGGGCCAGTCGCCCAGATTTCATCCTCATTTCGGACGCCCCTGCACACGTTTATGGAGATTATCGGCACCGAGGGAAGGCTGTACCTGAATCGACCCTTCTTCGAGATGGACGAGCAGCGCACGATGATCTTCTATCCGCGGGACGGCGATGCGGAGGAGATCCCCGTGCCGGAGAAGGAGTTGTATCTCGGTGAAGTCGAGGACATGCACGCGGCGATTCTCGACGGCGAGCCCAACTATGTTACGCTGGAGGAGACGCGGGATCATGTCAGGACTGTGCTGGCTCTGCATCGGTCCGCCAGAGTCGGAAGCCCCGTCGAACTTGAGAGCTTCATGCCGATGAACGAGTAGGGCCTGCGAATCGGTGTAGGCGGCCAACGCTGCGGAAGGCATCGGTGGTGGGGCTCGCTGCGCTCGGCGCACCTTACAGGGCTGCGTTAGGGGGATGGAAAGGACTGCCGACCGCTTTTGAGGAGGTGGAGGGCGCGGGTGACGGCGTGGTGGTCGACGTCGAGGTGGGTAACGGCGCGGAGGGTTTGGGGGCCGGTGGGGAGCATGAGGAGGCCTTGCTGGCCCAGCACGGCCGAGAGCTGGGCGGCGGTGCCCCAGGCAGGATCGACGTTGAAGAAGACCATGTTGGTGTCCACCTGGTCGGGATCGAGTTGGAGTTGAGGGATCTTCCGGATGCCCTCGGCCAGACGTTGGGCGTTGGCATGGTCTTCGGCGAGACGGTTGACGTGGTGGTCCAGCGCGTAGAGAGCCGCGGCGGCCAGAACGCCTGCCTGGCGCATGCCGCCGCCGAGGACCTTGCGCTTGCGGAGCGCTTCGCGCATGAGGTCGCTTGGCCCGGCCAGTGCTGAACCGACCGGCGCTCCGAGTGCTTTGCTGAAGCAGATGGTCACGGTGTCGAAGTGTTGCGCCCAACGCGAGGCGTCGATGCCTGTGGCGACGACGGCGTTGAGCAGCCGCGCCCCGTCCAGATGCGTCTTCAGGCCGTGAGTGTGAGCCCAGTGGCAGATAGCCTCGACGTTGGCGTAGGGCTGGATGCGTCCGCCGCCGCGATTGTGGGTGTTTTCGAGCGCGACGAGGCGCGTGCGGACGGCGTGCACGTCGTCGGGGCGGATGAGACCCTCGAGCTGTTCCGGGGCAAGGATGCCATGGCGGCCGGTCACGGGTCGCACGGCGACGCCGGAGATCTGCGCGTAGCCGCCCTGCTCGTAGAAGTAGATGTGGCAGCCTGATTCGCAAATCAGCTCGTCGCCGGGGCGGCAGTGGAGGCCGACGCCGATGAGGTTGGCCATGGTGCCGGAGGGGACAAAGAGGGCCGCCTGCTTGCCGAGCAGTTCGGCGACGCGTTGTTGGAGTCGCTGGACGGTCGGGTCGTCGCCCAGCACGTCGTCGCCGACGTCGGCCTCGGCCATCGCCGCTCGCATGCCGGGCGTGGGACGCGTGACCGTGTCGCTACGGAAGTCGAGGATTGGGGTGTGTGGGTTCGTTAGGTGGTCCTTTGTACGAAATGCCGGATGGTGAGTTCCTCTGCGCCCGGCCCACATTACGATTTGGGTTGCTTGGCGGCTGGTTGGACGCAGAGGGTTTGCGTTTTGTCGGGTTTGAGGGTGATGGGAAGGCCGTCGATGAGGTCTTTGCCGGAGACGGTCTTTGGCTGGGAGCCGTCCACGGTGACGGTGTACTTGTGGTCGGGTTGGGCGACGAACCAGGTGGGCATTTCGTTGACTCGGGCCCAATCGAGGGTGCCGGTTGGATAGGCGCAGCGGGGCCGGTCGAAGCAAAGCTTGCCCTGGTAGGGTTTGTCGGACTCGATGGTGAGCACTAGGCGATCGCCTGAGGGCATTGCACCGACGCAGACGCCGTCCTGGAACGGGAGGTTGCGCACGCCGCGGGAGCAGACCATCATGTGGGTGCACAGGCATCGGCCGGCACCGCCGTCGTTGTGCGCGTTGCGGTAGGGACCGTACTTGTTGTTGTCGTTGCGGCGCTGATTGTCGCGCAGGATCGCCCAGTCGAGCCAATCGAACACCTGCTGATCGAAGATGCCCAATCGGTTGGTGAGGATGACCATGCTTTCGTGGGAATCGTCCCAGCAGTTGCGGTTGGTCACCTTGGGCCAAAGCTCGGCCTGCTTGCACTGCTCGTAGTTGGGGTAGTTGTCGAGGAGCCAATGGATGGGCTTCTCGAGGGCCTTGAGGTAGCGGTCGCTGCCGGTGGCTCGATCGTAGTTTTCGTAGGCGAAGAAGACGTATCCCCAGGTATGGGGCGGCGCCTGCCATACGGTCTTGCCGTCGATCTGTTTGGGTTCGCAGAGGAGTCCGGTTTCCGGACGCGCGCTGGCTTGGAGGACGTGGTCGAGGAGCTTTGTGAGCGGCTTGCGGTAGGCCGTCGCGCGCTTGGTCTTGAGTTGGCACTCGACGGCGAACAGCTCGGTGAGGCCGGGAATCGTTTCGCAGCCATGGTCGACGAATCGGCGCTGGGCCGTTTTGAGCACTTCCGAATCGGGGTCAAGCAGCAGGGCGTCGCCGATCCGCTCGGCGGCCTTGAGATAACGCCGGTTGCCCGACATGATGTACATGCGGGCCAACGACTGGGCCATGTTGCCGAGCGCTTCGGTGTTGCCGTGGCACTGTTTCATGAGGCCGCCACGCTGGTGGGCGACGACGATCATGGCATCGGTGAGGCGGCACATCTCGTCGTACCAGGCGTTGTCGGTGCCGAGGTTCTCGACGATTCGGATGAGTCCGTCGCGGAGCCATTCGGAGAGAGCGAGGTAGGTGGCCTCGCTCTCGACCTTGCCGGTATCGAAGTAGTAGAGACCAGGCAGGCCGTTGGGAAGCGTGCAGAGTTTTTGGGAGGCCAGCAGCGTCTCGTGGAGCGGGCCGCCGGGCTCGTTGCACTCGGGGGCCACGTAGCGGGCCATGAGCACGAGCGACGAATACGAGTCGGCGGCGACGTCGTGGTAGTCCCAGCGAGGGCGATTCTTGTTGCGGATCCAGTAGGTCAGATGCGTCTTGGCGTCGTAGTTCTTGTCGAGCCAGCCTTGGAGGAGACGCCGAGCGTTGGTGGCGCAGTCGGCGTAGATCTTCCCTCGTTTCAGGCATTCTTTGCGGACGGCGTCGGGGATGGCCTTGTCGCCAGCGTCGCCGGGGTTGTCGGCCGACCAGACTCGCGAGGGCGCGAGCAGCGCGACCGACGCCAGGACTGACAGAATGCTAAGAAGTCGGATGAGAGCGGAGACGGATCGTTGCATGGTCGGGCTCATTCTGGTTGCGGAAGCGTATGGGATGGTGCTTCGATGGTAAGGATGTTTGGTGTGAGATGGAAGGGGATGGGTTTTCACAGCCGGGGGCGGCTGTGCTACAGCGGGTTCTTGGATTTGGGGGGTTCGGCGATGAAGGACCACGTGGGGCTCCAGTCGCTCCAGGCGCCGCGTTTGTCGTAGGCGCGCACGTGCCAGTAGTAGCGTTTGCCGGGGATGAGCCAGCCCTGGGGGACCTGCCACTGGGGCTTGTCGGAAAAGGTCAGGCGCTCGAGGTTCTGTGCGACAGTGAAGGCCATGTCGGGATGGTCGCGGACCTCGACGTGGTAGTCGGCGATGGGGTCGCCGTCGGGGTCGGTGGCTGGACGCCAATGCAAGAGGGGCGCCAGCGAGGTGGTGGATGCGTCGGCCGGTGATTCGACGGCGCTGGGGGCGCTTGGCGGGATGTTCTCAGAGCTTTCCCGCCAGCGATGCGTGATCTTGACGTTGCGGGGGCCTTGCGTGTCGTCGCAATAGACGACCTTGTTGGCCCCGAGGCGAAGCGTGGGCAACGACGGGATGGACATCTCGACGTCGGTCTCGAAGCGGAGGAAATCGAGCCCGATGGCGGACGGATCGTCGAAGGGGAGGAAATCGATCAAGATGTAGTATTCGTACCGGGCGTTCATCTGGCGCGTAGCGATGAAGTCGTCGATCGAGACATCGCACTCGCGCACGGCGCCGCTGCGGCCGTGCCAGATGTTGCGCCAGTTGCGGCCGTCGTAGGAAACGTGGACCTTTGGATCGGAGCCGCTACGCGGCTTGCAGACGAAGCGGGCCTGGATACGGCCGCCGACCATGCAGTAGGGACTGGCGACGCGGTAGACCAGCCCCGAGCCGCGGTGCCCCTTGGCGCCGTGGATGTAGGGGCGCTTCTTGTCGGTGGCGTAGAGGGCCACGTTGTAGTGTTCCTGCGCTGCGTCGAGCACGTAGGCCTGGGACAGGTCGGGCTGGTAGATGATCTTGCCGTTGGCGAACTGCGGCGGCGGGGTCGGCTTGTGACGCCAGTTGTCGTGGTACTTTCCGATGTTGTCCCAACGCCGCACGATGGACTCGCCCGGGCGGAGCGTGATGGCCATGGTGTGGCCCTGGGCGGCCTCGTAGGGCGTGCCGGTGTTGCCCTTGTAATGGGTATAGCAGCTGGCGCGCGAGGCGTCGTAGCGGGGATCGTCCGGCGAGGCGAAGCCTTGGTGGTGCGTGCGGGTGATCAGCTTGGGGTCGGCGATGGCCTCCGGTGTGCTGATGAGGCGGGTGTTGTCGCGGCTGAGATAGAAGGCCTTGCGGTCGGCGTCCATGATGTGCCAGGCGTCGTCGTAGAACACTTCGCAGATCCAATGGGAGGATCCGAAGTTGATGACGCGCGACTTGAGCCCCAGATGGGACCAGATGGTCGTCATGCCGATGGCCATCGGACCGCAGCCGGTGTTCTGGTAGGAATTCAAGTGTTTGATCGGATCGTAGATATCGCCTTTCTTGACCCCGTGCTCGTAGTAAAGGTCGGGCGCGTTGAAGTGGTAGAAGTTGTCGCGGAAGAGTTCGTAGACCGCGAACGCCTTTTGGCGATCGGTCATCTCGGGCTTGATGATCTCGCCGACGAGGCTTTCGATCGAGTACCAGTCGTGGCGATCGTTGATCACGATGCGAGGGTTGACCACGTTTTGGCGGCCGACGTTCTCGATGGTCAACTCGACGTTGGGCTGGAAACCGGCCACCTTCATGATGTGATTGCCGTCGAGATTGACGTATCGCGCCGTGTTGAAGCCGTCGAGGTTGCCGCCCAGGTCAATACGATACTCGGCGCGCTCGGAGTCGATCTGGCGGACAGCTTCTTTGCAGGCAGGCTCGGGCTGCGCGGAAGAAGCGGCTTTGTCCTTGGGATAGGCAACGTGTGAACAGGCGAGAAGCACGAGACACGCCGAGGCAAAGCGGCACCACATTGGGAACCTCCACGCTGTGTTCCGGTAGGCGGGGAAGGGTGTATTGTACGTTGGACCGTGCGGGGGCTGCAAGGAAGGCGCGGGGGTGTGCGTGACCAGCGTTCTTGGCGGGCTTAAGTCGGGGCGGGGCGGGCGTTTGGCCAGACTTGGTGCCATTGGCCGTTTCTGTCCAGGGTATCCAGGGCTGCGACCGCTGTGGCGTTGGGCCGGTCCCAGCGGCGGCCGTAGCCTTTGAGCCGTTTCGTGCACAGTTTGCACTGGGATTCGGTCGGGCCACTGCCGATCTGCCAGCCACGCTGGCGAAATGCTGGATAGCGGATCATGTCCTTGCGGAGCGACACAAAGTTCATTAGCCGGTCTGCAGCTTCGCGTTTCCTTTTGCCTCTCAAGGGGGCACGCCATTGGATGATCTTCTCCCACGCCGCCGAATAGCCCTTGTGCTTGAATACGTGCATCAGTTCATCCGCCCACGTTCTGCCTTCGGGCGATTCCTCGCCAAACACCTTACGCCGCGCGCGATGGACGTTCTCGCTTAGGTGGTAGAAGTCCAAGCCCAACCCATCCAATTCACCAAAGTGCAACTGCATCTGCTCACGAATCCACGTTGCCCCATCCACCAAGCCCACGCGCTGGTCGGCCTTCTGAAATCGCAGTCGGTCCGCTTCACGGCGCAGGAGCCTTCCGGTCACAATGTGATTGCCATGCGTGAAGGCCACATGCTGATGCTGGGCGCCCTCGCTATAAAAAAACGCGATCTTGAACTCCTTCCAAGGCAGGTCCGAGCCGCGCCTGCGCGGTGGCAAGGGCTTGCACTTCTTGCCGCTGCGACGACGCTTGGCTTTGACTTTATCGCGGCGTTTGATCTTCTCGGCGTCGGTGACGATCGGCACCATCACGCCGTCGCAGCCCGTGTAAACACGGGTTTTCCCGATGGTTTCCCCCTCCTCCGCTACGGTGCAATCTTCCGCGTGCCACGTCACGGCGATGGTATCGTCTTGCTGGGCTTTCAACACACGACGCCCGGCCGCTTCCACCACTTGACGCAACCGTTCGCCACTGAGCCGGACTTGAGCCGTGCGCTGCAGAGCCGCGGATGCCCTCACGAAGCTCATTGCCGACAAGTTCACGCGACAAGCCATCTCGACGACGCCGGGCGTGATCGTTGTCCTGCCGCGATCGAGAACCTCATCCACCGGCGCGAGACTGCCAATCTGTGGCCCGTACCACCACCGGCGCACGATCTTGACCTCGCCATTGACGGTGAGAACTCGGTGAGACTGCCGGCCTTTATTGGCCAGTCGTCTGCCCGTCGTCGGATCGTGCGGAGGGGGGAAAAGCGGCTTCCGCCGCATCGACCCGCTTCTGCACCGCCGCCTCAAACACGCGGCGACGCATCTCTGCCGAGAGATCTCGCACCTGTTCCTCGCTGCCGGCGATCCACTCGCCATCCGCGGCGCCGTTGACCGCGTCCATGACCTCCTTGAGGTATTGCTCCATCTCCTGCTTCATCGAATCGGCGAACTCCTGCGGCGAGACTCGCGGCGTTTCCATCTCGTGCTCCTTGCGTGCGTGAACGTGGTCGCAATCCCATACGCAAGCAGTCTACCCAAACCCCGCAGATCGCGCCAGTGGAAATTGTCACGCACGCGGGGGTTGTGTCGTGGGAGCATGTTGCCGCTGGCACACGCCAGAGCCGACTGCCAAAGCCTTCTGGGTTATGCCGCGCGATCGCAAGGCGAAGGTCGTCTACCGGACGCGCACCGCCGTGCAAAGGAGAGGAGACACTTCGGGGTCATGAAGATGGTCGATTTGGAAGCCGGCATCTTCGATGATCCCGCAGAACTCCTTGGTTTTCATGGGATGGTCATGCCACGGCGTAAGTGCGTCGAAAGTGGTGCACTTTTCTAGTTCCAAGAGTTGTTCACTGCTCAGAGCTTCGGTTTCCGTGTAGATGTGCATATGGTCGAACGGAACGAATCGGTACGCGAAGTGATTGAGGGGCCACTGCGCGTAGAGACGGGCATTCAGCCAGTGGAGGGCCGGCCCGCAGTGCTCGACATACCAATACACCCACTCCAGCGGCAACCGCTTGGCGAGCCACCGGTACTTGTATCTCCATTCAGCCATTCTCTGCCGAGAGCGCTTGTAGCAGTGAGCGAACAAGATGCCACCTGGCTTGACTTTGGCACAGACGCGCCGAAGCGCCGTGGCCGGGTTGGGGGTGTGCTGAAGAACGCGATGGCAGAAGACGATGTCGAACGACCGATCCGCATAGGGCATGTCGAGAATGGACGCCTGCGAAATGACCAGGCGGTCATCTTCAAGGTACTTGATCGCCCGCTCGACTGCCGTGCTGATGTCGAATGAGTGGATCTCAGAAAACGGCATTGTGAGCAGAGCTTCCGTATCGTCGCCTCCGCCCATGCCACACTCAAGAATGGTCTTGCCGACAAGATCATACTCGTCGAAGTGGGTCCGCCGCATGATCTCGTCTCTGAGGCGGTAGCCTTCGCCTCGCGAGTCGCTACGGATCGTGTCCCACTTCTTCCATTGCCACGCGAAGCTCTCAGCGTAATTGTCTTTCTGCTTCACGAACCGCGGAACACCATCCACGATCGGTGCGACGATGCGCTGAGTCTGCTCGCCGACCAGTGAACCGTCTCGCTGGACCAGCGCTTCTCCAGTGCTTGGATCAACGAATGGTACGGTAGCTCGGGACCGTGCCATTTCGAGTTTCTGCGTGGTCATGTAGCGTTCTCTGGTGCAAACCCCGATACGCCATATGAACCCACGGTATACCACATAATAGCGGTGTCAACCCCCCATGCATCGTCCGCCGTGCCTTAAAAACCAGTTGCCGGGCGGAGCCAAGCGGCCAGGTCCTTGGCGGAGTAGGTGATGATGATGGAGGCGCCGGCGCGGCGGATGGCCAGGAGGGATTCGAGAATAGCGGCTTTTTCGTCGAGCCATCCCAGCCGGGCGGCCGCCTTGATCATGCTGTATTCGCCGGAGACGTTGTAAGCAGCCAGGGGGACGCCGGGGAAGCGTTGGCGAACCTGGCAGAGGATGTCGAGGTATGGAAGGGCCGGTTTGACCATGACGATGTCGGCGCCTTCGGCCACGTCGAGTTCGACTTCGCGGAGCGCCTGTTGGGCCGATGCGGCCGGATCCATCTGGTAGCTGCGGCGGTCGCCGAACTGTGGGGCGCTTTGGGCAGCATCGCGGAAGGGACCGTAGAAGGCGCTGGCGTACTTGGCGCTGTAGCTCATGATGGGCAAGTGGTCGAAGCCGGCAGTGTCGAGGGCATCGCGGATGGCGCCGACCATGCCGTCGATCATGCCGCTGGGGGCGAGGACGTCGGCGCCGGCGCGGGCGTGGGCCAGGGCCTGGCGGGCGAGCATCGCGAGCGTGGCGTCGTTGTCGACGTCGGTTCTGCCCGACTTGTCGGTCAGCGCGCCGCAGTGTCCGTGGTCGGTGTATTCGCAGAAGCAGACGTCGGTAATCACGAGCAGATCGGGGGCGGCTTGCTTGACGGCACGGATCGCCTGGGGAATGATGCCCGAGTCGCTCATGGCGTCGCTACCCAGAGCGTCCTTATGTTCCGGGATTCCGAAGAGAAGGACTCCGCCGAGGCCGAGCTGGGCGATCTGGCGGATCTCGTCGCCGAGAAGATCGGGGGAGAGCTGGAAATGGCCGGGGAGCGAGGCGATTTCGCGTCGGATGCCGGTTCCGGCGTGAACGAACAGAGGGAGGATCATCTGGGAGGGCGAGAGGGTGGTTTCACAGACGAGGCTGCGCACGGCGGGGTGCTGGCGGAGCCGGCGGAGCCGCGTGGTGGGAAAGCGGGGTTGCTCGGGCGAGCCGTGCGATGACATGAGGCGGATTCTCCGTGAAACCGGATGCAGGGGAACAGCGTTTCGCGATGCCGTGGATGGGGCGCAACCGGCGGTCGCGCGATCACTCGGCTTGTTTTTTCGAATCGTCCTTCGGTTGCGGGGACGCGGACGGCTCGGGCACCGACGCGAGGCCCTTGCGGGCGCGATCGACGGCGTCGACCGCCCACGGCTTTTCGGAATAGAGCTCGATGACCGCCTGCCACATGTGGCGCGCGCGCTGGGGATCGGTCTTGGAGACTTTGTCGGCGACGTCGAGGCGGTCGGTGAGCATTTCTCGATAGTCTTGGGTGGGCTGCTTCAATTCCTTCTTGAGCTGATCGAGGCGGCGGCGGGCCAATTCCAGGCATTTGCCGGTGAGGCCGCCAGCGTCGCGGCGGTGGTTGTAAAGGTCGACGACCGCTTGAAGCTTGACGACCGCTAGGTCGGGGTCGATCGCCGCGTAGTTGCGAGCCTCTTGATAGGCGCGCTCGATGGGGAGCAGGTTGCCCGAGCGGGTCCACCCGCGCATGCGGAGGTTGAACTGGGTCTCCATCTGGTCGAGCTCGATCTCGCGGGCGTAGTCGCGGAGTGTGTCGGCGCGGGGATCGTCGGAGAAGCGGACGAGGAACTTGTCGATGTCGCCCGCGGCGGCGCGCAGCGATTCGATGGAGTTGTCGGCGGTTTCGGCAGTAATCTTCGCGTAGAGCCGGTCGGCAGAGGGCGGACGCAGGAAGTACCAGGCCCCGAGACCCATGATGACCAGCGCGCCGGCGAGTGCCCAGGTGTGCGGGGAGACCAAGGGCGCGTGGTGTTCGTCGACCTCGTGTCGGTCCAGATCCTCTTCCGGCACGACGACGAAGCGGTCAGTCTGCTTCTGCTCCTCTTCGGGCTGTTCCTTGGGGAGGATGTCGTAGCCGGGCTCGAAAGCCTGGAAGGCGGCCGTTTCGCGTGTTTCGGGGAGGTTGCTACGCGGAGCGTTAGCGTCGAAGGAGAGGGACGGTTGCGGAGAGCCGCCTGGCACGGTGCGGGTGGGCGGCATCTGGTGAAGCTCGGTTCGATCGGGATCCTGGGTAGAGGTCTGCGGATCGAAATCGACGTCGGCAGTCGTTGCCTTGTCGGCGCCGGGCGGGTGTTCGGAGATCGATAGGTCCTGGAGCATGGCCTGCAGGCGGCGTCCGAGGATCATGGCGTTGGCGATGCGCTTGTCGGGGTCCTTTTCCAGAAGCTCGCCGATGATGTGTTCGAGTTCGTCGGGGACTCCGAAGGCGTAGCGCGAAACGGGATCGGGCTTGGCGGACCGCTGCAGATTGAGCATCTCGGGGATGGATCGGGCCTTGAACGGCGCGCGGCCGGCGAGCAGTGCGAAGAGGACGCCGCCGAGACTGTAGAGATCGGTGCGGGGGCCGACCGGACGGGCGTCGGCCTGTTCGGGGGCCATGTACTCGACGCTGCCGAGCACGCTGCCGACGGCGGTGAGTTGTGTGATGCCGAACAGCCGGGCGATGCCGAAGTCGGAGAGCTTGACCTGGTTGTCGCGAGTGAGGAGGAGATTGGCCGGCTTGATGTCGCGATGGATGATACCGCGGTCGTGGGCGTGACGCAGCGCGTGGCAGGTCTGAATGGCGATGAGGGTGACCTCGCGCCAATCGAAGCGGCGGCCGTCGTGGAGTTCGTCCTCGAGGCTGCGTCCGTCGACCAACTCCATGGCGTAGTAGAGCTGGCCTTCCTGCTCGCCGAAGGCCAGCAGACGGACGATGTTGGGATGGCGGAGCTTGCGGAGGGTCTCGATCTCGATTTCGAAACGCTGGCGGAAATCGGTTTCGCGAGACAGGCCCGGGACGAGGCTTTTGAGGGCGACGGGCTCGTCGGTCTCGACGTTGACGGCCTGGTAGACCGCGCCCATTCCGCCTCGACCGAGCAGGCGCACAATCCGGTACGGGCCGAACTGCTCCGGAGTCATGGTGACCCTCTGGTGGATGGTTGCCGTTACGTAGTTCCATGGTAATGTCTGCGTGCGGGCGGTGCCAATAGGTCGATAGAAGGGTAAGATGGTCCGACGGGACTCGGTCGGCGGCGAAAAATGGAATGAGATGAGAGGTGAACGGTTGGGTGAAGTGGGTCGCGACGGATTGCTGAATGTCGACAAGCCGACGGGGATGACGTCGCGGCAGGTGGTCGACCGGGTGCGGCGCGTCTGCGGGTGCCGCAAGGTGGGACACGCGGGAACCCTGGATCCGCTGGCGTCGGGTGTGCTGGTGGTTTGCCTGGGGCAGGCCACGCGGCTGGTGGAGTACGTGCAGCAGAGGCCGAAGCGATACGTGGCGACCTTTTTGCTGGGGCGGTGCAGTCCGACGGAGGATATCGAAGGCGAGGTAACGGAGTTGGCCGATGCGGCCGTTGCGAGCCGAGAGAAAGTGGAAGAAGCGGTGCGGCGGTTTACGGGCGAGATCTGGCAGCGGCCGCCGGCTTTCTCCGCGCTGAAGGTTGCGGGGCGAAGGGCGTACGATCTTGCACGGAAGGGGCTGCCGGTGCGGTTGGAGCCGAGAAGGATCGTGATCTACCGGCTGGAGGTGGTTGGCTATGCGTATCCGGCGCTGCAATTGGAGATTGAGTGCAGCTCGGGGACATACGTGCGGTCGCTGGGACGCGATCTGGCGGAATCGCTGGGGACCGGGGCGGTGATGTCGAGCCTGGTGCGCACCGGAATCGGTGAGTTCTCGCTGTCAGAGGCGACGGCGCTGGATCAACTCACGTCGGAGAACTGGGCCGAACGACTGTTGCCTCCGCGGAGGGCGGTCGAGCACCTGCCGTGGATGCGGCTTTCCGATGAGCAGGTGGTCGAGATTCGCGCGGGCCGGGCGATCGCGGTGGAGGGAGTGGATTGCGAGTCGGAGATTGCGGCCGACGATGCCGAAGGCCGGTTGGTGGCGTTGCTGAAGGGGCGGGGACCGGGTCGGGTGGGACCGGTGCGGGTGTTTTCGGCTGGGAAATAGGGGAAGAGCGGAAAGTGGGGAGCGGAGACTGGAAACGCTACAGCCCGGCTGGATAGGGGGGTGGATTCTGGGGTGTGTAGCGGGCTTTTCGATGATGTAGGGGAGGCGCGTGGGGGAAGGAGGACGGGGCGTTCGAGGCGGGCTGATTTGGCGACAGAGCGCGAGCCGATAGTGCAAGAGAAGGCAGGATACCGTTTCGGGCATGGACGCGCCCAGAGAAGCTCTGCCGCCAAACGGCATGCAACAGGAGGTAGGAGAGCGTTGCGTCCATGCTCGAACGTCGCGATCTGAGACAAGACCTGCTTGCCCTGGCAATGCTGGCGCTGACGGCTTTTCTGGCGGCCAGCCTGTTCACGTACAGCCCGGCGGATCCGCCCACCTCGTTGGTCCATCCGCCGAATGCGGAAGTGGCGAACGCGTGCGGTCGTTGGGGAGCGAGGATCAGCAGCTCGCTTCTGGCCGGGTTCGGGGTCGGGGCGTACTATCTTCTGGTCTCGTTGGGGCTGGTCGTTGGGCTTCTGCTGGCCCGGCGGCGGATCACCGATCCGTATCTGCGGGTGACGGGGTGGCTGCTCTCGTTGGTCGGTTTCAGCACGTTGGCGGCAATGGCCATTCCGCAGATTTGCCCATGGCTCTGGCCGGGACCGGTCATTGGCCCGGGCGGCTACCTTGGAGCGGCTTTCAGGGGACTGCTGGAGCTGAAGTTTGCGAGCGTGGGGGCCTACATTCTCGCATCGAGTCTCATCCTCGGCGGCCTGCTGCTTTGCACCGACTATGTCGTCCTTTGGTCGCTGCTTTGGGTGACGGCAATGATCGCGAGGATCTTTGGCCGCAGCGCGTCGAACGTGGTGAAGGCCTATGCTCGGCGGTTGGGCGCACGGCGCGCGCTCCAGAACGCTTCGGCCGCCGCAGCGGATGTCGAAGAAGAATCGGAGCAATCGGTGCGGGTTCTGAGCCGGAAGGGCGGCAGTCGGGCGGATCAGGAAAGCGACGAGGAGGAAGAGACTTCGGAGGCCAGCACGCCGGCCGAGTCGGCAAACCCGTTGCGGATCCGAAAGCCGCGGAAGTCGCGTCGCGAACAGATGATGGAGGAGATCGAGGCGACGGCGCGCGGAGGCGGCCCAACCGATTACGAGCTGCCGTCGCTCGGGTTATTGATGGAATCGGAGCCGTTTCGCTTCGAAGAGCACGAAAAGGACGTGCGGCGAAAGGCGAAGATTCTGGAGAAGACGTTTGCCGACTTCGGCTTCAACGTGCGCGTGGTCGAGATCCAGACCGGCCCGGTCATCGCGCAGTTCGAGGTCGAGCTGGAAGCCGGACTGCGGCTGAGCAAGATCACGGGGCTGGCGGACGATTTGGCGATCGCGCTGCGCGTGCCGAACGTGCGCATCGTGGCACCCATTCCCGGGAAAAACACGGTCGGAATCGAGGTTCCCAACACGGAGCGCCAACTGGTGCGGCTGCGCGAGGTGATGGAAGAGGCGGGGCCGAAAGCCCAGTCGATGCGGATTCCGATTTACCTGGGCAAGGACGTGTCGGGCAACCCGATGATCGTCGATCTGTCGAGCTTGCCGCACTTGTTGATCGCAGGACGAACGGGTACGGGCAAGAGCGTGTGTCTGAACTCGATCATCGTCTCGATGCTTATGGTACGTCGGCCGGACGACATCCGTATGCTGTTGATCGACCCGAAGATGGTCGAGCTGAGTCCGTACAAGCAGATACCGCACTTGATGCACCCGGTGGTAACCGACATGCGCAAGGCGGAGGCGATCCTGGCCTGGGCCGTGGAGAAGATGGAGGAGCGTTACCAGTTGCTCGCGCGGGCGGGAGTGCGGCATCTGAGCGTGTTCAACCAACTGGGCGAAGAGGAACTGCGCGAGCGGATACAGCCGGAGAGCGACGAGGAGTGGGCGCAGATTCCCAAGCACATGCCCTACATCGTGATCGTGGCCGACGAAATGGCCGACTTGATGATGACGGCGGCCAAGGAAGTGGAAGGCCACATCATCCGGCTGGCGCAAAAGAGCCGGGCGGTGGGTATCCACCTGGTGCTGGCCACTCAGAAGCCGACGGTCGACGTGATCACGGGGTTGATCAAGTCGAACCTGCCGGCACGTATCTGCTTCGAGGTGGCGAGCCGGACGGACAGCCGCGTGGTGCTGGACGAGATGGGAGCGGAACGGCTGCTGGGAAACGGCGACTTGCTGTTCTTGTGGCCGGGAACGAGCAACCTCATCCGCGGCCAGGGAACGTATCTGAGCGACGAGGAAATCACGCATGTGATCGCGGCGGTGGCGACGACCGAGCCGCAGTTCGTAAGCGAACTGGTGCAGTTGAAGTCGCCGGAGGGCGAGGCGCAGGGGCCGCAGTTGGACAGCCGGGACGAGTTGTACGAAGCGGCGGTGGATATCGTCATTCGCGAGGGGCGTGGGAGCGTGTCCTTGCTGCAGCGGTCGTTGGGGATCGGGTACGGTCGGGCCGCACGGTTGATCGACTATATGGCCGAGGACGGGGTGGTCGGAACCTACAACGGCTCGCAGGCCCGGGAAGTGCTGATCAGCCTGGACGATTGGGAGGCAATGCACGGGGCGGGGGCATCGGCCGAGGCGGAGTCGGCTCCGAAACCCTCGAGGAACCGAATCCGCATGGAGCGTGCGCCGTCGTCGCGGGAGACCGAGGCGTCGGATTATGCGGACGAGGACGAGGAGTTCCTTGATGAGGCAGAGGAAGAGGAAGAAGAAGAAGAGGAGGAAGAGGAAGAAGAAATAGACGACGAGGAAGAATACGACGATGAGGTAGACGAGGACGGGGACGAAGAGAGCTGGGTCGTAGAGAGCGCCTAGGATCGGGAGATGCCCCTTGCGTGGGGATTTGGCGAGTTCTGCTGGATTTTCCGGGCGTTGACAGGGTGCAAGTGTGTCCCTATGTTTAAGGATTCTGGTGAAGTGGTGCATGCCCTCACCCCCTGCCCCTGTCGCGCAAGCGGGCGAGGGGAGACGGATTTGGGGGCGTTTTGAGTTATGGTGTTTGGAGCGATCGTGAGCGAGTCGATGCCTTCGCAGTTGCCCATCCCCCTACGCTGCTTTTGGCCCGGCGACGTCGGCGTCGTCGGTGTCATTGTAGTGATTATTGGGCGGGAGGGGCCGTAAGGGCGTCCGACCGGTGCGAGACCGATCCAAGTCAGCCCTGAGGCCCGAGGCCTGAGGGCATTTTTTTTGTGCCTAGAGAGCACAGTCGAGGGTTGAGATGCGTCGCGTGGAGATCTACGACACCACATTGCGAGACGGTGCCCAGGCCGAAGGGATCAGTTTCTCGCTTCAAGACAAGCTGCTGCTGACCCGGCGACTGGACGGTCTGGGGTTCGACTACATCGAGGGGGGCTATCCTGCCTCGAACGAGAAGGACTCGGAGTACTTTGCGCAGATACAGGAACTGACGCTGAAGCACGCGAAGGTGTGTGCGTTCGGCATGACGCGCCGCAAGGGGATTGCGCTGGAAGAGGACGGTGGCCTGGCGGCATTGCTGGGGTCCGGCGCCTCGGTGATCACGATCGTGGGCAAGTCGTCGGTGTTTCAGGTCACGGAGGTGTTGCGTACGACGGTGGAAGAGAACCTGACGATGATCCGCGAGAGCGTCGCGCACCTGTGCCGGGCAGGCCGAACGGTGATCTTCGATGCGGAGCACTTCTTCGACGGCTGGAAGCAGGATCGAGACTATGGGCTGGCGGCGTTGCAGGCCGCCGTCGAAGGCGGCGCGGGGCGCGTCGTGCTGTGCGATACCAACGGGGGCTCGATGCCTGAGGAGATCGGCCGGATTACGGCCGAGGTCGTGGAGAAGCTGCCCGTGCCGGTGGGGATCCACTGCCACAATGATTGCGACATGGCGGTGGCCAACTCGCTGGCCGCGGTGGATGCAGGTGCCAGCCAGGTGCAGGGAACGATCAATGGATTCGGAGAGCGGTGCGGGAACGCCGACTTGATCGCAGTGATCGCAAATCTCGCGCTCAAGAAGCAAGGCTACGACCTGCTTCTGCCCGACTCGGTGGAGCATTTGACGGAGCTGTCGCGTTTTGTGTACGAGATGGTGAACATGAATTATCCGGCGCGGCAGCCGTTCGTCGGCAAGAGTGCGTTTGCACACAAAGGAGGAATGCACGTGAGCGGTGTGGCGAGGGTGACGGCGAGCTACGAACATGTCGACCCACAGTCCGTGGGAAACGAGCGGCGGGTGTTGGTTAGCGAGCTGTCGGGGCGCTCGAACATCGTGGCACGGACGACAAAGTACAACATTCAGCACGACCCGAAGCTCATGGACAAGATTCTGGCCAAAGTGGTCTCGAAGGAGCATTCGGGCTACCAGTATGAGGCGGCCGAGGGGTCGTTCGACCTGCTGGTGAAGCAGTGCACGGGGGCGTTTCGGCCGCATTTCGAGCGGCTGAGCTACCATGTGAACGTCGAGAGCGGCCGCGACGGCAAGATCACGACCGAAGCAACGATCAAGCTGCGCGTGGGCGACAGCGTTCGGCACGAGGTGGCCGAGGGCGACGGGCCGGTCAACGCGTTGGACGCGGCGATGCGAAAGGCGCTGAACGGCACGTTTCCGAACCTGGCGAAGATGCAACTGGTGGACTACAAGGTGCGCGTAATCAACTCGGAAGCCGCAACGGCCGCCGGCGTGCGCGTGGTGATCGAAAGCGCCGACGAGACCGATGTGTGGGGGACCGTCGGGGTAAGCGAGAACGTGATCGAGGCCAGTTGGATTGCGCTGGCCGACAGCTATGAGTACAAGTTGTGTAAGGATGAAGAGGACAAGTGAGGCGGCGGGACCGTTGGCAGCCCATGACCCGGGATGAGGGAAGTAGGGAAAGAGGAAGAGGTGCGGGACGTCTTTCCGGGATTTGGGCGGCGGGTTGCGGTTCTGTTATGCTGAAGCATAACCTACGGGATTGGTACGCATAACCTACGGGGTTGATGAGGAGACTGGGGACACCAAGGTCATGGCGAACAGAAGTGAATCGGCGGAGCTTCCGAAACAGTACGATCATGCGGCTGCGCAGACGCGATGGTATGCGTTTTGGGAGGAAGAGGGTTACTTTCACAGCGAGCCGCGTGCGGATCGGAAGCCGTATACGATCGTGATTCCGCCGCCGAACGTGACCGGCGCACTCCACTTGGGTCACGCGCTGAACAACACGCTGCAAGACATCCTCATTCGCCAGAAACGCATGCAGGGTTTCGAGACGCTGTGGATGCCGGGGACCGACCACGCGGGCATCGCGACGCAAGCGGTCGTGGAGCGACGGCTCCTCTCGGAGGAGTCGAAGACCCGACATGACCTGGGCCGCGAAGGGCTGATCGCACGCATTTGGGCCTGGAAGAAGGACTACGAGGCGCGCATTCTCAGCCAGTTGAAGCAGATGGGGTGCAGTTGCGACTGGCAACGCACACGGTTCACGCTCGATCCGACGTGCGCACGGGCGGTGCGCCAGACGTTCTTCCGGATGTTCTGCGACGGATTGGTCTATCGTGGCAAGCGGCTGGTGAACTGGGACACGGCACTGCAGACGGCCGTGAGCGATGACGAGGTGTTCCACGAGACGGTGCCGGGAAACTTCTGGTACTTCCATTACAGGGTGATCAACCCGAAGCCGGGGGAGCCGCGGCAGGTGACGATCGCCACGACCCGGCCGGAGACGATGCTGGGCGATACGGCCGTGGCCGTGCATCCGGATCCGGCCGCCGCGTTGGAGAAGGCGGAAGCGGAGTTGCGGGCGCGGTTGGCTGCTGCGCCGAAGAAGATGAAGCCGGAGATTCAGGACGAGCTCGACGCGGTGGTCGAGCGGCGCGAAAGCGTGCTTCCGGAGTTGATCCGGCTGCGGGACATGGCGAGAGACGGGCGGCACGTGATGCTGCCGCTTTTGAATCGGCCGATTCCGCTCGTGGCCGACGAGTGGGCGAAGCCGGAGATGGGCACGGGGTGCGTGAAGATCACGCCGGCCCACGATCCGAACGACTACGAGGTGGGGCTGCGCCATCGGCTGCCGATGCCGAACATTCTCAACCCGGACGGGACGCTCAACGAGAACGCCGGTCCGTACGAGGGCCAGACGGTTGCCAAGGCGCGGGCGGCTGTGGTGGCCGACCTGGACAAGCAGGGTCTGCTGGTGCAGGTGGAAGACCGAGAGATCGACCTGGCGCATTCCGATCGCTCCAAGACACCCATCGAGCCGTATTTGGCGGACCAATGGTTCGTGAGGATGGAGCAGTTGGCACAGACGGCGATGGACGCCGTAACCGACGGTCGCGTGAAGATCATTCCGGAGCGCTATACGAAGGGATATCTGGACTGGCTGGGCGAGAAGCGCGATTGGCCGATCGGGCGCCAGCTTTGGTGGGGCCACCAGATTCCGATCTGGTACTGCAGTTCAGCGACGGAGGAGGAGCTGAAATCGGCGTTTGCCGGCCGCGACGACGTCGCTTGGCGTTGGGACGACGAGCACCGGCAATGGTGGATCTGCGCGCGGCAGGAAGACCTGGCCGAGGATGCCGTGTCCGGGCACATGCTGGTGCGCGAGGAGGACGTGCTGGATACGTGGTTCAGCTCGGCGCTGTGGCCGCATTCGACGCTGGGCTGGCCGGAGAAGACCGCCGAGCTGGCGTACTACTATCCGACGAACGTGCTGATTACGAGTCGCGACATCATCACGCTGTGGGTGGCGAGGATGGTGCTGACCGGCCTGTACAACGTGGGCGAGGTGCCGTTCCACGACGTGTACATCCATCCGAAAATCCTGGACGCCTACGGCGAGGGAATGTCGAAGTCGAAGGGGAACGGAGTGGATCCGGTCGACGTGATGGAGAAATTTGGAGCCGATTCGCTGCGCTTCGGGCTGACCTATCTGACGACGGAGACGCAGGACATCCGGATGCCTGTTGACTTCGAATGCCCTCATTGCGGAGCGATGGTCGAGCAGACGCGAGAGAACCGCATTCTCCCGCAGCTGACGTGCCGGCACTGCAAAAAGGCCTTTTCGACGCAGTGGGCGGACAAGCCGGCCGACAAGGCGCTGCCGCGCGGCGCGGTGGTGAGCGATCGATTCGAGACGGCGCGCAACTTCTGCAACAAGCTGTGGAACGCATCGCGGTTCGCGTTGATGAACCTGGAGGGCTATACCGCGGGCAAGGTGGCAGACGCGGATCTGACCGTGGAGGACCGCTGGCTGCTGAGCCGGCTGACGACGGTTACGCAGCAGGTGACCGAATGCCTGACGGCGTACAAGTATGCCGATGCGGCGAGGCTGTTGTACGAGTTTGCATGGGACGAGTTCTGCAGCTTCTACGTCGAGATGGCGAAGTCGCGATTGCAGGACCGGATGGCCCGGACGATGGCGCAGAGGGTGTTGGCGCACGCGTTGGATACGCTTCTGCGGCTGTTGCACCCGATGATCCCGTTCCTAACGGAGGAGGTGTGGCAATTGTTGGGAGAAGTAGCGCCGCGGCGGGGCATCGATCGGCTGGAGGAGGCGACACCGAGCATCATGATTGCGGCATGGCCGACGGGCGACGCACGGTGGCGCGATGCGCGGATCGAAGACCAGTTTGTGCGGTTCCAAGAGGTGTTGCGGGCGATCCGGGAGGTGCGGAGCCGGCAGAATGTGCCGCCGAAGGAGCAGATCGACTTCATGATTCGCTGCGACGAGTCGGTGGTCGAGCTGTTGGAGCCGATGGAAGCGTATTTCCAGTCGATGGCCGGAGCGCGACCGGTCGCATGGGGTCCGGACGTTCAACCGCCGGTGCTCAGCGCGAGCGCGGCGATGGTGGGGATCGAGGTGTTCGTGGACCTGGCCGGCGTGATCGATTTGGACGCGGAGATTGCCCGAAAGAAGCAGGAACTGGCGAAGCTGGAGAGCATGATTCGCGGCAAGAACCAGAAGCTGGCGAACGAGGCGTTCGTGGCGAAGGCGCCGGAGGCGGTGGTGCAGAAAGAACGCGACGGGCTGCGGGAACTGGAAGAACAGCGCGACGCGACGCTGGCCACGATCAACAGCCTGAGCACCATCCAACGCGGGGGCGCGTCGGCGGACTGACGCGGGAATCGAGCGACGGTTCGGCCGAGCCGTCGGGGCGCAGCGCGGGGGAGGAACCGGTCGGCATTGTGCCGAGATCTTCGCCGGTGGGACGGTTCCGGGGTCGGGAAGACCGTCCGGTTTTCGCTAAGAAAAGGGCGGTGCGGCCGCTTTACGCCCTCCCTCTAGAGCGCATTCGGCGTAATCGTAGCGTGTATTTCGCTTTCGGAACCGTGGAAATACGCCGCCGCGAACGCTACAGTTAAGTGCGACACGCACTAGCCGTCTCGGGCGGCAGAGCGCTATAATGGGGCTTTGGCGATGTTTCGTTCGTGAAACAGTCTTGTCGAATGCCTGTTGGCAAGGATACGGTCATGCCCGTCCCGATGGAATTGTCTCGGATCATCATCAGCGAGATCAACGACAACCAGGTGATCTACCTGAAGGAGATCGACGGCCAGCGGACGTTTCCCATCTTGATCGGCATCTTCGAGGCGACGAGCATCGATCGGCGGGTGAAGGGGTATCCTTCGCCGCGGCCGTTGACACACGACCTGATCGTCAGCGCGGTCGAGCAACTCGGGGGCAAGTTTCAGGACGTCGTGATCAGCGAGTTGAAGGAGCACACGTATTACGCAAAACTGCGCGTGCGCCAGGAGGGCGAGCTGATCGAGATCGACGCGCGGCCGTCCGACGCGATCGCCGTGGCCGTCACCTGCCAGCCGGCGTTGCCGATCTTCGTGAACGAAGAAGTGTTGAACGACGTGTTGGGGGATTGAGCGGGGTGCGCACAGCCGGGGGCGGCTGTGCTACACCGTGGCGGCGTCTTGGCGTCTGGGGTGGTGGTCAGACGATGACGTCGGCGAATTCGTGTCGGAGGACTTCGTGGGCTTCGGGGCCCCTGGCACCGTCGACCACGACGCTGATCTGCATTTCGCTGGTGCTGATCATATCGACGTTGATTTCGGACGATGCCAGGCAGCGGAACAGGCGGCTGGCGACGGACGTGTGGCTGCGCATTCCGGTGCCGGAGACGGAGAGCTTGGCCACTCGCGGGCAATGGTTGACCGCGGAGCAGTTGAACTCCTTGGCCAAACGGTTGCCGATCTGGAGGGCTCCGTCGAGTTCGGCGTGGGGAACGGTGAAGCTGAGTGCTGCCTGACCTTCGCGGCCGACACTTTGAACGATCATATCGACGATGATTCCGCCCGCGGCGACTTGCTCGAAGACCGAAGCGGCGAGGCCGGGCTGGTCGGGAACGCCGACGAGCGTGATGCGTGCCTGGGACTCGTCGAGCGAGATCCCTTCGATGAGCAGGTCTTCCATGCCCTGCATGCGGGCAACGATGTCGGCGGTGTTGTTCGTACCGCCAGCGGCCGGCTGCGAAGGCGATGGTTCGGTCGCGGGCGGCTCGACGTGAAGCTCGAAGGTTTCGTGCAGCGTGCGGAGCGCCTCGGTGGCGGACTCGCGGTCGACGAGTGCGGAGATTTTGATCTCGCTGGTGCTGATCATGAGGATGTTGATGCCCTTGGCCGAGAGGGCCTGGAACATGCGTTCGGCCACGCCCGGCTGGGTGGCCATGCCGAGTCCGACGACGGAGACCTTGGAGACGTTGTCGTCGTAGGTGTAGCCGGCGGCACCGAGCTCGCGCACCGATTCCTCGACCGCTTTTAGGGTGGCGGGGAGGTCGTCGCGGAAGACAGTGAAGGAGATTTCGGCCTGACCGTTGGCGCCGACGTTCTGGACGATCATGTCCATGGGGATGTTGCGGGCGGCAATTCGCGAGAAAACGGTCGTGGCGGCGCCGGGACGGTCGGGAACGCCGAGCAGCGTGAGCCGGGCTTCGTTCTTGACCAGGGCCGCACCACAGACGGGCTGCTGGGCAGACTCGGGCTCGGCCGTGATGAGCGTGCCCGGGTTGTCGCTGAAGCTGCTGCGGACGTGCACCGGAACGCCGAACTTCTTGGCAAACTCGATGGACCGATTGTGCATCACGCCGGCGCCGACGCTGGCCAGCTCGAGCATTTCGTCGTAGCTGATCTGCTTCATCTGGCGGGCCTCCGGCAGGAGGCGAGGGTCGGTCGTGTAGACGCCGTCGACGTCGGTGAAGATCTCGGCGACGTCGGCGTGGAGGACGGCTGCCAGCGCGACGGCCGTGGTGTCGCTGCCGCCGCGTCCGAGCGTAGTGATGTTGAACGACTCGTCGACGCCCTGGAACCCGGCGGCGATGACGATCTTGCCTTCGTCGAGCGCCTTGCGGATTCGGTCGGCCGAGATGGACTGGATGCGGGCCTTGGTGTGCGTGCTGTCGGTGCGGATGCCCATCTGCGCGCCGGTGAGGCTGATCGCCTTGTGGCCGAGGGCGTCGATGGCCATGGCCATCAGGGCGACGCTGACTTGCTCGCCAGTGGAGAGGAGCATGTCCATTTCGCGGGCCGGCGGCTCGGTGTGGACCTGGTTGGCCAGGTCGATGAGCATATCGGTGTTGTGGCCCATGGCGCTGACGACGACCACGACCTGATTGCCTTCGTTTTGGGCGCGGATCGCCTTGCGAGCGGCCGCGAGGATTTTCTGGCTGTCGGCAACGCTGGTACCGCCGAATTTCTGGACGATGATTGGCATGGGTTGGTCAGTGGTTGGTGAGTGGTGGTTAGTGGTTAGTGGGTAGTGAGTAGTCGTGGTTGTTATGCCGAAGCATAACCTACGGGGTGCCGATGAAGTGGGACATGAGTCTCCAGCCTTCGGGGAAGGCGAGACTCGATGCGGCTGCGGTGATGTCGTCGTAGGCCTTGGCGGCGTCGGGCTCGATGCCGGTGCCGGCCAAGGCGAAGGGAACGTAGCCGTGGCTGTGGGTCTTGGTCCGCAGCGGAGTGGGATGATCGGGGCTGACGAGAATGCGGTAGTCGCCCTGGGAACGTAGCGCGTCGTGGACGGGCGCGACGATGTGGCGGTCGATTTCTTCGAGCGCTTTGACTTTGGCTTTGGTGTTGCCTTCGTGCGAGGCTTCGTCGGTCGCTTCGACGTGGACACAGACGAGGTCGACGTCGGCCAGCGCCTGGACCGCGTAGCGTCCCTTGGCGGCATAGTCGGTGTCGATATAACCTGTGGCGCCGGGGACCTCGATGCGCCGCCAGCCCAACAGGGTCGCCAGGCCGCGAAGGAGATCGACGGCGGTGATCATGGCGCCCTGTTTGCCGTAGACGTCGGCGAAGGGGGTGAGGCTGGGCATGCTTCCCAGCCCCCAGAGCCAGATGTTCGTGGCGGGAGGCTTGCCCTGGCCGCGGCGGGCCTCGTTCACGGGGTGGTCGGCGAAGACGGCGACGCTATCGCTCATGAGCTGGTTCAGAACGTCGCTGCCTGGACCGCGGGGGTAGTCGTCGATGACCGACTTGTCGGTCAGGTCGTGGGGCGGCGTCGTTCGCGTGTCGGGCGAGAAGGGTGCCGGTTGGTCGCTTCCGCGGTAGACCAGCAGGTTGCGGTAGCTGACGCCGGGAAAGAACTGCCACCGGTCCGAGCCCGAGTGGCTTTGTACGGCGGCGATCAGCTCGGCGGCCTCTTCGCTGGAGATGTGACCCGCGGTGAAGCTCTTCATGATCTGGTCTTGGATGGTCACCAGATTGCAGCGGATGGCCCAGTCTTCGGGGTCGAGGGCGATGCCCTGCGCGGCGGCTTCCAACGGCGCGCGGCCGGTGAAATGCTCCAAGGGGTTGTAGCCCAGCAGGCTGAGGTTGGCCACGTCGGAGCCAGGCGGGAGAGAATGGGGAACGTTGTCGGCGCGGCCGATTACGCCAGCGGCGACCACGGCATCCATGGCCGGCACTTCGGCCGCCTGCAACGGCGTGCGGTTGCCGAGCGACTCTTGCGGTTCGTCGGCACAGCCGTCGGGAATGATGATGGCGTATTTCATTCAGGGTTCCCTGGGAATTGGCGCCGGCCAGTGGCGGTGTCGGGGTTGATGGATTGCGTGTGTTGAGGCGGCGCGTTAGTTGGCAACTCGCATTTGTGCGCCGCCTGGATGGACGAACGGCATCTGATTCAGTTGCGCGACCGACTGGCGAACCGCGCCCTCCGGGGCGGAGTGGGTCATGATGACCAGGGGCACGACGCCGTCGGACTCTTCTTCCGTTTCGTGCTGGATGACCGAGGCGATGGAAATCGAATGCTTGCCGAGGACACCGGCCAACTCGGCGAGCACGCCTGGGTGATCCGTCACGTTGAATCGTAAATAGAACCGGCCGGGGACCTGGTGCGGATCGCGGGCGGCGACGGCGGCCGGGCGCTGTTTCGACCAAAGCTCCAAGGCGCGGAACGTAATGGCGGTGCGCCCGACGAGCGTGTCGATGAGGTCCGCCACGACGGCCGAAGCGGTCGGCATCTGGCCGGCCCCGAGTCCGTGGAAGAAGACGCGCCCGACGGCGTCGCCGACGACATGGATGGCGTTGAAGGCACCGCGGACTTCGGCCAACGGGGTTCCCTGGCGCACGAGGGTCGGCGAGACGTGCAGTTCGAGACCCTCGGGGACCAGTTCGGCGACAGCCAGCAGCTTGATGCGGTATCCGAGTTCGCGGGCGTAGCGGAGATCGGCGACGTCGACGGTGTCGATGCCGATTCGCGGGATGCTCTTCCACGGGACGTTCGCACCGAAGGCCAAATGGGCGAGGATGGCCAGCTTCTGGGCCGCGTCGCTGCCGTCGACGTCCATCGCAGGGTTGGCCTCAGCGTAGCCAAGGCGTTGGGCCTCGGCCAGGGCGACCGAGTAGTCGGCGTTGTTTTCATCCATTTGCGTGAGGATGAAGTTGCTGGTGCCGTTGAGGATGGCGCGAATCGATTGGATTTCGTTGGCGGTGAGGCTCTGGCCGATGGCGGCAATGATCGGGATTCCGCCGGCGACCGCGGCCTCGAAGGCGATGGAACGTCCCGACTTGCGGGCCTGTTCGAATAGCTCGGCACCGTGCTCGGCCAGCAGCGCCTTGTTGGCGGTGACGATGTTCTTGCCGCTCTGGAGCATCCTGAGCATGATGGTCCGCTCGGGCTCCAGCCCGCCGATGAGCTGGACGACGGTGTCGATCTCGGGGTCGTCGGCGACCACGGAGAGGTCGTCGGTGAGGAGGGTTTTGGGGACGCTAACGTTGCGAGAGCGTGTCAGATCCGTATCGACGACGCGTACCAGCTCGACGGCACGACCGACACGGCTGGAAATACGGTCGCTGTTCTCAAGGAGGAGCTTGACCACGCCCGAACCAATGGTACCGAAACCAACGACGGCGACCTTAGCTGTTTGCATAGTACCTAATACCCGACGGCGAGAGGATGATAGAACTGGTTATCGTAAAACAATCCGCGGGGAATCGGAAGTGGCTGGGGAGTCGAAGTTGGGGTTCGATGGGCTCGTGGGGATCGACGTGCTGTACGGTTGGTTGTGGGACGTGGGGCTCGCTGCGCTCGGCCCACCCTACGGGATTGGCGTGTGGCTGGGGTTGTCGGTAGTTGCAGGATGTGAGCGAAACGCGATACTTAGGAGGCGGTCGTGGGAGGAAAGGTTCAGTGCGGTTGGGGGGATAGGTTTTGGGGGGCACAGCCGGGGGCGGCTGTGCTACATGGGGGGGGTATGGAGAGCTTGGGGGTGTTGTGCTGAAGCATAACCACCCCTTTCAACATGGTGTCGTTTTTCCCGAGGAATTCGCAGCTAGCATCGGCCAGAGGAAACAGCCATCGACAATATCGAATTTCGTTTCTCCCGGTGATTTGCCAGCTAGCGTTGCTTTCATGTTGAAAGGGGTGGCTGAAGCATAACCTACGGGTGGTGAGAGTTATAAACTACAGGTGACGGGTGAGGGGAGGTTGCTTGGACGTTGGCCCTGGCAAGCGGGCGAGATGGGCATCGAGGAGTTCTGTGACGTGATTTAGAAGGAAGGGTTCGTTATGGAGCGTGCGGCGAGGGAGTTCTTGGAGCGGATTCTGGAAACCCCCAGTCCGTCGGGGTATGAGAGCCAATTGCAGGCAGTGGTGCGAGAGTATGCGGGAACGTTCGCCGACTCGTTGAGCACCGACGTGCACGGCAACGTGGTGGCGGTACGAAATGCGGACTCGCCGCTGCGCGTGATGTTGGCCGGGCATTGCGACCAGATCGGATTGGTGGTCGGGCACATCGACGCGGAGGGTTTTCTGTATGTGCAGGCGATCGGCGGGTGGGACCCGCAGGTGCTGGTCGGCCAGCGGCTGACCGTGTGGACCGCCCAGGGGCCGGTGTTCGGGGTGATCGCCCGAAAACCGATCCACCTGCTGACAGAGGAAGAGCGGAAGCAGGTGCCGAAGCTTAAGGATCTGTGGCTCGACATCGGCGCATCGAACAAGGAAGACGCCGAGCAGGTGGCTCGGATCGGCGATCCGGTCACGGTGGAGTTGGGATTTCGGGAGATGCGGAACCAGCGGGCCGCATCGCCGGCAATGGACGACAAGTGTGGGCTTTGGGTCGTGCTGGAAGCCCTGCGGCGGATCGATCGCTCGCGGCTGGACTGCGCCGTGTACGCGGTATCGACCGTGCAGGAGGAGGTGGGGCTGCGCGGCGCCAAGACGAGCGCGTTTGGGATCGACCCTCACGTGGGAATCGCGGTGGACGTGACGCACGCGACGGATTGCCCCACGATCGACAAGAAGCAAGAGGGCGAGGTCAGTCTCGGTCGCGGACCGGTGATTTACCGAGGGCCGAACATGAACCCACGGGTGGTCGAGCGACTGTTGGATGCGGCGGCCGACAATGAGATCGCCTATCAACTGGCGGCGAGCGGCCGAGCGAGCCCGACGGACGCCAACTCGATCCAGATCAATCGGGCAGGCGTGGCGACCGGGCTGGTGAGCATCCCGAATCGCTACATGCACAGCCCGGTGGAGATGGTCTCGCTGGAAGACCTGGACCGGGCGGCCGACCTGCTGGCCCGATTCTGCGAGGGTGTGCACCCGGGTGCCGATTTTACGCCGTGATTGCGCGGGGTGAGCGGGCATCGCCGTGTTCTTGGGGGGCGGAAAGGACCCGTCTTCATCTTCGCAGCACGAGAATCGGGACGGTCGCCGGTGGGAATTCGGGGCCGCCGGTGGGCCCTGCCAAAATGGCATATGGGGTCGGGTGTGGCCCGGGATGCGCGGGAGAGTTGGACGGGGACATATTTCCCAAGTCGTTTTATGGATGTGGCTTAGGGAGATCAGGATCTGCTTGGCACGCCGGTTGCAATGCTGGGCGGGGTCTAGACGCCGGCTGCCAAAGGGCGTCGGGGTCTGTAAATCGAGTGAAACAACTGCCGCCCGAGATCGTGCTGCTGCGGCAGCAATCGGGGGAGATCGTATTTTCGCCAGCAACAGGAGGAATCCGCTGTGGCAAAACAGATGGTCTTTGATGATGCTGCTCGGCTGCCGTTGGCGGCCGGCGTGAGCAAGTTGGCACGGGCGGTGCGCAGCACGCTCGGCCCCCGCGGCCGAAACGCCGTTCTCGACAAGGGGTGGGGCGCCCCAAAGGTAACGAAGGACGGCGTGACCGTGGCCGAGGACATCGACTTGACCGATCCGTACGAGAACCTCGGAGCGCAGCTGGTAAAGGAAGCGGCCAGCAAGACGAACGATTCGGCCGGAGACGGCACGACGACGGCCACGGTCCTGGCCGAAGCGATCTACAAAGAGGGGCTTCGGACGGTGGCGGCGGGGGCCGACCCGATGGCGCTGTCGCGGGGCATCCACAAGGCGGCCGACTGCGTGATCGCGGCCATCAGCAAGATGGCGTCGCCAGTGGATGAAAAGAGCAAGAAGGAGATCGCCCAGGTCGCCACGATCGCCGGCAACAACGACGCTTCGATCGGCGCGGTGCTGGCAGACGCGTTTGTTCGCGTCGGGAAGAACGGCGTGATCACCGTGGAGGAAGGGCGGCAGTTCGAGACGTACGTTGAAGTGGTCGAGGGAATGCAGTTCGACCGCGGCTACCTGTCACCGCATTTCGTTACGAATGCCGAGCAGCAGACGGTGGAGTTGGAAAGCTGTCTGGTGCTGATCCACGAGGAGAAGATCTCCAGCGCCCGAACGCTGGTTCCGCTGCTGGAGGCGGTGAGCAAGGCCAACAAGCCTCTGTTGATCATCGCCGAGGACGTGGAAGGCGAGGCGCTGGCCACGCTGGTCGTGAACAAGATGCGCGGGATCCTCAACGTGTGCGCGGTGAAGGCACCGGGCTACGGTGACCGGCGGAAGGCCATGCTTGGCGATATTGCCACGCTGACCGGCGGGCAAGCGATCTTCAAGGACCTGGGCGTGACGATGGAATCGGTCAAGCTCTCGGATCTTGGGACGGCCAAGAAGGTGATTATCACCTCCGACGATACGACAATCGTGGGCGGGGCCGGAAAGAAGGACGCCATCGAGGGTCGCGCCGAGCAGATCCGCCGCGAAATCGAGACGACCACCAGCGACTACGACCGGGAGAAGCTGCAAGAGCGGTTGGCGAAGCTGGCCGGCGGCGTTGCCCAGATCAACGTGGGCGCCGCGACCGAGACAGAGATGAAAGAGCGCAAGGCGCTGGTCGACGACGCGCGTGCGGCCACACAGGCGGCGCTTCAAGAAGGGATCGTGCCGGGCGGCGGGGTGGCCCTGCTGCGGAGCGCGAAGGCCCTGGACAAGTTGGAGCTGTCGGGCGACGAGGCGCTTGGGGCACGGATCGTGAAGAGCGTGTTGGACGCGCCGCTTCGGGCCATCGCCGACAACGCGGGACGCGACGGCGCGGTCGTGGTCAACCGGGTGCGTCAGATGAAAGGCAAGGCCGATGGCTACGACGCAGAGAAAGACGCCTACGGCGACCTGGTCGAAGCGGGCATCATCGATCCTGCAAAGGTCGTGCGCGTGGCGTTGCAGAATGCGGCGAGCGTGGCCTCGCTGCTGCTGACGACGTCGTGTCTGGTCACCGAGATTCCCAAGAAGAAGGAAGAGGCACCGGCCCCCGGTCCTGGCATGGACGGCATGGGAGGTATGGGTGGCATGGGTGGCATGGGCGGAATGGGAGGCATGGGCGGCTTCTAAGCATGACCTGAACGTCCGGCAGGAGCTACGGTCCGATGCCGGCAAGCGGAATACCCTTACCAGAACCAACAACGAGAAGTTTCGAGGAACCAGACCATGAAGAAGGATATCAATCTTAAGCCATTGGACGAGCGGGTAGTGGTCGAGCCGGTGGAAGCCGAAGAGACGACGGCTGGCGGGATCGTGTTGCCGGACACGGCGAAAGAGAAGCCGCAGCGGGGAACCGTGTTGGCTGTGGGTCCCGGTAAGTTGATGGACAACGGTCAGCGGGGCGAGCTGTCGGTGGCCGTTGGCGACGAGGTGATCTACGGCAAGTATGCCGGGACGGACATCGAGGTTGAGGGACGGGACGTCAAGATTCTTCGCGAGAGCGACATCCTGGCGAAAGTCGTCAAGTAAGGGAGCCATTTCCCATTACGATACGGAACCACCAACAGTGAGGAACCGCCATCGTGGCTAAACAATTACTCTTCGAAGATCAGGCCCGGATGCGCATACTCCGGGGTGTGGAAAAGCTGGCGGACGTGGTCGCGGTGACCATGGGACCGACCGGGCGGAACGTGATCCTGAACAAGTCGTTCGGCGGCCCGACGGTTACCAAGGACGGCGTGACGGTCAGCAAAGAGGTCGAGCTGGAAGACCCGTTCGAGAACATGGGCGCCAAGCTGGTCAACGAGGTCGCCTCGAAGACTTCGACGGTGGCCGGCGACGGGACGACGACGGCGACGGTGCTGGCGAGGACCATCTATCGCGAAGGCCTGCGGAGCATCACCTTCGGCAGCAATTCGGCGGCGATTCGGCGCGGGATTGACCGGGGCGTGGACGCGGCGATCGAGCACCTGCACTCGATGGCCAAGGCGATCACGAACAAGGCAGAGATCGCCAACGTGGGCTCTATCAGCGCGAACAACGACAAGGCCATCGGCGAGCTGCTGGCCGAGGCGATGGAGAAGGTCGGCTCGGACGGCGTGATCACCGTCGAAGAGGGCAAGACGGCCGAGACCACGTACGAGGTGGTCGAAGGGATGCAGTTCGACAAGGGTTACCTGTCGCCGTACTTCATCAACCGGATGCCAGAGATGGACTGTTTGATGGAGGACGCCTACATCCTGATCCACGAGAAGAAGATCAGCAACCTGCGCGAGCTGGTTCCGATCCTGGAACGCGTGGCCGGGACCGGCAAAGGCCTGTTGATTATCGCCGAGGACGTCGATGGCGAGGCGCTGACGACATTGGTCGTCAACAAGCTGCGTGGTGTGTTGAACATCTGCGCGGTGAAGGCGCCCGGGTTTGGCGACCGTCGCAAGGCGATGCTCGGCGACATTGCCATTCTGACCGCGGGCACGATGATCAGCGAGGATCTCGGTCTGAAGCTGGAGAATCTGACGCTGGAGCAGTTGGGCCGGGCCAAGAAGATCACGGTCGACAAGGATTCGACGACGATCGTGGAAGGTGCCGGCAAGAAGGCCGACATCAAGGCGCGGATCGATCAGCTTCGCCGGCAGATCGAGGAGACCGACAGCGACTACGACCGGGAGAAGTACCAGGAGCGTCTGGCGAAGCTGGCCGGCGGCGTGGCGGTGATCCAGGTCGGCGCCAACACCGAAGCCGAGATGAAGCAGACGAAAGCCCGGGTGGAAGACGCCCTGCACGCGACGCGTGCCGCGGCCGAGGAAGGCATTCTGCCGGGCGGCGGCGTGGCTTTGCTGCGGTGCCGCGAAGCGGTCGAGAAGTCGCGGTCGGCTGCACGGGGCGACGAGAAGATCGGCGTGAGCATCGTGCTTCAGGCGTTGACAGCGCCGGTGCGGCAGATCGCCGACAATTGCGGCCTGGACGGATCGGTTGTGGCCGACGAGATCAGCCAGAAGTCCACCAACGTGGGCTTCGACGCGAACTCGGGCCAATACGTCGACATGTTCAAGGCGGGCATCATCGATCCGCTGAAAGTCGTGCGCACGGCGTTGGAGAACGCGGCCAGCATCGCAGGCTTGATGCTGACGACGGAGACGCTGGTGACCGACCTGAAGGACGAGGAAAAAGAGAAGCCGGCCATTGAGGGCTCGGTCCGCTAGTAGTCTACCGCAACTCACTTTTCGGTTTGGGCCTGTTGCGTCCGTCCAGCACTGCTGGGCAAGCCAGCCGTGGCACCCGAAAGACAAGCTGCGCTGTAATACTAGGGCCGGCGGGGCCGAATTCGGCCCAGAGCGGAAAATGATGCGACGTTTGTCGGCCGGTGCGATGCACATCGACATGCGATCGCGGCCATTAAATGGGGTACGCCGGGGCGGTGTACCCCATTTTGCGGTAAAGGTGCACCTGCCAGTGGGGCGTCTACGGAGCGTGGAACATGCGGTAGAATTGGGTGTTTTGGCAAGACACCTCTCAATTGGCCATGGTGAAGATGTCGGCAAAACGTGACTACTACGAGGTACTTGGCGTCGGCCGAGATGCCAGCGGTGTGCAGATTGCCGAAGCATACCGCAAACTGGCGATGAAGTACCACCCGGATCGGAATCCAGGGGATGAGGCGGCGGTCGAGAAGTTCAAGGAGGCCGCGGAAGCTTTCGAGGTGCTCAACCACGAGGACAAGCGCGCTCGGTATGACCGGTATGGACACGCGGGCGTGGAAGGAGGTACCCCTCATTTCCACGACGTGGGAGACATCTTCGAGGCCTTCAGCGACATCTTCGGTGGCGGGATGTTCGGCGACCTGTTCGGCGGCGCTCGGACGCGGGGCCGGCGGCGAGTGCACCAGGGCGCCGACGTGCAGTGCGAAGTGACGCTGGAACTGATCGAGGCGGCGCGCGGTGTAACGAAGACGGTTGAGTACCAGCGTGCCGAGGCGTGTGGCGAGTGTCACGGCAGCGGAGCGCGGCCGGGCACCCAGCCGGAGACGTGCCGGTACTGCGGCGGCCGAGGGCACGTAGTGCAGTCGTCGGGGATTTTTTCCGTGCAGACGACCTGCCCGTCGTGCCGGGGAGCAGGGAAGGTGATTCGCGATCCGTGCGGGACGTGCCGCGGGGCGGGCTACGTGCCTAAGGCGGTTAGCCGCGAAGTGCAGATTCCAGCCGGAGTCGACTCGAACACACGGCTGCGGTTGCAGGGCGAAGGGGAACCGAGCCCCGACGGCGGGCCGCCGGGGGATTGCTACTGCTTCATCCATGTGCGCGAGCACGCGCTGTTTCGGCGCGACGGTCGCAACCTGATCTGCCAGGTGCCGATCGGGTACGCGCAAGCGGCGTTGGGGGCGACGATCGAGGTGCCGACGCTGGACGGGCGACAGGAGTTGGAGATTCCCGGGGGAACCCAGTCGGGAGAGGTGTTCCGGCTTCGCGGTCAAGGGATGCCGGACCCACATCGTCGAGGCGTGGGGGATCTGCTGGTACAGGTGTACGTGGAGATTCCCAAGAAGCTCAACGCGGAGCACCGACGTATTCTGCGGGAGTTGGCCGAAGTGGAGGACGTCCATGTAACGCCCGACCGAAAGAGTTTCTTCGAGAAGATCAAAGAGTATTTTCAAAGCGGGTGATGTGCCCTGAGCGTGGAGGAGTACGCGCGTGACAGATGATCGCCAGACACAACGCGACCGTTCGAACCGCGGAGAGCCGGACGGGCCGAGCGCCCGGCCTACGGCGAACGACTCGGCCGAGGGCGCGGACCAGGCCGATATGGCCGAGATGACGAGCCAGATGCAGTCGATGGAGGAAGAACTGGGGCAAATGAAGGATCGGGCGCTGCGCGTGCAGGCGGAGTTGGAGAACTACCGCAAGCGCGTGGCGCGAGAGGCGGAGGAGCAGCGGCGATACGCCGACATGGGCCTGCTCCGGGAGATTCTTCCGGTGCTGGACAACATGGAGCGGGCGATCGAAGCGGCAGAAAAATCGGGCGAGGCGCCTGGTCTTCTGGAAGGGTTCCGCATGGTGGTGACGCAGTTGACGGGCGTTCTGGAGAGGCATCATTGCACGCCGATTGAAGCCCTGAACCGGCCGTTCGATCCGAACTTGCACGAGGCGATATCGCAGATGCCGAGCAACGATCATCCGCCGAACACGGTGATGCACGTGGTACAGACGGGATACGTGCTTCACGATCGCGTGGTGCGTCCGAGCCAGGTGATCGTTTCGGCGCCGGCGACGTGAGTGAAGCAGCGACAAGGAGGTCGCCAGCCAGTAGCGAGTGTTTTCTACATGAGGCGAGCGCGAGGCCTGACCTTGTTTGCGAGGACTTGAGAGGCGATGCCGACCTACGATTATGTATGCGATGCGTGCGAGCATCAGTTTGAGTTGTTTCAATCGATCAAGGATCAGGCGAAACGCAAGTGCCCCAAGTGCGGGCGCATGAAGCTGCGCCGGCTGATCGGGCCGGGCGCGGCCATCGTGTTCAAAGGATCGGGCTTCTACCAGACCGACTACCGGAGCGAGTCGTATCGGAAAGGCGCGTCCAAAGACGGTGGCAACAACGCAGCGGCGTCGGGAAACGGGAGCAGTTCGGGCGGCAGCAAGGCGGCCGCAGAGAAGAAGTCGACCAGCAGTTCGGCCAGCGGTAGCAAGACCGAGTGAATCGCGTCGGACATCGGGTCATGTGCACGAGGATCTGCCCAGTTTGCGGCAAGCCTTTTGAGCCGCTCCAGTCGGCAGTCATGCCATTCTGCAGCGTGCGGTGCAAGCAGGTGGATCTGGGCCGGTGGCTTGGAGAAGCGTACGGCCTGCCGTGGGAGTCAGAAGAAGAGCCGGACGGGAGCGTCCAGGCGGGTGGTGACACACCCGACTGAAGGGCTATGCCTGGACGACGATCCGCGTGATTGATGGCCGGCTGGGGGCGGAACCGGCCGACAGCTCTGCTTGCACGGCGTCTAGGTGGTCCTATAATCGAGCGGGCGGTTCCCGTATCCGGTGGTGTGGAGCATTTCTGGGTGGAACATGCCCTCATCGTGCGGCCCCTCTTCCGCAAGCGGGCGAGGTGAGTCGTAGGTGGTGGCTCGCGTCCGGCGGCCGTCCGGCGAGGCGGATGGTGGCGTTGGGTGGCAGCGGTTGCAGAAAACGGGTTTGGGGAGTGGGCTCATGCTGGACCAAGAAAAAGGCACGCTGCGTTCGGTGGCATGGTCGGAGCTGCTGCCGTGGCTGATCATCTTTCGCTGCTTTCGGTTGGCGATCCGCCACCAGATGCTGATGCTGTCTGCCGTGGCGGCGCTGCTGACTACTAGTGGTTGGGCGCTGTTCGGTTACGTGCTGTCGGGCAGCCCTCAGCCTGGTGCACAGGTGCAGCCGGCCGGCGGAAATCCCTGGCTGGCCCTGAGCGGCCTGGTTCCCAATCAGCCGTTCGGCACAGCGGCGGCCGGAACGAAATCGGCGTCGCTTCTGGCGCGCGAATCGGGGCCGGTCGCGGGGCTGTTCGAGCCGGTGTACGGGACGTGGGCGTTTCTCGCCCGGCCGTGGCAGGAGATGTTCGCTATTGGCCTGACTTGGACGAACCTGACGTACCTGTTGTTGTGCGGGCTGTGGGTGGCCGTGGTTTGGGCGTTCTTCGGAGCGGCGGTGACGCGAATGGCCGCGGTGGAACTGGCCGCAGAAGAACGGATCGGCTGGGGAGCGATGCTGAAGTTTGCGCGGAGCAAATGGCTGGCGTTCTTGACGGCCCCGTTGATGAGCCTGTTGTTCGTGCTGGCGATTACCGTGCCGATCGCCGTGGTCTCGCTTCTGCTGCGGCTGGGAATCGGTGTGACGATACTGGGATTTGTCTGGTGGCTGCTGTTGGCGGGCGGCGTGGTGATGGCGATTCTTCTGTTGGGGCTTCTCTTCGGCTGGCCGCTGATGTGGCCGACAATCGCCACGGAAGGAACGGACGGTTTTGACGCATGGAGCCGTGCGTATTCGTACACGTTCGAGCGCCCCCTGCATTACCTGTTCTACGCAGCTGTGGCGTTCGGCTTCGGCATTGTGGGCTGGCTGTTGGTGGCCAATTTCACGGCCGGTGTCGTGCAGTTGACGTACTGGGCAGCCAATTGGGGCGGCGGAGCTCATCAGATCCAGAGCATCGCCAGCGGCGCGGGCGACACCGGGCTGGGAAGCGGCTTGGGGGTGTGGCTGATTCGCCGTTCGGTCGAGGTGGTGAAGCTGCTGGCAGTCGGTTTCCTGTTCAGCTATTTCTGGAGCGCGTCGACGGCCATCTACCTGCTCATGCGACGGCAAGTGGACGCCACCGAGATGGACGAAGTGTCGTTGGATGACGATGATGAGGTGGCGTACGGCCTGCCGCCGCTGAAGACGGACGGCGAGGGGGTTCCGACGGTCGGCGACGAAGGTGCACCGCAAGATGGCGAGAACGGAGAGTCGGAGAGTTGAACGCCTGCGGAGGTGCGTTAGACGGCGCCTGGGCCCTGGGCGCCGTCGCTGATCTGAATGGCTGAATCGGCCGGAAGGACGAAGATCTTGCCGTCGCCGATCGTTCCCTCGGGACCGGTGCGAGCGACGTTCATGATGGTGTCGATCGTGCGCTCGAGGAAGTCGTCGTTGACGACGATTTCCAGGGCGACTTTGCCTAGCAGCGTCGTGGTGTACTCGTGTCCGCGATAGAGCTCGGTTTGCCCTCGCTGCCGCCCGAAGCCCTGGGCGTCGCAGACGGTCAGACGTGCGACCTCGATCTTCTCCAAGGCCTCACGGACCGCGGTCAGCTTGGTCGGTCGGATGATGGCAATGACGAGTTTCACGCTGCAGTCTCCGCGCGGGGAGGAACGGGCATTGTGACGGAACAGCATTTAGGATAGCGTTGGGGCGAGATCGTGGCAAAGGGGTTATGAGTAGTGAGTAGTGGGTAGTGAGTAGTGGGTAGTTGGTGGTGAGTAGTGGGTGGGTGATGACGAGTGGACCTGGTGGCGTGCTTTCGGCGTATCCGCGGTTGCGGGGGTTGGAGCGAGTCGAGGCGTTGGGAAACGCCGGCGGGTTCAGTGGGGCCAGTTTGTGGCGAGTGTGGACCGCGGAGGGGACGTTTTGCCTGCGTCGGTGGCCGCGCGAGTACCCCAGCCAAGGGCAGTTGGAATTCGTGCATGCGGTGCTCGGGCATGTGGCGGCCAAGGGGTTTGGGTTGGCGCCGATTCCCCTGGAAACGCGCCGGCGGAACACCTTCGTTCGACATGAGGGGCATCTGTGGGAGCTGACGCCGTGGATGCCGGGCGAGTCGGATTTGGGTAGGCCGCCGGAAGTCGGGCGATTGAGGGGGGCGATGGAAGCGCTGCGGGCGTTTCACGCGGCGTGCCAGGACTTTCCGCTGGCGGGGCCGCTATGGGGACGTTCGCCGGGAATTGCTCGCCGGTCGGACCAACTGGCGAGGTGGCTTTCGGGTGGTTTGGATCGGCTGCGGCAATCGATCCAGCCGGGCATCTGGCCGGAGTTGGCCGATCGGGCGCATCGGATCTGCGAACTGGTGCGTTCTGCCGGGCCCATCGCGGCCGGACTGCTCCTCCGAGCGGCTGACGTTGTCACACGGATGCAGCCGTGCATGGGAGATGTATGGCGCGACCATGTGCTGTTCGAAGGGAATCGGGTGAGCGGTCTGATCGATTTCGGGTCGATGCGCGTCGATAACGCTGCGGCCGATGTGGCGCGGCTGCTGGGGAGCATGGCGGAGGATGACGAGGGCCTTTGGGCGGCGGGACTCGAATCGTACGAGGCGGCCGGGCCGATGTCGCCAGAGGAACGGCTGTTGGTGGAGGCGTTCGACCGCAGCACGGTAGTGATGTCGGGCATCAACTGGGTTGTGTGGATCTACCAGGAAAGGAGGGCGTTTGAGGCGGTTGCCGAGATACCATCGAGGTTGGATGGGATCATCAGGCGGCTGGAGGGGCTTCGGGGGTCGGGGGTGGTGGAGTAGAGGGCGGTAAGCATTGATGGGCGGGCGAGAGAAGAAGATAGGTCATATGCATACGCATGGGCAGTGTACTTGTTTTGGTGCAATTTGGTAATATACGGATGTGAACAGAGGGCAGCGTGCCCTCACCGTGAGGCGACTCTCCCGCGAGCGGGCGGTGGGAGGTGCGTGGGGGCGAGATGCGGGGAGGTGGGTTGGTGGCTGTTCGTGCCGGAATTGTAACTAGTTGATTTGCGGCGCATCAAACGGATGGGGGCGTATCGAGCGAGCTTCACGACGGAGCGGCAGGTCTGTTATGCTAGTGCGTGTCGCACTTGACGGTAGCGTTCGTGGCGACGTGTTTCCGCGGTTTCGAAAGCGAAACACGCGCTGCCCATGGGCCGAACGCGCTCTAGAGCGGATCTGAAGATGGCTTTCCAATGTCCATGGATTGACTGAGAAAAGAAAGCGTGATGCAGCGATCGAGTTCACTTGGCTGGGCGGTGGCTGTTGTTCTTGTCTGCCTGTTGGCGGGTGTGGGGACAGCCTGGGGACAGTGGAACAACGGAGCGCCGGGTGGCGGCGGTGAGACCGAACCGCCGGTGTCGGTGTCGGCGGAGTGGACTCCGGCAACGGCGCAAACGCCGGCGAAGTTGTGGATCACGGCGAGGATGCAGCCGGGCTGGCACATCTACTCGATTACCCAACCGCCGAAGGGCCCGATGGCCAGCAAGATTACGGTGGCTCCGTCGACGGCCTACCGGTTGGCGGGCGAGTTTCGAGCCGTGCCCGAGCCCGAGAAGAAGCCGGCGCCGGAGTACAACGGTCTGATCGTGGAGTCACACCACGAGAAGGTCGTTTGGGAAGCTCCGCTGGAGCTGACGTCCGATATCAGCGCGAAGCAGCTCCGCATCGAGGGTTCCGTGCGTGTGCAGCCGTGCAACGCCAACGGCTGTATGATGCCCGTGACGCTGCCATTTATTGCGGCGCAAGGCCACGCAGTTGGGGCGCCGGCGAAGGCGCAGGCAAGCACCGAAACGGCCAACGTGCCGGCGGCCGCTCCGGCAGCGGCTCCGGTGAGCGCGCCACCGTCGCAGGGCTCGCAATTGGAAATCAGCAGCTTGCCGATGGCTCTGGCGTTGGGATTCCTGGGCGGGCTGATTCTGAACTTGATGCCGTGCGTGCTGCCGGTGATCGGTTTGAAACTGTTTTCGTTCATCGAGCAGTCGGGGAACAGCCGCGGGCGGGCGTTCGCGCTGAACGTATGGTATTCGCTAGGGCTGTTGGCCGTGTTCATGGTGCTGGCTTCGCTGGCGACGTTCCTCGGTTTGGGCTGGGGCCGACAGTTCACATCGAGCGGGTTCAACATCGTGCTGACGTGTGTTGTGTTCGCCATGGGGTTGAGCTTCCTTGGCGTTTGGGAAGTGCCTATTCCCGGGTTTGCCGGACGAGGGGCAGCCGGCGCACTGGCGGAGCGCGAGGGTGCGAGCGGGGCGTTTGCCAAGGGTATGCTGACCACGCTGCTGGCCACGCCGTGCAGTGCGCCGTTCTTGGCGCCCGCGTTGACGTGGTCGGCCAGCCAGCCGCCGAGCATCGTATACACCGTATTTCTGTCGATGGGTTTGGGCATGGCCAGCCCGTACTTGGTGATCGGCGCGTTTCCGCAACTGGTCGGCTTTCTGCCGAAGCCCGGCGCGTGGATGGATACGTTCAAGCAGTTGATGGGTTTCGTGCTAATGGGGACCGTCGTGTTCCTGATGACTTTCATGTACGCGCCGTACGTGGTACCGACGGTGGGATTGTTGTTCGGGATCTGGTTGGGATGCTGGTGGATCGGCCGGACGCCCTACACGGCCGACTTTGGTCCGAAGATGCGGGCGTGGCTTTCGGCAACAGCCATCGTCGGGGTGACGGTGATTGTTACGTTTGGCTGGCTGGCGGGCATTATGGAAAATCGCTATAGCGCGAACGAGCCGTTCAGTCGCGCGAAAGTGGAGAGGCTGGTCGCGTCGGGAAATACGGTGATGGTCGATTTCACGGCGGACTGGTGTCTGACGTGCAAGTCGTTGGAGGCGCTGTACCTCGACACGGACGCAGTGCACGACATGGTTCGGGCCAACCGGGTCGTGATGCTGACGGCCGACTGGACGCATGGCGACCCGGAAGTGACGGAGATGCTGGAATCGCTAGGCAGCCAGCAGGTGCCCGTGATTGCGGTCTTTCCTGCGGGAAAGATGGACTCGCCGATCGTGCTGATTGGCGGCTATACGCAGCAGTCGGTGTTGGATGCGCTGAAACGGGCGGGGCCGTCGCGGCAGGCGGCCGGCAGCGAGGAGAATCTGGCTCGGGCGGGATAGAGGTGGCGGGGTGTTATGCTGACGCATTACCTACGGGCTTGGTGAATGGGGTTGGCGCGAGGAAGCTACTGGCTCCAGTTCACGCCGCGGGGGCCTTCTTCGACGCGGCCGATCAGCCAGCTCTCGACGCCGTGGGATGCGAGCTGGCCGCGGATGCTCTCGGCATAGTAGGGGCTGACGACCAGCGCCATGCCGATGCCCATGTTGAAGACTCGCTCCATCTCGTCCTGATCGATGTCGCCGAGCCGCTGGAGCCAGGGGAAGACGGGCGGGACGGGCCAACTGTCGCGGTCCAGCACGATCTGAATGCCCTCCGGGACGATGCGCTCGAGGTTCTCCCGCAGACCTCCGCCGGTGATGTGGGCGATGCCATGGACCACGTTCTTGACCGTGTAGTGATTGAGGACGTGGCGCACGGGGCGGACGTAGATGCGCGTGGGAACGAGGAGGGCTTCGCCGACCGTGGTTCCGAGTTCGTCGACGTGATCGTTGACATCGAGACCGGCGATCTGGAAGACGACGTTGCGGACGAGACTGAACCCGTTGGAGTGCAATCCGCTGGAGGCCAGGCCGAGGACGTGGTCGCCCGGGGCAATCGCTTCGCCGGTAATGACGTCGTCGCGCTGGACGACACCGACGAAGAAGCCGGCGAGGTCGTAGTGGCCTGGGGGGAAGTCGCCGGGGTGGATGGCCGTTTCGCCGCCGAGCAGGGCGCAGTCGGCCTCGATGCATCCGGCCGAGATTCCGGCGACGATTTGCTCCAGAAGGGGCGGGTCGTCGGCGGGCATGGCGACGTAGTCCAAGAAGAAGAGCGGCTCGGCGCCGAGGCAGACGCCGTCGTTGACGGACATGGCGACCAGATCGATGCCGACGGTGTTGTGGCGGCCCGTCATCGAGGCCACCTTGAGCTTGGTTCCGACCCCGTCGGTGCAAGCCACCAGCACCGGGTCGCGGTAGTTGCGGGCGAATAGACGACTGGAGAAATCCAACTCAAACAGGCCGGCAAAGCCCTCGCCCAGACGGATGACTCGGGGGGTATGGGTGCGGCCGGCCAGCAGCGGCAGTCGGGCCATCGCGTCGGCGTATACGTCGAGATCGACGCCCGAGCTCTTGTAGGTTGCTTTGGCCATGAGTCGGGTAATGGATCGTGGTTGGCAAGTGGGCGGGAGGCGTACTGGAAAGGGTGTATTGTACTGGGATTTGCGGGGTTGGTAATAGGTGGCGGGTGAGGCGGGCCGGCGCGCACCCGCTCGACAGCGGGATATTGCTTGACACTGGGGATTCTTGACGCGAGACTAGTGCGTGTCGCACCTAACAGTAGCGTTCGTGGCGGCTTGTTTCTGCGGTATCGAAAGCGAAATACACGCTACAGTTACGCCGAATGTGCTGTAGACAAACGTGAAATCTGGCACCATGTGAACGAAGGAGAAGCTGATGAAGTCTACGACCCGATGGTGTTGCCTTCTGGGAGCATTTGCCGGCTTGGCGATTCTCGCCGGGACGACTGTGTTTTCGGCGGAGATGCCAGAAGCTCCGAAGGTGTCGACCTTCGCACCGGCCGCCGACCTGGTGAGCCAACTGGAGATGTACGTCGAGGACCTTCAGGGTGACGTGAAGAGTGAGTCCGACTACCGGGACTTTTCCGCCAAGGTTACCAAAGACGCCAACACGGTCCTTCTGATTGCCCTGGGCCTGGGGCTGCACGATACCGACAACAAATACAAGGCAGCCGCTCCCGCGCTCGTCAAGGCAAGCAAAGAGGTGATGGCAGCCAAGGACTACCAGGCTGCGAAGGCGGGAGTTGAGGCGATCAAAGCGGCGATGACCTCGAAGGGCGATCCGTCGACGCTTTCGTGGGCGGACGCGAAAGACGCGTCGTTGGACGAGTTGATGAAGCAAGTGCCGCTAGTGAATACGAAGCTGAAACGGAACATGAGACGGTTTGCGTCGAAGGCGGAGGAGATCTCCGGGCAGACCGCGGTCATCGCCGTGATCGCCCAGGGGAGCATGCCGCTGGCAGGCGAGACCGAGAAGCCCAACGAAGCTGCCAAGTGGTACAAACACTGCGAGCAGATGCGCAACGCGGCCGGTGCGGCCAACGCGGCGATTCATGCCAAGGACAAGACGGCCGCCGAGAAGAGCATGGAGGAGTTGGCAACGAGCTGCGACGACTGCCACGCCATCTTCCATCCGTCGGAAGCCAAGTGATCGGCCGGCCGGCAGACGGCCGCCGTTTGAGCGAGATTCCGTAAGCCCAGGGCAGCGCGAGCGAGACTTGCGCTGCCCTGGGTTGTTTCTTGGTTGCACGCGGTTCGTGGACGGGGCCCTGGCTGGTGGTTGGGGGTTCGTCGTTCGGACACGCGTTGCTTGGAGAGTATGATCGTCGTGGAGTTTTTGGGGGGTGTGTCCGGTAGCGTTAGGGAAGCCAGTATTGGGACTGCCCAGCGTCTGCAGTTGAGCTGTGGCATAATGAAGTGGTGGTGTGGCAGTCTCTTCCGCGGGTGAGAATTGGGGGAGCCGCGGCGAATCGGGCGAGCTTAGCGGGATGGGCTGTTTGACGTAAGCAGTTATGCCACTTGCAGTATGTTCAACTGTTGCGCTCCACTCGCGAGCTAGGCTGGTCCGAAGAAAGAAGAGTCGAATTGATGCCAGAAATACGTGGCATTACATTCGTTCTAGAATTCCCGAATTAGCTATATTTACCTAGATGCAGCATGGCTCTTGATCTGAACGAGTGGTATTCTGGAGATGTTGAGTATTTGGTGGGGCAATCTGGTCCAGCGACACCCATGTTTGAGCGGCCTCCATCCCTCAAGCTGAGCTATCCGCTCCCATACGGCGCAATCCTTCACGACGACGGGGTTCAGTTCGTCGTCTTCAGCCGCTCGGCAACGTCGATGCGGGTGTTGTTGTACGACTCGGTTACGGACCCCGATCCGGCGGAGATTATCGATTTCGATCGCGAGTTGAACCGTTGGGGGGACGTGTGGAGCGTGTTCGTGCCGGGCATGAGCGCCGGACAGCTCTACCATTTCCAGGCCGACGGGCCCGTCGACCCGGCGACCGGGCAACGATTCGACCCCACCGCGCGGCTCATCGACCCCTACGCAAAGGCCCTGGCAGGCAACTTTCTCCCCCCAGTAGATGGGGTTACACGACCGCCTAAGTGCGTCGTGATCGACGACGATTTCGACTGGCGAGGCGGCCGGCATCTGCGACGGCGGCTCTCCGAGACGATCATCTACGAGACGCACGTTCGCGGGTTCACGAAGTCGCCGTCGAGCAACGTGAAGCACCCGGGCACGTATCTGGGCATCGTCGACAAGATACCGTACCTGCAATCGCTCGGCGTCACGGCGATCGAGCTGATGCCGGTCCACGAATTTCCGATCAACGACTGCCTGGGCGAGATGCCACCGCGGCCGAACTACTGGGGCTACGACCCGATGGCGCTGTTCGCGCCGCATCGCGGATACGCCGTAGGGAGCACCCCCGGGTGCCAGGTGGCCGAGTTCAAGGAGATGGTCCGCGAACTGCATCGGGCGGGGATCGAGGTGATCCTGGACGTGGTCTTCAATCATACGTCGGAAGGGAACGAGCGCGGGCCGACGCTGACCTTCAAGGGGCTGGAAAACCGCGTCTACTACATGCTCGAAAACGGCGGGCAGTACTACAAGAACTACACCGGTTGCGGCAACACGCTTAACGGCAACCATCCGATCGTCCGCGAGTTGATCTTCAACTGTCTGCGCTACTGGGTGCACAACTACCACATCGATGGTTTCCGGTTCGACCTGGCATCGATTCTGAGCCGGGACCGGCAGGGAAACCTGATTCCCAACCCGCCGGTGGTCGAGGCGATCGCGGAGGATCCGCTTCTGGCCGACACGAAGATCATCGCGGAAGCATGGGACGCCGCCGGGGCATACCAGGTGGGAACGTTTGCGAACCTGCGGTGGTCGGAGTGGAACGGGCGTTACCGCGACGACTTGCGGCGGTTCTGGCGGGGCGACCACCACATGGTTGGTGCGGTGGCGACGCGGATCGCGGGATCGAGCGACCTGTACCAGCCGACGGGCCGGCATCCGTACCACAGCATCAACTTCATCACGTCGCACGACGGATTTCCGCTGAACGACCTGGTGAGCTACAACGAGAAGCATAACGAGGCGAACGGCGAGAACAACTGCGACGGCGACAACAACGGCTACGCGTACAACTATGGCGTCGAGGGACCGACTCGCCGGAAGTCGATCGAGCAGGTGCGGCTGCGCCAGATCAAGAACATGCTGGCATCGCTGCTTCTGAGCCAGGGCGTGCCGATGATCCTGATGGGCGACGAATGCCGCCGCACGCAACGCGGGAACAACAACGCCTATTGCCAGGACAACTCGATCTCGTGGTTCGATTGGAAGATGGTAAAGCGGAACCGCGATCTGTACCGGTTCTGCCAGGTGTTGATTGCATTTCGCAAGGCGGAACCGACTGTGCGGCGAGAGGATTTCTTGAGCGGCCGACCGTGCCGGCCGGGTGGACTGCCCGACGTGAGTTGGTTCAACGCGCATGGCGGAACGATCGATTGGGGACACGACGATCGAAGCCTGGTGTGCCTGCTGGGGGCTGCCCCGCGGTCGGACCCGGAAGCGGTGCCGAACCACCACGTGCTGATCGTCATGCACGCGGGAGTCGACGCGCGGGACTTCATTCTGCCCCCGGTGGCGCGGAGCCTTTCGTGGCGGCTGTTCATCGACACGGCCGCGTTTTCGCCGTCAGACATCTATCCTGGCCTGGACGGACCCGCGCCGCCGCCGACCGGCGTGGTGCCTGCGGAGCCGCGTTCGCTGGTATGCTACGTGGCGCCGGACGAGCACTGAGTCGAGGGTGCCAAGGCCGGACTGACGAGTCGTCGCGCGGGATCGGGATTCGCTGGTGGGGCTCGCTGCGCTCGGCCCATCCCACGGGTTGGCGGTTGCGCGATAGGGCTGGAGATCGGTTACCGCTCGCGACCGCGGGGCTTGCTTGAGAGGTGGCAGGCATGGCGGTATACTGACGCGCGCCGTGCGAACTGAGCGAGCTGCTGCGGTTGTCGGTCATCCACGTGGTCCCCAGTCACGGGTGCATGCGATGAGACGGCGAAAGGTGGTCGTCGAGGACCTGATGCAGCAGGATTATGTCTACTACCTGACGGAGCCCGTCGGGGAGAATTTCGATCCGGAGTTCAGGCCGGATCTGACGCCGAAGCAGATGCTCCAGATGGGGGTCTTTGGGGGCAAGTACATGACGGACTGCCGGAACGAGTTTCCCGCGGAGTGGTTCGCCGGAGCGAAGCTATGCCACGAGCGTCACGATGCCGAGCTGAACTACTTTTCGGTCAATGCGTCGCAGCCGCTGGCGGTGTGGCGGGCGAAGGGCTGGATCTACGAGGAGGATCCGCGGGGATGGTTCCAATGGTACTGTCGGTACTATATGGGCCGACGATGCCCGGACGACGCACGGCAGATCAAACGCTGGAAGGCGATGACGAGGCACATCGCACAGGTCAAGAAGCATTGCGCGGTGGGCGATCTAGACTGCCGGCGAAGGCAGCGCCAGGCGTTGCTGAACTGGGCCTACGATAGCCGGAAGCTGTAGCGAATCCCACGGCATGGCGTCGTCGATCGTGCCGAACTGCTTGCCCTTGTTCGCGGACCTCCAAAGGCACTTGCGGGGCGTAGTCGCCGCGATGCCGGACGCTCTATTGATGCCTGTATTGAAAACGGAACAAGCGGTCCGACCCAAGCCTGATCTTTCGGCCTCCCCATGGTCGGCCTCGTTCCAGTTCCAATGCAGGACCCAATAGGAGTGTCATAATTGCTGGCGGCTTGTCGGTTGCTGACAGACGGCTGGGGGCCCGAAGTTCACGGAGGGGGAAGTGCCGGAATGGTGCGTGCAACTCGGGAGGAGGGGATGGCGTCGGGTGGTGGTTCTGGGGGAGGCCCTTTGGCAGGAGCGGCGAATCTGGGATAGTAAGGGGTTGGAAAGGGCGACGCCACGACTAGCCGCGGACGCCAGTGGGTGCCGCCCAGTGCGTGGGTGCCCTTCAGGAGCGGTATGCGAGAGCGGTATACTTTGGCGTGTGATGGGGGTTTGAAGTGAACGAAATACGTGACGCATTTCGACGGATTGGGCTGGCGATTAGGGCGCTCTGGCTGGTGCTGTTCGTTGCAGGCGCGGCAGAGCCGGTGGAGCGGGCGCTACACGAGATGGGAAAGCCGGCCGTGGCCGAGGAGAAGCCGAAGCCGGCGCCGCGGCCGAAACCAGCGGCCGTGCGGAGCGAGGCGGTGACGCTGCTTGCCACGCTACAGCGGGAGGCGCGATTCGTGGATTTCATCCAGGAACCGCTGACCGGTTACAGCGACGCCCAAGTGGGAGCGGCGGCACGCGATGTACATCGCGATTGTGCGGCGGTGATCGAGCGGATGTTTGCTCTCGAACCGCTCGCCGAGGAAGCGGAGGGAGCGGAGATCGAGGTGCCGGCCGGTTTCGATACGGGCCGCTTCCGGCTGGTGGGGAACGTGGCGGGCGAGCCGCCGTTTCGTGGGCGGTTGGTCCACCACGGCTGGGAGGCGTCGAAGTGCGAGGTGCCGGCCTGGTCGGGGAGCGAGGGTGCGTTGCGGGTCGTGGCGCCGGGCGAGGTCGAGCTGAAGTAGAGTATCTGCGGCACGGAGGGCTTTTATGGGCGGGAAGTTTGTGATCGGCGTCGACCTGGGAACGACCAATAGCGTGCTGGCGTACGCATCGCTGGACGAAGTATCGCCACAGGTGCGGCTGCTGGAGATTCCCCAACTGGTGGCGCCGGCGACGGTCGAAGCCCGAAGTGCGCTGCCGTCGTTCGCGTACCTGGCCAGCGAGCACGAAAGCGGCGGCGGAAGCTACGATCTGCCCTGGGCGACCGGGCGCGACTTTGCCGTCGGCGAGCTGGCGAGGCGGCAGGCGGCAGAAGTGCCGGACCGAACGGTCGGCGGGGCGAAATCGTGGTTGGGCTACAGTCGCGTCGATCGGCACTCGCCGATTCTGCCGTGGAATGCGCCGGCGGAGGTGCAGACGATCTCGCCAGTGACGGCATCGCAGCGTTACCTGGAACACCTGGTCGCGGCGTGGCATGCGGCATTTCCCGAGGCACCGATCGAAGAGCAGCAGGTCGTGCTGACGGTGCCGGCATCGTTCGACGCCAGCGCGAGGGAACTCACGCGGGAGGCGGCATTGGCGGCGGGGCTGCCGGAACAGATGGTGCTGCTGGAGGAGCCGCAGGCGGCCGTCTATTCGTGGCTGGCGGAGACCGGGGATCGATGGCGGAGGATGCTGAACGTCGGCGACCGGCTGTTGGTGTGCGACGTGGGAGGAGGGACGACCGATCTGACGCTGGTGGGAGTTTCCGGGGAGGGCGGCGAGCTGGTATTGGAACGGATCGCCGTCGGAAGCCATCTGCTGGTGGGCGGCGACAACATGGATCTGACGTTGGCACACCACGTTGCCGAGAGATTCGCCGAGCAGGGCGTTCAATTAGATCCCTGGCAGTCGGTGGCGTTGTGGCATTCGTGCCGAACGGCAAAGGAGACGCTGTTGGTGCCGGAGGGGCCGGAGAAACACTCGGTCGCCGTGCTCGGGCGCGGCAGCCGGTTGATCGGCGGCACGGTGTCGGTGGAGATCGAGCGGAACGAGGCGATCGAGATCCTGGTCGACGGGTTCTTCCCGTACTGCGAGGTGGGCGACCGGCCGGCGCGGCGACGGGCGTCGGGATTTCGCGAGATCGGGCTGCCGTTTGAATCAGACACGGCCGTAACCCGTCATCTGGCGGCGTTTCTGCAGGCGCATGGGCGCGACGGCGGACCGGTGCAGCCGACGCACGTGCTGTTCAACGGCGGGGTGTTCAAGGCATCGATGCTGCAGAAGCGCTTGCTGGACGTGCTGGGCGAGTGGTTTCCAGACGTGTCGCCGGGTTTGCTGCCGGGCGTTCACGATTTGGACCATGCCGTGGCACGGGGCGCGGCGTACTACGGCTGGACCAAGGAACGGGGCGGGGTGCGGATTCGGGGCGGCACAGGACGCGCGTACTACGTGGGGATCGAGACGGCGGGTTTGGCCGTGCCGGGAGCGCCGCGGCCACTGCGGGCGCTTTGCGTGGTGCCGATCGGCATGGAAGAAGGGACCGAAGCGGACGTGCCGTCGGAGGAGATCGGCCTGGTGGTGGGCGAGCCGGCGCAGTTTCGGTTCTTCGGCTCGTCGGTGCGCAAGGAGGACCGAGCGGGCGACGTCCTGACGACTTGGGACGAGGGGGAGCTGGTAGAAACGGACTCGCTGGAGATGGAACTTCCGGCCGATGAAGCGGTCGAAGAGGACTACGTACCGGTGCGGTTTCATCCGAAGCTCACCGAACTAGGGATGCTGGAGTTGTGGTGCTACAGTACGAGCAGCGAGGGGCGATGGAAGTTGGAGTTCAGTGTGAGGGAAGAGTGAGGGGAAAGTGGAGAGCGGAAAGCCGAAAGCGGACAAGGACGCAAGAAGCACCGAACCAGCGTTGCGCCACCCCCTCCGCTTTCCGCTTTGGTTTCATTGGATGCGTAGTGGTTGTAGGGTCTTGTGAAAGCTCGTGCTGCGGTGAAGGCTGATTCGGCGCGGTTCGTGGTCGGGTTCGATCTGGGGACGACGAACTCGGCCGTTTGCTATGTCGACATGGAAGAGGAGCCGTGGCGAATACGGACGTTCTCGGTGCCTCAGTTGGTGGCGCCCGGCCAGGTCGAGTCACGGGAGACGCTGCCATCGTTTCATTACGAGCCCGCGGCGGCCGAAACGGCGTCGGGAGCGATGCGGCTTCCGTGGAGCAAGGAGCCGCCGGGCTACGTGGTGGGGCTTTGGGCACGCGACCAGGGGACAGCCGTTCCGGCGCGGCTGATCTCGTCGGCCAAGTCGTGGCTCTGCCATAGCGGCGTCGATCGCACCGCCGGGCTGTTGCCGTGGCACGGGGCGTCCGACGTCCAGCGGCTCTCGCCGGTGGAGGTCAGCGCGCGGTACCTGGGGCACGTTCGCGATGCCTGGGATGCCCACTTCGCGGAGCATCCGCTGGCCGAACAGGATTTCGTGCTCACACTGCCGGCGTCGTTCGACGAAGTAGCCCGGGAGCTGACGGTGCGGGCGGCGGCGCGGGCCGGTTTGCCCCGCGTGGTGCTGATCGAGGAACCGCAGGCCGCCTTCTATGCCTGGATCGATGCGCACAGCGACGATTGGCAGACGCGGGTTGAGCCGGGCCAGAAGATCCTCGTGTGTGACATCGGCGGCGGGACGAGCGATTTCACGCTGATCCGCGTGCGTGGCGAAGCCGACGGAAAAGTGCGGTTTCATCGCGTGGCCGTGGGCGAACATCTGATCCTGGGTGGCGATAACTTGGACCTCGCGCTGGCGCAGCACCTGGAGCGGCGCGTGGCGGGCGACGACGGACGACTGGAGCCGCGGCAGTGGGCGGTGCTGGTCCGCACGTGCCGACAGGTGAAAGAAACGCTCCTGGGTCGCGAGGCGCCGGAGCAGATGACGCTGACGTTGCCCGGGTTCGGCGCGAAGCTGATCGGCGGCGGAATTCAGATCGAGGTCGGCCGCGACGAAGTACGTGAGCTGCTGGTCGACGGCTTCTTTCCTCGCGTGGGGCTCGACGACCGACCGACGCGGCGTCGCTCAGGATTCCAGGAGTTTGGACTACCCTATGCGGCGGACCCGGCGGCAACGCGCTATTTGGCCGCATTTTTGACGGCACATCGCCACGTGGCCATGGAAGGAGTGGAAACGGCCGAAGATCACGATCCGGCGCGGCCCGACATCGTGTTGTTCAACGGCGGCGTGTTCGAGTCCGACCTGCTGCGAGGGCGTCTGCTGGAGGTGCTGCGAAGCTGGTTCCAGACGGCCGGCGGCTGGGAGCCGATCGTGCTGGAGAACGACCGCTTGGATCTGGCCGTGGCTCGCGGGGCAGCCTACTATGGGATGGTGCGTCGCGGGCAGGGAGTGCGAATTGCCGCGGGACTGGCACGGACGTATTACATCGGCGTCGAGACAGGCGACGGGGCCGCGGCGGGCGAGGGGTCGCCGGACGAGCCCAAGGCGGCTTCCGGGCCGACGGCGCTCTGCCTGGTGCCGGCCGGCGTAGAGCCGGGGCACGACGTCGACGTGACCGAGCGAAGGTTCGACTTGCGGATTTCCGAGCCAGTGGAGTTTCCGCTGTTCGTGTCGAGCATTCGTTTGACGGATCGGCCGGGCGAGCTGGTGCCCGTCGACCGGGAACAGATGACGCCGCTGCCGCCGATCCGGACGGTGCTGCGGAAGCGGAAGAAGGGTGAGGCGGAAACGGTTTCGGTCGATCTGCACGCGCGGCTGACGGAGATCGGCACCTTGGATCTGTGGTGCGCGGAGTTGGAGGGACGCGGAAAGTGGCGGCTGCAGTTCGACGTGCGATCGGCGACCGAGACCGACATCGAGGCGCACGAGGCGACCGGCGAGCGCGAGGGTTTTGTCGAGGAGGAAACCTGGCAAGAGTGCCGGCGCCTGATCGTGGGAACGTTCGGGACCGACGGAAACGACGCGCCGGAGGGCCTGGTCAAGCGGCTGTCGACGGCGACGGAGATGAACCGCAAGCTGTGGCCGACGTCGCTGTTGCGGCGGATCTGGGAGACGCTTCTGGAGGTGGAGCCGGGGCGGCGCAGAAGCCAGGTGCACGAGGCGCGATGGATCAACCTGTTGGGGTTCACTCTGCGCCCCGGTTACGGGCTGGCCTTGGACGACTGGCGCGTGGCAGAGACGTGGGCGACGTTGCAGGGAAACCTCATGCATCCGGCGGTGATGTGCCGGACGGAATGGTGGATCCTCTGGCGGCGGATTGCGGGCGGGCTGGCGGCGGGACAGCAACAGGCGTTGGCGGATCCGGTGCTGGGGCCTATCCGCAGCTTGCACAAACAGTTGACAACGAACAAGGGACGGAGCGAGTTCGGCTTCGGGTCGCACGAAGCGGCGGAGATCTGGCGGATGTTGGGGTCGCTCGAGCTATTGAGCGTGGCGACGAAGATCGAGCTCGGAACGATCCTGGTAGACCTGCTGCCGAAGCGGAAAATGGAAGCCAACCGCAGCGCCATCTTCTGGGCGCTGGGGCGCGTGGGCGCACGGCAGCCGACGTACGGGCCGCTGAATGCGGTGGTGCCGGCGGCGGAGGTTTCGCAATGGCTGAAGAAGTTGACGGGGATCAAGGAGGACAGCCCAGGCGCACAATTGGCCGTGATGCAAATGGCCCGGCGGACGGGCGACCGGTATCGCGACTTGCCGGAAAAGACGCGCGAGAAGGTGCTGGGGTGGTTGGAGCGGCAGGACGCGTCGAGGCATTTTGTGGAACTGGTCCGCGAAGGTGGCGAGTTGGACACCCAGGAGCAAGGGATGGTGTTCGGCGAAGCGCTGCCAAAGGGATTGCGAATTCGTTAAGCTAGGGTTTGAGAGTAGTGGGTAGTGAGTAGTGGTTTGGGGCTTGGGGCTTGCGGTGGTGAGTTCGAATTGGAGGAGACCTGTGATGCGCTACGCAGTAAGTGTGAGCTTGGTATTGGTCGGTTGTGCAGTCCATGCGGCGATGGCGGCAGACGGCGGAGCAGCGAAGGCGTGGGAGGTCGGCACGCCGATTGTGACCTATTGGGCCGGACCCGCGATGACCGATGCGGCCGCCCAGCAGATGGTCGACGGGGGCTTCAACCTAGTGTGGTGCACCGAGGAGCAGCTGGACGTCGTGGCTCGCCACGGTCTGCGGGGACAGTTGACCAACAGTCTGCTGTCGCCGGCGACGCTGGACGATCCGGCCAAGCGGGCACAACTCGATGCGTTGGTCGATCGCGTCAAGAAGCACCCGGCGATGTACAGCTACTACATCAAGGATGAGCCGAGCGCAGACGAGTTTCCCGCGTTGGGGAAAATCGTGGCCTATCTGCGCGAGCGTGACCCGGCGCATATGGCCTACATCAACCTGTTTCCGACGTATGCCAGCAACAAGCAGCTCGGCAACAAGGGAGACCGGGTGACGGCGTATCGCGAACATTTGCAGCAGTACATCGACATCGTCAAGCCCGCGCTGGTGAGCTACGATCATTACCAGTTCGCAACGTCGGGCGACATCGAGGGGTATTTCTTGAACCTGGCGATGATTCGGCAGGCTGCGCAGGGAGCGGGGCTGCCGTTTCTGAATATCGTACAGTCGTGCAGTTGGGACAAATCGCGGCGAGTGCCCGAGCCGGATGAGATGCGCTATCTGGTCTATACGACGGCCGCCTACGGGGCGCAGGGAATTTCGTATTTCGTGTACTGCCATCCCGGGTGTGCGGGAGGAATCGCCAAGGCGGACGGGACACCGACGCCCATCTTCCATGCGCTGAAGACCCTAAATCGTGAATTCGTGGCGATTGCCAAGGAACTCCAACCGTTGCGGTCGCTGGCCGTATACCATGCGGGCATGGCTCCGGAAGGAAGCGTGCCGCTGCCGGCCGACGCCGCGTTCCGATTCGATCCGGCCGTGGCTCCGATGAGTTACCAGCCTCCGGAGCGAGTGCGCGGGATGTTGATCGGATACTTCGGTGCGGCAGAGAAACCGACCCACGCCGTGGTCGCAAACCTGGACTACAAGGCCGAGGTGACGACGTCGGTGGTCGGGCCGGGGAACCTGGAGGTCATGGACGCAACGTCGGGCAAGTGGTCGGCAGGCGCCGGCAAACGCGTTGACCTGCATCTTCCGCCCGGCGGCGGCAAGTTGGTTCGAGTGGCGAAGTGAGCCACGGGGAGCGTCGATAAGTCGCACCGCTCTGCACGACGGGACGTGATGCTGATTGCGGCCGGCCTGGGAGAAGGGCGGCGGGCGGGGTTGTTGCGCCGTTTGGTTCGTATTGGGGCGTTGGTGGGCGAGGGTTGTGGGAAGGGAAAAGAGATTGGGGTGGGTGGTGTTATGCTGAAGCATAACCACCCCTTTCAACATGGTGTCGTTTTTCCCGAGGAATTCGCAGCTAGCATCGGCCAGAGGAAACAGCCATCGACAATATCGAATTTCGTTTCTCCCGGTGATTTGCCAGCTAGCGTTGCTTTCATGTTGAAAGGGGTGGCTGAAGCATAACCTACGGGGTGGAATTGTGCGGCGAAGTGAGGGACTTGTGGGTTCGCTGGCGGGGGTGTTAGAATGATGGGCTTACCTTGCCTGGGATTGCCCTTGCTATGCGACGAAATGATATTCGGAATATTGCGATCATAGCGCACGTCGACCATGGGAAGACGACGCTGGTGGACTGTTTGCTGCGTCAGAGCGGCGAGTTTCGGGCCGCGCAGTTGGTGGGCGAGCGGATTCTGGACTCCAATGACCTGGAGCGGGAACGGGGCATTACGATCCTGGCGAAGAATATCGCACTGCCGTATCGGGGGGTGAAGATCAACCTGATCGACACGCCGGGGCACGCCGATTTTGGGGGTGAGGTCGAGCGTGTGCTGCGGATGGCGGACGGGGCGTTGGTCTTGGTCGACGCGGCGGAAGGGCCGATGCCGCAGACCCGATTCGTGCTGACCAAGGCGCTGGAATGTGGGCTTTGCCCGGTGGTGGTCATCAACAAGATCGACCGCCCGGACGGACGGCCGTTTGAAGTGCTGAACGAGACGTTCGAGCTTTTCCTGGATCTCGGCGCGGAGGACCGGATCGGCGATTTTCCGCACATATTCACCAGCGCGCGGGATGGGTATGCCACGCATGACCCAAGCAGGCGGGGCAATTCGATCCATCCGCTTTTGGACCTGGTGCTGGAATGCGTTCCGGGACCGGAGATCGAGGCGGACGCGCCGCTTCAGATGCTGGTGACGACGCTGGACTGGTCGGAATACGTGGGGCGCATCGCCATCGGACGGATCCAGTCGGGGAGCATCGTCCAGGGGCAACAGGTTGCCGTGCTGCAGGCCGACGGGTGCCAGGAGATGTCGAAGGTGGCGTCGGTGTTCGTGTTCGACAAGCTGGGTCGAAGCGAAGTGGAGAAGGCCACGGCGGGCGATTTGGCGGCGATCGTCGGGCTGGAGGAGGTGACGATCGGCGACACGATCAGCGACGCCGAGCGGCCACGGGCGCTGCCGCGTTTGACGGTCGATGAGCCGACGCTGCAGATGATCTTCGGCGTGAACAGCTCGCCGCTGGCCGGTCGCGACGGGCGCTACCTGACCAGCCGCCACATCCGACAGCGGTTGCTGAAGGAGGTGGAGAAGAACGTCGCGATGCGCGTGACGCCGGTGGAGGGAACGGAGACGTTCGAGGTTGCGGGCCGCGGGTTGCTGCACCTGTCGATCCTGATCGAGACGATGCGCCGCGAGGGATTCGAGCTTTCGATCGGAAAGCCGCGGGTGATTCTGCACGAGCGTAACGGGGTGCAGGAGGAGCCTTTCGAGTCGCTGGTGGTGGAAGTTCCCCACGAGAAGCTCGGGCCGGTGATGGAACTGGTCGGCGCGCGGCGCGGGCAGATGATGGAAATGACCAACCACCGCGATTATACGTACGTGGTGTTCCTGATTCCGGCGCGGGGGCTGATCGGGCTGCGAAGCCGGCTGTTGAACGCGACCCAGGGTACGGCGATCATCCATCACCGTTTTGCAAGTTATCGGCCGGTGGAGGGTGAGATTGCCGGGCGTGGCAACGGCGTGTTGGTGTCGATGGCGGCGGGTCGCGCGGTGGCGTTCAGCCTGGACGGGCTGCAAGAGCGAGCGGACATGTTCGTGGCGCCTGGGGACGTGGTCTACGAGGGGATGATCGTCGGCGAGAACAGCCGCACGGACGACATGGCCGTCAATCCGACGAAAGAGAAGAAGCTGACGAACATTCGCGCTGCCGGCAGCGATCGGAATATCCTGCTGCGACCGCCGAGGGTGCTTTCGCTGGAAGCGGCGTTGGAATACATCGAGGAGGACGAGTTGGTGGAGGTCACGCCGACGCAGATTCGGCTGCGGAAGATCGTCCTGTCGGCCGGCGACCGTCGACGGTTGGCAAGGCGCGGGGCGTGAACGGATTGCGCGGCACTGGCCAGGGTGTTTCGCGGCATGGCCGGCGCGGTTATGATGCGCAGGCAGAGAGAAGGGTCTTGCTGACCCTGCGCCCCTTGTGGGCATGCGACCGGCGGCAGAATCGTCCGAACCGTATCCAGTCTTCTGAGGCAGCGGCGCAGTGCATGAGCTTCTCCAGGCATTGATTGGGTTGCTGGCGGGAGTCGTCGGAGGGATGCTGGGCATCGGCGGCTCGATCATCATCATTCCGGCGCTGATTCTGTACTTGCAACAGACGGGCGCCGGCTACCGGGGGAACGATCAGCACCTGTTACAGGCGGCGGCGATGATCTGCAACGTGTTCATTGCGGCGCCGTCGGTGCTGGCCCATTGGCGCGCCAAGGCGATCCTGCCGCGGATTGTCGTATGGCTGATCCCCTCGGCGCTGGCGGGGAGCTTGCTGGGCGTGCGAGTGAGCAACAGCTCGGCATTCGCCCGGGAAAACGGGGGTTATCTGGCGATGCTCTTCGCCGGGTTTCTGGTCTATGTGGCGATCTTCAACATGTGGCGCATGGTTCGCGGAGGGCCTGCGGATCGTGCGCAGGAGGACGCGGGCGAGGTGTCGGCGTGGCGGGTCGTCGGCGTGGGCGTGCCGATGGGCTTCATGGCCGGGCTGCTGGGCATCGGCGGCGGGGTTCTTGCGGTGCCGGCGCAGCAGATCTTCCTGAGATTGCCGCTGCGAAACTCGATCGCCAACTCTGCGATGACGATCGTCTTTTCGGCGTTGATCGGAGCCGTGTACAAGAACGTGACGCTTCCGAGCCACGACATTTCGATGCTGAGATCGCTGACTCTGGCGGCGATGCTTGTGCCGACGGCGATGATCGGCAGCTACGCAGGCGGGCGGTTGACCCACGTGCTGCCGCGGCGTGTGTTGCAGTTGGTATTCATCGTGTTCATGGGGACGATCGCCTATATGACGTTCAGCGCGGGCTGGCGGGCCATTCACGCTCATCCTTTTTAGCGGAGACGACGCAATGGATCGACGCTGCTTTCTGAAAGCCGGGATGCAAGGTTCGCTCGCGGGAACGCTGCTCGGCGCAGCGGGCTCGGTGTCGTACGGCGCGGATCGCCCAGCGACCGGCAACGTTTCCTCGGCGATAGCGAGGTACTCGCCGATGGAGCACCGCCGGCGTCAGGAGAACATCGCCTTCGCACGCCGGGCGATCGGCGGCAGCATGCGGCAGCACGTTGTCGGCGACTGCCTGCCGGCCCAGTGTTGCTACAACCTGGGCGAGTACCCGGCCACGCAGCCGTGGACGCTGGGTCGGTACGACGAGGAGGAATTGGATCGGCTTAAGGAGCACGGCATCGAACTGATCCAACTGTTCGACGATTGGGCCGACCCGTTGCGCCTTTTCGGCGGCGACAAGTACACGCCGGCCGATCCTGCTGCGATGCGCCGTTTCGTGGAGATGGCACACCGGCGTGGGATGAAGGTTCTTCCGTACGCATCGTGTTGCTTCCTGGAGCGCAGCAATCCGGGTTTTCGGCAGGAATGGTCGCGGGAAGGGGACAACCTGGTGGTGGGCTATTGGAATATGGCGAGGTGCTCGCCGGCGAGTCCCGGGTGGCGAGCGTTCTTGCTGCCCCGTTTGGCACGGATTCTGGACGAATACGGTGCCGACGGCATTTATATCGACGGCGGTTATCGGACGAATGCGCGGAAGGGGGTTGAGACGCCTGCGAAGGACGAGGTGGTCGCGTTTGAGGAAACGCCGGAGGTGGATGGAGCATTTGCCGATCTCCTGGCAGTGATTTATGCCGAGGTGAAGCGACGAGGCGGCATCATGAAGTTGCATGTGAACGGTGCGGACGCGCCGCAGACGAATGGTCTGAAGGTGTACGACTATCTATGGGTAGGAGAAGGGGTCTCCAATACAGACGCCATGAGGCAGGCGGTGAAGAATTACCCACCCTACGTGGTCCCCTGCATCGACATGAACTTCGCCAAAGTGGCGAACCAGGACGAATTCTATTTGCACGCCATCCCGTACATGCAGTTTCCCATCCTTCAGGCGGGCAAACCGGTGACCGGCCAGCGCGGAGCAGTCCCGGGCGTATCCTATCCACGAGGCGAGGATGACTTCTGGGTGAAGCGTTGCCGGCAGATCCGCGAGCAGTATGCATTGCATCCGGACGGCCCCTACACGTACAACGTTTGGGACGCCGTGCCGGGCGACCCGGCTACGCGACCGATGCACGCCCGATGGCTTGCGCGATACAAGCCGCTCGTTGAGGAGGGAACATGGGCGTGGCTGGAGATCGGCTCTTCGACTCTGTTCGGCGGGCCATTGCCGGAGGGTGTGGTGGCGTCGGCATTTGTGAATCGCGAGTTCTACCTAGTGCTGGCCAACTATGGTCAGCAGCCGGCGCAGGTGGAAACGTCGGAGTCGTATCGGGCGAGTGACGGCGCGCCGACCGCATCGTCGAAGGCATGGAGTCTGCCGAAGCGATCTTTGACCATTCTGCGGCGGGACGTGTAGACGGCACGGTTTCGATGCGAGCGACGAGGCGGAACCGTCGAGATCACATCATTGGGGCTTGCATAGACCGCTCGCAGGCCCATCTGCCCAAGGTCATCAGGCTCGCGTTGGTGGGCCTTCGTGCATTCGTGTGCGACGCTCACCGGGGGTCGGCAAAGACGCGTTCGGCCTCGCCTGAGGACTCGGCTTTCGTCAAGGGGTCGCGGGCCGGTTCGTTCTTGGCGAGCTCGGCTCGTCGGACGGAGACCTCCGGCGGGGCGGAGATGCCGAGGCGGGCGCGTCCTCCGCCGATTTTGACCAAGCGCACGCGGATGTTGTCGCCGATGATGATCTCTTCGTTGACTTTGCGTGACAGGACAAGCATGCCGTTCCCTCCCTGCATCTCGCGGGGGCGTTGGTGACACCCCGGCCCATGGCGCTCACGTGCGGATCGCACTCATCTGAAGCGCTGCCGAAGAAGTCAATCTGCGGTTGGGAAAAGCGATCCGCGCGCCGTCGACAAGTTGACAGTGTTGTAGGGTGCTTCGTGAAGGTGATCGACGGCCGCGGAGCACGTCGCCGCGTCGTCCGAGATTTCGTCGATCGGCCAGACCCGCCATACTCGCGCGAAGTTAACAGCAATTTAGCGTGCTGCAGCCGGCGTGCTATCAGATTATTCGTGGTGCGCGGCTGGGGAAAACCGACCGATCGTAACTAAGGGTTTCTCTTAAGGCTAAAGGGTAGTCCTTGTGAGTATTTGGCGGTTAAGAGGAGTTGGTAGTTTGTGGTTCGCCCCCGCTATCTGGGAAGAGCGGCTGGGGTGGTGGCTCATGGATTGGTGGGTGTCTGGCATCGGTCGGTCGCCGGGCGGGAAGGGAGCGGGCGATGCGATCGCGTTGGTTCGCAAGGAAAAAGGGAATGCGGACCTGTTGAGGAAACATACGTAGTTCACTAATGTTAGGGACAGGTTTGGGTTTCGTGGACCGTGCCTGGGGTGTGCGGCGCCCTGCTATTCCATTTGTGGGAGCCGTGTTATACTACGGTTTCTGAGGGGGCTTGCCAGTGTGGGCACGAACCATCATCGCGTGGGATGATTCTTTGATGACGAAGAACGCCAGCAACTTCGGCGACCTGACCAAGTATCGCGTCCTGATCGTGGACGATCATCCGATCGTCCGGCATGGACTGGCGGAGCTGATTTGCCATGAACCGGACCTGGAGGTGTGCGGTGAGGCGGCCGACTCCAGCGAGGCCCTGCATTTGGTGGAAACGACCCAACCGCACGTGGTTATCGTCGACATATCGCTGAAGAGCGGGCACGGGATCGATCTGATCGAGCAGATCAAGGCGAGGGACGATTCGACGAAGATGTTGGTTTCGTCAATTTATGATGAGTCGCTTTTCGCCGAGCGCGCGCTGCGGGCCGGCGCGATGGGCTACATCAACAAGCAGGAAGCTGTAGAGAAGGTGATCGACGCGGTTCGGCAGGTGTTGCGCGGGGAGGTTTATCTGAGCACTCGCATGTCGAACCGGTTGCTTCACACGGTGGTTGGCGGCGATCGGCTGGACCAAAACCCTATTGAGGGGCTGTCGAATCGCGAGCTGGAAGTCTTCGAGATGATTGGTCAGGGCCTGACGACGAAACAGATCGCCGGGAAGCTGCACCTCAGCCCGAAGACGATCGAGACGCATCGCGAGAAGATCAAGATGAAGTTGAATCTGGCCAACAGCACCGAGTTGAGCCACCGTGCGGTTCAGTGGGTTCTGGAGAACCGCTGAGCAACCGGGCATCGCAGCCGCCAGGGGGCCGGGTAGGACCGTGGCGGCATTTCTTTCGGCGAAGCATTTTGCTGGGCTGCGCGCAACGATCTGCCATGTGAACCCTCTGCAGGGGCATCTGTTTGGGGATTCTCCCTAGTCGGCTTTGCGACGGTTCCCGTAGCCAAGAACCAGTGGCATCCCGATTTTGCCGAAGTCGCTGGCGCGTCTAATGGAGGCCACCTTGGAACACGCAGAGGAATGACATCTTGGATGCGCGGTGAGAGGGGGAGATTTCGCCATGGGCTGCAATGATGGCGACGATGGCTGCAGGGAGAATGAGCGAGGCAGACGCGCGGGCGGCGCGCCAATGCGCGGAGCGTGGTTGGATCGGTGTGCGCGCGGTCGGCAGACAGTGGCAGCGCAGGTCGGTGTTGGAGGCGATTCGGTCGCAGGGCGCTCGTTGGTCGAAGCGCGGACGGGCGAGGTCGTGCTCGACTTGTGCACGTGCGGCCCACGGGTTTCGACGAACGGTTGCGGAGTGGGCTCGCCGGACCAGTGTGTTTGGGCTGCGGAGATTGGCGGGCGCCTGGTGGGAACGATTGGACTCGTGCCTGACGGTGCACATGTGGCGCACATTCACAGGTTTCGCGTGGAGCCTGACTGGCAGCACACGGCCGTGCTGGCAAAGCTGATCGGACAATTGTACGAGCATTGCTGCAGTGAAGGTTATGTGCGTGTCGTGTTGGACGCTAGCATTGCGCCCCAGTGGCTGTGGCGGTTGCTGGTGCGGCGAGGTTTTCGGTTGGTTCGGCGTATTCGCGGCCCAAGGAGTGAGGTAGTGGAGTTCGCGCTGCAACCTGGCGAGTCGACCTAGGGCACCGCGTGGAAACGTAGGAAGGCGGAGGGCAAGAACAACTGTCCAGCGCACGGGGCTGAGACGGGGCCAGGCACACACTGTGGCGAAATCGTCCGACGCCGGCGCGAGTCGCCCCCATTCGGTGGCACCAGGAAGGGTGGCATCTGTGCGTGCGCGGCCGATGGCGTTCGTTGCGAGGCAACAAGGTCTTAGTGCGTGTCGCACTTGACTGTAGCGTTCGCGGCGGCGTGTTTCTACGGTTCCGAAAGCGAAATACACGCTACGATTACGCCCAATGCGCTCTAGGCCTGCAAGCAGCCGAATTTGCCTGAGGTCGAGGGCCGTTTTTGCGCAGGGACGTCGGGTGCGAGACAGGGGGTTCTGTGCAAGCTGCCGCGTGCGCGGAACCACATGGGTTAATCCCTGATCTTATGTCCCTCGTATCTCTTAGACAGATTGTGACCTAATTCCCGATGCGCGCCACCGGAGTGATGCCTAGAATTCGACAAAGTGGCAGCGTAGGGCGTGTCTGCCGGCATGGCCAGATGCGTGGGAAACGCAGAAACATCTGCCGTGCGAGAAACGGATGGTGGACCACTTGGCGATGTCGTTCTCGTTTGCATGCGGATGTAGCCGGCCGACGGGAGGGGAACGTTGCGACAGGGTGGTTTGGGGCAACTGACTTGTGTCAGGAGGATTAGAGGTGCCATTGCTAGAAGAACGAGTTACGGGACAGATCCAGTTTGATAATATCGTCGGCAAGTCGGAGGCAATCCTCAGGGTGTTCGACCAAGTCAGACGGGTGGCGGAGACGGATGCCACCGTGCTGATTACGGGCGAATCGGGTACCGGAAAGGAGTTGGTGGCCGAGGCCATTCACTGGGCCAGCGTGCGTCGTGACGGTCCGTACATAGCGGTCAACATGGCGGCCATTCCGGACACGTTGGTAGAGAGCGAACTGTTTGGACACGTCAAAGGGGCGTTCACGGGGGCCGCGACCGACCGGATCGGGCGGTTCGAGGCGGCCAACGGCGGCACGATCTTCGTGGACGAGATCGGCGACCTGGAAGTGACGTCGCAGTCGAAGTTGCTGCGAGTGCTGGAGGACCACCAGATCACGCCGATCGGGATGAACGAGCGGCGGCGCGTGGATGTGCGCGTGCTGGCGGCCACGAGCCGGCAGTTGGAGAAAATGGTAGTCGACGGACGTTTTCGAGAGGACTTGTACTACCGGCTGAACGTGGTGACGATCAGTCTGCCGCCGCTACGACGGAGACGGGACGATATTCTGCTTCTGGCGGATCATTTTCTCGATGAAGCCTGCCGAGTGAACGGGCGCCCGATGTGCGACCTTCATCCGGAGGTCATCCGGTTCTTGGAGACCTACGATTGGCCGGGGAACATCCGGCAACTGCGTAACTGCATCGAGAGCATGGTGGTGTTGGCGCGATCGACGACGCTTACGCTGGACGATCTTCCGGCGATGGTCCGCAACGGCAAGCCGATGGTGGGGTCTCAGTTCGAGGTTCCCAAGGGGTTGACGCTGGAAGACATCGAGAAGGTGGCGATTCGCCAGACGCTGGGCCGGTGCGGCGGCAATCGAACCCAGGCTGCGCAGTCGCTGGGCATCTCGGTGCGAACGCTGCAACGCAAGCTGAAGCGTTGGCAGGCGGAAGAGAACTGGGAGCCGGCGTCGCCGGGCCGGAGGGATGAGAGAGCGTGGGACGGGGACGAGCCGGTAACGGCCTCGCGGACGTTCGGAACGATTTGAGCGACAGGGTCGGTCGGAGTGAAGACCGCGAGGTGCTCGATACTCTTCGGGGGTGTCTGGGTCTGCCCGGCTGCGGTGGTACGCGGGTAGCCTTTCATTAACCCTGTTGCATGGGTTGTGCGATTTCGGCAACGCGCGGGCTGAGGCGCGGCCGAGCGCCGGTTGTGGCGCATTCTGTGTAAGGCGTTTCTTAATATCGTCTTACGACGCCGGACACGACTCGCTATCGGGGGGGTGCAGGCGGCGGTACGCGTCTTGCAGGTTCTCGGAGTGCCCCGGGCCAGTTTTCCCAGGCTGCCTGTCTTGCGCAGGCTTGTGTTCGGGTGGTTCTGGGGTGGCGGAAAGCGTGACTGTGGTATCGGACTTTCGACAGGACCAAAGCTGTGTGCGGAATTGCCGGGATTGTTGATCTGGGTTCCGGGCCGGTGGAGGCGAAGACGATTCGCCGGATGCTGGCGCCCTTGGAACACCGGGGGCCGGACGCCGACGGCGTGGTGGTGCACAGTGGCTGTGGGCTGGGCCACGTGCGGCTGAGCATCGTCGACCCGTCGGGCGGACACCAGCCCATGTGCAATGAGGACGGGACCGTTTGGGTCACGTTCAACGGCGAGATCTTCAATTATGTGGAACTGCGGCAGACGCTGATCGGTCGAGGGCATCGTTTTGCTACGCAGTGCGACACGGAAGTACTGGTGCACCTGTACGAGGAGTACGGCGAGGACTGCGTCGAGCACTTGAACGGGCAGTGGGCGTTTGCGATCTGGGATCGGCGGGCGTCGAAGCTCTTTGTGTCGCGTGATCGGCTGGGGATTCGGCCGGTGTTCTACACGGAGGCAGGAAACCGGGTGATGTTCGCGTCGGAGGTCAAGTCGCTGTTCACGCAGCCGGAGGTGACGCGGCGTTTGGACCCGGTCGGTTTGGACCAGGTGTTCACGTTCTGGTGTCCCGTGGCGCCGCGGACGGTGTTCGAAGGAATCTGCGAGCTGCCGCCGGCCCATAATCTGACCATAAGCCGCGGGAAAGTGCAGGTGCGGCGTTATTGGCAGCTCGACTACGGGGCAAGCCGGGAGTCGCGGTCGCTGGACGAGTGCGGTGAGGAACTGCTGGAGCTGCTCGTGGATGCGACGCGGCTGCGGCTGCGGAGCGATGTGCCCGTGGGCGCGTACCTGAGCGGCGGGTTGGATTCGGCGGTGACGACGGCATTGGCGCGGCAGTGCACCAGCGGCGATCTGAAGACGTTTTCGCTGACGTTCGACAGCGAGGAATTCGACGAGAGCGGGTATCAGCGCCAGGTGGTGGAGCACTTGGGGACGACGCACCGGTCGGTTCGATGCCGGGCGGAAGACGTCGGGCGGGTGTTTCCAGAGGTGATTTGGCACACGGAACGTCCGGTGCTGCGGACGGCGCCGGCGCCGCTGTTTCTGCTGTCGCAGCTGGTTCGGGGGGAATCGTACAAGGTGGTGCTCACGGGCGAAGGCTCGGACGAGATGCTGGGCGGCTACGACCTGTTCAAGGAGGCGAAGGTGCGGCGGTTTTGGGCCGGCCAGCCGGAGTCGGCGATGCGGGCGGCGTTGATCGGGAAGCTCTATCCGTACCTGCCCAAGATGCAGTCACAGTCGCTGGCTTACCGGAAGGCGTTTTTCGGGGTGCGGCCTGAGGCGTTGGAAAGCCCGATGTTCTCGCACCTGCCGCGGTGGGAATTGACGTCGCGGTTGAAGCTGTTCTTCTCGGAATCGCTGAAGGCGGAGCTGGCAGATCGCAGGGTGTACGAGGACATCGAGGCGGTGCTGCCGCAAGCGTATGGGAGCTGGCGACCGTTGTGCCAGGCGCAGTACCTGGAGACGGCCGTGCTGCTGCCGGGCTACATTCTCTCGTCGCAAGGCGACCGGATGGCGATGGCGCACTCGGTGGAAGGAAGGTTTCCGTTCCTGGACCACCGGTTGGCAGAGTTTGCCGCGAAGCTTCCGCCGCGGTGGAAGATGCACGGAGTGAACGAGAAGTTCCTGCTGAAGCACGCGGTGCGTCACTTGCTGCCGTCGAGCGTCGTGGAGCGGACGAAGCAGCCGTATCGGGCGCCCGATGGCGAGTGTTTCTTCGGGAGCGGCTCGCGTCGGGCCCAACTGGACTATGTCGAGGCGCTGTTGGCGCCGGAACGACTGCGGGCGGACGGGATCTTTCAGCCCGAGGCGGTGGACCGCCTGGTGGAGAAGTTCCGTTCGGGCCGGGCGATCGGCGTGAAGGACAACATGGCGATGGTGGGAATACTGTCGACGCAAGTCCTTGTGGATCGATTCATCCGCCGGGCTCCGGCCGCAGTGTGCGACCTGGTCGAGTCGCCGCAGGGTGCGATGGCCGCGAATTGCACTTCTCCTTTGATTGGTTAACCACGTGACGACGAAATTGGATACTACTATGAACGACATTTCAGCCACTTTGCGGACGTTCGTGTGCGAGAACTTTCTGTTCGGAGAGGATTTTGCACTGGGCGACGAGGACTCGTTTCTGGAGCACGGCCTGATCGATTCGACGGGCGTGCTGGAGCTGGTCGCCTTCTTGGAGCAGCACTACCAGATCGCGATCGACGACGAGGAACTGGTACCGGAGAACCTGGACTCGATCGCCAACCTGGTGCGGTTTCTGCATTCGAAGCTCCCGCAGAGCGTGTCGCGGGTCGGTTGAGTTCGGGGTAGTTGGAGGCCACTCATGCAGCTTGAGAGCTTTCTGGAACAGAGTGCCCGGCGTTTGCCGGAGAAGATTGCGCTGGTCGCGAGCGGACGGCGATGGACGTACGCCGAGGTGGAGCGCGCGGCGAATCAGTTGGCGCATGGGCTGGTTGCTGAGGGAGTGCGGCGAGGCGATCGGGTGGCCGTTTGCCTGGAGAACACGGCCGAGTCCGTGGTGGCCATCTTCGCCATCCTGAAGGCCGGGGCCGTGTTCATGATGGTCAACCCGACCACGAAGACGGACAAGGCGGCGTACATCCTGAACAACTCGCGAGCCGTGGGGCTGGTGGCGTCGGGGCGAAAGCTGGCCGGGTTGGCCGAGCTGTGGGGGCAGACGCCGCATCTTCGGTGCGTTGTGGTCGCCGATGCGGCCGGCACGCTGCCGAGCGTTGAGGGGAAATCGTTCCGCCGCTGGGACGATCTGCTGGATCGGCACGGCGCGGACGTGGAACCGCCGGCCAAGCAGGCGATCGATATCGACCTGGCGGCGCTGGTTTATACGTCGGGATCGACGGGAAATCCGAAGGGCGTGATGCTGACGCACCTGAATATGGTGTCGGCGGCGCGATCGATCACGACGTACCTGGGGAACGTGGAAGACGACATCATTCTGAACGTTCTGCCGCTGTCGTTCGATTACGGGCTGTACCAGGTGCTGATGGCTTTCCGGTTCGGCGGCACGGTGGTTCTGGAGCGGTCGTTTGCGTACCCACACGCGGTGTTGCAGAAGCTGGCGGCGGAGCGAGCCACGGGGTTTCCGCTGGTTCCGACGATGGCGGCCATCCTGCTTCAAATGGACTTGAGCCGTTACGACCTGTCGGCGTTGCGTTATGTGACGAACACGGGCGCGGCCTTGCCGGTGGACCACATCCAGCGGCTGCGCCGGTTGCTGCCGCAGGCCAAGGTGTTTTCGATGTACGGGCTGACCGAGTGCAAGCGGGTCTCGTACTTGCCGCCGGAGCTGTTGGATGAGCGGCCGGGCTCGGTGGGCCGGGGGATGCCGAACGAAGAGGTGTACCTCGTGGACGACGAGGGGAACCGGCTGGGTTTCGGGTCGACCGGGCAGTTGGTGGTTCGCGGCGCGAACGTGATGAAGGGCTACTGGGAACTGCAGGAAGAAACGGACCGGGTGCTGAAGCCGGGGCCGCTTCCGGGCGAGAAGGTGCTGTATACGGGGGACCTCTTCCGCACGGACCTGGACGGATACCTGTATTTCGTAGGGCGCCGGGACGACATCATCAAGAGCCGCGGCGAGAAGGTCAGCCCGAAGGAAGTGGAAAACGTGTTGTGCAGCCACGAAGAAGTGGCGGAGGCGGCCGTGATCGGAGTGCCGGACGCGATCCTCGGCCAGGCAATCAAGGCGATTGTCGCCCGACGAAGCGGAAGCACGCTGAGCGAAAAGGAATTGCTGCGACATTGCGCCGGGCGGTTGGAAGATTTTATGGTTCCGCAGATGGTGGAGTTTCGCGAGACGCTTCCCAAGTCGGCCAACGGGAAGATCGATAAGCGGGTTCTTGCAGGAGTAAACGCATGATTCGAAGCGCTGGAGCATCGACGTTTTCGGCAGGCGTGTTGACGCTCGACGCGGCCGCGGAAGTGGCGCGGATCGTGGCGGCGATCCGGCAGCAGGTTCTTCAGGATCTGCGGCGCAAGGGGGTCGTGCTGGGCCTGTCGGGCGGGATCGACAGCAGCGTGGTGGCGGCCCTGTGCGTGCGAGCCCTGGGGCCGGACCGCGTGCTGGGGCTGCTCATGCCGGAGCGCGACTCGTCGGGGGACAGCCTGGAGTTGGGGCGTCTGCTGGCGGAGCAGCTTGGAATTGAGAGCGAGCTGGAGGACGTGACGACGACGCTGGAGGCGGCCGGATGCTACCGACGGCGCGACGAGGCGATCCGCAGCGTGCTGCCGCAGTATGGGCCCGGGTATACGTCGAAGATCGTGCTGCCGGAGCTTCTGGACGGAAAAGTGTACCGGGTGTTTCACGTGGTGATTCAGTCGCCGTACGGGGTCGTCCACCGGGCGAGGCTGCCGCTGAAGGCGTATCAGGAAATCGTCGCGGCGACGAACTTCAAGCAGCGGGTTCGGAAGATGATGGAGTATTACCACGCGGACCGGGTGCGATATGCGGTGGCCGGGACGCCGAACCGGTTGGAGTACGACCAGGGCTTCTTCGTGAAGAACGGCGATGGGGCCGCCGATTTGAAGCCGATCGGGCATCTGTACAAGAGCCAGGTGTATCAGTTGGCGGAGTATCTGGGGGTTCCGGAGTGCATCCGCCGGCGCCCGCCGACGACGGACACGTATTCGATGCCGCAGTCGCAGGACGAGTTTTTCTTTTCGCTTTCGTATGACAAGCTCGACCTGTGCCTGTATGGGCGGGATCATGATGTGCCGGCCACGGAGGTTGGCAAGGCGTTGGGGTTGCGAGTGGAGCAGGTGGAGTGGGTTTATCGGGATATCGATGCGAAGCGGGCGGCCGCGCGGTATTTGCATGCGGGGCCGTTGATGGTTGGGAATGACGGGTATTGAGGCACAGCCGGGGGCGGTGGGGCACAGCCGGGGGCGGCTGTGCTACATGGTGGGCGAGGGGAGGTTCTGGTGGGGCTCGCTACGATTGGCCCACCTTACGATGTTGTTGGGAGTGTGAAGAGAGATGAGCTATAGCGTTTTGGCGGCCGATATGGAGCGGGATTCGGAGACGATTCTGGGGCTATGGTCGCGGAATCTGCCGGAGGCGGCCAGGGAGCGGTATCCATGGCTGTATACGGCGGGGCCGGCGATCGGTTGGATCGCGCGCGATGAGGCGGGGTGCGCGGTGGGAAGCACGGGGCTGATGCACCGGAAGGTGAAGCTGCTGAATGAGACGGTCGCGGCGGGGCAGGCGGTGGACATGAACGTGGACCGCGGGCATCGCAGCCTGGGGCCGGCGATGGCGCTTCAGCGGGCGGTGACGGGGATGGTGGGCAACGGGAAACTGCGGATGGTGTACGCGCTGCCGAACGATCGCTCGGAGCCGGTGCTGCACAGGGCGGGTTATCGGGCGTTCGGGCAGTTGCAGCGGTGGGCCAAGCCGCTGGTGAGTGAGCCGCTGTTGCGGACGCGTCTTCGGTGGTCGGTGGTGCGACGGCCGTTGGCCGGGGCCATCGATTCGGTGTTGAAGATCCGGTCGCCGGAGATGTGGACGCGGCCGCCGCAGGGGTTGTACTTCCATCGGATCTACCGGTTCGATCCGCGCTTTGACGACTTGTGGCATACGGCGGGGCCGAGGTTCCCGGTGGCGGGGGAGCGGACGGGGGCGTATTTGGATTGGCGATGGCGGCAAAACCCGGGTTTGAAGCACGAGATCGTGGGACTGTGCGATCGCGAGAGCCGGCTGCTGGCCTATGCCGTGTATAGCCGGCGAGGGAACGTCGTGTACCTGGACGATTTCCTGTTCTCGGAAATCTGGCAGTTGGAGCAGGTGTTGGCGGAGCTGCTGCGGATCGCGCGGCGGACGCGGGCGGAGGCGCTGATTACGGTATACCTGGGCTCGCCGCAGGTGGAGGCGCTGTTGGAACGCTTTGGATTCTGGAGGCGGCCGGGGCACTGGAACGCGCTGGTGTACGTGGATCCGAGGCATCCGGCCAGCGCGGACGCGCGGATCTATGATTCGGCCAATTGGCACCTGACGCGCGCGGACCTGGACACCGATTTCCTGGCGGTGGCGGGGCCGGAGGTCAATAGTCGCTCGGCAACTGCTTGAGTTGTTCGAGCGTGAAGACGGGGCCTTCCTTGCAGACGTAGACCGGCCCACAGTTGCAGCGTCCGCATTTGCCGACGCCGCACTTCATGCGGTTCTCGAGGCTGGTATAGACGTTGCGGTCTTCGAAGCCCATCTTGGCGAGGATGGGAAGCGTGAACTTGATCATGATCGGGGGACCGATCACGAGGGCCACGGAGTTGTCGGCGGGGATTTTGGCTCGTTCGAGGACTGAGGGCACGAAACCGACCTCGCCCTGGAAGTCGGGCGTTTCGCCGCCGGGGTCGACACAGCAGACGACGCGAACGTTGTCGTGCCGGGCCCATTGGTCGAGCTCATCGCGGAAGACGAGGTCGCCGACGGTGCGCGCTCCGTAGACGATGGTGATGTGGCCGAAGTCGTCGCGGTTTTCGAGGGCATACCAGATGGCGCATCGGATGGGCGGCATGGCAATTCCGCCACCGACGAAGATGAGGTTCTTGCCCTTCCAGTCGTCCATGGGATAGGCGTTGCCATAGGGACCGCGGAAGCCGATGGTGTCGCTGGCGTCGATCGCCCAAAGGGATTCGGTGACCTTGCCGGTGCGGCGGAAGCAGAACTCGAAGTAGTCCTTCCACGTGGAACTGGAGCAGATGTTGAAGGTGGACTCGCCGGCGCCGAACGCGGAGAAGATGCCGAACTGTCCGGGGCGGAAGGAGAAGTCGCGGGCCTTCTGCTCGTCGCAGAAGCGAACGCGGACAGACTTGACGTCGGCCGTTTGCTGGCGGACTTCGAGGACTTCGACGAGGTCGGGTTGGTAGATGTTGATCATGGTTGGGCCTCGGTGGGCGCGCCGGCGGGGGCGTCTTGGAGGGCGCCGAGGACGTTGCGGATGCCGAGGCTGACGGGGCAATTGCGGGTGCAGTTGCCGCAGCCGGTGCAGGCGACGACGCCGAACTTGTCGGGGTAGATGCGGTATTTGTGGTAGATGCGCTGGCGTTGGCGCTGGCTCTGGGTGCTGCGGGGGTTGTGGCCGGAGGCGTGCATGGTGAACATGGCCGCCTGGCAGGTGTCCCAGTTGCGAACGCGATGGCCGCCGTCGGGGGCACGCTCGTCGACGATGTCGAAGCAATGGCAGGTGGGGCAGTGGTAGGTGCAGGCACCGCAGCCGAGGCAGCGGAGGGTGGCCGTTTGCCAGACGGGGTTCTCGAAATCGCCGGCGAGGATTTGCTGCACGGCGTCGAGATCGACGCGTGTCGGGGGGCCGGTGACGGTGCCGTGGTCGGCGGGGACATCCTCCGTCTGGCCGGCCAGCAGGGCTTCGCCCTTTTCGGTCAGGCAGCGGACTTCGTAGCGGTTGTCGCCGAGATCGAAGAGGATAACATCGGAACCTTGTTCGGATTCGGGGCCGAGGCCGAGCGATGTGCAGAAGCAGTGTTCGTCGAACTGGCGACATGCCAACGTGATGACGGTCGTTTGCAGCCGACGGCGGATGTAGAATTGGTCTTCGTAGTCCCAGTGGAAGACATGGTCGAGGATGGGCAGCGAGGCGGCATCGCAGGGCCGCGCGCCGACGATCACCTGCGGGGCAACGAGGGGGTCGGCCTGGAGCAGTTCGGGGCGATTTCCGTTGAGGCGGTATCCGTAGAGTTTCTCGTGTTGCGGAAAGATGAACTGCTTGATGGAGTTCGCCGGCCGGATGAAACCGTCGAGGAGTAAGTCGGTTGATGCGGCCAGCGGTTGGTAGAGGATGAGCTCGGGGCCGACTCGGACGGGACCGGCGACGTGGGTGCCAGCCTGGAGCCAGGAGTCGACGAGGCGATCGAGCTGTTGACGGGAGAGGACCAAAGTCATTGTATGAACGCCTCTTTGTCTTCGCGGCGGTAGGTGCCTACGACCGGTTCGGCGTCGGGATCCATGCCGGCGCGGTAGCCGAAATTGACTTCGGCCGCGCGGGCCGTGGCCATGTTGAGGAGCATGAGGTCGATTCCGACGGGGCACGCCCGGGAACATTCGCCGCACCCGACGCAACGGCCGGCGAGGTGAAACGCGCGGGCGATGTGCCAGGCGAAGTTGCCCTGGAGGGTTGCGGAGGTATCGATGCAGGTGGGGCGGTTCTTGTCGACGATGCAACGCTCGCAGTAGCAGAGCGGGCACGCCTGGCGGCAGGCGTAGCACTTGATGCAACGGGCCAGCTCGGACTGCCAGAAGGCCATGCGCTCGGCGGGTGAGCGGGCCATGAAGGCTTCCAACGGCGCGTAGGACGGGTCGGTCGGCGCGGGGCCGTCGGACTGGCCGACGAGGAAGTCGACGTTCTGCGGGAGGTGCACCTCGCAGCTACGGCACTTGGGCAGCGGCGGGCGGCCGACGCCGTCGCAGGTGACCCCGATGACGACGATCTGGGAGCGGTCGATCTGCGATTCGTTCTGGAGCACGAGGAGCGCGCGGTGGTCGCATCCCTTGACGATCACGGCGGGCTTGCCGAGGGCGCGGATTTCTTTGCGCGTGAGGTAGGTTGCAAGGTTGGCGTAGCATTGGCCGTTGAAGACCAGTTGGTCGACGTCGTCGGGGCGAGTGACGAAGATCGGATGAGCGGGCGCGTCGGGCGAGGATTGGCCGAAGCCGATAACGACCTGGACACGCTGCTCGTCGAGCAACTGGCGACAGACGCGATGCAACTGTTCCAACATCACGAAGCCTGACTGATCTGGCGGTAGTCCTGGTAGGGTCCGAGTTTCCTGGTGGATTCGGTGATCTCGGTGATGACCTGCTGCCATTTGCGGCCTTCGGCGGCCGAGATCCAGGTGAAGTGGATGCGGGCGAGGTCGATGCCGAGGGTGTCGAGGAGCTCGCGGAAGAGCATCCAGCGGCGGCGGGCATGAAAATTGCCGGCGGTGTAGTGGCAATCGCCGGGGTGGCAACCGGAGACGAGCACGGCGTCGGCCCCCATCTCGAAGGCCTTGACGATGAGGTTGAAATCGATCCGGCCGGTGCACGGGAGGCGCACGATGCGGACGTTGGCCGGGTACTCGAGGCGGTTGGTTCCGGCGAGATCGGCGCCGAGGTAGGTGCACCAGTTGCACACGTAGGCGACGATCTTGGGTTGGAAGCCGTTGGCGCTGATCATAGGAGGCTTTCGACCATGGAATAGACTTGTTGTTCGGAGAAGCCGTCGAGGTCGGCACTCTTGGAGGGGCAGATGGAGACGCACGTTCCGCAGCCCATGCACAGGCCGGCGTTGACCCGCGCGGTGCGTTTGACGAGGTTGCCGCGTCGGTCGCGAATTTCGGCCTGTTCGATGGCGCCGTAGGGACAGGCTCGCTGGCAGGTGAAGCAGGCGGCACAGGTGCTCTCGTCGACGCGGGCGACTTCGGGCTCGCGGGTGAGCTCGTCGCGGCCGAACATGACGAGGACCTTGCCGGCCGCCGCGGTGGCCTGGGCGACCGACTCGGGAATGTCTTTGGGGCCCTGGCAAGCGCCGCAGACGAAGACGCCGGCGGCGTTGGTCTCGACGGGGCGGAGCTTGGGGTGCGACTCGCAGAGGAAGCCGAACTCGTCGTAGCTGACGTTGAGCATCTGGGCGAGGGGCTCGACGTTTTCGGCCGATCGCATGGCGGTGGCCAACACGACGAGGTCGGCATCGATGACGAGGGGCTCGCCGACGAGAGTATCGACGCCGTGGACGCGGAGCTTGCCGTGTTCCTCGATGATCTTGGAGACGCGGCCGCGGTGGTAATGGGCGCCGTCCTCTTCGATGGCGCGGCGGACGAATTCGTCGTAGTTCTTGCCGCCGGAGCGGATGTCCATATAGAAGACGTGGGCGTCGCCGTCGTGCACCTTGTGCTTGTAGAGCATGCTGTGCTTGGCGTTGTACATGCAGCAGATCTTCGAGCAGTAGGGGATTCCCTTGGCATTGTCGCGCGAGCCGACGCAACTGATGAAGACGACCGTCTTGGGGATGGCGCCGTCGGAGGGGCGGCGGATTTCGCCGCTGGTGGGCCCGGAGGCGGAGAGGATGCGCTCGAACTGAAGGGAATCGATGACGTCGGTGTATTGTCCGTAGCCGTACTCGCCGTAGCCGGAGAGGGTGCCGTGGGCCTGGGCCTTGGCGATGTTGTAGAGGTGATAGCCGGTGGCGACGACGACGGCGCCGACCTGCTCGGTCACGAGTTGCTCGCGGTCGTCGAAGTTGACGGCGCCGGCCTCGCATTTCTTGGCGCAAATGCCGCACTTGCCGGTTTTGAAGTGGAGGCAGGCCTCGGGATCGATCACGGGACGGGCGGGGACGGCCTGGGGGAACGGGAGATAGATGGCGGTGCGATTGCCCAGGCCGAAATCGAACTCGCTGGGGTTCTTCTTCGAGGGGCAGGAGTGCCAGCACTGGCCGCAGCCGGTGCACTTATCGACGTCGATGTAGCGGGGCTTCTTGCGAATGGTGACGCTGAAGTTGCCGACGAAGCCATCGACGGCTTCGACTTCGGAGTAGCTGTAGACCTTGATGCGCGGGTGTTGGCCGACCTCGACCATGCGCGGCGTGAGGATGCACTGGGAGCAGTCCAGCGTGGGGTAGGTTTCGGAGAGTCCGGCCATGCGGCCGCCGAGCGAGGGCTCGCGCTCGACGAGAACGACTTCGTAGCCACCATCGGCGATGTCGAGGGCCGCCTGGATTCCGGCGACGCCGCCGCCGACGACGAGGGCACGCCGCGTGACGGGGATGTGGATGGGCTGAAGCGAGCGACTCTTGCGGACCTTGGCGACGGCCATGCGGATGAGGTCGACGGCCTTGCTGGTGGCCTCCTGGCGGTCGTGGTGCACCCAGGAGCAGTGCTCGCGGATGTTGGCCATTTCGACCATGTAGGGATTGACGCCTTCGCGCTGGGCCGCGTTGCGGAAGGTGCGGAGGTGCATGTGCGGGGAGCAGGAGGCGACGACGACGCCATCCAGGGCGTGGGTCGTGATCTTCTCGCGGAGGAGCGTTTGGCCAGGATCGGAGCAGAGATACTTGTAGGAGACGGCGCAGCGCACGCCGGGGAGCGTGCCGACTTCGCTGGCGACTTGCTCGACGTCGACGGTGCGGGCAATGTTCTCGCCGCACCAGCAGACAAAGACTCCGATTCTCGACATGGCGCTACTTCCTGACCACGAAATGCCGATCGACTCCCAGGTCGCTCTCGGAAAGTCCCAGAGCCATTCCGATCATGTCGGACAAGTAGTACACGGCCATCTCATGGCGAACGCCGAACTGGCGCTCGATGTCGGCCTGTTTCATGTCGAGGTTGACATGGCACATGGGGCAGGCGACGACGAGGCAATCGGCGCCGTGCGCGCCGGCATTGGAGAGGATCTTGTGGGAGAGGTCCAGAACGGTGGCCTCGTTGGCCACGGTCATGCCGGCGCCGCAGCATTCGGTGCGATAGCTCCACTGGACCGGCTGGGCACCGAGGGCTTCCAGCAGGGTCTCCATGGAGCGGGGCTGCTCGCAGTCGTCGAAGCGGAGGGCCTCGGGCGGGCGGGTGAGCAGGCAGCCGTAGTAGCAGGCCGGATGGAAACGGTCGAGGCGGGCGACGGCCAACTGCTTGATCTTTTCGGCGCCCAGCTCCTGGAAAACCTGGATGAGGTTGATGACGTCGGTGCGACCTTCTACGGGGAGCTCGACGATGTCGGACATCTGGCGTTGGAGGTCCGGGCTGCGCGTGAGGAGTTGCTTGGCCTTGATGAGCTCCATGGAGCACATGGGGCACGGGGCGAGCATGCGGTCGATGCCATCACGTTCGGCAAGGGCGAGGTTTCGAGACGGCAGGGCGACTGCTAGTTTCTGGTTGAGCGAATGGGCGGCAGTGGCACCGCAACAGATCCAGTCGTCGAGCTCGCGGAGGCGCACGCCGAGCACGTCGAAACATGCGCGGACGGAACGCTCGTAGTCGTTGGACGAGCCGTGGAGGGCACATCCTGGATAGTAGCCGATGTCCAACCTGGGGTCTCCTCTTGGTCGTTTTGGACAAGCGACCGACGAGGGGCGCCGGCCGTGGGGATCCATCCCGTTGGTTTACGCCGAAGCCCTCCGAGTTTGGCAGCGATCAAAGATGCGCTGAACGACGGCCCGATCCTTGACGCGGACGCCGAGGAGGCTAAGCTTTCGGCGTTTGAGCATCTTGGGTCCGAGCATTGCATCCTTGAAAAGGAAGGGGACGTTCAGCTCGTCGAGGAAGGCGCGGGTCTTGAACGTTCCGACGAGCTCGAGCTCGCGCAGCCGGCCGTTACGGCGGATGTTGTCGAGAAAGGTGGTTTGGAACAGGACCGTGCGGCGGTGCTCGGCGGCCACGCAGTCGAGCTCGACGGACAACTGCCTGAGGACGTCCATGACGGCGGCACAATCGACCGATTTGGGGCAGCGGGTGGTGCAAGCGAGGCAGGAGACGCACTGCCAAATGGCGTCGGATTGAACGGCACGCTCGATGCGCCCGAGTTGGACGAGCCGGATCAACTGGTTGGGCAGCAGATCCATCTGCGCGGCCATGGGGCATCCGGCGGAGCACTTGCCGCATTGGTAGCAGTCGCTGAGGCGGGTATGGGCTCTCTCTTCGACGAGGGCCAGGCTCTCGTTCTGAACGGTACTCATCCGTGGGTCTCGTAGGGTGATGTGGGCAATGTCGCCCAGCGCTTTTGATCAGGGTGACTGCGGCGAGACTGCTGGTCGGGCACGCTCGCTCCGGGTGGCGAGGGAAGCAACCAGGCGACCGTCCTCCACTATTCGGAGGCCGATGCCAGGCTCAACCTGGCCGCCAGTCGGCAGCACACACATTGGCGATTTGCAAGCAATTCGGAAGGGAAAAACCCGGAAACCGGCGATGTATGGGCCAACTATATCCTGTATGTCGGCAGTAACGGAAGACGGTCCGCATCGGAAAGCGGCAAATCCCTACGGATTGTGGGGTCACGTCGCGCGTCACATACGTATATTAAGTGGGATGGATATACCCGTGAGAGTATATATCGCCCCGTGGGCGCAGACTCCGTGCGTGGTCACGGGACCGGGACGGGAGGATTGCGTTATGAGGCCGGCTGCAAGATTGAAGGGCTTCCGGCCGGTAGCAGCTCGGGTTGGAGGGACGGATCGACCGCCTCACGGTGACCGCTCAGGGCACTGCGCTCGGCAGCGGCCAGGGCGGCGGTGGCGATACTGCTGTGGTAGTAGGAGTGAGGCCAATCGGCGCGGCCATGGACGGCGTCGATGAAGGTATTCAGCTCGTCGCGGTAGACGTCTTCGAGGATGTCGGTCATGGGGCCGAAGGAGCGGAGGTCGTCGAGGCCGGGTTCGGGGAGATGGCGCTGGAAGGTGCCGTCGACGAGATCGAAGGCGATCCAGCCGTTGGCGCCGAAGGCGACGCCGGACCGGCAGAGGCCGGGCGATGCCATAAGCACGGTCAACTGGGCGCAGCCGCCGTGCTGGAGTTCCATCTGGAGGGACCAGGTGTCTTCGGTTTCGTAGGGGAGTCGGCCGCGGCGGGCAACGCTGCCGGATACTTCGACGGGCAGGCCGAAGACGTGGTTGAGATAGAGGAGTTCGAAGGGAACCATCTCGCGCGCGGCGGTGGTCGCTCGATTGCGGGCGTAGAACTCCATTCCTTCCTGGGGATGCCAGCCGGGCATCCACGTGGAGAGCATCATCTGGTAGGTTTGCAGGGGGCCGAGCTCTTCGTGGACGACGCGCCGGAGCTCGCGGACCAGGGGGAGGAAATGGAGCGAGCAGGAAGGTGCGCTGACGAGGTGGTGAGATTCGGAGATTTGGCGGACACGTGCGTGGTCGTAGGTCCAGACGTTCGCCTCGCAGAAGTGGTGGAGGCGGCGGTCGAGGGCCAACTCGATGAAGGGATCATGGTGGTCGGGGGGCGTTGAGATGCAGAGGACTTGAGGTTCCCAGGCGAGGGCGTCTTCGAGGCGGTTGTGCACGGGCACGTGGAAGCGAGCGGCGGCTTCGTCGGCGCGGTCGGGGCGGGTTTCGAGGAGGTGTACCTGGACGTCGGCGCGGGCAGTGAGGTCGCGCAGACGGCGTTTGCCCATCGAACCGGCACCGACTTGGAGAACTCGCGTTGGTTGGTCGGTCATGGGTTTTTCTCAGTGGGTAGTGGGTGGTGAGGAGTGGGGAGTGCCCTCGGCGCCGGCCGCTATAGGCGCGAGCGGGCGAGAGGAGGCGGGTTGTGGGTTGGGCAGAGGTTGGCGCCGGGTTGTTTGCTGCCGCGGGGCGGTGGGGCGAAGAAGTGGGCTCGATCGAGATCCACTTCCAGCGCGTGGTGCTGGCCGATGGCAACGGTCGCGGCGGGGTCGAGGCGGGCAACGATCGTGTCGCCGTTGGTCGAGCCGTAGGCGTGCAGTGCGGCGCCGACGAACTCGATCAGATCGACGGTGATGTCGAGTCGGTTGGCCGGCGGCGTGCCGGTGGGGGCGATGGACAGGGACTCGGGGCGGATGCCGAGGACGACGTCTTGGCCAACGCGGGCGGCGAGAGTGGCAGCGGCCCAGGCGGGGACGGCGAGGCGGCGGCCGCTGTGTTCGAAGTAGAGTTGCCCGGCATCGGCGCGGATCTGTCCGTGGAGGAAGTTCATCGGGGGAGCACCGAGGAAGCCGGCGACGAACGCGTCGATGGGATGGCGGTAGATTTCGCGTGGGGGCGCGACCTGGAGAATGCGTCCATCGCGCATGACGGCTACGCGGTCGCCGAGCGTCATGGCCTCTTGCTGGTCGTGGGTTACATAGACGATCGTCGCATCGAGACGCTGGTGGAGGGCCTTGATCTCGGTGCGCGTTTCGTCGCGGAGGCGGGCGTCGAGGTTGGAAAGGGGCTCGTCCATGAGGAAGCATGCGGGGTGGCGGACGACCGCACGGCCTAGGGCCACGCGCTGTTGTTCGCCGCCGGAGAGCTGGCGAGGCTTTCGGTGAAGGAGGCGTTCGATGCCGAGCATTGCGGCGGCTTGGCGGACACGGTGGTCGATCTCGGGCTTGGGCGATTTGCGGAGCCGCAGCGGGAAGGCGAGATTGCCGAAGACGGTGAGGTGCGGATAGAGGGCGTGGCCTTGGAAGACCATGGCAACGTTGCGGTCGCGTGGAAGAACGCCTTGGAGAGAACGGGGGCCTAGCTCGATGTCGCCGGCGGTGGGAGATTCGAGGCCGGCGATGAGGCGAAGGAGGGTTGTCTTTCCACAGCCGGAGGGGCCGACCAGGGCGAGCAGCTCGCCGTCGGGAACTTCGAGGGTGATCTGGTCGACGGCGTGGGTGCCGTCGGGGAAGACCTTCGAGAGTTGCTTGAGGGAGAGATGAGCCATGGTTTAGGGAACGAACCGGTTATTGGCCGCCGGAGAACTGGCGGAGGGAAATCGTGCGTTGGAGGCAGATGATGCAGGTTAACGCAGATGGCGGCGTGTGTCGAATGGATTTGGGGTGACCTGGAGGTGTTATGTTGAAGCATAACCTACGGGGTGAGGTGGGCTAGTGGGTTTCGTTGGGGGTGGGCCAGTTGAGGTGTTTGTGGAGGAAGTTGAAGGTGCCTTGGCCTCGGATGGTGTGGGGGCCGTTGAAGTATTCGATTTGGGTGCGGTCGCCGATGCCTAGCTGGTCGTAGGTACGGCGGACCTTGGCGTACTCGTAGGCGACCCATTCGTCGGGCGCGACGCCGTCGGCATGGCCTCGCTCGACCATGAAGGGGCGAGGGATGAGCAGGTCGACCATCTCGGCGTAGCTGAAGGTATTGCCCATGTCGAAGTAGGGCATTTCCCATTCGATGGAGAACATGAAGCCGCGGGGGTAGTCGGTGGCGGCGACCTTGCGGGTCCACTCGTTGAAATCGCCGGAGCAGATGGAGAGGCAGTATCCGTCCAGCAGCGGCGGGACGCGAACGGCCGTTTCGCCGCCGTAGCTGAGTCCGTAGAAGGCGATGCGGGAGGGGTCGACGAAGGGGAGCGTTTTGAGCCAGTCGAGGATCTGCTGGTGTTGGGGGATGATGAAGGAGAAGAGCGAGGCCTTGACGGTGTTGGCCTTGCGGTCGAGCCAGCGGTAGCGGTCCTCGCCGCGGTAGAGGTTGTGGGGCGCGAAGACGACAAACCCGCGGTCGGCCAAGCGGGCGGCGAAGTCGTGATAGGCACGGTGATCGCCTTCGATGACGTCGCGAGGGACACCGCCGCGGCCGTGCTGGCAGACGACGACGGGCCTTCGCTCCTTGGGTTTGAGGTCCTTGGGGACGAGGAGCACGCCCCAGGCGAAGACGTCGGGCCAGAGTTCGAGCGTGACGTCGTAGCCGGTCCACTTGGGGCGATCGTAGATGCGGCGGGAACGGGCGTGGAAGGGAAGCGCGGGCTGGTCGATCTTGCCGAGGACTTCTTCCCAGAAATGGCGGCGATACTTCTTCGCGCTTTCGACGAAGGCGTCGAGGGACTTGGTGTCGACACGGAAGAAGTCGGCGCGGACGCGCTCGGCACTGTGGACGAGATCCTGGACGTGGCGTTCGAGCTGTTTGACCTGGCGGCGCTGGCGCGTGGCGGGATCGAACGAGCGGCGGCCATCGATGGGCGGATTGGCGCCGAGGGACAAACCCTTGTCGACGCCCAAGAGGTGGGCGAACTGCTCGACGGCTTGGGGCGACCAGGGGTCGACGGTCTGACCTTTGGAGCCGGCGACCAAGTGCCGGGGTTGGAAGTCGGGCTTGAGGAGGGAGTCGATGCGATTGAATTCGGCCGAGACGGATTCGAACGAGGGAGTGGCGATGCGGCCGTTGCCGTGGTCGATTTTGGGGGTGGTGCTGTACTCGACGACGAGGCCGCGGGGCGCGATAAGCGTGGCGATCTCGGCATCGCCGAATTCCTGCAGCAAAGCCCAGACGTTGCGGTAGACGGGCTCTTGCCACACTTTTTGGCGGTTGTCGAAATAGCCGCTGACGAGAACGGCGTCGATGCGCGGGTCGACGGCGGCGGCGTAGAAAGCGATGAGTCCGCCTTCGGCGTATCCGAGGACGCCGATCTTGGCTTCGTCGCCGCATCGCTGTTTGAGCCAATCGAGGGCGGATTGGACCTTTTGGACTTCGTAGCCGATGGGGTGGCGGCCCATGTGGAAGGCCTGGCGATAGATCCACTCGCGGTGGGAGTAACCGGGATTGGAGAAGCCGGCCTCGGTGTTGCCCGTGAAGCGGCTCTCGCGGCTGAGAAGGACGGGAACGACAACCCGGAAGCCGTTCTCGGCGAGGCGGCGGGCAACCTGCTGCTGGACGGGGAGGCCTTCGGAGAGACCGACGAGTTGCTCGGGCGTTTGATCGGCATCGGGGAGGACCACGACCGAGGCGACGGGATCGCCGGAGGGTTCGAGCAGGAGGCCTTCGCCGAACACGCCGTCGACGACCTCCCAGCGGACCTGGTGGATGTCGTAGCGGTTGGCGCGGGCGACGAGGGCGGGATTGGCGTCGTCGCCGAAACGCTCCATGACGACGGGGAGGCGTTTTTCGACGATTCCCAGGGAGCGCATCAGCCGTTGCCGGTTGGGATCGACGGAGTGCGTGTACGCGGCGGGAGTGGTGAAATCGCGTTTCCAGTAGGTGGATCGGCGACGGGGGGCCTCGTCGATCTTCCGCTCGATGAAGCGATGGGCGCCATCCATAAGGGCTTCGGCGAGATCGCCTTGGGTCTGGAGCGGGTCGGTGCCAGGCAGGGGAACGATCTCGTCGGAGGCCGGCGACTTGGAGGCGTTGGATTCGGCCGCGACCGAGAGATGGCCGACCAGGCACGTCCCGAGGAGGGTGAGAAGGCAGATTGTCCGAGTTGCACGATGCATGTTGGACGCCCTTTCGTTGGCAACCAGCTTACCACGCGAGGCGGGCGAAAAGAATTGGCGGCTGCGAGGACGCCACCTGAGTGAAGGGAATGAGCAATGGTCGTTCAGGGGCAGTTGATTGTTCATGTTATGCTGAAGCATAACCTACGGGGGGTGGGGTTTGCGGGGACACGGGTTAGGTGTACCAGCGGGCGAGGAGATTTTGCCAGTCGGCGGGCTGGCGGACGGCGATGAAGGCCTGGCGGACTTCGTCGGTGTGGGGATGGAGGCGGGCGTAGCGAGCGCCGACTTTGCGCATGAGCAAGCAGGCGCGTTTAGGGCCGTAGGTCTCTTCGGAGAGACGCCAGTGTTCGCTGAGGATTGCCTTCTGCTCGGCCAAGGTCGGCGGGGGAGGCAGAGGAAGACCGGCCGCCAGTGCTCGGGCTTCGCGGAAGATCCAGGGGTTGCCGATGGCACCGCGGGCCACACTTGCGCCGTCGACGCCCGTTTCGGAGAACATGCGAAGGCAGTCGTGGGCGGTGAAGAGGTCGCCGCTGCCCAGGACGACGCGGTCGCCGGCGTGGCGTTTGAGTTGGCGAAGGAACTGCCAGTCGCTGGAGCCTTCGTAACGCTGACGCACGGTGCGGCCGTGGACCGTGACGGCGGCCACGCCGCGGGCGAAGGCCCCGTCGAAGATGGCGAAGAAATGGTCGCGACTGGCGGGGGTGTCGTCCATGCCGCGGCGAAGCTTGACGGTGACGGGGATTTGCGGCGGTACGGCGTTGCGAAGGCGATCGATCATGTCCAGCGCGATGTCGGGATGTGCGAGCAGATAGCCGCCGCGGCATCGGCCGAGCGCTTTGCGGACCGGACAGGCCAGGTTGAGATCGATGCAGTCGAAGCCCATCTGGACGAGGCGGCCGGCAGCTTGGGCGACCTGAAGAGGATCGTTGCCGAAGAGTTGGGCGCCGACGGGGTGCTCTTCGTCGTCGATCTGGCTGCGGCGTTTTGCGTGGCGGTCTTTGACCTGGCCGAGGAAGAACTTGTCGAGGAGGACCTCGCAGATCGTGTAGCCGGCGCCCATGCGGCGGGAGAGGATGCGCATGGGGCGGTCGCTGTAGCCGCTCAGCGCGGCGAGCACCACGGGGAACGGGATAACGAGGTTTCCCAAGTGCAGGGGTGGCAGGTCGGGGTTCGGCATGGCGGAATGGGCCGGGCTGTCGGCATCATTGGAGCAAGGGGCAGACGTCGAACCATTGGCGGCCCTGGCGTTGGAGCCACTCGTTGGAGGCGGGAGGGCCCCAACAGCCGGCTTCGTAGAGCAAGAGCTCGGGCGGGCCGGGCTTGTCCCAAACGGACTCGATCGGATCGATGATTCCCCAGGCGAGCTCGACTTCGTCGGCGCGGGCGAAGAGACTGGCATCGCCGAGCATGATATCGAGCAGCAGGCGTTGGTAGGAGTCGGGGATTCCGGTGGCGAACTTGCGGCGGAAGTTGAAATCGAGGTCGGTCAGCCGCATCCTCATGCCGGCATCGGGGACCTTGGTGAGGAAGTGCAACTGGATGCCTTCGGCGGGCTGGATTTGGATGACCAGGCGGTTGGCATCCTGGACGGTGCGCGGCCCGTCGGGGAAGATCATCAGTGGGGGTTCGCGAAACTGGATGACGATCTGCGTGGTGCGGCAGGACATGGCCTTGCCGCTGCGCAGGTAGAAGGGGACGCCCTGCCAGCGCCAGTTGTCGACCAGGAGTTGGACGACGCCGAACGTGGCGGTGACACTGCCGGGTGTGACGTCGGGCTCGTCGCGGTATTTGCGATACTGACCGCGAAGCGTGCGGGCGGCGACCTCTTCGGTGGTCATCGGGTGGATCGCCCGGAGCACCTTGACCTTTTCGTCGCGGACGGCGTCGGCCTCGAAGTGGGCGGGGGCCTCCATGGCGGTGAGAGTGAGAAGTTGTAGGAGGTGGTTCTGGAACATGTCGCGGAGGAGGCCGGCGGCGTCGTAGTAGCCGGCGCGATGCTCGATGGTGACCTCTTCGGCGGCGGTGATTTGTATGTGCTCGATGTAGTTGCGGTTCCAGATGGGCTCGAAGATGGTGTTGGCGAAGCGAAGGACGAGAAGGTTCTGGACGGTCTCCTTGCCCAAGTAGTGATCGATGCGGTAGACCTGGCTTTCGTCGAAGACGGTGTGCAGGAACGTGTTGAGCTGCCGGGCGCTGGGCAGATCGACGCCGAAGGGTTTTTCGATGACGATGCGGCGGATGCCGGCTTGCTGGCCAGCCATGCCGGCGGCACCGAGGTGACCGATCGCCGGCTCGTAGAACTGCGGCGCGGTGGCGAGATAGTAGATGCGGGCGGCGTCTGAGGTACCCTCGATGCTACTGAGGAACGTATTGAGCGAGGTGAAATCTTCGGCTTTGCCGACGTCGCCAGGGCAGTAGAAGAGCGTGGGGGCGAAAGTACTCCAGGCCTCGGCGTCGAAGGAATCGCCGACGAAGCGGGCGGTGGACTCGGCGAGCCGCTGGCGCCAGGCGTCGTGGGTGAACGGAGTGCGGGAAACGCCGACGATCCGGGTTTGCTCGGGCATCCGGCCTTTGCGATGGAGCTCGTAGAGCGCCGGGATGAGCTTGCGACTGGTCAGGTCGCCCGACGCGCCGAAGATGACGATCGATTGAGCCATGACGAATCCTGTGGTGTGGTGGAGACGCGGTATCCTCGTGGAAGTATATCGCGATGGCCGGTGCGAGCAATTGGCCGGCGGGTGGGTAGGTGCGAGGGAGGTGACGGTAGGAAAAAGGGGAGGAAGAGGAGAAACAAGAAACGAGGAAACGACGAAAGTAGGATCGGAACTCGGCAGAGCGGCGGTGATGAGTTGATGCTGAGCGGCGTTGTAGCGGGGAATGAGGCAAGATGAATGGGAGAGTGCACCGGCCTTTCTAGCGCGAACGGGCGTGGGGGCGCGCACAGCCGACGGCGGCTGTGCTACATGGGGATGGCGGGATGGGTGTTATGCGGAAGCATAATCTACGGGGTTGGCCGAGCGGTGGGCGGGGCAGGCCCATCGGCTTCCGTGCATTGCCTGGGCAAAACTGGTTAGAACCAGGCAGCGGTGAAGCCGCCGTCGACGTTGACGTGGGTGCCGGTGATGAAGCTTCCGCCCTTGGGCGAAACGAGCAGGAGCAGGGCGCCGACGAGCTCTTCGGGTTCGCCGTAGCGGGCCATGGGCGTGTGACGCATGATGCTGTCGACGCGTTTTTCGTCGAGCAGTCGGCGGTTTTGCTCGGCGGGGAAGAAGCCGGGGCAGATGGCGTTGACGCGGACGCCCTTGGGGGCGAGGTCATGGGCGATGTTGCGGGTGAGATTGAGGACGCCGGCCTTGGAGGCGGCATAGCCGAAGACGCGGCTCAGCGGCAGGTGGGAGGTGACGCTGCCGATGTTGACAATGGCGCCGCCGCCGGCATCGACCATGTGCTTGCCGAAAACCTGGCAGGCAAGGAAGACGCCCTTGAGGTTGATGCCCATGACGAAATCCCACTTCTCTTCGGGATGGTCGAGGAAATCGCTGCCGAAGTTGACGCCGGCACAGTTGAGGAGGATGTTCACGCGGCCGTTGACTTTGAGTGCGTCGGCCAGCGTCGCCTCGATGGAGGCGCGGGAGGTGACATCGATCACGGAACTGGTCGCGGAGCCGCCGGCCTGCTTGATCTTGTCGACACATGCGGTGCAGGCGGGTTCGGCAACGTCGGCGACGACGACATGGGCACCGGCACCGGCCAGCCCGCAGCACAATGCAGACCCGAGGACGCCGGCGCCGCCAATGACGACGGCCACTTGTCCGTCAAGTCCGAAAAGGTCGTTTAGGTATTGTTGGCTGGTCATGGGGTTTCCTTAGTGGGTAGTGAGCGGTCGGTAGTGGGTGGTGAGTGGTGGATAGTGTGTAGTGGATAGTGTGTTGTGGATGGTGGGTAGTGGGCGAGTTGACCCAGGGGTTTGTTTTCCCACCACGAAAGTCGCGAAGGAGGAGGATTGGAGGCGTTGTTGGGATGGCTCCACTCCCTCACCCCCGGCCCCTCGCCCGCTTGCGGGCTAGGGGAGGAGTAATTGGCGATGTTGGGTTACTTCTTCTCGCGGATCCAGTCGGTGTGGAAGGGACCTTCGCCGGGCTTGTCGACGCGCTGATAGGTGTGGGCGCCGAAATAGTCGCGTTGGGCCTGGAGCAGGTTGGCCGGGAGGCATTCGGAGCGGTAGCCGTCGTAGTAGGCCAGCGCAGCGGCCAGGGCCGGGGCGAGAATGCCGAGTTGGACGGCCGTGGAGACGACGTGGCGCCAGGCGGACTGTGCGTTCTGGACGACCTGCTGGAAGTAGGGCGCCAGGAGGAGGTTTTCCAAGTCGGCGTTGCCGTCGAACGCTTCCTTGATCCGTTCGAGGAAGACGGCACGGATGATGCACCCGCCACGCCAGAGCAGTGGGATGGAGCTGAAGTTCAGCGGCCAGTCGTGCTCTTTGGCGGCGGCTTGCATCTGTACGAAGCCTTGGGCGTAGCTGCAGATCTTCGAGGCGTAGAGGGCCTGGCGGACCTGCTCGATGAAGGTCTTCTTGTCGCCGTCGACGCGGCCGGACGGACCGGTGAGGACTTTGCTCGCTCGAACGCGGGCGTCCTTCATGGCGGAAAGGCAGCGGGCGTAGACGGCCTCGGTGACGAGCGTGCTGGGGACGCCGAGGTCGAGGGCCAACTGGCTCATCCACTTGCCAGTGCCCTTGGCGCCGGCGGTGTCGAGGATGAGATCGACAAGGTACTTGCCGGTTTCGGCGTCCTTGACGCTGAAAATATCGCGCGTGATCTCGATGAGGTAGCTGTCCAACTCGCCCTTGTTCCACTCGGTGAAGACGTCGTAGAGCTCTTCGTTGGACAGGCCGAGGCCGAGCTTGAGCATCCAGTAGGCTTCGCAGATGAGCTGCATATCGCCGTATTCGATGCCGTTGTGGACCATCTTGACGTAGTGGCCGGCGCCGCGGGGGCCAACCCAATCGCAGCAGGGAATGTCGTTGTTGGGGCCGACTTTGGCGGAGATGGCCTGGAAGATGGGTTTGACGATGGGCCAAGCGTCGACGCTGCCGCCGGGCATCATGCTGGGCCCTTTCAGCGCGCCCTCCTCGCCGCCGGAAACGCCGGTGCCGATGAAGAGCAAGCCCTTGGATTCGACGTAGGCGGTTCTGCGCTCGGTGTCGGCGAAGTGTGTATTTCCGCCGTCGATGATGACGTCGCCGGGGGAGAGGAGCGGGATGAGGGTGTCGATGAAGGCGTCGACCGCGGGGCCGGCTTTCACCATGAGCATGACTTTGCGCGGGGCGTCGAGGGCGGCGACCAACTCTTCGAGCGAGTGGCAGCCGACGAAGCGCTTGCCGGCGGCGCGGCCGGCGATGAAGTCGTCGACCTTGCTCGTGGTGCGGTTGAACACGGCGACACTGTAGCCGCGGCTCTCGATGTTCAGCGCGAGGTTCTCGCCCATCACGGCCAATCCGACCAGTCCGAAATCGCACTTCTCTGTCATGGTGTGTTGTTCATCCTTTGTCTGATGGAACTGCGCGGCGGGTTTTGATGCGTGCCGCGAAAATTGCTGTTTCTTACGGGCAGTTGCTGGACCGGCGCGGGGACAACAAGGCCGGGCGGTTTGGCCCTCGTTGTCGCAAGTGCGTGTCGCACCTAACTGTAGCGTTCGCGGCGGCGCGTTACTACGGTTCCGAAGGCGAAATACACGCTAAGGTTAGGCCGAATGCGCTCCAGACAGAGCTGCCGGCTGGGCCAAAAAGCCGGTATTTTACTTTTTGGGGCCCGGCGAAGCAATGAGGGCGGCGGAGGCTGGCGACCGCCTGGGGTGACAAAGGGTGGGCGCGGGGGAACGGCCACGAGGTGAAGGCGGCCTCGGCGACGGGGGCGACTGCGACACGCGGGAAGGGAACCGCGAGTGGTAGCCCGATCCGTGACATTGGTCGGGTGCCACGGTTGGCTCGAATAGCCGGCTGTTAAGCGGCTTTGCGTGGGCGCATGGGAACGGCAGACGCTTGGCGGAAGTCCTGCATGACCATGGCAACGGCGTGGTTCTTGGCCAGCGATGCGACGTCAGCCCGCTGCCGGTCATCCCCCCCTATCTCGGTGAGAAGCAGGTCGGTATAGCACGCGATGAGGCGGCCGGCACGGGCTCGGATGAAGCCGTGGGCTTCGGCAGGACTCAGTGCGGCGAGATCGGGGAGAACTCGCCGAAGGATGGGGGTACGGGCGCGGTGGGCAACACGGTTGGCGATGCTTCGGCGCGTTTGCAGGATCGACGATGGACGCCACTGACGCACGAGGTACCCCCCGGTGGTTCGTAGCAAGGCAGGCGTGTGAGGAAAGGTTGTCCCGGCTGGTGCGCGCGGCGCGGACCGTTGCGCGGGCGACGGTGCGTTTCGCCTGGTTGGGCGAAGCCATCCGCACGCAACATGACCGTGAAGACGTGTTTCAGGCATGTGCGACGTAGATGGAATCGTGTGGGGCGATGGATCGGCTGCACCTGAATCGGAATCAGCCGTGCGACTGTGTCGACCGTCAAGGCTTGCGCAACCGGTCTTGACCTGTGGGGTGCGATTCTTTACCCTTTGAGTATCGTTGCTTAGGCGCCGTAGCCAAATGGATAAGGCAGCGGATTGCAAATCCGCGATTTGGCGGTTCGACTCCGCCCGGCGCCTCTTGGCATTTCTTGGGTGGAGATTGTCGGGCGAACCGGCGGTGACACCCGTTCTGGATTTGGGGCGTGCAAGCCCCGGGCCTGACTCACGCTGAGTTGGGCTGGTCGCTCGTCGTTGTGGGCAAGGTCTGCCGGTGGCGGGTTCTGTATGGGCGAGTGTTGGTGGGACGGGTGGCGGTGTGGTTCCCGGCGGATGGTGTCGAGGGGCTTGGGAAGTTGCGGGCACAGCCGGGGGCGGCTGTGCGACAGGGGTGAGGGGAAGTGTGGTTGGGGGCGGATGTGTTTGATGGGGCGTAGGTTGGGGTTGGGAGGTTATTGGAGATGGGGTGGCACCCCACTCTTGCCGGTTGGGATGCAACTTTTTATGATGTGGGTTATTACGTTCGAGCGTTTGCCTTCGCCGTGGTGTGGATCGAAGAGGGTTCGGTGGCGGCGGCAGGCGAGATGTGTGGGTGCGGGGGTTTGCCAACTCCGTCTCTCTTCGCCAATGAGGGGGTATTGAAGACATGTCACTGTTGAGCAACGGGATTCTCCTGGCGGCCCAGGATGGCGGTGGACTGGGAGGTTGGTCGTTCATCCTCACGGTCGTTCTGCCGATCATCGTCGTCTTCTACTTCTTCATGATGCGCCCCCAGCAGCGGGAACAGGCCAAGCGGCGAGATATGCTGGGCGCGCTGAAGAAGAACGACCGCGTGCTTACGGCGGGAGGGATCTATGGCGTGGTGACCAACATTCATCGCGAGGCCGACGAGGTCACGCTGAAGGTGGACGAGGCGACCAATACGAAGTTGCGCGTCACCCTGGGGTCGATTACGCGGGTGCTGGGAAGCGATTCGTCGGAAGAGTCGTCGTCGTGAGCATTCGCGCGAGGTGGACTGGTGCCGGGTTCGGCTCGCGGGAGCGTGGAGCGTCGGGCAGCCGTGCCGTGGCGGACGGTGTTCTTTTCAGGTGACCTGCGTCGAGCGCTTCGGCGGGGTTCAGCATGACCGTGTGGCGAGGTCTGGTAGGCGATGTCAGGTTCCAATCTCTTGCTGATCTTTTTGGCCGCGGTCGTTGTCGGAGCCGTGGCGGGAACTCTGCTGGCACGGATGTGGCGGCTGAAGGAGTTGACGGCTCCACTGATCATAGTGTTGGTGTGCGTGCTGTCGGGGATCGCCGTCACGGTGGCAGGATGGCCGCCCAAGACGGGCATCGATCTCCACGGTGGCACGATGCTGATCTACGGCGTCCAGGGAGACTTGGCCGCGAAGGATCGCCCCGAAGAGCAAGGGGAAGACGCGGCGGGAACGGAAGCGAAGTCGCTGGGCATGGAAGTGCTGATCGCCGCGGTGGCGCGACGGGTGAATCCGGGCAAGGTCAAGGAAGTGACCATTCGCAGTCACGGCAAGGACCAGCTCGAGATCGTCGTGCCTGAGACGGATCCGGAGGAGATCCAACGGCTGGAGCGGATTCTGGGGCGCGTGGGGGCGTTGGAATTTCGGATTCTGGCGAATCAGCGCGACGACAAGGCCCTGATCGAGCAGGCGTTGGCGGAAAAGGGAACGGAAGTCAAGAGCGAGCAAGGCCGGTTGGAGGCCTGGTGGGTGCCGGTGGCGCAGGAGGAAGTGGCCAATTTGCGCAAGTTTCCGGAGATCGCGCTGCGAACGGTCGACCGCGATGGGCAGAAGGTCACGGAAGTCTTGGTAGTCAAGGATGATTTCGACGTGACCGGGGCCTATCTGAGGCAGGCCGTGGCGGGGACAAACCCACTCGGGCAGCAAGGTATCCAGTATGAGCTGAATCCGTCGGGCGGGCAGCGGATGGGCAACCTGACCGGCGGAAAGACGCCGGACGAAGTGGGGAGTTTTACGCGCAAGCTTGGGTTTCTGGTCGATGGGCAGTTGATTTCGGCGTCGCCGATCAAGGAGGCAATGTTTCAGTTCGGTGAGATCCGCGGGACGTTCAATGCCCAACAGTTCAAGGACCTGGCCGACGTGTTCAATGCGGGGGCGTTGCCGACGGCGCTGAGTGCGACGCCGGTCCGCGAGTTGGCCGTTGGCCCGACGTTGGGCTCGGACACGATCCGGCGGGGTGCGTTGGCAATTGGCGTGTGTTTGGCGCTGGTGTTCGTTCTGTTGATCGTGTGTTACCGATTCGCCGGAGTCGTGGCGTGCGGGGCGATCTTGCTGAGCCTGGCGCTGGTTTTGGCGCTATTGATCCTGGTCAAGGTGGTGCTCACGCTGTCGGGGCTGGTGGGATTGCTGTTGGCTTTCGTGCTGTCGGTCGGCGTGCAGGTACTGATTCTCGAGCGCATCGGCGAGGAGTTGGATCGCGAGGCACCGCTACGGACGGCGATCCGCAACGGCTTCAGCAAAGCCCGACCGGCGATTCTGGACGTCGGCGCGGCGATACTGATCATGGCGAGCGTGTTCTTCTTTGTGGGATCGAGCGAGATCAAGGGCTTCGCAGTGACGCTGTGGCTGGGGACCGTGATGAGCTGGGTCGGGGCGGTGTACTGTTCGCGTGCCGTGCTGGATATTGCGGAACGGCGGCGATGGATCACGCATTTGAAGATGATGCGGCTGCGGGCACGATCGGATCGCAACATGCTGCGGCTACGGACGGTGGCAGGCATCGCGTCGGCGTTGGCCGTGGTGCTGGGTATCGTGGTCGTTTCGATGCGCGGCCCGGATTTGCCTGGCAGGGTCTTTTCCGGCGGAATTGCCATGGAGTTGCAGTTCGAGCAGCCGCAGACGGTCGCCGAGGTTCGGCGAAGCTTGCCGGGGCTAACGGAGGCATCGGTCTTTGCGGTAGAGGCGGCCGGGGAGCCGGCGGGCCGGCACTTCGTTGTGAACGCCGCGATGCCTGCGGGACAGGCCGCGGGAGAGTATGCGAAGGAAGTGGAAGCGAGGATCGGCAAGGCGCTGGCTGGGAAGCTGGTGCGGCTCGAACCGGCCGCGAAGAAGACGCCGGTGCCCATTGCGGCGAGCGCGTTCGGCAGCAAGTTGTCGGAGAACGCCAGAGAACACGGGATCTACGCGCTGTTGGTCAGCCTGTTGTGCATCATGGGGTATCTGTGGGTTCGCTTCCAGCGGCCTTACTACGGGCTGGCGGCGATGGTGGCATTGGCGCACGACGTGGCGATCACGCTGGGATTGCTGGCGGTGTGCCAGTACGTGGCACCGTACGCGGGTTTCCTGGGGATCGAATCGTTTCGGGTCGGGCTGCCGGAGGCGGCGGGGTTGTTGGCGGTTGTGGGGCTGTCGCTTGCAGGGACGATCGTGGTGCTGGATCGGGTTCGCGAGGTGCGGGGCAAGACGCAGTTGCTGACGGAAGAGAAGGTCAACACGAGCCTCAACCAGCTAGTTGGCCACACCGTGGTTACGCTGGTGGCGATGCTGCTTGTGGCCGGAACCTTGTACGTGGCGGGCGGTCCGGGAATCCATGGGTTGGCCTTCGTGCTGCTGGTGGGCGTGGTGGTGACGACGTATAGCCCGATCTTCGTGGCGGCACCTTTCCTGCTGTGGATGAGCCGACCGGCCGTGAATGTCGGCGCACCGCCGCCGGCGCCGGCTCCTGCACAACGGGGCTCGAAGGGCAAGAAGCGGTCGTAACGTCGGACCGACACTCGCTGGCGCTCGCTGTGACGAGAATGCTCGTGGCACTCCTTGGTGTGGTTGGCGAAGGGCCATCCATGCGGGCTTGCCATGGTTTGAGACCACAATGGGGAAATTACCGATAGCGTGCGCGCAGATTGCCGGTAAGATGAGTGCGGAACGGCTGGGAGTTGGGGCGGAGGCACAGAGTTTGGGGGCACAGCCGAGGGCGGCTGTGCCTACAGGACGGAGGGTGAGTGGGTCATGGGAGGGTCGAATCAGTTGGTGTGATGCGGGTCGTTGCTGAGTGTTGAGCGGTCAGTAAACGACGCCGGACAGTCTTGCGGCCTCCCTTACTGAAGCTGGGTCGGTGCCTGCGGCCTCCGTTTAATTCGCAATGGGAACCTCATCAGGAGGTCGATGTTGTGAGCAGTGACGGCGGCGATTTCTGGCGTGTGGGGATGGATGCTGAGGGGGCGGGCGGGCCGCAGTTCTTCTTGCCGCGGGCGGCGCTTTCGGACTTGGTCGACGGGCTGCGCCAGGAGGGCTACACGGTTCTGGCGCCGGTGGAGCGGAATCAGGCCATTTCGCTACAGCCGATCGAGTCGGCGAAGCAGTTGCCGCAGGGTGTCAAGGACGACCAGGACGGCGGGCATTATCGGCTCGTGCCGGGCGACCCACAGTTGTCGTTCGAGTACGTGGTGGGCGCGGACGGGCCGAAGACGTACCTGTTCCCGGCGGAGTTGCCGCTGTTCACGTTTCACGTCGAGAACAGCGGATTCGTGCTGGACGAAGGGCTGCCGCCGGTGCCGAAGCTGGCGATTCTGGGAATGCGGCCGTGCGAGCTGGCGGCCGTGCGGGTGCAGGATCGGGTGTTTGGGTTCGACGATCCGCGACCGTTTCGGTGCGAAATGGAGACGTGGTATCGCGAGTCGCGCCAGCAGGCGCTGTTGCTGGTGGTGAACTGCACGCGTCCGGGAGGCACCTGTTTCTGCACGTCTTGGGGCACGGGTCCGGAGGCCAAGAAGGGCTTTGACCTGGCGCTGACAGAGTTGCGGGGCGGATTCGTCATTCAGGTGGGATCGCCGCGAGGCCAGGCGCTTCTGAGGCATCTGCCGGTGCGGGCGCCGACGGATTCGGAGCTGGAATTGGCGGAGTTGAAATTGTCGCGGGCCAGGGAACAGATGGGACGCCACCTGGATACGGAGGGCTTGCAGAAGCTGCTGGAGACGAACCTGGAGCATCCGGAGTGGGACGAGGTGGCGATGCGGTGCCTGTCGTGCGGGAATTGCACGATGGTGTGCCCGACGTGCTTCTGCTGCACGGTGACGGACTCGACGCACCTGCACGAGGAGGAGGTGCGGCGGGTGCGCTACTGGGAGTCGTGCTACACGCATCAGTACACGTACACGACGATGGGGCCGGAGCGCAATACGATCCGCGGGCGTTACCGACACTGGCTGCGGCACAAGCTGGGCACGTGGTGGGAACAGTTCGGCACGAGCGGCTGCGTGGGCTGCGGCCGATGCATTACCTGGTGTCCCGTGGGAATCGACCTGACGGAGGAGATCCCGCGAATTCGTGAGCATGCGCATCCGCACGGCAGTCTGCGTGCGGAGCGGGAAAGGAGAGCGGCCAGCCCATGAACCCATCGGCCTCATCGTCGCGCCCGGAACCGATTTGCGGGATGGAAACCTGGATGCCCGCGGCAGCGCGGATTCTGAAGGTGCACCAGGAGAACTTCAATACGCTGACGTACACGATGCAATTCGTGGACGAGGAGATACGGCGCCGATACCGGTTCATGCCGGGGCAGTTCAACATGGTTTATGCCCCGGGGGTCGGCGAGGCGGCGATCTCGATGAGCTCGAACTCGTCGAGCACGGACACGATCGAACACACGATCCGGAAGGTGGGCTCGGTGACGCGGGCGGTCGAGCACTCGGAGGAAGGGAACATCGTAGGGCTGCGCGGGCCGTTCGGGCGGGGTTGGCCGCTGGACGAGATTCCGGGGCACGACGTGGTGATCGTGGCGGGCGGGATCGGGATTGCGCCGTTGCGGCCGGTCATCTATTGGCTGCTGGACAACCGCGATCAGGCGCGGCGCGTCGTGCTGCTGTACGGCTGCCGGACGCCGGAAGACCGGGTTTTTGCGGACGAGCTGGAGAAATGGGACCGTGAAGGGTCGATCGAGGTGTTGGTGACGGTGGACAACGCGACGGGCGATTGGGTGGGGCCGGTGGGCGTCGTGACGAGCCTGTTGCAACGGATCAAGGTGAGCGCGTCGCAGACGATCGTGCTGGTGTGCGGTCCGAAGGTGCTCAACCGGGCGGCGGCGTGGAACTTTCTTCAGTTGCACGTGCCGCCGGACCATGTGTACGTGAGCCTGGAACGCAATATGAACTGTGGATTTCGGCGTTGCGGTCACTGCCAGATGGGCGGCAAGTTTGTGTGCGCGGATGGGCCGGTGTTTTCGTTCGCGGAGATCGCCGACATGTTCGCCAAGGAGGACATCTAACGATGGCGCGGAAGATACCGCCGATTTCGGGGACAGGCGCCGGCGGCAAGCTGAAGCTGGCGGTGTATAAGTTCTCCAGTTGCGACGGGTGCCAGCTTCAGATATTGAACCTGGAGGAGGCGCTGCTGGAACTGGCGGATGCCGTGGAGATCGCGTTCTTTCTGGAGGCGCGGCGCGGCGTTACACCCGGGCCGTACGACATCGGGTTGGTGGAAGGAAGCGTGTCGACGCCGAGGGAGGAAGAACTGATCCGACAGATTCGCCGGGAGTGCCGGACGCTGGTGACGATCGGCGCGTGTGCGACGTCGGGCGGGGCGCAGGCGCTGCGCAACTGGGCGGACGTAGACGAGTTTTGCCGGTACGTGTATCCGGAACCGCAGCATATCCAGGCGTTGGAGACGTCGACGCCGATTGCCGCGCACGTGTTCGTGGACTTTGAGTTGCGGGGCTGCCCGATCAACCATCTGCAAGTGCTGGAGCTGATTTCGGCGGTTCTGGCGGGGCGACGGCCGGCGATCTCGACGCACAGCGTGTGCATCGAGTGCAAGCGCCGTGGGTGGCCGTGCGTGTTGGTGTCGCAGGGGAAGCCGTGCCTGGGACCGATCACGCAAGTGGGCTGCGGGGCGCTGTGTCCGGGGTACGAGCGGGCCTGTTATGGGTGCTTCGGTCCGATGGAGCAGCCGAATATGGGCTCGCTGGGACACTGGTTCACGGAGAAGTTGGGCCACGACGCGCGGGACATGAAACGCATGCTTCGCAATTTCAACGGATACCTGGAGCCATTCAAGCAGGCGAGCGATCACTATGAGCAGCGCGAGCGGAAAGCGTGACGGCGTTCGTACGATCCACGTGGAAGCCTTGGCACGGGTCGAAGGCGAAGGGTCGCTGAACGTGCGGCTGCGCGGGGGCGAGGTGGAGGAGGTTCAACTGCGGATCTTCGAGCCGCCGCGGTTCTACGAGGCTTTTCTGCGCGGTCGCGACTATCAGGAAGTGCCGGATTTTACGGCGCGCATTTGCGGGATCTGCCCGGTGGCGTACCAAATGGGTTCGTGCCATGCGTTGGAGCGGGCATTGGGCGTGTTCGACCAGGTGGACCCGGCCGTCCGGAAGTTGCGGAACCTGTTGTATTGCGGCGAGTGGATCGAAAGCCACGTGCTGCACATCTTCATGCTGCATCTACCGGATTTCCTGGGCTACGAGAGCGGCATCAGCATGGCCGCGGACCATCGCGAGCTGGTTCAACGGGCGTTGCAGGTGAAGCGCGTGGGGAACGAGATCGTGGCGATGCAGGGAGGCCGGTCGGTGCATCCGGTGGCCGTGTGCGTGGGCGGGTTCTACGCGCCGCCCGACCCGGCCCGGGCCGCCAAGCTGCTGCCGGAGGTGAAGACGGCGCTGGAGTCGATGTGTGAGCTGACGCTGTGGCTGGCGGAACAAGTGGAGTTTCCGCACTTCGAGCGAGACTATCAGTTTGTTTCGCTGTGCGCCGAGGATGAGTATCCGATGAACCTGGGTCGCATCAAGAGCAACACGGGATTGGACGTGGACCAGGAGGAGTTCGGGCAGATCGCCCAGGAACAGCAGGCGCCGTATTCGACGGCATTGCAGGCGGTGCTGGGAGATCGCGGGCCCTACATGGTTGGGCCGCTGGCGCGACTGAACTTGAACGCGGAGAAGCTGCACCCACGAGCGGCGGAGTTGCTAGACCGGGTGTGCGAGTTGATCGGCGTGCGGCTGCCGTGGCGGAACAGCTACCTGAGCTTGCCGGCAAGGGCGGTGGAAGTGGTCCATGCGTTGGCGTTGGCGGCGGACGTGTTGGAGGGTTATGAGAAGCCGGCACGTTGTCGGATTCCGATTCAACCGCGGGCCGGGAGCGGAGGGCATGGGACGGAGGCTCCGCGGGGGCTTTGCTGGCATCATTACCGCACGCTGGCGGATGGATCGATTGCCGATGCGAGGATTGTGCCGCCGACGAGTCAGAACCAGCTTGTGATCGAAGAAGATGTGCGGACGCTGCTGGGCGAGATTCTTGAATTGCCGGACGACGAGGTGACGTTACGGTGTGAGCAGATGATTCGGAATTATGATCCGTGCATTAGTTGTTCGACGCACTTTTTGCGGGTGCGGGCGAATGCGGTGGAGGCGGGATAGTGGGTGAGGGGCGGCGCGCTATTCGTATTGGATGGCTTGGCCGATGAGGAGGCGGGCAGCGCGGGTGGCGGGGAGGAACGAAGCGGCGATGGTGAGGACGAGGCCGAAGGATATGCAGCCGACGATCACCTCGGGGCGAAGGTCGAAGTCGACCGGGTGGCCGGTGACGGTGTCGCTGACGCGGTTGACGATGAAGGCGACCAGCTCGCCCATGGCGGCGCCCGGGAGGAGCCCGACGATGCCCATGACGGCGGCCTGAGCGACGACGTATTTGCGGATTTGGCCGCGGCTCATACCGACGACGCGCAGGAGGCCCAGTTCGCGGGTTTGCTCGAGGACGTTCATGGTCAGAGTGTTGACCATGCCGAAAGCGGCCACGACGAAGCCGATGACGAGCATGCCCCACATCGTCGCGTTGAAGCCTGAGATGAGGCTTTCGATCATGCGGGTGAGGTCGGCCGTCGAGGAGAGGAGGAGGCCGGTTTTCTCGCAGAGCTTGCGCAGCGCGGCGGCGACTTCGGCTTTGCGATTGGGATCCACGCGGATCAGCAATGCGCTGATTTCGTTGAGGCCGAAGAGCTTCTTGGCGGTGGCATCCTGGAGGTAGATGACCGTGCCGTTCATGATGTAGTCGTCGACGGTCCCGGCGATAGTGAGCTTGCGCGGGCCCTCCTTGGTGGAGAGGGTGATGGTGTCGCCGACCTTCTTCTTGAGTCGCCGCGCCAGGACGGTGGAGATGACGGCGTCGCCGCGGGCCAAGCCGCTGCGCACGTCGGCGGGATCGCCCTGGTAGAGGTCGAGCGAGAGCGGGGCGTCAGGCGGGAAGGCGCGGGCAACGACCATGACCAGTTGGTCTTCGGCTTTGCCGCTGGTGAAGGTCCAGGGTTCGACGCTGGTGATTCCGGGGATTTGGCGGACTTCGTTGAGGATGCCGTCGGTCAGCGCGGGGGATTCGCCGCTGGTGAGGTCGAACATCATCGTGGTGCGGACGAGGAAGTCGCCGATGATGGCCCGGTCGACCCATTGGCGGATATCCTGGGTGCTGTTCAGCACGCTATTGCCCATGCCGACGCTCATGACCACGGCGACGAACAAGACGCCGGCCGTGAGGCTGGAGCGGGTGCGCTGGCGGAGGATCTGGCGGCAGGCGAGGAAGAGGTTGGCTCCGGACTGCTGCTGGAAAAGGCCGCTGATGAGCCAGACGATGGCGGTGAGAATCCAGGGGATGAGGAGGCTCATGCCGGCCAGCGACGTGGCGACGACGGCAGGCGCGGCGGCGGCGGGGAGGATTTCATGGTAGAGGAAGAAGCTGCCGCCGAGGCCGACGATCGTGAGGATGGCGGCGATCCAGATGGACGTGTGGCCTCTGCGATCGGCGGCATCGATCGGCACGGGACGCATGCCTTCCAGCGGCGTGATGCGCATGGCGGCCCAGGCGGGGAGGATGACCGCGACGAGCGAGAGGGCCGGCCCGAGCACGGCGACCTTGACGAGCGAGGCGACATCGAGCTGGACGACCGGGAGCGTGGTCTGGTAAATGTGCTCCATGACACGCATAAGGAGCATCGCGCAGCCGATTCCGACGAGGATGCCCAGCGCGGTTCCGACGACGCCGAAGAGCACGCCTTCGCGAAGGACGAGGCGCACGATCTGGGAGCGAGTGGCACCGATGCTGCGGAGCGTGGACAGTTGGCGGCGCCGCTCGGTGAGGTTCATGAAGAACGAATTGAGAACGATGAAGACGGCGGCGACGACGGAGAGGGTCGCAGCCATATTGAGGCCTTGTTCGGACGTGAAGAGGGTTTCGCGAGCCATTTCGGTCCTGGCGGCGGGCGGATCGACGGAGAAGCCCTTGGGAAGTCGGCCAGCAAGGTCTTTTTGGACCTGTTCTTGCGAGGCTCCCTTGTCCAGAACGATGTGAATGGTGCTGAGCTGGTCTGGGGCCCGGAACCAATACTGGGCGGTGGGAAGCGACATGAAGAGGACGCTACCCCCTTGGAAGGCGGCCGCGCCGCGCGGGGCCAAGAGGCCGGAGACCTGGAAGCGATGCGGCCGGCGGCGGGTGTAGAGGAGCACGCTGTCGCCGACGCGAATGCCGAGGCTCTTGGCGAAGCCGGCTTCGAGGAGGATCTGGTCGTCGCCGGGGAACGATTTGCCTTCTTCGAAGACATAGTCGCGGGCCTGGGGCTCTCTGCGAGGATCGATTCCGAGGACGAGGAACGTGAAGCGGCGGGACTCGTGGATGAGGATGGTCCGGCGCTGGAGGAGAGGCACGGCGGCCTCGACGCCCGGAGTGTTTTGGACGTCTTTGAGGACGGAGCTGTCGAAGCTATCGGTCCCGTCGGCGCGGACTTCGAGGGCGGCACGGCCGGCGAGCGTTTGGTACATTTGATCGAGCGAGCTGCGCGTGGTGGTGATGGATATGGAGATCGCCAGGACGGTGGCGACGCCGATGGCCACGCTGGAGAAGGTGAGCAGCGCCCTGCCCGGCCGTCGAACGATCTCGTTGGAGAGGAACCACCAGGGCAACATGGTCAGCTCGCCTCGTGGGCCCCATACGGCGAATCATCGCCAGGGGCGGTCGGCAGCGGATCCCGCTCGAGGAGACCGTCGCGCAGATGGAGCACATGATCGGCGAGGGCAGCGACGGCCGGATCATGGGTGATGAGGACGATCGTCTGCCCATGGTCGTCGACGAGACGGCGGAGGAGCCGCATGACGCGCTGTCCGTTGGCGGTGTCGAGACTGCCGGTCGGCTCGTCGGCCAGGAGGACGACGGGCTTGATGACCAGGGCGCGGGCGATGGCAACGCGTTGCTGCTCTCCGCCGGATAGTTTGCCGGGGAGATGGCTGCGGCGATGGCCGATTTCGACGATATCGAGAGCCTCGCGCGCGCGGCGACGGGCCATGCCCGAACTGACATTGTCGAGCAGAAGCGGCAGGGCGACGTTTTCCTCGGCGGTGACCGTGGGAAGCAGGTTGAACGACTGGAAGACGCAGCCGACCTGCCGGCGGCGGAGAAGAGTGCGCTGTTGGTCGGTGAGCGTGGCCAGATCGTCGCCGTTGATGAGGACCTGGCCGGAGGTGGGCGGCTCGATGCCCAGCAAGACATGGAGCAGGGTGCTCTTGCCGGAACCGGATGGCCCCATGATGGCGAGAAACTCGCCGGCGGAGACAGCGAGATCGATCCCTCGCAGGGCTTCGACAGAGGCTTCGCCCGTGCCGAACTGCTTGGTTATTCCGCGCGCTTCGATGACGTACGCCATATCTTCCTTGCTCGGCCGGCTTGCGGCGGTGTTCCTAAGCGAGCCATTGTAAGGAACGAGTGCCGCCTTGGTCAACCTAAGAGGGGGTGGGGTGATTTAGGCAAACTGTACCACCACCAGGGGCGCTCAGGCTTGCTACCTTTGGTCACGGCGGCTATATTCATGGTTTCATCTGCGTCGGCCTAGGGGACGGACAACTGCCTAGGGTGCTTGAGTCGGGCACTGGGGCTTAGGGGACCATCTAAGATAAGTCTTTCCTGGAAACAACTTGCCAGCGTAGCTCAATCGGCAGAGCACAGCATTCGTAATGCTGGGGTTAAGGGTTCAACTCCCTTCGCTGGCTCTTCAGTGTTCAAGCAATGGAGGAGATACGGGCATGGTGCAAGCCATGGATATTGACGTTAAACAGGTGGTGCTCCAGAGCAGCACGTTCGGTCCGCACGAGGTGGCGCAGCTCGTTCAGGCGATCGCCGTGGACCCGTCCCACTACCGTGCATTGCGGGAGGCGGTGGCAGAGCTGGAAGACAGGGAAGAGCCCAGCCCGGCGAGTCAAACGCGACTGGGAGTGTGCTTGCACCTGTTGGGCCGATATTCGCTGGCAGCGGAAACGCTCAATTCGGCAGACGGGGGCGGCCTGGCGCAGTACTGGCTGGGCCGATCGCGTTTTGCCTTGGAGCGGTACGACGCGGCGATCGAAGCCTATAAGGCGGCCAAGACGGCCGGCTACAACGCGGACGCGTGTATGTTGGGCTGTGCCGAGGCGCTGCGTTACGCCGGCAAGCGCGACGAGGCGTTGGCCGTATTGGACGAGCTGTCGGGGGCGGTCGAGCAGACGGCCGAGTACCTGTATCAGCGCGGAGCGACGGTGGCGTCGATCGGCGGAAATCCGACTGAGGTCGTGGCGCTGTACGAACGGGCCGTGGAATCGGACAACAACCACGCCGGGGCGCTTTTCGGTCTGGCCATGGAGAATGACCGACGTGGAAACGATCGGGAGGCACTGGATCTGTACAAGCGTTCGGTTGCCCACTTCCCGCCGCACATCGGCTCGCTGATGAACCTGGCGCTGATGTACGAGGATCGGGGCGAGTACGATCGGGCTGTGCAGTGTTATCAGCGGGTGCTGGACATGTGGCCGAATCACGATCGTGCGGCGCTGTTCTTGAAGGACGCGCAAGCATCGAGCGACATGTACTACGACGAGGACGCGGCGCGGAAGCGCGACCGGATGAGCCAGGTGCTGGGGATTCCGGTGACGGATTTCGAGCTGTCGGTCCGCAGCCGAAACTGCCTGCAGAAGATGGGCATCATGACGTTGGGCGACCTGTGCCGCTCGACCGAGCAGGAATTGCTCAGCAGCAAGAACTTCGGCGAAACGAGCCTTGTCGAGATCAAAGAGATGCTGGCCTCGAAGGGGCTGCGGCTGGGACAGCTCGCACCGGAGCGTTATACGGTGGACGTGTTCGAGCCGGAATCGCTGTCGGCAGACGAGCAGGCGCTGCTGGGCCGGCCGATCGCCGATCTGAATCTGTCGGTGCGGGCGAGGAAGTGCATGATTCGGTTGGGAATCAGCACGATCGGCGAGTTGATCCGCCGCACGGGCGACGAGCTGCTGGAGTGCAAGAACTTCGGCGTGACCAGCCTGAACGAAGTGCGCGAGAAGCTGGTTTCGCACGGACTGAAGCTTCGGGGCGACTGATAGTGCGGGGTTGAGGCCGCCGCGTTGAACCGTGCATGATCTGTGCGCGGCCTCCGGCCGTGCGTTTCTGCTGGCCGGCTTGGTTTCGGTCGGCTCGCGCGAATTGGCTATGCCAAGGTCTTTATGAGCGCTTCGGGTTTCGCTTTTGCCGTGCACCATGTCGATGCGGGCTGTGCCTCGCGGCGGAGCACGCTGGTTACGCCTCACGGACCGGTGGAGATGCCGGCCTTTATGCCCGTCGGAACGCTGGGCACCGTCAAGGGGATCGAGGTGCGCCAGCTTCGGGAGACCGGCGCGCAGATGGTGCTGGGCAACACGTACCATCTGACGCTACGGCCGGGCGAGGAGGTTGTGGCGGCGCTGGGTGGATTGCACCGCTTCATGGGCTGGGACGGGCCGATTCTGACCGATAGCGGCGGGTTTCAACTGTTTAGCCTGGCGCGACTGATCCGGGTGACGGACGAACATGCGGTGTTTCGTTCGCACATCGACGGGCGATTGCTGGAACTGTCGCCGGAGCGGGCGGTGCGCATTCAGGAGGCGCTGGGGAGCGATGTGGCAATGGTTCTGGATCACGTGGTCGGCTTGCCCAACGAGCCGGACGTGATCCGCGACGCGACGGAACGGACCGTGCGCTGGGCAGAACGATGCCGGGACGCCGCGCGGCGATCGGACCAGGTGCTGTTTGCGATCGTGCAAGGCGGGCTGGACGCGGAACTGCGCGGATGGTGCGCCGAGCAGTTGGCGCGGCTGGAGTTTCCGGGGTACGCGGTGGGTGGATTGAGCGTGGGGGAGACGCCGGAAGAGATGGTTCGGGCGTTGGACGCGACCGTGCCGATGCTGCCTGCGGACCGGCCGCGGTACTTGATGGGCGTGGGGCGGCCGGAAGATCTGCTGGAAGGCGTGTACCGAGGCATCGACCTGTTCGATTGCGTGATGCCGACGCGGAACGGCCGCAACTCGATGGCGTTTAGCGACGGCGGCCGGCTGCGGCTGCGGAACCTGAAGTACGAACGGGACCCAAGGCCGATCGAGGAGGGTTGCCCTTGCGCGGCGTGCCGGCGGAGCCGGGCATACCTGCGTCATCTGTTTATGGCCGGCGAGATGCTGGGCCCGATTCTGCTGTCGATTCACAACCTGACGTATTATCAGCGGCTGCTTGCGGGAGCGCGCGCGGCGATTATGAAGGATCGCTTTGCGGAATTCCGGCGGGATAAGATCGAAGGATGGAGCCGAGGCGAGGATGAGGAAGGTGGAGTTGAGTGACGGGGTGGCGGGGGGATGGTCGGGAGTTGGTCTCGGGCCGGCACAGCCGGGGGCGACTGTGCTACATGGGGGCGGGTATGCGACATGGAGTGTGAACGACGCAGGGCTCGGCGTGGGGCGCCGAGCCCTGCGGTCGTGGAGTTGGCGGAGGTCGGTAAGGACCGGTGAAGGTCCGTGCCTTCGTTACTGCTTGGGCGACACCGGGTGCGAGTGGAACGACTTGTGGAAGCGCCCCAACCAGCGAAGGTGCCGCGGCGCGGTGTGGTTGATGTGGTGGTAAACTTCCAGCTTCGCCCAATCTTCGATGAAGATCCACACGATGCAGTATACCCAGACCAACCCGATCGCAGCCCATGAGATCGGCGTCACGAGTCCGAAGCCAAAGGCGACCAGGAACGTGGCGGCGAGCTTGGTGAGGATGGCCGACCAGAGGACGATCGGCGCGGGATAGGGTTTGGTCAGGAAGGGCCGCTTGGTGCGGGCAACGAAGAGGGTGAGGTGGCCCGCGACGGCCAGCTTGAGGAAGATGAAGGTCTGGATTTCGGCATCGGACAGTCCCATCCACAGCTTGGCGATGAGGAGGATACCGAAGGTCTCGACGACACCGATCAAGCCGAGGACCGTGGAGACGGACAATACGCGTCTCATGTCCCAGTGGACGGGCTTGGGTTCGAGCCAAGTGTTGTCGTAGGCGATCGTCATGATCGGCAGGTCGTTGAAGAAGGCCAACAAGATAATCATGATGGCCGTGATGGGATAGAAGTTGAAGACCAGCATGGCCGCGACCACGAAGAACATGATGCGAATGGTCTCGGTGATGCGGTAGATGGCGTAGCTGTTCATCCGCTCGAAGATCTTGCGGGCCTCTTCGACGGCCTGGACGATCACCGAGAGCCCCGGCGCGGTCAGGACGAGCGCGGCGGCGGCACGGGCGGCGTCGGTGGCCCCGGAGACGGCGACGCCGACTTCGGCCTGTTTGAGCGCGGGGGCGTCGTTGACGCCATCGCCGGTCATGCCGACGATGTGCCCGCGTTTCTGGAGGACCTCGACAATGGCGTACTTGTGTTCGGGGAACACTTGGGCGAAGCCGTCGGCGGCCTCGACCTGAGCGGCCATGCTGGAGGACATCGACTCGGGATTGAAGTCGCGTTGGAAGAACTCGTCGGCGGCGTGGATGTTCTGGCCGAGGCCGAGGTCGGCAGAGACCTGTTTGGCGATGGCGAGGTTGTCGCCGGTGACCATCTTCACTTCGATACCGTGCGCGTTCGCCTGACGGATGGTCTCGGCGGAGTCGGGGCGCGGTGGATCGAACAGCGGCACGACGCCGAGGAACTGCCACGACTTGGCATCGTCGCTGCGGGCGACGCCCAGGGTACGGTAACCCTTCTTGGCGAACTCGTCGACCTTGGCGTTGGCGCGCTGGGCGAGATCGTCGTTCGGCTTGCAGAGGGCGAGGATCGCCTGGGGGGCCCCCTTGGTGACGCGGAAGGTCTTGCCGTCGGAGGCTTTGATCGCCGCTTCAGTGCGTTTGTGCACGGGGTCGAAGGGGGTGAAGGACGTTTGGGTATACGTATCGAGGGTCTTGCGGTCCTCGAGGCCCTGGATGACGGCCAGGTCGATGGCGTCGGCATCCTCTTCCTTGGAGGCGAGAGCCCCGGCGAGGATCAGCTCCTGGGCATCGGCTGCACCGAAGGCAACGGGATCGCCGAGGGTGAGCTTGTTCTGCGTGAGCGTTCCGGTCTTGTCGGAGCAGAGGATATCGATGCCGGCGATTTCCTCGATGGATTGCAGCCGCGAGACGATCGCTTTCATCCGCGACAAGGCCAGTGCGCCCACGGCCATGGTAACCGAAAGGACGGCGGGCATAGCCACAGGGATGGCGGCAACGACGAGGATGAGCACGAACTGGAAGACGGCCAAGGGTTCCTGGTGGCGGAACAACTGGGTCAGCACGAGGACTGCGGCCAGCGCGAGGCTGAGGTAGATGAGGTAGTCGCCGATGTTGAGCAGTGCTTTTTGGAAGTGGGAGACGGCGCCTGCCTTCTCGACGAGCTTGGCGGTGCGTCCGAAGAAGGTATTGCCGCCGGTGGCCGTGACGATGGCGACCATTTCACCTTGTCGCACGATCGAGCCGGAGTAGGCGAGGTCGCCGGACTTCTTCTCGGCCGGAAGCGACTCGCCGGTAAGAGCGGATTGATCGACGCTGAGGTAATCGCCTTCGATCAGCTTGGCATCGGCGGGAACGATATCGCCGAGGCGCAGACGAATGACGTCGCCGGGAACGAGCTCGGCGGCGGCCGTGCTGGTCCACTTTCCGTTGCGCTTGACGCGCGCCTTGAGGGCCAGTTTCTGCTTGAGGGCGGCGATGGCGTTGCCGGCCTGGTACTCTTCCCAGAAGCCGATGACGGCGTTGAAGATGAGCAGGGCCAGGATCACGCCGAGGTCGACCCAGTGGTGGACGATCGCGGAGAGGATTGCGGCGATCTCGATCATCCAGGGAATCGGCCCCCAGAAGTAGAGCAAGAACTTTCGCAGGGGATGGACTTTTTCTTCGGCCAACGCGTTGGGGCCGTACTGTGCGAGCCTCCGGCGCGCTTCCTCGTCGGTGAGCCCCTCGGAAGAGGACCCCAATCGGCGTTGGACCTCTTGGGTAGACAGTCCGGCAAGATCTGTTGGCGGTTGGGACTCAGTTGGCATCGATGATTTGACCATCACTTGGCAACTCCTCGCTCACGGTGGAGCATGAATGTGGCGAACTCGACGACCGCAATCGCGTCGAAGGCGACGATCCCGTATTGGGGGCCCCTGTCCTAGGCGGCACAGACCCTGCTAGACACTAGGTTACAATCCAGTCTGGCGCTGGGTGGCTGAGCGTTATGTGGGTTGGAGGGGAGAGTCCCATTGCTGTCGGCACGATAATCGGGGCGTTTGGCGGTTCGGCCGGCGCGATGTCTGGGGCGGCGCGCGATCTGGCGTCGAGACACCGCGGCGCGCCGAAGTCGGCCAGAATTCCCGGTTGCTCCAATGGTACCGGAGATGGCAAGTTTGTGGCCTGGGAGCGGGGAGTTTTCGGGGTTCTCGTGGGCCGGTACACCGGGGAAGAGACGATGCGATGTTGGTTCGGATCGGACACGGGCGCGAGTGGCGCGAGGTGGCAATGCGACTGCCGTGGATTTCCGAGGTCGGTAGGATGGTAGATGAGGTGGTTGGTGGGGCTTGGGTGGCTGGGTTTCGCGCGGAGGATCGTGAGGAGTTGGTGCATGGAGCGCCGATCGGGGAAGGTGGTACACACAGATGACGCAGGTATTTGCAGGCTTTGAGGGTGGATTGAGGATTGGGCGGTGGCGGGATGGGGATTGAGGTTATGGAGAGGGGGCACAGCCACGGGCGGGCAAAGAGGTTGTTACGGCACCGCCGGGGGCGGCTGTACTACGGGGGGCACGGGGAAGTGGTTAGGACGATGGGACGTGCCGGTATCGTTGGTGGCCTCGCAGACCGACGCGCCGGCTACTGCGGACATTCGCGGGATCATCGGCCAGCGCGAGACCGCGGAGATCATGGTCCACAGCGTGGACCTTTTCTGCGATTGAAGGAACAGTCGCAGGAGGGAGTTTGACACCAGGAATTGCCAGGTGAGGAGGAAGCTTCGATGTTGAAGAGCATGCTTGTCGTGATCGACCTTTCGCCGTGCAGTGCGTCGGCAATCGAGCTGGGACTTGAGTGGGCGAAGGCGTTGAGAGCCAGGCTGACGGGGCTGGCCGTAATTCACGAGCCGCCGGTCCATCCGATGGAATTGGAGTCGATGGGCGTGACCGACGAGCAGTGGCTGGGCGAGGTGCGTCAGAAGACGGGCCAGTTGCTGGAGGAGTTCGTGGAGAAGTGCGCCGAGACGGGGGTGGCGTGCGAGGCGATCCAGGAAGCGGGTGTTCCGCACGAGGTGATCCTTCGCGAGGCGCAGCGGCACGACCTGATCTTGATGGGGCACGCGCTGGACTTCACTCCGGGACTGAATGACGAGCCTGAGGAAGCGCTTTGGAACGTGATCAAGCGGGAGTCGCGCCCGGTGGCGATTGCGCCGGCGAAGCGGGAAGTGGGTTCCTCAGTAGTGGTGGCCTTCAACGACAGCCCCCAAGCGGACCGGGCGTTGCAGGCGTTCGCCGCATCGGGCTTGGACTTTGGCGAGGAGGTAGTCGTGCTGTGCGCGAGCACGGATCAGGCGGATGCCGCCGGGCGCGCGGAGCGGGCGGTCGACTTTCTTACGAGCCACGGAATTCATGCGGTGGCGCATGCCGGCCCACGAGCGGGCCTGACACCTCGGACGATTCTGGACGAGGTGAGGCAACGAGGCGCACGTCTGCTGGTGATGGGGGCTTACGGCCATTCGACGGTACGTGAATTCCTGGTTGGGTCGACGACGAGTGCCGTATTGCGAGACTGCCCGGCGGCGATCTTGCTGTGCCACTGACCGGCGGAACGGGCGCAATAAGTATTGTTGGATTCGCTGGTGGGACTCGCTGCGCTCGGCCCACCCTGCGTCTTGGCGGATGCCCGGCGGCGTCAGAAATGGGTTGCCGCACGCGGCGGAGGTCGGTTCTTCTCAGGTTTCTGCGCGGGGGCTATGCTGTTGGTCTGCGCGCCGTGTTACAATGGCGGGAACCGCGCACACGAGCCGAGCCGGGCATTTTGTACAGATGTGCCTGCGAGTGAGCGCCGGCCTTGCGGCAGAAGCATCGCCAAGTAGTGGCCCAAGAGAGCCTGACGGACATCTCTGATCCTTTGGGAGGCACGACCATGAAGTTCACTTTTTCCGTAATTATTTGTGGCGCGCTGGCAGCGGTCGGGTTTGCGGCGTCGGACCAGTATCGATTGGATCTGAGCAACTCGCGAGTGGGCGAACTGCCCAAGGGATGGACGGCGGAGAAGACGGGTGAGGGTCCGGGCAGCGTGTGGAAGGTGGTGGAAGACAAGTCGGCACCCGGCGGCGGAAAGGCGTTGGCGCAGACCTCGGCAGAAGGACCGCGACGGTTGTTCAATTTGTGTATTGCGGAGAAGCCCCGGTTCAAGGATCTGGATTTGACGGTGGCCTTCAAGTCGGTTGCGGGCGTGGTGGACCAGGGAGGCGGACCGATCTGGCGGTGCCGGGACGCGAACAACTACTACATTGCGAGGATGAATCCGCTCGAAGACAACTTGCGGATTTACAAGGTCGTGGATGGGAAACGGTCGAAGGTGGCATCGGCGGACGTGACGCTGCCGGAGGGGAAGTGGTACACGTTGCGGATCGTTGCCCGAGGCGATCGAATCCAGTGTTTTCTTGATGGCAAGCAGTATCTCGACGTGCAGGACACAAGCTTTTCCGATTCGGGGAAGATCGGCCTGTGGACGAAGGCCGACGCCCGAACGTACTTTGCCGACCTGCGCGTGGTCGGAGAGTAGCGGCGGAGAGGGCTATGTCATGCGGTGTACGACGGGAAGATAGGCGACAGGCGTCTGATGGATCGATCGCAGCGGATGGGCGAGGGAAGTATCCCCCGTCTGCTATATAAGTTCTCGATGCCTGCCATCGTTGGGATGCTCGCCCAGGCGCTGTACAACGTCGTGGACCGGGTCTTTATCGGCCGAGCGGTGGGGCCGGAGGGGATCGCTGGAGCGACGGTATCGTTTCCGTTCATGCTGATCCTAATGGCGTTCGGCATGCTCGTCGGGATCGGGGCAACGGCGTTGGTCTCGATCCGGCTGGGCGAGCACGACAAGGACGATGCGGAACGCGTGCTGGGGAACGCGACCGTTCTGCTGGTGGTGCAGTCGGTGGTGCTGACGCTCGCCGGGCTGTTGATGATGGACTGGCTTCTGGGGAAGTTCGGCGCGAGCGAGCAGATCCTTCCGTACGCCCACCGGTACTTGCAGATCATCTTGGTGGGATCGGTTTTCCAGTCGATCGGATTTGGGCTGAATGCGGTCATTCGCGGCGAGGGGAATCCGCGGATGGCGATGTTGACGATGCTTTTGGGGGCGTTTCTGAACATCATCCTGGACCCGATCTTTCTGTTCGGGTTTGGGTGGGGAATGCAGGGTGCCGCAGCGGCCACGGTGCTGGCGCAGGCGGTGTCGGCATTGTGGGTTTTGGGCTATTTCCTGGGGAGCCGGAGCCTGCTGAACCTGCGTGTGAGGAACCTGCGCTTGCAGTGGTGTGTTTGTTGGTCGATCGTGGCCGTCGGTTCGCCCTTCTTTGCCATGCACATTGCGGCGAGCGTGCTGAACGCGATTTTGAACAATCAGCTCCTCGAGTACGGCGGCGATCTGGCGATTTCGGTGATGGGAATCGTGTACGCGGTGGCGATGTTCATCCTGATGCCGATCTTCGGGATCACGCAGGGCGCGCAGCCGATCATCGGCTACAACTATGGGGCCTTGAAGTTCGATCGCGTGAAGTGGGCGTTGGAGTTGGCGATCCTGGCGGCGACGACCATCTCGTGCGCAGGCTTCGTGCTGGTGATGGTCTTTCCGGCGGATGTGATCCGGCTGTTCAACAGCGAGGACAAGGCGCTGCTGGAGTTGGGCGTTCACGCGCTGCGGATGTCGCTGATGATGATGCCAGTCGTCGGGTTTCAGGTGATCAGCGCCAACTACTTCCAGGCGACGGGCAAGCCGAAGCAGGCGATGTTCCTGAGCTTGTCGCGGCAGGTGCTGCTGCTGATTCCGGCGCTTCTGATCTTGCCGTCGTTCTTCGGGCTCGACGGAGTGTGGGCGGCCATTCCGGCGTCGGACCTGGGATCGTCGGTGTTGACGGCGATCTGGTTGGTGTGGGAGCTGCGACACTTGGACGAGAGGCATGCGCGGCGGGTGGCGCAGGAACCGGTGGAGGCGGTGCTTGAGTAGGTGGGGTTGGCACCGCCGGGGGCGGCCGTGCCACAGGGAGCATGGGGAGGATGTAGTGTACGATGGGGCGCGGGGCGAATGTTATGCTGAAGCATAACCTACGGGGTGCATGCGCTCACCGTGCGGCCCCTCGCCCGCCAACGGGCGAGGGGAGAATTGGTCGGCGAGATCACAGGGCAGATTCGCATTCGGCGACTTTGCGGTTGTAGAAGTCGTCGTTGAGAAGCCACTGCTCGTAGAGGGACCTGAGCCGGCGCAATTGACCGCCTACTTGGCGCTTGGTGAACTTGGGCTTTTCGGCCGGATCGGCGGCGGCGACGGTGGTTTCCTTCTTGGGCGGCGCAGGCGGCAGGGGGCGTGTGGGCTGCGGTTCGTAGGCAGGATTGAAGACGGTCACTTTCAGATCCTCAGCGGGAACCAGATGCCGCCAGAGAAAGGCCTGCATGCGGTCTTCGGCGGGCACCGCGTCGTGGACGATTTCTTGCTTACCGACCATGGCGCGGCCCTGGACGGTGAGGTTGACCGGCTCTTGGGTACCGGCGAGTGTGGTTCTGATGGGAAGCCGGACCATCTGCTTGTCGGCCGGCAGAACGATGTTGGGGGACGAGAATCCACTCGGAGGATCCTTGAGGCCCAGCTTGATGTTGCCGGTGAAGCCATCCTTGCGAATGGCATAGACCTGGAGCGCCGCAGCGCCTTTACGACGCATGGAGACGGCGGAAGGCACAGCACGCAACTCGAAGTCGGGGCGCGGCGGACTGAGCCGCAGGCGGTAAGCGTACTCTCGGCCTCCGTGGCGGGCGGTATCGCCGATGCGGACGAAATAGGCACCGTCGGCAGGGAGCTTGAACATGAGGTAGGAATCGGCGTGATGCGTGTTCAGCCCGGAGCCGGCGTCTTCATGATCGTCGTTGACGGCCAGCACCTTGCCGGTTTGGTCGGTGATTTCGAGGACCGAGTCGAGCGGAGACGCGAGGCGCCGGGCATCGACTTCGGCGACGAGTGTCTGGCCGGCGCGGCCCTGGACCTGGAACACGTCCCAATCGCCGGGACGATCGACGCGACCATTGATGATGACAGGAAGGGCGACCTTCTCGGCGTTGGCGATGTCGTCGTTAGCCTGAGTCTCCATACATTCGGGCAGGGTATCGAGAGCAAAAGGCATGGTATTGGAGCATAGCCGGTCGCGTTTGGCGCACAGTTGATAGACGCCGGCCTGGGCGTTCTTGGGGGGCGGGGCGAGGGTGGCGTCCTGGAGATTCCAGCCATCCATCTTGATCGAAGCCCGGGTTCCCACGCGGCAGCCGAGGGGAAAGATGCTCGTGACGAAGGGGACTTCGCCGATGGTGATGCGATAGACGAAATCTTCGCGGCCGCGGTAGAGGGCGTCGGTGATGGTGAGTACGTACTGGCCGTCCTTGGGAACGACATAGCGGAGCGTGGGATCGGGGTTGAAGTGGTAATCGTCGTCGAAGGCGACTTCCTTGCCCTTGTCGTCGCAAAGGGTGAGGACCGGCTGGAACCAACCGGGCACGGCATCGGCGATATAGGGAATAAGCTGGCGGGCCTTGACCGAAATGACCAGTTGCTGTCCCTTGCGGGCATCGAAACGGTAGCGGTTGACTTCGCCGGAGGCGATCTGGCCGTTCATGGTGCAGGGCACGGTGATGCCGTCCTCGACTTCGTCGGCCGGTCGGTGCCGGAGGGCGAGCGCCTCCTTGCCGAGGACCTGGAAGGCACTGGTGATCATCGGCTTTCTGGTCGTTTCGGGGAGTTGGCCGATGTGGAAGACCAACGGATTGGAGGCGCCGTGCGACGTGACGATGCGGAACTCGCGCTGGCCAGGAGAGGCGTTGGGACTGACGGTCACCTCGACGATGGCAATGTTGGCAAGAGATGCGCTCGCGGGCCGGTTGACATACTGGGCCATTCTCTTCTGGATTCTGGCAACCAGTTCCTTGGTAGCGGCGTCGGTCTTGCCGGGCGTTCGTTTGATCTCGCGCAACTGCTCGCGCAGCAGGGTGATTTCCTGGGGACCGATCTTTGGGTAGTAGTGGAGGAGCTTGGCCGAGACGCCGTCGCCGCTGACGATGGCTCCGGAGATGCCGTCGATGCGCTGGCCACCCAGCTTGACCTGGAAGGTCGTGCCTTGCTGTCCGCCAGCCGGATAGACGTATCCGATGTTGGGGACCGCCTGCCCGCGTGCGGAGGATGCGAGCGTGAACAGACCGGCGACACCCAGGATGAGAAACCACGAAACCCTGCTCATGAGCCGCTCCATTGTACGTTCGGTCGAGGACATTGCAGTGTAAGCGTTTGGGTTAGGGCCCCCGTCGGGACGCGGCCGGGGGCCGAGGAATGCTACATGATCTCGGTCAGCCGCCCGGCCGACTTGACGGTGTCGGAAGGGGCGGGCAAGACGTGGGCTTCGAGGCCGAGGGGATGGGGTAGCTTGGCGTTGGCATCGATGCCGCCGAGTTGATAAATGCTTCCCAAGAGATCGACGGGGTAGACGGGTCGATCCTTGACGGTTGCACCTGTTTCGTCGGAGGAGCCGACGACGTGTCCGCCTTTGAAGCCGCCGCCGGCGACAAGGACGGTGAAGACCTTGCCATAGTGGCCGCGTCCGCCGTTCCAGGGCGGCTGCCAATCGACCTTGGGTGTTCGGCCGAACTCGCCGCAGCACCAAACAACGGTGCTTTCGAGGAGGCCGCGATCGCTGAGGTCCTGTAGGAGCATTGCGAGGCCCTGGTCGAGTTGCGGGCACTGCCGGCGCATGGTCGCGAAGTGGTTCTTGTGTGTGTCCCAGCCGCCGGGATAGTTGATGACGACGTAGGGGACGCCGATTTCGACCATGCGGCGTGCGACGAGGCAGTCCTGACCGAAGGTGTGGCGGCCGTATCGATCGCGTAGCTCGGGTTTCTCTTTGGATAGATCGAAGACGTCGCGGCCGGAACCGAGGATGAGTTCGTAGGCTTTCTCCTTGGCGTCTTCGGCGGCGACGATCTGGGGGCTGGCCGCCATGAGATTGCCCATGGTGTTGGCCTTTTGGAGCAGATCGCGGCGGGCTTTCTGTCGCTCGTCGCTAATATTCTTAGCGATGATGCCTTCGACCTCGAAGCGCGGGGCGTTGGGATCGCCGCCGGTGGCGAAGGGTTTGAACTTGGGGCCGAGGAAGCCTTCCTCGGAGAATCGTCCCTGCGGCTTGGTGAGCACCACGTAGGGCGGGATGATTCCCTTGTAGGACGGGCTCTTGAAGAGGGCAAAGACGGCGCCGACGCTCGGGTAGGCGAGGCGCTCGCCGGGCATGTGGCCGGTCTGCATGAGATAGGCGGCCGTTTCGTGCCCGTTGTTGCCGTGGGTCATGCTGCGGATGAGCGAGTACTTGTCGGCCTGCTTGGCGAGTTCGGGAAAGAGCGCGCCGAGTTGTACGCCATCGACGTTGGTGGGGATGACCTTTTCGAACTCGCCCATGTATTCGCGACCGGCCGCGGGCTTCGGGTCCCAGGTATCGTTGTGGGACATGCCGCCCCAGAGGAAGATCTGGATGACGGAACGGGCCGTGGATTTCTTGGGAGTTTCGGCCGGTTGTGGGGCGGCGGCGAGGACGTTGGCACCGAGACGGTCGGCCAGGAGCAGACCGGCCGTGCCGCAGACTCCGCGTCGCATGGCTTCGCGTCGGGAAAGCCGATGATCGCCTTGTGGGATATTCTTCGGGCTCATGAGTTCGAGCTCCTTTTCGAATCGTTTGGTTGGTTACATGAACCGTGTGATTGCTCGATCGCGGAGCGGTTGGCCGTTATCAGTGCCTGTAGAGGAACTCTTCACTGTTGATTAGAGCCCAGGCGACATCGAGGACGTGCTCTCGATTGCGTGGTTGGTCGGTTTTGCCGTAGTCCGCGACGATCTTGACTTCCTCGGGAGTGGGTTTTCGCGAGAGGATGGTAAGGTAGAGCTGTTGGAGGAGCTCGATCGGTCGGCGGCGGGACTGGAGGATTGCACGCAGCCCGGGTCCCTGCTGGAGCTTGCCCTGAATGTGGCTGGAATTGAGCATGTGGAGCCACTGGGCAGGAACGGGCTTGTTGTTGCGTTCGTTGACCATGCCGGTGGCGCGGGCCGAACGCCCGAAGAGCGTGAGGAAGGGGCTGCTGATGCTTCCGTCGGCGAGGGCGACGGCGGGCTCATCGCGGGGAATATAGGTGAACGGCTCGGGAATGGCACTGGTGTAGAGATCGGTGTCGCCGGTGATCTTGTTGATGGCGTCGATGAGAACTTCGGCATCGAGACGGCGCAGGGGATAGACGGCGAAATTGGCCTGGGCCTCGGGGCTGTCGAAGCGGGGCATGGAGGAAAACTGGTACGTGGTCGAAGTGAGGATCAGGCGGTAGAGGTGCCTGGGGTTGTAGCGGCTGTCAACGAGCTCTTTCTCGAGATAGGCCAACAGTTCGGGATTGCTGGGGGGATTGTCGTCGCGGATGTCGTCCGCCTCTTCGACGATTCCGCGGCCGAGGAGCCATGCCCAAACGCGGTTGACAATGCTCTTTGTGAACCAGGGGTTTTCGGGCCGAATGAGCCAGTCGGCGAAGACTTCGCGTGGATCGCGGTCGGGCGGTAGCTGAATCTTGGTGCCATCGGGGAAGACGGCCGTGAGCGGACCGGTGGGAGCGGACGGCACATCGGAGGACGGTGAGAGGGTGCTCGTGGTCTGGACGGAGGCGGCGACGTCGGCCTGTCCGGGAGCGCTATTGTCGGCGAGCTTGGCCAGATGGAGAGGATCCCAGAAAACGTTTTCTTCTTTCCATTCGCTGGTGGGCTTGTAGCCGATTTGGGAGAAGAAGACGGCCGTGCCGTTGAGGCGGTCTTTGGGCCAGGAGTCGGTGCGCGAGCCCATGAACGCGAGGGCGACGGCGGAGGCGATGCCATCGGGGGTCTTGTCCTGGATGGCGCGATAGAAATTGACAGGGCCGACGCGGAAATTGCTGCCGCTGGAAGTGAGTAGCTGGCGAGCGAACTTGTCATAGGGCATGTTGGCGGCGATGGAGGCGTGCACCCAGCGGTGGTAGGCCTGGGCCGCATTGGGCCAGAGGTTGACGGGAAACTCGGCCTTGATTCGGAGGACATCACCCCACTTCATGGCCCAGTAGTCGGCGAATTCCTCGCGTTTGAGGAGCCGCTCGATGAGGCGATGGCGTTTGTTCGCGGTCGTGTCGTCGATGAAGGCCTCGGCTTCCTCGGCGGTAGGCAGCGTGCCAAGGACATCGAGGTAAGCGCGACGGACGAAGACGGCGTCGGAACAGAGGACGGGCTTGATGCCCAGGGACGACAGCTTGGCGAAGACGATCCGATCGAGCTCGCCCGCGGGGGTGGGAGCGGCGGGGCTTTCGTAGATGTTCGACGACTTGTCCGGCGCGGCCGTTGCGTTTGCGACGGCCAGGAGGGCGGCCGCAAGGATGAGAAATGTCGTCCTCATGCCTTTTTCATTCCCTGGGGTTAGGGGGTTACGATGTATGCGACGGCTGGACGGATGCGTCGCGTGGGCAACTGCTCGCGGGTGCTCTGGCGACCTGATGGGAATTGGCCAACGGGGGTGCCAACCGGGCTTGACCGGCTCCCGCGGCTTGGCGGGCGGGTCGCGTGCCCATGGATCGGCCCCTGCGCGATGAAGTGGCCCGTTTCTTAGAACCCCGTGGGCCACAAATGGTTTCGCAGCAATCGGATCGAACGCTGAAACGGGCCGTTTTTTGGCGGCAATGGGCCGGGACGATGGCTTGCGGGCGCGAGACGTCTGTGGTCGGCCCTGAAAATGGGTGGTGTTTGACATGGAATGTCGGTGGCTGTGGAATGGGGCGCAGATGCTTTGGGATGTTGTGTGCAAGACGCCGGCCATCCTTACCGTGCGGCCCCTTTCCTGCGAGCGGGCGAGGGGAGGTTTGGTGGGGCGCTGCATTGCGTGGGGGTGGGCGTAGCCGGGGGCGCTGTACTACATGGGGTACCGGGACGGTGTGGTGGCACGGCCGGGGGAGGCTGTGTTACATTGGGGCCGGTTTCTTAGGGAAAGGAGGGGGACGTGCGAGCGATCTTGGTTAAGGGCATCACGCTGGCTGTAGTGGTTGGGGCGGCGGCGTTCGTGCGGGCCGAGCAGCGGCCGGCTAATATCCTGATGGTGCACTGCCACGATTTGGGACAGTATCTGCACTGCTACGGCGTGCGAACGGTGCAGACGCCGAACCTGGATCGGTTGGCGGCGGAAGGCGTGCGTTTCTCGCGGAGCTTCTGCCCGAACCCGGGCTGCAGCCCTTCGAGAGCGTCGATCTTCACGGGACGCTGGCCGCACTCGAATGGGGTGATGGGGTTGTGTCATGCGAACTTTGCGTGGGACCTGAATCCCGATGAGCGGCACTTGGCGCAGATCCTTCACGATGCGGGGTACACGACCACGGCGGTGGGGATCATTCACGAGACGCATTCGGGGTATCAGCGATGCGGATATGAGCGGCACCTCGGTCCGGCGAGGGCGACCATGGCGACCGATGCGGCGATCAGGGTGCTTCGACAGTATGCGGTCAAGCGCGAGAAGCCGTTTTTCATGTCGGTGGGGTTCATCGAGCCACATCGGTTGCGGTATCCGAATCCGGACTGGCCCTGCGCGACGCCGAACGACAGCAGCTTTCCGGGGCCGGGATTGGAGTCGGATGACTCGCTGGGTGTCGAGGTGCCGGGATTTCTGGCGGACACGGAGGGGACGCGCCGGGAGTTGGCCGGTTTGCAGGGTGCGATTCGGCACGTAGACAGCCAGGTCGGCCGATTGCTGGCGGCGCTGAAAGAGGTAGGGCTGGAGTCGGAAACGTTGGTCGTGTTCACGACGGACCATGGAGTCGCCATGCCGCGGGCGAAGTGCGGGCTATATGAGCCGGGAATTCAGGTGGCGCTGATCCTGCGTCTGCCGGGCCGGAAGGGCTGGTATGGCGGCATCGTGCACGACGAAATGATTACGAATGTCGACTACCTGCCGACGATCCTGGAGGTAGCGGGAGTGCCCATCCCGGCGAACGTGCAGGGCCGCTCGTTCGCGCCGCTGCTGGACGGCAGGCCCTACGAGCCGCGGCAGGAGATCTTCTCGGAGCTGACGTACCACGACTACTACGACCCACGACGGGCCGTGCGGACGGAGACGCACAAGCTGATTGTGAACTTCACGACGGCACCGGCGTTCATGGACCCGTCGCAATCGTGGCGCCCGCAGTCGGACGTGGTCGTTCCGCAGAATCCGGCGGCCGCCTATCATCCGGACGTGGAGTTGTACGACTTGACGAAGGATCCCTGGGAGCAGGTGGACGTGGCGAAGAAGGAGGAATATGCGGCGGTGCGCAAGGATCTGCTGAAACGGCTGTACGCTCACCTGGTCGCCACGGACGATCCGATATTGAAGGGGGCGGTGACGTCACCGCAGCATCGCCGCGCGCAGGGGCTGCTGGAGGAGAACGCGAAGGACTGAAAGAGACGCGGCTACAGTCCGTCGTGAGGTTCCTGATCCAACAGCGGGAGCACGACATCAAGGCGGGTGCCCTCGCCCGGCCGGCTGTCGATGGTCATGCTTCCGCCGAGTAGCCGAACGCGTTCGCGGATGCCCTCGATGCCGTAGGAATCGCGACGGACGTCGTCGGGCCGGAAGCCGACACCCCAGTCGCAGACTTGCAGACGGACGCGGTCGTCGGACTGAGCGAGCCTGACCTGGATTCTGTCGCTCTTGCTGTGCTTGCAGGCGTTGGCCATGCTTTCCTGGGCGATACGGTAGATGGCGTTCTCCAGGACGGGGGCCAGGCGGCCGAACTGGACGTCGCTCTGGAACTCGATCTTCGGGCCGTCGGTCATGAGCTGGTCGTGGACGAGATGGGCGATCGCGGCGACGATTCCGGACTCGTCGAGAATGGGCGGGCGAACGCCGCTGATGAGGCGGCGCGTTTCCAAATGCGCCTGGCGGAGTATCTGGAGGCCGGCATCGAAAGTGGTCTTGGCGTCGGCGGAGCACTTGTCGCGGAGGTGCTCGTAGGTTTGGAACTGCATCGCCGCGGCGGCCAGTTGCTGGGCAAGGCCATCGTGGATCTCATAGGCAATGAGCTGGCGCTCGTGGTCGCTGGAGCGGAGCATGCGCCAGAGGGTCTGGTGTTCGCGATGGAGTGCCTCGCGGGAGCGTTTGCGCTCGTCGATGTCCTCGACGATCGCAAGGGCGAAGTCGAACCGGCCGTCGGGATCAAGGATGGCGGCGGTGGTCGCCTGAACCCAGAAGGCCTCACCGGTCTTGCGGACGTACCGTTTCTCCACGGTGTAGCTGGGGATCTCGCCGGCGAGCAGTTTGTGAAAGAGAGGCAGGCTGAGATCGCGGTCGTCGGGGTGCATCGAATCGGGCAAGAATCGACCGAGCAACTCCTCGGGAGTGAATCCGAGCATCTGGCACATCGCGCGGTTTGCACGAGTGACCCTGCGGTGATCATCGACAACGACGACGCCGACGGGGGCCGCTTCGAAGGCGGCGCGGAATCGCTCCTCGCTTGCGCGGAGGGCTTCTTCAGCCTGTTTGCGCCGCGTGACATCGCGGATCAACGCGATCAGGCATGGCCGCTGGCGGTACTCCATGCGCGTGCCGCTGATGTCGGCATAGACGATGTGGCCGTCTTTGTGGACGAAGGGGATGTTCTCAGCGACAGGCAGGAGCCCCTCGACCTGCTTGTGGAAGCAGGCGGCGATGTGTTCAAAATCTTCGGGGCGATGGACGCGGGCCGGATCGGTCGGAATGGTTTCCGGGGTATAGCCGAGCATGCGGGCCATTTGAGGATTGGCGCGGACGCATTGCTCGGTTTCGAGATCAACGATGATGAGGCCGTCGACAACCGAGTCGTAGATGGCGCGGAGTTCGTCGTGGCTCTGCCGGAGCTCTTGTTGGACCCTGTTTCGCTCGGTAACGTCGTGAATGATGGCCATGGCGGCCGTAGGTTCCCCGGCGGCATTGCGAATGACGGCGGAAGAGACCTCGACAGGGAGGGAAGTCCCATCGTGGCGAAACGCCTTGTACTCGGTGTTTCTCCGCACGCCCGCCTCGATCACATGGGCGATGTTCTTCGCCAATCGCGGCCGGTCGCTCTCGACCACGTAGTCGACCGCGTTTTGACCGCATAACGACAGCGCGCGGGGGAAGCCGAGAAGATCCCACGTTTGTGGCGAGGCGAAGAGGACGCGACCTTGGAGATCGGACATGACGACGGCATCGGGGCAGGCTTCGAGCAGACTTCGATAGTTCTCCTCGGTCTGCGAGCGTTCTGCAGCGGCGGCCTGGAGGCGCGCGACGTGGCCTCGCAGCTCCTCGATCTCGGCGAGAAGCTCCTCCCGGGTTTTCGGTTCGTCGGACATTGACGAGGCCCTCATGCGCGGGATGGTAAAGCGTGGGTGACAGCCCTGCGCGGCAAGGCGGCAGGGCGAAGGGGCATCGCGGGTGGCGCCAGCCAACCTGCCTGATTGTAGCATATGCAAGGGTGGCGTGGAGCCGCCTGATTAAGGGAGAGGCCATCGAGACCGGTTCCCCCGAACAGACTGGGATGGTTGGAATGATCGATACGCACCCGAGGCAGGCGGCCGGTGTGGTCGACGGGCCTACAGGCGGCGAATGTGCGGGCGCCGGGAGGAATGTGGTGCAGGTTGATACATCGCCGGCGCGACGGGAAGGATCGGCTGGCGCGTGTTCCACTCAACAACGGCGTTCGTGGCGGCGTATTTCCGCCGTTTCGAAGGCGGAACACACGCTACCCACGCACCGAATGCGCTCTACTTGATCTCCTTGAAGCGGATGTTCTTGTACTCCGCCCACATCGGTTTGCCGGCATGCAATTGGAGCGCGAGAATGCCTTCGCGGAGGGTCAATTGCGGATCGTCGGTGAAGTCGAGGATGAGACGGTCGTTGAGGTAGTGGCGGATGTGATTACCCTTGGCGACGATGACGATGTCATTCCAGTCGTTGAGTTTGAACAGCTTCTCGAACTGTTGCTGGTCGATGAGGGTGCCCGTGATTTCCTTCTTGCCATCGGCCCAGATGGCTTTCTCACCGACGAGACAGATGCGGCTGCGCCGACCACCTTCGTCGTAGATGAAGCCGGAGACGTTGGGGAGTATGTTCTGGTTGCGAATTTCGTGCTGATAGCCGCGGACAACCCAGTTGTTGGACACCTTGCCTTCGGTGATATGCTTGGAGCGGTATTGGACGCCGGAGTTGTTCGTGGCATTGAGTCGGAAGGTAAGGCGGAGCTCGAAATCCTTGAGAACGCAGTCTTTGCAGATGAGGAACGTGTTTCCGTGGGCGGGATTTTCGGCAGTCGTCTCACCGTGGATGACGCCGTCTTTGACCGACCACAGCCTGGGATCGCCATCCCAACCGGTGAGATCCTTGCCGTTGAAGAGTGACGTCATGCCGGGTGTTTCGTCGGGGGCAGAGCAAGACTGGTCGGCAGCGAGGGCGCTGGAGGCGAGCAAGACGGCAACGATACATGTCAGACAACGGGCCATGGTTCTCTCCATCGTGAAAGTAGGGTACCGAAGGACGATTATGACTCGTCGGCGTCCAATCTCAAGCCTGAGCCGGAGAAATCGGCGAGTGGGAGCGAGGGTACGAGCAGCCGCGGCCAGACGCGCGCGGGCAGTTCCAGTGGGGGGACTGTCGAATGGCACCATCAAGGCGGCGGGGACCCCAGCGCGAGAGTTCTACGCGCGTGAGGAATCGGCGCGAGCGGGGTAAATGCGTCGAGGGGCGTGCTTGGTGACGAGGGCAATCAGCTCGCGGCGGTCGATCGGCTTGGTCATGTAATCGTCGCAGCCACTTCTGAGACACGTGTCGCGGTCGGTGCTCATGGCGTGGGCGGTCAGCGCGATAATGGGGCCGGGATATCCGGCTTCGCGCAGCCTTGTGGTCGCTTCGTAGCCATCCATGACGGGCATTTGCATGTCCATGAGGATGACGTCGAAGGGAGTTGCTTCGCGGTGCGCCGCGAGCGCGAGATCATGGGCGACCTGCCCATTGGCCGCGAGGGTGACGTCGGCGCCGGCTTGACGGAGCAGGAACGAGATGAGCCGTTGATTGTCGGGCCCGTCTTCGGCGAGCAGCACGCGGCAGGCAAGCCGCGACGCAGATGGGGCGCTGCGGTGCTTCGGATCGCCGAGGAACTGAGCTTCGGTGGGTTTTTCGAGGAGATCGACGCCGGTTAAGGAACCGGTCTTGACCGTCAGGGTGAACGTACTGCCCTTGCCCGGGGTGCTGGTAACCGTGACATCGCCGCCGAGCTTGTCGGCGAGGCGTTTGCTGATCATCAGCCCGAGCCCGGTGCCGCCGTGCTTGCGAGTCGAGGAAGCGTCGACCTGGCTGAAAGGCCGGAAGAGCCGGGCGATCTGGTCGGCGGTCAGTCCGATGCCGGAGTCAATGACGTCGAACTGCATTTTCGGCTGATCGGAGGTGGCGTCGACAAGGCGGGCGGCCAGGCAGACTTCGCCGACCTCGGTGAACTTGACGGCGTTTCCGACGAGGTTGATAAGGACCTGCCGCAGCCGGACGGGGTCGGAGTGGATCGTCTCGGGTATGGGGCCGTCGTAGTGGATGCGGAGGGAGAGGTTCTTGGCGTCGGCGCGGACTCGCATGAGCGATGCGACTTCGGCGAGACCCTGGCACGGGGAGCAGACGACATGGGCGACCTCGAACTTGCCTGCCTCGATTTTGGAGAGGTCGAGGATGTCGTTGATGATCCCAAGGAGGTGTTGGCCGTTGTGCTTGATGGTTGCTGCGGCGTCGCGGTCTTCCTGAACGGTCATGTTTCCCATGAGGATATCGCAGAATCCGAGGATGGCCGTCATGGGCGTGCGGATTTCGTGGCTCATGTTGGCGAGGAACTCGCTTTTTGCCTGATTGGCGGTCTCGGCAGCCTCCTTTGCACGGGCGAGCTCAGATTCGGATTGTCTTCGTTTTTCGTTGATGAGCGTTTGGGCGACGAGCGCGGCAATGGTGCTTGCGAACGACTCTTCGTCGGGGTGCCACTCGCGCGGCGAACCGCTATGCTCGAGGCGGACAATGCCAGCCATGTCGGCTTCGATGACGATCGCCGAATCGAGCAAGGAGGTGATTCCCAGCGGGACGAGGTAATCGCCGGCGAGCTCAACGGTGCGTGGATCAGAGCAGGCGTCGGCGGCGCTGATGCGGCTCTCGGCGGCGATGGCCTCGAAGTAGGTGGGGTACTCGGCCGTGGTGAGAACCATGCGATCGCCGTGCCGATCGGCACCGGCTTCAAAGAGCGAAACACATCGAAGCTCTCGCCGATCGGGGGAGAACAGCCAGACGCTGACACGGTCGACCTGAATCACTTCGGCAGCCACGCGGGCGAGATTGCGCGCGGCTGCGGGAACATCGCCGGAAGCAATCGTTTTGTCGACGGCAAGGGATGCGATCGCGTTGCGTTGCCGATCCGCACGAAGTTGGGCCTCACGGACGGCCATCTCGGCTTTCCTGCGGTCGGCAATGTCGATTCCCATTCCGACGAGATGGAGCCTGTCATCGATGACTAGCCGGCGGCCGGAGAAGAAGTATGGAACGAGGGTTCCGTGTTTCGTGAGGAAGCGTGCTTCGACCGTGGCCTGACCGTCCGTGAGCACGTCTTCGATGCGGCGTTGGACAATCTGTTTGTCCTCTCCGTAGAAGAAGTCGAGGGGGCCCATTTCGGCCAGTTCCTGGGGCGAATATCCGGAGACGTGCTCGAAGTTCTCGTTCCATCGGAGGTAGCGTCCTTGTTCGTCGAAGACGTAGAAGACGCCGGGGAGGCTGGCAATGGTGGAGTCGGTGAAGTCCTTCTCACGTTGCAGGCGGGCTTCAGTGGAACGGAGCTCGGCCAAGGTACGGCGCATGGCGGTTTCGTAGACGAGGACGAGTATGAGGACGAGCACCGTGAGTCCGAGCCAGGAAAGCGTTCCGAGCAATTGGTATTGGGGTATGCTGAGATCATTGGGGATGGAGTATCCGAGCACGTGCAGCAGGTAGAATCCGACAAGGAAGAGCACCGTTGCAGCGAGCCAGAAGATGGCGGAGCGGCGGCCGGCGGCGCTGAGGGCAACCACGGGCACGCCCACGTACCAGGGGAGCGAATGGGCCGAATGGCCACCCAAGCGGCACGCCAAGACGGTGAGCGTTCCGAAGAAGGCGGCGGTGAGCAGATTGCCGACGATGCAACACGAGCCGGTTGTGCGCATGATGATCAGGCCGATCATTCCCACGCAGGCTCCGCCGGTGAGCGCAGCCGCACCGATCGGGCTATTCATGGCCAGGAAGATCAGAGCATAGATGATGGCCAGGGCGATGAGTGTCAGGCTGGACGCCACGACGAGGCGGGCGCGACGCAGGGACTCCATATCGCCGTCGCGCGTGGAGGGAGGCACGAAGCAATCGACGGCGACAGCGACTAGCGCGGAATGAATGCGAGCGGCCAGCCCTCTTTCGCCTGGCCGCAGGGCGGTTGTACATATCCCAACGTTCATACCAGCGAGACCTCTCGTAGGCCGTTAAGGGTTCCCATCGAGACGGGGGTTTTACGTTGGCCGGGGAACCCCGTTCAACCCATGCGCGCAGAAGCGCCGAGGTTGAACGAGCCAAATTGGCGCGCTTTGTGACTTCCTAGGTATAAGGTAGGTTGCAGAGCGCGACGGCGCGCACACAAAGACGGTCATTCTTGGGGGGTGTACACCTGGAGCGGTTGCAATGATCGATTCGACGAAGGCAACGGCGTGTGACCCGGTGGAGCGGCGGAGTGCTGCCTGCCGACCTTCTGAGGGATTTTGTCGAAAAGATGGCGAGCAGTCACTGAAGCTTTAGCGTGCCGGCCTGATCGAGGCGCCAGGTCTCGGCCAAAGTGCCCTCCCAGCAGCGCACTACGCCGTCTTCGCTACGATAGACGGCCAGATTTGAGGGTACGGTCAGGCCGGGCTGGAGCTTGAGGCCGAGGGCCTTCAACGGAATGGCCCATTCGCATCGCCAGCCTCCGCGCGTCTTGCCGAAGCGTTTGGCGGCGAAGCGGACTTCGTCGCGGAGGCGCTGGGCGTCGGCGGCAGGTGCCCCGGCGTCGGTCACGCTTTGGACGGTGCCGTTGGGGAAACCACGGAGCACGAAGGTGGCCGGTTTTCCGTCGGGTGTTTTGCCGGCGATGCTGATTTCCACACCGTCGTCTGTGCCCCAGGTGGTTCCTTCGCGAACTTTGCTTGCGTCGAAATTGATCGCGTTGACGGCGACGTAAAGGCACTGGTCGTCGTAGGCCAACTGGACGAAGACAGGCGCACCGCTGGCACTCCATCGCCCGGGGTCGCGATCGAGGCCAAGAAGGGCGTGGGGCCATTCGGCTGACCCGATTTCGCCGTCGAGAACGGGCGGCTTGGCAAGCCGTGCGGCCGTGGCGGGCCAATTCCTGCGGCCTGGGGTGGCGACCGGGGGCATGGCGTCGCTGATGGTGAAGGGCTGCGGCGAGCCTTCTTTGGTCAGGCCGTTGCGGTAGATGACGTTGCCTTCCCAGAGTTTGATGGCATTGGGCTGGCCGACCTTGATATCGCCGGGCGCGAAGAGCGTATTGCGTTGGAAGGTGCAGTCGGCGGATCGAGCGAACGAGAGGGACATATCGCCGTCGACGACAAAGACGTTGTCGCGGATGATCGTACCGCGGGTGATGTGGTTGTGGCTCGGGCGCGCAACGCCGACCGATACGTTGCGTTCGACGATGCAGTCGGTGGCGCCTTCGTCCAAGTAGTAGGCGGACACGCCGTAGCCTTCGCCCACCTTGACAACGTCGCGGACCATGTTGCCGCGGATGATGGCTTTGCGCATGCCGCCGTAGATCGCGGCGCCGTCCTGCAATTCGCGCATGACGGCGTAGATGAGGTTCTCTTCGATGAGGAGATTGACGCCGCCGCCGGCGATGCCGCTGTAGGGCGCGTCGTGGATCTCGTTGCGGTAGAGATGCAAGCCGGGTTGGTCGCCCTTGGCTGAGCTGTAGGCGGGCAGCGCGATGGCGCTGGGATAGTACTGGCCGACATGGTGGATGTGGTTCTGCGCGATGAGCGTATCGGCTCCGCCCGTCCGGATGCCGCAGGCGCCGGTGTGATGGACGTGGCAACCGACGATGCGAGAATTGATGAGCTGGCCCGAGGTGACCCCCTGCCCGCCCACGCAGGCGATTTCGAGATTCTCGACGGTGCAGTGCCGGGCGTTGTCGACGCGGAGCGCGCCGTCGAAAGCGTAGGCGCCGAAGCCGCCGGCTTTGAGCGGCGTGGTGGTCGCCTGAAGGACCAGGCCGCGGAGGGTGATGTTTTCGGCGGGTTTCTGCGCGGTGCCGCCGATACGAACGATGCGTTCGAGCCTGGGCGCGATCACCTTGGCTTTGGCCATGTCCTCGCCGGGGAGCGGCCAGTAGACGACCTTGCCTGCCGTGCGGTCGAGATACCACTGACCGGGTTGGGTCATGCCTTCACGCGTGTTGAAGACGACGTATTTCTTAATGCCGAACGCGCCGGGTGGGGACTTGGCCGGCGTGGAGAAGACGAGCTTGTGCTGTTGGGCGTCGTTGCGGGAAACCCCGACCATGGACTCGTCCCACATGTGATAGATGCGGATCTCGGCGTTGTGCACGTCGAGGGTTTCGGGGATGTCCTGGGGGCGGTATCGCATGGAGTTGAGCTCTTCTTCGGTTGGCGGGCGCTGCCAACCACCGCCGACCGAGCTGAGCCAGCGGGCATCGAAGACGCTCTCGTGGAGAAATGTACCCGTTTCGGGCATGCGCGCCCGGGGAGGCATGCGGTCGTTGACGACAAGGGCACGAAAGTCCCAGGTTCCGGCTTTGACGGCGGGGAGGTCGGCGGCCCAGAACTTGTCGCCGTCGGGGTGCCAGCCGGTTACCAGCGGGCCACCGTAGACAGTGGCCTTGCCGGGTTGTTCGGCTTCGATCGTGAGGCCGTTGTCGCGGGCGTCGAGGTCGAGCGCGGCGGCGAGGTGGTACTGGCCGGGCATGACGACGATGCGGTGCGGGCCGGCGCCGGCTTTGCGGGCGGCGTCGCGGGCGGCTTCGAGCGTGGCCAAGGGCTGCTGCGCCGTGCCGGGATGGTCATCGTGGCCGCCGGGGGCCACGACGAAAGTGGCGGCATGAGCGGAGACTGTGGTGGCTGCGAGTACGGCCAAGAGATAGATGAAGCGGCGCATATGGATGGCTCCTTTTCGGCCGGCGGGAGTTTGGGCGGCTCAGCGCGACCACCGGTTGTGGTGAACGCGTTGGGAACGATAACGGTCTTCGGGCGGGGCCTGCTCGGCCGGGTAGCCGAGGACGACGAGGCTGTGAGGAAGGACAGTTTGCGGGAGGCCAAGGAGCTCGCGCAGGGCGTTCATGCGCACCTGGCGAGGATAGACGCCACACCAGCAGGCGCCGAGATCCAGGGCGTGGGCGGCCAGGAGCAGGTTTTGGGTCGCGGCGGAGCAATCGACAGCCCAATAGCCTTCGGACTGTTCGGAGTCGAGGTCGCCGCAGACGAGGATCGCGCACGGGGCGTGGGCGGCCATGGCGGCGTAGGGCATGAAGTTGGGAATGGTGGTGAGCAGATCACGGTCGTCGATGACGATGAACTGCCACGGCTGCTGGTTGCAGGCGCTGGGTGCCTGCATGGCTGCGGCAAGGAGTTTTTGAATCAGCTCCTCCGGGACGGATTTGGCGAGATACTTGCGGATGCTGCGGCGGGTGTGGATTGCGTCCAGAACGTTCATGTGGTGTGTTCCTTGGCAGAGGTCGCGACGTTCTTCAGGCTCCTTTTTAACCCGCGAAGTGGGCCCGGGGAAGTACCGCGAGGCGCGGGCGCGACGGACGGCCAAGGCGATATCGTTTGACGACGATGCGCGGCTTGCCGTGCGTGTGAACGACGAGGCGACCGTTCGGCGTTCTCATTTTCGTGTACGACGGCCGACGGGATCGTTCTGAAGCCGATGGCGAATAGGGCGAAGGCGCGGTGAGGCGGGTGCTAGGTGGCGAGGAGCGGGCACAGCCGAGGGCGGCTGCGCTACATGGGGGCGACTGTGCTACATGGGGTATGGCGGGAAGGGGTCGAGTGGCCTTGGTGGGGTCGCACTCCTATAATCCTGCGTGGCGTGTTCGGCGTGCAGTAGCGCGTGCGAATCGGTCATGGCGCCCCCCCCGGTGGGGCCTGCATGACCGACGGAATCGGCCGGATGGCGCCACGGAAGCCCCGGGGCAGCATACGGTCATGGTTGAAACGACGCAGGCACTCTATTTGAAGGGAATCGAGCAGTTCAACGGCGGCGAGTTTTTCGAGTGCCACGAGACATGGGAAGCGTTGTGGCGCCAGGAACGGGGAGCGTCGCGGTTGTTCTATAAGGGCTTGATTCAGGCGGCGGTCGCACTGTTCCATCTGTGCCACGGAAATGGCCAGGGAGCGGAGAAGCTGATGGCCGGGGCCGTCGAGTACCTTTCGCCCTATCGACCCCGCTACCTGGGCCTGGACGTGGATCAGTTCCTAGCCGAACTGTCGGCTTGCGTCGGCCAAGCCGTGGCGGCGGGGGATGGTACGGGGGCTCCGGTGGTGGACCAGGGTGCGATTCCGCGGATTCGCCTGGATGGGGAGCCGCAGCGGGGGTTAGACGTGAGGTAGCCTTGGAGAGGCACCGGTTTGGAGCCGGAGGGTCTGTTAGCTAGCGGCCGGTACTGAGACGCAATGTCGCAACGCAGTGAATTTTCGTTTTCGGCGGAAGAATTCTCGGGAACGGTGCGACTGTTTCCGTTGCCGAACCTGGTGCTCTTTCCGCACGTGATGCAGCCGCTGCACATCTTCGAACGCCGCTACCGCGACATGGTGGAGGCGGCGTTGGCAGGCGACGGGCTGGTGGCGATGGCCGTACTGGCGCCGGGGTGGGAGAAGGACTATGAGGGTCGGCCACCGGTCCATCCGATCGCGTGCTTGGGAAGGATTACGGTGCATTGCCGCGTGGCGGGCGGGGCGTACAACTTGTTGCTGTCGGGTGTGAAACGGGTGCAATTGGTGCGCGAACTGTCGTCGAAAAAGGCGTTTCGAGAGGCCGACGCGGTTCTGCTGGAAGATGAGTACCCGACGGACGAGAGCGGGGTGGGTGCGGGTCTGCACCGGAGGCTGCGGGCGGCCATCTTGCGCGTGTTGGACAACGTGTCGCAAGCCGTCGAGCAAATGGACCACTTGCTGGGAAGCGACCTTTCGCTGGGCGCGATGACTGATATCATTAGCTACATGATCGACATCGACCTGGACGCCAAGATGGCCTTGCTGGGCGAGACGGACGTGTATCGCCGTGCCGAGCGACTGCTGGAACTGCTGGCGGCCCTGGCCGATGACGACGAGCCCGGCCGGCGCGGGGTGATCTGCTTTCCGCCGCTTTTCAGCAGCAATTGACGCCAAAGCGGACAGCCGAAAGCGGAAAGCGGCGAACGGCGGGGTCGCGATTGTCCGTTGATTTGCAGTTAACGTCCGTTTTCCACTTTCTGCTTTCCGCCTTCCGCTTTCCGCTTTTCTTGTGTGTCGTGCTATGCCGTTTCGCCGCTGTGTCGAGTGTTGGTATTTGACTGGGCCGACCGCGGCGGGGAAGACGGCGGTGGGCGCGGAATTGGCGGAGCGGATCGGCGCGGAGGTGATCTCGCTGGATTCGATGGCGCTGTACCGTGGGATGGACATCGGTACGGCGAAGCCAACGGTGGCCGAGCGGGGCGCGGTCGCCCATCATCTGATCGATATTCTGGAGCCGCACGAGGAATTCAGCCTGGCGCAGTACCTGGCCGCCGCGCACCGGTGCGTGGATGAGATCGAGAGTCGCGGGCGGAAGGCGCTTTTTGTGGGCGGGACGCCGCTGTATCTGAAGGGGCTGTTGCGGGGCGTCTTCGAGGGGCCGGAGGCTGATTGGGAGCTGCGCCGGCGATTGAGGGAGGAGGCAGAGCGGCACGATCCCGGGTATTTGCACCTGAAACTGGCGGAGATCGATCCGGTGGCCGCCGGACGGCTGCATCGGAATGATACGCGGCGGCTGATCCGGGCCATCGAGGTCTATGAGAAGACCGGGGAGTCGATCAGCCGGCTGCAGGCCCAGTTCGACGTTGGGCTGCCGGCCGAGCGTTGCCGGGTGTTCGTGCTGGATTGGGATCGCCAGACGCTCAATGCGAGGATCGACCGCCGAGTGGAACGGATGTTTGCGGACGGGTTCGTCGAAGAGGTGCGTGGGCTGCTGGAGCGGCAGCCGCCACTGAGCCGCACAGCGAGCCAGGCGGTTGGGTACCGGGAGGTAATCGAGCATTTGGCCGGCGGGCGGAGTCTGGACGAGACAGTGGCGTTGGTGAAGACGCACACGCGACAGTTCGCCAAGCGTCAGGGAACGTGGTTTCGGAGTCTGTCGGAGTGTCGTTTCGTGCGGGTTTCAAAGGAATTGACCGTTTCGGATGTGGCGGGGGTGGTTGCGGAGGTTGGCGAGGAGGCGGGGTAGCCATACCCCATCCGAGTAATATCGCCTATCCTGACGATGTGAGGCATGGCGGGCGGCGGTGGTTTGTGGATTCAGGGCTTCGAGGGACGCGACGTGCCCTCACCGTGCGGCCCCTCTCCCGCGAGCGGGCGAGGGAAGATTTGTTGGGCGGCGGTCGCGGGTCGCGGTCGATTCTATCCCTAACGGTCGGTCCGTTGCGTACCGGCTTTGGCTTGGGGGTGAACCTTTGCGCCGTTGGATGGTCGATCTACAATGGTGGATTCTGATTGGGGCTCAGCGGTGCGTTTGAAGCGGTAACAGCCCGACTTGCTCTTGGGCAGCCTCTTTATTTGGAGATTGCAGCTTGCTTCGGACTCATACATGTGGGGCGTTGCGGGTCGAGGACATCGGCCAGGAAGTGACCTTGTGCGGTTGGGTCGACACGTACCGCGATCACAGCGGGGTGTTGTTCGTGGACCTGCGGGACCGGTACGGGAAAACCCAGATTGTGTTTGCGCCCGAGGGGGGCAAGGACAACTTGGAGGCGTCGAAGTCGCTGCGGTCGGAGTTTGTGATCGCGGTGACGGGCAAGGTGGCGCACCGGCCGGAAGGAACGGTCAATCCGAAGCTGGCGACGGGCGAGATCGAGGTGCGGGCGGAGCGGCTGGAGATCCTGAACCGCAGTCTGACGCCGCCTTTCCAGCCGACGGCGAAGGAGTTGCCGACAGAGGAGTTGCGTCTGAAGCATCGCTACGTGGACCTGCGACGTCCGGACATGCAGCAGACGCTGTTGCTGCGGCACCGCATGATTAAGATCATGCGCGATTACTGCGACGAATTGGGGTTCATCGACGTGGAAACGCCCATGCTGGGGCGGAGCACGCCGGAGGGGGCGCGCGACTACCTGGTGCCGAGCCGGGTACAGCCGGGGACGTTCTACGCGTTGCCGCAGTCGCCGCAGCTTTACAAGCAGATCCTGATGATCGCGGGCTACGACCGGTACGTGCAGGTGGCGCGGTGTTTTCGGGACGAGGACCTTCGCGCCGACCGGCAGCCAGAGTTTACGCAGTTGGACCTGGAGATGTCGTTCGTCGAGTCGGACGACGTGATCGGCGTGATCGACGGGCTCGTGGCGCGTCTGGCACGGGAGATCCTGGGGCTGGAGCTTACGCTGCCGCTGCCGCGGATGCGGTACGACGAGGCGATGGAGCGTTTTGGTCACGACGCGCCGGACCTGCGGTTCGGCATGGAACTGATCGACGTGACAGACCTGGCGAAGGAGGCGGAATTCCGGGTGTTTCGCGCGGCGGCGGATGGCGGCGCGCGGGTGCGGGGCATCAATGCGAAGGGGGCGGCGCCGAACTACTCGCGGAAGAACATCGACGACCTGACGGCCTGGATCATGCAGGATTTCGGGGCGAAGGGGCTGGTGTGGTTCAAGGTGGAGGAAGGGGGCAAGCTGGCCTCGCCGACGGCGAAGAACTTTTCGGAGAGCCTTCTCGAGCGGATCGCGGAACGCATGGGGGCCGAGGCGGGCGACCTGTTGCTGTTCGTGGCCGACCAGTTCGAGGTTACGTGCAAGGCGCTCTATGGGCTGCGCAAACGGTTCGGGGCCGAGTTGAAGCTGTACGATCCGGAGCAGATGCACTTCTCGTGGGTCGTCGAGTTTCCGATGTTCGCCTACGACGAGGATGAGAAGGGCTGGGCGTCGATGCACCATCCGTTCACCTCGCCGCGGAAACAGGACCTCGAACTTCTGGCGACGGATCCGGGAAGGTGCCGGGCACAGGCATACGACCTGGTGATCAACGGGTACGAGGCGGGCGGAGGGACGATTCGTATTCACGACCAGGCGTTGCAGCAGCAGGTCTTCGAGCTGCTGGGCATCGACGCGCAGCAGGCGAAGGAGCGGTTTGGATTTCTGCTGGATGCGCTGCGCTACGGGGCACCGCCGCACGGGGGCATCGCGCTGGGGATCGACCGGCTGGTGATGCTTTTCGGGCGGCAGGACAACATTCGCGAGGTAATCGCCTTCCCGAAGACACAACGGGCAACGGACATGATGACCGGGGCTCCGGGAACCGTTGACGCGAAGCAGTTGCGCGAGCTGGGGATCAAGACGAACCGGCAGTAGGGCGACGCGGCGGGCGGCGGATTACTTGGTGGACGGTTGCACCGCAGCAGGCGCCCCCTGCTTCTGAGTAGCCTCAGCCTGCTGGATTAGGCCTTCCAGATCTTTGACGGGCCAGGTTCCGGCGATTTGCACGAGCTTGTCATCCTGAGAGAACTTCAGCACGTGGAGCAGTTTGAGGGCTTCCTTCATGGCCTTCATCTGGGCCTGGGCGGCGGGAGGCATCTTTGCCATCTGGCTGTCCATGGCGCCGGCCTGGACGTCCAGCATTTGGAGCATCCCTTTGAAGCCATCGATGCTTGTCTTTGCATCGGCGTCTTTGGAGAAACCGATCGTTGACTGAAGGCCCAGGTTGGCGTCGGTGGTGATGCCGATGCTGACCCAGTCGGGTTGCGAAGAAGGCGCGCCGGCGCCAGTTGGGCCGAAGCCGGGGATCGGCAGCGAGGACTGCATTTTGCTTTCGCCACCTTTGAGCATCGCAACGCGTATGTCGCCTTTGGCCAGTTGCCAAGCGTGACTGAGCGGCTCGCCTACCGAAAAAACACCGCCTTGGGTCCAGCGCATGATGGCCGCCCGAAGATCCTCCTTGTTCGCCGTCGCACAGAACGTGTTTGGGGCGAGTTTCGCGACAAGGACTTTGGAACCACTCATGGGGAGGCAGGGGACGCCATTGATGGTTTCACCTTGGCCGGAAGGTGGCTGCTCGGCCTGCGCTGTCGACCCGAAGCGAGTGGCGGCTGCGTCCTCAAGCGACATATCGGCCTTGGTTCTGAGAGCCAAGATCGCCTCATTGCCCTTGCTCAGCGCACAGTGACACTCTGCACCCGACTGGAGAAGCTGCACGAGCTCTGCCGGGGAAGGAGTACCGGCTTTGGGTGCGCCGCCGGGGTACGAGGCTGTCTTCGCGAATGTTTGGAGCAAGCGGCCGACATCGCTGCCGCCAACCTTCGCGAGATTGATGGAGACGAGGCCGTTAGCGTTAGGGGGAATACACCAGCTTGCCCAGCCCAGGGGACCATCGGCTTGCTTGGCAGGCGCAGGGGCAGGTTTTGTGTCGCCGCCGCCGGCGAGGGTCAGGCCGAGGACGACGATCAGGCCCAGGGCCAGCACGCTGCCGCCGGCGATGGCGCTGTAGAGGACGACGTTCTTGTTGCTCTGGGTCTTGCGGCGGGGAGCCACGGGCGCCGGGCCGAGTGGCGAGGCTTGGGGGGCGGCCGACATCGCGGGGCCGGCCAGGAGGTCGTCGAAAAGGGAATTGGATCCGGCCGACGGCATGGGATCGTCGAAGCCGGCAGCGGTCGGGGAGCCGAGATCGCCGAAGGGATCGGACTGGCTCGGCTTTGGTTTGGGGGCCTGGGCGGTCGGTTGCGGTTTGCGAGGGGCGGCCTCGGGTCGCCGCGCGGGAGCTTCGGGTTTGCGGGCTGGCGATTCGGGCTTGCGCGTGGGGGCTGGTGCGACGGGTCTGCGCTGCGGGGCGGGGGCCGAGGGCTCGGGGATCGAGAGCGTCTCGCCGCAGGAGCACATGGTGATGGTCCCGGCCATCGACGGCTTGGCGTTGTATTTGCGTCCGCAGGCGGAGCACTGGACAGAGATGGTCGCGGGCGGCGCGGGGGCAGGCTGAGCGGCAACGGGGATGGTTATGATTTGGCCGCACTTGCAGCGAGCTTTCTTGCCCGCCATCTCTTCGCCCACAACGTGGCTAGCTCGGCATTGGGGGCACGTAACGGTGATCTTCATAGCGGCACACAGGCGAGTGGAGCGCGTCGAACGGATGTTGGCCCCGCCACGCCGTTGGCGAGAGGACGGTTGGTGGATCGCCTCGTGAAGGCGGATGCGGTCCCCTGCCTCGGCATTCTTATCATATCGCCATCGGTGGGGCGTGCCAATCAATCCGGCGATTGTTTGCAGGCGACAGGGCGGCCGTTCCTGGATTGTACTACACGGAGGCGGGGTGTGTGACAGTCGGGCGGATTGGGGGAGTGTTTTTTGGGGCGGGGCCGGGTGATTGGGGTTGGGCACAGCCGGGGGCGACGGGGTTTGGCACAGCCGGGGGCGGCTGTGCTACATGTGTGGGGTAGGTTTATTGTCGGAGTTCGGTGAGGAGGTTTGCGAAGAAGAGGCGGTTATCGCATTGGAGGTATTCCAGCGTTCCGCCCATGCGATAGAAGCTCTTGCAGTAACGCAAGTAATAGGCTGGGTTGTCTTTGGGGGGCTCGCCTTGGGACCAATCCCAGCCACCGCCGGACTGGATGTCGACGATGGCGATGTGGTGGTTGCGAAGGAAGGGACGGCCTGCCTGACGGCGGAGATTGTTGGCGGCGCTGAAGGCCTTCTCAAAGACCTGAGGGCTCATGATGGCGGAGCCGACGGAGATGTAGAGGCCGCCATCGAGGCCGTCGACGCTCTGGGCGAAGACGCGGGTGTCGGTGTCGGCGGCCCGGCCGATCGCGCCGCCGTGGTAGAGCGGGTGGTTGACGATGATGTCGTAGCCGATGCCGGGATGGACGGTCATGGGGACGCGGTGGCGATAGGCGCAGGCGATGATGGAATACTGGCGATGGGGGTGCGGGACGGATTGGCGGCCGGCAGGAAGGTTGAACTGCTGGATGCTACGGAGCAGGTCGGCGCGGGCGCCGGCGAGTTCGTGGCCGGGATCGTCGATGATCTGTTGGCGGAGCTGGTCGGCGGAGGGCAGGTCGAGCGATTGTTCTTCGATGAGGCGGCCCATTGCCTCGCCAAAGCCGATGCCTTCGGCGGCCCCGGCGATGACCGCGAGGTTGATCCAGTGGCCGGTCTCCTGCCAACTGCCGAAGCGGCCGACGGGGGCGTTTTCGCGCACGGACTCGCCGGACTCGCCGAGGAAGGAGAATTCCCAGTCGTGAATGACGCCTGCTCCTTGGGTGGCTACGTGGGTGATGTGTCCGTCGTCGATGAGCGCATTGACCAGCGGGCCGGCGCAGTTCTTCACAAGGTGCGCACCGTAGGCGAGCATGACCGAAGCACCAGCGGCACGAGCGGCACGAATCCGGGCGGCAAGCTGGCGAATCTGGGCACCGAGGGCGGGGCCGGGATCGGGTGGAGGAGCGGATGGGGAAATGGCCTCGTCCTCGATCCGCGTGATATTGGGCCGCTCGGAGAGCGGGAAGACTTCGAGTTGTTTCGCGTTGATTTTGGGATAGGACACGACAGGATCTCCCTTGAAACGGGCGCGCAAGAGCAGTGGATATGATAGCGGTGAGGAGTGTTTTGGGGAAGGAACGAGAAGCTGACGGGCGGCGAGGGGCTACGCGGAACTGAAGAGGAGGCCCATGAGGTCGCGAGTGCCGATGGCGGCGGGACTGGCGAGGACTTCGCCGGCCTGGAGTCCGGCCGCCATGCCCTGCTGCTGGTTGAAGACGCGAATTCGCTGGAGCACGTGATGGCGTTCGGGCGGGAATTGGCTGTGGTAGCAGGCGATGGCGGCGATCTTGGTTTCGAGCGTGGGGCCGATGTCGGCGACGATGCCGCCCGCCTGAGCCGGCCACAGGGATCGGAGCCCAAGAAAGTAGTGCATGTAGGCCGGAATGATGTAGGGCGGCAGACCGGCGAACTGGTCGTCCCACTTGGTGAGCTTGGAGTAGAAGACGGCGGCCTCGGTGATGAGCATCGCCTGGTAGTGGTCGGGGGAGGCCATGGGCGTGCGGTCGCCAAGACCCAGGACCAGGCGCGGTCGATAGCGGCGGAGCTCGGTGGCCAGGGCCAGGCGCGCTTCGAAGGTGTCGAACAGGCGGCGGTTGGGGAGATCGAGGGTGACGCGCCGGTGGACGCCGAGCGTTTCGGCGGCTTGCTGCGCTTCGCGCAAGCGCGCTTCGGGGGACGGAGAACCGGGGGTCGGCTCGCCGTCGGTGAGATCGATGATGCCGACACGGTGGCCTTGTTGAACGAGACGGGCCAGGACGCCGCCGCAGCCGATTTCCACGTCGTCGGGGTGAGCGCCTACGGCGATGACATCGAGTTTGGGAGTATCCACAAAGTGATCCTTGCCGTTTGTCTAGAGAAGCGTGCGCAAGCTGGACAATCCGACCGGTTCCCGGGCAGCGAAGGCTTCGCCGTAGCGAGTGCCGATCGCCCAACCCCAGGCTGAGGCCTGGTCGCGGAGGCGGTCCAGGAGCGTGGGCGGACCGGGAGGGCGCCCTTCGATGAGCTGGCTGTGGTAGCAGGCCAAAGCGGCCTGTTTGCGGTCCCAGTAGTCGGAGATGTCGAGGATGAAGGCGGGCTGAGGGATGAGCTTGAGGTGGACGCAGTAGTAATGATAGATGCGTTCGGGGTAGTGGGGCTCGCCGGGCATATCGGTCTTGGTGAGCTTGGACCAGAAGCGGGCGGCCTCGATGAGTTCGGTGGCGGCAACGTGATCGGGATGGGCATCGATCCAGTAGGGAGCGAAGATCCATCTGGGACGCGTGGTGCGAAAGACGGCCGCCAGCTTCGCGCGGGCATCGATCGTGTTCTCCAGGCTGCGGTTGGGGAGGCCGAGGTTCTCGCGCCACGAGATGCCGAGCACTTGGGTTGCCGCGGCGGTCTCCTGGGCGCGGCGCTGGGGAGTGCCGAAGGGAGTGGGCTCGCCGTTGGTGAGATCGAGGACGCCGACGGCGAGACCTTCGTCGCGGAACTTCATGATGGCGCCGCCCATACCGAGTTCTGCGTCGTCGGGATGGGGGGCAACGACAAGGACGTCCAGCATTGCAAGTGCTCGCGGATTAGTGCCTTAGGTGGACCGAAGGAGAGAATGCGGGTGGCACGCCCTCTGGAGGAGGGATGCATTTCTGTAAGTCTAGCCGGACGAAGGCGGGAGACAAGCCGAATTGGGCTAGGCGCGTGGGAGGAAATCTGGGACACTCCCGCCCCAATTGTGGCCCCCAGTGTTGAGTGAGCACTATCATGCTCGAATCCTATTCGACGCAGAAGAAGAAACGGCCATTGGGCCGGTGGTGTTGGGGCCTCGTGGCGTCGCTGTGTTTGGTTCTGCCGGGTTGCGCGTCGTACCATTTGCGTGGCCCGAATTTCAGCGAGAACGAACTCTCGGGAACGGCTAAACAACTGTACGCGGACCAGCGAAACGGTGCTGCGTTCGGGTTCAGTAACAAAGCCCGGCAGATTGAAGAGGACTTTGGCTACCGATAACAGCGCGTTGGCGTGGGTTCTGGCCGGCCCGGCGCGTACCAACGGCACCCGTCGCACGAGACCCACCATCTGATTCACTGCCCCGGAAACCGGTCCCGGATTGCTGGGAACCGGGCTTGGAGCATTTCTTGGGAGCGGAAAGTGGATAGCCAATAGCGGCGGGTTGCGAGAAAAGACCAGGGGTAATGGGAATGGATAACGACGCGAACGCGGTGTTTGAGCGGGTTTGTGAGCATGCGCGCGAGACGGCGCTTCTGGCGGCGGTGGAGTCGACGCTGGGATGGGATGAGCGGACGATGCTGCCGGAGGCGGCGGGGCCGTATCGTGCGGAGCAAGTGACGTTGCTGTCGGGGATGATTCACGATCGGCAAACTGATCCGCAGTTGGGGCAGTGGCTGGAGGAGTTGAGCGAGGGGCCGTTGGTCGCCGATCCTTCGAGCGATGCAGGGACCACGATTCGGCGATTGAAGCGGCGATACGACAAGCGGGTGAAGCTTCCGAAGCGGCTGGTCGAGGAACTGACACGGACGGCGGCGCTGTCGGAACATGCGTGGCAGAAGGCGCGGAAGAGAGGCGATTTTCCGACGATGCAGCCGTGGTTGGAGAAGATCTTCCAACTGAAACGGGAGGAAGCCGACGCGCTGGGATACGAGCAACGGCGTTACGACGCCCTGCTGGATGATTATGAGCCGGAGGCACGGACGAGCCACGTTGCGGAAACGCTCTCGGGGTTGCGCGAGCAGTTGGTGCCGTTGGTGGAAGCGATTCAGAAGTGTGGGCGCAAGCCGGACACGAGCATTCTGACCCGCAAGTATCCGGTGGCCCTTCAGGAACAACTGGGACGGATGGCCGCCCGGCAGATCGGGTTCGACTTTGAACGCGGGCGTCTGGACGTGACGGCGCATCCGTTCTGCACGGAGTTGGGGCCGGATGACTGCCGCATCGCAACGCGCTATAGCGAGTCGTTCTTCAACGAGGCGTTGTTCGGCATTCTGCACGAAGCGGGGCACGGGATCTACGACCAGGGGCTGCGGACAGACCAGTATGGGCTGCCGCCGGGCGACTCGGTTTCGCTGGGGATTCATGAGTCGCAGTCGCGGCTGTGGGAGAACCTTGTGGGACGGAGCCGGGCCTTCTGGGAATGGCTCTATCCGGAGGCGCAGCGGTGTTTTCCGGAGGCTCTGGGCGACGTGGGATTGGACGCTTTCTACTATGCGATCAATGCGGTCGAGCCGTCGCTGATCCGAGTGGAAGCCGACGAGGCGACGTACAATCTGCACATTCTTATACGATTCGAGTTGGAGCAGGCGGTCCTGGACGAAGAGCTGGCGGTGGGCGATCTGCCAGGGGCGTGGAAGGAGAAGTATCGGAAGTACCTGGGCGTCGAGCCGCGTGATGACGGCGAGGGAGTGCTGCAGGACATTCACTGGAGCGCCGGCTTGATCGGGTATTTTCCGACGTATGCGCTGGGGAATTTGTGTGCGGCGCAGTTCTTCGCGGCCGCCGATCGGGCGTTGGGCGGGTTGAGCGAGTCGTTTGCGCGGGGTGATTTTGGGCCGCTGCGCGAGTGGCTTCGCGAGAACATCCACCGACAGGGACAACGGTACAACGCGGAGGAGCTCGTCGAGCGCGTTACGGGAGAGCCGCTGTCGCACGGGCCGCTGATGAGCCATCTGCGCGGAAAGCTCGAGCCGCTGTACGGGCTGGCGTGAGCGGCGGGGCTGGGGCTGTTGGTGGTTTGTGGCCCAGAGGAAGGGGAGGGAAAGAAAGCGGAGAGCGGAAGACGGGAAGCGGGAGTTGATTGGGGGCGGTGGTTGTGGGGTTCTTTTGAGGGCGACAGGGACTGCTTGCTACGACCCCTGCGGGGGTTGTTCTTTACCGGGCCTCGACGGGCGGCTATGTTGAGGGTTCGTGAGGGTCCGCCATCCAGTTCGTATTGCGGCGGCGGACCGCATTTGTTGACGACAAGCCAACCGCGTTCGGACCGGATATGCATTACGAGAACGTCTGCCTGGAGGCTCTTGCCTATACGCTGCCCGAGGAAGTGGTGACCTCGGAAGAGATCGAGGCCCGCCTCGAACCGCTGTATCGGCGATTGCGATTGCCGGAGGGGCGGCTGGAAGCGATGAGCGGCATTCGCGAGCGGCGGTTCTGGCCGCGCGGTACGATGCCGGGGGAGAAGAGCATCGAGACGGGCGAAAAAGCGTTGCGGCTGGCGGGCGTGGATCGCGGCCGCATCGGGGCGCTGGTGCACGGTTCGGTGTGCCGGGACTACCTCGAGCCGGCGACGGCGTGCGGCGTGCACCGCGGCCTGGGGCTGCCGGCAGAGTGCATGATCTACGACGTTTCGAACGCTTGCCTGGGCCTTCTGAACGGCATGGTCCAGGTGGCCAACATGATCGAGCTGGGCCAGATCGAAGCGGGCATCGTTGTGGGGACGGAGAGCAGCCGGTCGTTGGTGGAGACGACGATCGACGCGCTGAACGGCAACACGTCGCTGTCGCGGCGGGACGTAAAGACGGCCGTGGCATCGCTGACGATAGGATCGGGCAGCGCCGCGGCCGTGCTGGTCGATCGGCGGCTGAGCCGGACGGGCAATCGCGTGATGGGCGGCTTGGTGCGCACGAATACCGAGTTCTGCCATCTCTGCCGCGGCAATGGAGGCGAAAACGCCGGTGAGGGCTCGGGGCAGGCGATGGAAACCGACTCGGAAACGCTGATGCACGAAGGGGTGCAAACGGCGACGGTGGCGTTTGGCGATTTCTTGGACGGCCTCGGCTGGAACGTGGACCGGCTGGACAAGGTGTTTTGCCACCAAGTGGGGCGAGCTCATCGGAAGCTTTTGCTCCAGCGGCTGGCGATCGACCCGGGGAGGGACTATACGACGTTCGAATACCTGGGCAATACGGGTTCGGTGGCTTTGCCCTTGACGGCGGCGATCGGCATCGAGCGCGGGCATCTTCGCCAAGGAGACCACGTGGGACTGCTGGGAATCGGCTCGGGCATCAATGTGCTGATGCTGGGTGTGCAGTGGCAGCACAGCCTGGTGGAGGCCAACACGCCGGCGGCTCGCATGGCGTCGCCGCATCGGGCGATTGGTGATGCCGTGGCGGGGACGACGTGTTGAGTGGGAACGTGGGCCGGGGTTCTTCACAGCCGGGGGCGGCTGTGCTACGTGGGAGTGGTCAGGCGGGCGAGATCGGTGAAGAAGTGTGGATAGGTCTTGGCGGTACAGCCGGGATCGCGGATGACCACACCGGGGTTTCTCAGGCCGACCAGGGCGAGACTCATCGCCATGCGATGGTCGTCGTAGGTGTCGATTTCGGCGGGACGTAGCGAGGCGGGCACGATCTGCAGTCCGTCGGGTCGCTCGTGGACGGTGGCGCCGAGTTTGCGGAGCTCGGTGGCCAGTGCGGCAAGGCGGTCGGTCTCCTTGTGGCGGATGTGAGCGACGTCGGTGATCGTCGTCGGGCCGTCGGCGAAGAGGGCCACGGCGGCGAGGGTTTGGACGGTGTCGCTGATGGCGTTCATGTCGACGTCGATTCCGCGCAGGGGCCCGCCAGTGACGGAAATGGCGTCGGGCTGGAACTCGACCTGACAGCCCATACGGGCCAGGCAGTCGCAGAAGGCAACGTCGCCCTGGAGGCTGTCGCGCGAGAGGCCGGGGACGGTGACCTGACCGCCAGTGATGGCCGCAGCGGCGAAGAAGTAGCTGGCGGCCGAGGCGTCGGGCTCGATGGCGTAGCTGCCGGCGCGATAGGGGCGATCGGTGGGGATGACGAAACGTGCAAGGTTCTCGGTCTGGCACGTGACACCGAACGCGGCCATGACGGCGAGCGTCATCGTGATGTAAGGCTGGGAGACGAGCTGGCCCACGACGTGCAGGTCGACGGGAGACGCAGCACAGGGGGCCGCCAAGAGAAGGCCGCTAAGGAACTGGCTGGAGATATTGCCTGCCACGTCGGCGCGACCGCCGGGAAGCCGGTCGGCCTGGACGATCACGGGAGGGCAGCCGTTGCCGAATTCGCTGGCGACATCGACGCCCAGGTTGCCGAGCGCGTCGAGCAGGTCCTGGATGGGCCGTTGACGCATGCGGGGCGAGCCGTCGAGACGGAAGCGGCCTTGGCCGAGAGCAACCAGGGCGGTGAGGAACCGGATCGTCGTGCCGCTGTTGGCCACGAACAGATCGGCGCTGGAGGCGGGAGGCTTGCCGGCACAGCCTTGGACGCGGATGATGGCGGCGGTAAGGTCGTGTTGGACGGCGATGCCCAGTTGCTGCAGCGCGTGGATCATCACGCGGGTGTCTTCGCTGTCCAAAGCGCCGGTGAGCATGGATGGGCCGTCGGCCAGAGCGGCGCAGACCAGTGCGCGGTTGGTGATGCTCTTGGAGCCGGGCGGTCGGATGGTGCCCTGCACGGGACCGCTTGGCCGAATGGCAATGGTATCGGGCAAGGGGGGATTCCTTCGCGAGATGAACAACGAGCGACAGGCGGCAAACGCTCCATTATAGGGGCAATGTGGTGTCCGTCCAACGGGCCCTTGTGGTTCGAAGACGTTCGGGTCTAATGGGTTCTGCTTGGCAGATGCGCGGTTCGAGGTGGTGCGGGGCCGTTGCCGGCTTGCGGGGCGAGCATTGGAGGAGAAGTCCATGAACTCGGTTTCGACGATGGCTTATGACTTCGTTTGCCCACGGCAGATCGTCTTTGGCTGGGGACGCCGCAGTGAAGTGGGACGGTTGGCGGCGACGTTGGGGCGACGGGCCGTCGTGATCTGTGGGTCGCGAACGCTGGCTTCCGGGGGCGTGCTGGCGGAGATTGCGGAGGCGATGCGAACGGCGGGGGTGGAGGTGCTGGCGACGGAGATGATCGTCCACGAACCGGAAGTGGACGACGTGGATCGTGTTTCGGAGGCGATGCGGACGAAGGGTGCCGGGCGGGGCGATCTGGTCGTGGCGCTGGGTGGAGGCGCGGCGATCGACCTGGCAAAGGCGGCCGCGGCGATGGCCGTGAACGATCAGAGTCCGACGATCAAGGACTACCTGGAGGGCGTGGGGCAGGGACTGAGCCTGGTGCATGAGCCATTGCCGGTGTTGGCCATGCCGACGACTGCGGGAACGGGAACGGAAGCCACGAAGAACGCGGTGATCTCGTCGTATGACCCGCCGTTTAAGAAGAGCATTCGGGACGAGCGGATCGTGCCGCGGATCGCGCTGGTGGATCCGGAGTTGACGGTATCGGTCCCGCCGGCGGTCGCCGCGGCGAGCGGCATGGATGCCATTACGCAGTTGCTGGAAAGCTACGTTTCTCGCAAGGCGCGGCCGATTCCGCAGGCGTTGGCGTGCCAGGGGTTGCGGATGGCGATTCCGTCGTTGAGCGAGGCCGTCCGTGATCCGACCGCCCGGGAGGCCAAGGAGAAGATGGCCCATGCGGCGCTGCTTTCGGGGATGGCGTTGGCGAATTCGGGGCTGGGGATGGCGCACGGGGTGGCGGCGGCGCTGGGTGTGCATGCGAGGGTTCCCCACGGGGCGGCGTGTGCGCTGATGCTGCCGACGGCGTTGCGGGTGAATCGGATGCCCGGCTGCCGGAACTGGCACGTCTGGCCCATGCGGTGCTGGACGAAGAGACGCCGACGTCGGCGGAGGAAGCGGTCGACGAGCTGATCGGCCGGATTGAATCGCTTTGCGAGGAGGTGGGCGTACCACGGCGGCTCGGCGAGGTGGGCGTGACAGCCGAGCAGATTCCGGCGATTGTGGCCAGCTCTCGCGGGAGCAGCATGAGCGGGAATCCTCGCGAGTTGAGTGACGGAGAATTGACGCACATCCTGGAGGGACTTCTGTGATTGTTTCGGCTGGATTGACTCCCGCATGGCAACACGTGCTGGTGTTCGATACGTTTCGGACGGGAGAAGTGAATCGGGCCCGCGAGGTGCAGTGGTGCGCTTCGGGCAAGGTGCTCAATGCGGGCGTGGCGGTGCATTTGCTGGGTTGCGACAGTTTGACGCTGTCGACAGCGGGCGGTTCTCCGCTGGAGGCGATGGATCACGATTTGGCGCAGTTGGGCGTGCCACGGCGGTGGGTGAGGACTCGGGCGGCCACGCGGGTGTGTACGAGCTTGCTGGACCGCGGCTCGGGGACCATCACCGAACTGGTGGAAGACGGGCGGCCGATGAGCGAGGAGGAACTCGACGATTTTCGCGTCGCGTTTGGTGAGGAGGCTTCGCGGGCGGACCTTGTGCTGGTGATGGGTTCGCTGCCGAGGGGCACCGAATCGAGCTACTACCGCGAGCTTTTGGAACGGGTGAAGTGCCCAAGCATTCTCGACTTCCGCGGTGAGGGGTTGCTGGAAGTTCTGGATTTGAAGCCGTTGGTGGTCAAACCGAACCGGGAGGAGCTGAGCGCGACGCTGGGACGACCGCCGCAGAGCGACGGCGAACTGGTCGAGGCGATGCAGTCGCTGAATCGTCGGGGGGCGCAGTGGGTGATTATCACGCAGGGGGCGAAGACAGTTTGGATCACATCGCGGGATCGCGTGTACCGGGCGTCTCCGTTGGCAGTGGAAGAGGTTTCCAACCCGATCGGGTGCGGCGACGTGATGGCGGCGGCGATTGCGCGCGCGACCGTCAAGGGCCAAGAGATGGTCGACGCAGTGCGACTGGGTGTAGCGGCCGCCGCGGCCAACGCGCGGCATCCGTTGCCTGGCCGTTTTGATCCAGGACCGATCGAAGCCGACGCGCGACGGGTGCGCGTCGAGGAGGGGGTTGGCTGAGTCGTGCGCGGGCAAGCGGATTCCGACGCCGCGTGGGACCTGCCCGATCGATCAGTGCGTGTCGCACTCAACTGTAGCGTTCGTGGCGGCGCGTTTCGGCGGTTTCGAAAGCGGAATACACGCTACACATACGCCCTATGCGCTCTAACGCTGTGGAGCGGTCGTCGCCGGCGGCGGCGGCATGGTGCTGGTGGCTATCGGGCGCGACGCCAACTCGGAAAGCCCTCCGGCATACTGACGCAACAGCCCATAGGTCGTCCGGAACTCGGGCATCTGCGTGAGCACTTGGTATTGCGAGTCGCGTGCGACCGTGTCGAAGCGTCGGAGAGTCTCGTTGACGGCCGGGACGCTCGGTGACGGACCGGGAGAAGCCACGCCGGGCGGCAACGCCAAATACTGGCGCCAATTCGGCTCCAGACGCGACTGAAGTTGTGCGGATGAGGCGGCCAGCTGCTGCCGTGTCGCTTCCAGGTTGGGCGAGGCGTTGGTCGGCCCCGGCAGCGTGGACAGGTCGACGCCGACGGTTGCGCCGGGGACGGGCGGGGCGTATTTTGTCAGCAGGTCTTTGAGAAAGGTCACTTCGGCCGGCGTGTGGCCCACGCGGCCCGCCAGAACGTCGAACGGCGCGATTCCGGGCGAGGCGTAATAGGTTGCGTTGGACTCGGAATCGATCTGCAGCGCCGAGCCGTCGAGCGACACGCCGGCAAACAGCCCTCGGCTGCGTGAATAGGAGTAGATTTCGGCCTGCATCTGGATGTTCGTGCTTGCGGCGGCCTGTCGCCCAACGGGTCCGGCGGCAACAGCTGCATCGGCCCCCAGCGTAAATTGGCCGCTCAGTAGGTTGCCAACGCTCTTGTTGCTGCGAAACACGAGGATGACGTCGGTCGCCTGAACACCTGCCTGGTATCCGACGCTGCCGCCCGTGATGGTCACGAAGACGGGATTGCTCCACGAGCCGTCCTGGGTGCGAACTACGACCACTCCGTGGCCGCGCCGCCCTCCGACGATGAAACCGAGCTTGAGTACGTCGGGAATGATGACGAGGGCTTGGGCGTTGCTCATCAGTCCCAGGGGGATGCCGCTGGGTATGTTGACGCTTTCCTGGAGCACGCGAGCGGCGTTTTGAACCGTGACGGTTTCCAAGGGCTTGGCTACCGCCGACGTGGTTAGCAGGAGGAGGGCCGCCGCTGCCGCGACTCGAAATGTGACTGCGGAAGACTGCGAGGGGTGCCGGCGTGTGAAACGGGCAACTTGCTCTTCGACTTGGCCGGTGGCCACCTTTACCCCAGAGTAGACGTATCCCAACGGCCGTTTCATGACCATCCCTGCCTTTCGCGCAAGCGCTTCCATACCCTATGACCGCGGACCCGATGCCACCTGATTCTAAAGCCAAAGCGATTGGCAGACAACTTCAATATGGGGCAGAAGAGGGGGATGGGCAGGTACAGGATGATATGAAAGCTGCGCGGCGCGGGGGGCGGTTGGCAGCGGGGCCCGTTCCGCCGAACGCGTCAGGCTTCGGAGGCCTGGCGCACGTCGGCGAGCGTTGCAGCGAAGGCCTCCAGATGCTGCATGTTGTCGCCATATGCGGCGTATTGCATCTCGCGGCGGATGTCTTCGCTGAGCGCGCGGCCGCCCACGATGATGGGCACGCTTGTTTGGGAAGCCGCGCGATAGAGACGGGCGTAGCCTTCGAGAAATCGCTGACGATCTTGAATGTAGGACACGCTCAGCCAGAAGAGGCGAGGCCGTTTTTGACGAATGGCGGCGACCAGCGTGTCGAAAGGCAGGGAGGCGCCCAGAGAGGCGGCGTTCCAGTGGAACTCCAGGAGGACCAGCCCCGCCATGCGGGTCGGCAAGGTGTAGAAGTCGCCTTCGGGGGTTCCGCCGATGGCCATCGGCGCCGGTTCGGCCGGCACCTGCATGGCCGATTGCATTTCGTAGAGCACCCGACGGGTGAGCTCGCAAGCGAGCCGTTCCTGATAGACCTCGATTTCCCCACGTTGCCAACACTCGCCAATTCTGTGAAAGGCGGGCGCCACGACCCGATCGCAGACGACGCTGAGCCGATGTTCCGTCAAGTAGAGGTCGAAGAAGATCTGGCGACAGCGGTCTTCGTCGTTGGCCACGAGGGCGTCGAAGTACTCGTCGCTGGCTCGGCCGAGCACGCGAGGGCCCTGGCCGGTGGTTGGCGGGAGTCCCAACACCTCAGGCCGGACGAGTTGGTAGTGCCTCTCGCGAAGAAAGGCAAGCACCCCCTGAACGGGGATGCGCCGATGTCGACCGGGAGTTTTCACGGAAGGAATAAGACCACGGTCGCACCAGCGCTTGAGCGAAGACTCGCTCACGCCGATGGCCCGGGCCACCTGTCTCGGCGTAAGAAGACGCTTCAAGGACGTGTCCGAATTGCATGAGTTGAACGATTTGTCTCCACCGCCCTTGCGGTGTACTTCGTGACGATTATAGCATGAATTTACAGGCGCCAAAGCCGATCAGCCAGATGGAATATGGGCTTTCGGGCAGGAAATGGCTGGGAATGTGAACGTTGTGAGCGAGTTCCACTGTCAACATAGTTGTCGCAGTAAAGGCACACTTCGACCGATTTGAACGAATTTATTCTCGCACTATTCTTTGCGAAGTCCCAATTCGTGCAGGTGCCGGTCGATCGTGAGGCACTCGCTCTCGCTGCAAGTGACGAGTGGCTCCGCCACCAACGGGCTACAGATGCCCAGACACGCCAGGGCGCCTTTGATTCCCTTGATGACCGCTGAGGGCGTTCGATTGACGCCATAGATTCGGCCCGAGAGTTCTTCCACCTGCTTCTGCAGTTGGGTAACCCGGTCGAGGTCGCGGTCGCGGGCGGCCTCGTAGATCGAGACATAGAGCTGAGGATGGATGTTGGCTCCGCCAGAGACCCCGCCGTCGCCGCCCAGTAAGACAGCCTGGCTCAGCAGTTCCTCGGGACCGATGAGCAGGTTCCAGGTGGATCGCTCGGCAATGAGCTTGCGCAGCTTCTGGAAGTAGATCATGTTGCCCGAGCTGTCTTTGACGCCCACGATGTTGGGAATCTCCATCGCAAGAGCCAGGGTGTCGAGGTCGAAGTTGATCTTGGTGTGCGTCGGCATGTTGTACAGAACGAGCGGCAGCGGCACCGATGGGGCCAAGTGGGCCAAGTATGCCAGGAGCTCGGTCTGGTCGAGTGGGAAGTAGCTTGGCGGCGCAACCACGACGGCGGCCGCGCCGGCCTGGGCGGAGTAATTGGCCAGGTCGACGGATTCGACGAATGATGTGTCGCTGATTCCCACGAGCACCGGCACCCGCCCGGCCACCTGCTTGCAAACGCGATCCACCACCTCGCGCCGCAGGCGTGCGCTTAGGCTAGGGCCCTCGCCCGTCGTCCCGAGCACAAACAACCCATGCACTCCGCCGGCGAGGATGTGCTCGACCAGCCGCTCAAGGCCGATGGTGTCGAGCGTGTCGTAATCGGAAAGCGGAGTGACCATGGGCGGGACGATACCCCGGATGCCCTGGAACGAAGCCGCACTGGTGTTGGAATCTGACATATGCGTATCCCTCCCGATCTCCCAGGACGAGCGCCGGCACGTCACCGGGGCCTGTCGCCTGTCGTAGAATTCACAGCCCTATTGAGATTTACCGCTGACTCGACGTTGCCTCCGACGGTTTGTTCGCCGCCGGTGTCCCGTGCGGGTTTGCGAGATAGTAGAAATGTCCGTCCTCGGCGCCGACGACCAAGTCCGGCACGCCGTTGTGGTCCCAATCGACCACTGTGGGACAGGTTGTGTGTCCGGCGAGCGCCAGCGAGTCGACATTGCCCATGTTCTTCAGCGTGGTGACGCCCTTGTCGGTGCCCATGTTCTTCCAGAACTCGGCATTGGAACTGTTGGCCAAAAGGTCGATGCGGCCGTCGCGATCCCAGTCGACCATGCACATTTTGCGTCGCCCGCTGCCGCCCGCCGTTCGCGCGTTAAGCCGCAGGGGCTCGCCCTTTTCGTTGCAGAACGCGCGTTTCGGCGCCGCTAGTTGCAGTTTACCGTCTTCCTTCTTCCGCTCGAAGAGGGCAAGGTAACCTTCCTGGTCGAGCATGACGAGGTCGCTCAGGCCGTCGCCGGTCCAATCGATCACCACCGGCGTAGTGCGCCACTGGGTGACGAGTTGGTTACCCTTCGGGTCCCACCAATTCCAGGCGGGCTTGGGAGCTTTGCCGGGCCATTGGACTTCGATTGGCTGCGCCGCAGCCAGTTTCGGAGTCTGTCGCGTTCCGACGTTGCGATACCAAAGGACCGCGCCCCAGATGCTGTTCAGCAGCATGTCGGGCAGTTCGTCGCCATCCCAGTCGGCAATCGAGACGACCGTGTAACCCCACTTGGCTTCGCAGGGGCCTTGGATGGAACCGTTGGGGCCGGCCTCGATGCGGAGTATTTGGCCGTCCGCTTCGAGACATTTGGGCGCCGCCCACTTAGGCGGGTTTCCGCCGAGGTTCTCGATGAAGGCTACATGGCCTGCCGAGTCGCCGCAGACCAGGTCGTCGTCGCCGTCACCGTCCCAGTCGAAGCCTACGGGCGTGACCAGCGCGCCGAACTTGAGATTGTCGGCCTGTTGCTGGAAGAACCGCGGGGACAGGAACTCGGGCAGACCGCCGACCATCTTTCCCGTGTTTTCGATCAGGGCCACCCGGCCGTCCTCTTGGCCGACCACGAGGTCGACGTCGCCGTCGCGATCCCAGTCCATGGCCACGACTTCCAGCATACACAGCTCCATCCGCATGGGGTGGCCTTGGTCTTGCAGGAGACGCCCGGCGGCATATTTCGGCTCTTTTCGCGTGCCGACGTTCTCGAAATAGGTGAACGAATCGACGAAGCAGCCGCACATGAGATCGAGATCGCCGTCGCCGTCGAAGTCGGCCAGATTCGGGGACGGCATGCCGAACACGTCGACCGGCTTGCCTGCCGCCTCGAGCTTCTGTGGCGGGGCATACTTCGGCTGCGCGGTGGTCCCCGTGTTTCGCAACACGTATACGTACCCGTGCAGCGGTCCGTTGGTCCATCGCCCCTGGGCATCGAAGGCATTGTCCCAGCCGTAATCGCCCCAGTCGCCCACACCGATCAGCAGGTCGAGGGCTCCGTCGCCGTCGTAGTCGGCGTACTGCCACTGGTTGGCGCGGACCCGTTTGTTGGAGTGGATGTTCTCGGGCAGACCCAAGGGCGTCGACTTGCCAAGTCCTTGAGAGGAGACATCGGGCCAAGCCACGGCCGGTGTCAGGAGAACGACCTTGTTTTTGAGATAGGACGGCCGGAGGTTGCGCAGCCCCTGGCCGATCCGTACGGGCGCCTTGAACACCGGAAACTTGACGCTCCCCTGCGGATTCTCGAAGAAGTAGGTGCCGTTATAGGGTTTGTCGGGACATGCAGCGATCAGGTCGAGATCGCCGTCGCCGTCGGCGTCCATCGGCTGTGGCGAAACCCACAGTCCCACACCCAGGTCGACCGCGAGGTCCGGATGATTGTACGTGAGCCGCTGCAGCTTCGCCCCTTCGGCGGCCTGCAACGGTCTGCCGGTTTGTGGAATGAGGATTGCCGCTATCGCAAGGGCGCCCAGCAGATTCCTCATTCGTTGCGTGCACGTACGGTTCATCGAAGCCGCTTCCTTTCTTGGATATGTAGCCTCAGTTCGGTCGGCCAAGTCGTTTGTTGGACGGATGCTCGTTGGTATCTCGTGCGGCCTGGTATCGGCCGATGCCCCCTTTCCGCACGGCCGCTACGGCCGGTCCGCCGCCCAGCGAATACCGCGATGGACCAACTCGCGGTACTGAGCGTTTTCGTAAGCGTGCTGGTCGTGGCCCAGCATCAAGTAGAACACCCGACTCTTCCCGTACGTGTGGGTCCACGCGACCAGCGGGTTGTTCCTAGGATGGTCCGTCTTGAGGAGCACGTGGATCGAGGGCGAAGTGTAGAAGAGGCCATAGCTCTCGTCGTGGATCGAGAAGTCGCTCAGCCCCTTGGTAATCGGATGCTGCCGGTCGACGACCTCGATGCGCAGATCCTCGTCATGCTTGTACGGCGAGCGCGCAAAGGCTTTGCCATCGATCGTTTGGGGCTTGAGCAGGTACTTGCCCCCGATGATCTTGCAGTACTCTTCCCAATCAGGGTGGGCCGCCAAGTTGTGATGGAGGGCCACGAGCCCGATCCCGTTCTGGACAAGTGCGGCGAAAGCCTTCTCCTGCTCGGGGCTGACGGCCGGAACCATGTCGTACCGGACGATCACGTCGACGCTCTTCTCCAAGCCGGGCTTGAGAAGGTCGGCCTCTTTGGGCAGCGTGGCGCGGCGGTAGGTGACGTCGGGCATGGCGTCGAACATCGCATAGAACGGCTGGGCTTCGAATCCGTGCCCACCGGTTGTGATGAGCACGCGAATCTTGCCCGGCTCGGCGGCCCAGCCACGAACACCGGCGAGCCACGGTACCAACATCGACAGCAACGCAACGCACCAAATTCGCTTCATGGCAATTTCTCCTCGCGACATGGGAAGTGCCGGCCGTCGGGTTGCCCTTTGTGGGTGCCCCGTCAGGATCGGCGCCGCTACTGCCAGTGGGCGGCCCGAGCCGCTTCGTAAGCGCTGTACCTTTGCCCAAGGTGGGCCGTATCGACGATTCCTCGATGGATCCAAACGCGGTCGTCCATGCGGATGGTTTTGCCCGGCTCGAAGGTGCGCGACTTGACACCCGGCCAGCCGACACAGAGGATTCCGTAATGACGGGTCAGCCAAGTGGGCGGATAATCGGGATGGCCCGGGTCGATGAAGACGGCCGCGCCGCTGGGGCCAGGAGCGCCGGGGAACTTGGCGGACAGGTCGGCCCATTTCAGGGGCGTGTCGGGGAGATCTTCCTTCGCCGGGCCACTGGGTACGGTGATCAGTGTGTCTTTGCGCGGCGCGAATCGGAAGTTCAGACCGCCATAGCTTTTTCCTTCCGCCCCGCGCAGGGTGATCGCGTTGTCGACGGGGATCCAAGTGAGCTCAAAGTCGATCGCCCGACCGCCATCGGCCGCCGGGAACGACCACATCCACACGCGTTCGATCATTACCTTGCGATCGCCGACGAACCAACCGTTCTCGACCGCCAAGACGGCAGCCTCCGACCCCGTCTCGCGGTGCAACCAGGTGACGAAGCGCTCTTCGATGCCCTTGTACTGCCAGAGGTCGTACTCTTTGCCGTCGATGCCGACGTGCGGCCATGCCCAAAAGATGCCGTGGTGATGATAGTGGTCTTTGGGAAAATCGTCGGTCAGCACTTCGCCGTCGAGTCCCCAAACCGGATGGACATAGCCGGCGCGGATCCGCCGCGAATCGGTCTTGGGGACCTTTTCGCCGGTGATTGGGCCGTAGTTGTAGGTCATCACCGGCTTTCCATCATCGAGAAGCTGAAGCGATGCCTTGCTGACGTCCTTGAACGTGAACGGCGAGGGGGCCGCCGACGCGGCTTGGCGGAGTTGGAAACGCCGCACGCCATCGGCCGATTTGCTGGCGGGAATGCGGCCGTAGAGCCGTTTCGAAGGTGCTACCGTTCCGTCGGCGGCGACGGCGCTACCGATCTGTACGGGCACGGCGACTTCCGGTCGATCTGACTGAACCAACTGCCACTTGTCGCCGGAATCGATCGCGACGGACTTGGGCAGTTCGATCGCCAGTTCCACTTCCTGGCAGCACGCCGGCACGACAAGCACGGACTTCGGTGCGACGTCGGCGCCTTGCACGGCCGCGGACAGTGTGCAGGTCAATAGGGCCGCTGCCCAATACGCGGCCAGCCGTTGGCCGGGAAGCTGTCGTTCAACCGCTTTCAGGTGTCGCAACGCCCAACAAGGCCTCGATCGCATGGCAAAGCTCCCGTGTGTGAAGAGTACCAGACGCCATTCTACCCCCTCCGCGGAAGCCACGCCACGCTCTGGCTGAGCATCGTGATAACTTGTTATGGCCGGCCGAGGTGCTCGGCGATCGCTTGCGGGCCTGTCGTAGGGCGGCGCGATCGAGGCCGGCCGGTGTCGGCGAGAGACGCGTCGGCCAAGACCATGTGCGGCCCTGGCGAGAAGCGAGTGGGTACTCAATCCACCTAACGAGGGTATGGAGAGAAACAAGTCGGTTGACGCGGGCCAATGTAGGTTGTTATTCTATGATGGAACGTTAAATCCCACGCCGTGGTCGGTCCGGTCATCGACCGCACGAAGTTCTTCTATAGAGGAGATAGGGCATGCCTTCCCAACCCAACAACGGCCTGACGAACTCGCGTCGAACCTTCCTGCGCCAGGCCGGTGCCGCCAGCGCCGGTATGTGGCTGGCAGGCCGTGCGGCATCGAAGTCGGCCGTGGCGGCTCCGGCCAAGACCGAGGCACTGGCCATCAACGGCGGCGCCAAGGCGGTTACCCATTCGGACTCCGGTATCTCGCGATGGCCGCTGTACGGCGACGCCGAAATCGAAGCCGTGACGAAGCTGCTTAAGAGCCCGAACTACGCACCCGTGGCCCAACTCGAAGAAGCGTGGAAGGCCTACTTCGGCTGTCCGTATGCCAAGGCGCACTGCAACGGCACGAGCGCGCTGACCTCGATGTGGTTTGCGCTGAATCTGCCGCCGGGAAGCGAAGTGCTCGTCCCCGACTACAGCACGTGGTTTCCCGTGGTGCCGATGCGGTTCTTCGACCTGGTTCCGGTTTTCGTCGACGTCAATCCGAAGACGATGAACATCTGCGTCGAGGACTGCAAACGGCATCTCACCGGCAAGACCAAGGCCATCATGCCCGTGCACTGGTTCGGACTGCCTTGCGACATGGACCACATTTGCGACTTCGCCAAGGAGCACGGCCTGGTAGTTGCCGAGGACGCCAGCCATTCGCACGGTGCGAAGCTGAAGGGGAAGTACATGGGCAATTGGGGGCGCATCGCGGGGATCAGCATGCAGATGAGCAAGCCGCTGCCCTCGATCGAAGGCGGCATGGCCATGTACAAGGAACGGGGCGATTACGAGCGTGCGACGACGTATGGAAACTACGATCTGCCCAGCTCCTTCCCGGCCGACAGCCCCTATCGCAAGTACCAGGGGACGGCGTTGGGTTCCAAGCTGCGGATTCATCCGGCGTCGGCGATCGTCGCCATGCTGCAACTCAAGGCGTTGAAGGACCACAACGCGACGTCCGTTTCGCAGATTCAGCGTCTGAACAAGCGCATCACGGAGTTGCCCGGCCTGGAGCAGCAGTTCGTGCGACCGGAAATGGAGCGCGTGTTCTACAACGCCAATTTGATGTTCATCGACGAGAAGAAGGCGGGTGCCTCGCGCTCCGCCCTCGTCAAGGCGCTGCAGGCCGAAGGGGTCGGCTGCACGGAGTTCGGCTGGTCGCTGTTGCACGACTACCCGATGTTCGGTGAGAAGCAGTGGTGGCGGCACATGCCGGTGCTGCCGAAGGCCGTCCCGGGCTGCGATGAGGCCAACCGGACGGCCATCCGCCTGCCGGTGTTCACGACCGAGCAGCCGGAAATCGTCGAACAGTACGGCAAGGCCTTTGAGAAGGTCTGGGCGCACCGTAAGGAACTGGCGTAGCTGATTGAAACGATCGATCGGAGAAGCGCGTGCCGCCGGCAAACCGGTTGTCGGCGGCACGCGTCTTGCGCGCTGGGCATGTTTCTCAGCGGTTGATGTATTGCATGGCGTCGTCGGGATAGCGCCCCCCGACGGCGACCCCCTGCGGAGCGATGCTGTCGATGCCGGCCAGCTCTTCGGCAGAAATGGAGAGGTCGGCAGCGGCGGCGTTTTCTTCCAGGCGTCGGCGGCTGCGGGTGCCGGGGATCGGAACGACGTCGGGGCGTGCGAGGAGCCACGCCAGCGCCAATTGGGCCGGCGTGCAGCCCTTGGCCTTGGCCAGCGCCTCGATCCGCCGGACCAATTCCAGGTTCCGCTTGAAATTGTCGCCTTGGAACCGCGGGTTGGCGCGACGCCAGTCGTCGGGCGCGAGGTCTTCGGGACTGCGGATCTGGCCGGTCAGAAAGCCGCGGCCCAACGGACTGTAGGCGACGAAACCGATGCCCAACTCGCGGCAAACCGGCAGGATCTCGTCTTCGGGATCGCGGCTCCACAGGGAGTACTCGGTCTGCAGGGCCGCGATGGGATGGACGGCCACCGCGCGGCGGAGCGTTTCTGGCCCGGCCTCGGACAGGCCGAGGAAACGGACCTTTCCCTGCCGCACCAGGTCGGCCATGGCGCCGACCGTTTCCTCGATGGGCGTTTCAGGGTCGACGCGATGCTGATAGTAGAGATCGATCGGTTCGACGCCCAGACGTTTGAGGCTGGCATCGCAAGCAGCTCGCACGTACTCGGGAGTTCCGTTGATGGCGCGGTTGCCGCCCGTGCGAACGACCCCGAACTTGGTTGCGAGCACGACGCGCTCGCGTCGGTCGCGGATCGCCCGTCCGACCAGTTCCTCGTTGGTGCCGGTACCGTACATGTCGGCCGTGTCGAGGAAGTTGATGCCGAGTTCGAGAGCCCGGTGGATCGTCGCGATCGACTCACTGTCGTCGTGCGGCCCGTAGAACTCCGACATTCCCATACAGCCCAGGCCGATCGCCGAGACGCTTAGCCCGCTGTTGCCCAAATCACGATATTGCATAGGTGTGCTCCACTGCGCGACGCGGTTTCATCTGGGTGGAATTCTACGCGCAGCAGGAGCGGCGTAAACCCTCTGAGACGGCTATGGGCTGGAACGCAGATGCGGCGCCGAGCGACGATGCGACTTCTTGCCGCATTTGCGGGGCATTCGTAGGGGAGGGATTACCGCATTGGAGGCGAGCTTAATGCCCGGCGACCTTGCGTGCCTCGCGATGGTACCGGTCGGCTCGGTTCAGCAGGCGCTGTTTGCGCGGCTTGCTTCGGGCCGTTGCGGCAAGATGTTCGTACTTCTTGGCCAAGGCCAGCTTGACCTCGGCAAGATGGGCCGATTTCGCTTCCTTCGTCATCGCCATTCTCCACAGAGCAAGACTTCAGTTGCCGGCGTCCGGAGAACGCCTCCCAACGCCGCGCGCCATCAACCGCTTCAACTCGTCCAGGTGTTTTTCGTATACGCCTCGGGGATCGGTGGCGTGCTCCCTGCAAAGTGACGCCGCCATGCCGAGCACCTCTCCCATCATTCCGGTTGTCTTCTGGACGCGCACCGTGCCGAGCGCCACGTGTGTTACACTGATATCGCGGCCGGCCATCATCAGGTTGGCGATGTTGCGCGAATACAGGCAGCGATAGGGTATGGCGTAGGGCTTGATGCGGGTCGAGTGGGCCACGGAGCGAAACTCGTTGCCGGGAAAGTGTTTGGTGTTCGCCGGCGCGGGATAGTGGAGGTCGATGGGCCAGGTGACCGTCACGCAAGCATCGGGCCATGTGCGGTGGTCCTGGATGTCTCGCTGCTTGAGGACTACATCGCCCAAGAGCCGCCGCGATTCGCGTTTGCCGCCGACGTACGCCACCCAACCGAGCCGGTAGTTGGCATACTTGGCCTTGTCGCTGGCCTGGTTCTTGAGAAAGGCCCAGTTGCCGAACGTTACCCGCAGCGCGTAGTCGCGCACCTGCTCGAAATCGCCGATCTGGTCGCGATTGAGGCCGGTTTCCCAGTCCCAGTCGCCCCGCGTCGCCCGCTGGCATGTGTGGTCGTCCAGCGCGACGGCCCAAGGACAGTTGGGAAACGCGACGGGCTGGGGTTCTTCTACGGCGTACCACTGGACCGACGTGCCCATCACCAGCCGGTCGGCTTGCTCCGGGGCAAGGGATTCGCCGGTTTCGCTTCGGCTTTCACGTCCGACGCGGTAATCGGCGCCGGCGAGGAATCCGACCGTTCCGTCGCCGGTGCAGTCGGCGAAGAGGGCGGCCGGGAAACGCAACTCTCGGCCTGTGCGGATGTGTTTGGCTCGCACGGCGACGATGCGATCGCCTTGTTTCTCGACGGCCGTGGCGTGCATGTTCAGAAAGAGGTGCAGGTTGGGCTCCGCCTCGACGATGCGCAGCTTTTTGGCGTCTTCGTAGTTCGTTGCCGGACCGGCGTTGTGAAGCCCTCTTTGCGGCTCGCGTTTGAGGAGTTCCAGCACCTCGCGGCTCCGTGGCAAATCGGGATCCTTTTTGGCGGCGCGGACGTCGGCGTAGCCTACGGGGGCCAGTTCCTTGACCACTTGGCCGAGGGCGGGATAGGGATCCTGGTCGACGAGGCCCGAGAGACCGACGCGCACTTCGGAGCTATTGTTGCCGCCCAGGACGGGCCGGTTCTGAATGAGTGCCACCTTCACGCCCAGCCGGGCGGCGGAAACCGCCGCGCAGGTGCCCGCCATGCCCCCGCCGGTGACGACGAAGTCGAAGGTTCCCGCATCTTCCGGTGGCTCGGGCAGCCGCAGCAGCCGCTGGCGCAACTCGGCCAGCTCGGCCTTGCCGTTCGGCGGAACCAGTTTTGTGTCGGACGAGAAGAGGATCGCGTCGCAACGGCCGTCGAAGCCGGTCAGATCGCGAAGCGCGAGGGTGACATCCGCCTTGCCGATCTCGACCGTACCGCCATCCTGCCAGTGCCATGCGGCTCCTTCGGTACCAAAGGTTGTGGCGAGCGGCCTGCCGTCGAGCAGCAGTTGGAATCGGCCCGGAGCGCCCGTGGCGCCCCACGGGGCGACCCAATCGCGCGTACGAACCCACACGCGGTACGTTCCTGCCGCGGGAAAGGCCACCTTGGTCGTCGCGTCGGCCACGGGGAGCCCGAGTCCGTGCGCCAACACGACGGGCGAGCCCATCTGATCCATGTACTGCTGATCGACGCACCATCCCCCAAGCTGCTGGAAGGCTTCGGCCTCGACCAGGACCGATGTCGCCTCGTCGGCGTGTGATTCGCTGATGGCCGGACCGACCAGGGCGGACACCAAGGCAAGGAAACAAACCAACCGGAGGGAAAAGCTGCGACCCGGCATGGCAACGCACCTATGTCATCTAGGGGGCGAATTATTGATCTTCGCGTAAGTAGTGATACAGCAGCGCCGTCGGTTCTCCCATAATTGCCGGGCTCCCGCTGGTCGCCCTGAGCTCACTGCTAATGCGTCGCTCAATAAGCATCATCGTACCTGCGCCGGTAGCGTCCGGCAACGGACGGTGGTCGCGAATCGGAGCGTCGCGTAGGGATGCTTACCTCGTGGGAATGGTATTGCGATCCTCCAGTTCCCGTTGTGGCCCGGCCGCCCGTTCTGTCTGCCGATCCTCTTCCGTCTGTACCTGAACCACAAAAGCGCCGCGAAGGAGCGGCGCGTCTATCGCACGCGGCCGGAGTTGGCCGTCGAGATGCTCCAATTGCTGGCAAAGCACAAGAAATCGCGACGTTTTCACGTCGTGGCCGACTCGGCGTACGGCGGACAAAGCGTGCTGGGATACCTGCCCGAGAGCTTTGATCTCACCAGCCGGTTGACCCTCACGGCGCGACTTTGTGCGGCGGTGCGTCCGCGTCAGCCGGGGCAGAAGGGACGATCCCGCAAGCGTGGTGACCGCCTGCCCACCCCGGAGGCGATGCTGGCGGAGCGGGCGCGACGCCTGGTATTGAAGATCTACGGGAGACAGGAGCATGCGCGGGTCTGCGAGGCCGAAGCGCGGGTGTATGCCGTGCCGGAGCGGCCGTTGAAAGTTGTGGCGGTAGAGGCTCTGCGTGGCGGACGTGGACAAGAGGCCTTCTACTCCACCTGCCATACCGCGAAGGCGGAGGACGTACCGACCTGGTATTCGTGGCGATGGAGTCTGGAGGTCACCATCCACGACAGCAAGCAGCACCTGGGCTTTGAGGAACCGCAAGGCTGGACGCGTCAAGCGGTCGAGCGGACGGCTCCCGTGGCCATGCTTCTGTACAGCTTGCTCGTGCTGTGGTTCGTGGTTGAAGGATATCGACATTATCGTGCCAACACGTATCCCTGGTACCGCACCAAGCCCCGCGCTTCCTTTCCGGATATGCTCACCACGCTACGCCGTGAAAGCGTCCGCGACCACTTTCTGTCTCTGGGGCTTTCCGGCGAGGGTAGCACAAAAGCCCTCCAAGCCTTGGAAGACACGATATCCCTGGCTGTATAAACTGCGAAAGCCGAACTAAGGGGCGGTGTGTGGTTCTAGCGGGACAGTACCTCAAGGTATCGGGTTACCCTCACTGCAATTACACCGACCCGCCTATGCACGTGCACACAGGGTATTCAGCTCTTGCGTCGATCCATCCCCAGCCCCGCACGCACGCAACCGCCACGCAACCAACCACTTCTCCACCCCGGCCATCCCAACCACCGCTCCGTAACCCTTTCCGCGCACTTTCTGCGCAACCCCATCCTCCGCCCATCGCCCTCAACCCATTATCCCAAAACCACTTTGAATAATGCCAAACCACCCTGTTTCCACTTCCCCCCACTCCAGCAAGAATCCGCCTTCACACACCCGCCCAGCCGCAACCCTCTCCCTCCAAACAACTTACCAACCATCCCGTCTCCCCAACCCCAAATCCCTTCCAACCTCATCGCCATGAAATTCACCACCCGTCATGGAAACTCACCCACGATGCCGCCAAGAAAACCGCTCCAGAATGACGGCTATCCCATCCGCGCGGCCTAGTCCCGACGCTCGGACACCAATTCTCTAGCCGTCTGCAAATCGGTCACCAAGTGGGTCCACAGCCGAAGATTAGGCTGCGTCAACAGCGGGATCAGAGCGTTGGTCTTCGTCCGTCCGCATTCCCCGCAAGGCCCCGCCAGAAGCACGACGTACCGGTCTGGCAACTTCGCCCGCTCAACAAGATCCGCCAGTTCGAACAGCGTCACCGCCCGCACGGGACACTCCTCAACGATCGGCCCCTCAGGTGAATACGGCCGGAACTGCACGTCACCAACCCAACCAGCCCGGTGCATCGTCTCCAGCGTCCCCGGCAGCAGTTCTCCTTCATCGATCAAGTTGGCCAGAAACTGGTTGAGCATCCCATGTTCGTCCTCCTCCGACGCGAACGACGTGATCACAATGTCGATCTCCTCGGCCCGCTCGAACGACTTGCTCACGCTAGGGCTCCGCCTAACCCGTTCGTAGTCATCGTTGGCCACCACCGCCTCGGCGTACAGCCCCACGCACTGAACGGTGGGCAATGCGTCGTCGAAGTAGCTGAAGTACGTGATCGGTGACTTGTGAGCCTCATCCACGCGGAATCCACCTGCCGAAAGTGCGTGGAGAACCAGCCCCGGACACTTCAGATCGGAGTACACGCGATGGGCCAGCCGCTTCGCGACCATCATTGCCGAAAAGCCGGCTCCAAGCCCCACATGCACTGGCCCTTCTCGCCTCTCGCCCAACCGGCAAATCAACGCGTGTACCAGATCCGCGCCTGCCGCTGTCACGTGTCTTGCGGCTTCCGGCCCCCGAGCATTCACCACCTGAATGCGCCCCTCTTCCTCGATCTCTTGCCCCAATTCGTACTGTCGAGCGATCATCCTCGCCAACTCACGTTCACGAGGTGGTTTCAGGAACAGAAAGTTGCGACGCACTGCCTCCCAGAACAGGGGATAGATTCGCTCACGGCTGAGATCCTCGCGATGCCACTCGCTTCGCAGCCATTGAGCAACCGCTGCCGCAGCCCCTCGTTTGTCGCTCTCGTTCGAATCGGCATCGTCGTGTTTGGCCAACTGCAAGAGAAAACGATCGCACACGGCGTATACCAGTTGGTCGCTCTCTTGCGATGGATGCCATCGTTTGCTGCGGCGCATGCTCACCTCCCAACCATGGCCAGCGGTTGATTGGCGCGATAAGCCCCTCAACGGAGGCCACCGGCCCTCGCAGTCTATCATTGGCCTCCAGTCTCGACAAGCTGCGGGAAGATGCTCGGCATATTGCCGCTACGCCCCACGCCGATCTTCGCAGGCGTTCAGAACTCCCCAAGCACCTCTCCTCCGTTACGCGATCCGATAGCGTGCCACGTCTCTGCATCGACCGAATCGGCAACAAAACGAACCGATCCGTCACACAGCAGCAGATTCACCCCGCCGGGATGCCGGCTTCGCGCCGCTTGCCAGAGACCTCGCATCGGTGACACGACAGAACAGTCCGGAATTCGCGAATTTGGCATGAGCGCGTGATCGTAGCCCGAATACCGCGGCCAACCATCGACCCACCTCTCCCCCCGCGTGGTACTCACCGAGCTTCCAATAACCGAACACGTCGCCTCGGTCATCGGCAATGACCTGAGGCTGACAACTACATCGCCTGCATTCTTCTCCGTCAAAGTAGCCGTGCCGCCAGGCCCCAAGGTGCTCTCCGAAAACAACGCGGTGTTGCTGGTCCCGTCTGTGATATCTGCGATCCGCGTTGTAGAACCCTCGTAGAAAACGCCATCCGTCGTGGAACTCGTATAGATGGTCCAAGGTGGCATTCCACTCCCCCAACAGGCCTTGTAGTTCGTGGGACCATAGGCCTCGTTGATCCTACGCTCTTGGTCACTGGGGCAGTAGAACAAGTTCACTACCCGAGAAACGGGGTCAGTGTTGTCCGGGTGAATGCCGTACCCAGGCCCAAGGTAGATGCCCGTGTGGCCGTACAACGGAACCTCAAGGTTCAGTGACCGATACACATTGGACTGCTCGAGGTAGGGTGTGAGCATTGCCAACGCCGACCAGCGATACAGCCGCGCCGGAATACCGGGGTAGTCAGGGCAAACTTCCTGCGGATCTCCCGCGGGAAACTGCCGGTAACTGTTGTGACGGTTGTGAACAGCTAATCCCAGTTGCTTCAAGTTGTTGCTGCACTTCATCCGCCGCGCCGCCTCGCGAGCGGCCTGCACCGCTGGCAGCAGTAGAGCCACCAATATGCCGACAATCGCAATGACCACCAACAATTCGACCAGCGTGAATGCACTTCGCCTTTCTTTCATAACGTCTTCCCCCACCAATTCCCGAGAAGTCACACCAGCTCACACGGGATGATATTACCAACTCATAACGCGTAACATCACTCAATTATGGCATTGCAGGGTGCTGCGGTCAAGTGTGGGCAGGCGCAAATGCACTAAGTCATCATGCATAGCCATAGCCGAAACCGAGAATAACATGGTCCCGCTCAACCGGCCTCCTGGCCGAGCAACCCTTGTTCTGTAAATTGTGTTGATCTTCTTTTCTGAGGTTAAGGGTGTCGTGGAGCGGCTTTGCCGCGTTGTTTATTGGCGTTCACGCAGACCAAGGGGGCTCATTGCCGCCCCCTTGGAGCCCCGCTAGCCTTTCTCTGTGTTCCGTTTGCTGGGGGGCCGTTTGGCATCGTCAGGTACACTTTGCCGGTCTCCCAGTCGTCGCTGGTCTTGCTGAGAATGGCGCTGACCAGCCGCAGGAGCGAAGCCTCGTTGGGGAACAGCGTGGCGACGCGAGTCCGACGCTTGATTTCCTGATTGAGCCGTTCCAGCGCGTTGGTCGTGCGCAGGCGACGCCGATGCGCTGTTGGCAACACAAAGACCGTGAGCCCCTCGGGGACGTTTTCTTCCATCCAGGCCGACAGGTCGGGCGCGTTGTCAGCGTATTTCTTCACCAGTTGCGTCAGCAGGCGATCCGCTTCGTGGCGGTCCGGCGCATGGAACACGTTGCGCAAGTCCTGGGCGACTTCCCCACGGAGAGCCACCTTCGGCACGTATTGCATCGCATTCTGCATGAGGTGAAACTGGCACCGTTGCCAGGCGATCCCCGGAAAACAGGCCTTCCGGGCTTGCTTCAGGCCCGCGTGATCGTCGGAGACGATTAGCTGCACGCCGTGAAGCCCCCGATCGATCAGGCTCTTCAAGAAGCCGCGCCAGTGGACTTCCGCCTCGGACAGGGAAACACTGACGCCCAACACGCTTCGCCGGCCGTCGTCGAGCACCCCGATCGCGATCAGCACGGCGCAATCGCGCACGCTGCCGCCATGACGCACCTTCTCGTAGCGAGCGTCCAGGATGAGGTAGGACGTCTTGCCCAGCGGGCGATTGCGCCACGCCTCCAGTTCTTCGTCCAGCAGTTCGGCGGCGCGGCTCACCTGGCTACTGCTGACGTCCAGGCCACACAACTCCTTCGTGATTTCGGCCACTTTTCGGGTGGATACGCCTTGGACGTACATCTCGGCCACGGCCAGTTTCAACGCCCGTTCACTGCGTTCGCCGCGTTCCAGGGCGGAGGGGTAGAACTCCACGTCCCGCGTCTGAGGCACATTCAGATTCAACCGTCCGAGGCGACTGTTGACCGTTTTTGGCTTGAACCCGTTCGCGTACCCCCGGCGTGCCTCGGTGCGCTGGTAGGGCATCGCTCCCAAGGCGTCGGCTCGCCCGAACTTCATCGCCTCGTTCAAGAGGATCTCGATCGCTTCGGCCATTCCGTCGAAACCGTGCTCGCTGAGCAGTTGGAGCAATGCTTCAAATCGGGTAGATTGATCGTCGTGGGCCATGAGGGTCTCCTTTCGCATGAGTGACGTCTAGCGAAAAGAAGATCAACATTGGCCCACGCTTTTTCAAGCCCGCTTGACCAGCTTTAAATTCTTGTACCAGGTGTTATGAAGGTACGGATTGGGTAGATTCGCTGTGCTGCCGGAGTGAGGCCGTAGGCCGAACGGAAGCAGCACAGCGGGCCGCGAACTCCGCTGGGGTCACGTACCCCAGTGAGCTGTGCGGCCGGTGTTGGTTGTAGTCCTCTCGCCATAGCCTGGTCAGCTTCTTTGCCGCCGCCAAGCTTTCAAACTCCTCCATCGCCAAGAACTCGTCTCGCAACCGGCTGTGGAAGCTCTCGGCATAGCCGTTCTCCCACGGACTGCCAGGCTTGATGTACAGCGTCTCCACGTTCACCTGACCAAGCCACCGCCGGATCGCCTCCGCGATGAACTCAGGCCCGTTGTCGCTGCGGACGCACTTGGGCACGCCCCGCATTGCAAACAGTTCGGCCAACGTGTCGATCACGTCCTCGCTCGTTATGCTTCGGTCAACCTTCAACGCCAAACACTCACGCGTGTGCTCGTCGATGATCGACAGCCACTTCAATGGGCTGCCCGCCGTCGTGCGATCAAAGACGAAGTCCCAGCACCATACATCGTCCGGACGCTCCGCTCGATGCTGTACGCAGCCGTTGACGCTGCTGCCTAGACCTCGCCGTTTACGCCTCTTTCGCGGCACTTTCAGCCCCTCGCGACGCCAAAGCCGGTACACTCGCGTGTCGCTGGCCCGCCAGCCTTCCTGACGCAATCGCCAAGCCGTCCGCCGGTAGCCCCACCGTGGGCGACGACGAGCAACTGCCAACATCCGCCTGACCAGCGGGCCTTCGTCATTCCGCGGTTGCGGCTGGTAACGCTGCGTACTTCGCGGCTGATCCAATGCCTTGCACGCCCTTCGCTCGGATACCGAAAACCGCTCTTGCAGGTCTTCGATCACCGCACGCCTCCGGGAAGGGCTTACCAGTTTCCCTCCGCAACGTGCTTGAGCATCTGAATGTCGAGTTCCTTCTCCGCCACCAACTGCTTCAGCCGCCGGTTCTCGATCTCCAACTCCTTCAGCCGCTTCGCCTCCTCGGCCTTTATGCCGCCGTACTGCAAACGCCATCGCTCCAACGTCGACTGGCTGATCTCCAAGGCTTGAAGCACCGCCGCCTCATCCTTGCCCGCGTTGAGCATCGCATCCGCATCCCGCAGCTTCCGCACGATCTGCTCGGGACTGTGCCGCCTCCTTCGTCTCGCCATCGTCCAGGTCTCCTTGCCACAATGGGCTCTGAGACCTTCCTGGTTCCGTGAACTTGCTTTGCGTGTGAGCGGGTGAATGGCCTTGTTTTTCAGAGGATTTCGGCGATGATCGTGGGCAACAGCAGTTCACCCGTAAGGTGAGGCAGTGAGGCCCATGGAATTCATCATCAAACAGACCGACGAGGTCCTCGTTTCGCACTCGGGGTTGGCCCTGGCCGGAGCCCTGCTGGGACAGGCGTTGCTTCGAAAGCGGCTTAACGACATCTGCCTGGGAGAGCGAAAGCGTCCCGAGGTGCCGCATGGCGATGTGCTGGTGGCGATGATCGGTCTTTTGTGTTTGGGCAAGAGCGACTACGCCGACATCGAAGCGTATCGCCAAGAAGCATTCTTCCGGCGAGCGATGGGCCTGACCAAGCTTCCTTCTGAGGAAACGCTCCGGCAACGGATGGACGCTCTGGGGACGACCCCGATTGGGACGTTGCATGAGGAGTCGGCTCGGATGGTCGCCCGGCACGCCCCGGTCCTGACGCCCTGCCAGGACGACTGGATTGCCTTGGACGTCGACGTATCGCCGTTGGACAACAGCGGCACGAAGAAGGAGGGAGTGGCGTGGACGTACAAGAATCTGGATGGCTACGCTCCGAACTTCGCCTACTTGGGCCAGGAGGGCTACCTGATCCACTGCGAGTTGCGTCCCGGGAACCAACACGTACAAGAGGGCACGCCCGACTTCCTCGACCAGACGATCGACTTGGCCAGGCTGATCACGCAGGGCAAGCTTCTGGTGCGGATGGATGCCGGCAACGACGACGGCGAAAACCTCCGTCGCCTGCGGAAAAAGAAGCACGTGGATTGGATCATCAAACGCAATCTGCGGAAGGAGTCGGAGGCGGACTGGCTGGAGGAGGCTCAGGCGTATGGCACGTGTGAAGAGCCTCGGGTGGGCAAGGAGATCTGGACGGGCGAGACCTGGAAGGAACGGGACGGGAAGCCGTACCGTGTGGTGTTCGAGGTGATCCAGCGGACGATCACTGCCGAGGGTCAGCGCTTGTTGGTTCCGGAGATCGAGATCTCGACCTGGTGGACCAGTCTGAAGCTTGCCCCCAAGAAGGTTATCGCCCTGTATCACGAGCACAGCACCAGCGAGCAGTTCCACTCCGAACTGAAATCGGACCTGGACCTGGAGCGTTTACCAAGCGGGAAGTTCGCCACCAACGCCTTGATGCTGTCGTTGGGGCTGGTGGCCTACAACGTGTTGCGGCTGTGCGGTCAGACGGCATTGGCCGAAAACAAGTCCTTGCCGCCGGAAGGGAAGATGCCACTTCCCAAGCCGGTCTCTCGGCGTCGGTTGCGAAGTGTGATCCAAGACCTGATGTACTTCGCCGCCCGACTGACTCGGCACTCGAACCGATGGGGCCTGTCGCTGTGGCGAGGCAATCCGTGGAGATCGGTCTGGCAGTGCGTCTACACCTGCTTCTGTCAGCCAAGAGCACCAACCACCGGTTGATCTATCCCAAGAACAAGCCATCGAAGCTCACGGATTCAGGACCTTCATAACACATGGATCAGGTTTTCAATAGCAGGCCAGATCAATCTACCCGATTTGAAGCATTGCTCCAACTGCTCAGCGAGCACGGTTTCGACGGAATGGCCGAAGCGATCGAGATCCTCTTGAACGAGGCGATGAAGTTCGGGCGAGCCGACGCCTTGGGAGCGATGCCCTACCAGCGCACCGAGGCACGCCGGGGGTACGCGAACGGGTTCAAGCCAAAAACGGTCAACAGTCGCCTCGGACGGTTGAATCTGAATGTGCCTCAGACGCGGGACGTGGAGTTCTACCCCTCCGCCCTGGAACGCGGCGAACGCAGTGAACGGGCGTTGAAACTGGCCGTGGCCGAGATGTACGTCCAAGGCGTATCCACCCGAAAAGTGGCCGAAATCACGAAGGAGTTGTGTGGCCTGGACGTCAGCAGTAGCCAGGTGAGCCGCGCCGCCGAACTGCTGGACGAAGAACTGGAGGCGTGGCGCAATCGCCCGCTGGGCAAGACGTCCTACCTCATCCTGGACGCCCGCTACGAGAAGGTACGTCACGGCGGCAGCGTGCGCGATTGCGCCGTGCTGATCGCGATCGGGGTGCTCGACGACGGCCGGCGAAGCGTGTTGGGCGTCAGTGTTTCCCTGTCCGAGGCGGAAGTCCACTGGCGCGGCTTCTTGAAGAGCCTGATCGATCGGGGGCTTCACGGCGTGCAGCTAATCGTCTCCGACGATCACGCGGGCCTGAAGCAAGCCCGGAAGGCCTGTTTTCCGGGGATCGCCTGGCAACGGTGCCAGTTTCACCTCATGCAGAATGCGATGCAATACGTGCCGAAGGTGGCTCTCCGTGGGGAAGTCGCCCAGGACTTGCGCAACGTGTTCCATGCGCCGGACCGCCACGAAGCGGATCGCCTGCTGACGCAACTGGTGAAGAAATACGCTGACAACGCGCCCGACCTGTCGGCCTGGATGGAAGAAAACGTCCCCGAGGGGCTCACGGTCTTTGTGTTGCCAACAGCGCATCGGCGTCGCCTGCGCACGACCAACGCGCTGGAACGGCTCAATCAGGAAATCAAGCGTCGGACTCGCGTCGCCACGCTGTTCCCCAACGAGGCTTCGCTCCTGCGGCTGGTCAGCGCCATTCTCAGCAAGACCAGCGACGACTGGGAGACCGGCAAAGTGTACCTGACGATGCCAAACGGCCCCCCAGCAAACGGAACACAGAGAAAGGCTAGCGGGGCTCCAAGGGGGCGGCAATGAGCCCCCTTGGTCTGCGTGAACGCCAATAAACAACGCGGCAAAGCCGCTCCACGACACCCTTAACCTCAGAAAAGAAGATCAACACAATTTACAGAACAAGGGTTGCTCGGCCTTCCTTCGTAGGTTCACCGCTAGAGCGGGTCGGGGGGAGCTATTGTCAAATCTTGTGTGCTGGTGAGCTGAGAAAGGGTGGCGTATCCTGCTGATGTTTTCAACCACTTCAGCAGCCCGACGTGGGCAGGAGGATACGCCGTGAGTCAGCGTAGGACACAAGAGCCAAGGCGTCCAGGGGGTACCCGGACGGCGACCTGCAGTGAAGCCCCAGATGTGGAGATCGTGCAGTTTCGGGCCCAGTTCGAGGGGCGAAGTCCGCTGGACGAGATCGTCCGCCAAGGGGCCCAGCAGATGCTTCAGGCCGCGATCGAAACGGAAGTTCAGGAGTTCCTGATCGAACATTGCGGCCGTCGCGACGACGAGGGCCGCCGCCTTGTGGTCCGTAATGGATACATTCCTTCCCGGGAGTTGCTCACTGGTGCCGGGCGACTGGAGGAGGCAGCCGCGGGTGCGAGACAACACGCCCGATCCGGAGCGACGCCTTCGCTTCACGTCGAACATCGTCCTCCAGTATCGCAAGACTGGCAAAGAAGAGGCTGTCCAAACGGTGCGAGTGGAAGCATTCTTGTCACGGACCCAGAAAGATTAGGCGCCTCTTGGCATGCCGGGATTCATCGCGTCTCTGCGACGACCTCATGGAAAAAGCAGTGCTCACTGCAGCTTCAGACTGCGCAGTACGAGCCAATCGCGAACGCGATCAGGCAGGAGTTTAAGCCCGTGGATGATGAGCCGCGAGCCCCGTCCGACGGGATAGCGGGTCCTAGGACGGCGTGCAAGCAACGCATGCATTACGGCTTTCACCACCCATTTAACCGGCATGCCGCTGCGAGCAAACAGTGCCAACGCTTTCTGCATCGCCTCCGTGTCACTTTGATAGAGTGCTGCCTGTTCCGGAGTGGCCTGCTGAAGCAGGTTTGCGGTGGAAGCCTGAGCCTTGTCCCAGATGGGCGTCTTCACGCTCGCCGGCTCGACGATGGACACACCAATTCCCCATTGCCGCACCTCCAATCGAATCGCGTCCGTTATGGCCTCCAGCGCATGTTTTGATGCTGCGTATGGGCCTATGTACGGCGGCGAAAGCCGGCCGTTGACCGAGCCAATGTTCACGATTCGCCCGCGGGCTATTCGCAGCAGAGGAATCATCGCCTGGATGACCGCCACCTGTCCGATGACGTTCACCTCGAATTGCCTACGCAGTGAATCCAGAGAAAGTACTTCGAGCGGTCCACCGACTGCAATCCCAGCGTTGTTCACCAAGCCGTCCAATCCCTGATTTCCAACCGCAACTCTGATGAGTTCCTCTGCCGACGCGATCTGTTCCAAGTTGGTCACGTCGAGCGTCAGCGGCACCAGCCGCTCGGACATTTGGCTGGCAAGTCGCCGGGCGTCGGCTTCCGAGCGAACTCCGGCAAATACGCGAAAACCCCGGCGATCGAGTTCCATTGCGCACCCTTCACCAATCCCGGTTGAAGCGCCGGTGATGAGAACGGACTTCATGACCTCAACTCCCAATCTCAAGGACTGACTCTGGCAAGGTAGCTCGCATGAAATGCGGCTGCAAGTCTAGAGCGAGTTCGTGCCGGCGTGTTTCGGAGGTTCCGAAAGCGGAACACACGCTACACATACGCTGGATGCGCTCTAGAGAAGATATCGATAGCCTCCAGCACTGCAAAACGGCAAGATGTTCCCCATACTCACGGTGTTACCCCAACGGATGCCCGGATGGTAACGAAGTATGCAATGAGTACCAGCGCCGTCAGGTACATGAGCCACCGGACGTCGCGGCCTTGGCCGGCCAGGAGTTTGATGAACGGGTAGGCAATGAACCCAATCGCCAAACCGTCAGCGATTGAGTAGGTCAGCGGGATACCGATGATGACTAGAAAGGCTGGCATGGATTCAGCATAGTTGGACCAGTCAATCTTCGTTACGTTGCGGATCATCATCGAGCCAACAACAATCAGGGCTGGTGCCGTGATGGGGGGGTAGCTGCCAACCATAGCAATGATCGGACTGAAGAAGAGTGCCAGTAGAAAGAGCAGAGCAACGACGACGGCTGTCAGACCGGTCCGGCCACCTTGCTCTACTCCGGCAGCGCTTTCAATGAAGCTGGTGACTGTGCTGGTGCCCATGGCAGCGCCAGCGGCTGTTGCAATGGCGTCGGAGACCAGCGCTTCCTTGGCCCTGGGCAGTTTGCCGTCTCGGATGAATCCGGCTTGCTCGCTCACACCGATCAACGTGCCAAGGGTGTCGAAGACGTTCATGAAAAGGAAGATGAGGATAAAAGGAGCCATGGCCCAGGTAAGAGCGAGCTTCAGATCCATCTTCAACAGCGTCGGGGTCACTGAGGGAGGTGCCGAAAGCACTGCCGTGGCCACGGTGAACCGTTCGAAGAGAGTTGACTTCTTGATGACCTCCGCCTGGGAGATGGCCGGCGGAAGCAGCGGTATCGCATAACGGAGTGCCAGCGCGAGGAGCGTTGCGGCGAGAATTCCCCAGATGATCGAGCCTCGCACACGTCGGGCGTGGAGGCCGGCGGTGACGAGGAGTCCGATGAAAAAGACGATCAGATCGGGCGAGGCGAACTGGCGGTTCAGTTTTACCCCAACCTCTTTGTCCCAGAGCACGAGGCCGGCGTTGTGGAGGCCGATGAAGGCGATAAAGAGCCCGATGCCGATGGCAATGCCGTTTCGCATGCTGGGGCTGATGGCATCCAGGAGCATTTCGCGGACGCCTAGAAGCGAGAGGATGAGGAATAGGACTCCGGAAATGAAGACCACTCCAAGGGCGATCTGCCAAGGTGACGTTCCGGCTGCGTTCTCTTGAGCGGCCATCAGGGCGGCAGCGGCGGGGAGGACAGAGAAGACGAAGAAGAAGTTCTCGCCCATTCCGGGCGCCTGGGCGATGGGATATCGAGCGTAGAGCCCCATGATGGCCGTGGCGAGGGCGGCTGCCAGGCAAGTCGCGGTTGTAACGGCGCCGAAGTCCATGCCGGTAGAGATGTTGAACATCTTGCCCGATAGAACGGCCGGCTGGACGAAGATGATATAGGCCATCGTCAGGAAGGTGGTGAGGCCAGCGAGCAATTCGGTGCGTACGTTCGTATGGTTCTGTGAGAGGCCGAACAGGCGGTCGAGCATGGGGGAGGAGGCTCCTTAGGCATTCGGCGGGGTGTGGGGCTAGCCAAATCCTATTGAAAGCGCCTTGCCGGCTCCACTGTGGGTAGAGGCGGGCACAGAAACGCCGGCTGCCCCCCCTGGCGTTGTCGGCGATCTCGCAGAGGATACAATACACTATTCCATGAACGACGATAAGCACTATCACGACAGCGTTTTCAGCGGGGATCCGCGGTGGGTGCAGGAACCCATCATCGTTGCGGCGGTGGTTCCGGAAGGGCCCATCGCGCCGACCGCCCCTCCGAGGGTGATGCGGAGGCGGATTTGGCTGCCCGTCGGGCTGTTTGCAGGTACCTGCATCAGCACTTTTCTTGCTGGAAGCCATGTATATGATGTGCTGTTCTCGGTGGGGCTGGCCACAGGTGCCGCGATCCAGCTAGTGGGCGGCGTCGTTCTGGACTATTGGCAGACGGGTCTCGTTTACGGCTTGAGTGTCATGACGATCCTCGTATGCCACGAAGCGGGACACTTCCTGCAAACCCGGCGGTACGGCGTGTATGCCAGCCTGCCGTTCTTCTTGCCTTGGCCTGTCCCGCCGATCGGAACGCTGGGGGCGGTCATCCTGATGGACTCGCGGGCAGGCGACCGGAAGGCTTTGTTCGACATCGGCATTAGTGGTCCGCTGGCGGGTTTGGTGCCGACGCTGATCTTCTGTGTTCTGGGGATCTGGAGTGCTGAGCCCCGGTTTCTGCCACCACATGGTTCCCACGGATGGCAATTTGGCGAGCCTTTGCTGTTCAAATTCTTGGAGTGGCTCAAGTTCGGCTCGCTGGCGGACGGCTATACGATCCAGATCGGGCCGATGGGATTCGCGGGGTGGGTAGGGCTGTTGATTACGTCGCTGAACCTGTTGCCGATTGGTCAGTTGGACGGGGGACACATTCTTTACGGGCTGCTGCGCCGGCGTGCCCACGCGGTTGCCACGTTTCTGCTGTTGGCGGCGATCGTTGCTGTCGTGGCAACGGGCTGTTACGAATGGACCCTGATGCTCTTCCTGCTGGTCTTGATGGGGCCGAAACATCCGCCGACAGCTAACGACAATGTGCCGCTGGGGGCATGGCGCACGGTCTTGGGGTGGCTGACCCTGGCGTTCATCTTCGTGGGTTTCACGCCGAGGCCAATCATCTTCTGACCGCCGGCAGGGAGAGGTCAGTTTCCCAGCGACTGGAGCGGGGCGGGGATGCGGCCACCAAAGTGGACGAAGGCATCGCTAGCGCCCGGATTGCGGACGTCGAGGACGGGCGTGGCTCCAAAGAGGCCCCCGAAGTCGACTCGATCGCCCGGTTTCGCACCTGGCACGGGGATGACGCGAACGGCGGTGGTCTTGTTGTTGATGACACCGATTGCCATTTCGTCGGCGATGAGGGCGGCGATCGTTTCGGGGGGAGTGTCGCCGGGGATGGCAATCATGTCGAGACCAACCGAGCAAACGCTGGTCATGGCTTCGAGTTTCTCCAGGACGAGTTGTCCCTGACCAACCGCGTCGGCCAGCGCGGCGTCTTCGCTGACCGGAATGAAGGCGCCACTGAGTCCGCCGACCGAGCTGGAAGCGAACATGCCGCCTTTCTTGACGGCATCGTTGAGCATTGCGACGGCGGCTGTGGAGCCTGGGGCCCCGACTTTGGCGATGCCTAGGGTTTTGAGGATCTCTCCGATGCTATCGCCCACGGTCGGAGTGGGGGCGAGGGAGAGGTCGACGATGCCGAAAGCGATGCCGAGTTCCTTGGCGACCTCGCGGCCGATCAACTCACCAACGCGGGTAACCCGAAAGCTCGTGATTTTGATCTCCTCGGCCAGGTCGCCGAGTGTCAGGTTTTCGCCAATGGCGAGGCGGCGTTTGAGGGCGCTGCCGATGACGCCGGGCCCGGAAACGCCGATGTTCACGGCAGCCTCGGGTTCACCAGAGCCCATGTAAGCTCCTGCCATGAAGGGGTTGTCCTCGGGAATGTTGGCAAAGACGACCAATTTGGCGCAGCCGAATCCTTTGCGGTCGGCGGTGGCCTCGGCAATACGACGGATAACGTGCCCCATTTGATGGATGGCATCCATGTTGATGCCGGCATGGCGGGAGGCGACGTTGACGGAGGCACAGACTTGATTGGTTTGTGAGAGGACTTCGGGGAGAGAGTCCATCACGAGGGCGTCGGCGGGGGTAATGCCTTTCTGGACGAGGGCGGTAAACCCGCCGACAAAATCGACCCGACACTCGGCGGCAGCGATATCGAGCGTGCGAGCCACCTGGAGAGCGGCGGCGTGGCCATGGCCGGCAAGCAGGGTACAGATGGGCGAGATGGCCAGACGCTTGTTGATCACGGGGATGCCATACTTGCAGCCGACGCGGTCACATATTTCGACCAGGCGACTGGCACGGGAAACGATCTTGCTGCGGAGCTTGCGGCAGAGGTGGTCGACGCTGGGGGCAGCACAGTCATCGAGATTCAACGCCAGGGTGACTGCCCGTACGTCGAGGTGCTCGGCGTGCAGCATTTGAATCGTGGAGAGGATTTCGTCGGTGCGGAGCATGAGGAGGGGGTGTCGGGGTTGTGAGTTTGGAGATCTGAGGACGCGCGTTAGAAGTGGAGGCCGGTGCGCAGTTCGGCGATCGGGGCGTGGGTCAGACGCAGTTCGTTCGTGGCGACGAAGACGTTTTCGTGCTGGAGCTTGACGGTGAAGCCGAGTTCCTTGCCCATCTGTTCCAGATCGGCCTGAAGCATGCGGATGTCCCAGCAGGCGGGTACTTCGAGCTGGCCGATGAGCACGAAGTCGTCGCCATTGCGATCGCCGAACAGGTCGACAATGTTGATGTCTTTGCCGGCGAGGTACTGGCTGAAACGCCGCACGATGCCTGGTTGGTCGCTGCCGAAGGCCGTGATGACGAAGCGGTCGGCCGAGGCGGAAGCGTTGGAATGGGAGGAAAACTGCGCGCGGCGGGCCAAGACCTGATAAGGGGAACCGCTTGATTCGGCACGTCGGACACGATCAGCCAGCTCCTCGGGGTCGATTGAGTCGGGGAGGCTCACGATCATGATCAACGTGAAGAACCCGCCGAGGACCGTTTGGCTGCACGAGTCGATGTTGCCTCCCAGGGATTCGACGGCGCTGCTGACGGCAGCAACAATGCCGGGGTGATCGTCGGACATCACATCAAGTACGTAGGCGTTGACAAACCGGGTCATCATATGCGTCGGGAGCGATCGTTCAATTCAGAGGTAAGGAGGAGAGGAGCAAGGCAGTCCGCTGGAGGGCACGCGCTGGCGGCCGCCGATAGTGGGGATTCTCTGCTGGTAAAGGTACCACGGCGGCGGGCGTTTGCAAGGGCAGTTGGATAGGACGCTGCCGCGGGGAGATGGGTGGGTTTCCATGATGGGTGGTGAATTTCATAGCGATGAGGTTGGAAGGGATTTGGGGTTAGGGAGACGGGATGGTTGGTAAGTTGTTTGGAGGGAGTGGGTTGCGGCTGGGTGGGTGTGTGAAGGCGGATTCTTGCTGGAGTGGGGGGAAGTGGAAACAGGGTGTTCTGGCATTATTCGAAGTGGTTTTGGGGTAATGGGTTGAGGGCGATGGGCGGAGGATGGGGTTGCGCAAAAAGTGCGCGGAAAGGGTTACGGAGTGGCGGTTGGGATGGACGGGGGGGAGAAGTGGTTGGTTGCGTGGCGGTTGCGTGCGTGCGGGGCTGGGGATGGATCGGCGTAAGCGCTGAATACCCTGTGTGCACTTGCATAGGCGGGTCGGTGCAATTGCAGTGAGGGTAACCCGATACCTTGAGTGCACATTTGGTAGTGGGTAGTGGGTAGTGGGTAGTGGGTAGTGGGCGCTTGTCGGGGCGGTGGCGTTTGTTGGGGAAGATGACGGCGGACGCGTCGTTCGTTGGGTGATTGACGGTTGGTGGAGTGGGGAGAGAATGGAAGGGGAAATTGGGAAAGGGGGAAGAGGGTCGGAGGCGGGTTGGGAGTGCGTGGGTGTGGCTCGAATGCGCGGGGAGTCTGAAGGTGTTCGTGGCGGTGGTGCCGTCTTCGGAGCAGTGTCGGGCGTTTGCGGCGTGGTCGCGTTTCAGTCTGGCGAAAAGAAGGATCGGACCAAGCGAGGGTGGCTCGGGACGGCCGCAAGGATCGCCGCCGGGCCACTGGCCGCCAGCAACTTCGCCTTCCAGCGATACAGCACATTCGTGCCGCTGAGCCCCAGCCGAGACGCCACCGATTCCGCCGAATGCCCGTCCACAAGTATCTGGACCGCCTCGGCCTTCAACTCATCAGGATACTGTCGCCGGCTCTTGCCGTTCTTCCGATTGCCCATGCTACACTCCTTCCATTGCTCAATTCTAACGATCGAATTAAGCAGTTGGAGTGTCCTTCAAACCCGAAGCATCTCACTTCGCGACCGAGGAGATCGAGCAACTCACTAAGCAGACCGTGCCGGACAAGTTGGCCCAAGAGCGAATCATAACCAAGGTGCAGGCAGCGATCGAGGATAGAAAAAGGGAGGCTGAGGAACGCAGGGCGAAGGCTGAGGAACACTAGAAGGAGGTGGAGAAACGCAAGAGGGAGGAAGCGGAGAGAGCTGCTCTGCCTGTGCCGTAGGTGGATGACCTTCCCCACGTTTCGTGGGCGCTCCAGAATGGCAGTAACGTGCTGTCGAAAGGAGCTGTCGATGAGTCGAAGAAGGTATTCGCGTGAGTTCAAGGTGTCGGCCGTGGGTCTCGTCCAGCAACAGGGATACTCTGTGCCGCAGGCGGCCAAAAGCCTGGGCATCGATCCGGCGACCCTGCGAGGGTGGCTCAAACGCTTCACTCCCGATCTGGCCCAAAGCCCGCAGGATGGTGCCGGCGCGCTGCAGGCCGAGTTGCGACGGCTCCGCGAGGAGAACCGCCGCCTCACCATGGAACGCGACATTTTAAAAAAAGCGACGGCCTTCTTCGCCATGGAGTCGCCATGAGGTACCGCTTCATCCACGAGCACCGGCTCCGCTGGCCCATCCACGTCCAGTGCGGCGTCCTGCAGGTCAGCCGCAGTGGCTACCATGCTTGGCGAAAGCGACCCGTCAGCGACGCGGCCCAGCGCCGGCAGCACTTGCTCCAACGCATCCACGAGATCCACAAGCGACCACACCACGCCAACTACGGCTCGCCACGCGTGCATCGTGAGCTTGTAGCCCAAGGCGATCCCTGCAATCGAAACCCCGTCGAGAAGCTCATGGTGCAGACCGGCATCCGCGCCGCGACCTGCCGCCGATTCCGCGTCCAAACGACCGATTCCCGCCATGATCTGCCGGTGGCGTCCAACCGGCTGGACCGCCAGTTCCAACCGGCCCGGCGGCACCAGGTCTGGACCATGGACATCACCTACGTTGCGACCGACGAAGGCTGGCTCTATCTGGCACTGGTCGAAGATCTCTATTCCCGCAAGATCGTCGGCTGGTCGATGTCGTCGCGGATCGATGCGCTGCTCGTGTCCGCAGCATTGAAGATGGCCCTGCAACAAGAGCGACCCAAGGCTGGGCTGTTGGCGCACTCCGACCGCGGAGCCCAGTATTGTAGCGAGTACTTCCAAGAGATCCTTGCTCGACACGGCATCACGGTCAGCATGAGCCGACGCGGCAACTGCTGGGACAACGCACCCACCGAGTCGCTCATCGCCACCATCAAGAAGGAACTCGTGCATCAGCAACGCTACGCCACCCGAGAAGATGCGAGCCATGCTCTTCGCAGTCCTCCCCTTTCGCACATTCGCCTTTCCCTCCTCCTCTCTTTCGTGTTTTCGTGTTTCCCTTATTCCTTCCCTTCGCAGTCTTCCCCGTTCGCACTTTCGCCTTTCCCTCCTCCTTCTTCCCCTTGCACTAGTTGTGGGAGGGACAAAGCCCGACTAGAATGGGGTCAGTCGGCGTATTGCTCATCTCGGTTCGGACGTTCGCTTCCAAAGGAGCTACCACCATGCGTATTCGCCCCCAATTCTCAGGTGTCGCCGTTCTCGTCGCGCTGGCAGTTGCCGTCACCTTCAGTGCCAACGCATTCGCCAGTGAGAAGCCCGCACCGAAGACGCCGCCCGCCAAGCCAGCACCGCCGCAGATCAAGCGAGTCTTCCCGCCGCCGCACGGTGGCCTCCCCCCGGTGCTCAAGGGACTGCACGAAGCGGCCAAGAACGTCCCGTGGCAGCAGTTCGGCAAGCCCGCCGTCGATGTCGCCGCCGCGCTCCTCTCGGGCAACAATCCAAAAATCCTCTCCGAGATCCTTCCGGAGATCCTCTCTGATAACCAAACCAAGCTGGTATCCGACAACGAGGCCCACGTTCTCTCGGGCAACGCTCCGAATCTGCTTTCAGGCAACGAACCCGAGATCCTCTCCGGCAACAAGGCCGAAGTCCTCAGCGGCAACCACATTTCGATCCTTTCCAACATCAAGATCGAAATTCACATCAGCGAGACTGGCAACAATAGCGGCAACGAGGTCCCGCCCCCGCCACGGAAGCCGGAACCGCCCAAGTCGCCGCGCCCGGCCAAACGCCGGTAGTCCATGGAAGGTCGATGAACGTACAGAACGTCCACCAGAGGCGGCTCGCAGCGCCCGCCGACAAGGTCGGCGCCCTGATCGATTCCCTCGCCTCCGAGGCCGACAGGCTCTGGCCGTCACCACCCTGGGTACCTATGACGCTCGATCGTCCGCTGGCGGTCGGCGCCGCGGGCGGGCATGGCCCCATTCGCTACGTGGTCCAGCAGTACGCGCCCGGCAAATCGGTTCAGTTCCGTTTCACCGGCCCGAAAGGGTTCGACGGATTCCATTGCTTCGCGATCACCGACGTCTCCCAGTCCTCGGTCGTCCTGCGGCACACGCTCCAGATGACCGCCCGCTGCACGACGCGCTCCTCGAAGACTCCCTGGCCAAGGCCCAAGCCTCCCTCGGACAACCGCCCCACGTTCATCGCTGGTCCGCCTGGGTGAAGGTCCTCCGCTGGGTCCTCTCCCGTGGCAAGGCCCAGCCGCAGGCAATGCCCAAGCCAAATCCATAAGATGCTGGCACCGCTAGTTTCGCCAGCCCCACCCCACCGGGTTGATTTCCCGCGCAGGCAACATTCCAACGCCGCCCGCGCGTGATATCTCCTCGCCGCCGCCGCCCAGGAAACGTGAGCCCAGGGCGTCCTGGGCCAAAAGGCGCGGCTCTTGGCGAGGGATGTTGCGATGAAAATCCTCTTGATTGCGCCCGCGAGCGGAAAATGGCGGCATGTCGGGCGTCGCCGCTGGTTCAATGGCAAGACGTTCCGCTTCTCCCTGCTCAGCCTCCTCTCGGTCGCGGCCGAATGCCCGCCCGACGCCGACGTTCGCATCGTCGACGAACAGATCGACGAGATTCCCTGGGACGCCGATGTCGACCTCGTCGGCATCACCTGCATGACGGCGCTGGCCCCGCGTGCGTACGAAATCGCCGATCGATTCCGCCGCCGCCGCATTCCCGTCGTGCTCGGCGGCTTCCATCCCACGCTCTGCCCCGACGACGCGATTCGCCACGCCGATGCCATTCTCGTCGGCGAGGCCGAAGGCATATGGCAGGAACTCGTGGCCGAAGCGTCCGCCGGGCGACTCCGCCCCATCTACCGCAACGAGCTGCCCTCGCTTCGCGGCCTGAAGCGCCCGCCCCGCCATCTCCTATCGGCCCGAAAATACGCCACCATCAACGCCGTGCAAGCCACGCGCGGATGCCCGCACGGATGCGACTTCTGCGCAATCGCAGCGATGAACCGGTGCAGCCAGCGCCAGCGGCCCGTCGACGAGGTGATCGACGAAATCCGCGATCTGCCCACCCGCAGCTTCATGTTCGTCGACGACAACCTCACCGCCGATCGTGACTACGCCCGAAGCCTGTTTGCCGCCATGGCGCCGCTGCACAAACGCTGGGTGGCCCAATCCACGCTTGCAATCACCGACGATCCGGACCTCGTTCGCCTAATGGCCGATGCCGGATGTGCGGCCATCTTCGCCGGCCTCGAAACCTTCAGCGGCGAGAACCTCGGCTCCGTCAACAAGACGTGCCACCGCGTCGAGCAATACCGCGATGCAATCCGCCTCCTGCATCGTCATGCCATCGGCGTCGAAGCTGGAATCGTCTTCGGTTTCGATGGCGACGGCCCCGACGTCTTCCGCCGGACCCTCAACATGCTCGACGACCTCGAGGTCGATCTCGTCCAAGTCTCCATTTTCACACCCCTTCCCGGCACACGCCGTGCGAGCCTCCTCGCCGACCGCATCTTCCATCACAATTGGGCGCACTACGACTTCCATCACGCCGTCTTCGAGCCCGCCCGCATGTCGCCTCAGCAACTCCAGGCAGGTCACGACTGGGTAACGTACGAGTTCTACCGCCCTTGGCGCATCGCTCGGCGTCTTTGGCGTCACCTGCGCCGCCCCGGCGGATGGCGCACGCTCCCCTATCTAGCCGCCGTCAGCGCGGCCTATCGTGTGCGAACCGTCCGCTGGGGAATCCGCGGCTCGAACCCGGCCCAAAGCAGTCCCACCGACAGCCCCCGCCACTTCAACGAGCCAAGACCAACTCACCTCCACCCCGACTCCCCCCACATCGAAACCACGTTTCCCAGTCAGTCGCCATTGCAGCCCCTCCGCGAGCAAGAAGCACAGGCCTGTTAGTCGCCGCACATTCCGAGACCGCAAACAGCCACCCTCAAACCACACTCGGCCACTAGAGACGAAACGCCAACCGATCCGAGAGTCGGTTGCCCCTTCAAGAATCGCCCGTATTCCATCGGATCCGCGCTCGACTCAGGCCCGTTCAGTCAGCAGGGGATGCGGCAGCTTCGCCGTTGTCGTATAATCGACACGATGGGCCACAACCGTCTGCTGGCCCTCTGGGACTGCTCGGCGCATCCCGACAACGCAAACGCAACCACGCCTACCTGCATCGCGATCGATGCAGCAGCCTTCCAAAGCAGACAGACCTGCCGGCGCGCCTTACGGCCTGCCTCAAGACCGCATCGAAATCGACGGCGGCACGACCATCCTCAACGAGCCACCCGTCCCCCGAGCACATTGACTGGTCCCTTTCACACCGCTGTTCCCAGTCAACGGCAGCGGCTCAAGAGCACCCACATCACAAGAAGCGAAGAACCGATCATGAGCGCCCGACTTCACTTCCTCTTCACACGCAAAGCCTTCGCCGCCGCGTTCCTGCTGGCCATGCTTCTGCTGGGAACACGAGCGTTCGCCGAAGAGCCTGCCTTACCCGAAACCAACCTGGCACAGGCCGTTCCGTCGCGATTCGACGTTCACGTCAGCGATCTTCCCGACGAAGGGGTGCCGGTGATCGAACCCTGGAAGACCATCACGCTCGATCCCGAATATCGCGGTGGCTGGGTGGTCGTCGGCGATCTCACTGGCGACGGCACCGCAGAGATCGTCAGTGCCCGGAATGGCGTGCCGGGCAAGGACATTCACTACACCTCCTCGGTAGTCGCCCATCGTCTTGATGGCTCGGTGCTGTGGAAATGGGGCAATCCAAACGCGCGAAACGCCCTCCATCACGACGTGGCCTGTCAGATCTACGACATCAACGGCGATGGCCGCAACGAGGTCGTCTTGGCCGCCGATCGTCGTGTGGTCGTTCTCGACGGCGCCAGGGGGACCGAACTGTACCAGTTCGCCATCCCGCCGAACGCCTCCGACTGCATCACGTTCTGCAATCTGTCAGGTGGCGATCGAGCGTCGGACATGCTGGTGAAGACTCGGTACGAGCAGATTTGGGCCTACGACGTTCATGGGAAACTGATCTGGACGGTGGAGAAACCCGGCGGATATCGAACCTCGCACCAGCCGTTTCCGATCGACCTCGATAGCGATGGTCGCGATGAGATCATCGCCGGATTCGCCGCACTCAACCACGACGGCTCGCTTCGATGGCGACTCCCTCAGGCCATCTGCAGCGCCGGCCATGCCGACGCCATCCGGCTGTTCTCCAATGGCGCTCGCCCGGTCGACAAACGCCTGCTGCTGACCCACTGCGGCGGAAATCGCATGGATATGCTCGACGGCAACGGCAAGGTCTACTGGAGCGTGACGGGACTCCATTTCGAGTCGGTCTTCTTCGGCGAACTCGACGAGAATCTGCCGGGCCGCGAAATCGTTGTCGATGTCGCCCATCAACCGTGGGGTGAACAGCCCCTGCTGGTTCTCGACGAACGCGGCAACCTTCTGGGACGCTACATAACCGTGCGGAGCCGCCAGCATCGCTTGGTCGATTGGTTTGGCACGGGCGAGGACCTGATCTTCTGCGGGCAGACCCGGGCACTCCTCGACGCAAAGGGCCACATACGCGCACGTTTCCAGACGCCCATGCCCGACGGTGCCCTTGGTCCAGACAACGCGGGGACAACCATCGGCTACATGGTCCACCTGGCCGACGTGACCGGCAACGGGCGCCCCGATCTTGTGGTCAACACCGGCCCTGGCGCGGTCGTCTGGATCTACAACAACCAGAACGGCCCGAAGAACCTCTCGCCCGATCGGCTCACCATGCCGACCAACGCAACCCTGTACTAGAGCGCATTCGGCGTAATCGTAGCGCGTCTTTCGCTTTCCCCAACCGTAGAAACACGCCGCCGCGAACGCTACAGTCAAGTGCGACACGCACTGATTCACTTTCGTGAAACAGCAGAAGGCATACCATGTCATTTGCACGCTACGGCACTCTTGCCATCATCTCACCGACACGCAAAAGCAACTCGACCAGGCGTGGACGATCGCAGCCCTCGACGCCCGCTCCTTCACATTCGTTCTGACCGTAACGAATACCAGCGGCAAGCCGCTCGCGTTGGCGCGGACTTGCCGTTGGTTGACGGGCCTACGCTGGGCGGGGTACCATCTGAGTTATTGATCTTCGCGTAAGTAGTGATACAGCAGCGCCGTCGGTTCTCCCATAATTGCCGGGCTCCCGCTGGTCGCCCTGAGCTCACTGCTAATGCGTCGCTCAATAATGGGCGCCCCGCGCGCAAAGTGCGCGTCGCTCCACCGCAGCCGTCGAACCCCAACAGACCACCACCGCCCAGCCGGGCACGAGGCGCTATCATGTCTTCCGACTTCTCGAGCACAACCAGCCGAGCTCACTTCGCCCTTCGATGGTTCCAGAAGGTGGCAATGCCCATGGTCGCGGCCCAGGCCGTCGCGCTCTTGCTATCTGCCCACGGCCCCCACTGCCTCGCGGCCTCTGGCAAGGCACCAAACATCGTCCTCATCCTGGCCGACGACCTCGGATACTCCGATCTCGGTTGCTACGGCGGCGAGATCAACACGCCCAACCTCGACGCCCTTGCCAACGACGGCCTGCGATTCACCCAGTTCTACAACACCGCGCGCTGCTGGCCCACGCGCGGCGCTCTCATGACCGGCTACTACGCCCAGCAGATTCACCGCGACGCCCTGCCCGGCCTCGGCGGCGGAGGCGGCGGCATCCGTCAATCCTGGGCGCGCCTCCTGCCCGATTTCCTCAGGCCGCTCGGATATCGCTGTTACCATTCGGGCAAGTGGCATATCGACGGTCCGGCGCTGGCCGGCGGCTTCGACCACTCCTACCTCCTCGGAGACCAGGGACGATTCTTCAGTCCGCAGCAGCACTGCGAAGACGACGTGAAGCTCCCGCCCGTCCAGCGCGGCACCGGCTACTACGCGACCATCGCCGTAGCCGATCACGCCATCAAGTACCTCAAAGAGCATGCGGCGAAGTACGACGACCACCCGTTCTTCTTGTACCTCGCCTTCACCTGTCCCCATTTTCCGCTCCAGGCGCTCCCCGAAGATATCGCACGGTACCACGACCGTTACACCGAGGGCTGGGACGCCGTTCGCGCAGAGCGTTGGAAGCGGATTCGCGATCTCGGGCTGGTCGAGGGCCAACTCTCGGCCGTCGAGCGCGAAGTGGGCCCGCCCTACGACTTCCCCGAAGCGATGAAGATTCTCGGCCCCGGCGAAGTCAACCGCCCGCTCCCGTGGAACGATCTCACGCCCCAACAGCAATCCTTCCAGGCCACCAAGATGTCCATCCATGCGGCGATGGTCGATCGCATGGACCGCGAGATCGGCCGCGTGCTCCAACAGCTTCGCGCCATGAACGCCATGGACGACACGCTCATTCTCTTCCTCTCCGACAACGGCGCCAGCGCCGAGATCATGGTCCGCAACGACGGGCACGATCCCACCGCACCACCGGGCTCCGCCGCAACGCATCTCTGCCTGGGCCCCGGCTGGTCGACCGTCGCCAACACCCCCTTCCGCCGCCACAAAACCTGGGTTCACGAAGGCGGCATCTGCACTCCCTTCATCGTGCACTGGCCGAAGGGGATCGCCGCTCACGGCCAACTGCGGCGAAACCCGGGCCACGTGGTCGATGTCGTCCCCACCTTGTTGGACGTCGCCGGCGGCAAGAAGCCCGACACCTGGAAGGGCCAGCCGATCCCGCCCGCCCCCGGCCGCAGCCTCGCCCCCGTCTTCGCCAACGACGGCACGGTGACCCACGACTACCTATGGTGGCTGCACGAAGGAAATCGTGCACTCCGCGTCGGCGATTGGAAACTGGTCGCCGCCGGCGCCGACAGCCCCTGGGAACTCTACGACCTCAAGGCCGATCGAACCGAGATGACCAATCTCGCCGACCGCGAGCCCGAAAAAGCCAAACAGCTCGCCGCACAATGGCAGCATTGCACCGACGAGTTCAAAGCACTTGCCGAGAAGACCGCCCCGCTCGGCCGCAAGCCCAAGGCACGGCAAAAAGCCAAGAAGGCACACTGAACCCCGTTAGCGCGGCCTTCAGCGACCGGGCGTAACGGGAGCCTGCGCCTGGGCCTTGCTCCCGAACAGCTGCGGCAGCTTGTCCAGCACGCGCCCCTTGATCTGGATCGCGGCGCCGATCGTGGCGACCAGGATCGCGATGATCAAAATCGCGTTGAACACCACGCGCGGTAACCCCTTACCCACCGCGTCGCCGATGTAGCTTCGCCGGTTGTTCATGATGAAGAACAGAACGTACGCGATCGGCAGCATCGTGAAGCAGATGGCCGAAGCCGCTACCGGCAGCCACATCGGCGTCGACGTCACTACGCCCAGGATGCCGATGGCCGGTGCCAGCGTGAACAGCCGGTATCGCCACACCGTGTATTCCAGCCCCAGCATCTCGCACAGCGTGAAGCCGCAAACGACCATGTGCGTGCTGATCGCTCCGCACGTCATGCCGATCAGCCCCAGGTCGAACACCGTCCGGCCCAGCCCCTCGCCGAGCACACCGGTCAGCGCCTTCGACGCATCGAGCGGCCGCATCCCCTCGCGCACCACCTCGTTGGCCGAATCGTACACGCCCGTAATCGACATGGCCACGATCACCAGCGACGTCACAAGAATGAACGGGAAAAACATCGACATCACCAGATCCCAGCGAGCCAACGCCTTGTGGTGTTCGCCCCATCCCTTCGCCAGAATCGAGTACGGGTAGAGAAACGTCATGTTGATTCCGACCGCGGCCCCCAACATCCCCAGAACCAGCACCAACGAACCCGGTGCTTCGGGAATGCCATACCAGCCGACGAAACCCTTTCCCAGCTCGCCCCACTCGATTCGGCCCAGATTGGCCACGACCACCATGCCGAACGACACGATGACCAACCCGATCACGCCGCGCAGGAACCACTCGTAGAACTTGATCCCGCGAGCCCCGCTGCCGTAATTCCACGTCGTGACGATGCTGATCGCCAAGATCGTCAGCCCAATCCCCCAACTCACCGCGTAGCCGCCCGCGGTGAACGTCGATCCGCCGCCGCTAGCGCTCAGCACGTTCACTCCGCAAAGGTCGGCCAGGTCGCGGCAGGCACCGGCGGCCAAACCGTACTGCGGAAAGTGCCAAATGACCGACGCCACGACCGTGCCCAGCGCCCAGAGGAACACCAGCACCTTGCTCAGTTCGCGGCCGAAAGCCCGGTACGGCCGCTCGCCCGTCGTCAGCACCACGTTGCCCAACGCCCCGAGCATGCAGATCCCCAAGAACATGGCGACCGGCTGCACCCACAACAGCTTGTAGCCGAACGACGCCCCCGCCATAACCGATGCCGCCGCGCTGCCCGCGCCCAACGTCATGGCGCTTTGCAGCAACCCCGGGCCGGTGCGCTTCAGGTAGCCGATCGCCCGTTTTCCGAAAGGCTGCTGTTCGATAGCCTTCAGTTCAGCGACCTCCCGCGCCAGCTTTTCGGGGTCCCACTTGCTGGTCATGGGAAGACCTTTGGACGGCTCGGCCATAGTTGGGCTCCTCGTGATCGGTCGCAACAGTTTCGGCTTCAGAAGCAGCCCGCCCGCGTTACGTTAACCCCCAAGGCTGCCGGTCGTTCCTGCTACGATAGCGGCTCGGCCGAAAAGATGCAATGCACGCAGCACCGACACCGAGGCGTGCGGTAACCGATTTCTGGCGCCGTCGGGCAAACACCGAGCCCCACCAGCGGATCTGACTTCGCCCGGCACCGACAAGTGGCCGCCAGGCCAACGCCCATCACAATGACCCGATCTTCTCCAGCGAGCCCCACCATTGCGACCGCTACAAGTACACGCGGCCCCCCTTGGCGCGGAACTCTTCGGCCTTCTCGCGCAAACCGGCCGCCACGGCCTCGTCCGTGTCCAGCCCATGCTCGGCCGCGTATTGGCGCACATCCTGGGTAATCTTCATGCTGCAAAACTTCGGCCCGCACATACTGCAGAAGTGCGCCGTCTTCGCCGCGCTGCCCGGCAGCATCTCATCGTGGTACTGCCGCGCGCGTTCCGGATCCAATGCCAGGTTGAACTGGTCTTCCCACCGAAACTCGAACCGCGCCCGCGACAGCGCGTCGTCGCGCGCCTGCGCCCCGGGGTGGCCTTTGGCCAGGTCCGCCGCGTGCGCCGCGATCTTATACGCGATCATCCCCTCTTTCACGTCGTTCTTGTCGGGCAACCCCAGGTGTTCCTTCGGCGTCACGTAACACAGCATCGCCGTTCCCCACCAGCCGATCATCGCCGCCCCGATCGCCGACGTGATGTGATCGTAACCCGGCGCGATGTCCGTTACGATCGGCCCCAACGTGTAAAATGGCGCCCCGTGGCAGCACTCCTGCTGCCGATCGACGTTCTCCTTGATGCGGTGCATCGGAACGTGCCCCGGCCCTTCGATCATCACCTGCACGCCGTACTCCCACGCGATGCGAGTCAGCTCTCCGAGCGTGTCCAACTCGGCAAACTGCGCCGCGTCATTACCGTCGGCCACCGAACCCGGACGCAGCCCGTCCCCAAGCGAGATGCCCACGTCGTAGCGCGCCAACAGCTCGCAGATCTCGCGGAAACGCGTGTACAGAAAGCTCTCCTCGTGATGCGCCAGGCACCACTTGGCCACAATCGACCCACCGCGCGATACGATTCCCGTCGTCCGCCGCGCCGTCAGCGGAATATACCGCAGCAGCACCCCGGCATGGATCGTAAAATAGTCGACCCCCTGCTCGGCCTGCTCCTGAAGCGTCTCGCGGAACAGCTCGAACGTCAGTTCCTCCGGCTGGCCGTCCACCTTTTCCAGTGCCTGGTAGATCGGCACCGTACCGATTGGAACCGGCGAATTCCGCACGATCCACTCCCGCGTCGCGTGGATGTTCTCGCCCGTCGACAGGTCCATCACCGTATCGGCGCCCCAACGAGTGGCCCACTGCAACTTCTCCACCTCCTCCTCGATCGATGATCGCACCGCAGAATTGCCGATGTTGGCGTTCACCTTGACCAGAAAGTTCCGGCCGATAATCATCGGCTCGCTTTCCGGGTGGTTGATGTTCGCGGGCAGAATTGCGCTCCCCCGGGCGATCTCGCTCCGGACGAACTCTGCATCGACGTTCTCGCGGATCGCCACGAACTCCATCTCCGGCGTCACGATTCCTTGTCGGGCGTAGTGCATCTGCGTAACGCATTGCCGGCCGACGAGCACGTCGCGGCGCCGCATCGCCTCGGGAATTAGCCCCTCGTCCGACCGTTGATCCGCCCGTACGACCGTTTCCACATCACCGCGGGCCTCAATCCAGGGATGCCGCAAACGCGGCAGGCCCTGGCGGACATCCTGTCCCTGAGGCCCACTCGTATCGTACAGCCTCACGGGCGGCTCGCCGTTGGAAATCGACACCTGCCGGAACGGAACGCCGAGTGGAGCCCCCTCCGCGCCAGCGGCCTTCTCGCTGCTGGCCGGTCCCGAGGGCGCGGTCGCTCCGCGCGAATCACTTGGGCAGTTCACGGGCTCCTCCTGCCAATGCCGGTGAGCGGAAAACGCCGCTCCGTCCAATTCGGAAGGAGCGGCGCCTTCGGACCCGTGCGGCCCCAGTCATGCGTCCTCCCTCCGCTGGTATTACCCAGGTCAGGTTCAAAGGGTATGTTCTCAGCCTCGTCGGCACCCCTTGGACTTGACCAATCCTAGCCGATTGTCGCTAAAAGTACAGTCCCACCCCCGCTATTCGTAGGGCAGGTGGCTGGGTTGAGCCTCCGCCGTTTCGTTGGCACGGCCCCCGGGTCATGCCGCCGCCCGGCGCCTCCTCTTGCAATCGGGGGGCGCTTCCGTATGCTTTACGCAATCCCCTCTGATGACTTTCCAAAAACGCGGAGCAGCCATGAGCAAATTCCAGGTGATCATTCCCGACTTCATCATCGACGAGCTTCAGCCGGAACACGAGATTCTTGGAGACATCGCCGAAATCATCGCCCTGGGAGCGCTCGAAGAAGACGAGTTGGTCGGCCGCATCGAAGAGGCCGACGCCATCATGCTCTACCACGAGGTCGCCATCACCCAGCCGACGCTCGACCGCCTCAAGCATTGCAAGCTCATCGTCCGCGGGGGTGTCGGAATCGACAACGTCGATCACGTCTACGCCAGGCAGCGCGGCATCGCCGTGGCCAACATCCCCGACTACGGCTCCGAGGAAGTCGCCGACACGGCAATCGCCATGATGATGACCCTCACCCGCGGCGTGCACATCTACAACTCGCGTCTCCGCGCCGGCCACAACCCTTGGAAGTACACCCACGCCGTCCCGCTGGCCCGTCTCCGTGGCCAGGGCTTCGGCGTTATCGGCCTCGGACGAATCGGCTCGGCGGCCGCCCTCCGCGCCAAGGCGATGGGCATGGACGTCGTCTTCTACGACCCCTACAAGCCGGACGGATACGACAAGGCCCTCGGCATCCGCCGCGTCGAATCGCTCGAAGAGCTCCTCCGGCAGTCGATGGTCGTCAGTGCCCATTGCCCGCTGACCGACGAAACCCGCCACTCGCTGAACGCCGCGACCATCGCGCTCATGCCCCGCCATTCCTACCTCATCAACACCGCTCGCGGCGGCGTGGTCGATGTCCGGGCACTTCCCGATGCCCTCGCCTCAGGCCACTTGGCCGGCGCCGGAATCGACGTCTTGGAGAAAGAGCCGCCCGACGACAACGATCCCTTGCTCGTCGCCTGGCGCAATCCGGAACACCCGGCCCACGACCGCCTGATCCTCAATCCGCACGCGGCCTTCTACTGCGAAGAGGGGCTCATGGACATCCGCACGAAGGCTTCACACGCCTGTCGCCGAGCACTGACCGGCCAGGTTCTGCGGAACGTCGTCAACTGAGCATTCACTTCGGCTGGCGCTGCGGCACCACTTCCAGCGGCTCGTGGCGCCCCAGCGACTTCCGGCAGACGTCGGCGATCCCTTCCGCGTTTAGCCCCAGCTCGGCCAACAAACCGTTGCGATCGCCGTGGTTGACGAACTGATCGGCAATGCCCATCCGACGGATGCGGCTCGTATCCAGGCCCGCGTCGCACGCCGCTTCGAGAACCGCCGAACCGAAGCCGCCCTGCAACATACCTTCCTCAACGGTGATCACCAGCGGGCAATGCTCCACCGCCTTCAAGATCGTGCGCGTATCCAGCGGCTTCACGAACCGGGCGTTGATGACTCCAATGTCCAACCCCTCGGTCGCCAGCATGTCGGCTGCCTTCATACATGGCCCCAGCATCGTGCCGCAAGCGACGAGCATTCCATCTTCGCCCCAACCGAGCACTTCGGCCGTCCCCAATTCCACCGGCGCAGGCTGCCGATCCATCGCCGCCGCCGGAGCCTTCGGGTAGCGGATGGCTGACGGCCCGTCGTGCCCCAGCGCAAACTCGAGCATCAGCGGCAACTCCGCACCGTCCCCAGGCGCCATGACGACCAAGTTCGGGAACGGGCGCAGATACGCAATGTCGAACACGCCGTGATGCGTCGGCCCGTCGGGCCCCACAACTCCTGAGCGGTCCAGCAGCAACGTGACCGGTAGGTTCTGAAGCGAAACCTCCTGAAAGATCTGATCGTACGCCCGTTGCATGAACGTACTGTAGATGTCCACGACCGGCCGCAGCCCCGCCTTGGCCAAACCGGCCGCAAAGGCCACCGCGTGCGATTCGCAGATGCCCACGTCGAAAAACCGGTCCGGAAACTGCTCCCGAATCGGCTCGAGCATGTTACCCTGGCACATCGCCGCCGTAATCACCGCCACGCGCGCATTGCTGCGCATTTGCTCCATGAGCGTTTCGCGAACGACCCACGTGTACGACTTGCCCCCTTTGCTTCGCACTGGCGCGGCGTCGTCTCCCGGAAACCGCGACGGCGTGTGGAAATAGACGGGGTCGTCGACGGCCGGTTTGAAGCCGTGCCCCTTCTCAGTCACGATGTGCAGGAGCACGGGCCCGTCGAACCCTCGCGCCATCGCCAAATACTTCTGCAACTGCCGGATGTTGTGCCCATCGACCGGCCCCAGGTAGTGGCATCCCAACTCTTCGAACAGCATCCCGCCGAGCAGGCCGGCCTTGATGGCGTCCCGCGTCTGCGCCAGCAATCGTTCCACCGGATCGCCCAGCAGCGGCATGTGGTTCAACAGCTTCTGGATCTCGCTCTTCAGTCCCGTGTAGAACGGCGCCACCCGCAAACGATCCAGGTACTCGCCCAATCCGCCCACGCGAGGGCAGATCGACATCATGTTGTCGTTCAAAACGATCGTCAGCTTCTTCTTCAGCCCCGCCACACAGTTCAGCGCCTCGAACACAATCCCCGAAGTAAACGCGCCGTCGCCGATCACCGCGACCGTATGCCGGTCCTCGTCGCCGTGTACCAAATCGTCGCCGCATCGCAAACCGATCGCGGTGGAAATGCTGCATCCCGCGTGCCCGGTCATGAAAAGGTCGAACGGGCTCTCCGCCGGATTCGGATATCCCATCAGGCCGCCGCGCGCCCGGATCGTGTCCATCTGCTCGTAGCGGCCCGTAAGCATCTTGTGCGGGTAGACTTGGTGCCCCGTATCCCAAACAAGCCGATCCCGTTGGAAATCGAACGTCGTGTGCAACGCCAGCGCCAACTCGACCACACCCAGGTTCGACGCGAAATGGGCCGTTCGCGTCCGCGCCACACGGCAAAGCACCTCGCGAATCTCGCCCGCCAGTTGCTTCAGCTGCTTCGACGAAAGCCCCTTGAGATCCGCAGGCGAGTGGATGGTCGGAAGTAAGAGATCCATTACTGCTGCCTTTCCAACACGTAGCGCGCCATGGCTTCCAAGCATTCCGCCTCTTGCCCCAGTGGTCGAATCGCCGCACACGCGTCGTCGACCAGTTCTTCCGCGCGGCGCACACTCCGGTCGATCCCCAAAAGCCGCGGGAAGGTGAGCGTTCCCTGATCCTTGTCCTTCTGCACGCGCTTGCCCACTTGGGCCTCCACGCCTTGCGCGTCCAACAGATCGTCGGTGATCTGAAACGCCAGACCCAAGCAGCCTGCAAATCGGTCCAGCGCCGCCAACTGGCCGTCATCGGCCCCGGCGACCAGTCCCCCCAAGTGGACCGACACGCGAATCATGCCCCCCGTCTTCCGACGGTGGATCGATTCGACCAACGCAACCGTTTCCTCGCCCGGTTCGTCTGTCGACATCGCTGTCGGGTCACTATTGAGGCCTGCATTACTAATGCTCGTCGAGCGGCAACCGGAGCCCCGGATTCTAGCCGTTTCGGCTGGTATCCGGGATGAATCGCGATCATTGGCTGCGTCGGTATCAACAAGCTTGCCGAGAATGTCATCCGCCTGACCGCCAACCAACTGGCACGGCCCGGCCGCGTGGCCCAACGCCGCGCAGCACCGCGCCGCGGTCGATGCCGGTCGGACACCTTCGGCCAAAGTCTCAAAGGCCAGCGCCAACAGGGCGTCCCCGGCCAGGATCGCCAGCGCTTCGCCAAACTTCTTGTGACACGTCGGCCGCCCTCGCCGCAAATCGTCGTCGTCCATCGCCGGAAGGTCGTCGTGGATAAGCGAGTACGCGTGCACCATCTCCACGGCACACGCCGCCGGCAGCGCCGCCTCGCGCTGGCCGCCGCAAGCCTCGGCCGCCATCACCACCAGCATCGGACGCAGCCGCTTACCCGGCGCCAGAAGGCTATACCGAATGGCCTCACCAAGCTCCGACGGACACCCGTCACCCAGGCGCGTGTAGCCATCCAACGCCGCTTCGATCTGCGGACGCAATTCGTCGCGATATTGGGCCAGCTTGAAAGAGGGGGAAACCATATGCTCGATTCTAGAACAGACCCCCAGGCACGTCTACGTCGCCCTCCGATTCGGACTCTCCTCCTGCAGACGGGGCCGACCGCCGCGACGCACTGCGCCGTCGACTCCGCTGCTGCGCCTTCTGTTCCAGACTCAGGGCCGAATCGTCCATCGGTGTCGTGACTGGCTTCCCCTCAGCGTCAACCCCGCTTACCAGTTCGATCCGTCGCTCGGCCTTCGCCAGCAGGTCGTAGCACTGCCGCAGCCACTTGACCCCTTGCTCGTACTGGGCAAGCGCCTCGTTCAGCCCAAGATCGCCCTCCTCCAGTTCGCGGACGACGCCCTCCAGCCGACCCAAGGCCTCTTCAAAACTCAGTACGTCGGAATCGTTCGAATCGGTCGCCTTTTGGCCCACAAATCGAGCTCCCGTTCAGTAGCCACCATCCGGGGGACCCATCTCGCACTCGCTCCCCAGCCCCGGCGAGAATCAGCTCTCGGCGGCTTCGTACAGCACGATCAGCAGCACGTCCGAGGCGCCGAATGCCGTCCTGCTCAAGCCGGCTCCCCCAACTTCCAGATTGTGCGTTTGCGGCGCGATATTTCCCGACATGCTGATAACCCGGGCGCGGCTTCGCCGGAGCCAGCCGTTCACCTCGTTCTCCAGCGCACCCAGTTCGTTCTCTAGACCCTTGAAGAGTTTCACCTGCTGCATAAGGTCCCTCCGACGCTATTCCCACTCGATCGTGGCGGGCGGTTTCGAACTGATGTCGTACACCACGCGGTTCACTCCCGACACCTCGTTGATGATTCGCGTCGAGATCCGCGCCAACAACTCGTAAGGCAGATGGCTCCAGTCGGCCGTCATGAAATCTTCTGAATTGATCGAACGGACGGCTACGACGTCATCATAGGTCCGCGCATCGCCCATCACGCCCACGCTCTGCACCGGCAGAAGCACGGCGAACGACTGCGACGTCTCCCGGTACAGACCCGCGTCCTTGATCTCGTCCACCACAATCGCGTCCGCCTCGCGAAGCGTGTCCAGACGCCGCTTGGTCACCTCCCCCACGCATCGAACGGCCAAACCCGGACCGGGGAACGGATGCCGCCACACGATGTCGTCGGGCAGTCCCAGCTGCGTGCCCAACTTGCGGACTTCGTCTTTGAACAGGTCGCGCAGCGGCTCGACCAGCTCGAAATCGAGCTTCTCCGGCAATCCGCCCACGTTGTGATGCAGCTTGATCGTCGCCGCGGGACCGTCTCGCAGCCCTCCGCTTTCGATCACGTCCGGATACAGCGTCCCCTGCGCCAGAAACCGCGCGTCCTTGATCTTTGCAGCCTCGTCGGAAAAACACTCGATGAAGGCGTGCCCGATCCGTCGCCGCTTATCCTGTGGGTTGGTCACACCCTTCAGCGCGGCCAAAAAACGCTCTTCGGCCGACACGACGTGCAAGTCCGTCTGGAAATGGTCGGTGAATTCGCGGATGACCGTCTGCACTTCGCCTTTTCGCAGCAATCCGTTGTCGACCAGGATGCACGACAACTGCGAGCCGATCGCCCGCGACAGCAGCGCCGCCGTGACCGACGAGTCCACGCCGCCCGACAAGCCGCAGATCACCCGCGACGTCCCCACGCGTCGCCGCATCTGCTCGATGCTCTGCTCGGCGAAATCGGACAGCTTCCAGGTTCCCGAGCACCCGCACACGTTCCGCAGAAAGTTGCTCAGGATCTGGCTGCCCAGCGGCGTATGCGTCACCTCCGGATGGAACTGCAAACCGTAGATCGGCAGCAGGCGGTGCTTCACGGCGGCGTATGGGCACGTCGCCGTCTTCGCCAGCGCCTCGAAGTCCTCCGAAATCTCCGAAACCTGATCGCCGTGGCTCATCCACACGTCCGTTTCCTGCGGAAATCCCTGGAAAAGCTCGTTCGGCTGCACGATCCGGCAGTGGGCGCGACCGTACTCCCGCGCCGGCGAGCTGGCGACCTGCCCGCCCAACGCCTCGCAGGCCAATTGCATCCCGTAACAGATACCCAACACGGGAATGCCGAGCCGAAACAAGTCTGGATCGCACTTCGGCGCGCCTTCGGCATACACGCTCGACGGCCCGCCCGATAGAATCAGCCCTCGCGGACGCAGCTCGCGAACGCGCTCGGCCAGAATGCTGTGGCGAACGATCTCGCCGTAAACGTTCTGCTCCCGCACGCGCCGCGCGATAAGCTGCGCGTACTGAGAGCCGAAGTCGAGAACCAATACGCGTTGCTCGGCGATCCGCATCATCAGTGGATTTCCCGCAGGAAAACGGATTATTATAGGGCTCTCGCCCGACTCCGCATAGCACCCCCTGCCTGAGTGCCCCACCTCGTTTCCTTCTCCCGGGAACCCTCCCATTTCCGCGCCGACCCACTCGCGGCACCTCATCTCTGCGTACGCCGCAACCACAACCTCACACGCGCCAATTGCCCTGCTGCCCCAATCGCCATTCGCTTCCTTCTCGCGCCGTAATCACCCGCCGAGTTCGCCGACTCATCCCGCAGTCGGCGCCCCTGGCACTGCCTCGCACCACCGACGATAACCTCTTGCTACAAAGCCCCTTAGCGCGTTGCCGATTGATCCATTCCTCCACGCTGATTATAGTGGAGGTAACGCTCACGGAAGACCCACAGGTTTTACCTGCAACGACGGACAGGAATTGGCGTGCTCATCCTTTTGACAAACGACGACGGCGTCTACGCTCCCGGTCTGGCGGCAATGAAACGCGAGCTGTCCCACCTGGGCGAAGTCCGTCTCGTGGCCCCGGCGACCGAACAAAGCGGGGTGGGGCATTCCATCACCTACCTGACTCCTCTGATCGTCAAAGAGGTCTACGTCGGCGACGATCACTGGGGCTGGGCCGTGGAGGGAAGCCCCGCAGACTGCGTGAAAATTGGCGTCACGGAGCTCTGTCCACGGCGACCTGACCTCGTCGTCAGCGGAATCAACGGTGGACTCAACGCCGGGATCAACGTGCTCTACTCGGGCACGGTGGCCGCGGCGATCGAAGGAGCCTTTTTCCGGATCACCAGCGTGGCCGTCTCGTTGGAGTTCGACGAACATGCCCGGTTCGACAAAGCCGCCCGCCTGGCGCGCAATGTCATCGAACAGATACTGGCCAAGAACTCCTCCGAACCGCAACTGTACAACCTCAACATTCCGACCGCCGCTCTCCAAGGTACGCCGCAAGTACACGTCGTACCGATGGACGTGGCGCAATACGGAGAACGTTTCGAAAAGCGAACCGATCCGTGGGGACGCGACTACTACTGGGCGACCGGCCAGCCGCCGGCCCCGGCGACCCAACACGAAACGGACCTGACCGCGATGGCCAAAGGCTTCGTCAGCCTGACGCCCCTGGATTTCAACATGACCCGTCAATCGGCCCTGGAGCAAATGCGCCATTGGACCTTCGACCTGGAAGACCCCGCGCGGGCCGACCAGGCACCGTCCCTTGCCGCCGGCGCGCCCGTCTTGCGAACCACGCGGCGCCGCCAACGCGCCTCGGCCGACAATTCCTAACCTACGGCAACCACCAACGATCCTCCTTGCCAGTCAGGAGCATTTCCCGTGCGCACGATGTTCATGGTCTCGCTTTTGGCGATCGGCACCGCGCTGGGCTGCAGCGACTACAAACCGGCCCCGGTGCCGCCGGCGGGCTCCGGTTCCCAGCAGGTCTCCAAACCCGCCCCGGCCCCCGCGCCTGCTCCAGCCCCCAAGGTCGTCGTCGAGAAGGCCGACGTCGGCGTCGGCGCCAAGGGACGCGACTACGGCGAAGGTCTGATCACCACTCCCGTGGCCCAGTACTTCGCCGCGCGCGAGGCGATCGTCTTCCGCATCCAGGTCCCCGAGGCCCTAAAACTCTACAAGGCCACCAACGGCCACGCTCCGCAAACCCTGGAAGAGTTCGTCCAGGTGATGAAAGACAACAAGATCAAGCTCCCTGTGTTGCGGCCTGGCTGCCAATACGTCTACGACCCGAAGAAAGAGGAACTGCAAGTCATGCACCCGAAACAGTAACCACGACGAAGCAATTCCTCGATGACCCCTCAGGAACTCTTGGGACGGAACGCAAATGATCCCCTACGGTTCTCGGTGTCCCAGCGCCCGGCGCCAACGGCCCCACGCTGGCTCACCGAAAGGTCTCTCCATCGCCGAGGAAGGATGACGGCCGCTGTTGAGGCCTGCGACAGCATGAGCATTACTCCCCATGACAAGGCATCTTCTGCTGGCATTCGCCCTGGCCACGGGCGCCCTCGTTGGCACCGTCGCGGCCGACTCCAACGATCCTAGTGGCAGTTGGATCTTCCGCCCCTCGCAATACTCACACAATCCGGAAACCGGCGCCCGCGTCACTCGCTACGCCGCTCCGGCAAAGCCGTACTTCGAGGGCGACCCAACCTATCAACAAAGCGCCTATCGGCACACCAACAGCAGCCTCCGCGTAGGCGGCAGTGCCGACCATCTCCACGTCGTCGAAACCTGGGGCCAGGGCGACTCCATCCGCCCCTATGGCGAATGGCTCTATCCCTATCGTGCCGGCGCCACGCCCTACGGCCCCTGGGGCAATCCCCAAGGTCCCTGGACGACTCCCTTCGGATCCTGGTCCAACCCCTACGGACTCGGCCAGTTGCCCGTGCCGCCTTGGGTCAACAGCATCGGACCTGTCTACGGTTCCCAAGGTCTCGGCCCGCAACCCTACGGGCCACAGGCGCGCGGACCCCAAGGCTACGGACAACAAGGCTATGGACAGCAACCCTACGGCCCTCAAGGCTCTGGGCAACAACCGCAGGGACCCCAAGGCTACGCACCGCAGGGCTACGCACCGAACGGTATGCCACCCACATCCCAATCGGGGCCAACGCACTTCTGAGGCCGCTCGAACCAGACCATCTGGCCACCCCACTCCGAATCGCGGCACAGTCCAGCGCGGCCGTGCCACGGTTCGCGCCGACAGACTACGTCCGCAACCATCCAAACACCCGCATGGGCCAAACTCACTCCTCCCGTCCCCATGCACTGCTCAGATCGTTCTCCACATGGTCCGTAATCCGCCACTGGTCGCCTTCCAACTCCAACTCCACGACGAACCTCGCCGCATAGTGCTCGTACGGCGACTCGCCGCGCAGATCCCGGAAGTAAGCCACGCCCGTGAACCGGGCTTCGGCCGTCGGCGGACTCGTCAGCTGATTGATGGTGATGTCCAGTCCCCGAATCGACACACTCGTGAAGCGCAGCCGGCCCATCGCCCACGTAGCCCGCTGACGCGTGCGGTCGGCCTGCGACGATAGGCGCGCCAGAACTCCGGGAAGGTCGTTGTCGCTCAGCGCCGTCACCGCATCGTCGAGCGTCGCCTCAACCCGTTCGCGGTCCGTCACCACCACTCGCTCAATAACCACCCCGGCGATGGTGGCCAACAACACGCCCACCATGGCGACGATCAGAACGCCCCGCCGGGTTTGAACGAGGAACACGGCCAGCACGGCTTCAGCGAGAATGCCGGCAAACAAGATCGGTGTTGGGTTTTCTAACAGACTCGTCATGAAGCGCATCCGCTCGTCGGCGACCCATCGCCCCATGGGCCGCCGACGGGGTTGCACTCCAGTCGCGACCGTCAGGCCCATGGCGTTCTGCGTCGAACTTGGGCGACCGCGCCGCAACGCTGGCGAAAAGGCTCGCCCCCACTATTTCCGGGGGAAGAGCAGCCCGCCGTATACCTCCGACTCGCCCAGCATCTCTTCGATACGCAGCAGTTGATTATACTTCGCCATCCGATCCGTGCGCGAAGCCGAACCCGTCTTGATCTGTCCAGTCCCCAGCGCGACGGCCAGGTCGGCAATCGTCGAGTCTTCCGTCTCGCCGCTACGGTGGCTGATCACGTTCGTGTAACCACTGCGCCGGGCCAGTTCTACGGCCTCGATCGTCTCGGTCAACGTGCCGATCTGGTTCACTTTGATCAGGATGCTGTTGGCGATTCCCTCGTTGATCCCGCGCTGAAGCCGCTTGGTATTGGTCACAAACAGGTCGTCCCCCACCAACTGGACTCTTTTGCCAAGCCGCTCGGTGAGCTTCTTCCACCCGGCCCAATCGTCCTCGGAACAGCCGTCTTCGATCGAGCAGATCGGGTAGTGGTCGATCCAGCCTTCCAGAACATCGATCACGCCTTCGGCGTCCAGCTTCTTGCCGTCCATCGTGTACGCCTTGTTCTCGGCGTCATAGAACTCGCTGGCCGCAACGTCCAACGCGATGAACGCCTGCTTGCCCAGCTCGTAGCCGGCCTTCTCGACCGCTTCCTTGATCACTTCCAGCGCCTCGCCGTTGCTCTTCAGATTGGGCGCAAAACCGCCCTCGTCGCCCACGTTGGTCGAATACTTGCGGGCGTGCAGCACCTTCTTCAGATTGTGAAACACCTCGCAGCCGCAGCGAATCGCGTCGCTGAACCGCTCGAAGCCCAGAGGCATCACCATGAATTCCTGAACGTCGACCGCGTTGTCGGCGTGCGCGCCCCCATTGATGATGTTCATCATCGGCGCCGGCACGACTCGCGCTCCCACCCCCCCCAGGTACCGGAACAACGGCATCGCCGTATAGTCGGCGGCGGCCCGGGCGGCGGCCAGCGACACGCCCAGAATCGCGTTCGCGCCGAGCTTACGCTTGTTTTCCGTCCCGTCCAACTCGATCATCCGCTGGTCCAGGGCGACCTGGTCCAACGCGTCCATGCCGCATACCTCGTCGGCCAACTCCTCGTTCACATTGGCGACCGCCTTGAGCACCCCTTTGCCGAGGTAGCACGTGTCATCGCCATCACGCATCTCCAGCGCCTCGTGCACGCCAGTGCTCGCACCGCTCGGAACGGCCGCCCGGCCAAACGAGCCGTCGGCCAAGGTCACGTCGACCTCAACCGTTGGGTTGCCTCGACTATCAAGAATCTGCCGGGCATGAACGTCTACAATTGTGGAACTCATGGACTTTTCAACTTTCCTGAAAAAGGGACCGTCTGGAATGTTGGCGAATATCGGGCCGACGGATCGACCCCACGACACTATCCGTGCCGTTGTCGGCAGATCTTGGCATGCACTTGAGCACACCCAAGGCGCCTGCGCGTCTCCGCTCCGCGTCCGATTTGCTGGCGCCGCTATCCCGATTGGCATACCTCTAGGCCTAGAAGCCGACCATTGTGCACAATTATCTGGGGATTGCCTAGTACTCCGACGCCACGAGGGCGCCAACCGATTTCGGTCGTTGCCGTGCTGCAACCACCAAAAACGTAGGGTGGGCCGAGCGAAGCGAGCCCCACCAGCGGACTGCGTCCGACTCGCACCACCAAACACATTCCTCGCAAACACCAGGCCACCCACCGACATTCATCCCCGCCTTACTCCCACCACTCCTTCCCGAAAAAATAGGCAACGTCGATAAACCTCACGCCGTATCGCCGCCAACGAAATACACAACCTGGGAAACCCAGTGAAACATGGAGAGCGAGTACAAAACCTATCCCGTCGCTCACCGCCTGTAGCTGACCCAGTGTCGGATTTCGATCGCTCCAGCGGCCGGCCTTCCTTCCCATCCGAATCGCAAAGAACTACCATGGGGGAAACGAATAGTCCCTAGAGCGCATTCGGCGTAATCGTGGCGTGTTTTTCGCTCTCCCCAACCGTAGAAACACGCCGCCGCGAACGCTACAGTTAAGAGCGACACGCACTAGACCGTCCTATTTGCCGATGAGCACGACCGAACCCTTGTCCAAGCAGAGCGCACCGGAACCCCTTCCGGAGAACATCACCTCGGTTCAACCCGGCGGAGGGGTGTGTTGTCGTATCGAGTTGGCCTGGGGTCGTTGGCGACGCTGGTATCTCAAACGCTTTCGCCCCGGTTACGTCCGTCGCATGGCCGACCTCCGCCAGGGAAGCTGCCAGGGCGCACCCCACGAGATTCTGGATCCTCGCGATCTAAAATACTGCCGAAACCTCTGCACCTGCTCCTGGAACGAGGCCGACGACCTGTTTCGGTGGCGCGAGCGTCTCCCGTTTGCCCGCTGGGGATTGGCCGAGCTGCAATTGATGGGCTGGCCGCTCTTGGCGTTGACCGCGCTGTCGGCCTGGTACTTCCCCTACGTGGCCCCGATTCCGGCCGTGCTCCTCGGGTTGATCGTCTATTTCTTCCGCGATCCGCGGCGGCGCGTGCCGACCGAGCCGGGCCTGCTCGTCTCCCCCGCCGACGGCAAGATTGCAGAAATCGCGGTCGTCGAGCACGACCCCTTCATCGGTGGCCCCGCCGTGCGCATCGGCATCTTCCTCTCCATTTTCAACGTCCATCTAAATCGTTCTCCGGCCCAGGCTCGGGTGATCGCCTTGCGTTACTGGCCCGGCGAATTTCTCAACGCCCTGGATCCCGAGAGCGCCTTGCGTAACGAGAACATGTGGGTCGGGCTGGAGGAAGACACTCCCCCGCACAGGAGGATGATCGTCCGACAAATTGCCGGCGCAATCGCCCGGCGGATCGTCTGTGTGTTGCGCCCCGGCGATCTTCTCGCCCGTGGAGAGAGAATCGGAATGATAAAATTGGGGTCGCGCACCGAACTGATCGTCGCCCGAAGTCCCAGTCTTCAGGTCGATGTCCAATTGGGGCAGCGAGTGCGGGCGGGCCACACGGTACTGGCCCACTATGCCGATAACCAGTAGAAAGGATGGTTGCGCCGAGTAGACTTCGGTCGGAGGCAGTTTGGCCGGCGGTGTATCCGTATTGCCTCCAACGCAACGTCAACAGCTACCGTTAGGCCGTTTTGGCAAAGCCACTTCCATGCGACTACTTCGATCGGTTGCCGTCTTCCCGACGATGTTCACTCTGGGGAACCTCGTGTGTGGGTTCTTCGCCATCGTGGTGGCGGCACGGGTGGCTCGGCCAGAATCGGCCGCCATGGAGCTTACCGACGTCGCCGACTTGACCGACCTGATGCTCAGCGGCTGGCTCATCTTTCTGGCGATGGTCTTCGACGCCCTCGACGGACACGTCGCCCGCCTGTCGCACAGCACGAGCGACTTCGGTGCGCAACTCGACAGCCTATCCGACCTGGTCACATTCGGCGTGGCCCCCGCCTTCCTCCTGGTCAAGCTCTGCCCCGCGTTCGCCTACCTCCACCGCGAAGCCGTGTGGATCATCGCCGCCTCGTTCGCCGTGTGTGCCGCCTTGCGGCTGGCCCGCTTCAACGTGGAGACAGGCGACGAAGACGACCACCTGCACTTCAGTGGTCTGCCCACTCCGGCTGCCGCCGCGTCGATCGCCGGCTTCGCCATGATGTTCTACCGGCTCCGTGCCGGCGAGGCAGGCTCCCAATGGTACGCCCAGGAGATCCACTACGTTCTGCAGACCGTCCTGCCCTGCTTCGCCGTCGTATTGGCCCTGCTGATGGTCTCGCGAATCCCCTATCCTCACTTGGTCAACCACCTTTTCCGTGGGCAGCGCAGCTTCAGTCACCTCGTGGGGCTCGTATTCGCCCTGGTCGCCATCATGGTCATCCACGGGTATGCAGTACCCATCATCTGCACCGCCTATGCGCTTGGCTCGCCGGCGCGCTACGGCTGGGAAAAACTCGTCCAGCGCCGGCACCAGGAAGAATCGATCTTTTAGACCGTTGGAGTCCCTCGCAACATGTTTTCCGGAATCGTCGAAGCACTCGGGACCATCGCCGAAATTCGCCAAGAGCCACCCGGCTGTTGGCTGATCGTTCGCGAGCCCAGGATTGTCAAGGAAACGGCCGTCGCCGACAGCATCTCGGTCAACGGCTGTTGCTTGACAGTCGTGCAAGTCGATGGCGACACGATGGCGTTTCAAGCCGGCCCGGAAACACTCGCCCGAACCAATCTCGGCGATCTCCAACCCGGCAGCCCCGTCAACCTCGAGCGCGCCCTGGCCGTCGGCGATCGGCTCGGTGGCCACTTCGTCAGTGGACACATCGATGCAGTCGGAACGCTGACCCAGCGCGAGGACATGGGCGAGTGGTCCACATTCCGTTTCCAGATTCCGCGATCGCTCAGCCTACAGATGGCATCGAAAGGGTCGATCACCGTCGACGGCGTCAGCCTCACCATCGTCGACAACGAACCCGAATCGTTCAGCGTGGCCCTCATTCCTTACACGCTCGCCGTCACCACGCTCGGCCCGCTCAAGGTTGGCGGCAAGGTCAACCTCGAGACCGACCTGCTCGCCAAGTACGTCCAGCGACTTGTCGAAGCGAGTCTTCCACAGCAGGCATTCGGGGCAAAAGGCGGCAACTCGGCGTGACCCCCCGCACGTTGTTCCCACACGGCATTTTCCATCCATAACCACCCTCGGCCGAACGCTTCAGCGCTCCGACGGTTAGTCGCTCCTTCGCAATACGTGCGATTCGATGGCAGCTCCCTCTTCCCACAACCAGACTCTTTCTTTTCTCAAGAGACGTTTCGCCGAAGCGGGTCTCCGGCCGCAAACCAAGCTCGGCCAGAACTTTCTCATCGACCTGAACCTGCTGCGCCTGTTGCTGCGCACCGCGCGATTGGCTCCCGACGACGTGGTGCTCGAAGTCGGCACCGGCACCGGCTCGCTCACCGCACAAATGGCCTCGCAGGCCGCCGCCGTGGTGACCGTCGAGGTCGATCCCCAGATGCACCAGTTGGCAAGTGAGCAGCTCCACGGCACATCCAACGTACGCATGCTCCTGGTCGACGTGCTGAAGAACAAGAACCGCCTCAATCCCATCGTCCTGGAGACCGTTTTCAACGAGCTACAGGCCGCCCCCGGCCGACGCTTCAAACTCGTCGCCAATCTGCCCTACAACGTCGCCACGCCCCTGTGCACTAATCTCCTTGCCATCGATCGACCGCCCGAATCGATGACCATCACGGTCCAGAAGGAAGTCGCCGCCCGATTCGTAGCGCAGCCCGGAACCAAGCCGTACGGAGGCCTCAGCATCTGGGTACAGTGCCAGTGCCAGGTCGAGCTGGTTCGCATCATCCCCCCCACGGCCTTCTGGCCCCGCCCCAAGGTCGAATCGGCGATCGTCCAGATCACACTGGACGACCAGTTGCGTAGCCAAATCGCAGATCGCTCATACTTTCACCAGTTTCTGCGGGCCATGTTCTGCCACCGCCGCAAGCTCCTCCGATCCGAACTCTTCGCCGCCATGAACGGCCAGCTAACCAAACCCGACGTCGACGACATCCTTCGCCAACAGCAATTGGACGGCACCCTGCGGGCCGAACAACTCGATGTGCCGACCATGCTTGCCCTCTGCCAAGCGGTTCGCTCCCGAATCCCTGGTTGACGTCGGGGACGGTTTCCTCCTAACATGGGGGAACCTTTGACCCTGGTCCGACCCTTCTCTGAGCGGGATAGCCATGCAGTTCATCGAGATGACCGGCAAGTCGCTGCTGAACGTCGTGGGAGATGAAGGGCCGTCGCCCGCCGAATTGGCAGCCGTCGGCGTGGACGAGGAGAGCATCGTGCGCATCAATCGCCAGGGCGACATCGAAATCCGCCGCCGCGACCGCTGGGACCTCATCGGCGGACTGCTCGGCGAGTTCGAAGTCCGCGTGAAGAAGGAAACCGGTCGCGATTGGGCCTGACGCCCCGCCGAAACAGCCACTCCGACGGCAGCCCAAACGTAGTTGGGGGAATGTGGGCAAGCACGACGGTCGCACGCTTTCTTCAGACCGTTTGGTGCCCTGCTCCGCTTATCGGCTGCCTCCCGTCCGCAACTCGGCCACCTTGCTTTCCCATGCCGCTAGGCTATCATCGACGCATGGGCGCTCCAGCGGCCCGATTTCGGCTCCCAACGGCCCTGCACGGCGCCAACCGCTTGGCCTCGTCCGCCAGCCTTTCCGACGAACGTGCAGTCGGCGTCCGCGGCCTGCGTTCCATTGCAATGCAAACCTCATGGAGAGGATACTCCCCCGATGCGCGTGATTCTGTTGGGCTTCGGCGGGCGCCCCGATGTCGTCCGCGAAGCAGAGCGGCTGCAACCGCTGATCGCCCAATACGCGGAAGTTGTTCTCACCGATTTCTCAGGCGAGGCCGACCTGTCCCAGATCGAGGCCGACTTGGTCATCGTCTTCGGCGGCGATGGCTCGATCCTTCGCGCCGCTCACCAGATGGGCTACCGCCAGCGTCCCGTGGTTGCTGTCAACCTGGGAAAGCTAGGCTTTCTGGCTGACATCTCCCCCGAGGATCTGCTCGGCGTCATGCAGTCGATCACCCCCGAGCAGTTTCGCCTCGACGTGGTCGAGCATCTGATGTTCGAGTGCCGCGTCTTCCGCTCAGGGCGGCAGTTGCACCGCCAATTGGGTCTCAACGAGGTGACCGTGCAGAATGGTCCGCCATATGGAATCCTCGACCTCCATCTCTACGTTGACTCAGAACTCGTAACCACTTATAGTTGCGACGGTTTGATCGTGGCAACGCCCGTCGGCTCCACGGCACACAGCCTTTCGGCCGGCGGCCCGATCCTCCGAAAGGATCTCCTGGCGTTTGTCATCCACCCCATCAGCCCACACACCCTGACCAATCGCCCCGTCGTCGATTCTGCCAACCATGTCTACGAGATCGTCCTGGCCAACGCGTACCCCGAAACGGCCGTCATCGTCGACGGCCGCGTACTGGCGACGCTTCAGCCTGGCGACAGAATCCGCGTCGAACGGGCCGAGCCGCGGTTCAAGCTCTACCGCCCACCGGGGCACAGCTACTACCGTACGCTCCGCGAGAAGCTCGGATGGAGTGGCGGCCTCAACCTCGGCCATCGCCCCTAGCACGGCAACCTCCCGCCGGTCCCATGCCCTGAAACACAGAACCAATTCCCTACAGCAGGCACGGTGAGTGTCGCGTCGGCATGCCGGTCTGCTTGGATCGTCCATCACTCGAAAGGAAGCGAGCATGACGAGAGCCACCCGCACCCTTCTGCCCCTTCTGGCCGCTCTGGCGGTGGCTACTGCTTCGCTCGCCGCCGAGCAAGCGAAATCCGACAAGCCGGATTCGGAAGAGTCATCGCCTTCCGACGCAAAGAAGTACACCCTCCGCTACAAGTTCCATCCCGGCGAAACGCTCCGCTGGCAGGTCGTCCATCGTGCCCGAATCGCAACCACCGTCTCCGGCACAACCCAGACGGCCGAAACCATCAGCAGCTCGGTCAAGGTCTGGAAGATTGCCAAAGTCGACGATCAGGGAACCGCCACCTTCGAGAACCTCGTCGAGAGCGTCGACATGAGCCAGAAGCTCACCGGCCGCGCAGAGCTCCGCTACAACAGCCGCGAGGACGAGAAGGCGCCCCCCGGATTCGAGAGCGTCGCCGCATCGCTCGGTATGCCCCTGTCGACCACCGTGCTCGACAATCGCGGCACGATCATCAAGCGCGAGCACAAAGACGTCAAGGCGGCCGCCCAGGCGGAAAGCCAACTCACCATCGTCCTCCCCGAAGACCCGGTCGCTGTGGGCCAATCCTGGGGCATCCCCTTCGATTCCGACGTGCCGCTCCCCGACGGCTCGTTCAAGAAGATCCGCACCCAGCAGAAATTCACACTCACGCGCGTCAGCAACGGCGTGGCGACGATCGACGTCGTCACGCAAATCCTCACACCCATCCACGATCCGGCCATCGAGGCGCTGCTCATTCAGCGCGAGTCCCACGGCTCGCTCCAGTTCGATATCGACGCCGGGCGCGTCATCGGGCAGCAGATGGACCTCGATCGGCGCGTGGTCGGCTTCCGCGGCGAAGCCAGCAGCCTGCACTACGTGACCCAGTTCACCGAAGAGTTGCTCGCCAACAGTCCTGCCGACCAGAAGTCCGAAACGGCCAGCCGTCCCAAGCCCGCCGACTCGAAGACCGAGAAGCAATAGACCGCTTTCGGCGTATGTGTAGCGTGTGTTTCGCTCTGGAAACCGCAGAAACACCCCGTCACCAGCGCTGCTGCCAAGTGCGACTCCCACGCGCCCCCTACCGCTTGGGCGCTGCCATCCTCGGCTTCCCGCTAGTCGGCCCGCGCACGCCCCGGTCGACCGGCCAGCACAACGCCGGAAACATCTTCGGACAGTAGTCGTCCACACAGCCGCACACGTTCGGGCAGCAAATGCACGGCCAGGGTTTCCGGCAGTAGTCATCCGGAACCGTACAGGGCGGCCTACACGAGATACACGGCGCCGGCTTGGGGCAGTACACGCCCGGATACCAACAGGGCGTCGTCATACAGCGTGCGCATTGCAACTCGGCGTCGAGCGATCGGCCGCACGCGCCGCCGGCCAGGACACCTCGCCCGCAGCACACCCCCATGGCGATTGCCATTAGAACGCATCCGGCATAGGTGTAGCGTGTGCTCCGCTTTCGAAACCACCGAAACACGCCGCCGCCAGCGCTACGGTTAGGTGCGACACGCACCACAAGGATCGCTCGTCGCATCAGACGTTAGTCCTTTCCTTCCTTCCACGCGCACTGCTCCCGCCAGGAACAGCCACGATCGATCTCGATCCCCGCTACGACTTCCCGTTGGCCGGCGGCAAGGGCGGCGGCGCCATCAACTCTTCCTCGGCATCAGGGGCCCGCTCCGGCGATTCGATCACCTCCAGCGGCTGCTCCGCCATCGGCGAGCCTCCTTCCAGGCGAATCTGCCACCCGCCGCCGAGCGCCTTGTACAGTTGAATCAGGTTCTTCGCGACCGACCCCTCGGCAACGGCCAACTGGTCCTGCTGCTGCGTGAGGAACTGTTGCACATCGAACACGCGGTTGAAGTCGACCTTGCCTTCGCGGTACTGCGTCGACACCAGATCGACCGATTCGCTCGCGGCGTGCACGCTCTCCTTCAGCGACTCCACCTGCTGCTCCGCCTTCAGAAATCCGATGATCGCGTCCTCGGCCTCCGCATTGGCTTGCAGGACGGTCTCCTGATACTGCACCGCCGACTGCAAAAACCGCGATTCTTCCACGCGGATCCGGTTCACCAACCGCCCATAGTTCAGTACATTCCAACTGAACGACGGTCCGACGTTTCCGGCAAACGAGTTCGTGTCGAACAGATCGCCGAATTTCGACGCGTCGAAGTAGACCGTGCCCGTGATGGAAAAGTGCGGATACAAATCCGACACCGCCACGCCGATCAGTGCGCTTTGCGTTGCCACCTCGCGTTCCGCTCGCCGAATGTCGGGCCGGCGACGCAGCAGCTCCGCCGGAATGCCGACGGCCACCGTCGGCGGTGGGTCGGGAATCCCGCTGTGCTTCGACAGCAACTCGTCCAGGTCGTGAGGCGGCGTGCCCATCAGAATGCAGAGCTGGTTGACCGCCTGCCGACGCGACGCCTCCAGCGGCGGAATCGTCGCCTGCGTCTGCGCCAGGTTCGACTGCCCTTGCGTCACGTCCAGACGCGTGACCACGCCGTTGTCGAACCGCTCGTTGGCCAACCCCAGGCTTCCCTTCTGGATCTTCACGTTCTGCTTCGCGTACTCCAACCGCTGTTCGGCAATGCGAACATCCGCATAGCTCTGCGCCACCTCCGAAAGCAACAGCACGAGCACGTCGTCGTAGTTCTCGATCGAAGCGTCCAGATGCGCGTCCGCCGCCTCGACGCCCCGGCGGAAGCGCCCCCAAAAATCCAGTTCCCACGCAAAACCGGCTCCGTGGGTCCACTCGTCGAAATAATGATTCAGAACCGCGGCGCTGGGGCCGTTCTTGCTGATCGCGATCCGATCGTAGCTGCCAAACGCCTGCTGCGACTGAGGAAACAGCTCGCCCGCGGCAATGCCGCGCAACGCTCGGGCTTCCAGTATCCGCAGCCCGGCAACCCGCAGCGTCAGGTTCTGCCGGTATGCGGTATGCACCAGCCCGTCCAGCACCGGGTCCTTGAACGTCTGCCACCACGCCGGGTCGACGCCCCCCGTCGTATCCAGCTTCTTGTTCTCGTCGTCAATCCAGTGATTGGCGACCGCAGCGCCCGGTCGCGCGTAGTTCGGCCCGACCTTGAATCCGTTGTGGATGTATTCCTGCCAACTCGTGCACCCCGAAACGCCGACGACGACGAGCATCACCAGAACCATCCACGCCGGCCGGCACCCGACTCGGCCGACAGAATCATTCTGCAAACGCTCAGAACTCGCCCTCGACTTCGTACTTGCCCGCGGCATGGCCATACTCCCCGTCTCGAAGCGCATCCGGCGTAGGTGCAGCGTGTGTTTCGCTTTCGAAATCGCGAAAAACAAACCGCCACGAACGCGACAGTTCAGTGCGACTCACACTGCCGTCAAAGTCTGCCCCACGGGAAATATCGGAGCGTTGCTTACAAACGGACCATGAATCTCCCTGCGATCGGCAAACCTTACCCAGTTTCACACAGCGGGCCGCCTTGGTGGGAAGATTGCCCCCCAAACCGCGCCGGTGGGGGAGCCACGATAGCGGCAATCCCATCCCAAGCGACCCGCCTGGCCGCAGCTCTTCGGTCAACGCCGGCCGCGACGCGACCGCCGCCGCAGGAGCTGCATGAGGCTCGCCGCCGTCTTCGCCGCATCGCGCTGCCGAAACAGCCGCCGCGTTCGTTCGTCGTAGGCGTACTCGGTCGCCTCGCCCGCGGCCGGAGCATGCTCGATGCGCTGACTCGGCCGAACACCCGCGTGGAAATGCCATAGCGCCGCCCAGGCCGAAAGCCCCAGTTCGGTGATGCGGTACCGATGCTCCAGAAACCCGCAGCCGCGGCGGCGAACTCGCGCCGGGCCTTTCTCTACGTGGCCTGCCCGTTGCAGGCGGTCGAGCATTCGATAGACGTGGGTCGCACGCCGCGGAAATCCCAGCCTCTTGAGCCATCGGCGCACCTCGCCCGTCCGCCGCGGCCGACCGCACAGCAGCGCCAGGACGACCAACTGGATCGACGTCAGCTCCGGCATTCCCCCGAGTTCGGCCCCGGCCATCTCCAGCCGCGATTCCGGGGGCGGTAGCGAGCGATAGAACTTCCAGGCGTCCTTCCAGTACAGCTTGCCCAGATTCGTGGCGCGGTACGCGCCCACTTTCCCCCGAGATTCCCCGCGTCCGACGCTCCGTGGGCTGCGCATCACGCACCACGACAGCTCCAATCGGTGCATCAGCCGATACACCGACGTGTGGCAGCGCGACAGTCCGAGCCGTTTCCAGTTGCGATTCAGTTCCTCAACGCGGCCGGTCCCGCGGATGACCATTCCCAGCGCGAGGTACTGCGCCGGCGTGAGCCGCGGAAGATCCATGGCATCCTTTCGTGCTCGACAAACGACTCGCCGGGCTCCAATCTAGCCGTCGACCGCGACCCAATCAGCATCAGTTTTTGGGCCACCCCCCGATCCTTCCCACACCCACGGCCAGCTACTTGGTGGGAGTCGCGAGAAACGGTACAGTACGTGTTTTGGCACCCCCGCGCCCGGCCATTCCAACCGCTTGCGTGCCGCCTCTCGAACGAACTCACCTTGCGAAAGACGTTGCTCCAATGTGTTTTCTTCCCATGCTCGAATTGCTCAACGCGGCCCTGGCCGATGGCTACGCGGTGCCCGCGTTCTGTGCGTGGAATGCCGAGATCATGGTAACCGTCCTCAGTGTGGCCGCCGACATGCGGGCGCCGGTGATCCTCATGAACGGACCGCCGGAGTTCGAGCTACTCGCTCCGCAAGATATGGGCGCCGTCGCCCATGCCGTGGCCAAACGCTTCTCGGTGCCCGCCGCGCTGCACCTCGACCACGGCAGCGCATTGGAGCACGTCCAACAGTGTCTGGCGGCCGGATACACCTCCGTCATGCTCGACTACTCGGCCCGCCCTTTCGCCGATAATGTCGCCGCGCTCAAGCAAACCGCCCAATGGGCCCACCCTCGCGGAGTCACCGTCGAAGGCGAGATCGGACATGTCGGCCAGGCCGATACCGTGACCGCAGAGGGCGGCGGCGATTCCACCCTCACCACGGTCGCCGACGCGATCCAGTACGTTGCCGAGACCGGCGTCGATGCCCTGGCCGTTTCGATCGGCAACGCACACGGCCAGTACACGAAACTTCCGCAACTGGATTTCCAACGCCTCGCCGAGTTGCACGCGGCGGTCAAGATTCCCCTGGTCCTACACGGTGGCTCCGGCACACCGCCGTCCGATCTCAAGCGCGCGATCGGCCTGGGCATCGCCAAGGTAAACGTCGCTACAGAGCTCGTAACCGCGTTGCGTCAGTCGTTGGAAACACAGTGGCAAAGCGGCCAGAACCGCTGGGCTCCGCTGGCTCAGGCCGCCGCTGCCAAAGCCGTCGCCCCGGTCGTCGAGCGGTGGATCCAATCGACGGGCGCCGCCGGCCGCGCCTAACACCCATTTACCAGCCAGCCAGCCAGATACCAGTCGCTCCAACAATCACAAGTTCCCCAATCGCCCGTTTGGCCCACCGGCCGACAAGGCGATCCCAACGTCCATCTACGGAGAACGAGCATGACCCAACTATCGTTGACAGCGGAACTCCGCGAAGGCCTCCAAGCCACAACGATGCTCGACGCCCACACGCACCTCACCGGCGGCCGGCTTTCCGCACGAGGCCTCCACGACATCCTCCTTTATCACATGGTGGTCAGCGATCTCTACTCGGCAGGCTGCCCAAGCGGCGCGCGGCTCACCGAGTTCCCCGGCTGGCCCAGCCAAGAAGAGGCCCACGCCCGGCTCCGCGAGGCGATCCCCCATCTTCCCCACATTCGAAACACGAGCTGCTACTGGGGTGTGCGTACGATTCTTTCCGACCTATACGGCTGGGACCAACCCGTCACGGCCGACAACTGGCTGCGGCTCGACGACATGGTGCGCGAACGCGCCGACGACCACGCCTGGCAGCGCGAGATCATCCGCCGGGCCAACATCGCCAAGCTGACCACGGAGTTGGCTCGCCGCCAGGAGGGGACCGACGACGACATCCTTCACTACTCCATGGAATGGGCCTTCTTCACTCGCACGCAGCGCGGCGAATACGACACGGCGCTCTTCGAGCTGGAACGCTGCTGGGGTGAGCCGCCCGGAAGCCCCATTCCCCACGCCGCCGGAAAGCGGCCCCCCTTGAAACGGCAGATCCACACCCTCGACGACGTCCACGCCGCCATGGATCACTTCGTCGGGCAGTTGGCCGCGGCCCCTGTTCTGTCCATCGCCACCCACATCTCCACCGACATCGTCTTCCGCCAGGTGTCCGACGAACAGATGGCAGCCGCGCTGGCCATGCGCGACCACGCCGGCCCCGAACAGCGCGACATCTATGCGTCCTACCTGCACGAAACCTTCCTCACGGCCCTCGCCAAGCGAGCACCGCAGATCGTCTTCCAGTTCAGTTTCGGTGCCGAGCCGCTGCCGCACGAAACGGCCAGCATCGTACCGCAGCGATCGATCTGCGATCTGGCCGATATCGCCGCGCGCCATCCACAGGTAAGCTTCGTCTGCTTCGTCTCCAGCCGCCATGCCGACCAGTCCCTCTGCACCCTCTGTCGCGAGCTCCCCAACTTCGCCCTCGCCGGCTACTGGTGGCACAACTTCTTCCCCGGCGCCATCCGTCAGGTCATGGAAGAGCGCCTCGACATGGTCCCAGCCAACAAGCAGATCGGCTTCTTCTCCGACGCGTATTCCATCGAATGGACCTACGCCAAGGCGAAGATCGTCCGCAACCAAATGGCCCAGGTGCTCGAGCAGAAGATCCGCCAGGGTCAATACACTCGCGACGAGGCGCTGGCCGTCGCCCGGGCGATCGTCTTCGACGCCCCGCGACAACTGCTGCACATGGAACCCGCATGACGGACCACCATCGATGACCACCAAGTACGACATCCTCGGCTTCGGCAGCTCGGCCGTCGACGACCTCCTCTACGTCCCCGATTACCCGGCCGCCGACTGCAAGACTCGCGTCCAGCGGCGCGAGCGTCACTGCGGTGGCCTGACGGCAACGGCCCTGGTGGCCGCCGCACGGCTCGGTTCGACCTGCGCCTTCGCCGGCGTTCTCGGCGACGACGAACTCTCCCGCTTCGTGCTCGACCGTCTGCAAGCCGAGCGAATCGACACGACCCTCGTTCGGCGCCGCGCCGATGCCCGGCCGGTGCACGCGGTCATCGTCGTCGACCAACGCCGATCCACGCGGACGATCTTCTTCGACGCGGCAAACACCTACTTCGCCGAGCCCGATTGGCCCTTCGAAGACTTGGTGCCCGCCGCCAAAGTGCTTTTCCTCGATCATTACGGCACCGACGGAATGATCCGCGCTACGCACGTGGCACGAGCGGCTGGCGTGGCGGTCGTTGCCGACCTCGAAAGCGACGAAGACCCTCGCTTTCCGGAACTGCTGGCCCTGGTCGACCACCTGATTCTCTCCCGGTCGTTCGCCGCCAAGATCACCGGCCGGGACGATCCGGCCGCCGCTGCCGAGACCCTCTGGTCGCCCGGGCGTCAAGCCGCGATCGTCACATGCGGCGCCCAGGGCTGCTGGTACCGCGGACCGGAGCCCGACGGCCCAGCGTCGCACCAAGCCGCGTTCGCCGTGCAGACCGTCGACACGACCGGCTGCGGCGACGTCTTCCACGGGGCCTATGCCTCGGCACTCGGCCGGGGCCTCGATCTACCGGCTCGCGTTCGTCTTGCGGCGGCCGCCGCCGCCCTGAAGGCCACCCAACGTGGCGGCCAGGCCGGAATCCCGAATCTGGCCGCCGTCGAACAACTCCTGACACCCACCATGTAGCACAGCCGGGAATAGGGGCACCTCGCCTTCCCTCAGCCTCCGTCTGACGATGCCGCAACAACGCTAACCCACCGTCCCAACACCACCCCAGCGTCCCAACAGCCACACCTTCTCCGCGCACGCCCCGGGACCCGACCGGGTCAGCCCGGTACCCGACACATGTCGGGCATCGCCGTGCGCCAACCCGCAGCCCAGTCACCCATCAGCGCGGCGTCCCTTCCCGCAACCCGACAAGATCGCTCGATCCGCCGCGAAACTATTCGCATTCCGCGGGGTTCTAGTGGAAAGAGTGGTGTTTCCACACGTATCCCCCTTCAAGCGAGGCTCCTCTATGAGAACCTTCAGTACCGTTCTTGCGCTCCTGGCAGCCCTGATGATTGCCGGCAACCTGTGCGCCGCCGAAAAGAAGAAGGGCGAGGCCAAAAAGGCCCGTCACGCCGAATGGAAGGCTCCAACCTGGCTGGCAAAAGTGAACCTGACGGCCGAGCAGAAAGAGAAGATCAAGGCCGTCGCCAAAGAGCTTGCGCCAAAGCGAGCCGAACTCGGCAAGAAGATGCAAGCCATCCTCACCGACGAGCAGAAGGCGGCCAAGACCGACGCGCTCAAGCAGGCCAAAGCCGATGGCAAGTCGCCAAAGGAAACCCGGGCACTGGTCGAGGCGGCCGTTAAGCTGACCGACGAGCAGAAGGCCAAGATGGCCGAAGTGCACAAGCAGATGGAAGTTCTCAGCAAAGAGCTTCGCGAGAAGATTATGCCCATCCTCACGCCCGAGCAGCAGGAACAGCTCAAGAAGGCACGCGCCGCACATCCCGAAAAGCCGAAGAAGGCCAAGAAAGCCAAAGCGAAGTAGCCCCTCGCGAAAACCGGTTGCCGTCGATCGACCTCAGGAAGCGGCACCCGCAAGGGGGCTGGGCGTCAGATGCGCCCAGCCCCCGCTGGTTTCTTGCCATTCAGCACTGCCTTTGCCGAAGCGCCGACACCCGCGGCCGACTACTTCTTGTCGAGCCGCTTCAACTGCACGGCCCGGAACGCGACCGGATCATTGTGCCCGCAGAAGCCGAAATACCCCTTGGTCCGATCCTTCCCCGGATGCGGTGAGTTGCCCATCACCTCAGTCACCTTGCTCACGTCGGCATCGACAATCTGCGTCCCGTTCAACTCGACGGTGATCGTCGGCCCTACCACGACGACCTCCATCAGGTTCCACTGGCCCGTCGGACGAAGATAGCCGCGATGGGCAGGCACCATGCCATAAACCGAGCCCGTGTACTGCCGCGGGTCCAGCTTCGCGTACTGCGGGTCGTCGTCGTCCAGAATCTGGATCTCGCACATCCCCGTATACGCCGCGATTCCCTCGCCCGGATAGCGGACGGCAAGCCCGTTGTTTCCGCCCGTCGGCAGGCGAAACTCCAAGCGTGCGGCGAAGTCCCCGTATTCGTCCTTCGTGTACAGCGTGCCGCCCTGGTGAGGCTTGCACACCAGAGCGCCATCGCCGATCTCGTACTGCCCGACCGCGCCGGCCCACCCCGCAAAATCCTTGCCGTCGAACACGTCGACGAATCCCTCGGCGCCGTGCTTGCGCAGCATCTGATTGGCCTCGTCGGGCGAGATCTCTCGCACGAAGATGTTCCGCCACCGGATCTCCCCGCCGTGCGTCTGCAACTGGATCGGTCCCTGCTTCAGTAGCGGCTTCTTCCGATCCCAGTAGTTCGCCATCCGCGCGTTGTCGACCACGAGCTTGTCGTTCAGGTAGACCGTCACGCGCTCGCCGACCTGGATGATCCGCAGCCGGTTCCACTCGCCAAACGGCTTGTCGGCCAGCACCAGCGGGTCCTTGCCCGGCGTGCCCGGGCTGTTGTTCCACAGGCCGCCGCTCCCCTTGTCCGCTCCCAGGTTCCACTTGCCGCCGGCTTCGGTATAGTCCCAGATTTGCACCTGAGGCGTTGCCCGCAGATAGATGCCGCTATCCGCCTGGGCAACCGTCTTGTAGTCGATCATCAGTTCGATATCACCGAACTCCTTGTCGGTGGTCAGGTAGGCGCCGTGCCCGTCGTTGACGACCTCACCGTTCTCCACCTTCCAGTGCTGCTTCATGTCGTCGTTCCAGCCGGCGCACAGTTTCTCGCGTTCGGCCTGCGGCATGGCGGCCAGTTTGTACGGATCGAAATGCGGCATGCCGTGCCAACCCGAGAGGTCTTCTCCATTGAACAGTGCCGTGAACCCCTTCGGCACATCGAGCTGCGCGGCGCGAACCGTGGACGCGATCGCCGGCAACACGGCCGCGATCACAAGGCACCGAGCTAGGAACGAAGCAGGGAAGCTGCGCATGGGTGGTTTCCTATAAAGAAAGGGGGGATTGGGAAGGAAGGAAGGTTCCAGCATCGGCTCCGATTCCGGCGCCAGGCTACGACCTTCTCAGGAGCCACGCTCGATTTTACTCCGCCGACAGCGCGCTCGCCAGCGGGCGGAAAACACCCCCGATACCCTGCGAGCCGCAACGCGCTCATCCAAGCTCATCGTCCCCAACGCATAGGCGCCGCCATATGACACCCGGGTGGCATCCACCCACTCTCCATAACGGCCAAACCCATTGAAAACGACCGATTTCTCTCCATAATGGGATCGTTGGACCGGCACACCTGCCTGATCTCGGCCCCAGGCCGATGTCGGCGCTCTCACCGCAATGGCCGCCGATCATGGGCCTGCTCTTGGACTGGATCCGCGCACACGAGACGCTCCTCGCCTGGCTGAGCATCGTCTCGGCCATCACCTTCGTCGGTAGCCTCATGGTCATCCCCTGGCTAATCATTCGTATTCCAGCCGACTACTTCCTTACGCGCCGATCCCTGCTTCACCCCCGGAACTCATCTCATCCGGCGATACGACTGCTCGTGCTCTTCGTCAAAAACTCGCTGGGGCTGTTGCTGGTCCTGGCCGGCATTGCGATGCTCGTACTGCCGGGCCAAGGCATTATCGCGATCGTAGTCGGCCTCATGTTGACCGACTTCCCCGGCAAGTTCGCTCTGGAACGCTGGCTCATTCGGCGGCCAGCCGTCCTCCACACCATGAACTGGGTCCGCACCAAGGCCAACGCCCCGCCACTTCGCATCCACAACGACGGCCACTGACGCTCGCATCTGGCCGGACGGCCCGGCGCGGCAAATACCCATTTCGGGTAGAATCGCGCCGCTATTCACGTCAGCCAAAGTGTCCCATGCGACAGTCTTCGACGGCAACTGCTTTACTGCTAACCCTTTAGGCAACCAGCCCGGTTGTCGCTTGCCCCCGGATCGCCTGCCCGTATACTTCCAATGCGTGTGGAAAGTAGGGTTAATACGATGAGTTCGGGCCGTATCCCGCCTGGGGAACGGCAACGTGAGGTTGACGTACTGACCCTATCGCATCCGCATTGCAGAAGAAGCCCGTCTAATTCTAGGCGGGCTTCTTCGCAATCCCGGGCGTCGATGCGCCGAGCGCTCCTTACCTCTTGGTCTCGCGCTTCTGCTCGAGCAGCCACTCGTATAGGCCGTCGTTTGCGTACGTCTCAGTCCACGCATCGTGCTCGGCCTCCGGATACACGGTGAACTGCACGCTGCCCCCCTTCTGTTCCAACGCCTCGACCATTTCCTCCGAACGTCGAATCGGAACGACGTCATCTTTCGCCCCATGAAAAACCCAAATCGGGACGTGGGCCAGCCGCTCCGCCCAGATCGGGTTCCCCCCGCCGCAGATCGGCGCCAACGCCGCGAATCGCTCCGGTGTGTGGGCGGCCAACGCCCATGTGCCGAATCCACCCATGCTCAACCCCGTCACGTAGATTCGCTCCTCATCGACCTTGCACTTCCCGACCACCTCGTCCAGTACCTCCGTCAGATGAAGAGGATTCCACCACGTGTCATCCGGGCACTGCGGCGACACGACCACGAAAGGGAACTCCTGGCAGGCTTCGATCAGCTTGGGCATTCCGTGCCGCTTAACCAGTTCAAGATCGTCCCCACGCTCCCCCACGCCATGCAGAAAAAGCACCAGCGGCCAAACCTCCTTACGCTCATACTCCTTCGGCAAATAGAGCAAATACTGCATCACGCCTCTCACTCTGCGATAAAACGTCACGGTGCATCAACAGCGACGTCGCAGGCGAATGGACCGACAGCCCCACCGAAATCCGCCCGGTCGACCAACTCGCCTCCGACGAGGAGACATTCTAGCGCACCCAGACCACGAATAATAGGCGGGGGGGTGGCATAGCCCGTGGCCCGTCACGGCCAACCATTCGCATCGGCTCTCCCTCGCTCCAACCGGCATTCGGCTGATTCAGTGCGACCCGAGAAAAACCGTGCTGCCGATAACGGCACCCTCCGCTCGGTGAAAACCCTGCCTTCCTCGCGAAATTCCCGGGTGCGACAATCTGTCGCAAAACACTCTCCCCCCATAGCTCGACAACGCATCCTCGCCCGCGTCGATCTGCCCATCGTGCGTTCGTAGCGATCGCTCGACGACATGGGGGCCGCGAACCCTCGCTTCGCGGAGTCCACGCCCAACAACTCGCCAAGCCCGTACGCCGGAGCCTGCATCGTTGGAACGCGCCATGACTGTCAATTACAATGCGAACTAGAGCGCATCCGGCGTAGGTGTAGCGTGTGTTTCGCTTTCGAAACCGCGGAAGCACGCCGCCACGAACGCTACGGCTAAGTGCGACACGCACTAGTGGTGCCGCATTCGGCCGTTGCGCTGCCGGCCTGTCTCCTCCGATCCAAATGCAAACTTGCGCTACGGCCTCACGAGATGCGCTCGATCGTGTCGGCAAATCAATCTCGATGACTGCTTTTCTGGGAGGGTGCGTGATGAAGCGCAGGATTCGTCTCGTTGGTGCACTGGCGTTGATCTGCACGGTTGCCAGTCTCGTTCCGGCGGCTTGGGCAGCCGAATCGGTAACCATCTATCGTGACACTTGGGGTGTCCCCAACATCTTCGGCGACTCCGAGGAGGCCGTCTCGTACGGCCTGGGTTACGCCCAAGCCGAGGACCGCCCCGAGCAAATCTTCGAAAACTACCGCGCTGCGACCGGCCGCCTGTCGGAAATCGTCGGACCGGCGGCGTTGGAGGACGACTATCAGGCGCGTCTGTTTCGGCTGGGCGACGTCGCCCAGGAAAACTGGCTCAAGGTATCGCCGAAGGTGCGCGCCTGCATGGTCGCCTTCCAGCAGGGCGTGCGCAAGTACTTCGCCGATCATCCCGAAAAGAAGCCCGCCAACTACATGGAAATCGAGCCTTGGATGTGCGTCGCCCTGGGCCGCGCCGTGATCTGGGGATGGCCGTTGGGCGAGATGGCCGACGATCTGGAGGCCGGCGGCATTCGACCGCCGAAGATCGAGTACCACGGCTCGAACGAGATGGCCCTGGCAGGTTCCAAAACGAAAGCCGGCGTCCCCATCGCCGTCATCGATCCCCACTTGAGCTTCTACGGCCTCATTCGCTTCTACGAGGCTCGCCTCTACGGCGGACGTCTCGCCGTCGCCGGTGTCGCCATCACGGGAATGCCTTGCATTACGCTCGGACACAACGCCTACATCTCCGTGGCGATGACCACCGGAGGCCCGGATACGGCCGATGTCTTCAAAGAAACCCTTAATCCCGACAACCCCAACCAGTACAAGTACGACGGCAAGTGGCGCGACGGCATTCGCCGCACGATCACCATCCAGGTCAAGACTCCCGACGGCTCGCTGAAGCCGTTCACCCGCGAGGTCCTCTACACGCACCACGGCCCGATCGTCGCCGAAGAGGGCGGCTACGGATACGCCGGTGCGCTCGCCTACGCGGATCAAGTCGGCCTCGCCGACGAGATGTACGCCATGTTCACCTCCAAGAACATCGCCGACATTCGCAAGGCGCTGGCCATGACGCAGCTCATGAGCCAGAACGTTATGGTCACCTGCGTCGATGGCGACATCTACTACCAGCGCACCGGCCGCACACCGATCCGGCCCGACGGCTACGACTACTCAAAGCCGGTCGACGGTAGCACGTCCAAGACCGAGTGGCTGGGTATTTATCCCTCCAGCGACCTCGTGCAGATCTTGAACCCGGCCTGCGGCTGGATGCAGAACTGCAACGTCTCGCCGCGCGTCATGTGCGCCGACAGCCCAATGACGCAAGACAAGTACAAGCCGTACATCTACATGGAACCGACAAGGGATGGATTCGCCTACGGCCTGCATCAGCGCGCGCACATGGTCTACGATCTTCTCAACGCCGTCGACCACATTAGTATCGACGACTTCTTCGACATCGCGCTCTCGCCCCAGGTCTACGGAGCCGGACCGTGGCAGGATCGGCTCCGCGCCGCGTGGTCCAAAGCCGATGCCAAGACCAAAGACGACCCGACCCTCGCCAAGTTCGTGCAGGAAATCCTCGATTGGAACGCTCGCGCCGAGAAGGACTCCACCGGCGTTCTCCCCTACCGATACTTCAAGATGCAATTGAAGGGCGACGACGGGCGAATCGGCAATCGGCTCGGCTCGCCCCCGCGCGACGCGATGACCGACGCCGAAATCATCCAACTGGCCAAGGACGGCTGCCAGGCCATGCTCAAGGAGGCGGGCAGCATCAACGTCAAGTACGGCGATGTCTGCCGTTGCGGCCGCAAGGGTGGCAAGCAGAACGCACCAGCCGATGGCGGAAGCCTCGACGCAATCGCCACGCCCCGCGCCCTGAGCTTCCGCGAAGACATCGGCAACGGCCGGCGGATGGCCACCGGCGGACAAACGGCCCCCGAAGTCGTCCTGATGACCAAACCGCCCCAGTCCTGGACCTGCGCCCCGCTCGGCCAATCCGACGATCCCAACTCGCCCCACTTCGACGATCAGGCGATCAAGCTCGTCAGCGAACGAAAGATGAAGAGCACCTACTTCATGGACAAAGAGGCCCTTCTCAAGAACCTCGAGTCCAAGACCGTGCTCGACTACGAGCCGGCCGCCGCCAAGAAATGAACGTACGGCTCGTCAGAACGGGTCGCGTCTGATCGCACTATCAACGCTCGGGGCGAACGCCGCGCAACAGTTCGCCCGCAACGGACGGTCCCGCCCTACCTCGCTGCGACTCTTGCAGCGAGGCGGGGCGCCGTCGCTTCGCAAACCGCCTAGGCACGGCCGCCGCTGGTCCGCGCCGCTCCCGTTGTCCGCCCGATCGCAGCATCCGTGGCTCGACGACCTACGCACACCCCCCCGGCGATTTCAACGGTCGCATAGCTTCATAATTCGACCGTTCGAAAAATTATGCGCCTGCATCTGGTGTTCTGGCGCATGTCCGACTAGAATACGGGCTGGGTTGGAGACATGCTGGACAGTTGCCACGTCACACGGTGCAGCGAGCGAGAAGCCCCCAGGAAGAGAACCATGACGCTCTGGAGGAACTTCCTGCTAGCCGTCATCGCGACCCTCGCCGGCGCTCAAGCCGGCCTGGCATACGCGGCGCCGCCCGAGCAACGTCAGGTGCTCGCCGACGGATGGCTCCTCCAGTCGTCCTCGCTCGTGCCGGAAACCGGCCAGCAGGTTTCTACAACCGCCTACCGGCCCGACAAATGGTACACCGCGTCGGCGCCGTCCACGGTCCTCGGCGTCCTGGTCAACAGTGGCGTCTATCCCGATCCTCGTGTCGGCTTGGACTCGTACAAGATCCCCGATTCTTCCGACGAGTTCAACGCCGAACACGATCTCGCCAAATACAGCCACCTGCCCGACAAACGGAATCCCTGGCGCGATCCCTACTGGTACCGCAAAGAGTTCTCGCTCCCGCAACTCCCGGCCGACCGCCACGTCTGGCTCCATCTCGATTGCATCAACTATCGCGCCGAGGTGTGGCTCAATGGCCGGCAAGTGGCCGACCGTGAGCGTATGGTCGGCATCTACGAACGATTCGTCTTCGACGTCACGCCGCACGTTACGGCCGGCCCCAACGTCTTGGCCGTGAAGATCTTCCCCGTCGACCATCCCAGCACGCCCGATACGCAACTCGAGCCCCTCGGCCGCGATCGTAAGTACCACAAGGAGATCCAGCAGGACGCCACCATGGTGTTCTCGATCGGCTACGACTGCATGCCCACCGTGCCCGACCGCAACATGGGCATCCTGCAGGACGTATGGCTCGAGTGGACGGGCCCCGCCGCCGTGCGCCACCCGTTCATCGTCACCGAGTTACCGCTCCCCGAAACCGACCGCGCCACGCTCAAAATCTCCACCGAGGTCGTCAACGCCACCGATGCACCCGTTCGCGGCAAGCTTCGTGGACGGATCGAGGGAACCGACGTCGCTTTCGAGCAGCCCATCGAGTTGCGGCCGAACGAGACCAAACAGCTCGCCGTGACGCCCTCCCCGGTGATGCAACACCCGCGCCTTTGGTGGCCGCATGGCTACGGGGACCAACCGCTCTACGACCTGACGCTCACCCTCGAAGCCGCCGGGGTCGTTTCCGACGTGCAAACGGTCCGCTTCGGCGTACGGCAGATCGGCAGCCAGATGCACGATCGCGACGGCTGGCACGGCCGGAGGTTTCTCATCAACGGCCGCAGGGTCTTCTGCCGCGGCGGTTACGTGCAGCCCGAAATCCTCCTCGATTGGGATCCCGCCCGGTTCGAGACCGAGATTCGCTACTACACCGAAGCCCACATGAACCTCATCTACTTCGAGGATCTCCCCAATCCGCCCGATGCGTTCATGGACCTCTGCGACCGCTACGGGCTGATGCTGGGCAACTGTTACTATGGGTGTTGGTCGTTGGTGCCTTGGGCGAAGTACGTGCCCGACCCCGACCTGCTCGCACGCGGCACCGCCGATGTGGTCAAGCGCTATCGCAACCATCCGAGCCTCCTGCTCCACATGTTCATGAACGAAGGTCTTCCGCGAGAAGACATCTACGTCAATTGGCGCCGGGACGTTGTTGGGCTCGATGGCACGCGCCCCTTCATCCCCTCCGGCTCCTTCCCCGACTACCGCGCCAACCTGAAGCTCAAGACCAAGTACGTCCCCGAAAACACCCTGAAGAGCACACGCGACCAGGGCACGCCCGAGTGGGTCAAGGCCGACCTGCCCGTCGGCATGAACGACTACCCGCCGAAGTCCTACGGCTGGCTCGAGCCGGTCGACTACTTCCGCTGGGTCCGTGAAGGGGGCACCTGGATGTTCATGATGGAGAGCTGCTCCCCCTCGGTCCCGCCCATATCGAGTCTCGCGCGGTTCATTCCCGACCTCATGGCGCCCTGCCAGAGGTTCGCGCCGGACGCCGTTTGGGCCCATCACGACGCCTGCAGCTATTACAAACCGTACGAAGAGGCGCTCGAGCGACTGCTCGGTGACGCTGACAGCGCCGCCGACTATGCCTGGAAGGCCCACCTGCTCACCGCCGAGCAGCATCGCTCGATGTTCGAAGCCGTCCAACACCGCATGTGGGATATCACCAGCGGCTTCACCCAATGGAAGATCAACGCTTGCTGGCCTAGCGTCGAGTGGCAGGTGTTCGACTGGTACTTCAAGCCCATGGTCAGCTACTACTACATCAAGAATGCTTGCCAACCCCTGCACGTCCAGCTCAACCTGCTCGATCGGACCGTCAGCGTGATCAACGCCCGTTCCGAGCCCGCGGCCGGGTTGAGCGTCCGCGCCCGGGTGTTCGACGCCGCCGCCAAGCAGCTCTGGGACAAAACCGCTCGCGTCGATGCGCCCGCCGACGGCTACCGCGAGTCGTTCGTCGTCCCCGAGCCCGACGGCGCCTCGCCCGTCTATTTCATCAAGCTCGAGCTCAACGATGCCCAGGGCCGGCCCGTCTCCGACAACTTCTACTGGCTCCGCACCAAAGACACGCCCGACTACAAGGCGCTCGAGTCCTTGCCGATGACCACGCTCAAGGCAAGCTGCGACATCCAGACGCAAGACACCGAGCGCCGCGCCACGGTCAAACTCACCAACCCGACCAGCTACGTCGCCTTCTTCGTGCAGCTTGCACTGGTCCGCAGCTCAAGCGGGGAAGAGGTCCTCCCCGTGCTCTGGGACGACAACTACTTCAGCCTGCTGCCCGGCGAGTCACGCGACATAACCGCCCGATTTCCCTCCGCCAAGGCGGCCCAGGGCGATCTGCGTCTCGAGGTCGGTGGCTGGAATCTCGAAACCAACTATGTTTGCAAGGATTTAACGACCTCGAAAACCGAGGTCAAGATCGACGAGCCGGTGTCGGTAACAGCCAACATCGGCCATACGTTTCTCGACGGCAGCCGCGTGACCCTCTTGGTCGACGGCAAGCCGGCGAGCCGCAAGTGGGCATGGGCCAGGGAGGATCGCACGGATGCGATTGTTTTTCGTGTCAGTTTTTCGCAGCCCGGCGAGCACACGCTCGCAGTCGGAAATCGGAGTATTCGAGTGAAAGCTAGTCGTTAAGTCACGACGGGCGAGCCTCGTTTCGCTCCGCCCACCCTAAGATCTCTACAGGGGGTCGCCAATGCGTATGTGGATATCTGGGGTGTTGGTCGGACTGTCGACCGTGTGCGCCGGCGCTGCGACAGCCGGCACTCTGCTGCCTGGCGCCGCGCCGGGTCCTGCGAAACTGACCAAGCAAGCCGATGCGGTCATCCTCACCAACCGTCTCCTCACGTGCACCTGGAAGAGCACGCCCGACGCCGCCCATCGCCCCCAGATCGCCATTGGCCAGACGGACACGCTCCCCGTCGGCGACGCCGAGCCCTTCACCATCGTCCTCAAAGACGGAACAACGCTGCGAGCCAGCCAGTTGCAACCGCAGGGGCCACTCGAAACCACACCGCTGCCGTCGCAAACCGACGCAGTAAGAGCCGCCCTGCGCTCCCCCGGCTTTGAGGCCGCTATCCGACTCGTTTCGCCCGACGGCCGCGTCCACGCGCGATGGGCCGTCGTCCTGCGCGACGAGGCCAACTACCTTCAGCAGGTTCTCACCATCAACGGCCCCAACCCTCTCGACGTCCGCGAGCTCCTCGTCGACGGCGGCCGACTCCCTGGCGCAGAAGTCGTCGGCACCGCCGACGGCTCGCCCGTCGTCGCAGGCAACGTCTTCTTCGCCTGCGAACATCCCATGGCAAACCATCGCGTCGCCGACGACCACCTCAGCGCGTCGCTCAATCGCTTCGAGCCGATCCTACCCCAGCAGCCCTGGGTCGTCACCTGGACGACCGGCCTGGCTCCCGCGGGCCAGATGCGCCGCGCCTTTCTCTACTACCTCGAGCGCGAGCGAGCCCGACCTTACCGGCCGCTCTGCTACTACATCTCCTGGTTCGACATCGCCGGCGTCAACCTCTTCATGAACGAGAAGCAGTGCCTCGACGTCATCGAGCAGTTCGGACGCGAGATGGTCACCAAGCGAGGCGTCAAGCTCGACGCCTTCGTGTTCGACGACGGTTGGGACGACACCAACACCCTGTGGCAGTTCCACGACGGCTTTCCGCAAGGCTTCGCGCCCCTGCAGAAGGCCGCCGCTGAGTACGGGGCCTTCCTCGGTACCTGGATCTCGCCCTTCGGCGGCTATGGCAAACACAAGAAGCAGCGACTCGAATTCGGCAAAACACACGGCTACGAAATCAACCCCGTGGGCTTCTCGCTCTCCGGACCACGCTATTATCGCGTTTTCTCCGACGTCTGCGCTCGCATGATGCACGACTACGGCGTCAACTATTTCAAGTTCGACGGCATCGGCGATTTCGCGAAGTCCGATGGCCCCGGCAAGTATGCGCCCGACATGGAGGCCCTCCTCCGACTCATCGACGACCTGCGCAAGGTGCGAGCCGACGTGTTCATCAACACCACGGCCGGAACTTGGCCCTCCCCCTTCTGGCTCATGCACAGCGATTCCGTCTTCCGCGGCGGCGACGACGTTGGCTGGCGCGGCGTCGGCACGAACCGCCAGCGCTGGCTCTCGTATCGCGACGGCGTCGGCTACCGCATTCGCACGGCGCGCGGCCCGCTCTATCCGCTCAACTCGCTGAAGTTCCAGAGCGTCATTTGCGCTCGCCTCGACAGCACCATCTCGCAGAGCGGCCTGCGGGGCACTCGCTTGGACGGCGTTCCGCCGCTCGGGCGTGAGCCGAAAGACCTCATCGACGACATACGCATGGCGGCCGGCTCGGGAACGCAGATCCAAGAGTTCTTCATCACACCCAGCATGATCGCCCCCGAGGTTTGGGACGTGCTGGCCGAAACCCTGGCCTGGATGCACCGCAACGCCGACGTCCTCGTCGACTCCCACGGCATCGGCGGCGATCCCTGGAGCGTCGAGGCGTACGGCTATGCCGCCTGGTCGCCGCGCATGGGCATCCTCACGCTACGCAATCCGAGCGACCAGCCCGCCAAACTCACCGTCGATCTTCAACACGCCTTCGAGCTCCCGCCAACCGCCCCATCGCGATACATCCTCTCGTCCCCATGGCGCGACAAGGGCAGTCTCCAGAACCTGACCCTCACCGCCGGCAAACCCCACGCCTTCGACCTCGCCCCCTTCCAAGTCCTCACCCTGGAAGCCCTCCCCGACAACACCCAATGACCTCCCCTCGCCCGCTCGCGGGAGACGGGCAGCATGTTGAGGGCACACAGCTTCCACAACAGCCCGCCAACTCAAACCACCCCATGAACCACCATTCCCCTCGCCACAGAGCCGTCTCCCTCCTCCACCTCGCAACCCTACTCACGCCCATCCTCCTCACTCTCACCCACCACGCCATTTCGGCCGAACCATCCTCTTCGACATCGCCCTACCCCGGTCTCACGTGCATCGGCCGCCTGCAGCCGCGATCGTCCCAGCAAATCGACGCTTCTCGCTGGGGCGTCTCCTGCCACTGGATTGCCGACAAGCACGAGCTTTCCGTCGACAAGCAGCTCGATCAGCTCGCCTGGCTCGGCGCGAAATGGGCCGTTGTCTGTCCCGACTGGGACCGCATCGAGGCGCAGAAGGGCTCCTACGATTTCAATTCGCCGGCCCACCGTTTGGACGACGTCATGCGCGGCCTCGCCGCGCGCAAGATCGCGCCCATCGTCCAGATCTACGGCGGCAATCGACTCTACATGCCCTTCAAGCCCGATCCCAACGATCGCGCCCTGGCCGACGCATCCAAGCTGCCCGACGATCCGGCCATCCGCCAGGCCTGGCACCGTTTCATCGAGGCGCTCGTCCGCCGCTATCAGCCGCAGGCCAAGGTCTGGGAAATCTGGAACGAGCCCAACTCCGAAGCCTTCTGGATGACGAAGACCTCGGTCCAGCAATACGGCCAGATCGTCCGCCAGTCCGTTTCCGTGATCCGCGCCGTCGATCCCCAGGCCGTCATTCTCGCCGGCTCGACGGCCTGCGTGCCCGTCGACTACGCCCGCGACTTTCTTTCCACCGAGGGCGCAACCAGTTTCGACGACTGGTCGGTCCATCCCTACGGCGAACTCCCCGAGCGATGGGACGCCGACATCCAGAGCGTGCAGCAACTCATCCACCGCGCCAGGCCCTCGGCCGGCCTATGGCAGAGCGAGTGTGGGTTTCCGTCCAGCGGCGACACCGGCGGATGGGGCTTCGGCGGCCCTTGGAACGAAACCACGCAGGCCAAGTGGTTCCTCCGCCGCATGTTCTGCGACGCCGCGCTCGGCATGAAAGGATCGATCTACTTCGTCCTCAACGACTACGCGGCGCAGCTCGAAGGCGGCCCCCGCCAAGGCGAGATGGGCGTCAACCGCAAGGGCCTGTTCGCTGCCCGCACATGGCAGCCCAAGGCCGCGGCTCACACCTTCCGGAATCTCGCCGCCCTGATCGACCAACGATTCACCGCGTCGCCGGTACCGGCCGCCATCGAACTGGCCAATTCAGGCTCGTTCGGTCAGGCCCGTTCCGAAGACATACGCACCTGCACGTTCCGCGAGTCGTCCGGCGCGCCGCTCGTTGCATACTGGCTGGCCGTTCCCCTCCAGGCCAAAACCACGCCCGCCAAGGCAAACCTCACCCTCAAAGCCCCCGGACTCCGCCACCCCGTCCTCGTCGATCTCCTGGACGGCCGCGTCTACCAGCCTCTGTGCTCGGTCGATCCTGCCGGCCACGTCACGTTCGACGGCCTTCCGCTGACCGAATTCCCGCTCATTCTCTGCGATCGCGCCGCGTTCGACCTGGCGACAAGCCAGTAGAGCAAGTCGGCGCCCTATGGTCGCGATCCGCTACGAGAGCACGATCCCCTGCGAAGCCTTGTCGAACCGCGCCACCTTGTTCTCACGGTACGAGAGAAGGCCCATGATCAGCGGCGCCTGCACTCGCACACCAAGGCTCACTGGGCAGTAAGGCTCCTGCCGGCTCTTCACGCAGTCCAGCAGGTTCGTCCACATCTTGCTCGTGTCGCCCATGCCGCGCCACGGAATGCGAATCTCCTTCTTGTCGTTCTTGCTGAACGGGACAATGCGAACCCCCGGCCCTTGGCGGTCACCAGCCTCGTATTCGATGATGCCGTCGGTGCCGCGCAGGACCTGCTTGGTGCCGACGTGGTTCGACAGCGAACTCATGAGCACGACGCTCGGGCCACCTTCGTAGTCGATGAGGATGTTGCACTGGTCGGGCACCTCGCGCTCGTACTCGAAGGTCCCGCCTCCGCCCATCACGCGCTGCGGAAAGTCCAGGCCCAACATGCAGAACACGGGCGTAAACGTGTGCACCAGGAGGTCCGTGGCCGGGCCGCCCGCATAGTCCCAGTACATGCGCCATTGGAAGAATCGCGACACGCTGAAATCCACCTTGGGCGCATCGCCCAGGAATCGCTCCCAATCCAGATCGGGGCCCGGCTTGGCATTCGCATCGGGAATGTCCATCCGTTCGCCCCAGTCCCCGCGGCGGAAGAAGGCGGCTTGCACGTGCATGATCTTGCCGACGATGCCATCGGCGATCAGCTTGCGGATCTCGGCGTACGCGTCGTCCGCCACGTACTGGGTTCCCACCTGAACGATCCGTTTGTGCTTCGCCGCTTCGGCTTCGATCTGCTTGGCCAGCTCGAACTGGCTCCAGTGCGTCAGCGGCTTCTCGCAGTAAACGTCCTTCCCGGCCCGCACCGCGTCGATGGCCTGCAAAGCGTGGTGGCGGTCGGGCGTGGCGATGCACACGACATCCACACGCGGATCGGCCAACAGGTCGTTGTGATCGCGGTACATCTTGCCTCCGGTCCGCTCGGCGGCGGCGCGAAGGCGTGGGCCGTAGACGTCGCAAACGGCCACCGTGTCGCAGCGACCCTCGGCCTTCAGCTTCAGACCGATGCCGATGTGCGCACCGGCGCGGCTGCCCGTGCCAATGTACCCGATGCCAATCCGCTCGTTCGCCCCTCGCACGCGATCGTCGGCGACGACCCAGGGGGCCGAGACCAGCGCCGCTGCCCCCGACGTCGCAATGGTCTGACGCAGAAAATCGCGCCGGCTTGGCCCGTTTGTCGGACTAGGCTTGTTCATCGCAGAGTCTCCGTAGAATAGACATCTAGACGCTTACCGCGCTAGCTTCAGCCATTTCTCGTACACTGCCTCGATCTGCTTCGAGTCCACGTGGCCGTCCCACACGGCAACGCCGTAACAGAGTTCCACGGGCGAGCCGGCCTTCACCGCCATCGGTTCCTTCCATAGGTTCAGCGTCGCCGACAGATAGGCGAACGGCCGCATCGTGAAAAACAACGCAGGCCGCCGATTCTCCGGATCGTCGAACATCGCCACGGTCACCGGCTTGCCATCGACGCTCGACGTGTACGCGCACCATCGCGCCGGCGTAAGCCGTTCGCTCCCGCGCACAACGGTCCCCTCGCGCCGTTCCGACGTGATGAACTCGCCCGCCTTGTCCATCGACTCCACGAACCGCATTCCCAGCCCGAAATAGTGGGCCCCGCCAAGCGTCACCGAGGCCATCCCCTCAGGCGCGCTCAGGCGCGATCGCCAAGTCACAAGCGTCGCCGGAAGATCGGCTGCCGCCAGTGCCGTGATCGTCCGCTGCTCCTCCAGCAGCTTCTTCCCGTCGGGCGCCGTCCAGTCCAGCCCCTGGCATAGCGATGCCCGCGAACCCGATGCCGTGTTCGCCACCTTCGTCTCGGGCTGGCCGCGCACCAACTCCTGCCCACAGCCGGCAATCTCCGTCCAGAAGTCGACTCCGTTAACACCCACCGCAAACATCCATCCGTGGTGATGCTTGTGATCGTGCGGCGAATCCCGAAGGATCTCCACGCCGCCCGGCGTGAACAGCTCGCGCACATACGGCTTCATCGGCGACGCCACCGCCCGATATTCCAGCACGGTGCGATCTCCCGAGCGAATGACCACGTCGTCCGGCCCCTTGGCGACCGCCGACAGCGCCGTCTCCGCCCCGCACGCCGCGCCGGCAAGACAGACCATCGCCGCACACACAACCGCCCCCAACAAAACGCCCTTTCTCACCATGGTTTCACCTCGTAGCGAACACAACGGTAGCTATCCGGCCGTCTCGATCCATGTCCCTACACCATAACCGCGCGCCAGACCTCTGTCGCCGGAATTCTTTCACTGAAAGATTTCGCCCAAACCCCTCACATGGCAGGGCGCTGCAACGTCTTCCCTCCTGCACAAACCCAAACCTCTCGCCCGCCGCTCAGAATGCGTGAATCGTGTAGTAGCCCGACGCTCTCAGAATGAACGATCGGGCCATGCCAGCGGCGCGCTCGGGTTCCGCAAAGCAAACAACTGCCCGATCCCCCTTCTCCGCAACGTAATACAATTGGTCGTCGTCCTGCAGCACCGCGCATAGGTCGCGGCCGTGCTGATCGGTGGCCTCCTGTGGTTCGAGCTCAGCGACGCTGACAGGCACATCCTCACCGTAGTCCACGCGCACATCACCAATCCTCCAAAAACCGGTGGCAACCGGCAGCCGTAGCCGCAGCCGTTCGCCGGGCACGTCGCCGATGTCCAGCACGACGATCTCGTCTCGCGGCAATCGCGGGCTGGCCCCCCGAACAACACCTCGCCGCGTCCAATCACGGCCCGTGTCTACCTGGACCTCGAAGCGGATATACCCGTTCCTCGCCTGCGACCGAACGGCCGACATCAACGGCCCGCATGCGCCCAACAGCTTCAGCACGCCCGCCGACCCCGACACGGCCCACGGCGTGTTCGACACCCGCATGGCCAGCTTCGCCCGGCGCGCATCCGCGGGCTTGGGAAACTCCACGACAAGTTCGGTTCGCCGCGGCGGCGCCTCGCCACCGTTCCGCCCCGCCAGCGCACTCTCCCAATAGCGTTCGTCGTCCCCTGCGATCAGGCCGAGTATGTCGGTTGCCGGCTCTTCACGTGCAACGGTCGGTCTCACCGGCGCGCTGAGCGTGTGCAACTTCCCTGCGGCATCGGGAATGATCTCCGCCGTCGACGGATGGTCGACCACCAACAGCTTGAGTTCGTCAGTATACTGCGTCTCGTCCAGCTCGTTCGCCATCGTCAACTGGTACTGCTGCGCCGTAGGGCGAAGGTGATTCAAGCGGTTGTAGCAGGTCCGCGGTTCGGAAATCGCGCCGGCGTACGGTTCACAGTCAAAGACGAACTCCTTCCCATCGAAGCTGTAGACGGACGGGCCGCAGGAACGCTGTAAGTGATATATCGGGAACGCCGCAACCAATCCGAGTATCCCGAGCAGAATCGCGATCACCGCCGAGGGCGTCGCCAGACGCGGCAGAAGCGCGTAGGTCCAGCCATGCCGGCGGACCGCGACAACGGCCCAGGCAATCGCCACCGCCGGCACGAGACCGAACGCGCCGAGCCAAAGCAAAGCTTCGGGTCTCCAGTAAGATGGGCCCTTGCCCAACGTCTGAACCAACCCCGACACTGCCGCGTAGAGTGGGACACACCATGGGATGCAGTAGCCGACCACGCCCCCGATGGCCCAGCCCGTGCGTCCCGAGGGCAATTCGCTTCGCTTGGCCTGGGATGTCCATTTCAGCCCAAAACTGGCCAGCACGATCGAGAGGATGCCACCTAAAACGGCAATGCTAGCGGTGGTCCATGCGGTCGCCTCGTTCTTTCGCATGAACTCCATGAGCGACAGGACCAGAATCATACTCAACGGCATCGCGAGAAAAGCGGCCAGAGAGCACACGAAACCGACGACTGCCGAGCCCTGCGGAGAGCGTGCCATGTTTCAAGACCCTTCTACCTTTGGTTGGGGAACAGAGGTGCGGCCGACGACGGCACTTACCACTCTTTGGATGATCGTCACACAATCCATCGCGCAGACCACAACGAGCAAGACCGACGACGGCATCACCGCCAGGAAGATCAACAGCACGAACATCCGGTCGCTGCGGTCGAAAACACACCGCTCTCTCGGAACACCCGCAAGACGCCGCACCGCGAAGCCCGTACAGGTGGCGGCAACCGACGCGCCCATTGCTGCACTGACCACCCACCACGCCGCATAGCCGCCAATCGCGATTCCCGAGAAGATGGCCACCTCGCACAACTTGTCCGCCAACGCATGCGTCGTCTCAGCGTGGCCGGGACTGTCGATTGCCGACCAGGGCGATCGACGTCGAAGGGCGCCGTCGAGGTAATCGAAGAACCCGTGAAGCACGAAGAACACCAAGGCGAGCGGACGCACATGCGCGCAAAGGGCAACAGCCGTGGCCACCGCCGCAGCCAGTTCGCACGCGTGGCACCCGGCCGGGCGCATCCCCGCCCGGGCCAACATCGACACCACGGAAGATGCGACCCGATCGCCCAGGTTTCTCACGGCGCTTCCGAGCATGACCGTTTCTCCGCGGGCAACACGGTTGTTTCCTCGCTTCCGCCACCGCTCAGACCGTAGCAGCGCGGGCAGCGCAGGTCGGGCCCCTCTTTTTCGGTCGAATCCCGCACGGCGAACGCCCGGCACCCGCCGCGACACGTCGACAAATCGGGACACGTCACACACGGCTCGGTCAGCCGCGCCGTCAGGTCCCGTCGAAAACAGGCGAACGCCTCCGCCGACCGCCACACGCTCGACAACGGCCGGTCTTGGACATAGCCTTCATGGATCTCCGGCAGCAACCGGCACCCCACCACACGCCCGTCGCTCAAGATGGCGCACTCGCGCACGCCGGCGCAGCACTCGAACCCAGGGCATCCCCGGGAAAACGCGATCTTCGCCACGCGGCGCTCCGACTGCTGCCCGGCAAGCACATGGCACGCCGCCTGCCGCTGCTCCGGCGAGAGCACCGTGCTCCAGTCGGCCGCGCCCTGCGGGACCGCCTCGACCACGTAGTGCCTCGAACACGGCAGCCGGTCGACCAGCTCCAGCGTCTGCCCGAGCCACTCCACGTTGGCACTCATCAGCGTCGTCGTAGTCTGCACATCGAAGCCGCACGCCGCAGCCAGGTGGATCGCCGCAATGGCCGCAGCCGCCGCGCCAGGCGTGCCGCGCACCCGATCATGCACCTCGTCCGGACCGTCGAGAGAGATCTTTAGCGTTATCCGGCTCCGGAACGCCTCGATCCGGTCGAGGAACCGACGATCCAGAAGCGTCCCGTTCGTCGAGACAAACACTCGCGGTATGCCCCGACCGAGCGCATACCCGATCAACTCAGGCACATCGTCCCGCACTAGCGGCTCACCGCCACTCAGCCCGAGGCGAAACACTCGCATGGAAGCCAAATCGTCGACGATGCCCGCCACCGTGCGCCAGTCAAGCTCGCTATCGCTACTCGCTCCAGTCCTGTTACGGCAGTGCAAACAACGCAGGTTGCAGCGACTCGTCAGGTCGATGCTCACCTTCACCGGGGCGGCCAGCGGCATTAGCATGGTGCTAGCAAGTCCTCCAGCACGAGGAAGCGGACGAATTCGGCAACATCTCGGGCCGCCGTGTCATCGGCGACGCCGTAGCGAGCCCGCAAGGCGGCACACACGTCATCCATCGAAGCCCCTGCTTCCAAACACCGCAGGATCTCGCAGCCCGTGTGATTACCTTCGTACAGCGAATCCGCCCGGCCGTCGTAAAGAACGAATCCAAAGTGCTCCTCGCGCCAGCGAACTCGGTCGTGCCGCAAGCGGATCCGCTCGTCGGACGGTGGCTCAGTCACACCAGAAGTCGCCATGACGAGACTCGTCCACTTTGCCAATGGTGGGCTTATCGTACTGTGGCGTCGGCTGGCCGGGTTCCGGCAACCGTTCGGCTGCCGAATCGGCCTGCTCTTCCTGCAACGATGGTTCGATGGGTTCCATGGATCTTGACATCCCGTCAGCTTTCATGGCCACTATCCGGCGGAACCGCCGGTGGCGTGAATTCTCCTACATCGCATTCTCCGCTTGGCACATGCGCGTTGTCAATGGGCCGCGTCGCTCGGTGCGGATCGCAGCGCACGCCCCACCCGATGTTCGTGCACGTGGGGGGATCGCCCAAAACGCCCCGTCCAAGAACGTTGACATCCCACTCCTTTCCGACCAGAATGGCGTCGCGTCTCGCCGTGAAAACACTCTCTTGCCGCATCGCTCGATCGTTCGCGGTGCATGATCTTCCCAAGACCCTGGAGGAGGCCGGAGATGAGAAGAGCACTCTTCGTAACAGTCGTACTCAGCGCGATACTCCCGACGGCCACGGCGTCCGCCTCAGACGCGGCCGCGCCGGAGATCGTTTCAGTCAAGAGGATCTGGGACCAGGCCAAGTACAACTCGTTCACCGATCTCATTCGGTTCAAGGACCGTTGGTGGTGCACGTTTCGCGAGGCGGAAGCACACGGTCCAAGCTTCGGCAAGGTGCGCCTCATCGTCTCCGACGACGGCGACACCTGGACGTCTGCCGCGTTGCTGACCGAAGAGGGGATCGATCTCCGCGACCCACACCTGTCGATCACTCCCGACGGGCGCTTGATGTGTGTGATGGGCGGCTGCACGTGGACTCGCAACGTCGCGACCATACCGCCCGGCCAACGGTCGCCCCTGACCCGCTCGCCCCGGATCGCCTTCTCGCCCGACGGCCGCCAGTGGACCGCTCCGAAGAAAGTGCTCGCCGAAGACCACTGGCTCTGGCGTGCCACCTGGCACAAGGGCCAGGCGTGGAGCATGTCCAAGCTTGGCGAGGGCCGCGATCCCCGGCGGATCATGCTCTACACATCGACCGACGGCTTGGATTGGCGATGGGTCGCCGAGCCAAGGCTCCCCGACGACACCTGGAACGGCAGCGAGACCACGCTTCGTTTCCTCCCCGACGACACCATGGTCGCCCTGACTCGACCCGAATGGATCGGAACCAGCCGCCCACCCTACTACGACTGGAAATGGACGCGAATGACCCCCAAGCGAAAGCCGGGCGATCGGACCGGCGAAATCGGCGGGCCGAACTTCATCGTCCTCCCCGACGGGTCTCTCTGGGGATCCGGGCGGCTCTATGGCGCAAGGAAGAAGACCGTGCTGGCTCGCATGACACCCACAAGCTACACCCCGGTGCTCGATCTTCCCAGCGGCGGCGACAACAGCTACGCTGGCATGGTCTGGCACGACGGCCTGCTCTGGATGAGCTACTACTCGTCGCACGAGGGAAAGCCGAGCATCTACCTTGCCAAGATCCGCATTCCCGCCGCCAGCAAGAGCTCCCAACCGGCCGGTCAGTGATCCCCGCAAATCCCGCTTCGCCGCACGAGATCCACAATGCGCACACTGTGCGCCGGCTGCTTCGGAACCCTCACCACGCCGTCGGCCAGGCTGGCCCCAATCGCGACCGACTCGGCCGCAACGTCCAACCCCTCCGAACTGTCGATGTGCGCGTCCGACAACGACAGTTGAATGTCGCAGGCCGCATCGCTCAAGTTGTACAGCGCGACACGATGCGCAGGCCGGCCATCCCCGTAGCTCACGCGATACGCCACGATCCGTCCGTCCGCGTCCCGAATCACGTATTGCGTCCGCGGCACGCGTGGGCCCTCGCCATTCCAGAACCGCCGCACATAGGCCGCATCGTCGGCCGTCCACTGCGAGGGGAAGTCCGACGTGAGGAAGGTACCGCCAAACAGTCCGATCGTGCCGGTGAGGATCCGCTTCTCCTCGCCCGACAAACCCGAATTCTCGCTGCGCATGCTGAACACGTCCGGATCCCCTTGCCACCACACACCATTGGTGGGCGACCAGGCCAGCGACTGCCCCAGCGTTTCGCGGAGCGTGCCGTAGTTCATTCCGATGTCGCCGCCCAGACGAACGATATCGGCCTGCCCCAACGCATAGCGCACCGGGCCGCTGCAACTGTTGAGCAAGACATCCGGCCCAACCGCCTCCCGGATGAGCACCATCAGATCACGCTGCGTCTGAAACGTGGTCTTCGTCCGATCGCATGCCGCCCGCGCCGATGTGATCGGGTAGGCGAAGTCGATCTTGAAATACCGCCAGCCCTCGCCGCAGAAGTGCTTGAACAGATCGCGTATGTAATCGCGCACCTGCGGGTGGTCGACGTCGAGAAAGTACGTCCGCCCGCCCCAGTTGCCAAACGAGATCGCCGGCTCGCCGTCGGGCAACCGCTGCATCCAATCCGGGTGTTCCTTCACGATCGCGTTCGTTTCGTGAACCGCAGTCGGCGCGAGCCACAACCCCGGCACCGAACCCGTGGCCTGGATCCGCCGCGCCAGCGTGGGCCAGGCCTCTTTGAACTTCTCGTTCGGGCTCCAGTCGCCGGGCGCCACTTGATAGCCGTCGTCAAGCTGCACGGTCCGTCCGCCCGGCGGCACCGGCCAGTCGGCCAGTTCCCTCGCTGCGCGGTCCATGTCGTCGGGCGTAACGCCCGTTCCCACCTGATACCACGAGCAATAACCAACCAACGGCGCAGCCGTCTTCCGAACGCCGCATTCGGCCGCCGCAGTGTGCGTCCAAACATCCATGCCCGCCTGCCAGTCGCCGCACCACACCACGGCCTCTTCGAGCGTAACACTCGAGCCCGGCTCCACGACGATGTTGTCCAACAGCACGCCGACGTACGCCTGCGCATCCGACGACGACCCGCGGTAACCGATCTCCCCAAACGCACGGCCCGGTCCAACGAACCCGAATCCCCAGCCGGGCGTGTTCCACTTCGCCACGAGCGCGGCGACGTCGGTCGAAACAAACCAACCGGGCTCATCGTGGATCGGCTCCGCCAGCCGAGGCCACTTCACGCCCATGCCCCCCCAGAACTGCTCAAAATCCGCGCGCGGCGAAGTCGTTGCCCTCCCCGATCGCAGACACGGCTGCTCCCGCGGCCCCATCAGTTCGAGGAACTTCAGACCGCCCGCAACAGTCCCGTCCCAGTAATGAAATCGCGCCAGCTCGACCGGGACCTTCCCCGTGTTAACCAGCTTGCCCGAGAATCGCCACACACGATCGTCGATGAACTTGCCCACGGCGATGTCGGCCCGCAACTCACCGAACCTCACGCTCAGCGTGCGGCGTTCCGGCGTCCCTCCCACCTTCTCCAGCGCGGCACCTCTTCCTTCGATCCACTCCTCCGCCCCTTTCGGCCGCCAGACCACCGCCGGCCGGCCGTGCACGAGGCGAAACTCGGAGCCACTTTCAAGCGCAATCTCATCGCCCACAATGCGCACATCGATCGGATTCAGATACGCAAGGCTCGTCCTGACCGCGTCGCGCAAACCCGGAGACGCCTCTCCCGTCAGACCATTGCCGACCCCGCCACAAATCCCCAGCACAGCAGCCGCGCAGCATACGAGCATCGAGTGTCGAGTCATTCTCAGTCTTCTCTAGCGTGAGGTAATCGGTCGGATGACCAGCACCGCGGCCTGGCGCCGCGCAGGCAGCGCGACCTCGATGCCCTCCGACATCAGTTCGCCGCCGCCCACCGTCTTGGGCTCCCTGCCGGCCGGAATGTGCCACGAAATCTCGTACGTTGCCTCGGCGTCGATCCCCTGCACGACGAATCGCTTCGCCGTCGCCCCGTCGTCGAGCCGGTAGACGAAAAGAAGCGCCGCCCCGCTCTCCGGGTCGTTCAGTTGCAGCGCCGCCCAGCCTTGCCGATCCGCCTTCCGCCCGGTCGGCGTCAGAAGCTCGGCGTCCGAGCGCCGGATGGCCCCACGCCACTGCTTTACGAAACCCACGTGGTCCCGCAGCCGCGCGATCGCTTCCTCGGGCAACCCCGTCAGATCGCCCCCCAACCCGAACACGCCGGGCAGCGCCGCCGCAACGATGAAATCCACCTCGGCCAGCTCGCACGGCTCCCACAGCGGCCCGCACGGAGTCAGGATCGTCGCCGGCGAGTCGGCCAGCGACTTGGTGTATCGCGGGATTGCCTGGCCGGCGGACCGCAGAACGGCCCAGCGCGTCAACTGCCCGGGCGGGAGACGCAGCAACGCGGCCTCGCCAATGCGCACGACGTCCACCGGATTGACCGTATCGCTCAGGAAATGCGCGTCGCAGTGGCTCACCGACGCCAGGTCCAAACGCATCGCCCCGCTCGAACACCCCTCAAACACCGTCTGCGGATGCTTCGCACGGATCTCGTCCAACAGTCGGTACCACGCCCGATAGTAGCCCGAAAGCTCGGCCCCCGACAGGTCGCGCCCCAGGTCGAAATTGAAATCGACCTTCATCCACGCGAGCTGATACGCATCCACCAAACGCGAAATCTCATCTCGCAAATACTCGTACGCCGCTGCGATCGTCAGATCGATGCGGGCAAATTCCGACTCCGTCCCGCAGAACCATTCGGGATGCTCGCTCCGGATCGGCACGTTCGGTCCAAACCGCTCCGGCTCCATCCACAGTCCGAACCCCAAACCGGCGGCCCGCACCTCATCGGCAAAGCCACTCATCTCCCCACGGAAAGCCCCGTCAAGCTTCTCGCGCCAATCGCCCGCCTGGGCAAACCAGTCGCCCGCTTGTGGGCCATACCAACCCGCGTCGATCACAAACACCTCGCAGCCCACCTCCTTGGCCGCCTGCAACTGGCGGCGCAACCGCGGCACGTCGAGCACCTCGAACTGGTCGAACCACGTGTTGAACACCACCGGCAATTCCGCACGCTCCGACGCACCCGCTCGCTGCCGAAACCACTGGTGCAACCGGGGCGCCGCCCGGCGCGGCTCGCCCCCTGGAAGCGCCTGGATGAGGATCTCCGGACACTCGGTCGCCTCGCCAGGTTCCAACCTCAACCGAAGATCGTCCGCCGCAAGCCCCAGCGAGACCACCGCCATCGGGCACCCATCCATCACCGCCCGGGCTGCCACGTCGATCGCCCAGTTGCCGCAGGGCAGAACATGAAAAGCAACTCCGCGGTCCGAGCCAACCTCGCGAAACCCGAGATACGGCGTGCCGCCCTGCGTCGTGCGTCCCCTCACGCAGCCGAAACGCAAGCCGCCGGCGTGCAGCGGAAGCCACGCGCCCTGGTTCTCGTTGCACCACTGGCTGCTCTGCGCATACACCTCATATCGCGCCGGCGGAAACGCGAACCGCGCTTGCAGGCGAAAAACCGTCAGCGCCGCGTCGCCAACGTTGACCAACCGATCCTTGCGACTCACCACACCGGTCGACGCGCAGAACGACCAAACACTCTCCAGCCGCAACCCACCGTCGGCCGCCGTCCACACCACTCGGGCACACTGCGAGTCGAACCCGCTTTCGACCACCTTCCAGTCCGAACCCTCAAAACGACCGTCGCTCGTCACCACGATAGCCAACCCTCGGGTCATCGCCGGGCCCGTGTCTTCGCCATCGTTGCCGCAGGTCATGCCGCACAGGCGGCGCAGCCACACGCGGCCGTCCTTTTCATCGAAGAGCGTCGTATCGTCGACCGGTCCCGTATAGCTGTTTCGTTCCATGTTCTTCTCGTTCTGCTAAATCCTCAAATCCGAGCCACACTCCCTCACTCCGCGGCCCCGACAGCCAATCCGGCGCCGTCGCGCCATCAGGCCCAACCCCAATCCATCCGTTTCGCGTATTCATCGGCGATGTCCCGAAGCTGGCGATAGACCTCCCCGGGATCCGACTTTACCGAAACACTCACGTGCGGGACGACCACAACATCGGGCGTCATCAGTTCCATGATTTCCCGGTAAGCCTCCACGGCTTCGGCCGCATCCGTGGGAAAGTTGCCCAGGTAGACCAGCGCGCGTTTCTTCAGCACGCGTTTCATACGCGGCAAATCGTTTCGGCTGAACATATAGCTCAGATCCAGCGCGCGAATCGGCGGCTCATGGCTCATGTAGCCCTCAAGGCACGGATTCGGCCCACAATTGTGCAGTCCGCCGCCGCCATACTCTGCAAACACCAGGTTGTGGAACGGCCGGCTGAATCGCTGGTAGGCCGACGGCGAAATATTTGCGCTGATGTCGTCCGAAACGTGCCCCTTGCACCCTTCCGGAAACCAGTACTCCGGAAAATCGGTCGTCGTAATCAGCTCCTGGCCCCCGGCCGCGTCGATTTGGGCTGCGATGGCGGCAAGAAACAGTTGCTCGATCCTGCCCAGCAAACATTCCAGGGCCTCGCCATTCTCATACATCGACGTATACAGCGTCTCGCCGCCGAGTAGATCCATGGCCACGTTCAAACCCCCGGCCATATCCAGCAACGACACGCTAATAAGCCCCTGGCCGGCCTCGGCAAACCGCCGGACGCGACGGGTCCCCTCGGCCAATTGACCGGCATCCGGCGGCGGCACGGCCAGATCGTAGGCGTCCTCCACACGCTCAAGCACCCGATGCTTCACGCCGCACGTCTGGTTCGGATCGTCCCCCCAGAACAGCTCCGCCCCGAAAGCCGTGGCCAAACACGAGCAACCGACGTCCGGGCGCACCGCCGGCACCAAATCGTTCTCCGGCACGTGCTCACAGGTGAGCTTCAGCACCGTCAGCGCCTCGGCCCATTGCTTGTCGGCGTCGAGGAACTGCTCGCGGATCGTGTACTGCGGGCTGGGGTTCTCCACGGTCACGTAGACGGGAATATGATCCAGCGGCTTTCCCGCCCACAGATCGCGCACGAGCTGCTTACGTCGGCCGATTTCGTCAGGGTCGAGGTGCAGGTCTCGTACCGAGGGGGCCTCTATCATGGCGTCTTCCGCAGGTCTCGATAGGCCGGCTCAAGTCCGGCTTCCGCGACGATCTTCCGAAGCGCCTCCGGCGCACTGGGGTCGTCCGGCGCAATGCCGAAGAGATTATCGTGGATCTTGCATTTCGGCACAATGAGGGGGCCGGCCGACACAAGCTCCGGCGCACGATACACGACATTCCCCGTGGCCTCGATCCGGGCACTCCCTTCGTCGAACCCGAGCCCGCCGTATTTTCCGCCGCTGTCGTGAATGTGGTTTCCGCGGATGATCGTGCCATTGAGGTCGCCGAGCGTGTAGATCGAGTTCCCGTCGCCCATCGTCCTCACCGCATCGTGAATATAGTTGTCCTCGATGCGGTTGTTCCTCGCTGGCGTCGGCGTGTCGTACTTGATCGGCTGTTCGTACTGCGGATTCCCGCCCGCGTCTTCCTCGCCCCACCCCCAACCGATCGAGATCCCACTGTACCGCAGCCCGCAGATCTCGTTATGCGAAATGCGCGTCCCCTCGGTGTAGCCCACGAACACGCCGGGGCAGCCGTAATAGTCCAGACCGCAATCGTGAATGTAGCAGTTCGTCACGGCGTTGTTCTTGACGATCTTCCGCGGATCGTCCGGATGGTGATCGTTCTTCAGAACGTCGCCGATCTGGATGCCCGAGCCCGCGATGTCGCAGAACGTGCAGCCCGAAACGACGTTCTCCTGCGAGCCGAACTCGATGTCCAACCCCGCACCACCCAGATGCGAAAACACACAGCGCTCGAAGCGGATCGACTTGCCCGCGTGCACCGCCACGTTGGCGCGGCTCTTCAGGTTCTCGTTGTGCACGTTGCAGAACCCGCCCGAGCGAACGAACGAGTCCTTGCGGTGCGAATCAGTGATGAAGCCCGCCTGCACCTCGCAATGCCCGATCCGGCTGGGACGCAGCCAGTTACCATAGGCGAAACCGATTCGCTCGAAACGGATGTTCTCCACAGGCCGGTCGAGCGTCCCTCGCAGCTCGACGAGCCTCTCCAGCCCGGGCGCCATCACTTCCGCCCTGGTCATGTCTTCGCCCGGACGGGGCATGTAGTAGACCGTCTTCGCCTTGCGGTCAAGGTACCACTCGCCCGGCTCGTCGAGCAGTTCCAGCGCGTTCTCCAGGTACATGTCGGTCATGCCGCCCGGGTTGTTGTCGATCTGCACGCCTTCCTTGGTCCTTGCGTGGGTGAAGTAGGGCTGCAGCATCGTAATAACCGCGTGATCGCCGTCGCGACGGATGCTCTGAACCTTGCACCGCGTGTGGGTCCACACAACCTGGTAGCAGAACTCGATATCCTCCGGGTTCTTCCAGTCGGCGATCCCCACGTCTGTCGTCTTGTAGCCCTCGTCCCCCAGCGACTCGAGCCCCGCCGGCACATCCCCCCGAGCCCGCGTACCGCGCCGGCCATTGATATACAACTGCCGAAAGTTCTCGACCGTCGCAGGCGCACTCCAAATCCCCTTCGCACCCTCTCGCCAGCCGACGACCCGCTTGCCTCCGCTGATCACCGGCGTCTCTCCAGCAGCCGCCTTGTAGACGACGCAGTGGCCTCCCCTGCCCGAGTCGGCCGCCTCGAACACGATCGTGCTCCCGATCGGGTACGTACCGCCGTGCAGCACCACCTCGATGTCGCCACTCATCTTCTCGATCGCCCGCAGCGCCTGCCGTGCATGGTCGATCGTCGCAAACGGCTTCGCTTCGGTGCCCGGCTGATCGTCCCTTCCCTCCGGCGACACATGGAACGTCGCCTCAACCCCGCCCAACGTAGCGGTCGACGTCAAAAGGCACCAAACGACGGCAATAACAAACTTCGGCAGCGTCACGACACGAGGTCCTTTGCGAAAAAACACCCTCTAATGAGCCTTGCTCGGAGAATCTACTGAGGCCGACCAACGCGAGGTCTGAGAACACCGGCAGATGGCCCCATCCTGCGCACCGTCCATGCAAGATTCAACAAAGACCCCAACCAGCCTGCCCCCCGCCCCACCACAGTTCACGCTACCAAAGACGCCCGCCGACACCTTCTGTCCCGCCACACGGCTGGAAAAACGAGAATTCTCGAAATGAGCAATTCCTGAGAACGCCACGCACAACCCACACACCAGAATTCGCCCCTCGGGTTGGTGGTTCTGACGCGGCGCGATTGCGCGATGCGGGCTCGTCATCTGTCGGGGCGCTCGGCGATGGACGTCGCGTCGGCAGAAGCCGACCAAGAGAAGACCGACCTTGGAGCGAGTTGGGCGTAACTGTAGCGTGTCTTTCGCTTTCGGAACCGCAGAAACGCTCTGCCGCGGACGCCGATCCATACGGCCAAGGTTCGCGGTTCGTCAACGGGAGCGCTTCAGTTCCCGGCCTGGGCCGAAACGCGTCGCAGTCCAAACATCTCAACACTCGACGCATCGCAACCGGAATGGCCGGAGACGATTCGATCTGGCGCCGTCTGCCCGGCAGCGGTTGACTGCCGGTCGGCGGGGTGAGAGCACGTGCTTGCCTATTGGAACGGATCTGTCGCCTGCTTCGTGCGTTGTTCCACCCAAGCTTGGTCCTCCGCGGAGAGCCTCTCCATGGGGACTGCCACAATTCGTCCGTCGCGCCGCTTGAGCGACACCTTCTTGTCGGCAAGGCCAATGAAGATTGCTTCCACTTCAAACGTGCCACTGATGTCGTGCCACATCCGCATCCCCGAACTTGCCTTGGCCGCAGGGGTCTCCGGTTCCGTATCGCCTTGGCTCTGGCGGCGGAATCTGATAGCCGAAATGGTTGCTTCCAATACATGCTTGTCAACACCTCTCTGACTGAGTTCCTCCTTCAGCGCGGCCAGGCTCGCCGGTCCACCGATTGCCTTCAGTACCTCGAGCGCTTCGGAGCGTACCCAGTGGTCGCGGTCCTTGATCCACGGGATCGTGGCCGCCTCGGCAACCGGACCCATGGCGCGCAGAGCCTTTCCAGCTTCGCCCCGGCAACGTGGCAACTGCTCAGCGACGGCCTCGGCGGCGGCTGGCGACTTGAGGCGTCCGAGTGCTTCCACCGATGGATTACGTAGCCACAGATTGTCGCTTTGGCTTGCCTCGATCAGCGCAGCTTCGGCGTTGGAGGTGGCCCACACCACGAGAGCCTTGGCCGCCTTGGGTTTTATCCAGTCGTTGGGATGATTGAGATAGGGAACCACCGCAGCCGAGATCTCGTCGGGGTTGTCACCCACCACCGATTTTCCGAGCCGTTCCAGTGCGGCATCACATCGTTTCTCTTCTCGCGAGCGAAGATCCTTGAGAATCGATGCGCGTTCTTCAGTCGTAAGGGGCTTGGGTCTGGCGGCCTCGGCAGCCGCCTCTGCGGCCTCCTTTTCTTTACTGCGCAGTTCGGCCAACTCGGCATCGGTCATCAGACGATAGGTGACCGACACCGGAACGACTAGGGTAAGATTGGTCTCGGTAATCTTGATCTGGTATTTCAACGAAGCCGATGTGAAGACACCCCGCTTCAGATCGAACTGGAGCTCGCCGCCGCCGGTCATGGTAAACTGCTTGCCGCTTTTCTCTACGGGCGTGGTCGACAAGGTGTACTTCTTGTTGATGCGGGCGGTGTCGGCCGTCGTACTGACGATGGAGTACTCGGTCCGCTCCGTGCCGCCGTAGCCGGTCTCCTCGGCCATGCGCGGCGGTCCGAACCGTCCGATGCGCCCACGACTCTTTTCGACGACGCCGGTCCCACTGGCCGTTGACCACTGGCTCTTGGCATCGACGGGAAGGGGTTCGATGATCAATAGATCGCTCGGGCCAAGCAGATAAGGAATTTGCTCGACACGGCCAACGACGGCAATATCGCCCCCTCGGGTAATGGTCCAGTCGATTGGCTGATTCACTCCGAACGGGCCAAAACCCATCGGCGGGCGGGGAACGAAAGGCGGGAAAGGCGAGCGCATACTGGAACCGCCTTTCCTGCTAATCCCTAGATGTCCGGAACTCCTCATGACAAACTGGTCTTCGGTCGCCGAGCGAATCTCGAAGACCATGACGCCTTGTCGAGTTTCTTCAACCGTGTGGACTTGCGCAACGATCTTCATGTCGTACGCATAGCTCTGGCCGGCTTGGAAACCGTAGCGAAGCTTGGCCGAACTCTGAGCGGCCGCCATATCGGCCTGCTGTGCTGCGAAGAGAAATGCCGTAAGGGGAACAATGACCTTTGAAGCGAGTCGGAGCATGGGTCGGGAACCTTTTTGCGCGGAGAAAGCTGGGGCATCACCCCGGCGAACTACAGAACATCAGCCGCTCGATAGGGCCGATTATCACCCCCCCTCTACGGTCTGTCAATTGCACCCGATCGATCTGTGATGCGTCATTCCGTCGCTTTCGCCCGCGATCCTATTTTCGCCCCATACCCGGTTGGCCCCCGGGCCCAATGCCGCTCGGCTGATATCGAGGGAAAGCCGTGCCAACTCGAGGTGAACAGGACAGTGTTCTGCACCCGAGAAATGGGACACACCCCCCGTTGACACCAATCATTCATCATATGATAATCCGAATTTTGTAGATCATTTCTCTACGGAGATGAGAGCCATGATGCCGTTCACCACGGTATCCGTCGACTGCCTGCAAAACTTCTGTGTCGAAGCACTCCGCCGTTCTGGTCTCAACCCGTCCGACGCCCGCGTCACCGCCGACGTCCTGGTAACCACCGACACGTTCGGTGTCTACACCCACGGCGTGAAGAGTCTGCGAGGCTACGTGCGGCGGCTACGTGCCGGTGGGCTCAAAGCCAACGCGATCCCCGAGATCTCCGCGGAGGGTCCCGCCTGGGCGATCGTCGATGGTCATTCCGCGATTGGCATGGTGACATCCGTGTTTGCCATGAACACGGCCATCGACAAGGCCAAGGCGGTCGGGCTCGCCTACGTCGGCGTGCGGAATAGCTGCCATTTCGGAGCTGCCGGCTACTATGCCAACCTCGCGGCCAAGGCGGGCATGATCGGCATGGCCATGGCGAACGACACGCCCAGCATGGCCGTGCCCGGCGCGCGAAAGGCCGTCTTGGGCACCAACCCGTTTGCCTACGCGGTACCGGCCGGCAGCGAAGATCCCATCTTCCTCGACATCGCCTCCAGCGCCGTCGCCGGCGGCAAGATCCGCAGCTACCAGGCGAAAAACGAGAAAGTGCCCGACACCTGGCTGGTCGACGAGGAAGGCCTGCCGACCACTGATCCTTTCGCTTACCCGTTCAAAGGTGCCCTGCAGCCGTTCGCCGGGCACAAGGGCTACGGAATTGCGTTGATGATCGAGTCGCTGGCCGGCGTCCTCGCGGGCGGAGGTATGCGTTGGGACGTCGTCAGTTGGATCGACGGCGACCCGTCGTTGGCAACCCAGCATGGCGCGGCCTTCCTGGTGTTCGACGTCAACCAGATGATGCCTCGCGAAACGTTCGAGTCTCGCGTCCAAACTCTGATCGCCGAAATCCGCAAAACGCCCAAGGCAAAGGGCTGCGAGCGCATCTTCCTGCCGGGCGAAATCGAATGGCACAAACGACGTGAAGCGTTGGCCAAGGGGCTCACGCTGCCTGAAGACGTTCTCGTTAGTCTCCGCGGCCTGGCCGACGACCTTGACCTCAAGGCCGACTGGCTCTCGCCGCCGCAATAGGCCCCAGCCGCGAGAGTCGCCCATTCCCGCCAATTCAGGAGCCAGTGCAAACATGTTGACCGGCAGAGAACGATTTGGGCGGATTCTGCGTCACCAGCCGGTCGACCGGATCGGCCTCTTCGAGGTCTTCTGGCGCGAGACCGCCCAGCGCTGGTCCGACGAAGGCCACTTCGCGCCGCCCGAGTCGGTCGGCGAGCATTTCCAACTCGACATGCTGCGCACCGGCAGCGCCACCACTCCCGCATCCTGGAAACTGCTCGACCTCGTCGCCGATCTCGACGCGCCCACCGAGGTCGTCGAAGAAACCGACGTCGCCCAACTCACTCGCGACGGCAACGGGGCACTTCTGCGGTGGAGGAAGGACGGCTCCGGCGCCCCCGAGCACGTCGACTTCCTCGTCAAAGACCGCCGGGGTTGGGACGAGCACATTCGCCCGCGCGTAGCCGACCCACGCACCTACCAGCGCCGCATCGACATGGCCAATTACCGCGCCACCCGGGCAAAGTGTGCCGACGACGGCGTCTTCTTCTGTGCCGGGGCCGTGGCCGTCTTCGACCTCATGAGCCCCATGTGTGGGCACGAAAACCTCTTGATGGGCATGGCCTCCGATCCGGACTGGGTCCGCGATATGTGCGAGGTCTACGCCTCAACGACGATCGATCTGCTCGAGATCCTCTTCGAGCGCGAAGGCCTGCCCGACGCGATGTGGTTCTGGGACGACCTCGGATTCAAGCAGCGCCCGTTCATGTCGCCCGCCATGTATCGCGAAATCGTCTTCCCCTCGCATCGGCGTCTCTTCCAGTTCGCCCGCAGCCGGGGTCTGCCGGTCATCCTACACACCGACGGCCTGATCGAGGCGCTCATCGGGCAATTGATCGAGGCCGGTATCGACTGCCTCCAACCGCTCGAAGTAAAGGCCGGAATGGATCTCCTTCGAGTGAAGAAGAACTACGGCGAGCACATCGCTTTGATCGGCGGCATGGACGCCCGCGCACTCATTTCCAACGACCTGGACCGCGTCCGCAAAGAGCTCCAGTCCAAGCTGCCGGCGGTCATGGCCGGAAGCGGCTACGTCCTCCAGGTCGATCACAGCGTGTCGTACGAGGTCGACTACGACACCTACAAGTACTTCGTCGAAAAGGGACTCCAGATCGGCACGTATCGCTAGAATGACCGAGTGGGCTCCGGCCGCCGATGCTCCGTGCCGCGGCCCCCACAACATCCGTCTTCCTCCGAGGCCGAATCTCCAATGATCCTTCAGGGAAAGGTGGCACTCGTCACGGGCGGCAGCCGCGGACTGGGGCAAGCGATCGCCGTAGCGCTCGCCCGCGAGGGAGCCCTGGTCGCCCTCACCTACCGCCAACAGGCCGATGCCGCCGAGCAAGTCGTTCGTCAAATCGAGGCCCAGCACGGGCAAGCCTCGGCGCTGGTCATGGATGTGCGCAGCCGCCAGTCCGTGCGAGCCGCCGTTCAGACCGTCGAAGCCCAATGGGGTGGACTCGACGTCCTCGTCAACAACGCCGGCATCAACAAACCGGCCGATTTCGACCAAACCACCGACGACGATTGGGACGAAGTCCTCGCCGTCAACCTCAAGGGCCCCTTCCTCTGCGCCCAGGAGGTGCTGCCCGCCATGCGACGGCGCGGCGGCGGAAGCATCGTGAACATCGGCTCGGTCAGCGGCCAGTACGGCGGCCCGCGAACCGCTCACTACGCCGCCAGCAAAGCCGGCCTGATCTCCCTGGGGCAGGTCATTGCCCGCTTCGGCGCCAAAGACAACATCCGCTGCAACACCATCGCCGCCGGCCTGATCGCCTCCGAAATGGCCGAAAGCGGCATGCAGTCCGAAGCCGTGAGGAAAGCCGCCGCGGGAATCCTGCTAGGGCGGCTCGGAACGCCCGGAGAGGTCGCACAGGTCGTAGTCTTTCTCGCATCGCCCCTCAGCAGCTACATCACCGCCCAGACAATCAACGTCAACGGCGGATTGTACTTCTGACAACCACGATTGGCCGTCGCATACGTAGCGGCGCCAGGGCGACCAACGGGAGCCCGGCGTTCGCAGTCTCTGCGTGAGCCCACCAGCCTACGACTCTTGCGACCCTCAAAAAGTCGTCGCCCGCCAGACGGGCCGGTGCTGGCAAACAAGCCCCCTTAACCGTAAACTGATGGGCGAGCCGTCGGCGGCGCCCCATGGGCCGCCAGGCACGCCGACGGTCGGCCCGCCGCCGATCGCGTGGAACTCAACCGCCCGCGGATGGGCAACGTTCGCAAAACAAGAACTCAAGGATACTGGACATGAGCCGTCAAGAGTTGCGGGGAGTGGTCGTCCCGGTGATCACGCCGATTACCGATCGCGAAGAGGTCGACGAACCGGCGTTTCGCAAAATGCTGGGGCGACTGGTCCAAGGGGGAGTCAATGGAATCTTCGTCGGTGGATCCGCCGGAGAAGGCCCCCTGCTCACCGATCGCCAGTGGCGTCGTATGATCGAGATTGCCGCTGAAGAGGTCGGCGATTCCACCGCGCTGCTGGCCGGCGTCATGGACACCTCCACCCGCCGCGTTTGCGAACGGATCGCACAGATCCACGAAGTCGGCTACCGCTACTTCGTGCTCACCCCCACGTTCTACGTCACCGTCCGCGCGGCCAGCGAACACCTCCGGCTCTTCGGCGAAGCCAAACAGTGCGCCGGCGACATGGAGATGGTCGCCTACAACATCCCCCAGTGCACCGCCTCGACTCTCGCTGCAGAAACGCTCTGCGAGATGGCCCAACGCGGCTGGATCCGCTACTGCAAGGAGAGTTCCGGCGACTGGCCGTTTCTTTGCGACCTGATCGAGCGCGGCAAGGCGGCCGGACTCAGCGTCCTGGCCGGCGACGAGGCCGCCTCAGGCAAGGCCCTGCTGGCCGGCGCCTGCGGGATCGTCCCCGTATGCGCCAACTACGATCCGGCCACGTATTTGCGCCTCTACGACGCCGGCTCCCGAGGCGACGCCGCCGAGGTGGAACGAATCATGGAGCGCGTCATGCTCCTCCGCGAACTGCTCCCCATGTCAGGCGCGTGCTGGCTCTCGGGAATCAAGTACGCCGCGTCGGCCCTCGGAATCGGATCGGGCAGGCCCGTCTCGCCCCTCGAGCCAGCCGAGGCATCCCGCATGGCATGCATCGACGAGCTGATCCGTAGCGATGCTGCCGCAAACAAACCCGCTGAAGACGGCTGACGACGAGCCGACCATCGCCGGATGCAAAAACGCGGAATTGCATTCGTTCAGCGAAGTACGCCCCTGCCCCATGGAACGAATTCCCATGGCCAGGCAGTACAGACTCATTCCCCGTCCCCAGCCACTGCTTGATATGGCCATCTGGTCGGGAAGCGTGAAATCGCATATTCGGGCATCAAGAGAAACGGGGCAATCCGGCTCTCTTCTGAGTCTAGAGCGCGTTCGGCGTAACTGTAGCGTGTATTTCGCTTTCGAAACCGCAGAAAAACGCCGCCACCAGCGCTACAGTTAAGGGCGGCACGCACTATTTCGCCTGCTGCCATGATCAACACATTGGCAGGACAGTACCCAAAATCCCGGTCAACGCGCCGGGTCTTTGCCGTCGATCCATGGACCGGCCAGCTTCATGTACTCGGGCGGCGTAACGACGCTGCCCGTATCGCCGGCCTTCCACCCGGGAATGTGATGCGCCTTGGCGCGATCCTTTGACATCTTCTCCCACTGCGCGGCCCAACTGGCATCCGCCTCCACCACCTTGCCATCCTTGAAGAAGAACGCCTTGCCTTCGCGATAGCTCTTCACGCCCAGGTTGACGACGATTACTGCCGCGGCGCCGAGATCGGGCGCGTAATTCACCATCTCCGGCTTGCCGGCCACAATCGCGTCGACAAAGTTCTTGAAGTGCGCGTAGTCCAGGTTGGGCACCTTTTCGACTTCGATCCGCTCCTGCTTCAGCTTGCTGTCCCCGGTGATCTGCGGCCGTTCCGGCAGGAAGTCGAAGCCGTTGCCACCGTCGAACACGAAACTGCCGAAGTGTCCGCGAATCGATTCCGGCATGGGAACATTGGACGCACACATCGTCGACGAAACCAGCAACTGGCAGCCTTCGTTGAAGTCGGCGACCACGGTCGCCATGTCGGGCACGTCGCGGGTGTCGTATTCGAAGAAGATGCCGCCGGCGCCCACCACGCGGGCTGGAAATAGCAAGCCGGTCGCCTTCAACATCGCGCTCACCCGATGCACGAACAAATCGGTGTACATGCCCGAGCCGAACGGCCAGTAGCACCGCCATTGCTTGTAGACGGCGCGGTCGAACGGGATGTCCGGAGCCAGGCCGTACTCCAGACCAAGCCAGCGTCGCCAGTTGATGTTCTGCGGCGTCATTTCCTTGGTCAGCTTGTAGTAGCGCCATTGGCCGATGTTCGAGTTACGGTTATAGGCCGTGGTGATTTGCATCACCTTGCCGAGCTTGCCCTCTTGGAGCAACTGCCGCGCCTTGTTCCATGTCGGGTCGCTCGTTCCCTGGGAACCCACTTGCATCACCTTGCCACTCGCCTTCCACGCATCGAGCACCTTCATGGCCTCTTCGATGGTGCGGGTCATGGGCTTCTCGCAATACACGTGCTTGCCCGCCGTCAACGCATCGAGCGTCTGCTTGGCATGCCAGTGGTCGGGCGTGGCGATGCTGACCGCGTCGACGTTTCCGTCGGCAAGCATGTCCTCGTAGTTGTCGTAGAGTTTCGGCTTGGCGCCGGCGTTCTTCTCGATGAAGTCGGAGACGACGTCGCGCTGCGCCGTGTAGACTTCCGAAACGGCGACCAGGTCGACCGGGGCACCGTTGGCACGCAGCTTGGCCAGGGTCTTCACATGCGCGCTAAAGCCGCGTCCGCCCGGACCGATGAAGCCGATGCGAATACGCTCGTTGGCCCCCTTGGCGCGGGCCACCGCCGGCACGGCAAATGCCCCGGCCGCAGCCCCAACCGCCGCCGTACTCACCATGAACTGACGACGCGATACGTTGACTCTTTCTTCCGGCATTGAATTGCTCCTTCCCGGGCAGAACATGTGGTGAGAACGTAGGGTAGGCTGTTAGGCAGGGACCGGGACGCCCCCGGAATGCATGCGGCCACACACTTTCATTCTACCGGCCAAGTCCCCTCGTGCAAACATACAAAGCGATCGGCAGTCGGCTCTTGGGTCGGCCGGGGCGAGCAAGTACAATCAGCCATTCAGAGGCTCGGCGGGCTGCTGGGCACGGACCCACTGGGAAGCATCCAATGAAAACACTATGGACCATCGTCGTGCTTCTGCCACTGAGCGTCGCCTCCGCGGCTGTCGCCGAACCACCGGGCGCTGAGATTGGCGTGAGGGGGCCCTGCCAAGTGCGTACCTTTGCTCCGGGGGCCGTTCTCTATAGCAATCGCGACTACGTCGTCGCGGAGTGTCCGGAGTACCTCAAAGGTAAGCACTTCCTCCGCGACTCCATCGACTTGGTCGAGTTCGAATGCACCAAGCCGGGCCGAATCGTGATTCTCACGCCCGACCCAACCCAGCCGGGCGGCCCAACGTGTAGCCGGCACAAGGAGCTGGAAGCCGCCGGCTTTGAACGGATCGACGATGGTAAGGTCTTTCAACTCTTTGGTGCGAAACCCTATGACCGGGTCCGCGCCTATGCAAAGGACCTCAAGAAAGGTGAGCAGCTTCGATTGGAGAAGTGGGCCGTCGTTGCGGGCTTCTCCAAGGCGGCAACCCTCATCCCGCCCCACGAATCGTGGGCGAGTCGAGAGCCCGAGCTGCTTTACAACGGCATCCTGCTCCCGAAGGGATGGCCGCCCAACGACATCGACCCCGAAGACATGAATCCCATGCCGGTGCCGTATCTGCAAAACCGACCCGATGTGGTACCGATCGACCTTGGGCGGCAGTTGTTCGTCGACGACTTCCTTATCGAGAAGACGGATCTAACGCGGACGTATCACTTGGCTGAGAAGTATGAAGGCAATCCCATTCTCAAACCGGAAACGCCGCTCGAAATCAACCAGCCCCGGAACTCCATCGCCTGCCCCAAGGATGGCGGCGTGTGGTGGGATTGGCGGCAAAAGATGTTCAAGATGTGGTACGAGGCGGGCTGGATCCACACGATCTGCTACGCCACGAGCAAGGACGGTCTTCACTGGGATCGCCCGGAACTGGACATCGAGGCCGGCACCAATCGAGTGCTTCCCAAGCAGTACCATTGCGACTCGTGGAACGTCGTGCCCGACCTACATGCAGACGACCCGAACCAGAAGTACAAGATCTTCGTGATGCCCGGCGGACAGGGACCGGCCATGTCGATGGTATCTGCAGACGGCATCCACTGGAGCGATCCCGTGGCGACGGGCGTCACCGGCGACCGAAGTTCGATGTTCTACAATCCGTTTCGGAAGAAGTGGGTCTACAGCCTGCGCGACGGCTGGCGACAGCGATCTCGCCGTTACTGGGAACACGATGATTTTCTCAAGGGAGCCAAGTGGCAATATGGCCAGCCCGTGATTTGGTGCGCGGCCGACAACCAAGATCCGCCGGACCCGGAAATCGGTCGGCCGGCCCAGCTCTACAATCTCGATGCAGTCGCGTACGAGAGTATCATGCTCGGCGTTTTCGAGATCCACCTTGGTCCGCCCAACGAGGTCTGCTCCGAAACCGGTTTGCCGAAGATCACCGAGTTGAACCTGGCATACAGCCGCGACGGGTTCCATTGGTATCGGCCCGACCGCAGACCTTTCATCCGGGCCGAACGTCGCGACGTCTGGGACCGCGGCTATGTCCAGCCCGTCGGTGGAATCTGCACGATCCACGGCGACAAGTTGTGGTTCTACTACACGGGATTCCAAGGAAACGTGAAGAAGAAGAAACAGCCATTTCTCCAAGACGGAATGTACGACCGCGGCAGCACGGGCGTCGCCTTCATGCGCCGAGACGGTTTCGTTTCGATGGATGCCGGAGAGCAGCCGGCCGAGTTGCTCACGCGACCGGTGAAGTTTGGCGGCAGTTGCCTGTTCGTCAACGCAGACGTCGGGCAGGGTGAGTTGCGCGCGGAAGTCGTCGACATGGCAGGCAAGCCGATTCCCCCGTACACCCTGGAGAACTGTTCCCCCCTGCGTGCGAATGGCACCATCCAACAGATCACCTGGACAGGCGACAAAGACCTGTCACCGTTGAAGGAACGGGTCGTCCGCCTTCGGTTCCAAATGAAGCGAGGCTCACTCTATTCGTTCTGGGTGAGCCGAGACGCAACCGGACGCAGCGACGGTTACGTTGCCGCAGGTGGTCCAGGCTATACCGGGCCGATCGACACGGTCGGCAAGAAGGCCCTGACCGCCGAATAGCGGCTCGCGAACCGTAGACGCGCCTTCTCGTCGGCAACTCAATTCGGCGCAGCCTATTCCCTTCCGTTGCGAGGAACCGTTTCTCGCGGTGCGAACGAGGACGACAACGCTTCCCGCTACTTCCCGATTCTATTGCACGGCCGGCAACGCGACGGCCATGCCTTTGCGCTGGGCAGCTCGGGCTTCAGCCTCGTAGGTGCCGTAGAACGGCGCGTTGCTGTCCAGCCAGAGATGGATGCGCCGGCGGTCGGCGTCGCTCCAGCGAATCGCCTTACGATGCGTATCGTCTTCCAGAACGGCGCTCAGTGGGCTGACATCGGCGCCCATCTGGCCCGGACGACCCGCGATCGGAGCGATCGTTTGTTTTCCCCATTCGTACCAGCGCACGAACGGCTGCAACTGCACGTAGGAACGCGAGAACGTCCCCTCGTCCACGCCCGTCAGCTCGGGGGCATGCTTGCCGGGGCCATCGGTGCCGTCGTGGCAAGCGACGCAGTAGTGATCCCACACCGGTTGCACCAATCGCGGATAGCTCAATGGGGCCGAACCGTCCGGGCCGGGTTGGATCTTCGAGGGCGGCCGCTGCACCGCCAACAGATTGTGGGGCGGTGGGCCACTGTTGCGCGGCTCGTGGCAACCGACGCAACCGCGCCGCTCGCCCGGCTGCAAATAGGTCAGGCTACGCATGCCGTGGACGGCCCGTCCCTCGGCGTCGACTGCCTGAAAGTAGAGGGGCTTGCGAGCCGGGGCGCGGAAGTAGGCTGAACCGTCGGCCTCGACGGGCACGGTTCCCAACAGGCCGCGGGCCGTCTCGCCGAAGGCGTATCCGATCTTCGGCTGGTCGCCCATGTGCGTGGTGGTTTTGGGAAAAAGCTGATAGACGCGCAGCTCGCGAATGGGTCGCTCCGCCGGCAGAGGATGCAGGCCCCACTGGACGTTCGCCAGAACGAACTCCCCCTCGCCCGCCTCGGCCAGGCCGGGGTCCGTGGCCGGTGCGAGCACCGGGGGCACGGGCCGCGCAGTCAGAGGAATGGGGTACGCGGAGGAAATATCCTCGTCGCGATAGAGCAACTCGCGATTGCCGAAGCGATCGAGATAGTACAGCCCCATCGGCTTGTCGTCGCGATATCCCGGCCCCATGCCCGGCAACGGGCCATCGCTGTAGGCCACCAGGAAGACGTCCTCCGACAAGGGCCAAGGACTGTGGTAGTAGCAGTCCGGCCACTCGGGCGCCTCCGGAAAGACAACTTCGGGCGTGACACACTCGACCGCCTCTAGCCGGTCCTCACCCGACACGGCGTCGAGCTTCACCCGCCCCGGGTCCAACACGACCAGCGCCCCGCCCACCGCCGCGTGGTGCGCCCCGGCGATGAAGACGATCTTCGGCGAGTTGGGAATCGCCCGCGGCTGGTAGCACGCGTTGATCTGCTCTGTATAGTTGCCAAACAAGATCGCTGGGTTGGTGCCGTCGGGATTGCTCAGCCAGAGCCCGTGGAAATGGGAGGCCGAACGGTCGACATAGTCCCAACGCGAGTAGATCACGCGACCGTCGTGCAACACCGAGGGCTGCCACTCGTTGGTCTCGTGCCAGGAGATCGTTTCGATTTTCTCGCCCGACGCCTCCATGCGATGCAACGTATACGTCGGCAACGGTTCCCACTTCTGGTGGCAGCGACCGAAGCCGCCACGCCGAGTCGAGATGAACAGCAGTCGCCCGTCCGGCATGGGACACGGGTCGAAGTCATCCTCGCGTCCCTCGGTCAACTGCCGCAACTCGCTGTCGGCCAGTCGCAGAGAGAACACATGAAAACTGTGACGCTGCGGGCCGAAATAGCTATACTCCTCGGGAACCTGGCGAGCATCGGGAAACCCTCGGCCCGTCGTCAGCGGTTTCTGTTCGCCGGGCCGCTCGCGCACCTCGGAAAAGGCGAAGTAGGCCGTCCGGGCGTCGTACGATAGGGCCAAGGTGGTGAAGGCTCCTCGCGGCAGACGCCCACTGGTCAGCTCGCGGACCCTCAACGAACGACCCGGCTCTTCCAACACGCAAACGCCACCGCCGGAAACGCCGCCAAAGTCGTAGTAGTAGCCCAGGTGCTCGTGCAACATCTGGCACTTGAACCGACGTTGCTTCAAAAACAGCACCGCGTGGTTCGCCAGCAGCGGATTCTGCCAAGCCACTTCGCGGCCCAACCAGCGGATCTCGCGATACAGGGCCGTGCGCGCGGCAGGCTCCTGTTGGGCGACCTCCGCCACACGGTTGCGCAGCTCGGCCAGCCGTGCGCGTTCGGCGCGCAACTCCAGGGCGTTCGGCCCCGCCGTCAAGGCAGCGACCAGGCGTTCGACATGGGTAAGCGCATCGCGAATCGCCTCAGTATCCGAGGTCGTCCGGCTCAGGCGCTCTTCCTGACGCTGCCAATCGGCCTCAACGAGCCCTCGCAAGTCGGCCTCCGGCTCCGAGGCAACCGTCATGGGTCCCCAGAGCATGCCCACGCCAACAAGAATCGGCCACCAGTTGCGCAACACTCGAGTTCCTCCTCGGGGTGGTCGACTTTGAGCGATCCAACGCCACGCTCTTCCAGGTTCCTCCAGTCTAGCCGGGGAACCCCCCTGAAGAAAGCGCCGGCGGGAGCTGCGGCCCGACATGAGTTGAACAATCTTGGGTTGGCCTCAGCTCCTCGGAACCGCGGCAGACCTCGCAAGGAGGATTGTTTCAGGTCGCTCCTCATCCTCCCGACACCGTCATTCCCCCTCTTGTGGCAAATAAATAGTACTTATTCCGCATGTTCCTTGCGTTTCCCGCGTGTTGGCGGTTACAATCCGGCGTTAGATACTATTACATTCGGTTCGTCGGTACATTCATGACTTTGGCTGCAAGCGTCGCCGAGCGTATCCACGCTGACATTCTTGCTTCCGGTCTGAAACAGGGAGACCTGTTCATGACCGGTGGCCAGATCGCCGAGCGCTATGCCGTTTCGCGGACCGTGGCTCGGGAAGCCCTAAGCCGATTGCGGGCCTTAGGCGTGTTGGAAAGCCGCAGGCGGAAGGGCGTGCTCGTCGCGCAGCCCGATCCCGTCAAGTTGTCCGCGCACTGGGTGCCCATGTTCGGCCGCGCCGCCGGGAGGGAAGGCTTCCGCATGCTGGCCCAGTGGCGCTACGTCCTCGAGCTGGGCGCAGTCGATCTCGCTATGGTCGGCGCAACCGGCGACCAGGTGCAACGGCTTCGCGAGTTGGCCGACGAGTTCGAAGCGGTCGCCACCGTGCACGGGCACAACGCCGAAGCAGACCGGATCGACATGATCTTCCATGCCACGATCCTGGAAATGACGGGAAATCCGCTGGTCGCGGGGATGCATCGGGTGCTGGCCGACTACTTCCAGGCTTCGGCAACCTACGATCCGTCGGCCGACGCCTGCAAATCGGCACGCGAACATCACATCATTGTCGAGGCCTTCGAGCGCCGCGACACGGAAACCGCGCGTAGCGTCTTGCGATCACACCTGCACTCCAATATCCTTGCATAACACGAAGGAGGCATGGCCATGCGTTGGTGGCTGACGATTCTCTTCCTGGGAGGCGTGGCGGCGACGGCGGCGGCCGAGCCGATCTATCAGCAACAGCTCATCTTTCCGTTGCAGCCCAAGCACGTCCATTCCAGTTCGATCGTCGAGTGCCCCAACGGCGATCTGATGGCGGCTTGGTTCTCCGGCTCCGGAGAACGAACCAGCCCGGACGTCGTGATCCAAGGAGCGCGGCTCAAACACGGTGCAACCGCGTGGAGCGAGCGATTCCCGATGGCCGATACGCCCAATTTTCCCGACTGCAATCCGGTGCTGTTCGTAGGCCCGCAGAAGGACCTTTGGCTGTTCTGGATCGCAGTGCCGGCGGATCGCTGGGAAGACTCGCTGCTGCGGTATCGCAAAGCGCAGGAGTACTCGGGCGACGGTCCGCCCCACTGGTGCTGGCAGGATCTGATCTTGCTGAAGCCGGGCGACCGGTTCGCCGAGCAAATGGCCAAGGGGTTCCGCGAGGTGCGGCCGACGCTGCCCGGGCCCGACACCCCTCAGGGGCAGTTGATCGACAAGTTCATGAAACACTTGCTACGGGACGCCCGCAGCAAGAGCATACGCCAGCGCGGCTGGATGACGCGGTGCCATCTGCTCGTGCTGCCGAGCGGGCGGATCCTCTTGCCGCTCTATTCCGACGGCTTCCTGGCGTGCCTGATGGCGATCTCCGACGACGGGGGCAAAACGTGGCGCGCCAGCTCGCCCATCATCGGGGCCGGGCTTAACCAGCCCAGCGTCGTCCGCCGCCGCGACGGCACGCTCGTGGCCTACATGCGAGAGGAAGAAGAGATCAAGCGGCGAGTGCTCCGCAGCGAGTCGCACGACGACGGCGAGACCTGGTCGGTGGCCGAGTCGATCGATTTCCCGAATCCCAATTCCAGTCTCGAGGCCCTGGCGCTGGCCGACGGCCGTTGGATCCTCGTTTACAACGACTCCGAAGTGGACCGCCACACGTTGGCCGTGACGATGTCGGACGACGAGGGCCGATCATGGAAATGGCAGCGGCACCTGGAGAATACGCCGGGCGGACAGTTTCACTATCCGTCGGTCATCCAGACCCGCGACGGCCAAATCCACGTAACGTACACCTACCAACCGGGACCGACCAGCGGCAAGAGCATCAAGCACGTCGTGTTCAACCCCGACTGGATCAAGGCCGGCGACGGACCTGCAACTTCCAAACCCTGACCCCTGAGCCTTTCGTATGAAGCCCAGCGTTATCGGCATCATTCCCGCGCGTTACGCTTCCACCCGGTTGCCCGGCAAGGCGCTGAAAACGATCCTCGGCAAACCGATGATCCAACGGGTGTACGAACGTTGCCGCGGCGCGTCCGGCCTGGATGCCCTCTACGTGGCCACCGACGACACGCGCATCGTCGAAGCGGTCGAAAGTTTTGGCGGACGCGCGCTGATGACCTCGCCCAATCACCCCAGCGGGACCGATCGGCTGGCCGAAGCGGCCCGGGATCTCGTCGCCGACATCGTCGTGAACATTCAGGGCGATCAGCCGTTCATCGACGTGGGCATGATCTCCGAGGCCGTGCAGCCGATGGTCGAAGACCACGACCTTCAGATGTCCACGCTCATGCATCCGCTTGCCCACGACGAGGACCTTCACAATCCGGCCGTGGTCAAAGTCGTGACCGATCTGGCCGGCAATGCGCTCTATTTCTCGCGGTCCCTGATCCCCTACCCACGCCAGGAGATCGCACACGCGGTCTTCGAGCACGTGGGGCTGTACGTCTACCGCCGCGACTTCCTGCTGAAACTGGCCCAACTGCCACCCACACCGCTGGAACAAATCGAATCCTTGGAGCAGCTGCGCGTGCTGGAGCATGGCTACCGCATGCGCGTCGTCGAAACGAAGTGTGCCGACAACGTCTTCAGCGGATTCAGCGTCGATACCGAGGCCGACCTGGTCCGGGCCAAGACGATGCTGCTGGAACGAGGCCTGGATTGAGAAGGAGACCGTATGAAGACGAGCAATGAGGCGCTCCAGGCGATCGTCGCCGCGATGGACCCCGTTGTGTTGGAACGCGTCGCGACCGCGGTCGATCGGATCGTCGAAGCGAAGCAGCGCGGCGGCAAGGTCGTGGTGGTAACCGGCAGCGGACCCAACGTCCACGAAGGCGTGACGACGCTGCTGGCCGAACTCTTGCGCGTTGGGATCGTCGACGGCGTGACGACCAGTTCCGCCGTCGTCTCGCACGAGATGGGTGGCACCCTCGACCGTGTGAAGCGCTGCGCCGGCGAGCCGCTGGGACTACCGCCGGCAATGCTTCCGCGCGGTGGCGAGTTCGAACTCACCGAGATGAGTCCCGAGTTGTTGACCGAAATCCGAGACACGTTCCCCTTGGATGACGGCCTGCTCGACAAGCTCCAGCGCGCCGATGGCAAAACGATCATCAAGGCGGCCGGCAATCTTGGCTATCCCGTGGGCCTATGGCTGGAACACCTGGCAACCGAGATCGAATCGCTGGCCCGAACCCATGGCCTTACCTTTGAGGAAGTGGCCGGGCTGGGAGCCGACGAGCGGACCATGATCGGCGTCGGCGCACGGACCGGGCGGCCCGTGCTGGTAACCATTCCCCAGCTCATCGGCGGCGGACGCGTCGGGCTGGCCATCGGCGACAGCATCCCCATTTCCCACCGCGCCGAACAACTGGCGACAATGCTCGACGGGGCCGACGTCATCATCGAATCGGGCGTGGCGCTTACCCAGGAAATCCACGACGGTCCCTTGGAAACCTATACGGGCCACGGACTCTGGTCGGCCTGGCAGGGACATTGGACTTACAGCCTTGCGGGCAAAAGCCTCATCCGCATCGATCTCGATCCCGCGCTGGAACAGGTCTGGCGCATTGAGCACGAAGGCGGCGCGGTGCAGGAGGCGATTGCCGACGGGCTGCCCAAGACCAAACTGTTCAAGGTTCCCTTCCGCATGGAAATGTCCGGGTTTGCCCGGCACGAAGGCAGCCTGGCCATCATCGCCGACCTGGGAGCCGTCTGGCCGTTGATGGCGGACCAGGCGGCGCAGCGGTTGGGGTTGAAGCTCGACTTCATGTCCTACCCGCAGCAAACCGAAGCCGGCCGCGCCATGCGCGAGTGGATCGTCCGCGAAATCCGACCCCTGTGCCGGCGGAAGATGATCGAAGGCATCCGGGCTCGGTTGTCGGGAGCCTGACCGTCGTCGAGAACAACGAGGTTATTCATTCGCGTGCCCTAACACCGAAGGATCCTGCATGCGCGTCCTCGATCTGGCCGTCCTCGCCCTCTACTTCGGCGTCATGGTGCTGATGGGCTGGTTCTTCTCCCGCCGGGCCAAGACGACGGAAAACTACTTCGTGGGCGGCCGGGCGTATTCGGGCTGGATCGTCGGCGTGTCGATGTTCGGTGCCACGATCAGTTCGATCACGTTCGTCGGCTATCCCGCCGATGCCTATAAGACGGCCTACCTGCGCTACGTCATCTGCCTGATGCTGCCCGTAGGCGTGTTCCTCGCGTCGCGCTGGGTGATCCCGCTCTTCCGCCGTCGGCCCACCACCACCGCGTTCGAGTACCTCGAGGATCGTTTCGGGCCCCGCACTCGGGTATACGGAAGCATCGTCTACATGATCGCCGGCTGCTTGCGCATCAGCTTCATCCAATTCCTGGTCGCGATCCTGGTCAACCGGTTGACGGGTTGGGACATCACGTGGTCGATCCTCATCGGCAGTGCGGTTACGGCCTACTATACGATCGTCGGCGGCATCGAAGCCGTCATCTGGACCGACTTGGTCCAGGCCGTCATCCTCACGCTCGGCGGACTGACCATCCTCGCCGTCATTCTCTGGAAACTGCCCGGCGGATTGGGCCAATTGCTCTCCGTGGCCTACGCCGACGGTAAGTTCATGTTGGGCGATTTGAACCCGGCCGATCAGCAATTACACCCGGCATCGTGGGCACCGGCGCTGGACCACAAGACGATTCTCATGCTGCTCGTGGTCGGCGTGTTCCAATGGCTCACCGAATACACGACCAACCAGGAAGTCGTACAGCGCTACAGCACGGCCCGATCCACGCGCGAAGCCCGCCGCGCCGTCTGGCTGTGCTGCTGGACGGCCCTGCCGACGTGGGCGTACTTCATGTTCATCGGCACCGGGCTCTACGTGTTCTACAAGGTCTTCCCCGATCCGATGGCCGCCGAGATGCTCTCCGGGATTCGCAAGACCGAGGAAATCGTGCCCTACTTCGTCACGACGCAACTCCCCATGGGACTCTCCGGCATCGTCGTGGCGGCTGTCCTGGCCGCCGCCATGTCGAGCATGTCGTCGGCGCTCAATTCCATCTCGGCCGTTGCCATCACCGACATCTACCGTCGCCACCTCGCCCCCGGCCGGACGGAACGCCACTACGTAACCGCTGCACGACTGGTCACCCTGGTGGCCTCTTGTGTCATGGTGGGCGGGGCCTTCCTGCTCTACTACCATCAGACCAAAACGCTCCAAGATCTCTGGACCCAGTTTCAGTCGATCATTGTGGGTGGGCTGCTCGGACTCTATTTGTTCGGCTACCTCGTCATGCGGGGCGATGGACGCGCGGTGGGAGCCGGGCTCGTACTGGCGGTGGCCTTCAGCGCAGTCATGTCGCTCGTCGCCCTGGGTTGGCTCCCCGCCGCCTGGCTCGACTTCATCAACCGCCACTTCGACATCTATTACACGGGCGTCTGCGGCAACCTGCTGATGTTCGTGGTGGGCTACCTGGCCGCACTCGTCCTGCCCGCTCGCCACCGCGATCTGACCAACCTAACATTCTGGACGCGCAGCACCGAGCTACCTAGCAGAGACAGCTAAAGGGCGTTCGGCGTAACCGTAGCGTGTCTTTCGCTTTCCAAACCGCAGAAACACGTCGCCGCGAACGCTACAGTCAAGTGCGACTCGCACTAGCGAGCTGCCGGTATCTCCGGGGTCCGGAGTTCCAATTCCAACTTTGACCCGTTCACCGCGCCAGGACTCCCGGTCCGGGAAGTTGCCGACGCGTCCGCAGGCGAACTGGGCAGGGGGGCGCCGGCGGTGCCGGGCACGATCTCTTCGGGTACTGGGGCTGACGGCATATCCACCGACCGCGGAGAGCCATGCGCCCGGCTGTCAATCGCCGATGGCGACGAAGGTGGCGAATTTGCACTTGTGCCGTTTGGCGTCGGTCCCTCGGGCGTCTTTTTGCAAGGGCATGGCGTCACCTTGATCTTGATCTCGTTGACAACCTTCACCACCGGATACTTGTCTACCGCAATGTATCCGCTGACGGTGATGGTAAATTGTTCGTCGTCGTTCTGAGGCGGACACTTTTCAAGCAGTCCCTCGACGGCCTTCCGGAATCCGCTCCCATCGACCGTCCATTTCTGCTTCGCATACTTCATGTCCATCGGTGCTTCCACTCTCAGATGTGACATGCCACCAAGGCAGACTTGCGTCCCGTCTTCCTTTTCGGCGCAAATCTCCGCCAGGAATGCCTCCTTCATCGTCACCGGCTGAGGCATGCCAGGCTCCTGCTTCAACTGGAGATCCTGTGCGTCACCGAAAAAGCGGAATTTGCGTTTCTCCGTCGGCTTCGTGCAGCACGTGTTATCGAGAGTGGCACGGAGCGTCGTTGGCTCACAGAACGACCAGCCCTTCGCGGCTTCCTTCGACGCGGCTGGAGGGATCCTCAGGGCGTTCGATATTCCGGCAGGCGTGCCCACGCGAACCTGGAAGCCTTGCGCCGAAAGCGCCGCATTCAGGGTGCCTACGTGCACTCGCAGCAGTTCGCGGTTGATCACTTCGACCTCGGCGTGAGCCACCGTCCCCTGGGCAGGAGCCTCGGCCGCTTTCACGGTGGCCTCGGCGGCTTTCACAGTAGCCTCGGCAGCCTTCGCAGTGGCCTCGGCGGCCTTGGCAGGCGCTTCGGCCGCTTTGGCTGTGGCCTCGGCGGCTTTGCTAGTCGCCTCGGCGGCTGCGGCAGGAGCCGCTGAGACCGCGGACAGCGAGTCGCTCAAGCTGCCGCCGACGATCACGTGCGTAAGCGAAGGATGGAAGTTCTTGCCCGTCAGGAAAACATACGCCCCCGCGCCGTTTGCCGACTGGAGATACTCCAAACCGTAATAACCGGTCAGAACGGGCCGCAGGTATACGTTCCCCTTGTCGAACAGTTCGTGGCCGCTCTGCTCGTACTCGTAGGGAACGCGAACCGTGTACGTCTGCATTCCCAACATCTCCTCAAGCTGCTCGACGCGGCTGGCCAACCGCTCCACGTCCCCGGGCCGATAACAGTTCGACTCGCAAATGCTCGCCATGCCCGTCTCGAGCCGGTGAATCCGGCCCCCTTGCGCCACCATCTCCTCGTAGCTTCGTTTGGTCACTCCCGGGTGGGAAAGGCTCTCCCAGTTCGTCGTCACATCGAAGCTCACGTCGGTCACGAAGCTGGGCATGGCGATCAGCACTTCGCACTCCCGGATGCCCGGCTCCAGCTTCCGATGCTTCAGGTCGTAGCACTCGGTGGGCCCCGTGGACCAGACCGTACGAATGATCGCGCCGATGTTCGTGCTCTCCGTTGGCGGTGCCTGCACGCGGGGATAGAAGTACCAGCCGAACGTGTCTTCGCCGTGCGAGAAGCCCACCACCGTGCGGTGCAAGGCGATGTCGGCTTGGTCCAAGGCTAGCTGCCGGCTGAACGCCAGCTTCTGCGCCATGTTGAACCGGCCTTTCGCGACGCTATAGGCCAGCGCCAACTGCAGCTCGCGCCGGCGGGAGAACGCGTCGTAGATGTTCTGCTCCTCCACCTGCGGATCGATGGCAAACACGTGAAGCGGGAACGTCTCTCGAATGATCGTCTGCCAGTACTGCGCGGCCATGGGAAGATCGTCAGGGTGGAAGAAACAGATGTCCTTGATCGCCGCCGAATCCGCCTCGGACACGCTGCCGCGAACGCCCAACTCCTCGTAAATCCGCTTCAAATTGATGTCCAATATCCCACATTGCAGGGCGACCGCCCAACCGGCATCCACCCACGGGACGCACTCCCCCTTCGCCTCTGTCAGCGCGCAAGCGAAGGCCGCCCTCCACTTCTCTCGTATGGCCATATCGGCCACGCCCCGCTGCAGCCGGTCCGCGGCCGCACACGCGTAAATGCCGTGGCACTCGTCTCCCATGCCCAGCGCGCCGTCCTTCTCCACAATGCCGTACGCTTGCGCGAGCATGTCAAACAACACCGCGCGAATCTCGAGTTCCTGCGGCGGTTCAGAAGACTTGACCTGTCGCTCCACGAAGCCACGAATTCCGTTGACGACTTCATCTCCCAACATTCTATGCGCGTCGGCTATCAGCGAGGGACCTACAGGAGGCGCTTGCGACGGTAGCCATGACTTGGGAGCCAGGGGTTTCGCGGCGCCGCCCTCCTCTCCTTTGCAAACACCTTCCTCGGGCTTCAGTGGCTCGTGCCATTCACGACGGATAACGGGCGTCAACAGCTCCACCAAATCCGCGACGACCAGTTTGGGGAAGGTGTACTTGAAGTTGGCTTCGTCCACCTGCAACTGCGCGCGGAGCGTCACGACGGCGGCAAATCCGTGAGACGTCTCCCGCCCCGGAAGCACGGATACCGGTATGCGGAACTTGTACAAACCGTACCCCGCCGCACGGCACGTGTCGTCGCCCATGTGGCGCCGGCGAAGCGATTGACAGACATCGATATACGTCGCGTGTTGCCGGGCCAGTTCCGTCGGTTCGACGTTAAGCGTGGCCTGGGCTGGCGCTGCAGCCGTCTTGGCCTTCCCGATCAGTTCGTAGACGGAGTAGTCAGTCAGATTGATAGGCTCCGCTGAGGTCGTCAACCCGCTCTCCTCGGCCTCCGTGGTCGCCGTCACGGCGCCGGTCGTCGCCACGGCCGAGACGGGCGTTCCGCCGCGGTTCGACGAACCGAGCGCTGCTGCCAACGCCGTCGTGCTCTGCAATTCCGCCTGATCGCTGCGGGCGACGTACCCCTGGAGCGTTTCCGCGAACTCGTTCGTCCGTCCCGCGAGCAGACGGTCGAACTCCTGGAGAAAGTACATCAGATTTCCGTTGCCCCACACGTCGGGCTTCTTGACCGTGATCGTGCCGTCGCGACGCAGGTCGTCTTCGATGACCGTGATTTGACGCGCCAGACACATCACCGGATCGCATTCGGCATGGGCGGCGGGATCGTAGTGACGCTGCTCAAACACCCGGTCGATCGCGTCGCATCGGTGTCGACCGTCCGGGTAGCCGTCGGCACGCCAAAAGCACCCAGGTGTCACGATGACCGCTAGCAGTAGTATCCTTCGCATCGCTATGCCTCCATGCCAACACATGACCTGCCTCCGGGAAGTCACGCCAAGTACAATCCCCCCCCATGGCATGCGACGCTCCTAGCCGTTGAGATTGCCGGATGCGTCACCTAGGAAGATTGCATGGACTGTATCGGCCGTTCTCCCCCCCAAAGTTTAGGCACGACTAGTCCAAATTGGGCGATTCTTCATGGAAGCAGCAACGCCGGCGAAGGCGCATCGGAAACCCTCCCGTCTCGACGTGCCGCCTCCAGCAGGTGACGGTCAAGGCCTTTGGAGCCCATTCGTCGTACGCGTAGCGTGTGTTTCGCTTTTGAAACCGCAGAAACACGCCGCCACGAACGCTGCGGTCAAGTGCGACACGCACTGGCGACCTTGACAAGGTGTTGTTTCGAATACCCGGCGGTAGGCTCTGGTGCACGGCCGCGCTGTTAGGCCAAACCCTCCCTCAAACGCGAAAGGAGTTCCTGCCAGTTGTCCTCCACGCCGGCGACTCTTGGCAGACCACGGATGTCTGCCTGGTAGCTCCGGTGAAAGCACGGCAGATTGGCCTCCGGGCGGCGCGACGAAAAGACGTTCTTACGATTCTGAAAGAAGCTGTCTCCGTCGAAATACGGGCACAGCCGCCGATAGGCCTTGCAACCCCGGGGCGTCAATGGCGGCGCTGACGGCCCCGGAATGCTCGACCGAGTTGTTCTCCACCAAGAGGACCGGCCGGTGTCTGGCGATCGTTTCGCCGGCTCACTCGAGCACGTCGCACTCCGTGCCTTCCACGTCCGCCTTGATCAGGTTGCCGCGGCCCAGCCGCAAGTCATCGACCCGGACGACTGAGACCGGATCGCCGCCATCATGGCCTTGTAGTCTGGTCGCTCCGAAGTTGGCCCGGCCAGTACGTCATCCTCAACGCGCAGCCACTCGCCCAGGGCCTTCGCGCCGTCGGGGTCCGCCTCCACCTTGCCGAAGTAATGTGCACGACCTGGCACCTTCTTGCACCATCGGCCGGAAGGATGCTTCCAGTGCGGGAAACCATCCGGGAGAGACTTGGCGGCCTTGCGAACGGGCCGCTTCCTGCTAGACTGAGTCGTGTGCCACCTTTCAGCCAAGAGTACAGGTGTCAACGACACCCACTCACGTCATCGGGCGGGTTTGTTCTCCGGGTAGTCCAGGTGCACTTGGTGTTGAATTAGGTGCCAATCCGGCAAACAACGGAGACCGAAGAGTCAACGCAAGTCTCTATATTACCAATACTTGGGGACGTAGCTCAATTGGGAGAGCACCGGCTTTGCAAGCCGGGGGTTGACGGTTCGAGCCCGTTCGTCTCCACTAAGCGACACAAGGACTTGCAACAATTCGCCACACTTCCCTGTGTCCGGTTCTTCTGTGGCGGTTTCCGATTTGCCATGCGAGTACCCAAATACCGGCGGTACTCTGTCCGCAACATTGGTTTTGTAGAGTACCATGGTCGCCGCACGTACTTCCCAGGTCCGTACGGCTCTGACGAAAGCCGGCTAGCGTACGCTGCGTTTCTGACGCGTATCGCGTCGCATGTAACCCCCCGTCTGATTGGCGCCGTCGTCACGATTGCAGATCTTGGGGTACGGTTCCTCGTTCACGGTGAGCAGCGGTGCATGGGCAGGGCGATTGCGCCATATTGGGCAATCTGGTATGAATAGGGCAATGCGATTCGTTGGTTCTGCCATGTTGGTGCTGGCGGACGGATCGTGGTCGCCTTGGAAGTCTGCCATGCCCAAACGAGCCTCTGCCCGTATTCAGGAGCATTTTGAAGAACTCACCGATCCACGCCGACGTAAAGTTACGCACCCGCTGATCAACATTGTCACGATCGCCATCTGCGCCGTGATCTGCGGCGCGGATGATTTCGTTTCCATCGCCGAGTATGGCCGCAAGAAGCGGAAGTGGCTGGCACGGTTCCTGGATCTCAGCAGCGGCATTCCATCCCATGACCGCTTCAATGCCGTTCTGGGCGCGATCAAGCCTGCCGAATTCGAGGCCTGCCTCTTGAGTTGGATCACCGCGTTGCATGAAATCACCGACGGCCAAGTGGTGGCCATCGACGGCAAGACTCTCCGCCGCAGCTTCGACGCTGCGACCAGCAAGTCGGCTATTCATATGGTCAGCGCCTGGGCCACCGCCAATCAGATCAGTCTGGGGCAAGTGGTCGTGGACGAGAAAAGCAATGAGATCACGGCTATCCCGCAACTGCTGAGAATCCTGGAAATCTCGGGTTGTCTGGTGACCATCGATGCGATGGGCTGTCAGACGGAGATTGCCCAAGCGATCCTTGATGCCAAGGCCCATTACGTGTTGGCGGTCAAGGAGAACCAACGTACTTTGTACGACGGCATCGCGTGGCACTTCCTCTGCCAGCGGAACGCAGACTTTACCCGCGTGGCGGTCAGCCGGCATCAAACCGACGAGAAAGGGCACGGTCGCCAGGAGCGGCGGGTCTACTTCGTCTGCGAGGTTCCCAAGGATCTTCCCGACCGGAATCGCTGGCCGAAGTTGGCCGCCATCGGCATGGCGATCAGCGACACCGTGCGCGACGGCAAGGTGTGCTATGAAGAGCGTTACTACATCCTGAGCAAGAAGCTCTCGGCGCGGCGATTTGCCGAGGCGGTCCGCAGCCACTGGTCGATCGAGAATCGTCTGCATTGGCAACTCGATGTGACGTTCCAGGAAGACCAATCCCGACTCCGCCGCGGACACGCCGACGCCAACTTCAGCATCCTCCGCCGTACAGCCTTGAGCCTACTGAAGAACAACCACACGTTGAAGGTCGGCGTGAAGAACAAACGGCTCGCCGCCGGTTGGGATGATTCCTATCTCGAACAAGTGCTCTTCGGACAGTGACTTATGGTGCAATCGCCCTGGGTGCATGGGGAGCGACGGCAGGCAAACCGCGGAATTCGGTCACTTGAAGAAAGCTGCTCAAATGTTGCTTGACACCTGCCACGCGATCCCGGCTGCTGATTTCGGCACCAAGATGCTCAAAGAGGTTCGCGCCAGAATGATCGAGATGGGCTGGAGCCGGAGCTACATCAAACACCAAATCCAAAGGACGCGCAGAATGTTCCGGTGGGCGGCACTGGAAGAAATGGTTCCGCCAAGCGTCCCTTATGCCTTGAAGATGTTGCCTGGCTTGCGGCCCGGCGAGTCTGGGGCCCCAGAAACAGCGAAGCGTCGAGCCGCAGACCCAGCCGACGTCGAAGCCACGATGCCATTCCTGCGTCCCCAGGTGGCAGCTATGGTGCGTCTGCAGTAGTTTACCGGCATGCGGCCCTCGAACGTCTGCAAGCTCACAGCGGCCGAACTGGTGCGTTCTGGCGACGTGTGGGCATACGTGCCGGCGGAACACAAAACAGCTTGGCGAGAGCACCGGCTGTTCATTCCGATCGGCCCCAAAAGCACAGGCGGTCTTGCTTCCGTTCCTAGACCGCCCCGAGGATGTTCCCCTCTTCTCGCCGGCTGAAGCAATGGAGTGGCGAAATGAAAAGCGGCGGCAAGGTCGCAAGACCTCAATGACACCCAGCCAACGAGCCAGGAAGCGTAACAAGGCCCCCAAGCGTGCACCGCGGGACAGGTACAACGCGCATGGTTATTACATTGCAATCCGCTATGCGATCAAACAGGCCAACAATGAAATGATCAAGGCAAACAGTCAGTTACCGGAAGAAGAACAGATCCCAGAAAATCAGCTACCACTGCTTCCGTTCTGGTATTCGTATCAGCTCCGGCACGCCGCAGGGTCAGAAATTCGCCACAAATATGGGTTGGAGGCGAGTCAAGTAATACTCGGCCACAAACACGCCAAGGTCACCGAGATCTATGCCGAGCGTGGCGCCGAGTTGGCCCGTAGAATCGCCGGAGAAGTTGGGTAGCGGCAACCACGTTGGGACTCCATTCCTGTCCAGCAGGAATGAAGCGCACCACGAGTTGTCACATCGGGCAAGCCGTCGAGATAGGCGTCTTAGCGCTGGATGCAGCGGTTCATTCGCTCGCGTTCAATGAGACCAGGAGACTATTTGCCGGCAGGCCGGTCAGAATCTGACCAACCTGGGGCTTGCCATCGCCGGGGCGCTAGGTATCCTGAGTGCTCCAGGGTTCCTGTCTCGTCCCGGAGAGACAACGATGCACGGCGATTCTCCCTTGATCCGCCAATGGCTGCTTTTGAGCACGCTGGGCAGTCGCTCTGGTGGCGTGACCATCAAGGAACTCATCGGCGACCTCCGCGTCAGCGACAAGACTATGCGCCGCGACTTGGAATGTCTGCAAAAGGTGGGTTTCCCGCTGCGCGAGGTGCGGGGGCCGCACGGCCGTAAGTCGTGGCGTATCGAGCCCGGCCAAGCCTGGGCCGGAACACCTTTCACCTTCGACGAGGCCCTGGCGATCTATCTCGGCCGGCGTTTCTTGGAACCCCTGGCCGGGACGGTCATCTTCGAAGCTGCCTGCCGTGCGTTTCGCAAGATCCGCGCGGGACTCAACCCCGAGGCCCTCCGCTACGTGGACCGATTTGCGAGCTTATTCCATCAGACCGCGGTGGGCCACAGTCAGTACGCATCCAAAGCGGAGTTGTTGGACCGACTGATGATTGGCATCGAAGACCGCAAAGCCGTCTTCCTTACCTACCGATCCCAACAGGCCACCGAAGCTGTCACCTACGACGTTTATCCCTACGGACTGGTCCGACACCACGACTCCCTCTATCTGATCGGCCACGCGCCACAGCATGACGAGATCCGCCACTGGAAGGTCGATCGCATGGAAAAGGTCGAGTTGACCGATTCCCCCTTCCAGCCACCCGAGGACTTCAGTCTTGGCAATCACCTCGCCAACTCGCCCGTGTAAACTTTCGTCTGTAAATTGGCAGTGGCCTGTTAGTCTACCGTAGGGACTTGGGGTGCGGTAGCGGGCTTGAAAAAGCGTGGGCCAATGTTGATCTTCTTTTCGCTAGACATCACTCATGCGAAAGGAGACCCTCATGGCCCACGACGATCAATCTACCCGATTTGACGAATTGCTCCAACTGCTCAGCGAGCACGGTTTCGACGGAATGGCCGAAACGATCGAGATCCTCTTGAACGAGGCGATGAAGTTCGAGCGAGCCGACGCCTTGGGGGCGATGCCCTACCAGCGCACCGAGGCACGCCGGGGGTACGCGAACGGGTTCAAGCCAAAAACGGTCAACAGTCGCCTCGGACGGTTGAATCTGAATGTGCCTCAGACGCGGGACGTGGAGTTCTACCCCTCCGCCCTGGAACGCGGCGAACGCAGTGAACGGGCGTTGAAACTGGCCGTGGCCGAGATGTACGTCCAAGGCGTATCCACCCGAAAAGTGGCCGAAATCACGAAGGAGTTGTGTGGCCTGGACGTCAGCAGTAGCCAGGTGAGCCGCGCCGCCGAACTGCTGGACGAAGAACTGGAGGCGTGGCGCAATCGCCCGCTGGGCAAGACGTCCTACCTCATCCTGGACGCTCGCTACGAGAAGGTGCGTCATGGCGGCAGTGTGCGCGATTGCGCCGTGCTGATCGCGATCGGGGTGCTCGACGACGGCCGGCGAAGCGTGTTGGGCGTCAGTGTTTCCCTGTCCGAGGCGGAAGTCCACTGGCGCGGCTTCTTGAAGAGCCTGATCGATCGGGGGCTTCACGGCGTGCAGCTAATCGTCTCCGACGATCACGCGGGCCTGAAGCAAGCCCGGAAGGCCTGTTTTCCGGGGATCGCCTGGCAACGGTGCCAGTTTCACCTCATGCAGAATGCGATGCAATACGTGCCGAAGGTGGCTCTCCGTGGGGAAGTCGCCCAGGACTTGCGCAACGTGTTCCATGCGCCGGACCGCCACGAAGCGGATCGCCTGCTGACGCAACTGGTGAAGAAATACGCTGACAACGCGCCCGACCTGTCGGCCTGGATGGAAGAAAACGTCCCCGAGGGGCTCACGGTCTTTGTGTTGCCAACAGCGCATCGGCGTCGCCTGCGCACGACCAACGCGCTGGAACGGCTCAATCAGGAAATCAAGCGTCGGACTCGCGTCGCCACGCTGTTCCCCAACGAGGCTTCGCTCCTGCGGCTGGTCAGCGCCATTCTCAGCAAGACCAGCGACGACTGGGAGACCGGCAAAGTGTACCTGACGATGCCAAACGGCCCCCCAGCAAACGGAACACAGAGAAAGGCTAGCGGGGCTCCAAGGGGGCGGCAATGAGCCCCCTTGGTCTGCGTGAACGCCAATAAACAACGCGGCAAAGCCGCTCCACGACACCCTTAACCTCAGAAAAGAAGATCAACACAATTTACAGAACAAGGGTTGCTCGGCCTTGGACCCTCCCGCTGGCAGTGTACCAAGGCACCGTGAGGGTGGCAAGGCGGGCGGGCAAGCCAACGTCCGAACCGTCCGAGCCGTTCGTCTTTGGGAGGAACTCGAAGCTTGCGCATCCTGCGAATCGAGATTACCCCGGAGGGCGCGAGGACCATTCAGCGAGAATTGCCCAATTGCGTAGTTGAATACGCATCGATCAAGGAGCCATCCTCTCCAGAACATTGACTCCGCGGAGTGAGACCCGGGGGTTGACCCTTGCGTGTTCGGCGGGATCTCTGCCTACTTTGCGGTGGGAGTTTTGTCGTCGGAAGCCGGTTCGAAGATGGCGTCGTTGAATGTGAGTAGCATGGCGCAGGTTCCCCACTCGGGATGTTCGCGGTCCTTTGTGGCGTAGGTGGCGACTAATACCGTGCCGTCATCGAGCGCCACGGCGCTGGGGTAACCGCAGTCTTCCATCCAGAACGAATCGCACAGGACGTAACTCCGCTGGAAGTCAAAGGTCTTGCCGCCGTCATGACTGAGGAACGCTCGAATTCCGAAAGGGTATTGGCGATACGTGTGGATGATGGCCACGCGATTGCCGGATAGTTTCAGCAGGCAGCCGGGTACTCGGCGACGGTAGGGTTTGACTTCCTGCCATTCGGGAAACGTGAGCCCACCGTCGTGGCTGCGGCAGATCCACGCGCCGCCGGCACCGGCGCGAGCGTAACCGATCCATTCTTGATGGGTCAACGGTAGTACCCACGTTTCTGTCTTTCGATTCGTGCTAATGGTTGTGATCTTGGGCCACGTTCGCCCGTCGTCGAACGACCAGGCCAGGAAGCTCTGATCGGAGGCTCCTTCGCGGACGTTGACGACCAAGGCGTCTTTGCCGACTTGCTGGATAGGGCCGAAGGGGCCGATGCCGAAACCGAGTTTCTCGCGGAGGTTGAGGTCTTGCGGTTTCGACCAGGTCTTGCCCAGGTCAGGTGAGCGCACCAATTCCGTGGCGAGGAAGTCGGGTTCGCCCGTCTTTTGCAGATCCCAGTTCCAGCTCGCCGACACCCAATACATGACGAGGAGGTCGCCGTTGCGTGCCTGGCCAAAGGAGCCGTGGCGATAGTCGAGCTTCAACTGCTTGTCGCGGGGGACAGCAACCGCCGGTTCCGTCCACGTTTTGCCACGATCGTGCGAAAAGGCGATCGCAATGTTGCCTCCAGGGCCGAGGTGGATGGCGCCCGTGCGAAAGAGGCAGGCCAGCGTCTCGGTCGGCTGGCCGCTTTTCGGGGCACGCAGGCGAATGAGCAACGGCCAGTAACCGCCGCCGTGCTCGTCCAGCGTGGGCCGCGGCAGGCGCTGCTTGCCGGCGACAAAGTCCTTGTATTCCGGAAGGGACTTGAGTTGTGGATTGTCTCTCACGGAAGGGGCCTTGTTGCCCACGAGCCCGCGCGCCGTCCAATGATCGGGCCACTGCCTTGCGGCCCCGAAGATTCGATGTTTCGCCACCTTGTCGGTCAGATCGACCTCGGGGATCTTGACTGCGTAGGCCTCGGCCAGCCAGGAAGGCATTTCCTGCGCGGGGATCGTTTGGGACCAGCCCAGGAGGGCAATGAGAAAAGAGATTCTGAGGAGCTTATGCATGTGGTGGAGAAGCATAGGTGTTTGCAGTGGGGAAAGAGGAATGGTGGGCCAGTTCCGTTTGGGGCTTTCTGTCGTGCACGGCAGAGGTCCAATCGATGCAGCCCGGTGCCGGTCTGCATGTCGGGCCTTCTGGAGAAACGAACCGCCGCCGCAACACGTGCCTCCTGAGCCTATCAACCGACCAGTTCATCGTCAACTGCTTCCATGCAGACAAGTGACGTACAAGTAGTGGTTCGAGCCGAAGAACTGCCGCCCCCCTGTGGGGATGGATTGCGGGATGCCGGGCCCGGCATCGTCTGACTCGTGGCACAAGAAGGCCAGATTTCGGGCTCATTTCTGGCGATGTTTGCTCTTCTTTGGGCTGCCGCTGGGAATCGCGGCGGGAGGGAGGCTGGGCCGTTGACCGCCACGAAATCAACTTGTATGCTAATAACACACATGAGTGGCAACGTGTTTCCGGATACCGCACCGTCGGGTATGGAGCGTGAGTTGAGCACAGATACGGAAAGCCCCAGCCTGTCGGAGGCGCGGCAGGACGGTCCCAAATACAAACGGCTGAAGAACTACGTGGTGGGTGAGCTGACTGCCGGGCGATTGAAGCCGGGAGACCTGCTCCCCTCGGAGCCGCGGTTGGCCGAGATGTTGTCGATTGCCCGCAGCACGGTGCGGCAGGGCATGGCCGAACTGCAGTATGAGGGGCTCGTGCGACGCGTGCAGGGGACGGGCACGTTCGTTGACGAGAATGCACGGCAGCGGCTGCGACGTGGGTTGGACGTTTTCGGATTGGTCGTGACTGCGATTCACACCGGCTATCATCCGGAGCTGCTACGGGGGCTGGAGTCGTCGGCACGCGACGTCCATCATCAGACGCTTGTCTGCACAACCGATGGCAATTTGGACAAGCAATGCGCAGCGATCACGCAGCTTCTGGACAAGAACGTTGGCGGCGTGGCCATCGTGCCCAATTCGAGGATCCCGACGCCTGCTTACCAGATCCGCCAGCTTCGTGAGCGGAATATCCCCGTGGTTTGTTGCCATCGGCCGGTCGAAGGCATTTCGGCTCCACTGTTGACGTTTCCGTTCGAAGACGTGGGGCGGTTGGCCGGCCGGGCACTTCTGGAGCAAGGACATCGGCAAATCGGTTACGTGGCCCTACGCAAGACGACGGCGACCCTGGCCTACTTGGTCGGGTTGCGGAAGGTCGTGCACCGCGCTGGCGGCGGTTTGCCCGATGAGCGGGTTTGTCTGGGAGACGGCAATCCGTTGACGGCTGCGGAGATTGAAAGAGAACTGATGCCGGTGCTCGAGAAGATGTGCTCGGGGCGCAATCGTCCCACCGGTTTGGTCATGTCGTTCGACTCTGAAGCGGAAGTCGCCTACCTGCTGCTCAAGGAGCTTGGCCTGCGAGTTCCTGAGGACATTTCGCTGGTGAGCTTCGGCGGCGCCTGCCGCGACGGGGCCGTCCTGCATCGGCTGAGCGCGGTCGTTGTGGACGAGTACGCGCTGGGGCAACGTGCTGGCCAGCTTTTGTATGAAATGCGCACCGGCCAGCGGTCGCTGGACGACCGAGAGACCGTTCTGTTTCCATTGTCCCTCTACGCGGGCACAACGCTTGGTACGGGGCCGGGCCGGAAACGGGCGGCGTTGAAATGAGGCAAGTATTGGTAATACGCGCTGCGCGGTCTGTGAAACCTGAGTTCTACTAGCTCAAAGCCCGAGAAATCCAGCATGTTGCCACGAAACGTGTCACACCCGCTTCTTGTTGTGTATTGCCGGCCGATGGTCGCGTTGTTGCTGACGACGGCCATGTTGAGCCTCGCTGTTGCACCTCCTGCCGCTATGGCGCAGACGAGCAGCACGATCCCTGACCGTGTGCCCGAAAACAACGAGGCCGCCCGAGGGGCTTATCTCGAACGCGGGATCATCCCGCTAAGCAACTTGTTCGACGACCCCAAAGGTACTTCGCTGGTCGAGGCGATTACGAGTGATATGTTCTCGGCCGACGCGGAGCCGACGGATTTGGGCGTGTGGCTGTTGGTCACCGGTGACAACAAGGGCGTCAAGAGCATCGCTCCAGGCATATCGTTCGACTTCACGAACCTTGGCGGCGCGGTGAGCAAGGCGGGCAAACTACCGGGCAACGACGCCTCGGAAGCGGGATCGGCGATTCCAGAAGCCGCGAAACTGATGCCCGTCCGCATCACGGGATTGGGGCCGCACAACGGCGGTCCGCCGCTTGCGCAAAAAAGGTACTGTGAGGGATTCGGCCTTCATGCCGATGGACGGATCACATTCGACCTGGACGAAATCAGAAAGGCGGGCAAGTTACATGGTGGTTCGATGACGTTTACGGCCATCGGAGCCGTCAACGATTCGGGTGTCGGTCACAAAGACGCCAGGGCGTGCCAGTTTCATCTGGCAGCCATCCTGAGTGATGAGAACGGTGTACTTGTCGGTCAGGTGAATGGGAAGAAGGTGATGACTGGGAAACGCAACGGCGTTTGGTCGTTTACGGGCGCGATTCCCAGACATTTCGACGGACACGATGGAAATGGCGACAATGCGCCGGATGGCATGATCCGGGCCGACTTCTCGCTCGACATTCCCGCCAAGGCCAAGTGGCTCACCCTGGTATCGACGACGGAAGCAGGGTCGAATCTTTGTGACCACGCCGTTTGGGTCGACGCGCGGCTCACGATCGTTCGCGAACCAAGTGCTTCAAAGAATCTTCCTGGCACAGGATCTTCCTTTGCGGCATACACATGGGGCAGTGTGGAAGGAGTGCGTTAAGGGGCCAGCAGCATTCCGGGCCAAGGATGCCCACCTCCGAGTAACGATCTGTTCATTGCTGAACTCGGAATTGATCTGCGTAGATGATGCAGTCATTCCACGTCTTCAACATCGACAGTACTTGTTCACAGAACTCAAGGACGGGGCCGTTATTCGCCTCCATCGCTGCAGCCTTACATTCCAGCACTAGGGATTCCATTGTCGGAATCGTCCGCAGCATCTGCTTCTCGGAGTCGGTTAGTCCCGCCGTATTGTCCAGCCACCCATCCAACTTGACGTCGACGGAAAGCCATTCGTACGCGAACGAGGAGAAGGCGTGCTTGCGCCCGTCGACCGACGAAAACCACTCTTGATCAATGCCTTCGAGCTCTCTCCCAACACAGTTTGTGCGGCAGGCTACGAAGGCTTCCAAGAATCTCCGAGCGGGGTGCGCGATTGCGAGATCAAATACACGTTTGTTTATTCTGTGAATGTGCATCTAACCACGGAGCTCCGTTAGCAGGCCGCTATGAGACACAAAATGATACCCGTGCCGGTCCAACCACAGGGTTGCCGCTGTGTGTGTTTCTCGGAGAATTCGCATGTCCGCGTTTTTCCGAACAGTCGCGAGGAGGCTCATGAAGGAGTTCTTTGCCGGCTTGCTCAAGACTTCCGGCCCCGTGTACCGACCGTGTTTTATTCCTATTCCGTTGCGAGATGTGCGTATCCAGTGGACACGATGTAATCAACGGCAGCACGAAGGCCACATCTATACGAATCTGTTCCTTCCTCTCCCGAATCATCTCTGAAGCATAACTCTCCCGCAGATATTGACACGTATTCTCGCAGGTCGTGTCCCATCTCATTAAGGCGATGAACAATCTCAAGAACGCGCTCCCGAATTATAGCATCTACCTGGTTCCGTGAACTTGCTTTGCGTGTGAGCGGGTGAATGGCCTTGTTTTTCAGAGGATTTCGGCGATGATCGTGGGCAACAGCAGTTCACCCGTAAGGTGAGGCAGTGAGGCCCATGGAATTCATCATCAAACAGACCGACGAGGTCCTCGTTTCGCACTCGGGGTTGGCCCTGGCCGGAGCCCTGCTGGGACAGGCGTTGCTTCGAAAGCGGCTTAACGACATCTGCCTGGGAGAGCGAAAGCGTCCCGAGGTGCCGCATGGCGATGTGCTGGTGGCGATGATCGGTCTTTTGTGTTTGGGCAAGAGCGACTACGCCGACATCGAAGCGTATCGCCAAGAAGCATTCTTCCGGCGAGCGATGGGCCTGACCAAGCTTCCTTCTGAGGAAACGCTCCGGCAACGGATGGACGCTCTGGGGACGACCCCGATTGGGACGTTGCATGAGGAGTCGGCTCGGATGGTCGCCCGGCACGCCCCGGTCCTGACGCCCTGCCAGGACGACTGGATTGCCTTGGACGTCGACGTATCGCCGTTGGACAACAGCGGCACGAAGAAGGAGGGAGTGGCGTGGACGTACAAGAATCTGGATGGCTACGCTCCGAACTTCGCCTACTTGGGCCAGGAGGGCTACCTGATTCACTGCGAGTTGCGCCCCGGCAACCAGCATGTGCAAGAGGGTACACCTGACTTCCTGGACCAAGCCGTTGACTTGGCCAGGCTGATCACGCAGGGCAAGCTTCTGGTGCGGATGGATGCCGGCAACGACGACGGCGAAAACCTCCGTCGCCTGCGGAAAAAGAAGTACGTGGACTGGATCATCAAGCGCAATCTGCGGAAGGAGTCGGAGGCAGACTGGCTGGAGGAGGCTCAGGCGTATGGCACGTGTGAAGAGCCTCGGGTGGGCAAGGAGATCTGGACGGGCGAGACCTGGAAGGAACGGGACGGGAAGCCGTACCGTGTGGTGTTCGAGGTGATCCAGCGGACGATCACTGCCGAGGGTCAGCGCTTGTTGGTTCCGGAGATCGAGATCTCGACCTGGTGGACCAGTCTGAAGCTTGCCCCCAAGAAGGTTATCGCCCTGTATCACGAGCACAGCACCAGCGAGCAGTTCCACTCCGAACTGAAATCGGACCTGGACCTGGAGCGTTTACCAAGCGGGAAGTTCGCCACCAACGCCTTGATGCTGTCGTTGGGGCTGGTGGCCTACAACGTGTTGCGGCTGTGCGGTCAGACGGCATTGGCCGAAAACAAGTCCTTGCCGCCGGAAGGGAAGATGCCACTTCCCAAGCCGGTCTCTCGGCGTCGGTTGCGAAGTGTGATCCAAGACCTGATGTACTTCGCCGCCCGACTGACTCGGCACTCGAACCGATGGGGCCTGTCGCTGTGGCGAGGCAATCCGTGGAGATCGGTCTGGCAGTGCGTCTACACCCGCTTCTGCCAGCCAAGAGCACCAACCACCGGTTGATCTATCCCAAGAACAAGCCATCGAAGCTCACGGATTCAGGATCTATTGAGGGTCGCAAAAGTAGTAGGCTAGTGGGCTCACGAAAACACTACGAATATCGGGCTCCCGTTGGTCGCCCTGGCACCACTACTTGTGCGATGGTCAATAATTCTACAAGAATCTCTTGCTCCAGCGCAGATGCCTTGTCTGCTGATTCCGGCGTGTCTAGGCCCACTGCCTCGAACGCAGCTTTCGAGTAATTGGGGTCTATCATCTGGATTTCTCCTGCAAGAATGCCAGTCAGCCCCTTGAATGGTTGATTCCTCTTCCTTTGTGGAATAGTCTATTGCCCAGTGTCCTCAGCGTTTCACGCAGGGGCTCGTTTTTCGGCAGTTGTAGTGTTTCAGGCCGAGTGGGGCACTGGGGGAGCAGGTGGCGGTCTCCTTTCGAAGTGGTTGCGATTCTTGGGGGAAGCGAAGCGACTGGCGGATGGGAAGGGGCTGCGGAGTTGTTGGTGGGTGCGCGGTGGATGGTCGTGGGAAAGAAGCTCGAAGCCTACGGATAGCGGGCGCGCGTTGGGTGCGCGGTGGGCATTTGCGAAGTGGCCGTCCATTGAATGAGATCGACACGAACTTCATTTGTGGGAGAGGTCATGCGACAGTTCATGTTGCCGTGTGTGCTGTTGGCTAGCGTCTGCCTGGCCGGGATTGCTTTGGGGATGGCGTCGCCGCGGGCAGAAGGTGAGCATCGCACTGCGGCCACTGGTCAGGCTTCATCGGCGGGCGGAGGTGGTAAGGTGCTGTTGTTCTCGTACTTCGTCGGCAATGGAGAGGATGGGCTTCATCTGGCATCGAGCCGCGACGGCTACCATTGGACAGCGATTCATCAGGGCCGGCCGTTGCTGGCGCCTGAGGTGGGGCGGAAGCTGATGCGCGATCCGTGCCTGGCGCAGGGGCCGGATGGGACGTTCCACCTTGTCTGGACCACCGGTTGGGACCACCAGGCGATCGGCCACGCCAGTTCGCAGGATCTGATCCATTGGTCGGAGCAGCAGGCCATTGCCGTCATGGCGAATGAACCGGCGACGCGGAATGTGTGGGCCCCGGAACTCTTCTATGACGAGGACCAGAAGCGGTTCTTGATCTTTTGGGCCAGCACAATACCCGGACGGTTTCCGAAAACGGACGAAACCGGCGACGGTGGCTTGAATCATCGCATCTACTGGACGTCCACTGCGGACTTCAAGACGTTCGCCCCGACGAAGCTCTTCTTTGATGCTGGCTTCAACGTGATCGACGCCACCATTCTGAGGGCGAAAGGGCAATACTTCCTGATTGTGAAGGACGAGACGAAGACGCCGGTCAAGAAGAACCTGCGAATTGCTCGGAGTGCCAAGGCGGAGGGGCCGTATGTGGACGTGTCGGCGCCGATCAGCATCAGTTGGGTCGAGGGTCCGTCGGCGATCCGGATTGGCGACGAGTATCTGATTTACTTCGATCACTATGTGAAGCCACCCTACTACGGGGCGCTTCGGTCGAAAGACCTGGTCCATTGGGAAGATGTGTCCAAGCAGGTACATTTCCCGCAGGGCACCCGGCATGGGACGGCGTTGTGGGTCTCTGAGGGAGTGGTGGCGAGATTGCAGCAAGAGTGCAAGTGATCGTCTGGTGGTGCGAGAGTTTCGGGAGAGGAGTATTGTTGACATGCGACGGACGCTTCTTGTGGGTTTGTGTTTGTTGTGCATCGGGTGGTTGGCGCCGGTGGCGGCTGCGCGCAGGCCGAATGTGGTGGTTATCCTGGCGGACGATCAGGGTGCGTTGGATGCTGGCTGCTATGGGTCGCAGGACCTCGAGACGCCGTCGATGGACCGGCTTGCAAGGAGCGGAATTCGTTTCACGCAGGCTTACGCGCATACGGTGTGCTGTCCGGCCCGGGCCATGCTGATGACTGGCCGCTACCCGCAACGCGGTGGCCTGAATACGTGGGGCGCCGGGACATTTCCGCGCGAAGTGACGCTGGCAGAGGTGCTCCAGGCGGCGGGCTACCGAACGGCGCTTCTCGGCAAATGGCACCTTGGGGCGCAGCCTGGGCAGGTGCCCAACAGCCAAGGGTTCGACGAGTTCTTTGGGATTCGTGACGGATTCATCGACAACTATGTCCATTATTATCTGCACGGCGAGGGCCGCCACGATCTGTACGAGGGGAACACGGAAGTCTTCCGCCGGGGAGAGTACTTTCCGGGGATGATCGCCGATCGGGCATTGTCGTTCATCGAGGAGAATCGTGAGCGACCGTTCTTCTTGTACTACGCCTTGAATATCCCGCACTATCCGGAGCAGTCGCTGGCCCACTGGCGGGAGCGCTACAAGGATCTGCCCCAGCCGCGGAGGAGCTACGCTGCGATGATCTCGACCGTCGATGAGTACGTCGGCCGCATCGTGGCACAACTCGATCGGCTGGATCTGCTGGACGACACGATCATTGTTTACACGAGCGACAACGGGTATTCGGCGGAGGACTACCAGATCAAGATCGACAATCATCAGAGCGGACTTCCCAAGGGCTATGACTACGGAGCCCACGGCGGCGGTGGAAATACGGGGCAATGGATTGGCGCAAAGGGGAGCTTTTTGGAAGGGGGCATTCGTGTGCCGGCGATTTTGTCGTACGCCGGGCGGTTGCCGAAGGGTGTGACGCGGGACCAGGCGGTCACCATGATGGATTGGTTTCCGACGATTCTCGAACTGTGTGGCGTGAAGCCGCCGGAGGGCGTTCGGCTGGACGGTCAGAGCGTGGTTCCGCTGGTGAAAGACGGTTCGGCGCCGAGCGGCTACGACCGGTTGTACTGGCAATGGCGAAACGCCTGGATGGTGCGCCAGGGCGACTGGAAGCTGATTGTGGGTGGAAGGCGAGGAATCGGTCGGCCGGCCCTCGATAAGGTGTATCTGGCCAATCTGTCGGATGACCATCCGGAGGCAACGAACCACGCCAAGGCCGAGCCGGAGATTGTCGAACGATTGACGCTCGAACATGAAAAGTGGCTGAAGGACGTTACGCCTGCCGAGTGAGAAGAGGATGGCGGGGGAACGAGTGGTCGTTTGAAGGCGGATGGCGAATCGCCCGAGAAACTGGCCTTGATGCGGGCGATCAACGAGCTGTATCTGGGCAGGCCGTTCTTCGGCAGTCGCCGGATGGCCGAGCGGTTTGGCGCCGGACGCCAACGGGTGCAGCCCTGTCTGCTGTCCAGAGAACCCCGTCCGCCGCCTTGTTCCCGTTAACCTGCCGTTTCGTCTGATTCGATTCTCTCGATGGCATATGCTGACAGCTTCTTTCGAACATGTCCGGGTATGGAAATCGTAGTATTCCTTTTGTAGTCGAAAGATACTTGCACTGATCGCCCCTTTGCATACACCACGGGTTCACTGTGGTCTTTGTCTTTCCCGACCAGCCTGTAAATGAAATCGAAATGCTTCCGCCCGATTTCTCCGACCCATACTTCTACGCAAACCGTATCGCTGATTGTTATCGGCTTCAAGAAATCACAGCTCGTGTGCGCGAGGATGAAGTTGTAGTCTTCAGGATTCACGATTCCGAAGAGCGAACGTACGAAGTCTTTTCTGCCCTCTTCGAAATAGGTGAAATAGACCACGTTGTTCACATGTCCCCCGGTATCGACGTCTCTGAACCTAATATGAATGTCGGTTACAAACTTCTCGTGACCGCCCATGATGTGAACCCTCCACTGAGTGAAACAAATCTGGATTAACCGACATTGCCATTTGGGTGTGTCTGGAATCGGTCCGCGATCCTTCCGCGGTCCATCTTATCCTTGCTGGTGCCCAGCCGCCACGTCCAGAGGCGCACTTAGTGCGTGTCGCACTTGACTGTGGCGTTCACGGCGGCGTGTTTTTACGGTTGGGGAAAGCGAAATACACGCAACGATTACGCCGAATGCGCTCTGAGAATGAAGCCTCTCGACCGTTTGTTGTCGGCCGGTTGGCGCTCGGTGGAAGGGGGAAACCATGAAGAGCGGAACTTGAAGGCCTTTGTGGCAGTGGCAACGTTTGCCGAATTGTCACGGGTCTGTCAGGAACAGAGACTCCGAGCCCCTTTTGCGACGCCAGCGAATCAAGGCGAGGAGCCCGGCGGACAGGTTCCATAGGATCAAGGAGCTTGGCTCGGGGACGGCCGCCGCGACTGGAAGTCCCGCGATGCGAAAGCCGACATCCGGCTGTGGACCGCCGTCGAGTATTCCGTCATAGTTGGCATCGAAGGAAAGGTCCCAGTGGCTGGTCTTGAACGAGCCGCCCCGCAAGAGATGCCCGAAGGGGCCTGTTTCGCCCCGGTCGACCCACTCCCAAACGTTGCCGCCTTGGTCGAATGTGCCGTAAGGGCCAGACGAAGGCTTTGTGGTGTAGGCTCCTACGTCGGTGAGGTTGCCGACAGCGTAATTGTAGTTGGCCGAGCCTGAGATGAGATTCGTGCCCGGAGGTGGTTCGGCACTTGGCGGGGAAGGCAGTTCCCATATGCCGCCGCCCCCGTCGTCGTCGCCGGGATCGCCGGGAATATCACCGGGCGGGTCCGCCGGGTCTTCTGGTGGGTCGGGCAGCGGCAAAGGTTGAGATGTCGTGTAGGCCCGGTAATCGTCCGCGGCAGCATCGTAGAACGCTGCCTTGAACCACTCAGCGTCGGTCGGGAGGAAGAAGGTCGCATCGGCTGATCGCAATGCTCCGGCTGCCATATCGTAGGCCCCGGTCTCGGTGCTGCCGCTGCCCTGGCCATTGTGAAGCCAGTTTGCGAATCGGTAAGTGTCATACTTCTCGATATAGTTCACCGGCTTGTTCTCACGTCCGGCGATCACCGTGTATTTCGAGCCATCGGGTGCGTTCGGATCGAAGGATATCCCGCCGTAGGCGCCACCCATTCCCGGGTCGTAGAGGTCGTGGAGATCGGTTCCGTCGGGGTCGACGGCATTGAGAAAGGCCGTGTATTGCTGGTTGGTGACCTCGTACTTGCCGATTTGGTACACATAATCGACGGTTCCCCGTCCGCTAACGTCGAACGCGGTGTTTCCCGGGTCGCCAACCGTGACCATTTCTATTTCGATCGTTGACGCTGGCGCCAGCACTGTCGCCGCCAGCCACAAGACCGGAAGTGCGATCGCTACTACGATGTCCCGTCGCATGCTGGCTCCTTTCGATGAGGAAACGCGTCACAGGGTGGTAGGCGTTGAACTCCTGGCCCATACCCTACAACCTACCGGTATGGCACAACCGCAATAGAAGCATTCGACTCGCAAAATGTCAACAAATGTGACGCGTTTCGGTTTCGAAATCGACCAAATTTCCTAGATATCGCTCCGACAGACTCTCCGCTGAGTGGATGTGGGCGTGAATTGTGGGTGTGGCAAGGATGCCCGCGGGATGATTCCTGGCTGTGTGGTGGAGTGGTCCGCACGGTGGTGTGCCTTGCGCGTACGTTGACCCGTTCAGAACACGCGCAGGGGGACCGGTCCTTCATAGGATCAGAGTCGGCCCATCCATGGGGCCGCGGTTTCTTGGCCGCGGGAATGGTTGCGACGGATCAGCCGGATGGTAACGTTGCCCGACCAGCAGCGGCAATCTTCCAGGGCAGCCTACGAATAGGGTCCGACGATCCTTCACGCACTACTATGGATGAGGGATGTCCACCTCGACGAAGCGGACTTGGCGGCGGTTGCGATCGTAGGTGAAAACGAGCTTGCCGTCGAGAATCAAACCGCAAGGGTAGGCAAGCCATCCGTCGTGAATGACATCGGCTTTGATGGACCACGTCTCCAACTCGTCGTCGCTGATCCAGATTGACAGCGGGTCGCGGCGAACCATTTTCCCTACTTCTCCGCAGGCGTTGTGGAGCAGGGCGATGCGGCCGTCGGCAAGACGCAGGACATGGATCGCGGATGTCGGGTTTGGAATATCCGTCTGACGGGCCTCGGACCACGTTCGTCCGTTGTCCAGGCTTTCCGAACGCCATAGGTATCCGGCCATCTCAGCACGCATGAACATAACGATGCGGCCGTCTTTGAGTTGAATGCATGACGGCTCGAGAAGTCCCAGCGGCCTGTTTGCGATGTATCCGAATTCCTTGAATTCCCGCGCGTTCGCATCGGGACTGATGACCACAGAGCAACCGTGGCGATGGGTCGAGAACTTCTCGTCGTGCCGGCTTCCTTCGCCCTTTGGCATGGCTAGGGCCTCGGCTTCCGTCTTGGCGTGGACGAGCGCGGACACCGGCGCCACGAGGGGCTGGGGCCGCTTGTCGAAGAACGACGCCGCGAAAAGGTATTCGCCGTCGGTGAGTCTGATGGGGCTGCCGAAGGCAAGATTGTTGTTGTGAATGGATATCGGTTCTGGTTCACTCCAACTGTGGCCGTTGTCATTCGATTCCATCCGAAAGATGTGCCACACCGTGTACCGCTTGTCCGATGGCCAGTGGGCACCGAAGGCAATGATGCGGCCGTCGCTCGTGGGATACATGCAGGTCACGGCACCGGCCATTTCACCAGCGGAGACAAGGATTTCGGGTTTGCTCCAAGTTTTGCCTTTGTCGGTTGACCGCGCCATCAGCGAGTTGTTGTCTGTGGCAGGTTCCCCACCGGTGCCCGACAGCCACCAGCACAACAAGTCGCCGTTGGGCGCTTGCTTGACAGCAGCGCCACAAGCTAGGCGATAGGTGACACCTTCATGCTGCCATCCCTGATCACCGTCAAAGACAATATGCTCCTTGACGGTGACGGCAGACTCTGATGGTTCGTCCTGACTCGTCGGAGCGTCTCCTGCACATGATTGGGCGCGCTGCAACCACACAAACACGATCAACAAAAAAGCCACGGACAATCGCTTTGCCATCGATATTCTCCAGTTGATCGACATTTCCCAACTGCTGTACGCTTGGGCATGCTGCCGGGAGTCTGAATGAGTTTCTGTTGGGGACGAGTTCTTGCTTGACCGCGGGGTGAGCGGGATTGCCAAGAAAAGGACGCATCCTTATCCTTTGGTCGACACTTCCCACTTGCAGTGAGCCTGGAGACGATCCAGGCTCGTTCGGTCATCCATCTTATCATAGCGTCCCCACCCCACGTCTATCGTCGAGGCGGATCTTCTGCGTTTGGCACCGACTTCCGTTTGCCTGAAATTCGGCGAGAATCGCCTCATTCACCAGGAGATACCCTGCTTCAATGGGGCCGCAGCACTGCGAAGGGAGAGGAGCAAGGGAAACACGAAAACACGAAAGGAGGAAACCACGAAAGAGAGGAGGAGGGAAGGGGCGTTTCGGCGAGATTCGAAGGGGCGGTTCAGCGTTGGTGGGCGTGTTTGGCTTGGAGGACGAAGTCGCGAATCAGTTCGGCCGACTTCACGGTTCTGGAGACTTCGACGCCGGTGATAACGTCGACGGCATAGGGTTGGACGTGGGCGACGGCGCGGCCGACGTTTTCGGGCGTAAGGCCGCCTGCGAGGATCATGGGGACGGCGAGAGCCTGGCGGACTTGGATCGCCATCTGCCAGTCGACGCTCCTTCCGGTGCCGGCGGGGAGGTTGGCTGTCCGGGCGTCGAGAAGGACTGCGGCAACGCCCGTCTGCTGAACGGCCAGTGCGGCTTGCACCGGATCCGGAATCTGGCCTGCGGCGTGTCCCGTGGCGACGTCGACCCGGATGGCGCGGATGAGACCGATCTTGAGTGCGGCGAGTTGCTGGGCGATGGTCGCCGTTTCTTCGAGGCTGTTGTCGGTGTGTAATTGGATGATGTGAGGTGAGAGGAAGCGGGCGATCTGGAGGACCGCTTCGGGCGATCCTCCGGTGACTACGGCACGACTCACCATGGGCGGGACGAGCGGAAGAAGCTGGGCGGCCTGTTCGCGCGAGAGGTTCCACGGGACGGGCGTCGGGTACTCGACCACGAAGCCGATGGAGTCGGCGTCGGCGGCCGCGCACCATGCGATCTGCTCGGCGTTTGTGTTTCCGCAGATTTTGACGCGAACCATGGTTCAGTCGCTCGTTGCCGATGTTAACTGACGGATTCCCGTGCCCACGTCGGGAGCGCGGAGGATCGAGGTGCCGACGAGCACGCCCAGTCCGCCGGCGCTGAGCACACTCTGGACGTCGCCGGCTGTGGAGATGGCGCTTTCGCTGATGGTCTTGACGCCCGGAGGTACCTTGGCGAGGAGCCGGAGCGTGCCGGCCACCGTGCCGTCGTCGACTTCCAGTTGGCGGATGTCGCGGTTGTTGATGCCCAGAAGGTCGAGATCGAGGGTGAGCGCCTTTTCGAGCTCCGCCTCGTCGTGGACTTCGACAAGGGTTTCCAGGCCGCAGCGATGGGCTTCCTGGTGTAGCTGGACGAGCTGGTGCCAGTCGAGCATTGCGACCATGAGCAAGATGCAGGCGGCGCCGTGGTCGCGGGTGGCTCGCACGTCTTCGGGGGTTGTGAGGAAGTCCTTGCGCAGGACGGGAAGGGAGACGGCGGAGGCCACGCTGCGAAGCAACGGCATGCTGCCGCCGAAGTGACGGGCTTCGGTGACGACGGAAAGGCACGTTGCGCCGGCCGACTCCATGGCCTGGGCTAGCGCGATGGGGTCGCGGCCGGCGAGTAAGTCGCCTTCTTTGGGGCTCCGGACCTTGATTTCGGAGATTAGAGGGACGCGGCCGGCAGCCTGCGCTGCCTGGAGCGCCGCCGTGAATCGCCGTTGGCGAGTTTCCATGCTTACTTGCTTGACGATGCCAGGCGGTTGGATTCGGCGATGAGTGCGTCGAGCTTCTGCTGGGCGGCGCCGGAGTCGACGAGTTCGGCGGCGAGTTGGGCGCCCGTCCGCAGGTCGGCGACTTTGCCACCGACCAAGAGCGCGGCGGCTGCATTGGCCAGGACCATGTCGCGCCGGGCGCCGTGCTCCTTGCCGGCGAGGATGGCTCGGAGGAGATCGGCGTTTTCCTGGGGACTTCCGCCGGAGAGCTCTTCGTAGGTGTAGCTGGGCAAGCCCAGGTCGCCGGGGACCACCTCGTACTTCTTGGCCCAGCCGTCCTTGACCTCGGCCACGGAAGTTTTGCCGATGACGGAGATTTCGTCGAGCCCATCAAGGCCATGGACCACCAGGGCGTGTTTGAACTGGAGCTCGACGAGGATGTCGGCGACCATGGCGACGAGTTCGGGTCGGTAGACGCCGAGGATGTGGCATTTGGCGTCGGCCGGGTTGATCAGCGGCCCGATGATGGTGTAGAAGATGGTCTTGATTCCGAGGGCCATCTCGGGGGGCAGGACCTTGTGCATGACGGGATGGAAGTTGGGGGCGTAGAGAAAGCCGATGCCGACCGACTCGATGAGTTTCTCCGCCTGCTTGGGCGAGAGATCGATGGCTACGCCGAGCTTTTCGAGCACGTCGGCACTACCGGACGCGGAGGCCAGGGAGCGGCTGCCGTGCTTGGCCACGGGGATGCCGGAGGCGGCCGCGACGAGTGACACGGCGGTGGAGCAGTTGAAGGTGGTGCGTCCGCCGCCGGTGCCGCAGGTGTCGATGAGGTCGCCGTCGACTTTGGGGGAGATCTGCTCGCAGTTGGCGCGCATGGCCCTGGCGATGGAGGCCACCTCACGGATCGTCGGCCCCTTCATCAAGAGGGCGACGAGGAAGCCGGCGATTTGGACTTCGGTGATCTGTCCCTGCCGGATGCCGCCGATAATTGCGAAGATTTCCTCTTCGTGGAGTTGTTCGCCGATCGTCAGTTTTCGCAAGGCCGCTCGGATCATGGTGGGAGGCTCCGTTGGATCACGCCGAGAACTTGTAATTGCGGAAGGCCATCAGCGTCGTGGTGTTGGTCACGGTGTCGATGGCTTGCAGCTTCTCCGTAACGACCTCGGCGAGGCGTTCGTATTCCTGGGTTTGGACGATGGCCACCAGATCGTAGCCGCCGGCGACGGAGTAGACGTCGACGACTTCGTCCATCGCAGCCAACTGTTTGGCCGTCTCCGGCACCTTGCCTCGCTCGACATGCATCAGTACCAACGCGCGGATCATTTCGATTTTCCTCCTCGAACGTGCAGGCCAAACCGCCCCAAACGTGCCGCCATGGCGACGATTCTATCGCTGGCAGTCGGAGAGTGCAACCTGGCGGAAGCGGTGTGCGTGACCAGCGTTCTTGGCGGGCTTAAGTCGGGGCGGGGCGGGCGTTTGGCCAGACTTGGTGCCATTGGCCGTTTCTGTCCAGGGTATCCAGGGCTGCGACCGCTGTGGCGTTGGGCCGGTCCCAGCGGCGGCCGTAGCCTTTGAGCCGTTTCGTGCACAGTTTGCACTGGGATTCGGTCGGGCCACTGCCGATCTGCCAGCCACGCTGGCGAAATGCTGGATAGCGGATCATGTCCTTGCGGAGCGACACAAAGTTCATTAGCCGGTCTGCAGCTTCGCGTTTCCTTTTGCCTCTCAAGGGGGCACGCCATTGGATGATCTTCTCCCACGCCGCCGAATAGCCCTTGTGCTTGAATACGTGCATCAGTTCATCCGCCCACGTTCTGCCTTCGGGCGATTCCTCGCCAAACACCTTACGCCGCGCGCGATGGACGTTCTCGCTTAGGTGGTAGAAGTCCAAGCCCAACCCATCCAATTCACCAAAGTGCAACTGCATCTGCTCACGAATCCACGTTGCCCCATCCACCAAGCCCACGCGCTGGTCGGCCTTCTGAAATCGCAGTCGGTCCGCTTCACGGCGCAGGAGCCTTCCGGTCACAATGTGATTGCCATGCGTGAAGGCCACATGCTGATGCTGGGCGCCCTCGCTATAAAAAAACGCGATCTTGAACTCCTTCCAAGGCAGGTCCGAGCCGCGCCTGCGCGGTGGCAAGGGCTTGCACTTCTTGCCGCTGCGACGACGCTTGGCTTTGACTTTATCGCGGCGTTTGATCTTCTCGGCGTCGGTGACGATCGGCACCATCACGCCGTCGCAGCCCGTGTAAACACGGGTTTTCCCGATGGTTTCCCCCTCCTCCGCTACGGTGCAATCTTCCGCGTGCCACGTCACGGCGATGGTATCGTCTTGCTGGGCTTTCAACACACGACGCCCGGCCGCTTCCACCACTTGACGCAACCGTTCGCCACTGAGCCGGACTTGAGCCGTGCGCTGCAGAGCCGCGGATGCCCTCACGAAGCTCATTGCCGACAAGTTCACGCGACAAGCCATCTCGACGACGCCGGGCGTGATCGTTGTCCTGCCGCGATCGAGAACCTCATCCACCGGCGCGAGACTGCCAATCTGTGGCCCGTACCACCACCGGCGCACGATCTTGACCTCGCCATTGACGGTGAGAACTCGGTGAGACTGCCGGCCTTTATTGGCCAGTCGTCTGCCCGTCGTCGGATCGTGCGGAGGGGGGAAAAGCGGCTTCCGCCGCATCGACCCGCTTCTGCACCGCCGCCTCAAACACGCGGCGACGCATCTCTGCCGAGAGATCTCGCACCTGTTCCTCGCTGCCGGCGATCCACTCGCCATCCGCGGCGCCGTTGACCGCGTCCATGACCTCCTTGAGGTATTGCTCCATCTCCTGCTTCATCGAATCGGCGAACTCCTGCGGCGAGACTCGCGGCGTTTCCATCTCGTGCTCCTTGCGTGCGTGAACGTGGTCGCAATCCCATACGCAAGCAGTCTACCCAAACCCCGCAGATCGCGCCAGTGGAAATTGTCACGCACGAAGCGGTGACGTGTTGGCAGTTTGCGCGGTCGGCGTGGCTTGCGTGGTGCAAGAGGCAAAGTGCTTGCGCGGCAGTGGGTTGTAGCCGTCGGAGGCGGTTTCGGCGGCTGGCGAAGGGGCCGGGTACCGGTTGAACCGGCGTTAGTCGCGGCGAATCTCGGAGAGTAGCGAGCCGTCGGCGGAGAGGATTCGTACGGTGAGGGGCGTTTGGCCGATCATGGCGTGGGTGGCGCAGCCGTGGCACGGGTCGTAGGCCCGGAAGGCCATCTCGACCTGATTGAGGATGCCGTCGTCGACCTGGCCTCGGTGAATGAGGCCCTTGGCCGCTTTGTCGACGGACATGGCGATCCGGGCGGCGTTGTTCTGGGTGGCGACGATGAGGTTTGCCTTGGTGATGATGCCACGATCGTCGGTTTGGTAGTGATGGACGAGCGTGCCACGCGGCGCCTCGACGACGCCGACGCCTTCGGTGGGCTTTTCGGTCGGGATGGTGCGGATGTTGGGGTCGATGAGGATCGGGTCGCCGGCCAACTCGCGCATCCGCTCGGCCGCCGAGAGCATTTCGACGAGGCGAGCCCAGTGGGTGGCGAGAGTGTGATGCACGGGCTTGCCGCCGAGGACTTCGTAAAAGCGCTGGTACTCTTGCTGCGCCAAGGGTGTGGCCATACCGTCGGCCGCATTGAGACGCGCCAGGGGTGCGACGGCATAGACGCCGCTTTCACGGCCGTCGGTGAATCCCTGCCAGCCGACGTCTTTGAGATAGCAGAACTTGATGTAGCTCCAGGGTTCGACGTGCTCGGCGATGTGGTTCAGGTACGCCTGGGCGGGGAACTTGAGGAGCTGTTCCCCGCCCGGGTCGACAACTCGCAACATGCCATCGTAGAAGTTGACGCGGTTGTCCTGGTCTACCATGCCTAGATAGTAGGTGTGATGCGTGTAGGCATCGGACGTGATCAGATCCACGTAGCCCGGATTGCCGAGCACGACGTCGTCGAAGACTTCGAGCGAGAACTGCGCGAAGCCGACGGCCTGGTCGGCCACCTCGACGAGGCGCGGCTGGTCTTCGGGTTTGACGGCTTTGGCCACCCCGCCCGGCAGCCCGAAGACCGGGTGAATGACCTTGCCTGCCAGGAGCGTCATCAGTTCGCGCGCGGCACGTCGCATGGCAATCACGCGCTGTCCGACTTCCAGCCCGACTTTTCCCACAACTCCGAGAATGTTTCGCTCCGCCTTGGGCGCCTGGGGCCCGACGACGAAATCGGGTCCGCCGAGGAAGTAGAAGTGTAACGCGTGATCTTCGAACATGAACGTGTTGTAGGCCAGCTCGCGGATGGCGCGGCCTGCGGGCGGCGGTTCGACGTGGTAGAGGTCGTCCAAGGTCTTGGCCCCGGCCATGTGATGCGCCATAGGGCAGACGCCACAGATGCGCGACGTGATCTGCGGCATGTCTTCGGCCGGCCTTCCCTGGGCGAACTGCTCGAACCCGCGCAGCTCGGGGACCTGGAAGTAGGCGCGGTCCACATCGCCGTCGGCATTGAGGAAGATGTCGATCTTGCCGTGGCCTTCGAGGCGCGTGATGGGGTCGATGGTGATTCTTTGGTTCATGATTGTGAACCTCCGCTGGACTGCGTCTCGATGCGTTTGAACAGCGTCGAGCTGGGAAGACTGTAGCGGTAGAAGGTTCCGGCCGGGTCGGGGATGCGGTCCATGGCCGTTTCGATTTCTTCGGCGTCGTTGCTATCCAGGAGCGAAGCCGTGGCCGAGAGGACTGCCGCCCCGTAGTCGCGCGCCCCGCTGACCGGTCCCATGCAGCCTGTGCAGGGCATGTTGCCCTGGATGCAGGCGTGATCGCAGCCGGACCGCGTCGCCGGGCCCATGCACAAGAGCCCCTGAGCTAGGAAGCACTTGTCGGGATCGATGAGGATCTCGTGCGGCCGGCGGTACTCGTGCAGGAACGCTTCGTCGGGCTTGCTGTCGACACGCGGGCAGTCGTGGCACAATGCCATGTCGGGCGCCAGGACCGAGCCGCGCGGCGGGAGGTTGCCTTGGACGATCGCCATGACCGCCTCGACAATGAGCTTCGTGGGCGGGGGACAGCCGGGCAGGTAGTAGTCGACGGGGACGACCTGGTCGAGGGTCTTCACGGCGCGGTCCAGTTCGGGGAGCTCGAGCGTGCCTTCGGGGCGCTGGGTGTGCGTTTGGGGGCGCGTGGCGTCGGGATTCGTCGTGCTGAACTGGCCGTCGGAATAGACTGTGTCGAGAATCGCGGGGAGCGAGTAGAGATTGGCCAGGCCGGGAATGCCGCCGGTGTGCGAGCAACTGCCGAAGGCGACGAGCAACTGCGTTTTTCGGCGGCACAGCTCGGCCATTTCGCGTTGCTCGGAGGTGCGGATGGCGCCGTTGACGAAGCAGGCGGCCATCTGGCCATCGGTCATGGCGGCGAGGTCTTCGCGTTTGAAGTCCATGGCGCACGGCCAGAAGACGATGTCGACCAGCTCGACGACCTGCAGGACGACCTCGGCCAGGTCGACCACGGCTTCCTCACAGCCGCCGCACGAGGCACACCAGTAGAAGCCGACTTGCGGTTTGCTCATGGCACGGCTCCTTCAGTTGCTGCAACGGGGATTTGCTCGGACATCTGTTCGGATGGTTCGTCGCCGGGGATCGGCTCGAGCCGGAGCGGACCGAATTGGCGGAGCTCTTCGACCATGGCGTTGGCGACGTCGCGGAGCCGGTCGCCCTCGGAGGCCGATATCCACTCCAGCCGTACGCGCTGCGGCTGGATGCCCATCTGCACGAGCAGACGCTTGAGGAGCTCGTAGCGGCGGAGGCACTTGTAGTTGCCCTCCTGGTAATGGCAGTCGCCCGGGTGGCATCCGCCGATGAGCACGCCGTCGGCGCCGCGCCGCAGCGCGGTGAGGACGAACTGCGGATCGAGTCGGCCGGAGCACATCACGCGGATGACGCGGACGTTGGGGGCGTACTTCATGCGCGCGGTGCCCGCCAGGTCGGATGCCGTGTAGGTGCACCAATTGCAGAAGAAGCCCACGATTCGCGGCTCGAACGGCTCGCCGGGTTGCGGAGCATGTGCGTCAGACATAGCTCATGATCCCTTCAATTTCTTCGTAGATTTCCTCGTCGGTAAACAGATGCTGCTGAGCGGCACCGGATGGGCACGCGGCCACACAGGTGCCACAGCCCTTGCACAGAGCTTCGTCGATGACGGCGACGCCCTTTTCGGTGTCGCGGTGGATGGCCTTGTACGGGCAGAGCGGGATGCACGTCTTGCAGCCAGAGCAAAGGTCGGCTTCGATCCAGGCGGTGTTCGGTTCGAGCTCCATGCGACCGGCGTCGATCATGGAGAGGGCCTGAGCGGCTGCGGCGTCGGCCTGGGCGACGGTGTCGGGAATGTCGCGCGGCCCCTGGCAAGTGCCGGCGAGGAAGACGCCGTCGTTGGCCGTATTGACCGGCGCGAGCTTGGGGTGCTTCTCCAGGAAGAAGCCTTCGGCCGAGCAGGACATGCCGAGCATGCGGCGGATTTGGTCGGCGTCGGGCTGCGGCTCGAGGGCGGTGGCGAGGATGAGCATATCGACCGGTATTTTGCGGATCTCGCCGAGGAGCGTGTCGTCGACCTGGACGAGCAGCTCGGGAACATCGCCGTTGGCTGCCGGGGCGGGGTTGACGTCGGCGACCTTGCCGCGGATGAAGTGGACGCCCTCTTGCTGGACGCGCTCGTAGAACTCCTCGAAACCCTTGCCGGGCGTGCGGATGTCGATGTAGAAGTTGAAGACCTCGGCGCCGGTTTTTTCGCGGACGAGGTGGGCCAGCTTGAGGGAGTACATGCAGCAGACACGCGAACAGTAGCGGTGATAGTTACGGTCGCGGCTACCAACGCAGTGGACGATGCCCACGCGGCGCGGTGCGGAGCCATCGGCGAGATGGACCTTGCCGCCGGTGGGCCCTGCGGCGTTGAGGAGCCGCTCGACTTCGAGGGCGGTGTGGACATTGGGATATTGGCCGTAGCCGTAGTAGGAGATGGCCGACGGATCGAAGGCTTGATAGCCGGTCGCGACGATGATCGCGCCGACGTCGAACTCTTCGGTCCAGTCCTGCTGCTGGAAATCGATGGCGCCGCGCTCGGCGCAGGCTTCGAGGCAGGTCTTCTTGCACTTGCCGGATTTCAATTCGATGCAGGCGGAGCCGTCGATGACGGGCAGGAGCGGGACGGCCTGGGGGAAGGGTACGTAGATCGGCTTGCGGAGGGCGAGGCCCTGGTCGAATTCGTTGGGGATCTTGGCCGACTTGAAGACGCAGGCATCGATGCACTGCAGGCAACCGACGCAGAGATCCTCGCGAACGTGCCTTGCGTGACGGTGGACAGTCACATGGTAGTTGCCCACCGAGCCGCTGACGCCTTCGACCTCGGAGAGGGTGAGGAGCTTGATGTTGGGGTGGTCCTTAACGGACGTCATCTTGGGCGTGAGGATGCAGGCGGCACAGTCGAGCGTGGGGAATGTCTTGTCGAACATGGCCATGTGTCCGCCGATGCTCGCCTCGCGCTCGACGAGGATGACTTCCTTGCCGGCGTTGGCCAAGGTGAGGGCAGCCTGGATGCCGGCGATTCCGCCACCGATGACGAGGACACGCGGGGTGATGGGGACCAACTGGCGCTGGAGGGGAACCTGTGGCGTGATGCGCCGAACGGCGGCCGCCACGTGCGATTTGGCCTTTTCCATGGCCAGGCTGTGGTTCTCGGTCACCCAGGCGATGTGCTCGCGAATGTTAGCGATTTGCACGAGGAACGGATTGAGACCGGCCGCTTCCGCCGTGTGACGGAAGGTCTTTTCGTGCAACAGCGGCGAGCATGCACAGACCACGATCCGGTTGAGGTTCTGCTCGGCGATGTCGCGTTTGATGAGTTCCTGGCCGGGGTCGGAACACATGTACTTGTACTCGCGAGCCAGTACGACGTTGGGCAGATGGCCTGCAAACTGGGCCAGTTGCTCGACGTCGATCATCGCGGCGATATTGGTGCCGCAGTGGCACACGTACACTCCAATTCTCGGCGATTCATCCCGTGCGATCATGGCTGATCCCCAGTAGTGGTCAGAGCTTCTGACGGAATTTCGATCGATTCGTAGACGAGTTCGGCGATGTCGGCGACGCGCAGCCGTTTTTCGGCGCCGACGGTCTTCACAGCGTCCTGGAACATGACCAGGTCTTTGGGGCAGGCGACGGCGAGGCACTGGACGCCGAGGGCGAGGGCCTCGTGGATGCGGCTTTCGGCGGGACGCTGTTGGATGCCCGGCACGTCCTTCATCCAGATGCGCCCGCCGCCGGCGCCGCAGCAATAGCTGTTGCGGCGGTTGCGCGGCATTTCGACGAGCGTGAGGCCGAGGGCGCGGAGGACGCGGCGCGGCGGCTCGTAGACGCCGTTGTATCGGCCCAGGTAGCATGGGTCGTGATAGGTGGCTTCGAGCGTCAACTTGCGCGCCGCTGTGAGTGTGCCTTGGCGGAGCAAGTCGTCGAGGAGTTCGGTGTAGTGGATGACGGGCTTGCCGGCCAGGGGAGAGTCGGCGTCGTCAGTGTGGCTGTCGCGGCCGTATTCGTTCTTGAGGGTGTTGTAGGTGTGCGGGTCGGTGGTGAGGACGGCGTCGAACTGGGCGTCGGCCAGTTGCTTGTCGTTCTTTTCTCGCAGGAGGGAGAAGAGGCCTTCTTCGCCGATGCGGCGCACGTCGTTCCCGGCGTTTTGCTCCTTGTCGAAGAGGAGGCCGAAGTCCTGACCGGCGTAGTCGAGCAGGCGGGCGATGATCCGGGTGACTTCCTGCGCCCGTTGGTCGTACGAAGCGTAGTCGCCGACGAACCAGAGGTAATGCACTTTTTCCTTGCGGGCGTCCTTGGGCTTGTGCTCGAGGGATTTGGTCCAATCGGCCCTCTTGCGAGGCGATTGGCCGAACGAATTGCCGTATCGCTGCAGGTTCATGAGCGTGTCTTGCACACCCTCTTCGACCTGTCCCTGGTCGACGAGGTATCGGCGGAGGTCGACGATCAATCGCGGGTGCTCAACGAAGACGGGGCAGGTGTCTTCGCACGCCCGGCATGTGCAGCACGACCAGAGTTGCTCGGCGGCGATGGCCGAATCGTGGAGAGTGAGCGTGTGGCCGTTGGATTTGGCCGGCGTTCGGAGGAGTTGGGAGTCGACGGTTTGGACGACGTCGCGAGGGGAGAGCGGAAGGCCACTGGCGTGGCCGGGACAGACTTCCTGGCATTTGCCGCACCAGGTGCAGGCCTCCGCCTGAATCAACTGGCGCCAGGTAAGGTCGCGGACCGTGCGGACCCCCGACTCGCTGGCGACCGCAAGGCGGCCCGGCGGGGAGGAACTGCGGAGGAGCATGTTGGCCGGCGACGAGAGGAGGTGGAACGCCTTGGTGAACGGGATCGACACGATGAAGCCGAAGGCCAGCAGGGCGTGGAGCCACCATGTGGTTTGGTGCAGCGAGCGAATCTGTCGGTCTGGGAGCGGTTCGAGCATTTCCGCCAGACCGTAGCCGACGGGCGCCCAGGCGGCTGCGGGAAAGACCTTCTGGCCGGTGGCGATACGCTGTAGTTCGGCGTCGCGGCGCTGCGGGCCCATGTGAAGGTGCTCGGCCAGGCCGCGCTGGCGGACTACGGCCATCGCGGCTTCCGGTCCCCGGGCGGCTGCCACGGCGACTTGCGTTTCGAGGTGAGAGCCCTCGGCAATGCGGAGGCCTTCGAGCAGGAAGCCGGTGACGGCGATGAGGAAGAGGAACATCAGCATGGGGAAGCTGTCCCAGAAGCTGATGCCGCTGCGGGTTGGCTCAAGACGCTTGGGCCGCACGAGGTAGCGACGATAGGCGGCCATGGCGAGCCCGACGATGAGCACGATGCCCGCGATGTCGAGTGCCAACTCGAAAAGCCCGTACGCGCTGCCGCGGAGGATTTGTTTGTCAAAGAGGAGGTTTGCGAAGTCCTGGTCGACGGTGGCCAAGGCGGTGCCGACGAACAAGACGGCCATTCCCCAGAAGATCGCCTGATGCATGATGAGCGAGAACGGATCGGATGTGAGCCGCGACTGGAAGACGGCCGTTTTCAGCAGTTCGAGGAGCCGTGCGGGGCGGAGCGCGCCGAGGAGTTGGCGGATGAGGGGATCGGTTCCCGGTTGGTTTTGGCCGAAGAACCACTTGCGGATACGCCACGTCGCCCCGGCCAGGAAAGCGGCCACGACCAGCGCCGTGACGAGGTACATGGCGATTTCGGCCCAGTGGGGAACGTTCCACATGATCGGGCGCGCGTCGTCCATAGGGTATCATCCCTTCATGGCTTGGAGTGCCTCGACCAGCGCCGGCAAGAGGTCCAGCGCATCGATTTCCGCGCCGTAGTGTGCCACATCGAAAATGGGTGCTTTTGGATCGGTGTTGACGGCGACGATCAGGTCGGCCGCTTTCATGCCTTCCTGGTGCTCGGGGGCTCCGCTGATGCCGAGGGCCAGGTAGAGCTTGGGCTTGACCGTCATCCCAGACTTGCCCACCTGACGCGTCGCGGGGAGCCAGCCCTGGTCGACGACGGGCCGGGACGCACAGACGGCTCCGCCGAGGACCTGCGCGAGCTCTTCGGCCAACTCGACGTTGTCCTTCTGCTGAATTCCGCGCCCGACGGCGACGAGGACGTCTTGCTGCGTAATGTCGACGTCGGTGGCCTCGGGGAGGATGAGTTGTTCAAAGGTGACTGCGCCGTCGCCGGCCGGGAGGGAGACGGCGGGCGACTGGACCTCGCCTCGGCCGGGCTGATCGCTGGGGCGGTAGCTGCCGGGGAGCATCATGAGGATTGCGGGCGACCGCTCGACGCGCACTTCGGCGAGCATCTTTCCGCCGCAGAAGGCGGCCGTAACGAGGAGGCCGTCGGGGCCGGGTTGGATTGCTTTGCAGCCGGTGACCAGCGGTGCGGCCATGCGGGCGGCAAGCATCGGCGCAAGATCCCAGCCGATCGAGGTCCCGGCGATCAAGACGGCTCGAGGGCTTTCCGAGGCAACGACCGCTTGCAGGGCCGCGAGGTGTGGCTCGGGCGAGTAGGCGGCGAGTTGGGGATCGTCGACCAGTAAGATCCGGTCTGCGGCTGCCAGGGACGGCGCGTATCGGCTGCCGTCTTGGCTGAGCACGAGAGCGATGACTTCGCCACCGGTTCCTGCTGCCGTTTCGCGCGCTGCGGCGAGTAGTTCGAGAGTGACGTCGGCCAGCGATTCGCGCTGGATTTCGGCCAGAGCGAGGACGTCTTGTGCGCTCATTTCAGCAGACCTTTCTCGGCAAGGATGGCGAGGATGCGGCCGGCCACGTCGGCTTCGGACCCGGAGATCATTTCGGCATGGCTGCCGGAGACCGGCGGATAGAGGCGGCAAACGGAAACGAGCGACTCACCGTCGGGCGCATCGGCCGGAGACTCGTCGAACTGGGCCGTCTTCATGGCTCCGCGGATTCGGCTCACGGGAACGTATCGGGGCGCTTGCTCGGCGCCCAGGATGCCGAGGACCGCGGGGAGTCGGACGCGCATGCGGGCCATGACGGCGCCGGGAAACTCCTTGCACGCCTGGATGGCGCCGCCCTCGGGGCAGACGTTCACCCCGCGAATCACTCCTACGTAGGGCAGGTTGAGCTGCGCGGCCAGGAGCGGCGGCAGCACGCCTTCGAGTTCGTCGTGGGCCTGGATACCGACCAGGATGAGGTCGCAGGAGAGCGGGCCGATTGCCTGGGCGTAGACCGCGGCAGCGGCTGCGGCCGTGGGCGGAGTGTCGCGATCCCAGGGGATTTTGACGATCCGGTCGGCCCCTTTGGCTGACGCGGCGTAGAGCGTGTTGTCGATATCGCCGAAATCCAGGGCTACGACCGACACGGTTCCCCCGTGCGCCTCTTTGAGCAGGAGGGCCTGCTCAAGGGCGTGATCGTCGGATTCGTTGACGACGAAGGAGACCTCGTCCCAATCGAGGGCATCGCCCGAGGGGCCGATCTCCAACGCTTCGATGAGGTCCGGCACCTGCCGGATGACGACGGCAATGTTCATGATGCATCCCTTTCGCCCAAGTCCATCGATTCGGCTAGAAGCTCGATGATGTCGCGCACCCTGAGACGCCCCTCGAGGCCGGCCACCTTGGCGGCGTCCTCGAAACGGGAGAGTTCGTACGGGCAGGAAACGGCCAGCGTGTCGGCGCCGGTCTCGGCCGCCTGGCCGATTCGCTGGTCGGAGAGTCGCTGGCCGCCGTGGGCGACGATGTGGGCGTCGAGCCACATGCCGCCGCCGCCGCCACCGCAGCAGAGGGCGTCGTCGCGGTTACGCGCCATCTCGACGAGCGTGACGCCCGACAGGAGGCCGAGAAGCGACCGGGGCGGATCGTACGATTTGCACCGCCGGCCGGCACAGCAGTTGTCGTGATAGGTAACGGTGCAGTTGACCGGCTTGACCAAGAGCGGCTTGAGTTGGTCGAGCTTGCCTGCCAGGAACTGCGTGTAGTGCTCGACGGGATACCAGGCGCCCATCCGCGGGTAGTAGGTTTGGAGGGCGCGGTAGGCGTGCGGGTCGAGGACGACGATTTTGTCGAACTCGCACTGATCGAGGATCTTACGGTTGTCGTCGACGAGCGTTTCGAAGAGGCCTTCTTCGCCGAAGAGCCGATCGCACTCGCCGATGGCCTTTTCCTTGGCGCCGAGGACGCCCCAGGAAACGCCGAGCTCGGTCAGGATTCGGGCGAAGGCACGCGCGACGACCTGATTCCTGGGGTAGTAGGACGGGTAGCAGCCGACCAGCCAGAGCACCTCGACCGGCCGCGACTCTTTGGAGAGGTCGAGGACGCGAACGTCGAGGTCCTTGGCCCAGTCGAGCCGGTGCCGCGGCGACTTGCCGAGGGTATTGCCATACTTGAAGATGTTCTGGAAGGTTTCCTGGAGTTCGGCCGGAGGTTGGTGTCCCTCCTGCATGGCACGGTCGCGGAGCGCGGGCCAGAGCTCGTCGGTCAGTTCGATGTTGCGCGGGCAGCGGTGCGAGCAGGTGTCGCACGCGACGCACATCCAGAGGGACGGGCTGGCGAGGATGCGCTCCAAATTTCCAGATCGCGCCTGGAGGATGAGTTTGCGAGGCGGGAACTCCATGGCCTCACCCAACGGGCAACTCGCCGCACAGAGGCCGCACTGCATACAACCGAGCGGTGACTGACTCTGGCCATCGTTGGTCAAGCGCTGGAGCAGTTCCACCCCTCGGCGATCCTGCATCGTTGCGAGCGTCGTCATCATAGTCCTCCGACACACGGCAGGCGGTTGTGGAAGATCGGCAGCAACGAGTGGCGTCGTATGCAAGCAGCGTGCCAGGCGAGCAATTGAAGTGGGTGAATAACGGAATCCGGCGCGGCGCAAGGGGTTACACGCCGGCGCTGGTTGGCGTGCGGCGGCGCGTGCGGTGTGAGTCGCGGAATTCCGCCACGGCGCCGCGGGAATCCGACGATGTGATGGAAAGGGCGAGTTCAAGAAAAAGAAACCACGTGGTCTGGCGCCGCGACATTGAAGAGAGTCGCCAGCCTTCGACGGGCCGTGTGACGAGGCCCGACGTGGAAACAGGCAAGCCGCCTATCCGAGGCCGTACTTGGCAAGTTTGTCGCGAAATGTGGTCGGCTTCATGCCGAGCGCGCTGGCGGCGGCGGTTTTGATGCCGCCGGCCGCGTGAAGTGCATTTTCGAGGAGTTCTCGCTCGGTTTGTGCGATGGTGGTTTGGAAATCGCCGGCAGGCACGCGGCGCTTCTGGGCAGCGTCGTCGATCTCGGCGGCGAGGAGTTTTCCGGTGATGGTGCCCGACCCGATGAGATAGACGCGCTGCAAGAGGTGGAGCAACTCGCGCACGTTGCCTGGCCATGAGTGGGATTCCAGGACTTCGGCGGCGTCGGGATCGATGCGGGCCGGGCGGTCTTTGGCGATTCGCTTGAGAAGGTGCTCGGTGACAAGGGGTATGTCGTCGCGGCGCTGCCGCAACGGCGGGATGTTCACGCGCAGGACGTCCAAGCGGTAGTACAGGTCCTGGCGGAAGGCTCCGGCGGAGATCCGTTCGAGGAGATTGAGCTTGGTCGAGGCGATGATGCGGACGTCGGCCTTGATGGGGGCGCCGCCGCCGAGGCGTTCGAGGATCTTCTCCTCGATGGCGCGAAGGAGCTTGGCCTGTTGGTCGATGGGGATGTCGTCGACGTCGTCGAGGTAGAGGGAGCCACCTTCGGCCAACTCGAAACGCCCGAGCCGCTGCTGCTCGGCGCCGGTGAAGGAGCCTTTTTCGTGCCCGTAGAGTTCGCTTTCGATGAGCTGGCTGGGGAAGAGCGTGCACCCGACCTTGATGAACGGGGAGGACCGGCGGCGCGAATGCCGGTGGATAAGCGAGGCGATGAGATCCTTGCCTACGCCGGTTTCGCCGCAGAGGAGGACGTTGGCATCGGAGCGGGCGCAGATTTCGATCATGCGCCGAACGCCGCGCATTGCCGGAGAGTGGCCGACGAGCGTTTCGTCGATCTCGCCGGGGCCGGCGTTGGTGGCAGCCGAGCCGGAGCGCGGCTTGGGCCGGACCTTTTCGATGCGAGCCAGGAGAGGGAGCAGCTCTTCGTTGCGGAAGGGCTTGGTGAGAAACGCGAATGCGCCGTACTTGCCTGCCTCGACCGCCAGGGGGATGCCGCCGTAGGCCGTCATGATGATGACTTCGGCATCGGCGACGCCGTTTTGCTTGATGCGCTGCAAGAGCTCCATGCCGTCGACCTGTGGCATTCTCCAGTCGGCAACGACGACGTCGAAGCCATTGGTCTGGAGTTTGCCGAGGGCCTCGGCGCCATCGGAGGCGGTGACGACGTCGTGACCATGCGCGGTCAGATCGTTGGCCAGCGTGACCCGCTTGATCTTTTCGTCATCGGCGATGAGGATTTTCATGGCGACTCAATAGACGGCCATTTCTCGGACGACGTGGTCGGCGAGGGCGTCGGTTGTACGGGAGTCGAGGCCGGCGAATCCGCCCATCACATCGGGCTGGACGGCAAGGGTCGTGACCTTGCCGGCGGCTTCGCCGGGGTCGACGCCGAAATCGGGTTTGGTATCGCGCGCCAAGCAACCTGGGAGGAGTCCGCTGTCGCGGGCGAGGAGGACCATGAGGCGATCGTTGGCCGCCGCGGTCTTGAGGATGTTGGCGGGCGTGAGATTGGCGACGCCGGGCGTGATGGCCAAGGGGAACATGCGCTGGAGCAGCTTCTGGCCGATCTGGCGGCCGAGGCCTTCGTTGCGCCACAAGAGCCCCGGCGCGGCCAGGAGTTGGATCTTATGGCCGTTGCGATTCGTGATGGAGATCATGCTGATCGGTTCGGAGGGTTCCTTGCGCTGCTCGGCCGGGGTGGGTTCCTGGGGCCGGAACGCCGCGGTGAGGATATCGGCGATCTCATTGTCGGCGAACGGCTCGACGGCGTAGTAGAAGATCTTTTGCTTGCGATAGGCACTTTCCCAGGGGCCATCGGGCGGGGCGACGACGATGATGCGCAGCCGCGGTGCGCGCTCGTTGACCAGCGAGACGATTTCGGGCCCGGCGGTGTCGAAGGACGCGGCGTCGAGGAAGAGCACCTGTTTCTCGGGGTCGTCGAGGGCGGCGGCCACGCCGTCGCGGTCGGCGACGTGGCGGACCTGGCAGCCGAGGGCCGTGAGCTTGGCGGTCTGCTGTTCGGCGGAGACGGGGTCGGAATTGGCCAAGAGGACGCGGCGGCGGCGGCAACGATCGGCTTCGTCTTCGTATTGGGTGGTGCAGACGCAGGCGATCCAGCCGTGGCCGCAGGGATCGGTTGCCAGCAGGGCGGGATGGCGCGGCAGTTGCTCGTTGACGGCCACGACGACCCCGGAGACGGGCGATGAGATCACGTGCAAGGGTTGGCCAGGGGCGATCAGCCCGGCCAGCGGGAGCCCCTGGTAGACGACCTCGCCGATCTTCGGCAGGCGGACCTCGATCGGGCCCGATGCGCGCAGGCCGGGAATGACGGCTCCTACGCAGGCGGAGCCGTCGGCCTCGAGGCGGAACCAGGATTCCTCCCAGAACTGCGTTTCGCCGACCGCTTCGGCCAGCGCGGCCTCGCCGTCGGCGCCTTCCATCTCCCAGCGGCCGGGAAGTCCGCGAGTGGCCAAGACGCGCTGGACGGCCTGGGTGATCTCTTCGGAGGTGAACGGCTTGGTGACGTAGTCGCAGGCGCCGAGACGCATGGCGGAGGCGGCGTTGGGGATGCTGGGATATCCGGTGATGATAAGGACGGGAACGTTGGGTCGCTTGTGACGGAGCTGTTCGAGAAACTGGATGCCATCCATGTTGGGCATTTTGATGTCCAAGAGGATGATCTCGTAGTCTTTTTCGATCGCCCAAGCGAGGCCTTGCCGGGCGTCGGTGTTGACTTCGACTTGGAATCCCTGCCGGGAGAAGATTCGCCGACAGGCTTGACAGACGACTTCCTCGTCGTCAACCACCAGAAGATTGGGATTGTCTGCCATGGCTTCTTTCCCCTCGATCGTTCGACAAGAGTGACTGACAAGCGCCGCGCCCGCACATGGTTGCGACATAAGGCAATTGGCGTGCCACGACGCTTGGCGAAGGGCCGTTTGTGGATCGCGCGGGAGGGAGAGCCAAGTGTAGCGGCTGCAAGTTGTGCGGGGAGAAGCGACTCGGACGAGTCGGCATTGTTGGGCGAGCGATCGGAATGGACGACGCAAATTGCCACGGCGGCGTGCGAGGCCTGAAATCGGGTGTATGGGCGCGTATACGTAGTACAGAAAAGCATACACCCCCTGGAGCCCGACCCTGCGGGTGTGTTGGCGGTCGGATCAGGGAAGCTCGCCATCAACGTGTGGCCGCTGGTCTCGGGCGCAATCGGGCTTCAGGCCGTGGGTCCGCAGGAGGGCGTGGAAGTTGGGACGCTGCATGCCGACGGCCTCGGCCGCCTGGGTGATGTTGTGGGAGGAGCGGTCGAGCGCGGCCTTGAGAAATCCGCACTCCATTTCGTCGAGCACCTGGCGTTTGAGACGCTTGAATTCTTCCCACGTGCGCGGCAGGTGCATGGGCGTGGCGGCGGTTCGCGCGTCGCGGATCTCGCTGGGGAGGTGGTATAGCTCGATATGCGACCCGCCGTAGAGCACGGCGAGGCGTTCGACGATATTGCGCAACTCACGGACGTTGCCCGGCCAGGGGTAGACCTCCATCTGCCGGATCGCTTCGGGCGAGAATCCTTGTACGTCCATGCCCATGCGTTTGGAGAACTGCTCGAGAAAGGCGTTGGCCAGAAGCGGGATATCGCCGGGCCGGGCGCGGAGCGGCGGAAGGGAAATGGGGACGACATTCAAGCGATAGAAGAGATCTGCGCGGAAGGCGCCGACTTTGACCATTTCGGCCAGGCTGCGGTTGGTCGTGGCGATGAGGCGGATGTCGATCTCGCGCTCGGCGGTGTCGCCGACCTTGCGGACGCGGCGAGTTTCGAGGACGCGAAGGAGCTTGCCCTGGGTCTCGGGGCTGAGATTGGCGACTTCGTCGAGCATGAGGGTGCCTTGGTGGGCGACCTCGAAGAGGCCTTTTTTGGTGGCGATCGCGCCGGAGAAGGAGCCCTTGATGTGGCCGAACAACTCGCTTTCGAGGAGCGTTGGGGCCAGGGCGGTGCAGTCGCATGCCAGGAGAGGGCACACGCGGCGCCGGCTGTGACGATGGATGGCGCGGACGACCATTTCCTTGCCGGTGCCGCTCTCGCCGCTGACCAGGACCGTGCTGTCGGCCGGGGCGATGCGACGGATGAGATCGAAGACCTCGCACATGGCGCGACACTGTCCGAGCATGCCTTCGAAACCTTCGGTGGACTGGACGACGAACTCGGACGGGTACCGGTCGGCGGAGGCGGTTGCCTGGAGGATGCGGTCGATGGCGGAGTGAATGTCGGCAGCGGAGCACGGGCCGGGGAGGTAATCGGCGGCTCCTTCGCGAATGGCAGAGACCGCAGCGCCGACGGTCGCATGGCGGCTGACGATGATGACGCCGGCAGAGATTTCTGCGGCCCGAAGGCTTCTCAGCACTTGGAGCGGATCGAGCTGCGGGGTGTGCTGGCTGATGACGACCAGGTCGCACCCCTCCTCGGCCGCCGCGCCGATCAGCGATTGTGGATCGTCGTACCACTGGAGGCCATACTGGGCCGGAGGAAGCAGTCCGCGAAGCTCGCGGGCGGCCGCCGAATCGTCGCTGATCAAGAGAACCTTCGGCAACATAAGGACCCTCACGGGGTAACGTTGCTTTCTGAGACGGAAGTTTCGACAGTTGGGGAAGGCTGTACAGCGGGCAGGAGAATCGTGAACGTGGTGCCGCTTCGCTCGACGCTCTCGACTTCGAGGCTGCCACCGTGTAGTTGAATGATCCCGTAACTGACGCTCAGCCCGAGGCCTGTTCCTTTACCGACGGGCTTGGTGGTGAAGAAGGGCTCGAAGATCTGCTCGAGGTGCTCCTTCCTGATGCCGTTTCCGGTGTCGGTCACCTTGACAATCACCTTGCCGTCGTCGGTTGAGGTGTTCACCAAGAGTGTGCCGCCCTCGGGCATCGCTTCGCAGGCGTTGAGGGAGAGGTTGACCAGTACCTGCTGGAGTTGGTTCTTGTCGCCGTTGACGGCGGGCAGGTTGTCGGCGAGATCCTCGACGACGAAGATGTTCTGGAACGCGTCGCGCTTGCCGAGGAGACGCGTCGTTTGGCGGACGAGGTCGTTGATATCGAGTGGGGCCTTGACGGACGGCGTTTCGCGGGCGAAATCGAGCAAGCCTCGCACGATTTCACGAGCACGCTTTGTTTCGCGGATGATCACTTCGAGGTCTTGGCGGTCCTGGTCGTCGAGGTTTTCTTTGTCGCGCATCAGATCGGCGAAGGCGAGAACGCCTGTGAGGGGGTTGTTGATCTCGTGGGCGACACCGGCCGCGAGACGCCCGACGGAGGCCAGCTGCTCGGAGCGGCTGATCTGGCGCTCAGCGGCGAGCTGGAGCAGTTCCTCGCGTTCGGCGACTGCCTGGGCCATGCTGTCGACGGCGCGACAGAGGACGCCCATTTCGCCGGGCGGACGAATGCCAACGCGTGCCGAAAGGTCGCCGCCGATCACTCGCTGGGCCATGACGACCACGCTGCGCACTGGGCGGAGGACGAGTTCGTTGGCCAAGAAGAGGAGCGCCAGGCTGGCCAACGTCGCCACGACGACGATTGCCAGGAAGACGGTACTGATGACGTTGCGCTGGTGAATGAAGGGCGCCTGGAGGAGGCCGACGTAGAGGACGCCGATCGTTTTGTCGGTGGGATCGCGAATGGGCTCGTAGGCGGTGATGTACCAGTCGTTGACGACGAAGGCGGGGGCGGCCCAGGTGCCGCCGTGGTCGAGCACGGCTTCGGAGACGGCCTCGCTGAGACGTGTGCCGACCGCGCGGGTGCCGTCGTCCATGGTGACGTTCGTGGAGATGCGCAGGTCGCCCTGAAAGACGGTGACGGTGCCGATTTGCTTGCCCTTGTAGACTTCGTGAGGAAAGACTTCCTGGCGGATGGCGTCGACGATCTCGTAGCGGCGGTTGAGGAGGTTTCCGCCGTAGAGAATGGCCTGAAGCTGTCCTTTGGCGTCGACGACGGGTATCGCAGCGGCCACCACCATTCCGTCGGTGCGGACGCGATCGTCGGTGGGCCGGGCAGCGGGCGTCGGTATGACGTCGAAGCGGGCACGGGCGGCCAGGTCGCCCCCCTCGCTCTGTAGGCGGTCGCGCGAGTAGAGGACGGTTCCGGTAGCGGTCTTGTGGTCGCGCAGGACGTGGGCGACGAGCGGATCGGAGGATAGATCGTCGCCTAGCTGCCTGCTGTGCGCGCGGGAGATGACCTTGCCGGTCGGATCGAGGAGGACGACGAAGTCCATTCTGCGCGACTGATGGATGTCGTCGAGCACACGCTGCAACCGGTGCTCGTCGCCTTGCTCGATCGCGGGCGCCAGAGAAGGGTCGAGCACCCTGCCGGAGAGAAACGCCTCGATGAGTTCCACCCGCTTCTGGTACGCGGCACGTGCAGAGCCGAGGTTGCGTTGCACGCGCGTTTGCACCTCTTCGAGCCAAACGCGGCTGAGATAGTGAAGGGTGATCACCGAAAGGCACGAGTTGGCCACGAGGATGACCGCAACGGCGGTGATCGTGAGTTTGAAACGAATGCTCATGGCGGCCTCGGACGGACGTGCCGCGAAATCGCTTGGCCGAGAGATGGTCGCTGACGGGGGTGATTGCCGGTTGGCAGGGACGGCCGTCTTCTTCAAGGCAAGGTGCCCGAAGATTGGGCCGATCCGTAGCCCGTGAACGGGTATCTCAAGGTCGAACGGTCAAAGGCGGTGCCGAATATAGCTAGTGCCCCGAAGGGCCGTTTTCGACAGAACCAGGGAAGAGAGCCGTCTCGATCAGACGTCAGCATCCTTATCGCGCAAGAGCAGACGTGTCAACCGTGTTGACTCCTGGAGTATAACCAGAGTCGTGGGATGATGCGAAGCGGTAGCGACGGGCGAAGCGGCGACGATGACGCAGCCGGCGTTGTGGTTCCCACCCCATCGAGTGTCTGCTGCAAGAAACGCGGAGCAACGTGCGAGCGACGCAGCATGGGAGGCACGTGCATCTGCAGGGTGGGCCAAGCGGGGCGATTCGCATTGCGCCCCCCCACACAGCTTCGCCGTGGACATGGCCCGTCGGGTAAGGGAACGGTGCTTCCCAGAGTGCCGGAACGCTGGCATGATAGTACCAGCGCGCCCATCGGTGAACGCTCGCCATACTCGTCGCGCGCGGACCATACTCGAAACAACACCCCATAGGACATAGGCGAGAGCAGTGTCATGAGTCAGTTCGCTGTGGTGCAAGGACGCTATGAGTTCACCGATTGGGAGATGGTGGCTCAGATCTTGACGGAGGTTCTTGGCATGCATCCGACGATGGCCAAACAGCGCGCGCGGCGGCCGCGCGGTTTTCTGGCCGAGAAGCTCGACGGCGACATGGCCTTGCGGCTGCACCGCGTTTGCCGGAGGTCGGGACTCGTCACGTACGTGGTGCGCGAAGGGGATGTGGTGACGCTGCCGAAGCCGGTTCGGATTCATGCGCTCTGGATCGCGGACGACGCCTTGTGGTATCGACGGGGACCGACGGGGCGGAAGTCGTCGCTTGCGTGGGACGGTATTGTCTTGATGGCGGCCTACGAGATGGTGAGGAAGGAGTCGTTCTATCGATGGTCTGCGCAGTATTCGTCGGCGGGGCACAACTCGGAATTGCACGCCGACGAGTACTGGAAAGACTACAAGGAATATGTGGCAGACGTCGTGGGGTTGGGCGCCGGCGGCGGGATGGTTCGCTTGCGGCTGGAATCGCGGGGATTGAATTACCAGGAAGCGCTCGGGGCCGACGCGCCCGACATCCTGCATCGGAAGAACGCTCAGGACGACGGCTTTCGACTGGTGCTGGCGCGGATTCACGGGCACTCGCCCAAGGTGTCGGTGCCACCGGAGACACTGGTTGTGTTGGGCGGTACGGTGGAGGCGAAGGAGCGTCTGTACGAGTTGCCGCGTATCGAGGAGTTCGAGGCGTACAATCGATGGCTGCTGCAGATGATGCGATTGGCCAGCCAAGCGGCGGCCCGGCGGGCCAGCCAACGCGGCCGGCCGAAGAAATGAGAGCCGAGAAGATAGGGCGAAACTGGCCGCGCGCATAAAAAACCCTACCCCGCGTGTGCTTTGCGGGGCAGGGTTTTTCTTGGAAGAGACCCGTGTTTTGGCATCGCGTGTGAGATGGCCAAACCTGGGCCCAACGGTCACCGATTCGTAACAGGTCGGTCGGCACCTACCTCGACCAACCCTTTGGGCAGCCCGGCAACGAAGTTCTTTATGGTGTTGGCCAATAAGTTGGCTAGCTTCTTCGTGCAGTCGTGGCTACCACCGTCCGGCGACCGACTCGCCCACGTTCACTGCTCTCGCCGGCGGGCGGCTCAGGAAATATCGGCTTCTTATTACGGGTCCGTCCAGAAAGCACGGGAGGCCGCGCTCGACTGCTACAAACGGTCAGGTCCCATAGTCGCGATGACGGAAAGCTCATCCCAGCCTGCGCAGTATGTAAATGGTTGCGTGTTACGCCCGTGCCCAGGTAGCGCAAATCCCCTCTCGATGCGTTATCGTGCCCAGGGAATCCCCCCGAACTCGCGTACTGCATGTCAGAAAAAACGGGCGATAATCTTTCAATCTTAGGCGTGCGGGACTATACTTATGGCGGGAGAGGTTCTCTCTCCGTGAGACGCGATTTTTCTCTTCTATGCTCGCGGCTCGTAAGGAGGTTGATTCGGCGTACGACTCTGATTGCCGCGCAGCTCGCTATCTCTTGCCAGGAGCGCGTGTCATGAAAACGCACATTCGCGAAAACCTCACACCGACTGCGGTTGCCGAGCGACAGATGCATGCGTGGTCCTTGGCGAACGAGATTGCCGATCGCATGCTGACGGCGCACACGGCGCACACTTTGCCGCTGAAACTCGGGCCGCACATCTCCATCTCACGCGAGGTCGGGGCGCGGGGTGAGGAGGTGGCCGAGCGAGTTGCGGACACCTTGGGCTGGAAGGTGATGGACAAGAACCTCCTGGACGAGGTAGCCCACCGATTCCACCTGCCCAAGTCGCGGCTGGAACTGGTCGATGAGACGACGTCGAGTTGGGTCTATGACATCCTCGGCGTTTGGGTCGACCGGCAGTTGATCCCGCACGAGAAGTACCTAGTCGGGCTGGCGCACGTGGTTCTGGCCGAGGCTCGCCGGGGGAACGTCGTCTTTGTGGGGCGCGGAGCGCCGTTTCTGCTTCCGCACAACCACGGCCTCACGGTGCGGATCATCGCTGAGGCGAAATCCCGGATTGCGCAGGTGATGCAGTTGGAAGGTTTGGACGAAGCGGCTGCTCGCCGGCATGTCAATGCGATCGACCGCGGGCGCCGAGAATTCGTTCAGCAGTTCTTCCGCCGCGATCTGAACGATCCGCATTTGTACGACCTGATCGTGCGGACGGACCAGCTTGGAGTGGAGTTGGCGGCAGATCTGATCGTGAGTGCCCATCGACGACTTGCGCAGTAGCGGCGGCGCGGCGATGGCCGGGGCAGCCCGCGAATTCGCGGGACCTTGATGCGTATCTGGCGGCGTGCTGCTGCGGTTTCGAAAGCGAAACAGTCTACACACGCGTTGAAGGCACTCTAGAAGAGCGTGAAGTAGTTCTTCGCGGCCGCATCGATGCCTTCGTTGGTGATTTCGAGGGGAAGGTCGAGGACGTTGCAGTAGGCGCACACCTGGTGAAGCAGGTCGCCGGCGTGGCAGTACCGCATGTCGACGCCACAGCCTTTGTACCATTTCTCGATGAGGTAATCGACGGGGCCGTCTTGGTACTTCATACCCCATTCATCGGCGATCCTCTTGATCAGCGTTCGGAATTCGTCCTCGGAGGGATTTCCCACGTCGATTTTGTAGGGGATGCGGCGGAGAAACGCCTCGTCTACGAGGTTCTTCGGTTCGAGATTCGTGGAGAACACGACCAATTGGTCGATGGGGAACTCGAACTTGCGGCCGTTCCTGAGATTGAGGAGGTCGAATCGCTGCGCGAGAGGGACAATCCAACGATTGAGGATATCGGTTGGGGAAACGCGCTGCCGTCCGAAGTCGTCGATGACGAGCACTCCGCAATTGCTCTTGAGTTGGATAGGTGCCTCGCTGACTCCGGTGGTCTGGTCAGTGCAGACCTCGAAACTGTCGAGCGTGAGCTCACCGCCGACGACGATCGTGGGGCGGCGAATGCGTATCCAGCGCTCGTCGATGCCGCTAAGGTCTCGCCCGTCTTCACTGCTTAAGGGTACGTGCTCGTGGGTGCTGGGATCGTAGAGCCGCATGACGGATCCGCCAAGGCTGATGGCGCGCGGAATCCACACGGTTTCTCCAAAGGCACGAACCAGGCGGCATGCCATGAGTGTCTTGCCGTTGCCGGGCGCCCCGAAGAGGAAGAGCCCCAGGCCTGAGTTGACGGCTTGGGCCAGTCGGATGACCATGTCCTGCGGCACGGAGAGGTCGTGGAAGGCGCGACGGATGTCACCAACCTTGGGGTTCTGTTTGCGAACGGATTGGGCATGCACGCTGGCGACATACTCCTGCATGGAAACCGGGACGGCACCGTAATAGGTGCAGTGTTGCCAGCACCGCCGGGCGCGCTCGATGCCGAGTTCCGTGAGTTCGTAGACGTAGTCGCCGGCAACCGACGCCTGTTTCAGGGCCACGAGTCGGTCTTCTTTGGAGTGGCGAAGGAGTCCGGCGATCAGCGACAGAGGAACGCGAATGTGTTTGGCGATCTCGCGACCGAGACGAGGGCCGACGTTCATGAGAAGCTTGAGGATGATAGCCTCAACGTCGGTGTCGCGCACGCCCAGCCTGGGCAGAGAGTCGGGCACGACGGGAAGGAATCCATCTGCCGGACCGGGCACGACATCTTCGAGGAGGAGGCTTGCTGACTGAGCTTCCTGGCCGGCCTGGGGGGCGAGGTGTCGGATCATCGTGACGGATCTGCCGACGGGGGCCGCCGGCTTGGAGCCGAGGTCCGCATCGTCAGAGTCGGAGAAAGGATCGCCTTTGATGATCTCCAAGAGGCGCTTGCGGAACGCTGTGAGTTCCTCGTTGTGGGGAAGGTCTGCGACCGGCATCGCGTTACCTCGCGCGTGAAGGAGGACTGCAGGAACCTCTGGTCCTGTGTGGGAGTTCGTCGACGACGGCGCAGGTGGTTGCGCTGCGGCCGCGGATGGAAAGCAAGCGGCGAAGACCGGCGGACATGCGTGCCGACAATGCAGCTATGCGTATCGGTCCTGTCATGCTCCCAGCGACCCGACGTCGGGTTTCGTCGTCAAATGTTCGAGTCGTGCCGGGATCAACAACGTGGAGGGCGGGGAGGATGCCAGTTTGCTCCAGAAGTTGTTGCTACCCCCCTTTGGTCATCACTGTTGACCCTGAGAAGTGTAGGTTGCACGCGTGTTGATGCAACGGTGGCGCGAGGTCGAGAAGTCGTTTGTCGTCGGCTTCCGCGACCGGAGAAGTCGTCGGGCCGGCAGAACCGTTAGAAAACCACTTCGGCGGACCGTGTCGCGGTTACGGGGGGCGCGGATCGGGACGCAGCGTTGGTCGGTTCATAAGGCAGATTCAGAGCGAAAGTGAGGCGGTAGGTTCACTTTCGGGAATAGCGACGTGGCGGTAGCGTGTGGCTTTGATGGGGTGGCAAGTGCTGTGGGAGTTGCAACGCGAGACGAGTCGGCAGAGTTGGCGATGTCGGCCGGCAAGTGAAGGCGAAGGCGGCGCGGTTTGCAGCTTTGACCAGTGTTGGCGGCATCGCTATGATTCAGCCCGAGGGAAGGTGTCGGTCGGCGGATTGGGGAGCGATATGTTCGAATCGGTGCGGAAATATATGGGGCGGTACGTCGGCGTCGGGATCGCGTTGGTGTTGCTGGTGGCGGCGATGGTGGTCGTGCTGCGTTGGGAAGGGCGTCCCTGGTGGTGCGCTTGCGGGAACGTGAAGCTGTGGGTTGCCAATGCGTGGAGCTCGCACACGTCGCAGCACGCGCTGGACCCGTACAGCCTGACGCATCTTCTGCACGGCATCGTTTTTTGCGGAGTGTTGTGGCTGGGGTTTGGCAGTGTGGGGCGGGCGTGGCAGTTCGTGGCGGCGATGGTTGTGGAAGCGGCGTGGGAGATTGCGGAGAACTCGCAGTTCGTGATCGATCGTTATCGGACGGCAACGGCCGCACTTGGATACAGCGGGGATACGATCGTCAATTCGCTTGGGGACTTGGCTTGTTGCGCCGCAGGGTTTGTTTTTGCGCGGTGGCTGGGCTGGCGGCTGTCGGCGCTGCTGTTTGTGACGATTGAAGTCGTTCTGCTGGTGTGCATCCGGGACAGTCTGATGTTGAATGTCGTGATGTTGCTTTGCCCGATCGATGCGATTCGGCAGTGGCAAATGTCGCCGTGAGGCGAGCAGTAGGGGGATTGGAGGCTGCCAGTGCGGGTTGGGGGCTCGCAGGAGGGCCAGGCCGGCCGGCGACGGGGTGCGGATAGGCGGGGGCGTTTCTTGAAGTCATGAGCTGGAGTTATACAAAATCGTTGAACCGTTTGTGAGGTTGGCGCATAATGTAGGTGGCGGCAGGATGACGGGGAAACCGGTCATCGGACCGCGGAAGAGGTTGTCTCGAAGGCGTCTCATCGCCACGTTTCTGGAATCCGTTCTCTGGATTGTTGCCGGCATTCTGCGGATCGCCGGTGAGGAAGCGACTTATAATTGAGCGTAGGCGGGCTTCTATTGCGCGCAGGAGGTGATGCCATGACCCACAAAGTGAAGCCGGAAATCCTGATGCTTGGGTCGGAGCAGTTCCCTCGGTGTGTCGTCATCGACAGCAACGCACCCGAGCAGCCGATGTTCTGGAGCGGGCACACCTGGGTGTCGGAATTGCGAAAGGCGATGCTTTTCGCCGACGACGAGGCCCTGGAGCGCGAGCTTTCGGCGATCTTGTCGCGCAGCTAGTGCGTGTCGCACTGAATGGTAGCGTTCGCGGCGGCGTGTTTCTGCGGTTTTGAAGGCGAAATACGCGCTACGATTACGCCGAATGCGCTCAATTCTTGTTGGTCGCTCGGTAGCGAGTGTGGGACCGTTCGCGGGAGTGAATGGGCGAGCGGCCGGTGAACCGTGCGCTGCTATCTTGCCTTGGCGAGGTTTCCCGGAATAATCGTGGTGAAACACTATTGATGCCGCCGCAGCCAATGATCGCGATTTGTCGCGGATAGCCGCCGAAACGGCTGGAATCGGAGGCTCCGGTTGCCACTCGACGCGCACTGGCGAAGTGGGCTTCAGTATCTCGCCATTAGCGACGGGAGAACGGTTATGAAAGATCGCATCGAAGAGATCGCTCGGGGCTACATCCAGGCGTGGAAATCGGGAGGAAGGAGACATGTCGTCGATCAGCTCTCGGGTCATGCGGCTGATCGAGAGATTGCGCCTGACGAGGTCGCCGCAATCACGGCATGGATGATGACGAATCTGCCAACGTGGGTGGATCAAATCGAACTGCGCGATGATTTGCTGGACATCGCGCGATCTGGTTCGCATCGGGATGCCGTAAGCGCTCGTCCGAGATAGCAGAGAGAGGCCTGGGCTGCGGGCAAGGGCGCGGTAGTAGTGCGAGCGGTATGAGTTGGATGGGCTTTGGGCGCTCAGGCGGCTGTTGCGGGAGGGGAGCCGGGCGCGCGGTCTCTGTACGCCCGATGGGCGGTGCGCGGAACGACGTGGGGCGGCGGTGGGCGCGGAGTGACGGGGCGGCTTGGGTTTGCATGTGGGCAGCACGCGGTTGATGGGGGCAATCATGCGAGAGGCCACGAGGGTAGGAGACTTCAGGCGGGTGCAGGCCTACAACGAAGGGCTGAGGGTGTATCTCTACGACGACGCCCTGCTTAGGGTCTGGAAGGCTCGCGGCGACGGATCTCGGTTGTCGGGGCGCGGCAAAGCAGGGCGGGAAGTGGCTGGGGGCTTCGCGCCGGGCGAGCTGTTGGCTTACGATTTGCGACAGGACGGCGCAATCTGCGTTGATGTGGCCGTTCGCGGACCGCTTTCGGGCGAGGAGCGGGAGCGGATGGGGTTGTTGGAGCCGCTTCTGGGTTTGCTGAGCCTGCCAACCGGCGCCTTGTGCGTGGAATGTGCCAATGACTTTCGCTTGGATGCTGAAGACGATGGAGCCGGAGAAGATGGTGGAACGTTGATCCAGGTTCCGCCGGACAAGTATCTGGTGCGGGTGTATCACGTTGATATGGAATCGCTGCCTGCGGACGAGCAGTACGATTACGAAGGGCCGTTCCAAGTGGTTACGCTGGAACCGGCCGGTGCGACGGATGTGCCGCCCGCGAAGCGCGGGTATCTTGCGTATCCGCGGCGACGGACGGCGGGAGCGAAGAAGAAGGTCGACACGTCGTGGGTGGGCAAGTATAGCGTTGATGACAGCGGCTTCGAGGGCGTGTTCGTTCACAATTACGATGTTTCGGGGCCGTGCATCAATTTCGACCGCGACGTGGCGTACGTGCTTGGTCTGGCGTTGGGGAGCAGAGTGGTTGTCGAGTTCGAGTCGGCGCGGATCGAGGCGCTGTTTGTCGGCAACGCGCACGCAGATGAACGCGATCCGGCCGCGGATGTTTTTGCGGAGATCCGCGGGCAGACGAAGTGCGGGTTTGTGACCGACCGGGAGGGAATCGAAAAGTTGATGCTGTTCGAGTTTCCCGACCGGGACATGATGCACTTCGATTTTCGGAAGAAGCCGCTTTTTGGGACGGCGGTGCGGATTCGTCGGTTGGATTGAGGGGACGGGGCGGGGACGGAGGGTCAAAGGGTTTCTTGTGGTAGGGATGTTGCGTGGAAGACGCGATCGGAGTGTATGCTGCCCTCACCCCCGGTCCCTGTCCCGCGAGCGGGCGAGGGGAGGTTTGATGAGGTCGGGAGGGGCACAGCCGGGGGCGGCTGTGCTACATGGGTGAGGGAAGATGGGTTGGAGGTCGTTGTCGGGGGACGGGGCGTTCGGTATATTGGGCGGGGGAATGGGGTGGATGTGAGGAAGCCGCGTGATTGCGATCAAGCCGCATCACTTTGTGGATATTCTGACGGCGCTGGGAGGCGGGCGGACGGAGTTCGAGCCGCATCCGTATGGGCATGCGGTGCATACGGTCGCGAGGGCGATTCTCGCTCGGCGCGACGTGGAGCTGCGGATCGAGCTTGGGGCGGACGACATTTGTGGTCCTTGCCGGCACAATGTCGATGGGCTTTGTGATGACGTGATCGACACGTCGTTTCGGCCGGAGGCGCCGGCGTCGAAGCGGGAATACAACTTGCTGATCGATCGGCGGTGGGCCGAGCGGTTAGGGGTGCGGCAGGACGATCGGCTGACGGCGCGGGAGTTGTGTTTGCGTGTGGGTGCGTGTGCCGACGATATCGAAGGCATTTACAAGGAGATTCCTTCTGACAGGACGGCCGAACGACAGGCAAAGCTGCAGAAGGGAATTGCCAAGTTTTTGACGGAGACTTGATGGAATGAAGCCTCAGACGGCAGATCAAATCGGCGTTTGCAGTTGGTCGCTCCGTGCTACCGGTCCGCAAGACCTGGCGGAGAAGGTGGGAGCGCTTGGGCTGAAGAAGGTGCAACTGGGTCTTACGCCGCATCGGGATGACCCGGGGACTTGGGAGGGGACGCAGGAGATTTTGGGCGCGTCGGGGATCTCGATTGTGTCGGGGATGTTCTCGACGATCGGCGAGGACTATAGCACGCCGGCGGCCATACGGAAGACGGGCGGGATCGTGCCGGATGAGCATTGGGAAGGCAACCAGGAGATCGCCGAGGCGGCGGCGGCCCTGGCGCAGCAGATGGGCGTGAAACTGGTGACGACGCACGCGGGGTTCCTTCCGCACGAAGCGAGCGATCCAGCGTTCGATAAGCTGTGCGCGCGGGTTGTAACGCTGGCGGAGATGTACGCCCGGATCGGCGGGTTGCTATTGCTGGAGTCGGGACAGGAGACGGCCGATACGCTGCAGGTGTTTCTGCAGGAGATGGACAAGCGGGGCGCAAGCAACGTGATGGTGAACTTCGATCCGGCCAACTTGATTCTGTACGATATGGACGAACCGATCGAGGCGTTGCGGAAGCTCGTGCCGCAGGTTCGGCAGGTGCACGTGAAGGACGCCAAACGGCCGACGGTCAAAGGGGAGTGGGGCGAAGAGGTCGTGGTGGGGACGGGCGAGGTCGATTGGGTCGCGTTCGTGCGGATTCTGGCGGAGGCCGATTACTCGGGCGACTACATCTTCGAGCGCGAAGCGGGCGACGACCGAGTCGGGGATATCGGCAAGGGGATTGCGGCGCTGAAGGAAGCGATGGCGAAGGTGGGGGCGTAGGGCGCGTGCTGCGGGGATCGCGTCTTCGAAGTTGGCGGAACGTGGAAGGTGTGCATCGACGTCTTGCCGGGGCAGTGCTTGTTGCGGTTCGGTGGTGGCTCGTTGAGCGCGCGAAGCCACGGATTCAGATCGGTCTGCAGCGCGGCCGGGGTTCGGCGAGGTCGCCGTGAGTGGTGCAGATCGGCGGGGCTCTGGGGGCGTTCTTTCGATCGTCGAATGTGACGCGGTGCGGTGGCTGTTGGCGAGCGGGGTGGGCCCGTTGTAGGGGGGGTGAGTTTCCGCCGCTTGACAGGGCTGGAGAGCCCCTTTAGGATCGATAATTAGGGATAGTGCTGCTGGTCTAGAGTAGCGCAGCCCGAGGGGGAAGTGGGGTTGGACGGGCGTGGTTGTCGTGCCGGATATGCGCGTGGATGAGACGGCCTTTAGAGGGAGAAGGTCAGCGTGCAACGAAGGTTCTGCTCACTGGTGGTCGCCACGTGTTGGCTGATGACGATTCTCTGCGCGCGCGGGGCCGGTGCCGGGTTGACGATGGAAAGCCCGGAGGTGAAGAAGTCGATCGAGCGGGGCGTGCATTGGCTGGAAACGGCGAGTAATGATCCTCGGATGGGGGCGAAGGCCCTGGTGGGCCTGGTGCTGGTGAAGAACGGGGCTCCGCTGGACCATCCGAAGATCCTGGAAGCGGTCGAGGCGGTTCGCAAGTATCCCGGGGATCCGAACGACGGGCCGTTCATCTACCACGTCGGACTGGCGACGGTGTTTCTGACGAGTTTGGATCCGGTGGAGTACCGGGCGGACATTCAGAAGTTGCTGGGGATGCTGGAGACGTACCAGAAGCCGCATGGCGGGTGGGGATACACGAGCAAGCCCACCGGCGACACCTCGATGACGCAGTACGGCGTGCTGGCGCTGTGGGAAGCACGTCAGGCGGGGATCAGCTACCGGATGTCGATGGTGGAGAAGGTGATGGATTGGCTGCTGCGGACGCAGGATCCATCGGGGGCGTTCGGCTACCAGGGCGTGGTGGCGGATAGCGCGTCGGCACTGGTGGCGCAGACGGAAGTGAGACCGTCGGTGGCGGCCGCCGGCACGGGAAGCATCTACGCGTGTGCCGATCTGCTGGGATTGGTGAAACGGAAGGAAGACATGCTACCCGGAGGCGTGACAGAGGTGCGGAAGGAGCGGCAGTACCGGTCCACCCGGGTTGACGCTCACGCCGTGAAGAGCGCCGAGGCGCGAGGGAATCGGTGGTTGGAGACGAACAACAGTTTCGATTGTCCGTTCGTGCACTACTACCTCTATGCGAGAGAGCGTTATTGGAGTTTGCGGGAGGATGCCGAAGGGATCGAGCCGAAGGACCCGGCATGGTACAGCGAGACGGCATCGTATCTGCTGCGAACCCAGAAAGAGAACGGCTCGTGGTCCGGCGAGTGCAGTTTCAAGAACGCGGCGGAGTCGGTTCCGGACACGTGTTTCAGCCTGCTGTTTCTGCTGCGGTCGATGAAGAAGAGCATCGAGAAGGCGCGGGACTTCGGACCGGGGCTTCTGGTGGGCGGCAGGGGTTTGCCGAAGGGGAAGGGGGCAGTCGTGGTCCGCGGCGGCCAAGTGGTGGCGAAGCCGCTGAGCGGGCCCGGCCAGCAGTTGATGGCGGCGTTGGAGAACATGGACTCGCCGGAGTTCGACGAGGCGGTGGAGGCGATGGCGGAGCTGCCTGCGGACGAGGCACGGAAACTGGTGGCGCAGAACGAGGGGAAGCTGCGGGAACTGATACAGGGGGCGTCGCCGGAGGCGCGGCGGGCAGTCGTGCAGGCGATGGGTAGAAGCGACGACATGGACAACGTGCCGACACTGATCTACGCGATGAAGGACCAGGACGCGTCGGTGGTGTTGGCGGCGCGCGACAGTTTGCGGCGGATCAGCCGCAAGCTGGACGCTTTCATCCTGCCGGACGATTTCACCGAGGCGCAGCGGGCCGAAGCGATACGTGTGTGGAAAGAGTGGTACCTGGCAGTGCGGCCGGACGCGGAGTTCGAGAATTGACGGCAACCCGACGCGTGGTCATCCAAGACACGGCAGCGGCCGGCGAGCAGAAACAGCGTCTGCAAGTGTCGGCCTATGAGCGCGTGGCGAGCATGATGCTGTCGATGCTGATCCTGGTGATCGTCACGGTGGTGATCCTGCTGTCGGTGTGGTTTAGCAGCCGATTCCTGGGAAGCCAGATCGCCGTGCCGGTGAAGCTGGAACAGATCGACGAGATGGGGACGGGCGAGGGGTCGATCGGGGACAGCACGGAGTATGACGTGCCGCCGGGCGAGAAGCTCGATTTCGAGCAGCCGGAAGTACGGGACACGCTGGCGGTCGTGGCCGATGCGGTGGCGGCGCAGGCGGGCGGCCTGGAGGATCCGGTTCTCGGGGACACGCCGCAAGGAAGCCCGTACGGGCAGGGCGGACGCGGCGGTTATGGGAACAATCCGTACGGCAAAGGAGGCAAGCCTGGGCGAATTCGGCGGTGGGAGATCCAGTTCGCCGAGGAGAATACGCTGGAGACGTACGCGCAACAACTTGATTATTTCAAGATCGAGCTGGGCGTGCTGATGCCGGACGACAAGGTGATTTATGTGTACAACCTATCGAAAGCGGTGCCGGACCAGCGCACGGGTTCGGTGGATGCGGAGAAGCGGTATTACCTGACGTGGCGTCGCGGCGATCTGGAACAGGCGGATCGAGAGCTGTTCGGTCGGGCGGGCGTGAATACGGAGAGGCGGCCGATTCTGAAGTTCCTTCCAGCGGAGGTCGAGGCGACGCTGGTACAGTTGGAGCGAGAGCGTGCCGGCAACGACGTGAAGAACATCCGCAAGACCCGATTCGGGATTCGCCGGGAGGGCGCCGGGTTTGCGTTTTTCGTGATTGACCAGAGTTACAGTTTCTTGAACAGCAATTGATGAGCGGAACGGGGACAGGCAGTTCGGCCGTGCGGTTGCCGGAACGGTCCTGATGCATTGGCAGTTTGGTGGCCGGTGCCTGTCGTGTCAGCGTTTCTCGATCCCTAAAGGCCATCCATGATATCTCCGGACGAATTCGTCGATTTCCTGGAACAGAAGGATCTGCTGGCGGCGAAGCTGATTGCCAGTCTGCGGCGTCAGTTGGCCGAGACGAAGGTGCCGATTTCGGCGGCGCTGGTGGCGAAGAAGCTGGTCGATAGCGGGCACCTGTCGCACCGGCTGGCACAGAGGCTGCTGGAGCAGGCGGACGCGCAGGGGAAGCCTCGTGGGAAGCCGCAAGGGCCGGGCCGGCGCAACGTGAAGGCGTCGGACGAACTGGGGCTGGCTCCGCTGGATGAGGAGGAATCGGACCGCGGGGCCCGGAAGCCGGAACCGCGCAAGCGGCCCTCGGCGCCGGAGGAAGACCTGGCGACGACCAAGGACTTCGTTCCGCTGGACAAAGAACTCGCGCCGCTGGAAGAGGCGGTGCCGCCACCGGACGACATCGGATTGGTGCCGCTGGAGGAGTCGGATTCGGCGGAGCAGTCGCAGTACGGGCTGGCTCCACTTGACGAGGAACCAGTGCGCGGGAAGAAGATGCCCGAGCTGACTCCATTGGACGACAGGGATGGAGAGGACGAGTTAGTCCCGTTGGATGAGTTGGTTCCGATGGATGAGCTGTTGCCACTGGAGGAGCCGAAGAAGGCGCCTTCGCGCAAGCCGGCACCGCGGGATGCCGGACCGGCCTCGGGGCCAACGCCGCCGCCGAAGCCGCGACCGCAGGCGCCGAGCAGTCCGCCGAAATCGTCGAAGCCGGCCGGGCCACCAGCGGAGTCGCGACCGCAGAAGAGGCCTCGCCCCGAGGACGGCACAAGACGAAAGCGAGGCGAGCGGCAGGACGCGCCGGTACTGATGGACGCCAAGCTGGCGTCGGCGGCCGCGGCGGACCTGGCGGCAGCGCCGGCGGCAGCGGCCGGACTGGATCGCTATCGCCGCAAGGGGAAGGGGGGCGGGAAAGGGAACGTGTGGGACTCGCCGCTGTTGTTGATCGGCGGAGGGTTGCTGCTGGGATTGCTGATCCTGGCCGGCGCGCTGACGTGGGCGGTGATGCGTCAGGGCGGCGACGCGCTGTTGAAGATTGCGGACGACGATTACACGGCAGGCTCGTATTCGAAGGCCATTCAAGAGTACGGGATGTTTCTGGAGAAAGCGCCGAATCATCCGAAGGCGAACGAGGCGAAGATCCGGCGGGGATTGGCGCAGATGCGCCAGGCGACGGACGGGACGAGCAGTTGGCCGACGGCGCTGGAAACGACCAAGGGGGTGCTAAGCGAGATCTCGCGAGAGAGCGGATTTCGGAGCATGACGCAGGGCGAACTGGCGGCGATGTTGCCGAAGATCGCGGAGGGGCTGGCGAATCAGGCACGGAAGCAGCCGAAGGAAGAACTGGTGGATCAGGCCGAGGAGACGCTAGCGCTGATCGAGAAGTACATCAACAAGGACGTTCGGCCGGACGCGAAGGTAGCGGACATTCGGGCGATGTTGGCCTTGACACGCCGGGACATCAGCCGGAGCCAGCGGCTGGAGACGTCGGTGACGGAGATGGGCAAGGCGGTTGCGGATGGGAAGATCGCCGACGCGTATCAGATTCGGGCTTCGCTTCTGAAGGAGTATCCGGACCTGATCGGCGACGAGAAGCTGATGGCGGCGACGTTGGCAGCATCGCAGGCGGAACAAGGGGCCGTGAAGTTCGTAGCGAAGGAGCAGGCGGCGGAGACGAAGGCGGCGGAGACGCCGCCGCCGACCGCAGTGACGTTTGCGCGGCGCGAGACGATTAAGGAAGTACCGGCGGCCAAAGGGTGCGTGGTGTGTGCGTTGGCCGGCGGGGCGGCGTATGGGCTGGACGCGGTGACGGGGAAGGTCGTTTGGCGACAGCCGGTCGGTTTTTCGGAGAACGGCCGCAGTCCGAGCTTTCCGCCGACGCCAGTGAGCAGAGCGCCGGGGAGCGACATTCTGCTGATCGACAGCTTGCACAATGCGGTGGTGCGTTTGCGGGCGAGCGACGGCACGACGGTATGGCGATTTCCGGTGGGAGAGCGGCTGGACGCTTATCCGGTGATCGACGGCGAGCAGTTGTGGGTGGCGACGCGCTCGGGGCGGTTGGTGAAGGTGGACCTGGCGTCGGGAGCGTCGAGCGGCTACGTGCAGTTTCCGCAAGAGCTGCGCACCGGTCCGGCCGTGGACAGCCAGCGCGGGGTGCTTTTCCAGGCCGCCGAGCACTCGAACCTGTTCATCGTTTCGGCGGCAGACGGGAAGTGCGTGAGTGTGTATTACCTGGGGCACGAGCCGGGGAGCGTGTTGTTTCCGCCGGTGGTGCTGGGCGACTTCCTCGTGGTGGCGAGCTCGCACGATTCGCAATCGACGGCGCTAGAAGTGTTCAGGATCGGGAAGGAAAAGGACGGTTTGAAGCTGGAGCCGCTGGAAGGGTTGAACATCAAGGGCCGGGTGGCGACACCGCTGGTGGTGGCCGATCGCAGGCTGTTGGTGATGACGGACAAGGCCGATCTGGCGGTGCTGGAGGCGAGCGACGCCGATCCGAAGAAGCCGCTGAACATCATCGCCCAGGGGGCCGCCGGAAGCGAAGAGAACCTGGTGCGGTACCCGCTTCTGCTGCAAGGGCAGTTCTTGGTGGGCGACAACCAACTGACGTGCTTCGATATTCTCGCGTCGCGGGGGCGTTTGCAGTCGCGTTGGACGGCGAATCTGCGAAGCACGACGTTGCAACCTCTGATGTGGGTGGGAGAGTCGGTGGTTCAGGTGCGGCAGCGACGAGGGTTGCCTGGGGTGGCGGTGTCGGCGGTGAGCGCGGACGAAGGAAAGACGCTGTGGGAGACGCACCTGGCGGCACCGCTGGTGGGCGAGCCGTCGTACGAGGAGTCGAGCGGCGTGCTGACGGCGTTTACGTCGTCGGGCGGCATGTTCGAGCTGAAGGCGGACGAGTTGGCGAAGGGGGCGGTGATCGACGAGCCGAAGATGGGGCTGAAGTTGACGGAGGTGCGTCAGCCGGTTTCGGACGCGATCCGTTTGGAGCGGCAGGTGACGGCGGTGATTCAGGGGAAGGGCGCGCACGAGGTGAGCATCTACCACAGCTCGGACGGACGGATTCGGCAGCTTCCGCTTCCGGACGCGCTGGGCGGGCCGACGGCCGGCATGGCGGGGGCGCTGATCACGCCGCTTAAGCCCGGGGAGGTGTTTCTGCTGGACCCGTTCAGCGGGGAGAAGCGATGCGAGGCGTTTCAGCCGCCGACGGAGGCGGGAGAGGCGTTTGCGTGGCAGCGTCCGCTGGTGATCGGCTCGGGGGAGATGCTGCTGACCGACGGGCGGCGGGCGGTGTATCGCGTGGTGGTTGAAGAAAGTCCGAAGGCATGTTTGACGGCGAAGAACACGCTGGAGTTGGCCAGCCCGATCGTGTCGCAGCTTGCGGCGGCAGGCAAGACGGGTTTTGCGGCGACGGCCGACGGGAAGCTGATGTCGTTCACATTGCCGGACATGAAGGAAGGGTCGAGTTGGCCGCTTCGCGGACGCTGCACTTGGGGGCCGTGGGCGGTGGGCGATCGCGTGGTGGTGGCCAGCAACGAGCAGTTGATGTGTGCGGATGGGAAGGCGCAGCTTTGGCAGGTTGCGTTGCCGTCGGGACCGCTGGTGGGCGCGCCGCTGAACGACGGGAAGAGCGTGATCGTGGCGTCGGCCAAAGGCATTGTGCTTCGGCTGGACGCGGGGACGGGGAAAGAAGAAGCGAAGGTGGACGTCGGTTTGCCGCTGGGCACGGGACCGGTGGTCGTGAAGGACCAACTCGTCGTGGGCAGCTACGACGGCAGCCTGTATCAGATTCAGAAGCCATGACAGCCGCCGCAGCATGAGAGACATCGACCGAGAACGACGAAATTCGGCGGGAGGGAGGAACGAGGTTCCTCGCTTCAGGAGGGCGGTACGGTTCTGCGCGGCGGCCTTGCTGCTGGTAGCGTGGCTGGCGGCGCTGCCGGTGGCGGCCGAGCAGCGGGTGTACGATGAAGATCCGCACGATCTGATCTACCTGTTGTCGAAGAAGGACGGCCCGCTGGAGGTTTGCCCGCTGGATTGTTTTCCGGACCGCAAATTGCCGGATCCGCTTCCGAAACAGGGGAAGTTCACGGCGCGGCTGCTGGAGAATCCGACGACGGAATATGAGATTCAGTGGCGCTTCGTGGAGAAGATCGAGCTTTTCGAGCAGCGGGTGCTGGCGGAAGCGGACCGGCTGGTGGCGGAGGGGAAGTTCGACGAGGCCTACGAATACTTCGCGCATTTGAAAGAGACCATGCCGAAGACGCCGGGCCTGGAAGAGGGCGTGGAGCACTTCCTGTTCCAGCAGGCGAAAGCGCTGGCGAGCCAGAAACGAGAAGCGAACGCGCTGGCGATATTGAACGAGCTGTATCGGCGCAACCCGAAATTCGAGCATCTGGACGAGCAGCTTGGGGCGGCGACCGAAGCGCAGATCGACACGTATATGGCGGCAGGGAAACCCCGGGCCGCGCGAGAATTGCTACGTCATCTCAGCGAGAAGTTTCCGAAGCAGGCCGCAGTGGCGAAGTGGCAGGAGCGATGGAAGGAGGAGGCAGGGCAGCTGCTGGGGAAGGCTCGCGGCGAGTTCGAAGCCGGGCATCTGGCGGTGGCCGAGGAGGTGTGTCGGCAGGCGGTGGAAACATGGCCGGCGGTGGCGGGCGGTAAGGATCTGGCCAAGGCGATTCATGAGAAGTACGCCAGGGTGGTCGTGGGCGTGACGTCGGCGTCGGCCGAGTTGCAGCCGGGATCGCTGAACGATTGGGCCGCACGGCGGAGCAGCCGCCTAGTGTACCGGACGCTGGTGGAGTTTCTGGGGCCGGGGACCGACGGCGGGAAGTATCGGTGTCCGGTGGGCGACCTGGAGATTGGCGAGTTGGGACGGCGGCTGGTGTTCCGGCTGAAGCCGAACCAGCATTGGTCGCGAGGAGACAGCACGCTGACCGGACCGGTGTTGGCGCGGCGATTGCTGGCGATCGCCGATCCACACGACGAGGCTTATCAGCCGCAATGGGCGGAGCTGCTGGAGCGGGTGTCGGTGCCGAGCGTGTACGAGGTGAACGCGGACCTGACGCGATTCAACGTGCGACCGCAAGCCTTCTTGCAGACGCGGCTTCTGCCGTACGGGGATCCGCTGCTGAGCCAGGAGAAACAGTGGTGGAACGGTCCGTACGTGATGGAGTCGCAGGCGGACAATCAGACGGTGTACGTGCTGAACTCGGCGAGCCCGTTAACGACGGCCGGACAGCCGAAGAAGCTCGTGGAGCAATTCTTCAACCGGGGATCGCGGGCGATCGAGGCGCTGAAGCGGCGGGATATCGACGTGCTGGACCGGGTGGATCCGTGGTTGGTCGACGAGCTGAAGCGGGAGAGGGGCGTGGTGGTGAAGCCGTACGGCGTGCCGCTGGTGCACTGCCTGATTCCGAATTTGCAGAAGCCGTTGATGTCGCAGCGGACGTTTCGCCGGGCGTTGGCGTACGGGATCAACCGGGAGGCGATCCTGGAGAGGCTGTGCGGCGGGCGGCTTCCGAGCGACGGATCGCAGGTGATCAGCGGACCATTTTCGGCGGGGACGTCGTTGCAAGATCCGCTGGCGTACGCGTACGACGAGACGCTGGAGCCGCGCGGTTACGATCCGCGACTGGCGCTGTCGCTGGTGGAAGTGGCGCGGCGGGAGCTGGCCCAAAAGGGAGACGCCGAGCAGTGGAAGACGTTGCCGCCGCTGGTGCTGGCGCATCCGGAAGGGGAATCGGCCAGCGTGGCGTGTGCGATGATTCAGAGGCAACTGCGGCTGCTGGGGCTGGACGTGAAACTGAAGGCGCTGCCGCCGCAGGCGTGTACCGTGGTTCCGGACGACGTGGACCTGCTGTACGCGGAGCTGGCGATGTGGGAGCCGATCGCCGACGCGCGGCGGCTGCTGGGAGCCGAGGGGCCCAGCCGGAGCTGTAGCTCATACATGGCCTTGGCGATTCGTCAGTTGGAACAGACGACCGACTGGCGGGAAGCGGGGTCGCGGCTGCGGCAGATTCACCGGATTGCCTACGACGACATCGCCGTGGTGCCGCTTTGGCAGTTAGTGGATTACTTTGCATACGGGCAGTCGCTGGAAGGCATCGGAGAGCGGCCCGTTTCGCTGTATCAGGACATTGAGGCGTGGAAGCCGGCTTTCTACTATCCGTTGGAGTCGCCATGAGGGGTTGGTTCGAGAGCCGATGGGAGGTGAACGCGGTGCAGGCCGTGCGCCGAGCGACCGGGCGGTGGCTGTGCGCGGTGGTGGCGCTGGCGGCCGTGCTGAGCGGGATGAGGACTGAGGCGGCGGCGACGGAGTCGGTGTGGGAGCTGACGCCGTACCGAATTCGCGTGGTGCTGGAGTTCGACGAGGCGGCCGAGTTGACGCCGGGGTTGGAGGCGGATCTGCGCAAGGGCCTGGCCAACGAGACGGACTTGCTGATCGGGGCTCCATGGGTGCTTTCGCTGACTTCGGCACCGGTGCCACTGAAGGATCAGATGATCGGCGACATGGAGAGCGTGACATTGGAATCGCTGTCGCCGGAATGGCTGGCGGACGACAAGGTGGCGCTGTTGACGGTGGGTGTCGTCGTGGACGGGTACCGGATTACCGGGCGCGAGCTCGATGTGCGCACGCAGGTATGGAGCCCGGTGATCGCGGAGACGGTGCATCATCCGGCGCGCTTGCGGGATACGCTGTTCGGGGTTCTGGAGCGAGTGTTTGCGCCGTTGGGCCAGATTGAAGCGGTTGAGGGCGAGACGGTGACGCTGCGGTTGCGGGCGGCCAACCTCGCGCCGCGCGATCCGACGTACCTGGTGACACCGACGGGGACCATCTTTCAGCCGATCGTGCGGTATAACGATCGAGAGGGTAACGCTCGAAAGGTGGCGCCGGCCCCGTGGAGTTTTCTGGTCGCCACGGAGATCCAGGGGGCGGACGCGAAATGCAAGCTGCACACAGGAATTCGCAGTCCGTTGAGCACGCAGCGGCGCGGGCGGATGGAGCAGTTGGCGTTGGCGATCATTCCGTCGGGCGATGCGACAAGCCTGGTGCTGCACTCGCGCACGGACAAAGAAAAGCCATTGGCAGGTTACCAAGTGTATCGGCAGTTGGGCGATTCGAAGAGCACGGCCTTCCTGGGGCGGACCGACCGGCGGGGGGCGCTGTTGCTGAAGCCGGACAAGGACCCGGCGTTGCGAACGGTGGTAATTCGAAACGGCGACGAAGTGCTGGCGAAGCTTCCGCTGGTGATCGGGCTGGAACGGGAAGTCGTTGCGCCGATCGCGGACGACGATCAGCGATTGGAGGCGGAAGGCTTCTTGATCGGGTTCCAGGAGAACCTTGTGGACCTAGTGACTCGCCGAGCGATGTTGCGGGTGCAGATTCGCGCCCGGATTCGGGCCGGCGAGTTCGACAAGGCGGAGGCGCTGCTGGGCGAACTGCGGAAGTTGAAGGGGCGCGACGAGTGCCTGATGGACCTGGCTCGCGAGAAGCAGAAAGTGTTTTCGAAGGACAAGGTCGTTCAGCGGAAGATCGACAAGCTGTTCACCGACACGGAGACGCTGCTGAAACAGCATTTGGATTCGACGATGGTCGAGCAACTGGTGCGCGAGCTGGCCGAGGCGCGGAAGGGGCATTCCCAAGACGCTGCGACGAATGAGAGGCGAGGAGAAGGGCCGGTCAGCGGAGCCACTGCAGAATCCACCAGACGAGCATCACAAAGCCCACAAGAGCCATGGGCAGCAGAACAAGGATGATGAGCGGGTGGAGGAGGACGGTGTCGGCGGGTCGGTTCTGTTGTCCGGAATCGAGCGCCGGATAGGTCTCCTCAGCGGCGGAGGCGAGCGGGTCGGTGAGATCGGCCAGCTTGGGGAGGCTGTCTCTGGGCTCGAAGCTGGCGCTACTCAGTTCGGGGAAGCTGGCCTTGGTTTCGCCCCAATCGCCTTCCTGCCGCTGCGAGCTGCCTAGGGTGATGTTCACGCGGTCGGTGGCGAACGGGGCACCTGGGAGACCGATCAGGGTTGGGTTCTCGGTGGTGGAATCGTCGCGGGCGAGAAAGGGGTGGGGTGAGTTCTGCCAGGGCTTGAGCCGCACGATGACATCGTCGGCGGAACGGATGCGTTCGGCGGGATCCTTGGCCATCATGTCGGCGACGACCTCGACGAAATCGTCGCTGAGGCCGGGATTGAGGCAGCGCGGATCGAGGGGGCGCATGTTGGGGTCGCAGTGGGCGCGGACCTTGTCGCTCATTTTTCCGCCGATGTAGGGCACCTTGCCGGTGACGGCGTAGTAGAGGGTGCAGCCGAGGGAATAGATGTCCCAAGCGGGAGTCGGCTCGGCGGGATTGGCGATATGGTCGGGAGAGATGTAGTCGGCGGTACCGACGACGCGTCCGAAGCGAGGGTCGTCGGGGTCGGCGTCGACGGGTTCGGCCAGCCCGAGGTCGGAGAGCTTGGCGCGGCCTTCGGGGGTGACGAGGACGTTGCCGGGCTTGACGTCGCGGTGGATGAGGCCCTGTTCGTGGGCATGCTGAAGAGCGGCGGCGACCTGGGAGATGACGTAGGCCGCTTCGTACATGGTCAGGGCGCCGTGGTTTCGGATCAGCTTGCGGAGATCCATGCCGGGGACGTACTCGACGACGAGATAGTAGACCTTGCCGTCCTCACCGGCATCGTAGGCGCGAACGAGGTTTTCGTGGTCGAGCTTGGCCTGGGCTCGCATTTCGCGAGTGAAGCTGGCGATGGCGTCGGGGGTGGACTTGTATTGGGGGAGGACCTTGATGGCGACCACACGGCCGAGGGCGCGGTGCTCGCCCTTGAAGACCTGGCCCATGCCGCCCTGGCCGATGGAATCGATGATCCAGTAGGGGCCGAGATTGAACTTGGTTCGGCCGGCCAGGAGCTGGGACGCCTGCCATTGGTTGAGGTAGCCGAGTTGGACCATCGCCTCGGCGAACTGCTTCTCGCGGACTGTGGCATCGTCCGGCTGACGCTGGGGCCAATCGAGGAAGGTGCGAGCTTCGTCGAGCTGATGGCGGCCGATAAGCCCACTGGCGAGTGCCGATCGTTCGAAGGCGGTATCCAGGGACGCTGGCATGAGGACCACCGGGTTGTCGCTAGGGGGCGATTGTGGGGGCTTCGGCGAGTGGAAGAGAGGATGAAGGGACGATCGCCAGTTCCTCGCTATTATATCCTTTGAGGGGCCGCGCTGTCGATTTCCCCCAAATCTACCGGATAGGGCCGTTTGGGCCGACACCGAAGGATTCCCAGGATTTTGGGGGCGGGGCGTCGAGCCGAAGGACGTCGGCGGTGACGGGATGGGTGACGGTGAGCTGACGCGCGTGGAGGGCGATGCCGACAGGGAACGGAGAGCGGCTGCCGTACTTGCGGTCGCCGAGAATGGGATGGCCGTGGTGGGCGGCTTGCAGGCGAATCTGGTGCTTGCGGCCGGTGTGGAGTTCCACCTCGATGAGCGACCGGTCGTCCCATTGGTGCAACTGGCGATAGTGGAGACGCGCTTCCTTGGCTCCGGGGTGCGTTTGCCCAACGATGTGCATGCGGCGATGGCGCTCGTCGTGCGCGACCCAGTCGACCCACTGTGCAGATGGCGGCCTGGTGACGCCTTCGACGATCGCCCAATAGAGCTTTTCGACGGACCGGGTGCGGAATTGCTCGGTGAGGCGGCTGGCGGCCTTGGAGGTGCGCGCGATGAGGACGACGCCGCTAACGGGGACGTCGAGCCGGCTGACGATGCCAAGATAGACGTTGCCTGGCTTGTGGTAGCGGCGCTTGATATAGTCCTTGGCGATGGTGAGAAGCGAGACCGTGTCGCCGGGGACGCCCATGGTGGCGATGCCGGGCGGTTTGACCACGACGAGAAGGTGGTTGTCTTCGTAAAGGACTTCGAGAGGAGGCATTCGGAGTAGTGGGTGGTGGGTAGTGGGTGGTGTGTTGGGTGTGGTGTGTGTAGGCTATGGGTGTTTGTTTCAGCATAGCGTAATTGTTGGGTGGGACCTACGGGTCGTGGGGCAGCAGTGGCTGTTCTTTGGCGATGGGGGCGTTATGTCGGGTTTGCGATTGGTCTTGGCGAGTCGGTCGCCGCGGCGGCGGGAGTTGTTGGCGGAGGCGGGGTACGCGTTCGAGGTGCGGCCGCCGAGTGAGGAGGCTGAATGCGGGACGTGCAGCCGCGAGAATCCGGCGCAATTGGTGTGTCGTCTGGCCTATCAGAAAGCGGCCGATGTGGCGACGAGTGTTGCGTCGGGCGTGGTGGTGGGGTGCGACACGGTGGTGGAGTGCAAGGGGCAGATTCTGGGCAAACCGGTCGACGAGGAGCACGCTCGATCGATGCTTCACGAATTGCGCGGGAGCGAGCACCGGGTGCTGAGCGGCCTTTGCTTGTGGCCGAGGCCCGACGGGCAACCCCAGGTGGAAGTGGACATTACGACGCTGCGCATGGACTCGCTCGACGACGGGCAGATCGAGGAGTATCTGGCTACCGGGGCATGGGAAGGGAAGGCGGGTGCGTTCGGGTACCAGGATCGGCTGGGTTGGGTTCACGTTCTGTCGGGGAGTGAATCGAACGTGGTCGGCTTGCCGCTGGAGCTGTTGGAGAGGATGTTGGCGGCGTTGGAAGGCGGATAGCCTACGAGTTGTTCAAGAAACAGAGCCGCTCGACAATCTCCACCAGCGAGCCGGTTCAGGGCGTGACTAGTGCGTGTCGCACTTAACTGTAGCGTTCGTGGCGGCGTGTTTCTACGGTTCCGAAAGCGAAAAACACGCTACGATTACGCCGAATGCGCTCTAGAGGGTTGGGTTGCCGAGCGGATAACAAGCGGTTGTCGCACAAGGACGTGGACAACCGCTTCTTGCGTAATGTCTGTTGGGCACTGCAAGCAGAGCCCGATGCCGGGCCGGTGGCCCAGCGACAACGTCTCGCCTAAAGCATGTCCTTGAGGCTCTTCAGAGGCCGAACCTTGACCTTGGTGCTCGCCGGTTTGGCAGCGATGTCGCGGAACTGCCCTGGGTGGAAGGGATCGGGCACGTTCTTGCGAGCTGGCTTGGCCGGGACCTTCTTGCGCTCGATTTTGACGAGACCGGGGAGCGTGAAGGCACCGGGGCCACGGGCGCCGATGTTCTTCTTGATCTCGGCGGCGAGGGCCTCGAAGACGGCGGCCACCTCTTTCTTGGTCAGACCCGCTGCATCGGCGACGTTGCTGATGATCTGGGTCTTGGTCAGCGCCTTCTTCGGCGCAGGTGCTGCTTTGGCCATAGGCTGCTACCCTCCATGCATGGTTGAGTGGAAATAACACGTCCGTCCGACGTAAGGGACGCGATGATTAGAAACGGTTTGCCTAAAAATGCAATCCGGAAATCGCTTAAAACACGAAAAAAACGGCAAAAAAACGGCCTGTACGAGCCGTTTACCCCCGTTTTTCCAGGGTTTGTAGGGGTGTGAGACGCGGAAGTGCGCGGAAATCGCCGTGAAAGAGCGGTTTAGGGAGGCCGGTTGGGAGCGCGGTGCGCGGGTGAGAATCGTGCGGGAAATAGGTGTGCGGATTTGGTTGCGGAGGCGGTGGAGCAATGTGGCTATTGCGTCGGTCGAGGGATTGCCTGGGGTGTGGGTGTTCAGTGAAATGGAGTGTGGAGTGGGAGGGGGGAGAGGGTATTGGTTGAGGAAGAAGTCCGGTTGGATAATGGTGTCAGGGGTGTTGTGCGGAGGGCGGTGGCGATGGGGCGGTGCGAGGGATTGTTGAGGTAGGCGGGGGCGGAATGAGGCACAGCCGGGGGCGGCTGTGCCTCATGTGGTGTGTTTAAGAGGTTATGGGGTAAGTGGTTAGGATTGACGGAGGTCGTTTTTTGCGGGATTCGGGGCGTGTGGGCGAGGTTGGTGGCTCGCTTGACGTAACTTTGTTTGAGCGACTGGTTTGCCACATTGGCAGCGAGTGATGGTACAGTGGAAGATGATGCATTCCGAGCGGGTTTGTGGGTAGCGAAGCGAGGAGAGCGGAACATGGGTCCATGGAGGTTGCGGCTGGTGATTGTCGGCTGGGCGTGCGCGCTGACGGCAATGACGGCAGGCCCGGCGGCGAGCCAGAAGATCGCGATTCGCGCGGGCGAGGACGGCGGCGTCAAACCGGAAAGCGCGGCCGGTCAGAGCGTGTTCGTGCCGGCGGATCGCGCAGTGCTGTTGCGACTGTCGGACGCGCGACAGTTGTTGGAGCAATCGCGCTATGCGGAGGCGGTCCGGTTGCTGGGGAGCATCCTGGAGAACCAGGAGGATTATTTCTTCCAGCCGGAGCCGACCAGCGCGGTGCATCGGAGCATCAAGGCTGAGGCACGGCAGTTGTTGGGAAGCATGCCGCGGCAGGGACGCGAGCTCTACGAGTTGCAGTATGGGGCGCGGGCGCGGCAAATGCTCGGGGAGGCCGTGAAGTCGGGGAGCGCGGCAGGACTGGCGGAGGTTGCGCGGCGGTTCTTTCACACGCAGGCAGGCAACGAGGCGACGTTCCTGCTGGGATTGCATCATCTGGACCACGGCGCGCCGTTGGCCGGGGCGTTGACGCTTCAGCAGATCGAGGAGTCGGCGGCGGATTCGGCGCGATTCGAACCGACGCTTTCGGTGGCGTTGGCGACGTGCTGGATGCGGGCGGGGATGCCGGAGAAGGCGCAGGCGGTGCTGGAGACGTTGAGGAAGCGTCACCCGGGGATGGAGGTGGAGGTGGCCGGGAAGAAGGAACGTTTGCCGGCGGATGGGGCCAAGACTCTCGATTGGCTAGCCGCGCTGGTAGGGAAGCGGCAGGCGGGCAGCCCGGAGAAGGCCGAGCAGTGGGCCATGTATCGGGGCAACGCGGCGCGAAACGCGGCCTCGACGGGGAGCGGGCCGCTGATGAGCATGCGGTGGGAAGTGTCGACGTACGAGGAGCCATACGTGGAGACGCTGATCGATCAGATCGACCAGCTTCACCGGCAGAGCGAGCCGGGTCGCGAGTCGCTGCCAGGGTTGTATCCGCTGGTGGTGAACGACGTGGTGCTGATGCGGACGGTTCGGAACCTGCTGGCGGTGGACTTCGTGACCGGCAAGCGGATCTGGGAAGTGCCGGCGGACGATCCGCTGAAAGATGCGGATCGGCCGACGACGGATCCGGCAACGGGCGCGCAGCGGCAAGGTTGGAATCCGTTCGGTCAGCGTGCGCAGGACCTGGAGGTTCACATCGGACTGCAACTACGGTTGTGGGAGGACGCGACCTACGGGACGTTGAGCAGCGACGGGCAGTTGGTGTTTGCCGTGGAGGATTTGGACTTGGCGCCGGGCAACGTGGCGCGACGGCAGATGGTCGTGGGAATGGGGGCGGAGGCGCAGCCGTCGCTGAAATCGTACAACCGGCTGGCGGCGTACGACATTCGGTCGGGCAAGCTGAAATGGCACATTGGGGGATCGCCCACGGAGTTCGGTTTGCAGGAGGCGGGGATGTTCTTCCTGGGGCCGCCGCTGCCGTTGATGGGCGAGCTTTACGTGCTGGGCGAAGTGAAGGGTGAGATTCGGCTGTTGGCGCTGGAGGCGAGGGACGGATCGGTCCTGTGGACCCAGCAATTGGCGGTGGTGGATCGCGACATTCGCAACGATCCGATGCGGCGATTGGCCGGGGCATCGCCGTCGTACGCGGACGGGATCCTGGTTTGCCCGACGGCGAATCATTCGGTGGTGGCCATGGACCTGGCGACGCGTTCGCTGCTATGGGGCTACACGTACCAGGAAGAGGGGCGCGTGGATCAGCGGCAGTTGATGGTGTTCGGCATCCGGTCGCTGATGAGTCCGGACCCGATGGGTCGATGGAACGACGCCACGGCGACGATTGCGGACGGTCGGGTGTTGATCACGCCGCCGGATTCGAACCGGATCTATTGCCTGAGCCTGGTGGACGGGCGGGCCTTGTGGAGCCAGTCGCGGCAGAACGATTTGTATTTGGCGTGCGTGTACCAAGGGAAGGTGGTCCTGGCGGGGCGCGATCGGATGCGGGCGTTGCGGCTGGAGGACGGGGAGGCGGCCTGGGACGCGCGAACGGTTGCGTTTCCGGAGGGGAGTTCGCCGAGCGGGCGAGGATTTGAGAGCGGGGGCCGGTACTACGTGCCGTTGAGCAGCGCCGAGGTGGTGGCGGTGGCGCTGGATACGGGGAAGATCGAGGACCGATTCAAGTCTCGCGATGGAATGATTGCGGGCAACCTGGTTTGCTACAAAGACAACATCATCTCGCAGCGTGCGGATGCGGTAGACGCGTTTTACCAAGTGGACGCGTTGATGAGCGAGGTCGACCGGCGTTTGAAGAGCAATCCGAAAGACGCCGAGGCTTTGGCGCTGCGAGGGCAAGTGTATTGGGAAGAGGGAAAACTGGACCAGGCGATCGAATCGCTGCGGAGCGCTTGGGAGTTGAAGCACGAGGCCTCGACGCGGGAGTTGCTGCGCGATGCGCTGCTGGAGGGGCTTCGCACGGATTTCGCGAAGTATCGGGAGCAGAAGGACGAGATCGTAGGCCTGATCGACGTGCCGGCACAGCGCGCGGCGTACTTGCGGCTGATGGCGGAGGGTTGCCGGGCGGCGAAGGAATATGACGCGGCACTGGACTTCACGCTGCAGTTGGTCAGCCTGGATCGGCAGCATCGCGACGTGGAGGTGATCGACAAGTCGCTGGTGGTGCGCCGGGACCGGTGGCTGCGGATGCGGCTGGCCGACTTGCACGAGGAGGCACCGGAGGCGGTTCGAGCGGCATTGGACGAGACGGCGAAGAAGCGGCTGGACGAGGCGGTTGGGGCGGACTCGTCGGATGCGCTGCGGCAGTATCTGGATTACTTTGGAAGTCTGCCGACGGCGGCGCAGGCGAGGCGGCGGTTGCTGGACCGTCTGAAACGAGAGGGGCGGTTGATGGAGGCCGAGTTGCTGCTGGCAGGAGAGCGGCACTCGGGCGACAAGGAGGCGGCCGCGGCGGCCCTGGCCGAACAGGCGGAGTTGCTGCGCGGAGCGGGGCGGATTGGGGATGCGGCGAGATGCTACGAGCGTTTGGAGAGCGAATATGCGGACGTGGTGTGCGAGGGAGGGAAGACGGGTCGGGAGCTGGCGGCATCGCTGCCGGCGGACGGCGCGGTGGCGCGGGCGCTGAAGCCGGCGTCGGTTTGGCTGGTGGGCAAGGTGGCCGTTGGGGTGGACAATCAGTCGGTGAGGACGCCGCAAGCGATTCAGGCCCGCGCGGTGGTGGAGTACAGCGGAAGCCCAGGGCCGTTCTTCTCGGACATCGACATAGAAGTGCGGCAGGCCTCGGGAGCGTTGCTGGCTTCGGACGGTTTGGGGCAGCCGCTTTGGGAGGTGTCGGGGCGTGAGGTGACGGACCAGGTGAATTTCGTGGTGAGCGCGGCGTTCATGCGGGTTGCGGTGAAGGAGCACCTGTTGCTGCTGACGGTCGGTCAGAAGATCGTGGCGATCGATACATTGGCAGGGAGCGAGGGGCCGTCGGCGAGGATCGCGTGGAGCCGGGATGTGGACGAGGAGACCGGCGAGTTGGCGATGCCGATGGCGATGCGGCGTCAGGCGGTCGTGGGGGGGCGCGGATTTCAGCGCTTGCAGACGGCGCAACCGCCGGACGCGTCGCCGGGCGTGCCGATGGCGATCTCGGATCGGGCGTTTTGCTACCAGCGATTTCGCGATCTGGTGGCGATCGATCCGGCGAGCGGGGAGATGCTTTGGACGCGCCACGGCGTGGAGCCGGGGAGCACCATCTTCGGGGACCGGGAACACATTCTGATCGCCGCGCCCGGGGCGAACAAGGCGACCGTCGTGCGTACGGTAGACGGGAGCCTGGTGGGGACGCGGATGTTGCCGGCCCAGCGGACGGCGACGCTGGGACGGTTGGTGTTGGTCGTGTCGGATCGTCCCGAGGGGCGGATGCTTCAGATGGTGGATCCGCTGGATTCGCGGGAGGCATGGCCGGCGAAGCACTTTACGCATCAGACGAGGTTGTGCCTGGTGGACAACGAGACCGTGGGCGCGTTGGAGCCGACGGGGCACTTCATGCTCATCCGGCTGGAAGACGGGCGGACGTTGGTCGACGCGGAGATCAAGGGGGACGTGTCGGCGGAAGAAATCCACGTGTTGCGGTCGTCGGACGGGACGATGCTGATCGGCAGCAGCAGCCGGCAGGAGAACAGCCCGACGCTGCGGAGCTATCCGTTGCAGGCGCCTTTCAGCGTGCGGATCGCTCAAGGGTGGGTGTGCGGATTCAGCCGGACGGGGGCGTTGCTTTGGCCGGAGCCGGTGGTGATTCGGAATCAGCACTTGCCGCTGAACCAGCCGCGGCGGTTGCCGGTGCTGGTGTTTGCGTGCATGACACAGCAGAGCCGTCCGAAGCCGCCGCTTCAGACGAAGACCTCGCTGCTATTTCTGGACAAGCGGACCGGCCGACGGTACGCGAAGGAGTTGGCGTATGCGACGAACAACTTCCAGTTGACGGCGGCACCGGATGAGAAGAACGTGCAGATGCAGCTTCAGCGGAACCGAGTGACATTGACGTTCACGGACGAGCCGCTGGGGCCGGAGGAGCCAGAGCCCGTCGCGGAGTCGGAGAAGCCGAGCACGGCGCGGGCGTTGCTGAACGCGTGGGGTAATGCGGCGTTGAAGGCTTTTGGAGGGCCGTTGAATTCGGGGTTGCCTCCGGGCGTTGCTCGCGAAGCAGAGAAGGCAGTCGAAAACGCCATCCGGCCCGCCCAGCGGCCGGAGAAGGCGATGCCGAAACAGCCAGAGAAGGAGAAGCCGACGCGGCCGGAGGAGAAGCATTGATGAGGGATCGCGAGGATCGGAGGCAGAGGCGGCGGAGCTGGATCCGCGGGGCGGTGCTGATCGCCGCGGCGGGGCTGGTTGCGTGCGCGCCGGAGGTGGGCCTCGCTTCGGCACCACGGAAGGCGGAGGTCTCGCAGGTGATCTCGCGGGGGCTGGATTGGCTGGCAAGCCGGCAGTCGCGTCTGGGACGGTGGAGCGCGAACAACGACCGGTATCCGACGGCGATGACGGCCATGGCCGGTATTGCGCTGTTGGCCGAGGGTTCGACGACGACGCAAGGGAAGTACGCGCCGAACATTCGGCGGGCGGTGGACTTCCTCGTGTCGCGCAGTTGCGCTAACGGGCTGATCGGCGAGCCGACACAGGACGACCGCTATACGTACGGCCACGGCTTCTCGATGCTGTTTTTGTCGCAGGTGCTCGGCGAGGAGGAGGACGCGGAGCGCCGGAAGCAGCTTGCGGACATATTGACGCGAGCGGTGCAGTTCACGGGGAGCGCGCAGACGGACGCCGGAGGTTGGGGCTACGTGAGCGCGAAGGATGGGCAGGGGTTCGACGAGGGCTCGACGACGATCACGCAGGTGCAGGGGCTTCGCGGCTGCCGAAACGCGGGGATTCCGGTTCCGAAGGAGATCATCGACAAGGCGATCAACTACATACGGAAGTGTTCGCTGAACGACGGGGCAGGGGGCGTGCAATACAATTCGCGGGGCGGGGGCGGCCGGCCGGCGATTTCGGCGGCGGCGATCGCTTGTCTGTACAACGCGGGCGACTACGACGACGAGTACGTGCCGAAGCTGATGGAATACTGCAACAAGAACCTGGCGAACATATCGAACCAGGGATTCGGCCATTGGCATTATGCCCACTATTACTACGCCCAGGTGTGCTATCGCAACGGCGGGAAAGCGTGGGAGGAGTACCGAGACAAAGTAACGCAGCGGCTGCTCAAGGAGGTGAACCCGGACGGCTCGTGGAGCCAGGGGTACATCGGCACGGTGTATACGACTGCGATTAACCTGACGATCCTGCAACTGGACGGTGCGGCTTTGCCGATCTACCAGCGGTAACGCTCCGTCGGTCTGACCTGAGGAAGAGACATATGAACGCTGAGGGATTCGACTCGCAAGAGGCGCAGGCCATCGAGAAGCTGGCGGCGGCGCGGCAGAAGATCCTGGACCAACTGGGCCAGGTGATCGTGGGGCAGCACCAAGTTATCGAGGAGCTGATGATCTCGCTCTTCAGCCGAGGCCATTGCCTGTTGGAGGGCGTTCCGGGGTTGGCGAAGACGCTGATGATCAGCACGCTGAGCCGGACGCTGAACCTGGCGTTCAGCCGGATTCAGTTCACACCGGACCTGATGCCGGCGGACATCACGGGGACGGAGATCATCGAGGAGAACCGGAGCACGGGAAGCCGGGAGTTTCGCTTTCTGGAGGGGCCGCTGTTTGCGAACGTGATCCTGGCGGACGAGATCAACCGAACGCCACCGAAGACGCAAGCGGCGCTGTTGGAGGCGATGCAGGAGCGGCAGGTATCGGTGGGGCGCGTGCGGCACAAGCTGGCGGATCCGTTCTTCGTGCTGGCAACGCAGAACCCGATCGAGCAGGAAGGGACGTATCCGCTGCCGGAGGCGCAGCAGGATCGGTTCATGTTCAAGGTATTTGTGAAGTACCCGACGTTCGATGAGGAGTTTGAGGTCGCGCGGCGGACGACGGCCGTGATGAGCGATGCGGTGGAGCCGGTGCTGTCGGCGGAGGAGATCGTGCAGTTGCAGCAAATCGTGCGGGAGGTGCCGATCTCGGACCACCTGGTGCGTTACGTGCTGGCACTGGTGCGACAGACGCGCGTGGGCGAACCGGGGACGCCGGACTTCGTGGAGCAACAGCTTACGTGGGGCGCCGGGCCGCGGGCGGTGCAGTTCCTGATTCTGGGGGCGAAGGCGCGGGCGCTGCTGCGGGGGCGATCGCACGTGATCGTGGAGGACATTCAGGCACTGGCGCAGCCGGTATTGCGGCACCGCGTGGTGCTGAGTTTCACGGCGGAGAGCGAGGGCGTGTCGCCTGACGACGTGATCGAGCGGCTGTTGGCGGGGACCCCGACCCAAGAAGACGAGTTTACGCGCGATGCCCGATTCCAAAAGATTTTTGCATCCTGAGACGCTGCAGCGGATCGCGCGGCTGGACTTGCGCGCGCGGCACGTGGTGGAGGGATTTCTGGCCGGCATGCATCGAAGTCCGTACTTCGGGCAGTCGGTGGAGTTCCTGCAGCACCGGGGCTACACGTGGGGGGACGATCTGCGGTTCGTCGACTGGAAGGTGTGGGCGAAGCAGGACCGCTTCTACGTGAAGCAGTTTGCGGAGGACACGAACCTTCGGGCGACGCTACTGGTGGACGTGTCGGGGAGCATGCGCTACGGGTCGGGGGCGCTGAACAAGTACGAATATGCTTCGACGGTGGCGGTGAGCCTGGCGTACCTTCTGCTGCAGCAGCAGGACGCGGTAGGATGTGCGGCGTTTGACGACCGGGTGAGGATCGCGACGGCGCAGCGGACGAAGCGAAACCACCTGGAGTCGATCATCCAGGCGTTGGACATCAGCCAGCCGGAGAACAAGACGGACATCTACGCGATTTTGCGAGCGGCGGCGGAGACGTATCCGCGGCGGGGGATCATGGTGTTGATATCGGACCTGCTGGTGGAGCGAGAGCCGCTGCTGCGCGGGCTGAAGCTGCTGCGGAGCCGAGGGCACGACCTGCTGGTGTTCCACATCCTGGACGACGACGAGCTGGACTTTCGGTTCAACGGGCCGACGCGGTTCGAGGGACTGGAGAGCCCGATGAACCTGAGCTGCAATCCGCGGGCGCTGCGGGAGGGATACCTGACGGCGTTGGGGGCGTACCTGGACGAGGTGCGGCGAGGTTGCGCGGCGCAGAAGATCGATTATGCGCTGATCCGGACGAGTCAGCCGTTGGACGCGGCGTTGGCGGCGTACTTGAACCATCGCTCGGCGATGCTGCATCGGACCTGAGATATGCCTACGTTCGTTCATCCCGTACTGCTGTGGGGGCTGCTGCTGGCCGGCGTGCCGGTGTTGATCCATTTGATCAACATGCTACGGCACCGGCGGGTATCGTGGGCGGCGATGGAGTTTCTGCTGGCAAGCCAGAAGAAGAACCGGACACGGGTGCTGCTGAAGCAGCTGTTGCTGCTTCTGGCGCGGATGGCGGCGGTGGCGGCCATCGTGTTGCTGGTGGCGCAGCCGCTGCTGCGGAACCGGCTGGGCCATTGGATCGGCGGCGGGAAGACGCACCACATCGTGCTGCTGGACGACAGCTACTCGATGTCGGACCGGTGGGGCGACACGAACGCGTTCGAGGAGGCGAAGGCGGTCGTGGGACGGATCGCCGAGGAGGCGGCCAGACAGGTGCAGCCGCAGAGTTTGACGCTTCTGCGATTCTCGCGAGTGAGCCGGCCCTCGGTGGGTACGCAGCCGGACCTGCTGGAGCAGCCGGTGAGCGGCGAGATGGTGAGCCAGCTTCGGCAGCGGCTGGAGGAGATGGAGGTGTCGGAGACGGCGGCTAATCCGCACGGGGCGCTGGAGGCGGTGCGGCAGCTTCTGGGCGAGGGAGGCCGCGAAGAACGAATCATCTACGTGGTGACGGATTTTCGGACGCGTCAGTGGGGCGACGCGACGGATCTGCGGGCGAAGCTCGCGGCGTTGGCTGGCGAAGGCGCACGGCTGTACCTGGTGGATTGCGTGGAGGGAGTTCGGCCGAATCTGGCCATCAGCCGGCTGGAGCCGTCGCCGGGCACTCGGGCGGCAGGGGTTCCGCTGTTTATGGAAGTGACGGTTCAGAACTACAGCGGGACGGCGGTGCGCAACGTTCCGGTTCTGTTGGGGACCGACGGGAACGTGCGACCGGCGGTGACGATCGCTGAGATTCCGGCGGGCGAGGGGGTGACAGAGCGATTCCCGGTGCAGTTTCCGACGGCAGGGCAACATCGGATCGGCGCACGGTTGGAAAGCGACGCGGTGGCGGCGGACAACTATCGCTGCGCGGTGGTGGATGTCCCGCTGGATGTTCCGGTGCTGTTGGTCGACGGCGACCCGGCGGCGCGGGATGCGACGTACGTGGCGACGGCGCTGGCGCCTGGCGGGCCGGTGGCCACGGGGATCCGGCCGCGGATCGAGAGCCCTCGGTACTTGAGCCTGAACCCGTTGGAGCCGTTTCGGGCGATCTACTTGCTGAATGTCGAGCGGCTGGAGAACTCGGCAGTCGAGGCATTGGAGCGTTACACGGCGGCGGGCGGCGGAGTGGCGATCTTCCTGGGGGACCGGTCGTCGGCGCCGTTTGTGAATGAGAAGCTGTATCGCGACGGGAAAGGGCTGTTTCCGTTGCCGTTGTCGGCGCCGACGGAGCTGCCGGTGGACCGGCTACAGAAGGCACCCGATCTGGAAGTGAGCGCGCACCCGATCTTCCACGTGTTGGCGGGACAGCGGAACAGCTTTCTGCCGATGGTGACCGTGCAGCGATACTTCGCGGCGGCCGAAGGGTGGGATGCGTCGCGGGACGCGGGGACGCAAGTGATCGCAAAGCTCCGCAACGGAGCGCCGCTGGTCGTGGAGCGGAAGTTCGGGCAAGGGCGCGTGGTGGCCTTTCTGACGAGCGCGGCGCCGGTCTGGAACAACTGGGCGCGGGGGAATCCGAGCTACGTGGTGACGATGCTGGAACTCGAGGCGTATCTGGGTGCTCGGGGGAAGGAGGAAATCTCGCATCCGGTGGGCTCGGCGTTGGACGTGAAACTGAAGGCGGCCGAGTACGCACCGGCGATCCAGTTCAGCAGTCCGCGGGAAGACAAGCAGCCGGCGGTGACGGTCGACGCGGTTCCGACCCCGGACGGGATGTTGGAGGCGTCGCTGGGCGGCACGCAGACGAGCGGGATCTATACACTGCGACTGACGCGGAAGGACGGCGCGGCGGAAAACCGCTTGGTTGCGTTCAACGTGGATCCGGCCGAAGGGGACCTGAAGGCGCTGACGGGCGACGAGCTGGCATCGCGGCTGGCGGGAGTGGAGTATACGTTCGAGCGGGCGCAGACGTTCCATTCCGCGGCGCGCGAGGTGCAGGGATACAACCTGGCGGAGGCGCTGCTTTATGCGTTGGTCGCGCTGCTGATCGGGGAGCAGCTTCTGGCGTGGTCGGCGAGTTATCACCCCTCGAAGCGCCAGCGCACAGCGGCGTGGGGAGGTGCGCGATGACGGCCACGCTGGCACTGTTGGCGGAAGGGACCGTTCGCACGACGTTTTCGTGGGGGCGGATCCAGTCGAACACGGACTGGATTCTGCCGATCGGGGCGGCGATCCTGGTGATGCTGCTGGTGCGAATGATGTATCGCCGGGACGCGGAGGAGCTTCGGCCCTGGGTGGGATGGACGTTGACGGCGCTGCGGACGTTGGTCTTCCTGGTGCTTCTGGTTCTGTACTGCCAGCCGCAGTGGCGGAACGAGCGCGAGGAGGTGCACAATTCGCGAGTGGTGCTGGCGGTGGACACGAGTTTGAGCATGGGCCTGAGCGACGGGGAAGGGGGCGGCTCGGCGAGCAGCACACGAGCGCAACAAGTGGCCCAGGCGCTGGGGCAAAGCGATCTGCTGGAGCAACTGCGGCGTGTGCACGATGTGGCGGTGATGCGATTCGACGAGAAGAGCCAGCGCGTGGCGTCGCTGGGGAAGCTGCCGGCGGGGACTGGTGGGGCAGACGCGGCGGCGGAGGACGGTGGGACGAAGGTCGAGACGCCGGCGAAGGAGACCTTGGACTGGCAGGAACTGCTGAAGCCGGTGGGGACGGAAACGCGGCTGGGGCAGGCGTTGCGGCAGTTGGTCTACGATGAGCGAAACGAGCCGGTGGCCGGGATCGTGGTGATGAGCGACGGCGGGCAGAACGCGGGCAGCTCGCCGGAGGCGGCCGTGGAGCTGGCGCACGAGGCGAAGATACCGATTTACACGGTGGGGATCGGCTCGCGGCACCGGCCGGTGAACGTGCGGGTTTATGAGCTGCAATGCCCCGAGCGGACGCATCCGGGCGATCCGTACACGGTGACCGGGTTGATTCAGTCGCAGGGGATGGCGGGGAAGCACGTGAACGTAGAGGTGCTGGTGCGATCGGCGGGGCGAGGGGAGCCGTCGACTCCGGGCACGGGAACGCCGGCCGGGAAAGAGGGAGTCGTGTTGGGCAGCGATGGCGAGGTGGTTCCGGTGAAGTTTCAATTGACGCCAACGTCGCCGGGGCGACAGACGGTGTGTCTGCGTGTGGAGGCGCCGCCGGGAGACCACGACCCGAAAGACAACTTCCGAGAGGCGGACGTGGAGGTTGTGGATCGGAAGAACCGCGTGCTGCTGTTCGCGGGAGGGCCGACGCGGGAGTATCAGTACGTGCGGACGTTGTTGTTCCGCGACGCGTCGACGACGGTGGACGTGCTGCTGCAGAGCGCGCCGTCGGGGATCGCACAGGAAGCGAACACGATTCTGAGCGAGTTTCCATCGACGCGGGAGGCGATGTACGCGTATGACTGCGTGGTGGCGTTCGATCCGGACTGGAAGATGCTTAGCGAGGGACAGATCGACCTGCTGGAGCAGTGGGTGGCAGAGCAGGGGGGCGGCCTGATTGCCGTGGCGGGACCGGTGTATGCAGGCGAGGCGATCAACGGCTGGGTGCAGGACCCAAGCGCGTCGATGGCGAAGATCAAGGCGTTGTATCCGGTGCGGTTTCCACGCCAGTTTTCGGTGATGGACAGCAACGTGTATGCGAGCAGCGATCCGTGGCCGCTGGACTTCACACGCGAGGGCCTGGAAGCGGAGTTCCTGTGGCTGGAGAATACGTCGACGGCGAGCCAGCAGGCGTGGGCGCGTTTTCCGGGCGTGTACAGCTTCTATCCGGTGCGGGGGCTGAAGCCAGGGGCGACGGGCTACGCGAGGTTCTCGGATCCGCGCACGGGGCAGGGGAACGATCTGCCGGTGTATCTGGCCGGGCAGTTCTACGGATCGGGGCGGGTGTTCTACGTGGGGAGCGGCGAGCTGTGGCGGCTGAGGCAGGTGGAGCCGACGTACTTCGACCGCCTGTATACGAAGTTGATCCGGCACGTGACGCAGGGGCGGCTCTTGCGGCAGTCGAGGCGCGGGATGCTGATGGTGGACCGGGATCGATACATCCTGGGCAACACGGTGAAGATTCGCGCGCAGTTGACCAACTCGCAGTTGGAGCCGCTGCAGGCGACGTCGGTGGGGCTGGACGTGTTGCAGCCGGACGGGAGCGTTCAGAACCTGTCGCTGGCGGCGGACCCGAGCCGGACGGGGCTGTTTGCGGGCCAGTTGACGGTGCTTCAGGAAGGGGCGTACCGGCTGGAACTGCCGGTGCCGGAGAGCAGCGAGAGGCTGGTGCGGCGGCTGCAGGTAAAGCTGCCCGACCTGGAGCGAGAAAACCCCTTGCTGAACGACAAACTGCTGAAACAGATTGCGGCGGGATCGGATGGGAAGTACTTCGAGGGGCTGAACGCGGCGCTGGCGGGGAAAGAGCAGGGCGGCCTGGTCGGGTTGCTGAAGGATCGGACGAAGACGATCATTCGTCCGGCGGCGCCCGACCCACGTTGGGAACAGACTTGGCTGAAGTGGGTGATGGTGTTGTTGTGCGGATTGCTGTTCGCCGAGTGGATCGTGCGACGGCTGTTTCGATTGGCTTAGTGGCCGGAAGCGTATTGGACGCCGATGACTGAAAACCCTCACAGCCCGCAACTGACTGCGACGACTCGCGCGGCGTTGGACTCGCTGCGGCGGAAGATCCGCGGCTATGTGTGGCTGGAAGGGCTGGCGGGGGTGGTGATTTGGCTGGGGGCGGCGTTCTGGATCGAGTTGGGGATCGACTGGTTCTTCGAGCCGCCGGCGGTGGCGCGCGGGCTGCTGCTGGCACTGGTGGGCGGCGTGCTGGCGGTGATCGTTTACCGGTTGATCGGGCGACGCGCGTTCGTGCGAATGAGCGACCGCAGCATGGCGATGCTGTTGGAGCGAAAGTTTCCGCAGTTCCAGGAGACCCTGTTGACGTCGGTGGAACTGACGGAGCGGCGGCCGGCGGCGGAGGAATGCAACGCGCTGATGCTGGACCGGACTTGCCGATTGGCCGACGATGCCGTGCCGCGGGTGCGGGTGGCAGAGGTGCTGAACCGGGCGCCGTTGCGACGCGGCGTGATGGCGGCGGGATTGCTGGCGGCTTCGGTGGCGTACTTTGTGCTGGTGCATCCGGGGGGATTTGGAACGTGGGCGCGGCGGAGCCTGCTGATGTCGGCGGAGCTTTGGCCGCGACAGACCCGGCTGGTGGTCGAGGGATTCGACGCGGGGGCGGTCAAGGTGGCGCGCGGGGCGGACCTGGACGTGGTGGTCAAGGCGGATCTGACGAAGCCGGTCGTGCCGCAGACGGTGGAAATTCGGTACCGGACTGAGGAGGGCGCTCGGGGAAGGGCGACGATGAGCCGGGAAGGGCGGGTCGATCGTGCGCGCGACCGGTACCAGGAGTTTTCGCATACGTTTCGCGGGGTGCTGACGCCGATTACGTTCGACGTCGTGGGGGGCGATGACGCGGTGCGCGGGCTGAAGGTGGAAGTGGTGGACAGCCCAACGATCGTGGATATGGAGTTGGAGTGCGAGTATCCGGCGTATATGGGGCGGGCGCGACGCACGGTGCCGGTGAGTGGGCCGATGCTGATTCCGGCGGGCACGCGGGTGACGGTTCACGCACGGGCGAACAAGGAGTTGGTGCAGGTGACGGTGCAGTCGGCGTTGGAGGATTCGGCGAAGGAAGGGCAGGGGGTAGGAGGTGGCGGCGGGCGACGCGATTGGTCTGGACGACGGAGCACTGCTGGACAAGCCAGCAGTGGCACCCGACCTGCGCAGCCGGATGTGGGAGAGGCTGGCAGTGGTGCGGGTTCGGAAGATCGTGCGGGACGGAATGGGATGGCGCAGGTGATCGACGTTGCGGGAACGGGGGACCGGCGGGGATTCACGTGGGAGATTGGGACGCTGGACGGGGACGATACGCTGCTGTTCCGGTTGTTGGACGCGGACGACATCCGGTCGCGCGAGCCGGTGCGGCTGAGCCTGGCGTGTTTGGCGGACGAGGCGCCGAAGCTGGCACTGCGGCTGAGTGGGATCGGTCCGGCGATCACCGCGGCGGCGCGGCTGCCGGCGATGGGACACGTGACGGATGATTATGGGGTTGGGCGGACGTGGTTCGAGTATGCGATTGACGGTCAGAAGGCGCAGTCGCGGCCGATTTCGGCGCCGTCGGGGAACGTGACCGACGTGGAGATGAACGAGGCGTTCGAGGTGGGAGAGCTGAAGCTGAAGGCGGGCCAGAAGCTCGCGCTGGCGGTGAAGGCGAGCGATCGGTGCGACGTGGGGGGCAAGGCGAATGTGGGAACGAGCGAGCCGTGGCTGTTGGACGTGGTTACGCCGGAGCAGTTGCGGGCGATGCTGGAGTCGCGGGAGTTGGTTCTGCGGCAGCGTTTCGAGTCGATCCTGGAGGAGGTGACGCAGACGCGGGATTCGCTGGGGCGGATCGAGTTCGCGGCGGAAGCGGCGCAGCCAACGGGGGCAGGGGCGGAGCCGGGCGACCGCGCGAAGGCCAACGGCGAGTCGCCGGAGCAGGCGCTGGGTCTGCGCTCGCTGCGGGTGGAACGCGCGGTGCAGAACAGCCGGAAGGATCGGCACGAGGTGCTGGGAGTGGCCGAGGCATTCGAGGACATTCATGAGGAGCTGGTCAACAATCGCATCGACACGACCGAATTGCGGATGCGGCTGGCGGACGGGATCATTGGGCCGCTGAAGCAGATCGCCGATCGCGACTTTCCGGAGCTGGACCGGCGGCTGAACGAACTGGCCGGCCGGTTGGCGGACGCGAAGACGGGGGTGGCGAGCCGAGACGCGGCGAGGCAGCAGTGCGACGCCATCTTGTCGTCGATGCGGCAGGTGTTGGGGAAGATGCTGGAGTTGGAGGACTTTAACGAGGCGGTAGAATTGCTGAGGGCGATCATCGCGTCGCAGGAGAAGCTGAACACGCAGACGAAGTCGCGGCACAAAGAGACGCTCCGCGATTTGTTGGAGAAGTAGCCATGTTTTGCAGGATTCGATGGATCGTCGCGGTCGGCCTGGTTGCAGGCGCCGTCGTGTGGAGCAGACCGGCCTGCGCGCAGATCATGGTGCCGGAGGGCGGGGCGGAGCAGGAGGAGCCGGCCGAGGAGCCGGCGGCGCCGCCGAAGGCGGGGGCGAACGGGGTGCTGGTGACCGAGCAGCAGAGGATCGCGGATCAGTTCAAGCACCTGGAGGAAGTGCTGCTGCGGATGGCGGAGGTTTCGGCAGGGGCCGATCCGCGCCGGGCGGCGTTGTTGCGACAGGCGGTGGCGCAGAGCAAGCAGCGGCTGATCGGCGTGCAGTTCGAGACGCTGATTTCGCTGCTGAACAAGGACCAGCTTTCGCGGGCGGTAGAGAACCAGGATCAGGTCGACCAGGATCTGCGGGGGCTGTTGGAGCTGCTGTTGAGCGAGGACCGATCGCGACGGATCGAATCGGAGAAAGCACGACTGCGCGAGTATCTCAAGCGCGTGGAGGGGCTGCTGAAGCAACAGAAATCGCTGCAGGGGCGAACGACGGGCGGAGAAGACTTGAAGAAACTGGCGAAACCGCAGGGGGAACTCGCGCAGCAGGCGGGCGGTTTGGCCGAAACGATCAAGAGCAACGAGGAGAAGGACAAGAGCCGCGGGGAAAAGTCGGACAAGAAGGCGGCGGCCGAGGCGAAGCAATCGAAGGGGGCGGGGGACGCGAAGGAGTCGAAGCAGTCGGGAGAGGGGAAAGAGTCGAAGGAGTCCAAGGAGTCGAGAGATTCGAAGGGGCCGGAGAAGTCGGGGGCGCCGCAGGGAAAGGCGGAGAGTCCGTCGCCGCAGGAGGAGCAGCCGTCGTCGGCCCAGAAGCAGCCGGAAAACCCAACGCAGCAGCGGTTGGAGGCGGCCGAGAAGCGGATGCGCGAGGCGCAGGAGAAGCTGGAGCAAGCGCAGCGGGAGGGGGCTGCCGAGAAGCAGGAAGAGGCGATCCGGGAATTGGAGCAGGCGAAAGCGGCCTTGGAGCAGATTTTGAGGCAGTTGCGCGAGGAGGAGATCGGGCGGACGCTGACGTTGCTGGAGGCGCGATGCCGGAAGATGCTGCAGATGCAGCGCGAGGTGTATGAGGGGACGGTGCGGCTGGATAAGGTGCCTGAGGCGGAACGCAGCCACAGTCAGGACATCGAGGCGGGACGTTTGAGCAGCAAGGAGTCGGAGATTGTGCTGGAGGCGGACAAGGCACTGACGCTGATGCGCGACGATGGGACCGCGGTGGCGTTTCTGGAGGCCGCGGGGCAAATGCGGGAGGACATGCAGCAGGTGGTCGAGCGATTGGCGCAGTCGAAAGTGGACCGAATGACCCAAGGGATCGAGGAGGATATTCTGGCGGCGCTGGAGGATATGATCGGGGCGCTAGTGAAGGCGCAGAAGGACCTGGAGGATAAGAAACAGCAGCAGCCGTCGATGCAAGGGGAGATGCGGGATCCACCGCTGGTGGATTTGCTGTCGGAGTTGAAGATGATCCGGGCGCTGCAGATGCGCGTGAACAGCCGGACCGAGCGGTATTCGAAGATGATCGACGGGGAGCAGGCGACGGCGACGGAGATGCTGGAGGCGTTGAAGCGATTGGCGGAGCGGCAGGAGAGGATTTATCGCGTTACCCACGAGTTGGGGCGGGGGGCGAATCGATGAGTTGGGCGAGAGGGTTGATAGGGGTGGATGGTGGGGCGCGTGGCGCTGAGTTGGCCGTGAGAGACGGTGGTGGGGCTCGCTGCGCTCGGCCCACCCTACGAGTGCGAGGGTGGGTGGTTTGGGTTTTGGTGGTGGTTTTCGCGCGGGGAGTGGCGGTTGGGGCGGAGAGTGACGCAAAGGCCGCGGGGTGGAAGGCGGTGGGAGTGGAGGAGGTGCGAAAGCAGCTTTCGGGTTGGCTGGACGAGCAGAAGGTGGACGAGAAGGGCAGGGGGGCGGTGTTGGCGGCTTGGCCGGCGGATGAAAAGGAGTTGGCGGGGCCGGAGTTGTTGGTGCGTTTGGCGAAGTCGTTTGCGATGGTCGACTGGCGGGCGAAGGGATTGGTGGATCTGTGCAGTCGACCGAAGTCGACGGTGGTCGTGCCGGAGCAGGCGTGGCTGGGCGATAAGGCGAGTTCGGCGTGGATGGCGAAGAATCTGCGGCTGTATTACGGCCGATGGCTGGTGCATCAGTCGCTGTACGACGAGGCGAAGGAGCAGTTGGCGGGTTTGGAGCCGGGCGACGTGGTTGATCCGGCGAGTTTGCTGTTCTATCAGGCAGTAGTGTACCGAAGTCTGGTGGAGCAGGAGGCGTGTATGAAGGCGCTGTCGAGGCTGTTGGAGGGGACGTCGGAGAGTCCGAAGCGTTATGCGGCCGTGGCGCGATTGATGCGAGAGGACTTGAAGTCGCTGAAGCCAGACTCGCTGGGACATATTGCCGTGCGGATGGGGGACATTCAGCGGCGGCTGGAGCTTGGGCGGGCGGGCGAGAAGGTGCGGAAGGTAGAGGACGGCGTGATTGCGTCGCTGGACAAACTGATCGATAACATGGAGAAGCAGCAACAGCAGCAATCGCAGGCTGCGGCCGGGTCGGGGTCGATGCAGCCGAACTCGCCGGCGCAGGACAGTCGGATCATGGGCGGGCGTGGTCCGGGCAAGGTGACAAAGAAGACACTGAAGGACGGGGGCAATTGGGGGAACCTTCCGCCGAAGCAACGCGAGGAGGCGATGCAGCAAATCGGTCGAGATTTTCCGGCCCATTATCGGGACGTGGTTGAACAATACTTTCGCCGGCTGGCTGGCGAAGGGAGCGAATGACGTAGAATAATGGGGTTGGAATCTGACGGATGGTGTTATGGGACGTGGGGGTTTTGTGGGGCGCGGTTGGTGGGGGTGGAGTTGACGGAGGTGGCGTTGTCGGCCGCGAACGGGCGAGGGGTGGTTGGGTTGATTCGATGAGTGAATGAATATGGTTGCGATCTGGTGCTCAGTAGTGCTGATGGCGGCGGTGAACACGGTTGGGCCGGCCGTGGAGGCTCGGACCCTGGACGGAAGTGTCGTGTCTGGGTCGCTGGTCGAGCTGGGAGCTGAGCAGGTCGTGCTGGAGACGACGAGCGGGCGAGTGCCGTTGGAGCTGCGGCGATTGGCGGGCGTGGTTCCCAAGGGGGACGGGCCGCGGATTGGACCGGCGCCGACGACTTGGGTCGATTTGGTGGACGGTTCGTCGCTGACGGCGTCGGAGTATACGGTCCGGGACGGTCGCGCGCGAATTGTATTGGTGGGCGGGGCGGTGTTGGAGGCGGCGACGAGCGAGGTGGCTTCGGTGCGGTTCGAAGCGCCGACGGAGACGTTTGCCGCGGAGTGGGCGAGGGTGGTCGACGGTGAGGCGAAGAGCGACCGGCTGGTAGTGAGCAAGGACCAGACACTGGACGAGCATCGCGGGGTGCTAGGTGACATCAGCACGACGACGGTGGAGTTTCGACTGGAAGGGGACGTGCTTCCGGTGAAGCGGAGCAAGGTGTATGGGTTGGTGTATTACCATCCCCAGGGGCGTCAGTTGCCGGAGGCGATTTGCCGGCTGACGGACGGTTCGGGATCGAGTTGGGCCGTGCGGAGCATCAAGCTGGATGGCGAGAAGCTTGCCTGGACGACCCCGGCGGGACTGGAGCTGAGTCAGCCGGTGTCGGCGATCGCGAGGATCGACTTCTCGGTGGGGAAGATCGTGTATCTGAGCGATCTGGAGCCGGAATCGGTGCGGTTCACGCCTTATTTCGGCGGTGGGCAACCGCTGGCGTCGCGGGGGGAGCTGTATGCGTTTCGGAAGGACGTTGGGCTGGAGTCGAAGCCGCTGAGCCTGGATGGAAAGACGTATACGAAGGGGCTGGCGGTGCACAGCCGGACCGAGTTGGTCTATCGGCTGCCGGGGGCATTCCGGTGGTTCGAGGCGGAGGCGGGGATCGACGACGGCGTGCGACCGCGAGGGAACGTGCGGCTGGTGATTCGCGGCGATAAGGGCGTGTTGTTGGACACGACGGTGGCCGGCACGAGCAAGTCGCAGCCGCTGAAGGTCGATTTGCAGGGCGTGCAGCGGCTGACGATCGAGGTGGATTTTGGCGAGGATATGGACGTGGGCGACCATCTGGATCTGGCGAACGCAAGGATGGTGAAGTGATGCGAGCAGCTCTTCTGGGATTGACGATCGGCCTGGCCGGCGTTTCGGCGGCGCGAGGCGCGGTGGATCCGCAGGTGCTTCAGGCGGAGGCGGAGCGGGTCGCGGTCATGGCGGAGGCGGAGAAGGCCGTGGTGGCGGTGTTTTCGCCGGACGGCAAGGGCGGAGGCTCGGGAGTCGTGGTTTCGCCGGACGGGTACGCGCTGACGAACTTCCACGTGGTCGCGCCGTGCGGGCCGGCGATGCGGTGCGGACTGCCGGACGGGAAGGTGTATGACGCGGTGATCGTGGGGATCGACCCGACGGGAGACGTGGCGCTGGTGAAGCTGTTGGGCCGGGAGGATTTTCCGGCGGCCGAGCTGGGAGACAGCGACGAGGTGAGCGCGGGCGATTGGGTGTTTGCCATGGGCAACCCATTCATGCTCGCGGGCGACCTGAAGCCGACCGTGACTTACGGAATCGTGTCGGGCGTGCACCGGTACCAGTATCCTTCGGGGACGATTCTGGAGTACACGGACTGCATTCAGATCGATGCGTCGATCAACCCGGGGAATTCGGGCGGTCCGCTGTTCGACGCGCGGGGGCGACTGATCGGCATCAACGGGCGCGCTTCGTTCGAGAAGCGGGGGCGCGTGAATGTGGGAGTGGCGTACGCGATATCGATCAACCAGATCAAGAACTTTCTGGGTTACCTGCACAGCGGGCGGATCGTGGACCACGCGACGCTGGGCGCGGTGGTCGGTTTTGACGACGACGGGCGGGTGATCGTGACGGACATTCTGCAAGACTCGGACGCGTATCGGCGCGGGTTGCGGTACGGCGACGAGATCGTGAATTTCGGAGGGCGGCCGATTCTGACGCCCAACGGTTTTAAGAACGTGCTGGGGATTCTGCCGAAGGGGTGGCGCGTGCCGCTCAGTTACCGGCGAGACGGGAAGCGTGTGGATATTCTGGTGCGTTTGACCGGAGTGCACAGCGAGGGCGAACTGTGGAAGAGGGCTCAGTCGCGGCCCAGTCCGCCGATTCAGTTGCCGGATCCGAAGAAGGGGCCGAAGGGATCGAAGGAGGACGACGCGCCGCCGACGCCACCGACAGTGCCGGCAGTGGAGAAACGGCCGCCGATGCCCGAGGCGGTGAAGGCGCAGTATGAAGCGAAGCACGGGTACGCGAACTATTACTTCAATCGCTTGCAGCGCGATCGCGTGTGGAACGCTTGGAACGCGCGTAGCGGGCTGGCAAAGCCTGGCGGACCGTGGACGATCTCGGGGCCGCTTGCGGGCGGCGGGCAGTATCGTTTCGAGTTGATGGACAACGGCGCGTCGCTACAGTTGCCGGGCGGTACGTCGAAGTGGAGCGAGAACGAGGCAATCGGCACGCCGACGGCGCCAGCAGGGAGCGGTGGGCTGTTGACGGCGCTGTATCTGTGGCGGCGGCTGGCCGTGTTGGGGCCGGCAAAGTGCGGCGAGGTGTATTACCTGGGCACGGCGCCCCTGGCGGGACACGACGAGTTGACGGACGTCTTGGTAGCGCTGCACAGGGAAGCGGAATGCCGGTTCTACTTCGATCGGACGGACGGATCGCTGCTGGCGATGGAGTTGCACGCGCAGGAGAACGGCGATCCGTGCGAGATTCGGTTCGAAGACGATCGCGAAGAGGGTGGCCGGTATCGTCCGCATCGCATGGAGGTGCGCGTGGGGGACGAACTGTTCGGGGTGTTTCCGCTGGAGCAATTCACGGTGCAGCCAGCGGCCGCGCCATAGGGAAGATCGTATGAGACGTCGATTGGCGAGCATGACGTGGGACGGGGCGAGCTGCGAGCGAGCGGGGGCGGTCGCGTTTTGGGCGATCGTGCTGGCGTTGGTGCTTGTGCCGGCGGCTGCGAGGGCTCACGGGTCGGCGGCACCGTCGCTGTGGCATCGGACGATCGAGCAGGTGCAGCCGAGGGTCGTGAAGATCTACGGTGCGGGCGGGGCGCAGCAGATGGAGCCCTATCAGACGGGCATGCTGATTTCGCCGGAAGGACACATCCTGACGGTGCTGAGCTACGTGCTGGATACGGACGCGCTGTCGGTGACGTTGTCGGATGGGCGAAAGTTTCAGGCGAAACTGGTAGGAGCCGACCCACGACTGGAAGTGGCCGTGCTGAAGATCGATGCGAAGGGTCTGCCGTGTTTCGCGCTGGGGAAGGCGACGGCGGGAGAGCCGGGTGAGCGGGTGTTGGCTTTCAGCAACCTGTTCGGCGTGGCGACGGGGAACGAGGCGGTGTCGGTACAGAAGGGCGTCGTGTCGGCGAAGACGCATCTGGAAGGGCGGCGCGGCGTGTATACGACTCCGTACGACGGGCCGATCTACGTGATCGATGCGGTGACGAACAACCCTGGGGCGGCCGGCGGTCCGCTGGTGACGCAGCGCGGAGCGTTGCTGGGCATGTTGGGCAAGGAGCTGCGCAATGCGATGGACGATACGTGGCTAAGCTACGCCATTCCGATCGCGGAGCTTCGCGGGGCGGTGGAAGGGATCGTGACGGGCACGGCTGCGAAAAAGCCCGAGGAGAAGGCCGCGAGCAAGCCGCGGCAGCCGTTGACGCTGGAGCAACTGGGCATCGTGCTGGTGCCTGACGTCGTCGACCGGACGCCACCGTATGTGGACGAGGTGCGGCCGGGGACACCGGCGGCGAAGGCGGGGATTCGCGGCGACGACATGGTCGTGATGGTCAACCGCCGGTTAGTGCGCTCGTGCCGGGAATTGGGAGAGGAGCTGAGCCGAATCGATCGGCAGTCGCCGGTGGAGCTGACGATTGCGCGGGGGCAGGAACTGGTGGAAGTGAAACTGAGCGCCGAAGGGAGCCAAGGATCGAGTTCGCCATGAAGTGTCGCCGATGGGGATCGTTGGGGGGCGTTGCTGCGGCTGTGGCCGGCTTTGTGCTGGCGATGATGCCGTGGTGCGGGAGTTTGGCGGCGGAGGATACGGCGGGAGGGCTGGAGTTGCTGGAGCAGGAGGCTTTTCAGGCGGCGGCTGAACGCGTGGCTCCGTCGGTGATCCGGATCGAGACGGTGGGCGGACTGGAACGGGCGGGGTCGGTTCGATTCGGCAACGGGCCGACGACGGCGACGGTGGTGTCGGCGGACGGTTATCTGGTGGCCAGCGCGTTCCGGTTCTTGAGTCATCCCGATTCGGTGCTGGCGCAGTTGGCCGACGGGAGCCGCAAGCCGGTTCGGGTGATCGCCACGGATCACAGCCGGCTGCTGACGCTGTTGAAGATCGAGCCGGAGCGACCGCTGAGCGTGCCGGAGGTGGCTCCGGCGGCGGAGGTGCGCGTGGGAGAATGGGCGATCGCCGTGGGGCGGACGTACGAGGGGGATGTGCCGAACGTGGCGGTGGGCGTGGTCAGCGCCCTGGATCGGATATGGGGGAAGGCGATTCAGACGGACGCGGCCATTTCGCCGAGCAACTATGGCGGGCCGTTGGTTGACATTCGGGGCCGGGTGCTGGGGATCGTGACGCCGATGTCGCCGGAGTCGGGCGACGAGCTGGCGGGGTATGAGTGGTACAATTCGGGGATCGGGTTCGCGGTTCCGATGCGCGACGTGCAGGCGATCTTGCCACGGTTGAAGGAGGGCAAGGATTTGCACGCGGGCCTGTTGGGCGTGCGTTTCGCGGGGGGCGGATCGATGCTCGAGACGCCGGTGATCGAGGTGGTCCAAGCGGATTCGCCAGGGGCGAAGGCCGGATTGAAGGCGGGCGATCGGATCAGCGCCGTGGCGGGGCATGCGACGGGGCGGCTTGCCGATTTGCGAACGCAATTGGCGCAGTTCTATGCGGGCGATCGGGTGCGGTTGACCGTGGTGCGGGAAGGGAAGCCAGTGGAAGCGGAGGTGGAGCTTGTTGGAGCGGTGGCGGAGCGAGGTGGGAAGCGGTAGGTTGACGCGGTGTTATGCTGAAGCATAACCACCCCTTTCAACATGAAAGCAACGCTAGCTGGCAAATCACCGGGAGAAACGAAATTCGATATTGTCGATGGCTGTTTCCTCTGGCCGATGCTAGCTGCGAATTCCTCGGGAAAAACGACACCATGTTGAAAGGGGTGGCTGAAGCATAACCTACGGGTTATTGCGGGGTGTGGGATGCTTGGATGTGCGGGCGCGTGTTTTGGGGGAAGAAGGGGACGGGAGGCGAGGTTTTGAAGCGTCACTTGGTGGGGATTTTTGCGGTGGTGTTGCTGTTGGTGGGCGTTGCGTTGACGCTGTGGCCGCCGGGTGAAACGGGGTATCAGCAGTTTCTAGCGGCGGCGTGGCGGGTGGGGGCGTTGATGGCTGTGCTGTGGCTGGCGTATCCGGAAGTGATTCGGATGCCCGTCTGGATCTTGGGCACGATTCCCGCGCTGGTGGTCGTGCTGGCGGTGAAACCGAAGTGGTTCGTGATTGCGCTGCCAGTCATGATCCTGCTGGTGGTGCTCAGCCCACGGCGAGGTCCTCGGCAATAGTGCGAGTCGCACTTGCCTGTGGCGTTCGCGGCAGTGTGCTTCTGCGGTCCCGAAAGCGAATCGCGCGCCACACATACGCTGGATGCGATCTGGGGGCGGTCAGCCGGGAGTGTCGAGGTAGGGATCCTGGCCCATTTGAACCTGAATCTTCTTGCGCTCCTTTTCGGAGTGCATGAGCACCTTGCGGTCGCGGAAGTGTCGGCGTTCGACCTTTCTTTGGGCCTTTCGGAAGAGCTTGCTCATGCCTTCGACCTGGGCGGTGGCGGACTCGCCGAGGGTCTTGTAACGTTTGGCCTTGTCGGGTCCGAGGCCGGTGAGGAGGAGTTCGTCGTCGAGGGCGAGGAACTGGCGATAGGTTCCGGGATCGCCCTGGCGCCCGCAGCGGCCGATCAGTTGGCGGTCGATGCGGGCGGAATCGTGCATTTCGGTGCAAATGACGTGCAGTCCGCCGAGTTCCTTGATATGGTCTTGGAGCTTGATGTCGGTGCCGCGGCCGGCCATGTTCGTGGAGACGGTCACTTTGTCTTGCAGGCCGGCGCGGGCGACGATATCGGCCTCTTGCTCGACTTGATGGGCGTTGAGGACCTGGTGCTCGATTTGCCGTTGGGCGAGCAATTCGGAGAGATGGACGGACTTGTCGATGGATCGGGTACCGATGAGGACGGGGCGCCCTTCGGCATGGAGGCGGCAGATTTCGTCGACGACGGCAGCCCATTTCCGGTCTTCGCTGCCGAAGACGAGATCAGGGAGCCGCTGGCGGATGACGGGGCGATTGGTGGGGACGACGATGACGGCGGTGCGATAGATCTTGCGGAGCTCGCGCGCGGAGGCGGCGGCCGTGCCGGTCATGCCGGCGAGGTTCTGGTAGCGGAGGAAGAAATCCTGGACGGTGACGCGAGCGGCCTGGCCTGTGGCGACGGTGACGTCGACGCCCGCCTTGGCCTCGACGGCCTGGTGGATTCCCTCGCGCCACTTGCGGCCTTCGGCGAGCCGGCCGGTGAACTCGTCGACGATGACGACCTCGCCGTCGCGGACAACGAACTGGCGGTCCTGAATGAACTCGCGCTGGACCTTGATGGAACGCTCGACGTACTGGTAGATGTCGAGCATGCCGACGTTGTCGAGCGCTTCGGGCTTGGGGAGCATGCGGACCTTGTGGCGGCCCTCGCGGGTGAGCTCGACGGTCTTCTTGTCGTGATCGTAGTCGAAGTCGACGTCTTCCTCGAACTGGTCACTGACGGAGGCGCACCACTTGTAGCATTCGACCTGGATCTTCTCGGCCTCGGTGGGGATCGCGCTGATGATGAGCGGGGTGCGGGCTTCGTCGATGAGGATGCTGTCGGCTTCGTCGACGAGGGCGAAGAAGGGTTCGCGTTGGACGGGTTTGTCGCCACCGGCCACCGCATGGCCGAGCATGCCGCCGAGGATGTCGCTTTGGCCTTCGTGCATGCGGCGGAGCAGGAGGCGATCGCGGAGGAAATCGAAGCCGAACTCCTTGGCGGTGCCGTAGGTCAGATCGCAGGCGTAGGCCTTGCGGCGCTGGGGCTGGGGTTGTTGGGTCTGGATGGTGCCGACGGAGAGGCCGAGGGCCTGATAGATGGGGCCCATCCACTCGGCGTCGCGGCGGGCGAGGTAGTCGTTGACGGTGGCGAGATGGCAGCCCTTGCCGGCCAGCGCGTAGAGATACATGGGGAGCGTGGCGGTGAGGGTCTTGCCTTCGCCGGTCTGCATCTCGACGATGGAGCGGTTGAACATGGCGATGCCGCCAAGCATCTGGACGTCGAAGTGGCGCATGTCGAGTGTGCGCCGTCCGGCCTCACGCACAAGTGCGAAGGCTTCGGGCATGAGGCGGGCGAGGGGTTCGCCGCTGCGGGCGCGGTAGCGCAGGCCGAGGCTACGCTTGCGGAGGTCGTAGTCGCTGAGCTTGAGCAACTCGGGCTCGAAGGCGGCAATTCGCGGGAGGGCTCGGGCCCAGTGCGCGAGCTTTCCGCGCGCGGTGAGCCTGAGGAGCGACAGGAACTTGTCGGAGAAACCGGAGAACATCGCGCCCAAACGTGGCTGACCCCCGCTCAAAGCCGCTGAATATCGTCGACCTGGTAGCCTGCGGCAAAGGTTGCTCCGCCAGAGTTTGGGGGCAGGACGCGGCCGTGGACCTCGATAAGATCGCCGCGTTGGAAGCCGCTGAGCTTTGAGGTCTTGGCCAGCACGACGCTGCCGCCGTAGGCATCGGTGGCGCCGTCCACTGGAATGTAACGGAGGCGCCACGCCCGGTCAATCTGCGAGTATTCGAGGCGTCCGCGTAGCCACCGATACTGGGGATCGTACGCGAAGCTTTGTACCGGCGCGGACGGTGCGTCGATAGGCAAAGTGGCGGAGGTCTGGATGACGCCGGTGGCCGTAGCCGCCGAGGCCCGAGCGTTGGCGGCAGGACGAGCCGCCGGGAGATCCATGATATCGACGGCTTTCTGCGAGGAGGATGCCGGCTGGGGTGTGGGCCAAGTGTTGGGGATGGTGGAGGCGGATGTGGGCTGGCCGGCAGAGGTTTCGACTTTGGAGCGAGGGAGGATCGTTTGGATGATCGTTTGGGGCGGAGAGGAAGCTGCGGATGCGGAGGTGGCAGTGATTGGCGGTGGCGGCGGAAGGGCCGGGGTGCGGGCCACGGGAGTTGCGGCAGCGGGGGCGGCGGAAGTGGTGCGGGATGCCAGAAGATTGGTAGCGCTGCGCGCCGAGGAGGGAACGGAGATCCTGTCACCTTTGGCGGAAGCAGGCTGGGCGGTGGTTGCGGCGGTGGAGGTCTGGGACGGGGGCGATTTGGGTTGGGTGGTGCCCAGGGCATTGGGACGCGGCACGCCGCCGGATCGCGGCATGACAGGCGTTTTGGCGGGCGCGGCCTCAGAGGATGGAAGCGTGACTACGGGAGGAGCAACGGTGCCAGTGGCCGGGGGTTCGATGCGGGTGCGGCCAAAGAATGGATCGATCGCACCAGAGGTCGGGGTTGTCGACTGACAACCGGCCAATGCCAGCAGCGCGATGAGCGCCAACGATCGCCTCATCGAGATGGCTCCTTTCCACCGTCACTTCGAGGGGCCGTAGATTAGCAGGTTGGCGACGGGTGTCCAGAGCGATTCTGGTGGGGCGAATGGAAGGTTGCGTTTCCCCAGCCGCGACCTCTCGCCCGCAAGCGGGCGAGAGGAGGATGTTCAGTTGCTGGTGGGGCACAGCCGGGGCGGCTGTGCTGCACGGGGGCGAGGGGAGGTCGGCGAGTTATGCTGAAGCATAACCTACGGGGTGGAGGGGTGGTGGGTTGGGGTGATGGTGCTAGAGGGGCTGAGAGAGGCGGGCGGGGTAAATAATTTGGGGGCGGACGGGTTGTGATTGGTTCTGGGTGGCCGTCGGGACGACTGCGGGTGTGTCGGCCTGGGCGACGTAGGGGTTTCGGATGCGCAAGGGGCGCTGGGTGACGCGGTCGGTCTGGGATTCGGGAGCGGCGGGACGCGGCACGTATTGGTTGCGGATGATCTTGGGTTCGGGCGACGGGACTTCGGGAGTGAGGACGCAGGGAGGATAGGGAAATGGGCTGTAGCCGTAAGTGCGCGGCACGGGGTAGCTGTAGTAGACGGGCGGATGCAGGGCGTAGTAGGGAACGGTGTCTTGGGAGTAGTACGAAGCCCAGGGGTAGTAGCCAAATCCCCAGGGGCCGCAGCTTGATGCGTAGAGGGCCGAGCCTGGCCAACCGTTGTCGGCTAGGACTGTGCTGGTGGTGACTGCGAGGAGAACCGCGAAGATTATCGCTGCCGTTGTTGCCTTTGCTAGCGTGGTCATGATCGTTGCCCCCGTGTGGATAGGCTTTCGTTGGGTCTTCAGAACACCCACCAGTGCGTGTCGCACTTGACAGTCGCGTTCTTAGCGGCGTGTTTCTGCGGTTTCAAAAGCGAAACACACGCTGCAGATACGCCGAACGCGCTCTAAGCTAATCCAAAACGCTGGCGATACAACCGGCAAACAGGGGGAAATGGGCAGTTACTTTGCAGGTTTGTCGGCCTTCTGGTCGGCTTCCTGCTTGGCCGGGGCCTGGGCCGCGGGTGGGGTAGGCGACTGGGCGGGGGTGTCGCTGGGGGAGACTTTGGCGGCCTTCTCGGCGGGTGGCGTAGGCATCGTGTACTCGACTTCGCCGAGTTGGCCTTCGGACAACTCGGGGCCACAGCCGGCCAGTGGCGAAAGGACGATCAACCCGACGAGGATTCGAGCAAGCATCCGCCGCATTGGTGGTACTCCGTTAGGAGAGAGGGACTGGTTAGAATTGTGAGGAGCGGCCATGTGTGGCTGAAGCCGGTCGCTTGGGCGGTGGTTTGGGCCCGGTCGTTATCGTGTGGCCAGGGGCATCACGCCCATCGCGAGCGGGGCCTCTTGGGGGAGGCCGCTGGCTTGCGTTCGATTGTATGCGGTCGGAGGGTGGGCCGGAAGGGTCGTCTCATGAAAGCTGCGGATCTTACCCGAGCGCTGAAGGCTGAGGCGACGCGGCAGGGATTCGAGTTGAGCGGCGCATGTCCGGCCGTGCGACCGCCAGGGCTGGACCATTTCCGGCAGTGGCTCGAGGCGGGCTACGCCGGAGCAATGCACTACCTGGGCCGGAGAGCGGAGGCGCATGAGCATCCGCGGCATGTTTTGGAGGGTGCTCGCAGCATCGTGATGCTGGGAGTGAATTACCGGACGGTCGAAGCCAAGGAGGTGCGGCCAGGGGAGGGAAGAGTATCGTGCTATGCATGGGGAGGTGACTATCACGAATGGGTGCACGAGCGGCTGCGCGCGTTGGCCGATCATCACCGGCGGCTGGTGCCTGGAGCGGTGGTGCGCGGAGTGGTCGATACGGCGCCGCTGTTGGAGCGGGAGTTTGCGCGGTTGGCGGGGCTGGGGTGGATCGGCAAGAACACGCTTGTGTTGAATCGGCGGTTGGGGAGTTGGTTCTTCTTGGCGGCGCTACTGACGAGTGCGGAACTGGAATATGATCCGCCCGGGGAGGAGGCGTATTGTGGTTCGTGCCGAGCGTGTCTGGACGCGTGTCCGACGGGGGCGCTGGTTGCGCCGTACCAGTTGGACGCGCGACGCTGCATCAGCTATCTGACGATCGAGTTGCGGGAATCGGTTGCGGATGAGTTGCGACCGGCGATGGGTGAGTGGGTGTTTGGATGCGACGTTTGCCAGGACGTGTGTCCGTGGAACGGTCGGGCGCCGACGAGCCTGAATCGCTCGTTTCAACCGACTGGGGCGGGCGGGGCGTTGGAGTTGGCGGGGCTGTTCTGGCTGGACGACGAGGTATTTCGACGGCGTTTTCGGCAGACGCCGCTGTGGCGGGCGCGTCGACGGGGCGTGCTGCGGAATGCGGCAATCGCGCTGGGGAATCGGCCGACGGAGGCGGGTTTGGCGGCGCTGGTGCGGGGGCTGGATGACGGCGAGGCGGTGGTGCGCGGCGCGTGTGCGTGGGCGTTGCAGCAGTTTGGGACGCAGGATGCGCGGGAGGCGCTTGCGAGACGGTTGGCGGTGGAAGCGGACGCGGAGGTGCGGCGGGAGATCGCGGAGGCGTTGGGATGACGCCTGGGTTGGCCGGCGGCTGAGGATCGGAGCGTTGAGCCCTGCGGTCCTCGCCGCCGGCGATCAGAAAGCGAGTGGCGGTTTGGTCAGCGAACAAGCCAGACCGGAGAGAAGATGAACTGGGTCTTCTGCTCGGCGGGGCCGGGCACTCCGCCATGGATCTGGATATTGGCCGGCTGGACCAAGACGCGTTTGTTGCTCATGCTGCCGGTGAGCTTGGCTTCCATTACCCGGATGCCGACGAACTGGACGATCGTGTAGTTGGCGTTGTTTCCGGGATGGACGACTTCGGTGAAGAGTGGGATGATGCGGGCCTCGCCTTTGATGTCGTTGAGGGCTTTCTGGACGGAGGCGCTCAGGCCGGTGTCGCCGTTGAGGTCGAGCGTGCCGTCGGCATCAAACTCGAGCGGTTTGCCGAGGTCAACGAGGTCCTGCGGCGAGATGCCATCGTAGATCTGTGTGGTGATGGCTCGGGTGCTGTTGTCGGCGGAGCCGATATCGACGGTGCCACGGTTGCCGGGGGAGCCGGTTCCCTGGGGGAAGAGGTTGACTTCGAGGATGCCGTCGGGTCCGCTGATGACCGAGTGGGAGTCCTCGTCCCATCGCCAGTTATCGACGCCTTCACCGCCAAGCATGGCATCCCAGGTTTCTTTGTCGAGAGCGAAGGGCAAGATTTGGATGTTGGGATTGCCGGTGGACGGCGTGCGGAAGCCGTTGAAGTTATTCAGGTACATGGCGGTCGCACTGCCGCCGAGCGACTGGGTTTGGAAGCCGAGTACGCGAGCGAAGAAGAGCGGCACCGAGCCGTTGACGGCCTCGGATCGCTGGACGGACACTTTGACGGCGTTGAAGCGGGTGGCGTCGGACGTGTCGAGCGGGGTGCCGGGTGTTTGCGAATTGGCGAGGAAGCCGATTTCGGTGTCACCGGCGGCCAGTTCGGGGGCGACGGATCCGGTGTGGTTGGCTCGGGCGTATTGGGCCGAGGTTGCCTGGGTTTGGGCGATGGTCTCGGCTGTGTCGGCGTGGAACATTTCCTTCTGGCGGTAGAGTTCCCATGCTCCAGAAAGGGCCGCGGCATCGGCGGATCGTTGCAACTCCGTATCGACGGCGTGGAGATAGCCGACGTCGACGGTCAAGGCCAGGACGCCGAACATGCCGACCATGGCGAAAAGGGTGAGCAGGAGAACGTTCCCACAGCGTTTTCTATGACGAGACTGGGTAGACATGATCGTGTGCCCTTGTAGGAGCCGATGTGGCCAATGATCGTCGGTCAGCCGCAAACAGGGCGGAACGGACCGAGTCGAGCAGGGCTTTGGCCGCAGATGGACTCATTGGTAATGCAGATCTTGGTAACAGCACGGGTGCGGGAACACACCATCAGTTCTTGACGTAAACGGATCGCGGTTGGCTATCGACAACCTCCTGGCCGTCGGAATAAACGACGCGGATCGACTTGAGGGTGAGCGACTGAACGCGGTTGCCTGCGAAGCCGACTCCGGAATTGGCGATGGAGGTTTCGGGGTGATAGCCGTTGAGGTTCGTCAGTATGGTTGGGAACGTGACCGACAGATTGGTGTCGGCGCCGAACGCGCCCCAGGCTTGAGAATTGCCGTCGGTGATCTGGAAAGTGAGCATACCGTCGTGGACCTCCATGGCCTGGGTCCAGACGATCGTTTCGCCATCCTGAGAGAGCGAAGCGCTGCTGGGATGAGACCGGACGATGAGCGGGGTCTCTCCATACCACACCTGAAGCTGCAGTCCGCCGGCAACGAAGCTGGGGAGTGTGTGGTGGTTGATTTCGAAATTGGCGAAGACGGCATCGACATTGTCGACGGGCGAGATAGCGCAAGTGACCTGCGGTGCATCGCTGTAGGAGTTGGGGTCGCTGACGACGAGTTCCCAGTTCTCTTCCACGCGTACGACCGTCGGCTGTTGAGCCGAGACTGCGGTGGCCGAAGTGACCAGAATTGCGAGCGCGAGGGGGAGCCACCATTGCAGCGCGGGCCTGGCGCCTGTGTATAGGCGTAACACGATCGTTCTCCTTGTCGAGAAGGGGCGAGATGAGACGAGCGGGTGTGGCGCGAATGTCACCCGGGAGGGCATAGGAACTCGCACGCCGGATTAGTGCGTTTCGCACTGACCTGTAGTGATACCGACGGCGCGTTTCTGCGAATGGAGAAAGCAAGCCGCATGCCACGCTACAGCCCGTGAGAAGCGCTCTAATAACGTGCCTGCCTAATAGAAACCGTACGTCAAGAAATACCTTAGGTCAAACCTAGAGGATGTAGCCCTTGCAGCGGAAGCAGCGAACCACACGAACTGGTGTGGACGGATGCGGGATGGCGCGGATGGACCTAGCTCGGCGTGGGGAGGTAGGCCGATCGGAGCGTCGTTTTCGTGCGATGGATCGCTGGAGGTGAGTGGTTGGGAGACCACGCGACCCGGATCAAGGTTGAACGGGCTTTGCGGACGCCTGGGATTTGGCGCGTTTGGCCCACTTGGCCCAGATCTGTGGATCGGAGAGCATCTTGATGAAGACGCCGCCGATGACGGGGCGTGCCTGGAATCCGCGCCACTGGGCGTTTTGCGTCCAGTACCAGTCGCTCAGGGGCACGCGCTTGGGCGTTTGGCTGACGAAGGCGTAGAGGGGCTTCATGAGGACGTCGAAATCGGCTCGCGAAGAGGCGAGCGTTGCGGTCCAGACCTCCCAGTCGGTCTTGGTGTAGAGCTTGCGGTTGTCGAGCGGCAGGCCGAACGGCTGGAGCTTCGTCTTGTAGTAGGCGATTTCGGTCTGGGCGACCTTCTTGGGGAAGAGGTTCAGATCGAGGAGGGTGTCCCAGACGAGGTTGTACTTCTGGCTCCAGGTGCCGGGCTTGTCGAAGGCGAGACGGTAGTGGTCGCCATCGGCAGCGAGGTCGACCCACTTGGCGGCAAAGGACTCGGCCAGGCGGCGATACTCGTCGGCGCGCTGCGTTTGGCCCTTCATCTGGCACATTTTGGCGTAGCAGCCGAGAGCAACGATGGCCTTGACCGAGAGATTGGCGTTGTGGGCCAAGTGGCCGGCGAAGTCGTCGGTGCAGAGCTGATTCTCGGGGTCGAGACCTTTGTTCTTGAGGTAGACGGCCCAATCGCCGAGGAGGTTGAGTTCTTCGTTGAGGGCGTCGATGCGGCCGTCGATTTGGGCGAGAGCGGCCGCCATGATGAGGAGATTGCCGCACTCTTCGACGGGCATCTGGTTTTCTTCGGAGGCCTCGCGGCCGCCGTAGACCTGACCGTTGGCCTTGGGATAGCGGCCGAGGTCGTGGGGTGCGAACTTGAACGGCCACCGTCCGGACTGGCGAGCGTAGATGCAAACGGGCTTGAAGCTGGCCTCGAGGAGGTCGCGGGAAAAGAGCATGAAGATGGGGGAGGCGGGATACATGACGTCGACGGTGGCGATGCAGCCGTTGGAGAAGCACTCCTTGGAGAAGAGCAGGGGAACGCCGTCGGCGGAAGCGGCGAGCTTGTGCGCGGCGATGGCCTCGCGGTACGCCATGGCGCAGAGGTCGGCGTACTCGGGACCGCCGACCTGACGCAGGTCGGCCATCAGCTCGTCGTCGAAGGCGGCAGCGCGGCGGGAGAGATCGGGATAGTCTTTGTGGGCGGCGGCCAGAAGCGCAGGGGCGTCGATGCCGTTGCGACGCCACCAGGGACGGAGGTTCTTCTTTAGGTACTGGATGGAGTAGAGGTCGTCGTAGGCGAGCATGAGCCAGCGGGACTGCGGCTGCGAGCCGACGCGTCCCAGGTCCAACACGCAGGCGCAGACGGGCCAGTCGTCGTTGGCGGCGCGGGGTTTGCGGGCGTCGTCTTCTGCGGGAATGCGGCCATTGGCGGCGAAGCCGCGGCGCGCGCTTTCATGGGCGGCGACGGCCATGCGGGGCGACTGGTCGGCCGGCGCGGCGACGTAGAGGTAACCCCAGTCGATGCGGAGATTGTCGCCGTCTTTGGCGAGGACGGGCTGCTCGACCGAGCCGATTTTGATGACGGCCAGACCGTCGAGTGTGGGCTGCGACCAGGTGACTTGCTGATCGGGTTGGTTGACGACGAGCTCGGCGGAGTTGTCGTAGTAGACGGCAACCTCGTGCTCGCGGGCATCCTGGGAACGGGCGGTCCAGGTGAGGTAGCTGACCGGGCGGCTGAGGATGTCGAGATCGTCGGGCAAGAGGGGCGAGCAGAAAGTGAGATCGAGGAGGACGCCACCGGCCTCGAACTGGTAGATGGTTCGCGTGGGGAGGACGCGGAGGCTGCGCTGGGTTGCGGGCGGGACGTCGTTGGGTTCGGGGCCCATAAGACGGTATGTCTTGCCGTCGACGCGGACCATCGACGACAGGGCGTTGACGGCGCCGGTCCAGTGGCGCGGCCAGCAATCGGCCAATCGGTCGGAGACGGACCAGATGCTGAAGTAAGGGTCGTGGGTGACCAGGGGGACGGCCGGCGGGCGGAGCAACTGCTGATCCGCGTGCAAGGGGGAGGCGAAGCAGGTAAGGCTGAGCGCGACCAGGAGCGTGCGTTGCATGGTGTGGATCTCTCTGCGGTGGCCTGGTTGGGTAGGAACGTCGATTATAGCCCTGCGGGATGAGGGCTGCCAGTGTTGGTGTCGTGGGGAGGTGCCGAGATACGGGGAGCGGGAAGTGGAGCGGGACGCGAGGGCATGGTAGGATAGTGCCGCTGTGTGGTGTGGGGCGGTGGGTGTTTTTGTGGTACTGATGGAAGTGAAGACGCCCACACCGTGCGGCCCCTCTCCCGCAAGCGGGCGAGGCGAGCGAGGCGGGGTGGTTGGATTGGTTGGATTACTTTGCAGGAGAAGCTGCCATGTTGTCTCATGGGTTCGGCGTGCAGTGCAGGTGGGGCATGGTGTGGTCGGTGGTTGTGGGTATGGGTTGGATGGGGACGGCTGGGTTGGTGTGTGCGAAGGAATATGAGAGCGGCGTTGAATGGCCGACGCCGGCAGTCGTCGATCCGGGGCCGGTCGGCGGGCCGCCTTCGGACGCGGTGGTGCTGTTTGACGGGAAGGACATGTCGCACTGGAACAACGCGGAGAAGTGGATCGTGAAGGATGGCTACGTGACGTCGGGCGGGAACGACGTGACGAGCAAGGACGTGTTCGGCGACTGCCAACTGCACTTGGAATGGGCCGAGCCGGAGAAGATCATCGGTCACGGGCAGGGCCGAGGGAACAGCGGCGTGTACATGATGGGTTTGTACGAGATTCAGATTCTCGATTCGTACAAGAACGACACGTACTTCGATGGGCAATGCGGGGCGATCTACAAGCAGCATCCACCGCTGGTCAACGTGTGCCGGAAGCCGGGCGAGTGGCAGACGTACGACATCATTTGGGAGCGGCCTCAGTTCGACGAGGCGGGCAAGGTGGTGAAGCCTGCCTTTGTAACCGTGTTGCAGAACGGTGTGCTGGTGCAGAACCATTTCCAGTTGCTGGGTCGGTCGTATTGGGACGAGAAGCCGCATTACGAACCGCACGCGGATCGGCTGCCGATTCTGTTACAGTACCACCATAACCAAGTGCGCTTTCGGAACATCTGGGTTCGGGAACTCAAACCGATGGTTGGGAAGCCGGCGAAGGCACCCGAGGAGAAGAAGGAGTAAGGTGATGATGTGCAGGGCAAGGCGGTTGGGACTGGCGGCGGCGCTGCTGTTGTTGTTTGGCGGCAGCGCCGGCGCCGGCGAGGCTGGGGGCGGGGACGAGTATCTTGCGCGGGTGCGAGCCTACGCCGATTGCATGATCGACCGTGGCCAAGATACGTACGGCGCAGTGCACTCGCCATCGTTCGCGGAGGCTTTGGACCGAAAGACGCTGAAGCTTCTGGAGGGCGACGCCTTGAGGCGGGCGGCGGGGATCAAGCGGGAGGAGTGGGGCATACGGAGCCACGATCGGATGCTAGGCGGGGGAAATCCGCAGCACTGCGAGAACCTCTACCAGGTGTTGTACGCGCTGGGCGACATCACGGGCGACAAGAAGTACACGGCGGTGGCCGATCAGTCGCTGGAGTGGTTTCTCACGCACTGCCAGAGCGCGGAGACGGGGCTGTTCTGGTGGGGCGAGCACGCCGGTTGGGATTTTCTGACGGAGAAGCCGCTGGAGAAGCCGGCAGGCAACACACATGAGATGTATCGGCCGTGGGTTCTTTGGGAACGGTCGTGGAAGCTTTCGCCGGAGGCGTGCCGGAAGTTTGCGGTGGGGCTATGGGAGCATCAGATCGCGGATCATGAGACGGGTGATTTCTCGCGGCACGCGGCGATCGACCGCCACGGGCCGGGACACGATGCGCCGTACGCGCGCCACGGGGGCTGCTACATTCACGTCTGGGCGACGGCGTATCAGCACACGAAAGACCCGGTGTTTCTGAAGGCCATCGAGGCGGTTCTGGGAGGGCTGGACCGGGATCGGCTGCACGGCGGGATGGTGACCGGCGGTAGTCGGAAGCGTGGAGGACGGACGGCGTATGACCTGCCGGTGGCGATTGCGGCGTGGGAGGCGGCGGAGTTGGTTCCGGAGGAGTTGGCGGGCAAGCTTCGCAGTTTCGCCACGGCCAATGACAAGGCTTTCTGCAAGGCTGCGGAGGCGCGAGCGGGAGCCGGTGGAGTGGCGCGGAAGTCGGACGAAAACCTGTGGTCCAGCGGATACGGCTTGGGCGGGGGCGAGCTGGCGACCATGGCCGATTTGTGTGTGGTGCGTTGGAGACAGGTGAAGCTGGACGCGTATCGGCAGTGTGCTTTGGAGGTGGCCGACAAGTATGGCGAGGGCGCGATCAACGTGAGCTTTCCGGTGTATCCCGGGACGGTCGGGAAGGTGATCACGCTGCTGGTGGCGGTCCACGAAATGACGGGCGAGGGGAAGTACTTGGACCGGGCGGAGGAATTGGCGGGGCGGGCCGAGGATCTGTTCCTGACGGACGGATGCCCTTTGCCGAAGGCGACGCACGTGCACGAGCACTACGAGGCGGTGACGGGGGCCGATACGCTGATGATGGCCATGTTGGAGCTTTGGGCCGCCCGACAGAAGCCGCCTGTGAAGGTGACGCTGGAGTTCACAGACCGCTAAGCGTGGTTCTTGGAAGGTAGCCGGCGAGCGGATCGGGAGATGTGCTGCGGTCGGGGTGCGCGCGGGTGTGTTCTCTTGCTCGTGGGGGGGATCGACAGGGCTCGCGGGAATCGCCATACTGCCTGCGAGTGGTCGCGTGACCGGCAGCACAAAGAGCTTTGGATGGAGATGAGGCGATGAATCGCTTTGCCAGTCAACTGATACTGTACGGTGGCGTGGCGACTTCGGCCGTCGCGTTGTTCCTTGTGTACATCGTTTCGGGCCTGGGCTTCAACTTGATGGGGCTCTACTGGCTGTTCGTCGTGCCGGTCGGGGCGGTGATTGTGGGGGTGGTGAGCGGGATCGGTTATGCGGTCATGTCGAAGTGGACGAATTACCGGGCGTCGAAGTTCGACGTGTTGCTGGTGATGTGCGTTTCGTTGATGACGTATGCGGCGTCGCACTACGTGACCTACCGCCACGTGCTTTCGGTGCATCAACTCACTCCGAAGCAGGTCTCGTTCGTGACGTACATGCGCTTGACCACGGAGAAGGCCACGATGAAGGGCCGGCACGGAGAGGGAGGGGGCGAAGTGGGCAAGTTCGGCTATGCACTGTTGCTGCTGGAAGCCCTGGGTTTCTGTGGAGGAGCCGTGCTGCCGCTGGTGCTCGTGTCGGCGAACGCGTATTGCGAGAACTGCAGGCGGTATATGAAGAAGGATTGGGAGGGGTACCACAGCTCGGAGTTGACGACGGCCGAGCTGCGCGGAAAGAAGGATGAGAAGTCGGCGATGATTACGGCGGCCATTCAGGAAGTGCTGGGGCGGACGTTCGGCGAGGTCAAGGAAGAAGAGACGCAGGACTCGGCGGGAACGGCGATCGACGGCGACATGCTGGAGAAGTGGCGAGGGGAGATGAGTGCCACGGCGGGGAAGAAATCGCTGGCCAGCGTCCAGGTTACGGTCAAACAGTGCGATCAATGCGGGCGACAGCACGCCGCGATCAAGCTCAACTTCATGAACGTCAGCAAGGAGGCAAAATCGAAGGATCTGGCGTCGACGTATATCGAGGCGGAGGGCCCGATCGAGGCGGAGACGGTGTAGGTCTTCTGGATCGAGCGGGCGAGGCGGCCGCTTGTGTCGGATGGGGATGACGGCCGGCGACGGGTTTGCTGCGTATCGCACTTGACTGTAGCGTTCGCGGCGGCGCGTTTCTACGGATCCGAAAGCGAAAGACACGCCACGATTACGCCGAGTGCGATCTATTGGGCGGTGGGCTTGGCTGCTTGTTGGCGGGCCAAGAGGAAGGCTTGGAGGCCGGGAAGGTCGTCGGTGTTGATGAGGTCGACACCGGCATCGAGCAGCTCGGTCCAGAGGGCGGGGTTCTCGGGAGTCGCCCAGAAGCGGACGCGGCGGCCGGCGGTGTGCGCCTTGGCGACGATACGGTGGAGCTTGGCGCGGTCGCTGTCGCTGAGGGGGCTGTTGCCGCGGTGGCGGAAGTGAAGCGACCAGTTGTCGCTGATCCAGGGCATGAGATGGGCGGGCCGGCTGGAATCGATGTCGGCCAGGCGGCCGTCGAGACCGGCGTAGCGGGTCGACTGGGACTGGACGAGTTGCCAAGGGCGATCGCCGCTGAGGATGACGGTGACGGCTCGCGGCACGGGCTTTTCGTCGACGACCGCGGAGAGTATGTCGGCGTATTCCGCAAGTGCTGGGGCGAGCGCGCGATAGGTGGGCTCGGCGCCGGTCTTGATATCGATCAGCAGCGAGAAAGGAGGCCCGTTGGGATAGACGCTGCCGCCGTTGTGCTTGACGCGCCGGCGAAGCGGGTCGAGGTAGAGCTTCTGGAGTGTCCGTTCGGGCGTAAGGTCGGCTGGGGTGTGGCCGATGAGGAGTTTTCCATCGACGAGGAAGACATCGGCCTCGACGCTGGTGAAGCCGTGAGCCAGAGCATCGAGGAGAGGATGGTCGTGGAGGTAGTCGTTGTGGGCGTGGGCATGGATGAGTGGGACGGGTGAGGGGGGAGCCTCGCCGCCGACGGTGGCGTTGGGAATGAAGCATGCCACGAGGAGGATGAGGAGGTTCTTGCGTGTCATGGCTGAGTGTTGGTTGGGTTGGGGCTGGGTGGTAGACTGGTGATTGGAGATTCTGTGAGAGGGCCGCGAGCCCTCACCGTGCGGACCCTCTCCCGCAAGCGGGCGAGGGGAGGTGCGTTGGGTAGTCCTGGGGTTTGCAGGGGCGCACGATAGGCAGCGACGGAGGGTAGCATGATCCGCATTCGGTATCAGCATTTGCTTCTTGTGGGCGTTTTGGTGTGGATGGCGTCGGCCTTGGCGGGCGATGCGACGGCCGCCGGCAGCGAACGCCCAAACATCTTGTTCTTGTTGGTCGATCAGTGGCGGGCCAAGGCGACCCATTTTGCCGGGGATGCGAATGTACGGACACCGAGCCTCGACCGGCTGGCCGGCGAGGGAATCCATTTTCGCAACGCGGTTTCCGTGTGTCCAGTGTGCACACCGTATCGGGCGGCGCTGATGACGGGCCGTTTTCCGACGTCGACGGGGATGTTTCTGAACGATGCGTACCTGCCGTCGGCAGAGGTGTGTATGGCCGAGGTCTTTCGGGACGCGGGTTACGCCACGGCGTACATCGGCAAGTGGCATCTGGACGGGCACGGTCGGCAAGCGTACGTTGCGCCGACACGACGGCAGGGATGGGAGTATTGGAAGGCGGCGGAATGCGATCATAACTACAACCATTCGCACTACTATACGGACGACTCGAACGAGAAGCATTTTTGGGACGGGTACGACGCGTTTGCGGAGACGAAGGACGCGCAGGCCTGTTTGCGGAAGCTGGCCGGTGGTGAACGACCGTTTCTGCTGATGGTGTCGTACGGCACGCCGCACTTTCCGCATGCGACGGCTCCGGAGTCATACAAGGCGCAGTATCCGCCGGAGAAGATCCGGTTGGCGCCGAACGTGGGGCCGGCGATGGAGAAGCGAGCCCGGCAGGAGTCGCAGGGCTACTACGCGCACTGCATGGCGTTGGATGAGTGCGTGGGCAAGATCCTGACGACGTTGGAGGAGTCGGGGGTGGCGGACAAGACGATCGTGGTGTTCACGTCGGACCACGGGGAAATGATGGGATCGCACGATTGCCCTCCGACGATGAAGCAGGTTCCGTGGGACGAGGCGGCGCACGTGCCGCTGTTGGTGCGTTTTCCGGCGCTGGCGGGACGGCAGGCGCGAGTGATCGAGACGCCGCTGACGACGCCGGACATCCTGCCCACGCTGTGCGGGCTGACGGGCGTGGCCGTGCCCAAGAGCGCGGAGGGGGAGGATCTGTCGGGCGTTGTGCGAGATGGGAAGGAGATTGCCGGCCGGGCGGCGCTGTACATGAACGTGGCGCCGTTCTGCGGCGGCAAGTTCGCCAATGAGTATCGCGCGGTGCGCACGGACCGCTACACGTACGTGCGCGGGCAGGACGGGCCGTGGCTGTTGTACGACGATCGGAAGGACCCGTACCAGATGGACAACCTGATCGGCAAGGCGGCATTGGCCGACGTGCAGAAGCAGTTGGATGCGGATTTGCAGGCGCAATTGAAGCGGATCGGCGACGACTTCCGGCCGGCGGAGTACTACATCAAGGCCTGGGGCTACGAAATCGGCCGGCACGGGAGTATTCCGTACACGCCGGGAGCCAAGATGCAATCGCCGAAGCGGAAGTCGTCAGACGCGGTTCATACGGGCGAGGGGAGCTCGTAGCCTTTGCGGCGGGCCCATTTGACCAGGGCGTTGGCCTCGGCGTCGTTGGGGAACGATTCGGTTTTGGGGTCCCAGCGGAGTTTTCGTCCGAGGCGGCGGGTCAGGTTGGCCAGGTGGCAAACGGTGATGGAGCGGTGTCCGATTTCGACGTCGGCCACGGGCTTTTCGCGTGTGCGGATGCAATCGAGCCAGTTCTGCATGTGCCAGCGCGCCTGCCAGAGGGCAGTGCTGTCGGCCCATTTGCGTTCCTCTTCGGCCTCGTTGAGCTGTTTGAGGAGTTTTTGGGCGATGTCGGCGGGATTCGAGGTGCACTTGTTGCGGTTGATTTCGATCTTTCCCTTCGTGCCGATGAAGATGGCTCCGCCCACGGGGCCCTTGTCGATGACGAAGTTGAGCGGCACGCCGTTGGCGTAGCGCATGGCGACCTGGCCGTTGAGACCGGGCGAGAGAGGCCACATTTCGACGGGGCCACTTTCATCCATGCCGAGAGCCCACTGGACCTGGTCGATGCCGTGGGCACCCCAGTTGGTCATTTCACCACCGCAGAGATCGATGAACCCGCCCATGGCGTGCGGATTGTAGGGTCGCATGGCGGCCTGGTTGAGCCACATGTCCCAGTCGAGGCCTTCGGGGATCGGCTGGGCCGGGAAGGGCTTTTCGGGCAGCGGGGCGGGGCCGGTGTAGTTGACGGCGCGAATCTCGCGCAGTTGGCCGAGGCCGCCGTCGCGAATGAACTTGCAGGCGAGGCGGTTGATGGCCATGGAACGCTGTTGGGTGCCGACCTGGAAGACGCGGTTGTATTTGCGCACGGCGTCGACGAGGACGCGGCCTTCCTGGATGTAGAGGGTGAGGGGTTTTTCGGCGTAGATATCTTTGCCCGCCTGGACGGCGTGGATACAGGGGAGGACGCGCTGGTGCTCGCGGGTGGCGATGATGACGGCGTCGATATCTTTGCGATCGAGGAGCTTGTGATAGTTCTGGATGATGGGCCAGTCGGCGTTCTTCTTCTTTCGGAAGTCGTCGGCGCGGGGGAGGTTGCAGTCGCAGAGGGCGACGATCTGGCCGTCCTCGGGGAGCTGTTCGAGGAGGAGGGAGGCACGGTTGCCGACGCCGATGGCGCCGACGGTGATGCGGCCGTTGGCACCGGGCTGGCCGGCGAAGCCCAGCGCGGAGCGGGATACGAACATCGGCAGGCTGAGGCCCACGGCGGTTTTGCACAACATGTCGCGTCGAGTGATTTTCCGATCGGTGGATCGCGGCATTGCAGGGTTCCTCGCGGAGGTTTGAGATTTCATGAGGAGTGTGGCTGCCGGATGCAGTTTGAGGCAGCAAGAATGATTGTCGTTGGCGGAGGAGGCGGCGTCAAATGGGCGGGAGCATTTGTGGGGGAGTGGAGGGGGTGGAAGGGGAGTGGGGCAGTCGCCCGGGGACGAGAGTTTCGAGGGATTCATTGACTCGACTTTTGCACTTTTAGGCGGCAACGGCCGCGGTGTTTTGTAGGGCATCGAGGATTTTTCGTTGATCGTGCTTGGAAACTGGTAGCGAGAAAATCGTGTAGCGGAGATTTTCGTGGCGCAAGGTCCCCAGCATATCGGCGAAGGAGTAGGTTGCCTTCTGAGGATACCACGGATGGTGCGGAAGATGCGCATGGCGATATCCGACGGTGGCGAACCAGAGGACGACAACGCCATACAAGAGCATGGCCAGAGGGGCCGTGCGCTCGACACTTCGTCGCGACCAACTCGGTGGTTCTTCGAATCCCAAGTGGCCCTTGGCACTCTCAAAAGTGACCTCGATGGTCCAGCGGAGGCTGTATCAGCCCAGGATCTCTTCGGCCGACGCTTCAGCCACGGTCGAAAAGAAGGCCTGCCGTCCCCGTTTCCCTTGGAGCGAGTCGATGGCCACGACGCGAATTGGGCGGTTAGGATGGTGAAAGGTGTGCGCTACAATATCGACCAGGCGAATCGTATCGTGGCGACCATAAAGATCGACCGTCACACGCCGCGCACGCCCCTCCAGCAGGGTCGCAGGGGTAGGCAAACGTTCGCCTCGCTTCCGGGGCCGCCCCTTGCCAGGAAGTCGCGGAGGTGGGGGAGCATACAGCCGCGCATCCAAACGCAGGTAGCTGGTCAGTTCGCAATTGCTCGGCAGCCCGTCGCGCAACGTCCATCCGCTGTAGGCGGCATCTCCCAGCAGGTGAAACCGGCGAGTGGGATAGGATCGGCACAGCAACTGTACCAGTTGCAGGGCCAGTTCCGGACGCGTGCGGTGGACGCGACGGTGTTGGGCGGCTTTCGCCTGGTTGAGGTACAGGCGAAAGAGAATCGGCAGGCAGAAGCAGCGATCCGTCAGTTGAGGAAACCGCACGACAACTCCCAAGATGACCCAACTATGTCCCCAACTGGTCACCGCCTTGACGTTCTTCAACAACGGGTCATGGTGCCAACCCACCCCATAGATCTTCTTGCCTCGCTTCCGCGCCAGCGTGTCATCGACAACCAAGAAGATGGTCTTTCCCAGGAAGGGCTCCATCCAGGGCACCAGGGACAGCCCCAGCGCATCCAGCGACCAATGCGCGTGGGAGAAGAAACGATGGAAACACGACCAGTGTTTGGGGAGTACTTGAGGAACTGCCCGAAGCATGCTCGTCACGGTTCGGTGTTGGGCCAACAGCCATCCCGCTGCAATTCGCACAAATGTTTGCCGGCTGGGGGACGTCATCTTTCCGGCCAATGCCTGCAAAATATCCAAGACTGAGGGTACGATGATCATGGCGAGTCCTCCTTGTCAGACGGTTTGTGTTTGTCCATTCAAACCATTCTGGCAGAGGCTCGCCCTTTTTCTAGAAAGCCACTACTGCTAGCACAATAAGTGCAAAAGTCGAGTCATTGATGCCTGTATTGAAAACGGAACAAGGGGTCCGACCCAATCCTGATCTTTCGGCCTCCCGATGGTCGGCCTCGTTCCAGTTCCAATGCAGGACCCAATAGGGCGTCGACGGGAGGCGGCTTGACAGATGGGAGGGGAGTGGTAGTTTGGCGGCTGCTGGTGCAGCGGTATTCGTGGGATGGTCGCGGTTTGGCTTGATGGGCGTGACACTATGTTCTGGCCGGTAGGTATCGGTTTGGGGCTCGTCGGTCTTGTGGGCCTGATATGGGTTGTTTGGAGGGTGTGTTCTCAGCGGGCGTCGATGCCGTGCCCGACCTGGCTGAGCTGGCTGGTCGAGATGGACAATCCGTTCTTCAAGAACACGAGTGCCCAGGCGATCGTGGGACGCCTGGCATTGGAGCCGGGGATGAAGGTGCTGGACTATGGCTGCGGGCCGGGACGGGTGACGATTCCCGTGGCGAAGGAGGTTGGGCCGAGCGGCGAAGTGACGGCGTTTGATGTGCAAGCCGGGATGCTGGAACGCGTGCGGGCGAAGGCGGCGGCGGAGAACCTGGGAAACATTCAGTGCGTTCGAGGAGGAGCCGGAGAGGGGAAGTTGGAGCGCGAGCGGTACGATCGGGTGTTGCTGAATGCGGTGTTGGGTGAGATTCCCGATCAGAAGGCGGCGCTGGCGGAGATCTTTGATTGTCTGAAGCCGGGCGGAGTGCTGTCGGTGAGCGAATTGATCGCCGACCCTCATTTTCAGAAGCGGCAGAGTGTGGCGAGTGCGGCGAAGGCGGCGGGCTTCGTGGAGAGCGGGTTCTTTGGGAGTCGGATTGCCTACACGATGCACTTCGAGAAGCCGTCGTGATGCTGAAGGGGACTGTCCCGTCGCGGCGCGAGACAGTCCCCGGTGCGGGGATGGAGGCAGTGCCCGTCGCAGATGCGCTCTAGCGTGGGGTCAGAGGGTTGAGGTCGTGCATGACGGGCTGACGGATCGGGGAGGGGTCGGTTAGGGCGGTTTGGACGACGGACGGGTCGAGGTCCGGGGTTTGGCTTGTGTCGGAGGAAACGGGCGGTTTAGGGAGGGGCATGGGCTGAGAGGACTCGGTATGGGGCGGCGTTTGCTCGGTCGGCGCCGGAGACGGCGTCGGTTCGGTCGATACGGTGGCGACTTCCTGGACGTACTGGCCGCGGCTGATTTGAGGCGGCGTTTCGAAGACGTAGTTGAGAACGCGCGGCCCGAATCGGCGGGACTGTCGGGCGGCCGAGTTGTAGGCTTCCTCGGACCAGGGCCCTTCGTTGAGGTAGACGTTGTTGTAGGCGAGGAGCGTGCCGCGAGCGAGATAGACGGCGGTGACGGAGACGCTGTATTGGACAGTCGCCTGATAGTAGGTGCTGTCGGCATCGACGGCTCGTCGCTGGGCGTCGAGGAGGAAGTCGAGGGGGACAAGGCCGGCGTCGTACTTCTTGCGGACCTCTTCGAGCTGCTGGTGGGCGGCAATGAAGCCATTGAAGGCGGCGCGGGCAACGGCGTAGGAGCGATCGACTTCGGCCAGCGCGTTGCTCAGGTCGTGCGCGGCACGGAGTTCCTGGTCGCGATAGATGGCCCGTTCGCGAGTGAGTTGCAGTTCGGCATTGCGTACGGCCGTGTGCCCGATGCGGTTGCCGATGGGGGTGGATAGCTGGAGGCCCAACTGCCAGTTCTGAATGTCGCCGGAGACGAGATCGTCGAAGGGGCTTTGTTGGCCGAGGAGATTGACGCCGAGGCCACTGACGCCGTACTGGCCGGTCACGTCGAGACGCATTTGAAGGAAGTTGCGTGCGGCGATGAGTTCGAGCTCGCGGCGTTTGATGACCCAACGCTGCCGGCGAAGCTCGACGCGGCGGGCGAGGGCGTCCTGGAGGGATTCGCCCCAGTCCAACTGAACGCGGACGTCGGAGGGGACGTCGGCGGGGCGGATGACGCGGCCGTCGGTGGGCGGCAGGCCCATGAGCCATCGCAAGCGGCGCTCGGAGTTGAGGACGCCGGGAATGGACGTGGCACCGCCGGACTCGCCGGCCAGGGAGGCACCGGTCTGTGCGTTGATGACCTGGGCGTCGAAGAGGTAGTACTGCTGGCGGGCGTGGGCTTCCTGCTCGCGGTCGGCGGCACCGGACTGGAAGCGGCGCTCGACGAGTTGCCAGGTTTCGAGCGCGGCATCGCGCGCGGTGACGCGTGCGTCGAGCTCGCGATAGGAGCGATAGAGCTCCCAGTACGCCTGCTCGACGTTGAAGAGCAGGTCGCGGACGCCGGTCTCGAAGTCGGCGAGCGTGACGTCGGTGTTGATTCGTCCGATGAGGATGCCGTTGTACATGCCGGGGCGGGCGTTGGGACCGGCGATGCGGTTGAAAGCGATGCCAGAGCCCTGGAGCAAGGGCTGGCGGAAGCCGGCGGCGAGCTGGGTGTAGTATCCGTCGATGTCGATGAGGAGGTTGTTCTTGCCGTAAGCGGTGAGATTCTTGACGTAGAACTGGGTTCCGGTGGTGGCCGTTTTGGCGATTTGTGTCTGGAAGAGGCCCAAATTCTGCTGTGACTGCGACGAGAGGCCTCCGAGCAGGTCGGTCGACAGATTGAGATCGTTGTAGAGCCAGAACATGCTGGTGGTGAACGAGGCGTCGAACGCGCTGAGGGCGGCTTCGGGACCGCGGAGGGGATCGGTCTCGCTGAGGGCCGGGTCGTAGACGGTGGCGTTCATGGAAGGAGTGCGAAGGACGCGGCCGCCGAGATCGCGCATAACGCGGCTGTTGCTGAGGGCAATTTGGATGGCCTCTTCGATTTTGAGGGGCCAGTACTGGACGTTGCCCGAGGAGAGTACGGTCTCGGGCGGCGGTGCGTTGAGTATGTCGGCCGGGGTGTCGGTTTCGGTGTCGGGATACTCGATCTCGGTAGCCCTGTCGACCGGCGGGATGGAGTGGCGGGAGAAGTGGAATGGGCGATCCGTGCGACAGCCAAGGGCGATGGTCATCAAGGCGATCGCCGTGGCACTGGCCAATGCGGGCCAGAGGTTCGCCGGACGATGATTGCGTTGCCGCGAGCCGAATATCGTAACGTCCATGTTCCCCCCTCCGAGAACCATCGAAGCGAGCGCACGATGAGTTCTATTGATGCCTGTATTGAAAACGGAACAAGGGGTCCAACCCAATCCTGATCTTTCGGCCTCCCGATGGTCGGCCTCGTTCCAGTTCCAATGCAGGACCCAATAGTGCGCGAGTATCCATAGGTATCGTGCTGTAGGAATCGGAAAGAAAAGCAAAGTCGGTAGAATCAGGAAGGTTTGCGCAGGGGACCTATTGTGAAGGCGTTGGGGTGGAGTGGCGGGTGATTGTGGGTGGCAGTGGGGTGGGCTAGTAGGAACCACCCCTTTCAACATGGTGTCGTCTTTCCCGAGGAATTCGCAGCTAGCATCGGCCAGAGGAAACAGCCATCGACAATATCGAATTTCGTTTCTCCCGGTGATTTGCCAGCTAGCGTTGCTTTCATGTTGAAAGGGGTGGCTAGTAGGAACCTATCTGGTGGTGGTCGGGGTGATGCGACGGTTGGCGTGTTTCGCGTTGGGGAGGCAAGGCGCGGGGGAGGTGCAATCGGTGGCCATGAGCGCGCATGCTATTGGATCTGTTGGCTTGGGGGCCTTGATAGGAGGCTGCACGCCCTCACCATGCGGCCCCTCTCCCGCGAGCGGGCGAGGGGAGGTGCGTTGGGGAGGCATTGGGGCACAGCCGGGGGCGGCTGTGCTACATGGCGGGCGCGGGGAGGATTCTGCGGATCGCCACGCGCGTTTTACGAGCGGGCGTTGTGGGCGTGACTGGGCGCGGGGAGGTGCCCTAGAAGGCGACGCGCTGGCGGATGCAGGGGGTGGGGCTGCCGGGGCGGTAGTAGCCGAGGTCCCAGATGCAGTCGCAGGGGCGATCGATCCACATCTTGTAGGGCAGCAAGGGGACGGCGCCGAAGAAACAGGCGCCAGAGAGGACGGGCTGCAAGGTCGGACAAGAGGTCTGGCCGTAGCGTTCCAGGGGCACGTCGTCGAAGTAGAGCGGATGATAGACCAATCCGGAGGGCACCCATTGCATGGAGGTGCAGGCGGAGGTGCGAGACTGTTCGGCCGTGGGCGATGGCTGGACGAACAGGGCCTTGGAGCCGTCGACTGGGAATGGGCCCTTAGGGGACGAGGGCCAGACCTGGATCTCATCCATGGGCTTGGCCCAACGACCGAGGTCCTTCTGCGAGGGAAGGAGGACGGAGGCGGGCGTGGTAGTTTGGCTGGTGGCGGCCTTGGGGGCGGGCGCGGGCTGTTGGGCGTCGGCGTGTCGTGCGAAGCAAGCCAGAACAAAGAGCGCGGATAGGACGAACGACGCACGCAGAATGACGACCGTAGGTTGGCTCATCGCCATGCCCTCCCTGGATTGCCGAGGTTGCTCCGTTGCGCGGTGACGGCGCACAAGGGAGCGGTCCGGAGCATCTTGTGGATGATTCGGCATTATGCGGTGGCCGCCCGCGGGATTTCCGGTAGATTCGGCAATCTTTGCCTTGGGTGCGCAGATTAGCTAGATCGCGGGGTTGAGGGTGGGGAGTAGGAGAGGTTGGGGCTGGACACAGCCGGGGGCGGCTGTGCTACATGGGGTGGAGGTGTGGTGGGTGTGGGTGGAGCTAGGGGCGGTAGAGGATGGGGAGGTCGGCGCGTTCGGGGCGGAGGGTAAGGGCGGCGGTGGGGCAGGCGGCGACGCATTGGGCGGCGACCTTGCTGAGGGCCTCTTCGAGCGATCGGTTGAAGGGGACGCCGACGTGGACGTCGAAGCCGCGGCCGACGAAGGTGAGGCCGAGAGGCTCGCCAGCGGCGGTGGCAATCTGGATGCAGAGGCCGCACTGGATGCATTTGCCGGGCTCGTAGAGGACCAGGGAATGCTGGTCGCTGATCTCGATGCGCTGGCGTTGGGAGCGATAGCGGTTGGGATCGGCCCCGTACTCGGCTGCATAGCGGCGCAGCTTGCAGGCGTCGGCGCCGCGGCAGTCGCAGTGGAGGCAGCGGCCGGCCTGCTGGACCGCCTCGTCGACGGTGTACTCGGCGTCGGCTCCGCCTGTAGGCTCGCAACGGGGCGCGGTGCCGGCGAGGCTGAGCAGGTCGGAGAGCTGGCTGTCTTGCAGGCGACCGGCGCGGGTGGAGAACGGCTTTGGGGGCGCGGCGGACGACTGGTCGGTGAGGAAGCGGTCGATGGCGGCGGCGGCCTCTCTTCCGTCAGCCACGCTGCGGACGACCATGGCTTTGCCGCGCACGGCATTGCCGGCCGCGAATACCTTGGGAAGGCTGGTGAGGAAGGTGCGCTTGTCGGCAAGGACGCCTCGGGACGCGGTGGCCAGCCCCCAGGTTTCAACCATGGCGAGGTCCATGGCTCCGCAGGCGAGGAGGACGGCGTTGAAATCGGAGCGGAGGTCGTCGAGCGTGGCGCGATCTTCGACGGGGCTCTGGCCGTTGAATTCGACGCCGAGGCGGAGGACCTGTTGAATTTCGGCGAGAAGGATCTCGCGAGGCAACTGGAACTCGGTGGTTTCGGTCCAGAGGCGACCGCCTGGCTGTTGGGCGGCGTCGAAGATGGTAACGGCGTGTCCGAGCTGGCGGAGGTAGCAAGCGGCCGAGAGCCCGGTGGGCCCGGCCCCGATGATCGCCACGCGATGGCCCGTGTCGGGGGCGCACTCGGGAGCGTAGGGAGTGTCGGAGCGAAGATCCCAGTCGGCGACGAAGCGCTTCATCTGGCAGACGGCGACAGGACCATCGGCAGCACCGCGGCGGCAGCCTTTCTCGCAGGGTGCGGGACAGATTCGGCCGAGGGTTGCTGGAAGGGCGATTTGTTGCTTGACGGTGATGATCGCCTGGCCGAAGTCTTCCTGGGCGATCTGGCGGAGCATGAGGGGGACGTCCATGTGCGCGGGGCACGCGAAGTAGCAAGGTGCCAGGCAATCGCCGATGTGGTCGGAGAGGAGGAGTTCCAGGGCGGTTTGGCGGGCCTGGTGAACTTCGGGCGTATTGCTCTGGACCTCCATGCCGTCGACGACAAGCGTGGCACAGGAGGGGACGAGCTTGTTGCGGCCGCACACCTTGACGACGCAGACGAGGCACGAGGTGGACGGTTGGAATCCGTTGAGGTGGCAGAGGGTGGGGATGTCGATCCCGGCCTGGCGGGCAGCCTCGAGGATGGTTGTTCCGGGCGGGACGTGGACTTCACGTTGATCGATAAGAACCTTCATGGACTCGACTCGTTACTCGACGATGACAGCTTCGGTAGGGCAGACCTGGCGGCAGGTGTCGCAGCGCGTGCACTTGTCGTGGTCGATGGTATGCCTAGCGTACGGGGTCATGGGGATGGCGTCGGCGGGGCAATGTTGGGCGCAAAGGGTGCAACCGATGCACTTGTCGTTGATTCGATAGCGGATCAACTCCTTGCACTTGCCGGCGGGGCAGCGGCCTTGGAGGTGGGCTTCATATTCGTCGCGGAAGTATCGGAGCGTGGAAAGCACGGGGTTGGGTGCGGTGGTGCCTAGGCCGCAGATGCTGGCCGAGCTGACCGTACGCGCCAGGTGCTCGAGCTGCTCCAGATCGCCGGGTTGGCCGGCGCCCGCGCAGATTCGATCCATGATATCCAACATTCGCCGCGTGCCAATACGGCAGAAGGTACATTTTCCGCAAGATTGGTCCTGGGTGAAGCGGAGGAAGTAGCGGGCGATGTCGACCATGCAGTCGGAATCGTCGAGGACGACCAATCCGCCGGAGCCCATGATAGCGCCGACGGCAGCGAGGGCCTCGTAGTCGACGGGCGTGTCGGCGAGTTGGGCGGGGACGCATCCGCCAGAAGGACCGCCAACCTGAACGGCCTTGAGACGCCGGCCCGGGGCGACTCCACCGCCGATCTGGTCGACGATTTCGCGGAGGGTAACGCCCATAGGGACTTCGATGAGGCCTCCGCGCTGGACCTTGCCGACGAGGGCGAAGACTTTGGTGCCTTTGCTTCGCTCGGTGCCGAGCGCGGCGAACTGGGCGGCGCCGTGACGGAGGATCCAGGGGACCAGGGCGTAGGTTTCCACGTTGTTGACGAGTGTGGGCTGGCCGCGGAAGCCACTTTCAGCGGGATAGGGCGGCCTCAGGTGTGGCGTTCCGCGCTGGCCTTCCAAGGAGGCCAACAGCGCGGTCTCCTCGCCGCAGACGAAGGCGCCGGCGCCCTGTTTGACCGAGAGGTGGAAGCTGAAGTTGGTGCCGAGGATGTGGTCGCCGAGGAGGCCTCGCTGGCGGCAGCGGTCGAGGGCTTCGTTGATGCGCGCGACGGCGAGCGGATACTCGGCGCGGATGTAGAAGATGCCTTCGGCGGCTCCGACGGCGTGGGCGGCGATGGCCATTCCCTCGATGATCCGATAGGGGAAGGACTCGAGGAGCATGCGGTCCATGAAGGCGCCGGGGTCGCCTTCGTCGCCGTTGCAGAGGACGTACTTGGGTTGACCGGTGGCGGCGCGGACAGCGGACCATTTGGCGCCGGTGGGAAAGCCGGCGCCGCCGCGACCGCGAAGCCCGCTGGTTTGGATCTGCTGGACGACCTGGTCGGGAGTGAGGGTCTGGAGGCAAGATTTCAGGGCGCTGAAGCCGTCGTGGCGGAGGTATTCGTCGAGGTCGGTGGGATCAATCTGCCCACAGTACTCGGTGGCCAAATGTCGCTGCCGGCCGAGAAAGGCGCAGACCTGGCCGTCGCGGGTGTCGAGAGGATAGGCGGCCTGCGCGGCTGCCTGTTGGTCGCAATGGAAGCGGTCCAAGAGACGCGTGAAGGCGTAAGTGAGGCGGCGCCAGGGGCTCTTGGGCTTGAAGTGCTTGAGGACAATAGACGGAACGTTGTGAGGCTGGACCTTGGGGAAGAGCTGCGACGGCGCGTCGGGCGGGACGATTTCGACGAGCGGAGTCTGATGACACATGCCGACGCAGCCGACGCGCTTGACGACCGCCGGGGCGCCGGATTCGGCCAAGAGCGCGTCGATGGCCTCGTGGACCTTGTCGCTCCCCTGGGCGACGCAGCAGGAACCCAAACCGACGCGGATCTCGCCGAGCCGACCGTTGGGCATGACCGCACGGTGGCGCGGGCGGACGGCGCCGTTTTCGTGCTGGCGGAGGAAATCGTGGATGACCTGGGGCGCGGAGGCGGCGCTGAGTCGTCCGTAGGTGATGCCATCGATCTGGACGACCGGCGCCAGCGTGCAGCAGCCGAGGCAAGCGACCTTCTGGATGGTGAATCGGCCGGTGGGGTCGGTGTCGTTGTCGTCGGGAATATCCAGGTGGTGCTGGAGGCTCTGCTGGACGAGGTCGGACCCTTTGACGTGGCAGGCCGTGCCATGACAGACACGAATGAGATGCTGGCCGACCGGTTGGTGACGGAACTGCGTGTAGAACGTCGATACGCCGACGATCGCCGCGGGAGTGATGTCGGTGAGCGAGCAGACGCGCTCGAGGGCCGGTTCGGGCAAATAGCGATAGTGCTCCTGGATCGCCTGAAGGATGGGGATGGTCGCTTCGGCCGTTTGGCCGAGTTGGGCGACCACCCGATCGACGAAGGAGAGGTCGACCTCGGTGATGCCGGGCGCGGGAGAGTCGTCGATCTGTGAGCGAGTCCGATGGAACATAAGGGGTTTTCGGTCGATCGACGCGTGTGGTGACTGATGGGGTTGCGTTGGGTTGGTTGGGCACAGCCGGGGGCGGCTGTGGTGCGCGAGTTGGCGCGTTGTGGTGAGGTCTGCACAGCCGGGGGCGGCTGTGCTACATGGGTGGCTGTGCTACATGGGTTTGGGTTTCTTGTAATTATTGCTGGAGGAGGGGGCTCCGACCATGGATAGGTGCGGAATATGGTTGAGAAAGTGATGCCTCGGGTGCGAGTGGGTAACTAGCTCGGTCGAAGGAGGTGGGGTGGGGAAGTGGTGAATGACGAATGACGAATGACGACCGATGAATGGTAGGTGGGGAATGCTTGAGGGTGATTGGGGAATGGTGAGTGGTGGATGAGGAATTGTGAGTGAAGTTAGGGGCTGGCGATGCAGTAGAGGTTTTCTCGGCCGCGGATGTACATGCGGCCGGGCTGGAACGCGGGGCTGGTGACGCAGTCTTCGGCGAGGTCGGACTCGGCGACGATCTTGCACTCGTCGGGGTTGGGTTCGATGACCCAACATTTGCCTTCGGTGCCGAACAGATAGATGCGGTTGCCGCAGAGGCTGGGGGACGAGTTGAAGGCGGAGTCGAAATCCTCCTGCCAGAGCATGTCGCCGGTTTTGGCGTCGTAGGCGGTGAGTGTGCCGGCGGAGGAGAGAAGGAGGACGTACTTGTCGGTGGCCAGCGGGCTGGCGGTGTCGGGGAGTCCTTCCTCGCCTTTCCAGAGGATGTGGGTTTTGGTCACGTCGCCCTGCCCATCGGCGCGGATGGCCGCCAGGCCGGGGAACTCGTTGGCGGCGTAAACGACTCCGTTGGCAAAGGTGGGCGACGGGCCGACGTCCTGCCGTAGACACTTGGCTCGCCAGACTTCGTGACCGTCGCGGGCATCGTAGGCGATGACCCAGGGGTCGGCGGCGGTGATGACCTGGGTCTTGCCCTGGACGTCGATGAGGATGGGAGTAGGCCAACTGCAGGGGACGTCGCGGTGGGCTTCCCAGACGGTTTTTCCGGTGGCCGTGTCGAGGGCGAGGAGCTTGGAGAGCTTGTCTTTGACGGCTCCTTGATCGAAGGGGACGAGGAGGAGGTTCTGGAAGACCAGCAGCGAGGCGGCGTGCCCGTAGGTGCTCTTGGGAATGCCGAGGCTGCGGGACCAGACGAGGTTGCCGGAGTAGTCGAAGGCGGCGACGTCGCCGTTGGCGAAGATGGCGAATGCGAGACGGCCGTCGGTGGCCATGGTGGGAGCGGCGAAGCCGGTGTCGGGCGAGACTTCGGGCGGCTCGGCGGTGCTCTGCGGCGTGCCTGGGACCTGCTTCTGCCAGAGAAGCTTGCCGGAGGCGGCGTCGAAGCAGTAGACCTCGCGTTTCTCTTCGTCGGCGCCGGAGAGGAAGATGCGATCGCCGCAGACGACAGGCGAGTTGTTGCCGGGCAAGGGGACGGGCGTCTTCCAGAGGATGTTCTGGCCGGTGGATGCGTTCCACTGTATGGGCACGTCGGAGTAGGGAGCGACGCCTCGGCCGCCGGGGCCGCGGAATCGGGGCCACTGTTTGGTGAGGTCGGTTTCGGTCGAGGGAGCGTTGGTGTTGGCAACGGCGGTCGTCGCCGGGGCGGCTGGAGCGGCGGTGGCTGGCTGCGCGGCTGGAGTGGTGGTGGCCGGCGGCGCGGCGGCGAGGTGCTGTTCGACCGGTGGCAAGTCACTGCGTATGGTGAGGCCGAGGACAACGGCGAGAAGGCTCAGGGCGACAACCAGCGCGGCAATGGCGCGGCGTCCGCCGTGGGCGAGTTGCTCGTCGTAGTCGGGCGGGGCGCCTTGCGGCTGGGGCATGGGCAGCTTGCGATGGTGCGAGGCGGCCCATTTTGCGGTGACGAAGAAGACGATCGCGGTGATGAAGAGGAGCCAGGCACCGATCTCGGCGAAGCGCCGCTGACGGAAGTAGCGTTGGCGGAGATCGAGGTCCATGCGGCGGATGGTTTCCTTGAGCTCGTCGCTGCGCGGCTGTTTGGCCAACTGGGACTTGAGGGCGAGGAACTGGCGAGAATCCAAGGGGGTCTTGGCCTGGCGCTTGCTGAAATCCCACATCAACAGCGCGGCGACGACCAGAGCGAAGACGGCGGCCAGGTAGGCGCTGCGTCGAAGCAGGCGATCGAGCGGTTGATGTTGGTCGGCGGGTGAGTTGGGCATGCGGTGCGTTGAGGCTTTGGTTGGTTGAAAAGGCTGCTTGTTGTTGGGAGGAGTCGCTGGAGATAAAACGCCCTCACCCTTGGTCGCTCTCCCGGTCGCGGGCGAGGGGAGGTTCGGTGACTGGGATGTCTTGGATGAGGCCGCGGCGCTGGAGTTCGCGGGGGCAGTACTGGAAGCAGCGGCCGCAGGAGACGCAAAGGGCGGGGTCGGGGGTGTACTCGGTGCGACGGCGTCGAAGGGAGAGGGCAATGAGTTTGACGCCAATGACGAGGCCAACCCAGCCGCCGAGCAGTGTGCCCAACAGGGCGAAGCGATCTTGCAAAGCCGCGGCGGCGGTGTAGAGGTCGGTGACGGGACGGCCCGTATTGCGGAAGGCGTCGCTGGCGTCGGTCGTTCCCTGGACCTGTTGGGTTTGTTCGAGGTAGACGCGCTGGGCCAAGCGGACATCGCGATGCATACGGGCGAGGGGCGACGAGAGGCCGTGGCCGAGCCATCCGCCGAGGGCGATGAGCACGGGAAGCAGGAGCAGCATGGCGGCCAGTCGGCGGCGGCCGCGGATGCGCTGGTCGGGCGGCTGCGCGACGGTGGGCGGACGGATGGCACCGTAGGGACAGACGTCTTCGCAGAGTCGGCAACTGTCGCAGGTTTCGGGCGGGATGCGGACCTGACGTCCGGAGACGCGGGAGAGCAATCCGAAAATGGCTCCGAGGGGACAGAGGAATCGGCAGTAGGGGCGGCCTACGAACAGGCCGATGACGACGAGGGCCGCGCCGAAGACGATCATGGACGCGGAGCCGCTGAGCCGGAAGAAGCCGACGTAGGGATCGTATTGGCAGATGACAAAGCCGGCCCCGGTGGCCGCGAAGATGACGGCGGCGCCGAGATAGACGAAGGGGATAAGGCCGAGGGCATGGTCGAGCCAACCGGGCACGCGCACGGAGCGCAGAAGCGTGAGTTCCTGCATGGCGCCCAGGGGACAGACGGAGGCGCAGAAGGTGCGGCCGAAGAAGAGGGTGAAGAGGAGCGGAATGGTGAAGAAAGCGAGGACGACCAGCGGGATGGTGTAGGTGGGATCGGCGATCGCCAGGGTGACGTTCTGGATGGCGCCGATGGGGCAGATGCAGCCTTGACGCCAGAAGCCGAACCAGGCCAGCGAGGCGACCGTCAGGGCAACCAACGCCGGACGCGAGCGGCGGCGGAGGGCGAAGTAGGTGGCCAGTGCCAGAGCGAGGACGAGGAGCGCGACATCGATGTACTGCCAGCCGAACCACCGGACGGGCGGAGTGGTGGTGATGGGGAGCTGGTGGTCGGTGAAGTCGGGTGGTGGGAAACGCTCCGCCGCCCAAAGCTGCGCGGCGGGGAGGGCCGTGCAGCAACCGGCGATGATGATTCGCGTGAGTCGCCTCATGCCTCCTCCCTATGCTTGAGTAGATAGGGCTGGCTGGCGGGGACCCGGACGAAGGCCTGCGAGGGGCACGCGACGGCGATGGAGCATTCGTTGCAGTTGAGGCAGCGATCGTGGCGTATTTGCATGTGCAGGGAGCCGTTGCCGAACGCGCTGCATCCCTTGACGCACTTGGCGCAGCCGATGCAGAGCGGCTCGTCGATGGTGTATTCGTAGTAGGGATCTTCGACGAACTTGCGGACGATGGCGCCGGTGGGACAGAGCTGGTTCTCGGCGCCGGAGTTGAGTGCGTTGGGCTCGGGCTCGAAGTAACCCGTGCAGAGTTGGCAATAGCCGCACATGGAGAAAGAATGCACGCACTTGGCGGCGGAGACATCAAGTACGCAATTCGTGGCGCAGTTGCCGCAGGCGATGCACTTGTTGGGATCGATCTGCCAGACGACGGCATTGGAAGCGGAGCGGCGGACGGCGAGCCATCCGGCGACCGCGGTGATGCCGAGGGCCCCGGCGATGCGCAGGCCGGCTGCGACGAAGGAGCGACGGTTGAGGTTATTGTCGGAGTCGGTCATGGGGATTTCTCTGACGATTTCGAATCGAGTTTGAAGATACGGACCTGGCGAGTGGCCGGATCGAGGACGAGGACACGTCCGTGGCTGTCGGCGGCGACGTCGACGACGGACAAGCGGTGCTCTTCACGGGTTTCTTCGGTGATGGTTGCGGTGGGGGCGAGCGTTTCGGGGCCGGCAACCACGCCCTGGAATTGGCCGTCGGCGGTGTAGATCTTGACGCGAGGGATTCCTTTTTCGGCGGTGATAAAGCGGCCGTCGGGGAGCAGGGCGAAGTTGGCCGGGTTGCAGCAGCCGCAGAAGCCGGCGATTTTGAGCGAGGCTTTGCCCCAGGTCAGCGGCTGTTCGTAGTCGCCGTCGAACGTGTAGGCTTCGATGTGGTGGGCGCCGGTGTTGGCCACGCGCAGGAGACCGTCGGGCGAGACGGCGACGTCGCAGTAGGGGCTGGGAATGATGAGGCCCGGGATGTGGCGGCGTTGATCACGACGGCCGATGCGACCGAGGAGCTTGCCGGTGCGATCCAAGCGGAGGACGACGCGGTTGCCGGCATCGGCGACGAAGATATCGCTCTGGCCTGCCGGTTCGGCCAGGGCGATCGAGGTGATGAGGGCCTTGTCGCCGAGGGTGGGCCAGGCGGATTCGAGGGTGCCGTCGGCGGCGAGCAATTCGATATGTTCACGCATGCCGACGAAGAGGCGTTCGGGGGAATCGGATCGCGCGGCCACGGCGAGACAGTGGCCGGGCGTGTTGAGGGCGATGTTGGCGCGGGGCGTTCCGTCGGAATTGAAGATGGCGATGGCGCGGTCGCCGACGACGTAGATGCGATCGTCGGGTCCGGTCGCGAGGGAGCGAGGCTCCTGGATCGACAGTGGGATTTGGGATGTTTGGCGGGCGATGAAGAGTGCGGGGTCGATCGTCTTGTAGGCGTTGAGGTCGTAGTCGAACTGGGCGGGAAGGCCGCTGCCGGAGTCGCCGGAGCGATCGGATCGCCAGAGCGCGACGGCGCCGACGACGATGGCGACGAGCACGACGGCGGTGATCGCCAGGGAGGCCACCGGGAGGCGGTTGCGGCCGGTCGGGTTTTGTTCGTTTGGGCTTGACATGGGTGTTTGGGGTCGGCGGTTCTTTGCCGCGGGCTATTGGGCCACGTTAAGGCATGCCATGCGGGTGAAATCGCGCACGAGGAGCCGGCCGCCTACGAGGGCCATGGGGCCCCAGGCATCGGGGCCGTCGAGGACCTGGTGTTGGGCGAGTTGGTGGTAACCGTCGATGGTCGCTTCGGCGATGGTGAGGACGCCTTCGTCGTCGAGTACGTAGATCAGTCCGTCGGCAATCAGGTAGGGGCCGAGTCCGAAACGGTGCTGACGGCCGCTTGCCCAGACGACGTTGCCCTGGAGATCGAGACAGACGAGCTGTTTGTCTCGTTCGCGGACGCCGAAGAGATGATCTCGGTAGAAGATGGGAGTCTGTTGGGTGGAGCCGAACTTGTCGGGCTTGAGGCGAAAGAGAGTTTCGGCGACGAAGCGGTCGCCCTGGCGTCTGACCTGGAGCATGAGCGCACCGGCGTTGTAGCCGCCGGAGAAGAAGATCTTGCCGTCGGGCAGGACGACCGGGGAAGGAACGGTGGCGATACTGATCTTCCAGTCGGTGGTGTCCCAGAGGAGCGAGCCGTCGTCGGCCGCGATGCCGGCCACGCCGCCGCTGCCACAATAGACATACATGCGGCGGCCGGCCAGCTCCATGGGCACGATCGAGACGTGGGTCATTCTCCAGCCGCGCGGGTTGGGGCTTTTCCAGAGGATGTCGCCCGAGGCACACTGAACCGCGATGAGCAGGGTTTGAGGGCCGCCGGGGGCGAGGATGGCGCGATCGTTTTCGACCAAGGGACACTGGCCGGCGTACCAGGGCGGCACCGTGGCGCCGAAGCGGCGGACGAGGTCGAGCATCCAGTAGGTTTTGCCGGTGAGGGTGTCGACGCAAGTAACGTGGCACTTGGGACCGAGGGCGACGACGTAGTTGTCGGTGACGAAGGGCACGGTGCGCGACATGCCGTGATTGCGTTTGACGGGGACGGGATAGGTGGATCGCCAGATTTCGCGGCCATCGGCCAGTGAGAGGCAGCGGAGGGCATCGGCCGAAGCCTGGCGATCGTAGTCGAGGACGTAGACGCGGCCTGCGCGGATGGCGGGGCCTGCGTAGCCTTCGCCCATTTCGGCGGTCCACAGGACGGGCGGACCTTGCGGAGGCCACTGGCGAGCGAGGGGCGCGTCGGGTTGACCGATTCCGTCGAGTCGTTCCCCGCGGAAGCATGGCCATATACCAGGCATATCGACGGGCTTGAGGCCAGAGACGGTGAGCGTGGTTTTGAGATGCACGGCCGGCGCGGCGGCGGCGGTGCCGGGAGGAAGGTCCTGGCCGGGCATTCGCTCGTGCAAGGGATCGTGCGGGCCGACATTGAGCCAACCGATCAGTGCGGCGCCTGCGACGACGGCAAGGACGCCGGGGATCAGGGTGCTTAGCGGCAGGCTTCTCATTCTATCCAATGTATCAGGCGGCGTAGGGGCTGCAAATGCGCGGTTGCGGGTTGAGGAGTCTGTGGTGGTGTGGGTTGGGTATGGGGCGGCACAGCCGGGGGCGGCTGTGCTACATGGGTGGTGGTGTGGGTTGGGGTGGAGGAAGGTTGGAATTGTGGAGTATCGTGATGGTTGCGGTGAGCAATGGGGGTGGATCAACGCTTCACGGCCGGAGTGCTGGCGACTACAATGGTCGGTCAAAGCCTCCCTCTACTTCCTGCCTCGTGGCCCCGCCACCTTGAACAAGGAGACTGCCGATCATGGCTCGATCGCGGGTCTGGACGTTGTTGGCTTGCTGGGCATTGGGTTCGCTTGTGTTTTGCGTGGCGAGCGAGGCGGCGCCGGCGTCGGGCTATCGCGTTGGGCCGATGTTGGAGAAGTTTCTCGAAGGGCCGATGGCCGGTGTCGAGGAGATCGTCTTTTCGGTGCGTGTGCCGGGGCACGACCATTGGTACGTAACGTTCGGGAACTATGCCGACTTCTCGGATCCTCCCAGCAGGCTAGCGTTTAAGAAGCAGGACGGGGTTCTGTGGGGCTACGGCGAGGGCGGGCGGCTGTGCCGGATGAACCTGCGCAGCGGCGAGTTGAAGGTTCTGCTGGACGATCCGGCCGGCGGCGTGCGCGATCCGCAGGTGCATTACGACGGGAAAAAGATTCTGTTCTCGTACCGCAAGGGCGGGCAGCATGTGTTTCATCTGTACGAGATCAACGTGGACGGCACGGGGCTGAAGCAGTTGACCGACGGGCCGGACGACGACATCGAGCCGACGTATTGCCCTGACGGCGGGATCATCTTCTGTTCGTCGCGGTGCCGGCGATTCGTGAACTGCTGGTACACTCGGGTGGCGACGGTTTACCGGTGCGATGGCGACGGAAAGAACGTGCGGATGCTCTCGAGCAACAACGACCACGACAATACACCGTGGATGCTGCCCGACGGCCGAGTGCTATACATGCGATGGGAATACGTGGACCGGAGCCAAGTGCACTTTCACCATCTGTGGACGATGAACCCGGACGGCACGGGGCAGATGGTGTATTTCGGCAACATGACGGGCGGTGTGGCGATGCTGGACGCGAAGCCGATTGCGGGGACGGGGAAGGTGGTGGCGTCGTTTTCGCCGGGACATGGGCGGCCGGAGCACATGGGGTTCGTGACTGTGGTCGATCCGAGCCTAGGCCCGGACAAGGAGGAGGCGGCGCGGCGCGTGAGCGAGCGGCCGGACTGGCGGGATCCTTATGGATTCAGCGAGACGTGTTTTCTCGCGGCGCAGCGCGAGGGGGTTTTTTTGATGGACGGCAGCGGGAAGAGCGAGTTGGTGTACGCTCTGCCCGAGGCGGACCGGCGGATGGAATGCCACGAGCCGCAGCCGCTGAGGGCGCGGTCGCGCGAGACGGTGATTGCTCCGCGAGTGGACCTTGGGGCGCCGACGGCGAGGTTGGTGCTGGAGGACGTCTATCAGGGCCGCAACATGGCGGGAGTTGAGCGTGGTTCGATCAAGAAGTTGCTGGTGCTTCAGCAGTTGCCCAAGCCGGTGAATTTTTCGGGCGGAATGGAGCCGCTGACGATCGGCGGTTCGTTCACGCTGGCGGAGATCGTGGGGACGGTGCCGGTGGAGAGCGACGGATCGGCGTACATGGAACTGCCGGCGCTGCGGTCGCTGTTCTTCGTGGCGCTGGACAAGAACGACGTATCGGTGAAGCGGATGCACAGCTTCCTGGTGCTTCAGCCGGGCGAGACGACGAGTTGCGTGGGCTGCCACGAGCAGCGGGTGCGTACGCCGTTGAGCGGCGCGGCAGACCTGATGGCAATGCGGCGGCGGCCGAGTGCGGTGGCGCCGATCGCGGGCGTGCCGACCGTGTTGGACTTTCCGCGGGACGTGCAGCCGATTCTGGATCGGCATTGCGTGGAGTGCCACAGCGCGGACCGGTACGAAGGGAAAGTGGACCTAAGCGGCGACAGAACGGCGATGTACACGATGAGCTACCTGGCGATGCAGACGCGGGGGCTGGTCGTGGACGGGCGGAATGAGCCGTTTGGCAACCGGGCGCCGTACAGCTACGGGAGCGCGGCGAGCCGGCTGATGCAGTTGGTGGACGGCAGCCACCACGAGGCGAAGCTGTCGGATCTGGAGCGGGCGACGATTCGGCTGTGGATCGACACGAGCGCCACGTATCCGGGGACGTACGCGTCGTTGGCCAGCGGGATGGTCGGCGTGGGGCTGCCGAACGAGGCGATTCGGCAGCGGTGCGGTCGATGCCACGTTGAGGAGGTGGAAGTGGGGGGAAAGAAGGAAGTCCGAGCGGTGCGATTGAATCCGGTGCGAGGGTTTCCGGGCCGGCTGGCCAACCTTTCGCATCCGGAAAAATCGTTCCTGCTGCGGGCGCCGCTGGCCAAGGAGGCGGGAGGATTGGCGCTGTGCGGGGAGGCGGTTTTCCAGAACACGGACGATCCGGTGTACAAGGAGATCCTCGCGGGGATCGAGGGAGCTCGGCACCAGTTGGCGGAAATCAAGCGTTTTGACATGCCGGGATTTCGGCCGAACGAGCATTACATTCGCGAGATGCAGCGATTCGGCTTTCTGCCGAAAGATCTCAAGGCGAGCGATCCGATCGACGTTTATGCGACGGACCGGGCGTATTGGGATTCGTTTCGCTATGGGCCGACTGGCCACTAGTGCTCTGTCATAGTTGAAAACACGGGTCGAGTCGTCGGTAACCCATTGGCACTGCTGGACAGGCCAGCCGTGGCACCCCAAGATCAAGGGTTGACAGAGCGCAAGAGCCCCTGGCACGAAGTATTTGCCGGTACCGTCTTGGAGTGGATCGCACGAAACCCTGCGGGCTTCGTGCTTCCTCGACTTGAGGGAGCCGGCATGAACTTGATGGGCGAAGTGCCAGTGAAACGCCACGGGCACGGGAACCATGGCATTTGCTGGGCAGCGCTGGTAAGATACCCCTTTTGGGATTTGCCGCCAAGGGTGCGTGACGTGCGTTGAACTCGTTTGCTGGAACCCTGTCTCTCGTTTGGGCGGGAGGCGTACACATGGGAGGTACTGCATGTCGGATGCGAAAGTGATGAATCGTTGGCTGGTGGTGCTCGGTGCCATCCTCATTCAGCTCTGCCTGGGTGCGATTTATGCGTGGAGCGTGTTCACGCCGAGCTTGACGAAGGAGCCTTACAACTTCACCGCCACGCAGACGCAGTGGATTTTTGGAGTTGGGTTGGCATCGTTCGCGCTGGTGATGATTCTGGCCGGCCGCATGCAGGCGAAGTTCCCGCCGCGCAACATCGCGGCGTTGGGCGGGATCGTACTGGGGTTGGGGTACATCGGTGCGCGGTTCGTGGGAACGAGTTTCGTGGGGCACTTGGTCAGCATCGGCTTGGTGGGCGGGGCCGGGATCGGGTTGGCCTATGTGGTGCCGATTGCCGTTGGCGTGAAGTGGTTTCCGGACAAGAAGGGAATGTTGACCGGGCTGGCCGTGGCTGGGTTCGGTTTTGGCGCGCTGATCTGGGTGAAGCTGGCGGGCGCTTGGGGGCACTTGATCGACCAGATGGGCGTGGCGAACGTCTTTCTGGCGTACGGGGTTGCCTTTGCCGTGGTCGTGCTGATCGGCTCGATCTGGATGGTCAATCCGCCGGAGGGCTACAAGCCGGCCGGATGGAATCCACCGCAGGCCTCGACGGGCGCACCGGCGACGGGGGCTCTGAACCTTGCGAGTGGCGAGATGCTAGCCACGCCGCAATTCTTCGCGCTGTGGGCGATGTTCATCGCAGGCGCCATGGCGGGGCTGATGGTGATCGGCTGCATTGCGTTGTTCGCGATCGATGCGTTGAAGAGCGCTGGGCTGTCGGAGGCCCTTGCGAAAGACGCGTCGGGTACGGCGATGGGCGTGTTCTTCGCGTTGGCCAACGGGCTGGGGCGCATTGGCTGGGGCATGTTCAGCGACAAGCTGGGCCGGAAGGCGAGCTTGTTCCTCATGCTTCTGTGTCAGGGAATCGTGTTGTTGGCGTTCTACCGGATGGGTTTCAACGTGTGGCTGCTGTACCTGGGAGCCGCGATCATCGGCTTCAACTTCGGCGGCAACTTCGCGCTGTTTCCGGCTGCGACGGCCGACTTCTTCGGCAACAAGAACGTCGGATTGAACTACGGCTGGGTCTTCACGGCGTACGGCGTCGGCGGGATTATCGGGCCGGTGTTGGGAGGCTGGTTCAAGGAATCGGTCAAGCCGGGCGATCCGAGCGGGTTTGTGACGCCTTTTGTGATCGCCGGGGTGGCGTGCCTGGTTGCGGCCGTGTTGGCGCTGTTGCTGAAGCCGCCGGCGGCCGCGCGGTAGGGCCTGAGCCGGGCCGACGAGTGGACCATTCTCAGAGATCGGGCGTGTGACTATAATCGCCTGGAGTTGGGGGGCGCTGCGCGCATCGAGAGGGGGTGGCATTGGGTTCGGTCGTGCAGAAGGCGGGGCAAGCCGCGGTTGGGAGGGCCGCTTCGGAGGTTGCATGGATATGAAGGAGCGGAGTGATGATGAGCTGTCGAGATCGGGTGCGGGCGGCGATACGGTTCGAGCGGCCGGACGAGTTGCCGTGTGACGAGTCGTTTTGGGAGGGAACGATCAACGCGTGGCGGCGGCAGGGGATGCCAGCGGAGGTTGCGCCGGAAGACTATTTTGGGTTGGACACGTGCTCGATGTCGCTGGATGCGTCGCCACGGTTTCCGCAGAAGCTGCTGGAGCGGACAGACGGCTACGTGATCTTTGAGGACCGCTTTGGTTATACGGCGAAGCGGTTGGAGGACCAGTCGTCGACGATTCACTTTCTGAAGCATCCGAACAACGGCCGGGAAGACTGGGAGAAGATCAAGCCGCGGTTCGTGCTGTCGGACGATCCGGGTGAGCCTGCGCGAATCGACGAGGCGAGTTACTTCATGCACTTCGATCCGTATCCGAGTTGGTCGGAGGCGGTGGAGAAGTATGGGCGGCTGTACGCGACGGGGCGGTACATGCTGTTTTTGGCGTACGGTCCGTGGGAGCAGATGTGGCGGCTGCGGGGCATGGAGGACTTGCTCGTCGACGTGGCGGGAGATCCGGACTGGATCGCGGAGATGGCGGCGACGTACCAGGAACTGGTGCTAGCAATCCTGGGGCGTTGTTTCGAGCTGGGGATGAAGCCGGACGGGTTCTTCCTGGTCGAGGATCTGGGGAGCAACAAGGCGACGCTGATGTCGCCGGCGACGTGGCGTCGGCTGCTGAAGCCGCACGTGGCGCGATTGGGGGCATTCTTGCAGGAGCACGGCGTCGATTTCTGGATGCATTCGTGCGGTAACGTGCGGGCGTTGGTCGACGACCTGGTGGAGTGCGGCCTGAACGTGCTGGACCCACTCCAAGTGGCCGCCGGATTCGAGGCAGAGGACGTGCGGCAGCGGTATGGGCGGCGGCTGGCGTTGCATGGGAACATCAGCGTTGCGGGATTGCTGGGGTCGCGCGAAACGCTGCAGGCGGAGCTTCAGCGGAAGATCCCGCTGGCGCGAGAGGGGGGGTACATCTTTCATTCGGACCACTCGGTGCCGCCGCAGGTGAGTTTGGCGCAGTACGAGTGGGCGCTGGAGACGGCGCGATCGATCTTTCGTGAGTCGCCTGGCGCGTGAGGTTGTGAGGAGAACGATGAGCCAGGAAGGCCGTGAAGTGAGAGGATAGTCGCGGTTGTTGGGGATTGCCGAGGAGTTGGTGCGATGAGTTTCGGAAAGGCGAGCCGACGGGCGTTTCTTCGAGCCATGGGAGCAGGAGCTGGGGCGCTGGCGAGTGCGCGGTGGTTGCCGACGGCGCGTGCGGCGGATGCGGAGACGGTTGCGCCGGCGCAGTTATCGGAGCATCTGTACGTGTATCCGGGGCCGATCAACGTGGGGATCGTGCGCGACGGCGATCGGGCGCTGTTGATCGATTGTGGTGACGGGCGGGTGGCAGACGCGCTGAAGACGCTCGGCGTGAAGTCGGTTGCGGAGGTCGTGTTTACGCACCATCATCGCGACCAGGCGTGCGGTGCGAGCCGTCTGGCGGATGCGGGGGCGGCGATCGTTGTGCCGGCATCGGAGAAGGCGTGGTTCGACGACGTGGCGAAGTTCTGGGACAGCCCGAAGAGTCGCTGGGAGGCGTATAACTTTCATCCGCATCGGCTGATGCTCGGGGAACCGGTTCGAGTGGATCGGACGATCGAGGATGGACAGGAGTTTGCGTGGGGGCCGGCGAAGATCCGCGCGGTGGCCACGCCCGGGCATACGGATGGGTCGTTGAGCTATCTGGTGGAAGTGGACGGGCGGCGCGTGGGATTCTGCGGGGACGTGATCTGCGGCGACGGGCAGGTGTGGGATGTGTACAGCATGCAGAAGGGATTTCGCTGGCCGGGCGGCGGGATCGGCGACTACCACGGATTTCTGGGCGCACGGGGCGAGCTGGTCGAGAGCTTGACGCGGTTGCGGGCGGCGGAGCCGGCGGTGCTGGTGCCGTCGCACGGGGACGTTGTGCTCGATCCGGCGAAGGCCATCGAGACGCTGACGGCGCGGCTGGCTGAGTGCCACGATGCCTATGCGGCCATTTCGGCACTGCGACATTACTTTCCGAAGGCGTTTGCCGAATACGAGGGGCGCACCGACCACATGGCGATTCGCCCCGGGCACGCGCCGCCGGACTGTCTGCGCCATTGCGGGACGTCGTGGATTCTCGTGTCGAAGGACGGGGCGGCGCTGGTGATGGACTGCGGGAGCAGGAAGGTCATCGAGCAGGTGCAGAAGTGGCAGAAGAAGGGGGAGATCGGCAGCGTCGAGGGGCTTTGGGTGACGCATTATCACAACGATCACACGGCGGGCATCGGCGAGTTTCAGAAGACGTTTGACTGCCCGACGATCACGGACCGCTCGGTGGCCGAGGTGATCACCAACCCGATGGGCTGGTGGCTTCCGTGCCTGACCCGCGGCGCGGTGCGCGTGGAACGTGCGACCACTCACGGCGAAAGCTGGCAGTGGCACGAATTCAAACTGACAGCGTTCTTCCTGCCCGGCCAAACGCTGTATCACTCGGGGCTGTTGGCAGAGGCGGGGGATCTGCGGATGCTGTTCGTGGGCGATTCGTTCACGCCGGGCGGGATCGACGACTACTGCGCACAGAATCGCAACTGGTTGGGACGATCGGTCGGGTTCGATCGGTGCCTGGAACTGATCGAGGAGCTGCGGCCGACGCACATCTTCAATTGCCATGTGGACAAGGCGTTTGATTTCACGCCGGAGCAGTGCCGGTTTATGCGGGAGAACCTGGCGCGGCGCGAGGAGCTGTTCGGGCGGCTGTTTCCGTGGGACCACGCGAATTATGGGATGGACGCTTCGTGGGTGCGAGCGTTTCCGTACGAGATGGAGGGGAAGGCGGGGCAGCCGGTGGAGTTCGATGTGGTGTTTACGAACCACTCGAAGAAGACACAGGCGGCGGAGTGCCGAGCGATCGCGCCGGGGCGGTGGCGTTGCGGGCCGAGCGCGTGGAGCCGGGGCGAGATCGGCTCGAAGGAGGAGGGGACGCTGGGGGTGAAGCTGACGATTCCGCCGAAGGTGGGGCCGGGTCGCTACATCGTGCCGATCGACGTGCGCTACGGATCGCGGGAGCTGCCGCAGTTTACCGAGGCGGTGGTCGTGGTCGGTTAGGGCGCAGTCTGCTGGTGGGGCTCGCTGCGCTCGGCCCACCTTACGAGTACGTGTTGGCGTTTGTTGCAGCGAGAGGCGTGCGAGTATACAGTGGGGAGGGGACCTTGCTGTAAAGGAGATGATCGCATGCGCTGGACGATTGTTTTGATGGCGGCGTGGGCTGTGTTGGCCTTTTTGCCGGGAGCGGTTGCGGACGACGGTGGTTTGGAGATTGCCACGTTCGAGGCCGATGTGACTCCGCCGCTCGGCGCGGTGCTTTGTCACGCTTCGGTGCAGCCGGCGAAGGAGATCGTCGATCCGCTGACGGCGCGGGGGATCGTGTTGTTTGCGGGCGGGAAGCCGATCGTGCTGTGCGCGGTGGATTGGGTGACCATCGAAAACGCATCGCACGACGCGTGGCGAGAGGTGCTGGCGGAGGCGGTGGGCACGACGCCGGCACGCGTTGCGGTGCACACGGTCCACCAGCACGACACGCCGGGGCCCGACGATTCGACGGAGGAGTTGCTGGCGAAGCATGGGCTGAGCGGAGGCATGTGCGACGTCGAGTGGCCGCGGGAGGCAATGCGACGGGTGGCGGAGGCGGCTCGCGAGGCGTCGAAGCATCGCGTGCGGGTGACGCACCTTGGGATGGGCAAGGGGAAGGTGGAGAAGGTGGCCTCGAATCGGCGCATCTTGGGGCCGGACGGCAAGTGCGTGATGAAGCGATTGAGCAGTTGCCGAGACGAGAAGGTGCGCGCACAGCCGGAGGGGATCATCGATCCGTACGTGCGGCTGTTGACTTTCTTTGACGGCGATCGGCCGTTGGCGTGTTTGAGCTATTACGCGACGCACCCACAGAGTCATTATGGGAAGGGCGGCGTGAGCTGGGATTTTGTGGGGATGGCCCGTCAGCAGCGCGAGAAGGCGATTGCCGGGGCGGCGCAGATTCATTTCAACGGGGCAGGGGGCGACATTGCGGCGGGGAAGTATAACGACGGGTCGCCTGAGAATCGCCCGGTTTTGGCTGCTCGGCTGGCGGCGGGAATGAAGGCCGCGTGGGAGGATACGAAGAAGGTGCCCGTGTCAGCCAAGGACGTGGGTTGGAAGGTCGTGCCGGTGTCGCTACCGGTGCGGGATACGATCGATGAAGCGGAGTTGGGGAAGGTGTTGGAAGACACGAAGGCGCCGCGGCGGGAGCGGTTGTGGGCCGGCCGGGAATTGGCGTGGCTGGGTCGAATGCGCTCGGGTCATAAGATCGATCTGGCGGCGCTGAGCATCGGGCCGGCGATGATTCTGCATATGCCGGGCGAGCTGTGCATCGAGTATCAGTTGGCCGCGCAGGGGATGGCACCCGATCGATTCGTCTGCATGGCAGCGTACGGCGACGACGGTCCGGGTTATACTCCAATGAAGATCGCTTACAGCCAGGGCGGGTATGAGACGACGCGGGTCTCGCGCGTAGCGCCCGAGGTGGAGGATGTTCTGATGGGCGGGATGCGCCGCCTGTTGGGCAAAGGCGAGTGAGCGATCAGCGGTGCTGTTCTGATTTGAGAATGGGGTGCATTCGCCAGTCGGCGTCGGGGCCGAGGCGGAGATTCTGGCGTCCCCAGCCGTCGTGGCGCTGGCCGTAGATACGGCGTATGGTGCCGGTGAACAGGGCGGTGCAGAGGAGCATGACGGCGAGACCACCGATGGCGAATCCGGCGGTGAGCCAGCCGAACCGCGGCGTGGCGGCCTGCTGGGGCATGGGCTTGGGCTGGCGGGCGAAGCAGAGCAAGAGGAGCATGGCGATGAGGCCGTTGACGAAGACCGCACCCTCGGTGGCCAGACGCTGCCCGTTGAAGCCGATAAGGGCCCGCTCGAAGTTGCCCACAACCATCGTCCAGAGGAAGGCGAGGTAGACCAGTTGGCCCTTGCCGAGCCAAGTGGAGGGGACCACGGCCAACGGTTTGCGGAGATGGACAACGAGCAGGATGATCGTGGCTAGGGTGATGAGCAGGAAGATGGCAGTGAACCAGAGGTACGTGGAAAAGGGGCCGACGTCGAACAGGGGCGGCTTCATGAGCTCGGGGACGGCGCGAAAGCCGGTGCTCTTGTCGGCGTGCGTCCAGACCTCGACATTCTTGACGAGGTTGATGTAGACGAGCACGTTGAGGATGAAGACGACAGAGAAGACGTTGGTCCAGCGGCGGACGCCGGGGCGGTCGTGCAACGGCGGGACGCGGCGAGCGAGCATGGCCATGGCCAGCACGATGCCGAGGCCGTAGAGGAGTCCGACGCCCTGCTCGGTGAGGATGCTGTGCCAGTTGGCGGATCGCCAATGGGCCCAGGCCTGGCGCAGGGCGGGGTTGTCGGTGATCAGGGGGCTGCCGGGGGCGATGGCAAGCATCTTGAGGAACTGGGCGATCATGAGGCCGAGCCCACCGACGACGCCGGCGACTATGGAAGCGAAGGCGACGGGGATGAGTCGATTGCGGAGCATGTAGACGAGCATGGCGATGAAGATGCCCAGGCACATGGCCCAATTGTCACCGCGGGGCGGGACGAGACGGAATCCGCCGACGTCTTTGAAGAGATTGGACAGGAGGACCGGCCCTATGAGGAACGCGAGGATGGCGCCGAGGGTGAGGTGCATGAGGAGCGACGCGCCGGATCGCCACTTGCCGTAGCGGACGAAGTAGATGGTGGCGCCGGCGAGCATGCCGAAGATCCAGCCGAGGTGGCGGGCGATATCGTAGAACACTTGCGGCCAGTTGGTGAGCATGTCGCCGGGGGCGAAGGGGAGGCCGGTCGCAGGGTTGATCGCGTTGGGATCGCCTTGGGGATGGACCAGGGCGGCGAGGAACGGGTCGATCCAGCCAGTGCGGATGAGCAACAGTTGCACGAGCCATCCGGCCAGGGCACCGAAAGCGGCGAAGAGCACGAGGACGTGGACCTTGGCGAAACGGCGATCCCAGAGATCGAACAGGCAGAGGGCCAGCAGCGCGAGGCACGCTTCGAGCCAGTCGCTATCGAGCCAGTAGAAGGGGTCTTTTTGGCGGAAGTCGCCGGTGAGATCCTGCGCGCCCTGCTGCACGGCGAGGTACCACTGGGCGAGATGGTCTTCGACGAAGAAGTGGACCGCCCAGATGGCGAGGACCCAGCAGATGGGCTTGTAGAGCTGGGTGAGCTTCTGCTGGTCTTCAACGGCGGGATATGCAGTGCCGGCTCCGCCCATGGACGCCCAGAGAAAGCCGGTGAGGAACGTGGTGAGGAAGCCGTAGATCTGCGTGGGTGGATGGCCGCTGTGGGTGTAGCCGAGGGGGAGCATGTAGGCCATGGATCCGCCGAATGCCCAACCGCAGGCTCCGAAGACGGCGAAGTAGAGGACGCGGTTGGTCCAGTCTTCGCGTCCGGAGAAGAGGCAGACGGCGATGGCGCAGAGTGCGCCGGCGATCATGGCGCCGTATTCGTGTCCGAAATTGCCGCGGATTCCCCAGCCGATCGAGAGAGAGAGCATGCCGAGGAAGACGGCTGACCAACGGAGCTTGGGAAGGCTTTGAGACATGAGCGGAGCTCCGGCAGGGGGCCAGTGATCGTGGGTCTGCGAGCATTGTAAGCCGGGGGCGAAGGGGGCTCAAGGTAAAACGTCCTTTTCCGGGAGGTTGTGGCTTGTCGCTTCGGGGTTGCCAGAGTTTAAGAGAGGCGACGCTGTTGCGAATGGATGGCCCAGGGTGAAGGAAAAAAGGGAAAGAGGGAAGAAGGGAAGAGGAGAGTTGTCAAGAAGAAGATTCGGATGTGAAGTGCACGAAGGTGCTTGGTGGTACAAGGGGCGTGTCGAGAGGGGGTGGGCGGAGGCGATTGCTCTTTGGGCCGAACAGAACTGTATCTTCCGAGCTGTGGCGATGGTAGGATCGAAGGGCTGTTGGAGAGTGATTTAGTGTGGCCGTCGGTTTGTCTGGCTCACGAGTTTGGACCATGTGGAAGGAGAAGTCGATGTCGCGCGAAGGTTTGGTCTTCTGCTGTGGTGTGAAGCGACGTGTTTGTGGGCGGGGACTTGCGTGGGCAGTGGCGGTGCTTGTGGCGGGGCTGGTGTGGGGAGCGAGCGGGGTTTCGGCCGCCGTGTTCCATCGGCCGGCCAAGGGGACGATGAAGGACAACTGCGTCGTGTGGCACGACGGTGCGTTCTATATGCTGTCGATGTACAAGCCGGATGGCGGTGACTGGAACTGCGTGTGGTTGGCCAAATCGCCTGACGGAGTGCACTGGAGTGACGTGGGCGCGGTGATCAAGGACCGGCCGTGGCAGGTGTACGCGCTGCGAGTGTGGAAGGTGGGCGATGAGTTCATCATGGATCACGGCAGTTTCACGGGGCCGAATCAGGATGTGCTGCGGTTCTGGAAATCGAAGGACCTGGTGCACTGGGAGTATATGGATGAGCCGTTCGCCGTGCGGCGGCCGGACGGGCAGAGGTTGGACCACATGGACGTGACTACAGTAGACGAGGGGGGCAAGAAGGAGTGGTACGGGTATGCGTGTGGCGGGATACTGCGGAGCGAGGACGGTATTCGTTGGAAATGGGTGAGCGACTACACGGTGACCGACAATTTGCGGGGCGCGTATCCGCTGGGACCGCACGTGTCGGGTGTGGGGGAAACGGGCGGATGCGAGCGGATCGGCGGCAAGTACTACCTGTTGACCGGCGGCGAGTTTCCAGCGGACTTGAACTACGCGGTGGCTACGTACGTGGCGGACCAGCCGCTGGGGCCGTTCCGGCCGGACTATTCGGCGTTCCGGCTTTGTGGGAATTCGGGGCGAAAGCTGGTGTGCGTGTGGGCGCACTACTGCCGGCATCCGGACGGGTTACTGATTGCCAACTACTTGTACGACGTGGCGAAGGACAATTATTGCATGCCGTCGCTGAAGAAGGCGGTTGTCGATGAGGCAGGCCATTTGCGGATGGGATATTGGCCGGGAAACGAGGCGGCGAAGGGGGCAGAAACGCCGGTGGATTGGGGTAAGTACCGCGTGGAAACGACCGCGGGCAGTCCGTCGTTCGCGGCGAGCAACGGGGCGATTCGGATGGGCGTCGGGCCGGCGCCGCCCGTGGGCTGGCTGACGGCGGCCGAGCCGATTTACGCCGTGGCCATGAACGACCTGAAACTGGACGTCGACAGTGGGTTCGTTCTGGAAGGGACGATGCGGGTGGACGGCCCGGGCCGGCAGCGGATGGGCGGAATCGGAGTGTGTTTTGAGGAAGGACCGCAGACCGGAACGGCCGTGCTTCTGGAAGCGTGGGGGCTCACGCAAATCGGAAAGCTGACGTGGTCGGGCACGCCGCATTTTGAGTGCGAAGACCGTACGGGGTATGGATGCGCGACGGTGGCCGGGATTCCTGAGGGGGCGACGTGCAAGTTCCGCGTGCTGTTTCGGCAGGGTTTGTTCGAGGTGTACCTGGACGATCGGCTAGTGCAGATCTTTTCGACGGAGCATCCGACGGGCCGCGTCGGGTTGGTCGTGCACGACAGCGCAGGGACGTTTGGGGATCTGCACGTGTGGCCGATGACGCTGTCGGACAAGGGACCGGCTGCCGGTGGCAAGTAGGCGGTTGTCGAGTTGCGGATTGCAGGGGGAAACTTCAGGCGGGGCGGTTGGCTGGCATTGCACTGTTGGACGAGCCAGCATTGGCACCCGGTGAGTTGCGCAATTGGACGGCGCGGATGACGCGGAGGGGGTGGTCGGTTTGGATGACGTCGATACCCCAGTCGATGGCGCGGCGGTAGTTGTCGATTCGCTCGTGGAAGCCGAGGGCGTCGGAGAAGACCTTGATGTTGCGGGCGTGGCAGCGGTCGATGAGGTCTTTGGAGAGGATCCGCCAGGCGACGTCGAATCCGTAGGGCTTGACGGTGTCGGCCAGCGAGTCGAGTTGGTCGGCGCGGTCGAGCGGGCAGAGGGGACGCGCCTGGGGTGCGAGCGTTTTGAGCTTACGCAGGTAGTCGGGTGACTGGTAAACGACGGCCTGATCCAACAGGTTGCGCTGGGTGAGCACGCGGGCGAGATCCTCGGGCGGGATGTCTTTGGCATCGACGTAGAGTTGGACGCGACCGGCCAGGAGATCGAGCGTTTGGTCCAGCGTGGGGATGCGCGTGGAGCGGAAGGGCAGGCCGAACTTCGTGCCGGCGTCGATGCGGAGGATTTGGGCGGCGTCGAGCGCGGAGAGAGGACCGGTGGCGTCGGTGGTGCGGTTGAGCGAACCGTCGTGGAGGATGAAGAAGCGGCCGTCGCGGGAGCGGCGGATGTCGAATTCGACGTAGTCGACGCCGAGTTGGATGGCCTTGTCGAAGGCGGGGAGCGTATTTTCGGGAGCGTAGCGATTGGCGCCGCGGTGGCAGGAGATCTGCACGGGGCGGTGGGCGAGTTTTTGCCAGAATCGATGGGCCAGGATGTTCTCGGGCAGATCGGTCTGCAGGAAATCGGCGCCTGCGTCGAGCATGCGGTCCCAGACCTCGGGGCGGTCGCTCTGGCCGAGGACTTTGGCTTGGACTTTGACGTGCGCCGCGTGGAAAGCGCGGCAGATTTCGGGCGTGAGCTGGTCGGCGTCGATTTCGACGGCGTCGGGGTGCCAGCGGGCGATCCAGCCGTCGAGGCCGAACTGGGGACGCCATTTGGGCATGATTGCGATGCGGCCGGCCGACTTGCGACGCACTTGGTCGAGGGTGTCCAAGTCGGCGAAGACGAGAACCTGGTCGGCCATGCCGGCGGCGAGGATTTCGTCGGCCAGTTGGGAAGGATCGACGTCTTTGCAGTCGAGGTAGAGGTTGAGCTTCTGCTTGGTTCGCGCGAAGCACTCGTCGAGGGTGAGGACGCGAAGCCCGGCGTAGGATGGGGCGAACCAGGAGCCGGCGTCGAGCTGCTGGAGTTGCGAGAGGGTCAGGTCCACGATCGCGCCGTGGCCGTCGGTCTTGTCGTCGACAATCGCGTCGTGGAAGAGCACGTGGTGACCGTCTTTGGTGCGGCGGACATCGACTTCGGCCCATTCGAAACCGTTCTCGGCCGTGCGGAGGAGGGCAGGGCGGGTGTTTTCGGGTACCTGGCGGCTCATGCCGCGGTGGACCATGACCTGGAAGGGACGCGGCGGTTGAACGGGCTGGTAGAATTCGACGGCAAGGCAGGCGGGAGCCGACAGGAAGAGGGCTAGGATTGGCAATGCGATGTTGTGCCAGGCGTGCATGGTGGTTTCTCCACGGGACGGTGCCGTTGGAAGGTTTGAGGGGGCCGCTGGAAGGTCTGACGGGAAGATTCGAGCGGGGCGATTGGCAGAGGCCGCCTGTTTGTACGATAGAACGGCGACGGGCCGGTGGCAACGGGCAGTTGTGGGGGTAGGCACGGAGAGTGGGGAGGAATCCACAGCCGGGGGCGGCTGTGCTACACGTGGGGAGGAGCGGTGTGTTATGCTACGGGCTGTTCTATGAGTTGTTATGCTGAAGCAAAACCTACGGGGTTCGGACGGTCGCAGGCGGGAGTGGCCGTGCTGCGTGTTGGGAGGAGGTGTGTGTTGTGCGAGAGTACGGCATGCATGATTTGGATGGAGGAATCGGTTCGGTTTCATGAGCATCGGGGAGGGTGAAGACGATGAAACGTATGTGGATCGTGGCGCCGCTGGTCGTGTTGTGGGGCATTTCGGCGGCTGGAGCTGAGGAGGCTCGGTACGAGGCGGAACTGATCTTTCCGCTCCGCGCGGAGCACAACCATGCTCCGGGAATCGTCGAGTGTCCGAACGGGGACCTGCTGGCTTCGTGGTACCGGGGGTCGGGGGAACGAACGGCAAATGACGTGGCGATCTACGGCGCGCGACGGAAGAAGGGTTCGGACCGATGGGGCGAGGTCTTCCTGATGGCGGACCATCCGGAGTTTCCGGATTGCAATACGTGCATGATGATCGACAAGAAGGAGCGGCTGTGGTTGTTCTGGCCGATCATTCTGGACAACCATTGGGAATCGGCCCTGACGACCTACAAAGTGTCGTCGAACTACAACGAGGACGGCGCGCCGCGATGGGACCGCGAGCGGGTGATGTTTCTGAAGCCGGAAGATTTTGCGAAGGAGCTGATCGCGAACGTCGAGAAGGAAGCGGCCCAAATGCCGGAATTCAAGACCGCGCAGGGGCAGAAGATGCTCGATCAGTTCAAGAAGCAGGCCGGCCAGAAGCTGTATCAGCGGTTGGGGTGGATGCCGCGCTGCAAGCCGACCGTGCTGCCGAGCGGGCGGATCCTGCTGCCGTTGTACACCGACACGTTTTCGATCTCGATCATGGCAGTAAGCGACGATGGGGGCGAGCGATGGTATGCAAGCAAGCCGGTGCTGGGTGTGGGGGCGATTCAGCCGACAGTACTGCGACGCGATGATGGGACACTGGTAGCGTACATGCGCGAGAACGGCCCCAAGGAGCGAATTCGCGTGAGCGAATCGAAGGACGACGGGATCACGTGGGGACCCGTCGGGGTGAGCGATCTTCCGAATCCGGGGGCGGGCATCGACGGCGTGCGGCTGGCCAATGGGCATTGGGTCGTGGTGTACAACGACACGACCAACAGCCGCGACAGCCTGGCGGTTTCGTTATCGGACGATGAGGGTCGCACGTGGAAATGGACGCGCCACCTGGAGAAGCATGAGCGAGGGTCGTATCACTATCCGGCGATGATTCAGGGGCGGGATGGGACGATCCACGTGGTGTACAGTTACTTTGTCCCGGAGAAGTCGTCGGACGGTGGCCATCGAAGGGAAGGGAAGAGCATGAAGCACGTGGCGATCAATGAGGCGTGGATTCGGGCGGGCGATGGGAAGTAGAGGGACTGGCGCGCGGTGTGAGCAAGGCACAGCCGTGGGCGGCTGTGCTACATAGGGTGGCGCGGAGTTGGGGCGGTTGAGGTGGAGGATGGTGTGTGGGTAGGGTGTTATGCTGAAGTATAATCTACGGGATTGAGACCCGGGGGTGGGGCGCAGTGCGAGCGCGTGCACGGCCGGGCCGGCTGTGCTACGGGGGTCGCTGGGTTGCGCGGGGCGGCGAGGGTTAGGCGATCTTGTAGATGCCTGGGATGGTCAGGTCGTACTCGCCCTGGGCGTTGGGCTTGATGGGAGGCTCGACGTCCCATGCGTAGCGGGGGAGTAGGACGGAGTAGGACGAATTGAGCGCCTGATCCCAGGTCATCTCCTGGCCGGTCTGGCAGACATATTGGCCGAGGATGGCCAACATGGTGCTGCGGGCCGCGTAGAGGCCGTTGTTGATGGGCTTGCCGGCGCGGATGGATGCGAAGAGTTCCTTGTGCTCGTTGTCGTACATGTTGACCCTGGGGCCGTCGAACTTCCAAGGGTTGGCGCCTTCGATGCGGCCACTGATGGGATAAGCGATGCCCTTGGTGCCGAAGATTTTGTCGGAGGTCTCGGTGTAACATCCGGAGAAGTTGCGGCAGAGGCCGAAGACGCGAACGCCATTGGCATACTCGTATACGATCGCCTGATGGTCGTAGAGGTCGCCGTACTTCTGCCCGAAACATGCGGCGCGGCCGCCGAGCCCCCAGGCCTTGACGGGCGGCTCGTCGTGGAGGACCCAGGCGGCCTTGTCGATGCTGTGGATGAGCTGCTGCATGACCTGGTCGCCGGCAAGCCAGTTGAAATGGTACCAGTCGCGGAACTGGAACTGGAGCTCGGTCCATTCGGGCTTGCGGGGAATGACGTTGTAGGGCGAGCTGGCGTAGGTTTCCTGGATGGTGATCACGTCGCCGATGGCGCCGTCATGGACGCGCTGAATCGTTTCGCGGACGATGGGGGCGTAGCGCCAGCAGAGGCCGGAGACCATGGCCAGATTCTTCTCTTTGGCCTTCTGGCAGATGGCCATGACTCGCTTGACGCCGGGCGCGTCGAGGGAGTGGGGCTTCTCGCAGAAGACGTGCTTGCCGGCATCGATGGCGGCTTCGAGGAAGATGGGATGGAAGTGGCTGGCGGCGGCGATGAGCACGACATCGATGTCGCTCTGGAGGACCTTCTGGTAGGCGTCGAAGCCGAAGAAGCAGTGATCGTCGTCGACGGCGACCTGATCGCCCTTGATGTGTTTGATACGGTCGCGGCTGCCTTTGACTTTGTCTTCGAAGAGGTCGGCCATGGCGACGAGCTTGATGTCGTCGCCGGCATTCAGGGCGTTGACGGCGGCGCCGGAGCCACGGCCGCCACAGCCGATGAGGCCGATCTTGAATCCGCCGGTTCCTGCAGCATGGACCGATCGGGCCAAGGGCAGGCCAGCAGCCATGACGACACCGGCTCCGAGGGCGGAACGTTGGAGGAACTCTCGACGGGTGGTGTTTTCGGGATGGCGACGATCGGCGGAAGTAGGCATGTTGGCTCCTCTCACGGGAAGAAAACGGACAAACGACTCCACCGCGCAGGGCCGAGCCGGCGGGTGGGATCTCCAACGGGAGCAAAGGCAGGCAGCATTAGATTAGCCTGGACGGCTGCTGGAAACAATGGTCCTGGGGGGGCCTTTGGGGGCACCGATTCCTGTGGGGGGGTAGCTGTGGAAGTTCGGCGGCGGTTAGGGGATTGGTATACTGGGTGGGAGTTGTTATGGAGTGTGGCGCCGTCGCCGCGTGCCCTCACCGTGCGGCCCCTCTCCCGCGAGCGGGCGAGGGGCGGTTTGTATGGGACGTCAAGCCAGGAGAAGAGCTATGTACGTTGTATGCGTTCACGTGCACGTGAAGTCGGAACATCGGGAGGAGTTCTTGAGGGTCTCGGAGGAGAACGCCCGGGCGACGGTGCAGGAGCCGGGCAACCTGCGATTTGATGTGTTGGAGCGGGCGGACGATCCGAATTGGTTCTTATTGTATGAAGTATACCGGGACGTGGCGGGGATGGAGGCGCACAAGCAGACGGCTCACTACGCGCGGTGGCGCGACGCGGTGGAGCCGTGGATGGCGGAGCCCCGCCGGGGCGTGAAATATGATAGCCGTTTCCCGGAGTCGGAAGCGCAGTGGTCGAGCACTAGTTCGTGCGCGTCGCACTGAACTGTAGCGTTTGTGGCGGCGCATTGCTGCAGTTTCGCGAGCGGACCACGCTACACAGACGCCGAATACGCTGTAGGGGTTGGGGGGGCCTCGCGGAACTAGTGTGGGCCAAGTTGCAACGCGCGGGTGGGGCCGATACACTGGATGTGTTTTGTTTGTGTTAGCGTGAGTCGCGGTTGACTGTAGTGGTTCGCGACGGCGTGTTTCTACAGTCACCAGAGCGATTTGCGTGCCCAAGTGGCGTGCAAATGCGTTCTCGCGGCGTCCGGCGGAACGGGTATAGACTGAACGGGCGGTTGTGGCAGCGGGTCGGCGCAGGCCACCAGAGGAGGAGAGCACAATGCGAATCGCGGTCGGCAGCGACCATCGCGGTGTTGCGATGCGAGGGAAGGTCGTCGACATTTTGAGGCGACTCGGGCATGACGTGGTCGATGTGGGAACGCGGGACAATGGTAGCGTCGATTACCCGGACATTGCGGAGGGCGTCGCTTCGAAGGTCAGCGACGGTGAAGTCGACCGGGGCATCCTCATCTGCGGGACGGGGTTAGGGATGTCGATTGTCGCGAACAAGTTTCAGGGGGTTCGCGCGGCGGCGTGCCACGACGATCTGACGGCGGAGATGAGCCGCCGGCACAACGACTTGAACGTGCTCTGCCTGTCGGGCGACATTCTCAGCGAGCGCGTGCTGGACCGGATCGTGGAGGCTTGGCTGACAACGGAGTTCGAAGGTGGGCGCCACGCACGGCGGCTGCAGAAGATTGTGGAGATCGAGCATCGCCACAACGGCAAATGTGGGGCGTGACTTGGGTCGCGGATGGGGCGAGGGGAGTTGGCGTGTCTCGAGGGCCCATCGGAGTGCAACGTGCCCTCACCCCCAGCCCCTCTCCCGCAAGCGGGCGAGGGGAGGTTTGAGCGCAGGATGTTCTTGATGTGGCACAGCCGAGGGCGGCTGTGCTACGTGTCGGGTGAGGGGAGTTGGAGAAGGGGCGCGTGGGTGCGCGACGTGCCCCTCGCCGTGCAGTCGCTCTTCTGCGAGCGGTCGGTTAGGCGAGATCGCGATCCTCGAACATGAGCAGGCCGATGAGCATGGCGACGGCGCTATACAAGAGCGCATAGAGCGCAGCCCAGCCCAGGTAGATCACGGGTACGATTTGCCCGGTGGAAATGGCGGTCTCGATACTGAAGTGGTCGAGAACGGGCAGGATCGCGGCAAAGAACTGGCCGACGAACCTCACAATTTCGTTCTGATCTGGTGCCGTTGCCAGCAGCGGCACGAGGTGTCCCAGCACGTAGATCGACGCGCAGATCATCAGGTTGGCCAGCATGGAGAGCCGCGTGGAGATGGCCACGCTGATCGAAGTCATGACCATGGTCTCAAGGAAGGCGAGGCCGAGGCCGGGCGTGATCTGGACCATCTGAAGAAGGCAAATCATCGAGGTCGGTTCGGACTGGCCGCTCTCGCGGGCATCGTAGACCGCCTTGAAGGAGACGGACGCGAGGAACAGCCCGCCGAGCACGATGAACATGATGACGACGGGAACGAGAATGCCGAGGAACTTGCCGACAAGCAACTGGCGGCGTCCGATGGGCTTGGAGAGGACCGTCAGGGCGGTGCGTCCCTCGATTTCCTCGGAGATCGAGAGGCTGGCAGTCCAAAGGGCCAGGACGACGGCCAGGACCTTGATGAGGGTGAGTCCTTCGGCCTTGAGCATCTTGATATCTTCACCGAAGGTGTTGTAGGGCACGAACGGGAAGATGAGCAGGGCGAAGATGCCGATGGCCAGCAGAACGAAGAAGAGCGGCTGAGCCATAGCCTCTTTGGCAGTGGTTCGCGCGATGGCCGCCATTTTTGGGGCAACGAGCCGCACGAACAGAGATACGACGAACAGAACGATCAGCGAGGCTCCGACGGCTGCCGCATCGAACCAGAGCGGCTTTACCCAGGTAGTCCATACACCGAAGAGGGCCACATTGCCGGCGGTCAGATCCATGGTCGTTGCACCTAAAGAGAGTGGGGTTATACCCAAGCAATCAGCTAGCGATGGCTACGCAAGTCGGGCCGGGTTGGTTCGTTTGGAAGCACAATAATGACGGCCAATGCCTGGTGGGGGGTGTTGTTGGTGTTGTGGTTGCGGTTAGCAGGGTTGGGAAAGGCTGGCCGATTGTCGAGAAGCTTGGCAAGGCGGGTTGTCGCTCAGTAGCGGATCTCGAAGCGGTGGAACTGGCCGGTGTCGGGCTGGATCGACTGTTGCCGATGAGTGACGAAACGGCCCAAATGGTCGTCCAGAGCATCCACGAAGCGATCGAGCTCGGCCGATTGGCCGACGGCAACCAGGCACACCCGGCCGTCGGGCAGGTTCTGGACATAGCCTGCGACGGTGAAACGGGCGGCGATACGGTGGGTGGTGTAGCGAAAACCTACACCTTGAACCCTACCATGGAAGTAGATCGTTCGCTGTTGTCGACTTCCGGGGTCTGTCACACGATCGCTCCTGAACACTTTAGTATAGCGCCAATATTGGCAGGACGCCAAAGAAGTTGAGGACATCGCAGAGGTTACGTCTGCGAATGCGGTGTGGAGGGGGGTGTCGTGCCGGAGGTCCGGGGTCGGTGGACGATGCGGTGCGCGGGGGCCCTTGTAATGCCCCTGCATTGGAGGGGTATTGGCTTGGGGTGTGCGACGCAATATGTCTTGACGCGAGGGGGGCGATTTCCTACCCTCTTGCCCCCATGCGATACCTCATACACTACAGCGTTTTGCTTGCCGTTGGCTTGGGCCTCGGCACGTCGGTCTTCGGACAATCGCCAATTCCGGAACTGGGCCCATTGGGTCAACCGGTGGTGCGGCAGCACGGCGTGTTGCTGTTGCGCAACGGGCAGGTCATGGTGGGCGAGATCGCCAAGATGGAGGACCGCTTCTCGATCATGGTCGAGGGGGGGGAAGTCCGACTGCATCAGCGTGACGTGCAGTGCGTGTGTCGGGACCTGATGGACGCTTATCGGCAGAAGCGTTTGCAGGTGCGCGAGGATTATGCGCAGGACCACCTGGAATTGGCCCAGTGGTGCCAGAGCCACGGGCTGTTGGGTGTGGCGAGCGAGGAGTTGAAGATCGCCGCGGAACTGAACCCGTCGCACCCGCTGATTCCGCTGATCGATCGGAAGATTCGCATGTCGGTGGAGCAGCGGGAGACACGTTGCGAGCAGCCGGTGGTGTCGTCGGCGAGCAGCGGGCCGTCGGTGGAGGAACTGGACCGCATGGTCGCGGGTATGCCCAGCGGCGCGGTAGAGATGTTTACGCAGACGATCCAACCGATGTTGACCAATAACTGCACGGTGTCGGGATGCCATAGTGCGGAGCATTCCGAGGGGTTTCACTTGTTGCGTATCCCGTCGGGACGGCCACCGAGCCGGCGGCTGACGCAGAGGAATCTGTATGCGGTGATCGGTTTGATTCGGTGGGAGGATCCGTCGAACAGCCCACTGCTGACCGCACCGATCAAGCCGCACGGCACGTCGCGTACGGCGATGTTCACGGACCGGCAGGTGGGACAGTACCAGGACCTGGTGCGGTGGGTTTACCTGGTGGTTTTGGGCAAGAAGATCGAGCGCGAGGAGCCCAAGGCAGTCACGAAGGCCGTGCATGAGGAAGGACGGTTGCCTGACGGGGCCGTGCGAGCGGCGAGCCATGAGGAGGCGGTACGCGAGGAGGGTATGCCGTTTGAGGGCGAAGTAGGCCCGGGAGCGACGACGGACTGGCTGGGCCGAGCTGCTATGTTGGGGAATGGCACGGAAAGCGGCGATCTGCGATTTCGGCAAGGCCCGTTGAACGTCGAAACGAGTGAGCCACAGCCGGGTAGCGTGCAAGCTGGTGGGCGGGTGCCCGGTCAGCATCGGAGCGGTGGCACTAGGCCGCACGTGCAGCGAGGTGCCAAGGTGCCGCAGTTCACACCGATCGACTCGTTTGATGCCGAGATCTTCAACCGCCAATTCGCTCCGCACCCGGCGGCGCCGCCGAAGGCAGATCCGTAGTGTGTGTCGCACTTGGCTGTAGCGTTCGCGGCGGCGCGTTTCTACGGCTACGCCGAATGCGCTCTACGGTTTCCAGGGGATTTGCCCAGCGGATAAGGCGGCGAGGAAGGCGCGGTTGCTCTGGAGGAGATCGGCGGCGTCGAGCATCTTCGGGATAGTCCACCAGTGGACGGATTCGACTTCTGCGGGATTGGGCACTAACGGCGCGTCATCGGGCAAGCGCGCCGACCACCACGCCAGGTGGATGTTCCAGGGCGTGATACTCTCCCAGATGCGCTGCTGCGCAGTGACGTCGACACTGAGCTCTTCGCGGATTTCACGGGCGAGAGCGGCTTCTTCGGATTCGGCGTCTTCGATGCCGCCGCCGGGAAAGCAGATCGTGCGGGGCGCCTCGACCCATTGCGAGCGGCGAATGACGAGGAAGCGCTCGTGGCGGGTGATCACGGCAACCACACCGCGGCGGCGCGGTTGGTCGGGAGAGGTTGACATGGAGGAGGAGGTGTCGCGGCGAGTTGGGTTTGGTTATGGGTGGGTTTTGGTGGGGCTCGCTGCGCTCGGCCCACCCTACGGGTGCTGGCTACGGGTGTTGGTGGAGGGCGGTTTTGAGGAAGGTGAGGATTTGGTCGGAGGGTTTGTCGGTGATGATGGCCTGGGCGGCGCCGTTGGCGGCTGCGACGGGCTGGAATTGCTGGCGCGTGGGCTCGGATTTCAGCGGTTTGCCGCCTTCGCCGATCGGGTTGAGCCAGAGGAGCGGACGCGGGGCGACCAGGGCGAGCAGTTGGGGGACGTTGGCGATTCTGAGCAGGTTCGGGGCGTACGCCCACATGGGCAGCGGCAGCGGATCGGCCATGGCATCGAGTAGGCTATCGATAGTTCCTTCCGTGGCGACCGCGGCGAGTTGATCGTCGAGCGCGGCGGCAACGAGGGCGATCAGGCCGACGTTGCCCTTGGCGTAGATGGCCACGCGCTTGGGGGCGATGTCGTCGCGTTGGGCCAACGCGCGTGCCGCACAGAGAGCATCCCAGGCTTGCTGGGCGAGCAAGGGACGCCCAAGGACAATGGCATCGCTGGAGACGTGGTTTTCGTGGACTTTGCCTTCGCCGAGGCCGCGGACGTCCATGGCCAGCACAGCGATGCCGTCGGCGAGGAGACGCCGGGGGATTTGGCTGTCGCACCAGGCCGACTTGCCGTCGTCGCTGAGGAGGATGACGGCGGGCACCTTTGCGGATTGGCCCTTGGGAAGGAGTAGGACGGCCGGCACCTCGAGGTCGGGCTCGGTTTGGATGGCGAGCTTGAGGGCCGTGTGACCATCGACGGTGAACTGGCCGAGTGTCTTGGCGGTGGGAGTGAAGTCGCGAGGCCGGCCGCCGAAGATCTCCCAGAGGCGGGCGCGGAGGTTCTTGGCCCAGGCGGCGCGGGCCTCTTTATCGGTGGGGATCGGGGCGTAGGAGGCGATCTGGCGGGCAGCCTCTTGGCGGATCAGGTCGAGGTAGGTCTTGGCGCCGGACGGCATGTGGCCGTCTTTGAGGGCCTTGAGGTCGGGCGAGTCCTTGTCTTCGAGTTTGAGCGCGGTTTCGGGCACGGGCGAACCGTCGCCACGGTCCTGAAGCCAGCGGTCGAACCAACCGCAGCAGGCTTCGCGGAGCGGCTGCGTCCAACCGTGTTTGAAGGGCGCTTCGACGAGGGCGAGGCGGTCGGAAGCGTCGTAGAGGCTGTAGATGGTCTTGGCGCGGCGGATCGTGTCGCGGATGCCGGCGACAGGGAAGATGGGGTCGAGCTGGCCGGTGCCGACGAGGAACGGGCGCGGGGCGCAGAGGCCGATGAACTGGAACTGTTCCATGTGGCGGCAGATGCCAGGGAGATGATTGCAAATGCAATGGTTGCCGCCGTCGCGGATCCAGATTTCGTAGGAGCAGGGGCAGCAGAAGGCGGCCCCGGCGGCGAAACGGGGCTCGATGGGCATGGCGTACATGGTATTGAGCCCGCCGCCGGAGTTGCCGGTGATGCCGATGCGCTTTGGATCGACGTCGGGGCGAGTGAGGAGATAGTCGAGCGAGCGGATGCTGTCCCAGAGCATGTAGCGCAGGTTGGTCTGGCCGACGAGCAAGGCGGGATAGCTGAGGGGGTGCGAGTTGCCGGGCAGCCGACGCTCTCCCTGTCCGATGGGATCGTAGGCGAGCACGAGGAAGCCTTGCCGGACGAGGTCGAGCTGGGCCGTGCGATAGAGATCGTAGTTCTTGCCATCGGCCATGGCGTGGCCTGCGGTGACGACGACCGCCGGGAGAGGCCGGGGCGCGTCTTTGGGGACGTAGACGTTGGCCGTGACGTAGAAGTCGGGCATGCTCTGGAAGAGGAGGTTCTCGACGGAGTAGCCATCGCGGTCGGCGCGGCCGGTGATGCGGGCGTCGAGCGGCGTCTTTTCGGGCCAGGGATCGAGGCCGATCGCCTGGCGGAGCTGCAGCTCGAGCGTGGGACGGGCGGCTTGCCAGGCTTGCTTGGACGTCGGATCGGCGTGTTGCCGGCAGGCCGCGACACAGGCGTCGATGTTCCATCGCAGACCGTCGGCGGACTTGGGAAGCTTGCCGGGATAGACACGCCAGGAATCGGGCTGGCCGGCGAGCAGGGGGGAAGTGGCGAGGAGAACCGCGAGGACGACGAGGGGAGTGTGTTTCATGGCGAATCGGCGGGATGTTCTTGGGGGGAAGCGGGCGGGATGGATTCTTGCCGGGGTTCGGCATCGCCCTGCTTGGGCGTTGTGTTGGCTGGGGCCGCAGCCGGCGCGGCGAGCGAAGACGTGGCCGCGGGGGAGGCCGGCTGTTCGGACTGGGGGGCGAGAATCTGGCCGTCGACACTCACTTCGAGAACGGGCGTGCCGGCGATGTCGGTCTCGATGCGAATCTTGCCGGAGACGCGGCCGACGGCGTTGTCAGCGGTGAACGTGACAGGGAGGAGTTGCAGGGTTTTGGACTCGGCAGGCAGTTTGAAGGTGAAGCGGGCGTCGGGGCCGGTGGCTTTGAGCACGCGGAAGGGAGTCTTGCTCTGGATGACGAGATTGCGAGAGCTGGTCTGCCCGGGGTGGAGAATGCCGAGCGACAGGGGCGAAGGGCGCACCTGGGCGGCAGGGACGATGACGGCCTCGACCGCCACGGGAACGTGGGTGGCGCTGGCGACGACGTCGTTGGTGATGAGGACGAGCTGATCGCGGAGGTAGCCAGGCGGGGCGTCGGGCTTCAACTGCACTTGGAGGTCGTAGGTGACCGTGCCCTGCGTACGGCTGCGCTCGATGGCGCTGGCTTCGATGTAGGGACTGTTGGTTTGGACCTGAAGGATTTTCCAGTCGGGCCGGCCGGCGTAACTGACGTTGAGGGTGCGGCTGGCGGGGGAGCCTTGTTCGACGGACTCGAATTTGGCCTCGCCGGGCTGGACGACGACGTCGGAGCGGATGTAGGTGTAGACGTGGAGTTGGACTTCGGCGGGGAAGGGTTTGTCGAAAACCACGGTAATGGTGGCTTCGCGGCGGCGCGAGAAGCGGCGGGTGTCGATGGTGGCGACGATCGCCGATTCCTCGTACGTCTTCAAGGACGGGTTGGTGATGGTGGCCTTCGTGCAGCCGCAACTGGAACGGACGGAAGCGACGTGGACGTCTTCGAGGTAGATGTTCTCGAAGGTGAATCGGTGCTGGGCGATGGCGCCGCGAGCGATGACCCCGAAATCGAAGGAGGTCTGTTTGAACATGGCCTTGGCCCAATCCTGGGCCACGGCCGCTGGGGAATTGAACAGGAAACAGGTAGATACACAGGCGAGCAAGAGACTTATACGCATCGACGCACCGTATGGGGATCTTCCTTGAGAGAATCAGGCCGCTGCGACGACCTGGCGGGCGTAGGCGACGCCGTCGACCGCTGTTTTTCCGTAAAAATCGCAGCCGGAGTTGGAACTGAGCATGTCGCTGGCAGCGGCGCCGCCCACCATGAGTTTGACGGAATCGCGGAGGCCGGCCTGGCGAATGGCCTCGACCGTGGCGGCGACCGACTTGTAGCAGGTTGTGAGAAGGACGCTCAGGCCGACGACGGCGGGCTTGTGCTGGCGGATGGCTTCGACGAAGCGCTCGGGCGGGACGTCGACGCCGAGGTCAATCACTTCGATGCCCGATCCGCGGAGCATCATAACGACGATGTCCTTGCCGATATCGTGGATGTCGTGCTGGACGGAGCCCATGACGGCGGTGCCGACGGACTGGATCGCGTGGCTTCCGGTGAGGTGGGGATCGAGCTCGGCCATGACGGACTTCATAATCATGCCGCCGAACATGAGATCGGGGATGAAGCATTCCTCGCGGGCGAAGCGGTTGCCTAGGTCGAGCATGCCCTGGTTGCATTCGGCGACGATGTCGGTGGCGGGCACGCCGGCGGCGAGCTTCTCACGGACCAACTGGGTGACGCGATCCTCCTGGCAATTGGCGACGCACTCGGCCAGGCTGTCCTGTTGTGTCATGCGGAATTCCCTCGCTCTTGTGTTCCAATCAGAAGCTTAGAAGGACCTGCCAGATGTACATGTAGCCGAGGCCGTCGACCTCTTCCCAGACGCGTTTGACGATCTCGTCGTCGCCCTTGATTTCGGGCAACTCCTTGCGGAATTCTTCCCAGGGGGTGCAGGTTCCGGGCAGGCGTTGGGGGGAGGCTGGCTCGGACATGATAGGGGCTCCGCGAACAGGTGTAGGATGGACAACGGGGCGCGACGTCAGTAGACGCCGTAGGCGCGAGTGAAGTCGGTCATGGCTTTGACGTTTTCGATTCGGGTATCGTCCTGCATGATGGCGCTGGCGTCCATGATATAGCCGCCATCGGCCGCGACACCGTCGATGACCTTCTTGCAGTACTGGCAGACCTCGTCGGGAGTGCCGAAGGCGAGGAGGTCGTTGGGGATTCCGCCGCTGAGGCAGAACTTGTCGCCGACGGCATGGTGGACCTCGAAGATGTCGCCGCGGTCGACATGGTAGACGATGCTGCGCTCGGGGAGCTGGGCGATCCACTTGAGGTTGGGATTCCATTCGCCCTCGGCGTAGAAGAGCGTTTGGATGCCGCGGCTCCAAAGTTGCTCGATGATCCACTTGAGGGTGGGCCAGTAGAATTTTTCGAACTGCTGGGGCGACAGGAAGGGCATGCAGCCGCGGTGGAGCCAGAGGCCCACGGGGACGTTGCGATCGGGGTCGGCACCGCTGCTGGCGACTTCGAGCAGGTGAGGGGCGAGTGCTTCGCAGGCGGCCAGCACCTTGCCGGGCTGGCGGAAGATGTCCATGCAGAGGCCTTTGTAGCCGCGGAGCTTGTCGGCGATGATGTCGAAGGGGGCTTTGAGGATGCCGCTGATGGCGGAAACCGTGCCTGACTCGCGGCGCATGCGGGCGCCTTGTTCGCCCAGGGCGGTGAAGTAGCCGAGCATGGCCATGCCGCCGGTGAGGAACGACAGGTTGTTGCGGAAGCTGGTGGGCTGGCCGATGGGGCTGACGTGCGTGGTGACGCGGGGGAGCCAGACGTTGAAAAGGTAGCCCGTCGGATCGGCGATGAGCAAGTCGTACTCGTCGACGCGCATGTGGGCGTTGTCTTCGGGAGGCTCGCGATACTGGAAGGCCGTGTCGGGCGGGACTTCGATTCCGGGGGCGGCGTAGTAGGTCAGCCCGATGGCCTTGGTCAGACCGGTCCAGACGTAGACCATGTTGCCGACGACGGCGTCCCAGTCGAAATCGGCGGCGCACTTGCGGGCGGCTTCGAGGGCCTTGCGGAAGTCGTGAGTGACTTCCTGGCAAGTGAAGCCGGTGTACTTGGCCGTGAACTCGGCGACGAAGGGGCGGATAGGGATACGGTCGGGGCGGCCGTTTTGCATGGCGGTTGTGTAACGCTTCAACCGCTGTACGTAGAGCTGTTCCATTTCGGTGGACATCATGTACCCGTCCTGGTTGCTTGGAGGGGCGCCGAGGGAGGATCGGACCGGGCAGGGGACAGCCGGAGTTCCGAAGGGCGTTGCCGTAGTATGGCAGAGGTAGAAAAGAGTGTCAATTCACGCTGTGGGTCATACGGGGCCCTGAGGATTGTTTGACAACCACCCTTGCGTGCGGGTGATTGGTGGACTGAGCGAGCAGGGTGGGATATCCTGGGTGCGCCGGGGATGGAGTGTGTTGGCTGGCGTGGGTTGAGTTGGGTGTGGGTGTGCCCAGCCGAGGGCGGCTGTGGTGCTGGTCGAGCATTTGACTTGGAAGGGGAGTGGTGATGCGATACGGCATGCGAAGTCTGACCGCGGGGATGTTGGTGGCGGCGGCCATGATTGCGGCGGCACCGATGGCGATGGGCAGCGAGTCGTCGGAGAAGGGGGCCAAGGCGCCGACTATTACGATCGACGCGAAGCAAACGGGCGAGCCGATATCGAAGTACATCTATGGGCAGTTCATCGAGCACCTGGGACGGTGCATTTACGGGGGCATTTGGGCGGAGATGCTGGAGGACCGCAAGTTCTTTTCGGCGGTGGGGAGCAAGACGTCGCCATGGAAAGTGATCGGCGACAGCGGGGCGGTGCGGATGTCGCAAGAGAAGCCGTTTGTGGGAGAGCACACGCCGGAGATTGCGCTGCCGGGCGGCGCTGCGGGCGGCATTGTACAGGACGGCTTGGGGTTGCGCGAGGGGAAGGACTACGTTGGGCGGATCTGGCTGGCGGGGAAGCCTGAGGCCGGGCCGGTGCGAGTGAGCATGATTTGGGGCGATGGGCCAAAGCAGCGGCAGACGGTCGAGATCGCATTGAGCGGCGACTACGCGATGAGCCCGTTGTCGATGACGGTGGGCGGCAGCACGGATAACGGGCGGTTGGAGATTGTGTCGGAAGGGAAGGGGACGGTGCGCGTCGGTACGGTGTCGCTCATGCCGGCGGACAACGTGAAGGGCATGCGGGCGGACACGCTGAAGCTGCTCAAGGGTTTGGACTCGCCCGTCTATCGTTGGCCGGGCGGGAACTTTGTGAGCGGCTACAACTGGAAGGACGGAATCGGGGATCGGGATCGGCGGCCGCCGCGGAAGAATCCGGCGTGGAAGGGGATCGAGCACAACGATTTCGGCATCGATGAGTATATGACGTTCTGCCGCGAGGTCGGTACAGAACCGTTGGTGGTGGTCAACAGCGGACTGGGCAAGGTGGAATCGGCGGTCGAGGAGCTGGAGTACGCCAACGGGGACGCGTCGACGCCGATGGGGAAGCTGCGCGCAGCGAACGGGCATCCGGAGCCTTACGGCGTGAAGTTCTGGGGGATCGGCAACGAGATGTACGGAAAGTGGCAGTTGGGCCACATGCCGATCGAAGAGTATGTGAAGAAGAACAATCTCTATGCGGACGCGATGCGGAAGGCGGATCCGACGATCACGCTCATCGCCGTGGGGAGCGTGGGGCCGTGGAGCGAAGCAATGATGGCGCATTGTGCCGATCACATGGACCTGATCAGCGAGCATTTCTACTGCCAAGAGAAGCCGGGCTTGTTGGATCACGTTCGCCAGGCGGCGGACCGGGTGCGCCAGATCGCCGAGGCGCATCGGCGGTATCGGCAGGAGATCGGTGCGCTGAAGGGGAAGGACATCCGCATTGCGCTGGACGAGTGGAACTATTGGTACGGCAAGGAACTGTACGGCCAGATCGGCCCGCGCTACTTCGTCAAGGACGGGCTGGGCGTGGCGATGGCGTTGAACGAGTTTGCGCGGCAGAGCGACATCATGTTCATGGCGAACTACGCACAGACAGTGAACGTGATCGGCGCGATCAAGACGAGCAAGACGGATGCGGCCATGGAGACAACCGGGTTGGTGCTGGAGGTTTATCGGAGGCATTTCGGCACGATTCCGGTCGCGGCGAAGGCGAGCGCGACGCTGGACGTGGCGGCGGCGTGGAGCCCGGACCGGAAGAAGCTGGTTGTGGCTGTGGTGAATCCGACACAGCAGTCGGTGACCGCCGACATGGACATCCAAAACGCGAAGTGGGCCGGGTCGGGACATTACTGGCGGATCGCGGGGAAAGACCCGATGGAGTACAATGAGCCGGGTGAGCCGCTGAGAGTGAAGATCGTGGAAGGAACGATCGACGGCAAGAAGACGCTCACTGCGCTGCCGCTGAGCGTGACGCTGTTCGCGCTGGACATGGAATAGGACCGGTTCGAGCGTGCCGCGGCAAGGGAACCGGTGTGCCAGGTTGCTGAGGACGATACATGGACCGTCGGAAGAGCGAGGCGGCATTCGAGCGCGCAAAGCGGTTGATGCCGGGAGGGGTGAACAGTCCCGCGCGGGCGTTTGGGGGCGTTGGCGGCGAGCCGGTGTTCATCGATCGGGCGGAAGGGGCGTATCTGTACGACCTGGACGGGAACCGGTACGTCGATTACATCGGCTCGTGGGGGCCGATGATTCTGGGACATTGCCACGGGCGGGTCGTCGATGCGATCCGCGAGGCCGCCGGGCGGGGAACCAGCTACGGGGCGCCGACGGAAGCGGAGAACGAGTTGGCCCAACGGATCGTCGATGCCGTGCCGTCGGTCGAGAAGGTGCGTCTGGTCAACTCGGGGACCGAGGCGACGATGAGCGCCATCCGGTTGGCGCGGGGCTGCACGGGACGGAACAAGGTGGTCAAGTTTGCGGGGAACTACCACGGTCACGTGGACAGTCTGCTGGTGGCGGCGGGGAGTTCGGCAGCGACGCTTGGAGTGCCCAATTCACCGGGCGTTACGGAAGGCGCGGCGCGGGAGACGCTGGTGCTGGCGTACAACGACGTCGAGGGGCTGGCGGCGGCCTTCGATCGGCAGGGGCGAGAGATCGCGGCGGTGATCGTCGAGCCTGTGGTTGGGAACATGGGTTGCGTGGTTGCGTCGGGGGAGTTTCGGAGGGCGCTGCGAGAGCTGACGACGCAGCATGGCGCGTTGTTGGTGCTCGACGAGGTGATGACCGGATTCCGCGTGGCGTATGGTGGGTGCCAGTCGGTGTTCGGTATCGAGCCGGACCTGACGACGTTGGGCAAGATTATCGGCGGGGGATTGCCGGTGGGAGCGTACGGCGGTCGGGCCGAGATCATGGACCATATGCTGCCGGCTGGGAAGGTCTTTCAGGCGGGGACGCTCAGCGGCAATCCGCTGGCGACGGCGGCGGGGATTGCCACGCTGGACGTGCTGCGCGAGACGAATCCGTATCCGATGTTGGAGCGGCTCAGTGCGCGGTTGGCGGCCGGGCTGGACGAGGCGGCGGCGGGGGCTGGTATTGCGCACACGATCGGGCGGTTCGGCTCGATGATGACGCTGTTCTTCACGGCCGGGCCGGTGAGCGATTGGGAGTCGGCCAGTCGGAGCGATACGAAAGGGTTTGCGAGGTATTTCTGGGGATTACTGGATCGCGGGGTGTATATGCCGTGCAGCCAGTTCGAGGCGCTGTTTGTGTCGATGGCGCATAGCGAGGCGGACATCGATGCGACGGTGGAGGCGGCGAGGGAGGTGTTTGGGAGTTGGGGGGCGTGAGCGTGGGAGGAATTGGGGTTGGTGGGGCTCGGCGCGATCGGCTCACCCTGCGGTTCATTGATTGGGATGGCGTTGGGAGCGTTTTTCTTCGGCGGCGCTCGGACGGGAGTAGGTGGGGGCGAGGGTCCAGAGGTCGTCGCGCTGGCCGGAGGAGTAGTGGTGAGCGGCGAGACGGCCGACTTGGGCCGCTTGGGGTGCCCAGAGTTCGGGCGGCAGCGCGGTGAGGTGAGGCGGGATGGTGGCCTTGTGCTTGCGGAGGATCGGGCCGGTGAGATGAAAGGCCGGGTCCAGGGTTTCGAGCCATTGCCGAAGGTCGAGGAGCTCGGCTGGGCCGGCGGCGACGAAGAGGTTTTCGGGGCCGCGGGTGAAACGGCCGGCAACGACCTGGCCGCGTTGGGCATCGACGGCGACGGCGAGTTGGCGGATATCGTCGGGGGCGTTGGCGGCGATGGCTTCCAAGGTGTCGATGCCGAGGACCTCGGCGCCGGCGGCATAGGCGAAGGCTTTGGCGGTGGCGAGGCCGACGCGGAGTCCGGTGAACGAGCCGGGGCCACGGGTGACGGCGACCAAGGCCACGTCGTGCGGGTGCCAGCGGACCTCTCGGAGAAGTTCCTGGATGCCGGGGGCGAGGGACCGGGCACTCCGCTGGCCGGGATTGAGCGATATCTGGCGGAGCAAATGGTCGTCGTCGAGGGCAGCGACGGTGCCGATGGTTTCGGTGGTTTCGAGGGCCAGGATTTTCACAGGCTACCCATCGCTAGAAGTGGTAGGCCGACACGGTCGCGCGGTGGGCATGCCGGCCGGCGGGTGGATATGGGGCGGATCTGGTCCAAGCTTGACGGGAGTTTTCTGGTCCTGCAAGGGGGACCGCTCGACTTGATTCTTCGATGCGGCAACAATACACTGTAGCGTTTTCCGGTGGCAAGTAGAGGCCATTGTCAGGCGTTCCCCCCTGTGAGCCCTACTGGTTCGGGCCCTGAGAGTTCTGTATCGTGAAACGAGCGCTGATCAGCGATATTCACAGCAACCTGGAGGCCCTGAGTGCGGTTTTGGCCGACATTCGGGAGCAGGGGATCACGGAGATTCATTGCTTGGGGGATATGGTCGGGTATGGGCCAAACCCTCGGGAGTGCATCGATGAGATCATGAAGTGCCAGGTGTGCCTGCTAGGGAATCACGACCAGGGGGCGCTGTTCGATCCGGAAGGTTTCAACACGGGTGCGGAGCGGGCGATCTTCTGGACCCGGGATCAACTGGAGCGGGCGGGAAACCTGTCGAACGGGCAGCGGCGCTGGGATTTTCTGGGCGAATTGCCGCGCACCCATCAGGATGGGCGTTTCCTGTTCGTGCACGGATCGGCGAGGAATCCGCTGAACGAGTACGTGTTTCCCGAAGATATTTACAACCGGCGGAAGATGGAGAAGCTGTTCGCGCTGATTCTGCGGTATTCGTTCCAGGGGCACACGCATGTGCCGGGCGTGTTCACGGAAGACCTCCGTTTCTTGAGCCCGGATGAGATTGGGGATGAGTATCGACTGGGCGAGATGAAGGCGATGATCAACGTTGGATCGGTGGGGCAGCCGCGAGATGGCGATCCGCGGGCGTGCTACACGGTGTTGGACGACGAGGCGAACACGGTTTCGTTCCGGCGAGTGCCGTACGCGGTGGAAGAGACGATCCAGAAGATTTACGCCGTGCCCGAGTTGGACAACTTCCTGGGAGACCGGCTTCGCGACGGTCGCTGAGCGGCTAGGTTGGCGGGGTTTCGCGAGTTGAAGCCCAGTCGCTGAACTGGGGTTCCGGCCCAAACGATGGGGGGTGTTTCCACCCGGTGGGCAGGCGCGGTTGCCATTGAAAGATTCTGGCATCCGCGGAGAATATATGGAGAGATTCCCTGGTGCGTGTTGCCCTTGACTGTAGCGTTCGTGGCAGCATGTTTCTGAGGTATCGAAAGCGAAATACAGGCTACAGTTGCGCCGAATGCGCTCTAGTTGTATCCTTCCTCACTAATCCGATCGGGGTATTGGCCTCGGCGGGTTGCTTCGCGTCTCAGTGACCAAAGGCTTGTCTGGTATGGATTCACGCCAACCAAAGGGGATGTGGCGAAACTACGTCCTCTTTCTGATGATCTCGTTCGCGATTCTCGTGGCGAACATGTACTTCAACCCGCCACGACCGCCGAAGAATCAGCCGGCTGCGGGAAAGCCTGCTGAGCAGCAGCAGGCGGACGGCAAGGAGGCGGCGCCGAAGGAGGTTGCTGAGAAGGAAGAGCCGGGCAAGAAGGAGACGGCCGAGGCGGCAAAGAACGAACCAGAGGCGAAGGCCGAAGAACCGGCGAAGGTGGAGACGGCCAAGGAAGAGCCGGTGATCGCGGCGGCACCGGAGCCAGCGGAGCAGTGGCTGACGATCGGGTCGGCGGAGGAGAACAGCCCTTACCGGATGCTGGCGACGTTCACCAATCGGGGAGCCGCGTTGGCTCGCGTAGAGCTGAGCAGCCAGCGATACCGCGATCTGGAGTTTCGCGGCGGGTACATGGGGCATCTGTTGATGGATCCCAAGCAGCGCGGCGAGGGGGCGCTGGTGCAGGTCGTGGGGCCGGGTACGCCAGCGGCGAAGGCGGACATCAAGGCGGGCGACCTGATCAAGAAGATCAACGGCTTCACGGTGACGGGATATGAATCGTTCAACGAGGCGATGCGGCAGACGTCGCCGGGCCAGAGCGTGAACGTCGAGCTGGTGCGCGACGGGAAGAGCATGAGCGTGTCGGTGGCGCTCACTCGGCGGCCGATGGAAGTGATTCGGCCGGAGAATGCGGCGACCGTGCCGACGCCCATGAAGACGCTGTATTCGAAGCAGGCGTCGCCGCTGTCGTTCCTGATGACGCTGAAGCAGGTCGACAAGGAGAAGCTGCCGGATTTCACCGAAGCAGGCCAGCCGGAGGAGGACAAGGGCGATTGGCCGCGGCCGAAGCTGAGCGAGGAACTGAAGGGCGTTCATCTGCGCGACGGGACGTGGGAGGTGGTGAGCCACACGGAGTCGGAGGTGATCTTCCAGCGGGTGGTGCCGAGATGGGGGCTGGAGGTCCGCAAGATCTTTCGGCTGGTAGAGGTACCCAAGGCGAAGATCGAGGATCCGGACTACAAGGCGTATCACCTAGTGGTGAATGTGGAGATTCGCAACCGGGGGAAGCAGGCGCACAAGGTGGCGTATCAACTGGACGGGCCCAACGGTTTGCCGGTTGAGGGCTATTGGTACGCGAGCAAGATCGGCCGCAGTTGGGGCGCGGTGGGTTTGCGAGACATGGTGGTTTCGCTGAACAGGGGTACGCCGGCATTGATCGGGGCGCCTGCGATCGCCGAGGGGAATGTGAAGCCGCCGTATCAGGGCGATCCGGTGACGTTCATCGGCGTGGACGCGCAGTATTTTTCGGCGGTGATGATTCCGCAGAAGAAGCAGCCGGAGGAGATCCTGTTTGCGGAATCGGAGCCGCTGCGCGTGGGGCCGGTCAATGCGGACTGGCTCACGCTGACGAATACGACGTTCCGCGTGACGAGCGAAACGCATGAGCTGAAGCCGGAAGAGTCGGTGGACCAGGGGTTCCTGGTTTTTGCGGGTCCGAAGCGGCCTCCGCTGTTGGCGCAGTACGGGCTGGGCGACGTCGTGGTGTACGGTTGGTTCTGGTGGGTCGCCGAGCCGATGCTGACGGTTCTGCACACATTCTATGCCGTTTTTCGGAACTATGGGATCGCGATCATTCTGCTGACGGTGCTGGTGCGCGGGTGCATGTTCCCGCTGAGCATCAAGCAGGCGGCCGGCGCGGTGAAGATGCAGCAGATTCAACCGGAGCTGAAGAAGCTTCAGGAGAAGTACAAGGGCGACTTGGAGGGGCGGAACCGGGCCCAGCGAGAGCTGTTCCGCAAGCACAACTATAACCCGGCGAGCGGCTGTCTGGTGATGTTCCTGCAGTTGCCGATCTTCATCGGGTTGTACCGTTCGTTGATGGTGGACGTGGAGCTGAGGCAGGCGCCGCTGTTCTCGGAGGCGATTCGCTGGTGTTCGAACCTGGCGGCGCCGGACATGTTCCTGAATTGGCAGTCGTTCATGCCGGCGTTTATCACGAGCGGGCACGGCATGTTCGGGTTGGGGCCGTATTTGAATCTGTTGCCGATCCTGACGATCGTGCTGTTCATCGGTCAGCAGAAGATGCTGATGCCGCCACCGGCGGACGATCAGGCGGCGATGCAGCAGCGGATCATGAAGTACATGATGGTCTTCATGGGGATTTTGTTCTTCAAGGTGGCGAGCGGGTTGTGCTTGTACTTCATCGCTTCGAGCCTGTGGAGCCTGGCGGAGCGTCAGTTCCTGCCCAAGGCGACGCCCGTCGTGCCGGACGCGGATAAGCCGGCGGCGGAGGGGGCGGTGGCGCGGGGGAAGACCCTGGCGTCGAAGCTGCTGCCCGGTGGCTCGAACGGCGACACCCCGGCGGAGCGGCGCAAGAAGCGGCCGCGGCCGAAACGGTAAGACGCGGCGAGATGCTTCCCTCTCTGGATGACACCATTGCTGCCATTGCTTCGCCGGCGGGAGAGGGCGCGCGCGGGATCGTGCGAGTGAGCGGTCCGGAGACGGTGCGGGCGCTGGAGGGGGTGTTTCGACCGGGCGGCGGCTCGCTGCTGGCTATCGAACGGGCAACGGTCGCGGCGGGCGAGATCGTGCTGGAGGGCGGGGCTGCGCTGCCGTGCGAAGTGTACCTGTGGCCGGCGGGGCACAGCTATACGGGGCAGCCGGTGGCGGAGATCCATACGCTTGGTTCGCGGCCGCTGTTGGACGCCGTGCTAGGGCAGTTGTGTTTGCGCGGGGCGCGGCTGGCGGAGCGCGGGGAATTCACGCTGCGGGCGTTTCTTTCGGGGCGGCTGGATCTGACGCAAGCGGAAGCCGTGCTGGGGGTGATCGATGCGGCCGACGGGCAGCAGCTCGACGTGGCGCTGGGACAACTGGCGGGCGGCGTGGGCGGTCCGCTGAATCGGCTGCGCGACCGGCTGCTGGATCTGTTGGCGCACCTGGAGGCGGGCTTCGATTTTGCGGACGAGGACTTGCCGTTTATCACCACGGAGGAGTTGCAGCGGCAGTTGGAGGAGACGCGGGAGGTCGTTTCGAGGCTGGCGGCAAGGATGGACGGGCGGGGCGAGACGAGAGACCTGGCGCAGGTGGCGCTGATCGGCTGGCCGAACACGGGGAAGAGCAGTCTGTTCAATGCGTTGTTGGGGCGGCGGGGGGCGCTGGTCTCGGATGAGCCGGGGACGACGCGCGATTACCTGACCGCGGAGCTGACGCTAGAGGGATTGGCGTGCCTGCTGACCGATACGGCGGGCGTGGAGCCGGCGGCGGATGGGCTGGCAGTCGAGCTGTGGGAGGCAGCGCAGTCGGCATCGGCCGAGCAGAGACATTTGGCTCAGGTGCAGCTTCTTTGCCTGGACGCGACGCGGCCGATGAACGCGGGCGAGAGGGCGCTGGTGGAGGAAGAGGCGGCGAGGCGGCTGGTGGTGTGGACGAAAGTCGACGCTGCGGGGGAGGGCCCGGATTGCGGGACGATGTTGGGAACGAGTAGCGTGACGGGCGAGGGAATGGCGGCGTTGCGGCGTCGATTGAGCGAGATGTTGCTGAGCGTGGCGGCGCCGGAGGGAGATGTGGTGGCGGGAACGGCGGTGAGGTGCCGAGAATCGCTGCGGCGGGCGGGCGAGTTTGTGGCGGAGGCGTTGGCGATTGTCGAGGGCGGTTGTGCGGAGGAACTGGTGGCGGCCGAGGTGCGCGGGGCGCTGGAGGAGCTTGGCAAGGTGGTCGGGGCCGTCTATACGGATGACGTTCTGGATCGAGTGTTCAGCCGGTTCTGCGTTGGGAAGTAGCTAGGCCGGGCCGAGCTTGTTCAGTGCGGACTACTGAGGCTGGGAGGGTGCCCAACGGGAACGGGCCGCGTTGTCGGCTTCGGAGGGGCGGCCGTCGTAGACCCAGATGCGGTAGCGCAGTTCTAAAGGGTCGTGCTTGGTGATCGTGTAGCGCGTGCCGGACGTGGGGAAGGTCGGTTGGAGCCAGGAGAGATTGGGGTACTGCACCCAATCGCCTGGGAACTCGGGGTTGTGAGGGCTTTGAAGCAGCGTGATGCCGACGATGCCGTTACCGCCCTGCGGGATGCCGCTGCGGTTGGCCCAGGCGCGGCGAAGGGCGGCGGTAGGCGGGTCGGTGAAGGTGGCGATCTGCGGGTCGGCCATGGGCGAGAAGCGGAGGTTGAGGCCGCCGTAGCTCTTGGTGCCGCGGCGAGCGACTTGGACGTCGTCGTCGATCGCCGTGAACTCGAAGTCGAGATCGATCGGGCGGCCGAGAGGCGTTTTGCAGCCGGCGCGGATGATGGCGATCTCGCGGACGATGGGCGTGCGGTCTTCCCATCGCCACTCGTTTTCGGCCACGATTTGCACGTAGTTGGCGCGCCGCTGGACGGCGATCTTGCCGGTCGGGCGAGAGAAGACGTGCTGCAGGGCATGGAGGTCGCCGCGGTGGCCCTGCCAGTCGACTTCGGGCCACGCCCAATAAATGCCACGATGGTGAGGATGCTCGGCGGGCCAATCGTCGGTGAGGACCTCGCCGTTGGGGCCGTAGAGCGGATGGATGTAGTCGGAGCGGGGAACGGCGTACTTCTGATTGGCCGGCGTGAAGCGGGTGCTGGCGTCGGCAGGCCGGGGAACGATTTGGTAGTGGTAGCGCAGGACGGGGACGCCGGAGTCGACGATTTCCAGTGTGCCACCGTCGTCGAGGGTGCGGATGGTGAGGGGGTTGGAGTCGGGGGCGTCGGTGGTCGCCTCGGCGGCGCGGGCGGGCGAGGCAAACGCGGTGGAGAGAAGGGCAAGGGTGAAGAGGGCGGGCGGAAGGTGCGGGTGATGGGACATGGTTGGAGGCCCTCATGGATGGGCGGTTAGTCGTTCGGGTCTAACAAGGGGAGACGGACGGGGCGGTTGGTTTTGGCGGACTCGATGGCGGCGAAGGCGAGCTCGTGGGTTTTGATAGCGTCGTCTAAATTACAGTGTGACTGGCAGCCTTGATGGATGCAATCGACGAGGTGATCGATCTCTGCCTGGAAAGGGTGATGGTCGACGTTGCTGGAGTCGGGGAGGATGGTGGGGATCTCGACCCAGCCGGTTTGGCCGGCGAATTTGTGGGACCAGACACGATTATCGAAGACGGAGCCGCGGTCGCCGAAGATGCGGATGGGGAAGGTGTAAGGCATGACGCACTCGGCATTGACCGATACCTTGCCGAGGACGCCGCCGTCGAACTTGACGAGGGCCATTTCGAGGCCATCGTACTCCATGGGCGGTGCGTTGTCGGTCCAGGTGTGGGACAGAGGGTTGTACTCGCGGGTGCTTCCCTTGCGGCGTCCGCCGGCCATGGCGAAGACTTCGACCGGCGTCGCGGCTTCGAACTGGCCGGGAGCGGCGAACCAGCGGAGGGCGTCGAGCGCGTGACAGCCACCGACGAGAAAGGCGCTGACGCCTTGGGCGAGGGTCCGGGCATCGTTCCAGCCGGACCACCAACTGCCGTTGTAGCTGAGGTAGTCGGTCTCGACGCAGTAGACGTCGCCCAGGGCGTTGTCGGCCATGAGCCGTTTGAGAATGGTGAAGAGAGGGCTCCAGCGGAGGTTGAAGCCGGTGACCGTTCGAACGCCGGCCTGACGGACAGCACGTCGCATGACGCGGAGTTCGTCGAGGCTGATGGCAAGGGGTTTTTCGATAAGCATGTGTTTGCCAGCCTCGGCGGTAGCGACGACCTGGCGGCAGTGGACGTGCTGGGGCGAGCAGATGGAGACCAGATCAACGCCGGGGTGGCGCAGGGCCTGGGTGAGGTCTTCGTAGAGGGCTGCGCCGGTGAGCTGGGCTTCGGCGGCTCGGCGGCGGGCCTGATCGAGGCGGCAATCGCAGATGGCGACCACGTCGGTGTGTGGATTGTGAAGACAGGCGGCGATGTGCTGGGTCGAGACCCAACCGGCGCCCACCACGAGAACGCCCAGTCGGTCGTGGTTCATGCGGGTTTCTCCGTGAAAGAGGAAGACGCTTGGCCGGGAGGAGCGGCCTGACGGACGGTGTCGAACATGGCGTGCAGGTTGGCGGCCGGCGTGTCGGGGGCGAGGGTGCAGCCTGAGCTGACGACGAAACGGCGACGCTGGTGGTGCGCGGCGGTTTGCAGCAACCGGAGGGTCGCGGCGCGGACCTGTTGGGGTGTTGACTGGGCGAGCAGGCCGACGGGATCGAGGTTACCCCAGATGGCGATCTCGGGCGGGAGAAGGCGGCAGGCATTGGACAGGTCGACCTGGTGGTCGAGTTCCAGGACGTCGGCCCCGGAAGCGGCCATGTCGGCGAGGATAGGGGTGGCGTTGCCGCAGATGTGCAGGGAGATTGGGACGGTGGTGTGGAGTTTCAGGCCGCGGATGACGCGTTGTTCGAAGGGCTGGACGACGTCGTGGTAGAGGCGGGGGTTGATTAGTCCTGCGGGCGAGTCGCCGCCGCTGAGCATGTCGGCACCGGCCTGGGCCAGGGCGGCACCGTAGGCGATCGCGTAGTCGGCGCAGCGGGCCATGAGGTCTTCGATCATCGTAGGCTGGTCGAGGAGCCGTGTCATGACGGGCTCGATGCCCATCAGGGCACAGGCGAGCGAAAAGGGGTACTGATCGAAGCAGCCGGCGATGAACACGTCGTCGCCGAGGGCTCGGCGCACGACACGGAGGGCCTCGAGTATCAGTGGCCAGCGGCCTTGCGAGGCGGGGTCGGGCGGCGGGATGCGGTTGATGTCGGCGGCGGTGCGCACGCACGGTTGGCCGGTGCCGGCCAGCGGCTGGTCGGGTGCCGGGAAGGCCACGGCAGCGCCCATCGCCTGGGCGTTGACCCAGGTGTCGGCGGAGATCCAGACGGCATCGGGGTGGAAGGTCTCGTAGTAGCGGAGGACGCAGTCGGCGAGGGTGCGCGGACTGAGCGTGTAGTCGCGCAAGGAAACCCCGGCCACGTGGGCGCAGTAGTGCACCGCCAAAGGGCCGCACGCGGCACGGGGAATCGGTTCGCCACGAAGTGCGCGATAGATCAACTCGCGGCGGGAGAGGCTGCTTGGTGAGGTTGGTGAGAGCGGTGCGGGCGGTTCCATGCTCATCAGATGCCTCGATCGGGACGCGTGCGGGGTTGGTGTATCGGAGAGGTTAACCTGGCGGGCGCGGAAGGGCGATCTAGGTGATATTGTGATACAATATCGAACGTTGCGGGGCGGGGCTGGACGGGTGAGGGAAACATGAAAGGGGGAAGAGACACGGAAGGGGAAGGAGCGAGAGGAGGGAAACACGAAGACACGAAAGGGGGAAAGACACGAAAGAGGAAGGAGAAGGAGGTGTTTGTTGCATGGCGGGGGTGGATGGGATAGTGTGGAGGCGTTCGTTTCCGGGTCCTTGCGAGGAGATGCAACGATGAGATCGATGTCTGTGGTTGGCGTGGGGATGGCGGCGTTGATTGCGGTGGGGACGGTAGTGCACGGGGCGCAGCCGAAAGCAAAGCGGGCGAAGGCACCGCCTCCGGCATATGCGAAGGCGAAGGAAGATCCGGCGCTGCCGCGGGTGCTGCTGATTGGGGATTCGATTTCGATCGGCTACACGATCCCGGTGCGTGAGGCCTTGGCCGGCAAGGCGAATGTGCAGCGTCCGGCGACGAACTGCGGTCCGACGATCAGTGGGCTGAAGGGATTGGACAAGTGGCTGGGCGACGAGCACTGGGACGTGATCCACTTCAACTGGGGATTGCATGATCTGAAGCGCATGGGCGACGGGAAGCATCAGGTGCCGCCGGACGAGTATGAGAAGAATCTGCGCGAATTGGTGGGCCGGCTGAAGAAGACGGGGGCGACGCTGGTGTGGTGCAGCACAACGCCCGTGCCGGATCGTTCCAGTCCGCCGCGATCGAACGACGACGTGGTGGCCTATAACAAGGTGGCCAAGAAGATCATGGAAGAGAACGGGATCCAGATCGACGACCTGTACGCGTTCACGTTGCCGAAGGTGAAGGAGGTCCAGATTCCCGACAACGTTCACTTCACGAAGGATGGATATGGGGTGCTTGCCGGGCAGGTAGCGGGTTCGATTGAGAAGGCGCTGGCGAGTCGGAAGAAGTGATGGGGGGTGAATTGCGAATGACGAATGACGAATGACTAGAAGTGGTTTCGAATGACAGCGTTGCCAGCAGTGGACAAACGCCGTAAGACAGAGTGTGGATTCATATAATGGGTTATGGGAAGGAGGATTTTTCCATGACCCGACAACGAAGCGAACTTACCGATGCACAATGGGCCAAGATTGCCCCATTGATTCCCGAACCTAAACCGAACCCCAACGGCGGACCTTGGCCGATTGCCAATCGCCCGTGCTTTGAAGGCATCCTCTGGGTGCTGCGAAGTGGGGCGCGATGGAAGGACCTGCCGAAACGGAGATTTCCATCGGCCAGTACGTGTTGGCGACGGCTACGGGATTGGGAAAGAACGGGCATCTGGCTGAAAGTATGGCGGACCTTTCTCGCCGAGTTGGACGAGCAAGGCCGCTTGAAGTGGGAGGAGACTTTTGCAGACGGCACGTTTTCCCCGGCAAAAAAGGGGGCGCGTGCGTCGGCAAGACCAAACGTGGAAAGGGTACGAAGCTTATGGTGGTGGCAGACGGCGAGGGTGTTCCTCTGGGAGTGTACCTTGCCTCGGCCACACCAAATGAAGTCACGCTCATTGAAACCACGCTTGAACAAGTGGCCGTCCCGCGGAAAGGGCGAGGCCGCCCACGCAAGAATCCCCCACGGCTGATTTACGACAAGGCCGCTGATTCCGATCCTTTGCGGGACCGATTGGCGAAACGAGGAATCGACCTGATTTGCCCGCATCGGGCAAATCGCAAGAAACCAAAACGACAGGATGGACGGAAGCTGCGACGCTACAAACGCCGCTGGAAAATCGAACGCTCGATCGCCTGGATCGGCGATTTCCGGCGATTGGTCGTGCGTTACGAGCGGCAGATTACGATGTTTTACGCTTTCGTCCATGTCGCCTGCCTGTTGATAGCACTCAGACAGTTGTGAAACCACTTCTAAGGACTAATGGGCCTTCGGCTCCAAACCTTCGCGAGGCGTGATTCCGATGAAAGACGGCTTCCGGTGTTTTTATTTTCTGGCGGCTTGTTCGGCAGTGCTGGCGGGCAGTCTTGTGACGTGCGGGCTTGCAGCCGAGGTGGCCGCAGACAATGGGGCACGGCGATGGACGTTGAACACTGCGGACACGAAACTGGTCCTCGGCGTCGGCAGCGACGAGTCGTTGTGCATCCAGGAGCTTTGCGGCCCAGACGGCTGGAACTGGACGGCGGCTCCCTCGCCCATCCCCTTGATTGGCCGGATCGACGTGGCAGGGAGCCGGATCGCGCCGAAATGGCACTACCGGGACGCGGCGTTGGAGAAGGAGGACGGCACGAAGGTGATCATCACATTTACCAACGCCGACCCCGCGATGGAACTGAAGTCCATCTGGCACGCCCAACAAGGACCGGGTCCGGTGCACCATGCGATGTTCATCATCAACAAGTCCGGCAAGCCCGTGACGATCTATGAGCAGGAGAGCCTCGACGTTCATGTGGCAGGTCCGGGAAAAGACGCGAGCGTATGGTATATCAAGAACGATGCGAGCGTTCCCGACAAGACGGGTGTCTACCACGAGCCGTTGGCGAACGGCTATCGGAAGGTGCTCTCGATCGCTGAGGGGGACGGCAACTTCATCCCGTTCGCCGTCGTGGATGCCGGCGGCGCCCAGGGCATGTACGTCGGGTGGGAATGGAGTATCGGCCGCATCGCGATCGCCTGCGACGGCGCGTCCGGCGTCGCCTCGATCCAGGTGGGTAACGGTGACCAATTCAAAACCGATTTGGCCGACGGCGAGACCTTCGAGGTTCCGCCGGGGTTCATCGGCGCGTACAAGGGCGACCTGGACGATGCGGCCAACAGCTTGCACAAGTATCTATTCAATTACTGTGTGCCCGCGGTCTTGAGGAACGACCCGACGTATCCCAAGGTGGAATGGAACGCTTTCGCCGCGACGGGCCAGGGGCAGGGAAGCTGGCAGCCCACGGAGACGAAGTATTATCCGCTGATCGACGACATCGCTCCGTTGGGATTTGAGGAGGTCGTGATCGACGTCAATTGGTGGGACGGGGACCAGACGCACCGGCCACACCCGCCCGTCGGTCACAAGAAGTTCTGGCCCAAGGGGATGCTGGCCGCGTGCGAGTACGCTCATGAGCACGGGATGCGGTTCGGGTTGTACTGGAACTGCAACCCGCCGATGACCACCATCGAGGGCATGCAACACCGGAAGGACGACTTCAAGGCACTCCGCGATCGATTCCAGATCGACTTCTACCGCACCGACGGCACGGCCGGCTCGGTGCTGCAGACCGGCGGCTTCGGCCCGAAGTGCCGTGCACACTACGCAGAAGACGTAGGTTATTGGCAGACGAAAGGGTTCTACGAGGTGGCCGACTGGCTGCAGGCGAATGTGCCGAACTTCAACTACGAGAACTGCTCCAACGGCGGCAGCATCAAGGACTACGGCGTGATGCGGCGCGCCATTCGGATCCAGGACCAGGACCGGTACTATCCGATCGACGCACGCCAGGCGTTCTACGATTCGTCCTACGCGCTGCACCCGATGCAGCTTTCCACCCTGTCGGGCTCCTGGTCCCAGTGGCAGGCGTCGGGCTCTGTCTACGAGTTCCGCTCGGCGTCGCTGGGTGCGCCCTACTGGCATCCAGACGCGCCGAACGGCGGGAACGGCGGCCCGAAATGGTCTGCGGCGCAGAGGGGGGCGATCAAGCGTGCAGTGAATACCTACAAGACGAAGATCCGTCCGCTGGTGCGGAAGGGCAACATCTACCACATCCTCCCGCGCCCGGATGACAAGGTCTGGGACGGCATCGAGTACTTCGATCCCGAGACGAAGAAAGGCGCGGTCTATGTGTTCAGGCCTGACAGCCCGAAAGGGGCCGAGACCATCAAGCTCAAGGGGCTGGACGCGAAGGCCACCTACTGGGTCTGGTGCGAGGACAGCTCCATCGCGCCATCAGAGAAGGGCGGGGAGGATCTCATGATGCGGGGCTTCGAGATGCGCCTGCCGACACCCTTTTCGAGCGACATCGTTTTCCTCCAGGACGTGACGCTGGGCAAGCCGGCCGAGGTTGAGCGTGAGGGAGCGCAAGCGGGCCGACAGTAACGAGTGGGACCGACGGCCGGTTCAACGCCGGGCGATAATCAGTGGGTGCGATTGGCTGCGAGCGGGTAGCCGTAGGCGGGTTCGGGGACTACTGATGCCGGCGCAGCCAACGATCGCGTTTCAGCCCGAATACCAGCCGAGACGGCTGGAATCCGGGGCGCCGGTTGCCGTCCGACGCGCATTGGCAATGCAGGACTCAACTGGGGATGGGGTCTTGGCCGGGGGTGTAGGTGCAGTCGGGTTCGGCTTCGAGGGGGTCGCCGGTGACGGCGTAGGCGCGAGCGCGGCTGCCGCCGCAGACGTAGCGATATTCGCAGGCGCCGCAGATGCCTTTGAAACGGTCGGGATCGCGCAGGGCCAGGAACGTGGGATGGTGCTGGTAGGCGTCGACCACGGAGTTTTGTGGGAAGCGGCCGCAGTTCAGGGGTAGGAAGCCGGCGGGATAGATCTCGCCCGTGTGGCTGACGAACATGACCCCCTTGCCATCGGTGACGCCCAAGGGAGCGCGGTGCATGCGCGGGCGCGACCCGTCGGCGGCGCGGGGGCCGGCCAAGGGGTGCCCACCGTGGCGAAGGACCCAGCGGCGATAGTGCGGGGCCTCGGTGGTCTTGACAGCGTAGGGCTGGTTCTGGGCATGGTGCCAGAGGCGCTCGAAGGCGATCTCGTATTGCTCGGGCGCGATGCGCTGCTCTTCGATGCCGCGGCCGACGGGGACGAGGAAGAAGACGGACCACATGGCGATTGCCTGGCTGGAGAGCAACTCGGCGATGCGGTCGATCTGGTCGAAGTTGCGGCGCGTGATCGTGGTGTTGATCTGGACGGGGAACTGGAGGTCGCGGGCGTCGGCGAGCATGCGGAGGGTGCGCTCGAAGCTGCCTTCCCAGCCGCGAAAGGCGTCGTGAGTGGCGGCATCGGCGCCGTCGAGGCTGATGCCCAGGGCGCGGACGCCAGCCTGGTGCGCTTGTTGGAAAGCGTCGCGCGTGGCCAGGGGGGTGGCCGAGGGGGTGAGGGCCACGTGCATGTCGTGGGCGGCGGCGTGGCGGATGAGGTCGAACAGATCGGCGCGCTTGAGTGGATCGCCGCCGGTCATGACGATCATGGGTCGGCGGGGAAAGGTGGACACCTGGTCGATCAGGGCGAGGGCCTGGCGTGTGGTCAGTTCGTTGGGGTCGGCGTTTTCCTGGGCACACGCGCGGCAGTGTTTGCAGACGAGGTCGCACGCTTGCGTGACCTCGTAGTAGAACATCAAGGGGGCGCGGGCGAAATCGTCGGTGGTGTATTCGGCGTGGTGCATGGGAGTTGGGTTGTGGTGGAAGGCGGTTTGCGGTGTCGGCGTGCCCTCACGCGGCTGCTACGCGGACAGCGGGCGAGGTGCACAGCCCGGGGCGGCTGTGCCACATGGTGGGTCAGGGGAGAGGGGCATGAGTGTATTGTAGCAGGGTCGGTGGGGCGTTCTATTGGCGGGGCGGGGCTTGGGAGTCCTGGGTTTGGCGTGGTCGGCGCTCGTTTTGCTCCATCTGCTCGACGGTGACGCGGGACTCCATGGAGTGGCGAGGGGTCTTGTTGTGTTGGCCGGGCGAGGCGGGGAGGATTTGCTTGACGATGATGTCGTCGAACTCGACATCGCCGGCACCGAGGTAGGCGTAGAGCATGACGCGACCCCAGCGCGGCGTGTAGCGGGTGTGCCGGGGCGTGAAATCTTCGGTGTGCGTGTTCCAGGTCTTTTGCGGGCCCTTGAGGTTCTGCTGGCTACGGTAGACTTCGCGACGCTCGTAGGGGGAGGTCTCGGTCGGGGAGTCGGAGGCGTACTTGGTGCCGGTTTCGTCGTAGCACTTGATGAACACCTTGACCGCGGGGCCGTTGGTTCGCCAGCGGCATTGGAAACGGTAGGTGGCGCCGGCTTCGACGGGAAACGGCTTGCTGTAGTACATGACGCCTTCGTTGTCGCCGACGTTTTTGGGGAAGCTGAAGCGGATCACGTGGTTTGGTGAGTTGCCGGCCTCGGGGAGCCAGCGGACCAGGTCGCCCAGGGGCTCGCGAAGTTGGCCGGCACGTGCTTCCCAGTCCTTGGGGACGCCGGCCGTGGCCGTTTCGAAGTCGCCGCCGGGGATGAGGTTGGGGTTCTTGGCCCAATTGTCTTCGGCGGTCGGATCGGCGGGGGCCGGGGCGCCGGGAGTGCGCTGGTAGAGCTTGTCGAGCATCTGCTTGACGTAGAGATGGGGGATTTCGCTGACAGTCTTGGTGCGGACATTGGTGATTTCGTAGATCACCTTGGGCTGAGGTTCGACGGAGAAATCGACGCAGCGGATGGAGAGGTCGTATGCGTCGCCGGTGGTGCCAGGGACACGCTCGAGCGAGCCCCAGATACCGATGGAGGCGTCGAAGTCGTCGCGCATGATGCGTTTGACCTGATCCAGCGGCGTGTCGGGGGCGAGGTGGAGGTCTTTTGCCTGGCAAACGTCGCGGACGTCCTGCATGGAGTCGGGAATAATGAAGCCCTTTTCGCGCTGGAGCATCTTCCAGACCATGTCGCCGACCATGGCGCCGTAGCGGCCGTTGTCGAACTTGGATTGGAAATCGAAGGGGATGACGACCTGTTGAGCGTCTTCGGCGCGCGCGTGGGGAAGGAAGGCCAGGAGGCAGATTGCGATGACGGGCAGAACGGGGCGGAGTCGTTTTATTGACGCCGGTGCAGCCAATGATCGCAATTCATCCCGGATACCAGCCGAAGCGGCCGGAATCCGGGGCGCCGGCTGCTGCTCGACGTGCATTGGTAATGCAGAACTCAATAGGGGCTTGCGTCCGCGGCAGTTGACTGGCGCCCCTTCGGGGCTTGGTTCGTGGTGTGGACTTGGTGGGGAGTACATTGTGATGGGAGGCTATGGTTTGTCTTTGGGCGAGGCAGTGGCGGGAGCGGCGGATGTGGTGGGTGTGGCAGAGAGGCGTTTGAAGTATTGGCGGTTGAGTTCTTCCCAGCCGGCGGGCGAGGGATCTTGCATGCCACCGAGGATTTCCTTTTGGATGTCGGAGGGGACGTTGAGGGTGGCGTCCTGGCGGACTTGGAACTCGCCGCCGACGTATTGTTTGACGTTGCCGAGTCCGTCCAAGACGAGCTGGCGTTGACGGAGAGCGTTGCGGTAGCGGCCGGCCTTGAGATCGCTCTGGACCTGGCCCATGGCGTCGATGAGCTTCTTGAGATCGGTGTGATGGTAGTTGCTGATCTGCATCTTCACATCGATTGCTTCGGCGCGGTTGCGGAGCTCGGCCTGTTTGCCGGCGAGGCGGTTGAGGTCGCGTTTGCCGGGCGATCGCGCGGCGGGCCCTTCGAGGCCTTGGCCGCCTTCGCCGCTTTCCTTGCCGCCGCCGGTGGCGCCGCCGGTGGGGTCCTTGCTGTGGTCCTTGATCTGGCCTTTGACGAAGGCGTCGGGCGTGAGGCGGCTGGGGGTCTTTCGCCCGCCTTTTCCGACGGCTTCGTCGCCGACGAATTCGCCGCTGGATTTGCCGCTGCGTCCCTCGCCGGAGCGGCCACCGATTTCGCTTGTGTTGGGGAGACGGTTGCCGGTGACTCCGCGGGCGCTCATGTTGGAGATGGGGCCGTCCATGGCGTCCCAGCCGGCGCCCTTGTCCAAGGAGTCGGCGGCGCTGGAGGTGACGTCTTCCATTTCGTCAAATAGCGACTCTTCGTCTTCCATGAGCTCGCCGACGAGATCTTCGAGCTCGCCGGGCAGCTCGGCCATGGGGGCCTCTTTGTCGGCGTCGGAGAGCGATTCTTCCTGGCTCCACTTTTCGCGGTCGGGCGTGTCGGGGAGCCACTTTTCGAGGTTGGTCGTCATCTGCTCGGCCATCTCGTAGCCGAGTTGCTCCAACGGGACGGCGATGTCGGCGGTTTTTTTCAAGAGGGCGTCTTCGGCCATCTTGATTTCGGTCTGGATCTCGACGAGCTCTTTGAGGAGGGACGGATTGGCGAAATCCTGCTCGGGCAGCTTGCTGAGGTCGGAATGGAAGTCCTTCATGAAGCGGGCGAAGTCGTCCTCGGTGGCTGCGAGGCGCTTGAGGAGTTGCTCGTCTTCGTCGGTGAAATCTTCGACGGGCTTTTTGGCGAGGTCCTGAGTGGCATCGATGAGCTTCTTCTGCTGTTTGAGCAGCTCTTCGAGCTTGTCGTGCAGTTGCTGAAGCTTCTGCTGGACGTCGTTGGGCAAGTCGCCGCCGGGGCGCTTCTCGATGTCGGTCAGGGCGCGGCTTTCGGCGCGACGCAAGAGGTCGAGCAGGCCTTGCAGGGTCTTAATGATGCTGTCCTGGACGGCGGCGAGGCCGGTTACGGGCTTGGGGAGCGATTCGGGGGTGGTGAGCCGGGCGAGCGCGTCGCACTGGCGGACCGCGTCGAGCATGGGGCCGACGGCCAGTTCGTTGAGCGTGCGGCGGACGTTACGAGGCTCGTCGCCTTCGGCGGCATCGATCGACTCGACGAGGGCGGCGGAGCGTTTTTGGATGTCGATCTGTTGGGCGCGAACCTCTCCGGTGAGCGAGGCGGCCTCGGCCGGGACCTTCTTGTGGAGGATGGAAGCGGCGGCAACGCGGGCGCGGAGTTGGCTTTGGAGGAGCTTCCAGACGGCGTCGCGGAGCTGATCGAGCTGTTGGAGTGAGGAGGTGGCTTTCGCCTCCTTGCTGACCACCTGGATGGCGTGCCAGTCGCTTTGGGCTTGCTGCGGCTTGAGATCGAGGCCCCAATTGTTGAGAAGACGCTGGTCCCAAACGACGGCGCGGACGAGCACGGTCTGGCCGGATTTGACCTGGTCGGGGGAGAGCTTCAGGGGGTGGTCGACGGCGACGGCGGTTTGGCCGCGGAGATCGTCCCACTGGTGGATAGTGGTGATGGAGGCGTTGTCGTCTTTGGGCGGTTGGCCGGAGGAAGTGGAATCCTGGATCTTCATTTCCAGGCGGGCGTGGTCGAGACCGTGGTCGTCGGTTGCCCGGATCATCGTAGCGATCGTGGAGCCGGGTGCGACGGTTTCTTTGTGGGCGGGCTTGACGAGGTCGGCCGTGGGCGGCTGGTCGGGGACGACAGTGATGCGGTTGGCCCGCGGATCGGGGTCGCCTTGGCCGGCGTCGTTGAGGAGGTGGACCGTGAAGATGCCGTCTTCCAACAAGGGCATGCTAACGAGAAGCCGATTGCCACTATCCTCGACGCGGCCGACGTACTGCTTGGAGCCGCACTGGAGATGCCCGGTGGCGATGGGGGCGGTGGGGCGGATATCGAACTCGACGACGCTGTATTGCGGGGCGTCGAGGTCGAGTTGCTTGCGGGTGAAGGTTTCTTTGGGGCGGTTGAGGTAGGGCGGGTACTCGAGGGTGATCTTGGCTTCGGCGATCGTGGGCTTCTGGCGGACGCCGACGCGATACATGGGACTCTGGGAATCGCCGATTTCGAGACGGTATTCGATTGGCTTGAGCACGGCGGGGACGGTGAACGTGTAGCGGGTGCGGGTTTCGTCGACGGCCATGGGAAGAGACGAGGTGGCCTCGCCGTGGGGCGTGACGAAGAGGGCAGCGGTGTAGGGTTGCGCGGCTGGATTGCGGATTTCGGCTTCGACCTGCAAGCTGGAACCGGCGAGGAGCTCGGTGTCGCCGGGGGAAACGCGGACGATCTGGACCGAGCCGACGGATGGGACGAACTTCCACGGCTGCAAGAGACGATTGGCGGCCGAAGCCCAATTGGGGACGAAGGCTTGGCAGAGGCCGGCCAAGAGAATCAGGCAGGCGAGGATGGCCAGCGATTCGGCCAAGTCGCGGGGCGTTTGCATGCAGTGGAGGAGTCGCCGCCAGCGCGACTGTGTGTACGCGGCGCGTTCGAAACGAACATCGGACAAGCGGCTGCTGGCCTGGTCGACGGCGGCCGACACGAAGGAAGGGCTCGCGGCGCTGCCGTCGTCGGACAATTGCACGAGGTTGATCAGATCGCTTCCGACTTCGGGGAGTTCGACTTCGACTCGGCGGGCGGTGGCTTCGAGGCTTCGTTGGCTGGCCAGGAGGCGATGGACGACCAGAACGAGCAACGCGCAGGTGGCGATGAGCCACGCGGCCGCCAGCAGCCAGAGCCCGACGCGGGGAAGGCGGACCAGCGCGTCGGCAAAGACGAAGGTTTGCAGCAGCGCGATGGAAAGGCAGGCGGCCAGGACGGCGCTGCTGAGGAGCGTGAACAGCCACCAGTGTTGACGAACCTCGTCGAGACGACGGAGGACGCTCTGGGCGGCTGGGGACATTTGGGGTTTGCTCCGGGTTGGGAGTCGGTTGGGGTGCCCTCACCCGGCCGCTCCGCGGACAGCCTCTCCCGCGTGCGGGAGAAGGGAGGTGTTAGTGGCTTATGGCGTAGACGATGGCGTTGGTGCCGATTTTGAGTGCGTCGTCGTCCTGGACTCCGTAGCTGTAGGGGTGCGGGAATTGTTCCCAGCCGTTGCCGAGGTCGAAGCGGCTGTAGAGAACGGCCAGGCGGCCGTCGAGGCTGATGCCTTCGAGATGCGGCGCGGTTTGGGGGCCGAAGTCCTCACGGACACGCGGGGTGTAGTTGACCGACTGGATGTTGTAGAGGCAGTGATATATAGGATGGTCCAGGGGGAGCGGTTGAAGTTTGTGTTCGGGGAGGACCTTGGCGATCTGCTGGCGGAAGGCGGCGTCGAAGGCGAGGCGGCCGCAGCAGGCGTCGGCCATGAGCATGCCGCCGGCCTTCAGGTAGCGCTGGAGGCGCCCAACATCGTCAGCAGAGAAGGCGAACTCGCGGTGGCCGGTCATGTAAAGCAACGGATAGGTAGCCGCTTCGGGGTCCTTGAGCTGGACGTTCTGACGTTTGAACTTCACCTCCATGGTGGAGTTGTCGCGGGCGTGCTTCAGTAGGTTGTGGACGGCCGAGGGGTCGGGGTCCCAGTCGCCTTCGTGCACGAGTTGGGCGAAGATGAAATCGTCGCGGCTGGGGGCTTCGGCCTCGTGGTAGACCTTGGTGGTGCTGAGGAAGCGGCCCAGTTGGTAGTTGCCGAGGATGTAGGTGACGAGGTTGGCGCCGACTTGGCGGGCCTCGTCGATGACGATGCGGAGGCCGCGCGGGTGCTCGTGGCCGTCCCAGCCGCAAGTGAGGTCGCAGGGGGAGAGGATCACGCCGCTACGGCAGCCGAAATCGATCGACTCGAGGCTGGGGGCGTCGCTGTAGGTGGAGCCGTCGCCTTTCTTGTAGGTGAGATTGGCGAGCTTGTAGTAGGACGAGAAGACAGGATCTTCGGGGAGCATTCGGCGGAGCGGGCGGCCGGGGAATATCTGTTCCATTTCCTTGCGGAAGGAGTCGGCGAAGTCGGTCCAGCCGCAGCAGGCGTCGCCGAGGATGGTGCCGCCGTCGAGGACGTAGCGGGCGAGGTTCTTGCGGACCTCGTCGGTCAGACTGAACTTGTTATGGCCGGCCATGAGGACGGCGGGGAGTTCGCGGGGATCGAAGGAGAAATGGGCGAAATCGGCCTCGATGGTGCCGTAGTAGATGCCCAGTTCCTGGTTGGTCCACTTGAGGAGCGTATTGACGTCGGCCGGATCGGTCATCCAATCGCGGTACATGGTGCGTTTGCCGTCGCGGGTGATCCAGCGGACGTCGCCCATGGCCATCTTGCCGATGAGGGAGGGAGGGCTGGGAGGACGCTTCTTCTCGCTGCGGCGAAGGGGCGTGGCCGGCAGCGGGAGCGGTGGGAAGGATTCGCCACCCGTGCGGTGCTGGGGAGCGGCCTTGGGAGGCGGGCCGCAGTCGATCGGGCCGGAGGCTTCTTCGGCCCAGGCCGGCAAGGGAACGGTGATGCCTGTGGCGCCGCCAACGGCATAGAGTACGCCGAGACGCTGCAGAAAATGGCGGCGGGATAGCCCGCGCGAGCCGGTTCCGCGTGATGGTGCCATGGGGATGCCTCTTTCACCAGGCCGATCCGAGCGGGGCAAATTCTTCATATTATTGTCGGCGGTGGCTGGGGCTTAGGTCAAGAGGGGTGTGCGGGATGCGGTTTGGCTGGGGTGGTGCATTCGGGGTGGGTTTCGAGTAGAAAGGAAGGAGTGAGGGGCACTGCTGGCGATGGGCGAGAGGAGATGTGTTGAGGTTCGTGTGGGGGCACAGCCGGGGGCGGCTGTGCTACATGGTGGGTGGAGGAGTTGGGGGTGTTATGCTGAAGCATGACCTACGGGGTGGAGGGGAGGTTGTTGGATGTTTGGGAGTGAGGCTATGAGTGGTTGGATGTGGTGCCGGGGTTTGCTGAAATTGGGGGGAGCCGCGGTATGCTTGCTGGTGGTTTGGGCTGCCAGCGCCGGGGAGCCAGCGAAGATCAACCCGTTTGGTGCGCCACAGGAGGAACGAGATGATGCGGTGTTCGGGTACGTGGAGCTGTCGGACGGGACTGTGTTTGCGGGGCGGGTGTATTTGACGCGGGACAAGCGGCTGAAGATCTATGACGAGCAGGTGAAGAGGCAACGCGAGATCCCGTTGCGCGTGGTGAAGCAGATTGAGTGCACGGTAAAGAAGGAGTGGATGGAGAAGGAGTGGCGGTTCAAGGAAGCGGCGTTGAATGAGAAGGTGTACACCGGGCGGTCTTATCCGGCCCGAGAATATGTGCACACGATCACACTGAAGGACGGGCGTACGATCGGCGGCCCGCTTTCGGAGATTGTGTATGTGCAGCCGCTTGGCGAATCGGCGGGGGCAGGACGGCCGCAGGAGCCGCCGCAACGGTTTCTGCTGAACAAGCGAAACAAGGGCGAGGTGGGGAGCGATCTGAAGTCGCTGGGGTTCGTGCGGCTGGTCAAGCTGGGTGATGAGGCGTTGGAGGAGGGGCGACGCAAGGCCAAGGCGCAGGTGTCGCCTTCGGAAGGCAAGGGGATCCCGTCAGAATAGCGGTCCGCCCGTGTTCGAATTGACGCTGGAGCAAGGCTATCGGGCAGCGACGCTGGTGGTCACGCTGGCGGCGGCCGGCGTGCTCGTGGGGCTGTTCTATTGGCGGGCCTTCGGGATGCTGCGGCGCCGGCAATGGCTGACGCTTCTGACGCTGCGGATTGCGGCGATCGTGGTGCTCGTGCTGCTGCTGTTTCGGCCGGTGATTTCGTACGAGAAGAACTTGCAGCAACGGCCGGCGGTGGTCTTTGCGGTGGACGGCTCGGCGTCGATGAGCATCGCGGACGACGCGACGGGGGTCACGCGGTTCAACCAGGCGCGAAGCAAGATTCAGGAGTGGTCCAGTGCGCTGGCGGGCAGCTTCGATGTGCGGGTGATCGATTTTGCCGAGCAGGCGCACGCGGTGGAGGATGCGGCGGAGTTGACCGCCGTGACACCGGACGGGAAAGCGACGTCGATTTCGCGTGCGCTGGTGGGGGCGGTGAAGCTGGTGCCGCCGAAGGGGATCGAGGCCGTGGTGCTCCTCTCGGACGGAAACCACAATGCGGCGAAGGACCCACGGGAGTTGGCGGGCAAACTGGGGATCGTGATCCACACGGTGGGCGTGGGCGCGAGCCTGAGGAGCGATGCTTCGTGCCACGACGTGCAAATCGCGGCAATCAGTTGTGGGGAGCGGCTGCTGCTGGACAACAAGGCGAAGCTGCAGGCGTCGGTGGAAGGGGTGGGGCTGGCCGGGCGCGTCATCCGGCTGGCTTTGGAGGAGGACGGAACGCAGTTGGCCGAGCAGCAGGTTACGCTGGACGACGCGCCGGGGCCGCAGCAAGTGGAGTTTGAATTCACGCCGACGCGGAAGGGACGCCGCACGTACACGGTGCGAGCGGCCGTGCTGCCGGAGGAGCGATTCCGCGAGAACAACGCGCGATCGACGACGGCGATGGTCGTGGAGCCGGGACTGCGGGTACTGTATCTGGAGGGGACGCTGCGCCCGGAGTACGGGGCGCTGGTGGACCGGTTCCTGGCGAAGGACCCTGACTTGCAGTTCTGCTCGCTCGTGCAGACGCGTCCGAATGTGTTCTTGAAGCGGAGCAATATCGACGGGCTGGAGATCGGCACGATCCCGGCGGACGCGGAGACGTTTCGGAAGTTCGACGTGATCATCTTGGGCGACCTGGACAGTTCGTATCTGCCGGCAGGGCGCCAAGAGCTGATCGCGCAGCGGGTACGCGATGGGGCGGGGCTGGTGATGCTGGGCGGGTATCACAGCTTGGGGCCGGGCGGATACGACGGCACACCGTTGGGCGAGATTCTGCCGGTGGGGCTGGGCGACCGGAAGATCGGCCAGGTGACCGAGGAGTTTCTGCCGGTGCTGACGCCGGAGGGCGTGCGGCATCCGATCTTTGCCAACATTGCGGATTTCTTTCCGACGAAGAGCGGGCCAGCCAAGGAGCCGGGGCTGCCGCCGCTGGATGGAGCAACACGGGTTCAGGGGGCGCGGCCGGGCGCCACGGTGCTGGCGACGTGTGCGGCAGCGGGCGACATGCCGGTGCTGGCCGTGCAACCGGTGGACAAGGGGCAGACGGCGGTGTTTGCGGGCGACACGACGCGGAAGTGGCAGCAAGGGCCGCGGGCGCTGGACCAGCAGTCGCCGTATTTGCGGTTTTGGGGGCAGTTGGTCCGTTACCTGGCGGGACGGTCGGCGGCGGTGGATGCCACGGCGGGAATTTCGGGGAGCACGGACAAGGGGCATTATGAACTGGAAGAGCCGGTGCGGATTGCGGCGATCGTCCGCGATGAGCGAGGGGAAGGGACGGACAAGGCGACCGTGGAGGCGACCATCCGGACGGATCAGAAGAAGCCGGAGACGATCGCGCTAAAAGGCGTGCCGGGGCTGCGCGGCCATTATGAGGGGACGTTCGAGCCGAAGGGGGCCGGGACGTATGAGATGACGCTCGGCGCGCAGTTGGGCAAGACGACGCTGACGAGCGAGAAGCTTGTTGTGGAAGTGGGGCGGGCGAACCTGGAGTTTGAGAAGCTGGACCTGGACGAATCGCTGCTTGCCGGGATTGCGGCCGATTCGGGCGGGCGGTACGTGCACATCACGACGGCCGATGCGCTGATCCAGCAATTGGATCGGACGCAGCGGCGGCAACGGGTGTATCTGCAGCAGCCGCTGTACTGGCCGCCGGCGTTTTGGACGATCTTTGTGGCGGTGCTGACGACGGAGTGGATTCTGCGGAGGAGGTTCCAGCTGCGATGAGTCCTCAGCGGGGATACCGGTTTCTGGAACCGACGGCGCTAGCGCGGGTGAAGAACCTGTCGATGGTGGCGCGCGGCGTGGTGGAGGGATTCATCGCGGGTCTGCACGCCAGTCCGTACAAGGGGTTCAGCGCCGAGTTCGCTGAGCATCGCGAGTATACGCCCGGGGACGAGCCGCGACATCTGGACTATCGGCTGATGGCGCGGACGGAACGACTGTACGTGAAGCAGTATGAGGAAGAGACGAACATGCGGGTGGAGATCCTGCTGGACGCCAGCGGATCGATGGATTACCGGCACAGCGCGGGGATCACGAAGCTGGAGTATGCGTCGTACCTTGTGGCCGTGCTGTCGTACTTGATGATCCGGCAGCAGGACTCGGTGGGACTGACCGTGTTCGATACGGAGGTGCGGCTGGACATGCCGACGCGAAGTTCGCCGCGGCATTTCCACGAAATGATGCACCAACTGGAGGCGGTTTGCCCCGGGGGCGAGACGCGCATCGCCGATACGCTGCACCGGTTGGCGAACCGCTCCAAGCGGCGGGGGCTGATCGTGCTGGTGAGCGATCTGTACGACGATCCGGACGAGGTGATGCGGGCGTTGCATCATTTCCGGCATCGGCGGCACGAGGTGATCGTGTTTCAGGTGCTAGACAAGGCGGAGCTGGAGTTTCCGTTCCGTGACCTGATTTCGTTTCACGACCTGGAGACGGACCAGCGACTGCAGGTCGATCCGGCGTACGTGCGCGAGACATACCTGGAACAGATGCGGCAGTTTGTGGAGAGTTACCGGCGAGGGTGCGCGGAATCGCAGATCGATTTCGTGACGACGGACACGTCGGTCCCTTATGATTTCATGCTCTCGAAGTATTTGGCGAAGCGCGGCAAGCTATGACATTCGGCGTTCCCCTGTTCCTGATTGCGGCGGTGGCGGCGGCCATTCCGGTGGTGCTGCACATGATCAGCCGGCAGCGGGCGAAGGAGGTGCCGTTCAGCACGCTGCGTTTCCTGCAGATCAGCGTGCAGAAGACGCGGCGGCGCCGGCGGGTGAACGACGTGCTGCTGATGCTGTTGCGCGCGGCGGTGTTGGCGCTGATCGCGGTGGGACTGGCGCGGCCGACGCTGACGGGGCTGAAATCGCTGTTGGGCGGGGCGCAGCGGGCACTGGTGATCGTTCTGGACAACTCGGCGAGCATGCGCGTGGTGGATCGGCAGCGGGCGAGGATGGATACGGCGCTGGCCGCGGCGGGGCAGGTGCTGGACGAGTTGGGCGAGAGCGATCAAGCGGCGCTGCTGGTGACGTGCGGGCCGGGGCATCCGGAAGTAGAACGGCTGAACCCGACGCAGGAGAAGCTGCGGCAAGTGCTCAACCAAGTGCAGCCAAGTTACGAGCGCGCGGACTTGGGGGCACGCCTGGGGCAAGCCCGAGAGCTGTTGAGCAAAACCGACGCGCCGAACCGAGAGATCTTCGTGATCAGCGATATGCAGAATCTGAGCTGGGAGGGGCTCAAGGAGAGCAAGGCGAAGGGATCGGCAGATGAGAAGCGGCGGCCGCCGACGGTGGTGCTGGTCGATTGCGGGCGAGAGCCTGAGCCGGACGTGGCGGTGACCGACGTGGCACTGGAGGCGGCGGCGCCGGTGGCCGGTTTGCCGGTACGAGCGAGCATTGAGCTGATGAATGCGTCGTCGGTTATGCAGCAGCGGCACGTGGAGCTGTTTGTGGACGGAGTTGGGGAGGGAAGCAGCGCGATGCTGGACATTCCGGCAGGCGAGCGGACGCGCTGCGATTTGACGTTCACGCCGAAGCGGAGCGGGATTCATCGGGGCGAGGCGCGGCTGGCGGGCGAAGACGGCTCGCCGTTGGATGACCGCCGGTACTTTGCCATCGCGGTGGGGCAGGGTGTGCCTGTGGCGATCGTCAAGGCGAAACGGCACGAGATCCCGTACCTGGAGGATACGTTCTACATCGAGCGGGCGCTGATGCCGGCCGACGCGGCGGGGTGGGCGATTCGGGCGAAGAGTTTCACGGCTGAGGAACTGGCCACCGAGTCGCTGAAGGGGTTCAAGGTGGTTTACCTGGTGAATCTGCCGGCGCCGGACCAGGATACGGCCGAGCGGCTACGCAGTTATGTGGCTGCGGGCGGGAACCTCGTGTGGATCGGAGGCGACAACGTGCAGCCGGACGCCTACAACCGGATGAACGAACAGGCGAAAGGAGAGCTGTTGCCGGCGCCTTTGACGGAGGTGCGCGCAGCGAAGGCGGGCGAGGGACGCGACAGTTGGAGCGTGAGTGTGCTGGAGAAGGATGAGCCGGCGCTAAGAACGCTGGTGGAGCCGGCATCGCTGTATCAGTCGGTGCTGGTGTACAAGTATTTGCGATTGGACGTCGAGAAGGCGCCGGAGATGCGAGTGTTGGGACGATTGGAAGGGGGCGATCCGATTCTGGTCGAGCGTCGAGTAGGGCAGGGGACGGTGATGATGTTGACGACCGGAGCGCACGTGGGCTGGAGCAATCTGCCGCTGAGGCCGATCTTTCTGCCGCTGATGTTGCGCCTGACGCTGGAGGTTTCGGGAAGCGCGGAGGCGCGGCGCAGCGTGCTGGCGGGATCGCCATTGGTGGTGCCGCTGGAGTCGCCACGCCCGACGGCCATCGAGGTGCAACCGCCGTCGGGAGCGCTGCTGCGGCTGGCGATCGAGAATCCCTCGGCGAGCGATTTTCGATTTGGCGATACGCACGAAGCGGGCATCTACATGGTGCGGCCGTTGGAAACGGGGCGGTCGGATGAGATGGCGTTTGCGGTGAACATGGATCCGGACGAAGCGAACCTGACGAAGGTGGATCGGGAGGAGCTTCGAAGCCGTCTTGGGTCGGCGCCACCGGTGTGGGCGGAGGACGCCGACGATCTTTCGAGCACGTTTCGCATGATGCGCGAAGGGAAGAGTCTTTGGGACGTGTTCTTGTGGGCCGTGTTGTTGGCGCTGGTGGGCGAGACGTTCGTGGCGAACCGAGTGGGGACGAGAGGCGGCGCGGAGGGCAGTGGAAGCGGGGTGTGAGGGGCGGGCGTGGTTTTGGGGAGCGGCGCTGGATGGGGATCTGCACAGCCGAGGGCGGCTGTGCTACATGGCGGCTGTGCTGCATGGCGGCTGTGCTGCATGGGGATGGGTGCGGCTGGGGGCGGGGGGCTGAACCTTGGTGCTGTGCGGATTGTCCTCGGGAGATACATGAGGCGGTGATGGAGACGACGTTTTGGATGAGGTGTGACGCGTTGAGGATGGGGGGATTGAGGAAGAATGGCCGGGGCAATTGTGACAGTCATCGGTGTCAGATATGTGTGTGGGGGCTTGGAGAGGAGAATTTCGCGGCGCTGTGGTTGCGACACGGGTTGTGGTCAAAGTGATTGATCGCGGCGGTCGGCGCGGAGTGTGCAAAGCGGGGGTGAGAGGATTTAAGGTGTTGGCGGAGAAGAGGGTTGGGGCGGGGCGGCGCGGCGTTGGCATGGGATGTGCGATGGTGGTTGGTTCAAAGACGAAGCAGGGATGCTTCTACCGGGGGAGGATGCCCGACCGGTACGAATTACAATCCTGCGACGACCGTAACGAATAGGTTGGTATGAGAAGGGGCTGGTTTTCACTGGACAGCGATTGTCCGGGAGCACAACCATGTTTGAAGTCTTGTCGCAACTCCCCACGATGGATTTGACCGTGATCCTTTGGGTCTCGATGGCGTTTTCTGCGCTGGGGCTGGTGGTGATCGCTCGCATCTTGGCGACGGTGCGCGCAGCGCGCGATCGCCGCATTCTTGCCAAGCTGGTGCTGGAGATGCTCGAGCAGGGTTTCTCGCCGATGGAGATCACCGCGTTGCTGCGGGTGATAGGAATCCCGTACAGTGACGAACCGTTCCACGCGGTCCGCCGGCGACTGTTCGAGCATTACGCCCGGCGCAAGGCGGAGACCCCACCGCCGCTTCCGAAGGTTGTCGCGAGGGCGAGTCGGCAGTTGCAGCCGGCCGTGTAGATGAGCTTCCGGCGAGCGCGGGAGGAGCGGACTCTGGCGGCCGACGCGTGTGGGTTGTGGAGCGTGCGATTGTCGGCGCCGACGGGGTGTTATGCTGAAGCATAACCACCCCTTTCAACATGGCATTTGGCGTTTGCGTCTTCCATCGTAAGCTGTTGGCTTTGAAGGAGGTAGCCCAGTTTTCATGGAGGAAACACCGGTGTCTTTGTCTGAGGCGTTTCGGCCGTTTGTGGAAGGTGCCCCCTGTGCTGTCGTTGCCAGGCTTGCGATGGAGTATCTGCTGGACGACGTGGTTCTGCAGACCCTGTTTGCGGAACACGCCAGCGCACAGTACGAACGCGAAGTCACGTTGACCAATTTGGTGAATGTCATGCTCGATGTGGCGTGCGGCAACCGTCGGTCCCCCCGCGCTGCGTACTTGGCGAGGAAAGACGAGGTTGCCGCTTCCTTGTCGGCTTTCTACGGCAAGCTCAACCGCACCGAACTGGCGATTTCCGAGGCGGTCGTCGAGCATGCCGCGGAGCGCGCTGGCGGACTGATCCGCGCCATGAAAGGACTTCAGAAAGAACCGGTGCTCGGCTTGGCATCCTATGTCCTCGACGGGAACATGCTGACGGGCACGGAACACCGCTTGAAACCGTTGCGTCAAACGCGCGCCGCCGCACTGCCCGGAAAATCGCTGGTGGTGTACGAATACGCGACCGGCTTGGTCACCAAGGTGGTACTTTGGGAGGATGCCCACAGTCAGGAGCGTGCCCTGCTGCACGATCTGGAGATCAAAACGGGAACTCACCTGATCGCTGATCGCAATTTCTGCGTGCCCTGGTTTTTGCTGTATCTCCACAAAGGCGGATCCTTTTTTACGATTCGCCATCACCGCAGCACGTTTCCGCTGAATCCGGGGGGGAACGTGCGTCGGCGAGGCCGTTGCGCGACAGGGAAGGTGAGCGAACAGGCGATCCGTATCGAAGATGAGAATGGACAGGAGTTCTTCTGGCGGAAGATCACGCTGACGTTGGACGTCCCCACGCGGGATGGTGAGACGGAGATCGTGCTCATCACCAACCTGCCCCCCAAGGTCCATGCCACAACGATCGCCGTGGCGTACCGGCAACGTTGGACGATCGAGCAGCATTTCCAGCGTCTCACCGACTGGCTGCATTGCGAGGTCGCCACGCTGGGCTACCCACGTGCGGCGTTGTTTGCTTTTTCCATGTCCCTGGTGGCGGCCAACGCCTTGGCTGTTCTCATTGCCGCCCTTCGGGCCGTGCATGGCCTGGAGGCCGCCGACAACCTGTCGTACATGGCCCTGGTGGACGAAGTCGGAGCTACGTATCGCGGGATGATGCTTGCCCTGCCGCCGCGTCGCTGGAGCTTCGTCCACCGCTGTACCACCGACCAAACTGCTCGACTCTTGCGAGAGATTGCCCGTCATGCGAACCTTAAGATACTGACCAAAACCCGACGAGGCCCGAAAAAACCTCGGCGGACACCCAATTGCAAAAACATCAAGCACTTATCCACCCATCGCGTCCTCACCGAAGCCCGCGAACGCACATGTTGAAAGGGGTGGCTGAAGCATAACCTACTGGGCTCGTGGGCGGTTCGTGGCGGTTGTGGAGTGCGCGCTTGGAGTATGGGCTGGGTGGGGCAACTTGCTGGCGGCAGGGTGTTTCCATAGAATGGGGGCATGGCTGAATTCATGCACAATGCGTTGACGTTCCAGCGGCAGGTTTCGTTGAACGCGGGGACGTTGGTACTGGCGTTCAGCGGCTGGATGGACGGGGGCGACGTGTCGACGGGGACCGTGCGCCGGTTGGTCTACCTGCTGCAGGCGGAGTCGTTCGCGGAGATCGATCCGGAGCCGTTTTACATCTACAACTTTCCCGGCTCGATGGAGATCACGGCGCTGTTCCGGCCGCCGGTGGTGGTTGAAGAGGGGCTGGTCAAGTCGCTGGAGATGCCCACCAACGTGTTCTTTGCGCACGAGCCGGCCAACCTGGTGCTGTTTCTGGGCAAGGAGCCGAACTTGCGGTGGCGCGAGTTTGGTGAGTGTATTGTTGGGCTGGCGCATCAGGTGGGGATTCGGCGGATTCTGTTCATCGGGTCGTTCGGCGGGACCGTTCCGCACACGCGGGAGCCGCGACTGTTCGTTTCGGCGTCGGATGGGGAACTATTGGCGGATATGGAGAGATTCGGTTTTCGGCGGAGCGGGTATTCGGGGCCCGGGTCGTTCACGTCGTACTTGATGACGCAGGCGAAGTCGGCCGGGCTGGAGATGATCTCACTGGCGGCGGAGATACCGGGTTATCTGCAGGGGACGAATCCGCTGAGTATCGAGGCGGTGACACGCCGGCTGGCGAAGATTCTCAAGCTGTCGCTGGACAGCGCCTCGCTGCGCTCGGCGAGCACGGAGTGGGAGCTGGAGGTGTCGAGCGCCATCGAGCAGAACCCTGAGCTTGCCCAGAAGGTCCGCGAGCTTGAGGACCAGTACGACAACGAGCTGTTGGATCGCGAGACGGAAGAGGCGTAGGGGGCGATCAACGGGGGCTCGTTGGGGCGTTATGTTGGAGCATAACGTGCTGGGTTCGGGTGTTATGCTGAAGCATAACCACCCCTTTCAACATGGCATTTGGCGTTTGCGTCTTCCATCGTAAGCTGTTGGCTTTGAAGGAGGTAGCCCAGTTTTCATGGAGGAAACACCGGTGTCTTTGTCTGAGGCGTTTCGGCCGTTTGTGGAAGGTGCCCCCTGTGCTGTCGTTGCCAGGCTTGCGATGGAGTATCTGCTGGACGACGTGGTTCTGCAGACCCTGTTTGCGGAACACGCCAGCGCACAGTACGAACGCGAAGTCACGTTGACCAATTTGGTGAATGTCATGCTCGATGTGGCGTGCGGCAACCGTCGGTCCCCCCGCGCTGCGTACTTGGCGAGGAAAGACGAGGTTGCCGCTTCCTTGTCGGCTTTCTACGGCAAGCTCAACCGCACCGAACTGGCGATTTCCGAGGCGGTCGTCGAGCATGCCGCGGAGCGCGCTGGCGGACTGATCCGCGCCATGAAAGGACTTCAGAAAGAACCGGTGCTCGGCTTGGCATCCTATGTCCTCGACGGGAACATGCTGACGGGCACGGAACACCGCTTGAAACCGTTGCGTCAAACGCGCGCCGCCGCACTGCCCGGAAAATCGCTGGTGGTGTACGAATACGCGACCGGCTTGGTCACCAAGGTGGTACTTTGGGAGGATGCCCACAGTCAGGAGCGTGCCCTGCTGCACGATCTGGAGATCAAAACGGGAACTCACCTGATCGCTGATCGCAATTTCTGCGTGCCCTGGTTTTTGCTGTATCTCCACAAAGGCGGATCCTTTTTTACGATTCGCCATCACCGCAGCACGTTTCCGCTGAATCCGGGGGGGAACGTGCGTCGGCGAGGCCGTTGCGCGACAGGGAAGGTGAGCGAACAGGCGATCCGTATCGAAGATGAGAATGGACAGGAGTTCTTCTGGCGGAAGATCACGCTGACGTTGGACGTCCCCACGCGGGATGGTGAGACGGAGATCGTGCTCATCACCAACCTGCCCCCCAAGGTCCATGCCACAACGATCGCCGTGGCGTACCGGCAACGTTGGACGATCGAGCAGCATTTCCAGCGTCTCACCGACTGGCTGCATTGCGAGGTCGCCACGCTGGGCTACCCACGTGCGGCGTTGTTTGCTTTTTCCATGTCCCTGGTGGCGGCCAACGCCTTGGCTGTTCTCATTGCCGCCCTTCGGGCCGTGCATGGCCTGGAGGCCGCCGACAACCTGTCGTACATGGCCCTGGTGGACGAAGTCGGAGCTACGTATCGCGGGATGATGCTTGCCCTGCCGCCGCGTCGCTGGAGCTTCGTCCACCGCTGTACCACCGACCAAACTGCTCGACTCTTGCGAGAGATTGCCCGTCATGCGAACCTTAAGATACTGACCAAAACCCGACGAGGCCCGAAAAAACCTCGGCGGACACCCAATTGCAAAAACATCAAGCACTTATCCACCCATCGCGTCCTCACCGAAGCCCGCGAACGCACATGTTGAAAGGGGTGGCTGAAGCATAACCTACGGGGACGGCGGTTTGGGATTGCGGCCGACGAAGGTGTCCATGGCGTTGCTGACGCCGAGTAGGTCGACGATGGCGTCGAAGACACGCACCGGGAGAATCCGCAGCAGGGGCACGGTGCTTGGCAGCCAGGGCATGACCAGCCGGGGGCGATCGGCGAGAATCGCGCGGACGATCTTTTCGGCGACCGATTCTTCTTTGAGGATCGGCAGCAGCCACGAAGAACGGCTCTTGACGCCGTGGAACATGCCCGTATCGATGAAATAAGGGCAGACGACGGTCGTCTTGATTCCGGGCGAGGTTTGGCGGAGCTCTCTGCGGAGCGACTCATCGAAGCCGACGGCGGCCCACTTGCTTGCGCAGTAATCGGCGAGGCCCGGGACACCGACGATTCCGGCAGCGGAGGCGATGGTGACGACGTGCCCTGCGTTGGCCGCGGTCATGTCGGGGAGGAAGGCGCGTGAAGTCCAGAAGAGAGCCATCGTGTTGACGGCGATGGTTCGTTGGATTTGTTCATCGGTGGCGTCGAGGAGCCGCTTGCCGGTGACGACGCCGGCATTGTTGACCAGGATGTGGATGGGGCCGACGTCCTGCTTGACCTGGGCAGCCACACGGTAGACTGCATGGTGGTCGGAGACGTCGCAGATGTAGCCGTGGGCCGGACGCTGGGTGAGTTCGCGAAGCTCCTGGAGTACGCGGTCGAGGTTTTCGGCAGAGATGTCCCAGAGGACGGGGTTTCCGCCACGGGCAGCGGTCTTGAGGGCGATGAGGCGGCCGATGCCGCTGGCTCCCCCAGTGATGAGAACGTTTCGACCGGCGAGGCTGGTCACGTATTTCCTCCGTAGGCCTTAGACAGGGAGCGATGGTGCACCGCGGTGTGCCTCGATCGGGCCCTGATCGGTTGCACGTTTATTGCACGGTAGTTGTACGATAACGTGGTGCGGGGCCTGGTTCAAGGACGGGCTCGTCGTATGGGACGCGACCGTTCTTGGGGAAGTGGGCGGGTTTATTCTTGGAGATCGGGGGTTGGGTCTGGTGGTTGGGTGGCTTCGGCGTGGGCGTGGGTGGTCTTGGCTGCGGAGGCTTCTTCCTGGAGGCGTTGGCGTTCGGCGATCTTGGCGAAGGGGTAGTAGACGGCCATGGCGATTACGAGGGAAATGACTCCCCAGACTGGAGCCCGCCAGTCGCCGCCGGAAACGAGGTAGTGCCCGATGATCGGCGGGGTCGTCCAAGGTATGGGGACGAAAGGTCTCTGGATGAGGTTGAACTCCATGAGGAGGAACGTGCCCGTGGTGAGGAGAAGGGCGTTGAGGACGTAGGGAATCATGAAGATGGGGTTCAGCACGATAGGGATGCCGAAGAAGATGGGTTCGTTGACCTGAAAGATCTGGGTTGGCATGGAGATGCGGCTGATCTTGCGGAAGCCAGGCTCCTTGGAGTTCCAGAGGACCAGCGCCAGGGCGATCGTGGCGCCTGTGCCGCCGACATTGACGAAAGTCGTGAAGAAGCCCAGCGCGGTGATGTAGGGCAGGGGTTGGCCGGCGGCCATCGCTTCGGCGTTTGCGGTCAGGTATTGGAGGAAGACCGGAGCAACGATGGCGTCGACAGCGTTGTCGCCATTGATGCCGACGGACCAGAGCATGGTGACCACGAAGGCATAGAGGAGGATGCCAGGGAGACTATTCAGGGCGACGACCAGGGGGCTGAAGGCCGTTTGCACGAAATGATTGATATCGACTTCGAGCACGAAACGGACAAACCAGAAGACGAGAACCAAGAAGAACAGGGGGATGAGGGAGAGGAACGACTCGTAGACCACCTCGGGCACGTTTTCGGGCAGCTTGATGACGAAGTTCTTGTCGTTGAAGAACTTCTGAACGCGGACGGTGATGAGAGCGATGAGAATGGCAGTGAAGATCCCGTCGGAGCCGAGGCCGTCGGCGGAAAGAGTGAGGTCCGGGGAATGGATGTCGATCTGGATCATCAAGAAGACGAGCGTAGCCATGGAGCTACTGACGACGGCTTCTTGCTTGAACTGCTTTCCGAGGTCATAGGCGATGGAGAAGCAAACGAAGATAGACAGGAGGCCAAAGGTGGCCCGTTCGGGGATTCGCAGGAGCGGGAGATAGGGTTCGACCAGCCTGTCCCATCCGGGGATCGGCATGTAGGCGACGATCATAAAGAAGCCGCCGATGATCGTCAGGGGGACAATGGCGACCATACCTGCGCGGATGGCCGACATATAGGTGTTTTCGCTCAGCACCGTGAGGGGCGGGACGAGGTACTTGTTGAGAAAGTCGGTGGCTCCTTTCACGGTGCCTCCTTAAGCGGATGAGAACGGTGGAGTTGAGGTGCGAACCGGACCCGAGTTGGAACTGACCGCCATTCTAGCAGCTTGTTAGTGCTAGTGCGTGTCGCACTGTACTGTAGCGTGCGTGGCGGCGTGTATCAGCGGTTTCCAAAGCGAAATACACGCTACATATAAGCCGAAGGCACTGTAGTTGTCTAGAGCGGTGGGCAATTGGCCGGCCTTTGGGTGCAGGGATGGCCTTGGGGTATATGCCCCTTCCGGACGTGGTGCTTGGAAAACGGGTAGCGTCGGCGGTATGCTACTGATTCTGGCGCAGCCAATGATCGCGATTCGTCGTGGATACCCGCCGAAAAGGCTGGCATCCGGGGCCCCGGTTGCCGTTGGACGCGCATTGGCAATACAGGCCGCAATAGACGTGGGAATGCCCGCGCGGGCGGCTTTGGGGGAAAAGGAGATTGTGCATGAGCAAGTATGAATATCGTGACGGCCGGTTCTACAAGGACGGTTCGCCTTTGTTCCTGATTGCGTCGGAATACATGTATTTTCGCGAATCGCCGGCGAATTGGGCCGACCGGCTTGAGAAGCTCAAGGAGGCGGGGGTCAACTGCATTTTGTTCTACATCTGCTGGCGGCATCACCTTCGGATGATCGATGGGCGGCGGACCTACGATTTTACGGGGGAGACGAAGGACAGCCGGGACGTGATCGGCTTTATGAAGCAGGTTGAGGCGGCGGGGCTGGTCTTTGTGGTCAAGCCGGGGCCGTTCATCCATTCGGAGCTGAACGTGGGTGGGCTGCCGGACCTGGTTTGCCCGAAATACTGCCCCGAGGTATCGCCGGCGCGGCGGAACCACGGCGGACCGGTGATCTGGGAGTACGACGCGACGCCGCTGCCGGCCCCCTTCGATAAGCACTACGACACACTAGTGAAAGAGTGGTTGCGGGCGGTGCACGACGTGATCGAGCCGTTTGGGCGGGAGGGCGGGCCGCTGATTGGCCTCCAGATGAACGATGAAACGATCTACTGCATGTCGAACAGCCCACCGTGGCATATCGGCTACGAGCCGTCGGGGATGCGGTACTATCACAAGCTGCTGACGGAACGCTATGGCGATGTGGGGACGTACAACCGGCTTCATGGGACGCAATCGGAGGCGATTGCGTTTGTGCCGGGGGTTCAGTTGCCGACGCCGGACGACCAGGGCGCGGTGCGAAGCCGGGAAGAGGCGTTGAAGTTTGTCGATTGGGCGGAGTTTCAGTGGCGCTACCGGCGGGATCTGTATGTGCGCTACGCGGGATATCTGGGGATCGAGAAGCCGTTGCTGACGAATTATGCGGGAATCACACCGCCGATCCAGGAGAACGTGCCCGACTTGCAGGAGGAGGCGCAGGAACATATTCCAGAGGATTTCGTGCGGCTCTATCCCGAGTGGTGGTTTGGACAGAACCGCATCGAGACGGACGCGGACGACTACGAGTACGGCATGATCAGTTGGCTGGGCGTGGCGTCGTACGATGAGGAGGTGTTTGATCGGTACATCAATACGGCGCGCCGAGCCCGGGGCATCAACATGGAGGAGAACTGGGGATTCGGCACGCTGTACGACGCCAAGTCGCGGTATCCGCTGGTGCCTTTCTACCAGACGCTCGTTTCGGTGGCGGGCGGGGCCACGGGGTACAACATCTTCTGCGGCGTGAGCACCGACTACTGGGACGACACGCTGGACCGAACGACGAAGAAGCAACATCCGACGTTCCCGTCGCACGGGCCGATCGACGAGAAGGGGAACTGCCGGCCGATGTATTACACGGCGAAGATGCTGAATCGGTGGTTCGAGGAGAACGGCGAGGACCTGCTGCGGGCGACGATCGACATCGATGCGAGCTACCTGCTGTATGCGCCGTACGCGGCGGTTTCGTCGTGGGTGCCTGACGAGCGGTACTGGAAGGTAGCCGGCGACGCGATTCCGCGGTGCGGATTCCAGGGATTCGAGCCGTTTTCGCGATCGTTGCAGCAGGCCGGGTTCTCGTTCGGGATGTTCGAGCTGGAATCGGCGACGGATGTGCAGATGAAGGCGCCGAAGGCGCTGGCGATCCATACGGCGTACTTCATGGACGAGGGGCCGCAGCGCAGGCTGGCGGAGTTCGTGGAGCAGGGAGGGCGACTGTTCATCTCGGGCGATCTGCCGACGGTCGATCTGCGCTTGCAGCCGTGCACCGTGTTGAAAGAGGCGGTTGAGAAGGCGGTGAAGGAGGGAAGCGGGTGCGTGGTCTATCGGGAGGCGAGCTTGTTTGCCGATGGGTGTTTCGCCGACCGGATGGCGGAGGCGGGCCTGGAGCCGGAGGTTCGCTACAGCGAGAACATGCGGGCGTACGTGCACCGGGGCGATGACGATTACTTCGTGTTCTTCTTCAGCTTCGACCTGGCGGGCCAGCACGAGAAGTGGATCGAGTTCTTCGGCGAGCGGATCGAGTTGAAGCTGGGCTCGAAGACGTCGGGAGTGCTACGCGTGCGAGGCGGCCGGCTGGTGGCCTACCTGGTCAAGGGTGAGAACGAAGTGGAGAACGTGGTGGACGAGATCTGCATCCGGTACAAGGACCAGGTGGTCGAGCGGCAGGGAGATTTCAGTTCGCGGGAGGAATGAGGCGAGTACGACGCTGGCAATCACCACGGAGGCACGGAGGGCAGAGTGTGGAGGGGTGGTGGATTGCGCGGGGGCTCTTGCCGGTATGGGGCATGCGGGGGAGGGTTACTGGGCCGCCTTGAGTTCGTGGGCGTGTTGCTGGATCTTGCGGACGGCGGTGGCGATTTCGTGCATGTCGGCTTCGTCGCCGAGCAGGGCGAACTGGGGAATCCAGTAGGTTTCCCAGGCTGCGCGCTGAGTCTCGGGGAACGGTTGCTTGAGGAAGGCGTGGTCGGCGGCGGCATGCTCGGGCGACAGACGTTTGCGGAACTCGCCGCTGGTGAAGACGTCGAGATCGTGGACGGGCGGGTAGGCAGCCTGATTGGGGATGCCCTCGGCGAGCATGGCCTTGATGAAGGTCTCGGTGGGCACGCCGGCGAATGCGGCCGAATCGTAGTGGAAGATGTAGGCGTAGTGGCCGTTGCGTGTACAACGGTCGTCGAGCCGCTGGGGTGTGATGCCCTCGATGGGGCTGAGGAGCGAATCGAGCAGCCGGGCGTTGCGGTGGCGCAAAAGGGTCTGCTCGTCGAGCCGCTGGAGTTGGACTCGCAGAACGGCCCCTTGCCATTCGCTGAGGCGGTAGTTCGATCCGTAGATGTAGTGGCTGTAGAACCACTGGTCGGGCATGCGGCCGCAGTCGTGGACTGAGCGGGCCTGTCGCTCGAAGTCGTCGTCGTTGGTGATGATCACGCCGCCTTCGCCAGCGGTCATGAGCTTGCTCTGCTGGAAGCTGAAGGTCCCGGCGATGCCGTGGTTGCCGATGCGTTTTCCACGCCACTCGGTCCCGTGGGCGTGGGCGCAGTCCTCGATGAGGATGAGGCCGTGGACATCGGCGATTTGCTTGAGGCGGTCGAGATCGGCGGGATGCCCGCCCATGTGGACAGCGATGATGGCTTTGGTACGGGGCGTGATGGCGGCCTCGACGAGGGCCGGGTCGAGGCAGTAGGTACCGGGATCGACATCGACGAGCACCGGCAGGGCGCCGGTGAAGAGGACAGCACTGGCGGTCGCGACGAACGTGTAGTCGGGGAGGATGACTTCGTCGCCCGGTCCGATGCCGGCCGCGGCCACGACGACCTCGAGGGCGTGGGTTCCGTTGGTGACGGCGATACCGTGGGGGGCCTGATGGAACCGGGCGAATTCTTGCTCGAAGGCGAGGGTTTGCGTGCCGGGCGTTCGCCACCAGACGCGGCTGTCGAGGACGCCGCAGAGGGCGTCGCGCTCGCGTTGGTCGTACTGGGGCCATTCGGGGAACGGCTTGGTTTTTTCGGGGGGGCCACCCAGGATAGCGAGCGTCGACATGCGTGAGATCCTCCGGATTGGCGAGGCGACCTGCCAGTGGCAGGGAGATCGCAGCAAGGATAGCGAAGTTTGGAAGTATTCTATCGAAAAGGTGCCGTTTTGACAGTAGCGTCGTCGTGGTCTGCAGCTGGCTTGGGATCGAGACGAGGCGTGAACGGTTGGTTCTCCGCGGAGCAACCGGTTTTTTCGACGTTTTTCGTTGACAATGGTCTCAGGGCTTGAGAGAATCGCTGTGGTGGGGTGGTCCCCCCAACAGGGCGCGAATCGGGCACGCGCTCGACGGCACATTTCTAGTCGCGACGTTCATAGTCGCCGGGATCGTTAGGGAGTTCTACCCGACAGGGCTGGAAACGCGAAGATTACGCGCAGTCGGTACTCATAGACTTATGACGGAGGACGCATCGTGTCCCACAGCATCCGCGCATTGTTTTGGAACAGGTCGGCGGACGGCCGGAGCCTGGGTTTGGTGGTTGTCGCTTGTTGTCTCGTTGCATGCTTGAGCCATACTCGGGCCAACGGCGCGACCGGGGACGGCTACTGGCCGCAGGCGCCGTTGAGCATTCAACAGGGCGTGTTCGTCGACAGCGCCGGTCGGCAGGTGATGCTCAACGGCATCAACCTGGTGGACACGGATCCGTCGGACGGGTTCAATCCGGCGCCGGGGCCGCAGCTGTTCGGCCAGTTGCGCGACTGGGGCTTCAACTGTGTGCGGCTGGGGATCGTGTGGGCCGGAGTGGAGCCGGAACCGGGCAAATACAATGAAGCGTACCTGGCGAAGGTGGATCAGTGCATTCGATGGGCCGCGAGTCAGAAGATCTTCGTGATCCTGGATGTGCACCAGAGGCTGTACGGGATGAAGTTCGGTCACGGGGCGCCGGACTGGGCGACGCTGGACGAAGAGAAGGAGAACAGGACCGGAACCGTGTGGACCGATTCGTACTTCGTGAGCCAAGCGGTTCAGACGGCGTTCGCCAACTTCTGGGGTAACAAGCCGGCTCCGGATAACAAGGGGATTCAGGACCATTACGTGGCTCTGTGGGAGATGCTCGCCCGGCGATATGCCAAGGAGCCCTACGTGCTCGGGTACGACCTGATGAACGATCCGTATATGGGGGCCGAAGCGCAGCAGGTTCTGCCGTTGTTTCTTCAGCAGTACGTGATCGTCCTCATGCAGCAAGGGGGCAAGGAGGAGAAGGACCTGAAGGAGCTGGAGGGGAGTTTTGGGGACGAGTTCGGCCGAGTGGAGAACATTCGGATCCTCGATCCGGCGGAACATTACTCGAAGCTGGTGGACGCCGTCGAGGAGGTGCATAAGAAGTTCGAGACCGACACGCTGCAGCCGTTCTACCAGCGGATAGCGGACACGATTCGGGCGGTGGATCCGTCGCACGTGCTTTTCCTGGAGCAGGGCTACTTTGCGAACATTGGAGTGCGCAGCACGATTCGGCCGACGACCAAAGACGGCAAGCCGGATCCACAAGTGGCATACGCTCCGCATGCCTACGACCTGCTGACCGACACGCGGGGTATGGCCGACATCAGCCCGGAGCGGACGAACCTGACGATGTCGCGCATCGCGGAGAGCGGGCAGCAGAGCGGGATGCCGACGGTGGTCGGCGAGTGGGGTTCGTTCAAGGGGGTCGATCCGTTGGTGGTCGAGCCGGCGCGGCTGTATGTGAAGCTGCTGGAAGAGTACACGATGGGGAGCATCTACTGGGACTACAACGCGGACATGGGCACGTCGCCGTACTTCGAGGACGCCGTGCTTCGGGCCTACCCGATCTGCGTTGCCGGGCAGTTGCAGAAGTACGGGCTGGACCGGGAGGCGAACCAGATAGAAGTGACGTGGAAGGAATCGGATGGCGGGAAGCTGCCGACGTCGATCTATATACCCAACCGAAGCCTGCTGAAACTGGACGAAGTTGCCCTGGAGCCGAAGGCGAAGAAGGTGACGCTGTGGCATTGGCCCAGCCGGGATGACGCTTACGTGTTGGTCTATCCAGATCCGGGGAATGTGGAACGGAAGCTGACGATTCCGCTGGAGGACAAGCGGTTGGTGGAGTTGCTGAAGCAGGCGCCAGGGGAGGCGAAGCCAGCGGCTCCGGCGCCGCCTGCACCGGCGGCGAAGGCGGCGGAGAAGCCAGCGGAGAAGGCGGCACCGGCGGCGAAACCAGCGGCCAAGAAGCCTGCAACGGCAGCGCCTGCTACGAAGCCGGCAGAGAAGTCGGCCGAGAAACCGGTGGCCCCGCCTCCGCCTGCGGCGAAGGCGGCGGAAGCGCCGAAGGCAGCAGCGGACAAGCCTGCTGAGAAACCGGCGGCCGCTGCGCCGGCGGCGAAATAGGGTTGCTGCTGGGGTGGAGGTGGAGGGTGCGATTGCAGGCGAGTTGTGCGCCTGGTTGAGGCGTTGCGCGCCGTTGCCCTGCCGGTTCTTTGGTGTGTGTTATGCTGAAGCATAACCACCCCTTTCAACATGTGCGTTCGCGGGCTTCGGTGAGGACGCGATGGGTGGATAAGTGCTTGATGTTTTTGCAATTGGGTGTCCGCCGAGGTTTTTTCGGGCCTCGTCGGGTTTTGGTCAGTATCTTAAGGTTCGCATGACGGGCAATCTCTCGCAAGAGTCGAGCAGTTTGGTCGGTGGTACAGCGGTGGACGAAGCTCCAGCGACGCGGCGGCAGGGCAAGCATCATCCCGCGATACGTAGCTCCGACTTCGTCCACCAGGGCCATGTACGACAGGTTGTCGGCGGCCTCCAGGCCATGCACGGCCCGAAGGGCGGCAATGAGAACAGCCAAGGCGTTGGCCGCCACCAGGGACATGGAAAAAGCAAACAACGCCGCACGTGGGTAGCCCAGCGTGGCGACCTCGCAATGCAGCCAGTCGGTGAGACGCTGGAAATGCTGCTCGATCGTCCAACGTTGCCGGTACGCCACGGCGATCGTTGTGGCATGGACCTTGGGGGGCAGGTTGGTGATGAGCACGATCTCCGTCTCACCATCCCGCGTGGGGACGTCCAACGTCAGCGTGATCTTCCGCCAGAAGAACTCCTGTCCATTCTCATCTTCGATACGGATCGCCTGTTCGCTCACCTTCCCTGTCGCGCAACGGCCTCGCCGACGCACGTTCCCCCCCGGATTCAGCGGAAACGTGCTGCGGTGATGGCGAATCGTAAAAAAGGATCTGCCTTTGTGGAGATACACCTGAATCCGTGAGCTTCGATGGCTTGTTCTTGGGATAGATCAACCGGTGGTTGGTGCTCTTGGCTGGCAGAAGCGGGTGTAGACGCACTGCCAGACCGATCTCCACGGATTGCCTCGCCACAGCGACAGGCCCCATCGGTTCGAGTGCCGAGTCAGTCGGGCGGCGAAGTACATCAGGTCTTGGATCACACTTCGCAACCGACGCCGAGAGACCGGCTTGGGAAGCGGCATCTTCCCTTCCGGCGGCAAGGACTTGTTTTCGGCCAATGCCGTCTGACCGCACAGCCGCAACACGTTGTAGGCCACCAGCCCCAACGACAGCATCAAGGCGTTGGTGGCGAACTTCCCGCTTGGTAAACGCTCCAGGTCCAGGTCCGATTTCAGTTCGGAGTGGAACTGCTCGCTGGTGCCGTGATCGTGATACAGGGCGATAACCTTCTTGGGGGCAAGCTTCAGACTGGTCCACCAGGTCGAGATCTCGATCTCCGGAACCAACAAGCGCTGACCCTCGGCAGTGATCGTCCGCTGGATCACCTCGAACACCACACGGTACGGCTTCCCGTCCCGTTCCTTCCAGGTCTCGCCCGTCCAGATCTCCTTGCCCACCCGAGGCTCTTCACACGTGCCATACGCCTGAGCCTCCTCCAGCCAGTCCGCCTCCGACTCCTTCCGCAGATTGCGCTTGATGATCCAGTCCACGTACTTCTTTTTCCGCAGGCGACGGAGGTTTTCGCCGTCGTCGTTGCCGGCATCCATCCGCACCAGAAGCTTGCCCTGCGTGATCAGCCTGGCCAAGTCAACGGCTTGGTCCAGGAAGTCGGGTGTACCCTCTTGCACATGCTGGTTGCCGGGGCGCAACTCGCAGTGAATCAGGTAGCCCTCCTGGCCCAAGTAGGCGAAGTTCGGAGCGTAGCCATCCAGATTCTTGTACGTCCACGCCACTCCCTCCTTCTTCGTGCCGCTGTTGTCCAACGGCGATACGTCGACGTCCAAGGCAATCCAGTCGTCCTGGCAGGGCGTCAGGACCGGGGCGTGCCGGGCGACCATCCGAGCCGACTCCTCATGCAACGTCCCAATCGGGGTCGTCCCCAGAGCGTCCATCCGTTGCCGGAGCGTTTCCTCAGAAGGAAGCTTGGTCAGGCCCATCGCTCGCCGGAAGAATGCTTCTTGGCGATACGCTTCGATGTCGGCGTAGTCGCTCTTGCCCAAACACAAAAGACCGATCATCGCCACCAGCACATCGCCATGCGGCACCTCGGGACGCTTTCGCTCTCCCAGGCAGATGTCGTTAAGCCGCTTTCGAAGCAACGCCTGTCCCAGCAGGGCTCCGGCCAGGGCCAACCCCGAGTGCGAAACGAGGACCTCGTCGGTCTGTTTGATGATGAATTCCATGGGCCTCACTGCCTCACCTTACGGGTGAACTGCTGTTGCCCACGATCATCGCCGAAATCCTCTGAAAAACAAGGCCATTCACCCGCTCACACGCAAAGCAAGTTCACGGAACCAGGATACAGCAAAAACCAGGGCACGCAGAAATTGCGATCAGCGATCAGGTGAGTTCCCGTTTTGATCTCCAGATCGTGCAGCAGGGCACGCTCCTGACTGTGGGCATCCTCCCAAAGTACCACCTTGGTGACCAAGCCGGTCGCGTATTCGTACACCACCAGCGATTTTCCGGGCAGTGCGGCGGCGCGCGTTTGACGCAACGGTTTCAAGCGGTGTTCCGTGCCCGTCAGCATGTTCCCGTCGAGGACATAGGATGCCAAGCCGAGCACCGGTTCTTTCTGAAGTCCTTTCATGGCGCGGATCAGTCCGCCAGCGCGCTCCGCGGCATGCTCGACGACCGCCTCGGAAATCGCCAGTTCGGTGCGGTTGAGCTTGCCGTAGAAAGCCGACAAGGAAGCGGCAACCTCGTCTTTCCTCGCCAAGTACGCAGCGCGGGGGGACCGACGGTTGCCGCACGCCACATCGAGCATGACATTCACCAAATTGGTCAACGTGACTTCGCGTTCGTACTGTGCGCTGGCGTGTTCCGCAAACAGGGTCTGCAGAACCACGTCGTCCAGCAGATACTCCATCGCAAGCCTGGCAACGACAGCACAGGGGGCACCTTCCACAAACGGCCGAAACGCCTCAGACAAAGACACCGGTGTTTCCTCCATGAAAACTGGGCTACCTCCTTCAAAGCCAACAGCTTACGATGGAAGACGCAAACGCCAAATGCCATGTTGAAAGGGGTGGCTGAAGCATAACCTACGGGAGTCGAGGCGGTGCGTGCGCTCACCGTGCGGCCCCTCTCCCGCAAGCGGGCGAGGGGAGGCGTGGATGGGTGTGTTGCGTCGGTTTCCGGGGCGGGAAAGGGGCGGCTAGGATTTCTTGGCGGGTGCGGGCTTGTCTGCCGGTTTGTCTGCCGGCTTTTCTGCGGCCGGCTTGCTGGGTGCGGGCTTATCGGCCGGCTTGTCGGCGGGTTTCGGCGTTGCCGCGGGTTTTTCGGGGGCCGGCTTCTCGGGAGCGGGTTTTTCGGCGGGTTTCGCGGCCGGTTTTTCAGGGGCGGCCGCAGGCTTGGCTGCCGGCTTCTCGGCTGGCTTCGGTGCCGGTTTGGCGGGAGCCGGTTTTTCGGGAGCCTTAGGCTTCGACATTGCGGGAGGGCAGGGGGCACCGAGAGACTCGCGGGCCCGGGCCTTGTCTTCCTCGCTGGAGATGACGGGGAACTTCACCCAGCCGTCGGCGCCGCGATCGACGATCCAGATGTTCTGGAAGCGGACGGGTGCGCCGTGATCCTGGAGGCGGATGGGCAAGAGGACGACTTCCTCGACAGCGCCGGCTCCGGTCTTGTCGGGGATTTCGACGCTGTCTTGGACCTTCACGCCGTTGAGCCAGACGGTGATGCGGGCGTTCTTGAGCTTGGTGTTGTCGGCGGCCCAGCGTGGTGCCGTGAAGGAGATGTCGTAAGTCTGCCAGACGAGCGGCGGGAGGCACATGTTCACGTCGGGCTTCCGGGAGCGGTAGAGCGAGCCGCATCCGTTGAAGGTCGTGGACAAGGCGAAGGAATCGAGGATCTGCACTTCGTAGCGGCTTTGGAGGTAGACGCCGCTATTGGCGCGGGATTGGCCGGAATTGGACGGCATGTAGGGGAGCTTGAACTCCAAGTGGAGGTCGAAGTCCTGGAACATGGGGATGACGCTGGCGCCTTCGGCGAGGAGGCCTCGGTCGGTTATGTGGGACTCGGCGAAGCGGTTGGTGACGCCATCGAAGAGGATGGTGGCCTGCTTGGGCGGCCTAGCTCCGAGTGTCGGGCTTTCGCGGTGTACGCGCTCCAACTGGCCGACGGGCTTGCCCTGGGGGTCGACCAACAGGCAGCGGTCGGGATGAACGAAGATACCCCAGGGCGCGCCGGACAGGACGAGGAAGTCGTCGCTGCGCTTGCCGAGCAGGAACAGGGGATGATGGGGATGGCGAGTCTGCCCGGGCAAACCGCCGTCGAACTGAAGGGCCTGGAAACGTCCACGACCATTGGCGCGAATCTGTAGGGCGACGGTGCGGTCTTTGTGGTCTGCGTCGGGGATCTTGCCTTCGAACTCGCCTTGGAGGGCGAAGTCTTGGTCGGCCCGGCCGGCGTCGGTTGTGCCTGCGGTGCGGTTGTCTTTGTCGGCGGCAGGCGCTGCGGCCATCGCCACGAAAACGAGGAAGATGGCCCCAATTGCGGACCGTCCGAACCCAACCCTACGCACGTCGTTCGCCATGATGTTCCCTTCAAGCTAAGCAGGCAGATTTTTCCCGATATCACCGATTCTGCTCGGACTTAGGTGTGAATGCAACGCTCAGGACGGCAGAAAGATGGAGTCGTGGTGCACTGGGGCCACCGTCTGGGGTCGCGCTGTCTTCCGTAATCGCTACACTCCAGTGGGGCCCCATCTGTCGGGCGGGGGACGGCGGATAGGGCGTTGGAGATAGAATCAAAGTCTGGATGGCCGCGGTGCCGATACGCAAAGAGGCCATCCCCCCCTGAGAGTCCGCATCATGCAGTACGGCCACGGCGTCGCGAGATAGCGCCGGTGGAGCGACAGCTTCGGGAAGACGTGCTAGTTAGCCGGGGTGCGGGCGCACCCCGTCGACTCTCAAGGGCAACAGAGCTATGCATCAATTACGTGGTCGGGAAGCCGTGGATGCGGGACCGGGCCCCGGTTGCCGCTCGGCGCGCATTGGCAATGCAGCCCTCAATAGGGCGATCGTCGTGGCCGTTCTGGCCGTCGGCGCACAGGGCAGTTATGCGCTGGGGCAAGGGTATGTCAGCCGAGAGCACCAGATCAAGGCGGCGTATCTGTACAACTTGGGCCGTTACATTACGTGGCCTGAGAGCTCGTTTCGCAGCCGGCAGGCGCCTTTGGTGATCGGCGTTGTGGAACCGGACCACGTGGGAGATGATCTGCGGAAGATCGCGGAAGTGAAATCGATCGAGGGTCGGCCCATTCACATCCAGAAGTACCTGCGTCCGGAGGATGTGGAGCATTGCCATATCCTGTTCGTGCCCGAGGGAGTGGATCCCGAGGTTCAGACGGAGTTGATCCGACGGCTGAAAGGGGGCCACGTGCTGCTGGTGGGCGAGTCGGAGGAGTTTCTGAATCGCGGGGGGATCATCGCGTTTGTCGTTCGCGACAACAACATCCGCCTGATCATTGCGCCGGAAGCGGCGCAGGGCGAGGGGCTTCAGATCAGCTCGAAGCTTCTTCAACTGGCCCTCACGACGAACCGGTAAGCCAGACCCGGGCCGGCGCGCTTGGGCGCCGGTGCCGTGGTATTGTGGTGTGCCGATCTGTGCTACAATCGTTCCCGGCCGGGGTGGCGGTGCGCTGACGCTGCCGAGCGCCTCTTTTCGGATGAAAAGGCCGAAGGAACGCGATGATGCAGATTCACGAGGACATGGATCTGGACGGGCTGCCGGTGGTGCGGCTGGAGTCGGACCATCTGGTGGTCGACGTGGTGCCGGAGGTCGGAGGTCGCATCGTCCGCATCCGGGAGAAATCGACCGGTCACGAGTTTCTGTGGACCAACGAGCGATTGGATCTGGAGCGGGTGGCGCCGGGTTCGCAGTACGATCCGAATTTCTACGGGGGCATCGACGAGCTGCTGCCGAGTGATTTGCCGGAGCCGATCGGGGATTTTGAATCGCCGGATCATGGAGAGCTGTGGACAACGCCGTTGGAGGCGAGGATTGAGGGGGATCGGCTGGTGGTGAGCGGGCGCTTGCCGATCAGCGGCCTGGAATACGAACGCGGGATGACGCTTCGTGCGGACGGGCCGGCGGTGGATCTGAGCTATCGGATCACCAACCGCGCGGCGTCGCGGCGGGACTTTCTGTGGAAGCTGCACGCGGCGCTGCGGATTGCACCGGGCGACGTGATCCAGTGTCCGGCGCGACGGGGGCAGGTGGTCGACCTGGAGTGGTCGCGATTCCATACGTTGGAACCGTTTGACTGGCCGACGATCGAGTCGCAAGCGGCCAACGTGATTCCAGAAAAGACGGATACGACCGACTTCTTCTACCTGTTCGATCTGGAATCGGGCGAGATGGCCTGGCGGCGTCCGACGGCGGGACTGGTGTTTCGCTATCGGTTCGATACGAAGGTGTTTCCGTACGCATGGCTATTCGCGTCGTACGGCGGTCTGGACGGGCATTATACGGCCGTGCTGGAGCCGTGCACGTCGATGCCGCTTTCGGTGAGCGAGGCGGCGGCGTTGGGGCAATGCTCGAGTCTGGAGCCTGGCGAAGTGCTGGAAACACAGGTGACGCTCGAAGCGGGTCCGGAACACTGAGCCGCGAAGGATGGAAACGATGGGACAGCGGCGGCGAGTGATCGTGACGGGAGCGTCGTCGGGGATCGGCAGGGCGACGGCGGTGCGGTTTGCGGCCGACGGGTACGACGTGTGTTTGAGCGCGCGTCGGGAATCGCTGCTGGAAGAGTTGCGGAGCACGCTGGCGCCGGGAGGGCACCTCGTGTGCGCCGGCGATTATAGCGATGCGGCCGCGGTGGAACGGATGGGGCGCACGATCGGCGAGCGTTGGGGCGGCGTGGACGCGCTGGTGAATTCGGCCGGGGTGTTCACGGCGGTCGATCCGGTGAAGACGCCGCTGGAGGAGTGGCGGGCGCCGTTTGACTCGTTGTTCGGCGGCGCGGTGTTGGTGACTCGGATGGCCGTGCCGCTGATGACGCAGGGCGGACGGATCATCCATATTACGTCGATCCACGGCGAGCGAGCGGAGACGGGGGCGAGCAGCTATTCGGTGGCGAAGGCGGCGCTGAACCAGTATTGCCGCGCGCTGGCGCTGGAGTTGGCGGCGAAAGACATTCTGGTGAACGCGATTGCGCCGGGTTTCATTCGCACGCCGATGAGCATTCTGCCCGATGGAACGGACGAGACCGAGACGGAATGGTTCCGGCAGAACTACGTTGACGGGCGTCACCTGCCGCTGCGCCGCCCGGGACGGCCGGAAGAGGTTGCGGGCGTGGCGGCGTTTCTGGCCGGGCCGGATGCTACGTACGTGACGGGGCAAGTGCTGACGGTCGACGGCGGGCTTACGATCACCTTCTGAGGATGCACACAGTGAAGATTGAAGCGGTCGATTTCTTCTATCTGGCGATGCCGACGATTCGGGACATCGGCGATGGGAGCCAGGACGCGCTGTTGGTGCGCGTGGGGGCGGGCGGGTTGGTGGGCTGGGGCGAGTGCGAGGCGGCGCCGCTGGTGTCGATCGCCAGTTGGTGCTGTCCGATGTCGCACAGCGCGTGCAAGCCGCTGTCGGCGTCGGTCCTGGGGCAGGAGGTGCGCACGCCTGAGGATATTCGGCGGATCAGCGCGGAGGTCCACGCCAACAGCTTCGATCTGCTGCAGGCGGACCATACGCTGTCGGGTATCGACGTGGCGCTGTGGGATTTGTTGGGGAAACAGCGGGGCGAGCCGGTGTATCGGCTGTTGGGATACGAGCAGGCGTATGCGAAGACGGCGTACGCCTCGGTGCTGTTCGGTGACACGCCGGAGGCGACCTTTCAGAAGGCGCAGGGGGTGCGGCAGTCGGGGTATGGAGCTGCGAAGTTCGGCTGGGGACCGTTTGGAGCGGGCTCGGTAGAGGACGACGAGAGACAGTTGGAGGCCGCGCGGGAGGGGCTGGGCGAGGAAGTTATGCTGCTGGTCGACGCGGGAACGATCTGGGGTGAAGATGTGGCGCAAGCCCGACTGAGGCTTCCGGCGCTGAATCGCTGCGGCGCGGTATGGCTGGAAGAGCCGTTTGTGAATGGGGCGCTGCGGGCCTATCAGCAGCTTGCAGAGGAGTCGGGAAAGGTGCGGTTGGCGGGAGGCGAGGGCTGCCACAACGTGCAGCAGGCGAGGAACATGGTCGACTATGCGGGATTGGGGTATTTGCAGATCGACGCGGGGCGCATCGGGGGCATCACGGCCGCCAAGCAGGCTGCGGACTACGCGCAGAGCCGGTCGGTGCAGTTTGTGAACCACACGTTTACGACGCAACTGGCGCTGAGCGCGTCGTTGCAGCCGTATGCTGGGCTGGGGGCGGATACGCTGTGCGAGTATCCGCTGGAGCCGTCGTCGTTGGCCGAGGACCTGACGGAGAGGAAGTTCGTGCCGGATGGCGAGGGGCAGATCCATCTGCCGGAAGAGCCCGGGCTGGGATTGGAACCGGACGTGGCAGCGATCCGGAAGTATCTGGTCGAGACGGAGATTCGCGTTGGCGGCCGGGTCGTGTATCGGACGCCGGCGGTGTGATAGGGCGGCCGTCAGGCTCGCGGCAGTTGAACGACGAACTCGCAGCCTTGGCCGGGGCCTGGACTGGAGACCTCGACGCTGCCGCCATGCAGCTCGGCGACGGCGCGGATGATGGCGAGGCCGGCTCCCCAACCCGGTCCTGAGTGGTCGGCTTGGGCGAAGGGCATGAACAACTGCGGCCAGAAGTCGGGCGGGATGCCTTTGCCGGAATCGGCGACGCGGAGGACGAAGCCGTCGTCGTGCTGAGCCAAAGAGACCGACACGCGGCCGCCGGAGGGGGTGAACTGAATGGCGTTTCGCAAGAGGTGATCGACCATCTGACGCAAGAGGTCGGGATCCGCCTCAGTCTGCATCGGAGCGGCGGCGAGGTCGACGAGGAGTTGGAGCCGTTCCTTGTCGATCCGTGGTTTTGCGTCGGTCAAGGATTGGCTGACGATCTGTTTGAGGTCGATTGCTTTTCGGCGCAGCTGCAGCTTCTTGCGCACGAGCCGGGAGACGGTGCGGAGGTCGGCCATGAAGCGGCGTACGTCGTCGCCGTGCTCTTCGAGCATGCTGCGGACCTGGTCGACCTCGGGCGCAGCGGAAGAGGACTGGCGAAGGAGTTGCACGGCGAACTGGAAAGGGAGAAAGAGGTTGCCGAGCTCGTGACTGAGCTTGCCGAGGAACTGGTCTCTGAGGCGAAGCGTTTCTTCGAGCTGCCTAATCCGTTGGTCGGCGGTGGGGCGGGGCACTTGGGAGGACTCGTGCTGCAAGATGATTCTCCCTAGCCCAGGGCCGGTGCGGCGAGATCGACAGGCAGTTTGCGGACGGTGGGACTGACGGGTTGGGTCAGCACCGCGGCCATGGCGAACCTCGCGTCATTCGTACTGAAGCGCGATGAGTAGATCCAGTTTTGCAGCCCGTCCCGCGGGAACCCAAGCGGCGGCGAGGACGACCACCAGCGCCATCGCGAAGCTCCCGAGGATGAGAGCCACCGGCAGGATAAACGGCAAGGTGTATCCGAGCAGCGGCTGCATGCAGAGGCTCATAATATAGGCCGTGTTCACGCCGGCGACAATCCCCAAGAGCAGGCCGACGACACCGATAATGAGGGCTTGGGTGAGGATCATCTTGCGGACCTGCCACCTGGACATGCCGATGACGCGCATCATGGCGATCTCGCGGGTTTGCTCGAGGACGTTCATCATGAGGGTGTTACCGATGCCGAAGCCGGCGACGATGAAGCCGAGGGCGAGCAGTCCCCAGAGACCGCGGAGGATTCCGCTCATGACACCATCGAGTAGCTGGCTCACTTCGGTGAAGGAGTGGAGCATGAGTTCGTGCTGGCGGCAGAAGGCATCGAGCTGCTTGCGGACCGATTCGAGGTCGCCGGGCTTGGCGCGGACGAGGTAGAGGTCGGCGCCCTGGACCTCGAAGATCCGCCGGGCGGTGGCCAGATCGATGCAGACAACGTCACCGCCGATGGTGTAGTCGACCGCGCGACCGGCGATCTTCAGTTTCTTGGGGCCGGTGGCGGTCTGCATCTGGATGGTGTCGCCTGCGCGGAGACCGAGACGCTGAGCGAGCACGGTTCCGAGGACGACCTCACCAGCGACGAGGCGGCGGCGAACCTCTTCGGGGTCTCCGTTGGCCAGAACGAGAGGAAACCGGCTGGGATCGCCGTATTGGCGGGCGATGACTTCGACGGACTGGTCGCCGATCTCGGCGGGGAAGTATCGAACGGCTTCGATGCTGGCGACGCCGGGCACGTGGCGGATCTGGTCGCCGATGGCGTCGGGCATTTGGACGCCTTCGCCGGTGGTGCCGTTGACGAACTCGGCGCGGACGAGGAAGTCGGCCTGCATGACGCGGTGGTGCCAGTTGCGGACGTCCTGGACATTGTTGATGATCGTGGTGCCGAGTCCGACGCCGGCGCCGATGGCGATGTAGAGGACTCCGATGGTCAGGCCGGCACGTGCTCGGCGGCGTACGAGCTGCTGCTCGGCGAGACGGCCCTCGACGCCCGCCCAGCGTCGCATGAGCAGCATGATGCCGTGGCTGACGGGGCGGAGGACGGCGGGAATGACCAGCGCGAAGGTGGCCAGGAAGGTCACGCCGGCGGGGATGGAAACGACGATGGGGAGCCAGCCGCGGATACAGGCGGCAACGGTCAGTCCGGAGACGGTGAAGAGGATGGCGCCGATGGTCGTCATGAGGCGTGGGGCGGCGCTGGGGTCGTGGGGGCCGGCGACGCGCAGGGCCTCCATGGGAGAGACCTTGCTAGCGCGGCGGATAGGAATGTAAGTGGCCGCCAGCGATACGCCGATTCCCAGAGCGATCGCCCAGACGAAGGGGAAGGGGCTGAGCTCGAGGGGCAAAGGTGTGGATGCGGCGAGCTGCGCCATGGCGCCGAGCAAGATGCGCGATCCGAGGAGACCGACGCCGGAACCGAGCAGCGCGCCGATGATTCCCATGGCGAGCGATTCGGTCAGCAGCAGACGCTGGATCTGTTGCCGAGTGGCGCCGATGGCGCGGAGGATGGCCAATTGGCTCTGGCGCTCGCCGAGATTCATCAGAGTGGTGTTGAGGACGATGAAGATGGCCAGGGCGACCATCAGCGCGCTGGCGAACTCGAGGCCGCGTTCGGCATTTTGAAAGGACTCGCGGCCCAACTGAGCCCGAGCGCTGGGAATGCGGACGATGAGGCCGGGCGGGAGGATCTTCTGGACGGCCTGTTTGACGGCCGCCTCGTCGGCATCTTTGGCGAGAACGAGGCTGACGGTGTCGACCTCGCCGGGACCGGCGAAGAGGTGCTGGGCGAGTTTCAGGGGGAGGAAGACGAGGGCTCCCCGGCCGTATCCGGCGACGCCGCGCGGCGAGAGGAGCCCGACGATCTTGATGGCGACGACGCGAGGGACGAGCGAGCCGGCGGGCCTGACGAGGAGTTTCAAGTCGTCGGAGACGGCCAGACCGGTGGCCTTGGCGAAGCCGGCTTCGAGGATCGCGCCCTGGTCGCCGGTGAAGAAGTGGCCTGAGGTCAGCTCGTAGTCGCGGACCTGGCAATCGCACGAGGGGTCGATGCCGAGCACGTCCAAGCGGATGCGGCCCTTGGGCAAGTAGATGTGTGTACGGCCGTGGAGCGAGGGGACGGCCGCCTTGACGCCGGAGATCTGTTCCAGAGGGTTGACGATCGACTGATCGAAACGCTTGTCGCCCGGCGCGACGACCTCGAAGGCGGCGCGGCCGGCGAGACGCTCATACATGTCCTCGTAGGAACGGTGCGTGGTGCGGGCTGTGAGGTCGACGGCGACAACCGCGGCTACGCCGATGACAATGCTCAAGAGCGTGAGCAGGCCGCGTCCCGGACGCTGCTTCAGTTCCTTGGCGATCAGCCTCCACGGCATCCGCATCTCCCCTGGCGATCGATCCTCGGACCGGTTGTGGGCCGAGTACTATTGAATCTTGCTTAGGTCATGCACGGCGCGGAACCGGTCACCCTGGCTGGCTTCGGCTGACTGGCTGTGGAAGGATCATTCACGGTTGTTCAGCGTCCCACGTTGTTGAGCAGGAAATCGAGCACGTGGCGCAGGGTGGGGAAGCTGTCGAGCGAGAGGTCAGCGGAGGGCTGGACGTCGAAGTATTCGCCGAGCTCGCCGAAGAGTTGGGCCTTCTTGATGCTGTCGATGCCGAGATCGGCTTCGAGGTCGGCGTCGAGCTCGACGATTTCGGGCGGGTAGCCGGTGTGCTCGACGACAAAGTTGATGAGGAACTTTTCCAACTCGGCCGGGTCAAGCGACGTGGTCGGCTGGGCCGCCGGTGCGGGCGCTGGTGCCGCTGGGGGCACGGGCGCGGGGTTGGATGTGACCGGTGCGACCGGCGCGGGGGCGGCTGCGGAGGCTGCCGCTGGAGCGGCGTCTTGGACCTTGACGAGGAAGTCGAGGACGTGGCGCAGGGTGGGGAAGCTGTCGAGCGAGAGGTCAGCGGAGGGCTGGACGTCGAAGTATTCGCCGAGCTCGCCGAAGAGTTGGGCCTTCTTGATGCTGTCGATGCCGAGATCGGCTTCGAGGTCGGCGTCGAGCTCGACGATTTCGGGCGGGTAGCCGGTGTGCTCGACGACAAAGTTGATGAGGAACTTTTCCAACTCGGCCGGGTCAAGCGACGTGGTCGGCTGGGCCGCCGGTGCGGGCGCTGGTGCCGCTGGGGGCACGGGCGCGGGGTTGGATGTGACCGGTGCGACCGGCGCGGGGGCGGCTGCGGAGGCTGCCGCTGGAGCGGCGTCTTGGACCTTGACGAGGAAGTCGAGGACGTGGCGCAGGGTGGGGAAGCTGTCGAGCGAGAGGTCAGCGGAGGGCTGGACGTCGAAGTATTCGCCGAGCTCGCCGAAGAGTTGGGCCTTCTTGATGCTGTCGATGCCGAGGTCGGCTTCGAGGTCGGCGTCGAGCTCGACGATTTCGGGCGGATAGCCGGTGTGCTCGACGACAAAGTTGATGAGGAACTTTTCCAACTCGGCCGGGTCAAGCGACGTGGTCGGCTGGGCCGCCGGTGCGGGCGCTGGTGCCGCTGGGGGCACGGGCGCGGGGTTGGATGTGACCGGTGCGACCGGCGCGGGGGCGGCTGCGGAGGCTGCCGCTGGAGCGGCGTCTTGGACCTTGACGAGGAAGTCGAGGACGTGGCGCAGGGTGGGGAAGCTGTCGAGCGAGAGGTCAGCGGAGGGCTGGACGTCGAAGTATTCGCCGAGCTCGCCGAAGAGTTGGGCCTTCTTGATGCTGTCGATGCCGAGGTCGGCTTCGAGGTCGGCGTCGAGCTCGACGATTTCGGGCGGATAGCCGGTGTGCTCGACGACAAAGTTGATGAGGAACTTCTCCAGCTCGGCCGGGTCGAGTGCGGCGGCCGGCGAGGCTTCGGGCTCGGGTTGCGGGGTCGGAGCAGACGGCGCGGGCACGGGTTTGGCGACCGCCGGCGCAGCGGCAGGCATGGGTGCCGATCCGCGCGCGGCCGGTTCGGCGGCGCGGGCCGTGGGGAGCCATCGCTCGATGCCGGCGGCGCCGGTGGATTCCGCGGGGGCGGAATGGGCATTGCCGTTTTCTGCAGCGGGCGAGGACGCAGCGGGAAGAGGCCGCACGCCTTGAGCGGCGTTGCCTTTTTCACGCATCTTCTCGCGGCGGCGCGCGGTGGCATCGAATTGAAGAATCCTGCTGGGGGCGTTATTGCCTACCGGCATGTCGTCCATTGTCGGTTTTCCTTGCTTATGCACAGCGTCGATGCTTGCCTTGATCTTCACACCTCGTTCCAGATACACGTGATAGGCCACTTCGTCGTCGCCGCCGGTGTGAACTGCAGCAACGACGCGGCCTTCGGGATTGACCGCAGCGATCGGACGATCGGCGGCCGATGCCTGAAGCACGGCTTCGTGACGAGTGAGATGGGGGGCCGGACGCTCGAGGCCGGAGTCGGCGGGCATCGAGAGGGCCTCGACCTCCATCGCCGCCTTGAGCAAAAGGGCCATGCCGGAGGCTCCGCCCGTGTTGCCGATCTGTCCGACGACCGTACCCAGGAGGACGGGTTGGGCGTGGGGACGCTCGGCGTAGGCTTCGGCGATGGAGTGCAACTCCGGGGCATCGCAATCGCGCCGCCCGACGGCGGACGTTTCGAGCACGGCGACGTCGGCCGGTGTGAGACGGGCGTTTTGCAGGGCGCGCTGGATTGCCACTTGGGCGGCGTGGCCGGGGGCGGTATCGCGGGCGGCACCGATGCCGCGGAGGATGCCGTAGATGGGATCGTTGTCGCGACGTGCGTCGGAGAGCCGCTTGAGGAGCAGGGCCCCGCAGCCTTCGCCGGGGACCATGCCGTCGGCGGCGGCGTCGAAGGGGGACCGCGGCTTGTCGACGGCCAGCCGATTGCCCAGCGACAAGTCTTCGTAGAGCATGGGAGTCATGTCGTGTTGAGCACCGATGCAGACCATCATGTCGCAGTCGCCGCTGCGAAGCTGATCGACACAGCAACTCAGCGCGGCTAGCGAAGAGGCCTCGCCGGCGTCGATTGCGACGGCACCGCCCATGAGATCGAACGACTTGGTGATGCGCGAGGCGAGGGCACTGGCGGTGAAGCTGCCGGTTTCGTCGAGCAGGGCCGGCATGTGCTTGAGGAGCACGTCGGCGTACGACTTGGACAACTGCTGGGCGAGTTGGTCGGGGACCTGCCGGCGGCGCAGGATGTCGACCAGGGTGTCCTGGAACTCGGGGATCCGCAGGCCCATGACGAGTTGCGTGGCGTAGTCGCCTCCGAAGACGGTTCCGACGACGACGCCGGTGCGCTGGCGGTCGAACTCGCGCTGGTGATAGTTGGCCCGCTCGATCGCCTGATCGACGGCATCGAGAATCATGAACTGGAGGGGACTTGCTTGGGCGACTTGCTTGGGCGGGACCTTGTGTTTGCGCCAATCGTACTCGAAATCGGTGATGTACCCGCCGAGCTTCGTGGGCGTGACCCAGTGGCCCTTGACTCCGGGAGAGTAGAAGGCTTCGGCGTCCCAACGGTCGGCAGGGGCCTCGGACTTGGGATCGCGTCCGGTGCGGAGCAGGTCCCAGTAGGCGTCGATGGTTCGCGCGCCGGGCAGCACCGCGCCCATGCCGACGATGGCGATGGCGTCGTCGTCGCCGGCTTGGCTTTGGGTGGGCAGCGCGGGCACGGCGACCGTAGCAGCCGGCGGCTGGACGTGGTCGTCGACGACGATGTGTACGTTGAGGCCGCCGATGCCAAAGGCGTCGACGCCGGCGCGGCGGGGTCGTCCGTCGGGCAAGGCCGGCCAGGGCGTTTCCTGGCGAGGGACGTAAAGGGGAATGTTGTCCCAGTCGACCTGCGGGTTGAGCGGACGCTGGTCGATCGACGGCGGAATGAGGCCGTGTTGCAGGGCGAGAACGGTCTTGGCCACGCCAACGAGGCCCGCCGATTCGAGCGTGTGGCCGACGTTGAGCTTGGCGCTTCCGATGGGGAGCCTGGTGCCGGAGGGGAGACGCCCCTGGAGCACAGCGGTGAGGGCGGTGATCTCGGTCTGGTCGCCGAGGGCCGTGGAGGTGCCATGGGCCTCGATGTACTGGAGGTCGGACATGGCGACCTGGGGACCGTACGCGCGCTGAATGGCGAGGATCTGGCCTTCGTGACGCGGCGCCCAGAGGCTCTTGCCACGGCCGTCGGAGGACATGCCGATCGCGGGAATGACAGCCAGGATGCGATCGTTGTCGGCGACGGCCCGACCGAGGAGCTTGAGTACGATTGTGACGTATCCTTCGCCGACGATCATGCCATCGGCTTCGGCGGAGAAGGGATGGGAGCCGTTGGGCGAAACGGAACGCGACTGGGAGAAGAGGACGAGCGTGTCGGAGTGGAAGCAGGAGGCCCCCCCGACGATGGCCATATCGATGTTGCCCAACTGCAAAGCGCGGACCGCTTGGGCGAGGGCGCGGGACGACGACGCGCAGGCGGCATTGAACGACATGTAGGGGCCGTTGAGCGCGAACGTCTTGGAGATCAGTCCGGCGGCGAGGCTGGCGCCGAAGAAGGGACCGCCATCGGAGCGGCGGTGCGGTTTGTCGCGGCGGACCGTGTCGACGATTTCGGCGATGACTTGCTCGCCGACGCCATTGGCCAATTGCTCGAAGCCGACTGCCTCGCGGAGGTACTTGGCGGTTGCGGCGATGTAGGTGCCGTAGGTGAGCTCGCCAGCCATTCCGCTGGCGGCGGCGTGACCGACGTAGACGCCGGTGTTGTCGTAAGGGAGCGCGGCAGGGTCGAGCCCGGCGTGACGGCAGGCCGCGGCGGCCACCTCGCAGAGCGTGAGATGGGCCAAGTCGTGCGAGGCGATGGCCGACTCGGAGAGCGGACAGAGCTTGCGGTCGGGGGCCGAGTATTGGACGAGCGCGGCCAGATCGCTGTACGACTTGCCGACAATTCCCTGCTTGGGGTGATAGTAGCGGTGGCGGTCCATCCGGGCTTCGGGGACCGGTCCCCAGGCCGTGCGCCCGGTGCGCAGCATGTCCCAGAACTGGTCGAGATTGTCGGCGCCCGGCAGGCGGCAAGCCATGCCAACGACGGCGACAGCGGAATCGGAATGGACAATCTTCATAGGATCGCTTGGAGTACGCTAAGCAATTGGCTGCGCGAGAGATGATTTCCCTCGGCGGTCACGCGTCCCTCGATGGCCGCCTGTTGTGCCGTGAGCTCTCGACGCACGCACTGTTGGAACGTGTTGGAATTCAAGTAGAGCAAGGCATGGTAGCCCGCGAGGAGCCCGGCCTCGGCAGCGACGGGACGGCCGTCGTCGACGAGGAGGGTCCACTGACCACCTCCAGGACCGTTCACCTGAACACCGACACGGACGGCATCGGGCTGCGTCTGGACGGCACCGGGCCGAATGGGCAGGATACCGTCGAGGTGCTCCTGAACGTCGAACTCGGGCAATACGGCCGGAGGACGCGGCCAACCGAAGTTGGTCTGCAGGGCGAAGCGCGCGGTGCGCAGAAGCATGTCGCAATCGACCTCAGGACACGGCAGATGTCGCGCGACCTGGAGGGTGTTGCGGCAATCGAACTCGGGATCGTCGCGCCAGTAGGCTTGGTAGACCTCCATCTGGCTAGTGAATGTGCTTTGCAGTTCGGCCAAGTCGGGGATCGTGGCGTCGGTCCGCAAGCCGCTCTGGGCGTACTCAGCCAGCGCGCGCTCGACGGCCGTGCAAATGACGGTCGTTGGCGTGGGCTTGGTGGGAGTGACGTGGTAGGTGCGGCCGTGGTGCTCGGGACGCGTGTAGAGGTACGTGATAACGCGGGAGATCCAGTCGACCGGAACGAGATTCTTGCGTTCCTGGCCTGACAGGCCGAGCGCGGCCATGAGCGGTTCGCCGGAGATCTCGGTGATGCCGAAGCGGGCGACGAGGGCCTGGCCGATCTTCAGGGGTGTGTAGAAGCCGTGGAAGGTGGTCGTATATCCGGTGTGAGAATCGCCGATGATGATCGCGGGGCGGTAGATCGTCGGGGGATCGAGAAAGTCGGCCTCGCGGACCATCGTCTCGGCTTGGATCTTGCTCTTCTCGTAGTCGTTGCCGGACTGCTGGCCGACATCGAGTTGGCTTTCGAGGACTCGGCCGGTGCGAAGGCCGCAGACATACGCCGTGGAAACATGGTGAAACTGGCGAATTCCCGTCTTGCGGCAGAGGTCGAGAACATTGCGGGTGCCGTCGACGTTGGATCGATAGGGCTCGCCGGTACGCTCGTCGGCCTCGAAGGAGAGGCTGGCGGCATTGTGGAGGACGGAGGCACAATTGTCGGCGACCCAGGCGAGCGCTGAGGCATCGAGGCCGAGATCCCCCTGGCAGATGTCACCCTGCAGTACGGGTGGGCGGGGCAGGGCGTAACCGAACTGTCGTTCCCAGAATGCAAGAATCGTCTCGACGCGCTGCCTGGCGGATTCGATCCGGCCGGGGCGAACGACAAGCGCTACGTGCCGACCGGCACAAAGCAGGTCGCGCAGTAGATACGTTCCCAGCAGGCCGGTGGCACCGGTCAAAAGATCGTAAGGCATCGCGATGTCAGCGGTTGGTAGGAAGTCCTACGGCTTTCGCACGTGAAAGCACCCACGGTTTCGCCGACCGCCATGCCGGCCGATCACCGCCCCAATAGATGTCGCCATCGGAGGCAGGATCAAATAGACTCGGACGAGGCCACCACCCTAGGTAGGCAGTGGTCTGCACCCGCCTAGCTAGCCTATCCAGCAAACTCCCATCTGTCAATTGGTTGCACCGCGGCGTCGCCGCTAATGGAATGCCTTGCAGGCATGGGGGTTGAGACTACCGATTGTGGCGTGACTTCAGGAGAAAACGCTTCGCGCTTTGCAAGGGTCGGGGGGGGCCAAAGTGCCCGGCACTGCTGAGCGTGAACCAGATATCCCCACGTTTGGTGAAGACACTTCCGACGGCGTTGGAGATTCCGGGGGGCATCTTCGTTTTCGCGCAACTTCGGTGGCTGACCACACGGGGGCCATGCGCGAAGCGGCGAAGCTGGCTTGGCTGGGTTCATGGGAACGTGGTGTTCAGGAGGATTGCGACTCTTGGGAGATGGTTTCGGTGATTCGTTGGATGTAGCGGCCCAACATTTCGCGAGTGCTTTCGGGGGAGAACTCGTCGGGGTCACATCGCACACTGATATTGAGGCGACGGGCGTAGGTGGCGACGACAAATCCGGCCCGAGTGAGACGGCGCACAGGAGGCAGGACGCGGCACCTGTCGAAACGCAGATTGCCAAAGACAAGCCGGCCCTCGTCGTAGGGAAAAGCGCCGCTGAGGCGGCGACCGAAATCGCCAAGATTGGTTAGGAGCGCGGTGGCCAAGCAGCGGTTGCGGCGGGCGATCAATCCGCTGAGCCGCGGGATCTTCTGGGTCCACTCCAGGCCGCTGATGAAGAACAGCCCGAGCGACCATTGCTTGACCATTGCGGTTTCCCAGCGGACTCCGTCGAGGAGGGCTTGGGGATCGGCAAGTTGGGCGGCGCGCCGAGCGAGAAAGACGTAGCCCATCTTGTTGGCGGAGGGCATGCGCTCGCAACCCCGCTCGCGGAGACTCTGAGGCATGTTGATCTGCAGCCATTTGCCGGGGTTTCGAGGGGCGTACTGGCGGTTCCAATCGCGCATGGTGAGAAACAGGTCGCGGAGGAGCAGATCGTTGACCGTGGCCTTCAACCGAGAACCGTGCTGACGGAGCAGGCGGGACTGGGCTTCGTCGAACTCGTGGAATGCGGCGTTGTAGTGAATATCGGCGCGGTCAGGTGACGGGTCGGATACGGGCGGTACGGCGAGCGGTGCGGGGCGACGCAGCCCCCACTTGACGGCCTCGCAGACGGTGGACCAGACAACGCGGGTGGTACTAACGGGCTCGGGCGGCTCGAACTGGAATTGCCCGCGGGAGTGCAGAAGCTCTGGGTCGATGGGCGCGAGCTCTGGTGGCCGGCCAGCGGTGGTGGTGCGTCGACCATAGGCGGCGAACAGATCGCCCAGGAATCGGCAGGCGCCGATGCCATCGGCACAGGAGTGATGAAACTGGGCCGTAAAGGTGGCCCGGTCGGTGCCCTGGCGAACCCAAAGCCGTAGGCCGAGTTCGCGGGTCAGATCGATCCACTCGCCATTGGCATACCGTATGGGCACGCCCTCTTGGTTCCAGTCCAAAGGCGGTTGCAGGTCGGGGGCGGGTACGAAACAAGGGCCGCGCCTAGGGATGTGCTCGACACGCGCCGACAACAGGGGATTGCGAACGAGCGTCTCCTCGATGGCTGCTTCAAGTGCCTCGCGGTCAATCTGACCGGCGAGCTCAAGCTGCATGGTGAAGGCCATGGGATGGCTGGGCTCGTTATCCATCACCATGTATCGCTCGAAGGCCGTTAGCGGGAGTGGGAACAGGTTGTGAGGAGCGTTAGACATGAGCGGCTGGCTGGTGTGTGCTAGGGAACGTGTGCTCGCATAGGGTGCGGTGTTGGGGTCCTATGGAGTATTTTGGTAGTTTGGATAATTTAGCACAAGAGATTACCTGGGAAATGTGAAGAAAGCTCGCGAGAGTATTGTGTTCGTATGAACATTACACGTGAGTGGGGGTTCACCTATGACCCACCCGTTGTGAGTGCACGGCAAATAGCCTTCTTGGTGAACCACGCTGTACGGGTAATGTGGGAGCTTTGCGTTGTCGCATATGGAGTTCGGGGCTAGTGGGCGGAGGAAAACAGGCTTGGTGAAGGTTGCACGATGCATGCCAAATTGAAAGCAGAATGCTCCACTACAGAGTTAGTTGTTGCCCAACTACGGAACTATTGTGGGTAGGTACGAACTTGACGTGATAGATAGAAGTCTGATGGAGACTCCCGAAATCTGGGAGATTGAAGGATCACGAGATATGAGTAAAATGGTGACTCTACAGAAGAGAGTCAGTCTTAACGTGTCAGGTGGGTCGGGAACCGACGACTCGGCAGTCATTGGAGCAGGTGTCTGCGAAGCTTCCAAGACGGGGAGTGGTGAGGTCACTGCTAGCTGCGCTTCCCGTAGAGAAGAGGATCAACGAGGATCATCATGGAACGATTCAAGGACACTCCTCTTGCCATCGTTGGAATGGCGTGCCGGTTGCCGGGGGCCGACAGCCTTGCGGAATACTGGGAGCTGTTGACGGCGGGGCGTTGCGCGATCGTCGAGGCGCCGGCGGAGCGATTGGATCGTCGGCTGCACTATGATCCGCGGCGAGGGGTTCTGGGGAAGACGTACACCGATTTGGGCGGCGTGATCCAGTACCGTCCATTGGACGCGCTGCATTGCCCGGTGCCGACGAGGATTCTGCCATCGGCGGAGATCGGACACCTGACGATCTGCCAAGTGGCTGCGGCGGCGTGCCGACACGCGGGGATGAACCCGTTCGACCTGCGGTTGCGGAACGCGGGCGTGTATGTAGGGCACAATCTGGGTGGGCCGGTCGCCGGCGATCTGATCTACGGTACGCTGGTCGAGCAGAGCGCACAGTATTTGCGTGAGATCGAGGCGTTTGGGCAGCTTGCGGCCGGGCGGGAGGACGAGATTCTGGAGGAACTTGTCGCACAGATCCGCGACGGTCTGCCGCAACGAGGGCCCACGGGCGCACCGAGTTGCGCGTGTTATCTGGGGGCGGCGATCATCTCGGAGGCACTCGGACTGACGGGGCCGACGATGATCCTGGACGCGGCGTGTTCGTCGTCGCTGCAAGCGCTGGCCATGGCGTGCCGGGCGCTGCAGTTGGGGCGGATCGAGATGGCGATTGTGGGCGGTGCATCGTACTACCACGTCGACAGCCAGATTCTGTTTTCGCGCGCCCAATCGGCGTCGGCCAAGGGCTCGCGACCGTTGGACGCCGACGCAGACGGGCTGGTATCGGGCGAGGGATATGTTGCCGCGGTGGTCAAGACGCTGGAGCGGGCCGAGGCGGACGGCGACCCGATCTGCTGCGTGGTGCGCGGCATCGGCGTGTCGTCGGATGGCAAGGGGAAGAGCCTTTGGGCCCCGCGGAAAGAGGGGCAGGTGCTGGCCATTCGCCGTGCGTATGAGCGCGGGCTGGACATCGGCCGGCTGCAGTACATCGAAGCGCATGCCACGTCGACGGCGGTCGGCGATCTGACGGAACTGAAGGCGCTGGCTGAGGCGTTTGAGGGACAGATTCCGGCGGGGAAGAAGATCCCGATCGGCGCGGTCAAAGCCAATGTTGGTCACACGTTGGAGGCGGCGGGGCTGGCCGCGCTGATCAAGACGGCGCTGGCGATGCAGCACGGGACGATCCCGCGGCAGGTCGGCATCTCGCGGCTCAACCCGGGCTTCGACTGGGAACATGGCCCGCTGACGGTGCCGACGGCGAACCTGCCATGGCCAGAATTCGAAGACGGGCATCCCCGACGTGCGGCGGTCAACGCGTTTGGGATCGGCGGGCTGAACGTGCACGTGGTGTTGGATGAATACCGGCCCGGGGCGGCGGGCACGAGTGCTCGCGCGGCAGCATCGCCGGCGAGTGAAGCGACGCGTTCGGAGGAGGCGGTCGCCATCGTGGGCGCCGGGTGCATCTTTGCCGGGGCGAGGACGTTGGATGCGTTCTGGGATCTGCTGAATTCGGGGCGCGATCCGAAGTGCGAAGTTCCGGCGGATCGATGGAACGCGGCATTGGGGTGTGAGCTGGGCTCGCGCCGGCCGTGGCGCAGCCCATGCAAGCGGGGCGGGTTCATTACCGATTTCGAGTACGATTGGCGACGTCACAAGGCGCCGCCGAACCAGGTGGCGAAAGCCGACCCGTTGCAACTGATGATTCTGGACAGCACGGACGCCGCCCTGGCGGACGCGGGGTACGACCAGAAGCCGTACGACAAGACGCGCGTGGGCGTGGTCGTGGGGACGATCTTTGGGAGCGACTTCTGCGAGCAGTTGCAGTTGGGGTTCCGACTGCCGGATTTCTGCGACCAGTTGGCCAAGTTTCTGCGCGGCCGGGGCGTGAGCGAAGACGAGATCGAGGCGTTGAGCGAAGCGTATCGCCAGACGCTTCTGAAGCATATGCCGGCGCTGCTGGACGAGACGGGCGGGTTTACGCCGAGCACGCTGGCATCGCGGATCACCAAGACATTCGACTGGATGGGCGGGGCGGCCACGGTGGACGCGGGGCAGGCTTCGGCAGTGGCGGCCATCGGCACAGCGGTCGACCAGTTGCTGGACGGCTCGTGCGACATGGTCGTCTGCGCGGCGGGGCACCGAGCCCTGGGGCTACCGACGTACGAGATGCTGGCGTTGGAGGGGAGGCTGGCCAGCGGGGATCCCAAGGCGCCGTTCGACGCGGAGGCGGACGGCTATTTGCCGGGCGAAGGCGTGGGCGTCGTGGTGTTGAAGCGGCTGAGCGATGCGCAGCGCGACGGGGATCGGATTCGTGGAATCATTCGGGGCGTGGGTGCGGGGTTCGCCGGCTCGCGCCGCGAGGCGGTTGGGCAGGCGATGGAGAAGGCCTACCGCATAGCCGGGGCACGCCTGGATGACGTGGCGATGCTGGAGACGACGGGAACGGGGCGCGCGGAAGACGACGAGCAGGAAGTGGCCGCGATGGCGGAGGGGCTTGGCGAGACGCGGGACAAGCCGGTCCTGCTGGGGAGCGTCGTCGGACAGATCGGCCACACGCAGGGTGCTTCGGGGATGGCGTCGCTGATGGCGGCCATGCGGTCGTTGGAGGAGGAGAACGCGCCGGCGAGCTTTGGGGCGCGAACGCCGCTTCCGGAACTGGTCGCGGAGGGTTCGCAGGTACGACTGGCCACGGCGGCCGCGGCGCTGAAGCCTCGCGGTGGCGACGGGAAACTCTTGGCAGGCATCACGTGCACCGATCCTTGGGGCGCGGCGGGGCATCTGGTGCTCGAGCGCGGTGTGGAGGCGACGGTCGAGGTGAAGCCGGGGCCGGCCGGGTCGACGGTTTGTGGCACGGAGGCAATCGGCACCTGGCGCATCGCGCGGATTGGGGCGGGTTCGCTGGCGGATTTGAAATCGCGCGCGGCGGAAGCGGCGTCACAGGCGGCGGAGCTGTTTGGCGGCGGTCGCAAGGCGTTTGGGCCGGAGGATCCGTTTCGGCTGGCCGTGCTGGCGGAGAGTGCAACGGATCTGCGAACGAAGCTTCAGCTGGCCGGTGCGCAACTGGGCACACCGCAGGCCGTGATGCTGGGTCGCAAGGACGTGTTCTACGGGCGATTGACCGAACCGATCGGGAAAGTCGCGCTGCTGTTCTCGGGGCAGGGATCGCAGTATGCGGACATGCTGAAGCCGATGGTCGAGGAGTTTGGGCCGGCGGCGGAGACGATGGGGCGGATCGACGAGACGCTTCGACGGCTGGGCATACCGACGTTTGCGGAGGTGGCGTGGGGCGAGGGGAAGGCGCTGGGCAAGGACGTGTGGATGACGCAGCTCTCGTTGATGTGCGCCGACACGATCGTGTATGAGTCGCTGCGAGCGCTGGGGATTCATCCGGACTACGTTGCGGGCCACAGCTACGGCGAGTATCCGGCCTTGGCGGCGGCGGGTGCCTGGGATTTCGAGAATGCCGTGCGGGGGACGCGGGTCCGGTGCGAGGCGATCGAGGCGTGCCGGAACTCGCACGGCCGTATGCTTTCGGTGGCCGCGGATGGGCCGACGGTGGAGCGGATCTGCAAGGAGCTTGGGGAGGCCGTGTATCCGGCTAACTACAATGCGCCGGACCAGACGGTCGTAGGCGGAACGGAGGAAGGGATCGCGAGGCTGGAAGCGGACTTGAAGGCGCGGGGCGTTGCGTCGCTCGCGTTGCCGGTGCCACGGCCGTTCCACACGCCGCTGATGGCCGACGTTTGCGAGCCGCTTCGCCGTGGGCTAGAGCCGATCTGTTTTGGGCCGCCGCGGGTGCCGATGCTGACGGGTGTGACGAATGAGTACGTGGCGTCGGGTGAGGAGATTCGTGCGAACCTGGTCGCGCAGATGGTCAGCCCAGTCCGGTATGTCGAGCTGATCGGGCGGTTGGCCGACGAGGGCGTGCGGGTGATGGTGGAGGTCGGGCCACGGCAGGTGCTGACGGGCCTGCACAGCAAGATTTTGGCGGGTCGGGAGGTTGTGGCGATCGCCTGCGACGATAAGACGCGTGCGGGGGCGTCGCGGCTGCTGGCGGTTCGGGCCTGTTTGGATGTGTGGGGGCTTCTGGATCGACCGCGGGTTGCACCGGTTGTGAACGTGTTCGAGGGTGTGCCGGCGGAGTCACCGGTGGAGCCGGTTGCGGAGGCGGAGGCTGCGTCGGACGTGCTGGTGTTGACGGGGACCGCCTACGAGATCGGCCGGCAACACGGACTGGCCCTGGCGGAGGAGATCCACGCGATTGCGCGGCGCTATGCCGACGCGGCGGGCGCGTCGGTTGGTCTGCCGACGAGCGGCGACGTGATGGCCGGTTTGCAGGAGGAGGAACGCGAGGAACTGCGCGGAGTGGCCGACGGCGCCGGAGTATCGATGGAGATGCTGGCGGTCTACAACGCGTGGTTGGACGGCTCGGCGACGGAGGGCGAGACGGAAACGGTCGTCGCGTCGCGCAACGGCAAGGGCGGCGTAATGCATGCGATCGACCGGGGGCCCAGCGGAGAATGGCCGTGGTGCGAGCTGGCGGCGGCGCGAAAGGTGAGGACGTATCGACCGTCGTCGGGGCTGGCACATGCGGTCGTGGCCGCGCCTGGTGCCTTGGGGGCCGCGGCGGGTATGAATCAGCGGGGTCTTGCGGTGAGCGTTGCGTCGGGGCACGGCGCGAAGGGCGTCGGGGCGACGTTGCGGACGCTGTTGGTGCGGCGGATTCTGCGGCTGGCAGCTGAACCGGACGCGGCAGTGGAATTGCTGCGGAAGGCGAACGGGGAGCCGGGATGGGAGTTCTGCATCAGCCATGCGGCGGCGGACCGAATGTGGCGGGTGCGATTCGGCGCGAAGGGCGTGGAGGTCGAGGCGGCTCAGGCGGGCGAGCCAGCGCCAAAGGACAAGTCGCCGGCGGTGGTAATGATTCCCTCGCGCGGTGAGATTGTCAGCCGCTGGGCGACAGACGATGGACAAGAGGCCTCGAGCCGGTTCTGCCTGGAAGGCGTGACGGAGGTGAGGCTGGAGCCGAAGGCGGTGGAGGAGCGGCCGGCGGTGGCGAAGTCGGCGTCGCCGGTGATTCCGTTGGAAGAATATCTGGCTGCGAGCCAGAGCGTGGAGGGGCGGCCGCCGTTTGAGGTGGGCGACCAGGCATGCTGCCGCTTCGTGCTGCGGATGCTACGGACGCCGGTGCCGGAGGTCGACGCTGCGCTAGAAGAGCTGAGCGGGCCGGCGCTGATCGTGGGACAGAACGCGGTGGGGATGGCGTTGCGGCGGCAGATCGAGGCGTTGGGAGTGCGGGCGGTGGTTCTGCCGATGTCGGACGACGCCGGCAAGATGGTGGCCATGGTCGAGAAGATCTGGCAGGCGTATAGGCCGCCGCACCTGTTCCTGGTTACGCCGTTTGACGAGGAGGCGGGCGCGAGTGTGGGCGCGGAGGCTTGGGAGCGTCGACGGCGTCGCGGGGTGATGCTGCCGTACCTGGCGTGCCAGAAGTGGTTCGCGTTGGTTTCGGAGAATCGCCTGGTGGAGCAGGCGTCGGTGGTGGCGGCGACGGCGATGGGGGGCGATTTCGGGCTGTCGGGCCGCGTGGAAAGCCTGGAGAGCGGCGCGATGACCGGGCTGGTCAAGGCGCTGTGCATTGAGTTTGGCTACACGACGAATTGGGCGTTTCGGACGAAGGTGGTCGATGCGCCACGGAGCCAGCCGCCGGAGGAACTGGCCGAAGCGCTGTTGCGGGAGCTGCGAGCGATTTCGTTCTTTGCCGAGATGGGCTACGCCGGGCGGGAGCGGTACGTGATCGGGGCGCTGCACAAGCCGGCCGAGCCTTCGGCGGCCAACACGCCGCAGCGGGGGCGGCCGTGGTTGGTGACTGGGGGAGCGCGAGGGATTACGGCGGCGATTGCGCGGGAAATGGGGGAACGGTTCGGCGTGAAACTGCACCTGGTGGGCACGAGTCCGAAGCCGCAGGTGGATCCGGCGTGGAGAGATTTGACGGCGGAAGGGCGTAAGGAGCTGCGCGGGCAACTGATGAAGCAGGCGCTGGCCGAGAAGAAGCTGCCGGCCGAGCTGTGGAAGCGAGCGGAGAAGGATTTGGAGATCGACCGGACGCTGCGCGACATGGAGCAGGCTGGCCTGTCGGTGACGTATCACGCCTGCGATGTGAGCGATCGCGAAGCGGTGGCGAGGCTTCTGGAGGAAATCCGACGGACGGACGGGCCGCTGGAGGGAATCGTTCATGGGGCGGGAATCGAGATCGCCTGCCGGTTTGCGAAGAAGGATCCGGAGATCGTGTCGAAGACGATCGCTGCGAAGGTGGACGGGGCGGCGGCGCTGATGGATCTGACGCGGGAGGATCCGCTACGGTACTTCTTCGGGTTTGGCTCGATCAGCGGGCGGTGGGGATCGATCGGGCAGACGGACTACGCGCTGGCGAGCGACATGCTGGCGAAGCTGATCGATTGGTATCGGGTGGAACGCCCTGAGTGCCGGTCGACGTGCCTTCATTGGCAGCCGTGGGCGGAGATCGGCATGGCGGCGCGCGACGAGACGCGGGGTGGGAACATGCTTCAGCGGCTGACGTTCCTGCCGCCGGAGGAAGGCGTGCGGCATTTCGTCGACGAGATGCTAGCCGGTTGCCCGGAGCCGGAGGTGCTGGTTACGGACTGGAACTACTACAAGGCGTATCACCCGGATCTGTCGGAAGAGCAGATTGCGGAGACCTATTGTCGGACGATTGTGGAGCCTAGTTGGGGAAGCGGGGCGGGAGACCGGCGCGAACAGGAAGTGTCGGAAGGGCCGGAACCGAAGGTGGAAGAGCGAGCCGAGCAGGTAGCGCTGCGGCACGTGATGCGGATGGTGGATGCGCCGTTGAGGGAGGCCAAGCGGCGACCATTGGCGCTGACGGGGCCGGCGTTGGTGTTGGGCGACAATGCCGACGCGCAAGCGCTGTGCCGGCGTTTGTCGGCGGTCGGAGTCGAGGTGCGGCGGCTTCCGATCGGCGACGGTGTGGAGGAGACGCTGTCGGCGGCGGAGTGGCTGCTGGACGGCCACCCGGCGCCGCATTTGTTCCTGATGACGGGGCGCGACGCCGAAGGGGCGTCGATCGACAGCCGGGAGGCGTGGCTGCGGCGACGGCATCGGGGAGTGGTGCTGCCCTACCTGGTGTGCCAGAAGTGGCTGACGCTGGTCGATGAGGCGAAGCTGCGTCCGCAGGCGTCGCTGGCGGCGGCGACGTCGCTGGGCGGCGACTTCGGCTTTGCAGCGGCCGTGGTCTCGCCTGAGGGGGGCGCGTTGAGCGGCTTGCTGAAGGGCCTTTACTTGGAGGCCCAGGGGAGCAAGCTGGGCGAGCTGCGCGTGAAGGTGGTCGATGCGCCGGCGGACGAGCCGCCGGAGGCGGTGGCCGAGGCGGTGCTCGGCGAGTTGGAGGTCGACGGGTTCGACGTCGAAGCGGCGTATGCCGGGGGCGTGCGGCGGGTGGTGCGGTTGGCGCTGGAACCGGTCGAGCCGCTGGTGCGCGAGGAGATTCCGCGGGGCGGCGTGTGGGTATTCACGGGCGGAGCGCGGGGGATCACGGGGGCGGTGGCGAAGGCCATGGGGCAGCGATTCGGGTTGAAACTGCACTTGTTGGGCAAGAGTCCTGCGCCGCAGATCGATCCGGCATGGCGCGAATTGGACGAACCGCAGTTGCGGCAGCTCAAGCGGTCGCTAGCGAAAAAGGCGATCGCCGAAGGGAAGCCGGCGGGGACCTATTGGGACCGCGCGCGGGTTGATTTGGAGATCGACGGGACGTTGCGGGAACTGGCGGCATCGGGCGTTGAGGCGACCTATCACTCTTGCGACGTGACGAACTGGGAGGAGCTGGATCGGACGTTGCGGCGGATCCGGGAGATGGATGGGCCGATCGACGGGATCGTTCACGGGGCCGGGCTGCAGGGATCGGCGATGACGATCGGCGAGACGCCGGTGCATATCTTGCAGGAAATGGTCGACGTGAAGCTGGACGCGGCGATGGGGCTGCTGACGCTGACGCGCGAGGATCCGGTGCGGTGTTTCGTCGGGTTTGGGTCGATCAGCGGGCGGTTCGGGACGTCGAGCGCGGCGACGTACACGCTGGCCAACGACATGCTGTGCAAGCTGATCGGTTGGGAGCGAGGGCGGCGGCCCGGCTGGCATGGCGTGGGCATTCACTGGCATCCGTGGGGCGAGGTGGGCATGATGACCCGGCCGGTGAGCCAGCACACGATCATGATCATGAAGATGAAGCTTTTGCCGCCTGCCGAGGGCGTAGAGCACGTGATCGATGAGCTGCGGGCCGGAACGCCTGAGAGCGAAGTGCTGATTACGGATTCGCAGTTCTACGAGACATTCTATTCGGCCGACCTGTTGCTGAAGGGCGGTGGCCGACGCGAAGGCGAAGGAGCGGGAAAAGGAGCTTTGATCGGGCGGGTTGCGACGCTTGAGCCGGGGCGGCGGGTGCAAGTGGAGATCGGGCTGGACCCGATCGGCGATCCGTTCCTGCGGGAGCATCGGCTGCGAGACAAGCCGACGCTGCCGATGGTGGTTGCGATGGAGGCATTTGCGGAAGCGGCGTCGCTGGTGACGGGCGGCGGGCAGACGGTGGCGGCCGTGCGCGACGTGGAGATCGCCGATTCGGTGCGGCTGCTGAGCGACGAGCCGGGCGAGGTCCGCGTGGACGCCGAGGCGAGCGAGGAGGGCGTGCGTTGCCGTTTGACTAGCGATTTTCGCAACCGTCGCGGACAGTTGGTGCAGAAGGATCGGCTGCATTTTTCGGGGACGGTGGAGCTGGCTGGCGGGCCTGTGGCGATCGGCAAGTTGGACGTGCCGGCCGGGCTGGAGTGGCACGAGGTGACGTATCCGGCCCGGGATGCGTTGATGTATCACGGTCCACCGCTGCGATTGCTGAAACGCGTGGCCATCGAAGAAGGCGGCGGCTGGGGACAGATTGAATTGCCGCGGCAGGATGAGTTGGCCGGCGAGCGAGATGCGGACGGATGGCTGACTCCGTCGGCGGCGATCGATGCATGTTACTACGGGTGCGGCGTTTACACGTGGGTGTACACCGAGGGGGGAGTGACCGTGCCGGATCGGTTGGCCGAACTGCTGCTGGGCCGAGCGGGGCGTCCGGGCGAGCGGACGACGGTGCGGGTGGAGTGCCGCGAGCTGGGCGCACAGCACGGGGTATTCGACTTCGCGCTGGTGGGCGATGACGGCGAGGTGATCTTGCAAGTGAAGGGATACCGCTGCCACGTATTGGGCGGCGGTGCCCAAAAGGCGAATTCCTGATTTCCATACGAGTACATCGAGTTTCGTTCGGCGAAGGAGACAAGCATGATCGATCTTACAGGACGCGTGGCCGTAGTGACCGGCAGCTCGCGGGGCATCGGCAAGGCCTGCGCGATCCGGCTGGCGGAGGCCGGCGCTGACGTGGTCGTGAACTACGTGACGGCACACGCCGCCGCGATGGAGGTGGGGCAGCAGATATCGGCGATGGGCCGGCGCGTGGCCCTGGTGAAGGCCGATGTGAGCCAGGAGGACGACGTCCGCTCGATGGTCGAGTATATCGGGGAGACGTTCGGGCAGTTGGATATCCTGGTGAGCAGCGCGGCGACGGGCGGGTTTCGTCCGTTGCTGGCGGCCAGTGCACGGAACTTCGAAGCCGCGATGCACACGAACGTGCTGGCCCTGATCTACCTGGTGCAGGCGGCGATGCCGCTGTTGGAGCGCGGACCGCACCGGGGGAAGGTGGTGGCCATCTCGAGCCATGGCTCGCACATGGCACTGCCGATGTACGGGCTGATAGGCGGCTCGAAGGCGGCGCTGGAGAGCATCGTGCGGCACCTGACGCTGGAGGTGGGAGACCGCGGCGTGAACGTGAACGTGGTCAAGGCGGGACTCGTGGAGACCGACTCGACAAGGCGGATTCCGTATGCGGATCAGATGTTTGCCGGGCAGCTCGAGCACACGATGGTGGGCGGCCGCACGCTGACGGCCGAGGACGTCGCCGACGCCGTGCTTTATCTGAGCAGCCCATTGAGCGATATGGTCCAGGGCTGCACGCTCACGGTGGACGGCGGCGCGGCCATTCATCCGTAGTCTATGGAGTGGAAGACCGGGAAGATCATGGAACGTGACGGCCACTTGAGAACGGTTCCCCTGGCGATCGTCGGCATGGCGTGCCGGCTGCCGGGGGCCGACGACCTGGATCAGTATTGGCAGATGCTGATCGAGGGGCGCTCGGCCGTGGCCGATCTGCCGGCGGACCGGTTCGACGCGGAGTTGTACTACGATGGGAAGAAGGGCGTTCGCGGGAAGAGTTACACGCGGTGCGGTGCGGTGCCGACGCGCCGAGCGTTCGGTGGGCAGCGATGCCCGATCGACCCGGAACTAGTGCGAGGGGCGGACCCGACGCACTTGACGATGTGCGAGGTGGCGGCCGAGGCCCTGCGGCACGCGGGCATCGATCCGTTGCGGGTGCCGTTGCGGAATACGGGCGTGTACGTGGGGCATACGATCGGCAGCGGCCGTGACGCGGACGAGGCGTGCGCCGCTGGCATCGCGGAGGCGGCAGAGTGTTTGGGTGAGGTGGAATCGTTCCGCGGACTGCCGGCAGGTAATCAGAAGGCCGTCGTGGAGGCATTGGTCGGCGCGGTCGGCAGTCAGGCATCGCCGGCAGATGGCGCGCCGCCGGAGCTGGCGTCGCACATGGCGGCCGGGATCATCTCGAAGGGTTTTGGGCTGAGCGGCCCATTCATGGCGGTGAATGCGGCGTGCGCGTCGTCGCTGGAGGCGCTGGCGCTGGCCGCCAGGGCGTTGCAACGAGGCAAGATCGACATGGCCATCGTGGGCGGCGCGTCGGTGTGCAGCACGGAATGGCTCGTGCTGTTCTCGGCGGCCCAATCGCTGAGCGTCTCGCAGTCGCGACCGTTCGATCGGCAGGCCGACGGGTTGGTGGTGGCGGAAGGCTACGTGGCGGTCGTGCTGAAGACACTGGAGCGGGCGCTGGCCGACGGGGACCGGATCGAGGCGGTGATTCGGGGCGTGGGCGTTTCGTCGGACGGGCGAGGACGGAGTCTTTGGGCTCCGCGGCGGGAAGGACAGGTGGAAGCGATTCGACGGGCCTACCCGAGCGCCGAGGCGATGGGCGAGTTGGAGTACATCGAGGCGCACTCGACGGCGACCCAACTGGGCGATGCGACGGAGATCGCGTCGTTGGAGAAGGCTTTTGCGGACGGCGTGCCGGCGGGGAAGAAGATTCCGATCACGAGCGTGAAGGCAAACATCGGCCATGCGCTGGAGGCGGCGGGGCTGGCGAGCCTGGTGAAGGTCGTGCTATGCATGCAGAAGGGGGTGATTCCGCCGGCGGCGAACCTGGAGGAGTTGAATCCGACAGCCGACTGGTCGAAGGCGCCGGTGTACGTGCCGCGCGAGACGGTTGCCTGGCCTGAGCCGGCGGCGGGAAAGGCGCGAACGGCCGGGGTGAACGCATTTGGGATCGGCGGCTTGAACGTGCACGTTTGGCTGGCCGATCGGAACGTGGGTGGTGCGACGGGTGCTGTGCGGGCCGCGGGTGGCGATGACGAGGCGATCGCGATTATCGGGAGAGGATGCGTATTTGCGGGCGCGCATGGCGTGGGGGAGCTGTGGGACCTGATGCGGTCGGGGCGAGATCCGAAGCGGCACGTGGGACGCGAACGTTGCGGCCTTGCGTCGGTTGCGGGCGGATGCGTGGAGGGGTTTTGTTACGATTGGCGACGCCACAGGATTCCGCCGAAACAGATCGAGCTGGCTGACCCGTTGCAGTTCATGGTGTTGGATGCGGCCGACCAGGCGCTTCGGGAAGCGGGCTACGACGAAAAGACGTTCGATCGGACTCGGACGGGCGTGATGGTGGGAAGCGAGTTTGTGGGCGACTTCACGTTCCGGATGAAGCTGGTGCTGCGGCTTCCTGAGTTGGGCAGGATGTTACGCGAACAGTTGGTGGCGCAGGGCGTGGCGCCGGAGCGGGCTGCGAAAATCGAGCGGGCTTGGCAGGAAGCAGTGCACGCCAGGTGGCCTGTGCTGAGCGATGAATCGGGAAGTTTCAGTGCCAGCTCGTCGGCAGTGCGGGTTGCGAAGACGTGGGACTTGATGGGTGGTGCGGCGGCGGTCGACAGCGGCGGGGCGTCGGGAATGGCGGCGCTCGATGCGGCGGTGGACATGCTGCTTGCGGGCGACTGCGACCTGGTGGTGTGCGCGGCAGCGCAGCGGAATCTGAATGCGGGCGCGTATCAGACTCTCGCGAAGAAGGGAGCACTGTCGAACGATCCGTCGCGGGGACCGTACGACCGCGGAGCCGAGGGGTACGTGCCCGGCGAGGGAGCGAGCGCGGTGCTGTTGAAGCGACTGAGCGACGCGCGACGCGACGGCGACCCGATTCACGGGGTGATTCGCGGGATCGGCGTTGCTCACGACGACGCGACGCACGCGATGTCGGAGGCGGTCCGGCGATCGTTGGAAGAGAGCGGGCTGGAGGCGGCGGATCTGGACGCGGCGGTGACCGACGCATGCGGTTTGCCGGCGGTGGACGAGCAGCAAGTGCGGGCGCTGATGGCCATGCAGGGAGATGCGAGTCGGGCGACGCCGCTGCGGCTGGGATCGCTGGTCGGACAGATCGGCCACACGGGCGGGGCCTCGGCGGGGGCGTCGCTGTTGGCGGCGACGTTGGCGATGGACGAGGCGACGCTGCCGGGGGTGTTCGGTCTGGAGGATCCGCTGACGGTTATTCGCCGGAACGGGGCGAGGGTGCGGTGCAGCGGCGACGCGACGTTGCTGCGTGGGACGTCGTCGGGCGAGCGGTTGGCCGCGGCCGTGTTGTCGTCGGACAAGGGGCTGGCGTACAGTGCGGTGCTGGAACGCGGTGCGCCGGTGGCTGCGGGTTCTGGCGGAGCGGCGGGACAAGCGAGGATTGCTCGCCGGTGGGTGCTTCGTGCGACTGAGACACCGGTGGCCGGGGCGGCAGCGGAAGCGTTCGTGCCGAATGGGGCGGCGGTTGTGCTGGGCGAGAATCGGGCGGCGCGGGCGCTGGTGCGGCGGTTGGAAGTACAAGGTGTGGTCGTGTACCGGCTTATGCCGAGTCGCGGGAGTGATGCGGTGCTGGCGGAGTTGGAGGCGCTGCCTTCGGAGCCGGCAGTGCGGGCGCTTTTCATCATGACGGGTATGGATGAGGGCGGGAGCCGACTGGGTGACGCGGGCTCGTGGGAGGTGCGGCGGCGCGAGGGCGTCGAGCTTCCGTACCTGGTCGTGCAGAAATGGGGACAGCGGTTGCAGCGCGACGAGGCGACCGGGCCACTGACGGTGGCGGCGGGAACGCTGTTGGGCGGCGATTTGGGCGTGAGTGAGCGGGTGTTTGCGCCGGAGGGCGGTTGGATCGCGGGGCTGCTGAAGGCGATCGACATCGAGTGGAATCGGTACGAGCGGCCGACGCAGGTGAAGGTATGCGACTTCGCGCCGAGCGACGACGCGGATGCGGTGGCCGAGGCGATGCTGCGCGAGCTGGCGTTGGGGCAGCCGGAGGTCGAGGTCGGACTGGGCGGGGGGCGGCGTCGCACGGTTGCCGCGGTCGCGGAAGCGATCGATAGGCGGAAAGGATCGGCGCCGCCACGCGGGTCGACCTGGGTGTTGACCGGCGGTGCCCGGGGCATCACGGCGGAAGTGGCCGTGGCGTTGGGGCAGGCGTACGGTCCGGATCTGCACTTGATCGGGCGAACGGCAGCCCCGCGGGCCGACGCACTGTGGCGCGGTTGCTCGGAGGAAGAACTGAAGCAGGTGAAGCGTTCCATCGTGCGCCAGGCGATCGCGGAGGGGAAGTCGCCGGAGAAGCAATGGGAGCGCGTGAAGCACGACATCGAAATACACAACAACCTGGAACGCATGCGCGGCTTGGGGCTGCGCGTGACGTACCATTCGTGCGACGTGGGCGACTGGAGCGCGCTGGAGAGCGTGCTGGGCGAGGTTCGCAAGTCGGGCCCGATCGTGGGAATCGTTCATGGTGCGGGATACGCGCGGACGGGCCGGGTGGAGTCGCAACGGCGCGACGAGCTGCGAGCGTCGATCGGTGCCAAGGTGGACGGGGCGCTGGGACTGATGCTGCTTGCGCGCGAAGATCCGCTGCGGTGGTTCGTCGGGTTCGGCTCGATCAGCGGGCGCTATGGCGGCAACGGATTGAGCGACTACGCGGCGGGCAACGAGATGTTGGCCAAGCTGTGCGCGTGGTATCGGATAGTTCGGCCGGAGTGCGCGTCGACGTGCATGGAATGGCAGTCGTGGGACGCGGTGGGAATGGCGATGCTTCCGGACAGCAACGTCGGGGCGCGAGAAGTTTTACGGATGAATTTCATTCCCCCGGAAGAAGGTGTGGAGCACCTGAAAGAGGAGCTTTGCGCGGGACTCCGGCAGAGCGAGGTATTGATCGAGGACGGAGAATTTGAGCGATTGCTGCGACCTTCCTCCCATCGGGAGGAGGGGCGTGCGTTGAACCGAAATGAAGAGCGGAAAGTACCCCTGAAGGCCCGCTAGGAGGCGAGGGATGGGAGGGAGATTGACTCTTGACATGAGGGTCGTCCCTTTCACAATGGAGGGTCTTGCAACCGCCCCGGGGGCTGATGCTTTGCACCCTGTTTTGAAACACCACCCCGAGTTGAGATACCGATGTTACAGCCAACAAGCAAGCTAAGGGTTCGCACGAGAGTGCCCCTGAGTTCACCGGGTGCGCGGGAATCGGCGTACGACGCGGTGATCACGTTGGGGAGCATGTCGCTGACGCCGGGGGAGCTGTGGGAGTTCGCTCGCCACGCGCTGGATCCGGGGAAGCGATTGGCGGTTCGGTATTCGTCCGAGGCGATCGAGCGCATGGAGCAAGCGGCTTCAATGGTGGCCAGGCTGGCCGCTTCGGAAGAGCCGGTATACGGGATCAACACGGGGTTCGGGCATTTTGCGAACATCGTGATTCCGCCCGAGCGGATCGTGGAGCTACAGTACAACATCGTGCGGTCGCATTGCTGCGGCGTGGGCGAGCTGCTCTCGCGCGATCTGGTGATGGCGATGTGGCTGATCGACCTGAACACGATCTGCCGCGGCAACAGCGGGCTGCGCGTGGAGACGATGGAGTCGATCGCCCAGGTTTTGGAGGCGGGCATTCTGGCCTGCGTGCCGTCGCAAGGGAGCGTGGGGGCATCGGGCGACTTGGCGCCGGCGGCGCATGCGGCACAGGCGATCCTGGGTGAGGGACGCTGCACGATGCCGCATAAGGGCGAGTTCGTGGAGCTGACGGCGGCAGAGGCGATGCGGCGTGCAGGCTTGCAACCGGTGCGGTTAGGAGTGAAGGAAGGCTTGAGCCTGGTCAACGGCACGATGCTGACGACGGCGCTGGCAGTGAAGGCGTGGTACGAAGGGTGCCACCTGTTGGAGATCGCCAACCTGGCTGCGGCGATGACGATCGAAGCGCTGGGAGGCTCGCGCATGGTGTGCTCGGAGCTTGCGACCGGAGCCCATGGGCATCCAGGGACGATCCACTGCGGGCGGCAGATGCGGGAGTGGCTGGGGTCGTCGTCGGAGCTTTCGGCAGTACACGTTGAGAAGCAGTGGATTCAGGATCCGTATTCACTGCGCTGCGCTCCGCAGGTGCACGGCGCGATTTGGGAGGAACTGCAGGCGAGCGAAGCGATACTGAAACGGGAGATGAACGCGGCGGCCGACAACCCACTGGTGTTTCCGGAGGAGATGACGGCGCTGTGCTGCGGGAATTTCCACGCGGTGTATCCGGCGCGGGTGTGCGATCGGCTGGCGTCGGCATTTGCGACGCTGGCGAGCATTTCGGAGCGGCGGATCAGCCACGCGATGCGGGCGCCGCGGGGGCACCTGCCGACGTTCCTGGTGAACGACGGCGGCGTGAACTCGGGAATGATGATGGCGCAAGTAACGGCGGCGGCCTTGGTGAGCGAGTCGAAGTCGCTGAGCTTTCCGGCGAGCGTGGATTCGATTCCGACGAACCTGCTGCAAGAGGACCACGTGTCGATGGGGCCGATCGCCGGCATGAAGGCGAACCGGATCGTGGAGAACCTGCGCCGGGTGCTGGCCATCGAGTTGATCGCTGCGGCGCAGGCGCTGGACTTGCAGCGGCCGCGCGAGGCGTCGGCCAGGCTGGAGGAGATTCGCACGCGGATTCGGCGTTTCGTTCCGACGCTGGAGAAGGACCGGTCGCTGTCGGAAGATATCGAAGAATTGGCGAAGAGAATTCACGATCGAGACATCCTTTGGAGATAGGGATTGGAAGGCACTCGCCGGCGATACGGCGGGCGAGGTTGAGACGTTAGTGCGAGGCGCACTTGACCGTAGCGTGCGTGGCGGCGTGTTTTCCCGATTTCGAAAGCGAAATACACGCTACACAAAGGCCGAATGCGCTCTAGGGAGTACGAACCGATTGATGCGGAGGGAACGCCACCATGGCGTCTGTTGAGGTTTCGACGAATCTGAGTCCCGACCCGATGCTTTCTGCGGTGGAGGACTATCGCGGGACGATCGTGGATTTGGATCGCGACCTGGTGGTGAGACCGGCGATGCTGGCTTCGGCGAGGAAGAGGCTTGCGCGCGAGATGGCGGACGCGGGGCTGCACCCGGGCGACCGGGTGGTTTTGGCGGTGGGAAACGGGCCGCAGTTCATTGCGGCGTGGGCGGCGGTGCTGATGCGGGGCGGTTCGCCGCTGTTGGTCCATGCGGATACGCCGGCGTCGGAGCTGAGGCGTATCGCCGAGCGCTTCCACGCGCGACTGGTGGCCAGCGACGGCGCGGCTGAGGCGGAGTTGCGGGCGGCTACGACGTCGTTGGAAACGCTGTCGGCGGATTCGTGGTCGCGGTTGATGTGGGGGGATTTCGGGGAGGCGGCGGAGACGACCGACCAGACGCTGCTGCATTTGCCGGGCGTGCCGCTGCATCCGACGTCGGGAACGACGGCGCAGCCGCGGGTGGCCGTGCGGCCAGTGGTGACGGCGATCGCCGAGGCGGAACACTATGTGCGGACGATCGGGGTGGATCGGTCGGATCGGCTACTGTCGATGGCGCCGATGAGCCATGCGTTTGGGCACGGCTGGTATGTGATTACTCCGATGGTGACGGGCGCCGACGTGCTGACGATGCGGAGGTTCAATCCGGCGCTGGTGTTTCGGGCATACCAGGAGCATTCGATCACGATGGTGCCGGCGGTGGCCGCGATGTTGGCCGTGCTGATGTTCGGGGCGGGCGACCGGCTGTATGGCACGCATCGGCGAGTGATTACGGGCGGGGCGCCGCTGCCGGATCGGACGGCACTGAACTTTGAGCGGATTTCGGGAACGCGAGTAAGGCCGCTGTACGGTACGACCGAAGCGGGCGGAATCGCGGTGGCGCGGGCGGACGACCCACGGGCGACGCGAGGACGTGTGGGGCAGCCGTTCGAGGGCGTTTCGGTGGAGATTCGGCCGCCGGCGGACGCGGCGTCGCTGGGCGACGGGCGAGGGCTGGTGCATGTGCGTTCGGCGTCGGTGATGATCGGCTATCTGAACGATGAGACGATCGACACCTCGATGCTGCCCGACGGATGGTTCAACACGGGCGACCTGGGCTGGGTGGACGACGACGGCGCGCTGCATTTGTGTGGGCGGCAGGCCGAGGTGATCAACGTGTCGGGAATGAAGGTGCTGCCGAGCGAGGTGGAAGAGGTGATTTCGTCGATGGCGGGAGTGGCGGAGGTGAAGGTGTATTCGGGCAAGACCCGGCACGGCTCGCACCACATCAAGGCGGCGGTCGTCGTGGACGAGGGGATCGACGTGGCGGCGATCAAGACGCACTGCGAGAAGCATCTGGTGTATTACAAGCGGCCTTCCCGCATCACGATCATGGACGCGCTGCCGCGATCTTCCGGCGGCAAGATCGTGTACGATCAGCTCCCGTAGCGGCCGGCTCAAGGGGCGCGGAGGCCGGTTTGGTGAACCTCGGCAACTGGCAACTGGACACGGTCGACGGCGGCTCGTTTTCGATGGACGGCGGCGTGATTTACGGCGTCGTACCCCGGGTGCTCTGGGAGCGTGTGACGCCGCCGGATGCGAGCAACCGCTTGCGATTCCGGAACAACTGCGTGCTGGCCCGCGATGGAGAGCACACGGTTCTGATCGACACGGGCTACGGCACGAAGTACAGCCGGCTGGATCGGAACTTCTACAGCATGGACGACGGCGAACCGCTTGTGGAGAGCCTGGCCGGCCTGGGCGTGGGACCTGAGGAGATCGACACGGTCGTTCTCAGCCATCTGCACTTCGATCATGCGGGCGGGGCCACTCGCTACGACGGGCAACGCCGGTTGGTGCCGACATTCCCGAGGGCTCGGCACGTTGTGGGGCGACTGGAGTGGGAGACGGCCGTGAGGGGGGCGCCGGAGCTGGATCGGGCGTACCCGATGGAGAACATCGGGCCGTTGGCGGAGGCGGGGCTCGTGGAGCTGGTTGGGCCCGAGGAGACGATTGTGCCCGGGCTGCGGGCGCGGCTGACGGGCGGGCATACGCGGGGACATCTGGCAGTTGTGATGGAGTCGGGTGGCAAGACGGCGCTGTGCATCGGGGATGTTTGTCCGACGATCGCGCATTTGCGGCGCAGTTGGTGCCTGGCCTACGATACGTACTTGCTTCACACGCGACGGGTGAAGCCGCGGTTGTTGGGCGAGGCGGCCGACGGGGGCTGGCTGGTGGTGTGGCCGCACGATGCGAATGTGGCGGCGGCCGAGATCGTGCGTCACCCGAAACGCGAGTTCGAGATCGTGGCGCCGAGAGAGCGACTGTAGACAGGCCGTCAGCAGCCGGTGAAGGGGGGCTGTCCGACGCCGCGGCGCGCGCGGAAGGAGAGGCCGAGATAGGCGTCCTTGGTGCTGAAGATCTCGATGACGTGATCGATCTCCATCTGCAACCCTTCGGGGAGCGGTCGGGATGTGCCCTGGGTGATCATCTTTTCGGCCAAACGGAGCGCGATGGGCGCTTTGCCAGCGACGAGACGCATGGCGCGGACGAGCGCCGGATCGCCACCGGTTGGGGCAGTGCCGGTGCGGAGATCGTCGGCGCGATGGGTGGCGAAGAATTGTTCGAGGGCGTCGAACTCGGGCGGCCGAGGCGTGCACTTCTCTGGGGATGCCGTGCCGAGGGCGAAGGCTCGGGCGATCGGGCCGAGGTCGTCGTGGGGCACGAGGCGATGGACCATACCGATGCGCCAAGCGTCGTTGGCGGAGATGGTCTTGCCGGTGAAGATGAGCCATTTGGCCAAGCCGACGCCGATGGCGCGCGGGGTGCGCTGGGTGCCGCCGAAGCCAGGATAGATGCCGAGGCCCGTCTCGGGGAAACCGACGCTGGCGCGGGGCGAGGCGACGATCCAGTCGCAGGCCAACGCCAACTCGGCACCGGCGCCGATGGCCAAGCCGTTGAGACGGGCGACGACCGGTTTGGGGCAGTCGTCGATGGCGTTCATGAGGGCGTGGCCGGCCTGGGTGTACTTGACGATGCGGGGCAGATCGCCGGCATCGAGATTGCGGAGGAAGAAGCTGATGTCGGCGCCGGCGACGAAGGCCTTTCCGCTACCGGCGATCACGATTCCGCGGACGGCCGAATTGTCGGATGCCTGGAGAACGGCTTGGTGAAGTTGATGAATGGCGACCGGGTTCATGGCGTTGAGGACGTCGGGCCGCCGGATGGTGATGGTGGCCACGCCCGCATCCACCTCGATGTCGACCAGAGAGAGCGGGAATGGGGTGGTTGGGGGCATCGGCAGGTGGTTCTGGGAAGTCGGGCGACGTTGGACCGTTCGAGGCGGCCAGCATTGGAGCCAAAGAACATTCTAGGGAAGTTTGCGTGGGATGTGCAACTAGCGTCGTTGCGGTAGACGGGGTTCTTCTGGGTAATTGGGTGGTTGTGTGGTGCGGTGAGGCCGATTAGACTAGTGCGTGTCGCACTTAACTGTAGCGTTCGCGGCGTCGTGTTTGTACGGTTCCGAAAGCGAAATACACGCTGCAGTTACGCCGAACGCGCTCTAAGTAGCTCAGTCGTTCCCCACCTCTTGGGAGATCCGCTGTCGACTGCGGTAAGGAGTGGGGAGTCTCGAATGGCGGTCCGATCAGGGGGCTTGGTCATGAATCTGCTGGCCCATTGGGTCAAGTCGTTCCTGGCGTCCTGCTACTGGTATTCGACCCAGCGGCGGTGGCGGATGCGCGACATTTTCAATGACGTGTACAAGGGACAGACCCGGAGCGATACGTTTCGGCGTATCCTTCGGGAGGTTTTCGGGGAGGAATATGCGGAGGAGGCGGACCCGTGCGGGTTTCTGACGAAGACCGACCTGGGTAACCTCGTGCGGAATCTGCAGCTTCAGGAGGGGCAATCGCTGGTGGATCTTGCCTGCGGGCGCGGCGGGGCGGGGCTGTGGGTGGCGAGGGAAACGGGGACTCGGCTGACGGGGGTCGATATTTCGAGCCGGGCGGTGGAAGAAGCTCGCGAGCGAGTGGAAGCATTCGGACTGACGGGGCGTGCGGAGTTTCGCGTGGGTGATTTCGCGCGAACGGGGCTGCCGGACGCGAGCTTCGACGGCGCGATGAGCGTCGATGCGTTGTACCTGGTCGCCGACAAGACGGGCTCGATTGAGGAAGTTGCTCGGATTGTTCGCCCAGGAGCACGATTTGTGTTCACGACATGGGATGTGGACCTACCGACGATGATTCGAGACCATCGACCGCTGCTGGACCATGCGGGCTTCGACGTGGAAATGTACGAGACGACTCGCGACTGGGAGGGGCGTCAGCGCGGTGTGCACGAGGGGGTGTTGGCCAATCGCGAGGCTCTGATTGAGGAGATGGGCGAGCCTTCGGCGAGGTTCTGGATTGCTGGTGCGCAGACGGAACTGCCCCGTCTTTCTCAGATGCGCAGGGTCTTGATCGTGGGGAAGAAACGCTGAGCGACCGGACGGCCGCGGCGGGCGATGTTCAGGACAAGCCCATGGGGCCCTCCTGGTAGATTCGCGGGTCCATGACTTTCAGGTCGGGGGCGATGAGGGGCCGGAAGTTCATCTGGCTGAGGATGTTCTTTTCGAGATCGACGCCGGGGGCGATTTCGGTGAGCATGAGGCCCTCGGGGACGAGCTTGAAGGTGCAGCGTTCGGTGACGAAGAGGATCTTGCGGCGTTCCTGCCGGGCGACCTGGCCGCTGAAGGTGATCTGCTCAACCTGATCGACGAACTTGGGCATCTTGCCTTCGCTGAGGATGCGCACGGTGCCATCGGCGACTTCGGTCTTTGCGCCGACGGCGAACTCGCCGCAGAAGACGACTTCCTTGGTCGCCTGAGTGATGTTGATGAAACCACCGCAGCCGATGATCTTGGGGCCGATCTTGCTGACGTTGACGTTCCCTTGCTTGTCGACCTGAGCCATGCCGACGCAGGTGACTTGCAGTCCGCCGCCATCGTAGAAATCGAACATGGCGGCCTGGGACATGAAGGCGCTGGGGTTCTTGGAGGGACCAAAGTTCTTGCCGCCCTGGGGGAGGCCCCCTAGGCCACCCAGCTCGGTATTGAGCACGAGGCGGTCGAAGATTCCTTCCTCATGGGCGATGAGGGCGACACTCGTGGGGATTCCGACGCCAAGGTTCACCAGACGGCCATCCCCAAGTTCCAGGGCCGCGCGGCGGCAGATGACCTTCTCGACGCCCATTGGCATGGGAGGAATTTCCTTTTCGAGGTCGACGCGGACTTCGCCGGTGTAGGAGGGGTCGTGCTCGACGAAGAGCGAGTGGGGGTGCGTCTGCCGACTGGAAGCGACGACGACGTAGTGGACAAAGACGCCGGGGATGTGGACGTGATGCGGGTTGGCGGGCGTGTCGGAGACCCGCTGGACCTGGGCGATGACGATGCCACCGGCGTTGCTGACGGCCATGGCGGCCTCGAGGTTCTCCATGCAAATGCCTTCGTCCTCGGAGGTGATGTTGCCGGCGGGGTCGGCGGTCGTGCCGCGGATGAGACAAACCTGGGCATGGAGGGGCTTGTAGCGAAGCATCTCCTGGCCGTCGATTTCAAGGACCTCGACGAGATCTTCGCAGGCCTTGGTGCGGGGGTTGAGCTTGCCGCCTTCGATGCGGGGATCGACGAACGTTCCGAGGCCTACGCGGGTGATGAGGCCGGGCCGGCCGGCGGCCATCTCGCGATAGAGCTGGCAGAGCGTACCTTGCGGCAGGTTGTAGGCTTCGACCTGATCCATTGCGATGAGCTTGACCATTTCGTAGCAGAGGCCGACGTGGCCGAGGATAACGCGTTTGACCATTCCGGGATAAGCGAAATGGTTCATGCCCTTTCGCTCGAAGCTGAAGGGGCCGAGGCCGGCCGCCCAGATGACGGTAAGGTCCTTAGGAGAGCCGGTTTCGGCGAAGACTTGGTGGAAGGCGGGATAGATCTCCTCGGATGGCATGGGGACAACCAGGACTGAGGCCCCGTCGGGAATCTGCCGAATCGCATCTTCTGCACTGATGATTTTGGCCATAGGCTCGCTCCTGAACTGTGCCGCTTGGTTTTGCGCGCTTCATTGTGTGCGTGTTGGGGCAACGTTTCAAGTCGGCGCGGGCTACGCAGGTGCATGGAGCGATGTTTTTCGGGGATCGCGTTATTGTTGCGATGATGCCCAGGCAAGAACGGCGAGATGGAATTTGTGAAGGGCAGGCCGCGGGTGCAGATGAGGTGGTTTGGGGTCGAGAGGATGGCGGAAGGGCGTGCTTGGAGGAAACGACGAGCGGAAGAGGTGCGTTGGAATCATTAGAGATCCTAATATGGAGTATTACCAAAATACCGCTATGTTATACCTTGCGATCGGGTACAATGAGCGCTATCTCTTGGCGGACGTGGTCTGGGTGGGGACTGCAAACCGTCCTCGTGCCTGGGCCCATAGCGTTGCCTTCTACCGCGATGGCGACGCCGGTGTAGCCGTTGTTCCGCCCGCTTCCCTTGGTGCCGAGAGAGTCTGATGCCAGAAGTTCTGTCTCCCGAGGTTGTCGTATACGTTTGCACGAACTGCATACCGCAGGGCGGCCGATTGCCGCGTCAGTGGGTCGAGCAGGGTGCGCGGGTTGTGGTCCGCGAGGTGCCGTGCAGCGGCAAGATGGATGGACAATATCTGTTACATGCGATGGAAGGCGGCGGGCGGGGGCTGTGCGTGGTGGCCTGCCTGAAGGGTGAATGCCATCTGGCGCAGGGCAACTACCGGGCGGAGATGCGGGTGCACACGTTGCAGCGGTTGTTGACGGAGATTGGGTTGGAATCGGAGCGTGCGCAGCTCGTGCACTGTTCGCCCGAGGCTTCGGCCGAGGAACTGGAGCAACTTGTGCGCGAAGCGGTCGAGCGTATCTGCGGCCTGGGGGAAAGCCCCTTACGCGTGGCAAAGTAGGAAATCATGATCCAACAAGCAAACGGTCTTGCAGAGCGTATCGCCAGCGGAAAGCAGTTGCTGCTGGCGGAGTTTTCACCACCCGCGGGTTCGGACGCGGCCCCAGTTCGCGACACGGCGAAACAGTTGGCCGGCAGAGTGCACGCACTTGGCGTGAGCGACAATCGCGAGCGGGTTGCGATGGCGGCGATGGCAGCGGCTTCGGTGGTTGCGGCCGAGGGGGTCGAACCGATCCTGCACGTGACGACGCGGGATCGGAACCGAATCGCGCTGGTTTCGGAGGCCCTGGGCGCGCAGGCGCTGGGGATCTGCAACCTGCTGTGCACGAGCGGCGCGCACCAGACGCTGGGTCGTTTTCGGGCGGCGAAGAACGTTTACGACCTGGACAGCATCCAACTGTTGCAGACGTGCGCGGGGTTGCCCGACGGGAAGCTCGTGGGTGAAGACGAGGCGTTGGACGGGGCGGGCGGCTTCTGTCTGGGAGCGGTCGTCTCGCCGTTGGCCGATCCGGCCGAGCTGCAACTGGCCCGAGTGGCGAAGAAGGCGAAGGCGGGGGCGAAGTTCCTGATTTCGCAGCCGGTTTACGATGCCGAACGGTTCGCGGCGTGGTGGCGGACGATTTGCGAGCGGGGCATCGACAAGCAAGTGGCGATCGTGGCGGGCATCGAGCCGTTGTGCAACGGCCAGTCGGCCGCGGAACACGCCGAGCAGCGACCGTCGCCGCACATTCCGGAGGCATTGGTCGCACGAGTGCAGTCGAAGGCCGACGCGGCGAGCCAGCGTGCGGAGGCCGTGCAGATCGCGCTGGAAACGATCCAGACGTTGCAGAAGAGTTGCCCCGGTTTGCGAGGGTTCTGCATTTCGGTAGACGGCGGCCTGGAGGCCGCGCTGACGATCCTCGAGAAATCTGCGCTTTGGAGCGACTGACCGTGCCTGCGAAGTACACCATTCATACGAAGCCGGCCACCCTGCGTCTCCGGCCCGTCGGGAAACTGGGGATCATCGACTGGCGCGAGGACTGCTCGAGCTGCCACAATTGCGTGAAGCGTGCGTGCGTGTATGGGTTGTACCGGGACGAGGCCGACACGCTTCGCGAGGAACTCGGTTACCTGGATTACATCTACCAGTGCAAAGGGTGCTTGAGTTGTGTGCAGAACTGCACGAAGAACATCCTGACGCGGGTGGTCAATCCGGAGTATCTGAAGCTGGGCGACGAGTACTACACGCCGGACATCGTGCAGGCGACGTGGTTTCAGGCGGAGTCGGGACGGATTCCGGTGTCGGGGTCGGGCTACGGAGGTCCGTTTTGTGGGCCGGGGTTCGATTCGATGTGGACCGACATGTCGGAAATCGTGCGGCCGACGCGCGACGGGATCCACGGGCGCGAGTATATCAGCACAAGCGTGGATATTGGGCGGAAGCTGCCGTTTCTGACGTTCGTCGACGGTGAGATGGAGTCGTCGCCTCCGGCGCTGTTGGAGACGCCGCTGCCGGTGATTTTTGACGTGTTGCCCCAGCAGTGGCAGCGCGGCGGGGTTCTGGAAGCGATGGTGGCGGCGGCGGCCGAGGTGGGCACACTGGCGGTCGTGGCCGAGGCGGATCTCGCGTCGATCGAGACCACACAAAGGAACCCGGTGGTTCCGCTTCTGGATGCTTCGGCTTCGAAGGTGCCGGCGGATGGGTCGGCGCGGATGGTGATGATTCCGGACAGTCCGGAAGCGCTAGCCGTTCAGGGAAAGCTGAAGAGCGGGAATGGATCGCCGATGGTGGCCATTCGCGTGGAGGCCAGCCCGGCTGCGGCGGAACGAGCGATCGAGTTGGCACGCGGCGGCGCCGAGGTGATCCACTTGGTGTTCGATCGGCATGGGCGGGAACAGGCGCCGAGCCGGCCGCGCCACGTGCGAGACGTGCTGCGCGACGTTCACGGCGCGCTGGTTCGAGAGGGGATTCGCGACGAGATCACGGTGATTGCTTCGGGCGGGATCGCATTGGCAGAGCATGTGCCGAAGGCGATCATCTGCGGTGCCGACCTGGTGGCGATCGATGTCCCGCTGATTCTGGCGATGCAGTGCCGATTGTGCGGCGAGTGCGAGCGTGACGAGCTTTGCCCGATCGCCCTGGAAGAAATCGAGGTGCCCGACGGGACGCACTTGATGGTGAACCTGATGGCGGCCTGGCATCAGCAGTTGATCGAAGTGTTGGGGGCGATGGGCATTCGGGAGGTGCGGAGGCTTCGGGGGGAGGCGGGCCGCGCGATGTTTTTCGAGGACCTGGAGCGCGAGACGTTCGGCCGTTTGTTCGGTAAACGAAAGGAGCAGTGAGGAGTGGCTCGTGGCCGGCGGTGCGCCGTCGACCACCCGGCAACAACGCAGCCGTCAGCCGGCGACCTCAATTCCCATGAGCACCACGCAATCGACTACAGCGCGGACCGAGCCCGAATCGGCCGACGATTTTCTGACGCATCCGGATTATGCGGAGGTTTCGCGGGAGGTGCGGCCTGCGCTGCCGCGATACCGCAACGAGATCGGCAAGTACAGCGTTCGGCGCGCGTCGACGTGCGCGTCGTGCGGGCGCTGTGTGGAAGTCTGCGAGTACGGGGTCCACACTCGGCCGGACGGGTATCGGGCGATCGTCAGGCCCTTTGATTACCGTTGCGTCGGGACGGAGTGTTTGGAGTCGGGACATTCGTGCGTCGATGAGTGCCCGCAGCAGGCGCTGTCGGTGCTGGATAACCCGGTGTTCGAAACGCTGGGCGACTACCGATGGACGCCGGAGCTGATGGTGGCGACGTGGGCGATGGCAGAGACGGGGCGTCCGCCTGGAAAGCACCTGGAGTGCGAGGTGGGGAATTCCGGGGGCGGTTTCGACCGCTTGCGGCTGCGTTATCCGGACGCGCCGCCGAAGGATCTTCGACGTGAGGACATTTCGACGAGCCTGCTGCTGAACCGTCGCGGCGATTCGCGAGAGAAGGTAACGATCGACGTTCCCTGGTACGGGGGCGGCATGTCGTTCGGCTCGACGAACATCCGGGCGTTGCTGGGCAAGGCGCGAGTGGCGAAGGCCTTCAACGGGTTTACCTGCACGGGCGAAGGCGGGTATCCGGACCGATTCATTCCGTACAAGGACCACGTGATCACGCAGGTGGCCACGGGGTTGTTCGGTGTGCGTGAGGAGACGATTCAGCGGGCACGGATCGTGGAGTTCAAGTACGCTCAAGGGGCCAAGCCGGGATTGGGCGGGCACCTGCTGGGCGACAAGAACACGCCGAGCGTGGCGGCGATGCGCGAGACGGTGGTGGGTGTTTCGCTCTTCTCGCCGTTTCCGTTCCACAGCGTGTACTCGGTGGAAGATCACAAGAAACACCTGGACTGGATCGCGCACGTCAACCCACGGGCGCTGCTGTCGGCAAAGGTGTCGACGCCGGCCGACGTGGACATGGTGGCGGTGGGCGTATATTACGCGGGCGGCCACATCGTGCACCTGGACGGGAGCTACGGCGGGACGGGGGCCGCACCGAACATCGCGAAGAAGAACATTGCCATGCCGATCGAATACGCGATCGGCCGGGTGCACCAGTTCCTGGTGGCCGAGGGGATCCGCGACCAGGTGACGGTGATCGCCAGCGGCGGCATCCGCACGCCGTCGGATGTGGCGAAGGCCATCGCCTTGGGTGCGGACGGGGTGGTGATCGGCACGGCGGAACTGATCGCTCTGGGGTGCATTCGCTGCACGGCGTGCGAGAGCGGCCGGGGATGTGCACGGGGGATCGCGACGACAGACAGCGAGTTGCTGGAGATGGTCAGCGTCGACTGGTGCACGCAACGGCTGGTGAACCTGTACAGTGCTTGGCGGGAAATGCTGGTGGAGATCCTTTACCGTCTGGGTCTGGACTCGGTTAGCGCGCTTCGCGGGCGGACCGATCTGCTGACTCACCTGGACTACGAAGACGCGAGTTAAACGATGGCCTACAGGCTGAAATCGGCGACCTTAAACGGCGGCCGTGCATGGGACGCGAAACGGGTGGAGGCGTTGCTGCGCGCCCGGGCTGAAATGACGGTCATGGGGGCAGACGCAAAAAAGACTCCCGACCCCTTTTCGACGAGGGTGCTGGAGGCGGAAGGGGGCTGCGGGGTTACGGGGTTCGCGTCGACGATTGCGGTGGGCGGGAAGCACATTTATGAGCCGTCGATCCAGATGCGCAACCGCGGCAACGGCAAAGGGGGCGGGATCGCGGCATGCGGGCTCGTGCCGGAAGACCTCGGGGTATCGCGGAAGGTGCTGGATGAGGACTACATCCTGCAGGTGGCCCTGCTGGACCCGGGCGCCCGTGGAGACGTGGAAAAAGAGTTGATCGAGCCGTACTTCACGGTCGACCAGGGCGGGATGGTCGCGACGGTGGACGACTATCGGGAGATCGAGCTGCTGGACGTTCGACCTCCGGACGTGGCCCGATACTTCGTGCGCGTGAAGCCGGACGTATTGGCACAGTTTGCCGAGGAAAAGGGGCTCGCTAAGGCGGGGCTGTCGGAGCGGGATGTTGAAGACGAGTTCGTGTATCAGAACTCGATCCGGTTGAACAACCAGTTTTATGCGTCGCTGGGAGAGAAGCGGGCGTTCGTGATGTCGCACGCGCGGAACCTGATCATTCTGAAGATCGTCGGTTACGCGGAAGCGGCGGTGGCGTACTACCGGATGCCCGACACTCGGGCGCACGTGTGGATTGCCCATCAGCGCTATCCGACGAAGGGGCGGGTGTGGCATCCGGGCGGCGCGCATCCGTTCATCGGTCTGAACGAAGCGCTGGTGCACAACGGCGACTTTGCGAACTATCACTCGGTGTCGGAGTACCTGGCGGGACGAAACATCTTTCCGCAGTTCCTGACGGACACGGAGGTTTCGGTTCTGCTGTTCGATTTGTGGAACCGCGTGTACCGTTACCCGGTGGAGTACATCATCGAGGCGCTGGCGCCGACGACGGAGTTGGACTTCGATCGGTTGCCGGCGGAGAAGCGGCGGATCTATCGGCAGATTCAGGCGGCGCACATCCACGCTTCGCCGGACGGGCCGTGGTTCTTCATCATCGCACGGAGCCTGGCCGAGACGAAGGAATTCCAACTTGTGGGGATCACCGACACGGCGATGCTGCGGCCGCAGGTATTTGCGTTGCAGGAAGGTGAGGTGTCGATCGGGTTGATCTGCTCGGAGAAGCAGGCGATCGACGCCACGTTGGCCAGCCTGGCGAGCGAGGATCCGCGGTTTACGCCGGTGGCCGATATGTATTGGAACGCACGCGGCGGCAGCCATACCGACGGCGGCGCGTTTCTGCTGACGGTTTCGCCGAACGGTGACGGGGCTGCGGCTGGCGGTGCGGCCGGGTCCGGGAACGGAGAGCAGGAGAAGTCGGCGAACGGCAACGGGCACAGCAATGGTCACTATCGGTTGCGCGTGACGAACAAGTTCGGGTCGGAAGTGAACACAGTTCCCTGGCAGACGCACTGTGACCTGTCGGTGGCGCCCGATACGGCGGCGAAGAACGCGGAAGACATGGCGGCCGTGGAACGCTGCGTGGCGGAGGAGGACGCGGAAGGGTTCTTCCGCCAGTTGGTGTCGACGTTGCCGGACCGCAGTTACGACAGCGTACGATGGCTGGTGGGCGAATGGACGAGGCAGACCGCGTCGTCGGCCGTGGCGTTGGGGATTGCCGGGCTGACGCTGGCAATCGACCGGCGGTATCCGACGGCGAGCATGAAGCGCAGTTCGCTGCTGACGATTCTTCGCAGTGGCTTGGAGGAGATCTTCCAGGGGCAGCCGACGTGTGACGGGGAGTCGGCGGGGACGCACGTGCGGATCAATTGGGACACAAAACATCGGCTTCGCGGGCCGCGGGGCGAGGAGACGACGCTGTTGATCGACGCGCACCGCTTCCCGCCGGAGGGCGAGCAGTGCGATGCGGCGCTGTCGGTGCAGGCGTATAAGCTGGGCTGGCGGCACTTGGTGCACTTCAACTCGCGAGGCACGCGTTTCCACGGTGTGGGCTTCGGGCCGGGCACGCTGGGGCTGCGGATCGATTGCTACGACAACCCGGGCGATTATCTGGGATCGGGCATGGACGGCCTGGAAATCTACGTGCATGGCAACGCGCAGGACCAGCTTTGCCAGATCAGCAAACGCGGCAAGCTGGTGGTGTATGGGGATGTGGGGCAGACGTTTCTCTACGGGGCGAAGGGGGGCGAAGTCTACGTGATGGGTAATGCGGCGGGGCGGCCGTTGATCAACGCCGTGGGTTCGCCGCGCGTGGTGATTAACGGCACGGCGCTGGACTTTTTGGCCGAGTCGTTCATGGCGGGCGATCCGCACAACGGGGGCGGTTTTGTGATCGTCAACGGGCTGGAATACGATCAGGACGGGAAGCTGGTACCACTGGAGCTGCCGTATCCGGGGAGTAACCTGTTGTCGCTGGCTTCGGGCGGGGCGATCTTCATTCGCGATCCGCATCAGACGTTGGTCGACGAGCAACTGAACGCCGGAGCGTTCCGGCCGCTGTCGCCGGCCGACTGGAGACTGATTCTGCCGTATCTGGAAGAAAACGAACGGCTGTTCGACGTTCAGATCGAGCGGGACCTGTTGACTGTCGACGGCATATTGACGACACCTTACGTCGCCTACCGCAAGGTGATGCCACGCAAGGATGCCGAGACCGAGGCAGCCTTGGAAGGGATGGGTGGTTAACGATGAGCGAACCGATCTCCTGGAATAGCGGTGGTCTGGCCGAGGAAGTGCAGCAGCGAAGCGGCACCTCGCCCAGCGCGTGCTTCCAGTGTCACAAGTGCAGCACGGGTTGCCCGATCGGGCCCGAGATGGACCTTCTTCCGAGCCAAGTGATGCGGATGGTGCACCTTGGCGCGGAAAGCGAGCTGCTTTCGTCGGAGGCGATCTGGCTGTGTGCATCGTGCGAAGCATGCACGACGCGCTGTCCCCAAGGAATCGACATCGCGGGCGTGATGGACGCGCTGAGGATCATGGCCATCGATCGTCAGGCGGCCGTGCCCGACGCGCACGCGAAGCAGTTCAATCGCAGCTTTCTGGGGAGCGTGCGCCGCAACGGCCGGGTGTTCGAGATGGGGATGATGGCGTTTTACAAGCTCCGCACGGGCGACCTGTTCGCCGACGCCGGGAAGGTGCCACAGATGCTGGCGAAAGGGAAGCTTTCGCTGTTGCCGAAACGGAGCCGCGGGGCGGCCGAGGTCCGCGAGGTGTTCCGCCGGGCCGAAGAGGAGGAGAAGAAGTCGTGAGATACGCTTTCTATCCGGGTTGCAGCCTCGAATCGACCGCGTGGGACTTCGACCGCTCGACGCGAGCGGCGTGCCAGGCGCTGGGGATCGAGCTTACGGACATTCCCGACTGGGTATGCTGCGGGTCGACGCCGGCGCATGCGAGCAGTGCGTCGCTGGCGACGGCGCTTCCAGTGCTCAATTTGCAGAAGGCGCAGACGGCAGGACTTCCGGTGATGACGGCGTGCGCTTCGTGCTACGCACGGCTGCGGACGGCGAATTACAAGGTGCGCAACGATGCGGCCGAGCGCGAGCGCACCGAGCGGGTGACCGGCAAGCCGTACGACGGCGGCGTCGAGGTTCACCACGTGCTGGACGTGCTGGTCAACCACTTTGGGCTGGACCAGGTGCGGGCCAAGGTAACGCACCGGCTGAAGGGCCTGAGAGTGGCATGCTACTACGGCTGCCTGTTGACGCGGCCGCCGGAAATCGTGGCGTTCGACAACCCGGAGCAACCGAGCTCGATGGACGATCTGGTTGCGGCGATGGGCGCAGAGCCGGTGGCGTGGCCGCTGAAGACGGAGTGCTGTGGGGCGAGCTTGTCGATGACGCATACGGCGACGGTCAGCCGGCTGGGGCACAAGCTGTTGTCGATGGCTCGAGAGGCAGGCGCCGAGTGTATCGTTGTGGCATGTCCTTTGTGCCAGGTGAATCTCGATTTGCGGCAGGCCGACGCCGTGCGGGCGCACGGAGCGATTGAACCGACGCCAGTGCTCTACGTGACACAACTGCTGGGTCTGGCATTGGGGCTTTCGTCGAAGGAGTTGGGGCTGAACGCGTTGAGTGTCGGGGCGGATGGTCTGCTGGCTACTCATATGGCGAGCGGGGCTGCCGGAGGCCCCGAATGTTCGCCGAGCGGGGCGTCGAAGGGAGAAGCGGGGAGCACGGGCTGCTCTTGCATGTGCGGAGGGAAATCATGAACGCGAAGCAAACGCCTCCGACGGGATCGAACGGCAACGGGAACGGCGACGGTAAGCAACCGTGCGGGGCGGTGATGGTGTGCGGGGGCGGAATCGCCGGGATTCAGGCGTCGTTGGACCTGTCGGCGGCCGGGTATCGGGTTTACCTGGTGGAGGAGAGTCCGTCGATTGGCGGGACCATGGCGCGATTGGACAAGACGTTTCCGACCGGCGACTGCGCGACGTGCATCATCTCGCCGAAGTTGGTGGAGTGCATGCGGGATTACAACATCGAAGTGCTGACGATGTCGGACGTGACGGCGTTGGAGGGCGAACCGGGGCACTTTGTGGCGCACGTTCGCAAACGGCCGCGGAGCGTCGACGCGAGCAAGTGCACGGGCTGCGGCGACTGCTGGACGCATTGCCCGGTGCGGAACACGGCCGAGAGTCCGCCGCCGTTTCAGCCGACTGCGGCGCTGAACGAGACGGACGCGGCGCGCTTGAGCGAGATCTTGGCGAAGTACGAGGGCGCTCAGGGGGCGATGATGCCGGTGTTGCAGGAGATCAACCAGAGCTACGGCTACATTCCCCGCGGGATCTTGGAGCACCTGGCGTGCTTGTGGCAGCTTCGGTTGCCGGAGATTCTGCGGGTGGCGAGCTTCTACGACCGTTTTCACCTGGCGGCAACGGGGCGTCATGTGGTGGAGGTGTGCGAGGGGACGTCGTGCCATTCGCGCGGGTCGAGGGCGCTGCTGAAGCGGCTGGAGAAGCAATTGGGTATTCGGGCGGGTGAGACGGACAGCTCGGGGCGATTCACACTGAGGACGGTGCGCTGTTTGGGGCTGTGCGCCCTTTCGCCTGCCATGAAGATCTCCGGTCGAAGCTTCGCCCGGGTGAACGTTGATCGGCTCGGCCCGATCCTGGAGCAATTTGCATGAGCTCAACGATACGCAGCGGCAAGGATCTGGAACAGGCGGCAGTTGCGGGGCGGGAGACGCTGTATCCGCAGCGGCTGAAGATTTTGATCGGCTCGGCCAGTTGCGGCGTCGCCGTGGGTGTGCGGGAGATCGAGGCGGCGGTGAACCGCGCGGTGCGCGATCTGAAGGTGGATGCAACCGTGTGCCGCACGGGGTGCATCGGTTACTGCGCCAAGGAACCGCTGGTGGATTTCGTACTGCCGGGCGGTCCGCGGGTGAGCTACGCGAACATGACGCCGGAGAAGGCGATCGCGTTGGTGCGGGCGTATAGCCAGGGCGACTACCGGCCGGAGCTGGCGTTGGGGCGGTTCGCGAGCGAAGAGCATGTGTCGACCGGCGAAACGCACGAGTATGGGCTGTGTCCGGAGGCGCTCGATGAGATTCCGCTGTGGTCGGAGATGGATTTCTATCGCCGGCAGAAGAAGGTGATTCTGCGGAATTGCGGGTCGATCGATCCGATGTCGATCGATGAGACGATCGCGCGGGGGACGTATCGGGGCGCGCTGAAGGCGATGACCGAGATGTCGGCGGACGCGGTGATCGAAGAAGTGATTCAGTCGGGGCTGCGCGGGCGCGGCGGCGCGGCGTTTCCGACCGGCCTGAAGTGGCGGTTAGCCCGACAGGCGGCGGCCGACGTGAAATACGTGGTGTGCAACGCCGACGAAGGCGAGCCGGGCGCGTACATGGACCGGACGATCCTGGAAGGCGATCCGCACGCAGTGCTGGAGGGAATGCTGATCGGCTCGTTCGCGATCGGCGCGAGCGAAGGGTTCATCTACGTTCGCAGCGAATATCCGCTGGCGATCGAGATCCTGGAACATGCGATTGACGAGGCTCACCAACGCGGTCTGCTCGGCGAGGACATCCTGGGGAGCGGCTGGTCGTTCCACGTGACCGTGCGTCGGGGAGCGGGTGCGTACATCTGCGGTGAGGAAACGGCACTGATCGAGTCGTTGGAAGGACACTCGGGCGAGCCACGCACGCGACCTCCGTATCCGGTGACGGAAGGGCTGTGGGGAAAGCCGACCGTGGTGAACAACGTGAAAACGTGGGCGAGCTTGGCGCCGATCGTGACGCGGGGTTCGGCCTGGTACACGTCGATGGGCACGAAGCGGACTCCGGGGACGACGATCTTCTCGCTGGAAGGTGCCGTGAACAACGCGGGGTTGGTGGAGGTTCCGTTTGGGATCACGGTGCGCGAGCTGATCGAAGAGATCGGCGGAGGCGTGGCGGACGGGCGACCGCTGAAGGCGTTGCAGGCGGGCGGGGCTTCGCGCGGGTGCGTGGGGCCGTCGATGTTGGACCTGGCGATCGACACCGAGGACCGCGACGGCGAGAGTATCATGATCGGCACGGGCGGGGTCATCGTGTTGGACGACCGCGCGTGCATGGTCGACATGGCACAGTTTTTGGTGGGCTTCTTCCTGGAGGAGTCGTGCGGTAAGTGCGTTCCGTGCCGGGAAGGAAGCAAACAGATGCACCGGATCCTCACGCGGATTTGTGAAGGAAAGGCGTCGCCGGGAGACCTTGGGCTGTTGGAGCGCTTGGCGAAGACGATCAAGGCGGCTGCCGTGTGCGGCATGGGAAGCATGGCACCGACGGCGGTGCTGACCACGCTTGCACATTTCCGAGATGAATTTGAGGCCCACGTACGCCAGCGGCAGTGCCCGGCAGGAGTGTGTCCCTGCGGGGAACGAGCAGTGGCGGGGGCCGGTGTGTGAGAGAGCTTGGTGGGAGTGAAAAAGTCCTCAGCGTGAGACGCTTGCCCGTGTGTGGGTGAAGGGAGAGGTTGGGGGCGATGAAGGTTTTGTTCGTAATCCTCGATTTGTAGTTGCGATTGCCATGGACATGACTGCACCGGATCGCGTTACCATTGAGCTCGACGGCCGCACGGCGGAGGTTCCGCGGGGCACGACCATTCTGACGGCTGCGCGGCAGATGGGCGTGTCGATTCCGACGTTGTGCAACTACCGGGGCCTCTCGCCGTACGGGGCGTGCCGGGTGTGCCTGGTGGAGTTGGAGACGCCGCGGGGCGGGCAGTTGGTGGCCTCGTGCAGCCATCCGATCGAATCGCCGCTAGTGGTGCATACCGAGACAGAAGCGGTGAAGGAAGCCCGACAGACGGTGCTGGAACTGCTGCTGGCACAGGCGCCGGATTCGCTCGAGCTGAAGGAGTTTGCCGAGTCGCTGGGTGTGCCGTCGACGCCGTTTGAGCCGGAGGCGGACGGTAGTTGCGTGCTGTGCGGACTGTGCACTCGGGTGTGCAGCGAAATGATGGGCCGCGGGGCGATCAGTCTGTTCGGCCGGGGGGCGGATCGCGAGGTGCGCACGGCATTCGCCGAGACGACGGACCAGTGCCAGGCATGCGGCGCGTGCGCGTTCGTGTGCCCAACGGGCGCCATCGACCTGGCGACCATTACGGCTCGGCGACTGAAGCCGCACGTGACGGGCTTCGACAAGTTCCTGACTGCCCGGCCGTGCATCGACCTGGCACATCCGCAGGCGTCGCCGCGCGTGCCGGTGATCGATCGGGAGAACTGCATTCACTTCAAGACGGGCGAATGCGGGTTGTGCGCTCAGGTCTGCCAGGCGGGGGCGATCGATTACGAGCAGGAGGAGGAGAAGCTGGAGCTGGAGGTGGGCAGCGTGGTGCTGACGCCGGGGTTCGAGGCCTTCGACGCCACGCGGCGCGGCGAGTTCGGCTTCGGGTTCGCGCCGAACGTGCTGACGAACGTACAGTTCGAACGGCTGCTGTCGGCTTCGGGCCCAACGCAGGGGCACGTGGTTCGGCCGAGCGACGGAAAGGCGCCGAGGCGGCTAGCGTTCATCCAGTGCATCGGATCGCGCGACACGGGCTGCGACAACGATTACTGCTCGTCGGTGTGCTGCATGGCGGCGACCAAGGAAGCGATTTTGGCCAAGGAGCACGAGCCGGGGCTGGACGTGACGGTGTTCTTCCTAGACCTGCGGGCGTTTGGGAAGGATTTTGACCGTTATTGCGACCGGGCGAAGAACCAGTTGGGCGTGCGGTATCTGCGATCGTTCATTTCGCGGACGTACGAGATGCCGGGCACGAAGAACGTGCGCGTCGTGTACGCCGATACGACGAGTGGAGGGATGAAGCAGGTCGAGGAAGAGTTCGACATGATCGTGCTCTCGCTGGGCCTGGAGCCGAGCGCTACGCTGCGCGAGCAGGCTGATCGGTTGAAGGTGGTGTTGAACCGCTGGGGTTTCGCAGAGACGAGCGAGTTGGCACCGATGGACACTTCGCGGCCGGGTGTTTTCGTCGGCGGCGCGTTCCAGGAGCCGAAGGACATTCCGGACACGGTGATGCAGGCCAGCGCGGCGGCGGCGCGGGCGATGTCGCTGTTGTCGCCGTCGCGGGGAACGCGCGTGCGGGTGAAGAAGTACCCACCGCAGCGCGACATTGCGGACGAGCCGGCGCGGGTGGGCGTGTTCATTTGCCATTGCGGGAGCAACATCGCGTCGGTCGTGGACGTGCGGCGAGTCGTGGCGCGGGCGCAGGAGCTGCCTAACGTGGTGATCGCCGAGCACAACACGTACACGTGCGCGGACGATACACAGAACCGGATCAAGGATCGGATTGCCGAGTATGGGCTGAACCGAGTGGTCGTGGCGTCGTGCACGCCGCGGACGCACGAGCCGATCTTCCGCGACACGCTTCGCGACTCCGGGCTGAACCCGTACCTGCTGGAGATGGCGAACATTCGCGATCAGTGTTCGTGGGTGCACTCGGGGCAACCGGGCCGGGCGACGGATAAGGCGGTGGACCTGGTGCGGATGGCCGTGGCGAGGGCGTCGCGGTTGATGCCGCTGGAGGAAACGACCGTTCCGGTGAGCAACGCGGCGCTGGTTGTGGGAGGCGGCATCGCCGGGATGACCGCGGCGTTGGCGTTGGCGGAACAGGGTTTCCCGGTGCATCTGGTGGAGAAGTCGGCGGAGCTGGGCGGGGCGCTACGGCAACTGCATCGCACGCTGGACGGCGAGGACATTCAGGCATTCTTGTCGAACACGATCGACCAGATCAACTGGCACTCGCGCATCCACGTGTATCTGAAGGCACATGTGGAGAAGGTGCAAGGCCACGTGGGGCATTTCTCGTCGACGCTGATTACGGAGGAAGGCTCGCTGAACGTGGACCATGGGGCGGTCGTTGTAGCGACCGGGGCGACCGAGGCGAAGCCGAAAACATTCGGCTACGGGAGCAGCCCAAAGGTGCTCACGCAGTTGGAGTTGAGCGATCGGCTGGGACGCGGCGAACTGGAGTTGCGTGACGGTGCGACGATCGCAATGATTCAGTGCGTGGAACAGCGTACGGCGGAGCGGCCGCATTGCAGCCGGGTTTGCTGCACGACCGCCGTGAAGAACGCGTTGGCATTGCGAGAGCGTTATCCGCAGTCGCGGATCGTCGTTTTGTATCGCGACATGCGGACGTACGGCTTTCGCGAGGCGGCGTATCGCGAGGCGAGGGAGAAGGGCGTGCTATTCGTGCGTTACGACGCGGAGCAGCCGCCGCAATTGGAAGTGAATGGGAAGCTGCAACTGCGAGTGCGGGAGCCGGCGCTGGGACGGGAGCTGGAGATGGAGCCGGACCTGGTGGTGTTGGCGGCGCCGATGGTGCCGCGCGCCGACCGGCAGGAGATCTCGGACCTTTTGCGGGTGCCGCTGAATGCGGATGGGTTCTTCGTGGAAGCGCACATGAAGCTTCGGCCGGTGGACTTCGCGAGCGAAGGGTTGTTCCTGTGCGGGACAGCGCATGCTCCGAAGTTTGTGAGCGAGGCGATCGCCCAGGCCAACGCGGTTGCTGGCCGGGCGGCGTCGATCCTGGGCAAGAAGCGGATGCCAGTGGGTGGTCAGACGGCGTGGGTCGATCAGGACAAGTGCATTTCCTGCATGACGTGCGTGCACGTTTGCCCGTACATGGCTCCCTTGGTGAATGAGTTCAACAAGGCGGAGGTGCAGGGCGCGACGTGTATGGGTTGTGGTAGCTGTACGGCGGAGTGTCCGGCGAAGGCGATCACGTTGCGCCATTACGTAGACAACCAGGTTATGGCGGCCGTGAGCGGTCTGCTTGGAGCGGCGCTGGAGGAGCGGGCATTGAATGCCGAGTATCCGGAGCAAGTGGGTGTGGCGCCGCCGCGATGGCATAAGCGTTAGAGAGCGTGGTGCGGTTTTGGGGCGGCTGTGCGACATTGTGAGAGAGATTGTGCGAGGCAAGCGATGGATGATGAACCGTTGATCCTGGCGTTCTGCTGCCACTACTGTGCGTATGCGGCGGCCGATTTGGCCGGGTCGATGCGATTGCAGTATCCCGGAAACGTGCGCGTGCTGCGGCTGCCTTGCACGGGGAAGCTCGAAGTGAATTATTTGCTGGCGGCATTCGAGCGGGGCGTGGACGGCGTGATGGTAGCCGGCTGCCTGGAAGGGGGCTGCCATTTTCTGGAAGGGAATCTGCGGGCGCGGCGTCGCGTGGAGCGCGGGCGGCAATTCCTGGCGGAGATCGGCCTGGAGCCGGAGCGGTTGGAGATGTTCAACCTATCGTCGGCGGACGGGCCGCGATTTGCGGAGATTGTGACAACGATGGTGGAGCGGGTGAGGAAGCTTGGCCCGAGCCCCCTGCGCCGCGACCCGAAACGGATGGAAGAAAACGTTCAGGAAATGAGCCGGCAGGCAGAAGCGATGCTGGCGGGAGAGAAACGATGATAGTTGCCGATCGCAAGAAGGTCCCGGAAATCCGCGACATGATCAAGAAGCACCAGCGCGTGCTCCTGGTGGGCTGCGGCACGTGCGTGACGGTGTGTCTGGCCGGTGGCGAGCGCGAGGTAGGCATCCTGGGCTCGGCGCTGCGGATGGCACTGCGGCTGGACGGCCACGGCGACGTGACGGTCGACGAGTGCACGATCGAGCGCCAATGCGAGGACGCTTTCATCGATATTCTCGCCCAGCGCGCCGGCGAGTACGACGCGGTCTGTTCGCTGGGCTGCGGGGCGGGCGTGCAGGCGCTGGCGGAGCGATTTCCGGAACTGCCGGTGTATCCGGGGCTCAATACGCAGTTCATGGGCATCCTGGAAGCCCAGGGTGTGTGGACGGAGAAGTGCGCCGGTTGCGGCAATTGCCGATTGGGCCAGTTCGTGGGGATTTGCCCGATTACGCGGTGTGCCAAGCACATGCTCAATGGTCCGTGCGGCGGATCGCAGGACGGGCATTGCGAAGTGAACGCCGATTTGCCCTGCGCCTGGCAGTTGATCTACGACCGGGCGAAGTCGCTGGGTGTGGTCGACCAGTTTGATGAGATCATGCCACCCCACGATTGGTCGACGGGGCAGGACGGCGGTCCTCGCAAGGTGGTTCGCGAGGATCAGTGCATCGCCGGAATGGGTCCGAAGGCGTGAGTAGTCGCGGCTTTGCGAGAGTGTCGCTCTAGCAGCCCGTTGAAAAGCTCACAGTTCGGTCGCAGATCGAGTTAGTAACACGGCGTTCGACCATCTGGCGGTGAATCGGGTGGGGACACCACGCCAGCGCGCCCGAGGCCGCAAAGCGTTTTCGGAGGTCAATCAAGGCAAGATGCACAGCGCACAAAAGACCGCAAAGCCCTTGAAGGCACCGCGGCTTGCCCATGCCGAACAGCTTGCGCACCAACAGGCCCAGGTTCCGCGCCGCCACCTGGATCAGGTACCGTTTGCTTACGTTCACCAGGCCTCGCAGCCAGGTTCGCCTCGCTCCGCCGGTGTCGCACACGTGCGCGAAGCTCCGTTCCACACGCTCACTCCGCAGTCGGCCCAAACGTCGGCCTCGCTTGCCTCGGGTGCGCTTTCGATTCGCATAGGCCGCCCGGCGATACTCGGCCGGCTGGGCCGTCCAGCAGCGATGGCTCTTGAATTTCGGCTCCGGAATGTATGCGCGAATGTGATGATCCCGCCCCAGCGCCACCAAGTTCTCGGTCGAGTAGTAGCCTTTGTCGGTAACCGCGTTGTGGATGTCTCTCTTCCCGTCGGCTTCGTCCAGATGATCTTGAGCCTCAAGCACGCTGGGAATCAACGTCTGCGAATCTCCCTGATCGGCCGTGTAGACCGTCGCAGCCAACACGAATTCGCTCTCCAGATCCACCACGTGTTCGGCTTTGTAGGCCAAGTGCGTGCGACCGTCCTTCATCTTGGCGATGCGGCTATCGGGATCTGCGGGCGATTGCCACTGGTCGTTGGAGACCTTCTTGTCTCCTTTCTTGTTGCGATCTTTGTCGAAACGCCGCAAGTCCTCGTCGGTCGGGTTCTCGATGCCCGCTTCCTCGGCCAATCGCCGCAAGTATTGCTTCCAGTCCTCGCCGGTGTCTCTGCGGACGATCGACTTCATCGCCGCGTTGGCTTCCAGCGTCGTGGAGTCCACCGCCACGGACTTGCCCCGCAGGAGGTTCTTCCGCGAGGCGATCTCCAGGATATACACAAATACCTGCTCGTGGACCGACTCGGGCAGTCGTTGCCGAATGCGCGTGAGGCTGGAATGGTCCGGCACGGCTTCCGTGGGCTCCAAGCCCAGGAACTCCCGCAGCGAAAGGCTGTCAGAACAGCGCCAGGCGATGCCTCGCTGCGAGTCGATCCCTTCAAAATATCCGACGAACAGCATGCGGAAGTAGCGGCCCGGCGGGATCGACCGGCGACCGCCTTCGGCGTAGTAGGGTTCGCAGAGATCCTCGACGAACTCGTCGAAGTCCGCCTTGCGGAGAAGTTGTTGCAACCGCTGATAGAACGGATGGCCCGCCGATCGCGGCACGTCCCGCCAGGCGACCCAGAATTCCTCCTGCCGCTGTTCCGGCCCACGACCCAAAGCCATGTTCGATTCCCTTTTGCGCGACCCAAGGTGTTCCACACCCCCAGAACCGCCGCATGATACCGATTAACCCGAGATTTTCAACAGGCTGCTAGCGGCCTTCGTACCAGTAGCGGCGAATGTAGTCGTTGATCTTGTTGCGCGCGAAGAGGATCGCGAAAAGCCCGCGAAAGAAGTCGGCGAACATGTGCCAGTCGCCGCGCTCGTCGAACTTGCGGGAGGAATTGAGAACGATCGCCGGGGCGATTCTGAGACGGCGCGCCGTGAAGCGAGTTGCCAGTCGCTGTTTCGGGCGACGGCGCGCGCCGAGGCGTTTGAGGGATCGCAGGAAGATGACGTCCTCGCCTACCTTCACGTTCTCGTTGAAACCGCCCACCTCTTGAAAGTCGACCCGACGGCAGAACCAGACGCCGCCGTCGAAATCAAAGAGCCAGAGTCCGGGCATGATGAGATACCAGGTGGCGAGGATGCCCGGGGACCAGCGTTCCATGGTCAGGCCGGTCGCGCCGCCGAGATAGCCGGGCCGCTGCATGACGGCTTCGATGTAGTTGAAGGTCTCGGGGTGGATTCGGAAATCGGCGTCGGCGAAGGCGAGAAGGTCTCCGCGGGCGACGGCGGCGCCACCGTTGCGGGCGGCGGCGATCAGGCGTTTGGAGACGTGCTCGACGCGACAACCTCGATCGGCGGCAATCTGTGGCGTTTGGTCGGTGCTGCAGTTATCGGCGAGGATCACCTCGACCTGATCGGCTCCGTACTGGTAACGTGCTCGAGCGGCATCGATCGAATCGAGGAGCCGGGGGAGGTAGACCGCCTCGTTCCACGCGGGAATGATGAGGGAGATGCGGTAGGGTTGGCTCATGTTGGGCCGCGCGGACGGTGCATCGTGATGGGGATTGTGAGCGCCGCGACCGGATGCCTGATTACGGTTGTGTTCTAAGCGGTCTTACGTAAGTTCGTATTGATCTTGTAGGCCAAAGACAGTGCCGTCTCGGGGTGCTGTTGCAGTGTGCTGAAGGTGTCATGAATGGCAGCCTCCAGGGATTCGATCTCTCCAAAAAAGTAGTTGTTCAGGGCCGATCGTTTCAGATAGCCCCAAAGCCCCTCAATTAGGTTCAACTCGGGACTATACTTGGGCAGCCAGATCACGAAGACGTGATCGCTGTGGTCCTCCAACAGATCCAGAACGGCCTTGGTACGGTGGTAGCTGGCATTATCGATTACCAGCACCACGCGACGTTCAGAGTTGGCTTCCAGTAACTGCCGCAGGAAATCACAGAACTGCCGGGCATTCTTCTTCGGATGCACCATGTAGTGGGATTGTCCCGAGCGGTAGTTGAACGCCCCGTAGACGCAAAGACGTTGGTTTGTACCTGCTGCTGGAACGATCGGGCGGATGCCGCGGAGCGTCCAGACCTTGGTTAGGGTCGGATGGAGGTGAACCTCACATTCATCGAGGAACAACAAATCGAAGGTGGCTCCTGGACGCGCGGCCCCCTTTTTACGAACTCCAAAAACGCCTTTTTCTCGTTGTATTCCTCCGGATCTCGCAGGTGCCCCATGCCATGCTTCGGGCGGCGGTAGACAAAGCCGTTGTCCCTCATCACGCGCGATAGATGGGCAACACTCAAAACAATACGCGTCTTGCGGGCCAGATGGGTTCTCAGCCGTTCGAGAGTCCAGCAACTGAAAGGATAACCCAGGTCGCGCGAGTTGACCTGGACCATTTCTTTGAGCATCGCGACATACCGATCCGTTGCCTTCGACGGCCGACCTTCTCTCGGTTTGTCGGCCAAGGAGGCAAACCCCTCTACATTGAAACGGTTGATGATCTTGCGGACACCCGAACAACTCCGCTCGAGAATACCGGCGATCTCGCTGGGGGGCATGCCATGCGACGAAAGACGGATTACCTGCGCGCGTCGGACCATCCGAGCATCCCCGCTGCTCCGTACAAGCTGACACAACCTGCGGGTCTCTCGGGCAGCCAATGTACGAACGAATAGAGGTCCGGCCATGGATGACTCCCTTCATCCAGAACCATGGAATTCCATGTCTCATCGTTGGACAAAAAGAGTACCTGCCGCTACAAACTTATGCAAGACCGCTTAGTGCGTGTCGCACTTAACTGTAGCGTTCGTGGCGGCGTGTTTCTACGGTTCCGAAAGCGAAAAACACGCTACGATCACGCCGAATGCGCTCTAGCGTAGAGGGCGATCGGTGTCAAACGGGGGTTTGGCGGTGTGGATCGTGCCCTCACCCCCGGTCGCTATGGGCGCAAGCGGGCGAGGGGAGGAAGAGGAGGGAAAACACGAGACGGGGAAACCACGAAAGTGGGATCTGAGTTGGGAGGGGCAATGGGGATAGGTTGGGGACGTTGCTCTGGCGGTCTGATAGCGGAGGTTGTGTGCCCTCACTCCTTTGGCGTTTAGCACAGTGCTCTCCGGCGAGCGGGCAAGGGGAGATGTGTTGAAGTTCCTGTGTAGCACAGCCGGGCGCGGCTGTGCTACAGGGCCGGCTTTCCCCCGGCGTCTCTCCTGCTTGCGGGCGAGGGGAGGATCTGGGTATTGGCGCGGAGCGAGGAGTCCGATGTGCTACTGCGTGGGCTGGATGGGGTCTTCGTCGTCCATCGTGGATTGCGGGAGTCCGTGGCCGGGTTTGTGGGCGTAGATGAGCCAGTAGGCCACGGGAATGACGAATAGTGTGAAGACGGTCGAGGCGAAGAGACCGAAGATCAGCGACCATGCGAGTCCGGAGAAGATGGGGTCGATGATGATCGGTACGGCACCGAGCATGGCGGCGCCGGCCGTGAGCAGGATGGGCCGCAGACGCACGACGCGGCTTTCCATAATGGCGTCAAAGAGGCTTCGTCCGTTGGCGAGTGAGAGGTGGATGAAGTCGACGAGGATGATCGAGTCGCGCGTGACGATGCCGGCCAATGCGATCATGCCGATCATGCCGGTGGCGGTGAAGTAGACGGGATCGAGGTATCCGCCGACCTGCTGCGCGTTGACGGCGTTGAGCAGCCAGAAGCCGGGCATGACGCCGAGAACGGTTAGCGGAATGGCCAGCATGACGACGACGGGAATGGCGAACGAGCCGGTCTGGGCAACCAAGAGGACGTAGATGGCGATCATGGCGGCTCCGAAGGCCAGGCCGAGGTCGCGGAAGACGTCGAGGGTGATCTTCCATTCGCCCTCGCCAGCGAAGTCGACAGTGAAGCCGGGCTGGACACCCCACGGAAGACCGCTGCCGTTGGTGAAGAAGGTTCGTTTGCTGAGCGGGCGAGGTTCGCCGATCGCCACCCAACCGTCGCCAACGTGCTGGATGTTGTCGCCGGCGGGGGGCGACGCGGTTCGGTCGGACATGACGTCGACGACGACGTCGGCGGGCGGACGGCCGGCAGTTTCGGCGAAGACGTAGGCGACGCGCTGAAGGTTCTTGTGGTAGATCATCTGGTCGACACGGTGGGACTCCCACTTGCCGAGTTCAGCCAGGGGTACCAGTTGTCCGCTGTTTCCCTTGACCTGCACGCGCTGAAGGTCGTCGATGCTCGTGCGACGATCGACGGGGACGCGGAGTTCGATCCTCAAGGGGTTTCGCTCGGTTTGGCTGTGGACCAGTCCGACGGTTTCGCCTTTGAGCACGGCATTGAGCGTGCCGGCGATCTCCTGGGTCGACACGCCGCTGAGGGCGGCCTTTTCCTTGTCGACGACGAAGGTCAGCTTTTCCTGGGGAGCTTCGCGCACGTCGTCGAGGTCGACCACACCGGGCTCTTCGGCGAGGCGTGCCCGGACCGTGTCGGCGGCAAGCAGGATGTCGTCGTAGGTATTGTCGGGCTGACCGTAAACCTCGGCGACGACACTGGCGATGACGGGCGGGCCGGGGGGAGTTTCCACGAGCTTCATGCGGACGTTGTGACGATCGGCGATGGCCTGCAGATCGTTTCGCATCCAAAGGCCGATGCCGTGACTCTGGAGTTTGCGGTTCTTCTTGCCGGCGAGATTGATGCGCATGTCGGCAACGTTGTCGCCGCGGCGGAGATAGTAGTGCCGGACGAGACCGTTGAAGTCCATGGGCGAGGCGAGGCCGACGTAGCTGGTGAAGTCGTTGACCTCGGGGACACGGGCAAGGTAGGCCTCGTAGTCGCGAACGGCGGCGTCGGATCGCTCGAGCGTGGTGCCTTCGTCGAAATCGAGCACCAAGAGCAGCTCGTTCTTGTTGTCGAAGGGGAGCATCTTCAAGGGAACGCTGCGCACGGCGGCCAATCCCATGGCCCCGAAGGTGAGAAGGACCATGACGAGGAGGAAGCTCCAAGCCACGACCCGGGAGTGGAGCAGCGGGGCCATGAGCGGATAGAAGACCTTGTAGAGCAGCGACTGTTTCACCGCGTCGAGGTCGTGGGGGTCGTGTTCGTGGTGGTCGTCGGCGCCGCCGTCGATACTGTACTTGCGCCGCAGGACGTGATAGGCCATCCATGGGGTGATCGTGAAGGCGACCACCATAGACATCAGCATGGTTACGGGGACGTTCAAGGCCATGGGCCGCATGTAGGGGCCCATCATGCCGGTGATGAAGAACATCGGCAGGAAGCTGACGATGACTGCCAAGGTGGCCGTGATGAGCGGGGGCCGGATTTCGGCGACGGCTTCGAGCACGATGCGTCGAGTGGCTTTCTTGCGGAGGGCAAAATGGCGCGCGATATTCTCCACGTCGACAATGGGATCGTCGACGAGGAGGCCGAGTGAGAGGATGAGCGCAAAGAGGGTCACGCGGTTGATCGTGAAGCCCAACATGAGGTTGACGGCCAAGGTGAGTCCGAAGACGACGGGGACGGCGACGGCAACAATGAGGGCTTCGCGCCATCCGAGGCCCAGGCTGAGCAGGACGACCACGATCAGGACGGCGACAGCGAGGCCTTCGACGAGCTCGTTGACTTTCTCGTTGGCCGTCAGGCCGTAGTTGCGGGTGACGATGAGGTCCATGTTGTCGGGGACGATCGCGCGGCGAAGCTTCTCGGCTTCATGAAGCACGGCATTGGCGACCCAAACCGCATTGGACCCTTTCTTCTTGGCGATGGCGATGGTAACGGCCAGTTCGATCTGCCCTGCGGTGGAGGGCTGCGCGCCGACCTCGGGGGCGTCGAGGACGGTGCCGGGGAAGAACTCGTGCTCGGTGAATCCTCGCGCGGGACCCCATCCATGGCGAACGAAGTTGGAGACTTCTTCGGGGCCGTCTTCGATCTGGGCGACGTCTTTGAGGAAGACGGGGCGGCCTTCGAAGACACCGACAACGAGCTGGCCCAACTGCTGGGCGTTCTGGAAGGGCTGGCCGGTCTCGACGCGAATGACACGATCATCGGCGCGGAACTCGCCGGCCGTCTGGCGGATGTTGGCGGCCTGAATGGCACGCTGCAGTTCGAGCGGCGAGACATGGTAGGCGGCCATGCGGTCCGGATCCATGAGCAACTGGACGACGCGGGGGCGTCCGCCGACGACATAGGCACGCGAGACATTGCTGACGCCGGCGAGGCGCTCGGTGAGCTCCTCGGCCACGCGGCGCAAGGTCATGGCGGTGACGGGTTCGGACTTGGAATCGGCGCCGGTGGGCGTGGCGCCGGCCAGGGTGAGGGTGACGATGGGAACGTCGTCGATTTCGACGGGCTTGACGACCCAGCCAGTGACGCCTGGGGGCACGATATCGACGTGTTCATCCATCTTCTTGTAGAGCTTGACCAAGCTGCGTTCGCGGTCTTCGCCGACGTAGTAGCGGACGGTGATGATCGCCTGGTCCTCGCGGCTCATGGAGTAGACGTACTCGACGCCGTCGATCTGGTAGAGGATTTTCTCCAGGGGCGTGGTGACCAACTGTTCGACTTCGGCGGCGGAGTGGCCGGGAAAGTGGACGTAGACGTCGGCCAGCGGGACGACGATTTGGGGGTCTTCTTCGCGGGGCGTGAGACCGAGCGCGGCAAGGCCCAGGACGGCGGCCAGAATGATGAGGATGATCGAGAGGTTCGACTCGAGGAAGACCCTGACGATGCTGTTGGTGAAGTGGTGCTGCTCACCACGGGAACCGCCGGAATGGTCAGTCATGAGGGGTCTCCTGCGCGGATCCTTGCGCGCGGACGACGACGCGTTCGCCTTCGTTCAGCCCGGAGAGGATTTCGACATCGTTGTCGAAGGTGCGACCGGTGCGGATAGCACGCCGCACGACATGGCCATCGATGAGGACATCGACGAGTTCCAACTGTCCGACATGCTGGACACACTGTTTTGGAATGACGAGGACCTGTTCCTCGTGGAGCGGAATGAAGATACGGCCAAACATGCCGCTGTAAATGCCGGTCGGGCAGGGGCCGGTGACCTTGACCTGGAAGCTGCGGCTGGTGGACTGGGCCTCGGGGACGATCTCGCTGACGGTGCCGTTGCACATCTTGTTGAGGCCTTCCACCTTGACCGGGATGTCCTGGCCGACGGCGAGGCGATGGGCGAGGGACTCGCGAACGCTGGCGACCAACTGCATACGCTTGGGGTCGAAGAGGGTGAGGAGGGTCTGGCCGGGCGTGACCATGTCGCCGACGTCGACCTTCTTGTCGATGACGATGCCGTCGAGCGGCGAGCGGATGGTGGCCCAATCGAGGGTCGCCTGGACTTCCTTGACGGCTTCCTGCGCCCTGAGCAGGTTGGCGTTGGCGGTTTGGAGCTCGGTGGTGACTTTTTCGTATTCCTGCTGGCTGACCGACTTGGTCTTGATGAGTTCTGCGTAGCGGCGCTCGTCGAGGACGGCCTGAGCGCGGACGGCTTCGGCGGAATCGACGGCCGCCTTGGCCTGCTGGAGCTTGGCCTTGAGGTCGGTGTCGTCGAGGCGAACAAGGACCTGGCCCTGGTGGACTTCCTGGCCAGCCTTGAGTTGGATTTCGAGCACACGAGCAAGGAGTTTCGATCCGATGGTCGTCTCATGGACGGCGCGGATGGTGCCTACGGCGGATTCGGTCAGCGGGACGCGGATAAAGCGTGCGGGCACAGTCTGCGCGGCGACCGTCGTGGCTGGGGACGGCTCGAGTTCGGTCGGCACCTTGGGCGAGAATTTGCCGGCCAGCCACAACAGCAGGACGACCACACCAGCGGCAAAGCCAAGGAAGACCGCAGTGCGAACCGCCCATCGTCCCCCACCTACGGCGAGTGTCTTGAGTGTCATTGAGACGTCCTTGGTTCTCGGGCACAGCCGGCGTCATCGTTTCGCTTGAGCCGGCGCTTGGGAAACTGGGATGGCTACGCAGGGTTGAAGGCCCAGGCGTGCCAGAATCCAAACCATCGGGCACCAATTGGTGAAAGCAGACTGCAGTAGATTCAGCCCGGCAAAAGCTGTCAACAGGAGCCAGGCCGGATGCACGAAAAAGCCAAGGGCAACACTAATCAATACCACGATGCCTGCGGCCAGACGCAACCCACGTTCAATAGTCATCGCCAGTTTCCTTTCGGATGTGTAAGCGAGTTGGTGTTTCACGACAAGAGAGCGTGTTGTTCACCTATGTTGATACGTTTGGGGTAGTGAAGGTTACAGTCTCCGGCCAATAGAGGGGTGCTGAGGAGTTCTGTGGTTATGGGGGTACGTGGTAGTCAATTCGGTGATTTCTGCTAACATTGGTGCGGCTGGCGTCGAGTGGACCGGCGTCGAGGAAGAGACGGGTCTGTGGCGGAGGACGTTACCATGGGAAGGCAGTGGGTTGGGCGTGCCGCGATGACAGCACTGGCGGTGCTGTCGGTTGTTTGTGCGGCGTTGGTCGGCGCCACGGGCGAGCTGGTGGCGGGCGAGGCGTCGGGGGCGAATGGGGTCGCCTCGGCGAAGGAATCGCCCGATGCTGCGCACAGCCGAGCGGGCGTGGTGGACGAGGAGATGAAAGACCGAGCGCTGGCGGAGCCGTTGGTGGAGAATGTTGGCGAACTGAGACGGCTTCACCCAAAGGACCCGGTGTGGATCGATCACAAGCGAAAGAAGGTCGTCATGGTGGGCGCGGTTTGCGGGCGGGAGACGCCGCTGGAGCTGTTTGCCTGTCTGACGAACACGAAGGAGTACGAATCGGTCGTGGCCGTGCACGCGCAGGCCAGCGTGGTGCACACGGCACTTCTGGCTATTGGCGCCGATCCGGGGCATCCGGTGCAGTTCGGCGAAACGTACCGGCCGGCCACGGGTTCAGAGATTGCAGTGACGGTCGTTTGGAAGGACCGTGAAGGGAAGCGGCAATCGGCACCGGCGCAGGAGTGGATTCGCGAGAGCCGGTCTCGCAAGGCGATGAAGAACTCGTGGGTGTTTGCGGGGAGCCAGTTGACTCGGCGGGAAAACGGCCGGCAGATGTACGCGGCCGATATGAGCGGCGACTTGATCAGCGTATCGAATTTTTCGGACGCGATGCTGGACGTGCCGATTCGGAGCAGCGACAACGATGCGTCGCTGCTGTTCGAGGCGTTTACCGAGCACATTCCGGCGCGGGGGACGCCGGTAACGCTGATTTTGGAAGTGAAGCGAGCCGACAAAGCGAGCGAGAAGAAAGAGCCGCCAAAATGAAAGGCGGCTGTTGGGAGAGCGACCTGCGTGTCTACCGGTGCATAGGTTGCGTTGGGGGTTCGTACGAGGCTACGTCGCGATCACGGTGCGGTTGATCGGATGACGGAGGTGGCGAGGTCGGGAAATCGCCCTGGCGGTGCGCAACACGGTCGGCCGCCCAATCGGCGATGCTTCGGCCGGTGACGACGCCAAGCAACCGGTGGTCGTGAAGCACGAGAACGGTCGTCAGGCCGGTCGACTGCATTTGCTCGTAGGCCTGATGAAGGCTTTGCGTATTCTGGACGCTGGGGAAGTCGGTACGCATCCATTGGGAGACGGGAGTGCGCTGCTGTCCGCCGCGAACGGCCACGAGCAAGTCGGACCGCTTGAGCAGGCCGGCAACGTGACCATGTTCGACGACCGGGATGTCGTGGTGGCAGGCGGCTGCGGCGTCGAGCACTCCACCGTCGAGCATTTCGGAGGGCTGCGCCGTTGGGATATGGGTGAGCATGGCGTCGGTGACGAGGGCGCCTTCCATGGCAGCGCGGGTCTTGGCCATGGTGAGTTCCTGCTGCGCGGCCATGAAGATGAAGATGCCGATGACGACGAGCCAAATGTTGACGTAGAGTCCGGCGATGCCGAAGAGCACGGCCATTACCTGTCCCAGGCGAGCGGCGATCTGCGTGGCTCGGACGTAGGGGAGCCCGAAGCCCAGGAGGGCTCGCAGCACGCGGCCGCCGTCCATGGGAAAGGCGGGCAGAAGGTTGAAGGCCACCAAAAGGACGTTGATCCACATGAGGTTGACCAGAAAGTGACCGCCTTCGAACGCGACGTTGTACGCATTGCCGATCTGGCCGAGCAGGACGAGGAGGCCGATCAACGCGGCAGCGATAACTACGTTCACCGCGGGGCCGGCCAAGGCAATGATCAATTCCTGCCAAGGATCTTCCGGAATGCGGAGCAGCCGGGCGACCCCGCCGATCGGCAGTAAGGTGATGTCCTGGGTGACGATGCCGTATCGGCGAGCCGTGAGTGCATGGCCCAATTCGTGGAGGACGACGCATCCGAAGACGACGATGACCAGTGCGGCAGCCTCCATGGCGGCCGCCCAACTGAACCCGGCCACCAAGTACCCACCCACGACCCAGAGGAGCAGAAGGAGAAACGTCCAGTGGACATAGACGCCAATGCCTGCCACTCGGCCAAGATTCCATGACCCTCTCATCTTGAGTACTCCTCTGTGTTGTGAGGTTGGCTTCTTAAGGCGTTGCTTTGGAACCGTTAATAGATCAGCAGGTTGCAAACGCTATGCCAATTATAGGGCGCCCAGGGCACGACCTAATGATGGCAGGATACTCTAGCGGGGGGGTGGTGTAGGGGCGGTTTGTCGCGAGTCAGGCTCTGGCGGCTGGGAAGTTGGTGGTTACGGAGCGACGCATGACGAATACGAGGGGGACGATGGCAAGGGTGAGCACGGCGAAGACCATGAAGGCGTCGAGGTAGGCCAGGAACATCGACTGCTGTTGGAGGAACTGGTAGAGGATGCCGAGGCCTTGGTGATGAGCCATGTCGGGGCTGGCGCCGGCGGCCTGGGCCAATTGTGTGGCCTGGGCGAGGGCTTCGGTGGAAGCATGGTTCATCGAGGTGATGTGGGTACCGAGCTGCAACTGGTGGACCTGGGATCGCCGGGTCAATAGGGCCGTGAGGAGGGCCACACCGACGCTTGCGCCTTCGTTGCGGAGCATGCTGATCATGCCCGTGGCGTTGTTGATCTGGTCCCTGGGAAGATAGAGATAGGCCGCGGCCTGGATGGGAACGAAGAAGAAGCCGAGGGCGAACGTCTGCACGATGCGCAACCCGATGAGGTACTCGGGCGACACTTGTAGGGTGAGTCCGGTCATCCAGAAGAGCGCGCCGGAAACGATAGCCAACGAGACGATGATGAGCCAGCGGGCATCGACACCGCGAGCGAGGAGCCATCCGGCGACGGGCATCATGATCATGGTGGCGATTCCGCCGGGGGAGAGGATGAGTCCGGCCTCGGTGGCGGAGTAGTCCATGAGGGTTTGCACCAGCAGCGGCAGCAGAACGGTGCTGCCGTAGAGGGTGACGAACACGACGAAGATGAGGAGACTGCAGGCCATGAAGTTACGGTCCTTGTAGAGGCGCAGATTGACGATGGGTCTGGGATGCCAGAGTTCCCAGATGACGGCGACCACGAGCGAGACGACGGCCAGGACGGTGAGGCGGACGATGAACGTGGAGCCGAACCAATCGAGCTGATTTCCGCGGTCGTAAACGATTTCGAGGGAGCCGAGGCCGACGGCGAGGAGTCCGAGGCCGACAACGTCGATCTGGCGGAGCTTGCGCCACATGGCGGCCATTCCGGAGTGGATGACGGTTTCGTCGACGACGAGATTGACGAGAAGAAAGGAGAGGAGTCCGACCGGCGCATTGACAAAGAAGATCCATCGCCAGGTGTAGTTGTCGGTGATCCAGCCGCCGGCGACCGGCCCGAGGATGGGGGCGACGACGACCGTGGTGCCGTACATGGACATGGCGAGGCCGCGTTTGTGAGGCGGAAAGGAATCGACGATGATGGCCAGCGCGACGGGGGCCAAGCCGCCTCCGCCGAGCCCTTGGAGGACGCGAAAAAAGATGAGCCAGTCGAGGCTGGGCGCGATGCCGCAGAGGACGGAACTGCCGGTGAACAGCGCGATGGCGGTAAGGAAGAACCGCTTGCGGCCGATGGTGTTGGAGATCCAGCCGGAGATAGGCAGGATGATCACGTTGGCGACGAGGTAGGTGGTGAGCATCCAGGTGCTCTCGTCGAGGGAGACGGCGAGGCTTCCGGCGATATGTGGGAGGGCGACGTTGGCGATGCTGGTGTCGAGGACCTCCATGAAGGAGGCGGTGGAGGCGACCGCGGCGACGAGCCAGGGATTCCATCGCGTAGGCGTGGGAGAATCTGGCGAGCCGTCGTGGGGTGAATCGGTCGACATGGTTATGGGCGGGCAAGCTGACTCGGCGGTGGCTTGGGCGCCGAGTGCGTGGTCACCGCACTGCCCGGCTGAGGCAGGCGGAGCCGCTGGCCGGCGTGGGGCCCGTGGGGCGTGGCCTTGAAGTGCACGTGCGGTTCCACCGACAGGCCGACGAACAGGGGCGTTTCGGTCGGAGGCGGTTGGTCGAACTCGATGCGGACGGGGAGCCGCTGAACGACCTTGACGAAATTGCCGGTGGCGTTCTCGGGCGGCAAGAGCGAGAGCCGGGAGCCGGTGGCGGGGCTGAAGCCGGCGACTCGACCGGCGAAGACGACACCGGGATAGGCGTCGGCGTAGATCCTTACGGGCATGCCGATGAGCAGGTTGTGGAGTTGCGTCTCCTTGAAGTTCGCGTCGACCCAAACGTCGCGCAGCGACTGCAGGGCAAGGAGGTTTTGGCCGGGTGTGACATAGTCGCCGGGGTTGACGGTGCGTTTGGTGACGAATCCATCGAAGGGCGCCTTGATTTCGGTGTAGGTCAGGTTGAGTTGGGCCATGGCGAGATCGGCCTCCGCACGGCGCAGCCTGGCTTGCATGACGAGGATCGCCGGAGCGGAGTCGACGAGGGCGTCGGTTGCCTTGGCGGAAATGTGGACCGCCAGCCAGCGGTCCATCTCAGTGCGGAGGGCCTCGTCGGTCTTGCCGAGAACATCGACCGGGGCGCCGACCTTGACCAACGACGTGGCCCAGGTCGAGAGGGCGGCCTGCACGCCTGGGTTTCGGTCCTGGATATTGGCGGGGATTTCGGACGGGTTCTCGGTGTCGCGCGGGAGGCTAAGCTCGGCGCGGGCCTCCTGGACGATTTCGCTTTGGGCGGCGACCTTGTCGCGGGCGACGTTGAGGGTGGCGCGTCGCTCGTCGTACTGCTCCGGAGAGATCGCCCGGGAAGTAATCAGCTCGGCGGCGCGGTCGAAGTCTCTTTGGGCGAGGACGAGTTGAGCTTCGTCGAGCTTGAGTTGAGCCACGGCCGACCTGAGGGACGCGACCTGATTGCGCACGTTGTCGACGGCGAATCGCTGGGCGGCGGGGATGATTGCCCCGGCGCTGGTGAAGAAGTGGAACGAGTAATGGGCCAACCACATGCCGAAGCCCAAGGGGACGAGACTGTAGGCGAAGCGGCGGGCGACGCCGAGCAACGGTTCCCCGGGTGCGGCTCCACCAGCGACTGGTGGCGGCGGCAGCAAGGGTTATCGTGGCCGGCAACAGGACCAGCGCGAGGAACATCGTCACGGCCTTGACCGGTAAGAGGCCGGAGAGATGCAGGGCAGCGGCCATGCGATCTTCTGCGTGGAGCATCGGCCCGACCATGCCGGCGGCGTTGGCGAACGCGGCGAAGACGAGGACGAGCGTCATGACGGCGAGATCGGTGCGTTTGCTGAAGCGGCCGATGCCCGAGCGCGGCGGGTCGCGGGAAAGCTCCTGGCCAGGGACGACGGCGACGATGCCGACATTGTCGTGCGGGCAGGCGTGAACGCAGTCGAGGCAGAAGGTGCAATCCATGTTGCCGGACTTCATGGGCTGGAACAGATAGAGCTGACAGCCGGGGAGGTCGCCGCGACCGAGGAGGCAATCCTTGGTGGTGCAGGCGTGGCAGACGTGCGGGGCACGAACGCGAACCTCGAAGGGGGAGGCGAGCGACTGGACGAAGTTGAACTGGCCGATGGGGCAAACGTGTTTGCAGAAGGCGACGCCGCGGGCGAACGCGTCGACGGCGAACGCTCCGAGGAAATAGGCGACGGCGATCAACGCGGTCAGGCGAGGGCTTTGCCAGAGAGCGAACGCTTCGTACGCCCAGAAGAAGAGGAGGATGAGGAGGACGGCCAGCCACTTGCCCTTGAGGGCGCGGGGCCAGGGGTGCTTGGGGGCGAAGAGGAACTTGGCGAGGCGGTGCAGGAGCATGAAGGGACAGCTCAGGCAGAAGAGATTGCCAACGAGGAGCAGGGCGAATACGAGCAGTCCGCGCCAGTGAATCCAGGGGAGGACACCGGCGAGATTGAGCGGGGCCACCTGGGGGCCGAAGAGTCCGTCGGCGATGACGAGCACGGCCAGGAAGGCCAGGGGAATCTGTAGGGTGAGGCGGGCGTGCCGGGACTTCAAGAAGGAGCCGAGCAGGGGCAGGCGGACGAGATCGGGGAGCGTAGGCGGGTGCGACGGGGAGGCAGGCGCGCTGGCGGCCGATTGCGGGGCGGGTCGTCTGGGGACGGCTGTCGGGCGGGGCTGCGGTTTGGTTTGGAAGAGTTGGGCGAGGATCCATGCCAGGGGAATCAGGTAGGCGATGGATCCGGGGACCCACATAATGGCGCCGGCGACGGCCTGGTCGGTGAGGGCGGAGATTCCCCAGAGGCGCGGCACGGTCGCGTAGTGGGGATAGAGAATGCGGCCGGCGAAGCTGAGGATGGCCGAGAGGACCGTTCCCTGCACGCCGGCAAGGAAGAGATAAGGGACGAGGAGCCACGGGGACCAGGATACGCGGGCGGGATAGGGGCGGAAGACGGGCCACCAGAAGATGAGTCCGCCGACGAACATCGAGGCGTGCTCGACGTCGTGCCAGAAGGTGTTGCGGAGCGCCAGGTCGTAGAGCTGCGGCATGTGCCAGAGCCAGACGGCCACGGTGAAGATGATCCACGCGCGGACCGGCATTACCAGCCATGCGAAGAAGGCGCGCAGAGGTTTGGCACGGAGGAAGGGGGCAACCCAATAGCTGCGAAACCGGGAGGGAAGCCCGGTGATGAGGGGCAACATCGGGGCCGAGAGCCAGAAGAGCATGGGGGCCGGGAACATGAAGAGCAGGTGCTGGACCATGTGGATCGACAGCAGCAGGTTCGAGAAGGCATCCAACGGCGAGGCGATGGCCACGTAAAGTGCGACCATGGAGCCGAGGAAGCAGGCGGCCTTGCCGACGGTGAACTGAGTGGCGCCGCGGTGCCGCAAGCGGCGCCATCCGCGCAAATAGCAGACGGCGGAAAGCAAGGCGAGCGCCGCGATGGCGGGGCGAAGCGACCAGGACGTGAAAAAGGCGACCGTAGCGGAATCCATGTCGGCGATCACTCGATGCGCGAAGCGGGGGAGCGGGCCGGCGGAACCCCAGGCGGTCGGAGCGTTTGGAGGAAGTTGACCAGCGTGGATGTTTCGGCCGGTTTGAGGCGATCGCCGAAGGGAGGCATGTTGCCGCCGCCTTGGATGACCTGGCGAATGAGTCCGTCGCGCGAGAGCCGCGTGGCGACATAGGTGAGGTCGGGGCCGCGCTTGCCGCCGATGCCGTCTAAGGCATGGCAGTTACGACACGTCTTGAACTGGAAGACGGTGGCGCCGACCAACTGCTCGGGAATGAGCTGTTCGACCATAGGCTGCGGGATGGGGTCGCCGCTCCAGGCGAACATTTTGGGCGACCATGGGGCGACGAAGGCCAGGTATTCCAACGAGCCGGCAGCAAGGAAGAAGACGAGGACGGAGAGGACGGCGACCGGTCTTCGATAGATGCTTCGCTCGCCTTTGCCGGCCACCAAGGGGACGGCGACAAGGATCGCCAGGAGCAAAGGGGGCAGGACGAGGAGGATGAACATTTCCAGATAGCGAGGACTGAGAGCGTAGAGGGCAAACAGTGGCAGGAAATACCAGTCGGGGCGAGGCTCGGTATGGAGGATGGCCGGGTCGGGCGGAAGTCCGGGGCCCTTGGGGCCGAGAATGGCCGCGACGATGACGACGCTGACGACGAGCGCTGCGCCGACGATCGCGTCGCGCAACACGGGCACAGGATAGAACGGCTCGCCGCGGTCGAGGTCTCGCTGGTACTGTTGGTGGTAGGTGGCGGGGTCGACGCGCATGCCGCGACCTGGTGGAGTGGAGATGCCCAACCGGATGACGAGATACAGGTGCAGAGCGAGCAACGCGCCCAACAGCCCGATGAGCACGAAGACGTGCAACACGAAGAAGCGGCTGAGGGTGGCCGGTCCGATCGTAGGACCGCCGAGGACGAGACGGATCAGGTCTTCACCGATGCCGGGAACGCGGCCCATGATGCCCATGCCTACGCCGACGGCCCAATAGGCGTCGATGTCCCAGCGAAGAATCTGGCCGGTGAAGGCCATGCCGAGCGTGCAGACGAAGAGTCCGACGCCGATCAACCAGGTGAGTTCGCGGGGGAATTTGAAGCCTCCCCAGAAGAAGACTTGCAGCATGTGGGCGAAGATGAGCACGATCATGCCGCTGGCGCCGAAGTTGTGGATGGCGCGGAGGAGCCATCCGAGCGTGTAGTGATTGTTCAGGTAGAGGAGGCTATCGTAGGCCTTGTCGGTCGCGGGGACGTAGACCAGCGCGAGAAGGATGCCGGTGACGACCTGAATGGTAAGGAACGCGGCCGTGGCACTGCCGAAGACATACCACCAGCCGGTCCCTCGCGGCACGGGATGAAAGAGCAAAGGAGGGAGTGACTTGGAGACGCCGAGCCGCGAGTCGAACCATTGTCCGAGCGCTCGAAGGGCACGTTTCATGACCGGGGTTCCTTCAGGCGGGCTCCGACAGGTTGGGAAGGTGGCCGAGCCGAACGAGGAGTTTTCCGTTCTCGACGCGGTGCTTGTACTGGAACAGGGGACGCGGGGGTGGGCCGGCGACGTTGGTGCCGTCCTCGGTGTATACGCCGCCATGGCAAGGGCAGAGGAAGAGTCCGGATTCGGGGAACCAGGCGACGGGGCATTCGAGGTGGGCACAGTTCACGGCAAAGACGGTGAACTTGCCTTCCTTGCGGCGGACGTACATGGCGACTCGCCCAGATACACCGGCCCAAGGCTCCAGCACGGGGTTGTCGGCGGCGATCGGTTGGGTTTGGCCTTCGGCGAAATGATCGATGGGCCCGACGTCGACCCATTGGTCTTCCTGCCAATGGAGCCAGGGGTGGAAGAAGAAGGCAAGAATGGGAACGCCTGCCGCGGCACTGGCCATGGCGGCGAAGCCACCGGCGATGAGTTTGAGCAGGGTGCGGCGCTTGGGCCTGGGTTGGAGGGGGGAGTTTTCGGTTAGGGACATGGGTTTTGTGGTCCTGGTTGTTGTTGGGGCTCGCTACGCTCGGCCCACCCTACGGTTGATGGTGGGGTGGTTGTGATTGGGCCACGTTATGGTTTGTTGGTCAGGGCGTTGTCGGTGCTGAGGTCGAGGGCGGGCTCGCGCCAGGTGAGGACGTAGGCGACGAGGTCGGAGACTTGTTGGGAGGTGAGTGGCTTGTGGTCGGGGCCGAGGTCGCCCAGCCGGCGGTAGTCGGGCATGTCGAGGTCGGGGCGGCCGGTGATGATGATGCGGCGCAAGAGTTGGTCGCTGATGAGGCCGAGCAGGGCGGGGCTATGGATGGGACCGGAATCGGCGCCTTGGCCGTTCTTGCCGTGGCAACGCGCACAGATGTGGCCGAAAAGAGATCGGCCGTTTTGCGGGTCGCCCGGGAGCTTGCCTTCTAGGGTATAGGGAATGAGGTAGGGTGGTGCGACTCCGGCGAGCGATGGCGGGCCGCCCCAGCGGTGGCGTATTGAATCGATGACGATGTCGATTTGGTGGGGCGTCATGGCGTCCCAGTTGGTGCCGCCGCGGGCCGGCATGAGGGTGTTCTTGCGGCCTTTGGTCACGACGCGGCGGAATGCGTCGCTGGGGATAATGGCGAGGAACAGCGGGTCGTTCAGGGGCGGGGCCGAGCCGAGCTCGCCGTCGGCTCCGTGGCAGCCCGCACAGCGACGACCAAACAGCTCGGCGAAATCGGTCACCTGGTCCAGACGCTTCGGCAGGTCGGAGGGGTTTGGTTTGCCACAGCCGAAGATAACAGGCAGGAGCACGATGGCGACGGCGACGATGCCGCGAATCGCAGGAAGCGGATGCTTCGGTTCGAGGGCGTCACGGAGTCGGTTTCGCATGGATGAAGTGTGCATCGTTGATGGGCTGCGACGGACTACTGGTTGTCGTTGGCCGGCGCGCCGGGCAGCGATCAAGGGGGCGATTCGGTGACGGGTGGCGTATGCATTTCTTCCGACCTGGCAATGACGATGCCGGCCGCCAATCCAAAGGCGAACTGCGAGGCGATGAACCAGGCCCAATCGACGCGCTCGTTGAGCACCGGATTGAGCACACCCATGAAGGCGTAAACGCCGCCGGACCAGAGCAACGGGGCGACGATGCCACCCCAGATGACAGGCCGGGCGGGGAGCATGGGTAGCAGCAAGGCGAACAGGAGGCCGGCGGCGAGGGACGCACAGCCGTGGATGAAGAGGCCGAGAACCACGGGCGCCAGGTGAAACTGTTCGAGTTGCGGGATGGAGAGTCCGGTGGTGCCGGGCAGGAGCATGGCGCCCAGGAGGTTGACGGGATACCAGATGCCGCGGCCAGCGAAGAGTCCGTAGACGAGGGCGACCAGGGCCATGGCAATGCCGCCTGCGATGCCGCCGAGGACGCCGGCACGGATGGGGTGCACCGTTTCGGGAAGGCGGCGGCGGGGGCGACTCGCGTCGCGACGTTGGTCGGCGACCGGGCGTTCTTTGGGTTGGACGCGCGGCCACTGGTCGCGGGGAGGGAGGGGGACTTCCTCTTCGCCGGCCCCGGGAAGCAGTTGATGGACCCAGCCACTGAGCGCGACGGCGAAAAGGATGGCGCCCGCCACGGAGAATGCGTAGTTGAGGACGAGGCCCGAGGCGGCCAGCATGATGGCCAGCGCCAGGACCATCGGCCAGACGGTCGAGACGGGCATCTCGACCATGTCGGGGGTTGTTTGGGCGGCTGCCGTAGGGCCGGGGGCAGAATCTGGCGGGTCGCCGCGATGCGTTTCGTTCATGGGGCACAGCCTAGCGGCTGAAGACGTAGACCATGAGGAAGATGCCGATCCAAACGACGTCGACGAAATGCCAGTACCAGCTGAAGAGCTCGGGCGCCACGGCCTGCGCCGGGAGGAGACGTTTGCGCGCGGCGAGTAAGAACAGTATGATCATGACGAGGACGCCCAGGGTGACGTGCAGGGCGTGGAAGCCGACGAGCGTGTAGAAGGTGGTGCCGAAGAGGTTGGTTCGCAGGGTCAGCCCGACGCGGAAGATCAGGTCGTACCATTCCCAGGCCGTGTTGAGAAGAAAGAGGACTCCGAGAGCGATCGTGGCGGCCAGCCAAAGGAGGAATCGCGAGGTGCGCCCGGCGCTGAAGGCGCGCACGGCCATCGCGATGGTGAAGCTGCTGGGGAGGAGGAACGCGGCGCCGATGAGGCCGTCGTAGAGGCGGAGGGCGTCGTGCGGCGTGGGGCCGGTCGTGCTGGCGCCCATGTATACGCCGTAGGCGACGAAGAGCGTGCCGAAGAAGGCCACTTCGGAACCGATGACGCAGGCGACGGCGACCTTGCGCGGGTCGAGGTTGGGGACGTCGACGACGTCAGAGGCGGCCTGTTTGACGGTGCTACCGGCATCGTTCCAGACACGCGCGCCGAATGAACTCATGAAAGGTACCTCACGTCATTCGAATTTCCAGTCGGGATCGTCGGGATGTTTGAGGTCCCACAGGGGACGGCGGCTTCTGACCGTGGGTATTTCCTCGAAGTTGTAGGCGGGCGGCGGAGAGGTTGTGGACCACTCGAGGGTCCAGGCGTCCCAGGGATCGTTGCCGGCGGGCCGGCCGTGGCGGTAGGAGATCAAGAGGTTGATGAGAAACAGGAGCACGGAGAAGGCGAGGACCATGGCGCCGGCGGTGGCCAGTTGGTTCCAGGTTTCCCAGCCGTTGCCGGGGTGATAGGTGTAGATCCTCCGCGGCATGCCCATGAGGCCGACGATGTGCATGGGGCCGAAGGTGAGATTGAATCCGAGGAACATGAGGAGGAAGTGCCAGAGGCCGAGGCGCTCGCTGAGCATTCGGCCGGTCATCTTGGGGAACCAGTAGTAGAAGGCGGCCATGATGGCGAAGGCCGTTCCGCCGAAGAGGACATAGTGGAAGTGGGCCACGACGAAGTAGCTGTCGTTGACCTGCCAGTCGACGGGGGCCGCGGCCTGCATGATGCCGGTGAGGCCCCCGGCGACGAACTGCGCGATGAAGGCGACGGCGAAGAGCATGGGCGTTTTGAGGACGAGCTTTCCGCCGTAGAGCGTGGCGACCCAGTTGAGGACTTTGATCCCCGTGGGGACGGCGATGAGGAAGCTGGCACCGGCGAAGATGGTATCCAACGCGGGGCTGAGGCCGACGGTGAACATGTGGTGTGCCCAGACGCCGAAGCTGATGAAACCGATGGCCACGGTGGCGATGGCGACGGAGACATAGCCGAAGATGACCTTGCGGGCGAAGACGGGTATGACTTCAGAGATGATGCCGAAGGCGGGCAGGGCCATGATGTAAACTTCGGGGTGCCCGAAGAACCAGAAGAAGTGCTGCCAGAGCAGGGCGGAACCACCGAACTGCGGATCGAAGAAGTGCGAGCCCCAGTTGCGATCCAACAGAAGCATGATCTGGGCGGCGGTCAGCGGCGGCAGGGCGAAGAGGATGAGGAAGCCGTTGATGAGCATCATCCAGGCGAACAAGGGGAGCCGGGTAAGGGACATCCCGTGGGCACGCATTCCGAGCACGGTGGCGACGAGATTGATTCCAGAGGCGACCGTGCCGATGCCGCTGACGGTGAGGCCGAGAATTCAGTAGTCGGTGCTCGTGCCGCGCGAGAAGGCGGGCTCGGTAAGCGGTGCGTAGGCGAACCATCCGACGTTGGGCGCGCCGCCGGCGAGGAAACTGAAGTAGGTAAGCAGACCGCCGAAGAGGAGGAGCCAATAGGAGAAGGCGTTGAGCCGTGGCAGAGCGATGTCGCGGGCGCCGATCATGAGGGGGACGAGGTAGTTGGCGAAGCCGATGAGCATGGGCATGACGACGAAGAAGATCATCGTCGTGCCGTGCATGGTGAAGAGCTGGTTGTAGATGCCGGGGCCGAGAAAGTTGGATTCGGGGACGATCAACTGCCATCGGATGAGCATGGCCTCGATGCCGCCGATGGCGAAGAAGGCGAGCGTGGTGAGAAGATAGAGGATGCCGATCCGTTTGTGGTCGACGCTAACGACCCAGCCGTGCAGGCCGCCGAGGGGCTCGCTGCGGAGTTCGCCGGCGGCTGGAGAAATGGTGGCCATGCGGACCTCGACTTCTACTTCAAAGTGCTCAGATAATCGACGATCTGGTCGAGCTGATCCGGTGACATGCGAATCTGCGGCATGTGGCAGTCGCGTTTGATCGCTTGGGGATTTTCGACCCAGGCGCGGAGGTGGCTACGGTCGTTGGGGATGACACCGGCGGCGAGCGTGTGACGACTCATGAGGTGGGTCAGGTCGGGGCCGACGGTGCCGTGCGCGGGCGTTCCGCGGATCGTGTGGCAGTTGTAGCAAGGCATGGAGAGAAACAGGTTGCGTCCAGGTGCGACGGCCGAATCGGAGACGGCCGGCTGCTGCTGGTGCTTGACCCAGGCGTGGAACTCGTCGGGTGTCTCGGCGTAGACGCGGATGAGCATCTTGGCGTGTTCAGCACCACAATAGGCGGCGCACTGGCCACGGTACAATCCGGGCTCAAGGGCAGCGAAGAAGGTGTGATTGACGCGGCCGGGGATCAAGGCGGTCTTGCCGGCCAGGCGGGGGACCCAGAAGGCATGGACGACATCGGCTGATTCGAGGTCGAGGTAGACGGTGTGGAGATCGTCGAGCGGCCCGAAGGGGACGTGCATTTCGTTGGCGGTGTGGAAATGGTACTCGGGGTAGCCGAAGTCCCACCACCACTGATGGCCCACGACGGTGACGAGCAGGTCGTTGGGCGGGAAGTGGGTCGATCGCGTTTGGGCGACGATGCGGATGACGACGAGGAAGATGACGAAGACGGTGAGGAACGGGGCGATCGTCCAGGCGAGCTCGAGCCGGCGGCTACCGTAGATTTGCGGTGGCTCGGAATCGTCCTGGTTGTTTCGGCGGTGGAAACGGATCAGGTAGTAGATCATCGTGCCCACGACCAGGGAGAAGATGACCAGAGAGATCCAGATGATGAGCCAGAAGAGGCTGTTGATTTGCTGGGCGGAAGGCGAGGCCGGATCGAAGACGGAGATCGAGTTGGAGAAGTTGGGTGAATAGGTGTCGTCCGGCATGGCGGCAAGCAGCGGAGAAACAGCCATGGAAATCGCGTTGTGCATGGCAGTGAACGTAACCGAGAACCGTGGGGGACGACCAACACCGCGGTCAGACATGACGAGAGAAGCCATCCCCTCTGCTGTGGAGGTACGACCGATTTGGGGATCACCGTAATCGCGCACCCGTCCTCCCCCCGATCGCTGGTCCATTATAGGCGTGAGGCGAGTGCGGTGAACCTGCGGGGCTCGTCGGACCCCTTGGCTAGCCGGCGGGATCTGGCGATATCGGTCAACGGTGGGGCCGGCGATCGGTCGAAATGGCCGCGGAAAGCAGCAGAGACAGTTGCGCCGTCGCAGGAATGTGGTTGGAGGTCTGCTACGGCAAGTCGCTGAGTGCAGGAGTTGGTGTGCCGAGTTACCAGAACGACTCGATGATGTCGACCCAGACCCAGATGGCCAGCGCAAGACAGAACACGACGAGCACGCCTAGCGTCCAGGAGATCCAGTGGAGGATGCGCGGGGTGCGGGCGGGAAGAGGTTCGCGGCCCAAGCGGTCCGAGCGGACGTCCGACTCGGATTGAGTGAACGGCTCGTCATCTGGGTGGGCAGCGTGTTCGGTTTCCTTCGCATCTGCCTCGGACACATCGCCTTTGGACTTGGTATCCATGGCGTTCTTTCTTCTTGGTGCACGGTCGCTCGTAGCTGGGTATCGCAAGTGTCGTGCCAAAGGGCCGAGGCGGGTTTTCTTGTCGGACGCGTGTTCCATCAGTGCAGCAGTGCGGGAAGGAGGATGATATTGAGAAAGTCCAAGAGGAAATGAATGATGACCGGGGCGACGATGTTTCGGCGCCAGAGATAGATCAGGGCGAGCATGAGGCCGAGCGTGCCTACGGTAATCAGGCCGGCGATGCCTTCGTATCCGTGACCGATGGCGAACACGAGGGAGGATAGAAGGACGGCCACGGTAGCGCTTCCGCTGGTGTTGGTGAATCGCAGAAGGAGATAGCCACGGAAGATCGTTTCCTCGGCGATGGCCACGACGACGACCATGAGGAACGCGAGGATGTACTGCGACGGACCCAGGGGGGTGAGAAAAGAGGGGAGGTGGGTTCCAAGGCCACTAAGCCCTTCGTCGAGGCCGGCCAACTCGATGAGGGTCGCCATGCCATAGATGAACGGGAACAAGGCCACACCGATCAGGGTTTCTCGAAGAAGACCGGTGGTTTTCCAGCCGATTCGAGCGAGCGATTCCTGGTTTTGCCACAAGAAGAAGAGGATAAGGCCGACCAGCGACAAGTCGCGACAGATCGTGGCGGCGGCTGCCAGCAGGAAGCTGATGTGCTGGCCATGTGCGATGAACAACGACAGCACAAGGGAAGGAACAATGAGAGAGAGGAACACGCAAACCTCGACTAGTTGCGTGCGACGCGTCGGACCTGCAACAGCGGTGGGTTGCGGGTTCGGGCGAACGGGTAGGTCGGTCGATTCTTGATCGTGCTTGGATTGGATGGAGGCGGAACTCATCGCAGTATCCTCTCTTTCAACGTCCTGCGAATTGCTGACGGTGTGGCAGCGACGAACGTGAGGGATTGCACATCTTGTGCCGTCGTCGGACAGTGCTTGGCCGAACGGCGAGGGGAGCACGGGCGCACGGATCGCCGTGCAGAGCTGTACAGAGAGTGAACAGGTTGTCCAGGGGTAGCCATAGGTTTAGGCGGAGGAGGCCCTCGGGCAGGTGGCCAAGTTTCGTGTGCCGATTGTACATCGCAGGTGTTACTAAGGGCGGAAAAGGGCTGTCTGGCGGCGGCCGGAGCAATCGGCACGGAATATGCGAGATGTGCCGACCATAGAGGCACGAGAGCGTCGCTCCCTCGGGACGAGACCAATGACGAGGGGCCGCGGAGGCCCGGAAGCCGTGTCGAGGTTCTGCATTTGACGCAACGGCAAGTTCAACACTTAATCGGAGGAACAGTCATGAGACAGTTTTTCATGAACCGCAGCCGCTCGACCGCGCTGGTAGCGTTGGCGTTGCTGGCAACGGCCGGCTGGGTAGCCGCTACGACGATCGAGCACCCCGCGTCGTCAGCGAAGGATCTGGGCACTGCTGCTCGCGTACAACAAACCGTGTCGACCGCACCAACGACCGTAGCGATGACCTCGGCGAAGAGTCCGAGCCAGCCGGTCAGTCCGAAAACAGAGGCGGCCTCGGTGAACTACGCGAACGAATTGTCGTTGGCGTTTCGTACCGCGGCCGATCAGGTTCTTCCTTCGGTCGTGATGATCCAGGCAACGCCGCCGGTCGAACATACCTCGGCCAACGCCAAGCCAAACGCGGAAGGACAATACGATTTCGGCAACACGCCGTTTGGTGAGCTGTTCCGCAACAATCCGCAGTTCCGGCAGTTTTTCAAGGGATTCCAATTCCCGATGCAGCCCGGACACGCTGTGGCCAGCGGGTCGGGTGTGATCATCGATCCTTCGGGATGGATTCTGACGAATAACCACGTGGTTCGCAACGCGGGCAAGGTCATTGTGCGGCTGCAAGACGGGCGCGAGTTTTCGGCGACCGACGTACACACCGACCCGACGAGCGATCTGGCCGTGATGAAGATTCACGCTCCGGAGCCGTTGCCCGCAGCGAAACTGGGAGACAGCAACTCGATGCAAGTGGGTGATTGGGTTCTGGCGTTGGGTGAGCCGTTCGGCCTGCAAGGAACCGTGACGGCGGGGATCATCAGCGCCACAGGACGCAGCGTGGGCATCACCGGCGACGGGGCACTGCTGCAGACAGACGCTGCGATCAACCCGGGCAACAGCGGCGGACCGCTGGTGAACCTGAACGGCCAAGTGATCGGGATCGATACGGCGATTTCGTCGCAGAGCGGCGGCAACGAGGGTGTCGGCTTCGCGATACCGATCAACCAGGCGAAGTGGGTCGCCGACCAACTGGTGAGTACCGGGCAAGTGAAGCGAGCATATCTGGGCGCGATGATCCAATCGGTCACGCAGGAGCTGGCCAACCAGTTCGGCGTGAAGGTACACGAAGGTGTGTTGATCAGCCAGGTCATGCCCAAGACACCGGCCGCAGCGGCAGGACTGAAGCCTGGCGATATTGTGACCCAGTTCGCGGGCAAGAAGATGACGTCGCCGACACAACTCCGCGAGGCGGTGGAGGTGAGCAAGGTCGGAAGCACCGAGCCGCTAATCGTGCTCCGCAACGGGAAGGAATTGACGATGAACGTGACGCTTCAGGCACGGCCGAAGGCGGAATCGCTGGCCATGAATGGTAACGCGGAACCGGGTTCCGGCCAGCAGAAGAGCACGGAATTCGACAAGCTGGGCATGGACGTGTCGCCGCTGACCGCCGACGTGGCAGAGCAGTTGCACATCAAGGCGACCCAAGGGGTCGTGATCACCGAAGTGCAGCCCAATAGTGTTGCGGCGCTGGCGGGTTTGCGACCGGGACTGGTCATTACGCAGGCTGATGGAAAGCCGGTGAAGAATGCGGCAGATTTGCAGTCGGCCCTGGCAAGCCGGCCGCTGACGAAAGGCTTGCTGTTGCTCGTGCAGAGCGGCCGAGGTTCGCAGTTCGTGGTTCTGCATCCGGTCGGCTGAGCGACAGGACCGAGTGGCCGAGTCAGGCCGTCGGATCGCAGAAGAGTTGGAGACCGTTCCGTTTCTGCCAAGGTGGAAACGGAACGGTCTTCGTGTTTGACGGGGTGAGTTGAAGGGCACAGCCGGGCGCGGCTAAGGGGGGCGATGAGTTTTGTTACTGGAGCATCGCCGCCAGCTTGGCTTTGGATGCGACGCCGGTTTGCTTGGCGGTGATGCGACCGTCTTTGAAGACCATGAGGCTAGGAACGGAGGATACTCCGTAGCGGCTGGCCAACTCGGGGCTGTCGTCGATATCGATCTTCACGACGCGAGCGTGGGGACTCTCGGCGGCCAGCTCGTCGATCGTGGGGGCAAGCGCCTTGCAGGGGCCACACCAACTGGCGTAGAAGTCGACGAGGACGGGGACGTCGGCCTGGAGGACGTGGCGATCGAACGACGTTGCGTCGGCATGGATTACGCGGGGCTTTGACGCGGGCCGAGCGATGCGCGGCTCGACTCGGGCGAGTTGCGCTGCCGGCGCCCGAGGTGGAGACACCGGAACTTGGGCGGCCGCCTGTGGCAGTGGCGTCTGTTCCCGTTGAGCCGTGCTGCGAGGCTGTTGGGCAGCAACGGCTGTGGGGGCCGGCTTCGGCGCAGAAGCCGGTGATGGAGGCGAGTGCGAGGCGGATGCTTGCATTGGGAGGTGTTGCAAGGCATCCGCCTCGTCTTGGAGAGCAACCGGGGAACGCATGGTCGAGTTTGCGGCCGCCAGTCGTTCACGCGATGTGCGATGGAGGGCACAGCCGTATGGCAACAAGGCGGCAACCAGCAACGCAGAGCAGAGAGCCTTAGTCGGCCTTGACTTCCTGAGCCTTCGAGTATCCATGAGAAGGATGCTCCTCGTCCGTGAAGAGTGTGAGATCAACGACGTCCTTGTCGGCCTGCTTCTGCGTTTGCCCAGTGGGCGTGGACGCACAGTCTAGCGAACATCCTCCGGACATGCACGTGCGGATTCCGAACCGGGGCAAAATCCAGCGGTTCAGCGCTATCCACAGCAGCACGACACCAAGGGCTAAGAGGAAGTCTTGCATCGACGGACTCCAAAGGACACGGTAAATGGGCGTTCCCAGGGGGGGAGGGGGTTCTCTCGCTCTTAGCGGGTCAGCAGGGCCTGGAGCTGCGACTTGCTCGCCAGCCCGACAATCTCATGCTGTACGGCGCCGTCGTCGAAAAGTTTGACGCTGGGGATCGAGTCGACCCCGTAACGCATCGCCAACTCGGGGTTGTGATCGACGTTGACCTTGACGATCTTGGCGTTGGGGTTCTCGGCCGCCAACTGGTCGAGGATGGGGGCGAGCCGGCGACACGGACCGCACCAGTCGGCGTAGAAGTCGACCAATACGGGGACCGGGGACTTCAGGACCATTTTGTTGAAGTTGGCTGTGCTAGCGTGCTGAACGCTGTTCTGATCGTGTGTAACGGACATGTTCTTCTCTCCATGTGTCGGGGACTTTTTCGGTGGGTTCTCGCGCGGCTTCGTGCTTGCGACGGGAGCGGGCGGTTTTGTTTCGCTGAGACCGATCGCTCCGACTAACACAACCAACCCGGCTGCGACGGGAACCAGCCACTTCCATGTGCTATGACGAGTCATGGCGGCTCCTTTGGCAAGTGCGGATGTTTGCGAAATTGTCGTACGGCCGGCGGCGGTTGTTTTGGTGCCACACGGCGCTCATTAGTGGGACCGATGCGCGGAAACGGGCGGCGGTTACACGGCTGGGAAGAATGCCGACCGATGCGTGTGGTCAAACAGCATTTTGCGGGGATCGGCAGCAGGCCGAAGAGCCCCCTCGCCGCAACGAGTGGTTGGGCTACGGTTTTGGGGGAAGGTTGAACCAACGAGGGGGCGTATTAGTGGCTGGCGGGCTTGCCTGTGTCGGTCTGGGATGCAGGCATCATCGACGGGGTGGCTGGGTCGTCGAGAATTGGCTTGGCGGTGTAACCGGCGTCGGCGACGGCCGATTGGATCTTCTTACGCGTCGCGTCGGTCGGGTCTGCTACGACGACCGCCCGTTTTTCGGCCAGGGACACTTTGACCATTTGCACGCCAGGGATGTTCTTCAAGGTGGTGGTGAGCGTGTTGACGCAACCCTGACAGCTCATCCCCTCAATGGCATATTCCTGAATAGCCGGACTGGTTGCTGCGATGGACTGCGAGGAAGTCTGGTCGCTTCCGGGCTCGCCGACGGCGGAGGCGAGAAAACGACCCACGAATCCGCCAATGACGAAAGCGGCGACAGCGATGACCGCGTATTTGATTACTTCTGCCATGATGTTCTCCTCTGGAATGGTGTGTTGCCGGCAGAATGGACCAGTGCGCCGGTTTCTGTCAGGGGTTAAGGTTCCGTTTGGGTTTGTGCGTCGGGAATCGCAGCGAACTTGTCGAACCAAGTTCTTTGGGAAGGCCAGGAGTGTCGGCGGCAACATATCGGGCGAAGTTTCAACGGAGCCCCGTGGCTACCAAGCCCCACAAGTAAACGTTATGCAGGTGCGGGCGCGAGGCAAGCCGGCGAAATGGAAGGCGCAAACTTGACGATGCCCGGAAACGGAAGTACAACCGAGACGACGATTGAAACGGAAGGTTACTCCAACGGCGGAAGCGGACATGCGGAGATTCTCAGCGATTGCCAGCGCCTTGGCGGACACGAACCGGGCGCGGATGCTCATGGCACTCCGAGGTGGGGAGCTTTGCCTTTGCGAGATCGTTGCGCTGGTTGCTCTGGCACCTTCAACGACCTCGAAGCACATGTCGATCCTGCGGCAGGCGCATCTGGTGGAAGGGCGTAAGCAGGGTCGATGGATGTATTACCGGCTGGCTGATGATGGGGCGCCGACGGTTGTGCAACAGGCGTTGGAATGGTTGCAGGATTCGCTGACGGGGGATGCGAGGATCGCCCGGGATGTGAAACGCCTGAAAGAGATTGTGCGGGTGAATCGGCCGACTGGCAATGAGCAGGGCTGTATCAAGGGAGCTCGCGCAAGATTGCCAAAGACAGCATGCACGCGCCGTCGTCGGTAGTAGGCGAACGAGGCGGACGCTCGTTGCACTTCTTGTCTTTCCCGAAAGAGGGGTTTGAGCTGAGAGTCTATTTGGCTAAACTGCCAAATAGTGAATCGCCGATATGGTGCACGTGGGCGGAAGACCGTGAGGAGTGGTTGGTGGACGCAACAACGCGGGCGAGCTACGAGGCGCGGGTTCGCGTGGTCAAAGCGATGGCACATCCTACGCGGATGTTCATTGTGGATGAGCTGTCGCGCGCGGGCGAGCATTGCGTTTGCGAGTTGACCGAGATGGTCGGGGCCGACATGTCGACCGTGTCGAAACATCTGACGGTTCTCAAGAGCGCCGGGCTCATCACGGATGAGAAACGCGGGAACCAAGTGTATTACCGGCTGCTGGTGCCGTGCATCGTCGATTTCTTTCGCTGCGTCGAGTCGGTGTTGGAATGCGACACCGAGGGAAAGGCGCCGTGTACGGCGTGCAAGTAGGAGTCTAGGACGGCACCAGCCGTCTTGTTTTGTCCGGAATATTTGGTCATTTCGCCAAGGGGCTAAATATTGATGCGAGACGGCATTGCCAAGCGGCTTTCGTTTCTGGATCGGTACCTGACGCTGTGGATCTTCCTGGCGATGGCAGCGGGCGTGGCCTTGGGGCGCTTGGCGCCTGGGGCGGCCTCGCTGTTGGATCGGCTGAGGGTCGGCGAGACGACGAGTCTTCCGATTGCGCTGGGGCTGATCCTCATGATGTACCCGCCGCTGGCCAAGGTGCGTTATGAAGAGCTGGGCGATGTGTTTCGCGACGGGAAGGTGCTGGGGTTGTCGCTGGTGCTGAACTGGCTGATCGGGCCGGTGCTAATGTTCGGGCTAGCGGTGCTCTTTCTGCGCGGGGCGCCTGACTACATGGTGGGGCTGATTCTCATCGGCCTAGCCCGGTGCATCGCCATGGTGATCGTTTGGAACGACCTAGCTCGCGGGGACACGGAATACGCCGCGGGGTTGGTGGCGATGAATAGCGTGTTCCAGGTGTTCTTCTACAGCTTGTACGCGTGGCTGTTTCTGAAGCTTCTCTTGCCGGTATTCACCGGGGGGAGCATGGATGAACGGACCTTGGCGTTGTTGGCGGAGAGGGCGAGCATCGGCAACATCGCCTGGAGCGTGTTCATCTATTTGGGTATCCCGTTTCTGGCGGGGATGTTCACGCGGCTGGTGCTGGTGCGGTGGCGGGGCCGGGCATGGTACGAGGAGAAGTTCATTCCACGGATCAGTCCGGTGACGCTGATCGCGCTGTTGTTTACGATCATCGTGATGTTCAGCCTGCAGGGCGAGAAGATCGTGAGCAAGCCGCTGGACGTGGTGATGGTCGCGATTCCGCTTCTGATATACTTCGTGGTGATGTTTCTGACGAGCTTCGTCGTGGGTTGGAAGCTGGGAGCGGGCTACGAGAAGACGGCGACGCTCTCGTTCACGGCGGCGAGCAACAATTTCGAGCTGGCGATCGCCGTGGCGGTGGCCGTGTTCGGCATCCATCACGGGGCGGCGTTTGCGGCGGTGATCGGGCCGTTGGTGGAGGTTCCGGTGCTGATCGGGTTGGTGAACGTGTCGCTGTACCTGCGGCGGCGACTGTTTGGAGAGGGTGACGGGAACGAGATGGGCGCGTCGGCATTGGCGGGAGCGGGCGCGTGTTGTGGAGAGAATGAGCCTGTGGAGCGGTTGTGATGGGTGTTTGGTGAGGGGCACAGCCGAGGGCGGTTGTGCTACAGGGGGTGGGTGTGGTACAGGGTTGGAGGCGAGGTTGTTTCACCGGGAACCGTATGGGACATGCAGCGAGGATCAATACGATGGGGCGAAAGATTGCGGTGTTGGGATGGATGAGTGTGGGGTTGGTGTTGGTGGCGGGAGTTGTCGTCGGCGGTGAGCAGAAAGCCGACAAGTCGCCGGCGCCGTATGCGGCGAAGATGAACAAGAAGTTTACGGATCCGCACGCGGATATTCAGGCGTTCGTGAAGCGGTTCGAGAATGAGAATCGCGATATCTTCGCCAAACGTCATGAGATTACGCGCGTGGTCGGCCTGAAACGCGGGGAGGCGGTGGCCGACATCGGCGCGGGGACGGGACTGTTTTCGCAACTGTTCGCGGAGGAAGTAGGGACGAAGGGCGTGGTGTATGCCGTGGATATCGGGCCGGCCTTTGTAAAGTACATCGGCGAGCAGGCGAAGAAGCTCGGTCACGAGGGAATCGTCAAGCCGGTGCTGAATACGCCGGATTCGGTCGGTTTGCCTGCGGGGTCGATCGACGTGGCTTTTCTGTGCGATACGTACCATCACTTCGAGGACCCGGGGGCGATGCTGGCGTCGATCCATCGCGCGTTACGGCCTGGGGGACGGTTAGTCATTATCGACTTCGACCTGGGCAAAGGGAACAATGAGTACGTGAAGCAGAGGGCGCGCGCGGCGAAGGAGGTGTACTTCCGGGAGATCGCGTCGGCGGGTTTCGAGCGGATCGACAGGAAGGACGCGCCCAGGATCAAGGATAACTTCTACGCAGAGTTTCGGCGGATCGAGCGAAAACGGTCGACCGGCGGAGGCGGAGCGGGCGCATCGAAGTAACGAGGATTGGAAAGGAGTCGGTATGCCGGAGTACCTGGAAACGACGATCGGCAAGTTCATCTTCCGCGTGGCTGCGGGCCGGCGGTACAGCCAATTGGGCATTTGGGTGCAGACGTGCGAAGACGGCTGCGTGCGACTCGGCCTGAGCGATTACGTGCAGCAGCGCAGCGGCGACATGGCGTTCGTGCATCTGAAACCGGTTGGGACGCGGCTGTCGGCGGGGGACGAATTTGCCGAGGTGGAGACAATCAAGGCGACGGTGAGCCTGCCGGTGCCTGTGAGCGGCGAGATCGTCGAGGTGAACGGGGAACTGGAGGCGCTGCCGGAGTTGGTCAACGAAGATCCGTATGGGAAGGGCTGGCTGGTGTGCGTGCGGATGGCGGATGGCGAGCCGGGGGATCTTCTGGAGCCGCAGGCGTACTTGTCGGTGATGCGGGGAGACGCCGAGGAGGAGCTGAAGTCATCATGAGCCAAACGGCAATCTACCATACGACCGTGCATTGGGAGGGAGAGCACTGGGGCCGCCTGGAGATGGGCAACGGCCCGGAGTGCGTGTTTTCCGCACCGCCGGATGCGCACGGGCACGAGGGCGTGTTTACGCCGGAGGACGCGTTCGTCGCAGCGGCGAACACGTGCGTAATGATGATGTTTCTGTGGGCGACCGAGCGGCTGAAGCTGAAGCTGCTGTCGTACGAGTGCCGCACGGAGGGGACGAAGCTGATTGAGCTGGACCGCACGGAGCAGTTTACGCGGCTGGAGTTTCGCCCGGTGATTCGGGTGGCGGCCGAGGGAGAGGATCGGGCGGTCATCGAATCGCGCGTGCTGCGGGCGCTGCGATCGGCGCAGAAGTACAGCCTGGTGGTTAACTCGGTGAAGTCGGAAATCGTCGTGGATCCTGTGATTACTATTGAGGAGTGACCAGCGGATGATTATTCAAGTATTGGGAACGGGGTGCAGCAAGTGTAAGAAGCTGTACGAGACGGTCGAGCTGGCGGTGCAGGAGACGGGCGCCGAGGCACTGGTGGAGAAGGTGGAAGACATTCAGCAGATCATGTCGTACGATATCCTGATGACGCCGGGATTGGTGATCGACGGTTACGTGAAGGTGGCGGGGCGCGTGCCCAGCCTGGACGAAGTGAAAGGCCTAATTCTCGCCGCGAACGGCGGCTGAGGCGGCGACGGCGAGCCGGGAAGTGAGCTATGAGTTCAGGAAGCGAGAAACGAGTGCTGGTGATTCCGTGCAGCGGGATCGGCAAGGTGCAAGGGCTGATCAGCCGCGAGGCGGCGTTGGAAGTGGTCGATTCGCTCTTGCCGGGGAAGGCCGACACGCTGTGTTTGGCGCTGTTGGTCGACGGCGACGAGCAGACGCGGGAGAGGATTCGGCGGCAGCCGTGCATTACGGTCGACGGTTGTCCGAAACTGTGCGCGAAGAAGAACGTCGAGCTGTCGGGCGGGGAAGTCGCCGCGGGGGTTCGCGTGTTCGATACGCTGAAACGGCATCGCGGAGCCCAGTTTGGATCGGCGACGGTGCTGAGCGCCGAAGGGTGGTCGGCGGCGGAAGAGATTGCCGCAGAGATCGCCGAAGGGGCGCGACAAGCGATAGATGAGTTGGGGAGAAGCGACGATGAGTGAACCGGTGAAGGTCGGGATTATTGCGTGCAGCGGCGAGGAAATTGCGGTGGGGACGGTTTCGCGGCTGGCGACACGACGCGTGTTGGAGCTGCTGAGGCCGCAGTCGACGGTCACATTGTGTTTGCCGCTGTTTCTGACAGGCGAGGAGCAGGAGCGGCGATTCGCGCGAGAACACCCCACGATCACGGTCGACGGCTGTGAGAAGCTGTGCGCGAAGCGGGGCACGGAGCGGCATAGCGGCCGCGTGGCGGCGTCGCTGGTGGTGAGCGAGATTCTTGGCGATCGGGCCGCAGGATGCCACCGGTCGGCAAGGGATTTTGACAAGTCGGACGAGGAGGCCGTGTGGCTGGTGGCGGACCGGATCGCGGCCGAGGTGGATGCGCTGGCTTCGTGCGCGGCCGAATGCCCAGCGAGCGAAGATTCGAAGGCGGCTTCGTGCGGATGCTCTTGCGGAAGTCGGCCGCAAGAAGGGAACCTGATGGTCGGCAACAGGGAGGTCGTGGTGAACGGCCTGCCGTTGATTTTCGACTGGTTGCACCGACACGGTTTGGAGCCGGGGGAGAGTTCTACGGATGCGCTTCTGGAAAAGGTGCGCATCTATCACGCGATCGAGGCGGGCGAAGAGGCCCAATATCGCGAGGCACTGACGGCGGCGTACGAGGCGTTCTGCGGGCGGCAGGGCGGGATGCCGGGGCAGCCGTAGGCGGTTGGAAGGATGGTCGGGCATCGGGTCGATCGGGAGCCCAGGCAATGACAATCAAGGAAGCGACGGCGAACTCGCTGTTGATGTTCGTGGCGGCGACGTGCGTGGTGTTGATCGTGAGGGCCGTATCGCCGGGTCCGCAGCCGCAGGGCAGCGAAGGAGCGCCGGCGGCAGCCGCGCCGCGTGACGGCGTGACCGTGTATTACATGCACAGCAACACGCGATGCCCGACGTGCCGCACGATCGAGGAATATGCGCACGAGGCCGTGGAGAGCGGCTTTGGCGACGAATTGAAGCGTGGGACGGTCCGGTGGGAGGTGGTGAACTACGAAACACCGGGCAACGAGCATTATGCCAAGGAGTACGACGTGGTGGCTCCCACGGTCGTGCTGGTGAAGATGGCCAACGGGAAGCAAGTTGCGTGGAAAGGACTACCGGAGGTATGGGAGCATGTCGGAGATAAGGCAGCCTTCGTGGAGTTCGTTCAGAAGAACCTGCGGGCCCTGTTGGACGGGGACGAAACGACGACGGTGGAAGCGGAGGCGGCCGTGCCATTGCCTGAGGCGCCGGCTGAAGACCCGCTTCCGATTCCGAAGTGATCTGTTTAGATAAGGAGCGTTGCGATGAAGTCGCGTGCGATCTGGCTGTCGGTTCTGGGTGGCGTGGCCGGTGCGGTGGCTGTGGCCCTGGCAGTGACGTGGGATGGGGCGCGGGCGGTTGCGGCAGAGAAGGCCACCGCGGAGAAGGCGGCGACGCCTGCGCACCAGGTGGTCGTGTGTTATTTTCATCGTACGGTGCGGTGTCCGACGTGCAAGAAGATCGGGGGCTATGTGGAAGAGGCGGTCAAGAAGGGTTTTGCGGCGGAGTTGAAAGCGGGAACCGTTCGCATGACGACGGTGGATTTTCAGGACGCGAAGAATCGGGAATACACCGAGGCTTACAAGATTACGGGGCCGACGCTGGTGCTAATGGACGTTCGGGACGGCAAGGTGAAGACGTGGAAGCCGGCGCCGAAGGTGTGGAGCCTGGTGGGAGACGAAGAGGCGTTCATGAAGTACGTTCAAGGGGAAGTACGAAGCTATCTGGACGCCGAGAAGACCGCCGCCCGATGAGATGAGCGGTTCGCAGGGCAACGAGGAGGCACTGCCATGACGGAATTCGTGCTCGGGATCGGGTCGGCGCTTTGGCTGGGCATCCTCACTTCGATCAGCCCTTGCCCTTTGGCGACGAACATTGCGGCGATTTCGTACATCGGCCGGCGAGTGGGCAATTCGAGGCAGGTGTTTCTCAGCGGGCTGTTGTACACGTTGGGGCGGACGGTGGCGTATCTGGTGCTGGCGGTGGCTCTGGTTGCGAGCGTTCTGTCGGTGCCGGAGATGTCGCTGTTGCTGCAGAAATACATGAACCTGATGCTGGGGCCGATCCTGATCGTGGTCGGGATGTTCTTGACGGGATTGATCGAGTTCACGCCAAGCGGCGGCGGCATGAGCGAAGGTCTGCAAAAGCGGGTGGCGGCGATGGGGGTTTGGGGCGCGTTGTTGTTGGGCATTGTCTTTGCGCTGTCGTTCTGCCCGACCTCGGCGGCGCTGTTCTTTGGGAGTCTTGTGCCGCTGTCGCTGAAGGTCAATTCGAGTATCACGCTGCCGGTGGTGTACGGCGTGGGGACGGCGCTGCCGGTGATCGTCTTCGCGGTGCTTCTGGCGCGCAGTGCGCAGTCGGTCGGAAGGGCGTACAACATTCTCGCCCGGATCGAATGGTGGGCGCGGATGTCGACGGGCGTGATCTTCGTGGTGGTTGGGGTCTACTTCTCGCTGAAGTACGTGTTTCAGGTGGTGTGACAGGCTTAATAAGGACGGGGACGGAGCCCGTGGCCGGCAACCATCGCGGCGCGATCGCGGCTGGGGAGCGATCGGTGTTCTTGTACCGGGCGACGGACTGACTGAGTCGCTGAAGCCTGGATCCCGTCAGAATGTCGCGCCAGCACTGCGGCCGGTGCGAGGCGACGAGTGGGAATCGCACCAAACGGGGGGAGACGCTTGCTGCCGCGGCTGTTTCTCTGCGATGATTGTTGGACGATGGTCGGGAGTCGATGGAGCGACGAGTGAACCGCGCGGAGGGCATCGGCGTACAGCGCAACGGCGAGCAGGGTGTGGATGTGTCCGCTTGGGGGGACGTCTCACGATCAGGGAGCGAGCGGCGATGCATATTACGCTTAAGACGAAGATCTCCGCGGCCGTGTTCGGCGTGGTGGGACTGGCGCTGCTGACCAGCGGTATCGTGTTCTTTTCGTCGCCACGGTTGGCCGGCGTGCTGCACCGCACCGTGAATGACAACCTGCCTAGCATACGGGCAGCGGAGGAGTTGGAGATCGCGGTGCTGGAGCAGCGCGGGTTGGCGTCGGCGTACATGCTGGAGGATGGGAATGCGCGCTGGCTGGTGCAGTTGCCAGCGAAGAGGCAGGCGTTTGCGAAGGGGCTCGAAGAAGCACGGGCCCTCGCCCACACAGAACGGGAACAGCAGATCCTGTCGGACCTGGAGCGCGTGTACAAGAAGTATGACAGCGCGCGAGAGAAGGCGGTGGAGCTGTTTGGGCAGGGAAGAAAGGCGGAGGCGAAGCGGCTGCTGTTGGGGGACGTGCAGCGGCACTACGATGAGGCGTATCGGCTGTGTGAGGAGTTCATCGACGCCAATATCAACTATGTAGCCAGTTCGACGACTGCGGCGGCGACGCAGGTGGCGCAGACGACCCGGCTGGTGATGTTGACGGCGATGTTGACCGTCGGCCTGGGCGTCGGCCTGCTGTGGCTGTTCTATGCGGGGGTGTTGCGGCCGTTACGGCGGATGGCGGCCGCCGCGGGACGTTTCACGGGGCAGCACGCGAGCGCGGGGGATGGCGACGAACTGGGCGCGGTGGGCGAGTCGCTGCGCCGGCTGATGTCGGACGTGACCGAGGCGAGGAGCAGTCTGGAAGAGAACCGCGCCAAGCTTTCGAGTGCCGAGAAGCTGGCGGCCGTGGGGCGTTTGGCGGCGAGCGTTGCCCACGAGATCCGCAATCCGCTGACGGCGGTGAAGATGTGGCTCTTTTCGATCCGGAAGGCCGTGGCGGATGACGAGGATTTGAGCCACAAGGTGCAGATTGTTTCTGACGAGGTGGGCCGGTTGGAGAGTATCGTTCGCAATTTCCTGGAATTCTCCCGCCCGCCGGCATTGAAGCTGCAGCGGCATGATGTGCGGGTCGTCGTGCAGAAGACCTTGGAGCTTTGCAGTTGCCGTTTCGAGGAAAGCGAGCTGGATTTGGAGGCGGACATAGACGGTACACCTCTGTGGATTGTTGCCGACAGTGAGCAATTGAGACAGGTGTTGATCAATCTTCTGAACAATGCCGCGGACGCGACGGAGGAAGAGGGGACGATTCGTGTGACCGTGCTGGAGGAACGGGAAGCAGACGGGCGGCGCGCGGCGGTCATCCGGATTGCCGACAGCGGTTGCGGAATGCCGGCGGATGTTCAGGAGCGGATTTTCGAGCCGTTTTTCTCGACGAAGCAGCAGGGGACGGGGCTGGGTTTGAGCATCGCCGCCCAGATTATGGCGCGTCATGAGGGCCGGTTGGTGCTGGAGTCGTCGACGCCGAACGGGACGACATTCGCCATGCGCATCCCGATGGCCGAGGAATGAACGATGGGGCGCATCCTGGTGGTTGACGATGAGGCGAACGTGCTGGGAGCGTTCGTAGAGATTCTGGGCTCGCAAGGGCACAAAGTCGCTACGGTGACGCGCGCGGAGCAGGCCCTGGAGCGGCTGAGTACAGGGGAGTTCGAGCTGGTGGTGATGGACGTCTGTCTTCCGGGTATGAGCGGCCTGGACGCGCTGAAGAAGATTCGGGCCTCGCATCCGAAGCTGCCGGTGATCATCATGACGGGCCAGGGAACGATGGAGACGGCGATCGAGGCGACGAAGATCGGGGCTTTTGACTATCACGTGAAGCCGCTCGAGCCGGAGGCGATGTTGGAGACCATCGACCGGGCGTTGGAAGGAGCGCGGCTGGCGCGACAACCGGTGGTGCTTGGAGGAGAGCCAGGGCCGACGCATGCGGACGTGATGATCGGCAGAAGCCCGGCAATGCAGGCGGTGTACAAGGCGATCGGCCGCGTGGCGCCGACGGAGGCGACGGTTCTGATTCGAGGCGAATCGGGGACGGGCAAGGAGCTTGTGGCAAGGGCCATCTACCAGCACAGCCGTCGGAGCGAGGGGCCGCTCTTGGTGGTAAACTGCGCGGCGATTCCGGAGACGTTGCTGGAGAGCGAACTGTTCGGGCACGAGCAAGGGGCGTTTACGGGCGCGGCAACGCGACGGATCGGCAAGTTTCAGCAGGCCGACGGGGGCACGATCTTCCTGGACGAAATCGGCGACATTCCGCGGGGCATTCAAGCGAAGATTCTGCGGGTGCTGCAGGAACGCAGCTTCGAGCGGTTGGGCAGCAACGATACGATTGCCGTGAACGTGCGCGTGCTGGCGGCTACGAACCGGCCGCTGGAGCAAGCGATTGCGGCGGGGAGTTTTCGGGAGGACCTGTATCACCGTCTGAACGTGGTCAGCATCCACTTGCCGCCACTGGGCGAGCGTCGCGAGGATATTCCTAGTTTGATCGATTACTTTCTGCGCCGGTTCGCCGCGGAGTTGGAGATGGACGTTCCGGTTATCGCCGAGGACGCGGTGGCCGCGTTGACGAATCACGAGTGGCCAGGAAATGTGCGCGAGCTGGCGCATGTAGTACAACGCGCGTTGATATTGAACTACGGCTACCCGATTCAAGCTCGCGGGCTTTCGGAGGTTTTCGATCGGGAGTCGCCGGGTGAGGCGGATGCGAGCTTGCGAGACGAGAAGGTCCTTCGGGAGGTAATCCGGCGTCACTTGCTGTCGTCGAACGGGACGAGCGTGTTCGAGGAGGTGATGGGGAAGGTGGAACGGCTGTTGTTGGCCGAGGCGCTGCGGAAAACGCACGGGAACCAGAGCCGCGCCGCCAAACTGCTGGGACTGGCCCGTCCGACGCTGCACGCCAAGCTGAATCGGCACGGCCTGCAGCGGGGCTCGGATGCCGATCTGCCGGGCTGAGTGGCGGATCGTGTCGTGGCGGACGGGCTGTTCGATTTCTGACGTGGCTGTCCAGGATAAGGCCATTCGTTGAGGTTGATCGTCCTGGAGGGTCGATCGCAAGGCCTGAGATGGCAATGTCTTGCGACTCTAGCACGCGCCAGATTCTGTTCGGCACAATGGTTGCACTCCTGTATAGGGGGAAGTGGAATCGGTGATTCACTGACTGTGAAGCAGGCGTGGGTAGCGATGAAGACCATTCTGCTGGCGGACGACAATCGGGGCATTCGAGAGTACTGTAAACAGGTGCTGGAGGATGAAGGGTACCGGGTGGTCCTCGCGCAGGATGGCGCGGATGCGATTCGCGCCGCCCGGAAGGTCCGGCCTGACGCGGTGATTCTGGATATTCGCATGCCGCGCATGGGTGGATTCGAGGCGAGCAAGCAGATCAAGCAGACCGACCCGGCCGTTCCGATCATCTTGTTTACGATGAACGATGAGGACTGCCTGAGCGACACTCGAAGCTGTTGCGCGATGGCGTGCGTGGAGAAGTCGGAGGATCTTTCGGAATTGAAGCTGGCGTTGACGAGAGCCCTGACCGTGGAAGCCGACGAGCGTCCATTCTCGCTGGGGCTTCCCTCGCGGCGCAGCCGTTAACGCCCGAGTGCTGCAGGAGGCACGCGGGCGAGCATGTCACTGGAGGACACTGATGCTGGTGCTGAGTCGCAAGATTGGCGAGACGGTGGTTCTACCGTCGTGTGGCGTGGCCGTGACTGTGGTTTCGACCAGGGGCAGCCGCGTGAAATTGGGCATCGTGGCACCACCGGAGGTGCCGGTTCACCGTTTGGAGATCGTGGGTGCGGCGAAGCATGAGAGGCCCATGCCGTCGTGGCATTCGCGCCGGGGACGGAACAAATCAGGCGATTGAGTGGCGTCGTCGGCCGAGCGCGATGGCTGAAGAGCAGACCGCGGCCTGCGGGGAGGACGAATCGAAGGGCGCCGGTTCCGGTGCCGGATTGAAACGAACCATGAAAGGGTGCGGCCGGCCGAACGAAGGTCGTCCGGACCGGCCGCAGAGGATTCAACCCGAGCACGCAGCTTGCGGCTACTTGGGGATTTCGATTTTAGCCGTTTTGCGCTGTTCGTCGGCGGTCTTCTCGAACAGCCGGGCGACCAGCAGATCTTTGATGTCGCCGCGAACGTCGTCCAAAGTCTTGTCGCCTTGCTTCTTGTCGGTGACCGTGATCAGGTGCCAGCCGAACTGGGTCTGGACCGGTTGGCTGACCTCGCCTTTGGGGAGCGTGAAGGCGGTCTCGGCGAACGGTTCAACCATACGGCCGTACCGTGGGAAGAAACCGAGGTCACCGCCGCTCTTGGAACTGGGGCAGTCAGAGTATTTCTTGGCAGCCTCGCCGAAGTCGAGCCCCTTGGTAATCTCCTGGCGGATGCCTTTGATCTTGGCGAGGGCCGCTTGGCGATCGGCATCCGTGGCGTTTTCGGGGAACTTGATAAGGATGTGACTGGCGCGGACTTCGTCGCCGCCGAGATCGGCCTTGTTGGCGTTGAAGTAATCGGTCACGTCGCGATCCGTCACAGCGGAGTCGGCGTACTTCTGAAACGCGAGTTCTCCGGCGAGCCGCTGCTTGAGGGTTGCCTCGGTGAGTCCCTGACGCTTGAGGGCCTCGTCGAAGGAGAAGCCGCTGGCGCCCACGCGCTCCTTGATTTGCTTGAGGGCCTCGTCGACGGCCTTGGGATCGGCTTGGATCTTCTTGGCGGCGAGGAACTGCTCAACGAGTCGCGTGTTGATGAGCATCTGCAAGACTTGCTCGCGGAGTTGTTTTTCCTGCTGATAGGAGAGCGTGCGGCCACGGAGTTGCCGCTGGATGGTCTGCGTTACCTCGGAATCGAGAATATTCTGGCCATTGACGACGGCGACGACTTTGTCGGTCGCGGCTGGCGGAGCTTGCTTTGGAGCAGGCTGCTGGGCCATCGAGGATATGGGCGCCATGGCTACGGCCACGACCAGCGCAAACAGGACGTTGCGGCATTGCATAACAGGGTCTTTCTTTGGGTAAGGTTTAGGGTACGATCTGGGGGCTTTTGGCAAGTGGCAGGACGGATGAGCCGGCAGTGTGGAGTGGACGAAATGGTAGGGTTGCCGACGGCCGGTTCTGCGGCTGGCGCGTGTCGCACTTATTGACGGTCGCAGAAGTAGTGAACTGATTTACAGGTCGGTTCGTATGGGTATGCATGGGACGAACACTTGGAACCAAGGCGGAGCAAGAAGCTCGGCGTGTCGCAGCCGGCCGGCTTCTTCTGGCCGGCAGCAAGAGCATCGACGTGGCTTGCGCTTTGAATGTAGCGACCTCGTCGGTTGGGCGATGGAAAGCGATTGTCCAATGCCAAGGCCTCGAAGGCCTGCGGACCAAGTCGCCCACCGGGCGACCACCCAAGTTGCCCAAGGCACGATTGAAAACGCTCACACGCATCCTTCTCAAGGGCGCCCTGGCTGCCGGATTTTCGTCCGATCTGTGGACCGGGAAACGCGTCGCTCAAGTCATTCGCCAAAGATTCAACGTCGACTACCATCCCCATCATGTGCTGAAGATCCTCCGGCAACTGACCCTAACACTGCAAAAACCGCAGCGTCGAGCACGACAACAAGACCCCGACGCACTGGAGCGTTGGCGAAACGTCGAGTGGCCGCGGATAAAAAAGGGGCGGCCCGTTGGCGTCGGCCGATAGTGTTTTTGGACGAATCCGGCTTCCTGCTTCAGCCGACCGTCCGTCGAACCTGGGCACCATCGGGGCGGACGCCCATCTTGGTCGAATCGGCCCGGCGTGATCGACTCTCGGCGATCGGAGCCTTTTCGATTTCGCCTCTTCGCCGACGAATGGACTTCTTTTTTCAGTTGCACGGCCGCAACATCGACACGTCGCTTCTGATCGCGTTCCTGCGTAGCCTGCACCGTCGTTTTCGGCGTCGGCTTGTGCTCGTCTGGGACAATCTCCCTGCCCATTTCAAGACGGCCAAGTATTTCGCGATCAAGCATCCGTCTTGGTTCCGCTTCGAACCCTTGCCGTCCTACTGTCCCGAGTTGAATCCGGTGGAAGGCGTGTGGAGCTACGTCAAACACGGGTGCCAAGCCAACTTCGCGCCCACCGACGCCCACCATCTCCGCCAACAAACCACCCATTCCCTGTCGTCTCTCCGCCGCAATCAGAATCTCTTGCCCCGTTTCCTCGAACACACAAAACTCCTGCTCTAATGGACTCACTACTTCTGCGACACTCAGTAACTGTAGCGTTCGTGGCGGCTTGTCTCTGCGGTTTCGAAAGCGGAACACGCTACACATACGCCGAATTCGCTCTGGGGAGAGCGATCTGCAGGCTCCGAGCTCGCCCGAGGCGATCCGGAAGCCGCCAGGGCACTCGCCAGACAGCACCGTTCCCAGAACACGTATTGACGCCAGCAGAGCCAAAGGTCAGGGGTTCACGCCGATCGGGTGGCAGGTGAGCGATTGACCGTGCGAGTGTCAACAAGTTTAGCTTACCCGTGGTTTGAGATTGCCGCAATCCCGGCCCACCGCGGCGGAGGGAGGCGGGGACGTAAGAGGGGCGTCGGCCGGGGAACTCAGTTCTCCGAGGAGAGTAGTCCGAGCTTGGCGCGGAGGGTGGTGCGCGAGATGCCCAGTAGTTGGCTGGCCAGTACCTGGTTGCCGCTGGTGCGCTGGAGGATTTCGTCGAAGAGGATGCGGTCCATTTCGACGTGGAGTTGGCGATAGATGTCGGATTGGCCGGAGTCCAGCATCTTGTCGACGAGGGCGGGGACGTCGAGGCAGCCGAGAGCGGGTTTGACCGGTGCGGGAGGTGTTGCGGCGGCGCCTCCCCGCACGCTTGCCGGCAGGCAGTGGGGAGCGAGCACGTCGCCGGTCGCCTGGATGAAGGCGTACTTCAAGGCACTTTGTAGCTCGCGAACGTTTCCTGGCCAATCGTAGGCCTTGAGGACTTCCAGGGTTTCCATGGGCATACCGCGAACATCCTTGCCCAACTCGCGGCGGAAAGAGCGGATGAAGTGGTCTACGAGCATGGGCAGGTCTTCCATCCGTTGACGCAGCGGCGGGAGATAGATGGCAAATACCTTCAAGCGGTAGTAGAGGTCTTCGCGGAAGTGGCCTTGGGCAATGAGGCTTTCGAGATGGCGGTTGGTGGCGGCGATCACGCGGACGTCGGTTTGAATGGTCTCGTTTCCGCCGACGCGCTCGAAGCGGCCATCCTGCAACAGCCTTAGGATCTTGGCCTGGGTTGCGATGGTCATGTCGCCGATTTCGTCGAGGAAGATGGTGCCGTGGTTGGCTTGTTCGAACTTGCCGATGCGGCGGCGGTCGGCCCCGGTGAAGGCACCGCGTTCGTGTCCGAATAGCTCGCTTTCCAGAAGCGACTCGGGGATGGCGGCACAGTTGATCGCGAGGAAAGGGGCCTTGTCACGGCGGCTGTGGGAGAAGATGGCGCGGGCGACGAGTTCCTTGCCGGTGCCGCTCTCGCCCAAGACGAGGACATTCACATCCTGAGGGGCAACGCGACCGATGTCCTTGTAGACCTGCTGCATGGCGGGCGAAAGGCCCACGATGCGATCGACAGATGTCTCGTCGATGCCGTCTTCCTGGGTGAAGACGGTGGGCACACGCCGGAAGTGGCTCAGATGGATGGCCTTGCCAACGATCTCGCGAAGCTGATGCAGGTCGACCGGCTTGAGCAGGTACTCGAACGCTCCGCGCTTCATGGCCTCGATGGCCATTTCGGTGGTGGCGTGGGCGGTGATGAGGATTACGGGCACGCGGGCATCGATTTCGCGAATGTGATCGAACACCTCGAGGCCGGACATGTCGGGCAGGCGCACGTCGAGCACGACCGCGTCGGGGAGTTGTTGGGAAACACGCTGGAGGGCCTGCTTAGCGGTCGTGGCCGTGGTCAACTCCAATCCCTCGGTGTACAGACCTCGCTCGAGCGAGTAGAGGACGTTCGGTTCGTCATCGACGATCAGGAGCGTCGGCATGGTCAAGCCTTCTGAGCAACGGTGGGATGGTCTGCGGGAGAGTCGGCATTGTCGGGCTGCGGACGCGGGGCTCCGACGGGCAAGCAGATGCTGAACAGGGCGCCTCCCCGTGGAAGGTCCTCGACGGAGATCGTGCCGCCGTGTTCTTCGACAATTCTTCGGCAAATGGGCAATCCCAGCCCACTGCCGGCGTCTTTGGTGCTGAAGAATGGTTCGAAGACCCGTTGCTCGAAGCCGGGCGGAATTCCCTTGCCGGAGTCGGCAACGTCGAGCTTGATCCACTGTTCGGAAGGCGACTTCCCGCAGTGCGGCACCGGACTGGCTCGGCGGGCCAGTCGTACACGGACGGTTCCACCTTCGGGCGACGCATCGAAAGCGTTGAGGAGCAGGTTGAGGAGTACCTGACGGATTTGCCCGGGATCGGCGTCGATGACAACGACCTCGTCGGGTAGCTCGCACTCGATGTGCACGCCGCGCTGGGTGGCCTGGGGCGAGACGAATTCGACCGTCTGTTGGAGGATTTCGTGGACGACCACAGGGCATTTCTCTGATTTTGGAGGGCGCGCGTAATCGAGAAATGTCTGGAGCGTGTGATCCAGCCGATCGATTTCCTCTTCGAGGACGGCCAGGTCACGGCTGTCGAGACTGGCTGACGCGCCCTGTTCGGCGGCCGACTGGATGAGGAGTTTGATCGCCGTGAGCGGGTTACGAAGCTCGTGAGCCAGGCCGGCGGCCAATTGGCCCAGGGCCGCCAGCCGCTCGCTACGGGCGGCGGCGAGCTCACTTTCGCGGAGCTGTTCGAGGACACGACCGACGCGCTCGGACATCGCCTGGAGCGCAGCCTCCATGCCGGGGAGGTCTTCGGACGAGGAGACCGTTACGGGGCCGACGACTTGCTTGAGCTTGCCGGTCACGTCGCGGATGGGCACGGAGAGCTGAACCAAGGCGCGATGGAGACTCCGGGCGATCACCGAGCCGGCGAGCATGCCTGCGACGGCGCCACAGACACCGAGGAGCAGGAGCCCCATTCCCATGCGATCGGCGATCATCTGGTTGCGCCGACTGGCTTCGGACATCTGGAGCTGGTTGAGCGTTCGGTAGCGGCTCGCGGGGGCTTCGATGCGCTGTGTGGCCACCTGCTGGAGGAGGTCGAGCATTTCGCGGCGTTGCAGGGGCTGATCGTCGTGAAGTAGCGGATCGAATTGGCGGAAGAAGTGGTCGTAACCCTGCTTGATTTGACTGACCAGTTCCGCTTCCTCACGAGAGTCGGCGAGGAGCTGTGCCTGAGCGATCCAGTCCCCGGCCTTGTGCTGCAATGAGGAGACGGACTGGAGCGATTCGGGCGAGCCGGTAAGGAGAAACTGTTGGAGGTCGCTTCGAAGTTCGTGGGCGATGAGTTCCAATTCCTCGGCAGCCCGGACCTTGGTGACGCTCTCGACCAATAGCTGAGAGGACTGGCGTTGCAGTCGGTGGAGATACCAGGCCGACACTCCGCCCACCAGGAGGAGAATGGCACCTACGGCCAGTGTGGGACCAATCATACGCAGCAGAAGTCGACCCTGCATGAGCTACTCCGCAGTTGCTCCCCAGTGAGTCGCCCGGCCGATATGCGGTACTACGAGGGGGTCCTGACCGGGCGGACCGAGTCCCTGCGCTATCATATGCATCGGCGACCAGGGGGAGCCACTCGCGAGTAGCCTAAAAGGGCTATTTCTGGCTGGCCTGTCGCAGGAGTCTGAGGACGGCGTAGGCAGCCGGGGGCACATGGACTTCGGGCTCTGCTTCGTCCATGGCGGCGAGCACCTGGGCGGCCTCGGTATCGCCGTGCCGCTTCACCAGATCGTGGAACACATGGTGCGCTCCGTGACGCAAGAGGTCGGAATCTGGGCGATCCAAAATGGCGGTCAAGAGCGGGTGCATGGAATCGCGGCCAATCCTGGTCAATGCCTCGGCTGCCAGCCAGCGAACGTCGGAGTCGCGATCTTCCAGCGATTCGACCAGCGCGCTGGCGGCGATGGGGTCGGCGATTTCGCCGAGTACCTTGGCGATTTCCCAGCGAACCTGGCGGCGATGATCGCGCAGGGCGCGAATGACGCACGGCACGGCGACCGGGCCCAAGTGCACGAGTTGACGGCGGGCAGCGTAGCGGCTCACCCCGTCGCGAGAAGCGAGGCGATCGATGAGCTGCTGCACTGCAGAGTGATTTTCGGCGGCAGCCGAAGTTGGTGTCGACGGTTGTGGCTCTTCCATCGCTGTCCTTCCTTACTTCCGAAACACGACCATGAGTCGAATGCAGACGGCCCCAGAATACTGGTTGGAGCAAGTCTCATGCCATGAGAGAGGGGTGACGTTTTGGACGGCCGGCGTCAAAGATCTCCCAAGGCGATGGTCCACGCATCCGTCTATAGTATGGCATATAACTACCACAGCGCGGTGGATTCGTGGCGGGCGTCCTGTCTGAAGTTTACACAGGCTGTAAAGGATTCGGAATCGCCCTGGGCATGGAAGGCTTATCGGCAAAGCGCGGGCCCTCCTAAAAGGGTAAGGGGCCGGAAGGACGTTTTTGCAGGTGGGACACCGTGTGTTTTGGCGGGCGCAGGGCAGGTTCTTTGGACGCGTCGAACCGTACTGTGCTTTGGAGCCGTCTCGGCGGCGGGGCGGCCGGTATGAGAAATGCGGAATGCAGATGGTGGACCGTGTCTGGTCAGGGTGCTTAGACTGTATACTGATAGTATTGTGGGTCGATGAATCGCGTTTGGCTAACGCCGCGCGGGCCCACAGTGTCCCCTCCGGAGGTTCTTTCCCATGTTCGGTATCGGCACGACAGAGTTGATCGTGGTTGCAGTCATTGCCCTGCTGTTGTTCGGCAATCGCCTTCCGTCGGTGATGCGTTCGCTGGGGCAAGGCGTGACTGAGTTCAAGCGAGGGCTCAGCGACGTTCAGAAGGACGTGGAGAAGGAGATCGATAAGTCGACCGCCGAGAAGCCAAGCATCGAAGAGGCGCCCAAGCCGTAAGCGGCCAAGGCGCATTCTGAACGACGAAGTCGATACCGTGACGCCGATGCGGGCGTGGGAGGTGCCTGGCTATCGGACGGGCTGTTGCGAGTCGTACTTGACGGCAGCATTGGTGGCGACGTGGCTCTGCGGATTCGAAGGCGAAACACACGCTACGCATGCGCTGGATGCGCTCTATTGGGTCCTGTATTGGAAATGGAACGAGGCCGACCATCGGGAGGCCGAAAGATCAGGATTGGGTCGGACCCCTTGTTCCGTTTTCAATACAGGCATCAATAGACACCTTGACGCCAGCGAGCATCACTGCTGCATTGGGCGCGACTGTGCGGTGATCGACGAAACGATCCTCCGTACCCCTTGATTGTTGCGATGAGTGCGGGGGCTCTGCGCGCTGAGGGCGCGCGGCGGGGTTCGTGGCGAGGAGGATGGCCGCACACGGTTGTCGCAGGAGGAGCGTGCACGGTTGAAGCCGATTCGTTGAAGCGGCGGAATCGCTTTGAACGGCTTGCCCTTCGATGAGTTTGCCTGGCTGTACGGCCGCAGAGAACGGTGCTGCGGAGATCTGGTGCGGGCAGTTTGATTTCGCCGGGGGGCATCGGTATGCTGGGAAGGGAAATGTGGGGGAGTTTTCGGACATTCCACACGACAGACGCTGAAACACACTTCCCGAGGATCTTGCCATGTACCAGTCCGTGTTGCGGTATCGTCGATATGCGTTGATCGTGGCGTTGGCGTGGGCAGCGATCGGCGGATCGCGTGTCGCGGCAGCGGAACGGTTCACGGGACCGTGGAACGTTGAGGCCTTGAAGAAGGCGCCGCCGGCCACCTGGGGCGCGATCAACGGCTTGGTACAGGAGGTCTACTACGAGGGTGAGCCGTTGAACGGCAAACCAACCCGCGTGTTTGGGTACTTTGCGCGACCGGCATCGGGCAAGGCGCCGTTCCCGGCGATGGTTCTGGTGCATGGGGGCGGCGGGAAGGCGTTTGCCGAGTGGGCGGAACTTTGGGCCAAACGGGGATACGTTGCGTTGGCTATGGACCTGGCCGGCTGCGGTCCGGGCCAGAAGCGTCTGCCCGATGGCGGTCCACCCCAGAACGATCGGGCGAAGTTCGGCGATTTCACCGATGCGGACGTGGGGAAGATGTGGACGTATCACGCAGTGGCCGCGGTATTGCGCGGGCACTCGCTGCTGGCTGCGCAGAAGGAAGTTGACCCGCAGCGGATCGGCATCACCGGCATCAGTTGGGGAGGATACCTGACGTGCATCGTGGCGGGGATCGACGATCGGTTGAAGGCGGCCGTTCCCGTGTACGGGTGCGGTTTCCTGAACGAGAACAGCGCGTGGCTCGATCAGTTTGCCCGAATGTCGTCGGAGCAGGGCGACCGTTGGGTGCGGTACTTCGATCCGTCCCGCTATCTGCCGGGAGTGCGTTGCCCGATTTTCTTCATGAACGGGACCAACGATTTCGCGTATCCATTGGACAGTTACCAGAAGTGCTATCGTTTGGTTTCGGCGCCGGTGACGTTGCGGATTGAAGTGAAGATGCCGCACGGCCACGGTGTAGGTTGGGCACCGCAGGAGATCGGCCTGTTTGTCGACAGCATTCTGAAGGGCGGAGTGCCACTGGCCAAGCTGGGCGAACTGACCACACAGGGTGAGCAGGCGACGGCGACGGTCCGGTGCGAAGTGCCGATCGTCAAGGCCCAGCTTCATTACACAAACGACGGCGGATCGTGGAAGATCCGCAACTGGCATTCGATCGATGCCGAGATCGCCAAGGCCGACGGGAAGATCGCTGCAAAGTTGCCCGAGGTTCGGCCGCTGGTTTATTATCTGAGCGTCACCGACGAGCGCGGCGCGATGGTGACGACCGAACACGCCTCGTTGCCGTGAGGGTGGGTGGGGCTCGCGCGGGGGTGTGCCGGTCCGCGAGAACAGTATTTCTCAGTATGCGTTGTTCAGTTGCTATTGAATCCGCCAGAGGTCATGCACGATGCCGAACGGTTCGTCCTTGTTCAACGGACTCGCTGACTGCTCGTGCGTCGGCGGCCTGGCCTTCGTACGTTGGTTCTGCAAAGCTCATTGAGAAAGGTATGCGCCATGTCTACTGATCTTGCTCGCCGTCGGTTCTTGAAGATTGCGTCGACTACCGTGGCGGCGTCGGCGGCCGCAACCGCAGCACTTGCCCAGGAGACGCCGGCCGGAGCAAAGCCGACGACGGTGAAGATCGTGGGTGTTTGCGGCAGTCTGCGGGCGGGCAAGACGACCGTGGCGTCGATGGAGGCATGCCTTGCGGCCGCTAAGGCGGTGGCTCCCACACAGATCGAGACGGAGCTGATCGACCTGGCTAGCTTGAAGATCCCGGCAGGCCCAGCGGCCGGGCTGGCGCTGGAGCCGGGCCAGCAGGACGATTTCCCCACGTTGGTACCCAAACTGGCCGACCCAAGCGTGGGCGGCATTATCATCGGCACGCCGGTCTACTTCGGCAACATGAGCTCGCTATGCAAGGCGTTTCTGGAGCGGTGCATCGTGTTTCGCAAGAACGGGTTCACGTTGGGCAACAAGGTCGGTGCCGCGCTGGCCGTGGGCGGCGGGCGGAATGGCGGGGAGGAGCAGGTTGTCAAGTCGGTCCAGACTGTGTTGTTAGCGCAGAATATGCTCGTGGTGGGCGAGGCCAAGCCGCATTGTCATTGCGGCGCGACGGTGTGGAATAATGGAGACGACTTTCTGCAGGACAAGGACAATCAGGCGACGATCCAGAGCGTGGGCCAGCGCGTGGCGGAAGTTGCGCTCATGGTGGCCGTCCGGTAGGGGCCGGCGTGAGGCATGACGCATGTAGGCGAGCCGGCGGGCGAATCCGTGGCCGGATTTCGTAGTGGGGGTCGACCTTGCTAACGGCGTCCAAATCCATACAATGGAGTTAGTTCGGGGGCGGCCCAAGGCCAGCCCGTTCCGCCGGAGAGGTGGCTGAGTGGTCGAAAGCGCGGGTTTGCTAAACCCGTGACCTCGCAAGGGGTCCGCAGGTTCGAATCCTGTCCTCTCCGCTTGATATTCTGGCATTCTGTCGCTCAGTGTCGCACGAATTCGCACAAGCCCTTGTCAAGACAAGGGTTTGTGTCGTTTCTTGCGACTCCGTGCGACAGCCCGCGGCTGGGTGCTGCACCGCATTTTGCAGCGCCTTTGTGATCATTGGTGCACCGGATTCTGCAGCGCCCCCGGTGGTCCGCTTGAAGTCTGTGTCGGTCACCTGCAAATAGTGCTTCATGGCAATCCGTGGTGTGTTGCCCAGCCAGGAGGTGACAACGTGGAGCGGGTAGTCCTTGGCCAGTTCCGTTTCCCGGGATGCCGTCAGGGCGTGGAACAACCGTGGCCAGGGTTGGAGACCTGCCCGCTTCACCAGCCGCTCGAACTGAGTCCGCAAGTTGCAGTTCCTCCAGCCAACGGGAGTACTGGCTGCTTGACGGTAGCTGCCACCCACGACATATGTCGCTCCTTCAGGGGCTAACTCAAAGGCTTCCTCCAGAACCAACCGCAGTTCGGGAAAGAGGGGAATCGTACGACTGTTTTTGCCCGGATGATGCTCAGACTTGGGCGACTGTACCACGATCCGGCCGCTCGCCCAATCGAGATCCTGCCACCGAAGGGAAAGGACTTCGCTGGGGCACCGCAGCCCGCCGAATCGTGCCAAGGCGACGATTACACGCTCACATTACTGGACTGAGCGTCTTTGGTCACTTGTGAGCATCTATGCTCCGGCATCAACCAGAGCCACGTCGCCCCTGGTCCAAATCCCTCTTTTCTCGCGTCCGCTCCAACTTGTGCCTTTGCCCGCCGGATTGTGGCCCATGCATACCCGTTCTGTTGGGCCAGCCGCTGCATGGTCGGGAGGTCATAAAGTCTGACTAGGGATGCTGTCCAGGGCCATGCTGAACGGGTCGTCCGGAGCCTCTCCACGCGTGGTCCACCAGTTAGCGAGATCACCTTGCGCGCCATTTGGCGGATAGGTGTCAGCCATGCTGCGATGGAAACGTATTGTTGGTCCTGCGATTCTTCTGACCAGAGTTCTCGGCTTCGCAGGATGTATCGTTGCGGTATTCAACCGGTCCCAATCCCCACGCCACGCGGCCGTCGACGCTCGGCCAACCGTTGTCCTCGCTGATTCGGAGAACCGAAGTCGCGGTGCACCGCGGTATGAACGGTACGTGGAGGAGCAGCCGACGGCCGTTCCGCCGCACGTGGGTGGGATCAATCATCGGTCGGATGGCCCGATCGAAACAGATCCCTACGGCGTTGACCGATCATGTCATCCCGCTCGATGGGCCGGGCTTGTCGCCCTCGATGGCCATATTTAACAGAACGGGCTGTTGATAATTCTGTGGCCCACAAGCTCTCGGGCAGCTTGTATGGATTGACGAGAAGGCAAATTTTGTATTGATTTTCTGCCAATTCCCTATTCTAATCGTTGCGGCCAAACTGGGGGTTATGCGGGCTTTGCTGGATGTTTGCAGTTCATACCTATCTACCCGCCGGTTCGGCGGACTGCTGCACTGGTGAGCTGACAGATCAAGGTTCTCGCCCGGTCTAATCTGGAAGGAGCTTCTCCATGGGGGTCTGGGACTCGCTGCATCGCATCGCGGGTAAGCGCGCCAAGCGTACTCGTGGTTCATCTGGGTCGAAAGCCAACCTGGGCCTGAGACGGCGCTCCACGCCTTTGAGGAACCGGGATCTGCGAGTGGAGCAGTTCGAAGATCGACTGTTCCTGAGCATCACTCAACCTACAAGCGAGGACACGCCGGTCAACGACGGCTTCACCGCGTTGGACGAATACGTCCAGACTGCGGATTCGTCGTTCAGCTACACACTCAGCGCTACCTACACAGGCACTGGCTACAAGGACTATGTCTACGACCTGGTATCGCAGACATGGAATCCCGAAGGAATGGTCACTACCGGCGACGGAGAGTGGCACCACTGGCTGCATGTCGTCGTGCCCGACAGCCTCGATACGAGCATCGAGACTGCGCTGCTGTTCGTTGACGGCGGAAGCTTCAATACCTCGTCGAGCAGTATCCGCGAGGAAGTTGTGGCGTTCGCCTTGAGCACGAACTCGATATGTGTTGATCTGCGCATGGTTCCCAACCAGGCCCTGCAGTTCTCTGACGAATTGTACGACCATACTGAAGATGAGATCGTTGCCTATACCTTCGACAAGTACCTGGAAACGTACGAGACCTCGGTTGAAACCGCGGAGTCTTGGGTGGCCTACCTGCCCATGGTCAACAGCGCTGTGCGGGCCATGGATGCCGTGCAGGCCCTCGTGCCCGAGTTGACCGACAGCGCGGCTCAGATCAACGACTTCGTCGTCAGTGGCGCCTCCAAACGCGGTTGGACGACGGAATTGACCACTGCGGTGGATCCGGAAGGGCGCGTCAAGGCGATGATCCCGCTGGTGGCCGACCTTCTCAACCTGCAGAAGCAGATGGAGTATCAGGCCAATTTCTATGCCGGCGTCTCCGATCACTACGAGGACGACGGCGATGGCGACCGCTATTCGGTGGAGTTGCACGATTACCTGTCCTACACCGACGCTGCCGGAAACGCGTTCGGTGGAGAGACCGTCATCGAGCGGATGTCTACACCCATCGGTGAAGAGCTGCTGCAAATCGTCGATCCGTTCGCATATCGCGACCGGGATAATATGGACATCCCGAAGTACTTCATCTTCGGAACGGGCGATCAGTTCTTCGTGCCGGGTTCCGCCGAGTACTACATCGACGCACTCCAGCTTGAGGATGTCGACGGTGGAGGCTCAACTTATCTGTCTTACGTACCCAATGTCGGCCACAGCCTCACCAGCACTCGGAATCCGAATCAAGCCGTCGAGAGTATCACCGACTTCTATGCGGCTGTTCTCGCTGGCGACACCCTGCCCACCTACGATTGGACTATTGAGAATGATGGGAACAGCATTATCTTGACGACGCCGGACACTCCGACCGCGGTCCGCCTCTGGCAGGCCACCAATCCTGATGAAGTGGACTTTCGTCTGTACGACTCCGGCGATCCGGTGTGGTACAGTTCGGTTCTCGCAGAAGACCTCAGCGACGGTGGACCCGAACATCAGTACGTGGCCGAAATGGCCACACCGGTGACCGGTGCGACTGCCTTCATGATCGAGGTTGAGTACGTCGTCAACGGCAAGGTTCTCACGTTCAGCAGTTCAGTGAGCGTCGTCTCGGCCGATCCTATCACTCCGGAACTCGTCTCGGTCACCGCAGATTCGGGCGACACGCTTGAAGAGGGAGGGGTGTACTTCGTGGCTCCGCAGGAGTTGCTCTTGCAGTTCAATGAAGAGCAGCAGATCGACGCCAACACGCTCAGTGCCATTCAGGTCTATCGCGCCGGAGGCGATGGCATATTCGGCAACGGCAACGACGTCGAAGTCACGTTGGGTTACATCGGGGTGGGCGACTATGCCAACGAAGTGGTCCTCCGCTTTGCGGAGAGCCTGCCCGACGACCTATACCAATTGAGAATCATCGGTTCTGGCGACGACGCCCTGACGAACGTTGAGGGAAAAGCCTTCCAAGACGGCGAAGACTTGGCGTATAGCTTCGAGTTGGACCTCGGGGCCCAGGTCACAGCGGTCGTGCCTCAACCGATCAGCCGGGACGCTTCCACCGGCGAACTATCGCAAGCCCGCGACGTGATCGAGGTCTACTTCAACGACGACGATCTCAGTCGCGCGGCCGCCGAGAATACCAGCTTCTACCAACTCATCTTCACCAACGACACGGAGACGACCACCGACGACGTGGCGTACACGCCCGTTTCGGCCGTGTACGATTCGGACGCCGATATGGTGACGCTCACCTTCGATTCGGACTTGTCCGCCTACGGCACCGGCGCATTCCGGTTGCGCGTGGGAAGCGAATACCAGGACATTACGACCACCCAGGTGTCCCTCGTGGGAGATGCGGGGTCGGCATTTTTCCTGGCCGCCTCGCTGGGCACCCTGGGGTCGACTGCGGAGAGCAAAGTTGCCTCCGGCAGCATCAAGAATCAGGGCGACGAGGTCTACACCCTCGATTATCCCGGGGCCCGTGACGAACTCGGCCACCGCGATCTGCCTGGTTTCCTGAGCGTCGAAGCGCACGGTGTGAGTCCTGATTCGTCGGAGGGCATCGCGGTCGGATACTACTACTTCCCGGAGATCTATGCGTATCGCGACGGCGAGCCGCTCTACAACATGATCACCGAGGCTCAGAAGGAGCTTACCCGCCAGATCTTCGCTTTGTACAGCTATTATCTCGGAGTCCAGTTCGTCGAAACGGCGAACGCGGGTATCTCCATCGTGACTGGCGACCTGTGGGCTGCCGGGTTTGAGTCGGGACCCGGTGGGGTCGGAGGCGTTGGCGGCGGTGGCGGCATCATCATCGACGAGGCCGATGATTGGGGAACTTGCGAGTTCGGAGGTTCATGGTTCCGCTGTGCCACGCACGAGATCGGCCATGCCTTGGGCTACGGGCACACGTACGATCTTCCTTCCGGGACGATCATGGGTAGCAGTGAGGACGCCGACAACACCTCGGCAAATACGGAAGCGATCTTCCCCGGCGATTACGACATCCTGCACGGCGAGTACATGTACATCCCGGAGAGTGTGGATGTCGACCTTTATCGGTTCACTGTTACGGAAGCCGGCACGCTCACGGCCGAGACGTTGGCGGAACGTCTGGGGAACTCGAGCCTCTTGGACAGCGTGCTGACTCTCTACAAGATCGACGACACGGATCCGACCGATTACGAAATCGTTGCCCGCAACGACGACTATTTCAGCGAGGACTCCTATCTGGAGATCTACCTGGAGCCGGGGACGTATTACATCGGCGTTTCGGCGAGTGGGAATGAGGAGTACGATCCGAACATCGTCTGCACGGGGTTTGGTGGAGTTACCGAAGGCGCCTATGAGTTGCGCGTGACGTTCATTCCGCAGAGCGTCAACGTGGACGACGCTTCGACCTATCGCGGCAGTGCCAGCGAACAACTCGTCGATGCCGAGCGGGGGGTTCTCCTGGACGGCGACGCGGATGGTGTGCCGGGCGGGACGTACAACTACTGGTTCAACGTTGCGACCGAGGCCGACACGATCTATGTCGACAAGACGGCCACGGGCACAGCCGATGGGACGCTGGCGAATCCGTATACGGAGATCGATGTTGCCTTGGCGGCCGCGGAACCGGGCGATGTGGTAAGGATTGTGGGCAACCATGTCGAAAACGATGACGTGGATGACGCCGGCACGCTGTTGGACAACGTTCCTTACCACATCGGCCTTGACCGGTACGGCAAGGTGCTTGAGGACGGCAGACAGATGGAAGTCCCCCAAGGGGTCACCGTCATGATCGACGCTGGCGCCATCATCAAGCTCGGCAAGGCGAACATTGATGTGGGCAGCCTGACGATGGGGGTCGACCATAGCGGCGGGTCGCTGCAGGTTTTGGGGACTCCCGACCGCTTGGTCTACTTCACTTCCTACTACAACGACGATCTCGGCGGCAGCACCAACACGGACGGTTTTCGTTTGGTGAACGAGGGGGATTGGGGCGGATTGGTCTTCCACAACGACGTCGACTACGACGAGGCTCGGGAGGTCTTGGAGACTGAGGGTATCTTCCTCGACTATATCAATCACGCCGACATCAGCTACGGCGGCGGCGTGGTGAACGTCTACGGGGTGAACAGCACCTACACTCCGATCTACCTCATCGAATCGCGGCCGACGATCACCTACAACCGCATCCACGACAATGCCGAAGCGGCCATCTCCGCTGATCCCAACAGCTTCGAGGAGAGCTTCTACGAGGGATGGCTCAGCACGGGTGATTTGTATACGTCGGACTACCGCCGGGTCGGACCGGAAATCAGCGGCAATAAGGTCGTCGACAACTCGATCAACGGTCTGCTGATTCGGATCACTACGAAGGCTGGTGGAACGATCAGTGAGATGGAGGTGGCGGGCCGTTTTGACGACACCGACATCACCCACGTCCTGGTGGATACCCTCTACATCAACGGAACGCCCGGTGGGCCGATCCGGGAGGGCAGTACCTACACGGCGCGGCTCGACGCTCGACTGGTAGTCGATCCCGGCGTGGTCGTCAAGCTGAATAACGCGCGGATCGAAATCGAGATGGGCGCCCAACTCATTGCCGAAGGGCGCGTTGTGAGTGACGAGACGCCGGGGGCAAGAGTCGTTTTCACCTCGCTCCTAGACGATCGTTATGGAGCCGGCGGTACCTTTGAGACCCAGGAGTCCGCCACGGAGTCTGCTGCCCCCCGCGACTGGAGCGGATTGATGTTCGCGGCGACCTCGACGGGCAGCATCGACCGCGCGGTGATCGCCTATGCCGGTGGATCGTCGGCCATTGAAGGCGACTTCGCCAGTTTTGATCCGGTGGAGATACGGCAGGCGGAGGTTCGCGTGGCGAATACCCGCTTTGAGAATAACGGGGCTGGCCAAGCCGACGGTGACCGCAACGGGCGAGGCACGATCGTGCCGGCGACGATCTTCGTGCGCGGTGCTCAGCCGGTCCTGGTCAACAACGAGTTCGTGGTTGACCAACACTTCCTTTCCGACAACAGCTACGGGTTGTCGAACATACCGATCATCAGCATCGACTGCAATTCGTTGAAGGCGACACTCGTCTCCGATTGGGGACGCTCCACGGGGGCGCTCATGGCCTTCGACGAGTATCGAGGCAACTATGGGCCGTTGGTCCGCAGCAATCGCATGTCGACCGGTGGCATCAATGGCATGGAGGTCCGTGGCGGCACAATGACCACGGAATCTGTCTGGGACGACACCGATATCGTCCACGTGCTTCGCAGCGAAATCATCGTGTACAACTACCATACCGGTGGCGGTGTACGCCTGCTGAGCAGCACGACCGAGAGCCTGGTCGTGAAACTCAGGGGTTCGGCGGCCGGTTTCACGGCGGCCGGCCGGCCGATGGAAGTCGATGATCGAATCGGGGGTGCGGTCCAGATCATCGGAACGGTCGATTACCCGGTCGTCTTGACCTCGCTGGCCGACGATACGGTCGGCGCCGGCTACGACCTCGACGGAGTACCGCTGACCGACACCAACGGCGATGGCGGTGCGACTTCTCCGACTACAGGAGACTGGCGGAGTATTCAGTTCGAGGAATACAGCAACGATCGCAACGTGGCGGTTGTCATCGAGCAGGAGGCGGCCACGGGTATCGAGGATGGCGTCAACGACACGCCGGGCCAGTCGCAGTACCTCGGCGCTCTGGCCGAATCCGAACTCGACGGGGACGAGACGCTCCGGATGGGATTCGACATCTACGGGACCATCGGGTACGACGATTCCGACGACGTCGATGTGTATGGCTTCGAGGCCACCGCGGGAACAGAGATTTGGCTGGACATCGACAAGACCACGTACGCTCTCGATACGGTCATCGAACTGGTCGACAGCGCTGGGCGCGTTCTGGCCCGCTCCGACAACTCGATCGCCGAGGCGAGAGCGGTCACGGATACTCTGACGGGAGTATCCTCGCTCCTGTATATGGCCAGCCCCGTGACGGTCGTCCGGGTCCTGGACGAAGACCCGTGGCTGCGCTCCGAGTTCAGCAACGGTTCGGTGGGATACGACATGTACACCACGAATCCGCTCGATGCCGGCATGCGGCTCGTACTTCCCGGAGCGACGGGCACTACGTTCACCTATCACGTGCGAGTGCTCAGCAACTCGGGGAGTACGGGCTCGTACGAACTGCAGGTTCGCCTGGGCGAGGAGCAAGAAGTAGCTGGCTCCAGCGTTCAGTATGCCGACGTGCGCTATGCGACCAATGGCATCGAAGTGCTCGGGCTGCCCGGCAACTCGCCGCTTCTTGGTGAAACGGCCGAAGTCGAGGACTTGGGTAGCCAAGGCGAAAATGACTCGATGGCGAACGCGCAGGCCGTTGGAAACTTGTTGGCCAGCGATTCCGCCGCGATCTCTTGGAGGGGCTACCTGACCAGCTATACCGATGTCGACTGGTACAAGATGACCGTCGACATCCAGGGAGTTCAGGCGATCGCCGGCGTAAACGCCGGAGGACGGGTATGGGCCACGATCTTCGATCTCGACTACACCGACGGCATGGCGCACGCCGATCTGGCCCTCTGGGTCTTCAACTCGAAGGGCGAACTAGTCCTCGCCGGCACGAACTCGAATGTCGTTGACGATCAGGACAGCCCGATCGGCGGCGCCAGTCTGGAAGACCTGTCGGCCGGATCGGAAGGGCCGCTGGATCCGTTCATCGGGTCCGTCTACCTGCAAGAAGGCGACGGGGAAACATACTACATTGCAGTCACTTCGGCTCTGGCGGTGCCCAGTGCGCTCAATCCCCTTACAAATCCCGAAACTCGCCTGGAACCTATCGATTCGATCACCCGCATCGCCGAGGACCACGTGGAGACGGCATATCCCGCGTCTGACGGCTCAACCTACCCGTCGCCGGTCTCCTCCTCGTTGAGCCTCAATCTTGCTGCGGAAGCGTTCACGCTGGCGGACGTCACCACGTATCTCATGACAACCAACGACCTCTATTCGCTCAACACGTATACGGGTTCGACGATCGATCTCACCGGCTCCGGCATCATGCCCGACTTCACTCAAGGGATTGCCATGCGCAACGACGGCCGTCTGTACGCCGTTGTAAAGGACCTCAGCGGAACCCTCAGCTACCGCCGAATCGACACGGAAGATGTGACCCAGTCGGTGACCAGCACTACCATCGATATTACGGCCTACGGGCTGGATCCCACGGATCCGACAGTTTTGGTCGAGAAGCCGGGCGCCCTGAACATTACTGCCATGGCGCATGGCTACGACAACGACTACCGCCACGTGTATATCCTCGGGTCCGTCAGTGGGAGTCTTGTGACCCCGCACAGCACAAGCCTTCTCTATGTGTTGAATTCCGATGGCACTCCGATCCAAGAAGAGGATGCCAGCGGCGCACGAGTTCCCACGGACATTGTTCCATTGGGGGAACTGCTGACACCTGCGGCCGACGGCGGCATCATAACGGGTATCGCCTTCCACGGCACGACGATGTATGCGGTGAGCAGCAAAGGCTACCTCTACTACGTCGTCGGTTTGCAAGACTACGCAGAAGATGGTGGTTCCGGAGAGTTCTCCGCCAACGATGATACCCCGCCCGGCGTCAACAACGATGATTCGTTGCGACTCGTTCGTATTGCATATATTGGGAATATCGAATTCACCAGCCTCTCCCTCGGACCGCAAAGCGTGGAAGACGGCGCGTACGCCGATATGTTCTTCGCCACGGACCTCTCGGGACGAGTCTATGCCTTCGATAACAACGGGGCACTGCAGCCGATCTTTACCGGTGGCGCCACGAGTGTCGATACGGGAGTCAGCGGTCTTGCGGGCATCACCTTCACCACAGCCGACTACAACCTCTGGCACATCACCAAGACGCGCAGCACGGATGCCGGCCACGGTATCAACACGACGGAAGATTACTCGCGGCCCAACGTAGTGGACGATGAAAAGGCCGACTACCCGAAGATCGGCTACCAGAGTTGGTATTTCGGCTTGGACGATCCGCGGGAGGCCGGTCAGACCCTCGATGGGCCGGTTCTTTCCGACGCAGGGCAGAGCAACTTCTACAACAACCTGAGGGACTATTACGACAACAGCGATGCCGACGCGGAGTTTTTCGGCACCTATGATATTCCCAACGGCGCCTACGGAAGGCTGACCACCAGCACCTTCAGCTTGGCCAACTACGAAGGCGCGGACGAGCCAATGCTCTACTTCAGCTACTATGCGGAAACCCAGGGGGGCGACGACTACGATGGCTTCCGCGTGTATATCTCCTCCGGCGGCGGAAGTGAGGTGTTGCTGGCCACCAATATCGACTGGGTAGCCGACGAGGACGAACTTGCCGCACCGGGTAATCTCGACAACTATCTCCAGCGCATTTACGACAACGGAGATGCTGCGGCCAATGCGTGGCGGCAGGTGCGGATCAATCTGAGCGATTGGGCCGGCCAAAGCGACCTGAAACTGACCTTCGAGTTCGTCACCCGCGGTTCCAACGACCTCAGCGACCTGGCAGGCGCGAAGAACAACAGCTACGAAGGCGTCTACATCGACGACATTATTATCGGTTTTGCGGAGCGCGGCGAAATGGTTACCGGCGCTCCTGCTTCAACGACCAGCTTTACCTTCACCGCCCCGCCCACTCCAGACCAGGGCGATCAGATGGCAACCATCGGGAGCTATCAACTGGAGGTTCGTCGCGGCGCCGATTACGGCTCGTACGGGGGGCCGCCCAAGAGTGAGTCCCCGGTGCTTCGCATCACGCGGACGTTCGACACCAATGACCGGTTGGCCGAAGAATTCACGCTCATCGCGTCCAGTGGCAGCAGCCTTGTCAGTGGAAGCACATTCGAGCTTTCCGACGGCATCAATGCGGAGACCTTCATCCTGTTGGATATCGCCGTCGGGGGAAGCGCCGGAAGCTACACGCCCATCTACTACCGTACGACCTGGTCCGCCACGCAGATCGCCGATGCGATTACCGATGCCGTCAACGGCCAGAGCCACATCGATGTGACCGCGGCGCAGTCGGCCAACCGGGTCGACTTGTTCGGAGCCACCGGCGGCACGAGCGCCGCCGGCGTCACCTGCAAGATGTGGGGCGTGGACAGTTCGATCGGGTACGACCTTGGCGACAGCAACACGGAGCGTGCGATAGGGCAGGTGATCATTGCGAACAACCGCATCAGTTACAGTTCGGGCTATGGGATCGTGGTCGCTCCCAGCGAGCGCGATGCGGACGGTTCCAATACGCCTCACCCCGGTTCGGGACGCGCGATCGCGGATGAAAACGACTTGGTCGGCGGCATTTCGATCATCAACAACGTCATCTACTACAACCTGACAGGTGGCATCCGCATTAGCGGCGAGGAGAACGAGGTGGGGCAGCCCACCGGAGCCATTCCGTACGTCCGAGTTATCAACAACACGATCTCCGGCACAGGGCAAGCTACCCATGCGGCGATTCCAACGATCACGTATGCTGAGCCCGGCGACGAAATCATGGAGCCCAACGACGACGAGTCGTCGACGATACAAGATCTCGGCTTCACCTTCGAGTTCTACGGCGGGAACTTCACCCAGTTCTACGTCAACAACAACGGCAATATCACGTTCACCCGAGCCTACTACGATTACACTCCGCAAGGATTCCCGGTAAGTGTGCCCATGGTCGCGGCCTTTTGGGCCGACGTGGACACGCGCGCCGACGGCGGGGAGGTGCGGCTTGCGTGGGGTACCAGCGAGCGCGGAAATGCATTTATCCAGGTCGACTGGATCGATGTCGGCTACTTTTACGAGCACTCGGACAAGACGAATACCTTCCGTCTGTACATCGAGGACGATCCGAACGGCGACATCGTCGTGTTCGACTACATCGATATGCAATGGACCACTGGGGATGTCGAGAGTAGTGGTGGTTTCGGTGGGAGTGGTGCCCAGATCGGCTTCAACGCCGGTGACAGCCTGCACTACGTGAACGCCGGACGGCCCAATAGCGAGAGTGAAGTGACGGCCCTCAATGGCACCCGAATGGCTTGGCGGATCGATCCTACGACCGGCATACCCTCCAGCGACGGAGACAGCATCGGTATTCTCGTAGAGAACAATGCCAGTCCGACGCTGTTGAACAACATTGTTGCCAATTGCGACCAAGGCATCTCAGTCGATCGTACTTCGACATCGACGGTGTTGAACGGGAACGTCTACCGTAACAACACGCACAACGTCGTGGGAACGACGATGGGCAGCGACGATTTGGCCTTGTCGCTGGACGACCCCCTCTTCGTTGACGAGGCTTCCGGCAATTTCTACCTCGCTCCCGGATCACCGGCTATCGACAGCGCGATCGGGTCGTTGGAGGAGCGAGTGGGCTATTACAACGAGATCCTCGAGCCGATCGGCATCTCTCCCTCGCCGATCCTTGCTCCCGATCTGGATATCTACGGCCTCGTGCGCCAGGATGATCCCGACACCGGCAATACGGGCACGGGTACGTATGCCTTCGCCGACCGAGGAGCCATCGAACGGGCCGATTTCGAGCAGCCGACGGCGTCGTTGCTCACGCCACTGGACGGCTCCAGCATAGATCAAGATCCGGACGCCTATGAGGTCACGCTGGTCGGGCAGAGTCCCACACAGTTTGCCATCCAGTTGAACGACGCCAGCGGTGTGGGCATCGACGATGCGTCGGTCACCTCCGCCGCCGTGAAGATCTATCGAAACGACATGCTGCTGACTGCCGGCGTGGATTACTTCTTCCGCTACGACGCGGTCAACGACGTCATCTATCTCGTTCCGAGCGCGGCATTCTGGAAGGAAGGATACGAGTACGCGGTTGTTCTCGACAATGAGTCGATCCGCGATTGGGCGGCCAATTTCCTGGAACCCAATCATACCGACGGAAAGACCTACTTCACCATCGGTCTGTCCGCACTCGATTTCGGCGATGCGCCGGACGATCCCGACCTGATCGGCGATTTCCCTTCACTGATCGAGAGCGACGGCGCGCGGCACATCATTCAGCGCGGCTACTACTTGGGCAGCGGCGTCAGTGGAGAAAAGGAGGCATTGGTCAGCAGCACGGCCACGGGGGATCAACTCGACGATGGGATCAGCTTTGCTACGGATCTTCTGACCGGTTCGACGATGACGGTTACCGTAACGGCCGCCGGCGACACGCTGTTCAGCGATGACGGCGTCGACTACATCGGTTATCTGAACGCTTGGATCGACTTCAACGGCGACGGGACTTGGTCCGACGACGAACACCTCTTCGGCGGAACCGGCGTGGCCATCATGGCCGGGACGAACGAGCTCACGTTTGCCGTTCCGGACGGTCTGACGGCGCAGCAGGTGATGGCCCGCTTCCGGCTCAGCAGCGAGGAAGTCCTCGGCGTTACCGGCCAGGCCCCGGATGGTGAGGTGGAAGACTATCAGTTGACTGTCGTCGAGTACCTGGAAGATTTCGGCGATGCTCCCAGCGGGTACGATACGACCGGAGCCAATGCCGCCAGCCACGCCATTCGCGACACCGGCCCATATCTTGGTGTTACAGCCCCTGATGACGAACGAGACGGCCAGCCGGGCAGTACGGCAACTCGGGACGACAATACCGGCGTGGACGACGAAGACGGTGTGGACTTCACTGCCTACGATGGCGTTTTCAGCCAGGGCCGCGAGGTCGCCATCGCGGTGACAGTCGGCCGCGCAGACGGCTATCTTAGCGTCTGGATCGACTTCAACGGCGACGGCGACTGGGGCGATGCAGATGAGCATGTGACGCTCACGACCGATGGGCAGACGGGCACTTCGATCCTGCTGGCTCCCGGCGTCCACGAAGTGACCTTCACCGTGCCCGAAGACGCGGTCACTGGGGACACCTATGCACGTTTCCGCGTGAGCACTGCCGGGACGCCGTCGTACGATGGGTTTGCCGACGACGGTGAGGTGGAGGACTACGTGCTGACCATCATCGATACGCCGTACGATTTCGGCGACGCCCCTTCCGCCTACGGAACGCTCCTGGCGGACGATGGTGCTCGGCATGTCTACGACCCGAGCATGTACCTGGGCACGCACCTGGATTACGAGGCCGATGGACAGGCCAACAGCACCGCGACCGGCGACAACATCACGGGCAAGTACGACGATGAAGACGGAGTATTCAACAGCGACGGCACGACGCTCCTGGGGACATCGGACCTGTTGGCCGATCACACCATCACGATCGTGGTCTATGCCTCGGCGGATGGGGGCTACCTGAACGGCTGGCTCGATTTCAACGGCGACCGCGATTGGGCCGATGACGGGGAGCACTTAACGCTTACCGCCAACGGCGTAACGGATCTTGCAGTGCCGCTTGTGAGTGGCGCCAACCTGGTGACGTTTACCTTGCCCGGCGAGCTCAGCACAGTCACCACGTTCGCTCGCTTCCGTTTCAGCAGCGAACAGGATTTGGATGCCACGGGCGAGGCCATCGACGGTGAAGTCGAGGATTACCAGGTCAGGGTGGTTACCGGCGAAGGCGTCATCAGCGGATACAAGTTCAACGATCTCGACGCCGACGGAGTTTGGGATACGGAGACGGAAACGGGATTGGCCAACCAGGACGTGACCTTGGTCAGCAGCAGCGGCACGACGATCACCGTTCAGACCGACAGCTCCGGCTACTACGAATTCGCGGGTCTTTTCGGCGATACATACTCCGTTTCCACGCCTGCCGAGGAAGGCTGGACTCACACCTTGCCATCCGGCGGATCGTACGCAGTCACGATCAACTCGACAGACACTATCGACCTCGACTTCGGCGACTACAAGATGGCACACGTCACCATCACCCAGGGCACGGTGCTCGAAGGCAATAGCGGCACGACTGAAGCGCATATCACGCTTCATCTTACCGAGTCGTTCGGTGCTCCCGTGACCGTCTACTACTCGACAGCGGACGGAACCGCCACGATCGCCAATAACGATTACGTGTCCGTCTCCGATGGATCGTTCACCTTCATGCCGCAGGAAACGCCCATTGGCGTCTGGTCTACGCCGACCACCATCGCCAACAACAAGGCCAACGACTACGACTACAGCGTCTACGGCGACTACATCGTCTGGGAGAATGGCGGCGGGATCGTCTTCCTCTACGACGACAGCACCGGCCTGACGACCACGTTAACGGTCGCCGGAAGCGACGATCGTTATCCCGTCGTCCACGGTACGCACGTTGTCTACGAGTCCAAGCCGGCCGACGAGTCCGACTACGAAATCTACCTCTACGATATCATCAGCCACACGCGCACCCGCCTCACCGACAACGCCGTCGACGATCTCGATCCGCAGCTTTCCGATTCGCACGTGGTCTGGTCTTCCGCCGGAACCTCGGGCGGTGAAATCTACCTGTACAATCTGTCTACGCCCGGGCTTCCCGTCAATGCGGCCGTCAATATCTCCAACAATTCCCTCAACGACTTCCTGCCCAAGATTGCCGGCTCGCGCGTCGTCTGGACGACCTACGACGGCAGCGACAACGAAATCTGGTACTACGACGGCACCAAGCACCAGCTCAGCAACAACAGCCGAAATGACGCCAATCCCGTCATCAGCGACCTCGGCCTCGTTTGGGAGATGTACGACGGGCACGATCTGGAGTTGATGGCCTACGCCTTCGGCACCTCGTCCCCCGTCCAACTGACCAACAACACCACCAATGACCAGCACGCCGCCATCTCCGGAACCCGCCTGGTTTGGGAAGGCTCCGACGGCAGCGATTCCGAGATCTTCTCGTACGATCTCGCCACGAGCACGTCGATCGAGAACATCTCCAACAACACCACCATCGACGAGCGGCCGCAACTGCTCGGCAATCGCCTCGTATGGCATAGCTACAACGGCAGCAACTGGGAGGTCTACTACAAGGAGATCGGCTCGCTCACCCCCGTGACGAACATCTCCAACAGCACCGCCTATGATTGGTACCCGCAAATCTCCGAGTCCTTCGTGGCTTGGCGGGCCTATCAGAATGGCACTTACGAAATCATCCTCTCCAAGCAGGCCGAACCGGAAGTCACCGCCGAGATCGTCTTCACCATCAATGGCGATACCTCGGCGGAGAGCGACGAGTATTTCATCGTCAACGTCACCGGTGCGTCCTCCCCGACGCAACTGCTCGACGACTCCGGCAATGTCCAATCCCAAATCCAGACCCGGGTCGGCATCCTCAACGACGACGGCAGCATGGACTTCGGTGATGCACCGGCACCCTATCCCACGCTCTTGGCCGACAACGGTGCCCGCCACCTGAACTCGGGTGGCTACTACCTCGGTGCCTCCGTCGACGTCGAAGCCAACGGCAAGCCCAGCGCCACCGCGACCGGCGACGACTACTCCACCAGTGACGATGAAGATGGCGTCACCTTCAACACGACGCTCACCCCCGGTGTTGTCGCCCAGGTTTCTGTCGTTGCCTCCAAGCCCGGCGTCCTCAATGCGTGGCTCGACTTCAACGGCGACGGCGATTGGAACGACCTCGGCGAGCAGATCTTCGTCGATCGCACCCTGACCCAGGGCACGAACCTCCTCACGTTCAGCGTTCCTTTCGGCATCGATCCCGTCAGCACCTTCGCCCGGTTCCGCTTCTCTCAGAGTGCCGGCTTGTCCTACACGGGTACGGCTGCGACCGGCGAAGTCGAAGACTACCAGGTCTCCATCGTGGCCGATCCCAACCTCGTGGGGCGCGCCCTCACGATCAATGGCACGACCGGCGATGACCAGTTCGAGTTCACCGCAGGCAGCGTATACCGCGTCGTGGTCAACGGGACCACCTATCTCTATCCGGCCACAGCAATCGATACCGTGCAGATCAACGGACTCGGCGGCAACGATACTGCCGTTCTTCATGGATCCGCCGGAACCGAGAACGTCCGCATATGGGCTGGCAAGGCCCGCTTCATGGCCACGGGGCTCGACCTCTGGGCCTATGCCGAAACGATCTCCGTCACCAGCGGTGGCGGCGACGACACGGTTCGTTTCCTCGACAGCGCCGGCAAAGACGTTGTCACTGCCGCGTACCATTCTGCCAGCATGGTCGGCGACGGCTACTCCAATTCCGCCACCGGCTTCTACTACATGCTGGCCAACTCCACCAGCGGCGGCGCCGACGAGGCCTACCTCTACGATTCGCCCGGCAACGATACCCTCACCGCCACGCCCACTCAGGCCATCTTCACTGGCCCTGGTATGAGCAACTCGGTCTTCGGGTTCAAGTCCGTCGTTGCCAACTCGACGGCCGGCATCGACACCTCCTGGTTCTACGACTCACCCGGAAACGATGTCTTCACGGCGACCCCGACCCGCGTAACCATGGTCGGTACCGGCTACTCGCTCACCGCGAACAACTTCCAGAACGCCCACGGCCTGGCCACGGCAGGCGGCACCGACAACGCCTATATGTACGATTCGGCCGGCGACGATATCTATCGGGCCGATGGTGCTCAAGGCCGTATGTTCGGTCCCGACTTCTTCATCCGTGCCAGGTACTTCGATAACTACTTCACCTACTCCCTCGCTGGCGGTCACGACGTGGCCATCATCAAGGGAACCGCTGGCAAGGACACCTTCTACGCCACGCCCACCCTCACGCGTCTCTACGGCTCCGGCTACTATCACCGCGTGGTGCAGTACGACGACGTGAGCATGTACGGCCTCGGAGGTGAGAATACCGCCGATCTCAGCGACTCCGCGGGCGACGACTACCTGGAAGCCTCCGGCACCTCGGTGAAGCTCACCGGCATCGACATCCCCTACTCCCTCCTCGTCGACGGGTGCGACCCCGTCAAGGCCAACTCCAGCAACGTCGGCGACAAGAAACACTCCACCGTCGCCTTCCTCTTGGCCACGGGTCAGTGGGAGGACATCTAAACCACATTCGATTCCCAGCGGCCAGGATCCTGATGCCTCAAGGGCGCAGGCCGTGTCGTGGTGGGTGGAGGTGTCTGGCATGGGCGTCGACGCCCGCGACACGTCCCGCTTCCCCGTCTTTGATTGCGACAAACTCACGCTCACGAAAAGACGCACCCCCGCCGACAAATGCTCAAGCTCATGTGGTGCGGCGTTATCAGTGTGGACGTGGCCAATGAAGAACATCGGCGAGTTGCTCGTCGAGACTCTGCGTCCCTCGGTTGTGGATGGACTCCGGGGCGGATCCCAGACAAATCCTTGGATGAGACTAGCCAAGTCAGTAGAATAGCCGGGTAGAAGCCCAGCGACGGAGCCCGGCGGGTCAACTGGGGAACTTCCAATCAACTGACCGACGAGACCGCGGCAGATGCCGATGTCTGGTGTGCGTGGCAATGCAATTGGCCCGATATGGGCGCGAGCTCTGCAATCTTCTTCGGCCGAGGCGCTGCGCCCGAGGAATCTCGCACGTTTGAAGGCGGCGGAATCGTCCCAGACAATGTCTATCACATGGGGGTCTACAATGGGCCGACGAGCCCCTGAAGGGGGCGGTGCTGGAAGACCGGACTGGCAAGGTTGCGCCGTGGTCGTTCCAATTGGTTCTATGGCGCAAATGGAGAGGTTGAGAGTGGGCCAGTCAGCTGTCTTGTGAGGAAATGACGATGAGACGTTCTACTAGAATCCTGGGGTGTTGGATCGGGCTGCTCTTTCAATCGCTTGTCGTTCAAGCCGCGCTCGCCGGTGTCACCAGCTATCCCGCGCCTCCCGGCGAGGCGGTCACGAGCGACTACGCCGTCACGGTGAACGGTAAACCGGTCGACGTTTACGCCGCCCAGAGCGAGTTCTTCGACGGCGACTACTCCTTTGCGTCCTTCGATTTCTCCGGAAAGGTGGAGATTTGCATCACGTCCGAACTGGCGTTGGACAACGTCGTCGTTCAGCCTGCGAGTTCGGGCGTGCAGGTCAAGCAGAAGGGCTCGACGGAGATGACGCTGACGGCCGACGCTCCGTTCCGCGTCTCGATCGAGCGGAACGGCCGGATCAAGCCGTTGCTCCTGTTCGGCAATGCGGAGGAGACCGATGCGCCCCGGTCCGACGAACCCAACGTGGTCTACTTCGCACCGGGTGTCCATCGTCCCGGCAAGATCACGCTCACCGACAACCAGACGCTCTATCTGGCGGGCGGCTCCGTCGTGAAGGGATGCGTGTTAGCCCAGGGGAAGAATATCACCGTCCGGGGACGGGGCATTCTCGCGGGCGAGGAGTCGCCCCGCTTCAAGGGTCCGGGGCGGTTTCTGCTGGATTGCCGAGACTGCACGAACGTGACGATTCGCGACATCACGTTCCGGAATCCCTGGAGCTGGACCCTCGTGACCTGGAATTGCGACGGGGTGGTGATCGACAATGTGAAGATCTGCGGTTCGCGGATGATCAACGACGATGCCCTCGATTTGGTGAATACCCGAAGCGCCGTTGTCAGCAACTGTTTCTTCCGCAGCCAGGACGATTGTATTGCCATCAAGGGCCGAGCGAAGATGGCGCTGCCCTGCGAAGACATCGTCATCGAAGACTGTACGTTCTGGACCGACGTGGCGAACATCTTTCGAATCGGCTACGAATGCGAGACCCCCGGCATACGGCACATCACTGCCCGCAATATCGACGTACTGCACTACAGTAGGACCTACCGGGAGCCCACGGAGTATTGGGCCCATGCCATCATTTGGCTTCAGCCCAACCAGGATATGGTGATGGAAGACTGCCACTTCGAGAATGTGCGAGTTCGCTCGAGTGGAGAGGATATGGTCATGTTGATGGCCAAGCCGATGCGGTGTTCCTACGCATGGTTCAAGGATCCCGAGCCCGGTACGCTGCGCAACTGCTCATTCACGAATATTGAGGTACATGGCGAGCAGGGCGACTTTCACGGCCTGCTCTACCTGTTGGGCGACAGCGAGAAACACGATGTCAGCGGGATGCTTTTCGAGGACATTACCTACTTCGGCCATCCCGTCAGGCGAGATTGCCCCTGCGTCGAGATCGGCCCGTATGTCAGCGACGTCAGTTTTCGGAGGTGACTAGGAATGGCCAGAACTTCCATGCCACCATGAGTTCTCAGGCATCGTTCCCGTACCGCATTCAACCTTCGCGGAGAAGCAGGATGTCGGATCGGGGAGGCATGGATCGACATTCCCCGCGTTCTCGGACGCGGCTATCGCACGTTTCTGTAGGAGGACGTCGCCCGATTGCAAGCGACGGTCGATGCGCTGGTACGGTTGCGAGACAATGTAAAGATGTGAATGCTCCACAGCAAATGGAGACCAGCTATGTCACGTCCACAGACGCTCAAACACCTTGTTGTCGTCACGTTTGCGCAGGCGACAATCAACGTAGTTGTTCCGTGCGGCACCGCGAGAGCTGCGGAACAGCGTGCGGCCCGTCCTCGCCGGCGAACCAAACGGTTCAGAGCCGCCCCTTCGGTGTGCGCGTGATGCCGGGCGTCATGCCGTAGTCGAGCTTGTCGTAGTCGAATTGTGGCACGGGAGAGGTGTTGATCTTCGGCGGAATCAAGCCAAGGTCGGCAATCTTCCGCAGCACCTCGATTTCAAACTGCCGGACCTCGGACGGCGACATCGCCGAGACACGGGCTTCGGAATCGACAACCTGAGCCACTGACGCTCTCGCCGAGGTAAAGAACGCCGAAGCGAACAACAAGCAGAACAACCAAGCGGATCGTCTCATGGCACCTCCTTGGAACTCTATTCGTCAGCCAAACGGTATGCACCTTTTTCCGTCCGGCACATTCCGAACCGTGATTGCATGTGTACCAGACACACGCACGGCATTCGAGCATTGTCCGGAAAACAGCGAGGACATCGAGCATGCGATTCGTCGATGCAATCCACGTGCGACCTGTCACACGACTCTACGCATTTGCCATGTCGGTGGGATGCTTCGTTCTGACATGCCGTGCATCCATGTCCCCCACGGAGAACGCCGTGTGGCGGCTCGGTCCGTCCGCGTTTGACAGGCTCGACGGATTGACTATCCTGAGAGACTGGACGCAACAACGCCTCGTGTCCCAGCCTCACCTTCCCCCATGCATCCCACTGGCAAGGAGGTTATGATGGGTTTTCCGATCAATCGACGCACGGCTGCCAAGGCTTTCCTGGCAACAGCCGCTGGCGGGATGTTGCCAGGCATAACGACGCCGTCACTGTCCGCGGACCGGCATCATGACTCGGACGAGAGGGTCCGAACGGAAGTCTGCGTGATTGGCGGCGGAAGTGGTGGAACCGGCGCAGCTCTGGCGGCAGCCCGCGCCGGCGCCAACGTTGTCTTGGTGGAGCGCGAATCCATACTCGGCGGCACCGCTACCAATGCGTTCGTCAACACTTGGCGACCCGTTGCGGGAGCCAATGGCATCGCCCGCGATCTCTTCCTGGCAATGGCCAAAGACCCAATGGGCGTTACCTTGCCAGCAGAATGCGACCTTGACGCACACTATGCACGAAGCCAACTCGGCCCCAGGTTCATTAACGGGAAAAACGTCAAGCGGGGTGCCAGTGTGTCGTTCGAACCTCGCGCGATGGACTACGCCGTCCGCAACCTGCTGGACGCTACCGGCCGTTGCCAAATGCTCCTGGGAACGACCTTTTGCCGCGCCCACGTGGAGAACAACACCGTCAAGGCTGTGGAAGCATGGTTTCCCGGCAAACGGATCCTGATCGAGGCCGATGTCTTCATCGACTGTACCGCCGACGCTGACGTTTGCGTCGACGTCGGGTGTGAATATCACATGGGCGAAGACCCGAAGTCGCGCTACGGCGAGCCACACGCACCCGAACACGCTCGGATGATACTCAACGGGCTGACGCTCTGCTATCGGATCACGGACACGGGTGTCAAGCAGAAGCCGTATCTGCCCGAGGGCATACGAGAGAGAAAATCCGTTAGCGCGTGCTTCGATCGCATGCCGAACGGCGACATTATCATCAACGTTTGCGGCATGATCAGCGGCAATGCCGTCCTGTGCATGGAACACAGTGAGTTGATGCGGGAAGCACACTGCCGCGTGTTGGCACACATGTACCGGATTCAGAAGTTGCCCCCGGACGATCATTGGGCCAGGGTGGCTGGCGGCAAGGGGTGGAGCACGTGGGCGATCTCGGCCATCGCGCCGCGAATCGGTGTGCGCGAAACGCGCCGCATCGTCAGCGAGTACGTGCTAAACGAAAACGACTGTGTGGGAGGCTTGAAACAGCAGAAGCACGAAGACCTTGTCGCCATTGCCGACCACAGTATCGACATCCATGGACGCGGGCACCTTTCCGTCCCCTTTCTCCGAGGTCCTTTCGGAGTTCCTTACCGATGCCTGTTGCCTAAGGGTATGCACAACTTGATGATCGCCAGCCGAGCCGCGGGTTTCTCCCACATCGCCGCGGGAGCGGTACGTCTGCAACGCACGTTGATGACGCTCGGTCAGGCGGCTGGCAACGCCGCCGCGATCGCCTCGAAGCGTCGCATCGGCACCGGCCAGGTAGACATTGCCGAGCTGCAAGCGAGACTGAAGGAGCAAGGAGTCGACATTGCCGCTCCACCGGATCAAACGTGACATGCCGGGTCGAGCCGTATCCGGGATGAAACGCAATCGTTGGCTGCGCCAACATCAATAGAACGCGGCTTCTTCAACTCGCAGCCGGTTCTACGAAGGAAAGTTGGCCGGAACAACGCTTCCTGGCACCTCAGCCATAGCCGATGGCGTACTCGTGGTATAGGTAGGAGAACAAGGGGATATCGACCGCGCCGGGGTAGCCGCGGTACCATTGCTTCTCGCAATAGTCGCCGACATGGAAGCCGTTGAGATGGGATATCAGTTGTCCGTGCGGCTCTTCGTGAAACAGAATGAAGTCGGGCGATAGTCCCTTGCCATGGCGGCGCATCGTATCGAGCAAGTTCCAGAACGCCCGGCTCTGATAGAGCCCCTCCCCCGGGGCGTGGCCATGCCCAACGGACCAGCAGGCGCCGCCAGCGCCGCTGACCGTCAGGTCTATTTGCAGCGCGTCGACGCCGACTGCGTGCGCCCGGTCAACCACGTCGCAGAAGGATTTGGTGGTCTGCGACGCGCCAGGGCCGAACGCATAGGAGAGCCGCTTCCACTGTGCTATGGCACAGTCGCACCGGCCGGTCGGTTTTTTGCAGAAAAGGCCCGTTGGGCGATGGCATGCTCCGTTTGACGACACCGTCCGGCGCCGTCGGCGAGTTGGTCGTGCATGGCGACGAGCAGTTTGCGCTGAATCCGCTCGGCGAGGGCAGGTACACCTTGCCTGCCGGCCAAGAAGTGACGTTTCTGTTGAAACACAGTTGATGCTCCTGTATTCTGGATGCCTTGCCTGTCAAGCAGAACTTGTAACTCAGTAGGGAAAGTGCAAGTTGCGCAAGAGGTAGAGAACAGCCGCGAAGAACACAAGAACTCACGGGAAGATGCGGAGGTTGCGTTGGACCGAGTTAGGTCACGGTTCTCGTGTGTTTGTGTGCTTTTTGTGGCTAATCCGACAGTGGGTCTAGGCGGACCATGAGGGAGCCAGAAATGCGTCATACTCATTGGCATGGGACCACGGTGTTATTGGCGATCCTATTCGCTTTTGCGGCAGGCGACGTATCGCGCGCCGCGACGTTCGTCGTGGGGCCGAACGGGCGCGACGACAACCCCGGAACGAACGAGCAGCCGTTGGCCACGCTTGCCGCGGCGCGCGACGCCGCCCGAAAGGCCAGCGCCGGGCCGCACCGCATTACCGTGATGCCGGGAGACTACTTCCTGACGGAAACCCTCGAACTTGATGCGAACGATAATGGTCTGACGATCGAGGCGGGCGAAGGCGGCACGGTCACGCTCTACGGCGGTTCGCTTGTGACGAAGTGGAGACGCGACGGCGGCACGTTTTGGTGCGTCGACCTGCCAAGCGTGAAAGAGGGCACATGGGATTTTCGAGCGCTGGTGGTGGGCGGCCGATTGGCCGATCGGGCACGGATTCCCGAGGAAGGCACGTTCACGCACAAGACTGAATGGACGGGGGCACGCTACATTTCGGGCGCGTGGGATCCCAAGCCCACAGACGAGCAGCGGACCACGATTCTCTACGATCCGAAAGACATCCCGCCGACACTCGATATCAAGAACGCCGAGATTCGCGTCTATCACATGTGGAACGAGGCACTGTACGGCATCGCGGAAAACGACCGGCAACGTCACGCCTTGATTCTGGCGTCGCCGGCCGTCCATCCGCCCGGCGCGTTCGGAGTGAAGAAGTACGTTCTTTTCAACCTGCCCGAGGGTATGACGCGGCCGGGACAGTGGTATCTCGATCGTACGGCCGGGCGACTCGTCTATTGGCCGTTGCCCGGTGAAGATATGTCGAAGATCCGTGTTGTCGCTCCGAGGCTGCGCCGGCTTATCCAAATCGTCGGTACGGCGAAGCAGCCGGCCGAAGAGATCACGCTTCGCGGACTCACGCTCCAGGCCACGACGACATTGCTCGGTGCTCGCGGCTACACCTTTGGCGCGAACAGCTACGAGGGTGCCGTCCACCTTGAGCGGAGTCGTCGTTGCCTGCTGGAGAAACTGGATATCACCAACATCGGTGGCGAGGGGATCGTTGTGGAATCTCGCAACGACGTTGCGCGGATCCTCGGTTGCCACGTGCATCAAATCGGCGCTTGCGCGGTGGAAGTGTCCTGCGGAGGAGAAGGTTCGACGATTGCGCGGAACCACATCCATCATGTCGGCCTGCAATATCCGTGTGCCGTCGGCATGCTTGCGAGCGGCGACAACTTACACATTTATCGCAACGAGATTCACGATATTCCCTACAGCGGCGTGGTATGCAACGGTCGAAAACACTGTCTTGAAGAGAACCTCATCTATCGCGTCATGCGCGAGATGCACGACGGCGCCGCCATCTACGGACACATGGTCGACAGCGTGTTGCGCGGTAATCTGGTGCGGGACGTGGTAGAGCAGGGCAAAGGCTTCGGAGCGTCGGCCTACTATCTGGACGAGCAGTCCGATCGTTGCACAGTCGAGCGAAACGTAGCCGTTGGAGTTCCCACACCAACCCACAATCACATCTCCCGAAACCTGGCGTTTCGTGACAATCTGTTCGTGGTCGACCAAGACATGAAGCTGTCGTTTGCAAGATCTGCCAACTGCACGTTCGAACGCAACATGCTGTTCGTCCCTGGCAGACTCACCATCCACACTCCCAACGCCGTCACCACCTGGAAGGACAACGTGGTCTACCGCGGCGGGTTGGGCAAGGACGACGCCGCGCAGCCGTTTACGATCGACGACGCGATGCCGCCGGTGCCAGAGCCAGGACGCCGGGGAGCAGCGGTCGTGGTTCGGGCCACGGAGGCCCCGACCCTGGACGGCGAAATCGGTGCGGAGGAATGGCCCGGCCCGGGGTTGTCATTGAACCGCAATCCTTCGCGCAGGGACGCGAGCGGTGTGCCAATTACCGGCGAGGTGTCCTACGACGATCGTTTTCTGTACGTGGCGGTGAGTGCGGGAATCTATGACATCAAGAAGCTTCGCAAGGGAAGCGCGTGGGGCAAAGACGACGGCGCCGAACTCGCCATTGGCGGAACGACGTCGGAGGGGAAACCCGTGACTTTTGTAATCCGTGGCTATTCCAACGGGACAGTGCAGAGCGTCACCGATGCCGGTGCCACGGCGGATGCCGCGGAGCGACTGGGGAAGGCGGTCCGGTTCGCCACCACGACGTGGCGGCACGGTTGGCGCGGCGAGTGGTTGATTCCACTGGACGCTCTCGGCCTGAAACCCGTGCCGGGGCTGAAGGTTCCCTTCAACCTGGTCGTCTTCCGCGCGGAAGACGAAATCTGGCGGTGCTGGGAAGGAACGCTTGCAGAGACCTGGCGAGTGGACCAGGCCGGCACACTGCAGTTCAAGTGAAGCGGCGACGTGAGTTCCGGAGGTGTGCTCTTGGATAACCAAGGGGCATTTCTCACCATGTCCATCTTGTTGGGGTTCGCAGTTAGCGTGGGCGCCGCCAGAAGCGCTTAGTTGGATGTTGGACCGGCGGCGATGGCGCGACGCGGCACCCTGCCGCAATGCGGTGTTGACGGTTACCTTTTGATCTCGCACTCAGGCAGCGTCTGCTTGGGCGAATCGCTCCGCAAACATCCGGCGATCCCATCTGAGCTTCGCCAGCCTGTTCGGGTTCACACAGAAGTGTGGGACGATTGACGTACGGCGACTCGCAGAACTGCAAAGAAGACTCGTACGGTGTATCGCTGCAAGACATACCGGGGAGATCGAACGTACGTCTCACGTGTGGGCTTCGGCTGCCATCTGGAAACGGTCGTTAGATGCTGGTTGCATTTGTCCCTCACGTTGTGGACGCCGACAGGCCTTTCTCGTCACGTTCAAGCCCCACGATGTCTCGCACGAATTCTCGCGCATCGTTTAGTTCCTGGTCCGAAGCAAGATCTCGATGCAGCACCTCCGAAACCCAACCTGGCCCGTGCGCTCCGACCGACGGCACGAAGCGTTCCAATTCTCCACAGTGCACGATGAAGACACCGATGCAAGAGAGTCTGCGCGTAAGCTCATCGTAGGCGGCGGTTGCGTCTCCCGAAGGCAACGAGGACTTGCCACCTCGCTTTGCCGCTGCCCAGGGTGATGCGATTCGCAGGCAGTCCATCAAGTCCTTCCTCGTCTTCTCGTCGAGATGGGTTCCCTTGGCACCCTCTAGCAATTTGCTCATTTCTGATCGCACTTGGGCCAGAGAGCGCGGAGGGGCAACGTTTTGCAGGGCTCCATGCACTTTCTTCCAATGCGGCTCAATATCTCTCCACGGCTGACCGTACGCCTCAACAAGTCTCCGGAGATCCTGGCCATTCTGCAGAATATCAAAGTCCACAACTGTGCGTACAGGAACATCAAGGGCTTTGAATGCCTGAATGACGAGAGGCATCCTGGACTTGCCGCCACAGGAGGTGAACATGACGTCGGGTCGCCTGGTCCGCGAGTCCGAGCCAAAGACTGCCTCCAACACGCGCGAGTAGAAACGACAGTCAGCATCTCCTTCGCAAAGCACGACCATTTCGTGAAAAATGCCTTCCAGTACATTCGAGGCGCGAAGGAAGGAATCTTGCCACACATTCTTGATCTGGTCCTGCTTCAATTCACAGGTTGGATTCGAGTCCCCATCCCTCCGAAGTCTGACTACTCGTATCTTGCTTTGTGGAGAATCTAACAACCCAAGCAAAACGTGAATACCGTGCGTGGCAATGAATAGCTGTCGGCCTGTAGGTCTGTCTGAGGCGAGCAGTCGACCAAGCGTTCTGGCATGCTGGGGATGAAGGAATGCCTCTGGTTCATCGATGAAGACAACGGGATGAGGCGCAAGGACGCTCTCCAGAATGCATCCGACAAAGCTCCGTACACCGTCGCCCTGAGATTCCAGTCGTGGCATGGCCCGCACTTCTTTCAGAAAGGGCATTGTCCACGGCTTGGATCTTGGTATCTCGCCGCAACGAATCCGTATCATCTTTCCCGACCAGCGATCGAGAAGGAGCGGAAGGCCAAACGCTTGAGAACATACATCACTGAGCTTTCTTTCGATAAGCGTGTTCGCAGCAAGCGATTGGATTGGTTTCTCGCACGGTTCCGTAAGCACGTCAAGACTATCCGCAGGCCGAGATGCCTCCAGCCTCTCTTCGGTGTTGACGACCCGGCAGAAGAACTCTGTGAGGTCTCCTAGCGCGTCCTTCGTACGCCAGTGGTTGCCAATGTCAGCCTTCGCAACGCGGCCCCCCCAACCTTTGAAAAAATAGCCATATTCTGGGTTCTGCTTGAAGTTTCGGTCCACCCACGCAACCACCTCAGACTCGCCGCCAGCCTTAACCGTCGACACCTTACGGACAATCTTGCCTGAATGCCCCCGCAGATTCTTCTGAACGTCTCTAAAAGTCGCCGTCTTGCCAACGTTGTTGGGGCCCACGAGGACGACCAGTTCGTCGGGTTCAACTTGAAGTGTGGTTCCGTCATTGAAGTCTAGCAGCCCGTTGAAAAGCTCACAGTTCGGTCGCAGATCGAGTTAGTAACACGGCGTTCGACCATCTGGCGGTGAATCGGGTGGGGACACCACGCCAGCGCGCCCGAGGCCGCAAAGCGTTTTCGGAGGTCAATCAAGGCAAGATGCACAGCGCACAAAAGACCGCAAAGCCCTTGAAGGCACCGCGGCTTGCCCATGCCGAACAGCTTGCGCACCAACAGGCCCAGGTTCCGCGCCGCCACCTGGATCAGGTACCGTTTGCTTACGTTCACCAGGCCTCGCAGCCAGGTTCGCCTCGCTCCGCCGGTGTCGCACACGTGCGCGAAGCTCCGTTCCACACGCTCACTCCGCAGTCGGCCCAAACGTCGGCCTCGCTTGCCTCGGGTGCGCTTTCGATTCGCATAGGCCGCCCGGCGATACTCGGCCGGCTGGGCCGTCCAGCAGCGATGGCTCTTGAATTTCGGCTCCGGAATGTATGCGCGAATGTGATGATCCCGCCCCAGCGCCACCAAGTTCTCGGTCGAGTAGTAGCCTTTGTCGGTAACCGCGTTGTGGATGTCTCTCTTCCCGTCGGCTTCGTCCAGATGATCTTGAGCCTCAAGCACGCTGGGAATCAACGTCTGCGAATCTCCCTGATCGGCCGTGTAGACCGTCGCAGCCAACACGAATTCGCTCTCCAGATCCACCACGTGTTCGGCTTTGTAGGCCAAGTGCGTGCGACCGTCCTTCATCTTGGCGATGCGGCTATCGGGATCTGCGGGCGATTGCCACTGGTCGTTGGAGACCTTCTTGTCTCCTTTCTTGTTGCGATCTTTGTCGAAACGCCGCAAGTCCTCGTCGGTCGGGTTCTCGATGCCCGCTTCCTCGGCCAATCGCCGCAAGTATTGCTTCCAGTCCTCGCCGGTGTCTCTGCGGACGATCGACTTCATCGCCGCGTTGGCTTCCAGCGTCGTGGAGTCCACCGCCACGGACTTGCCCCGCAGGAGGTTCTTCCGCGAGGCGATCTCCAGGATATACACAAATACCTGCTCGTGGACCGACTCGGGCAGTCGTTGCCGAATGCGCGTGAGGCTGGAATGGTCCGGCACGGCTTCCGTGGGCTCCAAGCCCAGGAACTCCCGCAGCGAAAGGCTGTCAGAACAGCGCCAGGCGATGCCTCGCTGCGAGTCGATCCCTTCAAAATATCCGACGAACAGCATGCGGAAGTAGCGGCCCGGCGGGATCGACCGGCGACCGCCTTCGGCGTAGTAGGGTTCGCAGAGATCCTCGACGAACTCGTCGAAGTCCGCCTTGCGGAGAAGTTGTTGCAACCGCTGATAGAACGGATGGCCCGCCGATCGCGGCACGTCCCGCCAGGCGACCCAGAATTCCTCCTGCCGCTGTTCCGGCCCACGACCCAAAGCCATGTTCGATTCCCTTTTGCGCGACCCAAGGTGTTCCACACCCCCAGAACCGCCGCATGATACCGATTAACCCGAGATTTTCAACAGGCTGCTAGACTGGAAATCGAGAAATCAACCTGAGTTGGAGATGGTTCAGGAGTGCTCACCTTGTCTTCCCTTCGCCACGGAAATCTCATTGCATGTCCTACTCTTTCCCTTGCGGCAGTATGCATGCCGATGCAATACTTCCAGAGGAAACGTCCAGCTGACTAAGTCTCCGCGACCAGCATTACCACGGATTTCTGGTCGGACCGGCGACTCCGGCCCGCGGTTTCGTCAACTTGCGTATTCGGATTCCCGGTGTCTCAGTGGATTTGGGCTGTGGCCTTGGCACACGACCACAAACACCCGGCAGGCTACCTGCTCCACCGTCTGCCGTCAACTGGGTCACAAGAAGGGGTTCTGGGTTATTACCTCGAAATTTTCCATCTTGCGTTGCGCCCCCGCTATCTTCTGCGCACGAGCGACTTCTGTCGCGTCCATCGGCCCAACAGGCGGAGGGCTCAACGCAACGATCCTTTCCCGCAGGTGCCCGGCCGCCTTTGGATCGGTGGTTACCGAGCAACAGGCCGATCGCATGTTGTTGGACGGGGCTCAGTTCGGTTTCCGTCATGTTCGGCCCCTTCAGATAGAGTCGCAACACGGCAACCCATCACTACTGCGTCCGCGAATCCGTCCAACTGCCAATATCGTCCGCGGTTCCTTCTTTGCCGTCAGGGCCAGACGACCAGATGTCCGGAAGATCGCCCTTGCCGCGCGTCGGCGGGTACGTGTAGAGATAGGGGTTCTTCCAGGGATCTCGATGAGACGGTGGGGGTCGCAGTTCCTCTGGGCGCTGGACACGGGGGGGAACGCGGCGGTAACATGGTGGGAAGAGCGAGCCTGAAACGGGTTCAGGTTCACTGGAAGTACGCGAGGTTGGATCGAGTTTTAGTAGAGGAATCATCATGAATCTTGACCGAAGAACGTTCATCCGCGTCGTGGGCGGGGCGGGCCTTACGTCGGCCATTCCGTTCCGATATGCCGTGGGTGCCGAGCCGGCAGGCGTTGCGGATTCGGGCGTTTTGGTCGAGGCAGCGTCGTTCGCGGAGTTGGGCGGGTGGAAGCTCGACACGCAGCACTATCAGGAGATGGGCGGCTGCTACCTGTTGGCGCACGGAATGGGCAAGCCAGTGGCCAACGCGAAGACCAAGGTTACCCTACCGCAACCGGGCCGATGGAACGTCTGGGTGCGCACGCGCAACTGGTGTGGTGGTGACTGGAAATCGCCCGGCCGCTTCAAGGTGCATGTGAACGGGGCAACACTGGCGAGCGAATTCGGCGCTGAAAGCGAGCGTTGGCATTGGCAGAAGGGTGGCGCGGCCGATATCGCGTCGTCCGGCCCAGTGGAGTTGGAACTCGAGGATTTGACGGGGTTCGACGGCCGCTGCGATGCGATCTACTTCGACCGGCAGGCGGCGCCCATGCTGCCGAGCGATGACCTTCGCGCGCTGGCCGACTGGAAAGACCGGCTGGCCGGCCGGGCGACCCGCGAGGTTGTCGAGCAGCGGTTCGACCTGGTGATTGTCGGCGGGGGGATTTCGGGATGTGCCGCGGCGCTGGCGGCCCGGTCGCAGGGGCTCAAGGTGGCGTTGGTCCACGACCGGCCGGTGTTCGGCGGCAACGCCAGCGAGGAAGTGCGCGTTCACACGATCGGCATTGCGGGCAAGGGAGAAGCGATCCTCAACACGATCGACACGCCCCACTACCCCAACGGGCATGCCGACGCCATCGAGGCTCAGAAGAAACGCGAGGCGACGATGGCCGCCTCCGGCGTCGATTTGTTTGCCTTGCACCTGGCCGTCGGGCTGGAGAAGGCGGGCGATCGGATCGGCAGCGTTGAGGCTCGCCATACCACCTCGGGGATCGTGAGACGCCTGCGTGCGCCGGTGTTCATCGACGCCACGGGCGACGGCTGGCTGGGCTACTGGGCCGGGGCCGAGTCGCGCTATGGGCGCGAACCGCACACCGAGTTTGGCGAGGCCTGGCCGAAGCACGATGAGCTGTGGAGCCCGGCGAAGGCCGATCAACGCGTGATGGGGGCGAGCGTGCTCTGGAACTCGGAGAAGACGGACCGGCCCTGCGAGTTTCCCGATGTGCCATGGGCGATGCCGGTCAGCAAGCACAACGCCAGCATCAATGGCGAATGGTACTGGGAGTATTCGGCGAACGATGCTCACCAAGTCGACGATGCGGAGCGGATTCGCGACCATATGCTCCGCGCGATCTACGGCTCGTTTGCCAACGCGAAGAAGGACCCGAAGCATGCGGACGTCGCGCTGAAATGGGTAGCCTACGTGGCCGGCAAGCGGGAGTCCCGGCGTTTGATGGGAGACCATGTGTATACGATGGGCGACATGGTCGAGCGCCGCACGTTTCCGGACACGGTGGTGGAGGAGAAACGGGAGATCGATGTGCATTATCAGCGGGCGGAGACCGGTTCGCCTTTCGATTTCCTGTCGAAGGCTCTCTTTCACTCGACCGGCGGCCTGTACTATATTCCGTTCCGCAGTCTGTATTCCCGCAACATCGCGAACCTGATGATGGCCGGGCGCTGCTTCAGTTGCTCGCACGTGGGTTTGGGCGGCCCTCGCGTGATGAAGACCTGCGGCCAGATGGGTATCGCCACGGGCTATGCCGCTGCGTTGTGCAAGAAGCACGACGCCACGCCGCGCGACGTGGGCCGGCGCCATATTACGGAGCTTCGGCGGTTGATCGGCTACGAGCCGGACTCCACGTGACGTTTCGCAAGCCTGAGCACAAGCGAAAGTAGGGGCGGCGTGGCCGTGCAGTGTGGCGACAGAAAGATGCAGAAGAAGCCGAATGGAGGATGACGTGAGACGCCGTTTTGCCGTAATCCGATTGGTTCTGTTCGCGGCGGTCGTTGCGCCTGTTTCGTTTACACGGGCGGCCGCGCCGACGGTCGTGGTTCCGCCTTCGGGTGAAAAGGCTTACGCGATTGCCGGTGAGACGTTTGGCGAGCTTTGGGAGAAGGTAACCGGCACTCGGCCAGCGGTGAAAAAGACGGAGGCCTCGCTGCCGGCGGGGGACGTCGTGCTCATCGGCTCCGATGCCGTTCAGCCAGTGACGCATGAGTTGATTCGCGACGGCGCGTTGGAGGGGCTGGGGCTTGTGTATGGAGGCGACGGCTATTGCATCCGCTCGGTTCCGCGCGACGGGCGGCAGATCGTGATCGTCGCCGGGGGGAGCGGGCGATCGACGCTGTATGCCGTCTACGACTTCTTTCGACGGCAGGCCGGAGCGGAGTACTTCTGGGACGGGGACGTGATTCCCCGGCACGACACGATCGCGTTGGCGGGCATCGATGTGCAAGAGGAGCCGCGATTCGAGTACCGAGGGCTGCGCTATTTCGCGCATCGGGGACTGCATCGCTTCCAGGCCGAACACTGGGATCTGGTCGATTGGCAGCGGGAGATCGACTGGTTGGTGAAGAAGCGATTCAACCTGTGGATGCTTCGTACGGGGATCGACGACCTGTTCCAGCGAGCGTTTCCCGACGTTCCGTATCCGCCGACCGACGGCCCCGACCCTGACGCGCAGCCGCGATCGTATAACGACCGGACATCGTTCTGGGCGCTGAAGTACCGGGGCGAGCTTCGCAAGCAGGTATTGCAGTATGCAAGGGATCGGGGGCTCGTGCATCCGGAGGACACGGGAACGATCACCCATTGGTATTCGCACACGCCTAGCGCGTTTTATCGCACGCGGCCTGATTTTCCCGTGCTTGGCGACGAGAAGAGCGGCTACACTCTGGCGACGCAGAAGGTTTGGGATATCGAGGACGACGAAGCGTGGGATGCCTATTGGAAATTGACCGAAACGCACATCCGCGAGTTCGGGCAACCGCGGATGTTCCACACGATCGGCCTGGCCGAACGGAAATACGGCAAGACGGCGAGGGAGAATCTGCAACGGAAGCTGTTTTGCTATCGGAAGATTCAGCAACGGCTGCGAGAGCATTATCCCGACGCGCCGCTGCTGGTGGCCAGTTGGGATTTCAATTGGTGGAAGAACGAGGACGTGGCGAGGCTGCTGGACGAGCTCGATCCACGACGGACGATCATCCTGGATTACCTGGCCGATTGTCCGTCGAAAAAGTCGTACCGGGACGGCGGAATGTTCGGCAGGTTCCCGTGGATCTTCGGCATCTTTGCCTCGTTCGCCTGCAACAGCGACATTCACGAGGACTACGCGATTCTCGCACCGCGGCTTCGAGAGGCGGCGGGGGACCGACAGTGTGTCGGACTGGTGACGTGGCCCGAGATATCGCACAACGATACGTTTCTGCTGGAGTACCTGGCCGACAACAGTTGGCAGCCGGAGCGACTGGAGTTGTCGGAGGCGACCCCGCGGTACTGCAAGACGCGGTATCCCGCGGAGCTGGCTTCGCCGATGGAGTCGCTTTGGGACGCGTTCTTTCCGCTGTCGCAGACCTTTCACTGGGACAACTCGTGGCGGTGCTGGGACCCCCAGTATCGCGTGTTGACCAGCCGCTTCTTGAATACGTTGACGGCAAAGCAGCTCAAGAGCCTCGATGCGGATTATGCGCGGATGTTGCCGGCATTGAAGGGGTCGCCCAAGGTGCTTCAGGGATTGGCCGGGCTGTCGGAGAAATGGTACGAGGATCCGCTTTGGCGTCGCGATGCGATCGACATGGGGCGGACGACGGCCGGGCGAGCGCTGTATTTCGCGATGGTCTTGGGCGCGCAGCGGATGGAAGCATGGCGCAATGGAAAGGCGGATGCAGACCAGGTGCGCCGCATGGCGGAATTGAGCCAAGACGTGCTCGGCACGCTGAGCGACATTGTGGCTCAGTCGGACGATTTCTCGATGGAGGCGAGCCTGCGCCGGCTAGGCGACGCGAAGGAGATTAACGGGGTGGCACCGACCGTCAACCCACACGCCGAACAGACGTTGAAGGGGAATGCCGAGAATGACTACTGCCGAAGCCAGCATTACGAGCTGGTCGAGCACGTGTATCGGCCCGAGTTGGCCGCGTATTGGGCGTGGGTGCTGAAGCGAATCGAGTCGGACGATCGGGCGGAGTGGCGTCGTCCGGACGAATTTGCCGGGCAAGAGAAGGTAATAGTCGATCGGTTCTATGAAACGCCGTTGGCGCAGATGGCTCCGACAGGGCCGCGCAGCGCCAAACAGCTTGCCGGTGCGCTAAGCCGCCTGGAGTCGCTTATCGAAACGCTTGTGGACGAGTCGGCGAAGTGAGTCATGCACCTTGTCGATCCGGTGGCGGGTGTTCTTACCTCTTGCCTGAGGTGTTGATGGTGTCGTCGGCTTCCAGGTGGTAGCATTGGAATTTGTGGAACGACGGGGGGCTGTGGCTGATGTGTAGATCGCCAGTGGCCGTGTCGGCTACCAGGGAGAGCACCGTGAGGTGGGCGCCGGGCGCGTTGGTGTGATCCTCGGCGAGCGCGCCGGGTTCGGACCGGTCGCGCAGCACGCGGAACACGTCGGCCAGAACGGGTTGTGTGCGGAACTCGGCCGTCCAACGTGCCAGGTTTGCTTCGCGACAGAGTCCGTTGAGCGTAGAACGGCCGGGCATGGATGGTTCGGTCGGCTCGTTTCGCGTCCAGGCGCGAGGGTAGTTCGTGTTGGTGATGGTCCGCCAGCCGTCATTGGCGCGGCGAACATATTGGAGCGTGCCGGCCGATTGCCAAACGGCGGCATTGCCTTTTCGATCGGCGATGAGGCATCCGCCGAGCCAGACGAGCGGTGCGTCGGGGTTTTCGATCAGCCGGATGGCGTCGTCGACCGTGTGACATTCAAGGAGCAAGAGGAGTATAGGATCGGGCGGAGCGAAGGCTTTGCGTTCGGCCCGCCGCGAGCGGACGTGGCGGAGTGCTTCGGCCACCACCGTGGGATGCGGATTGAGCGCCGCACCGACCACGGCAAAGCCCGACTGGTTGATACCGTAGTTGGCGATGCCGTGGAAGCTCTGCCCGTCGCGAAGCCGGTAGCGTTCGTAAGCCAGCGGTACACCCTGGTTGACGGCCCATCGCTCCTTGTTCCAAGTGAGGAAAACACCCTGGGAGTATCGGAAGGCCGTGTCGAAGCAGTCGAAATCGAGGGCTTGGAAACGGCTGTGAACGGCCGAATCGTCGAGCATCACGTGGTCGAACCGGGCCTGTTCGTCGAGGGCGACGGACTCTGATGTGACACCGATGGCGGCGGCCTTGCCGGCGAGGACCTTGATGTAGTTGGGGAACCACCGGCGGTAAGCGGCCACGACGGCTGCGGCCTGACGCCGATCGTCCGTGCTCATTCGGTTTGCACGGAGACGATCGGCCACGCCGGGCTCGGTTTGCGACCATCGAAGTTGGACGTCGGGCGAGAAGCCGTCGGCTATGCGCATCTTTCGCGATGCGTCGATCAGACCTCGACCGAACTGCTCCAGCGTTCCCTCGAAGTCGACTGCCGTGGGGAAGCGACGGTGATATTCGCTGCTCAGTCGCGCGGCCTCGGCGTCGGACTGGCCTGCGAGCACGGTCTTGTCGATGCGCAGGTGTTTTCCGGACGCACTTTCGACGACGATCGCCAATCGTGTGGATGGTTCGGCTGCGGGGAGAGTGGTCAGCGGCACGTCGACCGTCGATCCGGCCGGCAGGGTGATGTTCTGCGTCGCGTGTTCTTGCCAATCCGACGAGGGGCCGGCTTGCACGAGCCACCGAAGCCTAACCGACTGCGGCCGATCGCTGGCCAAGCGGGCGGCGGCGTCGACCGGCTCGCCCGGGTCGCGATAAGCGGGGGCATCGAGGGCTGCTGCCATGTCGTCACCGTCCCAGGAATCGACGGAACCTTGGCCGTTTAGGAGCATGACGTGCTGTTTGACGACGAGCCGATCGCCGGGCTTGAGTGTGGTGTCGCGTGCGGTCTGCCAAGACGCGCGGGTCCAGACTTCTTTGCAGCGAGGCCGGCCGGGCTCGGGTGATGGAAAGCGATCGAAGAGGACTTCCAGTTCGACGGGGCCGCCGACGCGAACATCGGTCAATAGGCCGAGAGCCTGCCCATTGACGAATCCAAACCGCAGCGGGGAGCCGTCGGCAACGTGGATAGTCCGTGTGACTGGCCGCTGATTGGTCGCAAGTTCGGGCATCATGAAATGGACGGCTTGGGTCGCGAAGAGTGCCCTTTCGGGCAGGAACCATCGCATGGACGGCCACGCCCATCGGGTCGGCTTCGGCCCATCTTCACGGCTGCCGGACACTTCGGCCGTTTGGCCGACGCGCAGCACGAGTGGCTTCGAGCCGCGGTTGTGGTAGGTGATTTCATCGCGGTAGCCGGCGGCTTCCGGCTCGATGCCGTAGCGCCGCACGATGTCCAAGTCGCCATGGCTGGTGCGCAACTCGATGTGCGTTTCGGATCGCGAGGCGACCTTGGCGGGTAAGACCGGCAGGGGTTGGCCGTTGAGGAGCGTGTGCTGGACGAACACGGGGCCTGCACAAAGCGCGCCGCCGAAGGGACGTGGTTGGTGGAGACGTCGGGCGACGAGGTGCTGCGGGTGATCGCCAAGGGTTGGGGCGATTGAGAGTTCCAGATAAGGGTTGACCAGACGGTTGAGTACGGTTGAAGTGCCGGCGGTTTGTTGGGCTGTGGAGCGTTCGGCGGATGGTTCGCCCAGAACCAGAGAACGGTTGGTGAGGAACGAAACGAGAATTGCCGCTGCGCACAGAAACGGTCGGAACCGGTCCGAGCGCGCCCGGCGATTCCGGGTTCTGGAGATCAGCGTGTGCGGCATGCCGACGGTCAGGTGTGTCGTCATGGTAGGGACGGTGGTACGAGGGGGATTTGGCGATACCGGTGCGTCTTGAGGGCCGATTAGGGCGCGACCTGATACCAGTATCGTCGAGGCCGACAGCAAATGCCATAGCCGCGGAGCGGTTGGCGAGCACCTTCATTGGGCCGTAGCCTGGCCGACGGTGTCGGTTGGTGCGGTGAGCCCGGGGCCTCCGGCGGCGACGTAGCCGTGGCTGGCGCCGGACGCCTCGGGGGACACCCAAAACGCGAAGAGGGCGCCGTTGCGGAGTGTGAAGCGGAGGCGGACAGGCTTACCGGATAGGGCGGAGAGGTCCTTGGCGTCTTTCCAACGGACCTCGATTTGCGTTTTGTCGGCAGAGATGGGCTGGCAATTGGCCGCGGTGAACGGTTCGATGACCGCCCCCTGCTGGTCCAGCATTTCCGCCCGGAGTTGGCCATTCTGTGCGGATGCGTTGACGAAGAGGTGCTTACCCTGGAAGGTCACGGGGCGGGTGGTGAGCGAGCCTTCGGTGGCGTCGGCACCCAAGGATGCGAAGCCGTCGCGGCGCAGCGTGGCCAGGCCAGTCGTGTCGTGAGACGTACGCGGCTCGCCGGTCGGACGTCGGCCGCTGGCGTAGAAGAAGAGGCGATCGCCAACGATCAGGCAGCATCCGCCCGCCGACTGAATGTTGGCGTTGTTCCACGCCTTTGGGTCGGGATTGGCGGCGAGGAAGGGGCGACGGTCGGGACGATCCCAATGGAATCCATCGCGGCTGAAGCCTAACAGGACTTCATTGCGCTTGAGCACGCCGTGGCGGGCGCAATCGGCGTTCTCGGGTCCCTGCCATATAGAGAAGAGCCCCAGTAGCAGGCTCTCATAGGCAACGGCGTCGAGGTTGTAGAGTTGGCGGGCGATTTTGGCGAACCGCGGATCGGGATGATGAGGATCGAGCCGGTCGGCGCCCACCCAGGGATAGAGATCGTCGGTCTGCCGGGCGAGGCCATCGTCTTCGCGCCAATGGATGCCGGCCAGAACGTCCGTGTGCTCGCGGTAGACTCGCTCCCGGGGTATTCCCGGCGACGTCATGCCAATCCGCAGGCTGAACACCCAACGTTGCCGGAAGGGATTGTAGAAGAACGTGCTGCGGTCGCCGATGTTTTTCGACTGGGCCAGGGGCTTTCCCCAGTGGATTCCGTCGGCGGAGGCGTAGAGCCACAGGCCGCGCGGCCGCGATTTGCTGAACACCAGAGCCTTGTAGCGCCGCTGAGGATCGGGATCGGTGCGATCAACCCAGACGGTGGTCGAGTCGCGTCTTTCGTGGCGCATGACGATATTGGTGCCTGGCACCACGTCGAGCGGGGGTTTCTCCCAGTGAATTCCGTCGCGACTAGTAGCGCGGCAGGTGAGGTTCGGCCCGCTCATGTACCACATGACGAATTGCTTTGCGTCGGGATCGTACCAGATGCCATCGCTGAAGGGCATGGCCATGCGGGGCGACTCCCAAGGCCGATCGGGCTGGAGCACGGGACAGGCCGGATGCCACGTTGCCGTGTGGAAGGTGCGGGTGAGCGTGGTGGAATCGATGAGGAAGTCGTCGACGAAGAGTTGACGGCCCACGTCGATCGGAATGACGGCGGGACGGTTTTCGAGGTAAGGCACGTGCATGGGTTCGCCGACGCGGAGCGGCTCGCGCGGCGGCCATGCGTTGGGCAGCGCGATGCCGTTGTAGAGCACCGTGCCGTCGGCCGACGCGGCCACGGGAAGCACGCCGCACACGAACGCGGTGAGACAGATGATGCCGATTCGATGAATTGTGGAGCTATGGCTCATTGCGTTGCCTTGTTCTGGAGGTCGCGGAGTGTGTGGGTATGGATGAGGTTTGCGTGGTTGGTGAATCGATAAGGGTGGGGGCGTGCCAGGATGCTCTCGGCAAGCCATCGTGTATGGTGGGTACCGCGAGGGAGCGTTCGGGAAGTTGTGGTGGGTCTTTCGTGGTTGCTCAGTCGAGAATCTGGAACGCGTAGAGCGCACCGTCATCGAGGATGAATCGCAGGGCGATCGCCTGGCGAGGGAGTGCCTTCGTGGATGTCGGGCCGGGAGCGTCGTCGGCCCAGCCAACGCGAAACCGCAGTGCGTCGTGGCGGACCAAGCGACAATGATCGCGGTCGTAACCGGGCAGCACGTTGCCCTGTGGGTCGAGCAGCTCCAGCCGCAGCGTGTCGCCGGGCAATGCGGCGTTCACCAACAGCGTGTTGCCAGGAAAGGTGAAAGGCTTGGTTTGGAGGATCGCGGGTTTGGCTGCCTTTTGTGGCACCACGGCGACGAACCGGTCGGCCGGCAATGTGACCAGGCCGATTCCCATGTTGTGATGCACGCGTTTTTCGCCGTGGCGGCTGCCGGTGCCCGTGTAGTAAATATACATGGTGTCGTCTTTGGACACCACGGATGTGGCGGGAAAGGTGGTGTACTTGTCCCAGGCGGACTTGTTGCCTTCGAGGAAGACGGCTCGGTTGGCGACGCGGTCCCAGTGTCGGCCGTCGCGACTGACGACCATCTGGACGCGCGTGTCGCCACGCATGTTGTTGCCGTCCTCTCGGTCGAGATCGATCACGTAGAGGAGACCAATCAGTTGGTCGCCGTACGGGGTGGCGGCCAGCGCGTAGGGTTGGACCCAGGGGTAACCGTCCTGTTCGTCGGTCATGAAGATGGTCTTCTTCGGAGTCCAGGTCTGGAAGTCCTTGCTGATGCTCAGGCCGACCGCACGTTGCAGGTTGGACTTGGGGCGATCGTCTTTCTCCTGGTTGCGGACATAGGCAAGGTACTCGCCCTTCCAGAAGACGACGCTCGTGCTGGTGTCGTTCTTGCCGACGGCCTTCCATTTGTGTGTGGTCCAGTGGATGCCGTCCGGCGAGAACCCGAAGACGCCGGCGCCGGCGCCTTTGAACTTCTTGTTTGGGTCGGGGTCGTCGGGTGTGGGCATGACGCAGAAGCCGGCCGAATTGAGGATGACATTCGTCTTGCGATGACGGCCGAATCGGTCGAAGCCGATCAGAGGCTTTTCCCAGTGGATGCCGTCGGGGGATTCCGCATAGCACAAGTAGTACTCGGCCATGGCGGGGCCTTCGGGCGTGTCGGGGACGTCGGTAGGGAACTCATTGCCCAAGTACCAACAGCGGAAGACTTGCCGGTGCTGGTCGTAGAGGACCGTACCGGCCAAAACGAGCATGCGGCGTTCCCAGGGGAAGTCCTGCCGAATGACCGGGTTGGCGGGATGCCGGACGGGCGTCTCCAGACGGCGATCGAGATTGGTCGTCTGCGCGATGAGGTAGTCGTCGAGAAACAGTTGGGGATGTTTCGACAACGCGATCGTTGAAGGATCGTCACCGCGGGCTGTTCCGATTGGAAAAGAAGCGACGGCGCCGGCCAACGCCATCAACGTGACCAAGACTCTCGGTCGCATGAGACCACCTCGCCAAGATGCTGTGACTGGGGGCGTCGGTCGCACTGACGACCCGTGGTTTGCCTCTCCGACCCGTCAGTATAGGGTCTGGATCGGCACCGACGCAAGCATCTAGCGAGCTAGTGCGTGACCAGCGTTCTTGGCGGGCTTAAGTCGGGGCGGGGCGGGCGTTTGGCCAGACTTGGTGCCATTGGCCGTTTCTGTCCAGGGTATCCAGGGCTGCGACCGCTGTGGCGTTGGGCCGGTCCCAGCGGCGGCCGTAGCCTTTGAGCCGTTTCGTGCACAGTTTGCACTGGGATTCGGTCGGGCCACTGCCGATCTGCCAGCCACGCTGGCGAAATGCTGGATAGCGGATCATGTCCTTGCGGAGCGACACAAAGTTCATTAGCCGGTCTGCAGCTTCGCGTTTCCTTTTGCCTCTCAAGGGGGCACGCCATTGGATGATCTTCTCCCACGCCGCCGAATAGCCCTTGTGCTTGAATACGTGCATCAGTTCATCCGCCCACGTTCTGCCTTCGGGCGATTCCTCGCCAAACACCTTACGCCGCGCGCGATGGACGTTCTCGCTTAGGTGGTAGAAGTCCAAGCCCAACCCATCCAATTCACCAAAGTGCAACTGCATCTGCTCACGAATCCACGTTGCCCCATCCACCAAGCCCACGCGCTGGTCGGCCTTCTGAAATCGCAGTCGGTCCGCTTCACGGCGCAGGAGCCTTCCGGTCACAATGTGATTGCCATGCGTGAAGGCCACATGCTGATGCTGGGCGCCCTCGCTATAAAAAAACGCGATCTTGAACTCCTTCCAAGGCAGGTCCGAGCCGCGCCTGCGCGGTGGCAAGGGCTTGCACTTCTTGCCGCTGCGACGACGCTTGGCTTTGACTTTATCGCGGCGTTTGATCTTCTCGGCGTCGGTGACGATCGGCACCATCACGCCGTCGCAGCCCGTGTAAACACGGGTTTTCCCGATGGTTTCCCCCTCCTCCGCTACGGTGCAATCTTCCGCGTGCCACGTCACGGCGATGGTATCGTCTTGCTGGGCTTTCAACACACGACGCCCGGCCGCTTCCACCACTTGACGCAACCGTTCGCCACTGAGCCGGACTTGAGCCGTGCGCTGCAGAGCCGCGGATGCCCTCACGAAGCTCATTGCCGACAAGTTCACGCGACAAGCCATCTCGACGACGCCGGGCGTGATCGTTGTCCTGCCGCGATCGAGAACCTCATCCACCGGCGCGAGACTGCCAATCTGTGGCCCGTACCACCACCGGCGCACGATCTTGACCTCGCCATTGACGGTGAGAACTCGGTGAGACTGCCGGCCTTTATTGGCCAGTCGTCTGCCCGTCGTCGGATCGTGCGGAGGGGGGAAAAGCGGCTTCCGCCGCATCGACCCGCTTCTGCACCGCCGCCTCAAACACGCGGCGACGCATCTCTGCCGAGAGATCTCGCACCTGTTCCTCGCTGCCGGCGATCCACTCGCCATCCGCGGCGCCGTTGACCGCGTCCATGACCTCCTTGAGGTATTGCTCCATCTCCTGCTTCATCGAATCGGCGAACTCCTGCGGCGAGACTCGCGGCGTTTCCATCTCGTGCTCCTTGCGTGCGTGAACGTGGTCGCAATCCCATACGCAAGCAGTCTACCCAAACCCCGCAGATCGCGCCAGTGGAAATTGTCACGCACGCGAGCTAAAAGACTGCTGCCCCCGTTTGTCTGGAAGTCGTACATGGTGACGGTTTCGGTGACCTGCTGTTTGCTGCTGCGGCAGGTCAGCGGGGAGTTGCGTTTCAGTCGCGCAACGTAGTCGATGGAGTTCTTGTTGAGGATGAACGGTTCGATACAGACATTGAATGCGTCGGACGCCACCTTGTAGGCGTGTCCATGGAGATACTTGGTATTCCACGAGAAGCAACTGCGGGGCATGCGCACGCACTTGTCTCGACTTCGGGTGAGAATGGAGTCGGGGTCGGACGGGCGGTAGTAGAAGACGTCGACCGCGAGTCCGTGCTTCTTGACCTTGCACCATGTCACATCGCGGACGGCTTGGTGGAATCCATGGCGAGCAAAGGCTTCGTGCATGGGTTCCATATCGCGGTCCGCGAGGACGGCAATATCGAGATCTTTGTGATACCGGGTGATCTTGCCTGCTGCTATGTCATAGGCATACCCGCCGACAACGAAGCTCGTCAGGCCGAGCGAGTCGAGTATGTCGCCGACTTCCCGCAGCAACTTCAAACCGCCGAGGGACTTGTAGTGAACGATTCCCGGAAGACTGTAGAGCTTGAAGAGGAGCGTCTTGGTGTACATCGGAATCGAACGCACCATTTGACATTCGAAGCTTTCGAGGCAGGCAGTGACGCGAAGCATGGTTGCGATCAGGTTCTTCATTGGCGATGGAGACTCCTGTAGACGGACCATGTTCGTTTGCGGTTGCCAGACTGGGTCGCGAGAGACTTGCACCTATTGGCGGCGAATCTGTCTGGTTGGGGCAGGGGAGTGTAACAGCGACGATGGCGCACGTCGATAGGACTGGCGTCGCTGTATCGGACGGCCCACGAGGGTGGGCTGGCAGGAAGACGGCGACGGCGAGGAGACTGTGCGGGCGGATATCATGCCCTGGATCGGCTAATTCGGGGGACAGACATTTTGCTGACCCCATGTTAGTGGTCCGGGGATACCTGACCCTTGCGGGCATGGTTTTATCGTGGAATACTAATGTGGCCGATCTGGCCAGAGATCCATGATCCGCGGGGAACGGGATGTTCGGACGGGTTTGTTGGAGCGTTGGCCACGAGGGGGTGATTGTCATCGCAGATGACGGGGTGCCGGGTGGAAGCCTGGTGCTGGGGCGGTCTGAACGTGGCGCTGCCCGCCTGCCGGGAGTCAGCGTGCAAGGAGGACGCCGTCGGTGGTTCGACCGGCCGGCAGAAGGAGCCAGCCATGAACGATTCCAGATTGAGCGGCCTCATTGCGGCCCTTTTGGATGGGGACTGTGCCCAGTCGGTTTCAGAGACGCAGCGGTTGTGCCGCGACGGGACGACGCCCCAGGAGATCGTTACGCACGGTGTCGAGGCGGCCATGTCGACTCTGGATGCCAAGTGCACCGCTCAGCAGTTCAACCTGCTAGAGATCATGTTGGCCGGGCGGGCCGTGATGGAGGTGATGAAGTTCCTGTTTCCGGCGGGGATGGCCACAATCGACGGCAAAGGGGCGGTTGCCGTGGCGTCGCTGGAAGGCGACGTTCATGATCTGGGGAAGAACATCCTGAAGATCGTGCTCATCGGCAGTGGATATCAGGTGATCGACTGCGGTAAGGATTGCCCATTGCGAAGATTGGTCGAGGTGGTCGAGAGAGACCGACCCTTGGCGGTGGGAATCAGCGGACTGATAACGTCGATCATCCCCCTGGTGCGGAAGGTCAAGGATGCGCTGGTGTTGCAGAAGCTCGACGCGGTGAGAGTGCTGGCCGGGGGTGCAGCGTTGAAGCAGTCAACGCCCGGCGAGTTGAACGTCGATTTTGTTGCCGATTCGGCATTCGACGCCCTCCACTATCTCGATCAGATTGTGGGAGGTGGCCAGTGAGGAGCACAGAGCGCATCGCGGCGGCCGTCGCCTTTCAGGATGCGGATCGGGTTCCGGTCATCGCGCAAATTTTCGGCCACGCCGCGAGCCTGGCAGGCGTTGGGCTGAACGAGTACGTGCGCAGCGGCGAAACGCTGGCCGCGTGCCAACTGGCCGCCTGGAAACGGTATGGCTATGACGCGGTCTTTGCGGTGATGGACGTCAACGTGGAAACCGAGGCCATGGGGACAGTGCTGCGGTATCGCGCCGACCGGTATCCCGTGGTCGAGCGCTTCGTGCTGGATAATGGACGCAGCGACAGCGAACTGAGCGTTCCCAACCCGCAACGCGATGGACGAATGCCTGAGGTGCTCAAGGCGCTGGGCATTCTTCGACAGGAAATTGGCGACGAGGTGCTGGTAGTCGGGTGTGTGTTGGGGCCGTTCACGCTGGCCGCGCAATTGCTCGGCTTGGAGGCGGCGCTCTACCTGGCGATCGACGATGCTCCGCGGTTGGAGCGGTTGATGGATTTCGCCACGGACGTCATCATCGGTTTCGGTCAGGCACAGATGCGAGCCGGGGCCCATCTGGCGATGGTTTTCGATCCGGCGGCCTCTGGGGCGGTTGTCCCGGCGTCGTTTTTCCGCGAGTTTGAGTCGCCCCGGCTGGCTCGGGTTTTTCGGGCGCTGGCCGCGGAAGGCGCCACGGCAAACTGGCTCCATATTGCGGGGCCTGTCGATGCGATCCTTCCTTATTACGCCGAGACGGGGGTACAGATTGCGAACATCGATTACTGCGTAGGGGCTGCCGAGGCGGCCAGTAGGCTTCCGGGCATATGCGTCAACGGCAACATCCGGTCGCTTACGTTCGTGAACGGCAGTCCCGAAGGCATTGGAGCCGAGTGTGATAGTCTGTTGCATCAGTTCCGCGACCGAAGAGGGTTCATTCTCTCGTCAGGTTGCGAAATTCCTCCTGAATCTCGACCGGAGAACGTCGCCGCGATGGTCCGTTCCGTCCGCGCAGTCAAATAAGACGATGCCGATACTGACCGTGACAAGCAACGAGATTGCCCGCGAGGTACGGTTCACTCAGGGGCCAACCTTGCGCGAGCTGTTGGAAGCCGCGGGGATCTGGGTCCGTTCGGGCTGTCGTGGAAACGGGGCCTGCGGTCTCTGTCTGGTCGAGATCGACGCCGGGGAAGTGCCGGAACCAACGAAGAACGAACTGCTGCTGCTTTCGGGCGAGCAGCTTCAGGGGAACACTCGACTGGCCTGCCAGATTGTGCCCGAGGGGGATCTTCGCATTCGGATTGCCGGGGGCGGTCCGAAGTCGGACTGGCGGGAGTTGACGGCCGAGTCGTTGGCCTGTACGCCGCCGCGGTTGCCGGCGCGATCCGCGAAGTCATTGCCTTCGGCCTACGGACTGGCGGTGGACGTGGGGACCACGCACATCAGCCTTTCGTTGTGGGATCTGCAACGGGGCGAGAGGCTGTCGAGTCTCACGGGCGCGAACCCGCAGGCGTATTACGGCAGCGACGTGGTGACGCGTTTGATTGCCGCCCGCGAGTCGGCGGAAAACGCCCACCGGATTGCACGGATCACGATCGAGACGATCCGCGAAGCATTTGTGGAGATGTGCTTGCAAAATGGGTTGAGCCCGGCGGCGGTAGGGCGCGTGGTGTTGGTGGGCAATACAGCGATGCTGGCACTATTGACGGAAACCGATGCCCAGGTGATGTTGGAACCGAGCTTGTGGACCCGGTGGATCGATTGCCGCCTGGATCGGGCCGCGGAGTGGGTGAATCTGTTGGGGCTGGACCGGCGGGCGACGGTCGAGATGGTGCCACCGTGCGGCGGATTCGTGGGGTCGGATCTGCTGGCTGGCGTACTGGCTACCGGGCTGACGGATGAGGCCGGGGCGATGTTGATCGATTTCGGCACGAATTCGGAAATGGCGCTTTGGGACGGTGATCGGCTGTGGGTGACGTCGGCGGCGGGTGGGCCAGCGTTTGACGGCTGCGGGATGCAGTGTGGAATGCCGGCCGAGCGAGGGGCGGTTTACCGCGTGGATCGGCCCGGAGGCAACGGCGAACTTCGATATGCGGTCATCGGCGGCGGCGAGGCGGACGGGATTTGCGGCTCGGGGCTGGTCGATCTGGTCGCCTGCTTGCGCGATGCCGGCCAATTGACACCGCGGGGGAAGTTCTCGGCAACCGGTGCGGATGAGGGATTCGTCCTGCGGCGCGAGAATCGACCGCTTCGATTGTCGCTGGGCGACGTGGACATGTTTCAGCGCGCGAAGGGAGCGATCGGTGCGGGGCTGCGGACGCTGCTGGAAGCGGCGGGCATCCAGGCGACCTCGCTGTGCCGAGTCTACGTTGGCGGGGTGTTCGGGCAGCACTTGGACTGTCGGAACGCCCAGGCGATTGGCCTGCTGCCCAATATTGCGACGGAACGGGTACAACTGTGCGGAAATACGGCGCTGGCCGGATGCGAGCGAGTGCTTCTTGCGGCGGACGGTATCGCCGCGTTGGAGCGGATGCGGCAGCGGGCGACCGTGATCAACCTGTCGCAGTCGGACGATTTCGAACGATTGTTTCTAGAGAGCCTGTACCTAAAGCCGATGCAGGCAGATCAGCCATGAGTGGGCAGCAACACGCCAACCCGCCGTTGTTCGACGCCTTTGTCAAGGCGGCGCAGTATATCGCGCGGCTCAAGTCGCGGCAGGACGTGTGGGAGCACCTAGCGCAACTGGTGGTCGCGTCGTTCCCGGCCAGTTGGGTCGCTTTCGCCCGCCGGAACTCGGCCGGAGAAATCGAGCTTCATCACAGCACGCTTTGCGGCGAGATTCGGGTGGAGCAGACTCTGATCGCGGATGTGTGTGACGTGATCGGCGAGGTGCTCGACAGCGGCTTTTTGGCGTCGCGCATTGTGGCGGCGCCCGAGCCTTCGATGGCGGCGTTGCTTCCCATTGCGGCGGAGCATGAGGCGAAGGAAGTGATGCTGATCGGGCACGCAACGGCCGAGCCGCTGGGGAAGGAGTTGTTGGACGTCTACCTGGCGGTCGCGGGACTGGCGAGCACGGCACTGGAGCGTTTGGGGAACGAGCAGGAGCTGATTCGAAACCGGGTCGACTTGGAGAATCTCGCGAAAGCGGTACAGGCGGAACGACAGCGGTTTCACGACATCCTGGAGAAGTTGCCGGTGATGATCTGTTTGTTGACGCCGGATCGTTGCATGCCCTTCGCCAATCGGCGGCACCGGGAGTTTTTCGGCGAGTGTGAGGGACGACGCTGCTTGGACTACACCTTTCATCGCCGCGAGCCGTGCCCCGAATGCGAGAGTCTGTTGCCGTTGACGACGGGCGTGCCGCATCGCTGGGAGCTGACGACGGCGAACGGCAGACGTATCGAGGTGCACGACTTTCCGTTCACCGATTCAGACGGCTCGCCGTTGGTATTGGAGATGGAGGTCGACATTACGGAGCGCAAACGGATGGAGGAGGAGGTTCGCGCGAGTTCTCTCTATGCGCGGAGGCTGATTGAGGCGAGCCTGGATCCGCTGGTGACGATCAGTCCGAGCGGCCAAATCACGGACGTGAACCGGGCAACGGAGTCGGCGACCGGAGTTGAGCGGGATTTGTTGATTGGGAGCGACTTCTCGCAGTACTTCACGGAGCCCGAGAAGGCCCGCGAGGGTTATCGGAGAGTGTTGGCCGAGGAACGAGTGAACGACTATCCGCTGACCATCCGACATGCCAACGGCACGACAACGGACGTGCTCTATAACGCGACGGTGTATCGGGACGAGACCGGGCGAGTGCAGGGCGTTTTCGCCGCGGCTCGCGACATCACCGAGCGAAAGGCCACGGAGCGCCGGCAGAGCGTAACCAACGCTCTTCTGGAGCTTTTCGCCCATAAGGATACTCGCAGGGAATACCTAGACTCGGTGGTCGAGGTGATCCGCGATTGGACCGAGTGCCGTTGCGTTGGGATTCGCGTTGCCGATGCAGAGGGGAATCTGCCTTACGCGTCACAGGTGGGTTTCGACGAGGGTTTCTGCCAACTGGGCAATGACCTGTCGCTTAATCGGGACTCGTGCTTCTGCATTCGCGCCGTGACCGAGCAACTGCTGGCGGCGGACGGGCCGGCACGAACGCGTGGAGGCTCGTTCCGGTGCGACGACGTGGGCGAGTTCATGGCAAGGCTTCCTGTGACGGACAGGATCGAGTACCGCAACAACTGCGTTGAGGGCGGGCTTGCGTCGCTGGCGGTGATTCCCATTCGATATCGGGAGCAGACGCTGGGCGTGATTCACCTGGCAGATCCGCGCCGCAGCATGGCATCGCCGGCGAAGGTGGAGTTCATCGAGGCGATGTCGCCGTTGATCGGCGAGGCGATCCACCGGTTCGACGCCGAGGCGGAATTGCGAAAGTATCGCGGGCACCTGGAGGAACTGGTTGCGCAGCGCACCGAGGAGTTGGCTCGATCGAACAGGGACCTGGAGCAGTTCGCTTACGTGGCTTCACACGACCTGCAAGAGCCGTTGCGGATGGTGGCAGGTTATCTGCAACTGTTGGCCGACCGGTACCGGGGGCAACTCGACGAAAAGGCCGAGAGATACATCGGTTACGCGGTGGACGGGGCCGAGCGGATGTCGAAGCTGATCCGAGATCTGCTGGCATTCTCGCGGGTGAACACGCGCGGCGACGAACTGCGAGCGGTGATGGCGGAGGACGCGCTGTGTTCGGCGATGAAGAACCTGGGCTCGGCGATGCGCGAGAGCGGGGCGTCGGTGGCACACGACCCGTTGCCGGCGGTCCGCGCGGACAGCACGCAACTGGCGCAGTTGTTCCAGAACCTGGTGGGCAATGCCATCAAGTTCCGATCGCAGGATCGGTCGCTGCGAGTTCACGTGAGCGCCGAAGCGGAGGGGGATGAGTGGATTTTCAGGGTGAGGGACAACGGCATCGGTTTCGATCAGCAATATGAGGAGAAGATGTTCTTGATTTTCCAACGGCTGCACGGCCGGGGGCAATATCCGGGAACGGGCATCGGCCTGGCGATCTGCAAGCGGATTGTGGAGCGGCATGGCGGAAGGATTTGGGCCAGCGGCGATCCAGGGCAAGGATCGACTTTCTTCTTTACCATTCCGAAGTGAGGTAGGGGTTTCTCGATGAATCGTGCACGTGAAGACTGGAAACCGATAGAGATTCTGTTGGTGGAGGACAACCCGGGCGACGTGGAGCTAACCCGAGAAGCTTTGGCGGAGGCCAAGGTCTGTAATCGGCTTCACGTGGCGGATGACGGCGAAAGAGCGATGGACTTCCTCCGTCGGAAGGGTGAGTACGCCGAATCGCCTTGCCCGGATTTGATCTTGCTGGACCTGAACCTACCGAAGAAGGACGGGCGTCAGGTGCTGTCGGAGATCAAGGCGGATCCGAACCTGACGCATATTCCCGTGGTCATCCTCACGACATCGCAGGAGGAGGAAGACGTCTTTCGCGCTTACAAGTTGCACGCCAACTGTTATATTTCGAAGCCGGTGAACTTTCAGCAGTTTCTGCGCGTGGTGCAAGCGATCGAGAGCTTCTGGCTCGGGGCGGTGAAGCTTCCCCCGAACAAGCGGTGAGGGAGATGCGCCGGCTGAGGCATGGCCGTAGAGGCGAGAGGTGTGCGCGATGAGTGACGATCGGCTTCACATTCTGCTGGTGGAAGATAACCCCGGGGACGCGGAGCTACTGCAAGAGTGGCTGGCCGAGGTGGATGACCGATTGGACGTCACCCACGTCGGCCGGATGGAAGATGCGGTGGCCTGCATGAGCCGCGGGGGAGTGGAAGCGGTGCTGTTGGATCTTGGGCTGCCGGACAGCGTGGGTTTGAGTTCTTTGGAGCGAACTGTGGCAGTCGCGCCCCAATTGCCGGTTCTCGTGTTGACCGGCCTTGAGGACGAGGCGCTTGCCATTCAGGCTGTCCGCAAGGGAGCACAGGATTACCTAGTCAAGGGAGAATTGACGCCGCGGGCGTTGGCGCGGGCGATTCGGTACGCCATCGAGCGGAACCGTCTGGAGAGGACTCTGCACGAGAGTGAGCAACGCCTGGACGCGATGATGAAGGCGACCGACGTGATGCTGGTCTATTTGGATCCGGAGTTCAATTTCGTGACGGTCAACCCGGCTTATGCGGAAACATGCAAGATGCGGCCGGAGGAGATGATCGGCAGGAATCATTTCGAGTTATATCCGAACGAGGAGAACGAAGCCATATTTCGGCAGGTCCGCGACACGGGTGTGCCGGTGTTCAATAAGGACAAGGCTTTTCGGTTCCCGGATCAGCCGGAAAGGGGCGTCACCTATTGGAACTGGAGCCTGGTGCCGGTCAAAGCTATCACGGGCAAGGTCGTGGGCCTGGTGTTCTCGCTTCGCGAGACGACGCGATACAAGCAGGCCGAAGAGGCGTTGCGGCAGGCAAAGGACGCGGCGGAGGCGGCGAACAACGCCAAGACGCAGTTCCTGGCGAACATCAGCCACGAGTTGCGCACGCCGATGAACGCAATCCTTGGCATGATCGATTTGGCATTGCCGAGACAGGCAGACACGGACGCCATCGATTTTCTCACGACCGCAAAGACGTCGGCCGACTTGCTCCTGACCCTGCTGAACGATCTGCTGGACAGTGCGAAGGTGGAGGCGGGACGACTGGAGTTGGAGGCAAGTCCGTTCAGCCTGCGTCGCGTTTTGGACCACACGACGCAAGTGCTCGCGGTGAGGGCGAGCGAGAAGGGAATCGCCTTCTCGTGCCATCTTGCGCCGGACGTGCCCGACGGTCTCGTCGGCGACCAGGTGCGGTTGCGGCAGATACTGCTGAACCTGGTGGGGAATGGAATCAAGTTTACGGAAAGCGGCCAAGTGGTCGTGAGGATCGGACTTTCGACGGAGGCGGCCGGCGGCGATGGGCGAGGGACGAGGGTGCCGGAAGAGGAAGACGTGACGCTGGAGTTCGCGGTAGAGGACACCGGCATTGGTATCTCTTCAGAAGATCTGGACCGGATCTTCCATCCGTTTACGCAGGCCGACTCGTCGACGTCGCGACTTTTCGGAGGTACCGGCTTGGGGCTTGCCATTTGCGCGACTCTAGTCCGCTTGATGGGCGGGCGCATCTGGGTTGAAAGCGAGCCGGGGCGCGGGAGTACGTTCTATTTCACGGTGCGGCTACCGGTGGCGAGGGAACTGCCGCAGGAGATGGCGGTGTCGGAGACGCTGGCCTCGTTGTCGACACCGTTGCGGGTTCTGTTGGTGGAAGACAATCCGGCGAACCAGAAGTTGGCCGCGTTCATCTTGAATGATCGCGGACATACCGTGGACGTGGCGGCAAACGGCCACGAGGGAATTCGGTACGTCGAGGAGAACAAGTACGACGCCATTCTGATGGATCTGCAAATGCCTGGCGTGGACGGACTGGCCGCGACCAAGGCGATCCGGGCCATGGAAGGCGACGGAGCCCACGTGCCGATCATCGCCATGACGGCCCATGCGATGAAAGGGGATCGGGAGCGGTGCCTGGCGGCGGGCATGGACGGTTACCTGTCGAAACCGATCGACAGCGATGAGATGATCGTGCTAGTGGAAGGCCTTGCGACCGGAGCCGTCACGTCTGCTTCCACGCAATTGGGGACGAGGCCGGGGAGCATTCGAGTTGCCATGGTTTTCGACTACGCACTGGCGCTGAAGCGGTGTTTCAAGAATCCGGACATGCTGCGGGACATGATCCAGTACTTTTTTCATGAAGTGGACAGCGTATTCCCGGAGATGCGTGCGGCGTTGGCAAGCAGCGAATTGATCGAAGTCGGCAAGTTGGGGCATCGGTTGAAGGGAACGCTCGTTTATCTTGGTGCCGAGGTAGCAAAGGAAGCGGCCGTCCGAGTGGAGCAATTTCAAGCTCATGGCGGCGACCTGGCGGAAGCAGAATCGGCCGTGCAGTCGCTTGAGCGGGCGTGCGAGGCATTGAGGAGAGTGCTGGCCAAGCGCGGAGGGGTGACCATTACAAGATCGCCAGAGGGGGATTCGTGAGGTCCGACGCGGTTGTGGCGGGAGGGCGTGTGCGAGTCGTCTTTTTTGCTGGCGGGGCCTACTCGGCCGTGCAGAGATACTGGATGAGCGGGGCTTGAGTGTCGACAATGGATCGGATGGCGAAGCCGGCGCGGGTTAGCAGGCCTTCCATGATCCAGTCGAGTGTGCTGAACTCGGCGGCGATGTGACCTGCGGCCCGGTCTCGCATGGTCGGGGGCAACGCGGCAAGGAAGGTGTCGAACTGTGGGCGGGGATCGGAGCGTGGAGCGGTGAAGACGACGTCGCAGAGGAGGTACTGCCCACCGGGTTTCAGTGCCCGGCGAATGTTGCCCAGAGCAACGGTCTTCCAGAGGTCGGGGAGATGGTGGAGCACGGCCACGGAGACGGCGGCGTCGAAGGTAGCCGACGGGACCGAGAGCGTGAGGAAGCCGGCGTGGGAGAACTCGATCGCAGTGAAGCCCTCGGCCTTTGCGCGGGCATCGGCGTGCTGGAGCATGGGCTGGGAGACGTCGACTGCGGTGACGCGATGCCCGGCCCGCGCGGCCGCGAGAGCGAAGTGGCCCGTGCCGGTACCGATCTCGAGGATGTGCGAGCCGGCAGGGAGGGCAAGCATGGCGAGGATTGCGGCGTCCTCGGCCGGCAGGTCGCGGAACTCGCCCATACACTGCTCGTAGCGCTCGACGACGGTCGCATCGGCGAAGTCGGTGTTGACTTGTTGAAACTCGTTCCACTGCCAGGCGGGCGGTTGGCTCATTTCGATGGTCCTCGGGGGTTTCAGTTGGCGGTTGAATCATCGATCCCGTCGACGAGGATCGCCTTGGCGCATGTCGATCGTTCACGAAGGCCGGCGATGGCCTTGTACTCAGGGGAGTCCCACCAACGTTGGACATGGTCGGTGGACGGGAACTCGATGAGAATGATCCGCTCCGGCCGCCAGTCGCCGGCGACCGGTGTGATGCGACCACCGCGTGCCAGGTAGCGCCCGCCGTGGCGTTCGACCATGGGCCGGACCTTCTCGAGGTATTGGGCGTAGTCGGCGGCCGCCTGGGGGCAGACGGAAATGTCGGTGATGACGTAGACTGCCATGTGGATGGGTCGCGAGGGGACGTAAGGGGGCGGCGGCCAAAGTCTCAGACAGTGTGAATCGCCCGCAGGTTCGGTGTGGTGCCCCATATTGGGCATAATCGGCGCAAGCGAGATCGTGGGCTTGGCTGTCGTGCACCTTGTGAGCCCTGTAGGTCCGGGGAATCAGGGGGCGGCGGTCTTTTCGAGGAACACAAGGGTGACCTTCTGGCTGACGACCTCGCGGCGGAAGGGGCGGTAGCCGCGCCGTTGGTAGAGGCGAATGTTGTTGACGCTCTTGTGGCCTGTAAACAGTTCGAATCGCGTGGCCGACAGATGCGCGACCTCGATCTGTTGCAGCAGGGCCGTGCCGATGCCGCGCTTGCGATACTCGGGGTCGACGATGAGCCGCTCGACGTGGCAGGTTGAGGCCGTGTGAAACCCGCGAACGGAGCCGACGATATGGTCATCCTCTGTGGCCTTGAGGAAACACTTGTCGGGGAATTGATCGCGGAGTTGAGCGAGCGTTTCGAGCAGGGGCGGAAGGGAGAAGTCGTCGTAGATGGCCGCTTCTGACTGGTAGGCGCGGCGCTGCAGATCGAGTATGGCGGCAGCATCATCGATGGTTGCGAGCGATATGTGCATCGAAGTGAGAGAAACGCGAGTCCTTTGCCCTCCGGTCACGGTCGGTTATCCTACCGCAGCCATCTTGAGGAGAAAACCACGTGATGGTGACGGCGAGCGTAGCCGGTCTTTCTGGAGTGGCTTGAGGCGGCGCCGGACCAGGTGGCGTGTTGTGTTCGGTGCAGGACGGTCGCAGGTGAGTGTCGTTTCTGACGTAGGCCCCGCGGCTTGGGGGGCAACACGTCTGGGATGCGGGTGCAGACATGGCGCAGCGCGACGAGAACGTCCAAGGGGAAGATTTCTGGACGTGGCAAGGCGTCCGAAGTGTCACAACAGGCCGAATCGGCCCAAACGGGGCGAGTTCGGGCCGCACGACTGACCTATGTATAGTTATGTGGGAAGTGTGTAGGCCTTGCCGACCGCGCCCTCGTGCGACTCGCACCGGGCGATGCACGGTGCCAACTCGTTGTCCAGAAAAAGGAGCGATGCGCATGTCGAATTACCTGAAGGAGTTCATGGTTGAGCCGGGCAGCAAGGTCAAGCTCAGCCGGGTGGACGCGGACTACCATGGCAAGCACGAGTCGCACAAAGAGGCTATGGCGTCGATCGAGAAGAATCTCGCGAAGATGGACGAGTTGCAGTACCTGATGTACGCCGAGAAGAAGCACTCGCTGCTGATCGTGCTGCAGGGGCTGGATGCGGGAGGGAAGGACGGCGTGGTCCGACATGTGATCGCGGGCATGAACCCGGCGGCCTGTCGCGTGGTGGGATTCAAGCAGCCGACGGCCGAGGAACTAGGACACGATTTTCTTTGGCGGGTGCATCCACACGCGCCGGAGAAAGGCGAAGTGGCCATCTTCAACCGGTCGCACTACGAAGACGTGCTCGTGGTGCGAGTGCACAACCTGGCTCCGAAGAAGGTGTGGTCGAAGCGTTACGAGCTGATCAACGAGTTCGAGCGGCTGCTGGCCACGGAGAACAACACGACGATCCTGAAGTTCTTCCTGTACATTTCGAAGGAAGAGCAGTTGGCGCGTTTCAAACAGCGGCTGGACGATCCGCTGCGGCAATGGAAGATCAGCGACGCCGACTACAAGGAGCGGGAATACTGGGATGACTATATCGCGGCGTTCGAGGACGCACTGCGCGAGACGAGCACGCTGCATGCCCCGTGGTTCATCATCCCCGCGAATCACAAGTGGTTTCGCAACCTGGCCGTTTCGCAGATCATCCGCCGAACGCTGGAGAAGATGAACATGAAGCTGCCGGCGCCGACGGTCGATATAGCGGCGACACGCCAGAAGTATCATGCGGCCGTGGCCGAAGAAGCGAAGTCCTGATTCCGGGTGAACCGGTTCCTGGGATTCTTCGGAGGCTGCCCCACGATGGAAATCGCCGGCCAATTGATCTTGGGACTCGGTCTGTTCTTCCTGGGCATGCAGCAGGTGGGAGACAATCTGCGCCGGCTGAGTGGCCCGAGCTTTCGCACGCTCATGGCGAGATCGACCGGTTCGGTGGCTGAGACCGGTCTGCTGGGACTGGTGTTCGGCGTGCTCATGCAGAGCGCCACGGCGGTGACGTTCATCTTGGTCAGCATGGTGACGAGCGGCCTGATCGTTCCACGGGCGGCGCTTCCCGTGATTACCTGGAGCAACGTCGGGTTGACGGTCCTGGCGTTCGTCGTGACCCTGAACATCCATCCGCTGGTGGCGTACCTGGTCGGGCTGTCGGCCGTTGTGGCGTCGATGGTGCGAAAACCGGTTCTGCGCGCGGCGGCGGGTGTGGTGCTCGGCGTGGCGTTGATCTTCTTCGGTCTGGAGACGATGGGAGGAGCCGCCCAGCCGCTGGTGAGCATGGAGGGATTTCACGATCTGCTGAGCAAAGCAACGGCGTCGCCGGCCGTCGCGTTTGTTATCGGGGTTGCCGTGGCCGCGGTGCTACAGTCGAACACGGCGTCGACCCTGCTGGTCATTACGCTGGCGGGGGCCGGGGCTTTCGGTCTGGAGCCGGCGCTGATGCTTATTTATGGGACGAATCTGGGGGCGATCGCTCTTCGGTTGGTCCTGGCGGCCGAACTGCGGGGTACGCCGCTGCAACTGGTTCGTTTCGAGGACCTGTTCTGCGTGGTCAGCGGGGCGATGATGGTGGCGCTGTTCTACGTGGAAGTGGTTCTCGGGGTGCCGTTGGTGCGCGCGGCGATTCGGTTGGTCTCGGGGGACCTCAAGACGCAGTTGGCGATCGCGTTTCTGCTGTCGAACCTGCTGCCCGCGCTGGCGATTTCGCCGCTGTTGGGCAGGTGCCAGTCACTGCTGAGCTGGCTGTGGCCGCCCACTGCCGAGGAAGACCAGGCCAAGCCGAAGTACATCAACCGGCACGCGTTGAGTGATCCCGGGACGGCGATGGACCTGTTGGAGCGCGAGCTTGCCCGGTACCTGGGCAGCGTTCGCGACCTGCTGGCGTCCGAGACGCCAGCGGACGAGCAGACGCGACGACTGGATGCGCTGCGGCAACTGTCGGCGGTGATCGGGGAGTTCACCTCACAACTGTCGGCGGCCGAGGGGTCAGCAACGGCAGAGCGCCGGTTGGCCGTGCTTCGCGAAGTGGTGTCCGTGATCGACTATCTGCGAGAGAGCGTTTGCGACCTAGGTCAATCGCTAGGGGCGCTTGTGAAGGAACCGGCTGCGAAAGCGACCGCGGATCGAATGAGCCGGTCGGTCATCGGGCTGTTGGACGCGACCGTGCATGCGGCCGGCACGCTCGACGTGGGGCAGATTGAGTCGCTTCAGGAGACGTCGCGTCAGGAAGGCCCGATGCTGAACGATCTCGAAGCATTCTGTCGGCAACAGTCAGTCACGTGGCTGGCGGCGGAGCGCACGGCGCTGGCTCAGTCGCTGGACCAGGTGAAGATGATCGCATGGATGCTGCATCGGTTGTCGAAACTGTTGGCCGACCAGGTTCCGCATCAGGTGGCCAGCAAGTGAGCGATGACGATCGCTCGCACGCTTGCGATGCGGTGTTCTGAGCGCTGCACATACGGCGCGGCTAGTGCGCCGAAAGTCCGGCAGCTTCTCTTGATTCGGTGATTCTCCGAGCGTTTTCGCGCTGGGTCTGCGCAGTTCGTTTGCGTCGGACGATTGTTTCGCCCCTCTCGGCAGCGGGACCCCGGTTTGGGGTCGGCGTGAAACGGGGAATTCACCGAACTCTAACGGAGAATCATCTTCGGTCCAATCAAGCTCTAACATCCGCGGCGATACTTGGACGGCAACGAAAGGCACATTGGTGGAACCGGAGTGAAGCTGAGGTGAGCTTTGCAATTTGGAAAGGAGGCAAAGGGAAGCAGGCAAGTGAGGGAGGCGGTTCGGTTTGAGAAGACTTTGTGTGAGGGTTCCTGTCAACTTTTTTCATTAGGAGTGTAGGAGATGAGAAGGTCACCCATGTTGCAGGCCAGCAGCAGCACCCGACGCGGCTTTACCCTCGTCGAGCTGTTGGTCGTGATTGCCATCATTGGCATCTTGATTGCACTGTTGTTGCCGGCCGTCCAGGCGGCTCGCGAGGCAGCTCGCCGCAGCCAGTGCACGAACAACTTGAAGCAGCTTGGCTTGGGGTTGCACAACTTCCATTCGGCATACAAGCACTTCCCCACCGGTGGTGAGGGTTCGAGCGGCACGAGCACGGTCTTCGACATGGAGAACATCCATTCGACGTTGACCTACCTGCTGCCCTTCATCGAACAGGGCAACATCTTTTCGCAGATGGACCTGACCTACACGTATCGCGATACGCGCAGCAGCAATCCGGCTGCGGCCAAGACGCGGGTTGAGACGTTCATCTGCCCGAGCAACCCGTTCTCGCAGAATCCGGACCCCGAGGGCTTCGGCGTGACCGACTACTTCGCGACGGTGTACACCGACATCGACCCGGCCACGGGGTATCGATCGAGCCCGGCCACGCGTGCGACCTGGCGCAAGAACGGTGCGCTGTCGGTTCCGCCGAGCCGTGTCGCGGACGTCACGGACGGCACGAGCAACACGATTGTGTTCATCGAAGACGCTGGCCGTGTGGCTCCTGGAACGCTGGCCTGGTCGGCTTATTCGAAGTATGAGGATCCGACGATCTCGGCGACCTATGCCTCCGTGATGCCTCACGGCATCGGCACGGTGGACTCGGCTGACGAGGCGCTCACGGACGCTGCCAACCCGAATCTCGGCGGCGTGTTCATGTCGGCCGGTGCTCCCTTGGCTCGTGCCACCTGGCGGTGGGCCGATCAGGACGCGGTTGGAAGCGGTGTTTCCGGCGCGCCGAACGCAACGCTCGAAATCATTAACAACAACGCATCGCCGGTCGGTGGCGGAACCGGGACCTGCCCGGACGGCGAGGACTTCTCGCTGGCCAGCCCCGGCGATCCCTGCCCGTGGAACTGCAACAACTGCGGCAACAACGACGAGCCGTTCGCGTTCCACCCCGGCGGGTGCAACGCCCTGCTGACCGACGGCAGCGTGCACTTCCTGGCCGAAACGCTTAACGGTGCGATCATGCGGTCGCTCGTGACCCGGGCCGGAAGCGAAGTCGTCGACGGCGGCACGTTCTAGGCGAACGGTTGCAAACCACAGCCTCCTGAGGTCCAGCCGACCACCCGACCCTGGATTTCAGGATCCCCCGCAGGCGCCGGTGTGCCCCGGCGCCTGCCTCTCTATTTCCACTTCGTGTTTAAGAATGTTTGTCGAACCGTAATGAGAGGCGTTTGGTATGCGAACTTTTTTCGAGTCGATCGTGGTGGCTGTCGCGTGTTTGGCGCTGTGTTCGTGCAGTTCCTCGAATCGCGCGGTGCTGGAGGGAGTGACCGGGAAGGTCACGGTCGACGGGACGGCGGTTGCGGGTGTGAAGGTTGCCGCCTGTTCGCCAGACCCGAAGAAGCAGATTCCCGTAGTGCCGCAAGCGACCACCGCGGAGGACGGCAGCTTTCAGTTGGCCTCGGGTAGTTGGGGCAAAGGTGTTTTGGCCGGCGAATACGTGCTGCTCTTCTCGTGGGAGGAGGGTGGGCGAGACAAGCTCAACGGGCGCTACGCACCTGGAAAATCGACCGTTACAGTGACGGTGGGCGACTCGGCCGTGGATGTCGGCACGATCGCACTGACTACCCAGTAGGCCGGTTGGGCGGCGCGACCCGGGAAGGCATTCGCCGACGGAGACCATCGGCGGCTGAGACTGGGCATGCCCCGGTGTTGGCCAGAATCCTTGTTCCCGGAGCCAGTCGCCACGCTTTGGACCGGAACACGCCTGCCAGAGAGAGCCCTTTTTGAGAGGGCGCTGGCGGCGGCGCGGTGGTCCGAGTATGGTATGTGTGAGGGCGACAGGCAGACGTGAGCGATGGCACCGGGAACTGGAGGTGGGAAGATGGGCCGCAGAGTGGGTTGCACCGGGGCGGTAATCGGTCTGTGGTTGACGCTGATCGGGACGGCGGCTGGACAGAACGCGGATGATACCACGCAGCGTGAACTGAAGCCGATGCTGAAGATTCGGTGGACGCTGGGGCCGGACTATCCGATGGGCATCCAGGATTGCGCGGTGGGGTATATTGGCGGCAGGATCGTCGCGGCGGGAGGTTTTACGCGTCACCCGCTGAACGTCGTCGCGAAGTATGGCGATGTGTTCGGTGGCAAGCCGAGCGGTTTCACACGGCTGACCTTTGCGTTGGATGTTGCGCACATGGACGCCGGCTGGCAGCGCATCGGCGACATGCCGGGGCCTGCGAGGCAAGGCGGGGCGGTGGCTGTCGTCGGCGACGCGATGTACGTGATGGGCGGGATGAACTATGACGAACCGCGCACCTACCGGGATACGGTTCGGCTTCGGTTCAGCGACGGCCGGTGGGAATGGACCACGCTGGAAACGTGCCGGCTGCCCTGGCCGGCGTACGGGGCGGCGGCGAGTACGGCCGTGATCGGCAAGAGAATCTACCTGCTGGGTACGGCCGACTTCTTTCAGCCGCCGGGCGCGGAGAGCGCGGACTTTCACTCGGAAGCCGGCCGCGGAGACTCACCGGTGGGCAAGGCGCTGTTGATGCTGGATACGGAGCATCTGGAGTCGGGTTGGAAACGACTGGCCGACTGTCCCGGATTGCCGGAATTCGACACATCGGTCGCGGCCGCCGGCGGGAAGATTTGGCGATTGGGTGGTATCTACGCACCGGTGAAGAAGCCGGCCGACTCGTGGCGGGGCGAGTATGCCTATTACAATGCCGTGGACAGTTGGGTGTACGACCCGGGCAGCAACCAGTGGACGCGTCTGGGCGACATGCCCGACGGGAGCAACCGCAGGGCGCTGGTTTACCGGGATCGCTACATCATTCTTGTTGCCGGATACAAGTATCCGGTAACGTGGCATGTCGATGGAACACGAACGGGCACGTACACGGCTGAGGAAAAGGGAAGGAACTGGAGACAGTTCTTTCAGAAGACCGTGCTGGTCTATGATACGAAGACGGGCCGGTTGGGCACGGCCGATCCGCTGATCGAGCAGACTTCGTATCCGAGCGCGGCGATCGTGGGCGACACGATCTATTGCTTGGGCGGCGAGGGCGGCCCGCGGTTGTGGCACCCGGCGACGCTGCACATCGGCAAGATTCTCGAGCCCGATTCTTAGGGGCCCTGTTGAAGCGTTCTCTGCTCGTGGCGTGTGGTCCCTCTTTCACAGACGGGCGGTGATCGGCGTGCGTACGGGTTGCATGGAACGGGGGGATTCTACGGGGGTTGCCGACCCAGTCAGTGTGACGTAGGGTTTTGCTGAGATTTCAACCCCAGGGGGCCGAGACATGCAGGCGACGTGTACTTCGTCAGGCGCGAGCATCGAACAGACCATGGATCGCGCGTGCGGCGCGGCCGCAGTGTTCAGCCAGTACAGCCAGGAGCAGACCGATCGAATCGTGCGGGCCGTGTATGAAGCGGCATTTGGCAGCCGTGTGTCGTTGGCCAAGCTCGCCCACGAAGAGACGGGGATGGGGCGGTGGCAGGACAAAGTGATCAAGAACGTCGTCGCCAGCGCGTTCGTGTATGAGGACATCAAGGATCTAAAGACGGTCGGCGTGGTTCACGAGGACCGGATCCTGGGAATCGTCGAGATCGCACAGCCAATGGGCCCGATCCTGGGGGTCATCCCTGTGACGAACCCGACGTCGACGGCGATCTTCAAGATTCTGATCGCGTTGAAGACGCGCAACCCGATCATCCTGAGCGCATCGGCCCGGGCAAGACGGTGCACCCATGAGGCCGCAAGGATTTGCTACGAGGCCGCGCTGTCTGAAGATGCTCCGGAGCACTGCATTCAGTGGCTGACGCAATGCTCGCGCGAGACGGCCCAGGCGGTGATGGCGCACAAGTCGCTGGCGTTGATTCTGGCCACGGGGGGCGCGGGCCTGGTGAAGAGCGCCTATAGTTCGGGCACGCCGACGATCGGGGTCGGGCCGGGCAACGTTCCCGTGTACATCGAGCGATCGGCCGACACGGGCTTTGCCGTGGAACAGATTATGCATTCGAAGCTGTTCGACAACGGGACGATTTGCGCGAGCGAGCAGGCCGTCGTCGTCGAAGAGGCGATCGCCGACGAGGTGGCTTGGGAGTTCCAGAAGCGGCATGCGGCCATGCTCACACCAGAGCAGGTTGGGAAGCTCGAACGGGTGGCCTTCGACCTGATGCACCAGACGGTGAACCCGGCCATCGTCGGGCAATCTGCGGCAAAGATTGCGGAGATGGCAGGGCTGGACCTGCCTGCCGACACGCAACTGTTGGTGGCGCCGTTGGAGGGCGTGGGGCCGCAATGGCCGTTGTCGTCGGAGATTCTGGCGCCGATCCTCGCCTGGTACGTGGTCCGCGACTTCGAACGGGCGGTGAACATGTGCCTGGACCTGAACTTCTACGGCGGCATGGGGCACACGGCGAGCATTTTCTCGAACGATGACGCGAAGATCAAGACGTTCGCCTCGCTGATGAACGCGGGGCGGATTCTGGTGAATTCGCCGTCGTCGCAAGGGGCGGTGGGGGGCGTGTACAACATGCTGCATCCGTCGCTGACGTTGGGATGCGGCACGGGCGGCAGGAACATCACGACGGACAATGTGACAGCGTGTCACTTGCTGAACATCCAGCGGATCGCCCGGCGGCGAGAGAATCAGCGGCTGATGCGGTTCGACATGAACCTGTTCTTGGACGATTCGTTGGATGCCGCGGCGGTGTCGGCGGCGTATAACAGCAATTTCTGAGAGTGGACGACCAAGCAACCTCGCGAATCGGCGGAACAACATTCAGCGAAAGGCGTACCTTATGCTCGAGACTTATGAATCGGACATGTGCCAGGTTGTGAAGTTCGCGGGCTGCATGGACACCGCGCGATGTGCGGTGGTGGAGCCCGATCTGCATGCCTCGCTCGTCAGGCCGGAGTCGCCCGTGGTCTTCGACCTGTCGGAGGTCGATTTCGTGTGCTCGGCCTTCCTGCGCCTGTGCATCTTGGCGTATCAGAAGACAGGAACGCTCGGGTTTCGCATTGTGAACGTCAACCCGCAGATCAAACGGGTGTTCAAGATTGCGGGGATGGACCGGCTGCTGGAGGGCGAGTAGCCTTCCGGTGTTTCTGCCTTCGGCGAGCAAGTGCCCACCGACTCAAGCGGCGTTGGGTTCACGTGCCGACCCAGCCGAGTGTTTGCAGCCAATGGACGAGCCAGGGCTGGACCCACGGATTCCAGGTGGGATAGCTGGCTGATAGAACGGAGAGTGTCAGAAGCACGTAGGCCGTGGCGCGTCCCCAGCGGCGGGAAGCGAGCCAGTCGGTAACGGGCAGCATGCCGACCAACCAGAGCGGCGCGAACCAGAACATCCAGCGGAGACCGCTGGTCATGCCGCCGTAGTTGCGATCGCCTTGAGGCCGAGTCAGATAAAAGGCCAAACATACCAGGGAGAGGGCCGCAATGCCCAACGCCAGGTATCTCAGCCGGCGATCGCCGGGGTTCACGAGCCACATGGCCAGACCCAGGAAACTGAGGATCCAAACCGGGGTGAGCGAGAAGATGCCGTGGTGTCCGACGAGGACGTGCAGTGCGTACGTGGCTTGGGACGATTCGCCACGGTCGATGCCGACGCGGTGACGCCAGTAGCTCTCGACTGTTCTGCCGTTGCGCTCGTAGGTGTAATCGTACCAGTTCTCTTGGCTATCGCGGTGGGCGTAGGCGGGGCGGAGGTCGTGGTGGGCGATCCAATTGGTGCCGAAGAAGGCCGCAATGATGACGGCGGCCGCCGGCACGAAGGCGATAAGGGTTTGGCGGGGCGCCTTCCAGAGCAGGAAGAGGCCTAGCACCACGAGCAGCGACAGGGCGGGCAACTCGTTGGCAGCCGCGAAGGCAGCGGCGAGCCCGACGAGAGCGAACCACCGCAGACGCCGGTCGTCGTCGAACCAAATTCGCACGCCGGCCCACAGGGCGATGGCGACACTGACGGCCGCCGGCAGATGGTTGTTGATGGTAACGGCAAACGTGGTAAGGAACGTGCCGAAGGTGGCGGCGCCCATCACGAAGATTCGGCTCCAGTCGCCGGTGCCAAAGCGCTCGATGAGGCTGGCGAGGATCAGAAACAGGATAATCAAAGGGACGACATTGATCGTGACGAGCATGAAGCGGCCGATTGCGTAAGGGTGCGTTTCGAGGGTCGCACCCGTGATGCGGTAAATCAGCCAGTATTCGCCGGCCATGAGCGTGGGAAACAGAGGCGGCTTGCTGGAATACAGATGGCCGTCGTGCTTGACCATATCGATGGTGTCCCAGCCGTTCTGCTGGATGACGTTGTCGATGGCGTAGGGAACGCCAGGGACGCGCATGTCGGGCTCGACCAGGGCGCGGACCGTGCACCAGCGGCTACGGTCATTGGCGCTGAGGAAGGGACGGCCGAGTTGGGCGTGGTCCTGCAATTCCGCTTCCAGGCGTTTGAGCTTCGACGCGATCTGTTTGGCCGTGAAGCCCCTTTCGCTGAAGTCTTTTTCGCGACGGGCCAATTCGTCGGGGATCCTGTTCAACAGGTATTGCTGGAGGCGGCTGCTGTCGACGGAATCGACGGCGAGGATCCGCCCCAACATGGCCCCGGTGGTCAATACGATCAGCAATGCGTAGACACTACGCCGGAGTTGGTCCTGCGTTGCGCGAATCGGGGTGTTCATGCGTCAGTCGTGGTGTTTGGCGGAGGCGGGGTCGGGGAGGGGCACTTGGGGCTGAGTGCGTTCGGCGATGGAGTAATTCCTCCCGTTGTGCTGATGATAGGCGATGATCAGCTCAGCTAGGAAGCCCATCGACATCAACTGGCCGCCCAACAGAAGGAGCCCCACAGAGTAAATGACCAGCGGTCGCTGGTGCAGCGGGGTGAGGCCGAGGTCCGGGGCCGCTTGGGCGACGACCCAATAGCCGGCCAGGTAGACCAGCAGGACGGCGCCGAGGAGAAACGAGATCAGCCCGATGGTGCCGAGCATGTGCTGCGGGCGCTGGCCGAATCCGGTGAGGAACTTGACGGTCAGGAGATCGAGAAACCCCTTGATGAACCGGCTGACCCCGTACTTGGAGCGGCCGTATTGGCGGGGACGGTGATGGATGACCAACTCGCCCACGCGGAACCCACGAGCCGCGGCGAGCACGGGCACGAAACGGTGGAGCTCGCCGTAGAGATGCACTTCGTCGAAGATCTCACGGCGATAGGCCTTCATGCCGCAGTTGTGGTCGTGGAGGGCAACGCCGGTCGTCTTGCTGACCATCCAGTTGAACACGCGGGACGGCCACACTTTGTGCCACGGATCGTGCCGCACCTGTTTCCAGCCGCTAACGACGTCGAGATCGTTGTCCATGGCGTCGAGGAAGCGGGGAATTTCGTGGGGGTCGTCCTGAAGGTCGGCATCAAGCGTGACGATTCGTTCGCCACGCGCCTGGGCGAACCCGGCGCTGAGGGCGGCCGCCTTGCCGAAATTGCGGCGGAAGCGGATTCCATGGACTTGCGGATCACGCTCGGCCAGTTGTCGAATGATCTTCCAGGAGCCGTCGGTGGAGCCATCGTCGACGAAGACGATGTCCATGACGTAACCGTTTTCCACGGCGACCTTGTTGAGCTCGCTGTGGAGCGTTTGGAGACTCTCGCTCTCGTTGAAAACGGGGATTACGACCGAAAGCATGTTGGACAACCAAGCTATGGATCTTCGGACACCTGAACGGCGGCAACTCGCACACCCAGGTAGTATAAGATACCCGAAATGGCTAGCTCCGACACCAGCCAAACCAGACGCAACAAAGCGGCGCTTGCCCACGCAGCAGCGACTCCGGCGCCCGGCACGAGGGTGGCCAGATAAGGTGTCATGAGTTGCACGAGTGCAAACTCGCGTCCTCCTACCCCGCCGGGGAGGACGAGCAGGAGAAAACCGGCCACAACGGCGACGGTTACGGCCGCAATATAGCGTGGCAATTGACCGATCGGGTCGAGGCCGGGGATGTCCATGGCGCGGAGCACGGCCCAATAGCTGAATCCGAGCATGCCCCACGACAGCATCATTGCCAGCCAGCCTTGAAGGAGGGTTCCCGCGTGGAGCTGATGGAGCTTGGCGGCGATCGCCGGATTTGAACGACCGACGCCGGCAAGGCGGGCCAGGCGTCGAAACAGGGGGGGGATGGTGGGCAGGCCGGCAAGGACCATGACGATCAGCGACGCGACGATGATCCAGCCTTGTTCGCGGAACCAGAAGACAAGGATGGTGGCTGCCAGGAAGCTGCCGGCGGCCATCATGGTCAAGGTTTCAACGAAAACGCTGACGGCGGCGATCGAGGTATCGACATTGCGGCCACGGATCAGGCCGGCTCGGAGGACGACGACCATCGCCTTGCCTGGCACGTATTTTCCCAGGTGGCCGATGTAGTAGGCGCGAATGGCATCGAACCAGTGGGCATCCTGGCCGAGCACGCGGAGGACACGATGCCAGAAGAGGGCGGGCGGCAGGATTCCCAGAAGGTAGATGGCTGCGGAGACCGCCAGCCAGAACGGCTGAAACTGCCATTGGTGGTCGCCCAACTGTTGCCAGGCATGGTGAAGGCTACGACCAACGGCGCAGGCGACCACGATGACGATGGCCAGTTTGACGGCGCGCAGCAGCCACTTCTTTTTGCTACCGGCGTGGTTCTGGTCCATGCGTGACTCCCGGGGCTGCCAAGGTGCGGAGGGTGCCTATTCTCCCCCCGCAGTGTATTGTGCGCCAAGGAGATAACGGCTTCAAGGGCGAAGCGATGGCGGATCGTCGATCGGCAAAGGTGGGAGGACCGCGGGGAGTGGGGGCGAGGACGAGCTTTCGGCGATTCGCTTTACGGAGGATATACGTGTGGGCTACGATGGAACCTGATCGGATGGCGTGAGTCGCACTTAACTGCAGCGTTCGCGGCGGCGTGTTCCCACAGTTTTGAAAGCGCAATACACGCAACATTTACGCTGAATTCGCTCTAGTCTTCTGGAACGCTCGGGAGGAATTCCCATGAGTGGTACGGTCCTGGCTGCCACGGTACTAGCCTTGGGTATTAGCACGGGCTGGGAGAAGTTGCCCGACGGCGGTTACCAATACATCATCCAGATTGAACCTGAGGCGCTGGACTCACTGAAAAGCAAGAAGGCAATCTACAGCGACATCCTACCGTCCTTGAGGGGGATACGTTCGTATGAGATCAGGATTGGCACCGACCCACTTCCCCACGACGGGACGCCGCCACCGGAATCGGCCGTGGTGAACACGATGGCGCCTCCGAAGCCGTTGTCGCCGGATCCTACGGGCCGACCGGTTGGCAGCCAGCCGGAACAGACCGCGGTCTTCCTGGAGAACGCTCCGGGCGAGAGTGGTCCGACGGCGACCGCGCCGGCCCCAGACAAGGAACCGGAGAAACCGTGGCCGGTGTTCATGCTGGTTCTGGCGGGCCTGCTAGGATCGGTGAGCGGGAATCTGTACCTAGGCTGGATCACCTGGGAGACGCGAAGCCGGTATCGACGTCTTCTGCGGCAGTCTTCCGGGGGTGAGAGACCCGTGCCGTCGCCTGAGGCTTCGACGGGGAGCGATGATCTTCTGGACGACCCACTGGAGGACGTCGAGCCGTAGAGCCGCACGATCCACTGGTGAGGCGGCCGGGGCTACGCGGCTTCGGCATCGTCGGGGTCGTCTTCGTCGGTGAGATCGCCCTGCCCGTCGAAGAACATGCCGTCATCGAGCTCGTCCGATTCGTCGGAATCCTCTTCATCATCGGGCTCGTCGCCGAACGGTGAGGACTCTTCATCGTAGACGTCGTCGGCATCGTCGAGATCGTCTTCGTCGAAGAGGTCGTCCGGATCTTCGTCGCCTTCGTCGCTGAAGATCTCTTGCGCCTCGTCGAGATCGTCGTCGGACGGTTCCCAGGGGGCCAACGTTTCGAGCGATGGCTCTTCCGGTTCTTCCGCCGGTTCCTCCGGCTCGACGGGCGGTGGTTCCGGGGCCGGTGCACGTTTGGGCGGACGCTTTCGCGGAGGCGCGGCGCGTGGTGCTTCGCGATCGGGCAACGTGGTGACCGGAACCTTCAACGCCTGGAACATCCGCATGAGATGCTCGTGGCAGGTGAAGACGATGAGTTGGTGCCCGGTCTCGGCGAAGTCGCGGAGCACCTCGGCGGTGGCCTGGGCTCGACGGGTGTCGAAATTGACGAGGACGTCGTCGAGGATGAGCGGCATTTCGACGCCGCGGCGGTTGTAGGAATTGGCCAGGGCCAGACGAAGGCAGAGGAACAACTGCTCGCGGGCGCCTTGGGAGAGGACTTCGACGGCGAGGGATTGGCCCTGCTGGTCGTCGACGCGGAGGACTTGTTCGCCCAGCGGGGTCCAAACACGGACGTAACGGCCTTCGGTCATACGCTGGAGATAACGGGAGGCCTCTTGGAGCGTTTCAGGCTGCCGATCACGCTCGTAGAACGTGCGGACCGTCTGCAGGATGCGGCAGGTCACGGCCAGCGACCGCCACCGCTGAATGGCTTCTTCGAGTCGCGATTCGACGATCGCCTGGCGCAGACGCCGGGCGGCCGGTTGGCGGTCTTCGGCCATGAGCCGCAACTGTTCGGCGACCTGGCCGCGGCGCTCGAAGCGAGCGCGGACTTCGGCTTGGCTGGAATTCAATCGGTCGCGAAGCTGCTGGCACTGCGACGTAAGTTGGTCGGGTGGGTTGTGCTGGAGGATGTGGGCGATGTCGTCCTCGGTGCAGTGGCTTCCGACGGCGGACACGATCTGGCGGGCCAAGGCCGCGCGATCGCGGCGCAGATCGGCGACCTGCCGTAACTGGGCGGCCCGGCGGCGGAATTCGGTCTCGTCCTCGGCACCGATCTCGCGGAGAAGCCGACGCCGCTGGGATTTCAGCTTTTGGAGCGTGTCGTCGTGACGCGCGCGTTTGCGGCGGAGCTGCTTGAGACGGGCGCGGATGGCGTCGCGCCGCTGACGGGCGCTCTCGTGCTGGCGAAGTTGTTCGCCGAGTGTCTTGATTTGCTGCTGGGACGACATGCCCTCGGAGGGCAAACCGGCGTCGCTGGCAAGTTGCCGGATGCGGCTGGTGAGGCCGTCGAGCTCGCGCTGGCGCTGTTGGGATTCCTCGCGGAGGCGGTCGAGACGCTGCTGAATCTCAACGACCTTGTCGGCACCAGCGGCGAATTGGCGGACCTGTTTGGGAGAGAGTCCCTTGGGGAGGCCAAGCATGGTGATGGCCTCGTTCCAGCGCCGGCGGGCCGTGGCCAGTTCGTCTTTCAACTGGCGAGCACGGTCGGAGGCGGCTTGGGTTTCCTGGGCCGCCGCCTGGCGACGCGAATCGAAGGGGACGATTTCTTCCAGTGCGGCCAGCTCGCTTTCAGCCGTTTGGAGCCGGACCAGGATGGAGCCGCCGCCGCGAGGCAACTGGCGGTCGAGCGTGTCGCGCTCTTCCTTGATCTGCTTGATCTGCGACTGGAGCATGTCGATCTGGCGATGGCACGTGTCCAATCGCTTGGCACTCATTCGCTCCAGGGCCGCTTTGGCGACGACGGAGCCGGCGGTGGCCGCCAATCCCACGAGGACGTGCCACCACTGGAGCGGATCGGTGAGAAAGTTGGAGACCATGAGGCCGAGGGTCTTCAACACCAGCAGAATCGGGCCGGTGATGAACAGGCACCCGAGGATGGCAAGGATCCATCCGGGGAGCAATTGCCGCTCGACGAGGCCGCGGCTCTGCTCCTCCAATTCGGCCCGGTAGAGCTCCGATTGTTCCAATCGCTGGTCGAGCTGGACACGACGCCGCAGCAGGCCCACGAGCGCCGAAGTGCGTTCCATGGCTTCGGCCAGGTTCGACTGGCCGCGCTGGGCCAGGGCCGATTCGATCTGGCCGCGGAGCGACTGCTGGGCCTCTTGGCCTTGTTGGATTTCCTGGCGCGCTTCCTTCAGCCGCCGGTGCGATCTGGCGACTGCGGCGGCGGGTTGCCGGAGGAGCTTGAGCGAGCGCGGCGGAATGGCGGGCAATGCGTTGGGCGAGGAGGACTTGTCGAAGCCGAACTTCTGCCATTGGGCCTTGAGTTGGTCATCGAGTTCGGAGGTCTCGACTTCGAGTTCCAAGAGGCGGTTTTCCAGTGAGCCGAACCACTCGCCCTGGTCCTGAAGGGCCTCGATTCGAGGGGCCAATCGCACGAGGGCCTCGTTGATCGCCAGGGCGGAGCCTTCGCGGCGAAGCTCGCCGTACTGCTGCTTGAGGTGGGCGACCCGCTTCAGGCGGCGATCGATGCGGCCGTTGATGGTTTCGAGACGCTCGATGGCGTCTTCGGGCATCGTGTCGGGGGCAGCGCCGCCGAGTTGTTCGTCGATCGCGGCACGTTGGTGCCATGCTTCACGCACGGAAAGGGCGATCTCGACGACGCGCAGCTCGTGCTGGAGCCGGCCGGCCTCGTCGTCGAGACGCGTGGCCTCGCGGTCCAACTGGTCGCGTTCGGCGGCCAATCGCTCGTAGCGGCGGATGGCCGTTTGCGAGTGTTCCTGGTCGGAACGGAGTTTCTCGCGTTCGGCGAGGAGCTGCGCGATCTGGCAATTGGCGCCAGACGCATCGAGCAGGCGATTGCGCGACTGTTGGAGCTCGCGCATCACGTCGATCAGCGCGACGCGGTCCAAGCCTGCGCTGATGTTGTACAGGAGGCTGGCGGCGTCGGTATCGCTGAGCGTGGCCAGTTCCTGCACCTCGCGGAGCCCGACGGCGAAGACGTTCTGGAAGATGACTTCGTCGAGGTTGCTTAGCAGTGAGCGGAGAACGTGCTCGCCGTTGCGGGTGCCGTCGGCCGCCCAGAGAACGGCCTCTTCGGCCATACTATCGTCGGCAAGGTGGCGGGTGAGCTGGAAGTTGCCTCCGGAGCCGGCGATCTGCAGCGAACCGCCGGGCTGGCCGCCGTAAACGGGCGGAAGATAGCGGCGCCGCTCGGGCGAGAAGCCGTAGAGCATGGCTCGCATGAACTGCATGAGCGTCGTCTTGCCGGCCTCGTTGGGGCCGTAGATGACGGTCAGCCCTTCGTCCAGTTCTTCCAGCTTCAGTCCGCTCCAGACACCGAAGCCGTCGATAGTCAGCGCGGTGATCTTCATGGCTGAGGCTCCTCCCCGCCCAACAGGTCGACACCCAGCATGGCTGCCTCGCGCAGCACACGCTCTCGCAAACGATGGTCGGACAGATCGCCCGCGGATCCGAGCGTTCCGGCCAAATGGGCGTCGGCCAGGTAGTCGCTGAGGTCCAGGGGCTCGTCGGCATTCATCTGATAACGGCGGACTTCGCGAAGGAAGTCGCCGAGGAGGGTTTCCTGCTCGTACCATTCCGGGTCGAGCACGGCGGGTGGCTCGGCCGCCAGCGACACGCTCCAAACCATGGGCGACGCGGTGCCGTGCTTCTGACGCAGGGCGTCGAGCAGTTCGGGGGCCAGCCGCCCGTGCCGCAGTTGGGCCGTCAGCGGTCCGCTGCCGACGACGCGCCAAGTGATCAGCAGATCGACGCCGGGGTTGGCTTCGGCGACGGCGCGGGTTTGTTGCTCGAACATCTGCTGCAAGTCGGCCCGGGAGGTGGTGGGTTCGATGGTGACGGTCTCGTTGTGCCATCGCATCGAGTCGGCATGGACGGGCGTCATACGCAGTCCACGCTGGGGATCGACCTGCACGACGGTGCAGCCGTGGGGGCCGGTTTCCTTGGGCAATCGGCCTTGGGGACTGCCGGGATAGTGGGCCACGTAGGGCGAGTGGAACAGCGTCTGTTGGCGGTGGCTCCCACCGAGCGCCCAGTAGTTGATCTGGCGGCTTCTGAGGCTGTCGGCATCGGCGGCGCCATGGATCATGCCGATGGAGAACAGGCCCGAGGGATCGGGAAGGAAGTCGCTGATGCGAACGGCGCGGCCGGCGACACGGCTGACACCGATCAGGCGGGCGAGCGGGGCCGATTCGCAGCGGAAGACGTGCTCTTCGACCCGACCGGCGGGAAACTGGCATACGTTGTCGGGCAGCGGGATTGCCATGGGCCAAGCCTCGGGCGGATCGCTGCGGCCGCCGGCCCAGTAGACAGGAATGTTGCGATCGTGGAGGCGATGGAACTGCTCGGCTAAGAAGAGCGGCCCGCGGGGACCAGTCTCTTGGGCATCCAGAAGGTCGCCGGAGAGGAGGACGAAATCGGCTTCTTCGGCTAAGGCCGTTTCGAAGACGCGTTGGGCGGCACGATAGGGGGCGTCGATCAGGGCGGAACGCAGATGTTCGGGGACATCGCTGATTCCGACGAGGGGCGACTCGAGGTGGAAATCGGCCGCATGAACGAATCGGAAGGGCCGGTTCGACATCGAAACCTCCTTGCGAGGACGCGGAACGGGGCGGCACCGATACGCCGCTGGCGCCGCGTGTCGGGCACGGCGACCGCCCACTGGCGTAACCGAGTTGCACGGAGTGGGCGGGAAAACCCAACCTACGGCGGATCGGTAACTGGCGTAAGGCAATCCGTCGGCAGCGCAGGCAACCTAACCTATGCACCAACCGGGCAGTTTACCGGCATACGGGGAAAGATTCCACGTCAATTCCGTCTCGATAAGCGCGGAGACGCGGAGTGAGTGGGGCATGTGGGGCGTATAGGCAATGTTATGGGCGACGTTTGGGCGGTCGCGAGGGCTTCGACGGCTTGCGAGGGAGGGCCGGCCTGGTGGCCGGCGAAGCGTGACTGGTGCCGGCAGCCGCGCCCTTGCGCGGAAGCTCGTTGCGGATGGCGGCCGCGTAGTTGGGATTGGTCGCCTGGCCGGTGATCTCGTAGAGAAAGCGGCTGGGGATGGTCGGCCGGGCCTTGCCCCATTTGCGGCGGCTGAGAGCCAGAGTGAGCGTGAGTCGACGCTGGGCGCGAGTGATGCCTACGTAGCAGAGGCGCCGCTCTTCGTCGACCGTGTCTTGCTCCATTTCGACGGAACGCCGGTGCGGGAGGAATCCCTCCTCCATGCCGACCATGTAAACTTCGGGGAACTCGAGGCCCTTGGCGGCGTGCAGCGTCATGAGGGCGACCGCGTTCTGTTGGAGCTGCGTTTCTTTGTCGGGCTCGTCGTCGCGGCCGACGAGGGCGCTCTCCTGGAGGAATCCGGCGAGGGTGGGCTTTTCGGAGCGTTGCCAATAGGCGGCCGCCGAGTTGACGAGTTCCTCGATGGACGCCCAACGGGCCTGTTGATCGTCGACGTCGGGGTAGACGCGAGCCAACTCGCCTTGGTAGTCGATCTCACGGAGCAGGTCTCGCAGCAGCGCGTCGGCGGGCGCACGTCTGACGCGGGCACGGGATTTCTCGATCAGATCGCGGAAGCGGTCGATCGCGCGGACGGTACCGGCCGAAGCGCCGGCGGATTGCGAGGCAGTCGCCAGCATGTCCCAGACCGACTTGCCCTGGCCGACGGCGTTTTCGATGAGCCGGGTGACGGTCGTTTGGCCGATGCCGCGGGCAGGCGTGTTGATGATTCGCAGCAGGGAGACTTCGTCGCGAGGGTTGAGCAGCACCTTGAGATACGCCAGGACGTCACGGACTTCCTTGCGGTCGTAGAACGACGTACCGCCGAGGAGCACGTAGGGGACCTCGGCGCGGCGGAGTTCCATCTCAAAGGCACGGGGCTGCTCGTTGGTGCGCAGGAGGATGGCAAAATCGCGGGGCTGGCGATTCTTTGCCGCGATGCGGCCGCGGATGTCGTCGACGACCGTTTTGGCCTCGGAATCTTCGTCGGGGAGCTGAAGGATGCGGGGCTTTTCGCCGCGATGGGTGGCGCGGAGCACCTTGACGTGGCGCAGCCGGTTAAAGGCGATGAGGCGATTGGCCCATTGGAGGATCTCGTGGGTCGAGCGGTAGTTGACTTCGAGGCGGACGATCTTGGCTTCGGGCCAGTCGTTCTGGAAGCGGAGGATGTGGGTGACTTCGGCGCCGCGCCAGCCGTAGATGGACTGGTCATCGTCGCCGACGACGCACAGATTGCGATGGCCGTCGGCCAGGGCCTTGACGATGCGATACTGGCTGCCGTTGGTGTCCTGGTACTCGTCGACGAGGAGATGATCGAAGCGGTCGGCCTCCTGGCGGCGCACGTCGGGGAAACGGGCGAAGAGGTCCTCGGTGCAAAGGAGGAGATCGTCGAAATCGACGGCACCGGAAGCCTTGAGCGATTTCTGGTAGCGGCGATAGGCGGCCGCGGCGAGGTGTTCCTTGTCGGTTTGGGCTTGGGCAGAGGCCTGATCGGGACGGATGGCGGCCGTTTTCCAGCGTCCGATCATGTTGACCAGATCGCCCGGCTTGATGAGGGCGTCGCCGACACGGATGTCGCGGAGGGCGGCTCGGGCCACGCTTTCCTGATCGCCGCGGTCGTAGATGGCAAACGTCTCGGGGTAGCCCAGGTGGCGAATCTGGCGCCGAAGGATTCGGACGCAGAGAGAGTGGAACGTGGAGATTTCGGGCTTTTCTTTGGCCTTCTTGCCGACGATGGCATTGACCCGCTGCTGCATTTCGCGGGCAGCCTTGTTGGTGAAGGTGACCGCGAGAATTCGCGAAGCGGAGATGCCGTGGCGGATGATTTCAGCGATGCGGTAGGTCACCACCCGGGTCTTGCCGGTGCCGGCGCCGGCCAGGACAAGCAACGGACCGGATCGCGTGAGGACGGCGTCCAGTTGCGCGGGATTGAGGTCCATCAGGTCGGTCCGCTGGCGGGAGCGCTGGAATCCGTTCGGGCTCCCGAGTCGTCTCGGGGCCGGGTGAGGCAGCCCTAGTGCATGTTGCACTCAAATGTGGCGTTCGCGGCGGCGTGCTTCTGCGGTCTCGAACGGGAAACACACGCCACACATACGCCGGAAACGCTCTGAGAGTCCTGCATGGTATGCCAGCGGGGTACGAAGCGAAAGGGGGCCTGCGGGCAGGTTGTGGCAAGCAGCAAGAGATGCAGAAGTTGCGATGTCGGGGCTACCGATCCTCTGGGTGGCCGATGCCCGCTGGGGCGGCCTTGCGGACCGGGGCGGGGAGTCCTATACTGTAACGTTTGACGTATCAGGGGTTTGGGTCCGTCGATCGCCGTCGAACACGCAGGATACGCAGGATATGAAAAGCGAACGCCGCCACGAGCTACAGCACAACGCGTTGGCCGACTGGTTGGTCAGCACTTTCGAGGTCATTCGGCCGTATGGCAACACCATCGTCGGGGTGGTGGCCGTGATTGCCATGGTTTTCGCCGGATGGCTGTGGTGGACTCGGCAATCGGCACTCGACCGGGGTACCGCCTGGAATGACGTGTTCATCGCTCAGTTGGGTGGCGACCCGGCGAAGCTGACTGACGTTGCGGAGAAGTATCCGGGCACGGCGGCTGCCGCGTGGGCGGATGTCGTCGCCGGCGACGTGTACCTGTCCAATGGCTGCGACGAGTTGTTCACCAGCAAGGCGAATGCAACAGTTAGCCTGAACAAGGCAGTCGGGTGCTTTAAAAATGCAACAAAGCAAGTCGACGAGCCGGCACTTCGGCAACGGGCGACCTACGGGTTGGCGCGAACTTACGAGGCCTTGAGCGGCACGGCTCAGTCGGAATTGGCCAAAGCGACGGAAGCGTACAAAGAGGTGGTGACCAAGTGGCCTGACGGGACCTACGCGAAGGCGGCCCAACGGCGACTGAACGATTTGGAGCAGCCGGCGACGAAGAAGTTCTACGATCAGTTCGCCAAGTACGACCCGAAACCGGCATTCAAGGAAGAGCCGGGCAAGGGGCTGGAGGGGCTCGATTTCAGCCCGAGCGCGATTCCTTTGCCGGAGGCGCTTCCGCCGGCGTCGGGGAGCAAAGAGCCGGCCAAGTCGGCAGCACCCAAGAGCGAGGCGCCGGCGGCTCAACCGGCCGAGGCGAAGAAGCCGGCCGCATCGGAGTCGGTTCCGTCGCCGCCTCCGCCAACGCAGTAAGGATCGACGGGTTCGCATGCCGCCCGAAGATCATGCCTCCGAGCCGAGAGATCTGGTCGTCGAGCCGTCGCAGGCGGGTTGGCGGCTGGATGTCTTTTTGGCGCACCACTTCGTCGACTACAGCCGGGTGCATCTGCGCCGGGTGATTTCGGCGGGTGGAGTGCAGGTTGACGGGAGAGGCGGCAAGCCAAGCTATCGGCTGAAGCCAGGGCAGTGCGTTCGCGTGGTGCTTCCGGAACTGCCTCGCGAAGCCCCGCGGCCGGAGAATATCCCCCTGGAGATCCTCTACGAAGACGACTGGTTAGTGGTCGTCAACAAGCCGCCGGGCATGGTCGTGCATCCGGCGCGAGGTCATTGGTCGGGCACCCTGGCCAGCGCGCTGCAGTACCATTTCGGCCAGTCGCTGAGCATGACGGGCGGCCCGTCGCGGCCCGGGATCGTGCATCGGCTGGATCGCGACACGAGCGGCGTGATCCTGGTGGCCAAGAGCGACACGGTGCACGCCAAGCTGGCGATGCAATTCCAGACGAGGTCCATCGAGAAGCAGTATTTCGCGCTGGTCGCCGGCTCGCCGGACCGCGACCGCGACGTGATCGATTCGCCCATCGGGATGCACCCCCATCAGCGAGAGAAGATGGCCATTCGACGTGATGATGCGGCGAGCCGGTCGGCGCGGACGTACTATGAGGTGGTTGAACGGTTTGATGGGTTTGCCGCCGTCGCCGTGCGACCGAAGACGGGGCGGACGCATCAGATCCGCGTGCATTTGGATCACGTAGGCTGTCCGGTGTTGTGCGATCGCCAGTACGGCGGACGATCGCAGATCACGCGGGGAGAGATCCGCCGGGACCCCGACGATGCGACCGTGCTGTTGGACCGACAGGCGCTGCACGCGGAGCGGCTTCGTTTCGCGCATCCAGCCGACGGCAGGTCGATCGAGGTGGAGGCGCCGTTGCCGGCGGATATGGCCGGGGTGTTGGCGGAGTTGCGGGAGTATCGGGCGGAGTAGGGTGGAGGCTGGGGCGATCGTGGTTGGTGGGGCTCGCTGTGCTCGGGCCACCCTGCGGGCCATGTTTGCTCGCGGTCAGTTGTGCTTTGGCTGGCGGAGGCTGTCGGCGAGTTGGCGGACTCTGGAGACGATCTTCTCTTCGATGGCCGGGGGAAAGGGGCCTGTGAGGGTTGTGTAGAGGACCGCGCCGCCGCCTTCGTATCCGCCTTCGTTTGCGACACGGGCGGAAGGAACGTAGCCGAAGACGTCGTTGGTGTAGCCGGCAACCCAAAGCGGGTTGCCCTGTAGCTCCTTCTTCAGCCGGAGCGAATAATCGACGACCACTTCGCCGGCCAGGGCGACCATGGTCAGGTCGTTGCCGAATTGCACGACTTGGACCAGGTAAGGGTAGGTGTCGGGCAGCTTGCCGTGGGCGTCGAGCTGTTTGAGGAGGGCCTCGGCGCGGCGGCTGGCGTAGCGGTTGTCGGACTGCGTTTGCTTCTGGAGCTCCTCGCGTGTTGGGATATTGGCGAATGGCAGAGCGACTTCGCCGATCGCCGCTCGGAGCGGACCGTGGACCGGCCGCTGGGGCGCTGCAAGGGCCTTGTCGACAGCGGCGGCGAGGCTCTTGCCGTGCTGCTGGGCCAGCTCGAGCGACCGCCGAGGGTCGGGGTTCTGATCGCCGCCGCAGCCGATCATGAACAGGGCCGTAACGCCGGGATGGGCGTGCTCAACGTCGGCCTGGGCGAATCCAGCGTAGTCGCCACAGAACTGGTAGAAGCTGAGCGTGGTGTTGTGGCAGGCGTAGCCGAAAAGCACTGCGCGGAGCTTGCCGTCGGCGTCGGTCACGCGAAGGACGGGTACGTCGTGATCGGTCGGTCCGCTCGCGTTGGGCGCGATTTGGAAACCGTGCTTGGTCTTGGAGCGGCGGTTGATGGCGAAGGGTGCGGAGGATTGGGAAAAGGTGAGTTCCGCGGGCTGCATGGCATTGAGGGCTGCCTTGACCACGTCGAACAGCTTGGTCTGAAGCTGGTTGAAGTACTCGTCGCTGCGGCGGATGTACTCCTCGGGGACGGCGTACATCGTTTCTTTCTCAATGCGCAGTTCGGGGCCGCAGTGGGTGTGCGAGGTATTGATCAGCAGGCTCTCCGGCGGCAGGTCGAGCTGCTGGCGTGCCTGAGCTTCGACCGCGCTGCGCAGATCGCGCGGGATGCCAATCAGATCGACGGTAACGATGACCAGGCGTGTGTCGGAGGCGTCTTGCAGGGCGAGGGCCTTGGCCTTGAGGTCGTGGATCTTGCCCTCGGAGGGTTTGTCGCGCGCGGCGTAGCCGGCCATCCACATCGACTGCTGCGGGGTGATCACGGTCGTGGCCACGCCGGCCTTCCAGTCTACGGCGCGAAGTGGATGCGAAACGACCAGCAAGATTGCGACGGTCAGCAGGGACAAGAGAGCGTGGCGGATGTGCATGGGGATCTCCTCAGGAGGTCGGACTATTCGGTGGGATCGGCCGGGGGCGGCGTCGCGTTGCCGTTCAGCTCGGTGCGACTTCGCCAAGTCAGGATGGCCCCGATGGCAACAAGCGTGAGGCCGAATCCGACAGTCAGTTCGACGGCGAGTTCGCCAGATACCCAGGGCAAGATGGCCAGAAGCATCACGCCGATGGCCAGCACGCTGATCCCGACGATTTTGAAGGGTGAGAAAACCTTGCCTGCCGCCGGTGCAGCGGGGATATCGTCGGGGAGGGAGCCGATGGGCAGGGTGAGCCGCTGGTGGAACTGGTCGATGCGCTGGCGATCCGCGGTGCCATCGACCAGCAGGGCAGCTATGAGGCTGACGGCGGTCATGACGAACAAGGTTACCAGCGAAGCGACGACGAAGATGGCGATCTCGGCTTCGAGCACGACGACGCCGAGATCGACCTCCGCGGGACACCACCGGAGCATTCCCAGGCCCGCGAGGATGCCAGCAAACCAACCGGTGATCGCGCCGTACTTATTGACCCACTTGGTGAGGAGTCCGAAGATCATGGGGATGCCGGCCGGGCCGGTGACGACGCTGAAGAGCGTGACCATGTTCTTGAACAGGCCTTCGCCAGTTCCGGTGGCCATGAGCAAAGCCAAGACGAGTGCGCCACCGCCCACGGCAAGCGTCATAATGCGTCCCATGAAGACCAGCTCTTTCTGGGAAGCGTTGGGCCGGAAGAGGCGGCGATAGACGTCGCTGGTGAGCACGCCGGCACTCATGTTGTAGTCGCCGCTGAGTGTGGACATGGTGGCGGCGAACATGGCGGCGACGATCAATCCGAGCATGCCGGCGGGCAGCAGCAGGACGCACAGGCGCGGATAGATTTCGTTCCCGGGGACGCTGCCGACCGGGCCGAGGAACTGCCTGGCGGCCATGGCGGGGAGGAACATCAGGGGCGGGCCGATGACGTTCAGCAGGGTGACGAACCAGCCGGTCTTGATGGCCTCACGTTCGTCCTTGACGCAGTAATAACGTTGGATCAGCGGCCAGTTGATGCTGCTCCATGCGACGCAATAGAGCGAAGAGAGGATGGCGATATAGATCCAGTTGTAGTTGCCGGTAGTCCAATGGAAGAAGCCTTCGGGGGAGTTGGCGACGAACGCGTCCCATCCTCCGGCCTTCTGGATCGCCAGGGGCGCAAGAACGAGCACGGCGACGGCGAGGACGACAAACTGGATGAAGTCGGTGACGGCTACGGCCCAGAGGCCGCCAGCGAACGTGTAGGCAAGAATGATGGCGCCGGACCAGAGCATGGCCTCCGTGGTGTTGGTGCCGAGGCTGACGGAGATGAAGCCGGCGATGGCGATGAGTTTGAGGGCGTCGTCGACCATCTTCACGGGGACGCCCTGCCAGACGAAGATTTGGCGGAGGGCGTGGTTGTAGCGGGTTTCGAGATACTCGACGGGGCTGTCGATCCTGGCACGACGCCACTTCTTGGCGAAGAGCACGACGCTGAAGATGCTGGCGGGGACGGTGACCCAAAGGAGCGTCACGCCCACCCAGCCGTACTTGAAGGCCAGATCGGAGTAGGAGATGAAAGCGAAGGCGCTGAAGCTCGTCATGTAGAAGGAGACGCCGCTGAGCCACCAGGGGATATTGTTGCCGCCGCTGAAATAGTCCTTGATTCCCCGCATGTAGCGGTAGAAGTAGAATCCGATGAACAGCATGAGCACGAAGTAGCCGACGAGGATGACATAGTCGGCAAAACCGAGGGCGCCTTTCATGGCTGAAGGCGCAGTCTGGGCGAGCAGAGCCGTAGAGATTAGCATCGGTGGTCTCCCCACATCCTGCAGGTGTGTTGTATCGAACCGCTGGTGAGCGAAGGTGATGTGCGGCCGAAAACGGCGTCACTGTACGAGGTCTTGATGAACGGCGACCTTCGCTAGTATGCGAACCTCACTGGAGCTTATCCCGAAACGTCCGACGCGGCCAGGGGAGGCCGGGCCGACGAACGAGTTATCGGGGGTGGCCTTTAATCGAACTGTCCGAGCGAGCGGAGGTAGGCCATCGATTCGGCGACGTCCTTCTCGGTCTGGCACTCAGTGCGGTCGACGCCTTGTATGCCCTCGACCTCGACGGTGATCGGGCCGTGGAACCCGTGCTCCTTGAGGACTTTCAGGACGCCGGGGATATCGACCTTGCCCTGGCCGAGCGGTGGAAAGTTCCACGTTTCGAACTGACCGTTGTGATCCTTAATCTCGACGGTGGCCACGTAGTCGATGCACTTCTTGAGCTCGGTCACCGCATCGGTGCCCTTATTGTAGTAAGTGATGTTTCCCGTGTCGAAGTTGACGCGGATATTAGGGTGGTTGATGGCCTTCATGGTGGCGACGTGCTGATCGCCATTGAGGCCGAGATCGGGATGGGTTTCGAGGGCGACGATGACGCTGTGCTGTCGGGCCAGATCGCCCACCTTGCGCAATCGTTGGATGGCGACTTCCTTGGAAACGCCGGGATGCTTGGGCGAAAGGAACATGTACTTTGCGCCCAGCTCCTGGCAGATGGCACACTGCTGGCCCAACTCCTCGACGGAGGAGGGATTGGAGAGGTCGGCCTGACCGCGGAGGACAACGACCTTGAGGCCGCTGGCCGCCAACTGCTTCTTGGTCGCCTCGACCTGGTCGGGCGCCGGCACGCTCATGAAGACGTAGTGGATGCCGATGGCGGGGAGCTGTTTCCAGGCATCGGCTTCGAACTTGCCGTAGTTCATGATCCGGCAGCCCAATGGGCTGAGCGGCTGCCCCGGGAGGCAGTGCTGATCGGCGGCCACCGCCAAGGCCGCCCAACAACAGATTGCCAACCCCCCAATGCCGCTCAGCGTTCTCAGCAGTCGTGCGTTTTTCGTCATGGAAGCCCTCAGATGCTTACCTCGGTGAAGGTCAGAATTTGGAAAGCGGTGGGTAGGGGGCGGGCGCCGCAGGAGGGTGACCGACGGCGCATCGCGCCCCGCTTGGTTTGTCACGCCAGCTCTTTGCGGTGAGCCCAGACTTTCTCGAAAGCGGCCGCGTATTGATCGACCAGTTCGGGAACGTCTTTGGTGAAGTACGGCAGACCGATCGCCGTGGCGTTGGCCTGTTCGGAGCCGGGCAGTTCGGGAATAACGGGCAGGTGGTGCCACCACTGTGCTTCGGTATAGAGGGGGCACTTGTGCTGCAGCCGGTAGCTTACGGAGCCGGCGCTGACGCCTTCGGCCTGCAATGCCTTGACGCAAGCCTCGCGAGACATGCCGGCCTGCTTCTCGTCGATGAACAGCATGTTCCACGAATAGTGGAGACGTTCGACGTCTTTTCGGCCGCTTGACTGCTCGTAAAGGCCAGGCAACTGGGTGAGGCGATCGTTAAGGCGGCGAACTTGCGCGGCGCCGGCCGCATTGCGCTCGCGGAGGCCCTTGAGTTGAGCGCGGGCCAGAGCGGCAGCCATGGGATGCATGCGGTATTTGACGCCCAGCCCGGTGCCCTCGTACTTGCGATAAGGGCTCGACGCGGGGAAGTTGCGGGGCAGATCGTAATGCCCGAAGGTGGTGGCGCGCTCGAAATCGGCCTCGGTTTGGCAGACGTTCATGCCGCCTTCGATCGCGGGCAGCGGCTTGCTAGCCTGGAAGCTGAACACGCCCATTCGGCCCCATGTTCCCATGGACTTGCCTTTGAGCTTGGCGCCGTGCGCGTGGCACGAGTCTTCCAGAACGATGAGGCCCTTCTCCTTGGCCCAATCGCAGATGTGATCCATGTCGGCGGGGAGGCCGATCCAGTGGACGGGGAGCACGGCCTTGGTCTTGGGCGTGAGTCGCTTCTTGGCGTCTTCGAGGTCGAAATTGAGGGTGTGGGGGTTGATGTCGACGAAAACGGGGACCAGCCCAAACAGACGCATGGGCACGATGGTGGCGAAGAACGTGTAGCTGGGCACCATGATCTCGCTGCCCGGCGGAAGATCCAAGGCGAAGAACATGGAGGCCAGGGCGCTGGTGCCATTGCATTGGGCCCTGGTGAAGTTAGCGCCGAGGAACTCTTTATATTCCTGCTCGAAGGCGCTCAGGGGGCCATAGCTGGGGTTGTGCGTTACTTCGAGGACGGCTTCCTCTTCGGCTTTGCCGTAGCGAGGCCAGTGTGAGGAGTCGCTGTGTGAGGCGGTGACTGCCTTGGGGCCTCCGTTGAGCGCCAGGGACTCCTGCGCCGCCTGAGCCTGCGAGGTGGCACGGGTGGCGAGATAGCTGCCGGCAGCCACAATTCCAGCGCTCTTAAGGAACTGTCGGCGGGACTGATTTGCGGGGGCGTTTGCGTTGGGGCGTGACATGAAATGGAACTCCACATATGCAGGTTTTGGCGGTATGGCATGCGCCGTTTTGACGGGCAATGTCACGGTACATCATAGGAAGAAGCGGTGGAGGCTGTCAACGGGCCCAGACGTTTTTTTGCACGTGGTGGCTTTGGTCCTCCCGGAGGTTCACGCGGGAATCGCTACCCTTCTGTAGAGTGCATGGCAGGGCGGGCTTCGTGGAGCGGTACAGGACCCGGGTGGGCTTGCCTGGCTTCGATCGGGGCCGATGCACCCTACGGAGCGGATGTGTTCGGGGAGCCTGATAGGATCCCGGTCGAAAGCTGCTTGCGCACGGCCGGCTACTCGGCCTCGACCGGCGTGAGTGGAGGCGCGTTGGACATGGCGAAAGGTGGCGCCGGGAGTCTCAGAAAGCACGGGGTGGTGGTTGACGCGGTGTGGCGATCGAGTAAGCTGATATTACGATATATCAAAATGTAACCGACGTCGTCAGCCGCGGTGGCGCCTCGCCGACAGAGATCCTGTTGCGGGGTGGCAGATCGAGGGCGGAACCATGGCCGGGACGACCAACCCATTTAGCCGTGCACGGCTGGACGCGCCGGCGGTGCTGGCTCGACGAGCTGCGCGGCACGAAACAGACCCTCATGAAGCATCGCGAAAAGAAGGCCGTTCCGCGTCTGATCGACGTGGCCTCGGAGGCCGGGGTCTCGCGCATGGCGGCGGCGCACGTGATCAACGGCACCGGGGGAGATACGGTCCGGGTGAGCGAGCCGACTCGGCGGCGTATCCTGGAAGCGGCACGGCGACTGAACTACCATCCGAATCGGATCGCCCAACAGCTGCGCGGGGCAAGCAGTCGCATGTTGGGGGTGATCTACGACACGGCGAGCACGGCCGTCATGTGGGCGAGACTGACGGCATTGGACCGTGAGGCCGTGCGTTGTGGCTACCGGCTGATGATCGGCCAGGTGCACAGCGACCCAGAGGGAATCGAGGAGTATTTTGCCGACTTCTTCGGCCGGGGGCTGGACGGGATTGTCTGCCTGTTCGACCCGCTGCGGAGCTACGATGTTACGTTGCAAACGCTGATTGATCGGACCGCACGAGTGGTGTTCTTCGGTAGGCGGACCGTGGAACATGCCGCGTGCGTGCGAGTGGATACGGCCGACGGTATGCGTCAGTCGGTGGGGCATCTGATCGACCGGGGGCGGCAGCGGCCGGGCCTGGTCGTGTGGAACGCTGAGGACCAGCGTAGCGTGTACCGCCGGGAGGGGTTTCTGGCCGAGCTGGAGGCTCGAAAGGTGCCGATCGACGCGAGGCGTATTTGGGCGGCTGACACGGGGCCCGAGGATCCCTCGCAAGAGACCTTGGACCGGGCGATCGACGAGTTGGTGGTCCAGTTGGGGGCCGACAGCCTGATTATCGACGACGACGTGTGGGCGGTGCGGTTCATCCAGCGGCTGAAAGACCGCGGGTTCAGCGTGCCGGGCGATGTGGCCGTGATCGGGTACGACAACCTGGAGATGGGGACCGTAGTCGATCCGGCCCTGACGACCGTGGACCAGGATCACGAGGCCTGTGCCCGTGCGATTCTGGAACTTCTGTTGGAGATGATCAACGGCGGAGGCGAGCCATCGTCGCCGGGCGAACGGGTCATCAAGCCGAAACTCATCGTGCGGCAGTCAACCTGAAAGGAGCGTGGTCGTGGGGGAAAAGTTGGCAGTCGACGGCGGCAAGCCGGTGCGAAGTGAACCATTTCCGAGTTGGCCTGTTTTCGGCGAACGGGAACAGCGATACCTGCTGGCCGCGTTGGAGAGCGGCAAGTGGGGAAAACTGCAAGGGCAGGAGGTCGTGCGTTTCGAGCGCCAGTTTGCCGACTACCACGAGGCGAAACACGCCATCGCCGTGGTGAACGGCACGGTGGCCCTGCGTCTGGCGTTGATGGCAGCCAGTATTCAGGCGGGCGACGAAGTGATCGTCACACCGTATTCGTTTCTGGCGACAGCGTCGGCCGTGCTGGAGGCCAACGCGACGCCGGTGTTCGCCGACATCGAACTGGATACGTTCAACCTGGACCCAGCGGCGATCGAAGCGGCGATCACGCCACGCACACGGGCGATCATCCCGGTTCACGTCGGCGGCCTTCCGTGCAATATGGCGGCGATAACGGAGCTCGCCCGGCGGCACAATCTGGTCGTTCTGGAAGACGCCTGCCACGCCCATGGGGCGTCGTACCGAGGGGGACGCGTGGGGGCGATCGGCCAGATGGGCGCGTTTTCGTTCCAGTCGAGCAAGAACCTGTGCTCCGGCGAAGGGGGAATCCTGCTCAGCAATGACGATGCGCTGGCCGAACGGTTCTGGTCGCTGCACAACTGCGGCCGCCTGAGGGGCGGCGCGTGGTACGAACATCACTACCTGGGCGGCAATTACCGGCTGAGCGAATTCCAGGGTGCGATTCTGAACGCCCAGTTCGAGCGGCTGGACCAGCAGGCAGAACTGCGCGAGGAGAACGGCCAGTACTTGGCGCAGCGGCTGGCGCAGATTCCGGGCATCTATCCTCAGCGGCGGACCGAGGACTGTACGCGTCACAGCTACCATGTGTTCTGCATACGGTTGGTGCCGGAAGAGACCGGAGTGCCGCGCGGCGTGTTCCTCAAGGCGGTCGGCGCGGAGGGGGTTCCGGCGTCGGCCGGGTACGTGATTCCGCTGTATCGCCAACCGGTCTTTCTGAACCAGGCGTTTGGGCCGTATACGGGCTGCCGTGAGGCACATCCGGACCTGGACTACAGCACGGTGTGCTGCCCGAACTGCGAGACGATCTCGACGGTTCAAGGCGCGTGGCTGGAACACCGCTTCCTTCTGGGTACCCGGAAGGACATGGACGACATTGCCGACGCTTTTGAGAAAGTGTACGAGAACCGCGACAGCCTTCTGGATGTGGAAGGCACGGCTTCGTGCTGAGGCGTATTGCGAGGAGCGGCCGGGGAGTGGAGTTGGCGGTGTTGTGTGGTGTGGTTGGAGAGCTCCGAGGGAGTTTGAGATGCCCTCACCCCCAGCCCCTCGCCCGCTTGCGGGCGAGGGGAAAAAGAGAGGGCCATCCGTGGCGGTGGTGGTACGGATGGCCCTGGGTGCAAGCCGGTCGTTCGCTAGCGGATCTCAGACCTTGTCGGCCGAGGGGACGACGAACGGCTCGCGGTACTTGCGGGTGAGCATCTGGTCGGCCGCTTCGTTGCTCTTGAAGGTCTCCTTGACGGGATCAAAGGCGAGCTCGGCACCGAATCCGAGGCGGACCTTGTCGAGGTCGAGGTCGTTGGCCTTGAGGTGATCGGTGACCCGATCGAAGGTAGCCACGGCATCGTCGTTCGTCTTGAGCGAAGCCAGCTTCTTCTTGACGTCGGCGACGGAGGCCTGTTCTCCCAGGCGATAGGAGATATTGCCCAGGTGACAGAGCGCGCTGGACAGATGGCCTTCGAGGATGTCGGCGTTGAGGTCTTCGGCCTTCCGGCTGCGGACCGCGGTGAGGAAATTGGCGAAGTGGTCGGCGCCGCCGGAGAACTGCTTGATGATGTTGCCTTTGAGATCGAAGGCGGCTCCGCCGGAGTAGCTGGTGAGGACGACGTATCCTTCGCTTCCGTGGAAGATGACGCCGACGCCGGCGTCGAGGTACTTGGGCGTGGGCAGGCCGCGGACTTCGAAGACGAGCGTCTTGTCGGCGCCGAACTCGTGGATGACGACCTGGGTATTGGCGGTGTCGCCGGCATCTTCATAGCCGAGGCGGCCACCGTAGCTGACGATGCTGTCGCTGAGCTGGTTGACGCCGAGGCCCCAGCGGGCGATGTCCATCTGGTGGATACCCTGGTTGCCGAGATCACCGTTGCCGTAGGGCCACTGCCAGTGCCAATCGTAGTGGAACTGCGGTCGGGTAACGGGGGCCATGGGGGCCGGGCCGAGCCACAGGTTGTAATCGACTTCCTTGGGCGGCTCATACTTTCCTCTGGGACCGATCGACGGGCGGCGCTTGTAGCAGAGACCTCGGGCGACCTTAACCTGGCCGATCTTGCCCGACTTGACGAACTCGATGGCCTCGATGCTGCCTGGGTTGGAGCGGCACTGGGTTCCCGTCTGGCAGATACGTTTGTGTTTGCGGGCGGCCTGGACAACGCGACGGCCTTCGCTCACGTTGTAGCTGACAGGCTTCTCGACGTAGACGTCTTTGCCGGCCTGGATGGCCCAAATGGCGACCAGCGAGTGCCAGTGATTGGGAGTGGCGGTGGTAATGAAATCGACGGCTTTGTCGTCGAAGGCCTGTCGCATGTCTTTGACAAACTTCGGACGGTGGCCCGTGACCTTCTCGACCTGGTCGCAGCGCTGCTGGCCGACCTTCTCGTCGCAGTCGACGATGTACAGCAGGTTGACTTCGTTGGCGTGTTCCTTGGCGACCCAAGAGAGGTGCTCTCCGCCGCGCCCGTGGACGCCGATGATGGCCGCGCCCAATTTCTCATTGGGGATGACCTTGGATTTCTCGGCGGCCAGGATTCGAGTGGCCGGTGCCGCCGCCATGGCCGCCGCTGCCAAGAGAGAGTTTTCCAAGAATCGTCGTCGTGTTTGTTTCGCCATCAGTCGCCATCCTCCTTCGGGAAGCATCGTTACCACCACCAACGCTGGAATCCGAGATACTGTCGGCAAGCGGACACGATCCGCCGGCGGCAGCCTCACTGCCGCATCGACGCGGGACCCAACAGTGGCCACAAAGTTCAGTGTATCCGCCACGAGTTGAGGTTGCCAGGGATTTCACGTTCCCCACTGCCGTAGGGTCCGTCGAGTTGGCAAACCGCCGGGCGTGGGCTGCGCGGGAAGCTCGACCGATTGGCCGAATCAGGAGGACGCTTGGCTGCCGGAGGGGGCGGCGGTTCGGTTGTGCCGTCGGGCGGCAGGAGTGCAAGCCTTCTCAGTTCGGAAAGTCTGTCATACACTGGAAAAAGGAGGTGTTCGATCCCATTCATGCCCGGAAGAGGCCCGGCTGTTGACGATGGTTGGCCCAGTTCTTGGAAGATCGCATGGCAGATCGCGTGAAGCTCCCTGTCTGGAAGAAGCTGCTCTTTTCGGCCGTGTTGCTTGCCATGGTCGGGGGGATGCTGGAAGTCGGCCTGCGTATAGCCGGATTCAAACCGATGTCGGCCGCGGAGGCCCAGTTCGATCCGAAGCCGACGGCGTTCGGCTATTTCGCGGTGTGCGACGAGGAACTGGGATTCCGTAATCGCCCGGACGGCTGCTATAAAGCGGACCAATTGGAGGGAACGCCCACGGCGACAACCGACGCTGCCGGGTTCCGCAACGGAGTGGGCTGGACGGTCGGTGCGAAGACGCCCATTGTGCTGTTCGTCGGCGATTCGTTTACGTTCTGCAGCGAGGTGAATGACGGACAGACAGGGCCGTCGGAGGTCGCCCGGCGGCTCTCGGCGAAATCGCCTGTCCGTGTGCTCAATGCGGGCGTGCGCGGTTACAGCACGCTGCAGGCGAAACGGATGCTCGAGGAGTGTTTTGAACGGTTTCCCACGATCAAGGTTGTCGTGTACAGCTATTACCGGAACGATTTTTGCGAGAACCTGATTCCCAGCATGCAGGCGCCGGCCAAAGCGCCGGTCATGGTACGCGATGCCGAGACGGGCAAGCTGCGCGTGGTGGAAGTGACCGATCCGGCGGTCCCCTTTGGAGCGAGTTTTGCCGAAAAGTACCGCCCGTCTCCGTCGTTCGGGTGGCGCGTGCGAATAACCAACGGGTTGCGTACGCACTCGGCATTGATCCACGCATTCATGCGCGGTTTGCGGCGGCTGGCCGATCGGCGCGCGCACGTGTTCGAACTGCCCGAGGGGCGTACGTTGGAAGTGCCGGCATCGTTGCGGTGGGACACGGCGGGGAAGCTTCACGATTGGGCGGAAGACAACGGCGGGCGCGAGGTTCTCGTGGAGTTGCTCAAGGAGATGGCCGAGTTTTGCCGCGAGCACGGCGCAGCGTTCCTGACGACCTACGCGACGCGCGGCCAGGAGGACAATCGACCTTACGAAGAAGAGTACGAAAGGCTGTGCCGGACGGCGGGCGTGCGGTTCGTGAGCGTGCGCGAACAGTTCACGGGAGATACGAACGCGTACGCGGCTCGGCATCTGGACGGCCAGTACGACGACCATTATGGGCCGAAGGGGACGAAGGCGTTTGCCGAAGCATTGACGCCGGTGATTCAGCAGTGTCTTGAGAAACAGAGGCTATGACCGCGATCCTGGGAATATCGGCGTTTTACCACGATTCAGCGGCCGCATTGGTGGTCGACGGCCGGATCGTGGCTGCGGCGCAGGAGGAGCGATTTTCGCGCAAGAAGCACGACGATCGGTTTCCCGTGCACGCGATCGAGTACTGTCTGCGGGAAGCGGGTCTCAGGGCCGAAGAGCTCGACTATGTCGGTTTCTACGACAAGCCGCTATTGAAGTTCGAGCGGCTTCTGGAGACGTACCTGGCCTACGCGCCGGCGGGGTTCCGGTCGTTTCTGATGGCGATGCCGCTGTGGCTCGGCCAAAAGCTGTATCTGCCGCGGGAGATGAACCGCGGGCTGGGCATGAAGTTTCCCAGACGCTATGTCTTCCCGGAGCACCACGAATCGCACGCGGCCAGCGCGTTCTTTCCGTCGCCGTTCGAGGAGGCCGCCATCCTGACGCTGGACGGGGTCGGCGAGTGGGCGACCGCCAGCTACGGTTGCGGCCAGGGGAACCACATTCACGTGACGCACGAGCTGCGATTTCCGCATTCGTTGGGGCTGTTGTACTCGGCGTTTACGTACTACTGCGGTTTCAAGGTGAACTCGGGCGAATACAAGCTGATGGGCCTGGCTCCCTACGGTGAGCCGACGTACGCCGACGTGATCCGCGAGAAGCTGATCGATCTGAAGGACGACGGTTCGTTCCGCATGGACATGTCGTGCTTCAACTACTGCCAGGGGTTGACGATGACGTCGGAGAAGTTCCATCGGCTGTTCGGCGGGCCGCCACGGGCGCCGGAATCGCCCTTGGAACAGCGTCACATGGACGTTGCGGCGTCGATCCAGGTGGTGACCGAAGAGGTGATGCTTCGGATGGCGCGACACGTACAGCGCGAGACGGGGATGCGCAATTTGTGCCTGGCGGGCGGCGTGGCGTTGAACTGCGTGGGCAACGGCCGAATTCTCCGCGAGGGACCGTTTGAGAACCTGTGGATTCAGCCGGCGGCGGGCGATGCGGGGGGCGCGCTGGGGACGGCGCTGTTCATCTGGCACCAACTGCTCGACAAGCCTCGCGAGGTTGTGCCGACCGACAGCCAGCGCGGGTCGCTGCTGGGACCGGAATTCGGCGACGAGGAGATCCGAGCGTTTCTGGATTCGCGGGAGATTCCGTATCACCATCTTCCTGACGAAGCAACACTGTGCGACACGGTAGCCGACCTGTTAGTGCAGGAGAAGGTGGTGGGCTGGTTCCAAGGGCGCATGGAATTCGGGCCCCGGGCGCTGGGCAGCCGGAGCATCCTGGGCGACGCGCGAAGCCGCGCGATGCAGTCGGTGATGAATCTGAAGATCAAGTTCCGCGAGTCGTTCCGGCCGTTCGCGCCGTCGGTGCTGGCGGAGGCGAACAGTGAGTACTTTGAGATGGCGCCCGGCGTGGAAAGCCCGTACATGCTGCTGGTGGCGCCGGTGCAGGCGTCGAAGCGATCGGATCCGGCGGGAGATGATGCGCGCAGCAAAGGGTTGGACCGGCTCAAGCTGCACCGCTCGGAGATTCCGGCGGTGACGCACGTCGACTATTCGGCCCGGGTGCAGACGGTCGACGAGGGGCGTCACGGGCGCTATTACCGGCTAATCAAGGCGTTCGAGGCGAAGACGGGATGCGGCGTGATCGTCAACACGAGCTTCAACGTGCGCGGCGAGCCGATCGTGGGGACGCCGGAGGACGCCTATCGCTGTTTCATGGCCACGAATATGGACGTGCTGGTGCTGGAAGGATTTGTGCTGTTGAAGGAAGAGCAGAGCGGCACGGAGCAGCCGCGTTTGGACGAGTACCTGGCGCAATTCGCATTGGATTGACCCGAGATGTTTGATTTCAATCGCAATCCCAGCCGCCGTGAACTTCGCCAGTTCGCCGGGATCTGGCTGCCGGCGTTTTTTGCCGTGGTGGGTGGGCTGGTCGTGTATCGGACCGGCAACCTGGCGATTCCCATGGTGTTGTGGATCGCGGCGGTGCTGCTGGGCGCGATGGGACTGGTGCGACCGGCGTGGATTCGGCCCGTTTACCTGGGCTGGATGTTCGCGGCGGCGCCGATCGGCTGGGTCGTGTCGCGGGTGATTCTGGCGATCGTCTACTTCGGCGTGATTACGCCCATCGGCCTGATCCTGCGGATGGTGAAGCGCGATCCGCTCGAGCAGCGTTTCGACCGTTCGGCTTCGACGTACTGGGTGCCGCGCGAGCCGGTTCGCGACGCGTCGCGCTATTTTCGACAGTTTTAGAACATTCTGGTTGCGGAATACCGCCTTATGTCTTCCGAATCTACGCCCGAGAAATCGCCCGAGAAGGCGACCGACTTTGCCCGGCAGGCTCAAGAAGCGAGGCCGGGGATCGTCCGCGAGTTTGTGGACTTCCTGCTGCACAACAAGAAGTGGTGGCTGGCGCCGATCATCGTCGTATTGCTGGTGGTGGGGATCTTCATCATCCTCGGCAGCACGGCGGCGGCACCATTCATTTACACGCTGTTCTGATCGCGGGCCGGACGGGTATTACGGGTCGACCCACACGGGGCTTGCCCAGGCGACCTCGTGGTCGGACTGGATGACGCGCACGTAGTAGAACGTGAAGGGATGGTCGCAGTACTTGGCGGCCGGCATCCAAGTCTTCTCCAGCGGCGTGGTGTCGCACCAGGTGAAGGTGAGGTCGGTGCGTCCGTTGCCCGGCTCGGAGTGGACGACCTGGTTGTTGCGGATGATGTCGACCGTGGCGGCCGGCGCGGTGCCGTGGAATTCGACAACCAGCTTCCGTTCGGCGGCGAGGCCAGGCTGGTCTTTGAGGTTGAGTTCCGATCCGATCGGGCGATCGTTGAGGTGGTAGGAGAGGAGTATGCGAGCGCCGCTGGTCGCAACGGTGCGCCGATCGTACATGGCTTGGAAGACGGCCTCGCGAGTCTTTTCGGGGGCCTCGATGCTCATGAGGCCTTGCTTGTAATCGCCGAAGCGGAACTCGGTGCCCCATTGGCCGGCATGGTCGTCGCCGCCGCCGGTGAATCCCACGCGCCAGCCCGTGGCCAAGGCGTTGCGAGCGTAGCCGGTAGGAAACGGCGCCGGCGTGCCTGGCTTTTCGGGGAGGGGGTTGCTGTCTTCGGGAGCGCATTCATAGCTTCCGCGGACCTGGTAGATCTCGACGAGTCGCTCGTACTCGGGATCATGGTCTTTCCAGTCACAGAAATTGCCGCCGTGAGCGGGGTGGTGTGGAATGACGATCGCCTTCTCGTGCGCCTTGTGGAGGGCGGCAAACAGGTCGGGAGGAGACGGGTATTCCCCGGTGTCGGAGCGGTACATGGGGCGGTCGTCGGTGGCGTAGTAGACGTTGCGGTCGCCGTCCCCGTTTCTGCGCCACTTGGCCCATTCGTAGCCGAGAATGGCGACAAACTCGTGCGGCTTGTTCCATCGTTTGACGGCCTGACAGGTGATCGCCCAATATGCGTCGGGCGTTTCGAAGAGATGATCGTGATCGGAGGAGGCGGCGAAATCCAAGAGCACCTCGTCCTTGAGCTGGTGGAAGTAGTCGTCGATGTGGCCGACGCCGTCCGACATTTCGGTATGGCCGTGAATCATTCCCCAATAGACGGGCGTTGCGTCGTTCGAGCAGCGGGTCGGGTTGGCGATTGCCTGGAGGCCCGAGGTCGCGTCGCGCACTTGCAGCCGGTGGACGCCTTCGGACGGCAGCGATACCGTGGCACGCACGCATACCGAGCCGGGAACCCGTTGGAAAGTCGCTTCGAGCGGTTTGCCGCCGAGCGAGATCGTGATGGGGCCGAGGTCGTCGTGCGCGAGGTTGCTGAAGCGATCCTCCGGTCGGACGAGGACCACCACGGGACGTCGCGGCTGCGCGGTCGATGGCGTGTAGGCCCGAAGATGATCGGTGTGGCCGCCGATGATGTGCACGGTGCAGGCGGCAACGATGGTTTTCTGCGACTGATCGTTCCACACACTGCCTCCGGCCCATTGCGGAGGATGGGGCTTGCCGTTCTGTCCGGGATCGTCGTAGAGGACGAAGAACTTGTTGAGCACATGGCCGTTGTCGGCGCGAACGCCTTTGGCTCCTTGGCTGCGATCGCCGAGGACAACGGTGATCTTCTGGCCCTTGTGAAGGCCGCCGCTGGGGACGAATAGTGAGAATGTGGCGGGCTGCTGCGTTGTTTTGATGGCGATGGGGGTGCCGTCGTCGAGTTGGGCCGACACGTAGCCGTTGGCTTTGGGGTCTTTCGCCTGTACGCCAGGGAAGTCGCCGCGGTTGTTCCGTTTGCCGCTGATTTGCAGCTTTAGCACGGCTCCGGGCGGCACGTCCTTGGACAGTTGCAGCGGCACGCGCAAAGTGGAGAACTCGCCGGCGATCGCGATCGGCGGGTCGGCATGGGTCAGAGGGATTCGCTCGGGCATTCGAAGCGGGCGACTCCACGGCGGGATGGCGTTGGGGGAAACCTGCGGGGCGCTTGCTGGGGTGTCGGCCGAGCGAGCGGACTCGATGCTGCCGGCGAGGATCAGCAATGCGGCGCAAAGGGAGAAGGTCGGCAGAACGCGGCTGTATCGGGCGATTTGCGCAGGATTTGTCACGGGAATGCCTCCGGTGATTCTGTGACGCCCGCGTGGCACGAGCGAGAAGGGTGTTCGGTTCTGGGAGAATGATCTGTGTTGTGCCCTGTGGTGTAGTCTGGCCACTGTCGTCTTAAGAAGCAAGGAATCGGTGAGCCGGCCGCCGGTCTTTGGGGGGCATTTGTCGGCAGGGGCGAGGGGCTGCGAGTGGAATCACTTCGCCCAGTGCCGGTGGTGGCGGGAATCGTAGGGAGCGAGGCCGAGTTGGACGGGTGTACGCAATGCTGTGGACGCTGAGGTGGTTTCAGCGGTCGTGGCGCAAGTGGAGACGTCGGGAAGACCCTCTGTTCGGTGGGCGCATTTCGGTTGGCTTCGAGGAGCGGCGGCTGGGGGAGTGGGTGAATCCCAAAAGCAACTCACCAAGTACTCCCCTTGTTTGTCGGGAGTTGCTAGAGTGAAAGTAGTTGCCTAGTTCCATAGTATGGAGGTGTGAGCTTGCGGAGCGAGGGCGGATGCCGGCCGCAGGCTTGATGCGTTGACGCTCACGGAAGGTGCCGCTGGATCTGTTTCGGCGGCAGTCTCGTTTGACAACCGGAGCGACCTATGCGGCTACAGACAGAACGGGTAGACGCGGCCAAGCCAAGGGTGCGAGAGGGCCGCGGGTTTGTCGCCTTGGTGGTGCGCGGCGACTACCTATCGCTCAACGAGGGCCCGGCGCCAGTCGACCAGAAACTGGACGGAAATCACGCGGTGTTGTTTGAACACCGATCTTCGGCGGCCATGTGGGCGGTGCTTTCGGCGTGGGACGATCTGGCGGCCGGCAAAACGCCACGGATGTACCAGATCCGGCCGGTGCGCTATCGGGACGCGACCGAGGCGTACGATTTGAAGATCGTCGAAGGCCCGATCCAATGTGTTTTGGGCGGCGCCATTCAGGCCGGTCAGTTTTGGATTCCGGCTTTGGGATTGGAGAAGCCGGGGAGCACGATCATGACGCGTCCCCAAGAGGCCGGGCATCAGAGGCAGCCTCGGCGATGATGATGCGGCCCGCACCGTTATCGGCTAGTGCGTGTCGCACATGACGGTGGCGTTCGTGGCGGAGCGTTTCTGCGGTTTCAAAAGCTCCGGCTGCGCCGAATGCGGCCTAGTTGGCCTTCGCGGCGGCCGGCTCTCTGCCGTCTTCGAGTACCTGGGCCAGCGGGTCTTTCTCCATAAGATGCTGGAAGCTGTTGCCTACGAGCGTTCCAAGGTCGAAGGGGAACTTGCGCTGGCGGGAGAGGTCGGCCGCGCGCCGAGCGAGCTGATCGCTGCTGAGGCGTGCCTGACGCGGCAGTGCGACGAGGATCTCGTTTCCGACGTAGGGGACGGGAAAGAGGTAGACATCGTCGAAAACGTCCTGGTAGGTGCGAACCATGGCGTCGTGAAGGCGATTGGAGCCACGATCCCAGATGTTCCCGACCAGCGCGCCACCCGGAGTGATGGCTCGCCGAGTGAGGCGGAGAAACTCGCGAGTGGTGAGTTGATAGGGCACGCTGTCGCGGTCGAAGGCGTCGAGGAAGATCAGGTCGTACGGATCGCGGCAGTTGGCAATGAAGCGGCGGCCGTCGTCGATGAAGACGTGCATCTTCGGATCTTCACGAAAGCCGAAGTACTGTTTCGCCACGTCGAATACACCGCCGTCGATTTCCACGACGTCGATCGTAAGATCGGGCCAGTGTTTGCGGAGGAACATCGGGATGGTACCGCCGCCGAGACCGACGATGAGCACACGGCGCGGCTGCTGGCAGAAGATGAATCCGGAGAGAATTGCCCGGGTGTATGGTAACTCGAGATGATCGGGATCGCCGAGTTTGACGACGCTCTGGCGTGCGCCGTTGCGTTCGAAGCGGAGGGTGCGGAGGCCCTGGCTGTCTTCCGTGACAAAGATAGTGTTGTATTTCGACGTGCGCTGGCAGAGTTCCCGCTGGCGATCACCGGCCAGAAACGCCGTGCCGATGGCGGCGAGCAGTGCGACGAAGACGATCTTGCGGACGACCATGACAGGAAACTCCCCCGGGGACATGCCACTATGGGACTATTGTCGCTTGGGGGAGATGGCCATGCAAGATGGCAGGCGATCGGTACAGGTCAGTTGGCGGCCGGCGGAACAGCCAACTCAGGTACCGGGATCGCCGGGACGGCGGCGGCGACGTGTGGGCGGACCGTGACGGGGATGGGGTTGGCCGCGGCACCGTCGCCACGGAGAACGACGAGCTCGGCCGGGGTTTCGACGGCCAAGGGCAGTTCGGGCAGCTTCAGCTTGACGCCGAGGTCGTACCAGCCGAGGATTTCGGCATCCATCTCGATGCCGCCCATGCTGATGAGGACCTTGCCGGGCTCGGGGCCGAAGCCTTCGCCGGCCAGGAGGATCTCGCCGCCGGATTCGGGCTGGGTGGGATCGGCTTCGAAGGCGGCCGGATCGACCGGCAGGATGTCGGCAGGGGCCAGGGCGGCGCCGTTATTGGCCAGCGAGGTCTCGGAGATCTCACGGTTGGCATCGACCAGCACGTGGAGCGTGGCGAAGGGGATCGGTTTGCCGGCGTCGTCGAGCTTCATCTGGTAGACCTCGAACGGCAGGCGGATATCGACGGACTGGATGTCGCCGGTCTCGACTGCGGTGACGCGCACGCCGGCCTGGGGCAGACCCTCGCGGAGCTTGCCATCGTCGGAAGCAATCAGCGTTACGTTGAACGGATGCTGGATGGGCTTATCGCTGTTGTTGCGGAACCAGACGCGGTAGCGAGGGCCCAGTTTCTCCTCGGGATGGCCCGGATCGACGAACCGTACGGCCAACAGTTGCAGATCGAATTGCTCGGGCTCGACCGCAACTCGGGCGACATCGACCCAGGTTCCGCTGGCCACGGCAGGCAGCGGCGCCCAGACGGGAGGCTCGTAGTAAACCCACACGGGCGCAACAGTGTAGATCACGGGGCGGCACCAGATGGGTCGCGGGTCCCAGAAGGGATTCGGACGGTAGTACCAGGACCAGTTCACCCAGGGCGTCCATCGCGGATACCAGCAGGAGCTGGCGTACCACGAGGGGCCGAAGTAGCTGAACTCGAGGCACCCACTGTAGTACAGCGGATTGACGAGGCCAAAGAAGAAATAGCTGGAGTGATTATGGATGTGATGAAAGCCGGGATGGGGGTGCCCGGGGCCGCCGTGATTAGGACCGTGATCGGGTCGAAAGGCATGTCCGTCGTTGACGTGCTTGTGCAGGTCGAGCCGGCGGGCAACGTCGCCTTTGCCGGCTGCCTTGTACTGATCGGCCAGTTTGACGCGTTCGGCCATTTTGCCCTTGATGACCGGATCGAGCTGGCCTTTGCGCAGCCGGTCGGGAAAGTTCGCTCGGGACGTGCCGACCCGGCTGGGGGTCTCGGTGCCGCGAGGGCGCAAGGTCATGGTTCCTTGGCGGCTGAATCCGGGGTCTGAGATGGTACGGTCGCGACTGCCAGGATTGGTGTGTGTGATGCTTCCGGTGCCGGGGCGATTGTTGAGGGGCGCATCGGAACGCGATCGAAGGGTCGTCGGCGTGTGGCTGGAAGGACCGGCTGCGCCGACGGGGGACGGGCCGCGGCTAGCTCGAGTCGCGTCGCTGAGTCGCCTGCGGACGGCGTCGATACCCGATCCTGACGGTGCGGCAGGCTGAACCGACGATCGCAAGTTCATCGGGCTGCTGCCGATCGACGAGTTTCGCGGGCTTTGCCCGACGGCCGACGTCTGCTGGGCACCCGACCTCGGAGTGGCAAGGCGTTCGGGAAACACGACCGACGAGGACCCGGCGGAAGGGCGGGTTGGAGTCGTCGTGCTCGACATGCGCGAGGGGAATGTGCGCTGAGGCGTTGCGGCGGTTGTGGCTGGTGTCTGGTGGGCCGGTGTGAAGGTTCGATTGGCCAGGTTTCCGCCTGCGGGAGTCAGGCTGCGGAACCGCGATTGGGTGTCGATCGACGATGGAGGTGGAACGGTTCGCGTCGAGCCGACCTGGGGCTGTACGCTGCGGAGGATGGACGATGGTTGAGTCGGGGCTCTGGACGCGGTCGACGGGCCGACGTTGGGGCGGTAGGTTGTCGCGGGCTGAGTTCGTGGCGTCGACGACAAGGTCGGCTGTCTGGTGATTCTCGGTGAAGGCGTGTAGGATCGCGATTGGACGGCACCGCGCGATGAAGGATAGCTGGGGGCTGATGCGCGGGTGCCACGGCTGATCGTGGGAGACGGTCGTGAGGAGGGTGAACTGCGGGCAGGGGTGAAAGATCGCGTCGAACTGGAGCCCCGCCAGGACGATGCACTGCTTCGTGAGTGAGAACCTGAGCTCCCGCCGCCTCTGGACCGGTGCTGGGCGTCTGCGGGAATCGCGACGCTCAGCGCGGCGAGCATTGCAAGCATGCTGATTAGCGGTGAAGGAACGAACCGGCGTAGATGTGTCTCCCCCTGGAACATCGCTCTGCCTCCCATGAACGTGTTTGAAGTCCTTTGCCCAAGGGGTTTGGAACAAAGGGCGTGCCGCGTTGCACGAGGCGCGGCCGCGGTTAGCAGAGAGTCGCACGTAAGTTATTTATTTTGATCGCTTTGTGTTGTGTGCATTATATCGTGGACGGACGCGACGGGTGAAAGAAATGTTCGAAAAGTGTCGTCATAGTGATTGAAAACAGTCGGAATGACGACATATTCTTTGCCAGCGTTTGGACGGCTGGCAGCGGTGGCCGGCCACGGAGGGACGAGGGAGAGTCGGCTTCTCAAACATGTGAAAAGGGCTATACTACCGTAAATCGTTATGTGAATTGTTGTATTGTGGTCAGTAGTGGACCCTATTTGCGGGTGTGTTTCGAGGTATGAGCGAAGAGAACAAACCGGATCCTTGGGCGTCGTTGGCATCAGATCTGGGGGTTGACGTGCCTGCCCAGCAGCCACAGGCTCGACACCCTGATGAGGGAACCGACGCGGCGCCGAAGCCCAGGCCGGCGGTGAAGGCAAAACAGGCGTCTCGGGCGCCGGCGCCTCAGAAATCGGCCTCCGAGTGGTATCGGCTGGCGAACGATTTGGGCGTGGACGTTCCGCAGGAGGCGATCGAGCCCGAGCCACCGGCGCCTGCGCCCCCGGCCAAGTCGTGGGCGCTGGAGGAAGAGTGCGTGCTGGCCGAGGTCGTGGAGGAGGTCACGGAGACCAACGACTCGGAAGGCAGCGAGGCTGACGTCGAGATTTCGGCGGAGCGGCCGGAGCAATCGGAACAAGGGGAGAAGAAGCTTCGCAAACGGCGGAAGCGACGCCGGAAGCCCCGCAGCTCTGAGGACGCTGGTCGCGGGGCAGAACCGTCGGAGGCTTCCGGGCAACCGATCGAGTCGTCGGAGTTGGCGGAGCTGGTCGAGTTGGCCGAAGAGTCGGAAGACGAGACCGTGGAGCTGATCGGGTCCGATTCGAACACTGAGGCAAGCCCGGAAGAGACGGAGCGACCTCGACCGAAGCGGCGCCGGCGGCGCCGTTCGGGGCGGAAGAAGTCGGACAGTGCGGGCGAGCAAGAAGGCAGCACGGCTGCCAGCCAGGGAAGGTCGGAAGAAGCCGCGGCGGAGAGCGACGATCTGGACGACCTGGAAGATGGTGATGACGAGTCGCCGGAGGCCCGTGGTCCGCGGGAGCGGAGACACGAGAAGCTGAAGGCAATGCACCGCGGCATTCCAAGTTGGCGTGAGGCGATCGACGTGGTGATCGCAACCAACATGGAATCGCGGTCGAAGCATCCGGATCGCGGCGGATACTCACGGCCGCGTGGAGGCCGCAATCGCAACGGCCGCGAGAAGCCTTCGTCCGAGAAGTAATGGCACTTGCGGAACCTGCGGCACGCGCCGCCGACCAGTTGCTGGAACTGGCCGGACGGCTGGAGCAGCATGACGGCTTCGTCGAGGTGATCGCCAGCCTCAGAGCAGGCCATGCGGCTGCTTTGGACGGAGTCTGGGGATCTTCTTGCGCGCTGGCGGCCGCGACCCTGGGACGACATGCACCGGCAACGGTTGTGGTCGTGTGCGCTCAGGCGGATGAGGCGGACGACTTTCTCGACGATTTCGCGTTGTTCAGCCGGATGGCGGCGGAGAAGTTTCCGGCCCGGGAGTCTTTGGCCGGCGACCGGGTGTTGTACGACGAGGCCTGGGGGGATCGGCTGCGGCTGCTGAAGTTGCTGCAGCGAGGGCGGGCGGCAAGCGAGAGGCCGGGGCCTGTTCTGGCAGATGCGAAGTGCGGGACCGCTGCCAGCGACGGGTGTCCGCAGGTCATCGTTACCAGCATCCAGGCACTTCTGCAGCCCGTGCCGAGTCCCGAGGCGCTTGCCCGACATAGCCGCACGGTTCAGGTGGGCGACGAGGTCGACGGGCAGCGTTTGGCGGCGTGGCTGGTGGCGGCTGGTTTTCAGCGGATGCCGGCGGTGGAGTTGCCGGGCGAATTCTCGCTGCGAGGGGGTATCTTCGACGTCTTTGCCCTGGACTGGGAGTGGCCGGTCCGGATCGAGCTGTTTGGGGACCAGGTGGAGTCGATTCGACGGTTCGAGGTCTCGACGCAGCGGAGCCTGGAAACGCTCGAAGCGATCGAGCTGTCGCTGTTGGCGGCGCAGTGGGAGGACCATGCCCACCTGGCAGATCATTTGCCGCCCGATAGTTGGTTCATGCTGGTGGAGCCGACCGAGATCAGCGAGGAGGGGCGGCACTGCCTGGAGCGACTGGATGAGCCCCAGACGATGCACGGGATGGACGCGGTGCTGGCGCGGGTGACCGATTTCCCGTCGATCACGGCGTCGGCGGTGGCCGCCACGTCGATGGAAGCGACGTGCCGATTGAAGATCGAATCGGTCGAGCGGTTCAGTGGCGACATCGGCAAGGTGCGGGAAGAACTCGACGCGACGGGGGCGAGGCAGGACGTGTTTGTCGTGTGCCAGACGGAGGCCGAGGTGCAGCGTCTGGTCGAGCTATTCAGCACGACCGAGCTGGCGAGGCAGGGCCGGCTTCATTTTCCGCTGGGGAACCTCAAGAGCGGTTTCCGGCTGGTGCCGGAGCAGATCGCGCTGGTCAGCAGCAGCGAGTTGTTTCACCGCACCGACCTGCGGCGATCGTTGCCGCGGCGGCGGTTGTCGAAGGCAATCGACAGCTTCATGGACCTGCGCGAAGGGGACCTGGTGGTCCATGTGGGCCATGGGATTGCGCGGTACCGGGGGATGTCGCTTCTGGAGAAGGAACAGCAGGTCGAGGAGCATCTGCTGCTGGAATTCTACGGCGGCACGAAGCTATATGTGCCCAGCTCGAAGATCGGCCTGGTACAGAAGTACGTGGGCGGGACGAAGCACCGGCCGACCCTGGCAAAGCTTGGCGGGCGCGTGTGGCACCGGCAGCGCAAGGCGGTGGAAGAGGCGGTATCCGACCTGGCGGCGGAGATGTTGGAGTTGCAGGCGGCCCGATCGGCACGGCCGGGCATTCGCTTTCCGGACGACTCGGCGTGGCAGCGGGAGTTCGACGCCTCGTTTCCCTACCAGGAGACGGACGATCAACTGGTGACGATCGAGGCAATCAAGAACGACATGCTGTCGCCGCGGCCGATGGACCGGCTGCTTTGCGGGGACGTCGGCTTCGGCAAGACGGAACTGGCGATGCGTGCGACGTTCAAGGCGGTGGACGCGGGCTACCAGGTGGGCATCCTGGTGCCGACGACGATTCTGGCCGAGCAGCATTCCCGCACGTTTTCGGCGAGGATGGCCGAGTTCCCCTTCGAGATTGCGACGCTGTCGCGATTCGCAACGCGGAAGCAGCAGGCGGAGATCATCGAGCGGTTGGCCAGCGGCGCGATCGACGTGGTGATCGGCACGCATCGATTGGCGCAGGCGGACGTGCGATTCCATAATCTGGGGCTGGTGATTCTGGACGAAGAGCAACGGTTTGGCGTCGAGGTCAAGGAGCGATTGAAGGCGCTGCGGCGGATTGTCGACGTATTGACGATGACGGCGACGCCGATCCCGCGCACGTTGCATATGGCCTTGCTGGGGTTGCGGGACATTTCCAACCTGTTGACGCCGCCGGAGGACCGTCTGGCCGTGCAGACGCACGTGACGCGGTTCGACGCCACGATTATCCGCGGTGCCGTGCTGCGGGAATTGAACCGCAACGGCCAGATCTTCTTCGTGCACAACCGCGTGGCCGACATCGAGCAGGTGGCCTCGCGGCTGCAGCGGATCGTGCCGGAGGCGACCCTGCAAATCGGCCACGCCCAGATGCCCGAGCACGAGTTGGAACGGGTGATGCTGGATTTTGTGGACCACCGGTTCGACATTCTGCTAAGCACCACGATCGTGGAGAGCGGCCTGGACATTCCCAATGCCAACACGATCTTCATCGACGAGGCGGACCGCTACGGCCTGGCTGATCTGCACCAGTTGCGCGGCCGGGTGGGCCGTTACAAGCATCGGGCGTATTGCTATTTGCTGGTCGATCCGAACAAGTACATCGCGCCGAATGCGGCGAAGCGGCTGCGGGCGATCGAGGAGTTCAGTGAGTTGGGGGCAGGGTTTGCCGTGGCCATGCGGGATCTGGAGATCCGGGGGGCCGGCAATATCCTGGGGACCCAGCAGAGCGGGCATATTGCGCTGGTTGGGTACGAGCTGTACTGCGAGTTGCTGGAAAGCGCGGTGCGGCGGCTGAGGCAGTTGCCACCGAAGACGTCGATCGAAGTGGACGTGGATTTGCCGGGCGAGGCCTATTTGCCGCGGAAATACGTGCCCGACCTGCGGTTGAAGACCGACCTGTACCGGCGGCTGGCACGGGTGTCGAACTTCGCGGAGCTGGCAGACTTCGCGGCGGAGATGGAGGATCGGTTTGGGGCCCCGCCGCCGCCTGTGGAGCATCTGTTGGCGCTGTCGGAGCTGCGGATTCTGGCCCACCAATGGCAGATTCACTCCATTCGCATGGAGGGTCCGTACGTGGTTTTCGGGTATGCCTCGAAGCGGCTCATCCGGCAGTTGGCCGAACGCGAAGGAGGCCAACTGCGAATCGTTGACGAGCAGAGCGCGTATCTGCTGGTTGGCGCGGAAGTTAAGACACCAGATGAGATTCTGGCCCGGACAAAATCGCTGTTGCAGTAGGCACGGGGGTCTCACTATAATCCGCCGTTCTCCAGCGAAACCCCTTGCCGGAACTAGTTCTCGTGCCGCGACCAACTACGCTGCTGGTGTTGTTTCTTCCAGCCGTCCTGTGGTTCACAGGAGGCAACGATGGGGCATGGGCGTCGGAGCCGTGGAAAACGGCGTCGTACGCGGAAACGCCGGCTTCGGCCAGTGTACTGCCCCAGGGAGTACCTAGCCCTCCGCAAGGCCCGGTCCCGGTGACGCGGCCGACGAGTTGGCCGTCGGGGACCGCATCGGTTGAGGACAGTGCCCCCTATGAACCGCGTGTGGCCAGCGCTCGCGCCGCATCGCCAGCGGCAAGCTCACTGGGCGGATACGACACAGGGCAACTGAGCCAGGAAGAAGCGTCGCCCGGGGCCCGCGAGGCACGTATGAATGCGGGGCCGGCGGTGGTTGCCGAGTTGAAGCCCTGCGAGGGTGCCCAGCCGCTGGCCACCGTGGGGCGGGAGTGGATTTTGGCGGCGGAAGTGCTGGGGGTGGTCAACGAGATCCTTGCGCAGAACAAGGAACGGTTGGCTGCGCTGACGCCTTCACAATTGGAGCAACAGCGACAGGCGCTCATCCAGCAGTCGCTGCAACAACGGATCCAGACGAAACTGATCTTCCTGGATGCCACGCGGACGATCCCGCCGGAGAACATGCCGGACGTGGAAAAGCAGATCGGCGGAACGTTCGAACAAGCGGTCGTGCCGATGATGATCAAACGCGGTGAACTCAAGTCGCGCCAGGAACTGGAGGCGAAGCTGCGAGCGTTCGGGACCTCGTTGGAGCGGCAGAAGCGGTCGTTCATCGAAGAAGAACTGGCCAAGGAATGGCTTCGCCGCCAGATCGACGATAAAGCGGAAATCAGCCGCGAGGCGATGTGGAAATACTACGAGGCCCACGCAGAGGACTACGAAATCAAGGCCCAGGCGCGCTGGGAACAGTTGACGGTGCGATTGTCGGACTACCCAAGCAAGGCCGAAGCATGGGCGGCCCTGGCGGCGATGGGGAACGAGGTCTTGGCAGGAAAGCCGCTTGCGGACGTGGCCAAGGCAGGGTCGAAAGGGCCAACCGCGTCGAAGGGTGGAGTGCGCGACTGGACCTGCCGCGGGAGCCTGGTATCGAAGGCGCTGGATGCGTCGCTGTTCGAGCTGCCGATCGGCAAGCTCAGCCAGATTCTCGAAGACGAGCGAGAGTTGCACATCGTGCGGGTCATCGAGCGGAAGGAGGCGGGGCGGACGCCGTTCGAAGAGGTGCAGGCGGAGATTCGCGAGAAGCTCCGCGAAGAGCGACACAACAAACAGGTGCGAGAGTATCTCACGCGGCTTCGCAAAGAGATTCCCATACGGACGGTCTTCGATACGGCCGCGACGGGCAGCGCGCCTGGCGGCGAACCGCAGACGTCCGGTCCTTGAGGCGGCCGATTATGGGACGAGCGGGGGCTGGCCGACATAGAGCTGAAGGATTTGGCTCTGGACCTTGATCGCACGGATCAGCACCCAGACCTCTTCAAGCTTGAACGCGTCGGGGTCGACGCGGGAGAGGTCTTCGAGGTCTTGAGTCATGGCGGCATGCTGATCGGTGGCCGCCTGAAGCCGCATACCCATTTCCTGCCAAGCGCGGGAGAGTTGCTCGTCGGTGTTCAACTCGGCCGTGTCTTCGACAGCGTTGGTCAGCAGGAGACAGAGTCGGGCCACATCGCGTGGGACGGCATGGGGCTGGAGCTGTTCGATGCGAGCAGCCAGTTCACGGCAGGTCATGCTCATGGGTCGGTCTCGACGATAGACGAATCGGATGGAAAAGGTCCTTCCGCTTGACGCACCCAGACCTGGGCTTTGCGCTCGCTGCTTCGGCCAGTGGAAGGAGACGGCCCACATGATGGCGCGGTGAGGCTAAGGATGCGGGCGTCTTCACAACTTTAGCTTACGGGGCAGGGCGGTAACGTTGGGGGGGCGGGGCCGCTTGATAGGCTCGTAGCAAGGGGTATAATCGGCCCTAAGCGACGCAGTACGATGACCCAATCGGGGCTGTCGCAGGGTGCGGCATAGGGGGAGTGGTTGCCCATCGGGGCAAGTGTTGGGCAAACCTCTGAGCGGGAGATGAACAATGAGCGATACGAAGGACCTGGGCGACTGGCAGTCGCTTGTGGATCAGCTCTACGACCCGCATACGAGGCGGAGCGCGAGGCAGAAACTGGTTCGCGCGCGTGCCGTGGGGCCGCTATTGGATTGCCTGAAGTCGCCGAACGAGTCGGTCATGTGGGCGGCCATCGAATCGCTGGGCGAGTTGCGTGCAACGGAAGCGGTGGGGCCGCTGATTGAGCTCTTGGCTCGCGGCGTGTTGGCGTTTGACGTGGGCGAGGCGCTGCTTCGGATCACGGGGCAGAAGTTCGACGGCGACGTACAGGCATGGCAGAAGTGGTTTGCCAAGACAGGGGGCAAGACGCGAGTTGAACTGGATGCGGCCGAATGCATTCAGCTTACGGCACAGTATTTGGGAGTGAAGCCGAGTGGGTCGGGCAAGTCGTACCGACTCAAGCTGTCGCTGCCGGAGGGACGTGAACAGCGGGTGGCCGTGTTCTTCGGTCGCAAGGACGAGCGGAAGGACTCGATTGCGGTCATCTACAGCGAATGTGGTCCGGCCGATCCGAAGCAGTATGAGGCGGCGCTTCGCAAGAACCTGACAATTCCGTCCGGCGCGTTGGCCATTCGTGACGTGGGCGGAAGAGCGATTTTCGTGATGGTCGATACCGTGCGGGAGGAACTGCTGACACCCAGCACGTTGGCCAAGAAGATTGAGAACATCGCGGCGTGTGCCGACGGGATTGAGAAGAGTCTGACGAAGGAGGACCGGTACTAGCCGGCAACGACGATGGATCTTGGTGTGAATATCGACCATGTGGCGACCGTTCGTCAGGCCCGGCGGACGTACGAGCCGGACCCGGTGTGGGCGGCCGCATTGGCGGAGTTGGGAGGCGCCGACGGGATCACGCTGCATTTGCGCGAGGATCGCCGGCACATCACCGATCGGGACCTGCGGATCCTGCGCGAGACGGTGACCGTGAAACTCAACCTGGAGATGGCCTGCAACGATGAGGTCTTGGGGATTGCCTGTGAGGCCAAGCCGGACCAGGCGACGCTGGTGCCGGAACGCCGCGAAGAAGTGACGACCGAAGGCGGGCTGGACATTTGCGTTCACAAGGAGCGAGTGCGGGAAGCTGTCGAGCGGCTGCAGGAGAACGGCGTTTCGGTCAGCCTGTTCCTGGATCCCGATCTGCGGCAGATCGACATGGCCGCCGAATTGAAGGCCGACGCGGTCGAATTGCACACGGGGCAGTACGCTTTGGCGGCTGCCGGCGCGGCGCAGCAGGAGCAGTTGGAGATTCTGAAGACCGCCGGGGTCCGCGTGTGCGAGGCGGGCTTGCTGCTGCACGCCGGGCACGGCCTGACGTACCGCAACGTCAAGCCGGTGGCTGCCATCGAGGGAATGCACGAGTTGAACATCGGCCACAGCATCGTCGCCCGAGCGATCATGGTTGGTTTCGAGCAGGCGGTGCGCGAAATGAAGCGGCTGGTGTCGTGAGTCGGGCCGAGGCGGCAGAGCGTGCCGGAGGAGTGTTGGTTTGGTTCTGTTATGCTGAAGCATAACCTACGGGGTTGAGGACGTTCGGTTTTGAGAGAATGGATGTTGCATGAGTACACGAGGTGAGCAGTTTGCCGGTCTTTCGGTCGCCATGATCACGCCGTTGCGCGGCGGTGAGATCGACTTCGATGCGTTGCAGCGGCAGGTGGAGTTCCAGGTTCAGGCAGGCACGACCTGCGTGTGCCCGGTGGGGACCACGGGGGAATCGCCGACGTTGTCGCATCCGGAGCACGAGCGGGTGATCGCGGCGATGGTGGAAGCGGCCGCGGGGCAGATCAAGGTGATGGCCGGCACAGGCTCGAACAGCACCAGCGAGGCGCTCCATCTGACGCAGTGGGCCCAGAAGGCCGGCGCCGATGCGGCCTTGGTCGTAGCGCCCTACTACAACAAGCCAACCCAAGAGGGAATGTATCTGCACTACAAGGCGTTGGCCGAGGCGGTCGACATTCCCTTGTGCGTGTACAACATTCCCGGCCGGACGGGCAAGAACATCGAGCCGGAAACGATCATCCGCCTGGCGGAGTTTCCGAACATCGTGATGATTAAGGAAGCCACGGGGTCGATGGATCAGACGTCGCAGATTACGGCGGCGACTGACTTGACCGTGCTCAGCGGCGATGACAGCCTGACGCTGCCGCTGATGGCGGTCGGCGCCCGCGGCGTGATCTCGGTGGTTGGCAATATCGTTCCGGGCGACATGATTCAGTTGATCCGCGCGTTCGAGGCGGGAGACAACGCCGAAGCACTGCGGTGGCACAAGCGGTTGTTCCCGCTGTGCCGCGACATGCTGGGGCTGTCGACCAATCCGATTCCGATCAAGGCCGCCATGAAGCTGCTGGGACGCGATACGGGCGAGCTGCGAATGCCGATGACGCCGCTGAGCGCGGACCAGGAAGCAAAGCTGCGCAACACGCTGGTTCAGTACGGCCTGCTTTCTTGAGGGTCGCAGAAGTAGTAGGCTGGTGGGCTCACGAAAGCGTTGCGAATACCGGGCTCACGCTGGTCGCCCTGGTGTCACTACTTGTGCGACGGTCGATAAGTGGCCATGCCTGAAGTCCTGTTGCTGTGCGAGTACGCGGCACTGAACGGTGCCGAACGATCGATGTTGGCGACGCTCGACGGGGTGCAGGCGGCCGGCTTCCAGGTGTGCGTGGCCGGGCCAGAGCGGGGACCGTTGGCGTTGGCGCTCGACGATCGTGGGGTCCCGCTGACGCCGTTTGAGTGCCGGGATGCGACGGGCCGACGCGTGGGACAGGCGGAGCTGCGCCGGGAATTGGCCGAGGTCATCGGCCGGCGGCAGCCTGCGCTGGTGCACGCCAATAGTCTGTCGATGGGCCGGCTGGTGGGGCCGGTGGCGCATGACTTGGCCGTGCCGAGTTTGGGGCATCTGCGGGACATCGTGGGGTTGAGTCGCCAGGCCATTGCGGACTTGAATGGTCACCGGCGTCTGTTGGCGGTATCGGAGGCTGTGCGGACGTTCCACGTGGCGGCGGGAGTGGACGCCGGGAAGACCCATGTTCTGTACAACGGGGTTGATTTGGCCGAATTCCGTCCGCGGGCGGCGACGGGCTATCTTCACGAGGAGTTGGGCCTGCCGCAGGGCTCGCGACTGGCGGCGACGATCGGGCAGACCGGCATGCGCAAAGGGCAGGACGTGCTGCTGGAAGCGGCTGCGATTCTGGCGGATGAGCGTCCGGATCTGCACTGGCTCCTGATCGGTCGGCGTCATTCGGAAAAGGACGAGGCGGTCCGCTACGAGGCGAACCTGCGTGAGGCGGCCGAAGGGCGGCTTGGAGGGCGCGTCCATTTTCTCGGGTTGCGAAATGATGTGGATCGGCTTTTGTGCGAGCTGAGCGTGCTCGTGCATCCCGCGCGGCAGGAGCCGCTGGGGCGCGTGTTACTGGAGGCGGCCGCGGCGGGCGTTGCGGTCGTGGCAACCGACGTTGGCGGGACGCGGGAGATCTTTCCGCCGGAGAGTGGGTCGGCGAGGCTCGTGCCATCTGATGATGCGAAGGCATTGGCCGGCGCGGTCAGCGCGGTGCTTCGGGACGAGTTGCTCCGTGCCCGGATGGCCGCTGCGGCGCGGCATCGGGCGGAGGAGGCATTCGATAGCGGTGCGGCGACCGCGAGGTTAGTCGAGCACTATCGAGCGGTGATGGGGTGAGATTGGAAGTCGGGGTGTGCGTTCAGACGATTTTGGGGACGACGTAGGGTGCCCGGTAGTCGCGGGAGAGCATGGCGTTGGCGTCGTCGTCGCTGCCGAAGTCGCCTTTGTTGGAATCGAACTGAACGGTGCGCCCGAGGCGATAGGAGATATTGCCGAGGTGGCACAAGGCCGAGGAGAGGTAGCCTTCCTCGATTTCCACACCGAGGTCGTCGGCCTTGCGGCTGCGGACGGCGGTAATGAAACGCTCGTATTCGTTGGGGGCTGCGGTGGCCGTCGGTCCCGGCTCGCGATTCCGACCGAGGAACGTCTTGTAACCGAAGTAGTAGACCTGCATGTAGCCTTCGGAGCCGTAGAAGGTGACACCAACGGCGTTGGAGGCGCCGGAGCCGAAGCCTTCCTGGTTGGTGATCCAGTGGCGGGTCTCGAAGACGAGCATCTTCTTTTCGTCGGGGTATTCGAACAGGCAGACCAGTGTGTTGGGGGTTTCCTGGTCGTCGTTGAACATGAAGTGGCCGCCGGCGGCGTGGACTCGCTTGGGCAGGCCGACGCCGAGTCCCCAGCGGGCCATATCCATTTCGTGGACGCCCTGGTTACCCATGTCGCCGTTGCCGTAGTCCCAGTGCCAATGCCAGTTGTAGTGGAAGCGATTGGGGTTGAAGGGGCGGACGGGGGCCGGGCCGAGCCAGAGATCGTAGTTGACGCCGGGCGGGACCGGCGCGTCGGGCGTGTGGCCGATCGAGGGCCGCCACTTGAAGCAGAGGCCGCGGGCCATGTAGATCTCGCCGATGACACCGTCGCGGAGTTTTTGGACGGCCTCGCGGATGGCCGGTGAGCTGCGCCCCTGGGTGCCGTGTTGGCACATGCGGCCGTACTTGCGCGCCGCGGCGACCAGTTGGCGTCCTTCCCAGAGGTTATGGCAGCAGGGTTTTTCGACGTAGACGTCTTTGCCGGCCTCCATGGCGGCGATGGCGATGAGCGAGTGCGTGTGGTTAGGCGTGGCAATGCTGACGGCGTCGATATCTTTGTCGTCGAGCAGCTTGCGATAGTCGCCGAAGGTCTTGGGTTTGCGACCGGTGCGTTTTTCGAGGTCCTTGGCGCGACCGCCTAGAATCGACTCATCGATGTCGCATAGGGCGACCACGTCGCTCCCTGGAACGCTCTGCAGGCCGCTGATGTGATGGTTGCCCTTGCCGCGGATGCCGATGCAGGCGACGCGGACGGTTCCGTTAGGGCCCGCTGCAGGGGCCGATTCGGCCGCGGACGCGACGTGACCGAGGGATCCGAGGCCCAAGGCGACACCCGTAGCGGAACAGCGGGCCAGGAACTGGCGACGATCGAAGGAGTCGGTCATAGGGCGGTCTTTCGTGGATTGCTGGGAGGGCGAAAACAGCGTCGGGTCGAGGTGGAGGTTGCGTAGCTCGCGCTCGACGCCCGGGGCGCAAACCAGCGACCAGAATTATTGTAATCGATCGCCCAGGGGAACGACAGACGCCAGGTGCCATATGCCAGCGGAGATGGGGAACGAGCGTGTGCGAAGCGGGCAAATGCACGATTTCAGGGGGGATTTGGCGCGGCAGCGGCGTTTCGCGTCAAGCGGTCTACTTCTGATGCGCTCGCGAGTTGTGCGTTCGCCCGGCGCCGGATCGGGCGTGGGGCGCGGAGGACGGCGGCGGCATAGGCTGCGGGTGGTTCCAGACGCCGTCACGGCTAATCAACTCGTCGGCCTCTTGCGGTCCCCAAGTATTGGGCTCGTAGTGGCTGAGGGCCGTGACGTCGCCGAGCACGCCATCGACGACGCGCCAGGCGGCTTCGACCCCGTCCTGCCGAGAAAAGAGCGTGGCGTCGCCGAGCATCGCGTCGTAGAGCAAACGTTCGTACGGGGGTCGCGTCTCGACATCCTCGTGGCGGGCGACCAACTCGACGTTCTCGCCACGCATGGCCTCGCCAGGGAGCTTCGCACGGGCGCCCATGGCGATGACGACCTCGGGGTTGAGCCGGAAGCGGACCGTATTGGTGTGGCCGGGCCCTTCTTCGCCGAAGACGGACAGAGGCGGGGCCTTGAGCTCGACGAGGACCTCGGTGACGGACACCGGCAGGCATTTGCCGGCGCGGATATAGAAGGGCACGCCGGTCCAACGCCATGTGTCGACGAAAAGACGCAAGGCGACGAACGTTTCGACGCGTGACTGAGGCGAGACTCCGGGAGTGTCGCGATAGCCGTGGTACTGTCCGCGCACAATGTTGGCCGAATCGAGCGGGCGCATGGCCTTGAAGACCTCGACCTTCTTGTCGCGCAGCGACTCGGCATCGGAGCGGACGGGTGGCTCCATGGCCAGCAGACCGACGATCTGGAGAAGGTGATTCTGGACGACGTCGCGGATGGCACCGACCTCTTCGTAGAAGGCACCGCGGTCGTCGAGTCCAAAGTCTTCGGCCATGGTGATCTGAACACTCTTGACGAAATCCCGATTCCAGAAGGGTTCGAGGAAGCTGTTGGCGAAGCGGAAGTAGACGAGATTGACGACCGGCTCCTTTCCGAGGAAATGGTCGATACGGAATATAGATGCCTCGTGGAGGAACTGGTGCAGTGTCCGGTTGAGCGATTGAGCCGACTGGAGATCGCGCCCGAACGGTTTTTCGACGACCACCCGGGCATTGTCGACGCAGCCGGCCTTGGCCAGACCTTCGACAACGTCGGGGAACAGGCTTGGAGGGATGGCCAGATAGTGCAAGGGGTGCGACGCGCTCCCCAGCTCCTTGCGTACGCGGGCGTAGGTGTCGCTGTCGCGATAGTCGCCGTCGACGTAGCGAAGCAACGAGCAGAAACGTGCGAATGCGTCGGGATCGAAGCTGCCGTGATCCTCAAGGCTCTTTCGGGCGCGCTCCTTAAGTTGATCCAGATCCCAGCCGCTCTTGGCCACGCCGACGATGGGCACGTTCAGATCGCCGCGGCTGACCAGCGACTGCAACGCGGGAAAGATCTGCTTGTAGGCCAGGTTGCCGGTGGCACCGAAGAAGACCAGTGCATCGGACCGTTGGTTCTCCATGGGAGGTCTCTCCTTTCGACACAGTGTGTCGGCCGCGACGGTGAACTCTGCAGAATCGGGAGCGTGCCGTGTAGGGTCTTTCTAGTCGGTCTATGGGGATCTTCAATTGTGGGTCAAAGAGGAGTGACCGGCGAGCGACGCGACACCACTTATTTACGCATCGGCATGCCACCGGACAAACTGTCGCGCGAGCGAAGAACACGACGGCGGATTGCCGGGGGGGGACGTCGGGGACGGAAATGGCTTGATTCGAGGCGATGTGCCTACCGCATCCTGGCGCTTAACTTTTCGACGCGACCCATACAATACATCACAAAGGAGCAAAGGGACGTTCCGCGGGCGCCGATTTGACGGAAGATGCGCTTCGTTGCGGCTGTCCGGCTCGTTGGCGCCGTGGCGGACTACATTGTCTCCGCGCGGCATGCGGCACCGACGCCCAACCGCGATCCGGAGCTGCCAGAGTGGCCAGTGGCAGCGTGTGTCCAGCGGCCTATGGCGGCCGTGAATCGGCCGGTTGCGAAAGTAGGACAGAAATCGATCCGAGGCGAATGGGAGTGGACGGCAACGCATGGAACTGGCGGTGGTTGGGGTCGGACACGGGCTTGCTCAGCGTGCTAAGCTATTACGGGTACCGTGTGCACCGATCATCCAGCGGCAGAACGAGATATGTCACCTGGGCCGGCAGCCAAGGCCGGCATGAAGCGGAGGAAATCTGGCCATGTCTGATACGTTGACCCAGCCCAAGGCCGTCCGGCCGTCGTCTGACGGCGACCTTCGCGCCGCCTTGGTTCACCATCTGGTCGACGACCACGTTGTTTCGCCCCGGCGTGCCTGTTTGCGGGAGCAATATGAGGCCGTCGCCCGGTGCGTTCGCGACGTGCTCACCGACCGGTGGTTGGCCAGCACCCGGACTTATGACCAGGTCAATCCAAAACGGGTGTATTACCTGTCGATGGAGTATTTGATCGGCCGGTCGCTGGTGAAGAATATCATCAGCCTGGGGATGGACGGAGAGCTGCGCGAGTTGGTGCGGCGGGAAGGGTTCGATTGGGACGCGATCGTGGAAACGGAGCCGGACGCGGGGCTGGGCAATGGCGGCCTCGGGCGGTTGGCGGCCTGCTATGTCGACTCGATGGCGACGCTTCAACTGCCAGCGATTGGCTATGGGCTGCGGTACGATTACGGGATCTTCCGGCAGCAGATCGTCAACGGCTATCAGGTGGAATCGCCCGATAACTGGTTGTTGGAGCCCGATCCGTGGGAGGTTCCGCGACCGCACGAGCAGGTGGAAATCAAGATGCAGAGAACACTCCGCCTGAGCGACGACAACCACGAGCAGATTCCGCTGCAAACGATGACGCTGTCGGGGATTCCGTACGACCGGCCGGTGGTCGGGTACGGTGGTCACACGATCGGGACGCTGCGGCTGTGGCGGGCCTCGACGCCTGATTACTTCGACCTGGGCGAATTCAACCATGGCGATTTCGTACGGGCGATGCTGCGTCGCGACGCGGCCGGCACGGTAACCCGGGTGTTGTATCCGGACGATTCAACGATGCGGGGCAAGGTGTTGCGGTTCGTCCAGGAGTACTTCCTTGTGGCCTGTTCGCTGGCCGACATCGTGGCGCGGTTCCGGCGGCAGAACCAGGACTGGTGTGCCCTGCCCGACAAGGTGGCGATCCAGATGAACGACACCCATCCGTCGCTGGCGGTCGCCGAGTTGATGCGGATCCTGCTGGACGTGGCGAAGTTGGACTGGGACACGGCGTGGGACCTGACCTGCCGCACGCTAGCGTATACGAATCACACGCTATTGCCGGAGGCGTTGGAGCGCTGGCCGGTGATGCTGTTGGAAAATCTGCTGCCGCGGCACTTGGAGATTATCTACGAGATCAACGAGCGTTTTCTGAGCGATGTGCGGAAGCGATGGCCCGACGACAACGACCGGATCCGTCGCGTGAGCCTGATCGAGGAAGGGCCGACGAAGCTGGTCCGGATGGCGAACCTGGCGATCGTCGGCTCGCACAGCACGAACGGCGTGGCACAGATCCACAGCGAGTTGCTGCGCACCCGGGTGGTTCCGGAACTGGCTGAGATCTTCCCGGAGCGATTCAACAACAAGACGAACGGAGTGACGCCGCGACGATGGTTGCTGGCGGCCAATCCGGAGCTGGCTTCGCTGATGACGGAGGCCATCGGCCCGGACTGGATCACTGATTTGTCGCAGCTCCGGCAATTGAAGGCGCTGGCCGACGACGCCGGTTTCCGCGAAGGGCTGCAGAAAGCGAAGCATGACGCCAAGGTGCGTTTTGCCGATTGGCTGCGGTCGACGTCGGGCGAGGCGTTGGATCCGGACACGATCTTCGACTGCCAGATCAAGCGGATCCACGAATACAAGCGGCAGTTGCTGAATCTGCTGCAGGTGATCATTCAGTACAATCGGCTCCGCGAGGATCCGGGGCGCGATTGCACGCCGCGGACGGTGATGTTCGCCGGCAAGGCGGCACCGGCCTACACGCTGGCTAAACTGATCATCAAGCTGATCAACAGCGTGGCGGCGACGATCGATGCCGACCCGGCGGTGCGGGGACGGCTGAAGGTGCTGTTCCTGCCGGATTACAACGTATCGCTCGCCGAGCGGCTGATTCCGGCGGCAGATGTGTCGGAGCAGATCTCGACGGCCGGCTACGAGGCCAGCGGCACAAGCAACATGAAGTTCATGATGAACGGGGCGCTGACCGTCGGCACGCGCGACGGAGCGACGATCGAGATGGCCCGCGAGGCCGGCCCGCAGAACTTGTTCCTGTTCGGTCTTACGGCGGAGCAAGTCGTCGAGACGCGGGGCTGGTACAACCCGTGGTGGCACTACGACCACAATCCGGAGATACGGCAGGCGTTGGACCTGATCTTCTCGGACCACTTCAACCAGGACGAGCCGGGTATCTTCCGGCCGATCCACGACGCCCTGCTGGCCCACGGCGATTACTACATGCACCTTGCCGACCTGGATGCTTACCTGGTGACCCAGGACGCGGTCTGCACGATGTACAAGACGCCCGACGAATGGTTCCGCACGGTGGCGTTGAACGTGGCGGCGTCGGGCATGTTTTCCAGCGATCGGGCGGTCACGGAGTACGCCGAGCAGATCTGGCGCGTGAAACGGTGCCCGGTTGCCGAAGAGCAACAGTCCTAACCCTTGCAAGGTTCTCCCGATGCCCATCGATCCTCGCGCCGGCAAACCGGCCACGCCGGACATGCTTGTGGACATCCCGCGACTGCGGCAGGCGTATTATGACCGCCATCCGGATCCGAGCGATCCGCGAATGCGAGTGAAATTCGGCACGAGCGGTCATCGCGGCACGCCGCTGGACGACACGTTTACCGAGGACCACATCCTGGCGATCACACAGGCGATTTGCGATTACCGCGCTTCGCAAGGGATCGGCGGGCCGCTCTTCCTGGGCAAGGACACGCACGCGATTTCCGACGCGGCGCAGCAGACGGCGTTGGAGGTGTTGGCAGCCAGTCAGATCGAGACATTCGTCCAGAAGGACGACGCGGCGACGCCGACGCCGGTCATCTCGCACGCGATCTTGACGTATAACCGCGGTCGCACGGACGGTTTGGCCGACGGGGTCGTGATTACGCCGTCGCACAATCCGCCGGAAGACGGGGGTTTCAAATACAATCCGCCCCACGGCGGACCGGCCGAGTCGGAGGTGACTCGCTGGATCGAGACGCGGGCCAACGCGATTCTGGCCGGCGGCAACAAGGAAGTGCGGCGCGTGCCGTTGGAGTCGGCCCTGCGGGCGACGTCGACCCACATGTACGACTTCGTGACGCCCTACGTGCGCGATCTGGCGAGCGCGATCGACATGGAGGCCATTCGCAACGCGGGCCTGAAGTTGGGCGTTGACCCGCTGGGAGGCGCTGCGCTGGGCTACTGGGACCCGATCTGCGAGCAGTACGGGGTGAACATCGAGGTCGTGAATCGGCGTTTGGATCCGACGTTCTCGTTTATGCCGGTGGACCACGACGGCAAGATCCGCATGGACTGTTCCAGCCCGTACGCGATGGCCAACCTGGTAGCGCTGAAGGACCGGTTCCAGGTGGCATTTGGAAACGACCCCGATTCCGACCGGCACGGGATCGTGACGCCGACAAGCGGGCTGATGAACCCAAATCACTTTTTGGCCGTGGCGATTCGATATCTGTTGGAGCACCGCCCGCAGTGGCCGGTCGGCGCCGCCGTGGGCAAGACGCTTGTTTCGAGCGGGATCATCGACCGCGTGGTGGAACACCTGGGCCGGAAGCTCTCGGAGGTTCCCGTGGGCTTCAAGTGGTTTTCGGCCGGGTTGCACGACGCCTCGTACTGTTTCGGCGGGGAGGAGAGTGCGGGGGCCAGCTTCCTGCGGCTGGACGGCACGGTGTGGACGACCGACAAGGACGGGCCGCTGCTGGACCTTCTGGCGGCAGAGATCATGGCGAAGACGGGCAAGAACCCGGGTGAACACTACGAGCAGATCACAAGCGAGTTGGGCGATCCGTGCTATCGCCGCGTGGACGCTCCGGCGACGGCGGAGAAGCGGGCGCGGCTTGGTGCGCTGTTGCCCGATGATATCCGCGCGAGCCAATTGGTCGGGGAGCCGATCGTGTCGAAACTGACGCGGGCGCCGGGCAACGATGCTCCGATCGGCGGGCTGAAGGTGGTGGCCAAGAACGGTTGGTTCGCCGTGCGCCCGTCGGGGACGGAAGACATCTACAAGATCTACGCAGAGAGCTTCCAGGACGAAACGCACCTCGACCAGATTGTCGCCGAGGCGCAGCAGATCGTGGACGATCTGCTGCGGTGACTCGACGAACGCCGGCCTCGTCATTCCAGTAGGCAATCCGGTGCGATCACGGTTTGGGTGGTTCGAGTGCGGAGCCGGCCGTATCGAGAACCCATTGCATCAACGCCGGATGCGCAACGATCGTTGCGTCGGAGAAGACGACGTCTTGACCTTGGAAAGGGTCGGACTTCGACTCGTGATGGCACGGCATGGCAACGGCGCGTGCGTAGATCTTTGCGGCGCTGGTGGAGATGTAAAGCCCGACGACCAACACTCGCTTTTTGTGTTGGAGCGCGGTCTGGATGGCGCTCACGCCGGCCGAGTGGTACTCCTGGCCAACAGCGATGTAAGCCCAGTCGCCGTAGTCGATGCCCGACTGTCCGCAACAGCAGGTCACAACGCGGCGCATGTGCCGGTCGACCAGAAGCTGATGGTCGGGATCGCCGTGGGCGAGAATGACGACCGCTTCGTCGGCGGGCGCCTTGGAGAGTCTTCGAACCTCCTCGGAGGCGAACTTCTCCAGCACACCACCCTGAGACACCGTCAGCGTTAGCACGATGGGGACCGACGGCCGAGCGATGTTCGCGCCCTCCTGGGCAAGGGCCGTTAGGATGGCCGGAGAGCGATAGATGCCCAGCACGGCCGGCACGTCGAAATGCGTGTGGCCGCTGGGCGCTACGAAGAGCGGGATGGCGACGATGCGACTGCATCCGGCGGCCTGAAGCTCGGCAACGGCCGTAGCAACGTCGGGTTGGGCGGCTTCGAGCATGGCGGTGCGAACGGCCTTGTACTGGCCGTTTTCGCTCAATTTGGCCGCGACTTTCTCGCCGAAGGCCAGCAGAGGTTTATTCCACTCAGGGCTCGGCGAGCCGTGGGCGACTAGCAATAGTCCTGGCGCGGCCGTCGAGCGAGCGGGATGCCAGGCAAGGGTGATGAGCAATGCCAGCAGAAGTGTCCCGGACTGTCGGAAGCAGTTCACGAGAGTTCTCCTCTGAAGATGCGAAGGGTGGAAAGGTCGAGAGTGGCGCATGATTGGAAGCTTCGTCAAGGCAAGTCGCCGCCGGCGGCGCACGTCCCCAATGCCCGCCAGGTTTGCAAATCGACCGTATCGGAAATGAAACGAACGCTGCCGTCGCCCAGGCCGACGTTGGCGCCCTGCGGATGAAGGCTGCGAGCGGCGTAGAATCCGATGCCCATGGACGCGATGTCGGGTACGTCGCTATTGGGCGGCAAATAGGTGGAGAAGGTGGTACTGTGCGATTTGCCGACGATCCAGCCGAAGCTGCGGTTGCCGTACCAGAGCGAACAGGTACCGGCCAAGGCCTCCGGATCGGGATCGACGATGCCGACCAGACCGGGGCCGCCCGTGACCGGAGCGATGCCGAGGAAGCCGATGAGGCGTTTGGCCGTTTCGGGTGCTGGGCACGGGCCGGAGATTTCGCGCCCCAGCCCGAGCAGCGATTCGCCGAGGACGATCGTGTTGGAGGATCCATCGCGCATTTCGCGGAATCCGCAGGCCGAACCGTGGTAGAACATGCCGTCGTTGGGATAGCGGATGTCGTAGCTGGTGCCTGTGCCCGAGCCGGTGCAGACCATGTAGTTGCCTCCGGCGAGCACGCCGGTATCATCGTCGTAGCGATCTTCCCACCCATCGCTCGGGCAGCGCAACAAAGACAGGCGGGTATTGGCCGCCTCGGCCTGCACGGGGTTGAGTGTGAAACTGTGAGTAATGCCGACGTAGAGAGGCTCGTTGAAGTCGATCAGGTTCTTCAGATTGTTTTGCTCCGTGAACGGCAACAATCGGGCCTGGACGGAGAACGTCGTCATGGAAGTCGAGCCCAGGCCGGGAAAGCAGCGGAACAAGGAATGGTAGTTGTGCAGTGCCAGGCCGAGTTGGCGAAGATTGTTGGAGCACTGGATGCGGCGGGCGGCTTCGCGGGCCGCTTGAACCGCGGGGAACAACAACGCCACCAAGATGCCGATGATCGCGATGACCACAAGCACTTCGACCAGTGTGAAAGCACGTCGTTTCGGACGCATGGTAATGACCCTCTTTTGCGAACCTGGCAACCGTGGTCCGGTTGCCGACCCAGTGGAAACGGGGGCGGTTTGGCTCGCGAAGAAAGGGTCGCGCAGCGATGCGACGCCGGGCTGGCTCGCCGCCTGAGTTACTGACTATTTCTGCAGAATCAATCGATCGTTCCTCGTACGAATCAGTCGGTAGACTTGGCCCTGATGGAGGATGAACAGCTCTCGGCGGCCGCAGAGCAGCTCGTCGGAACGCACGACGCGCACATCGCTGAGACCGCGACAAACCTCGCAGGGCTCGCCGCCGTTGTCGCACCTTCGGGCCGGCAGAGGCCCTGGGCAACGAGTCTCTTGTAGGCGGTCGAGTGTGTCGGCGCAGTCGTGGTCCGGATCGAAACGGCTCATCGCTTCATCCTCAAGCGGGATTCCCCGCTTTAGGGGGAACAGGGGTGAGCAACGGCGGCGGAATTGGGCTAGATGGCTGGCACCGAAACGATCGAAAGAGGCTGGTGCTGGCTGTCGTGCGATTGGGCCGGCGTGGACGGCCGCCGAAGTCCGTCCAGGGAGTGCCGAACGTTGGCGATGGGCGCTGCCGTCACCCAACACCACGAGCATAACGATATTGAGACGCATTATCAATAGGCTTTTTGAAAGAATCAAGAAAAGATGTGTCGGCGGGCTGTTGCCAGGAGCCGTTTGCCGGGGCTTCTCCGACACTGTTGATGCCGGCGCAGCCAGCGGTCGCGATTCATCCCGGCTACCGGCCGAGACGGCTGAAACGCCGGGCCCTGGCGGCTGCTGGGCGCACATTGGCAACGCCGGCGTCAATAGGGAGGGCAATTCGGCTGCTCGGACCGGATCCACCTTGTCGCAACCCGGCCTCCGGGAGAATACAATCGGCGTATTCTCGGATTCGTGCCGCATGTACCGGAGACGCGAGAGATGATCGACCGACGTGGCTTTCTGAAGCAGGCTGTGGGGACAACGGCGGTCGCCGCCGGGGCGGGAATGCTGGCGCCGGCCGCGGCGACGGGGAAGGGACCTGCGGGGAGTCGCTGCGCCAGCGGGAGTCAGCGACGGTGGCGGACGGCGATCGGCCTGAACGGGTTCATGTCGGCCGAGGGCGCGTTCGGCGGCGTCTATCCGCTGTGGGAAGTGCTCGACTTCGCCCAGCGCGAGGGCTTTGAGGGTGTGGAGCTAACCGAGGGCTGGCCGAAGGGAATGTATCCGGGGCCGGACGAGGACGAACGCATCGCCGCGCTACGCGGGTTGTTCGCTTGGTACAACTTGAAGATCTTTTCGATTCAGACGTTCGGCCCCGGCGCGTTCCAAGCGGATGCCGCGGCGCGCGATGCGTGGCGGAAGCAGTTCGCCGGATATGCGAGGTTTGCGCACAAGGCGGGTTGCGAGTGTATCGGTTACTGGCCGGGCGGTGATCTGGGTGGGCAGACCGTCGATCAGGCGCTGGAGCGGCTGGTGGGCTCGTTGAAGGAGGCGGCCAAGATTGTGGCCGACGAAGAGCTGATGTTGTCGGTGGAGATCGAGCCGCCGTTCGCGTTCAACACGATCGATCATCTGGTGCGAATCGTCGACGGCGTCGGTCATCCGCTGGTTCGCGGGCAGTACGATCCGAGCCATTTCGACGTGTTCAACGGAGGCCAAGGCAAGCCAGAAGTGCTTTTGGAAAAGCTCGGCGTCGAGCGGCTGGGATACATCCACCTGACCGACAGCGACGGGACGCTCTTCAAGGGCACGTCGAAGCACCTACCCTGCGGTGAGGGGCACATTGATATCCACAAGTCGCTGGAAGTCCTCTGGCGCGGCGGTTACGAAGGCTGGATCATGATCGACGCCTGGATGACCCGCGATCCGTACGAGGCGTCGCGCAAAGGCCGTCTGGCCATCGAGGCGGCCCGTCACGAGTTCATGAAGGCGCTGTAGCTGGCAACCTCACGGCTGGAGCGCATTCAGCCCGTAGGGCACGAAGTGGATCATCTGTCCGAGGCTCTTGCCGAACTCCTGTTGATCGTCCTTGGGCACGGCGGCGAGGATTCCTTCGCGGAGGATGCGCAGGTGCTCCTGGTTCTTGGTTAGCGCCGCCTCGTAGGCCATGGCCTCGACCGAGAGCATGAAGAGCTGGTAGGGCGTCTTGGACGACAGCGGACAGGCCGTGTAGCGGAACGTCTTGACGTCCTCCTGCCAGCACTCGCGGATCATCTGGTCGATTCCGACGGTGATCGCGCGGAGGACCTCGGGGTCGTGGGTGGCTCGGTGATAGCGGGCCAGGCCGCAGAGCGTGAGACCTTCCATGAACGGCACGTTGCCGTGGCATCGCTGATCGCGGTAGATCGTGTCGCGCTCTTTTCGGTCGCTGCCAGGCGGGTGCAAGCAATGGTCGCCGGCCAGCCGAACCACCCAGCCCTTGTTCCAATCGATGTTCTCGCGCAAGACCTGCCACTCCTTGTTGGCGGCTTGGAGGTACTTGTCGTCGCCGGTGGCCTCGTACGCGGAGAGGAGAAGAACGAGCGGCCAACCGAGATTGCGGATGTGGGTACCATAGTTGGTCGGACAGTGGCTCGCCATGGCGTCGGCGATCTGCCGGCCGACTTCGAGCGCGCGGCGGTCGCCGGTCAGACAGTAGTACTCCAAATCGCCCTCGATCCATACGTGGCCGAAGTTGGTGCTATAGCCCATCTGATAGGCACGATCGACCGGCAGCGGCGCATCGAGGTAATAACCGCCGGTGTGGCCGCAGCAGTGGAGCCACTCATCGCCGACGCGCGAAGGGACTCCGAACGGTGGCTTGAGCAGGGGGTTCGTGGCATGGACTACGTCGACGTCGATATGGTGGCGAGCCGCCTGCTCGGCGCGGAGGAAGAACCGCCTTTGCCCCGTGCGGAGGTACTGCAGGAACATGCCGTGGGCCAGATCGTACTCGAGGTTGCCCCAGTTGACGCCTCGCTCGCCGTACCAGTCGCCGAAGTTGAGCAGTCCGTATTCGCGTTCCGTCTCCCGGCGTGCGAGATGGGCGTCCAGGGCGCGATCGAGCCAGGCGTCGTAACCTGCATAGCGTTTCGGGTCGGCGGGCGGGAAATCGCCCAAGGCTCGCGTGGAGCTGACGTAGGCCGGCTCGCAGGTTGCCAGAAGCGGGTCTTCGGCGGCGCGGTAGAACCGGCCGAGCTTCTGCGGATCCGGTTCGCCGGGGAAGAAGACGGTCCACAACTCGTGCGTCCTGGCGGCACCGATCTTGAACGTGTAAGCGCCGTCTCTGAGATAGTAGTAGAGCTTGCATTCCTCCAGCAGCGGCTTACCGTCGTAGAGTCCCTTGGGGAACTCGGGACAGATGCCAACGGTCACGCCGTCGGCCCGGGTTTCGATGGCCTTGGGCCAATTCTGCCAGAACTCGCGCATGCCGACGGCCATTCCCTGACGTGCGTTGGCGACGGCCGCCCAACCCAAGGCGCGTTTGCCGGCAGGCTGGCCACTAACGGTGTAGTGGCTTTCGTCGGCCTGGAAGAGCCGCGCGGCCGGGCCGATCTTGCCATCGAGCACGCGGTGCAAATCACCTTTGGCGTCGGCGAGCGACATGGTCCAATCGAGCGAGTCGACCTGGGCCATCACGGCGTCTTGGAAATCGTTGATGAAGCTGTAGCAGATCTTGAGCGTCGGCTGGCCGCGAAATGCGTGGACGCGGACCACGTAGCGAAACATCTGACCATCGGGTGAGGCGTGATACCCCTCGAAACGAACGCATGCTCGCAGCGGACCGGTTTGTTCGACCGACATCGTCGCGTCGGCCAGATCGGAACGGAACGTTCGGCCGTCGGGGGTCGTCAGCGTGATACGGCCGCTTTCGGGCGAGGTGACTTGCTCGTCGGCGGCGAACTTGCCGTCGGCGTTGCGATCGAGCCACGCGGCGGCAGGCAGTCGGAATCGCTTCTTGCAGAGTTCCACGCGCATGGGGCCGGTGTCGATGGTGACGCCGTCGTCTTGCTGGGTGACACGAAGCGGTTTGGAGAATGGTTGCGGTTTGGCTTCAGGGCCGTGGCGCAGCGAGAAGGCTTTCTTCTGGCTGGGCGCGAGATCCACCTGGAAATCGAGGAGGAGCCAACGGATGGATCCGTCGGACCAACGTGTGAGGGCCTCGGTTTGCAGGGGCACCTGAGTGCCGCTAGCGTCGAGAAGCACGACGTGCTGTGGGTCGTACAGCGCTGAGCGCGGCAAAGGAATGCCCGAGGTTACCGGCCAGCCTTGGCGGGCAACGCCGCTGGGCTCTTCGACCGAGATGTTCACCACCTGGCCTGCGGCCGACGCGGATAACAATAGAAGGATGAAAGCAATCGACAGATGTCGCACGATTTGAGCTCCTCTTTCGTGTTTCCGCAGAAATCGCCCCGCCCATTCTGGCGATCATATGGGACCGGGCTGTGTGCTGCAACATTTCAGAGGGGGATATTCGCATTTCGTCTGTGTGTGCCTGGGGATGTGTCTTGGAGTATACTGGGGGGCGAGGTGGGAGACCTCGCTGCTTGACGGAGAAACGCTGTTTTCGCGAAGGGCATTTCAATGACACGACGCATGTTGCTACAGGCCGCATCGGTTGTGATTGTTACGTCATGGGTATTGGCGACAGTGGCTGGCCACGCGCGGGCCGAAGTGCGCGCATGGGAAGGGACGCTTTCGGTGCCCACCTATCCATGGAAGGACGACATCAACCCGAAGTTCTGGGCGATCGAGGCGGGAACGAAGCTGTCGACGACGGTGAAGACGTCGATCATCTACCCGTACAGCATGCAGGACGACCTCTCGCGGGTCAAAGGGGACCGTACGTACCGGGCCGTGTTTCTGGAAAACGAGTATCTGAAGGTCACGTGCCTGCCGGAGCTGGGCGGGCGGCTGTTCTCGGTGTTGGATAAGACGAAGAACGAGGAGATGTTCCACGTGAACCACGTGATCAAGCCCGGCATGATCGCCATGCGCGGGGCCTGGATCAGCGGCGGGGTGGAATGGAACTTCGGTCCGCAAGGACACACGGTGACGGTGATTTCGCCCGTCGACGTGGTCACGGGAACGAACCCGGACGGCTCGGCATATTTGCAGATCAGCAACCAGGAGAAGATCTTTCGGACGCGGTGGACGGTGCGCGTGACGCTTCATCCCGGACGAGCGTACCTGGACGAACAGATCGGCATCGAGAATCCGACCGACGGGATGCACCCCTACTACTTCTGGAACTGCACGGCGTTTCCGAACCGGCCAGGCACCCGGTTCATCTACCCGATGAGCTTGGGCACGGACCACTCCGCGCGGGAGTTCTTCACATGGCCGATCCACGAGGGGCGCGACCTGACGTGGCTGAAGAACTTTCCGACGTACGCTTCGGTGTTCGCGGTCGACTGCCATTACGGCTTCTTCGGTGCGTACGATGTGGACGCGGATCGGGGCATCGTCAACGTGGTCAATCACCGCGAGGTGGGAGGCAAGAAGGCGTGGACGTGGGGCGAGTGGGATTTCGGCAGGGTTGCCGAGAAGAACCTGACGGACGACGACGGTCCTTACATCGAGGTGCAAAGCGGTCCGCTACCGACGCAATCGGACTACGGCATGCTCGCGCCCCACGATCGGATCGCCTGGCAGGAGTGGTGGTATCCGGTGCATGGGCTTGGGGACGGTTTCGAATATGCGACGCGGGAGGTCGCCGCGCAGTCGGCTCGCAGCGAGCGAGGGCTGGCGCTAAAGCTGTTGGCCACCGGGCGGTATCCGCAGGCCGAGTGCGTGTTCTCTCAGGACGGGCGGCCGCTGGCGCGCAAGGACGTGGACTTGGGGCCGGAGGAGGCGAAGACGGTTGAGTTGCCGGAGAAGCCGACAGGACCGGTCGAGGTGGCGATCGTTGCGCACGACGGCCAAGTGCTCGCCAAGTTCACGACGCCGCTGCCGATTCCCAAGACCGAGCCGCCCGATCCGGCGAAATTCGTAGAGAAGCCGGACAGCGAGCTGACTGCCGAGCAATTGTACTTGAAAGGCCGCAAGTTCGACCGGGCGACCGATCGTCTGAAGGCTCGCCAGTACTACGAGAAGGCACTGGCCGTCGACACGGGACTGGTAGCGGCATTGCGATCGCTGGCCGTGCTGGATTTCGAGGCGGCACTGTATCGGCAGGCGATCGGCCGGCTGCAGCGCGCATTGGACCGCGACAGCGACGACGGGCTGAGTTGGTTCTACCTGGGTGCTTGCCACTTGCGGCTGGGTGATTTGCAGGCAGCACTTGACGCTGGGTATCATGCGGCGCACTCGACGGGAACCGTTGCGATCGGATACGATCTGGCCGGCCGGGCGCATCTGCGGTCGGGCGATGCCGAGGCGGCGATCACGGCACTGGAGAAGGCTGTCCGCGCGAACAACAACGATTTGACGGCCGCGCACCACCTGATGCTGGCGCACTATGCGGCCGGGAATCGGCGGACGGCCCTGCAACTGGCCAAAACGCAAAAGGCCGACGATCCGACCGATTTTCTGCCGCGGATCGTGTTGAGCATGGGGATCGAATCGGCGCTGGCGACGGAGATGCGAGCCATTCGAAAGATGGCCGGCGAAGCGGATTTCGAGTTGATCGAGGCGAGCCTGGCCTTCGCCGAGTTGGGGCTGATGCAAGAGGCGGGGCAGGTGCTTCGGGTAGGCTGCGTGGAGACCGTGCCGCGCGAGGAGCGCAGCCCGATGGCACAGTATTATTTGGCCTGGTATTGTTCGCGGGCCGGTGATGAGGACGCCGCCCGGACGTGGTTGCAACGGGCTGCCGAAGCGAACCAGCCCCTGGAGTTCGCGTCGCGTCCCGAGTCGCTTGCGGTGCTGGAGTATGCGGTCGGCCGGAACCCGGGCGATGCGGGGGCACATTTGCAGTTGGGCAATCTGCTGGCCAACCTGGGGCAGATGGAGCGGGCCGAAGCCTGCTGGCAGAAGGCGGCCCAGTTGGATGCGAAGCGGAGCGTCGCCTGGAGGAACCTGGCGCTGGCGGCCGCCGCGAGGGACGACGCGGCCAAGGCCGAGGAGTTTTATCGCAAGGCAATTGCGGCGAGGGCAGATGATCAGACGCTGTACCGCGATCTGGCCGAGGTGCTTATCGCTGCGGATCGCCGCGGGGATGCGATCGAGCTGCTGCGCGGGATGCCGCTGAAGGGAACACGGCGGGCCGATGTCACGATCCTGTTGGCGCAGGCGTATCTGGACGCGAAGCGGTATGACGATGCGTTGGACGTGCTGGAATCGACGCCGAATTTCGTCAACTGGGAGGGGCAGGACATCACGTGGCAGATCTTCAACCAAGCGCATATCGCCCGGGGGCGGCAGCGCATGGAACAGAAGGCGCACGACAAGGCGTTGGCCGACTTCGAGGCGGCACTGACGTATCCGGCCAATTTGAACGTGGGCCGCAAGGACAAACCCAAGGAGGCGGCGGCCCAGTATTGGCGTGGGATGGCATTGGCGGCCCTGGGACGAATGGCCGAGGCGCACGCCGCTTGGAAACTGGGTGCCGAAGGCGCCGACCTCTCGGGCGAGCAGCACGAATATCGCGAAAGGTGTCGCGAGTTGCGTTAGGGTCATACGATGGGGGCGGCTTCTCGCGGACGGTTTTGTGGTGCGGTTGTTATGCTGAAGCACAACCTGAGGTTTGGTGTAGGGGCTTGGCGGGGGTTGGGTTGTCTTGTCGAATTTCGGGTTGAGGGGTATAATCCGCACCTGTTGCGTTGATTCTTCGAGGGGCGTCGCCGACGTGGTCGGCAAGCAAGGAAGTTCTTCGAGCAGATGGGCGCGAAGATACGGATATCGTACTGAATCCTGCACAGATGACGTGCAGGGCGGGCCCATCGACCCCTGTTTGCCGGCTTTCCGTTGGTCGGCCTCCGTGCGTCTGCTGTGCGAAGCTCATTTGTTTCACGGTTAGTGAACGTCGACCCATGCGATTTCCGCTTTCTCTTACCGCGTCGATGACGGGCTACCTGGTTAGGAAGCGTCTGTCGCGCCAGGCGAAGTTCCCGTTGGTGCTGATGCTCGAACCGCTGCACGCGTGCAACCTGAGCTGCACGGGCTGCGGCCGCATTCGGGAGTATGCCGACACGGTCAAAGAGACACTTTCGATTCAGCAGTGCGTGGATTCGATCGAGGAGTGTGGCGCGCCGATCGTGAGCATTTGCGGCGGCGAGCCGTTGATCTACGGCGGAATCGACGAGTTGGTGGCCAGGACGATCGAGCGCCGCAAGCACGTGTACCTGTGCACGAACGGGACCCATCTGGAGGAGAAGCTGAGCGGCTTTCGGCCGAGCAGCCGGCTGTTCATCAACGTGCACCTGGACGGCATGGAGGCCACGCACGATCAGGCCGTGCAGCGGCAGGGGGTTTTTGCGAAGGCGATCGGCGGGGTACGGGCGGCGAAGGCGGCCGGATTCCAGGTGTGCACGAATACGACGGTGTACCGAGAGACCGACATGCACGAAATCGCCGTGCTGTACGAGTTTCTGTCGGAGATCGGTGTCGACGGGTTCATGATTTCGCCGGCGTACGGGTACGAAGCGGTCCATCGGGCGGACCCGGCCAGCGCGGCACAGGTGTTTCTGACCCGGGACGAAATCCGCACCAAGTTCCAACTGGCCCGGCAACTGCTGCGGCGACATCGGCTGGCGACGTCGCCGGTGTATTTGGAGTTCCTCTGCGGTCAGCGCGAGCTGACCTGTGCCGCGTGGGCCAATCCGACGCGGAACGTTCGGGGCTGGAAGGGGCCGTGCTACCTGATCACCGACGGTCATTTTGGCAGCTACCAAGAGCTGATCGACGCCACCGATTGGGACGGGCTGGGGCCGGGCAACGATCCCCGTTGCGAGCATTGCATGGTGCATTGCGGTTTTGAGCCGGCGGCGGTGCTCACGGCGAAGCACGATCTGCGCGACATGCTTCGGATGGCCGTTTGGCAGATGACTTGAACTTGACATTCGATGGCCCGCGGCTCAAGATGCGATCATGGTGTTTCGTTTGCTGCTGCGCAACTGGCTGCAACAGACCGCGCGGGAAAAGCTCCGCGAGACGGTCGTAGAGTCGGTGCGCCGTGAGGCGGGATCCGCCCAGCCAGAGCCGGCCGGGAAAGAGCCGGCGGAACCGCCGCCATGCCACGCGGGCGTGGTGTTTGCATTGAGCAACGAGTCGGGCGGCCTGGAGGACTTGCTGGCCGGCGTGGTCGCGACCCGGGGCGAGGGGTTTGCGGTCAAGCAGGGTGGCCTGGGGGGCCGAGGCGTGGTGTTGATCGAGTCGGGCGCCGGACTGGTGGCGGCACGGCGGGCCACCGAGGCGCTGATTGCAGGTCATCGTCCAAGCTGGGTGCTGGCCGCCGGATTTGCCGGGGGCTTGTCGGCATCGGTGAAACGCTACGACATCGTCATGGCTGATAGTGTGGTCGACGAAGCGGGGCAGGCTTTGACGATCGAACTGAAGGTCGATCCGGCATCGTTGGCTGAGACGCCGGGGGTGCACGTGGGCCGGTTGCTGAGCGTCGACCACGTCGTGCGTTCGCTTGAGGAGAAGCGAGCACTGGCCGAATCGAGCGGGGCATTGGCCGTCGACATGGAGACCTACGCGGTGGCCGAGGTGTGCCGGCAGCGACAAGTGCGTTTTCTGGCGGTCCGCGTGATCACCGATCCGGTCGATGAACAACTGCCGCACGACATCGAGCAACTGGTTCGGCAGAAGTCGACGCTGGCGAGGTTTGGAGCGGCCGTGGGGGCGGTCTGGCAGCGGCCGGGGAGCTTTAAGGATATGTACCAACTCCGGGAGCACTCGCTGGTTGCGTCGGACCGTTTGGCGAAGTTCCTCGTGGCTACGATCCGGCAGCTTCCGCCGGCGGACGGCGCATGACCACGGCTTCGATTACTGGACGAGGGTCCGGTACAGCGGCAGGTGGCGGTAGTAGACCTCGAGCATCAGCAGGTTGAGGCAGGTTACGTAGTGCCGGCCTGCGGCCTCGGCCCAGCGATCGGGGACGGGCTCGTTGGGATCCCAACTTCCGGCCCAGGGGCCCGTTTGAACCTGGCTCGTTTGCAGCAGCGGGCGCAGATGGTCGTTCCAGGCGTTCCAATACTCGCCCTGCATGTGGAACATGACCTGGGTGGCGTAGTACCAGTAGTAAGCGTCGCGGCGCCACTGGCCGGGCTGGCCGTTTTCAGGCAGGTTGGCCTTGAGGAACTCGGCGCCTTCGATCAAGGCGGTGTGATCGCGCTGCCAGCCGAGGTACATGCGCATGAGCAGCCCTTCGGCGGTCATCGTGCGGTTGGGATTGCGGCCTTCGCGTTGTTCGGGCGTGTCGGCGGCGTAGGGGTTGTAGCGATAGCGGGAGCCTTCGGCGGCCTGGGCCAGGTCGAGCCAATGGCCAACCTTCAGGAGGTTGTCGGCGGGTACTTCCAGTCCGGCCATCTGAGCGCTGCGCAGGGCCATTAGCTGCCAGCCCGAGACGGAGGTGTCGGACTCGATGCGGGGCCGGTAGCGCCAGCCGCCGCGGGTGGGATGCTGGGCATTGAGGATGAACTGAACGGCCTTCTGGGCGGAGGATCGCAGGTGGGGATCCTTCGTCATGCCGTACGCCTCACACAGCGCGATGGTGGCGATGCCCTGGCCGTAGGCCTGGCCGTACTGGGCCTGATCGGTCCGCTCGGTGAACAGTTGCCCGTTGGCTTGCTGATTGGCGGTCAGCCAGTCGATGCCGCCGCGGACGACGGTGCGATACTTGTCGTTGCGATGCGTGTAGCCGGCTCCGAGAAAGGCCAGCAGGGCCAGGCCGGTGCCTGCGGTGTCGGCGTTCATTTCACCTGGGGCGCCGGCTTTCGTGTCGGCGGCACCGTTGGGGAAACGGTCGATGCTCCAATGGCCGTCGGCGAACTGGTGGCGGGCAAGGTAGTCGAGCCCCAGTTCGACGGCCCGTTCCGTTTCGACCGAGCCGCCGCGGGCCTGGGCGATCCGGCCGCGTGTGGTGGGATCGCGCTGACGGAAGGCCTCTTTGGACATCTCGCGCAGACGGCCCTGCATGGCGGCGGCGCCGCCGCTTCGCTCGACGAGGAAGCGATGGGTCGTCGGTTGGAGATGTTCGCTTTCGGGGCGGGCGCGGCGATCGGGAATGCCGAGTGGTATGGAGGGGCCTGCATCGGGGCCGTTGGGCCCGGCAAGCGTGGCAACGGCCATCGAAGGCCCGTCGGTTTGGCGACGCAAGTGGCCGACGTCGGGTTCCGGTGCGGCGCCCCCGCTTGCGGCCGTGCCCCGTGGGGAAGCGGCGCCGGCCGTCGTCGATGGCGATGGTGAATCGCCCGGCGAAGTAGAGGGCACGTCGACGTGCGCCCCGGCCATCAGCGCGCCGGCAGACGGTGCCAGGTCGGTGCGTGCCGGAGCGCCGGAGTCGCTGAGCGTTGCAGCGGACGGCGCTGCGGCGGGCCGGCCCGGGGTGTCGGACCAGCCGCCGGGAGCGACCGGGGGAGCGGAGTCGCCGCCGGCAAAACCTCCCGGCTCGCCGGGGACGGCCGTAGGCAGATCGGCACCGCGCCGGCGGGCAACCGAAGCTCGCGCGTCGGCGGCGAGCAAGACGGGAGCTTCGGAGGCTGTGGCGGATCCGGATGATGGGGAGCCGACCGAGATGTTGTCGGTGGTGGCCACTGTGCCGGGAATCGCCGCGGGAAGCGGTGCCGCCTGGCGACCGGCCCGCTGAGGCGAGGCGGCGGCGAGAACGGGCGTCGCATCGTTGGTCCGGCGGATCCTGCCTGGCACGGTCATCGCCAAGGGGACACTGGCGTCGGTCGGCGAGCCTACCGTGTCGGTTGGTTCGGCGTGAGGCAAAACGGCGGCGGTTGCACGCCAATTGGTTGACGCATCGCGAGCCTCGAGTTTATTCTGCGGTGCATGCTCGGCGAGGGCAGAAGGCTCAGGCACCTGGGATTGGAGTCTTGGCAGCCTGGCGGTGTCGGTGGTCTTCTGGAGGCGACTGCGGCTGGTTTCAGCGACGGGCAGCGACTGGGGCTCGGCAGCCCGTTCGATACGGTGCTCCACACGTTGGGATTGGGCCAGGGCAGGTTCGCTGGCGGCGGCGGGTTTCGGCGCGGGAGCGTCGTGGCGGCGCTCGGCGTCGGCCTGCTGGGATCGCAGGGGGGCAGGCGCCGCCATGGCATGCGCCTGGACCTGGGGCTGATCGACCGGTTCTTGCGGTCCAGGATGCGGGTCGAACTGACGGCGATCGATCGGCGTTTGGGAGAGCGCGTTGGCCCGTTTGGGAGTTGAGGGGGCTTCGGCTCGCTGCAAGTCGACGGGATTGGGCTGTTGTTGATCGGGCAGTTCCTGCTGCGCCGGCGGCGTGGCATGTTGGGCAATCTTGCGGGCGGGGACGTCGTCGGCCTGTTCGGGAACGGTGACCTCAACGGGCTCGGCGAAGCTCTCGGTCGCGTCGGGCTGCTCCATCTGATGCCAGGAGTATTCCGGCAGCGTGGTCCGATCGAGGTCTTCGACGACTTCGGAAGGGATTTCCTCGGTCTGCGGGGAGGAGAAAAGCAGGTAACGTTCGTTGAGGTAGAGGGCCAGCCCAACGTGGAGCAGCAGGCTGAGGATGATGCACAATTGCAGTCGCCGCAGCATGCGGCCTTGGAGGCTGAGCACGGCCCAGAACAACACGAGCATGGCTGCACCGACGACCGCCAGGCGGATCCATCCGTTGTAGAGGATTCGGGGATCGTAGAAGTCGCTGGTGGCGACGATGATGCCGGCGACGAATCCGCCCAGGATGACCACGGCGAAATTGACGGGCCAGAGCTGATCGTCGAAATCAGTCGCTGGTGCGCGTTGTCGGTTGATGATCCGCTCGGGCATGGTCTGGGCCGTCCGGGGCGAGGAATTCGTCACGCGCCCCCGTCGCGCGTGGTGACCTTGTAATCGCGGATTTTGGCCTTATTGCAGGCGTTCATTGCGGCGACCACGAACTTCCATTGGCACCGCTTGTCGGCACGGATAATGACCGACGCACGGCCGGGGTTGTCGACGCGAGCTGTGACCAACGCGCGGTCGAGGTCGCGGAGGTTCAACTGCCGGCCGGCGACGAAATACCGCCCCTCCTGATCGACGTTGACGAACAGCTCGCGGGGCTTGCTCGTCAGCGGCTGGGCGGCGCTGGCGTCGGGAAGCAACACGTCCATCTGCCGCTCGTCCTCGGCGAATTTGGTGGCAACGAGGAAGAAGATCAGCAGCAGGAAGACCATGTCGATCAGCGGCGTCAGGTTCAGGGCCGACAGAGCGGAGCCTTTGTTGATCTTGACGGTCATGGAAGCGGTATCCGGCTATTTGGGTGACGATGCGGGCGCCGTGGCTGCGGGAACGGGGCGTCGCAGATCCTCGGAATGAGGCGAGACCTTCGCGGGGGACTGGAGGGTGGCCTCGAGCTGATCTCGGCTGACCTTGAGGCGGCCTTCGTAGCGTTCCAGGTGCGGCAGCAGGTTCAGGAGCGTTTCGTCGAGCTCGCGAAAGAGGGTCTGAATTCGGCCTTCGAAGAAGTGGGCCAGCACGGCGGCGGGAATCGCCACACAGAGGCCGGCAAACGTGGTGACCAGGGCGATGTAGATTCCTTCGGCCAGGTGCGATGCGCGGTTGACGCCCGTGGGCTGATTGGCCGTGACGAAGAAAGCTTGGATCATGCCTTGGACCGTCCCCAGCAGACCCAACAAGGGTGCCACGCCGGCCGCCAGGTTGAGCCAGCGGATATTGGAATAGAGTCGCGACGCTTCGCGCTCGCGGGCTTCGGCCACCGCGTGCTCGATCTCGGCGGGCGGACGGCCGAGCTTCAGGATCATCGCCCGCACGACGGTGGCGGCGGTGGAAGGGTACTGCTGGCAAAGACGGTACACCTGGCGGGGGTCGAAAGCGCCTTTCTCACCAGTCAACCGGTTGAGGCCGGCGATGAGTTTCCGCGGCAGGATCTTGCGGCGGCGAAGCCCGATCAGGCGTTCCAGGCCGAAGGCGACGACCAGCAGCGACAGGATGCCGATGGGAATCATCAGCGGCCCGCCCTTTGCCAAGAGGTCGAGCGTGTTCATGCTGTCAGCGGCGAGCGGCGCAACGGGAGGCGGGTCGGCGGGCTGTGGCTTTGGGGCGGGCTCTTCGGCGGCAACCGCTTCGGCAGCCATTTGCGCGGCTTGGTCGAGCTTGCCGGCCTGATCGCGGTCATCGCGCCGTTGAGCGTTGCCCGGCGCGGGTGCGGCGGCGATCAACAGACATGCCAGTCCGAGCACCAGCCAGGACCGCTTGGAGCGCCCTACGGGGCGATTTTCGTCGGAGTGAATGATTCGCACGTCCTCATCCTTTCAGCTCTTTGATGCGCTGATTGGCCAGGGGTACCTTGTCGCTATCCGGGTATTTGTCGATGAGTTCCTGGTATTGCTTGACGGCCTGGGTCTTCTTGCCGAGGACCTCGAAACAGCGTCCGGCCTCGTAGGTGGCCAGCGCCTGCCATTTCGGGTAGCTGTAGCCGTAGGCAACCTTGAAGTAGCTGGAGATGGCCGCCGCGTGGTCCTTCTTGGCGAACTGCACCTCGCCGGTGAGGAACTGGGCGCGGGCCGCGGCCTCGCCGTTGCCCTTGCTCACAACCTGGGCGAATAGGGCCAGGGCGGCGTCGAGATTGCCCCGATTCTGCTCGGCCCAGCCTTGCTCGCAGAGCGCCTCGGGGAGGGATGCGAAGTCGGGGAACTCCTTGGCGATACGCGATAGGAGTTCGATGCTGCGATCCCACTGTTGAAGCTGGGCGGCCGCCTGGCCGGCGTGAAGCAGCGCCAGAGCCTGGTATTCCTTGTCGGCCAAGCCCTTGACCTGATCGTATGCCGCCAGGGCTTCGGGGTATTTCTTCTGTTCGTAGAGACACTCGGCTTCCATGAACGCGGCTTCCGGCGCTAGCGGCCCTTTGGGATACATACCCCGCTGATATTGGAACGCCTTCTGGGCGTTGTCGAAATCGCGGAGGTGATAGAAGGACCAGCCGTATTTGTAGGCGGCCTTTTCGGCCAGCTCGGCGTCGTCCGACTTCTGCATGGCCGCGTAGTAGGCCTTGGCCGAACGTATGTAGTCCTTGGCGTCGTAAGCGAACTGGCCGACGTTGTGCAGAGCCTCGGCGGCCAGGGGGCTGTCGGGGTGCTTCTCCGCCAACTGGTCGAATGCGTCGGCCGCCTCGGCCTGCTTGCCGGCCAGCTTCAACGACCAGGCCAACTGGTAGCGGGCACGATCGGCGGCACTGTAAGACGGGTCGTCCTTCAACAGACTGCGGAAGGTGGCCGCGGCCGCGTCGTACTGCTTCAACTCGACCTGGCAGAGTCCGACGAGAAAACGGGCGTTGGACGTCTCGGCGATGGCGGGCTTTGCAGACAACGCGGCCTGGAGGTCGTCGAGCGCCTCGGCGTATTTGCCGGCCTGCTGACGGACCATACCGCGAGCGTAGCGTGCGCGGGGCGCGATCTCGTGCTTGCCGTATTCGTCCAGCAGACGCGAAAGCGTTTTCTCGGCGGCGGGCAGTTCCTTGCGGCTCAGTTGCACACAACCCAGCTCGTGCAGGGCGTAAGGCACGAGCGGACTGTTGGGCCAGACATCGACCACCTGGCCGTATTGGGCGGCCGCCGTCTCGCTGTCGCCGGTCAGGAATGCGTATTCGCCTAATCGGAAATGCGCCTTGTCGAGCAGTTTGCTTTCGGGAAACTCGTCGATGAGACGTTGGACGGCTTTCCGGGCGGCGGCGAAGTCCTGCTGACGTCGGTACGCCTGGGCCAGTGCCAGCAGGGTGGCGTCGGCCTGGAGCCACTTGGGCTGGGCGGCCAGCGAGGCTTCCAGCGACTTGATGGCCGCCTCCGGCTGGTTCATTTCCAACTGGCTGGTGCCGATGAGGAATTGGGCCTCGGCCTGGAGATCCGGATTTTGCAGAGTGGCCAACATGGGCGCGAGCAGCTCGATCACCTCGGCGTGCTTCTTCTGAAGTTGAAACGCCAGAGCTCGACGGATCTGCCAGAGATGCGCATCGGCATGATCGGGGAACTGTTTGAGCAGGCGGGCGTAGAGTTGCTCTGCTTCGGACAGGTGGTTGGAGAGGAGCGCGCTTTCGGCCAGCACGTGGCTGACGTCGGGGACGAGCCGGTCGTCGGGGTAGATCTTGAGAAAGGCCTCAGCGTACTTGCGAGCGGCGTCGTAGTCGCCCAATTCCCGGGCAGCAAAGCCGGCCATGTAGAGCGCCTGGGGCGCGACCGACTGCTTGGGATGTTTGGCCGCTAGATCGGCGTACAGGCCGACCGACTCCTTGCGGCGATCGGGGATTTCGTAGACGGCGTCGGCCTGATCGAGGAGCAACTGGGGGAGGAACGTGCTGTTGGAGGCTTTGGGCAACACGGACGTGACGACCGCCAGAGCTTCGGCGGGTTTCTTCTCTTTGAGCCAGCTCTGCGCCATCCAGTGGGCGGCCTCGGGAGCCGTCGGGCCGCCGGTGTCGACGGAGCGCTGGAGCAACTGCCGGGCTGCCGCCATGTCGCCTGCCAGGTAGTAGCAAGTTCCGCCGGCCAGGTCGGCCGCAGCAAGGTACTTGGATTTCGGGTACTTGGCGGCAACCTCGGCGTAGAGCTTCGCCGCGTTGTCGTATTGCTTCATCCGCGAGAGGGCATCGGCATGGCGAACCATGGCGAAATCGGCCATGGCGAAACCGGGTACCGCGGCGGCATCGGCAAATCGCTGGGCCGCTTCAGAGAACTTGCCTTGGGCGAAAAGCGTTTCGCCGCGGCGCATGTTGACCTCGGTGGTCAATGCGTGCTTGGGGTATTTCTGGAGAAACGCGTCGTAGCTGCGGCCCGCCGCTTCCGCCTCGCCCGATTCCTCTTGCGCGACGCCGAGGGCATAGAGGGCCTCCGGGGCGAACTTGTGGTCGGGATGGTCGTTGAGCAGTTGGGTGTAGAGCGGTATCGCTTCCTTCTTCTTTCCCTGCAAATACAGGCACTCGGCCCGATAGTAGATCGCATCGGGGAGATACTTGCTTTGCGGATACTTGGCCGCCAGTTGGCCGAACGTGTCGATGGCGGCCTGATAGAGGGCGGCATTGCCGGCTCGGGCCAACCCGTACTGGGCGGCGCCAAGATAGAGATAGGTCGCATCGAGCAGGTCGAACTTGGGATCGCTCTGGATGACGGCCTGGAGTTCGCTTTGGGCCTGCTGGAGCTTGTTATCGAGGTAGTAGCATACGCCGAGGTTGTGCCGGACCTGCGTGCTCCGAGGGTCGGCGGGATGTTCTTGGAGGAACTTTTGCCATTGGGCCGCGGCCAGATCGTACGATTCAAGATTCTGCAGGCGCGCTGCTGTGGCAAACTGGCGCGTGGCGGCATCGGTCTCCTGCTGGGCGCGAGCCGCGCACGGTAGGCATAGCAGTACGGCCACGACGGCCCAGACCAACTCCGTGCGGAACGGAGGATGGGGTTTCATAGCGTTGCCTCTTCCCGAACGAGTAACGCAGACAAGGTCGATCTGCTCAATGGTTTGAAACGCTCCGCTACAGGTTGCCGAACCAACTGGCGGTTCCGGAGGGCCAAAGCCCGATCTTTCGGTGTGGGCGGTAAGCCACAAGGACGGGGTTTTGGGCAAGGTTCTCTGTTTCGTCGGCCTTTCAGCATGATACCACAGCGCGGGGTGCGTGCGCATGCTGTGCGCGAGATGCGCCGAACGCTATCATTATTTGCTCTGGTGGGAGAAACAACCAGCGGTCGCCGGATTGGGGCCAAGCGGGCCTCGATCGGTCGATGCCAGCGACTCGGTCGTTTGGCAAGGCAGGCCCCGGAGAGCCAAGCTGGAGGCTTCTGCCGCCAGAGGAATGTAGTTCCACCCATTTTGTTGCCATTGCCGGGTTTCTGCCAGGCCCCTATATTACATAGTGCGTGAGAGGGGTATCGATAGGCAGTCCCCGCTCGCACTGGGATGCCGCAGAAGTTGTGCCTGCTCTGACAGGGAAGGGATATCTTGGCTGAGAATCTTCTTGAGGTGCATCTGTGGCATTGGGTGGCGTTCGGCGCGTTGGTGGTCGTGCTGCTAACGCTGGACCTGGTGGTGTTCCATCGGCGGATCCACACGCCGACACTGCGCGAATCGGCCGCGTGGAGCGCGTTCTGGATCGGCTTGGCGCTGGCATTCAACGCGTTGGTTTGGTGGTGGGGACTGCGGACGCACGGCAATTCCGAAGCGGGGTTGAAGTTTCTGACGGGCTATCTGGTCGAGGAATGCCTGTCGATGGACAACCTCTTTGTTTTCGCCGTGATCTTCCGATTCTTTCACGTCGAGCTGAAATACCAGTACAGGGTCCTTTTTTGGGGGATTCTCGGCGCCATCTTCATGCGATTGGCGTTCATTCTGGCGGGAGTCGGCCTGATTCAGATGTTCGACTGGATCCTGCTCGTCTTCGGCGGATTTCTGGTTTACACGGGTATCCGTCTGGCTATACCGCATGGCGACGAGGTGAACCCGGAACACAACATCGTGCTGCGCATCGCGCGGCGGTACCTTCCGGTGACGAAGCACTACCACGGCCAGCAGTTCGTCGTCGTGGAAGACGGCCGTCGGTGTATCACGCCGCTGTTGCTCGTGCTGCTGGTCATAGAAAGCAGCGACGTGTTGTTCGCAGTCGACAGCGTGCCGGCGATCCTCGGCATCACCAAAGACCCGTTCATCGTCTTTACGTCGAACATCTTCGCGATACTTGGGCTGCGAGCGCTTTACTTCCTGTTGGCCGGGGTGATCGACCGGTTCCGTTACCTCCACTACGGGCTGAGCGCCGTGCTGGTCTTCATTGGTTTGAAGATGTGCGTTGAATACGCGGCGGAGCGATGGTGGGGCAAGCATCACTTGATGCCTGTGTGGATACCGCTGCTGGTGATCGCGTCGATCCTGGCCATCTCGATTGTGGCTTCCATCATCGCCACACGGAGGGAGGTGCGATTGTCGCAGCAAGAGGCGGACGACGGTGACTCGGAGTGATACGCTTGATGGGTGCGCACCGGATTCGCCTGCGAGCACCATGGCGGCGGGAAACCCTCGCAAAAGGCGGCCTTCGCTGGACACGGCGTTTTCACAGGCCGACCGGGTTGAGTTCTGCGGACCGGGTGTGGGTTGTCGTGGCTGGGAAGCCGGCCGGTGGTGAAGCCTGGCTGAACGGCCGAAGCCTGGGAGTCCTGACGGTGGGTGGCGAGACTCGCTTTGATGTGACACTGCTTCTGGCGGAGTTCAGCGAGCTGGCGATCGGAATGGGCGAGCAGGCCGAGGGCGTTGGGGCTGGGGATGCGCCGGCCGAGGTTTGGCTGGAAATCGGGTGACGCATCGGTCTGCGGGGTTGCATCTGGCTTGGCAGCGGATACGCTGGATGGGATTGAATGCTTCACCCCGCCGCGGAAAGGAACCCTCCATGATCCGACTGCAACGATTGATGGCCATCGGCGTCATTTGCCTGCTGCCCTTGGCGGCCACCTTCGGCGCCGAGGCTGCCGCGGAACGGCCCAATACCCTGAGTGACCAGGAGATCGCCGACGGCTGGATCATGCTGTTCGACGGCACGACCCTCTTCGGCTGGAAGGCAGCCAACCGGGCGGACTGGCGGGTGGCTGACGGGGCCATTACGGCGACCAGCGGCGACCCGGGACTGTTGCTCACGACGAGCCAGTTCGGCAACTATGTTCTGAAGGTGGATTTTCGGCTGGCTGCGGGGGGCAATAGCGGTGTGTTTCTGCGGACCAGCCCGAACCCGGGCCCGAAGGAGCTGGCAACCCGGTGCTACGAGGTGAACATTGCCAATAGCCCGAATGACTATCCAACGGGTAGCCTCGTCCAGCGGCAGAAGGCAACGGTGAGCCACGAAAGCACGGATTGGCAAAGCATGGAGGTCACCGCCGATGGCGGACACATCGTGGTGAAGGTGGACGGCGAGACCGTGTGCGACTATAGCGACCCGAAGCCGCTCGGCCGCGGCTACATCGGCCTGCAGTTTCGGACCGGTAGCGTCGAGTTCCGCAACGTGAAGCTGAAGCCACTGGAAATGAAAAGCCTTTTCAATGGAAAGGATCTGACCGGCTGGAAGACGTATCCCGACATGGCGAGCGAGTTCACGGTGACTCCGGAGGGCGCGATTCACGTCAAGAACGGAAAAGGCCAAATCGAGACGGATCAGACCTACGGCGATTTCACGCTGCAACTGGATGTGTTTGTGAACGGCAAGGGACTCAATTCGGGGGTGTTCTTCCGTTGTATTCCGGGCGAGTCGATGAACGGCTATGAGTGCCAGATTCATAACGGCTACAAGGACGACGACCGCAACAAGCCGCTCGACTGCGGAACGGGAGGCATCTTCCGCCGCCAGAACGCCCGCCGCGTCGTGGCCGACGACTTCAAGTGGTTTGCGCTGACCCTGCACGCGGACGGAAATCACACGGCGGCCTGGGTGAACGGCTATCAGGTGAGCAACTGGACCGATCGGCGGGCAGCCGACAAGAACCCCCGCAGAGGTCTGCGGTTGGAGCCTGGCACGATCCAACTGCAGGGCCACGATCCAACGACGGACCTGTCGTTCTGTAACCTGCGTATCACGGAACTGCCACCGCGTTAGAGGATCGGAATGATGTGAGCGCGGTGGCCGCGATGGTTGGCTGCGCGACATGTGCCGCGAGTTTGCCAGGGAACGGCCACTTATGTGCCACAAAGAGCAGTAAACTCACACCTCTTTGGAGGGTTATTCATAGCTCTATTGGGCCTTGAGGTCGGATATTTCTTGTCCGGATGGCCCCAGTTAGGTATACTTTTGCCAGCTGGCACTGTCGTAAATGTGCATGCCGTTGGTTTGCCCGTCACTCGTTGTAGAGGGGAGTGGTCATGACGTTGCGTGAGATACTCCGGATCAAGGGGGGGCCTATCCGCTGGATCGCGCCGAGTGCCACGTTGGCAGAGGCGGCTTGTCGGTTGGTTGAACACAACGTCGGCTCGCTGCTTGTGTGCGAAGTGGACGAGTCGGGCGGAGAAAGGCTGCTCGGAATCCTCACCGAGCGGGACATTCTGCATGTGACGGCCAAGCATGACGGGTCGCTGACCTCGCTGAAGGTGGTCGATCACATGTCGACGCGGATGATCCTCGGCGCGCCGGAGGACTCGGTCGAGGACGTCATGGGGCTGATGACCGACAACCGGATTCGGCACTTGCCGGTGATGTCGGACGGCCGGCTGATCGGGATCGTGTCGATCGGCGACGTCGTCAAGGCGCAGCACGATCGATTGGCGATGGAAAACAGCTTCATGAAGGACTACATCCAGAACCCGGTCACCGGCTAACCTGGTACTGTTCGACCTTCGCGCGATCGATCTCGACACCGAGGCCGGCTCCCCGCGGCACGGCGATCATGCCGTCGATGATCTCCAGCGGCTCGACCAAGACGTCGTCCTGAAGCTGGTGGTAGGCGCATTCGCTGCAACCGGAGAAGGCGGGAGTCGCCGCGGCCAATTGGAGCATGGCGGCCAGGGCAATGCCCAACGACGGACCGCTGCCCAGAGAAGCCGTAAGGCCCGCCGCCTGGGTAATGGCAGCGCATTTCCGTGCCGGAACCATGCCACCGACCAACTGAAGATCCATGACCGCGCAGGTTGTGGCCCCGCAGCGCACGAGCGCCAGAACATCGGCCGGACTGCGCACCGAGCGCCAGACGGCCAACGGCGTGTTAATCTGCCGGCGGAGCGAGGCAAGTTGATCCAGGTTGCCTCCTTGCAGCGGATCGATGATCAACTGGAGGAAGGCTTCGTCGGCCTGGCTGCAGAGATCGCGAATCTCCTCGACGGTGAAACACTCGGCGGCGTCGAGGCGGATTTCGGTGCGGTCCTGGGCGACTTCTCGAATGGCAGCCAAGGTATCGATGTCTTCGTCCCAACGGCCGCAGGAAGTGATGATCTGCGAATGATAGCCGCGCTCGGCCAGATCTCGCGCTGCCTGGGCAACCTGCTGGGGTGCATCGGCGGCTAGGCGGATGGCCAACGGGATACGCTGCCGGTATCCACCACCAAAGAGGTGACAGACGGGCTGGCGCACGGCACGTCCCACGAGATCCCAGAGGGCCATTTCGACGGCGCAGCGCAACGGCGCATTGCCCATGGCCTCGAGGACGAGAAGCTCCTCGATGTCGAAGATGCTCCGCCCGGTGAGGATAGGCAGCAGCCAATCGCGGCGCGCGGCCAGCTCTGTGGGGCGCCATCCGACTTGGCCTTCTCCCCATCCCTTCAGACCGGTGTTCGTCGACAACTGCACAAGGAGGGACCGAACGGGGGACTGCCGCCCAACGCAGCCGATTTCCACCAGAAAGAGTTCCAAATCGCTAACAATCATGTCATTTCGCTTTGGTCGCCCGAGACATGTTTGTGCCGCAGCTCGTGGGGGAGCCGAAATCGGAGGTCCTCCGTGCGAACGACGACCGACTCGACGCTGGCGTCGAACCGCTGAACGAGCACCGACACGCACTTCTGAACGACGATCTCCGAGGCGCTCGCTCCCGCGGTAATCAAGACGGTCTCGGCGCCGCCGAACCAAGCTGGGTCGATATCGGCCGGTCCATCGATCAAGTGCGCAGGAATGCCACAGAGCCGTGCTTTCTCCGCCAATCGCTGACTATTGGAGCTGTTCTGACTCCCCACCACAAGGGCAATATCGGCGCTTCGGGCAAGCTGCCGCACGGCCTCCTGTCGATTTTGGGTAGCGTAACAGATATCGTGTCCGGCCTGCCCCGCGATCGAGGGGAAGCGTTGGCGAAGGCGCTGGATGATCGTCTCGGCATCGTCGACCGAGAGTGTCGTTTGGGTTAGGTAGGCCACCTTGGAAGGATCTGGCACCTCGACTCGGTCGACATCGGCCTCGGTGCCAATCAGGACGATGGACTCGGGGGCCTCGCCGAGCGTGCCGATCACCTCGTCGTGCCCCTGGTGGCCGATGAGAAGGATCGTATAGCCCTGCCTCGCCAAGCGAATGGCCTCGTGGTGGACCTTGATGACCAGGGGGCAGGTGGCATCGATCGTTTTGAGTCGCCGCTCGGTGGCCTGTTGGCGGATCTCGGGGGAGATTCCGTGGGCCGAGAACAACAGATGCGAGCCCTCGGGGACCTCGTTCAGATCGTCGACGAAAACGACCCCCCGAGATCGGAATTGATCGACCACCCATTTATTGTGAACGATCTCGTGATAGACATACATGGGAATGCCGTACAGCTCTAGCGCCAAATTGAGGCTTTCGATCGCCATGTTGACGCCGGCGCAGAAGCCGCGCGGACCTGCCAGAAGTATGCGCATGATTCCCTCGTGTATGGAAAAGTATCATAATGCGGTGCTAGGCAGGCATCAAACTGCCGCCGGCCCTCAGCGGGGCAAATGTTGTCGCGTGTGCCGGGGGATCGATAACCGCAGGGGGTGGTGCCACAACTGGGGATGGGCGGCCAGCGTCGAGCATGTCGAGCACGTTTGCGTCAGATTTGAAATTGTACGGACCGCAGGCCGCTCATGGGAAACGGGTTTCGTTGGCCCAGAGTCGGCGCTATTGCCGTCGGCTGGCCCGGAGTCACTACGAGAATTTCACGGTGGCCAGCCTGCTGCTGCCGCGGGCATTGAGGCAACACTTCTGCAATGTGTACGCCTATTGCCGCTGGGCCGACGATCTGGCCGACGAGACGGACGGGCCCGCCGAGAGCCTCGGCCTGCTGGATTGGTGGGAATCGCAGCTTCGCGGGTGCTACTTGGATGACGCCTCGCATCCGGTGTTCGTCGCGTTGGCCGAGACGATCCGGGAGTTCAACCTTCCGATCGAGCCGCTGGCCGATCTGCTGGTCGCCTTTCGCCAGGACCAACGAGTTACGCGTTACGAGACGTTCGACCAACTGCTGGAGTACTGCCGGTGTTCGGCCAACCCGGTCGGACGTGTGGTTCTCCACTTGGCTCGGTGCTGCGATCCGGATCGCGCACGGCTGTCGGACTCGATTTGCACAGGACTGCAACTGGCCAATTTCTGGCAGGACGTCGCACGGGATTGGCAGCGCGGCCGGATGTACCTGCCGCTGGCCGACTGTCGGCGCTTTGGCTACGACGAAGCGATGCTCGCGAGGCGAGAGTTGAACCCGTCGTTTCGCCGTCTGCTGGCGGCGGAAGTCGCCGAGGCCGAGACCTGGCTGCGCCGGGGTTTGCCCTTGGTACGGATGGTTCCGCGGGCGGTGCAGGTCGACGTGTCGCTATTCGTCCACGGGGGGCTGGCCATTCTGGAGGCGATACGCCGGCAGGACTACGATGTTCTGTCGCGACGGCCGGTGGTCGGCCGCGGCGGCAAATTGCGATTGCTGATGAGCTGTTGGTGGAATCCCCTGAGGGACGTGCCGCCGGGAGAGAGCCCATGAATCGCGATTCCGCCGATCTGGAGGCCAGCTACGCGTACTGTCGCCGCATGGCGCGCGAAGCGGGCTCGAACTTCTACGGGTCGTTTTTCATGCTGCGACGCGAGAAGCGAATCGCCATGGATGCGCTGTACGCGTTCATGCGTCATACGGATGATCTGGGCGACAGCAGCGATCCATTGTCTGTTCGGCAAGCCGCACTGGCGCAGTGGCGCGCCGACGTGACGGCTGCCCTGGCGGGGCAACTTAACGGTGCGGCGGATCGCTCGGTGCTGCCGGCACTGGCCGACACGGCGGAGCGGTTCCAGATTCCGTCGCAGTATCTGCTGGCTGTGCTTGACGGTCTGGAGATGGACATGGAAGGCCGACGTTACGAGACGTTCGACGAGTTGGCTGAGTACTGCCGGGCGGTGGCTTCTGCGGTCGGCATGGCGTGTCTGCACATCTGGGGCTGTCGCGACGAGGAGGCGCTAGAGCCGGCGGACCGTTGCGGACTGGCATTCCAACTGACGAACATCCTTCGCGACTTGCGGGAGGATGTGCTTTGCGGGCGGGTGTATCTGCCGTTGGAAGAGTTTCGCCGGTTCGATTACTCGGAGGAAGATCTGGCGGCGGGGGTGGCCGACGCTCGGTTCCACCGCCTGATGGGGTTCCAACTCGATCGGGCCGAACAGTTCTATCGCGAGAGTGTGAGGTTGTTCGACTATCTGCAAGCAGATGGGCAGCGGATGTTCGGCATGATGACGGCTGTCTATCACCGGATTCTGAGCGAGATTCGCAAGGCGCCGGACGCCGTGCTTGAGCGCCGCGTGTCGTTGGGATGGCTGGAGAAGGCTCGCATTGCGGCCCGCTGGCTCGTGCTGCCGCCAAGACGCCCGACCTTATCGTAACGAGATGGAGCGATCATGCGCTGGCCCGAGAAGACCTCAACCGCACGGGTGGCCATTGTCGGGGGCGGTCTGGCGGGGCTTGCGGCGGCCGTGGCGGCCAGTCAATGCGGTTTGAACGTCGAACTGTTTGAAAGTCGAGGTCGGCTGGGCGGCCGAGCCGGTTCGTTTCGCGATCCGGCGTCGGGCGAGCTGGTCGACCATTGTCAGCATGTGGCCATGGGTTGCTGCACGAACTGGGCCGACTTCTGCCGGCGAACGGCGATTGCGGACTGCTTCAGGCGTCAGCGGCGGCTGTGGTTCATTGGGCCCGACGGTGTGGCTCGGCAGTTCGCGGCGTCGGCGATGCTGCCCAGCCCGTTGCACCTCGCGTCCGGGCTGATGCGACTGGACTATCTGACCGTCCGCGAGCGGCTGGGGATTGCGCGTGCCTTGGTGCGAATGGCGCGCAGGCGCGGAGAGACGGATTGCACGGTCGGCGAGTGGCTCCGGCAACAGGGGCAGAGCCGGGCGGCGATCGAGCTGTTCTGGGCGACCATCCTAGTGAGTGCTCTGGGGGAAACGTTGGATCGCGCGTCGCTGGCGGCCGCTCGCAAGGTGTTTGTCGATGGTTTTCTGCGATCGCGCCGGGCGTACGAACTCGAGCTGCCTGCGGTACCGTTGGGCGAAATCTACGATCGGCGATTGGGCCGATGGCTTGCCGAGCAGGGCGTTGGAGTACGATTGCAAACGCGGGTTCGCCGGATCGAAGGCGATGGTTCAGGGGCGACGAGCCTCGTGTTGGCCGATGGCGAGGTGCGGTCGTTCGACTTTGTGATCGTTGCGGTGCCGTGGGGAAGAACTGCGACGGTTCTTTCGGACGAGTTGCGGCGGGCTATGCCGGCGCTGGAAGGCATCGCGGCCATTGAGCCTTCCCCGATAACGGCGGTCCATCTCTGGTTCGACCGTCCGATCATGCGACTGCCACACGCCGTGCTCGTGGGGCGGCTGAGCCAGTGGGTGTTTCGGCGGAGTGATGGGAAGGCCGTCGCAACCGACCACATGACAGGTCAAACGCAGCAGGACGAGTCGGAGGCGTATTACCAGGTGGTAATCAGTGCGTCGCACGATCTAGACGCGCGGAGTCGTGAAGAGGTGGTTGGGAAGGTGTGCCGGGAGCTGGCCGCCGTGTGGCCGGCTGCGGAGGCGGCACACTTGGCGCGATGGCGAATGGTAACCAACCCGGCGGCGGTTTTCTCCGTCGGGCCCGACTTGGAGCGGCATCGGCCGGCTCAGCAAACCGAGGTGCCGAATCTGATGTTGGCGGGCGACTGGACGGCGACAGGCTGGCCGGCGACGATGGAGGGCGCCGTGCGAAGCGGGTACCTGGCCGTGGAGGCAATCCTCCGTCGATTCGGCGACCGTCGGCGGATCGTTGTTGCAGACCTGCCGCGTGGGTGGTTGGCGCGGTGGATGCTGGGGAACGACTAGGGAGCGGTGGCTGGCGGATTGGCCTCGGCACGCCGTATGTCGCGCAGGGCAATCCACAGCGGCAAGGCTGCGGCGGGGGCGAATGCAGCGTCGATCCAGAACCAAACCAACGGGAGTCCTCGCAGGGGGATGCAGATCGCGGCCAACACGGGAACCGACGCACACATAATCAGCCCGCATTGGACAACCCAAATGTTGCGCACCGGATCCCGAATTGCCCCGGCGAAGAGAACCGCCAACATGATGTGAGCGAAGGCGAGCCAATCGTGGGCATACAGGACGAACGGGTAGTTAGCCTCGATCGACTCAAGGGCCGCGATCGAGGTTAGGACGAATCGGTGGATCGTTCCCGTCGGCTCGGCCTGGCCCCACACGATGTTCACGGCGGTCTTCAACTCCCAGAGTGCCGGCCACACGGTAACTCCGGAGACGAACAGCCCAAAGGCGACGATGGCCAACATCCACTTGGCACGTGTGAGGCGCTTCATCGGTGGGTCCAACCGTTCTCTGGGATCGGCGTGGTTCGGCGCTGACACGGACGACAGAAACGCGTACCGGAGCCCCGAAGATGGCTTCGGCATGGGCGCCTAGTCGCGCTGGCGGTGATGGCGGCCCAGGACTTCCTCAAGGCGGCTCGACAGCACGGCCAAGCTCGCCGAGAGGTTCATGTTCTCTACAACGACCGAGTCGGGAACTTCCAAGGCGACGGGCGCGTAGTTCCAGATGGCGCGAATGCCTGAGCCGACCATGAGCCGGGCAACCTCTTGCGCGGCCTTGGCCGGAACCGTGATGATTCCAATAAGCACCTTCGTGTGGCTGACCATCTCGGGGAGTCTTTCCAATGGGTGGACCATCTTGCCGTGCATCGGCTGGCCCACCTTTGCCGGATCGATGTCGAAGCCGGCGACGATGTTCAGACCATACTCGGTGAATCCCTCGTAGCCCATCAATGCACTGCCCAGGCCGCCGACACCGACGACGAATGCATCGCGGCTACCGTTCCAGCCCAGGAACTTCTCGATGGCCGAGACGAGGGCCGGCACGTCGTAGCCGACCTTGGGCTTGCCGACGATGCCGGTGATGGCGAAATCCTTGCGTACCTGCGTGCTCACGACGCTCAGCTCGCGAGCGATGTACGTGCAGGAAACCACCTGGCGGCCGCGATTGTTCAATTGCTTGAGAAATCGCAGGTACATCGGCAATCGCCGAATGCTGGGCAGCGGCATCGCCTTAGAACTGCTGGACCCCATGGTTTCCTCCCAACTGGCCCTCAAATCGCTAATCGGTTACTGGTAACTCATTATCCATTAATTCCGCCCGATTGGCTAGCCCATTACCACCACAAAAAGTGAGATTCCGGCTCCCGGCGATTCCATCGTCTTGGGCATCGGCCCGGATTGTCCGGCTTCATCTAGTGGACCCGAGATGGTTGACCCAACGTGCCCCACCTTTGTTGGACGGTTGACAGTCAGGCGATGTTGGCTCATTTCACGGTCTCAGCTCGCGCACCAGAAAGGACGCCTGTTGCGGGTGTACGTTGCGACCCCTTTGTACGTTGTTGACCCGGTGCTCGACACGGAGCTATGTTGACACGTGAACGTCTCACCAATAGTCGCGATGTTTTCGGAGAGGAGGTCTACGGATGCTGGCGGTACTTCTGGCTTGTATGGTGGGAGCACCGCGCGCGGCGTCGATCGAATTTGCCGAGTCTTGGCGGGCAGCATCGCAGCCGATCGAGTTGGCTGTTGGTGATACGCCGCAGAAGCTTGAGCTGACACTCCCTGAGCTTGCTTTTGCCGCTGACCGGCGTGTTTGCCTTCGCTTCCGGGTTCGGTTGCATGCGGCGTCGCCCGCCGGATGGACCCACTGCTTTGCCGCCACACTAAACGGAGAGGACGTCGGGCAGCTCACCGCGGAACACTGGCCGAGATTGCTGAATCGCGCGTCGCAGCTGAAAACTTCGGAGGCGCGAGCACTCCACACGCCCTACTGCCGCGAGACAACGGGCTATCCAGCGTGGATCGTTTTGGCTGGGCCGAGCTTCGAGAAGCTCGACGCTCGGGTAACGAGCGATCGCGGCGAGGGCTACTGGTATCTACTCGACGTGACGGATCTTGTTCGCGCCGACGGACCGAACGCACTGACGTTAGTGAACACATCGACTGTTGCGAAGTGGCGGGGAAAATGTCCAGCCGACATGCGGATGGTGATCGATCAACTGGCTATCGGCTGCGTGCCTGAGCGGGAAGTGCGGGGAATTCACGCGAAGTACATGCAGGAACGCCGAGAGATGCCGGGGACGGAGATCGATTCCGGTCCGCTGCAACTGGCGGTGACCGCAGCCGGCGGACTTCAGTTCCGTTTGGCAGGCAAGCCATGCTTTCTTGAGAGCGCGTTCTCCTACCCCTGCGGCGAAGAGCGATTCAACTCGCTGGCGTGCCGTGTGAATGGCCCCGGCGGCGAGCCCGAGTGGCGGCCGGAGATTCGGCGCGTTGCCGGTGCGGTGGAGCTTCGGAGCCGGGGTCGCTACTACCAACTCGTGCGTCGAATACGCATGGATGCCGGGCGGATCGAGATCGACGATGAGCTTTCCAACCTCACCGACGCGCCACTGGGGGTTCGTGTTCAACACCGATTGATCGTTCCGGATCTTCCTGCCACGTGGCGACTGGCAGGGGTCGAGGGCGTGCCGTCGTTCACCCAGTGCGTGGAAAACCCTACCGTCTTCGCGGCTCTGAAGAAGGGCGGACTTGGGATAATTGCGAGGGACAACGTGTTCCGGGCTCAAGTCGAGGCCCGGGTCGATTACAACGAAGTCTGCTTCGGTACGGAGCACTTGGGGCTGAAGCCGAAGGGATCGCGCGTGCTCCGCTGGGCGGTGTATTCTGGTTCGAGTGAGTATTTCGATTTCATCAACTGCTTGCGGCGCGAGTTGGGCGTGAACTTTACGATCGAGGGGCCGTTGGATTTCACTGGCGCTGCGACCTACCAGAGCCCAGAGAGCACGCAAGAGCTTCAGGCCAAATTCGAGCGGAAGGCGGTGAAGATTCTGCCCCTGACACCTTGGTTCGTCTATCTGAATTCCCAGTTTGACGAGCCTTGGGACACCTACAAGACTCAAATGCAGTCGGCGATTCAGAACATCAAATCGGCGCGGCCCGACGCCCAATGCCTGGCCATGCTGGAAAGCAATCTGACGCCGGTGCCGCTGACGTTCTTCAAGGGTTCCCTGCCGGGCGATCTGGCATCGAGTACGGGGAAGGGGCGGTACGGCTGGATTACTCCTCCGGCCGCACGAGCGATTGTCGACGCGTCGCCCTGGCGCGACTCGGTGTTGCGCGACTCTGCCGGAAACGTGCTGTTGGACACGCAGTATGCGGGTCACTATGCGGGCCGCGGATTGAACCTGATGGTCTACCCGACGCTCGACAACTACTGGCATGGAGAGATGCTTCGGCGGATTCGTTTCTGCCTGGACGTGATTGGGTTCGACGGCATCTACTTCGATCAGTTCAGCTTCGCGTACAGCAGGCGCGACCGTTACACGAGGGAATTCTGGGACGGCTCCACGGTCGACATCGACCCGCGCACGGGGCAGATCACGCAGCAGTATGCCGACCTTGGCATGGTTACGGCGCCGGCACGACGCATTTGGGTTGAGGAGGTACTAAAACGCGGCAAGGTCGTCGTGGCCAACTCGATGCCCGTGGCCAATGAGATGCAGACTCTCCCGATCTTTCGGTTCATGGAGGCCGAGTACTCGTACGATCCGACACGGGCCGGCGCGCCAGGTGGCACTGCCTGCGCCCGGGGCCATTTGGCATCGCCGATCGGGCTGGGGTTTCGGTCCTCGCGAATTCCGGGCGGAAGGGAGCGTGCCGGTGAGATTCTCAATCGCAGCGTGATCGCCAACCTGGAATACGGCCTGGTCTATTACTATTTTGGCGGCTACTTGCCTCCGCGAGGGTCGGGGAGCGGCGAATACGGACCGGTGAACCACATGTTCCCGTTGACCCCTGTGGAACTGCATCGCGGTTGGGTGCTCGGCCGCGAGCGGCTGATCACTTGCCTTTCGGGCAAGTACCATTGGCCCGGCAGCGAGCCGCCCAAGATATTCCTGTTTGATCGCGTGGGACGGGAGAAGAGTCAGAAGTTTCCCGTACGACACGCCGGCGATGCCTGCGAGGTCGAGGTGACACTGGATGACTGGCACGAGATTGCAGTCCTGGAAAGATAGGACCACCACGGCGTAGCCAGATTTTCTGACCGGCATCGCCTGCTGGGCTTGCGGCACTGCCAACCACTGTCGCGACACGATCAGTTCTTGGGATAACGAATCCAGAGCGCCAGGTCTTCGATCTTGACCGGTGTGCCAGCTTTGGGCACGGCGATCGTGACGCGATTGGTGCCTTTGACGATCCGCGAGGGATCGACCGGGAAGTCGAGCCAATTGTCGGAACGTGTGCCATCGGTCAGCGGCTGGTCGTTCAGACGCACGGCGACTGAGGACGGGTCGGCGTCGTTGACGCGAAGGCTCAGCTTCACATTCGGCTTGGCGTCGATGGCCTCCTCGCCGAGAGGGATTTCGATGGTTTTGGCTTCGCCGGGTTTGACCGTAAGCGGCCGTTCGGGCGAAAGTAGCGTACGGTTGACGAATCGCTCCCCGTCCGGCAACCAGACCTTGAGGACGGCCAAGCCTCGGGCGCCAGTCGTGTAGAGCTTGTCCTGGGTCTTGAGAGACGTTTTGTCGCCAAGCTCGCTCCACAGCGGGCTCTTGGGATCGAAGGAGTTGAACATATAGACGCCGTCGACGCCTGCCGACCAGGCCTCGGACGCCCGCGCTCGATAGCACTCCTTCAGCGATCGCAGCTTGCGAGCAGCTTCGTCACGCAGCCGCGACTCGCTGAGGCAGGGATAGACGGGCACGCCGTACTTGTGCCCGAGCTTGACGCTCGTCTGCCACGGATTCATCCGCAAGTAGCCGCCCACGGTCATCACGTCGACGAGGCCCTCTTCCAGCCAGCGCGTGACGTCGAGCCCGATCGCCCGGTTGGCGTCGGCCGAGTCGTGCACACGAATGCCGACCAGAATGGGCCGCCCTCGCTTGAGTCCCTCGGCTTCGGTCATGGCGCGAATGCGACGGACCATGTCGGTCATCTGGTCGAGTTCCTCTTGTCCGGCGTCCTGGCCCATGGCCGGCCGCTTGAAGTAGCTCGGATGCCGGAGGAAGTCGAGCTCGACTCCGTCCACGTCGTAGTTCTGGCAGACTTCCTCGGTGAATCGAAATGCTAGGTCGCGGATTTCAGGACGTCCGAAATCGACGGCGCTCGGAGCACCGTGCTTGGGACGATGCCCCTTGCTTCCGATGAGCCACTCGGGATGCTCCTGTTTGAGCTTCGGGAACAAATAGGGCGAGTACCAGCCGCCCCAAGAATCGTGAGTGTCGTTCATTCGAAACGACCAGAAGATCTCCTTGTCGTGGTCATGGCACCACTGAACCATGATCTTCAGCGGATCGGTGCCTTTGGCGATCAACTGGGGGACGGTGTTCATGGAGAAGCCGTCCCGGGTGTTTCGCGGGTCTTTTGGGTTCGCCGTGCACGTGAAGATCTCGCCGATCTTGGTGTCGTGAGTGAACATACTGAAGCCGGAACACCAGGTGCAGTAGTTGATCGTGTCGACCTGGGTGCCGGCCAGATCGGTGGTGCGACAGCGGAGGAGAGCCTCGGGGGTCGCTTCCTTGGCGTAGTAAACGGCGTCGCACCCGTCGTTGTTGAAGATGATCCGCCGCTGGCGGTGCGCGGCCTCGGCGCGGGCCTTGCGGAGCTTCTGGAGGGCGGCGGATTGGGCTGCGTCGTCGGCCTTGACCGTGCAGGGGAGGAAGCAGGAGACGATCAGCGTTGCTTGCAGCAGGGCGCGTGGGCGCAGGGAAAGGCGCATAGGTAAGTCCTTGGTGTTCGGATGGGATTGCGTCGTTCAGAGCTTGTTGACAAGCTGGTCGATGGCAGACGTCAGCTTCTTCTGAATATCGGGGGCCCAACGACTGGCAGGAACCCCGTAGACGTGGAAGGCGTTTGCCTCGTATCCGCCTTCCTTCCAAACGCGTTCGGAGGGCACGTAGGACATAACGTAGTTTGTGTAGCCGGCGACCCAAGTTTTCGGCCCGTACTTCTGCTTGCACATGAGGTCATAGTCGACCACGACCTCGCCGCCAATGGTGATCCAGAGTTGCTGGTCGCCGAGCTTCCAGGCCTGGACAGGGATGTTGCATGACTTGGGCAGAGCCACGCCCTCGTCCAGAAGCTTGCCGATTCGTTCGGCGCGGCGTACGTACATAGCGTGTATCTTGGTGTCCGCCTTCAGGCTCTCGTGAGTCGGCGTCCCTTCCAGCCCTACCTCGACGAACTCGAAGGCGGTCTTCAGTTTTGGCGAGACGCTCTTCAAATCGCCTGCCAAAACGGCCTCGACGGAAGCCGTGAGCATGGTGCCGTACTTCTGGCACAACTCGACGCTCCGCCGCGGGAGCGGATTCTGGTCAGCGCCGCAGCCGATATAGAACATCGCTTGCAGGCCGGGGTGCGCCTTCTCCAGCTCGATCTGCGTGTAGCCCGAGTAATCGCCGCACCACTCGTATCCGCACAGGGTCGTGGAGTGGCACGCGTACCCGAACACAACCGCGCGAGGCTTTCCCTCCGGCGTACGGACGACAAGCACCGGGACGTCGTGATCGCTGGGCCCTCTGAGCGGAACGCCCTGCTGGCGCAGCTTCACCACATCGGCCTCGCGGTTCTTACGGCGATTGACGGCGAAGTCGCAACTACCCTGTCCAGACCAGAGGGTCGCCGGGGTCATCGCCCCCAGCGCTTCGTTGACGGTGGCGACCACGGTATCGACCAAGTGCTTGGAGTACTCGTCGATGATCGCCCGCTGCGCATCATCCAGGGGATAGCAGTCGTACAATGCACCGGAGAGTACGGGGCTGCTGTGTGTATGAGAACAGGTGAGCATGAGTTGGCTGCGTTCCAAGCCGTGTTGTTTGTGCAGGCGCTCGTAGATGGTCTCGTACATCGCTTCGGGAAAGCCCAATAGATCGCTCGTCACAACAACGCCGCGAGTTCCGTCGGCAGCTTCGAGGGCCAGGACTTTGACCCACAGGTCGGTCAGCTTGCCGTCGGATGGACGGTCCCGATGGCCGTAGCCAGCCAACCACATAGCTTTCTCGGGCGTGATCACCGCCTTGGCAGTCCCCACCTTCCAGGTCGGCTCAGCGGCGCCGAGCGACGATCCGGTGAGCGACAGACCGAGAATGACCAATAGAGTACCGCCGAAACACTTCGTCCATTGCATGGCATGTTCCTCCGACTTGAGCTTGGGGAGATCTGTTAGGGTAGGGGGGTGTTTGTGAGGATGGTGGCGGTGTTGTCAAGGATAGTGGAGTCCTGGTGCGGGGGCAAGCCAACCGGCGTGCCATACCGGCCACGGGGCTGGAATCGGCGAGACTCGCCCCTTTCGGCCGGACGCGGAGGGCGAATTGACAACTCCCTTGGGTACCTTATACTATTACGTTTCCGCGTCACCCAAGGATGCGGGGGACAGGTAGCTCAGTTGGTAGAGCACGGGACTGAAAATCCCGGTGTCGCCGGTTCGATCCCGGCCCTGTCCACTGGACGTAAGGCGCAGCCAGTCAACGGGTTGCGTCTTTTGCTTTGCGAAGAAAGAATCGCAGCAGAAACAGGCTGCACTCAATTCCGTGTCAGGGCTCAACCCGACCTCGCCAGTTGCAGAACATCGGGTACCTCGATCGCTTCCACGGCCGCGTTCAATTGCCTGGCCATGTTGATGTACCGCTGTGTTGTGGTGTAGCTTCTGTGCCGCATCAAGACCTGCAGGGCGTGGGTTGTCAGCCGATCCGCGTTGAGCGTGGCGAAGGCCCGCCAGAAGGTCGTGAAAGCCGTAGTAGGTCGGGGGGCATCCCTTGCGATGCGCGTGCTTCTTGCTTCTTGGTGCAGCCCGATAAACAGGGGGTTTCGTGCCTGTGGTTCGCCTGGCAGGGCAAACTGATGCCGGCCGCCTGCTGGATTTTCTGGAATTGGACGCAGAGCCGTCGTCGACACTTGTTCCATGGGAAGACGCGGTTGTCGAATGAGGCGATCTTCTGCAAGTGCTCAACGACGACCGGGTGTAGCGGTACGATTTCGTCTCACGATTGGTTTCATCTATGGTCACTTCCGCACGGATACGGGCGAGGAGTTGTGCGGCGGTTTCGTAATCGCGGCCTTCGGCGCGGGCGACTTCTGCTTCCGTTGGGACGAGTTCCCCGCGAAAAGCTTTGGCAAGGATCGCTTGCGTCGACGTCGATTCGGGTGTTCGCGAACGATTCACGTTGACATCCCTTGCAGCCTGTCCTGGAAGCCGCCGACAAGACACGTCCGTCCGCCGTTGGAGAATCCGTTTCGATGAAGCACTGTTATAGTAGCGGAATGCCGGCCCTAGCACAGGCTTCTTGCATGGCCTGGGGCCAGATGCCCACGCTCACTTCACCAACGTGTGCCGTCCGCAGAAAGAACATGCACATCCGCGATTGCCCGATTCCTCCGCCGATTGACTGGGGCAGCTCGCCGGCTGCAAGCATGCGGTGGAAAGGGAATTCCAGCCGGTGCTCTAGGCCACGGATTGTTAGTTGGCGAACGAGCGTTGCCGGGTCGACGCGAATACCCATGGAGGAAATTTCAAAAGCCCGGCCGAGGACCGGGTTCCAGAGCAAGATGTCGCCGTTGAGTCCGCGGCCGCCGTCAGGCCGCGGCGTCGTCCAGTCGTCGTAGTCAGGGGCACGGCCATCGTGCGGCTGCCCGTTGGGCAGATCCGCCCCAATGCCGAGGACGAACACTGCCCGGTGCTCCGCGCACACCCGGTGCTCCCGTTCGCGCGGACCGATGTCCGGCCACCGCTGGTACAACTCTTCCGACGTGACGAAGGTGATTCTTTCCGGCAGCACCGGTCGGATGCAGGAATACTGGGAGGCCACATGGAACTCAGTCCGGCAGATCACGTCGTAGATCGCGCGCACGACCGCCTCCAGCGTCTCCCGGTTCCGCTCTTGCGGCGTAATGACCTTTTCCCAGTCCCATTGGTCCACGTAGATCGAATGGATGCTGTCGAGCGTCTCATCCGGCCGAACAGCGTTCATGTCGGTATAGATGCCCTCGCCGACTTGATAACCGTACCGTTTTAATGCCAGCCGTTTCCACTTGGCCAGTGACTGTACGATCTCCACGAGGGCGTCACCATCTTCCTTGACAGAGAACCTCAGCGGCCGCTCTACCCCGTTCAAATCGTCGTTGATTCCCGTGCCGCTGCGAACGAACAGCGGGGCCGTAATGCGCTGCAGCCCCAGCGCACCGGCCAGGTTCCTCTCGAAGAAGTCTTTGATGTCTTTGATGGCGGTTTCCACCTCCGGGGTATTCAACAGAGGTCGATAGTCTGTGGGGAAATCATTGATGCCGGACATGTTTTTTTCCTCTAAGTCAGGTGAAGCAACGAGAGCTGCGCACAACAGGACTCCTCGCCATCCCAGCAATAGGTACATAGCCGGCTTTTCGGCAGGCCGATTGCCATGACCAAATCGCCGAGCTTCTGGTACTTCAGCGACGTCAACCCCAGTTGCTGGCGTATCCGCTCAACCATGGTGGCGTGCCGCTGAGAGGCAGGATCCGCGTAGTCCCCCAGGTGTTGGTCGTCTTCGCCTTCGAGCTCCTTGATTGCCTTGCGGGCTGCCAGATCCAGTTCCGACTTGGATCGTGAGAAGTTCAGAAACTTGCAGCCGTAAACGAGCGGGGGACAGGCCGGTCGCATGTGGACTTCTCGAGCGCCACAGTCAAAAAGCCGGCGGATTGTGTCTCGCAGTTGTGTGCCGCGCACGATCGAATCCTCGCAGAACAACACCCGCTTTCCCTGAATCAATTCGCGGATGGGAATGAGCTTCATTCGAGCGACCAGGTCGCGGACGCGTTGTTCCTGAGGCATGAAACTCCGTGGCCAGGTCGGCGTGTATTTCACGAAGGGCCGCCCGTAGGGTATGCCGGAGCCGTTTGCGTAGCCGATGGCGTGCCCCGTGCCGGAGTCGGGAATGCCCGCCACGAGGTCAATCTGGCGATCGTCGGCCCGGGCCAGCGCCGCCCCGCAACGATTACGAACCACCTCGACGTTGACCCCTTCATAACACGATGCCGGATAACCGTAGTAGACCCACAGAAACGCGCAGATTTGCGTTTCGGCTCTGGGACGGATTAGCGTCTCCACGCCGTCGGGCGTCATCCGCACAATCTCCCCAGGGCCAAGGTAGCGATCGACCTCGTAATCGAGGTTCGGGAAGGCGCAGGTTTCCAGGGTGGCGGCATAGGCATTCGGCTTGCGGCCGATGACCACAGGCGTGCGGCCCAGGCGGTCGCGCGCAGCGTAGATCGCGTCGTCGGTGAGCAGCAAGAGGGAACAAGATCCCTCGATCACCTCTTGGGCGCAGCGAATACCCTCCGCAAAACTGCTTTCGCGGTTGATCAAGGTGGCCACCAACTCCGTAGGATTGATCCCCGCGCCACCCATTTCGGAGAAGTGGGTGGTCCGCCCGCGAAACGCCTCGGCGGCCAGCTGGTCGAGGTTCAGAATTCGCCCCACGGTGGCGATTACGTACGTGCCCAGATGGGACCCGATAATCAGGGGTTGGTCCTCGTAGTCGCTAATGACTCCGATGCCCAGATTTCCGTGCATTCTTTCGAGATCGACCTCGAACTTGCTGCGGAATTGACTGTTGGTGATGTCGTGGATGACGCGAACGAATCCGTTCTTGCCATTCGTTGCCATCCCGCCGCGCATGGTTCCCAGATGGCTATGGTAATCGGTACCATAGAACAAGTTGGCGACGCAATCGGTTTTCGAGGCTATACCGAAGAACCCACCCATGCTCTTCCTCCCTCGCCCATCTTGCTACTTGATATCCGTGTGATAGCTCTGCAGGCTCTTGACCTGTCCGTGTCCTTGGCGATCGGCGGCGATGCCCTTGGCCGCGGCAACCGCTGCGGCCAGCGTGGTAATGTAAGGCACTTTACGGCGGATCGCCATTTGGCGGATGTAGGCGTCGTCGGCCTTTCCCACCTTGCCGCGCGGGGTGTTGATGATCAACTGGATCTGGCCATCCATAATGGCATCGGCAATATTTGGTCGGCCCTCGCGCATTTTGAGGATCAGCTCGGATGCGATCCCGTGAGTCTCCAAGAGGTCCCGCGTGCCCTGCGTGGCCCGAATACGGAAGCCCAACTCGGCGAACCGCCGGGCAACTTCAAGCACCGCTGGCCTGTCGCGATCTGCGACCGTGATCAGCACGGTTCCCTCCAGGGGCAGGTGCTGGCCGGCCGCGTCCTGGGCCCGGTAGAATGCCAGCCCGAACGAATCCGCCATGCCCAGCACCTCGCCGGTCGAACGCATTTCCGGCCCGAGCAACGGATCCACTTCGTGGTACATGGTGAAGGGGAACACGGCTTCCTTCACGCCGAAGTGCGGGAAACTTCTCCTCCCAAGGCCTAGTTCCGGGAGCCTCTTGCCAAGCATGATCTGGGTAGCGATCCGCGCCATGGGGATGTTGCAGACCTTTGAGACCAGGGGTACGGTGCGGCTGGCCCGCGGGTTGGCCTCCAGGATGTAGACCGTATCCTTGTGGATTGCGTACTGGATGTTCATCAGCCCCACCACCTGCAGTTCGATGGCGATCTTGCGGTTGTACTGGTAAATGGTGTCGATATGCTTTGGCGGGATACTGATCGGCGGGATGACACAGGCCGAATCACCCGAGTGGATGCCGGCCAACTCGATGTGCTCCATCACGGCGGGTACGAAGGCGTCGTAGCCGTCGGCGAGACAGTCGGCCTCGACCTCGATGGCGTTATCCAGGAAACGATCGATGAGGATCGGGCGTTCCGGGGAAACGTCCACGGCGGCCACCACGTACTCACGCAGCATCTCCTCATCATGGATTACCTCCATGGCTCGGCCGCCCAGCACGAATGACGGCCGCACCATCAGGGGGTAGCCGATTTCCTTGGCCACGGCCAAGGCTTCGTCGAGGTTGCTGGCCATGCCAGACTCGGGCTGGGGAATTCCCAGACGCCGCATGGCCTGGCGAAAGCGGTCCCGGTCTTCGGCCAAGTCGATCATATCGGGCGAGGTGCCGAGGATTTTGACCCCGGCCGCAGCCAAATCGGCTGCCAGGTTCAGCGGTGTCTGCCCCCCGAATTGTACGATCACGCCCAGCGGTTTCTCCTTCTCGTAGATGCTCAGCACGTCTTCAACCGTGAGGGGCTCGAAGTAAAGCTTGTTGGAAGTATCGTAGTCCGTGGAGACGGTCTCCGGGTTGCAGTTGACCATGATCGACTCGTAGTCTTCGTCGCGCAGGGCGTAGGCGGCGTGGACGCAGCAGTAGTCGAACTCGATTCCTTGGCCGATGCGGTTGGGCCCGCCGCCCAGCACCATCACCTTCTTGCCCGAAGAAACGCTGGTGGTATCGGGCGCGTTGTAACTGGAGTAATAGTAGGCGGCGTCTTCCACACCACTCACAGGCACCGCATGCCAGCCCTCGACCGCGCCCAGGGCCTTGCGGCGGTCGCGAATCTCGCACTCGGGTACGTCGAGTAGTCGTGCGAGGTACTTGTCGGCAAAGCCGTCCTTCTTAGCCTGGAGCAAGAGGTCGTCCGGCAGCAGTCCGCCCTTGTACTTGAGAATTCGCTCCTCCAGGTCGACCAACTCCTTCATTTGCTGGATAAACCAGGGCTTGATGAAGGTTCGCTCGTAGAGAGTTTGCACGTCGGCACCCTTTCGCAGGGCCTCGTACATGAGAAACTGCCGCTCGCTCGATGGATGGGCGAGCCTGGTCATCAACTCTTCCAGTGAGAGACTGTTAAAGTTCTTGGCGAAACCGAGCCCATGCCGGCCGATTTCCAGCGAGCGGATGGCCTTCTGAAAGGCCTCTTTGTAGTTCTTGCCCAGGCTCATCACCTCGCCCACCGCGCGCATCTGCGTGCCCAGCTTGTCCTCCAGGCCGCGGAACTTCTCGAACGCCCAGCGGGAGAACTTCACCACCACGTAGTCGCCCGAAGGCGTGTATTTCTCCAGTGTCCCGTCGCGCCAGTAGGGAATTTCGTCCAGCGTGAGCCCGCCCGCCAGAAGCGACGATACGTAGGCGATCGGAAAGCCCGTGGCCTTCGAGGCGAGGGCCGAGGACCGCGACGTGCGTGGGTTGATCTCGATGACCACCACACGGCCAGACTTCGGGTCGTGGGCAAACTGGATGTTCGTACCGCCAATGACCTCGATCGCTTCGACGATATCGTAGGAATACTTCTGCAGTCTCTTCTGAAGCTCGGTGTCGATGGTGAGCATCGGGGCGGTGCAGTAGGAGTCGCCGGTGTGCACGCCCATCGCATCGACGTTCTCGATGAAGCACACGGTGATCATCTGGTTCTTCGCGTCGCGCACGACCTCCAACTCCAGTTCTTCCCATCCTTCGACCGACTCCTCGACGAGGATTTGCCCGACAATGCTGGCGGAGAGTCCGCGCGCAGCCACCGTGCGAAACTCCTCCAGGTTGTAGACCAACCCGCCGCCGGTGCCGCCAAGTGTGTACGCCGGGCGGATGACCGCCGGCAAATCGATCACCGCAAGCACCTTCTCGGCCTCCTCGACGCTGTGGGCGATCTCGCTGCGCGGCATGGGAATTCCCAACCGGTTCATTGTATCCTTGAAGGCTTGGCGGTCCTCGCCGCGTTCGATGGCATCCACCTGCACGCCGATCACCTTGACCTCGTACTTGTCGAGCACGCCGGCCTTGTACAACTGCGAGGCGAGGTTCAAGCCCGACTGGCCGCCCAGGTTTGGCAACAGCGCATCGGGCCGCTCCTTTTTGATGATCTCGGTCATGGCTTCGACCGTCAGCGGCTCGATGTAGGTGACATCGGCCATGCCGGGGTCGGTCATGATGGTAGCAGGGTTGGAATTGGCCAGAATGATGGTGTAACCCAATCGCCGCAGGGCCTTGCACGCTTGCGTGCCCGAATAGTCAAACTCGCACGCCTGCCCGATGATAATCGGCCCGGAACCGATAATCATCACCTTCTGAATGTCGGAACGTCTTGGCACGGTCCCCGCCTCCTATGATTGTAATCGTCGGTTTCAAATGTACTCGATCGTTGCCGGCGGCTTGGGTGTTAGATCATAAAGACAACGGTTTACGCCGGGAATCTCCGTGATCCGCGCGGAAATGCCTCGCAGCTTCTCCCAGGGTAGTTCCACGGCCGTGGCGATGCGGGCGTCGACGCTGTCGACACAGCGGACGACGATAATCTGACCGAACTCCCGCTTGCCGCCGCGGATGCCCGTGGCCTTGTCGGCCAGCAATACCGCCAGGTATTGGAACACGTCGGTACCGGCCAGTTCCTCCTCGACGACCGCCGTGGCCGCACGAACGGTTTCCAGCCGCTCTTCGGTTACCTCACCCACGATGCGCGTGGCCAGCGCTGGTCCTGGGAAAGGCATGCGACGGGTGATCTCCGGCGGCAGCCCCAGCAGCTCGGCCACCTCGCGCACCCCGTCTTTGCGAAGCGTTTCCAGAGGCTCCAACACGTGGTAGCCATACTCCTTGTGCGGATCGATTCCGATCTGGGCCAGGATGTTGTGCTGCCGCTTGATGCCGGCCACAGTCTCCTCAATGTCGGTGAGAATGGTGCCGTGTAGCAGGTATTTGGCCCCTGACCTCCGAATCAGGTCAGCAAAGACGCATGCATAGAACGTCCGCGTAACGGCGTTTCGCTTCTCCTCCGGATCGGTCAGACCAGCGAGGGCTTGCAGAAACTCGCGGCGGGCATCCACAACCTCCACCGGGATGCACATATCGGCGAACACACCGCTTACCCGTTGCGGCTCTTCCCGCCGCATCAGGGCGTTGTCGATAAACACGGTCTTGAGTTGATCGCCCATGGCACGATGGCCCAATACCGTTACCACAGAGCTATCCACCCCGCCGCTGAGTGCATTGATGGCCAGCCCGTCTGCAACAGTCTCCCTAATGTAAGCCACTTGCTCTTCGACGAATGCCTTATAGTCCATCCGATTCCTCCCCGTCTTCTGTGACCGGCGATACCGGCATACTTGGCACGATGACGACAGAGATCGCGGACTTCTCGATGTAAGACCGATTTGCAGTCCGAGAACCGCCAAGATAGCCGGTCCTCCGGCAATTGCAATTGGCGCATGCGGAATTCCTGCGCCGTTCCCTATGCCGGGTGACTTCCGCGTCAAACTCCGCGTCGGGCAGGTGCAGTCCCACGGTTCAGAGAGCGGCCGGCACGGTCGCTGATTGACGTGCAACTTCAGACATGCTACACAGGCAAGCGGCCACCAAAAGGCCGAAATCGACGAGGACTTTCGCGCACCAACGGGAAAGGAATGGAGCTATGACTCAGTCCGTCAGCATTATGCCCTGTCTGGACATGCGGAACGGCCGGGTGGTCAAAGGCGTTCACTTCGTCGATATTCGCGACGCGGGTGATCCTGTGCAGTGTGCCCTGGCTTACTGTGAGGCGGGGGCAGACGAACTGGCCCTCCTGGATATCACGGCCACGGTCGAGAGGCGCGGAACCATGCTTGACGTGGTCAGGCGCGTCGCCGAGGCCGCCAGCGTGCCTTTCACCGTGGGCGGTGGGATCTCGGACGTGGCCTCGGCGGCGGCCGTGCTAAACGCGGGAGCAGACAAGATTTCGACTAGCAGCGCTGCGTTCCGCAGGCCGGAAGTCATCGCCGAGATGGTCAAGGAGTTCGGTCCCGAGAAAGTGACCGTAGCGATCGACGTGGACCAGAACCAGACGATGCCTTCCGGCTACGAGGTGTACATCGACGGCGGACGCACGGCCACCGGCACGGATGCAGTCGAATGGGCCAAGAAGGTCGATGCGTTCGGTGTTCCGGTGATCCTTCCCACGAGCAAGGCAGGCGATGGGGCCAAGACCGGCTATGATCTGCCCATCATCCGCGCCATGAAGGAGAACACCACAGCCCAGATCGTCGCTTCCGGCGGAGCCGGCAAGCTCGAGCATTTCTACGAGGCGGTCGAGGCCGGCGCCACGATCCTGCTGGCGGCGTCCGTCTTCCACTTTCACATGATCGACATCCCGGAATTGAAGAACTACCTCCGCGATCGCGGCGTGAATCTACGATCGTAGGAAGGAGCATAGCATGGCGCGGTTGCGTGGCCAAGCTCTGTATATGTCACGGTCCACGTACCTGCGAGTATGTGGCATGTGACAATCGCCCCGTGTACCTGTACGTTGTAGCGGCGATTGGAAACCGGCTCTCTCTCCCATCTACTCAATCCGTTCTTCGGACTCCCAGAAAACCACCGAGTTCTGAAAACGGTCGGCGGGAATAGCGGAGAATCCACGCGGGCATGGCCTCGTCATGACTCCCGCGGTTGCAGGCACAGAAAAGGGGGAAGGGGGTGGGAGTTTGGGGGAGGGAACTGGGGCCTCTGGTCCCGCCCCCAAGGAACTGCCGGTTGAGCTTACTTTGACTTCGACGGACTGCGTTTGCGAACCGATGTCGCTGGCGATCGACCGCCCTGGATCGTCCGGACAGCGTTGGTGAGGCCCTTGCGTCGCAACATTCGCCGCTCGCCGGGCGGCAGATCATCAACTGCGGTCACAGGTGGAATCTCCTCCTTCGCATAGACGTCCGCTAACGTCCGGATGGTTGGCCTCGTCACCGTCCCGTTCGCTTTCGGAAACGGCCGGCGAGTGCGGGTTATCTGGAATCGTACCCGAGAGAGCTTGGCGTTGGTCGCCGTCGACGACGCGTACCCTCGGACTGGTGTTGACGATCATCGTCCATCGGGCCGACTGACAAGATCAACATGGAGCGTGGTGGGTTCCTTTTCCATGCCGATTCTCGTCCAGGGGGTGGGCCCGCATTGCTCGCCGATCTCCACGTCACGTCTTCAATGGCAGGCCGGGTAATTCAGGACCCTCACGGCTCGCGATCAGAATCCCAGAGAACTAGTGATGCATTTTGGCGGCGACAAGTGACACGAAATGCCACTGCAATAGAGTCGCTCCCGCCCCGGTCACGGCGATCATCGTGGAAACGCCGAGCATATGATTATCATCACAAATGGCTGTTTATATGGAATTCGGCAAAACTGCCGAGTTTGACAGTTGACAGATCTTCTGCGCGGCGCTAGATTCTCAGGTGTTTGATCTGGAGGAGATGTTCGCCTGTCGCCGTAGATCACCGCCTGTATGGCTCGTTGCTAATGAGTCTTGCATAGGCAGTGCATGATGTTGGATTGCATGTCCTCGTCTTCTGGCCTTTGGCTAGTTGGCCTCCATGCATTCGTTGTGCAAACATCATTAGACGGATCGTTTGATCAATCGTGAGCGGCACGTTCCCACTCTTACTTCAGCCGTGAGCTTGTCGTAATTGGCCCGCCTCTTTTCTGCGCTTCGCTTGCGCGCAACGTCGGAGGACTATCCCATGTATAGGCCCCGTTGGTTATGGTCAAAGAGTACCAGACGGTTTGGATCTGTCCGTCAGCGCGGGAGCAAAAAGACGCGACCACCGCTGTCGAGGTCCCTTCGGGTACAGCCGTTAGAGCCTCGGGAGATGCTGGCGACGTATCCCGTTACTGGTCTAACTGGTGGCGACGACACGGTTGTCGTAACTCTCGGCACGCAAGCTCATGAAGTTGTCGTCAACGGGGGGCAGCCACAGACGGTTCAGGTTGCCCAGTATGATGCCCTTAGCATCGATGGCCTCGCGGGAACCGACACGCTCACGATCACGGGAACCTCGGAAGCCGAGCTTGGCACGATGTATGCCAGTTCGGGCAGTTTCCACGACAAGCTGGCAACGCCAGTCTATAGCGTGACTTGGTCTCGCGTGGAAAACGCGACTATTAACGGAGCGGGGGGGGATGACGACGTTCATCTTTATGATTCAACCGGCGACGATACGTTCATATCTCACTCGGCCGACGCTGAGGGCACGTCAGTCAACGCTACCCTTACTGGATCTGGATACAGTCTAGCCGCTAATGGATTCCAGTATGTCGTTGCGCACGGTGACAACGCCTCTGGAACCGACAACGCCTACATAAACGGCTCTGCAGCCGATGATGAGTTCGAGAGCAATCAGAACTTCGGCAGAATGTGGTATGCGGGCGGAGTTCGTCCTTACGTGCGTGCCTTGTACTTCGAAGAGGTTCACGCCACCGGCGGTGGCGGCTATGACACCGCTTCGCTCATTGGCGTTAATGACAGCAATGACACGGTTACGCTCTACGCCGACGGGCACGGTTCGATGGTTCGCACGGTTGGACCGGTTCTCAGCACAATTCTGGATAATGCCGCAGGGTTCGAACGAGTCGACGCCAGCGGTGACAATGGGGGTACGGACGCCGCGTATCTTCATGACTCCGCCTATGACGACGAGTTCACTGCCGCTCCTTCAATCGCCACGCTCAAGAGTGCAGCCGAAACGGCAGCACAGTACGAGCTGGTTGCGAGTGGGTTCCCCGTGGTGCATGCGTACGGCGACAGCGGAGGACAGGATCGGGCCTGGATGTATGGCTCGGCGGGCGATGATACTTGGGACCGCTTCACAGATCGCGGCATCGTACGGCTCTACGGCACCGGATTCTACAACCGAGCACTCAACTTTGAGATTGTCGACGGCTACGGCGAAGGCGGTACCGACACGGCTACCTTCCAGGACAGTTCCAGCAACGACCTGTTGATATCAGCCCTCTGTGAATCGGGTGCTACTCCGCAGCTTGTCACCACCTTTGCGGGCGGTGGCTTGCTTGCTACCAGTCATGACTTCGAGCAGACGACCACTACCAGCCAGGCAGGCAGCGATGTGGCCTGTTTCTATCAGTCGTCAACCCCAGCAAGCGATGTCATTACCTCCGGAGCTGACTGGACACGATACACGTATCCCGACTCGGCGTACTGCCAGGCCGACAGTTATGACGATGTATGGGTGGTGGATTTCGATCTGCTGGACGCCGTCCGGGAAGCTCTCAGTTTGGGGGCCACCGAGATCGTGACCTCAGCCCAAATGGCACAGTTGACGCACCTTTCATTGGACAGCAGCAAGATTGAGTCTCTGGAGGGCCTGCAACTGGCAACGAATCTCCAATCGCTCACTGTGCTTCCGTGCGATCCCTCGCACTCCAATACCCTCTCGGATCTCTCGCCTCTCACCGACTTGACGAGCCTCACGAATGTCACGCTCCAAGGGCTCGGTCTGGAGGATGCCGAACTTTACCCGCTGGGTAGTCTGACATCGCTCGAGTCGCTTGATCTGCGATACAATCAGATTGACGTGATCCCGACGGCCATTGCCTCACTTGTCTCGCTCAGCGCTCTTCAGGTGTATGGGAATCCGCTCAACGATGCTCCACGCGACGGGCTGGTTAATCTGAAGGGCAAGCTAATCAGCATCGACGTTGCGCCCGATCAACCCGAGCGAGCCACGAACATCGCCGAACTGGCTGAGGCGCTATACTACCTGCCCGTCGAAATGTACGAGTATGTTGTCAACACGATCGAATATGAGCCATATCGGGGCGCAATGAAGGGCCCGCTGGCGGTTCTCCAAACCAAGGCGGGCAACGATTGGGACACGGCATCACTTCTGGCGGCACTCATGACCGAGGCCGAGCGAGACACACGCTACGTGTACGGCACAGTCGATGCTCTTAAGGATGCCTACGCTCCCGGCGGAATGGGCATTGAATCCTATTTGGGCGTAGAAAGTGCTGTTGCAGCAATGAACGTGCTCGCGCGCGCGGGCTTGAGCCCGTCCTATAACTCGTACGACGCCGTAAGGTTCAAACGCGCGTGCCTGCAGATCGACATATCGGGAAATGGAACGGAATGGGTCACCTTAGATCCGGCCTGGAAGAGCTACCATAACCTGTTCACATCTGGGCCACAGAATTGCCTAGTAGACGTACCATTCAACGTTGAAGACTATCTGGCGGAGCCACGCAACGAACTGGCTTATGAGTACTACGAGAATCAGGTTCGCGAGTATCTCGCGGAGAACCAGCCGGAAGTCACCATTGCAGATATCATCGGGGGGCGTTGTATCATCCAGCAAGTCTGCTGTGAACTACCAAACAGCTTGCCCTACAAAGCGTTTGACTGGACGAACACAGTGGTCTCGATCCCCGAGATTGAGACGCATCGTGTCCAGATCTTGTTGAAGAACTCCGCGGGCAGCGTCACCTATCTTGATTGGACGGAGGACCTGCCCGAGATCGCTCTGGATAGCCTCGTGTTGGGATGGACGCCCCAGCAGGATTCTGTCACCACTCTGACCCCGGTATTGTTGTTGAACGGCAGTGTTGAGGTGTCAGGCTCAACTCCGATCAATGTCGATACGCCCGTTTCGCTGACGGTCAGGCACATTCTTCCGGGAGGCTCTGTCCTCACGCCTAGTAGCTATGTTCGCGAAGCAGGAAACTGGATAGCGGTCGGCCTGGATGCGCATCAGGCGTCGGAACAACTGTTGACCAGTGCGCGCCAGGCGGTCAACGATCAAGAGATCAAGTTGCTGAACAGCGGATACACGGCCACAACGTATGACTCCCTGTGCGCGAGCATGCTTCACCTGGCAATGTTGACGTATTTTTACGAGACCAATCGTGGAGAGGACATCATCGCCCGGCTCACTGGCGCGATGCCGGACCATACTTTCGTGGCGTCAGGCGTGGCTACGGCCGACATCTACGAGTCTTCATCTGGCTCATTCTATCGGACGACAATGGGAACCGATTCGCAGCTTCAGTATCCCTACGTGCCGAAGAACCTGGGCATTGACATTCGGAACGGCTACTTGTCTGTGATTGATGGTAATGATTCGTACGCCGCCGCGCGCGACAGACTGCTAGGCTATACGAACTCGGCAATTGAGGCCGGGGTTTGGGAGGAGGTTACCAACATCCCGAGTATTTGCACGGTCGGGGCGCTCCAGCTAGCCAACTCACAACCTGGCAATTCGATCGTCACGATCGATGACAGCAATGTCGGTCAAATCGACTCCATACTTGATGGTCTCGCGCCGGTCGTCCGGGCTACTATTGCCTACTACGTTACTAGCCAGGACTGCACGGTCACAGTACCAACGGAGAACGTCAGCGTTGGCAATGACCCAAATCACCTCTGGGTCGGCGTGGGTTACATTCTGACCGACCCTTCGGGATTTGGCGTCGGCTACGTTCTCCATGGAGGTGTCGATGGCGAGATCGACGATTCTTACGGCAGCGAAGCCGTCGGCACGCCAACCATTCCCTACGTTCCTCAACCGAGTCCGGCCAGCATTTCGGTTCTCGACCCGATGGATCCCACAAATGGGAACGTGATTCACGAAGAGAATGACTTTGCGATCCCCAATCTGGGATTCGCTCTGGGATTCTCTCGGTGTTACACGTCCTTCAACACGGTCTCACAACTCACCGGTGCACCCGCGGCATGGTCGGACCGTGGAATGGGGGAAGGGTGGTCCTTCACGTACTCGGATCGCCTTGAGGATGGCGACGCTGGCGATCCGACAGGTACCAAGATCTGGTTCAGCGATACCGGCCTGAAACTGAAGTTCATTCCGGAGGGGGGCGGGTACAAGACTCCGGAGACCGTGCACGGAACGCTTGTATATCTAGGCACCGGCCTAGGCTACACTTGGACCGATACGCACGGGAACGTGATTGCGTTCGACGATGCCGGCAAACTCCTGAGTATGGTGGATCGCTATGGGAATGGGGTTCGAATCGAGTACTATGCCGGAACGAGCGAGATCCATTTCGTCTTTGATGCCCAGGATGCGACGAATACTCGGAAGCTGACCTTTGTCTATACCAACGATCACATCACCTCGGTCAGCGACTTCACGGGACGCACCTGGACTTACGGCTACAACGGCAGTGGCCGACTTGTATTGGTGACTGCTCCTTCCGACGCCCAGACCGCGCAGGCGGTCACTGAGTACGAGTACTATGACGACGACGCAAACCCGGCGACACCTGACGGTCCCGCGCTAGCTGGACTCTTGAAGACGGTCATCGACCCGGATGATGGCGAGACCGCCTATGAGTACTATGCGAATCGCCGTGGTTTTCGCGTCACCGACGCGGCGGGCTATGGCAGCAGCATGTCGTACGACCTATTCCGTTACCGGACTGCCGTCACAAACGAGAATGGCGACACGACGTGGTATTCGTATGCTGACGATGGCTATGTTGTCCAGGAGTTGTCCCAGGACCGTACAACGGTTAGTAGCGTCTGGCACAACGGTCTTCGTCAATCCGTCACCGATGCCTACGGACAGACCGAGAAACTCTGGTACAATGCCAATGGTGACCTCGTCCTTGAAGAGGATCCCGAAGGCGGCGCCAAAGTCTTCGCGTACACCACGTTCACTCCTTCCACGCCGTTCAGCGAACTCGATTGGTCAATTGATGTCGGCAAACGCCCCGACGAGTCGACGCCGGGGGTCCTGGCGATTGACTTTGATGACTATACGATCGGCACGTTCGGAACCGGGGGGTCTACGCCCAACAACTATGAAGTCCTCGATGACGGCTACACCCTGAGGCTCTGGGGGGATACCTGGAAAGCCATTCCAATAGCCGACTACAGCATAACCGCCAATACGATCTTGGAGTTTGACTTCACCAGTTCGGATCCCGGTGATCGGCATTGCATCGGACTCGACGATGATGCGTCGTTCAATTGGCCACGACAATTCATGCTCTACGGGACAGGTGGCCAGGCTGGTGTCACGCCGGTGTTCAACACCTATGCAAGCACTGGACCGCTGACTCGCCACTATGTGATTCCACTGAATCGATTCACGGGCATGTATGGAACTCTGGCCTATATGACTTTCATGAACGACGACGCAACCCTAGGGTCTGCGTCGGAGTCCATTTTCAGCAACATCCGCCTTTACGAGGCACCGCAGGGTGTGGCTACCACACGGAACTTCTATCAGGACGACGGCAGCCTCTGGAAGTCGATCGACGCTGTGGGAAACTTCCCGTTGTATACGTATCCGGCGACAGGAAATCGCGGCCTACCCACCAGCAGTCTCACGCCCATGGGGCGACTCACCAGCGCTGATCCGGACGACTACAAGACTACCTACACGTACAATGCCGCAGGGCAAGTGCTGACTATATCATCCCGTGTTGCAAGCGGCGAGTGGATTACCGTGAGCTACACCTATGATGATCGTGGAAACATGCTCACGAGTACCGATGGCAATGGCCGCACAACAAACTATACCTACGACCTGCTCGGACGCCAACTGACCGCTACGCTCCCCGATCCGGACGACTTCACCGGAATCGGGGGTGAGAACGGTCTGCTGCTGCGACCAGTTACAACGTCGACGTTCGACAAGCTCGGCAATCGGGAGACTGTCGTCGACACGGTCGGGCGAACTGTCAGCTACCTGTACGACCCGATGGGGCGGTTGCTCAAGACGACATACACCGATAGTGATGATGCCATTCTCGGCGAAAGGCGCATGCGATATGATCCGGCCGGCAATCTGGCGAGCGTGGCCGATGAGCTGGGACACGTTACTCGATATCTATACGACACCCGAGGCCGATGTATCGCCACGGTGGCGCCGGACGGCAGCGCGGAGTACACGTACTATGATGGCGGGGGACGCATTGTTGGTCAGGAGAATGCTCGTGGCAACCTTACCGAGTGCCGTTACGATAAGCTCGGGCGCAAGATCGCAGACATCCTTCCCGTGACCACGGGAATCGACGACGGCGCCGCAGGTTTCGCCAGTTCGGGCACTTGGACAGTTGTCTCTGGAACCGGCGGCGAGGAAGATGACTATCGCTACGCCAGCGGCAGCTCGAACGAAGCTACGTGGACCTTCACAGGCTTGCAGGATGACGTGGCTTACGAGCTGCTGATTACCTGGCGCCCGGACGGCGTGTATGCATCAACTGTTGCGCCCTTTACGGTCTTCGATGGCACGACAGTCGGAACCTTGTTAGACACGATCAGGGTCGACCAGAAGCAATCTCCTGGCGACGATTCGACATATGGAGCCGGATGGCGCAGTCTGGGACGATTTCGGTCAACGACCGGTACGCTGACGGTGAAACTCACTGGCACGTCGCCTGGGCGAGTCATCGCCGATGCGGTCCGCCTTGTCGAGCCTCGTGTCATCACCTACTACGGCTATGATGATCAAGGAAACCTCCAGTACGTCACCGACACTCTTGGGACAACTCTCGGCGATCCAAACCACACGACCGAGTATCAATACGACCTGACTGGCCGGATGACGGCCATTATTCTCCCCGATCCAGACGGCACTGGCACCGGCGCTGCTCGCCCTACGACATACTACACGTACGATGCGAACAGCAATCCTAAGACAGTGGCCGATCCTCGCGGCAACGTCACCACTTATGACTATGATGAGGTGAATCGCAAGATCCGGGAGACGCTGCCCGATCCGGACGGTGCCAATGGGCCACTTGGCTCGGTAACGACTCGTTACTTCTACGATGCCAACAACAATCTACGCTACGTGGTCAACGCATTGGGGTCCGATGCCCAAGAAGTCGAGCATACTACCGAGTACTCTTATGATTGGCTTGGCCGCAAGACCCTTGAGATTCTTCCCGACCCGGACGGCTCGGCCAATCCGATTGTCCGGCCGGAGATTGCCTATGCCTACGATGATTATGGCAATTTGGCGTCGGTGACGGATGCCCGTGGAAACGTCACGCGTTACCTATACGATGAGCGAAACCGCTTAACACAAGTTACGGATGCTTTGGGGCAGTACGCTGGTGATCCGGCTCATACGGCTGTAACCGTCTACGATGCCGTGGGCAACGTATTGACGGCCACCGATCCCCTGGGACGGACCACCAAGTACCGTTACGACAACCGCAATCGGAAGATCGCGGAAATCCAGCCCGTTCCGGTCAATGGGCAATCGGCGCCGACCATCACCTACGCATACGACGTTGCCGGCAATCTCACGGCCGTTACCGATGCCCTGGGTTGCACGACTTGGTACAGCTACGACAACTTGAACCGCGTGGTTAGCACGACCGATGCATTAGGCTGGGAGCGAGGCGATCCGCACCACACGACGACGACTCAGTACGACCAGCTCGGCCGTGTCTGGAGAGCAACCGACCAACTCGGCCGTACGACGACCTATGAGTACGACAATCTCGGCCAGCTGATCCGTGAGATCCAGCCGGAGTTCACGCGTTATGACAGCCAGCGGGTATCACCGACAACCTGTTATGGCTACGATGCCAACGGCAATCTCCAGTATGTCACCAGCCCATTGGGCGGCGATCCTAAGGACTCAGACTACACTACTTGGTATGCCTATGACGCGCTGAACCGGCAGATTGCCGTCATCGACCCGGTGGACGCCGACCCAGCGTCTGGGGCTGAGCCATGCAATGGCGTCGGTGAGCTCACGTTCTCAGCGTCGCACGCGATGATTACGGCATACGATGCGCTGGGCAACGTCACCTCGGTCACCGACGCCATGGGCCAGATGAGCACCTATGTCTACGACCATCTCAATCGGACCATCGAGGCACATCAATCTACCCCGGGAGACGGTTCCCACGGTGCGCCGGTGACGTATTATGGCTACGATGCCAACGGCAATCTGCAGTACACGACTGATCCTCTGGGGAGCACTGCCAAGGATCCGAACCATACGACTTGGTATGTCTACGATGCTTTGAACCGGCAGACCCAGATCATCGATGCCTTGGACGATGATCCCACCACCGGCAGCGAGCCCTACGACGCTCAGGGGCAACTCATCTCCGGCTTCACGCCGGCGCATCCCACCACAACCTCTTACGACGCTGTGGGTCAGACAGTGGCGGTTACTGACCCGGAAGGTAACTCGACCCAGTTCGCTTACGACGGGCTGGGCCGTTTGGTGAGCGAGACCAACGGGCTCGATGATACCCGCTCCTATGCGTACGACGCTGCAGGTAACCTGACTCACAGCACCGACCGGAATGGCCGCGAGACCGAATACACCTACGATTCTCTCGGCCGGCAGGTCGAAGAGCGCTGGCTCGATGGCAGTTCCCAAGTGCTTCATACCGTTCGCTATTGGTATGATTCGGCCAGTCAGTTGATTGGCGTGACCGAGTTGGACACGGCCGCAACCGGCTGGTGGAGGTTCGATGCGGGCACCGGCACCAGCGCCACTGACAGTTCCGGACATAGCCACGGCGGTACGCTATTGAATGGGACGACATGGACCAGCGGCGTCCGTGGCACAGCGATCAACCTCGACGGCCAAAACGACTACGTCGAGGTACCGGACTGCCCAGAACTGAAGTATCAAGGTGGGGAGTTGACTCTCAGTGCTTGGGTCTACGTCGACGGGACGGAGGCCGATGGTGGCTGGCTGATCTCCAAGCCATGGAACGGCAACGGGGAGTATAACTATGAGTTGCATCTGCAGGCTAACAATACGGTCAGCCTTTCGCTGCAATCGCAGTTGCTGCTCACCTCGCCCAGCGCCCTTTCCACAGGACAGTGGCACAGCATCGTGGCGACGGTCGATGATACGAACCTGATGACACTGTACGTCGACGGGCAGAGCGTGGCGTCGGACTATCATACCATCAGCGATTGGACGCCGGCGACCGGGGATTCGAACAAGCCGCTGGCCATCGGAACGCTCTATCCGTACGGCTCAGGGGCGTGGAGCGATACCAGCCATGCCTTCGACGGAAGAGTGGACGAGGTGCAGGTGTACCGACGCGCGTTGACCGCCAAGGAGGTAACGGAGTTGGTCAAGCTGGAGGCCGCCGAAGCGGGTGTGCTCTATCAGTATACCTATGACGAACTGGGCAACGTCGCGCAGGCACGGATGGCTCCTATAGATCTGGCGCAGCCCACCCACGTAAGTCGCAACGGCCAATTGGGTGATGGCGACACGGGCTCGCAGGACTGGGACCACGATGGGGTCGCCGAGAACTTCGATCGCTGGCAACTGGGCTATGTGGTCGCTGGCAGTTCCGTCCTGGTAACACTCACCAGTAGTTCCTTCGAGCCGATTCTTCGTGTCTATCCAGTCAGCACTGAGTTTGCCATCATCGGAAGTAGTGGCGAGGGAAGCAACACCGTATCGTTGCTCTGCACAAGCAATTCTACGGACCAGTACTGGTACGTCGACGTCATTTCGCCAACAGCGGCGACAGGAAGCTACCAGCTGGATTGGCTTGTCAATCCCTTCTCCTTGGTCCCCAATGCCCTTGCCGAGTTCACCTACACCTATGATGAGGCAGGTAATCTGATACAGGCCATCGAGGGTTCCTCCGTCACAGCGGGCCTGACTGGTATCACCGAAGATGCCTACGATGCTCTGGGGCGCCTCGCGGAGACGAAACAAAGCGTCGGTGGAACGGTCAACAAACGGGCTAACTACAACTATCGCAATGACGGCCAGTTCGACACAATCACCCGTTACGCCGACGACGGCTCGGCCACTGTGGCTACTACCGACTACTCTGACTATGACGACCTGGGTCGGCTGCGGACCATGTCCCACACCTATGGCCCCGCAAATGACCTCACGACACTGAACTACACCTGGACCTACGACATCGCCAGCCGCATCGACACCATGACATCGCTGGATGGCAGCAGTACATTCACACTCGACGCCACGAACCAACTCACCGCAGCCGACCACTCTTACCAGGACGACGAGTCGTACGACTACGACGACAACGGAAACCGTGAGTCAGTTGACGGTGTCAGCTATACCACGGGTACGTGCAACCAACTCACGAGTGATGGGGTCTACACCTATCAGTATGATGCCGAAGGCAATCGGACTCTGCGGTATGTGGATGCCGATGCGAGCGGCACGCTCAATGCCGGTGACACGGACATCACGACCTACGACTGGGACCATCGCAATCGTCTGACGGGCGTCACGCACTACGCCAGCGATACCGCGTACGCCGCCGAATCGCCCGACACGTTCGTTCAATACACCTACGACTATCTGAATCGCCGGGTTCGCAAGAAGGTCGACTCCGACGGAGTGGGTGCTGGCGCAGCCGACTACTTTTACAACGTCCACCAAGGGGACAACGTAGCCCTGGAGATCCACGACCAGAACGGCCTGGCGACCGGCGGGACAAGTGAGAATGCTCCACATCTGGCCCACCGCTACTTCTACGGCGCGGCGGTGGACCAAATCCTGGCTTCCGAAGACGAGACCGGGGAGGTCCTCTGGGGCTTGGCAGACCAAGAAGGAACGGTTCGCGACGTGGTCGGCGGGGCCGTCCGCAGTTGGAACTCCGAAAGCCGGTGGAAGCTCGACGAGGGCAGCGGCACCACCGCCACCGATAGCACCGGGCACGATCACGATGGCACGCTGCTGAACGGGGCCGTGTGGACCAGAGGCGTCAGCGGCACGGCGATCAGCCTGGATGGGCAGAACGACTATGTCGAGGTGCCGGACTGCTCAGAGTTGAAATACCAAGGTGGGGCGTTGACCCTCAGTGTGTGGGTGTACGTGAACCCCACGGAAACGAGCGGTGGCTGGCTGATCTCCAAGCCGTGGAACGGCAACGGGGAGTACAACTATGGGCTGCATCTGGAGACCAACAATTCGGTCAGCCTCTCGCTGCAATCGCAGTTGCTGCTCACCTCGCCCAGTGCCCTTTCCACAGGCCAGTGGCATAACGTCGTGGCGACGGTCGATGACGCGAACCTGATGACGCTGTACGTGGACGGGCAGAGCGTGGCGTCGGATTACCATACGATCGCCAATTGGACGCCGGCCATGGGGGACACGCTCGAGCCGCTGGCCATCGGAACGCTCTATCCATACGGCTCGGGGGCGTGGAGCTATACCGGCCATGCCTTCGACGGAAAGATGGACGAGGTGCGAGTGTACCGGCGCGCGTTGACCGCCGACGAGGTAGTGGAGTCGATGAAGCTGGAGGCCGAAGGCCGGTGGAAGTTTGACGAGAACAACGGCACCACCGCCACCGATAGCACGGGATGCGATCACGATGGCACGCTGCTGAACGGGGCCGTGTGGACCAGCGGCGTCAGCGGCGCGGCGATCAGCCTGGATGGGCAGAACGACTATGTCGAGGTACCGGACTGCTCAGAGTTGAAATACCAGGGCGGGGAGTTGACCCTCAGTGTATGGGTGTACGTGAACCCCACGGAAACGACCGGCGGCTGGCTGATCTCCAAGCCATGGAGCGGCAACGGGGAGTACAACTATGGGCTGCATCTGGAGACCAACAATACGGTCAGCCTTTCGCTGCAATCGCAGTTGCTGCTCACCTCGCCCAGTGCCCTTTCCACAGGACAGTGGCATAACGTCGTGGCGACGGTCGATGACGCGAACCTGATGACGCTGTACGTGGACGGCCAGAGCGTCGCGTCGGACTACCATACGATCGTCAACTGGACGCCGGCGATGGGGGACACGCTCAAGCCGCTGGCCATCGGAACGCTCTATCCATACGGCTCGGGGGCGTGGAGCTATGCCAGTCATGCCTTCGACGGAAAAATGGACGAGGCGCGACTATACCGGCGCGCGTTGACCGCCGACGAGGTAGAGGCGTTGTGGGAAACGGCGGCCGAACCACAGCCCGCCGTGGAAGCCGAGCACCGGACGTTCGACTCGTTCGGCCAGTCAACCTCGACCTGGGCGGTCGACTTCCAGTTCGGCTTTACGGGCCGGCCCTGGGACGCCGACACGGCGCTATACGACAACCGTGCTCGGTGGTATGATCCAAGAGTGGGCCGCTGGCTCACGGAAGACCCCACAGGCTACTCGGCCGGCGACATGAACCTCTACCGCTACTGCGGCAACAGCCCGGTGGACCTTGTCGATCCTTCGGGCTTGTGTTATAGCGGACTGGTTGGCTCGGTTGCCAGTGCCATCGGCAAAGGAGTATCATCGATAGTATCCACTTACGTGGACGCCGGTGCCTATCTTTGGGGCGTGGGCGCTGCGTCAATCGACTGCACGCTTGGAACAAATCTGGCAAGTCTCGGCACGCCTTCGGTGCATCCCAGCAGCCCGGTTAGTTCCGTCGGCAGCAGCGTCCAGACAAGCCTTACCGGGATTGGTCAACTGACTCCTTTCGTACAGGGCGTGTCGGCGTTCAACACCAGCGTTGCCCAATATACCGTCGCTTCGCAGCATTCATGGAACTCGCAGGTTGCGGACTGGGGTCGCGCACTCTACAATGGGGGCGATCGTGCGGGACTTGCTCAGCCAAGCGACGGGGGACAATTCGGGAACAACATCGGCGCGCAAGCTATCCAAGATTGGGCGTCCGCTGCCAACGGTGGCACCAATCTCGGCGGTTTCTTGGCGAATTCCGTCCTTTGGGTAGAGAACACCGGCATGGCGGCAATAAACGAACTGGCGATGATGTCGAATTATGGTCAGCCGGTGTTCACCGAGCCTCTTCCGTACGTTGACGTTCCTGACTGGTCCAGAAACTGGGCAGCGCCTGAATCGGATTTCGCTCACAACGCCAAAATGTTGTTTGGGGAAATGGCCACAGGCTTCATCATAGGCGAGGTTGCCAGCGGCTATGCGGCGGCAGAGGGCACGTTCGCCGTACGATCAGGCACAGCCCCAACAAAACCATATTCAAATCTAGCCGATCATCCGAGTGTAGGGCCTGGAAAGAATTTTACTGCAACGCAGAAGGCCAAAATCTATCAAGAGAATATGGCCAGAAACACGGGCGTGCTGCGATCAGACTTGACGGGTGAAGAGTTGGTCATGCCAAGCAAGAGCGCGAAGGGCGTAACGCCACCGGCAAACGAAGCTCAGATTGACCATGTGATTCCAAGAAGACCCGGTGATCCAAGTGTAACTCCTGGCTCAAACAGCTACAGCAATGCCCAGGTTCTCTCAAGGCAACAGAACCGATTGAAATCAAATAAGTGATGAGAGGCAGTCGCATGGATAATTGGCCGTTTCAGGACCCGCCGAATGTTGCAGTGATTGCAAATAAGCGAATAGTGCATCAAGGGGAATGGATCGCATATGTTTCGCATGATGCGGATGATGGCGCTTGGCAGTTTCACGTAAGCGATCCGTCGCCACCACGGCAGGAGGATGCTGCTGTTGTTAGTCTTCGTAGCATCGTCCAACTGGACCAAACCATCAAGGATTTGGCAGACTTGCCTTTGGGATGGCACGCTTGGCGCGAGTCGAAAGATTTGCCGTGGCAGCGATCGCAGAAGACTTGACTTTTTGACTCAGCGTGTGAGAGCGTCGAAACAGGGACGCAGCTGCTCTGTAGAAAACCTCGATTCGCCAGAGGATCATGATATTGAGGGTGAGTGATCGCAGGAGGATTTCTCGGCATTGGGACCAATACTGGCGAGCCCGCAGGGCCGCACCCATCAGCCGCTTTAGCATGCTCGTGACCGTCTCTACCTGCCAGCGCTGACCGTACCGACTATGCTTCAAACATGTTCCTGGTTCCGTGAACTTGCTTTGCGTGTGAGCGGGTGAATGGCCTTGTTTTTCAGAGGATTTCGGCGATGATCGTGGGCAACAGCAGTTCACCCGTAAGGTGAGGCAGTGAGGCCCATGGAATTCATCATCAAACAGACCGACGAGGTCCTCGTTTCGCACTCGGGGTTGGCCCTGGCCGGAGCCCTGCTGGGACAGGCGTTGCTTCGAAAGCGGCTTAACGACATCTGCCTGGGAGAGCGAAAGCGTCCCGAGGTGCCGCATGGCGATGTGCTGGTGGCGATGATCGGTCTTTTGTGTTTGGGCAAGAGCGACTACGCCGACATCGAAGCGTATCGCCAAGAAGCATTCTTCCGGCGAGCGATGGGCCTGACCAAGCTTCCTTCTGAGGAAACGCTCCGGCAACGGATGGACGCTCTGGGGACGACCCCGATTGGGACGTTGCATGAGGAGTCGGCTCGGATGGTCGCCCGGCACGCCCCGGTCCTGACGCCCTGCCAGGACGACTGGATTGCCTTGGACGTCGACGTATCGCCGTTGGACAACAGCGGCACGAAGAAGGAGGGAGTGGCGTGGACGTACAAGAATCTGGATGGCTACGCTCCGAACTTCGCCTACTTGGGCCAGGAGGGCTACCTGATTCACTGCGAGTTGCGCCCCGGCAACCAGCATGTGCAAGAGGGTACACCTGACTTCCTGGACCAAGCCGTTGACTTGGCCAGGCTGATCACGCAGGGCAAGCTTCTGGTGCGGATGGATGCCGGCAACGACGACGGCGAAAACCTCCGTCGCCTGCGGAAAAAGAAGTACGTGGACTGGATCATCAAGCGCAATCTGCGGAAGGAGTCGGAGGCAGACTGGCTGGAGGAGGCTCAGGCGTATGGCACGTGTGAAGAGCCTCGGGTGGGCAAGGAGATCTGGACGGGCGAGACCTGGAAGGAACGGGACGGGAAGCCGTACCGTGTGGTGTTCGAGGTGATCCAGCGGACGATCACTGCCGAGGGTCAGCGCTTGTTGGTTCCGGAGATCGAGATCTCGACCTGGTGGACCAGTCTGAAGCTTGCCCCCAAGAAGGTTATCGCCCTGTATCACGAGCACAGCACCAGCGAGCAGTTCCACTCCGAACTGAAATCGGACCTGGACCTGGAGCGTTTACCAAGCGGGAAGTTCGCCACCAACGCCTTGATGCTGTCGTTGGGGCTGGTGGCCTACAACGTGTTGCGGCTGTGCGGTCAGACGGCATTGGCCGAAAACAAGTCCTTGCCGCCGGAAGGGAAGATGCCACTTCCCAAGCCGGTCTCTCGGCGTCGGTTGCGAAGTGTGATCCAAGACCTGATGTACTTCGCCGCCCGACTGACTCGGCACTCGAACCGATGGGGCCTGTCGCTGTGGCGAGGCAATCCGTGGAGATCGGTCTGGCAGTGCGTCTACACCCGCTTCTGCCAGCCAAGAGCACCAACCACCGGTTGATCTATCCCAAGAACAAGCCATCGAAGCTCACGGATTCAGGATGTTGCCATCATTCGGCGCCAGTAGCCCGATGGAAGCTTCTTTGTCGGGCGACCGGCCAATGGAGGAATGAGCGTTCGCACTCCGCGCTCTTGGCGAGCATACCTGTGCGCCCCTTCGCTATCGTATCCCGCATCAGCAGCAAGCGCGTCGATCCGAATCACGTGCAACGCCTGGTCCAGAGCCACGCGAAAGTGCTGAATGTCGGGTCTAGGCCCTCGGCCGGGAACTACCGCAAGAATCAAGTGGCTGCGGCAATCGCAGAGAATGCCCGCCTTGGGAAAACGGGTGTATGTGGTTTTCTGCCATGTTTTTCCGCCGGCGGCGCGGCGACGAACATAGTAGCTGCTGGCGTGGTGGGACTCCAGGCCCGTCCCATCCAAAGCAGCCAGTCTCACGCGGCGGCACACGCATCGATGCTTCACTGCGATCTTGATCGTCTTGTCCAACAGACGCCGAGCGCGGGCAGATATCAACAAACGCTGCGCAGCCTTCTGGAAGGTCGTGAAGTGCGGCACCGAGTCCAACTCGATCACCGTGCGGAATTCGGGAGCGTCGCGGAAAAACTGGGAAAGCTTGCGGTAATCCAACTGCAGAAACTCTTTGAGCACCAAGGCCGCAAACAACTGGGGTTGCGTAAACTTCTTAGGGCTGAAACGATGGGCATACCGGCGCAGCGTCCTCTGTCCGACCAGGTAGGCCATCAAGAGAACTTTGCGCGGCGACTTGCTGGTTGTTGCCATCCAACATATTTACGCATTTCCCCATCCACCTTGTTTAGCTAGCTTTGCTGGCATGGTTTTCTACAGAGCAGGACGCAGCTAGTATTGATGAATTGGGGTAGCCTTCGGTTGTCCTTACTAAAAAACTCATCCGAGGGAAAAAATGTGTACCGGAGGGCGGACAGAGAGCTGGCGGTGGACGGGGTTCTTTGGACAGCAGATAGGGCTGAATAAGATAGAGGGGATTAGCGGCCCGCAAGACCTCTCACGGGTCTTGCGCGGCCGCTGAAGTGCCACGGGGCGTTGAGTACAGGTGGGGTTTCCCCTTTGTGGCGCGCGGCTGCATGCTGTTTTTCGACTTCCGCAGGCCGCCGGCTTGAATCTCGGTCGAAGTACACCGCCGCTGGCGTGCGATATGGGAGACAGCGGCCGAACCACAGCCCGTCGTGGAAGCCGAACACCGGACGTTCGACTCCTTCGGCCAGTCAACCTCGACCTGGGCGGTCGACTTCCAGTTCGGCTTCACGGGCCGTCCCTGGGACGCCGACACGGCGCTATACGACAACCGTGCGCGGTCGTATGATCCAAGAGTGGGCCGCTGGCTCACGGAAGACCCCACAGGCTACTCGGCCGGCGACATGAACCTCTACCGCTACTGCGGCAACAGCCCGGTGGACCTTGTCGATCCTTCAGGCTTGTGTTATAGCGGACTGGTTGGCTCGGTTGCCAGTGCCATCGGCAAAGGAGTATCATCGATAGTATCCACTTACGTGGACGCCGCTGCCTATCTTGGGGGCGTGGGCGCTGCGTCAATCGACTACACGCTTGGAACAAATCTGGCAAGTCTCGGCACGCCTTCGGTGCATCCCAGCAGCCCGGTTAGTTCCGTCGGCAGCAGCGTCCAGACAAGCCTTACCGGGATTGGTCAACTGACTCCTTTCGTACAGGGCGTGTCGGCGTTCAACACCAGCGTTGCCCAATATACCGTCGCTTCGCAGCATTCATGGAACGTGCGTGACAATTTCCACTGGCGCGATCTGCGGGGTTTGGGTAGACTGCTTGCGTATGGGATTGCGACCACGTTCACGCACGCAAGGAGCACGAGATGGAAACGCCGCGAGTCTCGCCGCAGGAGTTCGCCGATTCGATGAAGCAGGAGATGGAGCAATACCTCAAGGAGGTCATGGACGCGGTCAACGGCGCCGCGGATGGCGAGTGGATCGCCGGCAGCGAGGAACAGGTGCGAGATCTCTCGGCAGAGATGCGTCGCCGCGTGTTTGAGGCGGCGGTGCAGAAGCGGGTCGATGCGGCGGAAGCCGCTTTTCCCCCCTCCGCACGATCCGACGACGGGCAGACGACTGGCCAATAAAGGCCGGCAGTCTCACCGAGTTCTCACCGTCAATGGCGAGGTCAAGATCGTGCGCCGGTGGTGGTACGGGCCACAGATTGGCAGTCTCGCGCCGGTGGATGAGGTTCTCGATCGCGGCAGGACAACGATCACGCCCGGCGTCGTCGAGATGGCTTGTCGCGTGAACTTGTCGGCAATGAGCTTCGTGAGGGCATCCGCGGCTCTGCAGCGCACGGCTCAAGTCCGGCTCAGTGGCGAACGGTTGCGTCAAGTGGTGGAAGCGGCCGGGCGTCGTGTGTTGAAAGCCCAGCAAGACGATACCATCGCCGTGACGTGGCACGCGGAAGATTGCACCGTAGCGGAGGAGGGGGAAACCATCGGGAAAACCCGTGTTTACACGGGCTGCGACGGCGTGATGGTGCCGATCGTCACCGACGCCGAGAAGATCAAACGCCGCGATAAAGTCAAAGCCAAGCGTCGTCGCAGCGGCAAGAAGTGCAAGCCCTTGCCACCGCGCAGGCGCGGCTCGGACCTGCCTTGGAAGGAGTTCAAGATCGCGTTTTTTTATAGCGAGGGCGCCCAGCATCAGCATGTGGCCTTCACGCATGGCAATCACATTGTGACCGGAAGGCTCCTGCGCCGTGAAGCGGACCGACTGCGATTTCAGAAGGCCGACCAGCGCGTGGGCTTGGTGGATGGGGCAACGTGGATTCGTGAGCAGATGCAGTTGCACTTTGGTGAATTGGATGGGTTGGGCTTGGACTTCTACCACCTAAGCGAGAACGTCCATCGCGCGCGGCGTAACAGCCTGTTGAAAATCTCGGGTTAATCGGTATCATGCGGCGGTTCTGGGGGTGTGGAACACCTTGGGTCGCGCAAAAGGGAATCGAACATGGCTTTGGGTCGTGGGCCGGAACAGCGGCAGGAGGAATTCTGGGTCGCCTGGCGGGACGTGCCGCGATCGGCGGGCCATCCGTTCTATCAGCGGTTGCAACAACTTCTCCGCAAGGCGGACTTCGACGAGTTCGTCGAGGATCTCTGCGAACCCTACTACGCCGAAGGCGGTCGCCGGTCGATCCCGCCGGGCCGCTACTTCCGCATGCTGTTCGTCGGATATTTTGAAGGGATCGACTCGCAGCGAGGCATCGCCTGGCGCTGTTCTGACAGCCTTTCGCTGCGGGAGTTCCTGGGCTTGGAGCCCACGGAAGCCGTGCCGGACCATTCCAGCCTCACGCGCATTCGGCAACGACTGCCCGAGTCGGTCCACGAGCAGGTATTTGTGTATATCCTGGAGATCGCCTCGCGGAAGAACCTCCTGCGGGGCAAGTCCGTGGCGGTGGACTCCACGACGCTGGAAGCCAACGCGGCGATGAAGTCGATCGTCCGCAGAGACACCGGCGAGGACTGGAAGCAATACTTGCGGCGATTGGCCGAGGAAGCGGGCATCGAGAACCCGACCGACGAGGACTTGCGGCGTTTCGACAAAGATCGCAACAAGAAAGGAGACAAGAAGGTCTCCAACGACCAGTGGCAATCGCCCGCAGATCCCGATAGCCGCATCGCCAAGATGAAGGACGGTCGCACGCACTTGGCCTACAAAGCCGAACACGTGGTGGATCTGGAGAGCGAATTCGTGTTGGCTGCGACGGTCTACACGGCCGATCAGGGAGATTCGCAGACGTTGATTCCCAGCGTGCTTGAGGCTCAAGATCATCTGGACGAAGCCGACGGGAAGAGAGACATCCACAACGCGGTTACCGACAAAGGCTACTACTCGACCGAGAACTTGGTGGCGCTGGGGCGGGATCATCACATTCGCGCATACATTCCGGAGCCGAAATTCAAGAGCCATCGCTGCTGGACGGCCCAGCCGGCCGAGTATCGCCGGGCGGCCTATGCGAATCGAAAGCGCACCCGAGGCAAGCGAGGCCGACGTTTGGGCCGACTGCGGAGTGAGCGTGTGGAACGGAGCTTCGCGCACGTGTGCGACACCGGCGGAGCGAGGCGAACCTGGCTGCGAGGCCTGGTGAACGTAAGCAAACGGTACCTGATCCAGGTGGCGGCGCGGAACCTGGGCCTGTTGGTGCGCAAGCTGTTCGGCATGGGCAAGCCGCGGTGCCTTCAAGGGCTTTGCGGTCTTTTGTGCGCTGTGCATCTTGCCTTGATTGACCTCCGAAAACGCTTTGCGGCCTCGGGCGCGCTGGCGTGGTGTCCCCACCCGATTCACCGCCAGATGGTCGAACGCCGTGTTACTAACTCGATCTGCGACCGAACTGTGAGCTTTTCAACGGGCTGGTAAGGTGTTTGGCGAGGAATCGCCCGAAGGCAGAACGTGGGCGGATGAACTGATGCACGTATTCAAGCACAAGGGCTATTCGGCGGCGTGGGAGAAGATCATCCAATGGCGTGCCCCCTTGAGAGGCAAAAGGAAACGCGAAGCTGCAGACCGGCTAATGAACTTTGTGTCGCTCCGCAAGGACATGATCCGCTATCCAGCATTTCGCCAGCGTGGCTGGCAGATCGGCAGTGGCCCGACCGAATCCCAGTGCAAACTGTGCACGAAACGGCTCAAAGGCTACGGCCGCCGCTGGGACCGGCCCAACGCCACAGCGGTCGCAGCCCTGGATACCCTGGACAGAAACGGCCAATGGCACCAAGTCTGGCCAAACGCCCGCCCCGCCCCGACTTAAGCCCGCCAAGAACGCTGGTCACGCACTCATGGAACTCGCAGGTTGCGGACTGGGGTCGCGCACTCTACAATGGGGGCGATCGTGCGGGACTTGCTCAGCCAAGCGACGGGGGACAATTCGGGAACAACATCGGCGCGCAAGCTATCCAAGATTGGGCGTCCGCTGCCAACGGTGGCACCAATCTCGGCGGTTTCTTGGCGAATTCCGTCCTTTGGATAGAGAACACCGGCATGGCGGCAATAAACGAACTGGCGATGATGTCGAATTATGGTCAGCCGGTGTTCACCGAGCCTCTTCCGTACGTTGACGTTCCTGACTGGTCCAGAAACTGGGCAGCGCCTGAATCGGATTTCGCTCACAACGCCAAAATGTTGTTTGGGGAAATGGCCACAGGCTTCATCATAGGCGAGGTTGCCAGCGGCTATGCGGCGGCAGAGGGCACGTTCGCTGTACGATCAGGCACAGCCCCATCAAGTGGTGTCCAGCGGACCAACGCTCAGTTAGTGCAGGACATTGCCACCCGCTCGGACGCTTGGGCGGTGCGCAAGGGAATCACGGGCACGCCACAGCACGTCGGAATTGCAGAGCACGGTTACGCGCAGCGTGTGCTCAACCGCTATCAGGATATGTTCGGGCAGCGGGGACTCCAAACTGAGGTATCCGTCATAAATGGGGCGAGGGTTCCCTATGGTACGGCTGGATCAGTCCGGCTTGACGTGTTGGAAGGAAGTGTACGCACTGCGACCACAATCTACGACTACAAGTTCGGAACGTCGGGACTAACCCCTGGCCGCATCAACCAGATTCGGAACGTCGGCGGCTATCCGAGCGTTCCGATTGTCCCGGTGCGGCCATGACTTATCAACCGCCGACAAGACTGACGTTGCAGGAACTCCGACCGATCATGGAGTTCTTTCATGCCAATTTTTCGACTTGGCGAGTCGTCAGGGACGACACCTTGGTCCGCGAAGCCGGTCCCGTCGCTCAGGGCATCACGTTTGAGCGTTTGTCGAGTGGAGACTATCGCCCAACAGGCCACATTCGGGTCTTGGTCGCACCGGGAGACTTCTGGTTCCTTGAACTGCCCCAAAACTTGAGCAAGCCGCGACAAATCAACCGCCGTCAGCACCCGGAGTTCCGGGATCGCGTGGTCGAAGGCATTCGCGCTGAGTTCGTGCCGCGCGTTGACAGACCGCTTATTGCAGAGGAGGTCTTGGAGCTTTACGAGCGTGAAGCGAATCCTCCTCGAAGTCCCGACGCATATTCATTGGCTGCACTCAATGCCTATCTCAGGCATGACGATCGCGCGCTGCACTGGTGCTCACGGTTCACTGAGTTGGTCAACAAGTTGGGCAATCCGTGGCAAGACTTCGATTACAAGCGCCGGGCGTTTCTGGACCAACTGGAACAATGGCTGAAAGCCGGCGAAGCAAAGCAGCGGCTTGAGTGCGTGCTTCAAGAGGAACGCCGCAAATGGGGACTCGCGTAATCGTACTGCCGCAGTAGCTCCCAGCCGGCGATCGCCCGCAAGAGATGAACTACTACCACCTTCCGGCATATCACGAACTGGGCGACGCGAAAGGCGCGGCGGAGCAGAGGCAGCGGCTTCAGGCGGCGATTGCCGCGCGAGAATGTCCCGAGACCATCAACGCGTACGCCAAGTTCGGCGGGGAAAACACGCCCAACGAACGCGTGCGTTCGCGCACGGCAGAGGCCGCCTATCTCAAGGGGTTGGCGGCACTGGCGGACAATCTGTCGCAGGAAGCCAGCAACCGGTTCGAAGAGGCGATCGAACTTCACCCCGCCTTGATTTGGGCGAAGCGTCTGCGGCCCCAATAACGGCAGGAAGGAATGCAATTCATGCTGAACGACATTTCCCGACGTGATTCCCTCGGAGCACGGGCCGAATGGTTCGCACTGCAAACGTCGAGAATCGCGCCCTCTCGTGCGAAGAACAACATCATGAGCCGACCGATGGGGGCGTTTGGTCAAGCGAGGCTTCTGCGGATCTGCGGGGAGATCGCCGTGATCGCCCTCGTCGTGTTTGCGATGGGGGCCCCGGCGGCCGCGGAGGTGCTTGAAGTCCGCAGCGGGGATGCGGTCCTGGGACTTGATCGTGCGACGGGTGCGCCCGTTCGATTGGCGGACGTAAAAACGGGATTGGAGTTGGCCGGTAAGGATCAAGAGCTGTTTCGTCTGGTTGTAATCCCGCCCGGGGCCGATCCGCGGCAGCCCGTGGAATTGTCCTCTCGCGATGCCCAGACGGTGAAGCGCATCGAGGGCGACGGTATACGATTGCGATTCGAGGGCATTGGAAAGCGGAACCTGGCCGCCGTCTGTGCCGTGGAACCCGGAACGAACGGACTTTTCCGGTTTTGCATCAATGTCGAGGGCGAGTCGGGCACATTCGTGGAACGCGTCGATTATCCGCTGCTGCCTTTGACCGCGCCGCTGGAGGGCGACGGCGCGAGCGATGCGCTGGTTCTCGGTACGACGAAGGGGGGCGTGCTGGAGTGTCCGCACCTCTGGAAACCGGGCCGATCCGCGGCGGGGACGCAACCCGGCAGTCTGGCGGCGCAATTCGGGTGCTACTATGGGCCGAAAGGCGGCGTGGTGACGTATTGCATGGATGGCACGGGCTATCCCAAGATCTTGGCGGCCGCACGGACGGCCCACGGCATGGTCCTGGGCTGGCGTCACCTGATGCGGCACGACTTGAAAGAGCCCGTCGCTGTGGCGTTTCCCGTGGTGGCTGGCGTGTTTTGCTCGGCATCGGGGGCCGCGACCGATTGGCGCGACGCGGCGGCCATCTACAAAGCGTGGGCCCTGAAGCAGCCGTGGTGTGCGAAGCGGCTGGCCGAACGCGCCGATCTGCCGGCCTGGCTGAAACAGGGACCGGCGCACGTACGGTTCGGACGCGAGTGGTTGGGGCAGCCGGAGCGCATCGAGGCGTGGCTGGACAAGTACTGGCTCAAACACTTCAAGGGGGTACCCTTGATCGTGACCTTCTGGGGCTGGGAGGGAGTCGCGACGTGGGTTCCGCCCCAGTACTTCCCGCCCTATCCTTCGGAGGAAGGGCTGAAACGCTGCGTCGACGCGGTGAAGCGCGCGGGAGGCCACGCTTTTTTCTGGCCGTCGGGATACCAATGGTGCCTGAGTTACGGCAAGCGCGAAGACGGTTCCTTCGAATGGGAAGATCGGGCGCGGTTCGAGCGCGAAGCCAAAGCGCACGCGATGGTCGGCAAGGACGGGAAGGTCATGCTCACCAGTCCACCGTGGTATCGCGGCGGCGAGGCGGCAACGCTCTGCCGTGGCGACCGGTGGTCCCGGGATTGGCTTACCGGCGTTGCCGTGGGACTGGCCCGTCGCGGAGGCGAGCTCTTTCAAATCGACCAGGTGGTCGGCGCGGCAATGCGCGGCGGCGGTGATTGCCGCGCTACGGGGCACGGCCATCCGCCGGGCATCGGTGTCTGGGACGTCGAGGCCGCACATTGTCAGATGACGGAGATGCAGGCTGCTTGTCGTGCGGCGGGTGTGAACATGGTGCTGGGATACGAGGAACCGCAGGAACTGTTTCTCCACGAAGTCGGCATTCAGGACTACCGCGATTACGAAGTCCTGAGGAGGTCGCAAATTCCGCCCCATCGGCCCGAGTCCGTGTTTGGATACCTGTATCATGAGTTCGTGCCGCTCTTCCAGAGCAACCCGCGAGCTGAGGACCGCATGATGACGGCCCACATGATCGTCACCGGTCAGATGCCGCACCTGGTACCGCACTGGCCGGTGGAGCCGCACGCGTTTCCGATGTACGGCGGATTCGACGAGTGGGTCGGCGACGTTCCGGTTGGCTGGGAGCACGTGCGCGGCTGGAAGGAGCAGAAGTACACCGGGCAGCCGCGGCGCGATGAAAGCATCCGGCATTCGGGCACAAGCAGTCTGCGTGTGGAAAACCAGTCGGCGGAGGAGAGCACGCAGGTCTCGCGCAACCTGCCGATCGGTCCCGGAGGGCTGCGCGCCGGCGGGAAGTATCGGTTTTCGGCCTGGTGTCGCACCGAGCGGCTGGCAAGACCGGCCGCGATTGGTATCGCCGCCCTGACCCGGGAACTCGGGAACCGCGGCGGCTGGAAACTGCCTTTTCCCGTACCGGGCGATTGGCACGAAGTCTCGACCGACGTAGTGGTGCCGGCCGAGGGAGCCGAGTTCTTGCGGGTGATGATTCACGTCGCTGGGCCGTGCCGCGTGTGGGTCGACGATTTCCAGGTTCTGGAATTGGACGCCCGGGGCACGGCGACGCCAATCATGTGCGACGGTCTGCCGCCGCAACATCAGTTGTACCGGCAATGGATCGAACTGTATCACGGCGCAGGTCATCCCTATCTGCAGCTCGGCGTGGCGATCCCGCCGCCCGCGGTGGAACCGAAGGGCGTGTTGCAGGTGGGCGCCTTCCGCGCCGCGGACGGCAGCGCGGCCGTGGTCGCCGTGAACGCCACTGATACGGCGCAGCAGGCAACGCTGCGGCGGAATGGCCAATTGAAACGCGTCGACCTGGCACCATCCGAGGTGAAATTGCTTCCGTGGTGACGGTCTGCTCTCAGCGTGAGAGCGCGCTGGCGGAAAGGCCGTGACGGCTCAGGGCGGAGACAATTAGCAAGCATGCAAGCCAAACGCGGCCGTTCAGGGTCGAAGCATCCGGGCCGGGCGCAGGGGGACCGGTTGGTTCCAGGTGGCCTGTCCATCGTGAACCCTGCGGCACATATGCTCCGTCCGGGCAAGGTGGCGGATTCATGGCTGCGACCCTCGCACCAGCCCGAGGATGGTTCGCCGGGCCGACTCGGACAGGGCGGTTCGTGCTCGTGGTTCGCCGGACACGGCAACCGGGGGCAGGACGGGCAATGAGTTAACGCATGAGCCACTGCGGAGGATCGCCGCAGTGGCCGGATAATTGACTGACGTTGGCAAGGTCGCTCTTTTTGAACGCTCGCCGAACGAGTCCGAGTCGGGTTGGTTCGTACATGGGTTCACAGGATCAGCCGTGTTTAGTCTCTGCGCGAGCACCTCGCTTTCTGCGTTCCTGCTTCGTTTGGGCATCAAGAGTTTACGAACACCCGCACGACGCCGCGTCGCGGTTTGCGTTGGCGGTGGAGGCAAACGGCTCCAACATCCGCGATCAGCGACTGGTGCGCTACAGGTAGGGAGTCAGTAGACGCGACAATCCGTCGCGCAGCCGGACGGGAAAGCTGCGACGGTTCACTTCATCTAGTGTGACTTCCCGCGCAGCCTCGGCCTTCTTGTCAACGATCTGATTCAATGCCCCCGCGAGATGCTCGTCGTAGCACTCCACGTTGAACTCGAAGTTCAGCCGCAGACTGCGCGGGTCCCAGTTCGTCGAGCCGATCAGCGTCCAGATGCCGTCTACGATCATCAGCTTCGTGTGATCGAACGGCGGTTGCGTGTAGTAGATGCGGCAACCCTTTTCGAGGAGCTGCCACAACTGTGCCGTTGCTGCCCATTGCACCAGCGCGATGTTGTTTGCCGATGGGAGATAGATCTCGACGCTAGCGCCCCGCATCGCCGCAACGTTCAGAGCTTGAATCAGCGATGCATGCGGAAGAAAGTACGGAGTCAAGATCCGCACCTGCCGCTGCGCGCTGGCGAGGGCCGCAGCGATCGTGTCAGCCATCTTCTCGAAGTGCTCGTCCGGTCCGTGCTCGATGCCCCTGGCCCAAACGGTCCCCGCACGATCGGCCTGGGGAAACCAATCGTCACCCGACAGACACTCATGGGCCGCGAAAGCCCAGTCTGCTGCAAAAACCTGTTGAAGCTGGGCGACCACGGGCCCTTCCAGCCGGAAATGAAGACACTGGACAGGCTGTTTCGGCTCCATCCCCAGCCAGTGCCCCTCGCGGATGTTCGTGCCGCCGGTGAAACCGATCACACCGTCCACGACGAGGATTTTCCGATGGTTTCTCAAGTTGGCATACTTTGGAAGTCGGGGAACCCACGTTGGCAGAAAGCTCGCGACGGTCAGACCGGCGTCCTTCAAGCGGCGAACCATGTTCGGGCGACTATACTTCGAGCCGACGTCGTCGATGAGCACGCGGACCTGGACTTTTCGCTCTTGCGCCCTCACCAATGCGTCCAAGAACGCGTCGCCCGCCCGATCGCTATCGAAGATGTAACTCAACAACGCCACCGATCGCCTGGCGTGGTCGATTGCCTCGATCATCGCGGGGTACGCTTGATCGCCATCAATGAGCGGTTGAACGTTGTTGCCGTGCACAGTATCACGGCCGGTGAGCATTTGCCCCGCCCTTGCCAGTCCGACCAGATTCGGATACTCGCGCGCGAAAGCCTCCGCTTGTTGGAGATCGTCCTGATTCAGTTCCAGGGGCTGGCTTGCGTTCCATGCTTCTCGCATCTTGAGGGAAGCCGCCTTGCGCTCGATGCGGTTGATTCCCAGGCAGAGGTAGGCCAGAGCGCCTACGATCGGTGCAAGCCAGGCGAGGCCGACCCAACCGACCACCGCCCGACTGTCGCGCTTCCAAAGGACGGCGTGGATCGTCACGCCGGTGGCCAGCGTCAAATCGACGGCCCCGAAGATCAAAGCCCAAATCGTCCATTCACCCCACATGGCGTCTCCTGCAGGCGAACCTTGCCGCTCACAAAAACGTGGGCCCAGTATTCATGAGAGTGTCGGTATGCTTGGACTGAAGCAACGTCGGAGGTGTCCGGCGCGAGTGTTATCGAAGGTCATCTTCTTGTTATCGGACGAGCGTTTCGAGAACGGCTGCGTCGCGGTACTCTTCGTCCGGAGAGTCGTAGAGGGCGTCTAAGGCCAGCGGGGCCTCGGGGGCCAGCGCCGTCCAATGCCCCAGCGCGTCGTGGTTGCCTGCCTCGTGGATCGGAGCCCAGTTGTCGTACACGCGACCCGCTACATCACGGCGCTGAGCGGCAACGAGCCAAAGCCCAATCTTCTCCTTCACCGCGGTGGCCGCGTTGTCGGGCGCGCCCAGGCCGGCCAGGCTCACCGCCAGACGGATGTTTTTGGACGCCACTCGGTCCAGGATATGACTGCCGTCGGCCACGTCGGAGGTGCGCAGATAGAGCGTCACCTGGTGTTCGGCCGCCTGGCTGGCCAACTTCTTCAGCGTCTTATCGAACGCCGCACGGGTTTGCTCTGAGGTGAAGTTGTTTTCCGGCGCGCGGTGGAGTCGGAGGATCAAGTCGTGCGAACCGATCCGCGGCATCTTCGCGATCACGTCGGCCATCGTGGCCGTGCTGGCCGCGTACTCCGGGGGATCGTTGTCGACGAGGCGGAGATCCGGGTACAGATTGATGCCGGAACTCAGGTCGACAAAGATCCGCAGGCCCTGACGTTTGAGCCAGTGGCTTTCGCGCTCGAGGGCTGCCGCTTCGCGCTCGTGCAGGTAGCGCCAATCGATCACCACCCCGTCGAAGTGCTGGAAAAAGGTAGGCCTCGCCAGGATCTGTTCTTTGACGGAAACGATCTTCCGCAAGGGCAACACACGTCCTTTGGGACGCGGCGAAGGGGCCGTGTGGACCACTTCTTCCACGCCCGACTCCTTCACCCGAACCGCAAAGATCCGCACGTCGCCGCCGGCGATCGTAGTGGGTGTGTTCTGGCCGAGTGTCTTGACATCGACGCATTCTGGGGCGAAGCCCGCCGCCTGGCGCTCGGCCTGGTCGAGCGAGAGTTCCTCCAGCGATTCGATCTGGCCGCAGAAGGAGACGAGTTTCAAGGGCAACTCGCGCCAGCCGTTGTTGGCCACGCCCACGGTATACTGGCCGGGACCTTTTCGACAGGTAATCAAGCTCAGGCCCGGTGACTCTGCCGCAAAGAGTTGCTGTTGGCGGAAGATGGCGTCGAGCGCCTGTCGAGCATCGGGCCGCAGCGCATAGGGCTTGGCCAGCGGTTGATCGGTGTGGCTGGCGAGCGCCGCCGGATCGATGTCCTTCCTGATATCCACGGCGAAATCGCCCGGCAGAATCGTCAACTGGCCGCGACCGGTGGCCGAGATGCCGCCGGGCAAGCGGGGGAGAATTGCCTCGGGGAGGACCAGATGGCCGCCGTGATCGACATAGGCCTGGAGCCGGTCGCGGGTCTCCTGCCCAGCTTGCAATCGGCCTGCCACAACCAGCACCGCGTAGCGATCCAACAGCCACTGGGGCGCGTCACTCAGCAGGCAATCGGCGATGTCGCCGTAAGGGGTGGCCACCTGGAAGCCGGACTCGTCGTGGAAGTAGGACGCGTCTTGGTAGCCGGGGTAGAGCAGGTCGAGCACGGCGTCGGTCAGGTAGTCGCCGGCGTCATAGGGAAGATTGCCCCAGACGCGGTACACATCGGCGGTGTACAGATGCCGTGGAAAAGTCCAGCCCGAGTAGAAGTCCAGCAGCAGGGCCACCGGCGTGACCATCGTGCCCGGCTGGCCGTGTTGGCGGACCCAGCGCTGGGCCGACTGCTGGATGTGTCCGATCGGCGACAACTGGTCCTTGATGAACCAGCCCGACTCGAAGCCGACCGACACGCTGTTGTAGAGGATATGGCTGTATAGGAGCCGTTTCAGCAAACTGAGACTGGTCCCCTTCGTGGGTCCGAACTCGACGCCATCCTTGCCCGAGGCCTCGTAGTTTTTGTAGCCCCAGCGATTCCAAACCGACGCGTTGCCGAACCAGGGGACACCATACTGCTTGCCTGCCCCGCGGATGAAGGTGTAATAGACCTGGCTATTGGGCAAGCCCTGGGCAGCCTCGGCGCCGATGAGCGTGTAGGTGCCCTCCTTGAGGAAGTAGTGGCCGAAGTTGAGCGAGACCAGGGTGGAGTGCTTGTTGCCCAGTTCGTCTCCCATCCGCTCGAAGTGCCGCTGGAAGTTGAAGTACTGCTCTTGCCGGCTGGCCGAGGCGGGAAGCAACATTCCGCTGTAGCCGCCGATGTAGCGGCCGTCCTGCTCGCCGATGTCGGTTCCCAGCCAACGCTCGCCGAGCTTCGATTCCAGCATCGCGAAGGTCTTGGGGTCGGCGTGGTAGGCCTGCCAGTAGCCGCCGGGCCCCGAGCCGGGCACGTAGCCCCAGATATCGAACAAGTACAAACCGCGTCGTTGGATCTCGTCGGCCAGTTCCCCCAAGTTCTTAGCAAAGAGGATCTCGTAGGACGGCCAAATCACGTCGCCCAACTCGTACTGGCGCGTGTAACGCTCCAGGTCGGCGGCGAAGTTGACGATCGTCTGGTCCTTGACCTGGAAGCCTCGCAAGGTCATGAACTGTGTGCGGTCGCCGAAGGTGTCCCAACTGGGCGGCTTCACGGCGCGCCGGTCGTAGTCGGGATGCTCGCGCGGGTCCAGAAGCCGCCCATACACGCGGTGCGGTGGTGTCTGTCCTTTCGAAGCAGGCTCCGCGGCGATGGCCGTTTCGAGGATGCACAGAACGAAGGCAGCGGCAAGCAGACAGACAGGGCGAGACATGGGAAGGATCTCAGGTGGGGAAGTTCGGGCCGAGGTAACTTGTATGACGTTCGATTCTACTGGACGTGGGTTGCCAATGCAAAGAATGGCCAGTGAGATCAAGCGCCTTGTCGAAGGCAAAGGCGTTCCGGGCGTCCCTTTGCTTCCGTGACTGGGTCAATGCACGACGATCGGAGCTGCCGGTGATCCTCGGAGCCCTCGGGTATATGTTCCCCCAGGAACGATACCGCGTTGGCCATCGCAACGACGCCGGATCGGGTGCTCGCCGGTTGTGCGGTCTGCCGGATGTGGTCGTGGTCCACTTTCTTGGGGCCAGTGGGCGCGGTGAGAACGATCGTTGACGCCTTCCGCCCCGGCCAACTACAATCGTTGCTGGAGTGCCGCGGTAGCGTCGCTGCACAAGATCGCTTGCGGTCTTCCGACAACTCAGTTTTCCTGCCCGAAACAGGCTCTACCTGGCACGTCTCGGAGATACCTCTCATGCGACAGGGTCGATCGACAGCCTTCTTGATCCTTGGATTTTGCGCTTGTCTTGCAGCGATCATCCCCATTCAAGCATCCGGTGCGGAGTGGTTTGTCGCAGCCAACGGCAACGACTCCAGTCCCGGTACGCAAGAGTCTCCTCTGCGTACCATCCAGCACGCGGCAGAGCTAGCCCAGCCGGGCGACACCGTCACCGTGCACGCGGGCGTTTATCGCGAGCGCATCAACCCGCCCCGTGGCGGCACGTCCGACACGAAGCGCATTGTGTACCAAGCCGCGCCGGGCGAAAAGGTCGAGATCAAAGGGTCGGAAGTCGTTGGGAACTGGGAGAGAGTCCAAAACGACACCTGGAAGACGACTCTGCCCAATTCGTTCTTTGGCAGCTTCAATCCGTACCGAGATCTCATCCACGGAGACTGGTTCTTTCCGAACCATCGCGAGCATCACACCGGGGCCGTCTATCTCAATGGCAAGTGGCTGGTGGAGGCCTGCACACTGGATGATGTGCTGCGCCCTTTTGGAGAGGTCCTGCCGGCGTTTGTTCAACAGTCGCGCGACGTATTGCTGAACGTAGCTTGGCTGCGGATCGGCGAGAGGACCGACGACTCGGAACGGATCGCAGCAACCGACTACGCGGCCAAGAATGGTACACGTAATGCAGAATGTAGCGAAGGAGGCCAGTGCGTAGGTTGGATTAGACACGGTCATTGGCTTCGGTATGAGAACGTCGATTTCGGCAAGCGCACAGATCAGGTGGAGATTCGTGCCGCCTCCGCCACTCGAGGCGGCATCGTCGAGTTCCGTTTGGACGGGCCGGATGGAGAGCTTCTGGGCACTTGCGCCGTGCCGAACACCGGAGACTGGCAATTGTGGTCGTCGTTCTATGCCAAGGTCAGACCTCTCTCCGGCCGCAAGACGCTCTGTTTGGCGTTCCGCGCCGCTGAACCGCTGACGTCCAATCCAGGCCTATGGTTCGCCCAAGTCGACAACGAAAAGACAACCCTTTGGGCGCAGTTCAAGGATGTTGACCCGAACAAGCAACTGGTGGAGATCAATGTCCGCCGGACGGTGTTTTATCCCGACAAGCCAGGGCGGAACTTCCTTACTGTTCGCGGCTTCACCATGTGTCATGCGGCCACTCCCTGGGCTCCGCCTACCGCCGAGCAGATTGGACTGGTCGGCACCCATTGGAGCAAAGGCTGGATTATTGAGGACAATGTGATCAGCCACTCGGCCTGCTCCGGAATCGCCTTGGGAAAACACGGTGACGAGTTCGACAACACATCGGCCGACAGCGCCGAGGGATATATTGAAACGATCCAACGGGCCCATGCTTTCTCCATTCCTTGGACCAAAGAGAACATCGGTCATCATATCGTCCGCAACAACACCATTTCGCACTGCGAGCAGACGGGCATTGTGGGCAGTCTCGGGGCCGTCTTCAGCACAATCACGGGCAATACGATTCACGATATCCACGTGCGTCGTCTGTTCGGAGGCTGTGAAATGGCGGGCATAAAGATCCACGCCGCCATCGACGTCGAGATCAGCCGCAATCGAATCTATCGTACTTGTTTGGGACTATGGCTGGACTGGATGGCGCAGGGTACGCGCGTGACGCAAAACCTGTTCTACGACAATCTGGCGGATCTGTTCACCGAGGTGAACCACGGACCCATTCTCATCGACAACAACGTCTTCCTCTCGGCATCCAATGGTTCGTCCAACTCGCAAGGCGTGGTCTACGCGCATAATCTTTTTTCCGGTGCGCTCGTGCAAATGCCACATGACGCTCGCAAGACTCCGTATCTTCGACCACACTCCACGGAAATCGCCGGTTTCCCCGACAATCCGCCCGGCGATAGCCAGTTCTTCAACAACGTCTTCGTTGGGCGCGGCACCATGAGTACGTTCGATCGTGCGACGTTGCCGATAAGCGCTGAGGGAAACGTCTTCTTCAAGGGAACCAAAGCGTGTAAGTTCGAGCAGAAGCCGCTGTTCAACTCGGCTGATGTGCCGGTCGGGCTGTTGGCGAATGAAAGCGGCGTTTCCCTCACACTTCCTTTGCCAGCGGGCTGGGTTGGCGCTGCGCGGCGACAGACAGTTACGACGGCGCTGCTTGGCACCGCCCAGGTCTCCCACATGGCCTACGAGAACCCAGACGGATCGCCGCTGCGAGTGGATCGGGATTATCACGGGAAACCCATCGATACAGCCAATCCAGTCCCTGGGCCTTTCGCTGATCCCGCCGGAGGCAAGATTGTGCTTGCACCGACGACTGCTAAATGAGATCAACTCATCAGTGTCGTCGGACGTGCACCCGGCAGTTACCCCTGCCGGGATAGCCCCAGTTCCTGGCGTTGTTCTGGCCGCTGGTCACTGGTGGGGCTGGAAAACCGACGGTAGGATCGTCCAAGGGCAGCCATTTTGAGGTCGAATCGGAGGGCCGACTGGAAGGTGGCGAACCGCCTTGCTAGTATAGTGAGGTTGTTGTCGTGAGGCGTGTGTATCCAATCGCGCTTCAAGTCGAGCATACGGACGAAAGGGACATCATGAACAGCAGACGTGGGTTGACGGCGGCCATGTTGGTGGCATTGATCCTGGCTCTCGGACTATCGGCGAGTGCAGGCGAGTTCTTCTTCAAGGACGGCGACACGGTCGTCGTCATGGGGGACAGCATCACCGAGCAGCACCTTTACAGCAACTACCTGGAGGCCTGGACGTTGTTGCGATTCCCGTCGTGGAAGATCACGTTCCACAACGTCGGCATCGGTGGAGACCGGTCGCCAGGCGGCAACGGTCGGTTCGCTCGCGACGTGACGGAATACAAGCCCACGGCGTTGACGATCGATTTCGGCATGAACGACGGTGCTTATCGCGCGTTCGACGAGTCCCTTTTCGCTACGTACATGGCCGGGTTGACGGGCATTGCCAAGCAGGCCAAGGAAGCGAAGATCCGCGTGGCGTGGATTACGCCCAGCCCCGTGGAGAAGAATGAAGACGGGCCGGCGATCGAGGGCTACAACCGCACGCTGGAGCGTTTCTCCGAGGGTGTGAAGAAGGTGGCCGCAGAATACGGTGGGCTCTTCATCGATCAATTTCACCCCTGCGTGGCGGCCCAGGAGAAGGCGCGTGCGGCAAAGGCCTCGAACCGTATCGGCGGCGGTGATGCGGTACATTTCGGCCCGCCGGGACAGGCGTTGATGGCCAGCGCGATCCTCAAGGGGATGGATTTCCCGACGCTCGTTGCCGCCGTCGAGATCGACGCCTCGGGCAAGGTCGGCAAGTGTGAGAACTGCAAGATTACCGACGCGGCTGCCACCAATGGCGGTGTGAAGTTCACGCAGCTCGACGAGGCGCTGCCGTTCTTCCCAAGCGAAGCCGCCGCGATCCTCACGTGGTCGCCGATTCTGGAGGACCTGAACCAGTACACGCTGAAGGTGACCGGTCTGGCTGAGGGCACGTACGACGTGCAGTTGGGCGGCAAGACCGTGGCACAGTACACGAGCGCGCAACTGGCCGCCGGGGTTAATCTCGCCGAAGCGGCACTGAAAAGCGGCCCGGTTGCCGATCAGGTGCAGGCGATCTGGAACGCGATCAAGGAGAAGAACCGGTTCAATCACGACCAAATCTACCGCGGCCTGGTTCTCAAAGGCAGCACCGACAAGGCCAAGATCGCCTCGCTCCGTGCCGAGGTCGCCAAGAAGGACGCTGAAATCCAGAAACTGCGCACGGTCGCACCGCATACTGTCGAGATCGTTCCCGCCAAGTGATGCGGGCCATAACGCGTACCGGCCAACCCCACCGTGTGTAGTCACGATGGGGTTCAGGTCGGCCGTGTAATAACTCGATGGATCTGCATTTTGCGGAAGTTGGACGGCCCCGTCTGTCGCCTGAAGCAGCGACCAGCGTCGCCACGCCTGGCGTCGACGTCGCGATCCGTGCCATTTCCGCCAAATGATGTCCAACCAAGCCCGACAGACGCGCACCCCGCTTCGCCCGTGCATCTCGATATGATATATTCTCTGATGTTTTCGGACTGTCAGCAGCCTGCGTGCGAGTGGGGCAATGAGCCAAGCGGACGAGATCACATTTGACTTGGAGCAGGAAGCGCAGGCGATCGCAGTGGCGCTGGGGCTCCCAGAGGCCAAGGTCAAGGCAGCCGCCAATTTGCTGGCCGAGGGTAACACGGTCCCTTTTGTGGCGCGTTATCGCAAAGAGCGCACCGGCGGTCTGGACGAAGCGGCTCTTCGCGCAATTGAGGATGCAGTCGACGCGGCCCGTGAGCTGATCGAGCGGAAAAACACCATTCTCAGGACGATTGCCGAGCAGGGCAAACTGGACACCGCGCTGCGCGAAGCGATCCTCGCCTGCCGCGTGAAGAGCGAGCTGGAAGAGCTCTACCTGCCCTACAAGCCCAAGCGGCGCACCCGTGCGGCCATTGCCCGCCAGCGCGGACTCGACGGCCTGGCCGCGATTCTCAAGCGCCAGGTCAACCCGGGCGGATCGCGTGCCGACGTGTTGCGGCCGTACATCGATGCGGCGCGCGACGTGCCTGACGGTGAGACGGCCCTCCGCGGTGCTTGCGACATCGTTGCCGAGGAGTGGGCCGACGATGGTGACGTTCGCGGCGTGGCGCGAGAGTCGCTGCAACGTGGAATGCTGGTTTCCCGAGTTCGCCGCAACTGGGAGGGAAAGCCCGGCAAATTCGAGATGTATTACGACCACCGCGAGCCGCTGGCCAAGGCGCCGTCGCATCGCTACCTGGCCATGCGCCGCGGCGACGCCGAGGGGGTCCTGCGGTTGGCAATCGAAATCGACGAGGACTCGCTCATCCGCCGCTTGACCGGGCGACTGGTCACGAACCCAGCGTTCGTATTTCGGCAGGAACTGATCGAGACCGTAGCCGATTGCTGCCGGCGACTGCTGGTGCCTTCTTTGGAAGCGGCACTACTGTCGGAGAAGAAGGAATCTGCCGACGAGGAGGCAATCCAGGTTTTCGTGCAGAATCTGCGAGAGCTGCTGCTGGCCGCGCCGGCCGGACCGCGGGTGGTGCTGGGCATCGATCCCGGGTTCCGCACAGGCTGCAAGGTAGCCGTGATCGACACTACGGGGAAGTTCCTCGAGCATGTCACGATCTACCCCACGCCGCCCCACAACAAGACCGATGAGGCCCGACGTGTGCTTCTCGCGCTTCTGGACCGGCACGGCGTAGAGCTCATCGCCGTGGGCAGTGGAACGGCCTCGCGCGAGACCGGTGCGTTCGTCGACTCGGTACTCCGCTCGAGCGGTGCGAAGGCGGCCAAAGTGACGGTGAACGAATCGGGTGCCTCGATCTACTCCGCCAGCGAGACGGCCCGAGCCGAATTTCCCGACCTGGACGTCACGGTGCGCGGGGCGATCAGCATCGCCAGGCGTCTGCAAGACCCGCTGTCCGAACTGGTGAAGATCGATCCCAAATCGATCGGGGTGGGCCAGTATCAGCACGATGTGAACCAGGTCAAGCTGCGCAAGATGCTCGACCGTCAAGTCGAGTCGTGTGTCAACCTGGTGGGGGTCGATCTGAACACGGCAAGCGCACAACTGCTCGGCTATGTGTCGGGTATTGGGCCCAAGATGGCAGAGTCGATCCGGGAATACCGCGACGCCCACGGCGCGTTTGCCAGCCGCCAGTCGCTGCTTTCCGTTCCGCGATTGGGCAACAAGGTGTTTCAGCAGGCGGCCGGATTCCTGCGAGTCCGCGGCGGGCAGGAGCCGCTGGACAACTCGGCCGTCCACCCGGAGAGCTATTACGTTGTCGAGAAGATGGCCCACGCCGCGGCGACAACCCCCAAATCGCTTGTCGGCAACACGAGCGCGATCCGCCAACTCGATCCCGGCCAGTTCGTCGACGAACGAGTCGGCATGCCCACGATTGCCGATATTCTGGCCGAGCTGGAGAAGCCGGGCCGCGATCCGCGGCAGCAGTTCCGTGTCGTTCGGTTCGCCGAAGGGGTCCACGAGATCGCCGACCTCCGTGAAGGCATGATCCTAGAGGGCGTCGTGACAAACGTCACGCGTTTTGGAGCCTTTGTCGACGTCGGCGTTCACCAGGATGGACTTGTCCACATCTCGGAGCTCGACCAACGATTCATCAACGATCCGTCCGAGGTCGTCGCGGTAGGCGATATCATCCGCGTGAAGGTTCTCCAGGTGGACTCCCAGCGCCAGCGGATCGCACTCTCTCGAAAGCAGGCCGGTTCCTAGGGGAAACCGATGCGGAGTGTTCTTCATGTTCATGCAGATATGCCCGGCGCTCATGGACTGGAACGTATTCTTCGTGCTCTTTGCGGTGCTCTACGGCGCCGGGGAGCGCGGCTTCAGCGGCCTGGAGTGCGCCTGGCTCGGTGGCATCGGCCAATTGGCCTACATGGCGACCAGCCTCCTGGCAGGCTTGGTGCTTACCCGGCGCAACGCGCGTGTTCTTCTTCTGACCAGCACCGTTGGCAGCACCGGGACGGGGATTGCCTGCCTGTTGCTGACTTCTTTTGCATTGCAGATGGCGACGCAAGTGTTGCTGTTCGTCTTCCTGGCCATCTTCTTCAACTCCTTCCAAACCTTCATGCGGGGTGAAACGGCGCCGGGCGGACTGGCCGCGACGGTGGGGCAATACACGCTGGCCTGGAGCGTCGGTGGCGCCGCCGGCTTCTTGAGCTCGGGGAGCCTTTACCGGCTTGGCAGCCCGGCTATGTGCACGGTGACGCTGCTCGTGGGAATGGTGATCCTAGTCACCCTGCTGCGACACCATCCTCGCCCGTACAACTTGGCCAGCACCGATGAGCATGCCGACGAGGCGCTGCCTGGCTCGCGAGCCGTGAACGGACGGTACATCCTGGTGGGCTGGTGCCTGATCTTCACGGCGATGTTTGTGCAGAGACCGCTGCAAAGCCTGTGGCCGGCGATGTGTGCTCGTGCGGCCATCCTGCCCTTTCTACCCGGGCTGGTGCTGTCGTTGCACATGTTGCTACAGGGGGTGTGGGGCCGCCGGGTGGCAGCGTTTGCGGCCTGGCGCTACCGCCGCGCGCCGCTGGTGGTCTTGCACCTTGCCGGCGTGGTTCTTCTCGGCCTGGCGTGGCTGAATCCCATCTTTCCGATGAGTGCCACGGCGATTGTCGTATTGGGGCTGTACATGGGGTATGCGTATTTCACGGCCGTGTACTACGCCAGCAACTCCGGGCGGCGGTCGTTCAACATCGGGGTGAATGAGTGTCTGGTCGGTTTGGGCTCGTTTGCCGGGCTGTTTGCGGCACAGTGGGGCCAGACGCTACTGGGGAACAGCAACGGTATGTATGCCGTATGCGCCGTGGCCCTTCTGGTGTCGATGCTCGTCCAGGTCTCGCTCGCTTCGTTCCGACCCGGCGAAGCGGCGGAGCCGGCCATTCCGGCGCCGGCCCTGCCAGGGCTGCCTGAACCTTGAACCAGACGATGGCTTGTCGCACCGCACATCGTCGAGGCCGGCTCCCGGCGAATCACCTGCCACTGAGGAACTGGCCTTCTTCCGTTACCGCCGACAAGCTCACGGATCGGTCAGGTTGGGCGCCCAGAGGCCCGGTTGAATCTCCGGGGTTTGGCCGGAAGCTGGGAAGGTAACCTTGGTTGCCTCGCGAAGCTGGCGAGAAAGCTGGGCAACGGTTTCCGTGTGTGCCGGATCGTCGGCAAGGTTGGTCAATTCGCGTGGATCGGCGCCGTGGTCGTACAGTTCCCGGCCTTTATCGCCTTGGTCCCATTCCGTGTAGCGCCACCGCGGCGTGCGCAGGGTATAGCCGAAGAAGCGCGTCGCCGGTTTTCGGCCGCCACGGGTCACCTGGCTCACCGTCCAGCCGCGGCCTGTGGTGCTCGGCTCGTTCAGCATGGGCACGAGGCTTTGCCCTTGGAGGTTTTCGGGTGCCTTCACGCCGCAGAGTTCGGCGAGGGTGGGGTAGAGGTCGATCAGCCCGACCGGGGCTTTGGCTACGCCTCCGCGAGCGCGCGTTCCCGGCGCGGCGATGATGAGAGGCACCCGCGTGCTGCCTTCGAAGAGACTCATCTTCTGCCAGAGTCCGTGCTCGCCCAAGTGATAGCCGTGGTCGCTTGTGAAGACAACTATCGTATTGTCGGCCAGTCCAAGGCGGTCGAGCGCATCGAGCACGTGGCCCACCTGCGCGTCCATGAAGGTCGTGGAGGCATAATATGCCTGAACGCACTGCCGGCGGAGATCGTCGGTGAGCTTGTCCTGTTCCTTCTTGTAGCTGCCCAGAGCGGGAGCCGGAAGGTCGGCCTGATCTTCCCGGACCCCCTGCACCACGGGCATGTCGTTGACCGGGTAGCGGTCGAAGTACGGTTTCGGCGATACGTACGGCGTATGCGGGCGGTAGAATCCGACGGCGAGGAAGAAAGGGCGGCTCTTCTGCCGCGCGCATCGCTCCAGAACCCACTCGGCATCGGCGGCCAACAGGCCATCGGTATGGTACTGATCGCTTCGGGGCGAAGCATACCAGCTCAACGTGCCGCCGAACTGGCCGGGAATGAGGCTGAAGATGTGCGGCTCTTCCTCGAGTCGATCACAGCCGGCCGGGTTGAGCTCCAGCTCCCAAGACCCCGGATCATCGTGTCCGTTGGTGCCGATCGATCTGGGAACGTTGTAGTGATACGCCTTGCCGATGCGACCTGCGAAGTACCCGGCCAGCCGAAACGCCTGGGGCAGGCTATGGTGCGAGGGAATCGTCTGGCGGAAGATCTGCTGGTTGGCGAGGATGCCGGTGGTGTTAGGGTACAGACCGGTGAGCATCGAGTTGCGGCTGGGCCCACAGAGCGGGAACTGGCAGTACGCGTGCTCGAACCGGACACCGCGGGCAGCGAGCCGATCGATGTTCGGCGTCTGAACCAGGGGATGCCCATAGCACTTCAAGGAAGTGTTCAGGTCGTCTGAAATAAGGAAGAGAACATTGGGCCGGGTGGTCTTCTCGCCAGCGAAGGCGGCGACAGGAGCCAGCGTGGCGGAGATGAGAAGTAGCGCGGTCAGCGGCTTCATGAGAGTTCCTCCCTTCGACGTGCAACGCTTTGTTTTTGCCCGAATCGCAATTGTGTAGAGTCTGACGTGGTTCAGGAACCGCGGTGAGACGGTTTGCCGGTGGCAGTTGGCATCGTCACCCGGCGGATGAACTCGACTTCCTTCTTACTGAATGGTGTACCGTCCTTGCGGAAGATGTCGTGGTGCCAGAGTGGCGGCTCGGCCGTGTACTGCTTCTGCCAAGAGTCCCAAGGATAGAGCGTCTGAGTCTTGCCGGCCACGAGCCCCCAGCAATAGGCGCCCACGTTCTGGTCGCGCAGGTAGGAAAGGACCGGATCGAACGTGCTGCCGTTGCCTCGCGCCATGAACTCGGTGCAGAGGATGGGCCGTCCGTAGGGGCGCAGATCAGTCACGCACCGCTTCATGTCGTTGAGTGGACCGTAGCTGTGGAAGCTGATGACGTCGGACTGTTCCAGGCATAGACGCTGGATTGGAGTCCAACGCTCGGGCTTGTCCCAGCGGCCCTTCCAAACGCCCACTGTGACCGGCTGCGAAGGTTGGGCCTTGCGAGCCCAGGCAAAGACCTTTTCCAGAAGAGGCTGCACGCGTGCGGCCTTGTCGGGCAACTCAAGCTTCTGTCCTTGATCGCCATAGCTGATTCGATTCTCGTTTTCCGCTCGTTGAACAGGTCCCAGGCGTGGATGCGATCGTCCTGGGCGAAGCGGCCGAAGACGGCAGCCACATAGGGTTCCAATTTGTCGAGCTGAGCCGGGTGACTGAGGATTTCGCGGCCGGGGTCCTGAAGCCAACCGGAGTTGTGGACGTGTGGACGCGGCGAGCGTTGCTTGCCCGGCCGAGGCATAGGATCCCAACAACCATCGAAGAAGACGAACATGACGCCGATCTTATGCTTGTGCGCCAGTTCGAGGAACTTGTCCATGCGATCCAGGAAGCCACTGGGGTCCTGCTCCCAGGCGATGTGGTGCAAGAAGACTCGCACGCTGTTCATGCCGATTCCCTCGGCCCAGCCGAGCTCGCGGTCGATCGTCGCGGGATCGAAGGTGTCGGCCTGCCACATCTCGAGTTGATTGATGGCCGTGCTGGGGGTGAAGTTGCAGCCCACCAGCCAACCGACCTTCTTCGACCAGGCCTGCGCCTGTTCCGGCGTCCAGCGAGAGCCTGCCGTGGCGGTGCACGCAAGTAGAGCAATCGCGACAAGTAAGAGTACGCTGTTCTTGACCATCATCATGATCTTGACCTCATCGGTGCGTGGGGACAAGGAACCTTCCTCAGGGACACGCGAAACGACCGAGCGATTGCCGCCGCGCCCAACTCGGATTGTGAAGTGCAGTACGTCGGACCCCAGTGTAACAGACCGAGCGGCATTGAGACCAGTATGGCCGGTCATCTCGCACGGACTCTCCTATCTGCTTCCCAGAGGACGGTTGATGGTTACCGGCGTGGCCAAGAGCTGCTTGAGATCGTGGCCTTCGGTGAGCCACGCCAAGTCGAACCGGGCCACCGCCACGGTTTCGTAGAGTTTCTTGACGCCCTTCTCGAAGAGCAGGTAGATATTGCCCTTGCCGTCGGCGGCCAGCGAGGAGTAGGCACTTGGGCCGGCGTAGATGAGGCGTTTCACCGGCCAGGTCTTTCCCCGATCGAAGCTCGCCCAGACGCTCATGCGAATTCGGTCCTTGCCGGGGTCGTCGGGCGTGCTGAAGACCATCACGTCCTTGCCGTCGGTGCATTTCAGCGGCAGTCGCACCAGCCCGGCGTTGCAGCCGTAGCTGGGTTCCGTGCCGTACTTGAAGTAGAAGGGCTGGCCCACCTCACGCAGCACATCGCAGACGCGCCAATCGACGTACATGGAGCCGCCGTCGTAACTCCAGGCAATTCGTCGGCGATGGTCGACCGACATGTGCGACCGGGAGTTGTAGTAGACGTCGCCGTTTGACATTTCGGCAAGGGTGCCCTCGCCTGTGCCGGTTTGAACCGGCGCGCTGGTCTGCCAGGTCTTTCCGCCGTCGTCGCTGAAGAGCGACGTGTTGTAGTGGTACGGCCACCACTGGAGATCGTTGGTCCCCTTGGGCGGCATGATGCGCCCGGGCAGCAGCAGGCGTCCTTTGTACTGACCATGCTGCAGTGTAACGCCCGATTCCGAGGCGCTCGTTTCCACCGGAAGGCCATCAGGCGTGCCGTGCCCGTAGGGGTTTGGTTTGAGCACGATCGTTTCGCGCGTCCACGTCTTGCCATGGTCCTTGCTGCGCCACAGGTAGCCCTTGTTGGCAGCCACCATCAGCACGTCGCCCGTGGTCGTGTCGACAACGCTGCTTCCGCATGCATCGGACCCAACCTCCTGGACGGGGCTCCACGTGTTGCCGCCATCTTCGCTTCGGCGCAGGAGTCTTCCGCCCTTGGCGAAGGCGAGCACCGTCCCGTCGGTGGCGACGTCGATTTTCGGGATGCGCGTGTGCTCGAAGAGGTCCTGGATCTTCAGGTCTGGAGCCAACTCTTTCGTTTCTTCAGCGGTTGCCTGGCCGGTAATGCCCAGCACGAGCAATCCAACGGCGACAGTTGCGAATCGTCTCAGAGGGGTCGTATGCATCGGTTGTAATCTCCAGATTCTGAGCGGCCGTAATCCTGCCGCATGAAGTACTTAAGGATCACCGTGGAGGGGTAATCCGGCCTTGTTTCTGCAACTGCTGCTTCAGCATCGAGAAGAACGGATACGGACCCACGACCTCGAAGTCGAGGTCCGGGTGCTTCTGTCGCAGGGCGTCTATGGTGCGGATGATGTCGCTCGGGCCGACCCACACGATGCGGAACAGGAAGAAGCTCGGTTTGTCGCGCGGCCGGTCCTTCATGCGGGAGAAGAGGATCTCGGCGGTTCGCTCCGGTCCCGCGAAGTTGCACGCGTTGTTGATCAGCTCGGTTATCGGCATTCCCTTCCATACCTGCGGCTCAGGCAACCGACCGCCTTTGCCGTGCAAGTCCATGACGATCGTGGCGAAGCCGTCGGGAGAGAATCTGGTGAAGGCGTCCTTCACGTCGGGCGTGGGCTGGTCCCAGTCGAGGACCATCGGTGCGATGGTCATGTCGGTCGCGCGGAAGAACCGCTGATTATGCTCCACGAACAGGGGCAGATACTGCTTGGCAATGCGATTGGGGTTCATGTATCCGGCGGCGCTGGCGTCGGAGGTGAAGAAGTCGTTGGGAGTTGCCGTCTCGTACAGATAAGAGATGACGTCGGGATAGGTCTCGATCAGATTGGGGTCGATGCCCCAGGCCAGGGGCAACTCGCCGCGTTTGGCATCGTCCCAGTGTTTGGGCATGAAACGATACAGTGGCGTGGCCGAATCGTAATCGGCCATAAGGATCGCCACGTAGGCGCGGTTGGCTGGTTTTTCGGTGTTCTTGGTGGGCCGGTGCTGCGTGAGCGGCTTGCGCGGTGCCTGGCTGTGCAACGACTGGTTGTAACAGTCGCCGGCCACGGTGTTCTGGTAGCAGTTGTAGGGAGAGATCAGCCAAACAGTCTCCCATTCCGTCGGCACCGGATCGTGGGCGCTCTTGTGGCCCGGCACGTTGCTGTACTTGCTGAACGCGAAGAAACCGGCCAGCTCGGTCATCTGTTTTCCGGCCGAGTGGCGGAGCACGTCGGCAAGGATGATTCGATAGGTCTCCAGATCGGTCCCAAGCCGCTGCGAGGGATCGTCGCCCGGCACTTCGTCGCCCCAAGGAGACAGATCGAAAACAAACGCGCGGTTCTTGACGGCCCAATCCCGGGTGACGACGTAACTGAGGTCACCCCGTGCCCGCGTCGAAAAGGCATCTTCGTACAGGCAGAGCCAATGGGCCGAGCACCGGCCCGGTGCCAGATACTCGCGCGCCGCCCAGCGGTAGGCATCGTTCTTCTTGCTGCCGGTTTCCTTGCCAGTGAATTGGCCGCGGAGATCCTTGAGCACAGGAAGACTCCATCGGTCAAGCCGCCGGGCCGCCAGTTCGGGGCTGAGCACGACGGCATCCTCTACGCCGGCGATCGTCGTGGCCACGTCGACGCTGGCGGGCACGTTGGGGTCCCAAATAACCGCACCGCGGAGATCTTTGCCGGCAAATTTGACCAGGCCGTCCAGGTCGGCGATCGTTTCCAGCCGTTTGCCGTGGAGCCACCGGCCCGGCTGAGAGAAGATCTCCATCCAGTACTTCGGCCAATGGTCCTTCGGCGAGAAGACGTACAGCCGCGGTCCCGCGCGATTGATGATCCCCTGAAGCGTCGCAACGGCCATCGCTTCGTCGTACGACTCGGGCGTACCATCGTGCAAGAGGGTGTAGGAATAGAGGACCTGGTCCGACTTCGCAGGTTCGGCTGCCACGATGCGGCTCCGACAAATCCCGGCAAGGCCGACCGTCAGCACGAGATCGGCCAGCAGGAGCGTCAGAACCGACCGCAAGACTCGTTGTGAATGGAAGCACCTCATGGTCTTCTCCCTGCAGGTCGCATGGTCCATCGAGACGGTCTCGGTGATGTGTTGGAACTCGATTGAACTTCCGTTCCCATGCCATGTTAAGCGACCAGCAGCGGGCACTGCAAGTCGGCGGCGGACAGCACACCCTGCCGAGGCGTCGTGGGTTGGAAACCTGGGTTGGTTGACTGGTGCGGCGTCGTTCTGCCGTTGGGGTCTTGGACGAATCTGGCGATCGGCTTTCCATCGCGGGATTGCGGATCCAATACGTGCGGAACCCCACGCCTGGGCCGGTCACAAGGCGCTTTCGCAAGAGAATCGGAACTTGCAAGGCGAAGGCGGGTTCCATAGGGTATGTGTTGGACCGGGCGCGCTGTTGGCGGTCTGGTCGGCATCGGCGTGGGCATCGTTCGGCCAGGCACGAGCCAGGAGACCATCATGTTTTTGCGATACTTTGCCACCGTGGGGCTATTGGGCGTGTGTGCGGCGGTGTTTGCAAGCCCGCGGCCAACCGTGGCTGCCGAGCCAACGGCCAAGCGATCGCCAAGATCGGAGTCGGCGAAAGCAAAACGTGCCGAGCCGGTGGGCAAGCCGTATGTCTACAAGACGGTCGGCCAGCGCGCGTTGCGGCTGTATGTCGTCTCGCCACCCGATGCGAAACCGTCCGACAGCCGGCCGGCCATCGTCTTCTTCCACGGCGGAGGTTGGGTGGGCGGTGCGCCGACGCAGTTCGATCACCTCGCCGAACACTTGGCATCGCGGGGAATGGTGGCCGTTCAGGTGGAATATCGGCTTCTCGATCGCAAGGGCAACGCCCCGCCGATCTGTTGCATTCAGGACGCCAAGTCGGCAATGCGCTGGGTCCGCGCCCACGCCGGTGAGTTGGGGATCGATCCGAATCGGATCGCCGCGGGTGGCGGTTCGGCAGGGGGGCATCTTGCAGCGTTTGTGGGCATGGTCGAAGGCATGGACGATCCGGGAGACGATCCGGCGGTTTCGCCCAAAGCCAACGCCATGGTCCTATTCAATCCAGTGTTCGACAACGGACCAAAGGGCTGGGGGAATCAGCGTGTCGGCGACCGCTATCGCGCGTTCTCTCCGGCCCACAACGTGACGCCCGACGATCCGCCTGCCATCGTGTTTCTCGGCACCGAGGACAAGCTGATTCCAGTGGAGACGGCGAAGGAGTTCGGCCGCGCCATGAAACAGGCGGGCGTGCGCTGCGAGGTTCTGCTCTACGAGGGACAAGGACACGGGTTCTTCAACTACGGTCGCAGTGGCGGCGAATACTATCGCAAGACGCTCGAAGCGGCCGACAAGTTCCTCACTTCGCTCGGATGGTTACCGCGTCAGGATTCAAGCGAGAAGCAGTGATTGCACGGGTTCGACGCCGTTGAAGCCTACGGCAACAGTGGCGTCGGCAAGGCCAGTCCGACCGATTCCAGTAGTGACGACTACCAGGAGGCCAGCGGCACCTGCGCGAGGATTTCGTGCGGTGCTGTTGGCCATGCCGTCCTCGTCGATGGACTCGATCCGCTGTCGGGGAAGCCCCTGACGGATGGACCGTTAGGGGGTGGGCTTGTTGGCGGGCGTGCGGGTCGCTGGAGTGTCGTGCGGGACCGTCCAGTTCCAGCCGAGTCGCTTCCAGGTTCCACCTTCCTTGAAAACGGTGCAGGCAACATTCACGGCGAGGTGATCCTTCTCGAATATGTTGCGCATCATTTCGTATCGAGTGTCGAGAAGTCGACGGGCGACCGCCCGGTCTGTACCGGAAGGATCCTCCAAAAGGCGATATGCCTGGGCCTGCGAGTCGGTGAACTTCAGGCCCTGTCGCAGCCACGCAATGCGTTTGAGCACATCGTCGTTTCCGGCGGCGGCCTTGTCGGCGGCGTCGAGCAATCGTTGCAGCCGATCGACCGTTTCCGGAGAATAAGGAGCCTCGACGCGCCATTCGTTGCGGGCGATCTGGTTGGTGAGTTCTTCGATCTGCTGGAAGTACTGGCAGATCGGCCCGGCGGCGGGCCCGAAGCCGGCCTGGCAGTAGTCGTCGACCAATTCGGTGGGATCGGCCTCGGGGTTCCACAGCATGCGGGCGGTGACGTAATAGTTGAGGCCCTGGGTGGCCCAATTGTGGACGCAGGAATCGAAGTCGGTTCCGATCATCCCGTGGCCAGCCAGGTAGCGCAGATCTTCGCCCATCTTCTGTGCGTAGACGAGCAAGGTGCCTATACGGTATCCGGCAAGCAGGCAGTTCGGCCGATAGTAGATCTTCGACGCGGCATGGGACCAGGCATCCCAGTCGCGGAGAGCATTGGCGCGGGCGGTGTCGTTGGCATACGACATGGGCACGAAGCCGACGACAATGTTTGGATGCAACTTGACATGCAGGGGCGGTGCCGAATAGGCGCTATAGGCGTAAGTGACCAGAAGCGCGTCCGGTCGAACCCTGGTCACCCGTTCGGCGATGGCGTTGAAGAACGTGACCATTCGGTCGGTGAGGGACACATACTCGAAACGCTCCTGACGGGTCTTGCCCCCGGTAGAGTAGCAGTACGCGAGTTGGATCTTGCGTCCTTCCGGCGGATCGAGCTTCTTGCAGCGATCGCACATACAGAAGGTCAGGCGGCCGCCGTCGTTGGGACAAATCGAAACGCTATTGGCGCTGGGATCGGCCTCCAACTGGGCGAGCTTCCGGCGAGCGATCTCATCGATCAGTTCGGTGTTCGTAACACAGAACCGGCACCGGTCGGGGGCCAAGCTCTGGTCGCGCGAACCGTTCGGCTGCATGGCGAACCAGTCGGGATGCTCGCGTCCGTAGTCTTTCCAGTAGCTGCCGAAGGCGTGGCCGGCGTTCAAGTTCAACTTACCTCCAAGCCGTTGCCACTGGAACCAGTCGGGCAAGGCCGGATCGGTCCGGATCGCGTCGCGGAAGGCCCGCTCGTAGTCGGCACGGCTGAAGCCGAGGCGGTCGAGCCCAACCTGTAATCGGTCGCTGTAGTGGGAATTGCGGATGCGCCGTTGCAGGATGCGGGGCGTGCGGCGGATGTGGAGGTCGGCCACGGTAATGGTGGCCTGCTTCGGAATCACTTTGCCCAATGCGCCCGGCCACAGATACCGGCATCCGAGCGGTTCTTCCAGCAGCGTGATCGTCGCGTAGAGGGTTCCCCAGGGATCGTTGGGCGTCTTCGCATCCGAGCCGAAAAGGGCCAACGCGTTTGGGAATGTCTCAAGGCAGATGCCACCGGGGCCTAGCCCATCGCTATTGAGCCCGAGAAGTGCCGTCAACCGCCCTTCTCCGACCAGAACGAGTGTTTCGGGTAGGTGGCGTTCGTTGGAAATCAGTTTTCCGCCTTCGGCACGCACGTCGTTCAAGTCCTTCTCCCGCATGACCGGTAGCAACGCACCGGAAATCGCCCGGACGTGGTCGCGGAGTATTGCGGCCGCCTGTTTCGCCGCGGGGGAGGGGTCGTCGGGAAGGACCAAGGCCGAGGCCGGTTGTCCATCCCGGGTCAAGGTTAGCTTGTCGGCCCGCGCGGGGCTGCCGGCAAGCGTCGCTTCGGCTAGCAGTAGAGCCATCGAAACGACCGCAGGTAGGAAGGACTGCTTTGGCATGGCATAACCCTGTTCACGATGAAACGGTCTTTCCGTGGGAAGCGCGGCCCGAACGGTAACGTCGGACCGGGACTCCGCGTTTTTGCCGGGCCTAACACCGATTAGGCCGGTTCGGCACTTCATCGTACCAGGGGTGCGGCTTGGGAGTCCAGCGCCCATGTGGGCATCGGTTCTGCGGTATCCGGTCTTCTGTGCAGCCTGATTGCGCATCCGGTGGGCGATTCAGACTTGTCGCACGGCATTTATCTTTGATGAGACGTATTGCACGGCACAGAGTTTCGCTTACGCTCAGAGATAGGGATACGGCCTGGATCGGCGCGGGTGACCGGTTTCCGTCGATTCTTGGCTGTCGTTCTGGGAGAATGGTTACTCGTGGCATCTGTCACCCGGTTCGGAAAGGAAGATCGTGCCTGCAAATCGAATCGCCGGAACGGCGCTTGTAAGTCTTCTCGTCGGGGCGGTATTGATATGGCCGGGCGCGCCGCAGGCTGCTGATGCTGCCGAGCAGCGTGAAGGCGGACAAAGCGCCAAGGCGGTGGAACTGGCTTCGTGGCAGCCGCCGGCCGACATGCGGTCGGTGCCGTTCTCGCTGGGCACGACGTCGCCGACATTTCGGGTCTGGGGTGGGGGCGACGGGCAACGGTTCTTCTTCGACGAGGCGTTGCCGGCGCTCGTGGCACGCACGCTCGTGGTGGATGAGTTCGATCCGCGCGGGGAACTGGCCTGGATCTTCACGGGCGAACATGGCGGATTCACCGTCACGGTGAAGTCGCAGCAGGCAGAACTGGTTCAGCGGTTCTACGATTCGCCGGCATTCAACGAGATCGCGGGGAAGAAGCCGGGGCGGTATCCCCAGTGGAGCGCACAGCCGGCCACCGTCGCGTTCACAGGCAAGCTGCAAGCCGTGACGGTGACGCTGGACGCCAAGTTCGGTCTGTCGGTCTCGTTGAACGGGCGCGAAGTGCTGCAGCAACCCTGCTGGCTCGATGTGAGCCGGCATCAGTTGCGGTGGCGCAACGCCGACAGCGGCGCCGCCGTGCGCGGCAAACTGTTGTCGCCGGAGGCCGTGGCGGCAAAGGTCGAGGTCAATCCGGCGGCAAAGCACCAGGAGATGATCGGCTTTGGCGGTATCGCCTCGCCGACGGCGTACGTCCAGTTGAGCAGCGAAGGGCGGCGGCTTTGGTGGCAGATGCTGAAGCAGTACAACCTGCTCATTCAGCGCGAGTATCCCAACGGCCAGCGTCTTAACGAGGCCATGGATAACTGGGACCGGTTGGCCGACGCCGTGCCGCACTACTACGGCGACAACTTCCCCAACGGCGAGATCAGTGATTTTGCGTACATCAAGACCCTGCGAGGGCTCGGCGGCAAGGTGTGGTTCGAGTTCTGGGCCCTGCCGCCCTGGGTGGGCGACGACGTGGAGAAATATGCCGACGCGATGGTGCGCTATTGCCAGGTGTCGAAGGAGAAGGCGGGAGCCCCGCCCGAGGTGGTCGGCGTCCAGAACGAGGTGAAGCAGACTGCGGAACAGTTCCAGAAGATGACGTTGACGCTGCGACGCAAGCTCGACGCCGCCGGTTTCGAGTCGGTTCGCATCCATATGAGCGACGATGGTAGGCTGCGCGGAGGAATCGGGCGCGCCGAGGCGTTTCGTAGCTCGCCTAAGGTCTGGGCAGCGATCGACTATGCGGCGTCGCACATGTACGACTATCAACAGTTCTTCACCAACCCTGACGGCTTCGACCCCATGCTCTTGAAATGGAGCGAGGCCATCGGCGACAAGCCCTTCCTCTCGACCGAACTGTGCATCAACACGGGCCAGTACCAGTTGCCAACGTATCGCACGGCGCTGGCGATGGGGCAACTCTATCACAAGAACCTCGTGCTAACCGACGCAGCGGCGATCTGTTACTGCTGGCTTCTGGTCAACGTCGAGCAACCGTCCTTCGGCTGGACGCGTACGTTGTGTGTGCCCGACACGGCCAACGGTTTTGTGCCGAAGGCATCGAGCCACCAGTTGCGAGTGTTCGGCGCGTATAGCCGGCGGATCCGCGAGGGCATGACGCGAGTGGAAGCCAAGACGGGCGGCGACGACCTGCTGGTCTCGGCGTTCGACGGCGGTTCGGCGGGGCGGACGGTGGTGCTGTTGAATCGTTCGACGCGGCCGCGCAAGGTCGCCGTCGTCTGGCCGGGGGCCAAGTTTAACACGGTCGAGTTGGCCGATCCGTATCACCCCAACGAAGCGGCCCCGGCGGCGGGCGAAGTGTCGGTCGAACCGGGCGCCGTGGTGACGCTTACGTCGGTTGCGCTGAACGGCGACGAGGCGGCGAATCGGTGATCGGCCGGGGGTTGCTGTGGTGCTGTCACAGCCGAGGGCGGCTGTGCTACAGGGGCAGTGCGACCGGGATGGATTTGTGCCGGGTGTCAGAGTTTCTTCAGGATCTCCAGGGCCTTGTCTTCGAACTGTTGCTGCCAGGCGGGCGCCAAGAGGCAGTCGCTGTCTTCCTGGGCACCACCGATGTTCTTGAGCTGCTCGGCCGTGGGCGCGTAGTAGATGTAGCCATTGGTGTAGCCGGCGATGAAGGCCGGCTTGTGAGGCGACTTGGCCTTGATATCGAGCCCTACCTGGACGACCGGCTCTCCGGGAAACGTGACCAGGAAGAAGTCGCCGGCTCGCAGGCCGGAGACCTCGACGTCGATCGTACTCTTGCCGGCGGCAACGTTCTGCGCGTGGTGCATCTTCAGCAGAGCCAGATTCGCCTGGAGCCTGGTCAGCTCTTCCATGATGTGGATGTTGGCGATATAGCGTTCCATGTTCCGCCGGTTTTCGGCATCAAGCTTCTCCAGATCGTCTCTGCCGATGAGCTTGTCGTGCATATAGCGGTGCGAAGCGTAGGACGGGTGCTCGGGATAGGCACTGTACCTGACGAACAATGGAATGAAGGTCTTCAGGTTGAGGGTCGTTCCTTTGAGCGAGTGAACGAGCTTCATCTGCTCGGCTTCCATCGATTCGATGCGCGGAGCGAGATCGGCCCTGGGCAATTCGAGAGTCTCGTGGATGACTCTCAGGTCGGCATCTGCCTGGGTCTTGATCTTTCTGAACGCTTCAAGAGTGCTCAGGCCGAGCATATTGCCCAGCGGTTCGGCATCGCGGGGGTTGGCGACATCTTTGTAGACCACGGGGTTGATGTCGCCGGCGCAGCCCTGCAGGAACACGGCGATGGCCCCGTCGCCGGCGTTCTGCTCAATGACTTTGGAGGCGAACCCGACCATGTCGGCCGTGTTTCCGCCGCTGGGGACACCTTGGATGGGATGGCAGGCGAAGTTGTAGACAACGGCCAGCGTTCGACCGTCGTTTCGGTCGAGGCGGAGCACGCCTATCTCGGGATCGACCGGCCCGATCCCGGCGACTTCTTCATCGGGAACGAGCGAGTAGGCATGGCGTACGTCGGCCTCTCTGCCGTTTGTCAGCTTCAGCCGGCGATTCTCCATGATCCTGTCTTCGTGGCCGACGCCGACGCCGACTCGGACAGGAACCAGGTTGTTGTGTGCCTCCTTGACGGCCTGAACGGTCCGCTGCGCTACGTCGGCGCAGACGCTGCCGTGGCAGTGGCTGGCAGTAACGAGAACGTTGGCCGGGTCGATGTCGAGATCCTTCTTCAATTGGGAACGCACGTAGGGAAGAAAGTCGTTCTTGATGGGCCCAAGTTGGCCGATGGCCACCACGTCGACGGTAATGATGGCCGCCGTGATGGAATCGCTTTGAAGGATGAGGGCTTTGACGTACAGTGGGTCGTTGCCGGGCCGCGCGTCGCGGTTGGTGACGTCGACTTTCGCGGCGCCCGCCTGGAGTTGGCCCGCGACGGACGAACCCGCCGAGAGCGGCACGAACAGGGCGGCCAGCAGGAGCGTCGTGGCCGTTCTGGATGCTCGCCGGCGCGGCCGGCCGTGCGCGAGCGGGAATCGGGATGGACGGAATAACGCATACGTGCGAGTTGCGGTCTTCATGCGGATCACCTCACCGGATCGTATCGGGCGCGGTTGCCATGTTCGTTTGCCCCATGCATCGTGCCCAGGCGCGCGGGGGGATGTCAAGGCGCAGCGGGGTCACGGGGCTCGCGGGCATCGTTTGGAGGATTCGGCCTCTGGTCGCCCGGCGATGGCGATTCGCGCAAGTGTCCTTCCTTGTCGGCCTGCCAGGTCTGCCCGGTCTGGACATCGAGGGCGGTCAGCCATCCGTTGCCGTAGACGTACGTATCAATGCACTTCACGTGGCCGAAATCGAGGATCTCGCCGCATCGCTGGGTGGTATGGCCGACGACGGCGATCTTCCGCGAGCGATGGGGTTTCGGGGGGGGCACGCCAATCACGTGCCAACGCAGCACCTCGGGAGGCTGCCTCTTCAAAGGCAGGTGGGGGACGTACGAGGCGTGGACGAAGAAATGTGCCTGTGTCTCGTGCCACGGGCGGCACTCTCTCAGAAACGCCACGTGCGTGTGAGGCATCTCTTCCGGGGCAGCTATATCGTACGAGGCCAGCGTGGCTTCGCCGCCAAACGCGAGCCAATCGGCCAGCAAATACCGGTGGCCCGCGAGGATGCCAAGGAGCATCTCATCGTGATTCCCAAGGATGGGAACCAGGCGACATCGCTTGGCCAAGTGGAGGAGTTGGTCGAGGACATCGCACGTGTCCGGGCCACGGTCGAGGTAGTCACCGAGGGTGACCACCGTGTCGGCGGAATCGGGTCCGATCGCGTCGAGAAGGCTCCTCAAGGCCGCTGCACAACCGTGAATATCCCCGATAGCAATGATCCGATCGGCCATGAAGACGCTCAGCCAAGAAGAGCTCTGATAGTACAGTCATTCATTGTGGTCAACTCATAATCACTTGGCAATACAAGGTGGGGGCACCTGACTAGACTCAAGTGGGAGGAAATGCACTCCGACGACGACTGTCCACTCGGCTTTCGTTTGCTGCGTGTCATGATGGGATAAATAGCAAGATTCGATATTATGCAGCGTGTGAGCGATTTGAGATAGCCACCGCAACATAGTTAAGGTGCGCGATGTAAACATGAACATTAACGGTCGTAGAGATTGAAGAAACTCTGCGGGTTGTGCCGAGAATAAGGACTGTGCCGATAAGAAAATCGGCGGGTTCGGTCCGTTATTCAACGGCGGAGTCATCATGGGGCGACGGATGTGTTCAGCATGCCCGCTTAGAACGGCCCTCTTGGGATTGCTGTTGCTGAGCCCGGGGTTAACCGGTTGCTCGTCGCTCTACCGGCAGGCGGTCCCGGCGTCGTGCGTTACGCCGGCCTTGCCCTCCGAGCCGCGCGGCAGCAAACAGCCCATCGATTTCGGACTTCTCGCGCAGAATCCGCCGGCGGTGTACTTGATTGAGCCGCGCGATGTCTTGGGCATCTATATCGAGGGAATTCTGGGTAATCGGGGTGAGTCGCCGCCCGTGCATTTCCCCCAGCCTGGGGAAGAGAACCTTCCGCCGTCGATTGGCTATCCGATTCCCGTGCGGGAAGATGGCACAATTTCGCTCCCGCTGGTGCCGCCGATTCGCGTGAGCGGCCTGACTATGGCGCAGGTCGAAGAAGAGATTCGCAAGGCCTACATGGACCAGCAGAAGATTCTGCAGCCCGGTGCGCAGCGAATCCTGGTCACGCTGATGAAGCCGCGGACGTACTCGGTCCTGGTGATCCGCGAGGATATGAGCATGATCGGCGGCGTTCCCGAACCGACCGAGGCCTCGCAAGGCCGGTTGGGCGCGCCGACGCTGGGGTCGACCAAGTTCGGGGCAACGCACCTGGTCGAGTTGCCCGCGTATCAGAACGACGTGCTGCACGCACTGAGCAAAGGCGGTGGCCTGCCCGGTCTCGACGCCTCTGACGAGATCATCGTCCTGCATGGCGGATTCAAGACGGCAGAGGAGCGCGATCGGATTCGAAACAACCTGAACAGCATTTCAGTCAACTGGGAAGACAGCTCCAGTGTGACGAAGATCCCGCTGCGAATCAGTCCGAACAGTCCGCCACCGCGGCTGGATATTCAGGACATTCTGCTGAACACGGGCGACATTCTGTTCATCAAGAGTCGCCAGGCGGAGGTGTTCTATACGGGCGGTCTTCTGCCGGGCAAACAGATTCCGGTGCCCCGCGATTACGACCTGGATGTGCTGGGAGCGATCGCGATGGCCGGTGGATCGGTGGCCGCGGCGCCCGGCGGCACCGGCAGCCAGTCGGTCAACGGCGGCCGGGGCGTGGGGAGCATATTCCCGCCGACTCGCGTGATTGTGTTGCGGATGGTTGACGGCAAGCAGGTTCCTATCAAGCTCAATCTCAAGAAAGCCCTGCTCAACCCAGCCAATCGGATTCTCATCCAGCCGAACGACTACGTCATTCTCGAATACACCGACGTCGAGTTGGCGTTGAACCTGGCGCTGAGCACGGTCACGCTGAACTACACGCTGAACCGTCAGTAGCGGCGTCAATCGGGCCGTGCGAGTCTGCCGCTGCGACGTGGAAAGATGCGGCCCCACATTCTTCGGTCGGCAGGGACACGCTGCGGTCACCACCTCGCGCGCTGCCACCCCCTCTCTATAGTGGAACTGCCTCGTCAGGCGTCCGAGCGACTCGCCTTGCGACAGCCGAAAGCCGCCGCCTGTACGCAATACGGGTGGCAATCCAAGGTCGATCCTACCTTCGGCTGCTCCCTACGAAAGGCCAAGAGGAGACCGGCTTCTCCACATTGGGAAGAAACGCTCGGCAGCAGCTGGGGAAACTGCTTGACAGAAGGTACTTCCTGGTTACTGTAAGGGACTGCATCGTTATAGAAACGCGGTGAACGGCGCTGAACGACACCCAGGCAAATCGAGACACGGAGGAGCGAGGCATGTATCGACATGGGCATTACACGGAATTGTGCCTAACCGTCGGCGTTTTTGCCCTGTTTTGCGGCGTGTTTCTGGCATCTACGGCCGTCGCGATTGCTGCGGAACCAACCTTGGCGCCCAAAGTGGCGGCAGAACCCGTTCCTTCACCACCTCCCTTGGTAGGGCAGGGGGCAGCCACCCTCAAACCGGCCGCTCACAGCAGCGTTGTGAGTGCGGCTCCGGCTCTGAAGCCGATCGCCAGCAGCTTGGCGGGGGCTCTTCCCACAGGCGTTCACATCGTGCGACTGCGAGTAGACCGCAATCTGGCTGGGGTTGTCACGACCTTGGATCCCGACGGCAGGATCGTGCCTGCCCAGGCGAAGGTCGTGCTCATTCGGGCCGGCAAGACACTCGAGTCGGCGCGAAGCGACGATATGGGAGCGTTTCAGTTTCTGGCGGTTTCCCCTGGGTTGTACTCAATCATCGCCTCCGGCAGCGGCGGCGTTGCGACCACAACGATTCGCGTTCTTGCGTTTGACGATCCTTCCGCGGGCGGCGACGACCTGATCAAGCTCACCCTCGTGCCATCAGCCGATGATCTAATGACGGCCACCGATCCGGAGAGTGTTCCGCTTGAGGCGATTCCGATGGACACCGTGCCGATGTACGGTGGCGGCGGAGGCGGCGCGGGTGGCGGTGGCGGGTTCCTGCCGTTGGCCGGACTGGCGGGCTTGGCTGGCCTCGCTGGTGGCGACGGCGGCGGTTGGGGTGGAGGCGGAGGTGGGCCGGTCAGCCCCAATACTCCGTAGTGTGACGGCGGGATGGAACACCCGACTTTCTTTTCTCTGCGGGCGCGACACTGCGAGTAGACATCGTCAACCGGCTCTGATACCCCCGACTTGCCCCCTTTCGCCAAGCAACGGGCATCTGATGCTCACCGATTCGATACCCGGATTCCTATGATCGGCGTTACCCAAAGTACGGCGACTTCTCGTTCGAGTAGGGAAACTTCAGAACGGCCGCATACAACCCTTATCAACGTATCGATCTTGGCTGGTCGGCTCGTGCTGCTGGCTGGACTGACGCTGGCGGCGTGGTTCTTCGGTGGTGTACAGGCTGGCGTGCAGGTGTGGTTGCTCGCTGGGCTGACCTTGGTCGGTACCGTTTGGGTCGTTTGCTTGTGGGTACACGGCGAGGCAATCGGCCGTGTGCCGTGGGCGTTGGTGCCACTGTTGTTGGCGTTGGGTTTGGGGGCAATGCAGCTCGTTCCGCTTGAGGGGCCGGCCTTGGCGCGGCTGTCGCCGAAGGCGGTTACGTTGCGCAGTACTCTGGCGTCGGAAACCAACCCTTCGGACGCGGCGATCGTCGACGGCGTGGAAATGGCGAAGGCGCAGCTACGTGAGCCGATTACGCTGTATCCGGCCGCGACGCGCAGAGACCTGGCAATGTTGATCTCGGTCGTCGCGGCGTTCGCCTTGGGCGCTGCGATGTTCCACCAAAGCCGCAGTTTCGTTTGGCTTCTGGCTGCGTTGGCGGCGAACGGTGGAGCGGTGGCTTTCTTTGGCATCGTGCAACAACTTACGTTCAATGGCAAACTGTTCTGGACTGTACCGTTGACGTACGGCGGCGCGCCGTTTGGGCCATTCGTGAACCGAAACAACGCCGGAGGATTCCTGCTCGTCTGTCTCGCGGGTGCTCTGGGACTGGCCATCTGGGTGTTTCGTCGCGACGACGAATCGGGCCGCGATCAGGATTGGGAAACCATCGGTAGACGCGGCTCCTGGTCGCAGCCGTTGGAATCGGTGCGTGGGTTCGTCGCGCAACTGGATGTGTGGCGGCTGACGTCCCTGAGCCTGCTGGCATGCATCGTGGCGGGTATCTTCTGCTCGCTTTCGCGCGGGGCGGTCGTGGCCATGTTGGGCGGCACCCTGGCGACCGCCTTGGTCGTGTGGGTGGCGCGGCGCCGGGAGTGGTTCCCGATGTGGGCCTGCCTGATCGCCGTGTCGATGGGTGCGGCACTCGTGGGTTGGGCGGGAATGAGCGAGCCCGTGCGCGCCCGCATTGCCACGTTGATGGACCTGAGCCGGGAGTCCAAACCGCTCATGGCGCACTGGGCCGATTCGGCGCACGCCGTGCCCGATTTCTGGTCGACGGGGAGCGGGCTGGGAACGTATCGCTTCGTGTACGAGCAGTACCAGCGACAACCGATGGCGGGGTGGTTCTGCTACGCGGAGAACATGTACCTGGAAACTTTGATCGAGACCGGCGCCGCGGGGCTTGTGCTGGTGTTGGTGTGGACGGGTCTTGTCGGCCTCGCGAGTTGGCGGCTGCTGCGTCATTGGACCGACGCGGGCACGCTGGCTCTGGGAGTCGCAGGCATCTTCGCAATTTCCTCCCAATCGATCGCCGCGGTGTTCGATTTCGGGCTCCGGGTGCCGGCAAACGCGTTGGCACTGGCGGCGCTGTGCGGCTGCATCGCGGCGAAAGGCGCGATGCGTTGGGAGGCGGAGCCAGCGCCAGAGTGTCGGCGCGGAAGCGGCGCAACGAGAGGCCTGCTTCGGCGAGCCGTACCGGTGATGGTCGGAGTTGTTCTCGTTGTGGGTTTGGCCTGGGCCTGTATGGAGACGGCGCGCGTGGCCGCCGTCGAGATCGCCACGAAACAGATGGACCGCTTGGGTCCGGAAGGATGGCGTTCAGCGGCCGACGTGCAGCGAACTGCTGAGAGTTTGGAGCGGTCGCTGCGGAGCAGGCCCGACGATGCGCAGGCGTTGTGCTGCCTTGCGCACTTGGACATCCAACGCTATCGGCTGGAAGTGTACGAGCGGTTCTGCCGGCAGGTTTCGGCCGAGGCGAATCGAGAGTCGCTGTGGAACGCGACACTTCCGGCGGTGATGCACGGACGGATGCAGCGGTACGCGAGGGTGGGTGATTCTCGTTCGATCGAACGCATCAGGCGGGATTCGGCGGTCGAGGAGCACCTTGTGCCCGCATTGCGGCGGTTGGTGCAATCCAGGCGGGCGTGCCCCTTGTTGCCGGACGTGCATTTGTTGATCGCGCAGTTGAGCGTGTTGGCATCGGATCCGGCGGAAAATGACATTCATCTTGTTCGCGCCAAACAAGCGGCACCAGCGGTGCCTGGGGTGGCTTACGAGAGCGGGGCCCTGGAGTTTCAGGCCGGGCGAACCGAGCAGGCGGCAGACAGTTGGCAGCGGTGCCTGGCGCTGGACGCGTCCGAGCTTCCGGAGATCGTGCGTCACCTGCGCATGATGGGAAAGATGCCGGTGTTGTTGAACCGCGTGCTGCCAGACTCTCCAGAATTGCTGATCCGAGTGGCGAGGAACGACAAGATTACCGGGTCGGCGGCCACGCGCGCGGCGATTCTCGACCGAGCATCGTCGCTCGTCGAAGGGAACGGATATGCGGAAGACGAGCGCGAGCATTTGCGCGGCGCGATCTGTGCCTTGCGTGGAGAGAACGCGGCGGCGGTCGACAACTACTCGCGGGCGGTCCAACTCTGCCCCGAGAATCTGCCCTGGAGATATGAACTGGCCCTGCTGTTGAAGCAGGAGAAGCGGCTAGCCGAGGCACACAAGCAGGCAAGATACTGCGTACTGATGGATCCGGCCAGCGGCAAGTACCAGAAGCTTCTGGAGGAGATCAGCCGGACGCGCATCGCGTCGGGAGAGGTGTTACGGTAGGTCCGGAGGATGCCGGACAGCATGCGTTGGCTGACGAGCGAAGGTTGCCGGCCAACGCCAACGCCCGATGGATCGGACGGAATGACGATGAGTGCAAACTCGCTGAATGATTCGGCCTCGGTAGTAACGAGATGGGTCGCAGGGAGCGGCGATTCGCCGAGAGTTCGACAAGGGGGCAATGCCACCCAGGGGAACGGAGTGCGCGCCGACCCGGTGATCGGCGATTCACGGACGGGGGTGCACGTTGCGCAGGCAGTGCAGGCGTTGGTCAAGCTGAAGTAGAGAGGACATTGCGATGAGAGCCGGTCGAGCGGAAAACGGGGAGAACCGGATAGGTTCGTTCATAGAGATGTCGCCGATGGTCGACGGCGGCGCCGACACCAGTCTGTTTGACGCGTGGGCGATCGTCCGCCGCCGCAAGGGGCTGATTCTCTTCGGGCTCGTCCTCGGGCTCGGTCTGTCTGCGTTGTACTTCTTCAAGGCAACGCCGAAGTACGAATCCGAGGTGCAGATCCTCGTGATGCAGAAGGACGCCAACTTGCCGACGCGCGGCGTCGAGGCCGATGAGTTCGGGCGGAATTCGAGCTATCAGGATTTGCTGTCGACGCACGTGGAGTTGTTCCAGAGTCCGCGCATCATCGGCAATGCGATCAAGAAGCACGAACTGGCGTCGTTGGCCAGCTTTCCCAAGCCTCGCGACTCCGAACCGCCAGCCAACCCAATCGGCTTTGTGAAGCGCAACCTGACGGTCACCAAGGGGGGCGAAGGGCAATCGAAAGACGCGCGTGTGCTGCAGGCGACGTTCCGCGGCACCTCGCCGGCCGACTGCGCCGCCGTGCTGGAAGCGGTCGTTGAGAGCTACCAGGATTTCCTGGGGCAGACGTTCAAGGAAACAAGCTCGGAGGCCGTGCAACTCATTTCGCAGGCGAAGGAGGAGCTTCGCGATGATCTGGCGAAATCGGAGGTCGACTACCAGGAGTTTCGAAGAAGTGCACCGTTGTTCTGGGAGGGGGCCAGCGGGACGAACCCTCAACAGGAAACCATGAAGGAAGTGGAAAAATCGCTGGTCGACGTGCGGCTTCGCCGCGCGGACGTGATGGCGCGGCTCGAAGTGATCGAGGAAGTGCTCAAAGGCAAGGACATCACACAACTGACGGACGCGGAGAAACTGGCACTCGTCAGCGGCAGTGACGTGGAGCGACTCAACCTGATGTTGATGGCCAGCCGCGGCGATACGGCGTCCGAGGCGTTCCTTTCCCAGCAGCCGTTGCGCGAGGAAATGGCTCAGACGGAGTTCGAACGATTGCTTTCGCTGCTTCTGGATGAACGGAGGCTTCTGGCCGATTACGGGCCGGACCATCCCGATGTCAAGAAGGTGCGCAGCCAGATCGAAACGGCCAAGGCCTATGTCGAATCGAAGGGACCGGCAGGGGTCAAGGAGGCACCGACGGTCTTCAAGCCCGGCGACCTCTTCGAGGCTCAGGTGAACATGCTTCGGCACGATCTGGCGGAGTTGGACAAGCGTGAGAAGAAGCTGTCGGGCCTTGCCGAGGAAGCCCGCACGTCGGCCAATGCGCTGGTCGACAGCGAGATCCGCAACGAGATGATGCGAGCCGACATCAGCCGCAAAAGAAAGCTTTTCGATGCGATCGTCGACCGGCTCAATGAAATCAGCCTAATCAAGGATTTTGGCGGCTACATCACCGAGGTAATTACCCCGGTCGAAGTCCCCGCGAAGGCCGTATCGCCGATCCTTTGGCTGGTGCTGGGGCTGGGGGGCGCAATGGGGTTGTTGTTCGGCGGTGCACTGGCGTACGTGGTCGACATTTCCGATCGGACCTTTCGTAGTCCGGACGCGGTACGTCAGACCCTGCAACTGCCTATCATCGGCGATCTTCCCACGATCAGCGTTTCCAAACGCGAGAGTCGTGCGTCGCATAGCGGCGAGGCGACCTCGACGATCGCCCCAACGGTCGTGGCGTATCATCGGCCGAGATCGCGCGAGGCCGAGGCATTCCGCGGGCTGCGCACAGCCTTGCAGTTCGGCACTCGTCGCACCGGTCAGAAGGTCATCCAGGTGACCAGTCCCAATCCGCGCGACGGCAAGACCACTGTGACGGCCAACCTGGCCGTTTCGTTGGCCCAGTCGGGCAAGCGCGTCCTGGTGGTGGACGGTGACCTGCGGCACCCCAACCAGCACAAGCTTTTTGGGCTCGATTCGAAGGTGGGCCTGAGTAACGTGATCATCGGCGAAACAGAACTGTCGGACGCTGTCCGGAGCATCGGTACGGAGAACCTGTGGGTGTTGCCGTGCGGCCCCAGCCCGCCGAACCCATCGGAGTTACTGGGTTCGGCCGCCTTCGAGCAGTTGCTGGAGGTGGTTCGGGAGAAGTACGATTACGTGCTGGTCGACAGCCCACCGATGCTGGCGGTCTCCGATCCGTCGGTGATCGTTCCCAGGGTCGACGGCGTCCTGCTGACAATTCGCATTACCAAGAACGGCGCGCCGGCGGCAATCCAAACTCGGCGCATGCTGGCCGAGCTAGGGGCCGACGTGATCGGCCTGGTCGTCGACGGATTCCACCAGGATCGACACTACGGCCGCTACGGCTCCTACGGAGCCAAATATGGATACGGATATGGATACGGATCGAACGGTAATGGCAAATACTATCAGGATGATGCGGGCGATGAGCGTACGGCAGCCGATATCACGGTGCCGTCTACGGGCGAGTCAAGATCCGAGTCTTCCGGCACGCCGGGACGCTAGGGCGACCTTCTTGCACGGGATTGCAGCAGAACCTGGTACGGACACCTCGATGAGGACGCAGCGATGATCAAGACCGCCACGAGGATTATACGGATGCGGCAGCGCGATGCCGGGAATGGCCTCGCGGACACGCCCGGTGATACGCACGTCACGACGACGGAAGATTCTGCACTTCTCCAGAAACAAACACCCCAGCGTGGCTCAGTCGGCGGCCGATGGGTGTGGACGTTGGTGCGCATCGTCCTGTTTGGGCTAACCTGTTGGCTTGCGATCTGGCCGTCAGTTTCGTCCGTCGTAAGGCTGGCCGCTCTGTTCTGGCTTGCCTGCACCGTGAGCGCATCGTTCACGCGCTTCGTTCGCAAGGCGGCGCCGTATGTGGGATTGGTCGACCGACCGGATCGCCGGCGGAAGTTGCACGCCAAGGAGATGCCCCTTGGGGGTGGCGCGGCCATTTTCACCTCAACGGTAGTCGTCATACTGGCGCTGCTGGTTGTGCCCAACCCCTGGCAGGCGAGCTTCCGCCAAATGGCCGTCGATCTCGCGCCGCTGCTGGCAGCGTCGGCCGTCATTGTAATCGTCGGTCTCGCGGACGACCGATACGGACTTCGTGGACGGCACAAGGTGCTAGGTCAATGTGCGGCTGCCGGTACACTCATGCTCGGAGGATTTCTGATTCGCAGCATCGGGATCTTCGGATGGCACGTCGAACTCGGTCTACTCACCATTCCGTTCACCCTTTTTTGGCTGCTCGGCGCGATCAATTCGCTCAACCTTCTGGACGGCATTGACGGGCTGGTGACGACTGTCGGCCTGATTCTTGTTTCGGCGATCGCGGGCATCGCTGCGCTGACCGGCCACATAGAGATCGCATTGGGTGCGGTCGTGTTTGCTGGGAGTCTTTTGGGATTCCTGCTTTTCAACCTGCCCCCGGCGAGCATTTTTCTCGGCGACGCGGGAAGCATGTTGATCGGGCTAGTCATCGGCGTGTTGTCGATCGAGGGATCGCTCAAGGGTCCCGGCACCGCCCTACTGGCAGCCCCGTTGGTCATTTGGACGATTCCTGTCTTCGACTCGGCAGCAGCCGTGCTCCGCCGGAAGCTCACCGGCCGCACGCTCTATGCGCCGGACCGTGGCCACATCCATCATCGGTTGTTGAATCGCCTGGGCAGCAACCGCAGCGTGCTCGGACTGATCGGCATGACTTGCGTTTTGACCTCCGTTGCGGCGATCATCAGCGTGTTCTTGAAGAGCGACGTCGTCGCCCTGGTGACCGGCGTCGCAGTGGTGGCCGTGTTCGTTCTGACGGGGCTGTTCGGACGCGTCGAGTTGTCGCTATTGATTGGCCATTGCCGGCGATTTGCCCGCGGATATTTGCTGCGAGGGGACACCGTGCAGGAGGAGCTTTGCGAAGAGGTGCTCCATTTACAGGGGTCGCGCGACTGGGGATTGCTTTGGAACGTGCTCGCCGAAGCGAAGCAGCAGCCCCAGTTGACGGAGATTCGCCTATATATTCATTGGCCTGCCGCTCACGAGGAGTTTCACGCGATGTGGCGGAAGCCACCCGGCGTGGATACCGACCGTCGCTGGCGGATGGAGATTCCCTTGGCCGTTGCGAGGCAGTCGCTGGTCGGGACACTGACCGTTTTCGGCGAGGTCGAGGAACCGCCGATGCGTTCGGCCCTGGAGCCCGCCCTTGCGTTGGCGAACGATCTTGAGTGCCGCCTGAAGGATTTCGTCGCTGACGTTTCCCCCTCGGAACCCGAGGCCGGTGCGTTGCCGACAATAGCACGCGAAGACCACCGTTCGCAGCCGGCACTCGCCCAGAGGCATCCCAAGTAGACGAGTGATGCGAGTCTCCTTTATCTTCGGAACGCGGCCGGAAGCCATCAAACTCTGTCCGTTGGTCAGGGCGATGCGCGCCGATGCCGACTTCGAGCCGCACGTGTGCGCGACGGGACAGCACCGGGAGATGCTCGACCAGGTGCTCGCAGTGTTCGATCTGCGGCCCGACACAGACCTGGAACTTATGCAAGCAAACCAGTCGCTCGGGTCGCTCACGGCCCGGGCGATTGCGGCTTGCGACACGTACCTCGCCGAAGCGAAACCAGGCATGGTGCTGGTTCAAGGTGATACGACCACCGTGTTCTGCGCCGCGCTGGCGGCCTTCTACCGGCGAATTCCGGTGGGACACGTCGAGGCAGGATTGCGAACCTGGAACAAGTTCTCACCGTTTCCCGAAGAGATCAACCGTACGCTCGCCAGTCGGTTGGCCGACTTGCACTTCGCTCCGACCGAGCAAGCCAGAGAGAACCTGCTGCGCGAGGGCATTGCTGCGGACCGCATCGTCGTGACCGGCAACACGGTGATCGACGCGCTGCAATTCGCCGTGGCGAGGGTTGAGGCTCAGCCGCCTGAAATACCCGGTCTGTCGCGTCACATCGTCCAGGGCGCCGGCACGCGGCTGGTTCTGATCACCGGCCACCGGCGGGAGAGTTTTGGCCGGGGCTTTGAGAACATCTGTGGCGCCATCGCCGAACTTGCCCGGGTGTTTCCTAATACACAATTCATCTATCCAGTCCACCTGAACCCCAATGTGCGCGAGCCGGTGTACCGGATACTGCGAGGGCGTGAGAACATCCACTTGATCGAACCGCTGGCCTACCTGCCCTTCGTGGCCCTGATGCATCGCGCCGAGGTGATTCTGACCGATTCCGGGGGCGTCCAGGAGGAGGCACCCAGCTTGGGCAAGCCGGTGCTCGTGATGCGCGACACGACCGAGCGACCCGAGGCCGTTGCGACCGGCACGGTCCGCCTGGTGGGTACGGAGAGTCAGGACATCATCGACGGTGTTGCGCGGTTGCTGAGCGACCGTCGAGCGTACGAGGCCATGGCTCGCGTGGCCCATCCCTACGGTGACGGCAGAGCCTGTGGCCGCATTTTGGACTCCATCCGAAGCACACTGCTGGAGCCGGCATGTCGCGAGTAACAATGCTCGAGGATGGCCCAGGCAACGACCGGCCCGACGGCGGAAGCCATCGCGCTGCGGCTGGTACCAAGCGGAGGGCGCGACTGATGGATCGCATGCGCATCACGTCGGCCACGGTGCAGGCCGTTTGCCCGTCGATCCTTCGGCCCTACTGGCAACGGTTGGAGGCATCGTCGACCGGCTATCGGCTGGCCAGCGGCGTGTTCTGGTCGATGGCCGGCGCGGTCATTTCCCGTGGGCTGATGTTCGTGGCGACGGTTTCCGTCGCGCGCATGCTCGGCAAAGCCGTGTACGGTGAGCTGGGCATGATCCAGTCGACGGTCGGCATGTTCGGCATCTTTGCCGGCTTTGGCCTGGGCCTGACCGCCACAAAGCACGTTGCCGAGTTGCGGCAGGCAGACCCCGACCGTGCGGGCCGCATCCTTGGCCTCTCGGCTCTCGTGGCCATGGTGACGGGCGGACTGATGGGCGTTCTGCTTCTCGCATTCGCTCCGTGGTTGGCAGAACACACGCTCAACGCACCCCAGCTTGCCGGCCCGCTGCGCATCGCCGCACTGATTTTGTTCGTCAATGCACTGAACGGGGCTCAAACGGGCGCGCTGGCCGGTTTCGAGGCGTTTCGGACGATCGCCCACGTGAACCTGATGGTCGGCCTGATCTCGTTTCCGACGTTGGTCGTCGGCACTTATTTCGGCGGACTCACCGGAGCCGTGTGGGCGTTGGCGATCAACTTGGGGTTCAACTGGCTATTGAACCACCTGGCGCTTCGCCGCGAAGCTCGGCGGCATCAGGTTCCGCTCACCCTGCGACAGTGCCGGCGGGAATCATCGGTCCTTTGGACGTTCAGCTTGCCGGCGGTGCTCGGCGGCATCATGGTCGGCCCGGCCAATTGGGCATGCCGGGCGCTGCTGGTCAATCAGCCAGGTGGCTACGACGCCATGGGCACATTGACCGCCGCCCTGGTCTTTCAGACGATCATCCTGTTTGTCAGCGGCATGTTATCGGCGCCGCTGCTATCGATGATTTCGAATGCGGGGGCCGAAATCTCGGAGAAGCTCGCCGCGGTGAACATGCTCGCCTCGTGGATTCTCGGCGTCTTCGCCGCGATTCCGTTGCTTTGCTTCCCGCAGTTGGCGCAGTTGGTATTCGGATCGGCCTACGACACGCACGCGTTCCGACTGACGCTATCGCTGGTCGTCCTGTGCACGTCAATCATGACCTTCAAAGACGGGTTGGCACGCGTCCTCGCGGCGAATAACCTGCTTTGGTGGGGATTCGCCAGCAATGCGTTTTGGGCCGTCCTTCTGATCGGATCGTCGGCGTATCTCGTCCGCTGGGGGGCACCGGGGCTGGCGGCCTCGTTGTTGATTGCCTACGTGCTGAACACTCTGGTTCTGCTGCCGTTGTACTACCGGCGCAAACTGGTTCCGCGGGGAACGCTCGTGTCTAGGCAGTCGACCGTCATATGGTGCGTTCTCCTGGGTCTGTTGCTGCTGAACGTGCTGGACGTGTCGCTGGTCGTTCGCGGCATCGTCCTTCTGCCGGCTGTTCTGGCAGCCGCCGTTTCCTTCGCGACGTTCCTAAAACTGCTTCGCACGGCCGCAACCTCGGAGGGATAGCCGAAGTGCTCCGACGCGTCCAATCTGTGTGGCGATCGATCACGGCCTGGCGGCTCGCCTGCCTGGTGCTGCTGGGGCTGCTGACGGTTGTTCTCGGATATGAGTCGCGGATTCTCCATCGCGTTGCGCGGAAGGTACACGCTCGCAGCAGTGGCTCGGTGCCGTATATGGGCAACGAGCGTACTCCCGAGAACCTCCAGCAAATTGCTGTGCAAACTCAGCAGGACCTGTTCGCATTTCGACCGATTCTCCACACCCAAGGCGACATCTGCCGGACCGAACACCTGCTGCGGGCGCTTGCCGGGGCGGGCACGCCACAGTATCACTTCTCTCACGCGCTTCTGCTAATGGGCCTTCTGGAGGCGTCCAAGAACCCGGCATCCCAAGTATCTCAACAGGTTCTGGAGACGTGGTGCGCGAAGGTCCTGGGCGAGGACGGAAAGCTGCGGCTGCCGATTCGCTACATCGACGACTGCTCGATCGGCTACGCCTTCTGCGACCTGTACGACCTCACCAAGCAGGACAAGTACCGGCAGGGGGCGGCCGAGTGCGCCGATTACCTCCTGAAAGAGTACCCACGAAACGATCACGGCATGCTCCCCTACTATCGAGAGCATCCGGAGATCGTGCTGATCGACGACAAGATCGTGGCGGGTTTCCTCGTGCGTTACGGGGAGCAATTCGACGTGCCGGAGGCTACCAGCCTGGGCGTGAAGCAATTGCAGGAATTCCTCCGATCGGCCATCGATCCGCAGACCGGCTTGCCCATGCATGCCTACCGTGTGACCGATGGCCGTCGGTTCGGGCAGGTGGGTTGGCTGCGAGGCATGGGCTGGCTGTGCATCGGGTTGTCCAATGCATTGGAGTCTCTTCCCCATGAGCACCCAGAGTACAGCGAGCTGCGAGACGGATTCGTGGCGATCCTTACGGCGGCCCGTGGCTACCAGGAAGAGGGCAAGTGCTGGGGTTGGGCAATCGCAAATCCACTTGCCCACGAGGACACTTCGGGCACCGCGATGCTCGGATACGCCATTGAGAAAGCGATAGCGGCCGGTGTCCTCGAGCCCACTTGGTCGTCGGTTTCCGACAACGCGTTGGTCGGAGTCCTGCGAGCGACGCACAGCGATGGCGTCGTCGATAGCGCCCTGGCCGACTGCAACGGCGTGGGGCATTACGCGAATGAGTTCGGTCCGTCGAACTTTGCTCAGGGGCCGGCCACAGCCCTGTTCGCGCGGGCGCTTCGGCGGGCCCGGACGGCGAAGCCTTCCGACACGGCCGGCAAGGACGTTGCCACGAAACGAACCCCTTGACCGCATTACTTGTAGCGTGACGCAATCTCCTCGCATTCTCCTGATCGGCATTAGCGGCGTGTACAACTACGGTTGTGAGGCGATCGTGCGCGGCACGGAGGTGATCCTTCGGCGAGCGTATCCGAACGCAGAGATCGTCTATGCCTCGCGGCGGCCTTCCGACGATCAGCGGCGTTTGGCCGGTTCCCAGGTGACGATCATCCAGCGCCCGAAGCATAACCGTTACTCAATCAAGAACGCCTGCCGAAAGCTGGCGTCGTTCGGAGGCGTTCGCTGGCAGATCCGGATCGATTCGCTTCGCTTGCTCAGGAAGGTCGATGCCGTCCTGTCCATTGGCGGCGACCTGTACACGCCCGGCCCCTTAGGCGATTGCTCGCTGGCGTTTCCCAAGTTTGGCGATGCCGCGCGACGGCGAGGCATTCCCTACGTTCTCTGGAGTGCATCGGTGGGGCCGTTTTCACACGATGCGGACCTCGAGAACGCTTTTCGTAAGCACTTGAACCGTCTGACGCTCATCACGGCCCGCGAATCGACGACCATCGATTACCTCGCTTCGCAGGGCATCGCTGAGAAGGTCGTGCCGTGCGCCGATCCGGCCTATGTCGTAGCTCGGGACATTCGGGCAGACGGCTCGCGCTCGCGGGAGCGGCCGACAATCGGCGTGAATCTCAGCCCGCTGGCGACACGCTTCTCGGCACGTTCTGCGGAAGAGGCAATTCGCGAACAGGCCCGATCGCTTGAGTCGCTGGTCCAAGCGACCGGGGCGACGATCGTGCTCATTCCGCACGTCGTGTGCGACTTCGACCCGAACGACGATGACCTGGCGTATCTGCGCAGACTCAAGGAGGCAATCGCGCCTGAGTGTCAGGATGCCGTCGTTCTACGCCACTCCGACGGCGGTTTTGTCGGCGCCAAGCGGGACCTGGCCCGATGCGACCTGGTCATCGCCGCACGGATGCACTGCGCAATCAACGCGCTGGCCGCTCGCGTTCCGACGCTCCTCGTCGCATATAGTCGTAAGGCGGTGGGCATGGCGCAGTACGTCTATGGCAACGGCGAATGGGTCCTGCCGATCGACCAGTTCGCCAACGAGCAGGTGCTAATCGACAAGGTCCGTTCCATGCTGTCGCAGCGTGCCGGCCTTCATACGGCCTTGAACGCGCGCATCCCCCAGATCCAACAGGATGCTTTCCGCCCCTTGGAACGACTCACGGCCGAGCTCGCTGCGGTGTGGGCGGCCGAGTCCCGCCGCGGCCGGCGCGCGAAGCAGCTCGTTTCGGAGAAGGACTAGACGCGCATGCGAATCGCCATGATCTACGACACATTCCTTGACCCGCACGGGAACGAGCGGAGGATCGGCGGCGTTGAGACCTATCTGTGGAACTTGGCTGCGCTCGTTGCGGAGCGCGGCGACGAACCGATCGTATTTCAAGCCGCAGACGAGCCTTTCGAGCGGCGAGTGGGCGCGGCCTTGGTGGTCGGCGTACCCTCGCGAGGCATCACCCGAGAGCGACTGCGGAGGACTCTCTTCAAGGCGGCCACCTCACGGATTCGATTTGGTGAGGAGATCCTGATTTTCGGCGCCGATCACGCAAGCGTGCGCGTGTCGAGTCGAAAGTGCATATCGATCCAGCACGGCATCCACTGGGATTTGCCGGAACATCTACTCCGCGGCGGATGGGTCGGCAGGCTCCCACTGCCACCAGGCTTTCACAAGCGGCGGGTCATCCGGCGAGCCAAGCGGTTCTTCGCCAACTGCCCAAACCGTGTCTGCGTCGACCATAATTTCGTGAACTGGTATCGGACCGAGAGCGTCGCCGAGTTGAACGGGAACGTGTGGGTGATTCCGAACTTCGTCGACACGACGCACGGTCCGGCGGTCCCCGCGCGTTCTCCCGAGAACGTGCCCGTCAGCATCCTCTTCGCGCGGCGATTCACCCAGTACCGCGGTTCTCGACTGTTCGCCGAAACCATCCAGGCACTCTTCGCCATGGGCTGCGACATTCGCGTCACGTTTGCTGGTGAGGGGCCCGACGAGGAGTGGCTACGCCACAGCTTTGCCGGCGATCCTCGCGTGCGTTTTGCGCGGTACTCGTCGGACGACGCTGTTGCGTTTCACTCCCAGTACGACATCGCCGTGGTCCCTTCGCTGGGGTCGGAAGGGACGTCGCTGGCGCTTGCCGAGGCCATGGGAGCCGGGTGTGCCGTCGTCGCCACGAATGTCGGCGGAATGACGAACATGGTCATCGACGGATTCAATGGTCGGCTGGTTCTGCCCAGGGCAGGCGACCTGACGCGGGCGCTGGACCACCTCGTCGCCGATCGTGATCTGCGCGTACGGCTTGGCCGATGCGCGATGGAAACGGCCGCGGCGTCGTTCAGTTTGCAGCGGTGGCAGGAGGCATGGGCGGATGTTCTCGATACGGTGGCGCGAAGCTAGACGGCAGGGCGCGGTATCACGAAACGACCGATGTGACAATGCATAAGGCTCTTTCACGTTTCGAGATGTCGGACGGTGCTGCGTGGCAGCCACCGCTGGTCCCAGTGCCCCAGGGCCGACCCCAGGCGCGTCTGCCCTCGAGTGTGCGGGCTGCGGCAGGCATGGTCCTATGCATGGTCGTTCTCGCCTATCTGCGGCCGTTCATTTCGCTGGTATCCCCGCAAATCAATGGCGTGCTTGCGACGGCCACTTCATGGGTGCTTCTGGCTGCGCTGACGCTTCGCCTACTTCAAAGGAAGTCGCTGCCACCGTTGAAGCTCGGAATCGTCGCCTGCTACGCCAAGATCGTGTTCATGGTCGTCGCGCTGAGAACCTATGGGCATTACAAGGATCCCTTGACGCTGACGATCCTTGCGGCACTCATCGTTACTGACCCGCAGTTGAGACAGGCGGTGCTTCCCACGCTCCTGCGGCTCCGCTGGTTGCTCGTCGTGTTGGCCCTCGCCGGGTTCCTGGCAGGTTTTGGGAGCTCGCCTGAGGTGAACTCCTCGGGCGAGCGCGCGGCCGGATTGTGGGACCTGCCGCAGTATGCGGGCTATGCATTGATCGGCGCGACGCTGCTGCTTTCGCGCGATCAACTGCCGTGGAAGTTGGTCTTGCTGTTGCTGTCGGCGTTCACGGGATCGCGAACCGTGATCCTGGCCGCAGCGGTCTGCGCCATGATGGATGCTTCGCTCGTGTTTCTTGGGCTGGCGAAGCTTCCGCGGCTGAAGCGACACGCATTGGTCCTGTCGGTCTTCGCCACACTCGGTCTGCTCATGGCAGGCATTTTGTCAGGTCCGGTACAGAAGGTCGTATCGCGAGCGTCTGAGAACATGTCGAAGCTGGTGAACGACGACCCGTTTTCCGACACCTACGCGAACGGCCGCGTGTTTCTGCAACGGATCCTGGTTGCCGACCTGCGCACCTTCACGCCCTGGGAGCTTGTCCTGGGAAGGTCCCGTACCCAGATGGACGCCTTGTATGCGGCACAGACCGGTCACAGGACGTGGCCGCACAACGATTTTCTGGCATCTCTATACTGCCACGGCATTCTCGGCCTCGCGCTGTTCATCTACTTTGTGCTTGTATCGCCCGTGGTCTATGCACTGAAGACACGCAACCGGGCGATCGTGGTTCGTGTGGTTGGGATTGCCTGCGTTATCGGCATCATGGCGATCGCCAACGGTTTCGCCTACTACACAACATCGTATCTCTTCGTTTTGGCCTATGGTCTAGTGTATGAGCAAGAAGGGTCTTATCGGAATACTGGTCGTAACGTACAACCAGTATGAGATGACGCGGCGATGGATCCGGCACTTCCTGGAGCAGTTCGCCGGCGATTCGTCGCTCATGCTGCTTGTTCTGGATGGCAACTCGCCTGATGGCAGTTGCGCGCGGCTCCGGGACGAGTTTCCGCAGATCGATCTGCGCCTACTGAACGCCAATTATGGCTGTTCGACGGGCAGAAACGTGGGGATCGCCGAGCTTGCCGCACGCGGCTGCGAGTTCTACTTCGGTTGCGACGCCGACGTGTTCATCACGTCGCCGACCTTCTTCGATGAATGCCGCCGGTTCATGGCGGACCATCCGGATGTCGCCGGACTAGGACCGGTGCTGAGATGGGCCGAGGACCGGTCTATCCAGGCGGTGGGCGGCCGACGCGCTTGGCACGGTGCCCTGAAGACCGTCACCGAGATCGGCGATGATCGGGATCTCCACTGCATTCAAGGTGGTGCATCGTTCATTCGAATGAGCGCGTTTCGGAAGTACGGCATGTTCGACAACGATCAGCCGCCCGTCGGCGCGGAAGACCTCGAATGGGGCTATCGAGCGACCCGCCTGGGAGCCAAGCTGCAGTACAGTCCGACTATCGAGGTTCTTCACCAGCATGCCAAGCAGGCCCCGTGTTCCCTGGCAACGCGGAAATGGGTCCTCGAGGGGAGGACCATCTTCCTTCGCAAGCACTTCAACCTGGGTAGCCTTCTGCGCGAGGTGCGTTTCGCCTCGAGCATTTTGCGGAGTTGGGGCCCGCGCCTTGTGCTGTCGGGGTACGCGGCCGGACTGAGAAAGAAGCTGCACTCGAAGAGCTGGGATTTCGAGACCTTCGTCGGCGAAGGGACGGAGAGGTTTTTCGCGACGGCCTCGGCACCGACGGCGGAGTTGGGTGGGAGAGCGTGCGTTTGATGAAGATCGTGATCTGGATGAACTATCCCAGCCACTACCAGTCGGCCTTCTTCGCGGCTTTGCGCGCGCGCGGCGTGGACCTTCGCGTGTACTACTACGAGAAGGTGCCCGGCGAGAGGATCGCCTTGGGCTGGCAGACCGGTGGGGATCGCCCGGAGGGAGAGCGCTCGCTTCGCCCTGGCGAATCGGTCGACGAGGTGCTCGACGCATCGCGCGACTTCGTGCATATCGTCCTGCCCAGCCTCGGGAGCCCGGTGGTACGACGTCTCCTGCGGGGCGTTGTGGCAAGGAGGATGGAGTGGTTGATCTGGAGCGAGCCGGCCCGACCGGGGTTGCGGCGGGCGGCAGTGTTGCTGGCGAAACGACGGCTGGGCCGAACGTTGAACCGGTGTGGCCTGGGTGCGCTAGCGATCGGCCGCCGTGCCGAGGACGAGTATCGCGCGTGGGGAATCGACCGAAACAAGATTGCGTGCCTTCCGTACTCTGCTCCGGCCGCTCCACGGGATGCGGAGCCCGACGCTACGTGTCGCGACTTCTGTGGCCAGCGAAAGGCGTTCGTCTTCCTGGGATCGTTGTGCCAGCGAAAGGGAGTTGATCTCCTTCTCCAAGCATTCGCGACGGCACACGGTCGCCCAGGCGGTGAAAACTGGCGGTTGTTGCTGGTGGGAAGCGCCGGGCCAGACGGCCATTACCAGAGGCTCGCACGGGAATTGGGAGTATCGGAGGCGTGCTGTTTTCGCGGGGCTGTTCCGGCCGACCGAATCCCCAAGGTGCTCAAGGCAGCAGACGTGCTCGTACTGCCCAGTCGGTTCGATGGTTGGGGCGTTGTCGTGAACGAGGCGGCTTCGGCCGGGAAAGCGTTGATCGCATCGGACCAGGTTGGCGCCGCCAACCACCTGATCGACCCGGGAGTGAACGGATTCCGCGTGGAGAGTGGAAATCGAGCCTCGCTGGCCGAGGCCATGGCCGCGTATGTTACCGACGCCAGCCTGGCAGGCAAGCACGGTAGCGCGAGTGCGGCCCTTTACGCTGCGTTCAGTGCGGAGCGCAACGCAGAGCGCCTCGTCTTGGCCGTGGAGAGTTTTCGAGCATTGCGGGCGCAGGGCCGCGACTCCTGCGGCGCATGCCTTGGCAACACCGCGGATGCCGGGGCGTCGCCACTTCCGCCAGAATGTCCACTCCCACCCCGGAAACACCGCAACGACGGCATCGCGTAACACAAATAGTCCCATGCGAATCCTGGTTGTGCATAATCACTATGGCAACTTCGCCACCGGCGGAGAGGCTTTGGTCATGAAAGCCGAGGTGGAGCTTCTGCGGGCAAACGGGCATTGTGTCGAGACGTACGAACGTACGAACGCAGAACTGGCCCAGGCGCCGTTGCTTCGGCGGGCACGCCTTCTGGTCAAAGGTCCATCCTGGTCTCGTTCCGCCTATGCGGCGGTCGGCGAAGTGCTCGACCGGTTCCGCCCGGATCTTATGCACGTACACAACTACTGGCTCGTGCTGACGCCGGCCGTCTTCGCCGCGGCAAAGGATCGAGGTGTGGCTACCGTCCTCACACTTCATAACTATCGGCTTGCGTGTCCGGGTGGCCAGTTTCTGCGAGATGGGAAGCCGTGCGAGTTGTGTCTGGGCGGCAGCGGCGTTCGGGTGTTGCTTCATCGCTGCTATCCTGGTGGGAGCGGCGTGAAATCGCTGCTGTCGTGGCGGCTGTATCGACACACACGTCGGCGGTCGTTTCATGGCCGTGTGATCGACGCGTATGTCGCCCTGTCGGATTTCGCCCGGAAGAAATTTGCGGCGGCCGGGCTTCCCGCGGATCGCGTGTTCGTGAAGCCCAACTTCATGGCCGACCCGGGCGTGGAACCCTCGGCAGTCGGCGGTGGAACGGGGGCGGTGGCCGTTGGCCGGCTCTCGCGCGAGAAGGGATTTGCCTGCTTGGTGCAGGCATGGCGCGACGTGGACTATCCCCTGACCGTCATCGGCGACGGTCCGGAACTGTCCAGGCTCCGGAGTATAGCGCCGCCCTCGGTGCGTTTCGCAGGGGAGCTGCCGCATCGGGAGGTGCTCCGGCACGTTCGGAACGCCGCGTTGTTTGTCTTTCCGTCGGAGTGGTACGAGGGATTTCCCCTCTCGCTGATGGAGGCGATGGCGTTGGGCAGAGCCGTCGTCGCTTCGGACCTCGGTCCACGTAGCGAGATGATTTCCGATGGCGCGACGGGATTGCTCTTCAGAGCCGGAGATTCTGACGATCTGCGCGCGAAGATTCAGGCTCTGATCGCCGACGACGAACGCCGCCGGCAGCTGGGGCGCGGCGCACGGGAGTTCTATCTGCAGAACTGGGTGCCTGAGCGGAACTACGAGATGCTCATGGACATTTACGATCGCGCGTTGGCGCGCAACCGGTGTTGCGGAGGCCCAACGTGTTGAAGGAAGGGCGGGCACGGAATGTGGCGATCGCGCACGCCGCGTCGCTTGGCGTCGGCGCCGCAGCTACGGACGGTCGCCCACCGTGTCCGGAGTATCCGCTGCGCAGCGGTGCACCGGAGGCTCCCGATGAGACGTATCGAACGGTACGGGAGGCATTTCGGCTTCTCTGTCTTGATGAAGAACATCTCGGCACACCCGGCTGGAATCCGTTGGGTGAGCTAATCCGGCCCGGGGACCGCGTGCTGATCAAGCCGAACCTGATTCGTGCCGCCCACCCGGAGCGTCCGGCGGAGTGGGAGCAGCTCATTACTCATCCGTCACTGATTCGGGCCGTCGTTGCCTTCGTCTTCATCGCCCTTGAGGGCCGTGGCCGAGTGACGATTGCCGACGGCCCGCAAACGGACTCGGACTTTGAAGAGATCTGCCGCCGTACTCATCTCGACGACATTGCGGCCCAGTTCCGCGCGTTGGGTCTCGACGTCGTCGTGCTGGACTTGCGCCGCGAATGCTGGCTGCAGAAGGACGGTGTAACGTACCAGCGCCGAGCCCTTGCCGGAGATCCCAGCGGATACACGGAGATCGATCTGGGTAGCAAGAGCGAATTCGAGCATGGCTACCGGCTGACGGGGCGATTCTACGGTGCCGATTACGACACGGCCGAGACCGCTCGGTATCACTCGGGTGGCCAGCATCGGTACGTGCTCTGCCGCACGGCCATGGATGCCGACGTGGTGATCAACCTGCCGAAAATGAAAACGCACAAGAAGACGGGCGTTACGCTGAGCCTGAAGAACATGGTCGGCATCAACGGCTATCGCAACTGTCTGCCCCATCATACGCTGGGGACGCCCTCCGACGGAGGCGATGAGTTTGCCGTCAGCAATCGGCGCACGCGTCTGCAAGGCCGGCTACTGTCGACAGTGAAGAAGCTCATTACGTTCCGCGGCAGCAAAGGCGGAGTCCTGGCGCGGTCCGCCTTCAAGCTTGGGCGTCGCGTGTTTGGAGGCACCGAAGAAGTGGTTCGTTCGGGCAACTGGTGGGGAAACGACACCACTTGGCGGATGGTGCTCGATTTGAACAAGTGTTTGTTCCGTTTCACAGGCGACGGCAAAGAGCGGACCAAGCCGCTTCGCTACCTGTCGATTGTCGATGGGATGACCGCCGGAGAAGGAAATGGCCCGGTGCACGTCGATGCAAAGCCTTGCGGTCTGATCGTCTGCGGGTTCAACCCACTGGCTGTCGACGCGGTTTGCGCGGAGATTATGGGGTTTGATTCGGCGTGCATTCCCATGCTCGCGCGTGGGTTCGACGTGCAAGAGTATCCTTTGGCCGACTTTGTGGCGGAGGCGATCGAGTGTTCATCCAATCATCCGAAGTGGAGCGGGAGCTTCGCTCAGTTGCGACGGGCTCCACACATGGGTTTTCGGCCGCACTTCGGCTGGGTCGGACGAATCGAGCGCCCGCCCGCCGATAGATGACTTCGCACATGAATTCGACCGACGTTTACCTCCGATCGCCATCCTGGGTGCAGAGCTTGCTTTGCAGCGCGTACGGAATGCACCTTATCCGCAGGCGGTACAACCGGTCGTACCGGATGCTGGAAGCCGCGGTGTGCTCGCGCGAGAGTTGGTCGCCGCAACAGGTTCGTGCGTTTCAATCGGAACGTTTGCAGCAGGTCGTGCAACACGCGGCAGCAACGGTGCCGTATTACCGGAAGGTCTTCGCGGAACTTCGAATTGCCCCGGAGGAGATTCGCGAGGTGGGCGACCTGCGGCGGCTTCCACTCCTCGACAAGGGAATCGTGCAGCAGCACCACGACGCGTTCGTCAGCGAGCGTATTTCGTCGATGAAACACTCGACAGTCCACACGTCGGGCACGACCGGCGCGGGACTTGTCTTTCCGTTCACAATCGAGGCCGAGCAGGCGCAGTGGGCCGCGTGGTGGCGATATCGGAGACGGTTCGGCGTCACTCACGGCACGTGGTACGCCCACTTCTATGGGAAGTCGGTGGTGCCTCTCGGCCAGAAGCGACCTCCGTTCTGGCGGGTGAATTGGCCGGGACGGCAGATTCTCTTCAGTGCATATCATATGACGCCCGAGTGGTTGCCCTCGTACGTTGCCGAGCTTAACCGACGACGACCGCCGTGGATCCAGGGCTATCCGTCGTTGCTGGCCGTCCTGGCTAGCTTCATGCTCGATCGCGGGCTGGAGCTGGAGTACACACCACGATTCGTCGCGGTCGGGGCGGAAACGCTCTTGCCCCAACAGAAAGCGATCATCGAGGATGCCCTCGGCGCCCCGTGCCGGCAGCACTATGGGATGACCGAGGGCGTAGCGAACATCTCCGAATGCCCGTGCGGGAATCTGCACGTCGACGAGGACTACGCGGTCGTGGAATTTCTTCCGGCCGGGGACGGCGTTTATGAGGTCGTCGGGACCTCGCTCACGAACGATGCGTTTCCGCTGATCCGATACCGCGCGGGCGACATGGTCGAGTTGGACGACACCGAACCGAAGTGCCCATGCGGTCGGCCGGGGCGGCTGGTTCGGTCCATCGACGGCCGCATTGAGGATTATGTGGTCACGCCCGACGGACGGCGCATCGGCCGCTGCGACCACATCTTCAAGGACATGGTCAACGTCAAGGAGTGCCAAATCTATCAGGAGGACCCCGGCACGGTCGTCTTCCGGGTCGTTCGGGGATCGCGATACACGGAGACCGACGCTCGCAAGCTCCTTTCGGAGGCCCGCGCCCGTCTGGGAACAGAGATTCACATTCAGGTCGACTACGTCGACGCGGTTGAGAGAACCGCGCGGGGCAAGCTGCGCTTTGTCGTATCGCGAATCCCCGGTGCGCGAATCGAGGCCGCCACACCCGTGAACAACGTATGAAACAGCTTACTCAGAAACTCAGCTCCGGTGACATGTGCGTTCAGGAAGTACCCTTGCCCTCGGTATCTAGCGGCACCATGCTCGTGCGGAACCACTTCTCGTTAATCAGCGCGGGCACGGAGGCGTCGACCGTCAAGACGGCTCGCAAGAGCTTGCTGGGCAAGGCGAAGGAACGGCCCGCCCAGGTGCGGCAGGTCCTTGAAGTCCTGAAGCGACAGGGGCCCGTGCAGACGTTTCGCGCGGTGATGAAGAAGCTCGATGCTTATTCACCGCTGGGCTACAGCTCGGCGGGAGAGGTGATTGAGATCGCATCGGATGTGACGGAATTCCAGGTCGGCGATCACGTGGCCTGTGCGGGTGCGGGCTATGCCAACCATGCCGAGGTGGTCGCCGTTCCCGTGAACCTCTGCGTGAAGCTGCCCCAGGGAGCCGACTTGAAGGCGGCCAGTTACAACACAGTGGGCGCGATTGCTCTGCAGGGCATCCGGCAAGCGGACTTGCGGCTCGGCGAAACCTGTGCGGTCATCGGACTCGGCCTGATCGGGCAGTTGACCTGCCTGATGCTGCGCGCCAGTGGAGTGCGCGTGTTTGGCATCGATGTCGACGCGGCGGCTGTCCAATCTGCCAGGCAGCATTGTTGCGACGCGGCATGGCTGCGGACTGAGCCGGGCGCGGCCGAAGAACTCTTCAGGCTCAGCGATGGGCTCGGCGCCGATGCGGTGATTATCACCGCGGCCAGCTCGAGCGATGATCCGATCAATTTTGCAGGCGAACTGGCACGGAAGAAGGGCCGTGTGATCGTCGTGGGGGCCGTGCCAACCGGTTTCGAACGAGACACCTACTACAAAAAGGAACTCGACCTTCGCATGTCGTGCTCGTACGGGCCGGGCCGTTACGACCTGGCCTACGAAAAGAAAGGGATCGACTATCCGCCGGCGTACGTTCGCTGGACGGAGAAGCGGAACATGCAGGCTTTCCAGCACCTGTTGCACAGCAAACGCATCGACGTCAATTACCTGACCACCCATTGCGTCGCACTCGACGACGCGCCCAAGGCTTATGAGATGATCCTCACTCGGTCCGAGCCATTCTTGGGCATTGTGCTCAGCTACGACGTCGCGAAGCCGCTAGTGCGGCAGCCGGTCGCAATCCGAGCGACGTGCCCGGGCGGTGGTGTGGGCATCGGGTTCATCGGGGCGGGAAGCTACGCCCAGGGGAACCTGTTGCCGCATATTTCCCGGAACGACCCGCAGGTCGTCTGCCGTGGCGTGATGACCAACTCAGGCACGACCTCGAAGCGAGTCGCGGAACGTTTTGGGTTCGAGTTCTGCACGTCGGACGCCGACGACCTTTTGGGCAGCGAGTCTGTGAATACCGTGTTCATCGCCACGCGGCACGATTCGCACGCGCAGTACGTTCTTCGAGCCCTGCGCGCGGGGAAGCACGTGTTCGTGGAAAAGCCGCTTTGCTTGACCGCCGGTGAGTTGCGCGAGATTACAAACGTCCACAGCGCCCACGCGGCTCAGCAACTGATGGTCGGTTTCAATCGGCGATTTGCACCCCATGCGGTGGCATTGAAGCGTCGGCTGGGCGACGCGCCGATGTCGATGCTGTACCGAATCAACGCGGGCGCGATTCCCAAGGACTCGTGGATTCAGGATCCGAAGCTGGGAGGCGGCCGCATCCTGGGCGAAGTGTGTCACTTCGTCGACTTCCTCACGTTTCTGTGTGGGGCAATGCCGGTGAGCGTGTTCGCTGCCGCTCTGCCCGACCCGCAAGGGCTGAACGACACGGTCAACGTGAGCCTGACGTTCGCCGACGGCTCGATCGGTACGATCTCGTACATGGCCAACGGATCGAAGGAGCTCCCGAAGGAATATGTGGAGGTGTATCAGGCGGGCATGACCGCAGTGCTGCGCGACTTCAAACACCTGGAGATCTACGCCCGAGGAAAGCTGGCCAAGCAGCGCCTGCTGAGCCAAGACAAGGGGCAGGCGGCGATGGTCCGCGCCCTGTTGGATCGCATCAAGCAGGGGGGCGATCCGCTCATTCCACCGGAGGACGTCTTTACCGTGACACGGGCGACGCTCGCCGCCGTAGATTCGCTGCGCAGCGGAGGAGTGGTTCGTATCTGATGCCATCGGCACGCTGGTATCTGCAACGGCTGTCGGTCATGTCGCCCGGCGAAATTCCGCATCGGGCATGGCGCACACTGCGCACCCGGCTCGAGGCGCGGCGCCCCTGGCCAGCGGCGGACGACCTCTCGCCTGACGAAGTGTGCGGCGCTCGTGTTTCGACAGACCTGCTGCGAGACCTCGGGCGACGGTTCCCGCCACGGCCGAGTCGAGCGGAGTTGGACGGTTGGCCGCAAGAGGATCGCGAACGCTGTTTGGCGGACGCGGAGAAGTACCTGAACCATCAGCTTCCGCTGTTTGCCCTGCGCGACAAGCCGCTTGGAACCCAGATCGATTTCAACCGGGACTATTCGACGAACACGACGATCGGCCTGGAGCCGGCGGGTCGCATCGACTACCGCGATGTGCGGGTGGTGGGCGACGTGAAGTACGTGTGGGAATTGGGGCGGATGCAGCCCCTGGTGCGTCTTGCCCAGGCTTGGCGATACTGTGGCGACGATCGTTACGCGGAGGAGATCACGGCCCAAATCAGCGCCTTCACCGAACAGTGCCCCTACATGCAGGGCGTTCAGTGGGTCAGTCCCATGGAGGCCGCCCTACGGCTCATCAGTTGGACATGGGCCGTGCATCTGATCGGCGACTGGTCGGGAATTGAGGACGCGTTTCTCGGACGGTTGCTCACCTCGATTCATCGACACCTCTCGTTCATCGACCGCACCTACTCGCGATTCAGCTCGGCGAACAATCATTTGATCGCCGAGGCCGCGGGGGCTTACGTGGCGGCGTCGTACTGGGACTGTCTGAACGGAAGCCGCGGATGGCACGAGCGGGCGAGGCGTCATCTTCTGCGAGAGTGCCTTCGCCAGAATTGGCCGGACGGGGTCAACAAGGAGCAGGCTTTCGGGTATCAGTTCTTCGTTTGGGACCTGCTGGTAATTGCCGCCCTGTCGGGCCGCGCCGCCGGCGATGAATTCCCGGCGGCGTATTGGGATCGTCTGGAACGCATGGTCGAGTTCATGGCGTGGGTGAACGACAGGGAAGGCCACACGCCCGACGTGGGCGACCGCGACGACGGCATCGTCGTGGATCTGGGGCAGGATCGAGCACGTCCAGTCATGGCATCACTGGGCGTTGCCGCGTCGGTCTTCCATCGCGACGATTTCCGCACGTGGGCCCGGCAGGAAGGCGCGCGGGCGGCACGATGGCTTGTCAATTCGACGCACGTTCAGGACGACGCACCTCGGCCCACAACCACAGCGCCAAGGCCAAGCCGGTGGTTTCCAGACGGGGGCTATTATGTGTTTCGCGATGCGAGCGCTACGACGACCGAGGCGCTACTGCTGTTCGACGTGGGGCCGCTGGGATGGCCGGCCACCGCAGCGCACGCCCACGCCGACGCGCTCAGCATCGTACTGAGCCTAGGCGGCGAGTGCGTGCTCGTCGATCCGGGGACCTTCAGCTATCAAGACACGCCGCGCCGCCGGTCCGATCGCGGGACTGCCCGACATAATACGCTCAGTTTCGCTGGCGACGACCAAGCCGAGTATCTCAACCGATTCTTCTGGGGCAGGCGACCGAAAGTCGCCATGATGCGTGAAGATACGAACGGCACCGACGCGAGCTTCGCGGCGCAGGTGCGATGGTGGACCGGTGCGATGCATCGCCGACGCGTCGATTGGATGGCCGCCGCGGGCAGGATCATCATCACCGACTCGTGGCGGGGATCTGAGCCGCCGGCGATCTACTTCTGCGTGGCGCCGGGGTTGCGTGTCGAGGTGGCCAGCGGCGGTGTCGTGATCCGTGGCCAGCGTTGCGAAGTGCGCCTTGTCAATTCGTCGGGCACTCCGCGTGTCAAGCCCACGAAAGTGTCCCGGCGGTGCTATGTGGACGAGGATGCACTGAGCGTTTGTTTTCAGATGGCCGAGGTGTCCGGCCAGACAACAACCGAAATCTCATGGACGTTTGAACACGATGAGTAGTATTCAGCGAATTCGCGTGCTTGACGCGCCCGTCGACGTGATCGACATGGATCGAGCGTTGGAGTTCGTCGATCAGACGGTGCAGGCGGGCCAGCCCGGCAACTACATTCTGGCGATGAACCCGGAGAAGACCTTTGCACTGAAGAAGGACGCCGAGTTCGATGCGTTCCTCGAGAACGCATCGTTGCTTCTGCCCGACGGCATAGGCATCGTGCTGGCCGCTCGCTTGTTGCACGGGGCCCGTATGGGACGCGTCGCGGGGGCCGACCTGATGCAGGAGATGTGCCGACATGCGGCCGAGAAAGGCCATCGGATCTTCATTTACGGTGCCCAGGAGGACGTGAGCCGGCTGGCAGCGGCGAGGTTGCTTCAGCGGTATCCGGGCCTTCAGATCGCTGGCCGGGCCCATGGCTACATTCCGGTCGGTGACATGGAGGATCTGGTCGATCGGATTAACGAGTCCAGGGCCGACATTCTCTTCGTAGCCCTGGGAAGTCCGCGCCAGGAACACTGGATGCGAGAGTATGGGCCGGGGCTGAAGGCGCCCTTGTGTCTTGGGATCGGCGGCACGCTCGACACGATCGCGGGCAGAGTGCGTCGAGCGCCGCTGGTCTTCCGCCGGCTGGGAATGGAGTGGTTCTTCCGGCTTCTCTGCCAACCGAGCCGCATCGGTCGCCAGCGCCGGCTTCCGGTTTTTGCTTGGGCCGTGTTCCGCGAACGCCTCCGCAGGAAGAAGCCCCGATAGCCGCCCGGTCTCACGCGGACACAATCGGAGGCGGAGGACTCGGCGAGAGCAGAGCGTGGTCATCGGCCACCGTGGCGGGATCAAGCCCGCGCATCTTCAGCCAACGGTGGCGCCGGATCCAGTAGAATCGCACCGGGATGAACACGTCGACGACCTCGTCGGCGATGAGTAGTCCTCCGAGGACCGGAGCCGCCATCGCCGAGAGGACTTCGTGGCCGACGCCGGACGCCCAGAGCATAGGGGCCAGCGCGATGATGGCCACTCCCTCGGTAAGCAGTTTGGGGCGAAGGCGGTGCACGGCGCCTTCGATGACCGCCTGGCGGAGTTCGGCCAGGGAGCCGATCTCCTCCAGTCCGCCGCGGTTCTGAATGGCTTCGCGCAGGTAGACGAGCATGATGATGCCGGTCTCCGTGGCCATGCCAAAGCACGCGATGAAGCCCACCTGTACGGCCACGCTGAAATGGAGATCGAACAGCCATAGGAAGAACACGCCGCCGACCAGCGCCTCGGGCACGCACATCATCATGAGCACCGCGTCGGCAAAGTCGTTGTACGTCAGGTAGAGAATGATGAAGATCACGAGCGCCACTGCGGGGAACACGATCTGCATCGTCTGCCGCGCGCGAATCTGGTTCTCGAACTGCCCGCTCCATTGGAGATACATGCCCGGCGGGAGTTTGACCTGTTGGGCGACGCGTTGGCGTGCTTCGTCGACAAAGCCGACGATGTCGCGGTCGCGGACATTCAGTTGAACGTAGGACCGGAGCATGCCGTTTTCGCTCTTGATGACGGCAGGGCCTTCGACGATCTTGACATCGGCGACCATCGATAACGGTATTTGCAGCGGGCCCAGCGGACCACGGCTGGCGGTCGTGGCGTCGCCGCGCATCGCGCCGGTGGGCATGGTCGGCGGTGAGGCGGCATTGACCAGGAGGTTCTTCACGTCCTGTTCATCGCGGCGGAAATCGCGGGCGTAGCGGATCCGCACGGGAAACCGTTCTCGCCCCTCGACGGTCATCGTGATGGCCTTTCCGCCGAGAGCCGTTTCGATCACGTCCTGGATGTCGCCCACGTTGACGCCGTAACGGGCAGCGCGATCGCGGTCGATGCGGATCTCGAGGTGTCCCTTGCCTCGGATCTGGTCGGGAAAGACGTCGACTGCTCCGCGGACCGAGCGGAGCACGTCGGCGATCCGGTCCGACACGTCCTGAATCTGGTCCAGGTCGCTGCCGAAGACCTTGACGCCAATCATGGTGCGCACGCCGGTGGCCAGCATGTCGATCCGGTTGACGATGGGCTGCGTCCAGATGTTCGACCAGCCCGGCATGCGGACGGCGCTATCGATCTCCTTCAGCAGGTCGGTACCTTCGTCGCTGCCACGGCCCGATTCCTTGCTGCTCTGCCACAGAAACACACGCGGTGACCAAGCCGCGTCGAGTTCGGCGCGCAGTGCCTCCAGGGCGTCCTTCCCTTCGGTGTCCGTAGCGGAAGCACCTTTCCAGAGCCCTTGCTGGACGGCCAGGGTGCGGAGCTCGTCGATCGCATAGCGGTCGTACGCTGCGACGGCCTGCGGGAAGATCGCATGATCGATCCGGCGCACCTCGTCGCGCCAGAGCCGGTTGCGCCGGCTCTCCAGGAAACCTGCCATCGAGCTGGCTAGCGTGGGGCGCCGGGGACCTAGCGCGCTGGACAGCGTCACGTACGCCTCGTAGATGATCGAGTGAGCGGGGGCGAACAGGTCGGGGGTCATCTCGATCTTCTTTTCGCTGGCAAGATCTTCGGCGATCTGGTGGACCAGCGCGCTGACGTCGGCCTGCTCCGTGGGCGCCGAAAGGATGGGGGCGAACTGCGCTTGCCGCTGCTCGACCAAGCGCTCGATCTCCGCCTCGGCGAGCGGCTGCGCGAGTCGGCCCGCAGTGCGCCAGCGGCCGGTCAACTCGACGATGAACTGACGTAAGAGCTTGGGGCCCAGGTCGGCCTGGAAGTCGCAGAAGTGCTTGAGCACCAACGCCCGCGTCGTTTCATTCATGCGATCGGTCGCGTTCATGGTCGCCGTGTCGAGGATCGACTGCCGTTGCGACGTGTCGGCGATCGGCTTGATGAGGCCGCGTCGCTGCAAGGCCGCCAGAACGACGGCCGTTTGTTCCTGGGCGTCGGCGTACTTCAGTTTCCGCTTGGGCCACTCCTCTCTGGGGCGAAGGGTGATGACGGTTTCGACCATGTCCAGCGGCGAGGGGTCGGTGGGCGTCTCGGCCCGGCCCGTCTTGCCGACGACCATCTCCACTTCCGGAAAAGTGCGCAGCAGCGCGTCACGGGCTTTCAGATCGTCGACCGTTTCGGTGATCGAAGCCCGCGGCACGGTGACGGGCATATCGAGAATGCTCCCTTCGTCCAGCGGCGGCATGTAGTCGGTGCCGATCTTGGGGAAGTTGTACGCGGCCATCGCCAGGCAGGTGAGCGTGACGAACGACAGCATCTGCCAACGCAGGCCTACGATCAGCGGGAGCGTGAAGACCATCGTCCCGGCGACCGTGGCCAGAAAACAGGTCCGCCACGGGATTCCCAAGACGGCATCTAGTGGGAACAGACCGGCCCCTGCGATCAGCAGCGCCGAGAACGACCACATGGCCAGGTTCCGGCGCGGCATCAACCAGGTGAGCCAGGGCCGATAGATGCCGATCATGCTGCGCACCAGCCAACTGTCCTCCTCGCTCCGCAGGCGGCCGCGGACGAAGGTTGGTATGAGTGCGGGAACGAGCGTGATGGAAAAGATGGCGACGCCGATCATCGCGAAGCTCTTGGTGAACGCCAAGGGATGGAACGTCTTGCCTTCGCGGCCAGTCAGCGCGAACACGGGAATGAACGACAGAAGGATGATGGCCACCGAAAAGAAGATCGGCCGGCCCACGGTGCGACACGCCCGGATGACGATCTCGCGGGTATCGCCGCGAACCTTCTGGCCGGCTCCGAAATGGGCGGTGAGGTGATGCGTTGCGTTCTCCACCATCACGATGGCCTGATCGACAAGGATGCCGATCGAGATGGCGATTCCGGCGAGCGACATGATGTTCGACGGAATATTGAACAGCCGCATGAGAATGAACGACACGAGCACAGCCATCGGGAGGGTGATACAGATGAGCACGGCGCTACGAAAGTGCATGAGGATGAGCAGAATGGCCAGCGAGGCGATGAGCATCTCGTGCAGGAGGATTTCGGACAACGTGTCGATCGCGCCGTGGATCAGCCGGGTGCGGTCGTAGAACGGGACAATCCGCACGCCCTTGGGCAGCCCTGGCTGAAGTTCTTGGATCTTGTCCTTGATGCAACGGGTCACCTCCAGAGGGTTCTCCCCGTAACGCATCATGACGACTGCCCCGACGGCCTCGTTGCCGTCCTTCTCCAGCGCACCGCGGCGAAACTCCGAGCCAAGTCCAACCCTGGCCACATTCGATACACAGACCGGCGTGCCCTTGGGCGTAGCCTTGACGACGATCTTCTCGATGTCGCTCACATCGCGGATCCATCCGACGCCACGAACGACGTACTCGGCGTTGCCCTTCTGGACCACTTTGCCGCCCACCGCTGAATTGGAGCGGGCGACTGCCGAAAACAACTCGCCCAGAGTGACGTCGTACGCCCGGAGCTTGTTGGGATCGACATCGATCTGATACTCGATCGGGAAGCCGCCGACGGAAGCAACCTGGGCGACACCGGGAACCGAGTTGAGCTGGTAGCGAACATACCAATCCTGAATGGCGCGCAGGCGTCCCAGGTCCTGTCCCTCGCCTTCGACGGTGTACCAGAAGATCTGCCCCAGCGCGGTCGCGTCGGGAGCGAGGTAGGGAACGACGCCCGGCGGGAGGAAGGTGCTGGCTAGGGTCAACCGCTCGAGCACGCGCTCGCGGGCGAAGTAGAAGTCGACATTGTCGTCGAAGATGATGTTGATCATCGAGAAGTTGAATTCGCTGCTGGAGCGAACTGCCTTAACTCCCGCCAAGCCTTGCAGATTCACCGAGAGCGGATAGGTGATCTGGTCCTCGATTTCCTGGGGGCTGCGGCCCATCCAGTCGGTGAAAACGATGACTTGGTTCTCCGAAAGGTCGGGAATTGCGTCGACCGGCGTGTTGATCACCGAGTGAATCCCCCACACGACGACTGCCAACGCAAGCACAATCACGACGAAGCGGTTCCGAATCGAGAATTCGATCACTTTCTCAATCATGGCGTTCACCGCTCGCTCTTTGGGGTGTCGCTTCCGGGGTCGGCCGGCGCTACGTTCGCCAGCTTCTTCAAGGTGCCGTCGGGGTCATTCTCGGCGCTGTTGACACAGCCTTGGCAGCAGAGGAACACGGGACGTCCGCGCAGCATGATCTTAACGGGAACCCCCATCTCGCCGAGCGGAAGGCCCGTGATCGGGCAGACGTGCTGCGCGATGGCCAGCGGCTGGTCGGCCTTGGGAAGCTGGCGGATGTTCTGGAGTTCTTCCTCCGTGGGGGCGTTGGCCGCCGTCTTCGGCGAAGGCTCCGGACCATCGGAACTGGGCGCGGCCTTCTCTGCGGGGGAGTGCTTGTGCGGTGCTTGCTGAAGCATCGGGGCCGATTGCGAACGCTCGCTCGACTGCGGACCGCCGCTGGCGCCGAAATATGTCGATGCGGCGGCCGGGTTGAGACGCGTCTCGGCATCGATCAGGAAGCCGCCCGCGGCTGCAACCTGGTCGCCCGGTTTGAGCCCCTTGAGCACCGGATACAGATCTCCTTGACGTGGCCCAAGTTCGACCTCCACCCCCTCGAACACCCCCGGTTGCCGCTCAACATAGACCACTTGTCTTGCGCCCGTATCGATCACGGCCCGCACCGGCACGACGAGAAACTCGTTGGGCCGTGCATCGCTGGCATCGCCGGTCGAGGCCAGTTGGACCGGTGCGGCGTCGCCCGATGTGTGCTCTGCGGACACAGGCGGCACCAACGGCGCGTTGATCCTCACGGTGGCGAACATTCCGGGCCGCAGGTCCTGGTGCGGATTGTCGAGCGCAAAGCGGACTCGGTTCGTCCGCGTCGCGGCGTCGAGTTGCGGATAGACCAACGCTACCTCGCCGGTGAACGTGCGGCCGGGATGGGCCTCGACGGTGGCCTCGACCGTCTGGCCAGGCCGGAGATACGGGATGTCGTTCTCGTAGACCTCGGCCTCGACCCACACGGTCGAGAGATCGGCAATTTCAAACAGGGTCATTTTTGCTTCCACCGCGGCGCCGGCGACGATCTTTTTGTCGATTACGTACCCGGTTTGCGACGAGCGGATCACGAGCCGTGGCGCGCTTTGGCCGGACGAGATCATCGCATCGATCTCCTGGGGGCTGACGCCATAGAGCAGCAGTTTCTCTCGTGCACTGGCAGCCAGGGTGCCAATGTTCTTGCTCTGCGAGGCGAGGATCAGCTCCTGCGAGGCGCTGTACAACTCGGGGCTGTAGATTTCGGCCAGCGGGTCGCCTTGGTGGACCATGGTGAACGTCTTGTCGACGTAGAGTTTCTCGACGTAGCCTTGCACTCGGCTGACGATTCTCGACCGGCGGCTTTCGTCATAGGTTACATAGCCAACGGTCTTCAGCTGCCGAACCACGGGTCGATATTCGACAGCGACAGTCTTGATGCCGGCCATTTGGATTCGCTCCGGCGAAAGCTGGACACGCGCCGTGACGCCCTCGGGAAGTGTCGAGCCCTTCGACTTCTGGCGTATCGATAGCGGCATGCCACAGATCGGGCACTTGGGTACGTCGCCGTTCGGCTCGTACGTCGACCGGACGACCTGCGGGTCCATCGGACAGTAGAACTCCTGGCCGGCGGCCAGTTCGCGGACCGCGACGCTCTGCGGCTGGGTCCATTTGTCCCAATAGTTCATCAGCGTGTCCCAGTAGCCCACCAACAGGCCCACCACGACAAGGATGACGACAAACCGCAGCCGCACCTCAACGACTTTGGCGATCAACCGTATCTTCTTCCAGGCCGACGGCCGCGAGGCGTCACCAACGGCCTTCTTTTCGACCGCCGCAGGATTCTCTTCGGGAATGCGATTCGACTCAGTCATGACTACCTCCGGACTACCGACGGCGAAGCGCGGACGGAACAATCCCTCACTCGACGTCGCAACAGAAGCTTCTGGAAACCGCGAATTACCGACTGGACTTCGACGGGTGCGCGCGCGTCACGATCGAACCAGCCAGTGACAGGACGCACGTGCCGCGAGAAGAGAGGACGCGAGGTCTCCGCGATCGGCGCGCACGGTCCAACAGAAGAATGCCGATTAGATTATGAACCGGCAAAGAACGGTCAAATGCTCGATCGTGCTTGACCCAAAGAGCGCCAGCGGAGAGTCACCATGCGCCTGCGGCGCGGGCGGAGCTGGAGTCGCCGCGGTCGTCTGGCCAACGATCGCCCAGGATGCCGCTGGCGGCCTGACGTGGTTCGTTGGCGCGTTGCCAGACACCGGCTCGGGAACAGGCGTCGATTGGTTTGCCACACAGTGACACGCCGTCGCCTGCGATTTTGGACCGCCATGCGCACAGCAGCAACAGCCGGCCTGGCCATTGCAGTGCGGACATGTTGATACCGGTGGCGCGTCGGCATCGGCGCACCGCGGCGCCTGTGTCTGCGGCGACGGATTCCCGCACAAGCAATTCATGAACGGCGCGGTTTGCAACGGGAGCAGCGCGCAGGCCAAGCCGGCGAGAATCCTAGCGGAAATGCTGCTTAGCGGTGGCACCCTTTGATCACCTGCACGGGGTGTTCGTCGTTGTTCCTGGCGATCCAAATAACGTAAACGCCCTATCAACTCTACGCCTTCTTGCGGAGAAAAGTCAACTCGCAACACCGCCGACCACCACCATGACGCAGGCAATTCAACCCGAGTTGCGGGGCATCAAAACCGCCAGATGTTGCATCCAAATGGGGGCTCTGCAGGGATAACGTCAGCGGGCCGTGAGCCCACTGACGCTGTTCTGGGTTGCAAACGACGCGTCGGAACGCTCGCCCTGGGGGCTGGCCGCGCAAGGCGTCGGGCAACAGCAGTAATTCGTGTGCGGCAGGGCCGGTTCGGGGCAGTAGCTCAACGGGACACAGCCGCAGGGATAGGCGTGATACGCGGGAGCGCAGCCGAAAGGAACGCCCAGAAGGGCCAGCCCAAACATCAGCAGGCAAATGCGGTTTGCAGACACGGCGTTCGTCCTTCGTCGTTGGGTTTCGACCAGCCGCTACGGCCCAATGCGTTCTGCGCGATCGGGCACCGGCGGTGTTGGCAGCAGTTGCTCCGGCTGTCGGGACGCGTCGGTCGGCGCCGGGCTGGAGAGTTGGCCCCCGACGACACGGTCCAGCGATGCCAGCGTCTGCCGAAGCTGGCTCTGGAGCCGCTGGTGCATGATCCGAAACCGCAACAGCTCGCGCCAATTGTCGATCAGTTGCAGGAAATCGACTCGGCCTGTCTCGTATGCGCTGATCGACACTTGGAGGGTTTGGTCGGCTTTGGGAATGATGCTGTCCTGGAAGAGCCGGATCAGGTCGTATTGGCTGGTGGCCTGTGCGAACAGGTCTTTGACCTCGGCTGCCGTCCGGTCTCGCAGCGAATCGTACTGCCGGGCCGTCGCGGTGGCCTGGGCTTCGCTGGCACGGATCCCGGAATCGAGACGTTTTCGATAGATGGGCATGGTGGCCGACACGCCGATTCCCACGGAATCTTGCCCGTTGGCCACGGGGCTGAGACCGTGGTCGGCGACGTCGTTCCACATGACGCTTCCCGTCAGATCGGGAAAATAGGCGAGGCGAGCCAGCTCGACATTGCCGCGATCCCGCCGCAACGTGGCCAGTTGGGCGTGCAGTTCGGGGCGCGCGCAGATGGCCTGCTCGTACAGGCGATCGAGGTCTCGCGGGACTTGTTCTGCGGGCAGTTCGTCGACCGCGGCAAGCGGCGTGTCGGGCGACACGTGAAGCCAGCCGGCCAGTCGAGCTTGCGAGCTCAACTGTTGCTGGTGCAAGCGGATCAGATCGCTGTCGACGTTGTCGGCCTCGACCTGGGCGCGGAGGACGTCCTGCTGACTGACGGCACCGGTGCGATATCGGACCTCGGCGATCTTCGTGAGGTCGACGAGCAGTTTCTTGTCGTCCTGCGTGATTCGGATGGCCTGCTGAATGTAGTACAGCTCGAAATAGGCCCGTTTCACCTGCTCGATCACCTCGAGTTCGGCCGCCATCAGGCCTGCCCGGGCCGCATTGGCTTCTGCCTCCGCCATGGCGGCTCGCGCGTCGAGCTTGCCGAACCAGGGAAACTGCTGGCTGGCGTTCATGCTGAGTTGCTGCTGGCCGGCCGCGGTTTGAATCGGGGCGGGAAAGGCGGTAACACCCAGCGTCGGGTCCTGGAGACTGGCCGCTTGCGGCACGCGATTGGCGGCCGCCTCGACCCGTTTGCGCGCGGCCTGGATATCGGGGTTCTGTGCCAAGGCATACGCGACATAGCTTTCGACGGGCTGAGGCCCGGCAAGCGGCGAAACGACCGGCGGAACCGTGGCCTGGGGTGGAGTGCTTGGTGCCTCCGCCATGCTGTGGACCAGATCGGCGTACTCAGGATCGCGGATCTGCCGTGCCGCCCGGCATCCGGCCAGCAGGCAGGTGGCCGCCAATAGCGTGCACATTGGAAAACGACCGCGTGGCATAATCCGTGTTTCGCGTTAGAAGGCGTCGTCCGTGTTGCGGGAGCCAGCCAGTTGGGCAACAACTGGATGAATCGGTAAACGGCAATTGCCAACCGAAGTTGCGCACCCCTCGGTTTAGGTATCGGAGGAATATCCGACATTCTTGATACAATTGTCTCAGCCATCGCCGATCACCCTATCTCCCCTGTTCTAACAGGTGATTTGATGGCCCGCATGGACAGGGCCCGGGGGCGGAGTGTGTGGAACATGCTGGCAGCAGATCATGTCGATGATCTTCGTGCCCGATCGCGGTCCAACCTCGCTGAGGTTCACGCGTCGGGCCAGCCCTGCTCGCCGATGAGGGGAACGAAGCGACAGGGGGAGAGATCGGTCGCGTGCGGCTGACCTTCCTCCTTGCGGATCGCCTTGAGGACCTGGTATTCCTGGTCGCCCAACGGCGCGACAAGCAGGCCACCTTCCCGAAGCTGATCGAAAAGGGCCGGCGGACATTCGGCGGCCGCGGCCGTGACAACGATGCGGTCGTAGGGTGCACCGCCCGGCCAGCCGAGCGTGCCATCGCCGCATACGAAGGTGACGTTGCCGTAGCCCAACTGTTCGAGTCGTCGCGCGGCCTGCTGCGAGAGCGGGGAGTGCCGTTCGATGGTAATCACACTGCGGGCGAGCTCGGCGAGTATGGCCGTCTGGTAGCCGCTGCCGGTGCCGATCTCCAGCACCGTCTCAACGCCCGAGAGCTGCAAGGCCTGGGTCATCAGCCCGACGATGTACGGCTGGCTGATGGTTTGACCGCAATCGATCGATAGGGCGCGATCGGCGTAGGCTTCGGTGCGCAAATCCTCGGGCAGGAATTGCTCGCGGGGCACTCGCAGCATGGCAAGGAGCACGGCCGGATCGACGATGCCGCGCTGCTGCAACTGCTTGCGGAGCATCCATTGCTTGGCGGCTTCCAGATCGAACTCGGTCATGAGGGTTGCCGACTTTGGCGCCAATCGACCAGGTGCAACTCTACGTTCCGCCGGCCGCGGAAGGAATTGATGACCGGGCGGAAGGCAACCTCCAGCGGACCTTCGCAGGCTGCCAACTCGTCGGCCCAATCGCCGCCGCCAAAGGCCACGGCGCGGAGCGTAACGTCGTGCTGCTTGAGTTTCATCGCGATATGCCGCCCGCCCGTGCCCAAGGGCTGCGGCGGGTCGACCAGCGCCACACCGCTGGTACACAGCAATGGTCGGGCGTTGGATTGTCCGAAGGGTGCCAGCCGCTCGATCTGCTCGACCACATTGAGTGTGAAGGAACTCAGCGGGGCCTCGGCGTCGATTCTCAGCTCGGCCACGCGTTGGCTTTCGGAGATCGCCTTGGCGGCGTACTCGCAGAAGTCGACGCGGAAGGCCTCCAGACGGCTTGCCTCGATGGTCAACCCGGCCGCTGCGGCATGGCCGCCGTGGCTGAGCAGATGCTCGTCGCAGGCTTCCAGGGCGGCGTGAAGCGGGAAGCCGGGAACACTACGCGCGGAGCCCACGCCCGGCTTGACGCCCAGCGAGTCCCACGCGATGAGCACGACGGGCCGGTGGAACTTTTCGGCCAGCCGCCCCGCGACAATTCCGATCACGCCGGGATGCCAGCCATGCTCGGCCAGGACCAGCGCCGAGTCGTTCACGGGATCGAACTGCTCCTTGGCCTGTTTGTGCGCGGCCAGGTAGACGCTGCGTTCGAGGGTTTGGCGGCTGGCGTTGAGCCGGTCAACGTATTGGGCCAACTCTTCCGCGCGATCGGCCCGATCCGTTACCAGCAGTTCGACGGCCAACTGCGCCTGGCCAAGCCGGCCGGCGGCGTTCAGGCGGGGTCCGAGCGTGAAGGCCACGTCCTCGCTATCGAGCCGGGGCTTGCCGTCCAATTTGGCCAGCCGCATCAAGGCTGCCAACCCGCAAGGCGGCCTCTTCTTCAGGCTATCCAAGCCGTGCCAGACGAGCACGCGGTTTTCGTCGACCAAGGGCACCACGTCGGCCACCGTTCCCAGGGCCGCCAAGCCGACCGCCTGCAAAAGGTACTCCTTCATCCGCTGGCCCACCTTCTTCGCACCGCTGGCATGTTGGCAGAGCGACCAGGCCAGCTTGAAGGCGACGCCGGACCCGCTGAGGCCGGCAAACGGATAGCTCCCTCCCGGCAGATTCGGATGCACGATAGCTGCGGCGTCGGGCAGGGAAGCCCCGGGCTCATGATGGTCGGTGACGATCAACTCGACGCCACACTCACGCGCCTTGGCCGCCTGATCGAGACTGGTGATGCCGCAATCGACCGTGACGATAAGGCCGGTCTTCTCGGCGGCGAGCGACTCGATGGCCTCGTCGTGCAGCCCGTAGCCTTCGTCGATCCGATGGGGCACGTAGTAGCCGACCTCGGCTCCGAGGAGTTTCAGGCACTGCCGCAGCAAGGCGGTGCCGGTGATGCCGTCGACGTCGTAGTCGCCGTACACGACGATGCGTTTGCCGGCCTTGATCGCCTGGGCGATGCGATCGGCGGCTTCGGTGCAGCCGGGGAGCAGATCCGGATCGCGAAGCAACGACAGCTTGGGATCGAGGAACTGCCTGGCGACCACCGGATCGCAGATTCCTCGGCAGACCAGAAGCTGGGCCACCACGGCCGAAACGTTTGCCGTCCTTTGCAGGGAGGCAATCGAGTCCGGATCATGGGGGAAAATGTGCCATCGCTTGGGCATGACCTGCCCTGTCGGCTATTTCTTCTTCTCGACGTGCACGGTGTGCTTGCGGAGGCGAGGGCTGTACTTCTTCAGCTTCAGCTTCTCACCGCCCGGCTTGCGGCGCAGCGAGTAATTGTAGTCGCCGGTTTCCTCGCAAACCAGAAACACGGTCTCCGCCTTTTTCTTGCTTTTGCCCATCGATCAGTCTCCGACGCGTGAACCAGCCCAGCCCGCTACTGGACGAATCCCTCATTGTACTGCCTGTTCTGAGAATTGGAACGGGGGATCCGGCGACAAGCCGTGACGCCGCTCGTTGGGGCCAGCAGCCTCCCGGATCGCTTGCCAGGAGCGCAACCCGTGTGCCGACTATAGTTTTGGCCGAAAACCCGTTTTCCCTCACCGATCCATTCAGAACGTAGGTTGGTAACAGGATGATCGTGCCATGCGGGCCATATTCCACCAATCTGGGGTAATACAAGGAGTGGCGGGGCACACTGTCCTCTCAAGACTGGGTGGAACTAAGCCACTTGGTGACCGTACTAAGGATTGTAGAGAGATGGCCAATTCGATGGAAACGGCCCTCGGGCAGACGCCCAGGATGTCGACCACGAACCGGCCCGTGATAGGATGTTGGCAAGCTGCGCGATCGCCAATCGTTTCTTGCCATCAGACGAAAAAGCCGATAGCCTGAAGGACTAGGAGCACCTGGGGTTCCCCGGAGAATGGGCCCTTGGCTAGCGGCTGAGCGCTGGGCCCGCGCGCAATGATCGACCGGCACCGAGGGGCGATGCTGTGCCGGCAACGCGGTTTTGTACCGGATGGTGTCGGAGCAGCAGACGATGAGCGACCAGCCTCGTTCTGAGGAAAAGACTGCATCGCAGACGCTTCCGAGCAAAGACGCTTCCGGTCTGGAGACAGGCGGTTCCGTTTCGAGTCAGGCAGCTGTGACCTCGGCGGGGCCGCCGAGGCCTCCCCAGCTTCCACCCGCGGGCAAAGCGTCCGCCCCATCTGCGTCGGGCCGTCCCGCGCCGCCTGTGCCAGCGAACGCGGATCTTGCAAGCGAGGCCTATGACCCGGTCTCGGGCAGCCGGGTCCGGGGAGCGGTTCTCCGGCAAGTGCCGGGCTGGCTCGTCAGCACCGTGGTCCACGTGGTGATCCTGGTGACGCTGGCGTTGGTGACCTTGCAGCCCAAGTCGCTCGACACGTTGACCCAGCTCGTGGTGGCGCCAGGAACCGACGAGAAGCTGGAAGATCCGCAAGAGCTGGAAAAGGAGTTCGACCGCACAGTCAAGGTTTTTGCCCCCAACGAAAAGCTGACGCTCGATCCAGTCCAAGGGGCCGACGATATCCAAGTGGCTGGGGCCGACGACGTCGCGGCGGCTGCCGTGTCGGTCCCCTTGGACGTGACAGGGATCGGGAACGCGCCGACCAGCGACCTGCTGACCTCGATCGGTGCGTTCAGCGGCGACGCGTTTTCAGGTCGCGGCACTGCCAAAGCCCGATTGCTGGCACAAGGCGGCGGCAGTGCGGGAAGCGAGAAGGCGGTCGCAGCCGCGCTGAAATGGCTTGCAGCGCACCAATTAGCCGACGGCGGATGGAGCTTTAACCACGCCTCGCAATCGAGTTGTCATGGGCAATGCCGAGACCCCGGCAAGCTGACGGATGCGCGTATTGCCGCGACCGCCCTGGCATTGTTGCCGTTTCTGGGCGCCGGCCAAACGCACAAGGAAGGCATCTACCGCTCGCAAGTAAAGGGCGGGCTGTACTTCCTCATCAACCACATCAAGGTTGGTCCCGAGGGGGGCAGTCTAATTGAGGCAGGTGGCAACATGTACTCGCACGGCATCGCATCGATCTGCCTGTGCGAAGCGTACGCCATGACTCATGACAAGAGCCTGTACGGACCGGTGAAGGAGGTCATCACTTTCATCTGCTATGCGCAGGATACGAAGGGTGGCGGATGGCGTTACCGGCCTCGTCAGCCTGGCGATACGTCGGTGGTCGGCTGGCAACTCATGGCGTTGAAGAGCGCACATATGGCTTACGTGCCAGTGCCCATGCAGACGTTCCAGAAGGCATCACACTTCCTCGACACCGTGCAATCCAACGGCGGGGCCAACTACGGATATACGACGTCGGGCGAGGGGGCGGCGACCACGGCGATCGGGCTGCTGTCGCGCATGTACTTGGGTTGGAAGCACGATAATCAGGCCCTGGAGCGCGGCGTTCACTGGCTCAGCGAGCAGGGCCCAAGCACGAGCAACATGTACTACGACTACTATGCCACCCAGGTCATGCACCACTGGGGAGGCGAGCCGTGGAGAAAGTGGAACTCCGTGATGCGAGACGAATTGGTCTCGGCGCAGGCCACCCGCGGACACGAAGCCGGAAGCTGGTACATGCAGGGCGACGGACACAACCGATACGGAGGCCGCCTGTACTGCACGGCGATGGCAACCATGATCCTGGAAGTGTACTACCGCCATCTGCCGATCTATCGGGAAAAGAGCACCAAGGACGAATTCCCGTTGGACTGAAGCGTCGGGCGATCCATCTCGTATCCCGACTGCGCAGCAGCCCGATCAATCATCATCGGCAGAACAACCGGCTTAACCGGACTCGCCGGAACGGGAGTTGGCAGTTTCCTTTTCGCGAAGACCTGCTTTCCATCGGTTTGTGCGCAGGTTGTCCAATCGCACGTTCGAGGCTCGCTTTACCGGAGTTTGGTGCGAATTATAATAGGCATAGGCTGGTCGCACGGTTGGCCGGTTCGGCCGCCTGGCCGACCATGCGGACCCGCTGTGAATCTCTTCCCCAAACTCGTCGCCGACGAGGTCTCGCGTTGTGCCCGAGGAGTCGCCCGCCTCTGCTAATCCCGCCGATGGCCGCAGCGCCCCGCTGAGGGCACCCGGTGCGCCGTCGGACGACGTACGTCGCACCGTGCCGCTGGCGGTCATCCCGATCCTCGTTGCCGCGCCACCCGTTGTGATCGATTCGGGCGAGGAAGTGCCGTTCGAGTTGCCACCCGAGCCGACGCTGCGTCGCTGGTGGCAGAAGATTCGGCGGCGCGACGTTTGGGCATGGTCCAGCAGTTGCCTGTTCCATGGGACGCTGTTGGTGCTTTTGGGCCTGATCGTGCAGGCGTCGCGCCATGTGGGAATGGGGACGGATCTGGTCGCGACGATCGCCGACCCGGAGCAAGTTCGCACATCGTGGGACGAGGAGCCTCTGCCAGCGCAAACGCGTTTGAGTCCTTCGGAAGGTGCGTCCATCTCGCGCGAACACGTTCACGAAAAGCCGCACATCGACCTGCCTCGCCAGGACACGGCCGGCCCCGGCAACACGGCGGTCGCAGCCGTCGGCACGGCGAAAGGGCAACTTTCGGAGTTGATGCTGCGCCCAGGCGGATTGGAGGGGAGCCTCGAGGGCCGAGGTCCACAAGCGCGCGCCCGCTGGGTTCGCGAGGGGGGAGGAAACGGGGCAAGCGAAGAGGCCGTCGAACGTGGTCTCCGCTGGCTCGTCGCGCATCAGAATCGCGACGGAAGCTGGCACTTCAACCATCAGGATGGGCCGTGTGCCGGATTGTGCCGCCACCCGGGCACCGAGACGAGCACGACCGCGGCAACCGCGCTGGCCCTGCTGCCGTTCCTCGGCGCGGGATACACGCACCTGCAAGGCGAACACCAAATGACGGTCCGCAAGGGGCTGTACTACCTCGCCAGCCGCGCCGTGCTGACCGCCAACGGTGCCGATCTTCAGGAAGGATCGATGTACGGTCAGGGCCTCGCGGCGATCGTCCTGTGCGAAGCGTACGCCATGACCCATGACCCGGGACTCAAAGACCTGGCCCAGCGGTCCATCGACTTCATCGTCTTCGCCCAGGATCACAACGGCGGCGGTTGGCGATATGCTCCGGGCCAGCCGGGTGACACAACCGTGACGGGCTGGCAACTGATGGCGTTGAAGAGCGCCCAAATGGCGGGGCTGAAATCGCCGTCGCCGACGCTGTTCTCGGCGGGCGAATTCCTCGACAGCGTTCAGAGCGACGAAGGCGCCAAGTACGGCTACATGAGTCCCGACCCGCGACCGGCGACAACGGCCGTCGGTCTGCTCTGTAGGATGTACAGCGGCTGGAAGCACGACCGTCCGGCACTTCTGCGCGGCGTCGCCTACCTGAGTGAACTCGGACCGTCGCAGTCGGACGACGCCGTCTACTTCAACTACTACGCCAGTCAGGTATTGCGGCACTTTGGCGGATCGCAGTGGGACCGCTGGAACGCCGCCATGCGCGACCCGCTGGTCGCTGCCCAGGCAACCGAAGGCCACGAGGCCGGCAGTTGGTATTTTCCCGGCCGCCACTCGCAGGCCGGAGGACGTCTCTACACGACGGCCGTGACGATTCTGACGCTGGAGGTGTATTACCGCTATCTACCGCTCTATCGCGAGGAAACCACGCGATAGGGGGTGCGTCGGCCGAGCCAATACCCACAATGGGCTATTGCTCGCAGCACTCTTTCGGCAAGGTGGCTCAACGGGTAGGCTACAGAATTACCAGTATTTCTATCGTATCTCGTCTCTTCGCAGCCAACTTCCTTCATGTTCACAGGTATTGTGAAAATCCCCAATCCTGCCTGTCTCCCCCTGTTGACACACCAGTGCCAATTGATATTGTGGAAATTATCTTCACACGAAGTGCGCGACTTCGTTTAGGATGAAGCTAGCGGCGGCTGGCGAGAGCCGGCTGTGAAGGAACCCTGCCAAGACGATCAAGCGGGCCGTTGAATCGTCCGTACCACACACCTGCGGCCCCTTGATGACAAACGGCAACACTCCGTCGTTCTCCGGACAACAGTTCTTACTGCTGGATCGACGTAACTGACGTGGAGAGAGTGGTTTAGCGTTATTGGCCCGGTTGCCCGGGTCCTTTGGCACTCAGCATGCTCTCTCTCCGACGGCAGCACGATTCGGTCCGCGGTTTGCCCACCCAGTTGTCCTTTGCGTTTCGGGGATTGCACCTTGCCAACAATCAATAGCAAACAACGTAGGAAAGCGGTCGCCCAAAGTCAGAAGTCTGCCAGTGGCCAGAACGGTCGCAACAACAAGCCGGTAAGCAATGGCAAGGCCCATCGCAACGGTTCGAGCCGACCTCGCCGGCAGGAGGCCCTCCTGGACGACTTCGACGAAGACGATGCTTCGCCGATCGGGTCCGAGACGTTGGACGATGAAGAGCTCGATGGAGATTACACCGTCGACGCCACGGGCAACGATGACCAGATCGACGATCCGATTCGCATCTACCTGATGCAAATGGGCGAGATTCCGTTGTTGGACCGGCGCGAAGAGGTCGCAGCCGCGAGGCAGATCGAGGCGACCCGGTCCCGCTTCCGCTACAGTATGCTGGCCAACGATTACATCCTGCAGGCCGCAATGGGGTTGCTGGAGCGCGTGCGAGACGGCCGATTGCGTCTGGATCGCACCGTGGAGGTCTCGGTAACGAACCTCCGCGAGAAGCGCCACATCATGGGGCTGCTCGAGCCGAATCTCCATACGTTGCATCATCTGCTACAGCGCAACCGCCAGGATTTCTGCATCGTGATCAACCGGCACCGCCCGATGCGCCAGCGGCGCGATGCGTGGCACCGGCTGGTCCGGCGCCGCACTCGGGCCGTACGGCTGGTCGAAGAGTTGGGCCTGCGAACGCAGCGGTTACAGCCGCTTCTGGACAAGCTGAAGCAGATTTCACAGCGCATGAGCTTCTTGCGGGAAGAGCTCAAGCAGACGGGGCGAACGGCTGAAGGCATACAGCGTCGTGAGGAACTGCGCCGCGAGCTTCGCTACCTGATGACGGCAACGCTGGAAAGCCCGTCGACGCTGGCCCGTCGCACACGCCGGACGGAGTCGTTGCAGTATCAGTACGACGCGGCCAAGCGTCGCCTCTCCGCCGGTAACTTGCGGCTGGTCGTCTCGATCGCCAAGCGATACCGCAATCGGGGGCTGAGCTTCCTGGACTTGATCCAGGAAGGCAACACCGGGTTGATGCGAGCTGTCGATAAGTTCGAGCACGCTCGTGGCTTTAAGTTCTCGACCTACGCAACCTGGTGGATCCGCCAGGCCATCACGCGAGCCATCGCCGACCAGAGCCGCACGATCCGCGTTCCGGTGCACATGATCGAAACCATGAGCAAAGTCCGCAACGTGAGCCGCGAGTTGCTGCAAGAGCAGGGATGCGAGCCGAGCGTGGAAGAGACGGCCGCAGCCGCCGGATTGTCGGTCGACGAGACGAACTGCGTGCTGCAGATGAGCCGGCAGCCGCTGTCGCTCGATCAGCCGGTGGGCGAGCACGACGACAGCTTCTTCGGCGAGTTCGTTCAGGACTACCGCGAGGAAGATCCGTTGTACGACATGCACCAGGAAATGCTCAAACGGCGGATCGACGACGTGCTGGGAGCCCTGAACTACCGCGAGCGCGAGATTATCCGGCTTCGCTACGGATTGGCCGACGGCTACGCGTATACGCTGGAAGAGGTGGGCAAGATCTTCTCCGTCACCCGGGAACGTGTCCGGCAGATCGAGGCCAAGGCGGTGCGCAAGCTGCAACACCCGGTGCGTTCGCGCCAGCTTTCCGGCTTTCTCGATCGGGTGCCGCCTATCAATCCGGCGATGGTCGAACAAGCATCGGCCGAGACTCTATAGGTGGCCGGCGGAGCGAGGTGCAGGGCCGTCAGACGTGCGCCGGATCGTTGGACCGCCGGATGGCTTCCACAGGGACGGGCGGCATGGCTTCGGCGCACACATGAAGCACGACCGCCGTCGTCGTTTCGCAAGGCTGGGCCAGCTTCACGTCGAAGCGGGCGCCGAAGGGAAGCACTTGGACGGGCTTGATGCGCGCCGCCGGGCCCTCCCGGTGGTCGATGTTCACGCTGGGTGCCTGCGAAAAGGGCGGGCAGAAGGCCAAGTGCAGGTTCGCGCTTCGCTGCCCGGCCTCTAACGGGACGCGTAACCAACCGGCGAGCCGCTCGCCTCCGCCGGGCAACACGGTTCGCACGAGCTGCTGCACGATCTCCTCGCGCGGAGACAATTCCAACTCGGCCAACACGTTTCCCGGCGAGTCTTCGTCGCGCTGCACCGACGTTTCGGCCGCTGAGCTGGACGGCTTACCACCCGGAACCACGTGTTGCGCGGGTGGCGACTTCCGTGAACGATATAGCCACCACGCCCAGGTCTCTTCGGCGCCGAGGATCGCCCACAGCAGGACGAGGCCGACAACCGGGGTGCCCGGTACACTCATTGCGACGGCCAATCCGAGCACGGCCACCGACAGGGCGACGTCCAACGCGCGGCGATGAGCGATCGACACGTCGCGGCGCTGCCACGTGAGGCGCACAGCAACGGTCAGGCCGCCCACCACCAGCGCAACGATCACCAGGAGCGGAAAGCTCAAGGGCTCGACGAGCGCACCGGCCAGCCGTCTCGCAATGACCACCGCTGCCCAGAGCCAAAGCAGGCCCGCCAGGGCAACGGTCGACCATGTCGCTAACTCGCGCTGACCGCGCCCTTCAGTCCAGCAGCATCGGCCAGTTCCTCGGCGCGGTGGGTACTCTCCCATGTGAACTCCGACTCGCTTCGTCCGAAATGGCCGCCGGCGGCGGTCAGCCGGTAGATGGGGCGCCGCAGATTCAGGTACTCGATGATGCCGCGCGGCGTCAAGGGGAACAGCTCGCGGATCAACTCGCAGATGCGGTCATCGTCGATGCGGCCGCTACCGTCGGTATCGACCAGGACACTCACCGGGTCGGCCACGCCGATGGCGTAGGCCAGTTGCACTTCGCACCGGTCAGCCAGCTTCGACGCCACGATGTTCTTCGCAACATGGCGTGCCATGTAGGCGGCGCTGCGATCGACTTTCGTCGGGTCCTTTCCGCTGAAGGCGCCGCCGCCGTGCCGCGCCCAACCGCCGTATGTGTCGACGATGATCTTCCGGCCCGTCAGGCCGCAGTCGCCGTGAGGACCGCCTGTGACGAAGCGGCCGGTGGGATTGACATGGTAGGTGATGTCGCCGGCCAAGAACTCCTCGGGAAGCACCGGCTTCACGACGTTGTCGATGACGTACTCGCGGATGCTGGCCTGGCTCACTTCGGGACAGTGCTGCGTGGAGACGACGATCGTATCCAGCCGCACCGGTCGGTGGCCGTCGAACTCGATCGTCACCTGGCTCTTGCTGTCGGGACGGAGCCAGTCGACGTCACCCGCCCTGCGAACCTCAGTCAGCCGGTTCGTGATTCGATGGGCCAGGGCGATCGGCAGCGGCATCAGCTCGGGGGTGTGGTCGCAGGCATAGCCGAACATCAGGCCTTGATCGCCGGCGCCGATGTCCTTTCCCGTGCTGTCGTCGGAGTCGACACCCATGGCGATGTCGCCGCTCTGCCGATCCAGGGAAAGGATCACGGCGCACGTCCGTGCACAGATGCCCATATCGTCGTCGACGTAACCGACGTCGGCAATCACGTCGCGGATGACGTTGGTGTAGTCTACGACAGCCTTGGTGGTGATTTCGCCGGCTACGACCGCAACGCCCGTTGTCACCATGGTTTCGCAAGCGACGCGGCTGTACGGATCCTGGGAGAACAGGGCGTCCAGAACGCCGTCCGAGATCTGGTCGGCCAGCTTGTCCGGGTGCCCCATACTGACCGCTTCACTCGTAAACAGGTATTTCCCCTTGGCCACGGACGTGTCCTCCTTCCCCACAGTGATAATCGTACAGTCGCCTTCGCCGAAATCCCAAGGGAGCCATTATAGGCCGTCGGTTGGGCAATCTGCAAGTTGGCCGGGGGGGCGAAAGCCGCCGAGCCTCGGTGGGAACCCTTGCGGCTGCTGCCGAGGAGCCTTTCTCAGGCCGACATCGACCTGCGGGCGATTGGGCTCACCACTGGGCCCCATGCCGGTCAGCGGGCCGCCTGCCAGGGTGGGACTCGCCCACCAGATGTACGTCGTGCGGCCTTATGCGGCGCGGCGCGGGACGCCGTGGCCTTCTGCCACTCCAACGACGAGGCGGGTGAGCAGCTCGACCGTGCGTTGCGTGGCGCCTTGCTGCGAGGCCACCAGGCTCCGCGCGCGGCCGCCCAGCGCCTCGCGGTACGAAGCGTCGTTCAGGCAGCGGCCGACGAAAGTGGCCAGCTCGTCGGTGTTGTGTACGACGACTGCCGCATCGTGGGCCAACATGGTATCGACGATATCGCGAAAATTCCACGTATTCGGACCAAAGCACACCGCCGCTCCATAGGCGGCCGGTTCGATCATGTTCTGGCCGCCACGGTTGCCCAGGCTGCCGCCGACGTAGCCGACCAGGGCCGTTCCCCACCAGCCGCCCAGTTCGCCGACCGCGTCGACCAGCAGGATGCGGGCGTCTGGCTTCGGCCCTTCCGCCTCCAGGCGAGTGCGCCGCTGCCACGGTAGACCCGACTGATCCAAGAGCCGGCCCACGGCATCGAAACGGTCGGGATGCCGAGGGACCACGATCCAGCGCAGCTTCGGCCAAGTCGGCGACAATTGGCGGAACACGTCAAGGAGAACGGCCTCCTCAGGTTCCTGCGTACTGCCAGCCAGTAGGACGAAGTCGTCTTCAGCGATTCCGGCCAGTCGTCGCAATCGTTCGGTCAGCGGGTTGGCGCGATTGGTTTCGGCGCCGTCGTACTTCATCGAGCCGGTCACACAGACGGACGACGGCTCGGCGCCCAGATCGAGGAAACGCCGAGCAATGACCGCATCCTGCGCGGCGATCACGTCGATCTGCCGAAGCACGCCGGCCACCACCGGGCGAATCCGCCGGTAGCCGCGAAAGCTGTGTTCGCCGAGTCGCCCGTTGATGACGGCAACCCGGGCACCCACTTCGCCTGCGGCTCGCACCAGGTTGGGCCACAGTTCCAATTCGGCCAGCACGAGCACGTTGGGCCGGATTCGCCGCATCGCCGCGCGCACGGCCCAACTGAAATCCAGCGGGCAATAGAAGGTGCTCAGTTCGGGGTATTTCTTGCGGGCGCAGGCCATGCCCGTCATCGTCGTCGTCGAGATCACGCACTCCCAGTCGGGTTTGTCCCGGGCGATCTGCCGAAGCAGGCTGCCCAACAGATTGACCTCGCCTACGCTGACAGCATGCAGCCAGAGGCACGGCCGGCGGGAGTCTCGCCGCGGCACGAGCCCGAAAAACTTGGCGGCGAAGCCTTCACGGTACTTGCCCTTGCGAATGGCCTGATACACCAGCCACGGGGAGCTGACAAGGATCAGGAGCAGGTAGAGCACGTTGAGCAAATACGGCATTGGGGACTCCTTTCCCGCCGCGAAACTGGAGCTGGAAAGCTCCGTTGGCTGTGCCGACATTACGGCGAGTGCTTCTTCATGCAACACGCCTTGTACTTCTTTCCACTGCCGCAAGGGCATGGGTCGTTGCGTCCGACGCGCACTTCGCGGTTGCGAATCGGCTCCGGCTTGTGGTCGGTCTGCGTGCCGTCGATGGCGGCCTGTTGCTGCTCGACGATCTCGGTGGCACCGGGCGCTTCTTCGTGGATTGCGGCCGTTTCGGTCCATGTCGAGCCGACAAAGCTCTCGTCCAACTGCTCCATGCGGAAGACGAGGTCCGTCACCCGCTCGCCGACCGACTGCCACATGAGTTCGAAGGTGCGCATGCCTTCGCGTTTGTATTCGACCTTGGGATCCACCTGGGCGTAGCCTCGCAGCCCGACGCTGCTGCGCAAATGGTCCATGACCAGCAGATGATCCTTCCAGGCCGTATCCAACAACTGCAGGACCAATTCGCGCTCCATCTTCCGCATTTCCGGGCGGAAGCGGTCCTCCACCGCGCCCGACAAACGAGATTCCAGTTCGTCGCGCTGCAACTGGGCTATTTCCTCGGGCGCCATCTCGAAGTTGAGTTCCTGGCGGAGCCAATCAGAAAGCGACTTCAGGTGACCGTTGGCTCGCGAGGGTCGCTCGGCGGGCCCGAGCTCGGCGTCGAACAGCTCGTCCACGCGTTTTTGGGCCTCGGAGAGCAGTTGCTGCGCTTCCTCCGTGGAGTGCCGGCTCTGCTCGACCAGCAAAGCACGGATCTCGTGGCGCTGCTTGTTCTTCAGATCCTCGACCGACAGCTCGACTCCAAACCGATCCCGTGCCCAGTCGGCGAGCTTCTCGCGGTCGTAGCGTCGATGGCCACTGGCGTCGCGAGTGGTGAAGTGATACAGCCCGGCCATGACCGGGAACTCGATCTCCTTCTGTTCATACGTCGATCGCGCCCGGTTACGCACCAGTTCCTTGAAATCTTCCGTACTAAGGTCGCGAACATCGTCCAGATCCAGCGTGAAATCGAACTTCTGGCGGACCCAAGCGCAGGCGGTGAGCACTCCGAAGTCGCGATCGAGAAACCGCTCTCCGCGGCTAAGATCGATCTTCTGGACCGCGGCTCGCGCACGTTCGATCAGCAGTTCGGAAACACCGTCGCGGCCTTCCCGCTTCAGGTCTCGGTCCCGAAGACTCATACCCCATCGGACGTTCACGGCCTTGGCCAACGCTTCCCAGTTCCACTCGCTGGCGTCGACGTCCTCGGGCAGATTTTCCTCGATGAGGTCGAGAACCTGGCTCTCCGCCATCCGCTCGGCCTCGTCCTTGGCGTACTGCTCGGCTTCCTTGAACTCCATGTTGCGGAAGTAGCGGGCTTCGAGCTCGACGGACAACTGCTTGCCGGCCCACTCGGCAAACGTCGAGGCGCCGTAGTCCTGGGCCAGGAAGCGCTCCAGGTAACTGTCCACCTGCCCGTCGATCATCTCCAGGATGAGTTGCTTGCAGTCGGCGCCTTCGAGGATCCGCTGGCGGTAGCTGTAGACGCGCTTTCGCTGCTCGTCCATCACCTCGTCGTATTCCAGCAGATTCTTGCGGACATCGAAGTTGCGCTCTTCGACCTTCTTCTGGGCGCCTTCGATACGGCGGGAGACCATGCGGCTCTCGATCGCCTGGCCCTCTTCCATGCCAAGGCGGGTCAGCACGTTCTTGACCCATTCGCCCGCAAAGATGCGCATGAGGTCGTCTTCCAGCGACAGGTAGAAGCGGCTGCTGCCGGGATCGCCTTGGCGGCCGCAGCGTCCTCGCAACTGTAGGTCGATGCGCCGCGCCTCGTGCCGCTCGGTGCCGATGATGTGGAGGCCGCCCATCGTCGCCACCTCGCGCCCCTCGGCTTTCATCTGCTCGCGCTGCTCGATGTCCTGAACCAGCGCATCCCATTCTTCCTGTGGAACGTCGAGCCGGGTGGGATACTTGTCCTTCAAGAGGCCCCAGGCCATGGCTTCGGGGTTGCCGCCCAAGATGATATCGGTACCGCGGCCGGCCATATTCGTGGCAATCGTTACGGCATTCTTGCGCCCGGCCTGCGCGACGATTTCGGCCTCGCGTTGGTGGTGCTTGGCATTGAGTACCTGGTGCTTGATCCCTCGCCGATCGAGCTTTTCGGAGATCAACTCACTCCGCTCGATGGAGACCGTGCCGACGAGGATCGGCCGACCTCGCGACTGGAGTTGGCGAACTTGCGCTCGCTTGATCGCTCGGTGGTCCTTGGTCCCCTTCGGCTGAAAGTCGATGACGTCGTCGTTCTGCTTGAGGATCGTTCCCAGCAATGGGTCCCCTTTTTCGAGCTCGACGACGTCCCACTTGTGGAGCCGCTCGATCTCGTCGACGATGGCGTCGTATTTCTCGCGCTCGCTGCGGTAGATAGCGTCGGGGAAGTTGATGCGTTCGAGGACCTTGTTGGTCGGGATGGCGATGACGTCGAGCTTGTAGATCTTCCAGAACTCGGCCGCCTCGGTCATAGCCGTACCGGTCATGCCGCAGATCTTGTCGTAAAGCTTGAAGAAGTTCTGCAGGGTGATCGTCGCCAGGGTCTGGTTCTCTTCCTTGACCCGCACGCCTTCCTTGGCCTCGACCGCCTGGTGCAGCCCGTCGCTCCAATTGCGCCCCGGCATGAGCCGCCCGGTGAACTCATCGACGATGACGACCTCGTCACCTTGCACGACGTAATTCACGTCGCGCTTGTAGAGATGGTGGGCCTTCAGGGAGTTGTCGATCAGGTGGGGCCATTCCATGTGGCCGGCAGTGTAGAAGCTCTCGACTCCGGCCAATTCCTCGGCCTTGCGAACGCCGTCGTCGGTCAGGTGGGCCGTGTGGTCCTTCTCGTTGACCTCAAAATGGGAGTCTCGCTTCAGTTGCCGGGCGATGCGGTCCGCGATGCGGTAACGGTTCACATCGTCGTGGGCCGGGCCGGATATGATCAGCGGCGTGCGGGCCTCGTCGACGAGGATGTTGTCGACCTCGTCGATAATCGCGAAGTGCAGCGGCCCCTGGACCTGCTGGTATTCCTTAGGATAGCGGTCATCGCCCTTGGCCGCGGGGCGCATGTTGTCGCGGAGGTAGTCGAAGCCGTACTCGTTGTTCGTGCCGTAGGTAATGTCGCAATCGTAGGCATTCTGTCGATCCAAGGCGGGCATGTTCGCCTGGATGGCTCCGACGGTCAGCCCCAACGACATATACAACGGCCCCATCCATTCCATGTCGCGGCGGGCCAGATAGTCGTTCACGGTCACCACGTGAACGCCTTTGCCTTCCAGGGCGTTCAGATACGCCGGAAGGGTTGCGACCAGTGTTTTGCCTTCGCCGGTAACCATTTCGGCGATGGCCCCACTGTGCAGGACCATGCCACCCAGGAGCTGCACATCGAAGTGCCGCATGCCCAGCACACGTCGACCTGCCTCACGGCAGACAGCAAAGGCCTCGATCAACAGATCGTCCACCGTTTCGCCGGCCGCCAACCGCGTGCGGAACTTGTCGGTCTGCTCGCGCAGCTCCGCGTCGGTCATCTCCTGGCATTTCGCTTCCCGCGCGTTGATTGCCTCGACCTTCGGATGCAGCTTGCGCAGCAAGCGTGCGTTGGATGAGCCGAACAGGGAGGTAAGTCCCCGTTCGAGCCCCCGGGCGAAACCGCCAAACAGATCGCTAATGATCTCGAACGTGCGTTCCAGATATTCCATAACCGGCCGAATCTATCCTGAAAGGGTGGAGCGGAGAAAACGGGCCACCCGGAATTGGTGCGTGGTGCCAATTGCACGAAGGCGGAAGGCGTAAAACCTTCCAATATGGCAATTTACAGATTGTAATACGGCCCGTCAATAACGGTTGTTCAAGGCGACCACCCCCAAAACGGTTGCACGGTTGTCAGGCGAGCTGGCTTGTCGAATCGCAGCTCGTGCTCGACAATGGCGACGAGTGAGGTGCCGCAGCCAAGGTCACCCAGATTCGTGGCACGCCCTGCGACCGCATGCGTTTTTTGCGTATACCCCCTATCCTTCTGAGTGTTACCTTGACGAGCCCCCTCGTTACAAGAAATATCGCCGGACAACTCGTTTTCTTGGGGACCGGTACCTCGCATGGAGTGCCGATGATCGGCTGCCAGTGCGCCACGTGCACGAGCACGAATCCCAAGAATTGCCGTACCCGCTGTGCCATTGCTCTCGGCTTGCCGGAAGGGAATCTTCTAGTCGACACTCCGCCGGAACTCCGGCTCCAGTTGCTCCGCGAAGGCCTGGGGCTGATTCACGCGGTGGCTTTTACTCACGCCCACGCCGACCATCTGTTTGGTTTGGACGATTTGCGCATCTTTCCCCGTTACCTGGGCGGCGCGGTTCCCGTGTTCTGCGAGCCACACGTCGAGCGGACCATTCGCCAAGCGTTTGCCTACGCATTCAATCCCACTTATCAATCTTATCCGGCCGGTGGAATCCCCCAATTGGTCTTTCGTTCGATTGATCACGCGCCATTCGACGTTTTGGGAGCCCGAACGGTCCCCGTCCGGCTGTTGCATGGGCCCTACGACGTGCTTGGCTTTCGGTTCGGCGACCTCGCGTATTGCACCGACGTCAAGCAGATCCCACCGGCGAGTCTGCCGCTGCTGGAGGGCCTGAAGGTGCTGATCCTGGACTGCCTGCGGGAGGAGCCACACGCGACACATATGAACCTGGAAGAAGCTCTGCAGACCGTCGAGCGGTTGGCCCCTCGGCGGACGCTCTTCACCCATATTTCGCATCGACTGGAACATGAACGCACCAACGAGATGCTACCTCCCGGAGTGGAGTTGGCGTACGATGGGCTGACGATTCCGTTGGAGGGCATTGATGGCTGACGCGTTGGAACATGGAGATCGACTGAAGCAGGCGCTTTTGGCGCGGCTTGAGCCTTACGGCCAGGAGCAATTGCTGGCCTGCTGGGAGCAGCTCGATGAGCGCCAGCAGCGGCAATTGGCCGGCGAAATCGAGCAAATGGACCTGGCGCTTCTGGCCGAACTCCTTCGAGGCGAGGGGCGAAATGGCGAACTGGGGCCGGTGGCCGACCAGGCCGATCCGCCACCGGCGTTTCGCCTGGGCGCTCGGCAGAATCGATTCTCGCCCGAGGAGGCCTGCGCACACGGCGAGGCGGCTCTGCGCGCGGGCCAGGTGGGCGTCATCCTGGTTGCAGGAGGGCAGGGGACCCGGCTCGGACTGAATCATCCGAAGGGAGTGTTTTCGATCGGGCCCGTCTCTGGAGCGACGCTGTTTCAGATTCTGATCGAGAAAGTAGTGGCCGTGTCGAGGCGGTACGGGGTCCGCGTGCCGCTGTACGTCATGACGAGCCCTGCGACCAACGACGAGACGATCGAGTTCCTGGCAAGTCACGACCGTTTTGGACTGCCGGAGGACGATCTGTGGGTATTTTGCCAAGGAACGATGCCGGCGGTAGACGCCGAAACGGGCAAGATCCTGCTGCAGTCGCCCGACCACGTTGCCTTGAGCCCCGACGGGCACGGCGGCATGCTGGCGGCGTTGGCAGGAAGCGGCGGGCTGGACGATGCGGTGGGCCGCGGCCTGAAGCACTTCTTCTACATGCAGGTCGACAACCCCTTGGTACACGTTTGTTTGCCCGAGTTTCTCGGATATCACCTGCTGGCCGAGTCGGAGATGACGACCCAGGTGGTGCGCAAGCAGGATCCGTTGGAGCCGGTGGGGAACGTTGTCCAAGTGGACGGGCGGCTCCGGGTCATCGAGTACAGCGACCTGCCCGACGAGGTGGCGCGACGCCGGGCGCCGGACGGCTCGCTGGCCATTTGGGCTGGCAGCATTGCCGTACACGCCATCGCCGTCGATTTTCTGCGGCGGATGGCCGGCACGGCCCACGCGTTGCCGTTTCACGTCGCACGTAAGAAGGTCGCGTGCCTGGACGCCTCGGGGCAGCGCGTCGAGCCGGAGGTGCCCAATGCGATCAAATTCGAGCGGTTCATCTTCGACTTGATGCCGTCGGCCGAACGGGCCGTCGTGGTCGAGATCGACCCAGCGGAGCATTTTGGGCCGCTCAAGAACGCCCCCGGAAATGCAGCCGACACGCCCGAGACGGTTCGTGCCCAGTTGATCGCCCTGCACCGCAAGTGGCTTCGCCAGGCCGGCGTTGAAGTGGCCGACGAAGTCGCTGTAGAGATCTCGCCGTTGTTCGCGCTCGACGCGGAGATGCTCGCCGAACGAATTCCCGGCGGAACCCAGATCCTCGAACCGACCTACTTCCACTAACCACGATGGATACCATGTTGTACGCTGTCATTATGGCAGGCGGATCCGGCACACGGCTGTGGCCGGAAAGCCGCAAGGACCAACCGAAGCAGTTGCTGAAGATCCAAGGCGACCAGAGCATGGTCCAACAGGCCGTCGACCGGCTGGGCGACCTGGTGCCGCTGGATCGCGTGCTCATTGCGACGACCGAGCAACTCGCCAGCAAAGTGCACGAGCAAGTGTCGCATTTGCCACGGGAGGCGATTCTGGCCGAGCCCTGCCCGCGCAACACGGCTCCGTGCATCGGATTGGCGGCGATCCATATGCTCCGCGACGACCCGGAGGCGGTGATGGCCGTAATGTCGGCCGACCAGGTGATCCAGCCTGCCGAACGGCTCCGCGAGGCGATCCGGCTAGCCGTCGCCTTGGTGGAAGAGGATCCCCGGCGGCTCATTCTCTTCGGCATCCGGCCGACGAATCCCTCTGGGGCATTCGGTTACATCGAACAGGGCGAGCCGCTGGAGTCGCCGCAAATCACGGCCGGCGCGCCGTCGGTGTGCCGCGTGCGGAAGTTCCACGAGAAGCCCAGTGCAGAAAAGGCGGCGGAGTACCTTGCGGCAGGGCGATTCCTATGGAACGCCGGGATGTTTGTGTGGAAGGCCCGCACGATTCTCGACGAACTTGCCCGCCACGAGCCGGCGTTGTGGAACCACCTGGAGCGGATCGCCGAGGCCGTGGGCCGGGACGACTTCGGCGAGGTGCTTCAGAACGAGTTTGCGGCCATGGAGAAGATCTCCATCGATTATGCGGTGATGGAACGCGCGTCGGAGGTGATTGTGATCGAAGCACCGTTTGCCTGGGATGATCTGGGGACGTGGCGAGCCTGGGAGCGGTTTCACACGCCCGACTCCAACGGCAACGTTGTCGATGCCGCCCGGCATGTGGCGATCGACACGCAGGGCACGATCGTGCGTTCGACCGATTCCGGCCACGTGGTCGCGATGGTGGGCGTGAAGGACCTGATCGTCGTCGTAACGCCGGACGCTACGCTCGTGGCCGACAAGAACAGCGAAGAATCGATCCGCCAGGTGATCCAGCAACTCGGCCAACGGGGCTGGAAGGAGCATTTGTAGGGAACTGGGCAAGCCGACCGGTGGTGAAACGAACGAGGGCGACAGTTTGTGCTGCCGCCCTCGAAATCGCCGAATCGATCGGTTTCAGTTCTTACTTCTTCGCAGGTTCCGCCGGTTTCGGCGGTGCAGTCTCGGGCTTGGACTCAGAGGCTGCGGGCTTGGCCTCTTTGGCCGGAGGACTGGCGGGCGGGGCGGTCGCCGCCGGTGACTTGGCGGGTGCCGCTTCCGTCTTCGGCTTCTCGGCCGCAGGCGCCGGTTCGCTCTTTGGTTTTTCAGCCGTGGGCGCCGGCTCGGACTTCGGCTTCTCGGCGGCCGGCTTCTCCGGTGCCTTGGGAGCAGGCACCGCGCCCTTGAGTTGTTCCAACGCAGCCGGCGTCTGGCTCATGTCGAACGGCGGTTCGCCGGCCTGGGCGCCCGCTTTGGCGTCCTTGGCTTCCTTCGCTTTGATGATATCCGCTCGCGTGAGGTGGATCTTCTGGTAGACGTTGTCGGAAATGACGTAGTACCAGTCGGCAAAGCGATCGTTCAACTCCTTGACGTGTTCCTGGCCCTTCTTGACCTTCTCGTTGTAATCGTCCTGCTTGCGCTTGTTCTCCTTCTCGATGCGCTCGCGTTCGGCCTTGGGATCCGGCTTCTTGGCGTCCTTCTTGTCGCCATCCTTCTTGTCGCCGTCCTTCTTTTCAGCGTCTTTGCCGGCATCGGCCTTCGCCGGCTCGGCGGGCACGTCGGGCAGCGGTTGCAGTTCGGGCTTCTTGATCGCGTCGGGGTTGAACTCGGCCATGACGAAGAGGTAGCGATTCACCCCGGCGTCGGAAGAGTCATCGCCCTCGCCCTTGTCGTCATCCTTCTTGTCGTCCTGCTTCTTCTCGCCGGACGGCCCACTGGACCCGGCGATCTGGCCGAACCGGAGGATATACTCCACGCCGTCCTTCATGGTCACGCGGGTTTCGCCCTCGTTGGAGAACAGCTCGTTATGATTCTCGCTGGTCGGAACGAGATAGAAACCTTTCGCCGCCAGCGACTGCACGGTTTCCTGGTTGTTTTTCAGGTCGCCGGTGGCCTTGAGCTCGCCGCTGAGCCCCTTCGGCTTGCGGCTAACGTCGACGATCTTCAGATCGCCCAAGGCGCTGCGCATGGCGTCGAGTTTCGCCGTGTTGAGTTCTTCGTCTGGTTTCAGCTTGCCGTCGACCCAGTGTCCGTCCTTGACGACCTTCGCCGATTCCAGCGTCCACTTGGGATTGCCAGTATCGTTGTATCCCAGCGCGAACTCGGCCCTTTGGTTCTGCTTGCCGGCGATAAGATCGACCGAGTAGTCCTGCACCTTCAACCCCAGGATGTCCCAGGTGTTCATCTTCAGCAGGTCTTTCTCGATCCAGTCGCTGAACTTCGTCGAGAGCTTGTCGGTGTTCAGCGCCACCGTGTAGACGGCGTCCTCGTTGGCGCGGCGCACATAGTGCAGCTCTGGCCGGTCCTTGTCGGCTTTGCCGATCACGAGGTCCAAGAGGATCTTGTTCTCCTTGTCCTTGATCGTCACGCGGGTGCCGACGCCGGTGGCCCCAACGGTAAGCGACTTGGAGGCCGGATCGACAACACCGTACAGAGCGTGATCGCCCGGGCTATCGCCCACCACGCTGAGCACCTTCAGGTCCATCAGGCTGGTCGCCACCTCGGCCAGATGGTCTTTGGCGTCGGCGGGGTAGTTGTCGTGCGAGGGGATCGACCATCGGCCGTCGACCTGGGCCACTTTGAACGGCGATCGGGTTCCGGTGGCCTCATCGTACTTGATGATCTCGAGGCTGGTCGCATCCAGCGGATTGGTGAACTGGCTGAAGAGGAGCTTGCCTTGCATCTGCTCCGGCTTCATCGTCAGAGACGAGGGGCGCGAGACCCAAGCGATCGCCACGATGGCGACTGCCACGCCCAGGAATGTCAAAGTCTTGGTGTTCTCGTTCATTATCCTGTCTCCTCGCTCGCTGCCCGACTCAAGGGGCCGCCGAGACGCATCGACTTGTCTATTCGGGTTGAAACAGTGCCTAGGACCGGAGCCGGCTGCGGGAGACGCCTTCGCGCTCGCGGGACCGCCGGGTAATCAAAACGCCCACCGCAACCGCCAGCGGTAGAATCGGCGGCAGCAACACCGCCCACAGCTTGTACCAGTTCCGCACGCCGTCGACCTGATTCCGCAGTTGGGTCTCGATGGCGTTGATTTCCCGCTCGTTCTGCTTCTTCAGCGTGCTCAGCTTGGTATCCAATCGCCGCTGGCCCTCTTGCTGAGCCATGGCCGCGCGAATGACGATCTCCTGGCCGTTGACCTTCTGGTCTTTCCAGCTCTTCTCGAGCTTCGCCATTTCGTCCTTGAGCTTCTTTTGCTCTTCGTCTGCGGCATGGTCGTAGTCTTTTTCGAGCTGCTCGCGCTTCGCAGCGGTCTTCCGTCGCGCCTCGTCGGTCTGGGCGTCGATCGTGGCCAGCGTGCGGTGTTGCGGGCGGCGACTGCGGATCTCGATGAAGCGGCGATCGCCGGCCAACTCGTCGAGCGAGTTGAGCACGAAGGTCACGTTGTCGAAGTCAAAGTTGATTCCGGCTTCGGGATTGTCTCCCTGCTCGCGCAGTCGGAAGAACGCCTCGTGAAGCATGTCGATATCGCCAACCAGCACGACGTTCAGCGCGCTGGTTTCGGGCTTCTTTGCTTCGGCCGTCGGCTTCTCGCCATCGGCTGGAGCGTCGGCCGGCACCTTGCCTTGGATGTGCGCCGCCAAGATGTAGGAGACGTTCTGCGGCGTCATGCGGCGGTTGGGGTTGAGGCCGCCCATGGGCCCGAAAGGCGTCATCTGGATCATGTCGCTGAAGCGGACGGTCCCGGTCTTGGTCCCGGTGCGGACCAGCGGCGCGAAATCCATCCCCGACGTGTTCAGCTTGGTAACGTATCCGGGGAATGGGAAGAGCATCTGTTGCAGCCTGGCGCTGATCATGTCGGCCAGGTCGAACGGCTCACCGCTGAGGGTCCGGTCGATGAACACGAATTCCTTGGGTAGCGAGCCGAGCTTGGGATAAGGGTTGTAGTCCTGCCAGACGATCTCGTCGGTGGAAAAATTCACTCCCAACAGGCCCCACAGCTTGTTGATGTCGCCCTTGGGCATCTGCTGCTGCATCATCATGGGATTCATGCCACCGGGCGGCCTGCGCGGGGCGCTGGTGGCGGGCACGTCGGCGGCGAACGCCGGGAACGGGTCCTCGAAGATGGCCGCCGGCTGGCCGTTCTTCACGGCCGCAACGAAGTTGTCCATCTGTTCCGGCCCCAGCGATGAAGGCTGCACCGCCAGGAGCACATCGTACTTCTCCGTGATGGGCTTGCTGGGGTCGACCTGGACCACGTCATACTGCTTCTCCAGCTCGTCGATGATCGGCCAGTTGCCGCTGCTGGACATGGTCTGCATGTTGAAGCGACCGTACAGCTGGGCGTCGGTCTGGAGCACACCGACTCGCTTCCGTTTCTGTTGGGTCACCGTGGCCAGCGAGCGGGCCAATTCGTACTCGACAGAGATGCCGCGATCGATGAACGGAAGGACGACCTTCTGCAGGCCAGAGGTGAAAGCCACGCCCATGAAGATCTGATTGTCGGTCGACACGCCCCGCTCCGTCGTGACCACGCGGCGCGGCATAATGCCGAAACGCTTCTCGGCCTGGGTAGCCTCTTCAGTGAATTGGTCGGTCGGTATCACGCGCACGCGGACCTTGCCGCCACCCCGCGCCTGCAGTTCGCGAAGCATGTTCAACAGGTCGAGTCGCTCCTGCACGTAGCTCTCGGGCACCTCGGGGCTTATGTAGGCATCGACTTGCACGGGCCGCTTGATATCGAGGCTTTGCAGCAAACCGACCGTGTACGGAGAGAGCTTGCTGAGGTGTTCGCTGGTCACGTCCTGGCGAACATCGTGGCGGGCGAAGAGCAAGTTGGCTCCGAAGGCAATCGCGATCAGGGCAACGACGCGCACCAAGTAGTGCCCGCCCAGCACGTACCAATCGCGCCCGCGGACCCAGTGTCGCCGCCCGATGAGAATCATGCTCAGATAGAGCATGATCACGGTAATCATGCCGAAGTACATCAACCCCGAGAGGCTGAGGATGCCACGGCTGAAGTCGCCGAACTGCTCGCTGAGGCTGAGCTGCCGGACCGCCCGGGCCACCTGGCGATTCAGAATGGTGTCGGACGATGCTGCGAAGACCAGCGGAGCGTTCAGCAGGGCGCCCAAGATGAAGGCGACCGTCAAATTGCTGGTCAGGAACGAGGCGACCATGCCGATGGAGAGCATGGCCAGCCCAATGAGCCAGTAGCCCACGTACGTGCCGAGGAACAGGCCGACATCGGGGTTGCCCAGCATCTTGAGCACGGTGTAGTTGCACACCAGCGAGAACAGCAGCGAGACGGTGTAGATGGCCACGGCGGCCAGATACTTGCCGAGCACGATGTCCAGATCGCTCGCCGGGATGGTCAGCAGCAATTCGTCGGTTCCCTGGCGGCGTTCATCGGCCCACATGCTCATGGTGATCGCCGGGATGAAGACCAGCATGATCAACGGGAAGAACTTGTTGAGCTGGTCGAGGTTGGCCAGGTTCGTATTGAAGAACTCGTTGGGCCAAAAGGCGGCGATCGCGCTGAGGAGCACGAAGATGCAGATGAACAGATAGCCGGTCGGGCTGGCAAAGTAACTGACGAAGTTGCGTTTGAAGACTGCGGACAAGACCTTCGTATTCATGGTTCCTACCGAACTTGCGTCAATTGGTTAGCTTGGGGGAAGAACAGAAATCGCCGCGTCGCAGGGATGTTCCGGGAAGCGGGCGCCGATTCCGGGAAACATCACTTGGCGGCCGCGCTGCCGGTCAGCTCGCGGAAACGGATGTCCAGCGTCTTGCCGCCAGCCATCAAGTCCGTAACGTCGCCGTCGTAAATCAATCGTCCTTCATCGATGAACAGCACCCGCTTGGCCATGGCCTCCACTTCCTGGAGGATGTGGGTCGAGAGCAGAATCGTCTTGCTCTGGCCCAGCTTCCGGATGGTCTCGCGCACTTCGTGGATCTGGTTCGGGTCCAGGCCGGCGGTCGGCTCGTCCATGATGAGCACGTCGGGTTCGTGCAGCAACACCTGGGCCATGCCGACGCGCTGGCGATAGCCTCGCGACAGCTTGCCGATCGGCTTGCCGACAACGCTGCCCAAGTCGCACAACTCGATCACCGCGTCGATCCGCTCCCGGCGGCGCGAACCGCTCAGGCCACGGGCGTGGGCGAAGAAATCCAGCAGGCTGCGGGGGCTCATGTCGGGATAGAGCGGACCGTTTTCGGGCAGGTAGCCCAACCGAACCGAGCCGGCCAGACGATCCGTGGTCATGTCGTGGCCGGCGATGCGGGCAGTGCCGGCCGATGGAGCCAGATAACCGGTCAGGAGCTTCATCGTCGTGCTCTTGCCCGCCCCGTTGGGGCCCAGGAACGCCACAACCTCGCCTTGATACACCTGGAAGGTCACACGTTCGATCGCAGCAAAATCGCCATAGTATTTCGTCAGCCCATCGGCTTCGATCATGGCAGGACCTTGCTGTTGGCTCATAGTGATGGACTCCGGCAGAAGGGGAACAACAGGGGGATTTTTGGCTGCGGGACAGTCCCCAGCCCGGCGTGTGCGACGCGGGGGCATTATCCACCGCTTCGAGGCAGCCTTGAGAAGCCGTGCAATCGCCGGCTCCACGGCTACCCAGCGATGGGTAACGCAAACACCAACAAAACCGCCATTATACTCCGGGGCTACCGGATATGTATAGGTTACGTATTTCAAAGTCGGAGAGATCACCCCCTCCAGAAAAAAATCGTGGAAATGTTGGCCCCCCTTGCCCTAGGGAATCGAGAAAAACCGGAATAGACGGACCTGGCGCGGGCGGGGGATTTGAAGATAGCGATTGGGCTTGGAGATTTACGAGAAGAGCCGCGGCAGAAGATGGCCCGTTGCTCTGGTTCGCGGGGCCCGGTGAACCCAGTCGCCCAGAATGCTCATCTTGCGCCGCACCGCAGACCCGGGACCGCCGCGCCTTCCGGCGAATATGTCAGTCCCCTTGGGGTGGGAACTGATAGCCACTGACAAGACATGGCGGGCACTAGGACCGGCCGGTTCTCACTCGCGTACGGCTGCTAGGTCATCCTCGCGACAGAAGGTCGTGTGGTGGTTCCAATTCTCGTCGTCGCGCTGCGGGAAGTCGATCCGCACGTGGCAGCCGCGGGTTTCCGTGCGGCGCAGCGCCGCCTGGATCATCAGCCGGCTCACGCAGAGCATGTCCTGCAGTCGCCAGCCGACGGGGTCGTGGAATTGCAGCGCCAGCACGTAGCGGCACCAGTGATCGATGTTGGCCGCCGCCTCGTTCAGTGTGGCGGCGTCGCGTCGCACTCCCATGCTCCGCCACATCAGGCTCTTCAGCGAGTTGTGGATGTCGGTCAGATCGAGTCGCTCGCTGCTGAGCTTGGAGCGGGGGTTTTCCAGCGGCAGGGCGTGGAACGTGTCGTTCAATCGGGCCGCCTGCTGCGACGCGCCCTCGCCGGCGTGGGCCCCGTACACGACCGCTTCCAGCAGACTGTTCGACGCCAGACGGTTGGCCCCGTGCAACCCCGACGAGCTGACCTCGCCGGCCGCCCAGAGGCCTGGCAACGTCGTGCGGCCCTCCATGTCGACCGTCACGCCGCCCATCATGTAGTGCGCACCGGGCCGAACCGGAATGCGGTCTTTGGTGATATCGAGGTCGAATTTCTCGCAGATGGCCGCGATTCCCGGGAAGCGCGCACGCACGGTGGCGGCGTCCTGGTGAGTCATGTCGAGGTAGACGTTCGGATGCCGCGTCTTCTCCATTTGGCTCACGATTGCCCAGCTTACCACGTCACGCGGCGCCAGTTCGGCCCGTTGATCGTACTCGGGCATAAAGCGGTAGCCGTGACGGTCGACCAGATGGGCTCCTGCACCGCGCATCGCTTCGGTGATCAAGTGGCGGCTACTGCCGGCGATGTATAGCACCGTGGGATGAAACTGCATGAATTCCATGTCGCGCAGTTGGGCCCCGGCGCGGTAGGCCATCGCCATGCCGTCGCCCGTGGCCACGTCGGGATTGGTCGTTTCGCGATAGACCTGGCCGACGCCGCCGGTAGACAGGATCGTCTGTTTGGCCCAAACCGCGGTCTTGCCGTGGCGCTCGTTCCACACCAGTGCTCCGCGGCAGACGCCCTCGTGCGTCAGCAGGTCGACAGCGAAGGTGTGCTCCCAGGTGGCAATGTTGCGAGCCTTCGTGATCCGCTCGATGCCCGCGCGAATAATCTCCCGTCCCGTTTCGTCACCGTTGGCGTGGGCGATGCGGTCGCAGCAGTGGCCACCCTCGCGTGAAAGGGCCAGTGTGCCGTCGGCCTGATCGAACTCGGTTCCCCATTCGATCAATTCGCGGATACGTTGAGGTCCCTCGCGCACGACGTGCTCGACGACGTCGTAATCGCACAACGGGCCGCCGGCCAGCATCGTGTCGGAAACATGATCCTCGAAGCGATCTTCCGGCGACAGGACCGAGGCGATGCCTCCTTGGGCATGCGCGCTGTTGGACTGATCGAGGCTGTCCTTGGTGATGACCAGAACCGACAGGTTCGGATCCACGCCAAGGGCCGCCCGAAAGCCGGCCAATCCACCGCCGATGATCAACACATCGGTGAAGAAGTGGGGAACGTGCTTGGGGTGAAACGGAGCCAGGTAACGGGGTATGAGCGTTGACATGCCGCCATTGTAAACCGCTGACGCAGAGAAGTGTAGCGGGCACCACCAACAGTGGCCGGAAGTCCCCTCGCCGGCTTCGTGATGCGACCGCCGCCAGAAGCCAGGCGGCGCGGCCCACGCTATTGCGAAGTACCTTTCGGCGGCGTGGCGGTCCGCTCGGCCCGGTTCAACCCCTTGGTATAGGCCTGGAATTGCTCGGCCCATTGGCTCGGCGGATCGATCCGGCGGCTTTCGTGCATCCGTTGAAGGTCATCGGCGTTGGAACGACCGCCCTTCAACTCGGTACCGTGAGGCCGCAACCCCAGACTCTCCAGAGCACCTTTGAGCTCCTTACGTGCCGCCTCACCGCGTTCGTCCGTACGGTGGGCATCCTGTTTCAAGCGTTCCCATTGCCGTATCCACTCGCGGGCATACTGCTTGCTCCAGCCCAGTCGGTCCAGCAAATCGGGATTGTTCTTGGTCAATTCGTGCTTGAGGTGATCCAGGGCCAGGTCGGTCTGTTCGCTGGCGAATTCGAGGTTCGCCGCATCCGCGCCCAAGGGACCTTTGGAACCGTCGCCGCTGGGACCATTCTGTTGGCCCGGTGCGCCGCCTTCGGGGTTGTTCGATCCGCTGGAAAGGCCGCCGACGGGCTGCTGACCGCCGCCATCGCCCTTCTTGGCGTCGGACGGCTGGGCGCTCTTCACCTCGGGCGTCGTGGACTGACCGGTACCGGTCGCCGTGTTGCTCTGCTTTCCGCCTGACGGCTGCTTCGACGCGCCGCTGGTGCCTTGGCCGGCCTCGCCACCGGGTTGGCCCGCGGCCTCGGAAGACTGGGCCTGGCTGCCGGGCTTGCTGCCGGTCTCGCCGGGGCCTTCGGTCTTCGACGGCTCGCCGCCGTCGTTGGCCTCCATCTGGGAGCCGGGGCTGCCGGTGCCGGGCTGACGCGATTGCTGACCGCCACCGCGTTGACCACCGCCGGAGCGATCGCCGCTATTGTCGCCCTGGGTGTCGGACGGCCGCGGGCTGATGCTGGGGGAATCCGGCTGAATATCGCTGGGCTTCTCCGGAGGCTGGTCTCCGGCCGGCGGCATCTCACGACGCTGCTGCGGCTTGAGCGGGGTCGGTGTGGCCTCCTTGTGCTGTGACGGCTTTCCGGCGCCCGAACTGCTCTGCTCCGGCTGCGGTGGACTCGGCTGGCCTGCTTCCGGGCCCTGGTCGGGTTGTGCCGGCTGAGGTTCTGGTTTCGCCTGCGGATTCTGCTTGGCCGACGAGCCCGAACCGTCCGGCTTCTCCTTCGACGGCATTCCCGTGCTGCTTTCCGGGTTGCCGGGCTGTTCCTGGTCCTTCGACAGGGAGGCGTCGTTGGGCTCGGCGCCGTGTTTCTCGCCGGGATTCTTCACGTCGCCGGGCGTCTGCTGCGGTGGCTGGTTCGGGGGCGCCGCTGACTGCGAATTGCTGCCCTGTTGGCCGCCGGGTGAGCCCTCGCCGTCGGGCTTCTGCTGGTCGGCCGCCTCCGCCTGTCCGCCCTGCGGCCCGTCTTGCTTCGGACCGGACTGCTGTTGGCCGCCTGGTGGCTGCTGACCGTCTGGCTGTTTCTCGTCGGGCTGCTTCTCGTCAGGCTGCTTCTCGTCAGGCTGTTGCGGTTGCTGCTGGCCCGGTTGCTTCGGCTGTTCCTCGCCCGGCTGCTTTGGCTGCTGTTGGCCGGGCTGCTTTGGCTGTTGATTCTGGGGTTGCTGATTCTCGGGCTGCGACTGATTGCCCGGCTGTTGACCCGCCGGCTGCTGTTCGGCACCGGGTTTCGGCTGAGAATCCGGCTGCTGCTGTTGTTGCTTCGTCGCTCCTTGCTGCTGCTGATTGTCCTGCTTCTGCTCTTCTTCGCGGCGATGTTCCAGGATCTCTTCGAAGGCCTTGCCCGGATCGGTCTGTCCGTCGACGGGCTTGCGCTCGGCCGCCTGTTGCTCGGCGCCCGGCTGTTGGCCCGGCTGCTCTTGTTGACGCTGCTGGCCGGGTTGGGATTGCTCCTTTCCGGCCGACGACTGTCCCTGTCCTTGTCCCTCTTGGTTTTGGTTCTGGTCCTGGGGCTTCTGGTTGTTCTGCGATTGTTGGCCGTCTTTTCCTTGCTGACCGGCACCGGAATCTTCGTTCTGCTGACTACTGGACTGCGACTGCGATTGTTGTTGCTGTTGGTTCTGCTGCTGAGACTCTTGCTGGTCCGTCTTCTGCTGGTCCTTCTGCTCCTGATCCTTTTGCTCCTGGGCCTTCTGCTCCTGATTCGGCGAGGGTTGCTCGTCCGGCTGTTCCTGGGGCTGACTGGGTTGGGTGGAGTGGTCCGCGCCCTGCTTCGGCTGATCGGCCCCCTCTTCGGGCTGTTGGTTCTCCTGGTTCTGCGGAGATGGTTTCTTCTCTGTGTTGGATTGCTTCGACTGTTTCGACTCGCCTTGCTGCGGCGCGACGATGACGATCGCTCGTCGCTGGGTTTCGCTGTGATTGCTGGCCGGCTCGCGGTTGTCTTCCGCTTCGGCCCAATACGTGACCTTGTCGCCCTCCTTGAGCCCCAGCTTGCCGGGCTCGAAGCGATAGGTGCCCTCGAACGAACCCTGATGTGGCGGACCAGGCCGTCGGGAATTCAACAGCGGATCAATCGGCAAGCTCAGGCGGCCGCGCTCGGCCCGCAGGCCGACACGACGCAGGGCGAAGTCGGGATCCTCCGCCGAGATCTTCAAGGGCAACACGCCGTTGATCGGCAGCTTGACTTCATCGTCGGGTGGATCGACCAGCCGGACGTTCGGAGGTCGATCCGCGTAGACTTCGACCTCGTGGCGCACCGGGGCGGGATTCTGGCGGTTCTGGGCGTCGACGAATCGGAGCTGATACGGCGTCCTCTCCGGCTCCGTGCGGTCTTTGCCCGTCATACGCAGCGTAAAGGTGCCGGTCGCCGTCTGGTTGTCGGCCTTCAAGGGAATTGCGTGTCGCGGATCGCAATTCATCTCGACCGAAGCGCGTTGAATAGGCTGATTGGCCGTCGCGGTGACGGTGATCTTCGTTCCCTCAATGGCCCGGATATCGCCCGAGGTCGAGTCGCGGTCGGCAATGCCCGTGTAGGCCGGGTAGTCGTAGTGCACCTTGTCGACGAGGATGGTCAGCGGGATTTCGACCCGAACGTGGAACCGGCGTGTTTTGGCGTCGCCGGCGGCAAGGTAGTAATCGAGGTCTTGCTGGAGCCCCAGGCTTCCGGGGGGCAAATCGCAGCGATACGAATAATCGCCGTCGGGCGAGGTCATGGGAACGGCCTGATTCGTGCTCTGGCCGTCGGCGGTCGTGAAATAGAGCGAGACGTGGTCGTCGGCGCTGAGGCCGGTCACGTCGGCAGTGACAGTCAGTGTTTCGCCCTGAAAGGCCGTGCAGTCGCCCGGCGTCACATCGCGAAGGACCACGCGCGTGGGCGCCTGAATGTCGGCCCAGGGGAGCATGACGCGCCCGACGGAGAGCAGCAGACTTTTCGGCGAGAAGACCAGGTACAGCGCGAACAGAGCGACGACCACGACGAGTACATAGCCGAGGCGGATGATTTCGGACCGATCGACGGTCGTCTCGACGGCCGTGTCGGCCAACTCGGCGGCGGTTCGCTCCTCGAGGCCCCGATAGATCTTCTTGGCCAGTTCATTTCTTTCCCACTGCCGACGCTGCCGGCGAAGAAAGAGGAAGTTGACCAGGCTGTTCTTGAAACTAGGCCGGCTTTGCTCAATCGCTTGTGCGGCATAGAGCGGGTTGATGCGGTGAACGATCAATGGAACGATGCGGACGAAGGCGAAGTATCCGCCCCCGGCCAGAAGCCCGAGCAGAAGCAGCAAGCGGCTGGTGAAACCGAACCCGCCCGACACGAGCCAATGATCGGCCAAGGCCACAATGAGCAGGTAGACCAGAGCCCCCACAGACAGGGTAATGAGCGCCGCGGCCAGATCGACCCCTTTGACCTGCCGTTGAGTCCGACGAAGCCGATCGTGGATGAAGACCTCGAATTCGTCCTGCTCCGGCTCGGACGGCGGCGGCTCAGTCAGGATGGGAGGGGAAGAGGGTTGTTCCGACATCGATGACCCTGCTGGCAAACCTCAAACGCTCCGGTTCACGATTGACGCCGATGCAGCCAATGAACGCGCTTCATGCCGGACACGAGCCGAAACGGCCGGAATCTGGGGCACCGGTCGCCGCTGGACGCGCGCTGGTAACGTCGGCCTCAATTATTCGACGTTGCCGTCGCCCGACCGGTTCTCACCCAAGGTTATTATATGCTGCTCTCGGCGGGAAAAGGCGGCCCCCCTTGATTGTGGGATCGTTGACCGGGCCATGCCCATCTGTTACCGTGTTTTGCTTTGACAATCGAGCGACACCCCCGATAGATGCGAGATGCGAATGGCTCATGAAGTGACCCTGATCACCGGCGACGGCGTGGGACCGGAACTGGCCCGTGCGGCCCAACGATGTGTCGATGCCACAGGCGTCGATATTCAATGGGATGTCCAGGAGGCGGGGGTCGACGTGATGGAGCGGACCGGGACGCCCCTGCCCGAGGCCGTCATGGAAAGCGTCCGTCGCACCCGATGTGCCCTGAAGGCGCCGATCACCACCCCCGTTGGAACTGGTTTCCGCAGCATCAACGTGCATCTGCGGCAGGAATTAGGCCTGTTCGCGTGCGTACGTCCCTGCAAGTACTACCCGGGCGTGCGGAGCTTCTTTAGCAGCATACCGGTCGACTTGGTGGTCGTTCGTGAGAATACCGAGGATCTCTACGCGGGAATCGAGTTCGAGCAGGGCAAACCGGAGACGGCCGAGCTGATCGAGACCATCAACAAGGTTTCGTCGGGCCGCAAGATCAAGACCGGCCCGGAGGAAACGGGCATTTCCATCAAGCCGATCAGCATCTCGGGTACCCGGGAGATCGTCCGCTACGCCTTCGAGTATGCCCGGGAGAACAACCGCAAGAAGGTTACGACGGTCCACAAGGCCAACATCATGAAGTACACCGATGGGCTGTTCCTGCAGGTGTCGCGCGAAGTGGCCGAGAAGTACCCCGACATCGAATTCGAGGACCGCATCGTCGACAACATGTGCATGCAACTGGTGCAGAAACCGGAACTGTACGACGTGCTCGTGTTCCCCAACCTTTACGGCGACATCGTCAGCGATTTGGCGGCCGGACTGGTCGGCGGATTGGGTGTGGCACCCGGTGCGAACATCGGCCCAAACGGCGCCGTGTTCGAAGCAACCCACGGCAGCGCGCCGAAGTACAAGGGGCTGAACAAGGTCAATCCAACCGCTCTGATCCTCTCCGGCATGCTCATGCTCCGCCACCTCAAGGAGCGCGACGCGGCGGACCGACTGGAGCAGGCTGTGGCCGACGTGATCGTCGAGGGCAAGGACGTGACCTACGACATGAAGCCCTACCGCGACGACCCCACGGCCGTGGGCACCCAGGAAATGGCCGACGCCATCTGCCGGAAACTGGGCTGATCGGCCTACCGGCCCGCCAGGTACTCGCGATACGCTTTGTAAAGCGCGTCGGCCGATGGATGCCCGATGTCGACCCGTTCGGTGCGTCGGTTCATGATTCCTTGGTACTGGTAGCAGATCAGCTTTTCGACGAGCGGCGTTTCGATGGCAATCTGCTGGCGCACGCGGTCGATCGGCCCGCCGATGCACATGGCCCGTCCGTCCGGCGAGGGCTCGAACGAGAATAGCTCGCAGTTGGACCAGAGCTTCACGCCGATCTTCTCCAGCGGCTGCTTGACCAGGCCCAGGCCGCGCGCGTGTGCGCGGACCATCTTCATGACCTCGTCCATGCTGTTGCTTCGGCCGCCGTAATCCTGGGGCGCGAGGATGTCGATTCCCATGCGTTGGACCTTGGCAGCAAGTTTCGCACCGTCGTCGACCTCACCCAAGAACCCTGGTGATGCCAGAAGCGGCGCCTTGCCAATCACGGGCCGCAGATGTGCGTGGATGAGCTTGTCGTAGAGCTCGACCTGATGGTCCTGAAAGTCGATTTCGTAGGCAATGTACAATCCGCCGAAGCTGGGCCAGGCGCCGTATTGGTCCAAGATCGCTTCGGCCAACGCGGTATTCCAGCGAAACCAGACGTCGGGCCACGGCGGCTCCATGCGCGTGTAGTCGCGCACCTGGCTCACGCGGCCGCGGAAGCCGATTCCATAGAAGACCTTCATGCCCAGTTGCTTGGCCTCATCGGAGCACGCCCGTAGCGGATCCTTGCATCCGAAGCGGACTGGCCGGCCGACGGTCTTCTCGTAACCGGGAAAGAGCGGCCGCCCCCAGAAGGCCGTCGAGCCGCAAATGATCGTGTCGATGCCGATCTCGTGCATGTCGCGGATCAGGGCCCGCCAACTTGCCTCGGTCCAGTGCAGACAAGTGTCGGTCCAATAGGCGGCATCGAACCAGTTGACATGAATCAGATCGAAGAAGCTGCCCGTGATCCGCGGTGGTGCCTGAGACGCGGCGTCGGGGCCCTGTTGCGCCCCGACGGCCGTATCCCTTGCGGTGAAGGCCGCGGCTGCCACAGCACCGGCACCCCGTTGGAGAAACTGGCGACGGTCCATGGCCCGGTTCCTTATTCGAGCGGTTTGACCTTGAGGTTGCGGAAGTAGATCGGCGCGCCGCTGTGCTTGCCTTGCAGGCCGATGTGGCCTTCGAGCGGCAGGTCGGCCACCGGCTTGCTCAGCCACGCGGGTACCTCGCTGCCGTCGGGATTGGTCTTGGCCGAGGTGAACTTGGTCATGTCCATCGTGTTGACATGCACGCCGTTAAGAAGTACGTAGATCATCTTGCCCTTGCAGGTGATCGTCATACGGTTCCACTGGCCGGGCGCCTTGCAGACTTGCTTGGCCGGAGGCTGGTGCCCGAAGATGGCGCCGCACTGCCAGCTCGGTGGGGCATCCTGCCACTTCTTCGACGTCGGATCGGCGATCTGCACTTCGACCGAGTTGGGAATGAAGTTCTTCACGTCGCTACAGTGCACGAAGACGCCGCTGTTGGTGCCGGGAGCGTTCTTGAACTCCAGGTCGATCATGCAATCGCCGAACTCCTTCTTCGTCCAGATGACCTGGTCTTCACTGGCCGTCAATGCACCGTCTTCCCACCACCAAACGCCCTTGGGAAAAATGGCGTTGGAAAGGTCTTTGGAGAACAGGTCCTGCCAAGCGGCCGAATCGGGATGGGTTTTAGGCGGAATGGCGTCGGCCGCAAGACTCGCGCTACAGAGTCCCCAGCAGATTGCCAACGAGAGAAGAAGCCGCTTCATGGTTGCACCTTTGCCCTGGGCGAGGAGTAAAACACGGTTGCCTGGTCGTTACACGACGACAGAACCAGTGTACGTGCTCGATCGGGCGAGGTAAAGACAGTGGCGATTTGGAGCGCATTTCACGCCAGCGTAGCGTTCAGATCGCTTTCGGAACTGTAGAAACAGGCTACGCATACGCCAAGTGCGACCTACTCGTCCTCGTAATGCTCCACCTGCGGCCAGTAGTCCTTGAACTCGAAGTCGGGACTATTGTCGAGGTCGTGGCAGGTGCCGCACTGCCGTTTCTCCGATTCTTCCTTGGTAATCACCATGGCTTTCTGGAGTTTCTCTTGCAGGGCCACGTCGCTCCCCGTCTCGGCGGCCACGTGCGCGCCGCCAGGCCCATGACACGACTCGCAACCGACGTTCACCAGATTCGGAGTCTTTGCTTCGCTGAGGAAACCGCTTTCGTAGGGGAAGTAACCGCTCGTGTTCCAGCCCACCACGTGGCAGGCAATGCACTCGGGATCGGAGTTGCGCGGCGGATTCAATTGGACGAGCGTTTGCCACGCTCTGGCGTGCCCGCTCTTCTTCCAGATGGCGTACGACTGCTCGTGGCACGTAGCGCACTTCTCGGAGCCGACGAAGTCGCCGAGCAATTCTCTCCGCGGATATGGCACGGCGCGAATGCCGAGGCCTTGCAGGCCTTCCTGGGCGAGCCGAAGCTGATAGATGGCCATCAGTTGGCGTACGTCCTCCGACGCTTTGAACCGCGAGTCCAACGCGACTCGCTGGTAGCGCACGGCGTCGGCCGGGTTCGGAGCGTTGTCGAAGAAGCCCAGGACGACGACGTTCATCCCCTTCTCGCCGACCTCGATCAAATAGGTCTTGCCGATTCTTGCCGGCTCGCGCGGAGGCTCCGGCGGGCCGCCTGCGGTAACGACCACGTTGAACTCGGGGAATTGCTCGGCCAGTTGCTTCGATTCGTCCATGCTGGCATTGGCCAACAGGACCAACAGGTCGGCTTTGCCCTTCAGCTCCGGCATGATCTTCTTGAGGGCCTCGACGGGATCGCTGGTGGTGACTTCCGAGTTCTTCACGTCCTTCCGATACGTATTGCCCAACACGGCGGTGACGCCGATCTTCTTGCCGCCGGCTTCCAGGATGAGCCAGCGGCTGGGAATGCCCGACTCGAAACCGAACAGGCCGACATTCGCCGCAACGAAAGGACTCTGCTGGCTGTCGACGCTGGCGGCAAAAGCAACCAATTCGGCGGCTGGCAGCTGAAGATCGCTCTTGCTGAACGCGATGGCGCCGTAGCCCATCTTTCGCATGGCTTCGACGACCGTTTCGAACTTCAACTCGGCCTGGCGACCGAAGTCCTTGTCCTTGATCAGTCCCCCAACATCCAGGCCGACGACGGGCCATCCTTGTTGACGCAATTGCTGGTAGAACGTTTCGCGACGGCTCAGCCCGCCCTTCATGCGGTCCAGTCCAGCGCAACCGCACGGCTCCAGGTAGCCGTCCTGGTGTCCGCTGATGACCAGCGCCACCGTCGGCTTGGGCCAGCCGGCGCCGGGTTTGTTCGCCGGCGGCCAACCATCGGTGATTTTGCCATCTTTGTCCACAGGAAAGATCACGCCGTTCTCTTTCACCGGATCGAACTTGATGCCACTGTGTTTCCCCTTGCCAAAAGGCTTCGCCGCCGGCTGTTTCACCGCGGGGCTCGTGCTCGTTTGGGTGCTGGTTGCCATTGCCGCGGGGGGCGGCGTGTTCTCGTTGGCCGACGCCGCGCCGGGGGGCGGAATCGCGGCTGGCAGCTGCTTGTCTGCCTCACCCGCCGGCATCGAAGGGGGAGAAGACAACGGCAACTGTGCGGGCTTCGGCGTTTCCGCTTGCGGCAGCCGGCCAAGGTCCTGACCCTCATTCCGCATGCCGCCGTCGCGCAGCGGATTGGAGGGGGACAGTCCCTCAGGTTGCGATTCGGCTGGCGCCGGTGGTCGTGAATCGGTGATCGCTGTGGCCGGCTCCGCGGCGAGCCGGCGTGGTTCCGGCGATTCCACGGTGGCACCGGCCGGCGTTGCGATGGGAGGCTCGGCTGGCGCTGTCGGCGGCGCCGTCTCCTTGACAGGCTGGCTCTCAGTCGTGTCGCCAGGTGCAGCAAGCGGCGTGGTGGAGGTCTGTGGTGCGGCCGATGCTTCCGGCGCGGCCGGTGGTGCCTGCCTGTCCGCCTCCTCCGGCGCCCGAGAGCAGCCGCTCAACGCAAACAGCAGAGCAACACAAGCCGACAGACCGATCCAACCAGCACGAGGCAATCCGTTCACAGACATATTGGCACTTAGAGCTTTCTTGGGGTGAGCGAAGCGACCGGACCGGGGCGCTGCCCGATATGGTTCCGATCGCCATATTGGCGAGTTGTTTCAAGCGTCCTGCAAACTTCGACGGGGTCGGGCTTCCGGGTCTCTGTCGCCAAATCATCCTCGTGCGAATCGCCCGCCCCTATTCCACGACCGCAAATCGAACCAGGATTCGCAGTCGCGGCATCTCCTTCTGGCCGGTGCTGATGACGATTTGGCCGTAATTGGACTCCTCCGGCCCGAGGAAGTGCGAAATTGGGCTTCCTTCAGGGATGGTGATCGTCAACGGCGTCTGGGCAACTTGACCGCCTTCCCACTCGGTTGTCTTCCCGATGCTCACCTTGAGCGCGTTGGGGGTTACGCTGACCAGTTCGAATTTCAGGTCGGAACGTTGCGCCCCTCGGGCCAGGATTCGCAAGGTTCGTTCCGCACCAGTCTTGGTCGACACGGCTCCGAGGGAAAGCATGTGTGCCCCCTCGCTCCACCCGCGCCCAATGATCGACAGGTCGCTGCTAATCAGTCCTCTGACGGGAATCTCTACCTTGGGGTCATCCTTCTCGGTGCCGGTCGTCAGCACGATTTTCTGAATAAACAGTCCGCAGGGCAACCCTGGCTTCACAGTAACATGGATCAACTGCCCATTATGCGCCTGTTTATCCTTCGCTACTTCCTCGGCAGAGAGGGGCTCGTGCGACACGTCGAAAAACTCGGCCGTGTCAGCCTGTTCGAGCTTCACGCCGAGAATCTTGAAAGGAACGCTCCGGTAACCCAGCACTTTGACGTCGGCTTCGCCCGACTTGCCGACGGGAATGCTGCTGAACACCAACTCGGGCGGTTTGGCCATGTAAGGATCGAGCACGCGGCCCACGATATTGAGGTTGATTTCCGGGTTTTCAAGATCGTTCGTCTTGAAGATGGCCGTCTGATGGAAATCGCCACGAAACCCCTTGGTCTTCCACTGGATAGTGACGGGAGTTGACCCACCGGGGGGGATATCCACGTAGCGCTCGTCGCTCTTGTCGTCCTCAGTGTGAGCGCCAATCAGGCCGACGGTACATTTGCAGGTGGAAATGCCTTCTCGCACGCGGAGCACACCAGTGCCCTCGTTGCGGATTTCGAAAACGTGCTTATCTACGGCGTCGCTCTCCATCACTCCGAAGTCGAACCTGTCAGGACCAACCAGGACGGCCTTCGGCGTCGATTCCGGGGTAACGTCGGTCGTATCGCCCAACTTCGTACTGTAATAGGCGGGCGTATTCGTCCACGGTGAAACATACTCAAGCCGGACCACCGCCGCGGCAACGCCAATCCCCACTCCCACCGCTATCCCCAAGCCCGCTAGAATGGATGTCTTCATGTAAGTGCTTTCCTGGCAGTATCTTTTCGTCTATCGGGATGGACTTCGCCGCCTTTGGGTGCCCCCTGGGAATCACGCGTCCTTCGGCCAATGCGCGTCGCGCACTACGTGCTCTTGCGGGGTGGGCTCCCGCCGTACACACCACCGGGGTGTGTGGCCGGACGGGCCGAACACCGCCATACCTTGTTTTCGGACGTGTTGCCGCGCGGCGCGCTGCAAGAACAGGGGATCTCCTGAACGCGTCACGACGGCCCAGACGTGCTACGCAGTGGTCCGCGGTTCAGTTCGTTTAGCACGTCGGGGGGGAGTTTTTTGTCTGCGTGGGGCGTCAAATCGTGCAACTCGACGGCACGCTGGGCCTCGCGCCGGGCCTCGGCGTGGTCGCCCGCGGCCTGAAGCGCCAGGGCCAGTTCGGCGCGACGTTCCGCGCTGGCGGGATAGCGAGCCACGGCCTGCCGATACGCCTCCACTGCGCGTTTCAGAATATCCTTATCGCGTGTCTGGTGGAAGATCTCGAAGTAGCGTCTGCCCGCGTCGGCCCACATCACGCTGGCGTGCGGCGCCAAAGGAAGTACGGCTTGCTGACATTCGAGAAATTGCTTGAGCGACTGCGGCGTGGGCCGCTCGTGCCACAGGGCGAAGGTCGCGGCGGCCAGTTGGCTTCGTGGTTCGACGGCGTTGGGGTCGGCTGCTACGGCCGCCTCCAGGTACTCGATGCCCCAGTTCGGCGATTCGGTCGCCTGACGGATGGCCGTTTGGCGTTTTAGGACCGGTTTGTACGCGGTCACGTAGCAGAGCAGGCACGCGATGACCGCGGCACCGATGACGACATAACGAGTCCACGGGCCCATGCGACGACCCTCGGCAGGCCCGGCCAAGTTGAGCCCAAGGGCCATGAGTAGCCAGAGGGAGCCGGCCAGTCCGGCGAAACTCAGGGCTCCGGCTGCCAACAGATTGATCAGGAGCACGATCAGGCCTACGGCCGGTAGCAGGGCCGGCATCACCCCATCCCAAAGCCACGGCCACCAGCAGGCCGTAACGAGAACCGCCAGCGGCAACCCGATCATCAACGATGCGATCCCGACCGGGGCACTGCTGATTATCCCGAGAGCAAACGCCAGTAAGAAGCCAGCGACCCCACCGCCAAGCACGAAGGCCGACGCGTCGCTCGCTGCGACCTCTGGAAGACCGTCGATGGCCGGAGCAGCGTGCTTGTCGTCCGTGGCCGCAGGACCTGCGCCGTGAGTGTCGGGGGGCGGGCTCGACGGACGATGGCCGATCAGCATGGCCCATGCAAACAGCCCAAGAACGGCGATCAGCGCCACCAGCGCCGGCACACCTGCCTCTGCCGCGGTTTCCAGCAGGAAATTGTGTGGATCGGCGATCTCTTCGCTCGACTCGGGAAGTTTGTAGGCAGTGTACGACTGCTGGAACTGCCCGGGCCCACAGCCGACCCAGGGGTGATCGGCGACCATGCTCAGGGTCGACCGCCAGTATTCGATCCGGTAGCCCAACGATTTTGTGGCCTCGGAAGCCACCTGCTTGTCCAGTCCGCCGACGACCGTCACCAGGACCACCAGCACCGCAATCCCTGCGACGATAGCGGCGATCGGCTTCCAGTTCAGTCGCCACGTCCGCTGCCGACACGCCCACCACGCCAGGGGGAACCCTGCGAGTACGGCGACGCAGGCGCTTCGGCTTTTCGTCAGAAGAAGACAAGTACCCAGCACGACCGCGAAGCCGACCGCCGTCAAGGTCAGCCAGCGACGGTGCCGACTTCGCCACCCGCAGATCGCAATACCCACAGTGATCGTCAGCCAAGGTGCCAGGAATCCGGCCAGCGAATTGGTCATCGCGAACGAGGCGTAAGGCTCCAGCGCAGCCAACCGCAGTTCAAAGGCAACGCGCTCAGGTGAGCCCTCGGGATACCAGATGCCGGCCGCCTGCAGCGCGGCGTCGGGGTCTTTTGCGTAGTTGGCCCGTGTGGTGGGCAATTCGTAGAAGTACTGCTCGATCCCGTAGGCGGCCAATCCGACGGCCAAGCCGATCATCACCACGATGGTCGCTCGGGCCTCGCGACGGCTGGCGACGAGCTGCCGGGCGAGGAAGAAGCTCACCCCGTAGGCGATCCACAACCAGGTTGCGTCGATCGCGGCGCGGGGGCTGCCGTGCGAGATGGTCCACAAGCCGGCGACGGTGTGCCAACCTACCAACACGAGCACCGCGACGTCGACCGCGCCGAACCGGAGCCGGAACTCCTTGACGCGGATCACGCCCAAAAGCCACACGACCGCCAGCGCCAGCCACAACATGATCGATGTCAGGTTGTCGCCCGCTTCGGGCGAGGCTTCGCTCGGAAACAGCGGCCTGGCGACCAGCAGGGCCACCAGGGCGGCCAGAAGCCAGGGACGCATCCTGTCGGCCAGCGGCAACGCCACGGTGGGCTGGGCGGTCGGGCGTTCTTGACGGCCACCGGGATACCTCCCGGCGCGTTTACCTCTACCCATCCGCACCCCCGTTTTCGCTTTCGCCGTTGCGGCCGCGCCGTCCGGCCGTTTCGAGAATTCCGACCAACACCAGCATACAGCCGACCAACAGAAGGACGACCACGGCCCCCGTCCACCGGACCTCGTACAACAACAAGGCGCCGAGGCCGCACGTTGCCGTGGCCAGGTAGATGGTCGCCACGGCCTGGGGTTTCGTCATTCCCAGTTCCACCAGACGGTGCGAAAAATGGCTCTTGTCGCCTTCGAACGGACTCCGGCCGGAACGGATACGAATGAACAGCACGGTCGCCATGTCGTACAAGGGCACGGCCAGGATGCACAGCGGAACCAGGATGGCGTGGCGTGGGACGTTCTCCCCGGCAAACGTGGCCGACACCGTCGCCACCGCCAGCAAGTAGCCGATCAGATAGGCCCCGGCGTCGCCCATGAACAAACGGGCCGGCGGCCGGTTGTGCCAGAGAAAGCCGATCAGGGCCCCCACGAGCACCAGCAGGAATCCGCCCACGAACAACTGCGGTCCTCCGGTCTTTGCCGGCGACACGAGCATCACGGTCGCCAGGAGGGCCGCAGCGATGGCGGCCACCCCGGCCGACAGCCCGTCCATATTGTCCAACATATTGAAAGAGTTCACCAACGCGACGATCCACAACACGCTGAGAATGGCGGTGAGCCACGGAGCATCGAGAAACAGGCTGATCCGAAACCCCATCGCCACGGTCGCCACGGCCACCGCCGTTTCCACCGCAATACGAATCCGCCAATCCAGACCCCGCCGGTCGTCTAATAGCCCCAAGACCATGAGCACCGTGCCGCCGGCCAGCACGATCCACAGTTTGCCGGACTGCTGTACCAAGCCTGACAAATGCGGCAACACGAACTGCGGCACGTAGGCGGCCAACGCAGAGTTGCCCCCGCCCTCGGCCGACAACAGGCTCAAGACCAACTGCCCGGCCGCTAAGGGCACCACGACGCCCAACCAAATGGCCAGCCCACCGCAGGTCGGCATGGGTTGGCTATGGACCTTGCGATGCCCGGGCTTGTCGACCAGGCCGAGGCGACCGCCATATTTCCGCACTGCCGCAGCGGCGAGCCACGTCACCAGCATGCTGGGCAACAGAGCGCCTGCAATGAGCCAAATCACGCCTTCGAGTCCTCCCCACGATGCCGGTGCAGGTAGTCGCGACACGCCGTGAAGAACGCCTGATAGTCGGCGCGGCGGTAATCGGCGAATGTCCACTCGTGGTGTTGCCACCGGCGATGCTTATAGTACAGAGTCACCTCGGCATAGATTCCGCGATTCAAGTAGATTCGATGGGTAAAGTCCTTCGTCGACGCCAGCACCAGCTTTCCCAAAGTCAGGTAACCCGGGTCGAGATTCAGTGGCCGCTGCTCTGGGTGATCGGCGATCCGGGCGTATTCTTCTTCCCAAGCATTGGTCATGAGCTTCGTATCGACCAGCACCGCCGGGTCGTAGGGGCGCGCCGACAGAAAGAACGTTTTCTGAAGCGACGGCCCCATACTCGGTTCATAATACTGGGTTTCTGCAAAGGCGAATCGCGGGCTCTCCAACGCAAGCGGGCCCCAAGCGTCGTCCGCCCGCCGACCTGCCCAAGCCAGCGCTGCATCGTGACGACTGAAGGCGGCGAGGATCAGCAGACAAGCAGAGGGGGGCGTGGGTTGACCCATGGGCGCAAGTGGACCCCGAGCAGACGGCAGAGAGTCACCGGGCGGCCGAAGCAGCCATCCCCCAATTCTAGCACGAATCGGCCGATCTCGGCACCGCCCCGCCCAAAGTCGATCGTCGCCCGGCAGGCCGTCCCGTTTCGGACCGCCCCGGGCACCCCATCGGAAAAAGCCCGAAAAAAAGACCGGGGCGGGCCCGCGCTGAACGGTACCCGCCCCGGCGAAATCTTGGGCTTAGTGAGGTGGTTCCTTCGGAGAAAATAGAGCTCTACGGGCGCTGCCGGGCTGCCTGCCAGCGCCCGTTGCGGCCTCGGTGAGCGTTCGGGGCGGCAGTATGGGCCCAACGGCCGACCAATTCCTCCAACTGCTCACTCAACCACGCATCGAACTGGACGTACGCCTCATACGAGACCTTCAGCGGTACGTCTTCGTCATGCTGATGCCGACTTTGGCTGGTGAGTGAGAAGTTGTCGCTGGTCATGTCGCACTCCGTTGTGCAGGCATTGGCCGCCTGCAAGCTCAGTTTCTCCGATCGCATGTCCGGCGTTCGATCACATCGTCTGCACCGGACTTCAGTCTTCTACATGTTAGACGCCTCAGTCTTTGTTCTGGTTCATTTTTTCAGCTAGGTCAAGCTGAAAAAATACGCAGCGAACTTTGCCGGTCGAGCAGCGAGCCACGATGCTCGTTTCTCCCTGCTCGCGAGGCAGCAAGCACGCTCCCGACCAACTAGCCTGAAGCCGAGCGTGCGTTGTCAGGATATGTGGTTTAGCGAAGAAGGTTCTCGCTACGGGCTCGTTACCGCTCGGACCGGCTACCCTTTGTCCCCTGAGCGTTGGGAAACTCGACGCCGGCGAAGGTCAGGCACGGCCCCCAAAGTCTGCGGCGGCGCGAACTAGACATTTTCTTGGCGGTTGCAGCGGACCTCCACCCGACGATCCTTCGATTACCTATGTTTCCCACGCCGCAAAGCCAGACGGCCATAGCCGCTCTTTTGGGTGGAAGCATCACGAGATCTGCACGATCTTGCCCGGTTTTTGGTCTCTGCCTATAATCCGGCCTGTTCGGAGCGCGAACCATCGTTAGTGAACAGACGTATCAAGGCGTGGGTACGGTGGAACCGACCCGGCAACCGGATTGCGGTTGCATCGAGGAGACGCATCGGGGAGGATACTCAAGCTCACGCGGAATGGCGCGGCCGCAGAACTGGTCGCCTCGGCAACGTTCGACCTGCTTGGTCCCGTCCAACCGGCGACGTTGCTTCTGGTCGACAAAGTCGCGCGGCGACGACATCCGTGGCATAACCTCACCGATGCACGGTTGCGGAAAAGCGACGCGTTGTGGTCGTTGTAAAACCAGTCGTCACAAGCGGTACAGATCGGTAATAAACGCGGTTTGATACCACTGGGGCGTCTGGGGTTTGGTTGAATCCTTCAGGTGAGGGCAACCGATGAGACGGATGCAAACGCATCCGTGAGTTGCAGTCGGCCTGCAGCACACATGGCTGAAGGACCGGCGGCGAGTGACCTATAATTGGCTAGGACGGATTCACGCGTTTGTAGGTATCCATTGGCACGAGGCGGCTTCGACGGCAGTTCCTATCTCCCGCCCTTCGGCCCGGCTCCTGGAGCCGTTCGGAGGCGAAGCCCGTTCGGGCGTCATCGAAGCTAGTCGCGAGCCCTTGAGGAGGAAGTAGGATGCAAGTTTACGGCCCGACTCATCTGCACGGTGCTCAATCGATCCGGGCGCCCCACTCGTCTCATGCTGCGAACCCATCCGCGGCCACGTCCTCCCGTTCGATCCAGGACGAACTGCAGATTTCCGACGCCGCCCAGTACGTCGACCAGGTCCACAACATGGCCGACATCCGGCAGGACCGCGTCGACGAGATACGTGCCCAAATCGCGTCGGGCACGTACGAAACCGACGAAAAGATGGAAATCGCCTTGGGCCGACTGTTGGACGAAATCGGCTAGTCCGTCGCTGGAACAACCGGGCGGAACACCCGTACGGTATACCCGGTTGCGGAACGTGCAGGGGCCCACCGTGCAATGGTTCGCGGCCGCCAAACGGCGGCAGCGCCGAGCGATATCCGGCCGACACAGGTTCCGTTTTTTTCGCACGACATCCGCCCGAAGCACGCGCCATGCCGGAGAACTTCTCGCTGCGTAAGATTCGGACCAAGCTGTCGCCCGAGGACCGGTTCGCCGAGTTCCTGCAGAAGCGCGGCAAGCGGATGACGCAACAGCGGCGCATGATCCTCGAGACCGTCTTCAGTCATCACGATCATTTCGACGCCGACGAGTTGATCGACCATCTGCAACAGCCGATCCAGCGCCGCCAGCTCAGCCGGCCGACCGTGTACCGCACGCTGACCGAACTGGTCGAGGCCGGCCTGCTGCGAAAGATGCCCCTGCAGGGCCGCGGCGTCTACGAGCACGATTACGGCTATCCGAGCCACGACCACCTGCACTGCCAGATCTGCAACAAGCTGATCGAATTCCACAGTCAGGCCATCGAACGACTGCGCGACCGCGTCGCCAGCCAGCACGATTTTCAGGTTCTGGGCCACCGCCTGTTCGTCACCGGCATCTGTGCCGATTGCCGCCGCCGGGGTAGTTGACCGCCAATTTCTGGTAGAATTGGCCTGCCGCCCCCAATCTCCGAAGAGGGCGAGCGAATACAGTGCCGGAGGGAGGCCAAACGCCCGGAGGTCCGCCATGATTGAAATACTATCGCGACTATCTTCGTCCGACTTGCCCGTCGTTCTGACAGTCACTCCGATTGTCTTGATGGCGCTGCTGGTCTCCACCACGATCCTGATCGTCAAAATCGTCCAGCGTCACCGCGAGTTGCAAACCGCCTCGGACCTCGTGCTGGAAATGCTCGATCGGGGAATCGAGCCCCAGGAAATCGCTGCCGTGTTGAAGGCCATGGGCTTGGACGAACCTACGGAATCCCGCTTGAAGCACCGCGTGCGGCGATCGCATTCCCAATCACCCGCGTTTGCGGGAGAACCGCAGGCGAAGAGCTGACGGGGCTTTCGGCCCCGTGGTGATTCACGCCGACCTGTCGGTCTGGGGGGCCACTGTGGCGACGTGCCCAAATCTGTCGCGCCCCACGACTACCGGCTCGCCTCAAAGCGGGCCGTAACCGTGGTAGTGATCCCACCACGGGGGGTAAAGGCCGCCTGGAGCGTCAATCGCTGCGGCTGGAGCGCTGCCACTAGGTCGTCCAGAATCCGATTGGTGACGTTCTCGTAGAAGATGCCCTCGTTGCGGAATTGCTGAAGGTAGAGCTTCAGGCTCTTCAGCTCCACGCACCGTTGGTTGGGCACGTACGTGATCGTCAGAGTTCCAAAGTCGGGCTGACCCGTTTTCGGGCACACCGACGTGAACTCGGGGCAGACGATCTCCACGGTGTAATCCCGCCCAGGATACTGATTCTCAAACGTCTCGAGAACCTCGCGAAATGCTTCACTCACTTGACCGCTCCTTTCCTCGTCCCCAGTATTGTGGCATGATGGATGGTTTGCGACCAGGGCGCCAGCCAGCAGACCCGTAGCGCTGCCGGTGCCGCACTGGCACGGTTCGCCCAAGCTCGGGCGACTGCCACCCACGAAGACCATGACCCAGAAGCCGGCGGTAACACTCCTTTCCGGGGGGCTCGATTCGGCGACCGCAGCTGCCGTGGCCCGCCACGAGGGTTTCGCGCTGCATGCCCTGTCGGTCGACTACGGCCAGCGGCATCGGTGTGAGCTAGAGGCCGCCCGTCGGACGGCGCAGTCGCTCGGGGTTTGCCGCCACGTCGTGTTGCCGATCGATCTGAGCGTGTTCGGCGGTAGTGCTCTGACCGATCGGATCGAGGTGCCGAAGGACCGAAGCCCGGATGAGATGGAAACGGGAATTCCGGTGACCTACGTGCCGGCCCGCAACACGGTCTTCCTGTCATTGGCCCTGGCGTATGCCGAGACGATCGGTGCGGCCGACATCTTCCTCGGCGTCAACGCGATCGATTACAGCGGCTATCCCGACTGCCGACCGGCCTTCCTGCGGGCATTCGAGCGGTTGGCCAACCTGGGTACGAAGGCCGGTGTCCAACAGCGGTTGCAGTTTCAGATCCACGCGCCGCTGGTCGACCTGACCAAGGCCCAAATCATCCGCCGCGGCATGGAGTTGGGCGTCGACTACAGCTTAACCCATTCGTGCTACGACCCCGACCCGTCGGGCTTGAGCTGCGGGCGTTGCGATTCCTGCCTGCTACGTCAGAGAGGTTTCGCCGAAGCCGGCCTCGTCGACCCGATCCCCTACCAAACCATTCCCTCGCCCGCTTGTGGGAGAAGGGCCGGGTGTGAGGGCGGTGTCCCCGAAACAACGCCTCAGAACTCCGTACCCAAGAAGACCTCCTCTTAGACCCCGTACGGCATACAGCCAACGTTTCAATTACCCGTTTCCGTTTCCCATCAAACCGTATGCGAATCGCCGAAATCTTCCGATCGATCCAGGGCGAAGGCCTTCTGACGGGCACGCCGAGCGTGTTCGTGCGGGCTAGCGGCTGCAATCTGCGCTGCTGGTTCTGCGACACGCGGTACGCGTCGTGGGAACCCGAAGGAACGGATCTGTCGGTCGACGAGATCATCGCCCGAGTGACCGAGCACGATGTCGAGCACGTTGTGCTGACCGGCGGCGAACCGATGTTGTTTGCCGAGTTGATCCCGCTGACGGCCGAATTGCGACGGCTGGGGCGGCACATCACGATCGAAACGGCCGGCACGCTCTACCTGCCCGTGGCGTGCGACCTGATGTCGATCAGTCCAAAACTGTCGAACTCCACGCCGCCGCCCCACCCCAGCGCCCGCTGGAGCCACCGGCACGAACAGACTCGCCACGTGCCGGAAGTGATTCGCCGCCTGGTTCGCCAGTACGAGCACCAGGTGAAGTTCGTCGTCGACTGCCCGGCCGATTGTGAGGAAATCGAACGCTACCTGGCCGACTTCCCCGAGATCGCTCCCAGCCGCGTGCTATTGATGCCCCAGGGGACCGGTGCGGCCGAATTGGACGAGCGTGCCCGCTGGCTGAAGCCGTATTGTGTTCAGCACCAATTGCACTACTGTCCCCGCAGCCACATCCACTGGTTCGGTTTCGTCCGTGGGACCTGAATCGGCGCACGTCCGCAACGCAACGACGCGACGGATTACGGCTGCCAGTGCTTTTCGATCTCCTCCAAGGTCTTGCCCTTGGTCTCCGGCACGGTTGCCCAGAAGAAGATGGTGGCCACCAGGCAGATGGCGGCGAAGGTGAAGAAGCCGCTGTGCATGCCGAACGCCGCCACATACCAGGGAAAGACGAAGGCGGCCACGGCATTGGTCGACCAGTTGGCCAGCGTGGCGATCGACGCCGCCCGGCCGCGAATCCGGTTGGGGAAGATCTCGGGCGTCAGCACCCAAATCACAGCACAAATCGACAGCGCGATCGACGCCATGTAGACGCAGATCATCAGGCCGATCCACAGTCCCAGCGTTTTGGAGATTGTTCCCGATTGGGCCGCCGCATCGGACAGGGCCACATCGACATTGCCGCTCAGGAACAGTGTACCGATGATCGCCAGCGTGACCGTGACCACCGCCATACCGCCAATCAGCAGCGGGCGGCGTCCCCACCGGTCGATCACCAACATGGCGACGACCGTAAAGACCAGGTTGATCAGGCCAAAGCCGACCTGCCCCAGGAGCGAGGCTGCGTCCGCATATCCCGCGGCCATGAGGATCTTGGGCCCGTAATAGACGACGATGTTGACACCCGACAGTTGGCCGAAGACCGATAGCATGACGCCTACCAAGAGCGCCAGACGCAGCCCCGGTCTGAACAGCTCGGCCAGTGTGCCTTCCTCGCGGGCGACCGCCGCCTCGATTTCGGTCATCTGCCGCCGCGCATCGTCGGGCCCGACCATCGCGGCCAGGATTCCGCGCGCGCGGTCCGTGCGGCCTTCCTTGGCCAGCCAGCGTGGACTTTCGGGAACGAAGAACAGCAGTACGAAGAACACGCCCGCCGGCAACATCTCCGCACCGAACATACCGCGCCACACTTCGGCGACCAGGATGCGATGGAACGTGCCTTCGGCGCCGAACGCCGACGGATGGCTCGCGGCATACTCGACCAGGCACCAGTTGGAAAAGTACGCGGCAAGAATGCCGATCACGATCGACAACTGGTACATGGCCACCAGGCGACCGCGAAGGTGCGGCGGCGCAAACTCGCTGATGTACATCGGCGCCAGCACGGAAGCCATGCCCACACCGACGCCACCGATCATTCGGGCGACAATCAGCACGTTGAACGTCGGCGGGATGGTTGAATACAGAGCCGAGACGAAGAAGAAGACGGCGGCGATAATCAGAATGGGCTTGCGCCCGAATCGGTCGCCGAGCATGCCGGCCACCGCGGCGCCCAGAATGCATCCGACCAGGGCGGAACTGGTAAACCAACCCTGGAGGAGATCGGTCAACGCGTACTGCATCTTCACGCGTTCGACTGTGCCGGAGATCACGGCCGTGTCGAAACCGAAGAGCAGCCCGCCGATCGAGGCCACCAGGCATACGCCGGCCAGATAGAGCGCGCTGCCACGTGCCGACTTGGCGACGCTTTGCGTGGATGCGGGTGTCGTCATGTGAGGGGCCCTGCCTTCTCCACGGCTAGTCCGACAGCATGGTCTTCAGGCACTTGTCCAGCGGTTCCTTGGCATTTCCACGTTTGGCCAACTCCCAGTAGCTGGTCTTCAGTTCGCGGAGTCCCAGAACACTGGTGATCCACGACTGGGTCCAACCGGACTCAATGGCCCAGACTCCCCAGCCGGCGTCGGCATCCGAGCCCCAGTATTCCCATTTGCCGAAGTCGAACCCTCGATACCAGCCGCCGTCCAACTCGGGCCGCGCTTCGGAGCGGATCTGAATGCGGCACAGGAATTCGGCCAGCTTGTCCTCGGCCGCGCGAAGCGACGGCTCACCGGTCGCCGCGGCCGCCTCGTGCAGGCTCAGGAACGCGAAATTCGTCGTGTACAACAGGTCGCAGGCGGGATCGCCGTTCTGTTGGATCAGCGACGCCTCGTACCGGCCGAAGTCCTCGTTCGACTTCGGCGGAGGGTAGTTGCCCTTGCCAGGCTCGCCGAGTTCCTCGCGAATGGCGCCGCAGGCAACCTGATCGTCGAGCAACTCGTGGGCGATCTTCATCAACCACGCCCGATGTTCGGGTGTATCTTCGACCCGAACCAGCCAGGCCAGCGGCAGCAGAAGTCTCGCCCGCTCCTGCTGAATGCCGTTGGTCCACCGCCATCGATCCGGATAGCATTCGACGAGCGTCTGGAGCCCCTTTCGAGCTTGGGCCAGAAACGGCTCGTACCCGGTCTGCTGATATCCCCAGAGATAGCACGCCCAGATCCAGGAAACGTAATGCGGGCCGTATTCGATGGGGAGCGATTGCTGGTAGTAATGTCGCCAGCCGTTGTATTGCACGTCGGCATCGGTGACGCTGCCGGGCTGAAACCCCGTGTTTCCGCACAATCGCTGATTGGCCACCAGGCATCGCGCCACGTTCTCGTTCCAACGCGGCTCGTTCAGCAAGGCGGCACAGCCGATCGTGCCGAGCAGACAGCGGGCGTTGTCGTCGGAGTAGTAGACGTTGGGTGAGCTGTCGCTCCAGCCCAGCAGTCCGTAGGTCGGGCTTGCCGGATGAGCCCGAGGCCCTTTTGCATTGCGGCAGTAAAAATAGAGCTGATCCCCGATATTGGCGGCAGCCCGTCCACACAGCGCGTCTTGCAGCAGCACTTGCCCCATGGCAAACGCCATCATCGCTTCGCCGCCGCAGTCGCTGCGTTGCGTGGTGCCGACGGGCTGGCTGCCGTCGAGATGGATGCCGGAACTGTAACACTCGAAGTAGCCGTCCTTCACGGGGCTGTTGGGATCGACCCGGTCCTTCAAATCCCGATGCATCGGCATCTCCAGGGTTCGGCGGAACCACGCGACGGCGCGCTGGATCGCCTGCCGCTGCGCATCCCGCGGCAAGGGCTCCTTCTCCTTGAATACGGGCCGCACGGTCGGCGTCCACTGCAACACCGGTAGCGACTGACCGGGCTGCAACCAGTTGAGCACCATCTTCCAGACCGATTGCCAGGCGGCCTGCGGGCCGTATCGCGCGGTGACGAAGTGGCTGAGCTTCGTCGTCGCCACCATCAGGTCGCCGCGCTCGTGTTCAAACAGGATCGGCCAAGTCTCGCTGGGCAATCCGTAGACGGCCGTGTCGAATCCGGCCACCTTCGCCAGCACGATATGCGGCTTCTTCACGCCTGAAAACGGGACGAATCGGCAACTGTTGATCGAGAGGATCCGCATGGGAAGCAGGTCCGGGCCAAAGGCGTCGGAGGTCGCCACGGCCCGCGCCCGAGGAGCTTGCCTGGTGTTCTCCGGCTTGAGGCCCGGCAGATGACACGGATACTCCAGGTAACAGCGCAGGCTCTTCTCTTTCAGATGATCGAGGACTTCGCCGTAGACCGCGGTCAAGTTCTCAGGATAGTCCTCGGCAAGAACAAGCAGAGCGGCGCCGGCGGGGGCCTGCCGAACGGCTTCGGCCGGCTGGTCGAATCGCAGGCACTTGAGCCCGTTGGCCTGCATCACTCGAAACAGGTCGTTCTCCGGGCGGCAACAGAACACGAAGCACGGCGACGGCTGCGCCGCCAGCAACTTCGTGCTCGAGACGGCCCCGAGAACCATACCGCACACGATGACTGGAACCAGGCTTCCTCTTACGACTCGACCTCGGGAGATGGCAATCAGTTGTTGCATGGGCATGACAGGCCTCGCATGGATCAATCGCAATCGGGCTGACTTGCCGCCACTATATTGAACACCTCACTCCGCCGCAACCGAACCGCCATTTCACGATCCACGCGCCTACTCGCCTTGCAGTGCGGCGACCACCGGCGCCTTGACGGAGGCGCGCACGGCGGTCAGGCTGGCGAGGAGGCCGCACGCCAACACGACGAGGAGCGTGCCGGCCAACCCGGTCCAGGGAATCATGGCGTGGCCGCTCATCACGTGTGGCAGCACGGCAACCGCGGCAGCCAGTAGTCCGGCGGCCATTCCGCCCAGCAAGAGGACACCGCTCTCCAACAGCACGAGGCATCCGAGCCGGCGCCGGCGAAAACCGACCGCTCGCAGCAGGGCCAATTCACCCCGGCGCTCCATCACGCTGCGCATCTGGACGGCGGCCAATCCAAGAGTCCCCAGCAGGAGCCCCAGTCCGCCGAGGCTTTGGAAGGTCGACAAGTAGGTGTTCTGTACCACGAGGAATCCGGCCAGTCGCTCGGCGGTGGTTTGTGTCGCCAGGCCGTAATCGCCCAGGGTATCGTCCAACAGGGTGCGCACTTCGGCGCTGCGATCGGGAGCCGTCTCGACCAAAAAGAAGCGGAAACCGCTCGTGTCGGGGAAGGCTTGAAGGAACGCCGACTCGGTGATAAGCAGGTCGCCCTGAAAGATGCCGTTGTTCAGCAGGCCGACCACCACCAGACGCAGCGGCCGCCCGGCGACGTCGGTCACGTCGAACGTTTCGCCCACGCCCTTCCACAGGTGCAACGCATACATGGCCGTGTTCTTCTCCAACACGACCGGAACCCGGGACGTACCGTCGGCATCGGGCTCCAGCTTGCGGTTGAGCAGCCGCCACGGGTTGGCCCGTTCCTCGGGCGTATTGGCGTCGGAGGCCGCCCACTCGAACCCACCCCGGTCGATCAACGCCGGCGGTACACCGAGGATTCGAGGCTGGCGGGGGCGGTAGAGGTTCAGACAACTGGCATCGTCACCCGACCGCACACGGAAGGCCATCACCCGAGCATCCCGCAGAAGCGGCTCCGCCTGCGGCGGGAACCCCAACTCGGCGCGGCCTTCCTCGGTATTCAGATCCTGGTAGATGGGCTGTGCACTCTGGGCCACCAGGGCAAATCCGCCATCGCCGCTGCCGAAGCGAGGCGTCTGCCCGATCGGGTCGAGTCGAAAGGCACTGACCGAGACAATCAGGAAGCAAGCCGACGCCACCAAGCCGATGCTCAACGTGCTTCGCCCCGGATAGCGGGCAGCGTTGCGCATGGCCAGCCGCAGCAGGTTACCTCGTCCGACGGCGATGGCCGGCCCGGTCGCCGCGTCGCGCAGCCTACTGCCGATCCATGCCCAACTTGCGGCCAGCACCAGCGCACCGGCGCCGAAAAAGGCTCCCGCCCTGGCCTCTTCGCTCAACTGCGTAGCTGCCAGGCCGGCGACGAGTGCCGCAGTCAGCGCCGCGCCGCTGACAGTCGCGACAAGCCGCGACCGGCGGCCGATTCCCGGCGGGGCGTCGGTGCACTGGCCGGCCATCAGCCGGGCAGCCGAGGCCCGCAGTGAGTGACGGACCGTCCAGGCGATCGTCGTCGCGGCCACGATCAGTCCGCTGGCATATCCGACCATCAGGCTTCTGGCACTCACGTGCAAATGGAGGAATGGTGTACCGATCGCGGCCAGCCACCAAGTGCCCAAGCCCGCGATCATCAGCGCGGCGTAGGCCACGCCCGCCAACACGCCCAGGATACCGGCCACTCCCGCGACAATGAGCCCCTCGGTCGTCAACAAACGGCTCACGCGGCGCCGGGTGAAGCCGAGGGCCAGGAGGGTGCCGATTTCGCCGGCTCGCTGCTGGACGCCCAGTCGGAACAGCAGCGCAATGAGCATCACGGCCGCTAGAATGAGGAACATGCTGAACATCAGGAAGAGCACGTCGAATGGCGTGGCACCCGAAGCGGCCTGCAAGCCCCGACGTTTGACCGGTTGGAACACGAAGCCGAGCGCGGCGGGATCCAACGAGAGCTGTCGCGCGAGATCGTCCACCGTTTCGCCGGGCTTGGGCGCTATCCGCAACGACGTGGTCCGCCCGAAACGGCTCTGCCAGAGTTTTCGGCCGGTGGCCAACGAGACGAAGGCCTTGGGGGTCGCCCGATATTGCTTCCAATAGTCTTCATCCTGCTTGCGGATGCGCTTGGCATCGAACGGGAAGGGCGGATCCCAGTCGGCCATGGTGAGTTGATCGGTCACTCCGGCCACTTCGGGAGTGAGCGCCGGGTCGGCGGCGGCGTCTTCCATGGCGGCGACGGCCGCCAGGCGGAAGTCGGCGCTACGCTCGCGGATCTGCCCGTCGCGTGTTTCCGGCTCGAACCAACTCAGGCGAACCGAGTCGCCCGGCTTGGCCTGCAACTGCTGGGCGGCCCAGGCATTGAGCACGATCTGGTCGTCGGCCAGCGGTTCGATCGTCGCCGCGTCGGCAGTAACCCAGGGCCCCAACGGCGGTGCCGAGGTGAAATCGATCGCTGTGACGGTCGAGTACGGGATCGTTCGACCGTTGGCCTCGATCGTGTTGGCCAGATAGGTCAGCGCCGGCTGCACGGCCCGCCCGCCGAGCGACTTGAGAATCGCAGCTTCCAGCGATGCTTCGAGAATCAGCCGCTTGCTGGTGATGTTGAAGTATCCGCGCGGCGTTCTCTCCACGCGAAGGCCGTAATCGGCCAGTTGCGGCTTGAACAGATCTGCCAGCCGCCGATCGGCCTCGGGCGTTGGCGCCGTCTCGACGCTTCGTCCGGTAACCAGGATCACGTTGGCACCGCCCGTCTCGCCCAGTTGCTCGCCGAGCCAGTCCAACGGCACGTACGCGTTCTGCGGCAGTTGCTGACTGGGGCGAAGCGAGAATCGTCCCAACCCTTTCGCTGGAACGACCGCCGCGACGGTCAGCGAGCGTCCCTCCACGGTGTTTGACTTCCGCCCCAGCGCACTGTCCGATGGAATGGCCGTGATTCGCGGCAGCCAGAGGATCACGCGATCGCCCACTTTCACGTTCAGTCGCTCTGCGAGCGGCCGGTTCAGGACGATCTGCCGCCGGTCCGGCGGTGTCAGGGGACGGTCGCCGAGCCGCCAGAACTGCGGGTCGCACCCCAGCAGGTTCACCTGATTGGCTCGATGCGCGGTGTGTGAGTCGGGATTCTCCATGTTCGCGGTGAGGAGAATTGCCGACAGGGCCTGGTCGAAGTCGGTCGAGAAATCGGGCTGCGCGGCTAGTTCGCCGGCCAGAGCGGCGCGGAAGAACCGGTCGGTCGCCAACACATAGTCGATTCGTCCGAGACGATCGAGCGTCAACTGCCGCAGGCTGCCCCGCATCGAGTCGCCGACCCCCAGCGCGCCGGTCAAGACGGCCGTGGCCGCCACGACTCCGAGCCCCAGCACAACGTGCATGCGCCGGTGGAAGGCAAGCGAACGGAGAATCAGGCCGAGAATTGACATACGTTATCGGGGATCGTTTTGCGAAAAAACCAGGGTACTCCGAACACACTCGCTGTCCACCAGACTACGTCAGCCGCCCTTCGTCCAACTCCAATCGGCGGTGCATCCGCGAGGCCAGGCGGTCGCTGTGGGTTACGACGACGAGCATCATGGGCTCTTGGGTCTGCAGTTCCAGCAGCAGGCCTGCGACCCGGTCGGCCGTCGTGCGGTCCAGGTTGCCGGTGGGCTCGTCGGCCAATACGAGGACGGGCCGATTCACCAGCGCCCTCGCCAGGGCCACGCGCTGGCGCTCGCCGCCGGAGAGTTCTGCTGGACGGTGGTCCAGGCGATTGCCCAACCCGACGCGATCCAGCAGCGATCGTGCTCGATCGAGCGTTTCCGCCGAGGGCGAGCCGGCGGCGATCGTCGGCACGAGCACGTTTTCCAACACGGAGCACTGGGGCAGCAGATGATGGTCTTGAAAGACGAAACCGACGTTGCGATTGCGGAACCGGGCCAGCGCCGGCTCGTCGAGTCCGGCCGGGTCCTGCCCATCCAGCACCACGCGACCCGAGCTAGGCAGCTCGAGCGCACCCAGGATGTTCAACAGCGTCGTCTTCCCCGACCCGCTGGGCCCCACGACGGCCACATTGTCGCCGGCCGTCAGTTGGAGCGACACGCCGCGGAGGACCACGACCGGCTCACCCCGCGTGGGATACTGCTTGGCGACTTCTTCGACGACCAGAGTGCTCATGCGACGACGGTCCTCCCTCGGCCTGGCGGTTCTTTCACGTTACCGCACGCCGGCAGCAGACATCAACCCTCGACACTCTCCAGCAGGGCCAGCGATCCCAGGCCATAGAAGGTGTACTCCACGTCGGCCGCGTCGTCCCAGATCCCGCCCCGAAAGCCGCCATCGGCCAGTTCCAGCGCCTCGACGTAACGCCGCGCGGCCGCCAGGTCGATCGCCTCGGGGCAACCCAAGTCGGTCAGGGCAACCATGCCGGTGAACGTGCTCAACAGATCGGCAACCGGGATCCGGCTATTGGCCCGCAGTCCGCCCTCGACGTTCTGCATCCCCGCCAGGAAACGCACGACCGACGACGAGGACGACTCATCCATCGCGCCAAACAATCGCAGCACGCCCACAGCGGCCGCCGTGGGATTGGTGCCGCTGTGCTTCAGCGGGGCCAATTCCACGAAGCCGCCGTCGTCTCGCTGCCGTTGTCGGATGACGTCGACCATGCGAGCTGGCTCGTCGATCGGCAGCCCGACCAACTCCTGGCACGCCGCCGCCAGAAACGTGTGGTAGGTGCTGCTGGAGTGGCTCTTCTCGGTCTTGACGTAGCCGCCGTCCTCGCCGCGAAACCGGCCCAACTGCTGGCCGACCGTCGCCTGGCGGTCGCGCCCGGCCTGGCCGAACAGATCGATCCCGGCAGTCAATTCCAATAGCACGGCGCTAGAGACGAGCGACATGAAGTCGACGCTGGTCAGCGGCAAATCGAGCTGGCCGCGAAGAAACTCGGCCGTACGCTTGGCAATCGACTCGTCCGGCAGCGATGCCAGCGCCAGGGCTCGCAGGGCAAAGTTCGTGTAGTACGCATCGCTCGCGCCGCGCCGGCCGGGAAAGCCACCGTCGGCCGCCTGAGCCGCGGCCAAAAAGCGGGCGTGCCGCGACTTGAGTTCCTTCGGCAGCCGTCCCGCACCGGCGGCCAATCGGAGAGTGAGATGGCTCAAATACGACATCAGATCGTTCCCGGGGGCTGTGGTCCAGCATAGCACAACCCCCCGATCTTCGCCCGCCGACCCTCACACGCCGTAGAAGACAACCCTTGACACCTCCTACACTCTGTCGTAGAATACCCTCCGACAGCATGTAGGAGATTCGTGGTTGGGGAGGAGCCGCCTATGCGAAAAGACCTTCCCCCGTTGAGCGAAACCGAGCGCGAGGTGCTCAAAACGCTCTGGGAGCACGGGCCGGGGACCGTGCGGGAAGTGAACGAGAAGCTGCCCCAGTGGGCGTACACCACGGTGCAGACGCTCCTGACACGCCTTCAACGCAAGGGATACGTCGCCTGCGATCGCAGCGGGTTCGCCCACGTGTTCCGGCCGCTGGTAACTCGCGACAAGCTGGTGCGCCACCGCTTGCGCGATCTGGTCGCAGAGTTCGCTCAAGAGATGACCGCACCGCTTGTCCTTGCGATGGTCGAGCAACAGCGCCCATCGCCCGAGGAGATCCAGAGGCTGCGGCAGCTTTTGGACCGCCTGGAAGCGGAATACGAAAGCGGGAAGTCTGGCATGAGTTCGCCGACCAAACCCCGCAAGCAAGAGCGTTCCGACTCGTCGTCGTCTTGATGTTCGACCACTCTCTTCTATCGAGGAAGGACCATCATGCTCCTCTGGTTTGCACACAACACGCTGGCGGCGGCCGTTCTGGCGCTGATCGTCCTGGTAGCGTGCCGCGTGGGGCGATTCCGCCCGGCCATTCAGCACGTCCTTTGGCTGATCGTTCTGGTCAAACTGCTGGCGCCGGCCTGGATGAGTTGGCCCTGGTCGCCCCGGGGCATGGCCACCCGTTGGATTCCCGTCAACGCCGCGCCGCAAGCGTTTTCGGCCCCGTTCTCGGCTGCCATCGCACAAGTTCGCACACACGCAACAGCTCAGCCGGTCTCGTCCAACGGGCTGTCAGGCGAAGTCGCCGAAACGCAAGCAGATCGTCCAATAGCCGAGCGTCGTGGATCGGAAGCAACACCGCAGAAGGACCGCTCGGGGGCGTCGCGAAACACGGCCCCAACCCCGTTGCCCCAGCAAGCGCGAATCGGCCTGCAACCGCAGCCTTCGCAGGATACAGATTCCGTACCGCAGAGGATTTCCTGGGTCTCCTCCGCCGCAGCGTTTCTCTGGCGTCAGTTCCTCGCAATGGCCAGTCGTCCCCGCGACGCACTCCTGGGGCTCTAGGCCATCGGCGCGGCGATCCTGCTTGCACTCCAGGCGATTCAAACGCTCCGTTTTCGCCGCCTGATACGCCGCGGCGGCGTCCTCTCCGACCAGTGCGCGGGCGAGTTGCATCGGTTGGCCGACCAACTGGGCGTGAAACCGCCGCAGGCCCGCGTGGTGGCCGGACTGGCCTCACCGGTCCTCTGGTGCCTGGGCAGACCGGTGCTGCTGTGGCCCGAGTCGCTGGAACAGGACCTCACCTCCGACGCCACGCGGAGTCTGTTGGTCCACGAGTTGGCCCATCTGCGGCGGCGCGATCACTGGGTGGCGTGGCTCGAGATGGTTGGGGCTGTCGTCTGGTGGTGGAATCCGCTGTTCTGGTATGTCCGCCGGCGGCTTCGGCAATGTGCCGAGATGGCCTGCGACGTTTGGGTCGTTTGGACACTGCCCAATGCCCGACGCAGTTACGCCAAATCGCTGGTAACGATCACGGAACTGGCATCGCATCGCCGCATTGTGGCTCCTGCGTGGGGAGCGATCGGCGAAGCAAGGAACCTGGAGAGGAGGTTAGTCATGATCTTCCCACCCCTTTCAACATGGTGTCGTCTTTCCCGAGGAATTCGCAGCTGGCATCGGCCAGAGGAAACAGCCATCGACAATATCGAATTTCGTTTCTCCCGGTGATTTGCCAGCTAGCGTTGCTTTCATGTTGAAAGGGGTGGTCATGATCTTCCGTAGCGACGTCCGCCGCGATCTGTCTTGGGCCGGCCAAGTGCTGATTCTCCTGCTGGCCCTGGTTGTATTGCCCGGCTGGTCCTGGGCAGGAGAGGGCGCGAAGATGCCCAAGCCGACCCAACCGCCAACCGTCGAGCCAAAAACGCCTTCCACAACCGTGGAGTCTGCCGTGGAAACGCAACCGACGGCAGGGCTGCCGACCCCGCCGCCGGCCAGCGCCGTTGCCACTCCAATTGCTTCGCCTCCAACGGTCAGCACCAGAGCGATCGTCCCGCGTACACGCAGCGTCGCGGCCCCGAGCTCGCCAGCCGGCCCCATGTCGATTCGCGTGTTTCCGCTCGAGCGCATCGATCCGCCGCAGATGATCGACATGATCCGAGCGCTGTGGCAATGGAGCGCCGATCAGAACCGGCAGGCCTCGGTCATCGCCTTCGTTTCGCCGCCGAACTCGCGCACGGCGAACCCGAGATTGTCAGACGATCCCTTTGCGCCACCGGTCGTGGTGGCGTCCGGCATGGGTTCCTCCGGATCTGGTGGTCGTGGAGTTTCCGGTCCGTTGCCGCCGACCGCCGCCAGCACAGCGGGAATCGTCCAGCAGCTGACGTCCGCTTTGCATCAAAGTACGACCTACACGTACGGATACGCTGGAGGACGGTCACCGGATGATGAGCTTCACCTTGCCGCCGATCTGCCGACGCATTCTCTCATCGTGCGAGGCTCGACCGATCAGCTCGAGCGGGTAGCTCAACTGGTCAAGGCACTGGACGCAAGCGGTGAGGCCCTGCCCGGGCAGATTGAGAAGCTTGGCAACGTGCGAGCTTTGCCGGTTCGGCATCGCAGTGTCGCGGAGATGATTCGGATCTTCCAGAGCTTGGGGATTACGGTTCGCGAAATCCCGATTCCGGCAACCGACAACGAGGCCGATCGTGGAGCCAGGCTCATCGCCTTCGGCCCCGAACCCGACGTGGCCGAAATCCAACGGCTCGTCGAGTCGCTGGACGTCGAAGATGCGAAGCCCGAATCGGCGAAGCCCCGCGCCAAGAGGTCGGCTGGTGGTGCGTCAGGACAACCTGTGCCGGCCGGCGTGCCCGTGCCAGGTGGGCCGGCCCGCTAATCACCCCAACGCCTGTCCCGCTCTCACTCCAGACGGGTCAGCTCCACATAATGGACCCCGACGGCCCGCGGGCGATCCTCCACGACCGCCTCCAGCCGTCCGGGGCCCAAGGGGATCTCCACGTTGCGGAACAAGCACTCGGTCTGGCCCACCTTGGCTGGCTGCTGCACGGATCGTCCACCGCAGCGGAGTTGGATCTGGCCGTCAGCCTTCAGCGGCGCAAACCGTAGCTTGACATCGAAGCGGGCCTGCGAAACGACGTTCACTTCCCAGAAGCCGATGCCCGCGGGCCCCCAACTCGCACCGTCGCCGCGCCAATCCTGCCGCGTGAGCAATACGGGATTCTCCTCCGCGGCGCCGAGGAAGATCCGCGAGGGAGTGCGATAGTCGCGACCACTGGTTACGTCGTCGAACCAGGCATCGTAGGCCGCCTTGAGTTTCGCTAGCTCCTCCGGTTTCTCCGCGGCCAAATTGTGCATCTCCAGCGGATCGTGCGCCATGTCGTAGAGCTGGAAATCGGTCTTTTCGTCCCACTTCCCCTCGCCGGTCCCCAACGGTTGGAGCAGTTTCCAATCCTGCGACCGCGCCGCGAAGCACCGGTAGCGCTGCGGAATATCGCCGCGATGCCATTGCAAGCAGAGCACACGGTCGGGCAGCGTCGCCGGTTGGCCGCGCAATGCGGACGCCAAGCTCACACCGTCGAACTTCACGCGGTCGGGCTTGGCCACGCCACAGAAGTCCAGCAGGGTCGGCGCCAGGTCGATGTGCGCGGCGATGCGATCCACCTCGTGGCCCGCCTTGAGCCGGCGCGGCCAGCGCAGGAAGCAGAACTGGTGAACGCCGCCCTCGAACGGCGTACCTTTCCATCCCTGGAAGCCCGCATTGTAGCCGTTGTGCCGTTGGCAGCCGTTATCGGAGAACATCACCACGATCGTGTCGTCGGCCAGCTTCAACTCGTCGAGCTTCGCCAGCAGACGCCCGACGTTGTCGTCGATGTTCTCGATCATCCCGTACACACGGGCCAATACCCCCGGCTTGTTCTTAGCCGCCATGGGATGCCCCTTTTTCGGGAACGCGGCGGCGCTGAAATCCTTGCCTTCGTAGTGCTCGCGATACTCGTCGGGCACCTGGTGCGGCGAGTGGGGGCAGTTGAAAGGCAGATAAACGAAGAAGGGCCGATCGCTCTTCCGCTGGATGAAATCGATCGCCGCGGTGGTAATCACGTCGCTCACGTAGCCCTGCGTCTTTACCCAGGTTCCGTTGTGGCGAAGCGTGGCATTGAAGTAGGCGCCGCGTTCGTCGACAGGATCGGGCGCGTCGCCGGGCTGCGCCAGCCCACCGCCGTTGAGGACCAACGACTCCTGGAAACCTTTGTCCATGGCCCGCATCGGGTAGTTGTCGCCGAGATGCCACTTGCCGAAGATGCCCGTGCGATAGCCTCCCGCGGCGAACATTTGGGCCACGGTCGTTTCGTCGGGGTGCATCAGTGAACGTCCGATATAGGTGTCAGTGACCCCGGTTCGGTAGTTGTACCGCCCGGTCATGAGGCAGGCCCGGGTGGGCGAACACACCGGCATGACGTGGAAGTTCACCAGCGCCGCACTCTCGCTCGCCAGCCGGTCGATGTGCGGCGTGCGGATCAGCGCGTTGCCGGTGGCGCCCAATTCACCGAAACCCTGATCGTCGGTGAGGATGACGATCACATTAGGCTTTCGCTCTGCGGCAAGAGTCGTGCCGGCAAACAGAGCGAGCAGTGCGGTCGCGGCAGTCAGTTTGCTCATAGTACGGGGAGCTCCGTAATGTGTGTCCCTGGGAGATCCGGTCAAGACCGAAACGGTTTCGGCCGTCGAGCCACTGTCTCTGAGTCCGCCTCCCGTAGTCGATCGTCAATCCGCAGTTTCATCTTCGCCGTGCGCGGCGATCGTGTGAACGGTCTCTCACGAATCTGCCGATTCGATCAGGGCGACGTCGAGCACGTTGCGGGGAGCTGCTTGATGGCAATGCTGCGGAACATCACCGGATCGCGATGTCCGGCGAAGCCGAAATGCCCGCACGTGCGGTCCTTTCCCGGATGCGGCAGATCGTCTTTGAACTTGGTCACTTTGCTGAGGTCGGTGCTGAGAATCACGGTGCCATTGAGTTCCACGGTGATGGTCGAACCCTGGATGGTCGCCTGCTCATAGTTCCATTGGCCGACGGGCCGGAGATAGCCGCGCTCGGCGGCGACCATGCCGTAGGCCGATCCGGTGAATTGCCGCGGATCGAGTTGGGCGTATTTGGCCGCCGTGTCGTCGAGAATCTGCAGCTCGGTCATGGCGTTGTACGAGGCCTGCCCGTCGCCCGGATACCGAATCGCCAGGCCGTTGTTGCCGCCGGGGGGCAACTTGAACTCCACCCGCACGATGAAGTCCTTGTACTGATCCTTGGTGTAGAGCACGCCTCCCTTGTTCGGCCGGCACACGATCGCACCGTCGCGCGCCTCGTAGTTGTCTACGGCGCCCGTCCATCCGGTCAGGTCGTGGCCGTTGAAGATGGGTTGGAATCCCTGCTTGGCGTCGTCGCCGCGGAGCAGACGATTGGCCTCTTCGGCCGGAATCTCCCGCACGAAGATGTTGCGCCACCGGATTTCGCCGCCGTGCGTCTGCAAATGGATCGGCCCTCGCGCCGGCAACGGGAGTTTGCGGTTCCAGTAGTTTTCCATGATCGCGTTGTCGGCGACGAGCTTGTCGTTCAAGTACACGGTCGTGCGGCTGCCGACCTGTATGATGCGGAAGTGGTTCCACTGGCCGAACGGTTTGTCGGCCAGCACCAGTGGCTGCCTACCGGGGGCCCCGGGGCTGTTGTTGAACAGTCCTCCCGAGCCCTTGTCGGCGCCGCGGTCCCACTTGCCGCCTTCCTTGGTGTAGTCCCAGATTTGCACTTGCGGCGTCCCTCGCAGATAGATCCCACTATCGGCCTTGGCGACGGTCTTATAATCGACGAGCAGTTCGATATCGCCGAACTCCTCCTTGGTCGTTGCGTAGGGTCCGTGCCCATCGTTGACCAGTTCGCCGTTCTCCGCTCGCCAGTGGGCCAGGAAGTCCTTCTGCTGCTCGGCGATCGCCTTCTCGCGGTCCTTCTCCGCTGCTTTGGACGTCGTGTGGGGGTTGTTTCCGTACCAGCCACTGAGGTCCTTGCCGTTGAACAGTGCACGGAAGCCCTCGGGCGGCTTCGGCCCGTCGGCCGACGAAACGTTGGCGACGCACAGCGAGCCGAGCAGAGCGAAGGTTGCCAAACGGAGGACTGTCCCAGGTCGCCATGAGTATCTCATCGAGAAAGCCTTTCACAACGTGCACCGTTGCCGGTACAGGGGGAAACGATAGGGAAGGAATCGTGCGGAAGGGGGCCCCTACGGCGCACCCCCAGGAAGCCTATTGTGGCCTCTGGAAACCCGCGATGCAAGGTTCCGTTGCCGCCAGAGAGTGGTCCCGTCGGCGACGGACAGTCGCGCGAAAAGGTCACTTTTCGAGACATATCCGGGCTGAAATCGAGAGGACTCTCATTTCTCACTCTGGTACCATGGGCGCAGCCTGGAACACGCGGCACTCTGGTCCGGCGCTCTGCATGCCCGTGCTGGGTCCGTTGCGACATGCCTGAGCCTGAGCGTCCTCGCCAAATTGAACCGTGTTGGCGGCGGTCCTCACGCCCGGTTCCCATAAGCCCCATGACAAGGAGCGATTCGATGAAGTATCTGGCGTGGGCTGGTTTGACGGGACTCCTATTGCTGGTAGCCGCACCCGGAATGCACGCTGACGAGGCAGGCCGTGCGGTACCCAATCGTCGCACAGCATCGCTGGAAACGGACATTCCCGCCGAAGCACCGAGCGATTCGGTAATGGCCGGCCCCGACGAGATCCGCGAGATGCAGGATTGGGCCACCGACGTCTTCTCGGGCTCGGAACATTCCCCCCGTTTCCTTGGCGCCGGACTGCCTTTTTCGTTTCAGTATGGCGGTGCCGCCGCGCGCGATGCGATGAAGACCTGGACCCGTGCCGATGTGGCAAAGACGGAGCAGAAATGCGACCGTCGCACGATCACCTGGACCGACGCGGCAACCGGATTGAAGGTGCAGGCGGAGATCACGCTCTGGAAGCGGTATCCCGCGATCGAGTGGGTACTCTACTTCGAGAACACGGGCAAACAGGACACGCCGATTCTCGAGGACATTCAGCCGCTCGACGTGACCCTGCGGACCACCGATACCAAGCAGCCGGCTATACTGCACCAGATCACGGGCGACATTTGCGGCGCCCAGTCATTCGCGCCGTTGGAAACCGCACTGCCGGCAGGTAAGGGCCTCTCGATGACGCCGGAGGGCGGGCGTCCTTCGAACCATACCTTTCCGTTCTTCAACCTTGAGTATGCAGGCCAGGGTGTGGTGACCGCCATCGGCTGGTCGGGGCAATGGGCCGCGTCCTTGGACCGCGACGCCAATGGCCCGCTGCGGCTGCGAGCCGGCATGGAGAAGACGCGACTCGTGCTGCATCCCGGCGAACGGATTCGCAGCCCCAGAATCCTCCTGCTGTCCTGGAAGGGCGATTGGTCGACCGCGCAGCGACGCTTCCGCCGCCTGCTGATGTTCCACTACACACCCAAGCACGACGGACGGCCCCTGAAGCAGCCGTTTGCCGCGGAATGGTTCGACCGCTATCGGAAGCGACCGGGCTTTGCCACCGAAGCAGGACAACTCAATGCGGCCAAAGCCGCTCACGACTTTGGCTGCGACGCGTTTTGGGTCGACGCCCTTTGGTTCGAGGATGATTTCCCCCGCGGCGTCGGCAACTGGTATCCGAAGCCCAAGGACTTTCCCAACGGACTGCGGCCGATCTCCGACGCCTGCCATCGGATGGGCATGAAGTTCGTCCTGTGGTTCGAGCCGGAACGGGTTGCAAAGGGCACCCTGATCGCCCGCGAGCATCCCGAATTCGTGATCGGCGGCTCCGAAGGCGGGCTGTTCAAGCTCAAAGATCCGGCGGCGCGGCGCTGGCTGACCGATCTGCTGTCGCAGCGGATCACCGAGTACGGCGTCGACATCTACCGCAATGACTTCAACATCGACCCGCTTGCTTTCTGGCGCCGGTGCGATGCGCCCGACCGGCAGGGCATGACCGAAATCCGTTATGTCGAAGGGCTCTACGCCATGTGGGACGAGCTCGTCGCCCGGCATCCCGGGCTCTGGATCGACAACTGCGCCAGCGGCGGACGTCGCATCGACCTGGAGACCTGCATGCGAGCGCTGCCCCTGTCGCGAAGCGATACGGTGTGCGCAGCCGGCCACGCCGATTGGGACCAGGCGCAGACACAAGGGCTGAGCCTGTACCTGCCGCTGTTCGGTTCGTTCCCCTGGTCGGCCGATGCCTATGTGATGCGCAGTGGCACCACCGCTGGCACCTGCTGCCAGTTCGGCTTCCTCGACGAGGGTTTTTCCATGGAAGAAGCCAAGGCGGCGTTGGCGGAGTCGAAGGCGAACCAGAAGTATTGGTACGGCGACTTCTATCCGTTGACGCCTGCCACGACCGCAACCGACGCTTGGGCTGCGTATCAGTTCCATCGTTCCGATTTGAACGCCGGGCTGGTCCTGGTATTCCGACGCGGTGACTGCCCCAGTCCGACCATTTCGGTTGCCCTGCGCGGCATCGATCCTGCATCGGCCTACGTGGTCGAGTCGATCGACGAGTCGCGACATGCCCAGCGCGAGACGCTCTCGGGCAAACAACTCGGCGACGCCCGCGAGTTGCGTTTGGACAAGAAGCAAACGAGCTTGCTCATACGATACTGGAAGTCTCTTTAGTCCGGTGCCGCTCGCGCTCACCGGCATCCGGGGCAAGCTTGCCCTGGGAGGACCGAAGAACGATAATCCCCTCATGAGACTCAGCCAGGCATTGCCAGCCCCAACATCTCGCGCCGGTTGGAGCAAGTTTGGCGGCCATCTCGCGTTCACAGAAGCTGCAGGTTACTGCGCCGTCGCGTCCAGGGCCGTCGCCGACGGACGGAAAGGGTGATGCGCCATGTCGGCCAAGCGCAAGGCATCTCGGCACACCGGCGGCAAGCGCCGCGTGCTTCCAGCCGAGTTGGATTACCTGCGTGAAGGCTTCGTCGGGCGGGGCGAGGCCAAGGTGCCCTTCCGCCGTCTGCACTTCCACGACGACATCGAGGTAAGCGTCAACGAGCACCATCCCGTGGTCGCCATGTTCGGTGCCCGGCGGATCACGCTGCCGCCGAATCACCTCGTCGTGTTTTGGGCCACGCAGCCGCACGGACCGATCGAGACAACTCCCGGCGGGTGGGCCTATGGGATCCATCTTCCCTTGCCCTGGGTGCTTCAGTGGAGACTACCGCCGCAACTGATGCGCCGTCTGCTGGCAGGCGAGGTCCTGATCGACCCGCCCGGTCGCCGCCCTGCCGCCGATTTGGAGCTAATCAAGAACTGGGTCCGGCTGCTGGAGGACGACTCCAAAGCGCTGCGATCGGTCGTGCTGTTGGAGGCCGAAGCCCGACTGCGCCGCTTGGCGGTCGATCTAGGTCGGCGCAGACAGCCGGCGGCCGACGCGACAGCACGTCGCCTGTCGCGCGGAACGCTTGGCCGTTTTGAGCGGATGGCGACACTCGTGGCCACCCATTACCGCGAGCCGCTGACGATCGCCGACATTGCCCAGAGCGTACGCGTCGCTCCGGCCTACGCCATGCGTGTGTTTCGGCAGTACAGCGGCATGACGCTCCACGAGTTTCTCATGCATCATCGTGTGGGCCACGCGCAGCGGCTCTTGGCCACGACCGACGACCCGATCGACCGGATCGCAGCGGAAAGCGGATTCGGCTCTCCGGCCCGATTCTACGCCGGCTTTCGCAAGCTGGTGGGCCAGTCGCCCTCGGCCTATCGCCGGTCCTTGGTCGAGAACGGTTAATCGGCGTTCGGCAGGGCGACAAGTTGCAAAGGGCCGATCGAGCGGGCATACTGTACGCCGTGGATCTGGCCGTCGCCGCCCGGCGAGCCAGTCGCTCGTATCCTAGGGTCTGCACTATGGAGGAGGCGCTATGAAAGCCCTGTTTGGTTTCGTCGTTATGTTGTTCGTGGTTTCTGCGGCCAGGGCCGCCGACACATTGGACATCTATGTCGTCGACACCGAGGGAGGCAAAGCGGTCATCCTGCAGACGCCGGACGGCGAGTCGATGTTGATCGACGCCGGCTACCCTCGCGACGACAACCGCGACACGAAGCGGGTCGTCGAGGCGGCCAAGGCCCTTGGGATCAAGCAGTTCGATTACATCCTGGCGACGCACTACGACGCCGATCACAGCGGCAACGTTCCGCAGGTCGACGCTATCATCCCAGGCAAGGTCTTCATCGATCACGGCGACCCCATCCCCACGCTCAGCCCGGAAAGCAAAACGGCCAACTACGACCCGTACGTCAAGGCGATTGGCAAGCGCAAGCGAATGTCGGTCAAGCCCGGGGACGTGATTCGGATGGATGGACTTCGCATGACGGTGGTTACGGCCGGTGGGAAAGCGCTCTCGCGCCCGTTGGCCGGGGCCGGTCAGCCCAACCCCTTGACTCCCGACTCCCGCCCCACTTACCACGACCGCGCCGACAACGCCGGTTCCGTCGGACTGCTGTTCGAGTTCGGCAAGTTCCGCATGCTCGATCTGGCCGACCTGCTTTCGCCGGTCGAGTACGACCTGGTATGTCCCGAGAATCGGGTCGGCACGGTCGACCTGTTCATGGTCAGCCACCACGGCTTCAAAGTGTCGAACTCGGAGTTCCTCGTGCATGCCGTGCGTCCCAAGGCGGCCATCATGAACAACGGCGTCAACAAGGGCGGTCAGCCGGAGGTGTTCGACATTCTGAAGACGTCGCCCGGCATGCAGGATCTGTGGCAGTTGCACTCCTCTCCCACGGCAGGCGAGAAGAATGCCCCGGCCGACTTCATCGCCAACCCGGAAGACCCGTGCGAGGCCAAGGCGATCAAGGTCGTCGCGCAGCGCAACGGAATGTTCATTATCACGAACACGCGAAACGGCTTCTCGAAGACATATCGACCGTGACAGACTGCGGAAAAGGCTCGCACTCCTGCTATCCCTGACGTCGTGGGACGGCGCCGTGGTCAGGGCGCGGGGTTCGCCTGGCGGAAGCTCTCGATCGCCGGCTGATACTCGATCGTATCCAACAGCGTTGCACCCAGGAAGATTCCCAAGAACAACAGAGCCGTGACGAGGATCAGGGCGTAGAACGGGTTGTCGTAGCGCACGTGCATGAAGAAGAGCACCACCAGCGATGCCTTGATCGTGGCAATGCCGATGGCCACCAGCAGGCTGAAGCGGTCGAGATCAACGTACGATACGGCCACCGTAATCACGGTGAGCACCAGCAGCGCCGCCAGTACGCCCGCCAGCGTTCGCAGCGGGACTATATGGGCGATCGCCTCGGCATCGTGAGCGGCACGTTCGTTTGCAGTGGCGGCATCGGTCATGGCAAGGTTTCGGATCCGCTCAGCGGATCAAGTAGAGGAGCGGGAATAGGTAGATCCAGATGAGGTCGACCAAGTGCCAGTAGAGCCCGACGTAGTCGACCGGCCCGAAATAGGTGCTGTTGAACTGTCCTTTGGCGGCGCGGACCAACAACCACGCGATCGCGCTCATGCCCACTAGCACGTGCACTCCGTGGATTCCGGTGAGCACGAAATAGATGCTGAAAAAGACGCCGGCGTAGCGGGGGCCCTGGTCGCCGGCCTCGGTACCGGGATGTGGCTCGGCGGAAACCGGCTGCATCCGCTGGGCCTCGGCATCGGGATCGTAACGGCTCGCCCAGAGCAGCCCCTCCTGCCACTTCTGCCGGTACTCGACGTACTTGATTCCCAAAAAGCCGCAGGCGCATACGATCGTCAGAGCCAACATGAGAATCAATCGCCGGCGTTGGCCTAGCTGCGCACAGCGGACTGCCCAGGCCATCGTGAAGCTGCTAATGAGCAAGATGCACGTGTTCGTGGCGCCCAAGGTCTTGTCGAGGAAGCGATGGGCGTAGATGAAGATCTCCGGATGGTTGGCCCGATAGACGGCATAGGCGCAGAACAGCCCGGAGAACAGCAGGATCTCCGTAAGCAGGAAGATCCACATACCGAGCTTGCCGGCATCGTACTGCTGCTTGTAGCTCTCGTAGTGGTGAGCTACGAAGTCGGCATGCTCCGCTTCGCCGTGGGGCTTAGGAGCGGAACCGCCTGCCGACGCGTCCGCATTTGCCATAGACGACCTCCGGTGATTGGAAGACTGGCAAGTCTCCGAAAAAACCTCGTTGCTCACTCCCGGCGCACGTAGCCGTCGATACTCGGATCGTACTGGAACTGGCGCACGGCGTAGGGATCGCCGGCCGCCGGCTGGGTGGGAAAGTTGTCGAATGGCGGCGGCGAGCTGCACTGCCATTCCAACGTCGCCCCACCCCACGGGTTCGCCGGCGCGCGGCGCCCGTTGAACAGCGAGGCGATCAGGTAAACCGTCACGAGGATCAACGCCGCGCCCAACAGGTAAGCACCCAGCGTCGACAGGACGTTGTAGCTCCAGAACTCCGGATGCTCGGCCAACAGGTCCTTGTAATCGTAGTACCGCCGCGGCATTCCCTGGCTGCCCAGGGCGAACTGCGGGAAGAAAGTCAGATTGAACCCGCCGAACACCAGCAGCGCGCCGATCCGCCCCCACCGCTCGCTGTACATACGCCCGGTGATCTTGGGCCACCAGTAGTGCAGTCCGGCCAGGAAGGCGGTGAGCGTTCCGCCGACCATCACGTAATGGAAATGAGCGACGACGAAATACGTGCCGTGCAAGTGAACGTCGACCGACAGGGCCCCGAGGAACAAGCCGGTGAGACCGCCGATGCCGAACAGGAAGATGAACGTCAGCGCATACAGCATGGGAGTCAGCAGGGCAATCGACCCCTTGTACATGGTGGCCAGCCAATTGAATACCTTGATCGCCGAAGGGATCGAGACGCTGAACGTCAGGGCGCTGAAGATCACCGCCGAAAGCTGCGACTGGCCGCTGACGAACATATGATGTCCCCAGACCAGGAATCCCAGCAGAGCGATCGCCAGGCTGCTGACGGCGATGAAGCTGTAGCCGAAGATGTGCTTGCGGCTGAAGACCGAAACCACCTCGCTGATCACCCCCATGGCCGGCAGGATCATGATATAGACGGCCGGATGCGAATAGAACCAGAAGAAGTGCTCGAACAGCACTGGGTCGCCGCCCAGCTTTGGATCGAAAATGCCCAGCCCCAACAGCCGTTCGACGGCAATCAGAAAGAGCGTGATACCCAGCACGGGCGTGGCCAAGACCTGAATGACGGCCGTCGCGTAGATCGACCAGAGGAACAGGGGCATGCGAAACCAGGTCATCCCCCGCGGGCGCAGCATATGGATCGTGGCGATGAAGTTGATGCCGGTGAAGATCGAGCTGAACCCCAGAATGAACGCCCCGATCGCGGCCAGAACCACGCGGGTATCGGTGGTGGTACTGTACGGCGCGTAGAACGTCCAACCGGTATCGAGCCCGCCGAATACGAGCACGAGAATGAAGAAGATAGCGCCGATCACCCAGAGATAGTAACTGGCCAAGTTCAGCCGCGGGAAGGCGACGTCCTTGGCGCCCAGCATGATCGGCAACACGAAGTTGCCCAGCGCCACGGGAATGCCGGGAATGATGAACAGAAAGATCATGATCGCTCCGTGGAGCGTGAAGAACTGGTTGTAGAGATCGCTACCCATGATCGTGCGGCCCGGGCCGATCAGTTCGGTGCGCACCAGTTCAGCAAAGATCCCGCCCAGCATGAAGGCGGCCGTGATCGATATCAGGTACATGACGCCGATCCGCTTGTGGTCCAGCGTCAGCGCCCAGGAGAGGAAGCCGCGGGTGTGGGTGAGGTAGTTGTCCTGCGGCACAGGTGCCGGCTCCACCGGATGCGCGGCCGACTGGATGTCTGCCATGGGGATCGCCTATGGGAAATCGCTACTTGAGAGTCTTCAAATACTCGATGATTTTCGTGATATCGTCGTCCTTCAGGCGGCCTTTGAAGGTGGGCATGATCGGCTGATAGCCCATGCGCACCTTGGCGGCCGGCTCGAGGATCGTCTCGCGGATGAGGTTCTCGTCGACCACGGCCGAGCTACCGTCGGAAAATGTGGCCGTCTGGCCGTAGAGCCCCTTGAACGTTGGGCCGATCTTGGCCGTCCCGTCGGTCGTGTGGCAGGCAAGGCACCCGTTGCGGCGCACCAGGGCCTTGCCAGCCTCGGCCGGACTGAGGTTCTTCATGTGCTCGGCGGCGTCGCGCAGCCACTTGTCGAACTCGCCCGGCTTGTGCACGACGACGTCGGTCAGCATGTCGGAATGGCTCGTGCCGCAGTATTCGCTACAGTACAAACCGTAGGTGCCAGGCTCGCGGGCGTGGAACCAGGTTTCCGTGTAGCGCCCGGGCACCACGTCCATCTTCACGCGGAAGGCCGGAATGAACAGGCTGTGGATCACGTCTTCCGAACTCATCACCAGGCGGACCGGCCGCTCGACGGGCACGTGCAGTTCGTCGGAGACGAAGCCATTGGGATAGGTGAACGTCCACTTCCATTTCTGGCCGGTCACATGGATCTCGTAGGCGTCGCGCGGCGCGATGCGCATGTCCATATAGCCCGTGAACCCCATGTAGAAGATCACGATGACGATACCCACGGGAATCGCCGTCCAGGTGAACTCCAACAGGTTGTTGTGGCTCGCATTACCGGGCGCTTCGACGCCTGGCCGGCGGCGATACACGACAACGAACACCGCCATCAAGACGACGATGAGTACGAAGAAGAACGTGGAGATGGCCAGAAGGAAATAGAACGCGTCGTCCACGGCGCCGGCAGTGGTCGACTGCGGCGGAGGCAGCCAGAAGCTGCCGCCCTGCGATTGCGCCAGCGGTAACAGGTTGTCCAAGCCGAGCAAGCCGGCCGCGTCAAGCCGTGGTATCATCGGCGGCTCCTTGATCGTCTTTCCGGTGGGCGCGTTTCTTCTCCCGCCGCCAGAACAGCACGATGGCCCCTCCGAGGACGAAAATGGTGACCACGCCGCCCAGCCGCATAATCTTCACGGCGGCCGGTCCGTATCGCCCTCGTGTTTCGTCGTAATGGAAACAATACAGCAACGCGCGGTCCAGCGTCGAGCCGACCTTTCCCTGGCCAGCCTCGACCAGGGCCAGCCGAAGTGTCTGCGGATCGTACTCGATACCGTACAGATAGCGCGAAACATGCCCGTCCGGCGTGCAAATGAACGCCACGGCCGGATGCGCGTACTGGCCGGACTGCGGATCGTAGCGATAGCCGAAGCCGATCGCATTGGCCAGCGCGTCGATGTTCTTCTTCGTGCCCGTCAGAAAATGCCAGCCACCGTCCGAAGCCGGTCGGCCGTAGATCTTCAGATACTTCTCGCGCGTCAGCCGGGCGCGCTCGCGAGTCTCCTTGGGATCGATGCTGACCGTGACCAGCTGAAAGTTCTCGCCGATGTTCCACTTCATGTGGCTGAGCCCCTGGAACAACCCAGTCAGTTGCAGCGTGCAGAGCATGGGGCAGTTGGAGTAATTCATCGTCAGCAGTACCGGCCGCGTGCCATCGAAGTAGTCGCCGAGCTTGACCGTCTTGCCGTCGGTATCGACGAACGTAAGGTCCAGCGGAATCTGAGCGTTGGGATGCTCGGTAACGTTGACGTCTTCCAGTTCGCGCGGCGTCGGCTCGATGCGATCGGCGGCCGAGGCTGCGGCGGTCAGCCCGAGGCAAAGCGAAAGGAGAATTGCGGCACCAACAGCATACGACGCCTTGTGGGGCTCGCTGCGCTCCGCCCACCCTACGGACACTCTTTTCATTTCTGCCCTCCTTCTTTCGCGGCGGAACTGCCCGTGGGCGCCGGCCCCCGCTCGCCGCCGTACTGCGCGACGACCAGTTCCATGGCACGCTGGATGGGAATGGCTACGAGGCGCTTCTGCTGGTCGACCCACCGATATTCGGCCAGCTTGATCCGCTCGGCGGCAACCAAGTTGTCCAGTTCCGCATAGGGCCGGCTGACATTCTTGAGATACTCCTGGCTCTGCTCCGTCGTGTTGACCAGCACCGCCAGGAAAACCACGATCGCAAAGACGAGAATGGCGCCCAGAAAGCCGATGAGCGCCACCAACGGGGTGTTCACGTCATCGTAGTTGGCCATGGCATTTCCTCGCCGTTACGTTACACGTTCTCGAAAGCCAGCGATTCCGCCAGCCGTGGGTCCTTCTGCGGCACCAACGACACATTGCGGGCCACGCGCACGGTGCCCGCCAGAAACAAGCTCCCCAGCCCCACGATCAGGCACGCGTCGATCAGCCCGAACGTCGGCGACGCGGCCGCGCTGGGCACGACCAGCCAGTAGACGTCGATCCAGTGGAAAACCAGCAGCCACACGGCCCAGAAGGCCAGCGCCCACTTGCGGCGTTTCATTCCCCGTGGCATCAGTCCGAAGAACGGAATAATCAGGTTGGCGAACAGAAGCACCAGCGACACGACCGCCCAGCCGCCCGTCTGGCGGATGCGGTAGTAGATCGTCTCCTCCGGGATATTCGCGTACCAAATGAGCATGTACTGCGAAAAGGCGATGTATCCCCAGAAGATGACGAAGCCGAACAGCAGCTTGCCCAGGTCGTGGTAATGCTCGTCGGTGATCGATCGCCCCAGCCAGCCGCGCGACTGGAGCAGCACGGCGGCCAGAATGATCGCCGCCACGCCGGCCACAATGGCGCCCGAGAAGAAGTAAACGCCGTAGATCGTGCTGAACCACTTCGGCTCGAGCGACATGAACCAATCGAACGCGGCGAAGGTCACCGTTCCCGCGTAGAGCAGCAGCGCCGGCCCGCTGTACCGCTCCATGCGGCCGGTCAGCGCGGCGTCGCCCGAGGTGTCCTGCTGGACCGAGCATCGCAGGTAGTACCGCGTCAGCCAGTACCAAACGGCAAAGTAGAAGACGCACCGCGCGACGAAGAACGGTAGATCCAGGTACACGTGCTTATGCTGCAAGAGCTCGCTTTCGGCCACCACGCGCGGATCGGTCCACGAGTAGAGGCTGTGGTTGTCCAGCAGCATCGGAATGAGGATGGGCAAGAACAGGATCGCCAGCATGGGTATGTTGGCAGCCAGGATCTCGGCAATCCGGCGCACCGCCACACTCCAGCCGGCGCGTGCCGCGTGCTGGACCAGCACGAAGAACAAGGCTCCCAGCGAGATGCTCAGATAGAAACCGTAACTGGTCAGGTACGCGTGGAGGAAGTACGACAGCCGATCGCCGCGCAGCGAACCCATGATGGCGGCCAGCGCCAACGCCGCCAATCCGACGACCGACAGCAGGGCCGCCGCACGGTCGCCCCAGCCGTCCAGTCTCGTTCGCTCGTCGGCGTTGGAAATCGCGGTCCTCAATTCGGCGGTCCTTTCGATAACTCAGCGTAGTTTGTCTCGCATGTCGGCCGGCACGTCTTCGAGCGTCGTCTGCTGGCTGCGCTGCAGTGCCTTGACGTACAGGACGATGTCCCAACGGTCCTCGACGGGTATCTGCGAACCGTAGGCCGGCATCGTGCGAATGCCGTTGGTGATCGTGTTGAAGATCTGCCCGATCGGCTGCTGCCGAACACTCTCCGCTTCGATCGACAGTGGTGGCACCCAGTTGGCCTCACCCCGCTGCGCCGCGCGGGCGGCAACCATGCCGTTTCCATCGCCGGCCAGTCCGTGGCAAGGAGCGCAGTACACGCCGAAACGCTCCTGGCCCCGCTGCATCGCGTACGTGTCGACCGCAGTGGGAAACTTTGAGACCCACTCCTGGCCCACCTTACCCAAGTACAACGCGGTGTCGGCATCCAGCTCGCCCTGGGCAACGGTTCCTGGCACCGGCGGACGATCCGCGCGCCCATCGGTGAACAGTGGACTCGTCGTCTGCGTCTTGTACTTCGGCTGCTTGTCCATGTCCATGATCGGATGCAGCCGGGGCGACCGTTTCGGCCCGGAGCGATACCAGGCAATGCTCAGCGGCGGCAATAGCGCCAATACGGTGAACGTCGCCACAGCCCAATAGATGGCGCGCGGAATCTTCCGACCCTTGACGGGCTCGGGGCACACGTCCACGGCCACGGCTCCGGCCTCAACCAGAAGCCGCATCGTGGCCTCGCGGTCGAATTTCGGGTCGCGGGCGCCGATCGACAAGAAGAACCCGTCGGTCGTCATTTGCCCGAACCGCGTGTTCTCCAGCGTCGGGTGCCAGAACTCCGGAAGCCGATTCAACGCCAGCGAGCCGAAGAACGTCGTCAACGCCGCGAACAGCACGATCACCTCGAAGGTCACCGGAATGTCGGCCGGCAGGCTGAAAAGCGGCTTGCCGCTGATCAGGTACGGAAAATCGATCGCGTTGGTCCACCACTGCAGCCCGATCGCGGCGAGGGCACCGGTCATGCCGGCTCCGAGCACGAGCCACGGCAGGATCGTGGGCCGAATGCCCATGGCGCGATCCATCCCGTGGACGGGAAACGGCGAGTGCGTGTCCCAGTCGCGGTAGCCGGCGTCGCGGACTTGGGCGGCCGCTTCCAGCAGCTCGTCCGGTCCGGCGTACTGCGCCACCAAGGCGGCGATCGCCTCGCTCGGTTCGTTCGGGTTGGTTGGAGCCGTTTCGGTCATCATACCGTCTCAATCACAACGCGCGATCGCTCCCGGAAACCTCGTTCTGCCCGTGACCGGCCTCGTGCTGCCGGCCAACACCGTCGGCCTCGGCCAATGCCACCGCGTCGGGCGCCGAATGCGGCAGGATGGCCTTCACCTCCGCCATGGCCACCATGGGCAAGTACCGGCAGAACAACAGGAACAACGTGAAGAACAGTCCGAAGCTGCCGATGAACATGGTGATATCGATCGCCGTGGGTCGGAAATATCCCCAACTGGACGGCAGGAAATCGCGGCTCAGCGACGTCACCACGATCACGAACCGTTCGAACCACATACCCACGTTGACCAGAATCACGACGATGAACATCATCCACGGCGTCGTTCGCACCTTTTTGAACCAGAAGGCCTGCGGTGCGATCACGTTGCAACTAACCATGATCCAAAAGGCCCACCAGTACGGACCCAGCGCCCGGTTCAACAGCACGAACTGCTCGTAGGGATTTCCGCCGTACCAGGCGATGAACACCTCGATCAGGTACGAATACCCGACGATGCAGCCCGTGGTGAGGATGATCTTGTTCATGTTTTCCAGGTGGCGGATCGTTACGAGGTCCTTCAGCCCGAAGTACGCCCGGGCGGGAACCATCAGCGTGACCACCATGGCAAACCCGCTGAAGATGGCCCCAGCGACGAAGTAGGGCGGAAAGATCGTCGAATGCCAACCTGGCAACTGCGCGACGGCGAAATCGAAGCTCACGACCGAGTGTACGCTCAGCACCAGCGGCGTGGCCAACGCGGCCAGCAACAAGTACGCCCGCTCGTAACGGTGCCACTGCCGGCCCGAGCCTCGCCATCCGAGCGCGAAGATGCCAAAGGTCAGCTTGCGCCAGTAGCCGACCGCCCGGTCCCGAAACGTCGCCAAGTCCGGAATCATGCCCAGGTACCAGAACATCAGCGAAACGGTGCCGTACGTGCTGACGGCGACCATGTCCCAGACCAGCGGGCTGCGGAAGTTCGGCCAGACGGCCATCTGATTCGGATAGGGAGCCACCCAGTAGATGAACCACACGCGGCCCACGTGGATTGCCGGGAAGATTCCCGCACAGGCGACCGCGAACAGCGTCATCGCCTCGGCAAACCGGTTGATGCTCGTGCGCCAGCGCTGCCGGAACAGGAAGAGGATGGCCGAAATGAGCGTGCCCGCGTGACCGATGCCAATCCAGAAGACGAAGTTGACGATCGGCCATCCCCAAGCGACCGGAATGTTGTTCCCCCACACGCCCACGCCCGTGCCGATCAGGTAGACGACTGCCAGCATCAGCGCCAGGGTGGCGGTTGAAGAGATGGCAAAGGCCACGTACCAGCCCAACGGCGGACGCGGACGTTCGGCGATGCCCGAAATCGTCTCGGTGATCGTCACAAACGTCTGGCCGCCGGTCGTCAGCGGTGCCCGGCGCCTCGGGTCGCTCGTCGTGTTGTCGTCAAACGTCGTGGCAACGGTGGTCATTTCACGCGTCTTCCAATTCCGCGTTCGGGTTGCGGATCTTGGCGAGGTAACGGGTGCGCGGCTTGATGTTCAGTTCGGCCAGCAGCGAATAGGCACGGTCGCTCGCCTGGCGACGCGAAACCCCGCTGGCACGGTCCGACAGGTCGCCAAATACGATCGCGCCGCTGGGGCAGACCTGTTGGCAGGCCGTGCGAATCTCTCCGTCGGCAATCGGGCGGCGCTGGTTCTTGGCCTCGATCTTCGCCACCTCAATCCGCTGAACGCAGTAGGTGCACTTCTCCATAACCCCCCGGCCGCGCACGGTCACCTGGGGATTGTTCACCATCTTCAGCAGCTCGTTGGCCGGCTCTTCCAGGTTCTTGTGATAGTTGAAGAAGTTGAACCGCCGCACCTTGAATGGGCAGTTGTTCGAGCAATAGCGGGTGCCGATGCAGCGATTGTAGACCATGTCGTTGAGGCCCTCGCGGTTGTGCATCGTCGCCGCCACCGGGCACACCTGCTCGCACGGAGCGTTCTCGCACTGCTGGCAAAGCACAACCTGGTGGTTGGCCCGCGGCCGCTCGGGATCGCCGACGAAGTACCGGTCCACGCGAAGCCAGTGCATCTCGCGACCCTGGCGCACATGCTCGCGGCCCACGACGGGCACATTGTTCTCCGCCTGGCACGCAACGGCACAAGCCCCACAGCCGATGCACTTCGACAGGTCGATCGACAGCCCCCAGCGGTGCCCCGAGAACGAAGGCTCTTCCCAGAGCGCGGCCATCGGCGGGTGCTCGCCCGAATGCTCGGCGAACTCCGGATGTTGGCGGTAGTGCTCCAGCGTTGCTTCCCGGATCAACTCCCCGACGCGCGCGTCGCGGGCCCTTAGCCCAACCAGATCGATGGCGTGGTGGTCTTGCGTCGTCGCCAAGGAGTACGGTTGGCCCGTCGGCTCGACGGTCAGGCCGGCGTCGAAGTCCAAGGCGTCGCTCGTCCGCAGTCGATACGTGTCGGCACCGACGGGGGCAACCCCCTGCGAAACATCGCCACCCACGGAACCCGCGGCCTGGCGACCGTAACCCAGCGCCACCGCCACAGAGCCGGCCGCCTGCCCCGGAAGCACATAGGCCGGCATGAGCAGTTCGCGGCCCCGGTAGCTCAGTCGCACCATGCTCTCATTTTGCACGCCCAGCGAGGCCGCCGTGGCAGGACTCAACAGCGCGGCGTTATCCCAAGTGAGCTTCGTGATCGGCTCGGGCATCTCCTGAAGCCACGCGTTGTTCGCGTAGCGGCCGTCGTAGACCGGCGCGCTGCGGATGAACACGATTTCGAGGTCATGCTGCTCCGAGGAGGGCAGGGGAGTCGCCGCTGGTTGCGAGCCCGAACTCGGCGAAGCCTTCGCGTCCGCCGCTTGCAGTTCCGGCCGCTGTGGAGACCAGGCACTGTCCTTGAGCAGTCCGGCATGCACCGTTTCGCGCCAGCGGGCGTCGAGGTCACCAGAGCCGGCCAACTCGCCGAACGTTGCCCGCACTTGGTCCATCGCCGAGGGCGTCTGATCGCCGAGAACGAGCGACACGACTTCCAAGGCCGAGCGGCCGCCAAGCAACGGCTCGATCAGCGGCTGCACGACGCTATACGTGCCATCCCACGACCGCGCATCGCCCCACGATTCCAGGTAGTGGGCCTGCGGCAGGTGCCAAGCGCATTGCCGTGCCGTCTCGTCGGCGTAGAGGCCAAGATGGATCGCGGTCTTCACGTTGGCCAGCGCCTTCTCGAAGTCGAGATCGGCCGGGGCGTTGTAGACGGGGTTGCCTCCAAGGATCAGCAGCGTTTGGACCTTGCCGGCGTGCATGTCGGCCGCCAGCAAGCGGATCGCGTCGCGATGGGTCGGACGCTGGGCGTCCGGCTCGTCAAAATAGACGACCGTCTCACCCGCGTTACCTAGCGCCGCATTGATCCGGCACACGGTGGCGTGCACCTCGGGCGGCTGCTGCGGACCCACCGTCACAACGCTTCGCCCTCGATGGGCGACAAGGTCCTTGGCGATTGCCCTCAGATAACGATCGGCCTCATCCCCGGCCGGCGAATCGCCGACCTTTCCCCCGTCGATGACCGCCTTCTCCAAGGCAGCCGCGAACGGGCCGATCTGGCCGCTCCGCAGCGGGAGGCGGTGATCGGCTGCCGATCCGGTCACGCTGTAGCTACTCTCCACCGCGTACAAGCGGTTCATCTGACCGTGGATCCCTTCGCGTCCCTGGGCGAAGTCGCGGGCGTACTCCACGGCGGCCGGATGCGAAAGCAGCATGTCGTCATCCAAAACGACGATCACTTCGGCGCCGCGAAGTTTGAAATGCGGTCGATAGGGTTTGCCGAAGGCCAGGGCCGTTCCCAATCGCTCGTTGTCGCGCGAGAACGGCTCGTATTCCAACCACGTCGCCTTCGGAAACGCCTTCGGCAATTGCGCGCGTTGGCGCGCCAAGGTCGGCGAGCTGCTTCCCTCGGCCAGGACCACAAACCCTTCGCCGCCGCTCTTGGAAAGCTCGCCGAAGTGTGCCCGAGCGAACTGGACGAACTGCTGCCACTGCTGGGACCTCGGCCCTTGGTCCGTGCGCTGCAGCGGATGCGCGCTGCGGTCCGGATCGTATAGCTGTAGGATGGAGGCCTGCGTCAACGCGCTGGTGCCACCCAAGCTCTGCGGATGGGCCGGATTGCCCTCGATCTTGATCGGCCGGCCGTCGACCGACGTAACCAATAGTCCGACCGCCGCCGAGCCCAAATCGATGGCCGTGGCAAACCGCTGAGGCTCGCCCGGCACGCGATCGACCGACCGCTTGGATTCCGGCACCAGCTCTGTTTTGGGCCAATGGCAACCGCCCGCGGCGCCGGCCAGCGCCAACGAGGCGCCCATCAACTGGAGCCAGCGTCGGCGCGTCACCCCGCCCGCATCGGCCTCGGCCGGGAACTCGGCCTCCAAAAAGGCGCGAAACTGGGGCTCATCGGCCAACTCGGCCAAACTGCGCCAGCGGCGGTTCGATTGCGGCTTCTCTAACGATGACATGTCGAACAATCGGTCGAGGGATGAATGTCGTATTCCTGCCGCAGCCGCGGTCCTAGAACTGCCGGGTCCTGCTCGGGAACCCAGGTCATGTTCGTGACGGCATCCAGCGGACGAAGGTTGGGATCCGGATTGCGGTGGCACTCCAGGCACCAGCCCATGCTCAGCTTCTTCACCTGGCGCACCTGTTCCATCGTGTCGACGCGGCCGTGACAGGAAATGCAGCCGACGCCGCGGGTAACGTGTGCACTGTGATTGAAATAGACGTAGTCGGGCAGATCGTGCACTTTCACCCAAGGAATCGGCTTGCCCGTCGCGTAGCTTTCCCGGACCAATGCCAGCTTGGGGCTATCGGTGGCGATCCGCTCGTGGCAATTCATGCAAACGCTCGTCGGGGGCAGGGCGGCGAAAGCGGCCTTGTCGACGGTCGTGTGGCAATAGCGGCAGTCGATCCCCAACTGGCCGACATGCAAGGCGTGGCTGTATGGCAACGGCTGTTCCGGCATGTAGCCCACATTGATCGTCGCGGGCGAGCCGCCATAGTAAACCACGGCGACGAGGTAGATCGGGACAAGTGCGAGGACCACGGTCGCCAGAGGGCGAATTCGATTCAGCCACTGGGGAAAGATCGGTCCCGTCATGCGTAGTCCTGCAATTGCCCGCCGGTCACCCCGGTTTCGTCCGCCACCAGCAAAGACCGCGCTGTACCGCGCGTGCCTGCCCAGAACAGGTCGAATTGTCGCTTCGACCGATATATCGATGTATCGGCTGGCGCCGTGTCACGCCGTAGTCGCACACAACCCGATTGGATACAAATTTTAGCCACAGGATATGTCGGGAAAAGCCTTATGGCCACCCGCAAATCTTGCACTACGGGGCCTCATGTCCGCTACCCCCATTTCTGCAGAACAGAAACTGAAGAGACACGAGGGGTTCTCCCGGGGGCCTGGCAAGTTTCCAGATGGCCGACAATCTGTCGCACGCGACGAAATATTCCACACTCAGTGAGTGGACATTCGTGAATATCGCACGGTGCAGACGCTACAGCTTTGGTCCGGACGTTTCGACAGGCTTGTCCTCCGGTACGACCGACAAGCCGCCCGACGCGCGCAGTTCGATGCGATACCGCTTGCCCGGTATGAGCTTGATCGACGGCGCCTCGCCATGAGCGGCGCGGACTCCAGCCTTATCGGCCTCGGCCGGGCTGTTGGCGTATACCCAGAACCGCTCCCAGAGCTGCCGTTCGAAGTCCGAAGGCTTGCCGCCGCTGCGATAGGCCACCGGTTGGGCGCCGGCTTCGTCGAGTTGGAATCCCTCCTTGGGCTGCTGTTTCTCCCCGAAAAGACGGCGAAACAGGCAAACCGACGTCGACCGCAGCGGATCTCCCGACTCGACCGCCTTGTCGCTGAACTTGACCACCCAGGCGTCGATGTAAAGCAGATCGCCCGACACGGTGAACACGCGAGGCTTCTCCAACGGCTGCCCTTGTTCGTTCACCTCGACAAAGCTGAACTTGGTGACCAGATCCCCGGCCTCGGCCGAACCCTGCTGAGCAAGGACGTCGATTTCGGCCACACGATGATCCACCGTGAGCAACTTGATGGCCGTCTCCAGGCGTTGGACTTTCTGGCGGCTTTCCGCCAATTGCTTACCCAGTTGATCGACTTCCTGCTGTTTGTGCTGGAGCTTGTCCGTGAGCCCGCGGACTTGCGCCTGCTGATCGGCCAGTCTTGCCTGTGTCTCTTCGATGGCCCATTTGTCGGCGTAGTACGATCGCAAGCCGAGCCAGCCGCCAATTCCCAGCAAACTAACGACAACCAGCGCCAGGATAAGGCCCAAGAAGTTGTTCAGCGCACCAAGTAGCTTGAACACGTGGCGTTCCCCTATCAAGCTCCCAGATCTTCCCGCAGACGGCGAAACTCGGTATCGGTCTGCTCCAAAGCCGCGGCCACACTTGCCAATTCGTCCCTCAATTCGGCCAGTTCCGACCGCAGCGCTGCCACCTCGTCGCGAAGGGACTGCATGGCCCCGCCATCGGCGGCCGCCACCACACTGCTCACATGGCTCGTCGCCGCGCGCGGTTCCCCGCCCGAGGCCGCGCGACCCGCGCCAAACCGCGACTTCAGCTTTTCCAACTCGGCCTCGGGATACAACGCGTGGGTCACTACGTGGCCGCGTCCTTCCGGCGTCAACGGCAAGATCAAGCCTTTGCTCTTCAGCGAATTCAGGATCGGGCGCAGGGCAGTCAGATCGGCGATCGGCTCCATTCGCGAGGCCCGTCCGCGCAGCTCGCCTTCGGTTTGCGGGCCGCGAAGCAGAAGCTCGGCCATGACCGCCATTTCCACCTTCTCGACGCCAAGCCAGTCGTACAGGTAGTGGCGGTACTTGGTTACACGCCCCACGCCTTCGACCATTCCCACCGCTCCCATGTGGCGAAGCCGGTCGAGCGCTGCCTCCACGTCGTCCGGCTCCAACTCCATCATAGGATCGCGATTACTCTTCTGATTGCTGGCGGTGACTACGGCGCTGAGCGACATGGGATAAGCGCTGGGCGTGGTCTTGGCCTTCTCGACCAGCACGCCCGCCACGCGACGCTCAATCGCCGACAGCGGCTGCCAGCGCGGAGCGGGTTGTTCGCCTTGCGAGGCCAGTTCGTCGGTCATGTTTCGTCCTTGGTCAGCCACGGAGAGCCCCTCCGAGCACTTCCAAGACTCAGGGCGGTTGCCGCATGGGATAGGCTCTCCGACGATTCACGCGGCATACCTCTGCCGCCACGCATTGTTTTAATACTGGGCGAAAGGGTTTGTGTAAATGTCACCCCCCGGAATTGGGCCCTTCCGATGTCCGAGCAGCTCGCCGTCGCGGCCGCGGCGTGTGGCGCCGTATTGCCCATGCGTTCACGACGACTTCACCGGCCGCAGGGAGCTTTGGGCGATGACCAACTTCATACGTCCGATCGGCGGCGAGAATTCGACCGTCGCCATGCGGCTCGCGCCGTTTCCGCTAAGCGCGAGGATATGTCCCAGTCCGTGTGCCGGGTGACGAACCAACATGCCTTGGCGAAACTCGTCCGGGTCGGTCGGCGTGGAAACGCCGCCATTGGCCATTTCGGCGGCCGTGGTCAGATGTGCGATCGCAGGAACCCGCCCACGGCGCGCCGGTGGTTCCGGGGCGGCCGGTGCTTGGTAGTGAGGATCGCTCCACACCGTTGCCAACTCCCGGCGATCCATCTCGCCTCGCGGCAGTTCCATAAGGAACGGGCTGGGAACGGTCATATTGCGCTGCCCGCGGAAATCGCGGTAGGCCGCCAGGCTGATTTGTAGTTCCTCTTGCGCCCGCGTGATGCCGACGAACATCAGCCGCCGCTCTTCTTCCAGCGCGTCGGGCCATTCCCGGCTGCGCTCGTGCGGCAGCAGGCCTTGCTCCACCGCCACCAGGTAGACCACGGGAAACTCGAGCCCCTTCGAGGCGTGCAGCGTCATCAGCGTCACGCGATCATTCTCGACCTCCCAGTCATCGGTGTCATTGACTAGGCTGGTCTCTTCGAGGAATTCCTCCAAGGGCCGCTCGCCCGAGCATCGTTCGTCGAACTCCCGGGCGACGGTGAGCAGCTCTTCGATGTTCGCCAGTCGCTGCTGATCCTCTTCATTGTCGCTCTGCTCATGCTGGCGTTTGTATTCCGATTCGGCGAGCACGTTGCCCAGTATTTCCTCGACTGGCCCTGCCGCCACGGCCATCAGCCGATCGAGCATGGCGACGAACTTGGCCACCTTCTCCGCGGGCCTCTTGCCGAGAGCCTCGATCTGAGCGCTCTGCCGTGCCGCCTCGACCAGCGACAGCCCTCGTTGGGCCGCGTATTGCGTGAGCCGCTCGACGGTCGTTTTGCCAATCCCCCGGGCCGGCGTGTTGATCGTGTGCAACAGGGCCAGATCGTCGCGAGGATTGTTCAGCAGGCGGAGGTACGCCAGTACGTCTCGGATCTCGCGACGCTGGAAGAACTCCACGCCATGGACCAACTGATAAGGCACCCCCTGCTCGCGCAGCGCCAGCTCAAACTCGCGCGACAGGGCGTTGATCCGATAGAAGATGGCGTGGTCGCGGGGACGCCGCCGGCCATTGCGAACGTCGGCGGCGATCCGCGCGGCGATGTCCTGCGCTTCCTCCTTGTGGTTCGCATACGTCGCCAAACGGACCGGCGAGCCGTCGGCATTATCGGTGTACAGGTCCTTCTTCTTCCGGCGGACGTTGTGAGCGATCAGCTCCGCTGCCACCTTCAAAATGCGCTTGGTGCTGCGGTAGTTCTGCTCCAAACGTACGACGTGCACATCGGGAAAGTCTCTCTCGAATTCCAGGATGTTGTTCAAATTGGCGCCGCGCCAGCCGTAGATCGACTGATCCGGGTCGCCTGTGACGGCCAGGTTCGGACGGTCGATCGACAGCGACCTTGCGATGGCGTACTGGGCCAGGTTCGTGTCCTGATACTCGTCGACCAGAATGTACCGATAACGCTCGTCGAGACTGGCCCGCAACTCGGGGTTGTCGCTGAGCAATGCGGTCACGTGCAGCAGCAGGTCGTCGAAGTCGACCGCGTTGGAGCGGAGTAGGTGTTCTTGATAGGCCGGATAGACGCGCGCGACCAGCGTACCGAGAGGGCTGCCGGGACGCGGTTCGTACTTCTCCGGCGTGACGAGGTTGTTCTTCGCCCAACTGATGGCCGTCATCAGCTTATCCGGCGTGAAATGGGCCAGATCGACCTTGAGGCGGGCGATGACTCGCCGCAGCGCGCGGGCGGCATCGTCAGCATCGTATATTGTGTAATTTCCCTCAAGACCTACAAATGACGCATATTTACGCAGAAGTCGGGCACAGAATCGATGGTAGGTGCTCAGCCAAACCGACTGGCTTGGCGCGAGTTGCTGCACCCGGACCCTCATTTCTTCGGCCGCCTTGTTGGTGAACGTCAGCGCGAGGATATGTCGGCCATCGATGCCCGAGGCCAGCAAGTGGGCGATGCGATGGGTGACCACGCGCGTCTTGCCGCTTCCAGGGCCGGCCAGGATCAGCAGCGGTCCATCGACATGCTGTACGGCCTCACGTTGTGCAGCCGTAAGTCCTTGAAGCAATGGGTCCAACGATCGATTCCTTGCCAGCCGGCAGCGGCCCGCCAAGGTCCCACACTGGGACGCGGGACGGTCCGTGAGATCTCTGGGATGTCACAAACTGTCCAGTATACGAATCGTGGCCCACATTGGCACAACCCCCTCGGTACAACACCTCCCGCCGCTACGTGGGTTTGCATCGACACGAGGCAACTGGGGCAGGAGGGGTGGCAACAACTGACACCCCAAGATTCGCGGCCTGCCACCCGGCGACGAATTGTCGGAGTCCCGCAGCGAGGCGGCCACTCGTCGGCCAATGACTGCCCCAGGGAAAAACTGGGTGGTTTGGGGCGGGCCGTACTATCCAATTGCAGCGATCCTGGTATACTGTTGCAAGATCGGCGGGGGATACCCGCCAGACGCGGCGCGGGGCCGCAGACCAGACGGATTTGGTAGGGAGGGAACCCATGAAGACCCGTATTCCATTGAGCACGGTTGACAACGAAGCGCAAGTCCTCAAAGACAGGCTGGAGATGAGCACGGCCGAGATCGGACTCTCGGTCCGTACAACGAATTGCCTGGAAGAGCGTGGGATATTCACGGTCCAGGATCTTCTCAATTGCACGCCGGACGAACTGCTGGGTATTTCCAACTTCGGCGAGAAGACGTTGGAGGAAGTCTACAAGGCTTTGCACGGCATCGGCTTCCAGCGGAGGCCGAAGCAGCAAGTGGTGGCTGAAACCGTTCGGGTGGGTTAAGACGTCACGTTGACTCGCAGTTTCCGGATCTTCGACAAGAAACGTGGCAATCGTCGCACCGGCTCGCGCAAGCTGGGTGCTGCCGGGGAAGCTCTGTTCTTTGCGGTCTTCCTTCTGCTGGGTTGTGCGGGTCTCGTCGCCTTGACGAGCACACTCGTCATTCCCGAATGGCGCGCCAATCACGAGTTCATTCCGTGCCGTTGCACGGTAGCCGACAAGCGCGTCGCGCAGACTGAGCGTGAAGGCTCTCTCGTCTACCGGCCGGAGATCGAGATCCAGTATCGCATCGACGATGAGAGTTACGTCGCCTGGACCTACGACGTGCAAACCGTACGCGGCAACGGCTACACTTCGGACAAGGCCGCGGCGGAGCAGATCCTCAACCGGTTCGACACCGGGCAGCAGTACACCTGCTGGTACGACCCGCTGAGCCCCAGCACGGCCATCCTGGTGCGCGGCACGAGTTGGTGGGTCTGGTTGGCGTTTGTGGTTCCCATCTCGTTCGTCATCATCGGCGGCGGAGGCGTGACCTACAGCGCGGTCAGTTGGGGCCGCTCCGAAGAACGCCGCGCAGCGCTGGTTCAGCGGGCGGCAAGCATCGATTTGTTCGATCCCGACGGACGCGCGGGCAACGGCTATCCCAACATTCCCGCAAGCGACAACATCACCAACAGCCCCGGCACGCGGCTGAAGTTCCGCCTGCCCGTAGGCGTTTCCCCCGCCCTGGCGCTGAGCGCGGTGCTCGTTGCCTGCATCCTCTGGAACGGGATCGTCGGCGTGGCGGCCACGATCGCGATCCGCAGTCATCTCGACCACCAACCCGACTGGGTTCTGACCGCCTGCGTCATACCGTTTGCATTGGTGGGCGTGGCTATGATCTACTATTTCGTGCGCCAGCTGCTGGTGGCGACCGGCATCGGGCCGACGCTGGTGGAGATCTCCGACCACCCGCTCAATCCCGGGCGGCGGTACGGCGTGTTCCTGTCGCAGGCCGGCCGGTTGCACGTGAACGAATTGGAAATGCTGCTGGTATGCGAGGAGGAAGCGACCTTCCGTCACGGCACCGACACTCGGACGGAAACTCGCCGTACGTTCCAGCAGCCCGTGTTTCACACAGAGCAATTCGAGATCCATCGCGGCCTGCCGTTCGAAACGACGTGCGAACTGGCAATCCCCGACGGGGCGATGCACTCCTTCAAGTCGGAACACAACGAAGTCAATTGGAAGATTGTTGTCAAAGGAGCGGTAGCGGGATGGCCCGATTACGAGCGGTCTTTTCCGGTGATCGTACGGCCCGACTGCAACGGGAACCACGACCGATGACCGAGCCAACGGTCACGATCCATTTGGACGACAACGGACGGGCGCGTCGCCCCGGCGAAACGCTGGCCGGCGAGTACCGCCTGAATGCTGTTTCGCCCGACGAGATCCGGGCTATCGAAGTTTCCGTGCTGTGGTGTACCGACGGCAAAGGCGACAACGACATGGCGGTCCACTATTTTCGCCGCCTATCCGACGACGACGACGGACCGGCCGACCTACGCCGCGCGGGTCGTTTTTCCACCGCGCTGCCGAACAGCCCGCTGAGCTACGACGGGGCGCTGATCAAACTTGGCTGGAGCGTGCGCGTTCGGGCCTTCCTGACGTCTGGCAAGGAGTTGTTTGCAGAGCAGCCGTTTCGACTGGGTTGCGTTCCTGCAGTGAGGGAAGAGACAACGTGACGTCGCAGACCGATTCCGCCCGCTGCGACAACCCTTTCTCCACGCGGCACGTCCGCCCGGGTGCTTTGCCATTCCACTTTCCGCCGGGAGAAAGCGTCGCGGCCATCCTGCAGCGATTCCAGTCGTTCGGATGGCGAGGCCAGATCGTCGGGTCTCACGGCAGCGGCAAATCGACCCTCTTGGCGTCGCTGTTGCCGGTAATCGAACGTGCCGGCAGTCCCGTCCGCGCGATCGCTCTGCACGATGGTCAACGGCGCCTCCCGCAGGCATTCCTGCGCAACCCGAATCTCGCGTCTGGCACCGTCCTGGTCATCGACGGCTACGAGCAGCTCTCCTACTGGAGCCGCCTACGGTTGCGTCGCCTTTGTCGGCGTCGCGGACTGGGGCTTCTCGTGACAGCGCACAGCGACGTCGGCCTTCCGTCGGTGTTCGAAACGGCCGTCGACGTGACTTTGGCGCAGCATTTGGTGGCGCAATTGCTTGACCCGAAAGACACGTCGCTCTTTGGCCCGCAGGAAATTGCCGCGCGATTCACTTCCCACGAGGGAAATATTCGCGAGGTACTGTTTGACCTGTACGATCTCTATCAGCAGCGGCGCCGAGGCGAGAATGCATAGATGGCGTCGACTTCACGTTCCAGCCGGTTGAAGCCACTGCTCCCAGGCAGGTTCCCTTCCTTTTACACCGGATGAGTGCCAGACCGACGTCGTTACGGCTGCTGGCTTGCTGACGCATGGGGGAGCAGTCGCCGGTTCGGAATCCTCACTCGAGTCTCGCGCCAAAGACTCTCGGCACTACCGGCAGAGATTGCACGATTTTCAGCTGGAAAACGCTTTCCAGACCACGTTTGTGGCGGGGCCGCGTTGGCGTTGAAACCGAGGTTGGGACCGCACTGATCGGAGAAGAATCGGCCGTGTAACTTGAGTTTGCTGCAACGTTCCGTCAAAATGGCATGCGTTGTCACCCGGCGTGTTTCCGGGCCGCGTCTCCGCGGGAAACCCTGCATGGACGTACCAAGCCGCTGTTGTTGTCTCGATGTGCCAATGCCGGATCAGCCCCGTCCAAATGGCCCACATGGAGCAGTTGGACCCAATGGGTCGCCACCCTCAAGCCAAGAAAACGATATGACCAATCGTCGCGATTTCGTGAAACGGTGTCTTGCCCTAGGTGGAGGAACTGCCTTCATGCCGACATTGCCGGACATGCTTCTGGCAGCGTCGGACGTTTCGAAGCGTCCGCAAATGAAGGAAACGGTGTGTCCCAAGTCGGCCGCGCCCGCCAAGATCCTCTGGGCCGTGCGACTCGACGGTCCAGAGAAAGGACTGGACCTGGCGTTGCCCTTGTCGTGCCTTCAGGGGCTTGTCAACCGGCAGCAACCGCAGATATTTCTCGTCCACGACCGATTCGACGAGAAATGGCTTGATTGGCTGCGCCAGCGCGGTGATGTAGAGGAAGTCCGCAGGGTCGGGTCGAGAGTACTGTTCGAGAAATTCCTCCCGGCCGCCAAGGGATTGGTGCTGATTGATCCGGACCTGCCTGGCAGCATTAACGTGGCAACGATGCTGGCGGCGGTCGAAGGGTGGCTGCCGGTGGTACCTCGGCTGAGATCGGAATTCCCACGTTTGGAAGTGGCGATGGACCTTCGGGGAAGATGGAAGAAGAACATCGAAGGCTATCGGTGGTTCTACGGGACCTACGGTGAGCAGATGTCCCACCGGGCCTGCGCAAATTATGATCCCGGGCAATTCGAGTTGCGCGATTACCTGGTGCAGTTCAAGATACCGCTCGTCTGGGTTTCGCATCCCGACGATGCCCAGCGCAGCGCGACCGCCTCGCCGGCCGAAGAAGCACAGTTCGCCCGCGATCTGTTCCAGTCGCTCCCGTCGAACATTCCTTGCTTCGGCTGGTGGGACCATGGGCAGGCCGGAGAGGACGGCTGCCACGAAAACGGGCCCTATTCGGGCTGTGATCTGGCCAGCCAATACGGCAAGTTTCAAATCTGCTCGGCGTATGACGGCTACGCGCGCGGCGCGAGCAATCTGTCGGTCCATTCGGGCACGACGGCCCGGTTCCAGCACAAGGTCGTCGCTCCGCCACCGCTGGCCGACAAGGTCTACTACGGCTACATTCGTACCGATGGAGACGGCCCGAACTTCTGGCGGCAAGTCTATCGCGATCTCTGGGACCAGCCGAGTCACGGCCGCGTGCCCATCGGCTGGCAAATGGGCCCCACGGCCTCGGAATTAATCCCCGACATCCTCGATTGGTTCCACAAGCACGCCACGCCCAACGACGTGTTTGTCAACGCACTGACCGGTCTTGGGTACATTCGCGAGGCGGTCTACCTGACCAAGCTGCCCGAGTCGCAGCAAGAGGCCGCGTGGCAGCAGTACATGGCCCTTTCGAGCCGGTATTTCCAGGGCTTGGACCAGTCGCTGTTGACAACATTCGAGAATCAGGGCCAGTTCCTGTCGGACGAGCGGTTGGCGAGCTTCACGAAATTGCCCGGCATCCAAGCGATCTATCGCGACTACACGCGAGTTGGAGACACCACGGCGGAGAATGCCGCGTCTGAAGTGAATGGCGTGCCGATCTTCCGCGCGATTCTCGCCGGCGAGTTTCCGCTTGGGACATCGGACGATATCCGCCGCAGCGCCGCAGCCATTGCCGAACAGATCCGGCAGTTCACGCCGGAAAAACGGCCGGCGTTTCGGTACATCTCCTTGAGCAACTGGATGGTGGACATGCGGGTGTTGGTCGCGGTCGAAGACGAACTGGGGCCACACTACGTCGCAGTGCGGGCGGACCAACTTCCGTCTCTTCACCGCGAAGCCAGCGCTCGCGGCACTGGCAACACACCGCGTCTGTAAGCTTTTCACGGCACGTGTTGCAGATCTGACAATCGGCGCGGCCTCGCGATGGGCAACCGCCGTCGATAATCGGTGTCGCGGACGGCACTTCTGGCGGGGCACCTTGCCAGGGCACGAGAATTGCGGTCGGACTGTCCCGATCTTGCCGTCTGTAGTAAGGGGGTGCCGGCGCGATGTGCTAGCAGTGATCCGCTTCAGACTTTTCCCGATACTCAGAACGCGAAAAGTGAACTACGTTTGACTGTCCGTTATGCGCTGATGGTGCGCGTGAGAAGTGAAACAAGAGAAGGCCGGTTCCGCCGTCAAGATCGGCAGGATCGGCAAGGGTTACAGAAAGGACGCAGTTCGCCCAGACGGAACCTGCAACCATCGGCGCGAGCTGGGTGATCCAATGCTTGACAAGTAGCGATTGTCCCGGTTTGATGAACCGAAGCCCCTGATCCTTCAATGTGGAGGTCGTTCGATGCCGTTGAGAATCAAATGTATTGTGTGGGCAAGCGTGGCCGCAGTCGCGCTGGTGACCGCACCAGCGTCCAGCGAGGCATGCGGACGGTGTTGGGGCCGTCAGCCGGCGGCGACCTACTCGCCCATGACCGTCAACTATGCTCCCATCGCGGTTGCTCCGGCATGCACCTCTTGTGCCCCGTGCACTACGTGCGTTCCGGCCTGCGGAAGTTGCGCCCCTGCGTGCAACACCTGTGCGCCGACGACGACCTATATGCCGGTGACCGCTTACAGGACCGTGCTGCGGCCCGTCACGGTAACGGCCTATTCACCGGTCCGCTCGGGCTGTTGCCTGTTCGGCGGCGGCACGACGACGTATCGACCGGTGACGGGAATCGTGTACCGTCCCCAAATGGTCGCCTACACGTCATATCGGCCCGTCATGAGCATCCCGGTCGCGACCACTTCGCTGTCACCTTGCAGCACATGCGCCGCGACTTCGACGACCTATCGGATCGGCGACACGTACTCCACTTGGGGCTCGACCGCACCGAGTTGCCCGACGTGCATCTCGTCCGCGTCGCAACTGCCGGTCGTATCCTCCGCACCGGCGGCGGCTCCGACCACCTCAGCTCCCGCAACTGCGGCCCCCACACCGACGTACGCTCCGACGCCCGCGCCGGCCCAGACTACGCCACCCGCGACGCGAGACCTGCGTGTGCCCACCGACCAGCCTGAGCAGAAGCAAGAGCAGAAGCCGGCGGCCGGAACCAATACGAGCACGAATCCGCTGCGGCTGCCGCAGGTGGCCCAGCCGAGCCCACAGCCGCTGCTCCATCAGGCGGTTTACGTTCGGCCCGTTCCTCCGACCGCTTCCGCTCCAGCGACGGCTGCTCCCGCGTTGGACGTGAGCGGCTGGCACGCAGCCAAGTAGGCCAACATTCAGTGTCGGCAGCCGACGGGGGCTTTGCCGATTCTGTAAGACCCACGGCCCGACAATCGCGTTTCCGCGTGGTTGCCGGGCCGGCTGCATTCTTGGACCCCGGACGCGTGCGGCTAGTCCCAAAAGCCTCCACGGGGTAAACTCAGAGTGTCCCTGACGAACATCGACAGACGCTGGGAAGCGACGGTCTGCCATGCCCGCCAATCTGACGGCCCAATATCTCAAAGCCGAGGAGGAATATCGCCGCGCGACGTCGCCGGACGAAGAGCTGCGCTGCCTCCAGGTGATGCTGCAGGAGATTCCCAAACACAAGGGAACGGACCATCTCCAGGCATCGCTGAAGTCGAAGATCGCCAAGCTCAAACGCGATATCCAAACGGAGAAACGCAGCGGCAAGAAGGGCAAGGGGTTTCGCATACCCCGGCAGGGTGCAGGAACGGCCATCATTCTCGGCGGTCCGAACGCCGGAAAGAGCCAGCTTCTGCGCAGCCTCACTCGCGCAACGCCCGAGGTGGCTCCATACCCCTTTACCACGCATGTTCCGTCGCCCGGAATGATGCCCTGGGAGGACGTGTTCGTCCAACTGATCGACACGCCGCCGATCACGGCCGACTTCCTCGAGCCGTCGCTGCACGGGCTGGTCCGCGCCGCCGACCTGGCCCTGCTTGTGGTCGATCTCGGCAACGACGACGGCGTTCAACAGTATCAGGAAGTGCTCGATCGGCTCAGCGATACGAAGACCCGGCTGGCAGCGAACTCGTACTTGAGCGATGAGGACGTCGGACTCTCCTACACGCGAACGTTTCTGTTGCCCAACAAGATCGACCTGCCCGACGCTCAGGATCGGCTGGAACTGCTCCACGAACTGTGCCCAACCGACTTCCCGGAATACGTCATCTCGGCCGAGCACGGGACCGGATTGGAAGCATTGCGGGAAACGATCTACAACGCCATGGACGTCCTACGGGTGTACACAAAGCTGCCGTCGGCCAAGGAACCCGACATGGATCGGCCGTTCACCGTGCGCCGGGGGAGCACGCTCATGGACATGGCAGGCCAGGTGCATAAGGATTACCTCGAGGCGCTCAAGTTTGCCCGGGTCTGGGGCTCTGCGGTCCACGATGGAACGGTCGTCAAGGGCGACTACGTGCTGCAGGATCGCGACGTAGTGGAGTTGCACATGTGACCCATTCCATGACCAACACACAAATCGCCGCCGTCCTGGACGAAATCGCCGACCTGTTGGAGTTCCAGGACGCCAATCCGTTTCGCATCCGCGCGTATCGCAATGCGGCCCGTACTGTGCACGATCATGGCGAGTCGCTGGCGGCGGTCGCCGCCGATCCGCAGCAGAAGCTGACCGACATTCCCGGCATCGGCAAGGACCTGGCCGAGAAGATCACGGCCCTCGTGGAAACCGGCACGTTGCCCATGCTCGAAGAGTTGCTGGCGGAGATTCCCGAGAGCGTTCTGGCCATTCTGCGCGTGCCGGGGCTCGGGCCCAAGCGGGCCGCCATTTTGTACCGCGAGTTGGGTGTGACAACACTCGAAGAGTTGGGCGAGGCCTGCCGCAGCCACCGCGTTCGCGAGTTGAAGGGGTTCGGCGAGAAGACGGAAGCGACCATCCTGGACGGTCTCGATATCGCCATGCAGGCCGATCGGAGGATGTACTGGGCGCACGCCGACGAGATCGCTCAGGCATTGCGCGAGTATATGTCGGCCTGTTCCGGCATCGAGCAACTGGAGTTCGCCGGCAGCTACCGGCGTGGAAAAGAAACGGTTGGCGACCTCGACCTGCTGGCCGTGGCCAACGACGCCGGCCAAGTGATGGACTTTCTGAAGGCCTACGACGATGTCGCGCAAGTGCTCCTGCGCGGACCGACGAAGATGTCGGTTCGCCTCGTCGCGGGTATCCAGCTCGACCTGCGTGTCGTTCCGGCCGAGTCGTTCGGGGCCGCGCTGCAGTACTTCACCGGCTCGAAAGAGCACAACATCGTGCTGCGGGGTATGGCCAAGGACCGAGGGCTGAAGATCAACGAGTACGGCGTGTTCCGCGGCGACAAGCTCATCGCCGGCCGTACGGAGGAAGACGTCTACGCGACGCTGGATCTCCCCTGTTTCCCACCGGAATTGCGTGAGGCGCGTCACGAGTTCGAGTGGGCGGCCGCCGGACAACTGCCGCAACTGGTCGAGTGGGAGCAATTGCGCGGCGACCTGCACGCGCACAGCACGTGGAGCGACGGCGCATCGACGATCGAGGAAATGGCGGCCTCCGCCAAGGTCCGTGGGCTACAATACCTGGCGATAACCGACCACTCGAAGCGGGCGACGATCGCCAATGGTCTGGACGCGAGGCGGCTCCGACGCCAGTGGGGCGAGATCGACAAGCTCAACCAGCGGCTGAAGGGAATCCGACTGCTGAAGGGTGTGGAGGTCGACATTCTCGAGAAAGGCGGCCTCGATCTGCCCGACGACGTGCTGGCAGACGCCGACTGGGTCGTTGCAAGTGTCCATTTCGGCCAGAACCAGTCGCGCGAGCAGATCACTCAGCGCGTCATCGGGGCTCTGGCAAACCCGCACGTTTCGGCCATCGCGCATCCGACGGGCAGGCTGATCAATCAGCGCAAGGGCTATCAAATCGACATGGATACCGTGATGAAGGCCGCCCGCGAGCACGGCAAGATGCTCGAATTGAACTCACATCCGTCGCGGCTCGATCTGGACGACGTGGCCTGTATGGCGGCCAAGAGCTACGGCATCCCGGTTGTCATTTCGACCGACGCGCATAGCATTGAAGGGCTGGCCGCGTCGCGGTACGGCATCCTGCAAGCCCGCCGGGGTGGGCTGACCAAGGACGACGTGGCCAATACGCTCACGTGGGCCCAGTTGCAGCGTTTGATGCACCGCAAGAAGCCATGAAAATCCACGAATACCAAGCCAAGCAAATCCTCGCCAAGGCCGGCGTCGCCGTCCCGCGCGGCATCGTGGCCGAGTCGACCGAAGCCGTCGCCGACGCGTTCGCCGCACTCGGCGGGAAACACGCGGTCGTCAAGGCACAAATCCACGCCGGCGGCCGCGGCAAGGGCACCGTCAAGGGCAATGCGTCGCAGCACGGTGTCCAGGTCGTCCATAGCACCGACGAGGCCGTGTTGGTGGCCGGGAACCTGCTCGGGCAAACGCTCGTCACGGTGCAGACAGGTGCCGAAGGCCAGGTGGTCCGCCGCGTGCTCATCGAGGACGTCTGCGAGATCGCCAGGGAAATCTACCTGGGCATCGTGGTCGACCGCTCGTCCGGTCCCGTGTTGCTGGCTTCGAGCCAGGGCGGGATGGAAATCGAGCAAATCGCCGCCGAATCGCCGGAGCGGATCTTTCGCGAACCGTTTCGACCCGATATCGGCTTGCACGGCTTCCAGATTCGCAAGTTGGCACGCAAGCTAGGCCTTTCCGGAACCGCTGCGCGCTCGGCCGCGACGTTTTTCACCCGCCTGGCCGACGTGTTTGTCAACTACGATTGCAGCCTCGTGGAAATCAACCCCTTGGTTCTTACGGCCCACGGTGAGCTGCTGGCTCTGGACGCCAAGATGAATTTCGACGACAACTCGCTGTTCCGCCATCCCGACGTTCTCCAGCTGCGCGACTTGGCCGAGGAACAGCCGGCCGAAGTGCACGCGGCCGACGCGGGACTCAGCTACGTGAAGCTGGACGGAAATATCGGCTGCCTGGTCAACGGTGCCGGCCTGGCCATGAGCACCATGGACTTGATCCAGTATCACGGCGGCCAGCCGGCCAACTTCCTGGACGTCGGTGGCGGCGCCAACGTGCATCAGGTCATCGAGGCCTTTCGCATCTTGTTGGACGATCGCAATGTGCGTGCCGTCTTGGTGAACATCTTCGGCGGCATCATGCACTGCACGACGATCGCCGAGGCGATTCTGGCCGCGTACAAGTCGGTCGGATTCAACGTTCCCCTGATCGTAAGGCTTGAGGGGACCGAGGTTCAACAGGGCCGCGAAATCCTGGCACAGAGCCGTTTGGACATCATCACGGCCGACGATTTGACCGATGCGGCAAAGAAGGTGGTCGCCGCGGCCGCCGCATAGACCCACGACCGGACCGTGTGGCTTGCAAGACGCTTTGGAGGACGGGCGGGAGCAGAACATGAGCATCCTCGTCAATCGTGAAACGCGCGTCATCTGCCAGGGAATCACAGGCAAAGCCGGGCAGTTCCACACTCGGCAGTGTCTGGAGTACGGCACGCAAATCGTCGGCGGCGTCACGCCCGGCAAGGGTGGAGAAACCTTCGAGGGGTTGCCCATCTTCGAGACGATGGAGGACGCCGTCGAGCGGACGGGCGCCAACGCCACGATGATCTTCGTGCCGGCTGCCTTCACTGCCGACGCCATCCTGGAAGCGGCCGACGCGGGCATCCAGCTGATCGTGGCGATCACCGAGGGTGTGCCCGTGCTCGACATGGTTCGCGTGCGCGACGAGCTTCGCGCGTCGGACTGCCGATTGATCGGTCCGAACTGCCCCGGCATCATTACGCCCGAGCAGTGCAAGATCGGCATTATGCCCGGCTACATCCACCGCCAAGGCCCCATCGGCGTGATCAGCCGCTCGGGCACGCTCACCTACGAGGCCGTCTGGCAGTTGACCAGTCTTGGATTGGGACAGTCGACCTGCGTTGGCCTGGGCGGCGATCCGATCGTGGGGACCTCGTTCATCGACCTGTTGGAGCTTTTTGCCGCAGATCCACAAACCAAAGGCGTGCTGTTGATCGGCGAGATCGGTGGCACGGCCGAAGAAGAGGCCGCCGAATACATCGCCGAACACTTTCACAAGCCGGTGGCCGCATTCATTGCCGGCCGCACGGCCCCGCCCGGCAGGCGAATGGGCCACGCCGGCGCGGTCATCTCGGGCGGACGCGGCACGGCAAACCAGAAGATCGAAGCGCTCGAGGCCGCCGGGATCACCGTCGCCCAAAGTCCGGCCGACATGGGCACGGCAATGCAGCGCGCGATCGAACGGTAGCCCTCAATACGTCGCGCCGGCACGCACCATGACCGTCCCCGGCGGACAGACGTTCGGCGTGTGGCTGCCGTACTCGATCTTGCGGCCGAACACGTAGCCGCATTCGACCCAGCCACCAATCCCGCCGATCACCTTGCGCTCGACGCCAAGCATCACGCGGTAGTCGCTGTAGGTGAACGTGTCGGGCATGCCGTCGGCTCGTTGGATCGCCCAGGTGCCGCCCCCATACTCGCCGGCCAGATAGACCCAGTCCTGCACGTCCTCGGTATACTCGCCGGCGAAATACACGCGCCGCGCAATCTGCGACCGAGGCACCAGTAGATCGAAGCTTATCTCGTCGCTGGGCTTCCAGATGATGCCGCCGATCGGCAGCACACTCACGTTTTCGCGATCCAGATAGGCGGCTCCCAGGACGAGTTTGGTCGTCGGCGACCACGTGTACACACCGGCCCCATACCCGGTGATCCGCAACGCATCGCTATAGCCCTGCTCGAAGTCGCTGAATACGCCGGGCGTGACGGCCAGGTCGACGCCCAGCTTCGGGGAAATCCGCCGCAGCCAGCGGAACTGCGTGTAAGCGTCGTACACGCGCGGCGGAAGATCCGACTGCTGCGGTCCCCCGAGGTAGCCAAACGGGATGTTGGCGTCGAAGAAGCGCGGCGGAGAATCCGGCTGCTGTGGACCCTCGAGGTAGTGAACGGCAAACGCCGGCGTGATGATCAGCGGATACTGGCGCGAAGGGATCGGTAGTGCCAGGATCGTCTTCAACTCCAAGTCGGTCATGCCGAAGGCGTCGGCGCTGTGGCCGCCGGCAAGCCAGGTCGACTGGAAGGTGATCTTCTGAAACACGCCGTCCCGCGCCCCCGGTGGGCGGTCCGGTTCGGGCTCTGTCGGCACATTCAACGGCGGACTGAGCGATTCGTCGGCGGCGGCCAGCGGATCGATCGCCTCGGTAGGCACGACCTCGCTCGGCGGCATCACTTCCGGCAGGCGGCGCACCTGGGCTTCGGCCGTCGTTGCGACCAGAAGAATGAACGAACAGAATGTAGCAGCCGCCAGCGGATAACGCATCATGAATGTGTCGCTCGGTCTGCTCCGTGGGGCTCGCTATGCTAAACTCGCCAGTAGACTCGAACTCGGGCTGCCTTGTGTATCGAGCGCCACTTCAGAAGGTCACGCCGGTACCGAGGAACACCATGGGGTCGGGCTTGAACGTCGGGGGATCCAGGTTCTTGTAGACGAGTTCCCGCGAGAAGCTCACACCGACCTCGAAGAAACCGCCCCAACCGCGCAGTGCCATCCAGTCCAGTCCCACCGCAACGCGGATGTCGTTGTAGTCGACCTGCTCGAAGTTGTCGATCGGCGGCGCGCGATGCACGGTCCACGATCCGCCGCCGTATTCGCCACGCCCGTAGAGCCACCAGTCGGTGTTGCCTACGGTCGTGAATCGCCACGCCAGTTTCGGGTAGGGGAATAGAATGGCAAACTTGATGTCGGCATTGGGCGTCCACACCACGCCGCCGGCGGGCAGCAGCTTGATCCGTACACGGTCCAGATAGACGATGCCGCCTTGCAGTTGGATCGTGGGCGAGAATGTGAGCACGATCAGCCCGCGCCCCATGTAGCGGATGCTGTCGATGTTCACCCGGCTGAAGTCGCTGTACACGCCCGTGCGGAACGCCAGTTCGCCACCCAGCCACGGTGTCGGTTGCGGATTCCAGCCGAGCTCGAGATAGGCGTCGAATGTACCCGGCGGCATGTCGGCCTCCGACGCCTTGGGGCCGTTCCACGCCTGGTAGCCGAAACCGGGCGTTACCAACAGCGGCGTTTGCTCGTTGTACAGAAACGGAAAGGCGAACGTGCCGGCGATCTCGCTGTCGGTCAGACCCAACTCGTTGGCTGCGCTGCCGGGAATCCACGTATTGGTGACGTGAAACTCCTGAAAGAACTTCGTTACGCTGGCGACGCCGCCGCCGGCAGCAGTACTGGTGCCCGGCGCCGGCGGAAAGAACGGATCCTGTGGGAACAACGCCGGCGACTGCGCGCCGGGCGTGGCGTACGGATCCCACGTCGACGGTGGCGGCTGAATCGCACCTTGAAACGAGGCCGTCGGCCCCGGTGAGATTCCCGGACCGTAGGTCGGCGCGGCCGCAGGCGGATACGACGGCACCGCAGGCGCGGCCGAGGAAGGAGCGGTAGCGGCGGGCGGGACCGTCACCGATGGTGCTGTCGCTGGAGGATGCCATGGCGTCGCCGGATTGACCGTGCTCGGCGTCGTCGGAGCGATGACGGTGGGAGCGGTTGCTGTCGCGGGCGGGGCCACACTCGTGGCGGGCGTCGGGTAGATGCTGGCCGGAGGCGAAACCGCCGTGGATGGGGCCGCAGCGGTGGTGGTCGCCCCAGAGGTCCCAACTGGCGAGGGAAACTGGATTCGCTGCCCCCAGGCCGCCGGGGGAGCCAGCGCGAGAAGCAGGGCGATTGCAGCTCCGACCGTTCGAAAAGACTGCACCAGGCACGCCTTTACAGAGACAGGAAAGACCCGAGCCACGACAGTTCCTCGGGGGTCGCCTTGAATACCAACCTCCATGTTCAAGGTCAAGAGCGGTTCGTCGCATCCCGCGGCCCCAACACCCGACCTACCACCATTACACCAGCCCCCTAGGGGGAAACATTCCCATTGCTGAGCCTTGCGGTACGATAGACGTCCAGGTGTGTGCGGCGTCCGGGGTGCGGACTGGTCGGCATCCGTCGCCTAGAACCCGCATGCCTCCATTCACGACGCCTCTTACTCAGTCTCCCGGCTCGCCTCACATTTCCGTGCTAGTACCTTCTTTGAACATCGATCGTTTGCGTCAGGAAACGTTCGTGGCGCAGGTTCACCACTACCTGACGCTCGGATCGACTAATGACTGTGCGAAACGTCTGGCCGAGGGAGACCCGGGCGAGTTGCCACTGCTGATCGTTTCCGACGAGCAAACGTCGGGGCGGGGCAGGGGGGCGAATCGCTGGTGGACCGGTCGCGGAAGCCTGGCCTTCAGCCTGCTGCTGGATACCTCTCCGCTGGGCGCCAACCGCGCGAGTTTGCCGCTGGTCGCGGTGGCAGCCGGCGTGGCGGTCGTCGAAGCCATCGCCCCGCTGGTACCCAATCACGTCGTCGGCATCCACTGGCCCAACGATGTTTACATCGACGATCGTAAACTGGCCGGTATCCTCGTCGAGGTGCCGCTGGATCGCCGGTGCGTCGTCGGTATCGGCCTGAACGTGAACAACTCTCTTTGCGAGGCGCCGTGCGAGTTGCAGCAATCGGTCACCACGCTGCGGGAATTGACCGGAGTGATGCACGCCCCGACCGAGATTCTCCTCGGTATTCTCACCGGTTTGGAAGGCCTCCTCGGGCAGCTCGCTCGCGAGCCCGAAACCGTTGCCGCCAAGGCGAACTCGCTCTGCTTGCAGCACGGACGGATGCTGAGCGTCCAGCAGGGCAACCGATCGATCACGGGGCGCTGTGCCGGCATCGACGCCGACGGCGGACTCGTGCTGGAAACCGCCGACGGCCGGCAGAAGGTCTTCTCGGGAACGCTGCGCTAACCTCGTTGCAGCTTGTCTCCCGTCAGCGGGCCGGTGCCGACGGAGAACGCGCCGTTTCCTTGGCGGGCACGGCGGCCGGTTTCTCCTCGTCGTATGGGCTGAACACTCGACGATTGTAGATCACCAGCGCGTTGGCGGCGTGGGCAACGGCGCTGATCTCGCGTGGCGACGTGGCTCGCACGTTCCACCGCGAGAGCTGGGCGTCCAGCGCGCCGGCCAGGTAGTCGACCGATCGCACGACCTCCGCATCGGTCAGCTTATCGTCGGGAAGCCAGAAGACGAGCCACTGAAGGATGTTTCCAGTCGAGTAAATATGGCCGACGAAATCCCGGCTCGTTCCGCGAAATGCGAAGAAAGAGGGGTGCCAACTGCCGTCCGAATTCTGCGCCCTCAAGGCGTAGTCGCTGAAGCTGTCCAGAAACGCTTCCGCCCGGGCATACTCGCCGTCGATCGGCTTCTTGGCCCGGCCACGTCGCCCCAATGCGTAGCTGAGCCCCATGAGTCGGTCGGTCGTCTCGCTGCTGTTTGAGGCAACGGCACGGTTGAGCTCTTCGTTGAACAGCCGGTCGACAGACCATTGTTCGTTCAAGTCGTTCTTCCATGGCTGGTCGTCCATGGCGTAGTATGCCAGTGCGATGAGCTTGTGTGCCTGCGGAAGACCGCTGTGGCAGGTCTGCTTCTCGTACTTCACCAGATCCGCCACTGTAGCACGCCGCGGGTCGATGTGCAGTTCGTAGTCGGCTGGCACCGACGCCTGCGCCAAAACGGCCAGAAGTTGCGAGGGATATCCCTGGAAGCCATAACCTACTCGCGGCATGACGGCCTTCTCATCGGCCCAAAGCAGGTGATAGCCACCACACGAGTAGTTCCAACACAGGCAGCCCAAGGCGTTGATCTGCTGGTCGCCAGCGCGCACCTGGGCATCGACGCCGAAAGGAAGACAGAACTCGAGCACGTCCCAAGCAGTATTCGCCCCGGTGTCGATCGGCACTTGGTAGCACCGAACCATCACTTGGCGTACCTTGTCGCGCAACGCCGTCATTTCCTCGCTTAGCGGGGGTCGCTCCGGCGACTTGGCCGCCTCCGCCGACTTCGGCGGCTTGGTCTTCGCCTTGGCCTTGTCGGCGGTAGGCTTCTTCTCAGGGGGCGCATCCTTGGGCGGCTCGGTTACCGGGGGCTCCGATTTCGCATCCTTGTCGCCGGTTGCCGCAGGCGAACGCTCCATCGGCGCTGTGTCTAGCGCCGGGGTGTCCAGCGCCGGGCCGTCCAGTGACGGCGCGTCCTCCGACGCAATCAACGAGGGCATTGCACCCGCATCACCTGGGGCAGACAGATCCAACTCCTGGCCGAACGACCATGTGGCCGCCAGAAGCAAGCTGCACATCAACGCCAAGGCCGGCCAAGTTATCCGTGAAATGCGAAAACGCATCGAAATGTCTCCCTACACCGAAGCGACACCATTCAGAAGCGGGTCCGTTACGATCCGGAGTCAGCCGAATTGGGCTTGGCCTCGGCGGTCTTCTGCTCGTCGGAGCCGCGACTGGGCCGGTCGATCAAGAACCCTCCGGCACTGCCTCGCTGAATGTACGAGTTGTTCCTGGCGCCGCAGCCGTACTGGTCTTCCCCGCCATAGTCGACGACGAAGCTGAAATTGCCACCGCACCCCGGCAGATCATGATAGCTGATGCTCGACGATGCGTTTCCCTGGCCATAGCCGAGATAGACGTCGTCGCCGCTGTAATCGTAGAGAATGCCCAGGCCCGCCTGAGCCCCGTTCCCCTGCGTGCCGCCACCGGTGGCCTCGTACCGATCGTTGCCCGCGAAATCGACCAGCGCACCTACGGAGCAATCCCACGCAAACCCCAGGCCCATGATCGTCCCGTCGTACGAATCGTCTCCATCGTCGTCAAAGCAGAAGCCTAAGGCATAGTGGCAACCGAAACCGCAACAGAAACGCTGGAACAGCCGTTCGGCGCGCTGGCCACCGTGGAAGTTCTTGCGCGTGGCTCCCAATCGCTTGTCGTTGCCGCCGAAGTCGCGGGCAAACCCAAGACCGAGCCAGTACCCGCCGCCGTGGGCGATGTAGTCGTATTCGTATTCGTCGTCGCCGCCACCGTCGAGAATCACACCGATGCCGCCGTCGCCCACCTGCCGCAGCCCCGCCCCCACGCCTTGCCCCCAACCTTCGTAGCCGGGTGTTTCCGGGTAGGAATCGGCGTACAGGCCGCCCGTGTAATAGGTATCATTGCCGGCGATGTCCTCCAGCACGGCAAACCCCAAGGGGGCGCCGAATCCCTGCGTCCACATGGCCCCGTGATAGCCATCCGAGCCGTCGCGGTCGATCAGAATGCCCACGCCACCCAGAGCGTGGCCTTGCACGCGACGCAATCCGCTGTAAGTGTCATTGCCTGCGAAGTCGATGAGGATGCCGACGCCGGCGAGGCTCGATCCCTGGGCCACGTCCTTCGCCTCGTACCTGTCGTTGCCAGAAACGTCCAGCAGCATGGAAACGCCCAGCACGGCGCCGCCCTGGACTCCCGGCTGCTGCGACCGATAGGTGTCGTCGCCACCCAGGTCGGCGATCACCAGCACCGGCCGCTCGATCGACACGCTGCCGTCCAGATACGTGTCGTCGCCTCCCAGATCGATCACGGCGGCAACTGTGGGCAGCTTGTCGAGTTGATACGTATTGTTACCCTTGCCGCCGACGATGATCTCGCCGGCGGAGGTTAGAATGCGGCTCACGACCGGCCCGGTAATGCCCTCGACCGAAACGCTCTCGCTGTCGGGCAGTGCGGCCAGTTGACGAAGCAAATTCGGATCCGTCAGCGGCACCAACGCGTCGGCGGCCGCATAGAACCCATCCAGGTCGGCCTTCTCCAGCAGGTCGCAAAGATAGCGGGCCGTGCCTCGGTCGGGCAGCGTGTGGCCGTTGACCGCCTGGGTCGTGAAGATCGGATAGAGGCTGCGAGCCAATTGTCCCAACTCGTTGCGGCTCAGCGGCGCCAACGCGGCGGCAAAGTCGAGCTGTGCTTCGATGAGCGCCTGCTTGACCATGTCCAGTGCAGCCTTCGGAGAATCGGGCGACTTGAACGTGCGAGGTTCCCGCTTGGAGCGATCCATTTTCGCCCGGGCCATGACCAGCGCCCGGTCCAGTCCCTGATGATCGCCTGTCAGCGTCTTGTGAAGGTAGCGTGTAAAGAAATCGGCCTCGGCCGTAGCCACCAACGGATGGCGCAACAAATGGTCATACCAATTCAGACGGCAGTTCCCGGTGACCTCCGAGGTGCGCGCCTGCCCGGCCGTCGAGTCCAGCTTCACGGCGAGATACCGGCAGAAGCGTCCAAACTCACTCTGGATGTTGCGGCGTGTGATGCCGGCGGCCATCTCCTGTTGGACCAGTTCCACGATGCCGGCCGACAGGGGATGCCCCACCGACTTGGCGTCGACCGTTGCATCACCGCCCTGTTCGGCTCCCATTGCCCCCTGGGCAGCGAAGGTGGCCGCAGTCAAGACAGCGAGGCTCAGGAAGATCGGAAGGATGTTTGGATGATACCGCCCACAACGAAACAGGAACTTCATCCCGCGGCTCCTCAGTACGCTCGCTGGCATTGGGGGGGATAGACTGGCGCTGGCGTGACACGGTCGACGGAAGGACGACGGTGGGAACGAACCCGCAACAGGTCACTTTGGGGACCGGCGGTGTGCCGGCCTCCAGCCCGACATTCTAGTGGGCCAGAAGACTTCCCGTCAAACTGCCACGACCAGCCCCCGCCGCCGTTCACCCTTACGTCGCCTCGTGAGAACGTTCTCTCACTCCACTACCCTTCGGCTTGCCAGACACCGAATCTTGAGCCCCCTGTTCGTACGGTCCGGCTGTGCGTTTTGCAACGACGGCCTTCTTACCCCGATGATCCAGACCGCAGAGACGGCTTCCTTCGGAAAGGTCTCGCCAGGGCCGCCACACACACCTCCTGCCGATTGTGCTCCAACTGCCGCGCGGCGACCTCGTTGAATCCCCAGCTTCGCACGCGCTGGAGGTACTCGGCGACCTGATCGGCCAGTTCCCACTCAAAGAGCTTTAGCGTCAGCAGCATGCCTCGAATGTCGACTTCGCGATGCATGACGATCTCCTCGACGACATCCAGTGTGTAGCTCGGCGCCACATTCATGTCGGCCGCCAGCCAGCGGATTTTGCGGAATTCGCGCCGGCGCACTTGCGCCGCTCGCCGTCGCAGATGCGTGAATCGTGGATGCTCCAGCACGGCCGGATGCATTTCGGCCGGATCAACCCCTAGCACGAAGAACCCGCGGCCCAAGAGAGCCTGGCTGGCCCCGCCCGGCGCACTGCCGATTTCGGCCCACCGCGCACCCGAGGCTGCCGGCAGTTGCGACCAGCGGATCGCTTCCTCCATCTTCAGCCACGCCCGTGAGACCATATCCGAGGGCGTCTGCAAGGGAATGCGCCCGCCGGCCCATTGCGATGGCACCGAGTGCACCCGATGCACCCCCACCCACCATTCCGAAGGTTGAACGACGATGCAGTCCAACACAAACTGGCCCCGTCGCGCCGGCTGCAACGGATCGAAAGCCGCGTCGGCCATCACATCGGCGCGGGGGCAGGACTGAATCAGCAGAACGCGCGCTTGCTCGGCAGCCACTTCCAGCGACGTCGGTGCGGGATGGTGGCCGGGCTCGGCCATCTCCCTGGCCCAAACGTGGACCCTCTGACATGGCTGTTGGCCGATCAGGCTCCAAACGTGGGCCGCCATCGCCGCGGGATCGTCGCCCGACACTTTCCCCAAGCACAGTCCGTACGACCGCGCGAAGACCGACTCCAAGTCGAAGTCGGCGTAGAGTTGCGAGCCCTGCGGCACTTTGAACGTGAGGAAGCCCGGCCGCGAGTAGGCGAAACGAAACTCGGGCCATCGCCGTCCCAGTTCGCGTTTGACAGTCTGCTCGGCACCGAACTGGCAGGTGACAAACACGAACTGGGGTGAGTCGGCCATAGCGTGATCAACCGGCTCCTACAGGGTCCAGCCCTGACGGTACTTCCGGAAGACCCACTCTTCGGCGGCCGGGCAATTGGTCGCCTTCAGTTGGGCGGCGTCCCAGTCGAGCGGACTCTGCGTGCGGTACGAGACCGTGCCCAGCAGGGCCGCCTCGGTCAACGCGCCCGAGTAATGGAAATTGCACGTCGTCGGGCCGCCCGTCTTGCAGGCCTCGATCCACTCCTCGTGATGCCCGATCGAAGCGGGAATCGTCGGAGCGGGTGGCTTGAAGTCGGCAAACTTCTCTTGCGGCAGCAGCACATGCCGGCTGTAGTCCGACAACAGCATTCCCTTCTCGCCGACGAATAGCACCGCCGAACCCCAATCGGGAAGGTTCCGCTCTTTCTGAATCGCCGGCCGCTTGCCGCCGTCGTACCAAGTGAGCTTCACCGGCGGCAGGTCTTCGCGCTTGGGGAACTCGTAATCAATCACCAGCCAAGTCGGTGTGGAGTCGGGGAACTCGGCCACCGGCGGCCCCTCGGCGCGAATCTTCGTTGGATGGTGCAACTTGAGGGCCCAGAACGCCAGATCGCAATAGTGGCAGAAAAAGTCGCCCAGCCCGCCGTTGCCAAAATCCTTCCAGCCGCGCCACCTGAAGGGCACATACGCGGGATTGTACGGCCGCTCCTTGGCCGGGCCGAGCCACAGGTCCCAGTTCAGATTGGGCGGCACGGGCGGCGTATCGGTCGGCGTCTTGCCGCCGGAGTAGCTCGCAGCCGACCAGACGTGCACTTCGCCGATGGGGCCGATCGCGCCCGACTGCACCAGTTCCACCACGCGCCGATAGTTGTCGCCGGCGTGAATCTGCGTGCCCATCTGCGTGACGAGCTTGTTCTTCTTCGCCAGATCAGCCATGGTCCGGGCTTCATGAACCGACCAAGTGAGCGGCTTCTCGCAGTAGCAGTGCTTGCTCATCGCCAGAGCCTTCGCGCCGGCCGGGGCATGGCAATGGTCGGGCGTGCTAACCACAACCGCGTCGATCTGCTTGTCGAGCTCCTCGAGCATCTTGCGAAAGTCGGCGTACGTCTTCGCCTTGGGGAAGCGTTTCCCGGCCTCGCCGAGGTTCTTCGCGTCGACGTCGCACAAGCCGACGATGCTCTCCCCACTCACACCGTTGAGATTCCCCCCGCCGCGGCCGGCCACGCCGACCACGGCGATATTGAGCTTCTCGTTGGGCGACTTCGCCCACGACGGGACAACCAACAATCCTGCAGCGGCGGCGGCCCCGGCACAGGCGGCCGATCGCGCGAGGAATTGTCGACGATGGATGGTCTTGGTCACGGTAGGATACCTCCAGTCGGTGTGCAGATGTCCAGGATTGTACATGGTGGGGGCGGACCGTGGGCAGGTCGTTGCGCCATTCCGCGGAACGCCGGCAAGGTGGGCCATTTCTATCAGACACAATACTCGATCCGACGCGCCGGCTCAAGCATTCTCGCCCCGATACGCTGGGCGGCGCGATGGGGAGTCTCCGGCAGCAATTCCCGGAAGAACTCGCTGGACGGGAATCAGGGGGCCTCGCACGGTCGAGCGAGCCCAGCTTGCCCCCTTGCCGGCCAGAAGCCGGTGTCACCGCTGGGCACGATCTTCGCTGCGTTCAGCCTAGGCCGCCTTGGAGGTGCTCGCCTGGATTTCTTCCAGGGTGCGGCCCAGTTTCTTGCGTTTCGAGGAGCCGCCGCCGGTGGCGGTCGTGGCGTTGTCGGCCAGCCGTTTCGGTGTTGTTGACGGCCCGCCCTGTTGCAGCATTTCCAGCAGGCGATGGCTTACCTGATCGTCCTCGCGGGGCGTTCCGATATTCTCGACCGCATCGGAAACGCCCATCAACACGGCCTGCCGAACGCCCTCACGCACCCAAGAGAAGAAGTTGAAACCCATCGGTCTGATGTCCTCCGTGACTGGGAATTGGCGACCACCGGAAGCAACTTGGAGCGGCCGCCAGAAGGCGAGAGATTACTGAAGCCGCGGAGCCGTGTCCAGATGGACTTTGGCTCACCCTGTTGGCGGGGTAGCCCCACGCGAGGCGGCTTTGAACTCGAGTCTGCAATTGGCAAGTTGGTCACACGCCCTATATGCCTCTGGGTGGCCCGCCATCCCAACGCCGACTACACTGATGATCTATAGCAAGCGTCCCGCCCGCACCTTGTGGAGATCTGATATGCTACGCGTTCTGTCCGCCGGCCTTCTGGCGCTCGTAGCCATCGTCCTGACCCAGCCGGCAGTCGGCGAGGAGCCGCCGCGCACGCCCCCGTCGATCATCCGTACACAGAGGGGCGATTACGGCTGGCGGGTCCCTGCACTGTCGGACAAGACCGCCGGGGAAGGACTGATTCGCGAGTACAACTGCCTGTTCACGATTCCCGGCTACTGGCAGTACGGCTATTTCACTTCGAAGGACTACTGCCAACTGCCGGGCAAGCGCGCCGTCGTCCGTGCCGACGGGACCCCGGCGGGGCGTCATCACTTTCTGAGCCCCGCCGAATTCGGTGCCCAGCGCGTAGACTGCTACCGGATGGAGAACGGCCGGCTGCACCTCGCGTGGCGCGTCAAGCCGCCCCAAGATCGACCCCGCGGCGGCGGCCAGTTCTCGTTGGTGCGTCCCTCCGAAGGGCCTTGGGAAGTGTGGTGCGAGCGCCGCGACGACGGCAAGCTCGACTGGGTGCTCCATCGCCGCTGGCACGATTCCTGGCGCCAGGATCGCGTTGCGGCCGACGCCGGCGAGTCTTGGGTCGACGTTGCCCTGATGCTGGAGCCCGACGCTATGTCGCTTCAGATTGGCACCGCCGAGCCGCGGCGCTTCGCACACGACCCGTACCGCGACGACTTCTGCCTCCAATTCGGCAGTCGCCAGCCGCAGGCCGACGGAGGCGAACTGGTGACCGAATTCCGGCAAGTCTACGTCGGCGAGGCGCCCTACCCGCTCAAGAATGCAACCTTCCGCGAAGGTCCGGAAGATATCCGCCCCGACGATCAGGCCGTTGTGAACTTCCTTCACACGGCAACGCCCGAGAAGCCGCGAGCCTCGGAAGGCGATCTGATCGTCTGCCGCGACGGCTCACTTCTGGCCGTTTATTCGGAGTATTTCCGCGGCAAGGCCCACGACAGCTCGCCCGCCCGACTGGTCGCCTGCCGCTCCAGCGACGGTGGCCGCCATTGGAGCGAGCCGCGCGCCGTCGAGGAGCGGCCGGGTGATGGCAACGTGATGTCGGTCAGTATGCAGCGGACCACGGGCGGCGACATGCTCATGTCGTACTACGATCGCACGGTCAAGGGTATGGTTCTATGCCGTTCGACCGACGAAGGGCACACCTGGAGTTCGCCCCGGCGGATCACTCCCGACAACGGCCACCAGCACGTTGCGAACAATGCGTGCTTGACGCGACTCGACGGCGGTCGCCTGGTCTTCGCACTTCGCGAGTACGCGGGACTCCGCCAGCCCTATGCGCTGGTGTCCGACGACGCTGGTCAGTCGTGGCGCGCCGGCAAGCCTGTCACCGAGAGCGATCTGACGCCGTTCCAGCGGCAGCAACAGAACCTCAACGAACCGAGCATCGCGCCGTGGCGCGACCAATTGCTCATGACCATGCGGACGGTCGCCGGCAGCCAGTACTTCGCCCGTTCCAGTGACGGCGGCCAGTCGTGGTCCAAGGCCGAGCGCTCGCCCTTGTTAGGCGATTGCTCGCCCGCCATCCTCAGGCAGATTCCCAAGACCGGCGATCTGCTGGCCATTTGGACCTACAGTTTCGCCAGCCGCACGCGGCTCGTTAGCGCCGTTTCCAGCGACGGGGGCCGCACGTGGCGTCACCTCAAACTGCTGGAACAAAGCCCGTATCATAAGTATTGCTACACAAGCTGCACATTCGACGGCGATCGGGTGCTGTTGACCTACATGCACTGCCCAATCTTCGATACCCTGTTCCGATTCGACGCCGATCCGGGCTATATCGACTTGCGGTTCGTCTCCTTGCCCTTGGCCTGGTTCACACGCGACGCCCAGCCACCTCGCTGACCATGGCGCACAGCCCCCGGGCCAAGTCTGCCGGGGGATGGGCATGAGCCATCCTTGGCGATCGTTTTGCATCCGCCCAGGATTGCCAAAGGAACCGCGTTTTGCTAGCCTGACCCTTGATGGCCGTTTGCTTGCTGCGCGGTCAACTCTTGTCTCACGCTTCGCATTTCGCGGAAGACGCCGCCGCCCGTCAAACGGCCTTCGTCGCTTCGGAACGAGTTGTGGTTTTCACCCAACAAGAGGAGGTGCATGATGAGGCGTCCCAATGTGCTGGTATGCTGCGCGCTGGCGGTTCTGGTGGTTACTGCTTTGACGTTGGCCGGCCAGGTGTCGGCTCAAGAGATCCGCGCTCGCACGCTCGGGCACGCGCCCGGCAAAGCCGAGATGAAGATTCGTGCGGCCTTGGAAAGTCCTACCCACGTAGACTTCAGAGATACGCCCTTTAGTGAGGCGGTCCAGTTCCTCGCGGACTTGCAGAAGATCGAGATCCAATTGGATCAGCGCGCGTTGGACGAAGTCGGCATTCCGCCCGACACACCGATCACGATGTGCTTGACGGGCGTTTCCCTCGAGTCGACCGTGGACTTGATCCTGCGACAGCACGATCTCACGTGGATCGTCTGGGACGAGGTACTCTTGATCACAACGCCCGACAAAGCCGCAGAGTCGATGACCACCAACGTCTACGATCTGACGGGCCTGTTTGGTCACGACGCCTCGGCAAGTGACTCGCTCGTGTCCCTCATCACCGACACGATCGACCCCACTTCCTGGTGCCAGGGCGGCCCCGGAGCGATTGTCACCTTGCGAACCGAAGGACTTCACGTTCTGGTGATCACGCAGACGCAAAAAGTACAGTGGCGGATCGACGAACTGCTGAAGACCCTGGCCGATTTCAAGGCGACCCCCACCCCGGCCAAGCGTTGAGAGCCGCCTGGTGGTGGTACCACCGCTATTTCATTGACACGTGATCCCGGCCCTTCCACAATGACCATCCGAGGGCCGGGATCTTCATCCATCGTGTTGATCTCGGCGGGTGACTGATCGAGGCCCCTGCTCTGGAGCGAACTTATGTACCGAATGTTCGGCATTGCTGCGTTCTGCGCAATCGCATTCGTGGCGACAACATCACAGGCAGAGATGAAGGTGGGAACCGGCGTGCGAGTGATCACCCCGGATCCTTTGTTGCCGGTCTCCGGCGGCGCCGGCCCCACGAAGCCGGCGCACGCGAAGAAAGGCGAATTGAACACCCGCGCTCTGGTTCTGCAACAAGGCAAGACCACCGTGGCGATCGTCAGCGTCGACGCGTTGGGGTTTCCCTCCGTGCTCGGCGACCGCGCCCGCAAGCTGGTTCCCCGCATTCCCGCGGCGAACATCCTCATCGGCGCCACGCATACGCACAGCGGACCCGACTTCTACGCCTTCCCCGACGGCCTGGGTGGGCACACGGGCGATCTGAAGTACATGGATTCCGTCTGCACGAAGATCGCCGAAGCCATCAACGAAGCCCTCGACAATTTGCAGCCCGCCTCGATCAAGATCGCCACCGGCGACGTGCAAGGGCAGGTGACCTACAACTACTATGCGCCCGACCTCTACGACCGTCGCGCCAACGTCATCCAGGCGATCACCCCGGACGGCAAAGTAATCGCCACACTGGTCAACTACGCAACCCACCCGGAGGTCCTTGGCAACGACGTGGGCATTCTCAGCCCCGACCTGGTCGGACCGCTCTACGAACGGATCGAGAAGGCGGTGGGCGGCATGGCGATCTTCATGAACAGCGCCCAAGGCGGCATGGTGACCGCCGACAATCGCCTCTTGGACCAACCGCCCAAGGACCCGCAGCGAGCGTACTGGAACGATGCTCGCACTTGGGAGGAGTGCATTCGTATCGGCAACGCGCTGGCCGACGAATCGCTGCGCATCGTGAAAGACGCGCCCGTTCAGAAGGACCCCGGCCTCTACTGCGCTTCGACCGAAGTGACGTTCCCGGTGCAGTCGAAGATGCTGTGGGCTTACGTGCTGCTCTCTCCGCTGAAGTTCCCCCACGGCGACGATCCGGCGATCAGCACGCGGATCAACTTGGTGAACCTGGGCAATGCACAGATCCTCACCATCCCCGGCGAAGCCTTTCCCAATATCGGCTTCTACCTCAAGCGGAAGATGCGAGGCAAGTATAATCTTCTGTTCGGCCTTACGAATGACGCCTTCGGCTACATCCTCACCAAGGTCGATTTCAACAGTTTCCCTCGCTACGAGTACTGCAGCGAAACGTCGCTCGGCGAGATGACCGGCGAGATTCTCATCGACAAATCGCTCGAGTTGATTAAGAAGAGTCCGTCGCCGGGCAAGTAGCGTCGGCCGTCGGAACCGACGCGTTGAGATTGGACGAGTGAAACGGGCGTGCCGGCCCAACCGGCGCGCCCGTGCAAAACCACTTTGTCGGCGGAGAACGTGCTCATGACGGAACCGGGTTCCTTGGATCGACGTCGTTTTCTCTCCCGCGCGGCGGCGGCATCGGTCGCGTCCCTGGCGACCGCCCGGTCGCTTGCCGCCGACAAGTCGGCGCTCAACGCCGACGCCGAAGAGGAAGGCGTCAGCAACACCGGCCGGGTTCAGGTTGTTCCGGAGGCCGCCGCCCAACCCATGGCCGGGTGCAAACGCGACTACCCTGCTTCGCACCCGGTCCGCCTCTTGGCCGATGCGTTCATACGCTGGCAATCGCCCAGCGGGCGGCTCGATCCCAAGCGATGTCCGCTGGCCACATTCGGACACAAGCGCAGCAGCCACATCTTCCTCGCGACTTCGCTCTACCGGATGTATGAAGCCACGGGCGATGAGCGCTACAAGGAGGCCGCCGATCGGTTCGCCGTCTTCTACATGTCGGTGCTCTGTCCGGTCTCATCGCTGCGCCCCGCCCACTTCGGTTTCGGGCTGGTCGCCTACTCCGAGTTCAAACGCCACAATCCCAAGCTCACCGATTGGGACATCAAGGCGGAGTGCTTGCTGGAATGGATGAAACCGTGGCGGTGGGATAAGGGGAGTTGGTACCGCAACGGATATCCGGGCGGACAAATGGAAGACGCCGGCAACATCTGCGACAACTGCCACGCTGGCCGCGGACTCGTCTACTACTACGCGTTGACCCATTCGTCCGACGCGCTGGCGGAAGCCGAAGGCACGGCCGGCTATTTCGTCCGCGACCTGAAGCCGGGCACGTACCAAGGATGCTGGTCGCCGGACCTGGGCAACTGGGTCATCGCCCCGACCACGCAGGACCGTTTCGAACACTTCACCGACGTGTGCGCCTCGAAGGTGGCCTGGGGCTACACGCCCATCGAAGGGGTCGACTTCCTTGTGCGCCTCTTGCCGATCACCAAACGCCCCGAGCTGACGCAGGCCATTCCGCAGAAATGCGGGTCGGCCATGCGTTGGCAATTCGACCGCTGCCAGTTCGACGACGGTGCACTGGGCATGTCGGGGCGCGACGACAAATGGCTGGGCATGACCGCCGGCGGCATCCTCACCTACCTTCGCGCCCGCGATGCCGGCGTTCTTTCCCAACACGACAAAGATGCCTATCGTCCCACGGTCTTGGCGGCTTCGAAGTGGCTGCACGAAAACGTCACGCCGCAGAGCATCCAGGAAGGGGGCTATTTCCGTGTGACTGGCCGTTCGCTGCCGGGTCCGCCCGACTGCCGTGCCTGGCAGCTCGGCTGGGCGCTGGAGGCACTGTTGCGGTCTGATGAGGTCTGATCTTCCCGCCGATCGAGAAAGAAGGGTATTTCCCATGGCGTACCGAATGATGCGTTACCTTGCCCTGGCCATCTGTGCGATCCTGCTGTCCCAGACCGCGCAGGCCGAGCCGTCGTACGTGCAGCACCAGGACCTCGTCTATGCCCAAGAGCACGGGGTCGGACTGCTCATGGACGTCTTCGTTCCCACCGGGCAGAAGAATGGCCGCGGGATCGTCGACGTCGCCAGCGGAGCATGGCATTCCGATCGCGGCAAGATCCGCGACCACGAGAAAGCGCAGATGTACCAGATCTTCTGCGCCAAAGGGTTCACCGTGTTCGCCGTTCGTCCGGGCTCGATCACCAAGTTCAGCGGCCTGGAAATGCTCAAGAACCTCAACACCGGCATTCGCTGGGTCAAGGAGCATGCGGCGCAGTACGAAGTCGATCCCAACCAGCTAGGGCTGGTCGGCGCGTCGGCCGGCGGACACCTGGCAACGCTAGCCATGGTCACCGCGGACGAGTCGACGCGGGTCAAGGCGGTGGCGGTCTTCTTTCCACCGACCGACTTCCTCGACTGGGACGGCAAGCGGCTGGACCAGTCGTCGGAGGACCGCCTTCACGGCATGACCCGCGCGCTGGCCTTCCCGCCGGGCCAAGCCGAAGGCAAAACGCCGGACGAATTGGCCGCGGCGCTGGAGGCGATTTCGCCGGCCCGGCTGGTCAAGCCCGGCCTGCCCCCTTATCTGACCATTCACGGCAATGCCGACCCGGCAGTTCCGCTGCAGCAGTCGCAGAAGATGGTCGAAGCCCTGAAAGCCAAAGGCGACTCGGCCGAGTTGATCGTCAAGCCGGGCGGTGGCCACCCGTGGTTGACCATTCCCGAAGAAGTGGCCATCATGGCCGATTGGCTCGTCAAGCAACTGGTGAGCAAGTGAACCGCAACAAACACCTTGGCACCATCTTCAACGACGATTGCAGCCATATCCTCCGGCAAACGGACGTTCCCCAGGCCCCGATGACCCCGCGGGTCTACGAAGACTACGTCGAGCATTTTGTCGACCTGAGGCCGATCGTGCGATCGTCACGCTGAGGATTGACACAGGTGAGGCCGCCGTTGGCGATCGACCCTTTGCCGGAAGGTGAGAGTCGCATCCCTATCCAATACGAACATTTGTCACTCTGTCGTCGAGAACCACCATTTCCGGGGCAAGAGACTTCAAATTGAATCCGAGAGCCAGACCATGAGAACATCTTTCGCTCGCTTCGCAGCCGCAATCGTAGGACTGACTGTAATCGTCCAAGCGGGAACCGCTTCGTGTGCGGGCATCGCCGCCAGTGCTGACGAGATGCTCCAACTGCGGCGCCTGGTGGCGAGTCGGTTTGAAGACGCCGCTTCGGTCCAGCCTCCCAGCCCCGGCCTCGAAGTGGTCGCCAACTTCGACGCCGTGCAGAAGAACTCGCGATTCGGCAAGCCGCTGAAGCTGGCCGGCAAGGCATACCGCCACGGCCTCTTCTGTCACGCGCCGAGCAAGATCGTCGTGCGGCTGCCCGGCCCCGGCAAGCACTTCGAGGCCCTGGTCGGCGTCGACAGCAACGAACAGACGACCGGAGGGCGGGGCAGTGTCGTCTTCTCCGTGTCGGTCGACGGAAAGCAGCGATTTCAGTCGCCCATCCAGCGCGAAGGCATGCCCCCGGTGCCCGTCAAGGTCGATCTGGCGGACGCTGGCCAGATCGTCCTCGAGGTATCGGAGGACGGCGACGGGATCAGTTGCGATCAGGCCGACTGGGCCGACGCCCGAGTGACGCTCGCCGACGGACAGACGCTCTGGCTCGCCGATTTGCCACTATGCCAGACGCCAATGATCAGCGACGCCAACGGACCGCCCTTCTCGTTCGTCTACGACGGCCGTCCTTCGAGCGAGTTTCTCGGCTCGTGGCAGATCCAGCGGACTTCGCGCGAGTTGGACGCGAATCGCACCGAACGAACCGTGAAGTACACCGATCCGAAAACCGGGCTTGTCGTTCGCTGCGTGGCCGTCGAGTACAACGATTTCCCCGCCGTGGAATGGACCATTTGGTTCAAGAACACGAGTCAGAAGGACACGCCCTTGCTGGAGAACATCCAAGCCGTGGATCTGACGTTCCAGCGCGGCCATTACGGCGAGTTCCTGCTGCACCATGCCGTAGGCAGTCCCTGCGCGGTGAACGACTATCAGCCGCTGGAGACCTCGCTGACGGCGAAGATGCAGAAGCGGATCACGGCGGCGGGCGGGCGGCCAACCAACTCCGACCTCTCGTATTTCAACCTGGAGGTGCCCACGGGACAAGGCGTGATCGTGGCCGTGGGGTGGCCCGGACAGTGGGCGTCGTCGTGGCTCCGCGACGAGGCGGTCGGGCTGCGGCTCCAAGCCGGGCAGGAATTGACCCACTTCAAGCTGTTGCCGGGCGAGGAGGTGCGCACGCCGCTGATGGCCGTGCTCGTGTGGGACGGCGGCGACTGGCTACGCGCCCAGAACCTCTGGCGACGATGGATGCTGGCCCACAACGTTCCCAAGCCCGAGGGCAAGCTGCCGGCCCCGGAGATGTTCGGCTGCAGCTCCCACCTGTTCTCCGAAATGCAGGACGCCAATGAAGAAAACCAGAAGGCCTGCATCGACCGCTATCTGGCCGAAGGACTGAAGATCGACCGCTGGTGGATGGACGCTGGTTGGTATCCCATTGGCAACGTGGGTTGGCCGAAGACGGGCACCTGGGAAGTCGACACGGCCCGTTTCCCGCACGGTCTGCGGGCTATCAGCGACTATGCTCACAGCAAGGGGGTCAAGACGATTGTCTGGTTCGAGCCCGAACGCGTACACCCCGACACGTGGCTTACGAAGAACCATCCGGAATGGATCCTCGGCGGCGCCAACGGCGGCCTGCTCAACCTGGGCAACGCCGAAGCGCACCGATGGCTGACCGACCATATCGACCGGCTGATGACCGAGCAGGGCATCGACCTGTACCGGCAGGACTTCAATATAGATCCGCTCAGCTACTGGCGGGCCAACGACACGCCGGACCGCCAGGGAATCACCGAGATCCGCCACGTCGAGGGATATCTTGCCTATTGGGACGAGCTGCTGCGACGTCATCCGGCCATGTTCATCGACACTTGCGCCTCGGGCGGCCGACGCAACGATCTGGAAACCCTTCGTCGCGCGATTCCGCTCTGGCGAACCGACTACCGGTGCGAGCCGACGGGAACCCAGTGTTGCACGTACGGAATCTCGCTGTGGATTCCGCTGTCGGGAACGGGCGCCGCCGACGCCGACACCTACATCTTCCGCAGCAACATGGTCCCATTCATGAACTGCCTGTTCGACGTGCGCAACAAGTCCTTGGATTACGCCCTGCTGCGCCGTCTCACCTCGCAGTGGCGGGCGGTTGCCGACTGTTACCTGGGCGATTTCTACCCACTCACCGAGTACACCACGGGCCGAGACGGATGGATGGCGTGGCAGTTCGACCGCCCCGAAGCCGATCGAGGCATGGTGCAGGCATTTCGTCGCGACAAGTCGATCTTCGAAGTCGGGCGATTGAGACTCCACGGCTTGGATCCCGAGGCGAATTACGAAATGGTCGACCTCGATACTCAGAAGTCGGAGCGGGCGACCGGCCGGGAACTGATGGAACAAGGTCTCCGCATGACGATTGTCGAACAGCCGGGTGCGGTCATCTGGACCTATCGGCGACTGATGCAATAGCCGATAAGGAGGGTAGTCCGATCAGGCGTTCGGTTGTCCTTGTCTGCGAGGGATGCATCAGAGGAGCAGAACCATGGGCGTCGATTTCTACGTGTATTGGAAGGAAGGCACGAGGCGGTCTCGCGCGAAACGGCCGCTGCCGAAGATCGAAGCCCACTTCGCATTCACCGAGTATCCCCGGTTCCTGGCAAGACTCGCCGAAGACGCAGGCCTGGGAGACCGTTGGAGGGCGATGCAGAATGCCGGTACCAAGCTGGTCGACAAGATCCTCGAACCGCTGATGTCCGACCAGAAGGGCCTCTGCGGCCGAATGGAAACACCCAAGACGAAATCAAAGAAACGCGGCGGTGAGTCGTGCGGTCCGACTTCTCAGGCGACTGGAGAAATCGAACGCCTCAAGGAAGGCGTCGAAGAGACCCGACAGAAACTGGCGGAACAGACATCCCAGCAACCGCTCATCGAGTTCCTCTTGACTCCCCAGGACAGCGGAACGCTCGATTCCGCGGCATGCGTCAGGATTGCACCCGTGCTGAAGCAGATTGCAGAACGATGGGAGCCGGCACCGGAAGGGTGCGTCGGCTGGCGAGAAAAGGCCCTCGAAATTGCCGCGGCAATGGAGATCGCCGGCGAGGATCCCAATGTCGAGTTCATGGTTTCGGGATGATTTGCCGCCGGCACCTTTGAGATCGTTGTCCCATCTCAGAAACGCAATGGGCTCACCGCTGCCGCCCACATTCGTGCCGCGCGTGCTTCACTCGCGCTTCTTCGTGCGGCCCGACGATGAGGCGCGAGGCGGGGCTGGCGGCGCGGACGCGGCGGAACGGCTACCCGACGACGTCGTTCGCACTTTCGGTGCAACCGCTTCACCGTAAGACGGCTCGGGAACAACCTGAATGAGCTTCTCGATGATCTGGTTCACGTCGACGCCTTCGGCATCGGCGTTGAAGTTGGTGAACAACCGGTGGCGCAGCACGGGCAGGGCCATGGCCCGAATGTCGTCGGCGGTGACCGCGTAGCGGCCGTGCAGGATCGCGCGGGCTTTCGCGCCCAGGATCATGTATTGCGCAGCCCGCGGCCCAGCACCCCAGGCAAGCCAGTTCTTGACGAACTCGGGACTGGGCGGTTCCTTGGGACGTGTCGCCCGGGCCAGGTCGACCGCGTAGTCGACCATGTGCTGGCTGGCCGGCACCTGGCGGACCAGTTGCTGAATCCACAGGATATCGCGTCCCTGCAGCACGGCGCGGATCTCCTGCTGGTTAGTCTGCGTCGTGGCGGTGACGATCTCGCGCTCCTCGCTCCGCGTCGGATAGCCGATGTGGATGGAGAGCATGAAGCGGTCCAACTGCGCCTCGGGCAGCGGATACGTCCCCTCCTGCTCGATCGGGTTCTGCGTCGCCATGACGAAGAAGGGCGGCTCCAGCGGGTAGGTCTTGCCGGCCGCGGTCACTTCGTACTCCTGCATCGCCTGGAGCAGCGCCGCCTGGGTCTTGGGCGGAGTCCGGTTGATCTCGTCGGCCAGGACGATGTTGGCAAACACGGGCCCCTTGATGAAACGGAAGTTCCGCTGGCCCGTCGACTGATCGATATCGATGATCTCCGTGCCCGTGATGTCGCTGGGCATGAGGTCCGGCGTGAACTGGATGCGGTGAAACTTCATGTGCATCGTCCGCGCCAGCGTCGCCACTGTCAGCGTCTTGGCCAGACCTGGCACACCGATCGTCAGGCAGTGTCCGCGAGCGAAAATGCATATCAGCATCTGCTCGAGCATTTCGTCCTGGCCGACGATCACCTTGTGGATCTCGTTGACCAGCAACGTGCGGGCCTGCCCGATGCGGCGAACCGCTTCCTCGGGATTCAGTTGAGAGGGAGAAGTCGCACCGGCCTGCGTCATCGACACCGCTCCTGGCTGCCGTTGGGTCCTAACGAACTCTGCACGACAAATGCACGCACGCCAACCGGCGGCAGGCCGGGCCGTATAGACCCGCCCCGTGCATTATCCATGCACGATTCAGTAAACGCTTCCCTGGGACCTCGTCTGCCTTTACATTAGTGGAGAGAGGACCCTGGATCAACGGGAGTCGGCGGCAACGGCCGAGAGAAAACCATGCGGCCCGTGCGGCTGTTCATAACGGCGGTTTGCGTGTGCGGCCTGGGAAACCTGGACGCCGCAGCGCAGACGTTCCGCAGAGGGGGCACCGAGTTCCACGCTGTGCGGCCTGTGATCGTCCCCGCCGGGAAGAGTTTCGCCGTCATCGTCACCGAGTTCTTCCATCACGGCCAGATCGCAGCCGACGGCCGAAACGTGATGGCCACCGATCAGCATCGCAATCCTGTGCCTACGCGCGTGCTGCAATTGGGCCCCGGCGATTTCTGCCGAGTGGCGTTCCAGACCGTCGCGGGCCAGAGTTCCTATGAAATCTGCTATGGGGGCGAGCCGCCAGCCGAGGGGACCATCCCGACCTGGAACAACACCGACGGCCTGATGCTCGAAACCCGCGAGTATAAAGACTGCAACTTAAACGACTTCGAGTCGGTGCGCAAGGCATTCGACAGCTCCCAGCGGATCGGCAGCGGCTATGTCGACGCGGTCCATCAGGCATGCAATCCGTTCACGCTTGCGCCAGGGCCATTCTTGAGCCACTACTGGGGAACGCTGCGGATGAAGTCGGCCGGAACCTATGGATTGGTGACGTCCAGCCAGGACTGCAGCTTCCTACTCATCGACGGCAAGATGGTCGCGTCGGCACCCGGTCGCCACGGGCCAACGTATCGTGCTCGGCCTGGCACCCGCCACGACGTCCAACTAACGGCCGGTTCGCACCAATTCGACTACTACCATGCAGCCGCCGGCCCCAACGCGATGATGATGGTCGCCTGGGCCGAGTCTCCCGGCGATGCGAAGACCCAATTGACGTTGATTCCATCCGAGGCGTTTCGCTGCGGCGCGATCGGACACATTTTCGCCGGACCGCCCGCCACGCAGCGCGAGAAGCTCATGCCCGACTTCCTGGTCGATATCGGCGGCGACGTGCCCTTGCCGGAAAGCGACCAACCCCTCATTGGCGTGCAATTCGCCAACACTTCGCCGCAGGGTCTTAAGACTAGTTCGCGGGCACATTGGGACTTTGGCGATGGCCAAACGAGCGAAGAAACCAGCCCGGCCCACGTCTATCTTCGTCCGGGGCTCTACACGGTCACGCTCAAGGTCACCCGCGGCGGCAAGTCGTTCGAGATCGCCAATAAGCTACTCATCGATCGCCCCCAAACCACGGTGCGCAACCCGAACAAGCTGCCCAAGCTGGACGACTACTTGCCCGTACTCCAAACATACGACCCGAGGAACCTCGATGGCCCCTCGTTGCTCCAGTTCGTCCGGGCCTGCCAGTTCAAGGCCGACCTCATTCTGGCCGGCGAGTCCGACATTGCCAAGCCAAAGGAATCCGCAGCAGAAACCGCTTCAGACCGCCGAAAGCCAGTACCCGAGGATGTTCAGAGGCAACAGGCAGCCCGGCCATTTGTCGAGGCGGCCGTCAATGCCGGCAAGCTGATCATCGTCAAGGCGCGCACGACGACCGAAGGCGACGAACCTGCCATGCAGATTGCTCGCACCATCGCCCCCATGGCGCGCGACGTGCTGGGCAACGCGCAGTTGGCGGGCCAGATCTGGCACGGCGTGTCGCAACGGGTCGATCGGCAGGATTGCAAGGCCGAATGCGAGATCGCCGCCGCCGACATCGCCGCGAACGACCTGGCCAACGCCAAGGCAGCCAAGATGTTTCTGGAAACGGCCCAGGCGCATCTGGGCCAAGGCGGTCACGGACCGCTGGCCAGCCGGCTCCAGCGCGTGTGGGGCGACTACTATGCCCTGACCGGCGACGGCAGCGCCGCCCAGAAGGCCTACCGCGAGGCCCAGGCCGCCCTGGGCTCGACACGGCGTCTGTCCCAGCAAACGGCATGGGAGGGCGCCCACAGCCGTTCCACCGAAGCGTTTCTGCGCGAGGGCAAACTGGACCGTGCGGTCGAGGAGATCCGGCACTGGGAAGACCAGTTTCCCACCGACAAGATCAGTGGCTGCCTGACGCTCGCATACGCGCGCTACTGGGCCGCCCGCGGCATGCACGACCAGGTCGTGGCCATGTCGGAGCAACTGCTGGCCGTCAATCGCGAATCGCCATACGCCGACCAGGTACTCCTCCTGGCGGCTCAGAGTGAATTGCAGCGCGGACGCGCCGACCGCGCGCTGGCCACCCTGCAATCGCTCGTCAAAGACTACCCCGGCAGCCCGCTGGTCCCCGACGCCAAGAAGAGGATCGCCCAAGTCGAATCGGGCAATACCGGCGACGCCAAACCAAGAGGCAAGCCACCGCAATGAACCTCCTCGCAGTACCCCTTAGGAAACACGTTCTCGCCGCACTTCTCGTGGCGTCTGCCGGCCTGATCCACGGTCCGGACGTCTGCGGAACCACGCTGACGGTCGAGCTGCAAGATGCCAAAGACGTAACCTTCGTCGGTGCGGTGAACCGTTGGGACCAGGACGGAAATCCGCGGCGGCCCGTGGACCCGAAGGCCAAGATCGACGCCCCCGACGTCGACGCCATAGCCGAGCCGGCCGGCGACGGCCGCTGGACGTTCTCCAACCTGCCGCCGGGCACGTACGACCTGGTGATCCTGGCGACCCCGCGTTTCAGGGTCGAAGGGTGGACATACGCGCCCGTACTGGAATTCGATCCCTTCTTCCCGGCTCGCTCGACCGTCGAGGATCAGACCAGGCAGACGATCGCCGAAGATATCAAGCAGTCGCCGCACTACGAAAATCGCGTGGAGCCGCTGGCCATGGGCGGCGACAAGCGAACCGTGCGCGTCCTGGTGATGCTCGTGCGCGACAAGCCGACCAGCTACGAAGGCCAGATGCCCGGCGCGGCGACTCTGCGGCACGAAATCTGGCAGTACACTTGGCACTACGGCAACTGGAGCAAGGAGAAACGCACGCGCGTGCTCGACCGCATTCTTCTGCCTCGCGACGAATTGCGACAGTGGACGTGGCTGTGGGACCCGGCCCTCGGCGGCGTTGAAGTGAAAGACTCGCCAGTGACTCTGCGCTATGCGGTTCCCGCGAGGTCGGCCCGCGAACTGAAAGGCCTGTACCCCTACTGACTCGCAGCCGCGCCAGCGGGCTCTTTCGGGGCCGCGAACAACTCCGCCAGATCGAGCGTCTTCAGAGGCAGTTCTGAGGACGGGCAAGCGCCCAAGGCCAGATGCAGCTTCAGCGGGCCGGGCTCGAAGACCATCGTCTGCAGCGTCATCCGCTTGTCGCCCACTTCCTTGAGCTTGCCGGAAATGTCGGCTACGCCGAGCGTCTTCTTCGCCTGGGCCTTCTGCAATTTCGCGTAGCGCCGGCAGACCTCAATGGTTCTCAGTGGCTTCGTGCGGAAGTGGTTCGTGCACGCGAGCATACCCTTTTCGCAGTTACGCCGTACCACGTTCTTGGGCGTGATCTCGAACACACAGCCGTGCTGACGATCGCACACCGCCAGGTTCTGCAGCGTCGTGCGCGGCACCGACTTGAGGAGCTTCTCCGCCTCGTCCAGCGTAGTGCATTCCTCCAGGACGCGGCGCATGAGGAACGTGTAGGGCGAGCCCTTGAGATTGAGCAAGGGAGCGCGGTCTGCCGAAATGAACACCTCGTGCGTAGTCAACGCCAGTCCCGCATCGTTCATGCCCGACAGGCTCCCCAGCAGTCCGGGAAAGCCGATCGAAACGAAGGCGTGCTTCCCGGCCGGACGATAGACGGTCACCAAGCTGTACTCTTGCAGCCAACCCAAAGTGTAGAAGTCCAGATTTCGTCCGAACAATGGGCTCTTGGTTGCGCTGCGATCGGCCTCCACGATCAGCGACGAACAGCCGAAGCCGCCCCGGTACGTGTCGACCATCGTGTTGGCACCGATAAAGACATCGCGCTGGATCCCCAATGCGGCCGCATACGCCTCCATTTCCGCCAGATGATCCGGCAACAACTGCGGAACGAGCAACTGTCCGGCCTTCACGAGTTGCGGCCAGCGGTCGGCGCCGCCGGCCTGTGCGAGGAGTTGCTTCGGGTACTCCATAAGCCGTTGCGCCGCCTTCGTGGTGAGCATCGCTTCCTGTCGGCCGATTTCGGCCGGGGTACCCTCGACCTGCAAGACGGGCAAACCTTCGATGTAGGTCAGTTGCGCTTGCTCAAAGCGGCCCTCCGGGTACCGAAACGGTTCGGCGGCCTGAAGGTGTCCCGCGACCAACAACGCAAACAGCAACGCGGGAAGAACGGCTCGACTCGAGCGGCGCAATGTCATGATGAACCTCTCCATAAACGGCCGCTGGCACACAGGAGGCCAGTCTGTCCTTTTTCTAACCAGCCATAGAATGCAGTGCAACCCCCCCTACAGAGACAGGCGCGATGCGATATTCTCCGCTCTAAGTACCGCCAAGCACGCCTCTTGTGCATCGCCCGGCTCCCTCGCGGCGATCAGACGCGCCACACTAACATCGTCGTCTGTGCGATAATGTGTGCATCGTGCACGACATAGGCATTTCACGCGTTCTGCACACCATGGGAGCCATGGATGACACCTGACTGGTTGCAGCAATCGGTCGGTCGTTCGATACCGATTCAAGAACACAGGGAGGCTGCGGGCAACCAGCAGACCCGCAGGTCGCTGTACTCATTGCTGGAATTACCGGAGGTTGCTCGGATGGCGGTTGATGTCTCGTCAGAAGAGGTCCGCGCTCTGGTGTCGCAGGTGTTTCAGCGGCACGGTGTAATCGTCCGCCGTGGGCCCGATATCATCGAATCGGCCCTGTTCGACGACGGCCGATGCGTCGCCTGGTCGTATCGCCTCACCGGATGGATGGCCATGTGGTTCGTCGACATCGGACTGCTCCAGTTCTACGATCCTGACGGAAACATGCTCCAGACGCTCACCCTTCACGAGCCACCCCGGGAGCACCGCATGGCGGCGTGAGGCCGGCGGCGACTTGCGTCAGCCGTGTCTCTTGCCCTTTCACACGCTCTGCATCGACGCCGACATGTTGTCGCACCGCCTTGCTCGTCTGTCGCAGGGCATTAGCGCCGTGCGGCTGGCGTTCCTCAGTTCTACGACGACGTGGCGCAAGCCGGCGCGAAGTCCGCCAGATAGTTGCGATCCCGCCGGCTCTGGCACGCGATCTGCATGCACGTCAACTCAGCGCCGTGTGCAGGTGGAAAGTCTGTTCAACGACGGCCTGCAACGGGTACCTGATGTGACCTCAATAAGGGGAGGCATGTATGCGAACCGCAATGTGGATATTCGCAGTGGCAGGAATGCTGGCGTTTACCGGCAATCTAGCGTTTGCTCAGCAAAGCCCCGGGTCGATGCCGGGCCAACGGACGCACGACCCCAACATAACTAACCTGAGCACACCCCCCGGGCCGAGCACGACGAAAGGTCCGATGATTTCTGGAGGGACCTCCATGGACGGCAAGACTCTAATGAACGACAAGAACGAGGGATCCTCCAAGACTCCGACAACGGAATCCCTCGCCGAGAAGCCCACGACCGGCCAGTATCCGGAATCGCGTCAGGCCGTCCAATCCAACAACAACAGCGGCGACCAGTGGCGGTATCGATTCTACGGTGGCCAGTGGTGGTATTGGCTGCCTGAGGGGCGCTGGGTCTACTGGCGCAACGGCGATTGGCACAACTACAACCCGGAAACCTGCACGACGCCTCAGTCGAACGCCATTTACGGCTATGAATACTCACCGGGTTACTATTCCGGCTACTCGAACTACCCATACTATCCGAGCTATGGCTACTATAACTCGTATCCCGGCTACTACAGCGGATGGTGGGGCCGCGGATACTACGGCAGCCCCGAAGGCCGCGTCTACACAGGGCGCCATTTCTATGGCGAGGAACGCGGCGAAGGATTCCACGGCGGCGAAGCGTTTCACTCCGGAGGGCTTGGTTTCCGTCGCTAGTCTGGTGTGAACGTACACGTCGCGAACGGTTGTTGCGGAACCGCCTTCCTGCGAGCTTGCAGCAAGGCGGTTCCTTCTTGCACGACGGTCGCCAACAGCGAGCCGCCGACAATGCCCCTCGATGCGATCGGCGTCTGTCCCCAACCGCAATTCGCCTGCGTGGCTTCACCGCGAAAACCCGCCCCCCCGAAGGCCCCGCCGGACGCGGCTGAAGCAGCAACTCAACTTCGCCGGGTAACGGTCAAGCTGCAGCGCGCCTCGTGGCAGTGCGACAGGTCGACCTCGCAGCGGTAGCCCAGCGGCTCGAGAACGCGCCGGTACAGAACGTCGCAATGGCGACAGTAGTCGGCGTAGGGCTCCATGTGCTTCAGTTCCAGAAGCCGCCCCATCGAAGGACAATGGTGCATCTCGATGCGGAACAGGCCGGCCTCTTCGTCCAGTTCCATCGTGAAATCGGCGGCCTCTTCGTTAAGCGTGTGGTTCCAGTACATCCAGCAGCCACGAATCCCATGGGTGATAACCAGGTCGCGCAGATTGCCCAGGAACCGATCCGACAGGTAGTTCCAGAAGTCCTCCACCGCCTCGCGACCGCCGCGATCGTGCAGGAACTTGAACATCTCGCTATAGGCGGGGATGAATTCCGTGCAGGAAATCATGAAGGCCTCCGGAAGAAGTGCTGAATGCTGTGGCCCGTCGCGCCGTCGTAGTCCAACAGCTCAGCGTCGAAGGCTGTCCCCTCGCAAATGGCCTCGTTCACCGTGCGGACCGTCTCGAAAAACAGCGGCGATACCGGGTACCCCTCTTTGCGCATGTGCATTACAGCCGGGCACGTTTCGAGTTCCAGGAACAAGTCGTCGTCGGTCAGGCTGATGCGCGGCTCGGCACCTTCCACCCGATAGACCTGCTCAAAGTGTTCCTTCAGCGCGATCAGCCCCCGTTGACCGAGCTCGTCGGTCAGCGGCGCATAGTACGCCCGAGCAAACTGCCGCAGATAGTCGCGGACCGCGTCCTTGCCGAAGCGCTGGGCGATGTAGTCCAGCCCAACGCTCAGCGCACCGTGAAAGTCTTTGTGCAGGTATTGGTTATCGTTTGCCCGACGCGTCACCACTTCTTTGCTCATAACAACACACTCCGATCGGCTGGTGTCAACATCTTACGCTCCCGTGCCACGAGGTTCAAGCGACGGAATCGGCGTCTTGCTTGACGCCGGCGCAAGCTGCTGTGCAGAATGGGCTGTTAGCGGTGGACCGAAGGGAGCCGCGCACTGGACGAAAGGTGTTTTTTGCAACAAGGAGATTAGCCCATGGCGGTTCGACTCATGACAGCAGTGTTGGCAACGTTCGTGGCGGGTGCCGCGGCCGCGGGTGGGCTGTTCGAAGATGTCCACGTACTGAAGTGGCAGAAGGGCCCCCACGGCTACCGTGGCTCGATGGGCGATTTCGTACAGTTGGCCGACGGATCGCTGATGATGTCGTTCACCAAGGACGGCATCCAGGCGATCAAGTCGACCGACCAGGGAAAGACCTGGGGCGAGCCGTGCATGCTGATTCCCAACCCTCAGCCGCCAGCCAAGGGCTATTACTGCCATCCGAGTTTCCTCCGGCTCGACGATGGCAACATCCTCATGTCGTACATCTACGCTACCTATCCCACGACGCCTTACTACGGCCACAACTACTACCGCCGATCGGCCGACGACGGCAAGACCTGGACCGACCAGTTCCTGCTCACCCCACAAGCCGGCTACGTGCTCGTCCACAACGATCGGCTGTTGAAACTATCGACTGGCCGCCTCGTGGCCATCGCCGAGTACAAGGCCTATTGGCCCAGCACCAACGACCACGGCGGTTACGTCGGCATGTCGTTCTTCTCCGACGACGGTGGGTATAGCTGGCAGCCCAGCAAGAACACCGTCGACATGCACCCGCTGGAAGTCCAGGAAGCCGACGCCGTCGAGCTCAAGGATGGCCGGGTGATGATGTTCGCGCGCACGTACAGCGGGTACCCCGTTCGCGCCTACTCGTCCGATAAGTGTGAAAGCTGGTCCAAGGGTGAGCCGATGAAGGAGTTGCCGATGCCGTACGCGGGGCTGCCCACCGTGCGGCGAATTCCGTCGACCGGCGATCTGTTGTTCATCTGGAACAGCGAGAAATCGACCGACAAGCAGGATTCGAGAATTCATCGGCGCTGCGCCCTGACGACGGCCATCTCGAAGGACGAAGGCAAGACGTTCGAGCCGTTCCGGTACATTGCCCGCAATCCGGAGGACGATTTCGGCTACCAGTGCGTGACCTTCCTGGGCAAGGATCTGGCTCTGGTCGGCTACCACGCCCGCGACGGCCTCCACGTGGCACGGATCGGCATCGACTGGTTCTACGGCAAGTAGCGCAGTTCAGGAACCGTACCGAAGCGAGGGTTGGCATGAACGTTCCGTATCGGCACAAGATGGCGGCAATCGCGATTGCTGCGAGCCTGATCGTCGGATCCGGTCGGGCGCTGGCTGTTGAGGCCAACGGGCTGGAAATCGTCCCGGCCAGCGGCTTAACCCTCCTCGTCAAACCTGGCCAGTGCACGGTCGATGGGCGCCCCGTCAAGGTCGCCGCAACGGCCACCCTGCGTTTCGAGCCGGCAAAGATCGAGCAGGTTCGCAACGAAAAGCATCGTCTGGTGGCCGAGAAGCCTCGTGGCTGGGCGGTGGGAACTCGGCTGCAGGGCTGCGTGAGTCGCAGGACGACCCTGCCCGGATGCCTCGTGCCCGGCTCCGTCGTCGTCAAGGATTCTCCCGACGGCAAGCCTTACGTGCTCGGGAAAGATTACCTCGTCGACGACGCATGGGGTATGCTCGGCCGCATCGAGGGTGGTCGCATCGGGGCTCGAACCGATGTCTACGTCGACTACCGTTACAGCCTCATGCGGTTGGATGCCGTGCAAGTCTCGCCCGAGGGCGTCGTTTCCATACGCAGCGGAGAAGACGCCAAAACGTGTCCCCACCCGCCCCAGGCCCAGGAAGGCTCCATGGCGATTGCCAACATACTGTTGGACTACAACTCGCAGGAATTGAAGTCGACCGATATCTTCCCCGTCGGGCCACCGCTTCCTGCGCCCACGCCCGACGCGCTGCGTCAGAAGGCCCAGCGGGTGGCGAAGACCCGCGCAAAGCTCGAACAGGGCCAGCGGCTGCTCATCGGCTTCTGGGGCGACAGCGTCACCTGCGGCGGCGATGCCAGCTCGCCGGAAAAGCGATTCGCCGACGGGTTCGTCGCCCGACTGCGGGAGAAGTATCCCAAAGCCCAGATCGACTTCTTCAACGCGGGCATCGGCGGCAGCAATACCAACCAGCGACTACCCAACCTCGACCAGGACGTCCTCCAGAAACGGCCCGACCTGGTCGTCATCGAGTATGTCAACGACATGGGCTTCACGCCCGAGACAATGCGCAAGCACTACTACCAGGCCATCGACCAGATCCGGGCCATCGGCGCAGAGGTGATCCTGATTACCCCCCACTTCACCATGCCCAGGTCGATGGGCTTCGAAGATGTTTGGAGCCAAGATCAACGGGCCGCATGCCAGGCCTTGCGCGAGATCGCCGAGGAGAAGCAAGTTGGCCTCGCCGACGCCGCCCGAGTGTGGCAACACTTGTGCAAAGAGGGAATTCCCTACACCACGCTGTTGTACAACGGCATCAACCACCCCGACGACCGGGGCCACAAGATCTTCATCGAAGAGTTGATGAAGTCGTTCTGAGCAGGACATAATGTCATGGCGGCCGGGTCGACGAGAGTCACGACCGTAAACCGGCGATCTCCGACGATCCAGGCACGGATTCGAGCTCGCATCCAACCCAATCACCTAGTAAGGAGTCCATCTGAGATGCAAAGCAAACTGCGGGTACTACTGGTTGCGGCGGCCATCGGTTGCGCCGCGCTCTGCGGCCGGGCCGAGGATGCGTCGCGTTGGGTCAACCCGCTCGCCAAACCGCTGGAAGTCACCACAAACGGCCCGTTCACCGAACTGGCCGACGGCAACCTCATGACCATTAATGACCAAGGAATGTGCACGAGCACCGACGACGGCAAGACCTGGTCCCAACCGCAGCCCGTTTGCGAGGGTCTGGCCGGCCTGAAAGGCGAGCCCGCTTCGTACTACGTCGTACGCACCCGAAACGGCGCGCTCGTGGCCGTCTACCTGGACGGCACCACGTACAACTTCTCGTGGGACCGCGAGATCAACCAGCCCAAGGACGACTGCCGCCTGGAGATTTGGGCCGTTCGCAGTCTCGACGGCGGCAAGACCTGGGTCGACCGCCAGCGACTGCTGGAAGGCTACAACCCCAACTTCTTCGGCTTCATCCAGACCCGCGACGGCCGGCTGGTCGCCACGGTTCCCCATCTCGTTCCCAACCCGGGCCGCTACGTGGCTTGCTCTCTCACCTCTAGTGACGACGGCAAGACGTGGACCCGCAGCAATCTGATCGACCTTGGCGGTCACGGTGACCACTCGGGCGCCATGGAGCCCACCGTGGCCGAACTCAGCGACGGCCGGCTGCTCATGCTCATTCGCACCCATTGGGGCCGCTTCTGGGAAGCCTTCTCCGACGACGGCGGCCTGAACTGGCGCACCATCATCCCGAGCCAGATCGAGTCGACCTCGGCGCCCGGCTTCCTGTTGAAACTGCACAGCGGACGCCTCGCACTGGTGCGCAACGGCAAGGAGGGACGCGAGGAGTTGCTCATCGCCTTCTCGTCCGACGACGCCAAGACCTGGACCAAGCCAATCGTCCTTGCCCGACAGAAAGGCGGTCAGTTGAGCTACCCGTTCGTCCTCGAACGGCGTCCTGGTGAAATCTGGGTGATCGCTGGCTTCGCCTCGAAACAGCCTTGGAAGGAGCCTGATCCGCTCAGGCTCAGAATCTCCGAAGAAGACTTCTGGCGCGAAGCACACAAGACGCCGTAAGCCAGGATCGGCCCGTTTGCGCGCCGAGGGTCCGACCTACGATATCCCGCGCCGCTTCGGCGGCGCGGCATCGTACAGTTCGTCGAGCATCGCCACCGCCTCGTCGACCATGGCTTCGCCCGTACCCACTTCGAGCATACTGTGCCAACCGGCCCATGTCTGGTAGCCGCCATCGGCATAGGCCTGTCGGTCGGGGATGTAGCCGGTCTTCACGTTGGCCAGCCCAACGACGCACGTGTGCCGGAAGGGCGATCGCCGGCGAATCTCCAATCCCAGTCGGGCGAACAGTTCGCCGGGAATACCCACCAGCGCGAGATCGCCCAGCCGAATCGCCTGGAGGCGTGTCTGCCGCGCCTCGCCCTGGTGCGGCACCATCTCCTTGCGCATGGTATGGAACACTTTGATATAGTGCGCGGCGGCTTTGGGAGCATATCGCTCCACGTAGGCCTTCACCGCGGCTGCCTCCTTCGCTTCGTCGAAGCGGCGCACGCGATAAGAAAACTGCCGGTTCAACACTTTCACCGGCCCGGGCTGCGCCGGCTGCACGCGTCCCAACGCCTCTTCGATCGCGTCGGCCAGTCGGTGCACGCACTCGGCCGCGGGAACGCCGCTGTCCGTGTACGTCGCATTGTGGGTGGATCCGATCGCGCCGGGCAGGAACAGAGTCGTGGCTCCGTGGCGTCGCTCGATCTCCAACGCCGTCAGACCATAGAAACAGGGCGACATGCAGTCTTCGCGAATCCGCCCGATATTGTGCACCGAGTGGTTGAAGGCCAAGCCGGCATACGTGCCATCGGAACGCTTCAGCGCCAACACGTACAAATCGGGGTCGTAGGGACCCGTCGGCCGCACGACGTCCTTCGCTTCGTAACCATACCAGCCGACGCCGCCGTCTTTCAGCAGCAAGCGGCTGTTGCAACCGACGGTCGCCTCCTGGCTCTGGCCAAACAGCACGGCCGCTTCCGACGCCGATTTCCCGCTGTCCATCGCCGCCATCGCCTTGACCGCTGCCAGCACACTCCCCTCCTCCATGCGGCGCAGGTACTCCGCGTCGGGTGTGATGCCGAAGGCGTTCGTCATCACGGGGCCGCTGTGGGTGTGCGTTGCACAGATGAGGATATTGCTCTCGGGGATGCCCGTCGCCGCAGCGATTCGTCTGGCGGCGTTCTCCGTCATGGGCAGCATGATGTTCTGGGCGTCGAGCGAGATCAGGCAGATGCGCTCGTCGCCGTCCAACACCAGCGAGTTGGCGCGGAACTCGCCCTCCCACGGCTTGCCAAAGACCTTCTTCTCCGCGTGGAGTTCGGCCATGTTATCGTCGGTAAGCTTCACCGAGGCCGAGGCCGCCCGGACCGTGGTCGGTGCACTTGCGGCGTCGGCTTTGCCGGCGGGCTCCCCCGCGTGCCCCCGGCCGGAATGCGAGGCCGCCAATGCGCCGAGTCCGCCCGCCGTGGCGAGGACGAAGTTGCGGCGACTGAGCTTGTTCATGATCTACCCCGCAGATTCAAGGAAACTCTGTGAGCCTGGTTCACTTCGCTCCACGCGCACCGACATAGTATCCGTATCCGTCCAGGGTGAAGGCACTCTTGCCGCTACCATCCACACCTGTAGCGAGCAGCGGTTGCAGCGCCGATCCCGCTTCGCCGGGCACCGTCACCTGAACGTCCACCTTCTTGCCCGTCAGGTTCACGACCGAGAGAATCTGTTTCCCCTCCAGCGTCCGCAGATAGGAGAGCACGGCGTTGGGTGCCGTGTTGTCGAGCCAGGCTAGCGCGCCGTCGGTCAACGGTCGTTGCGCATGCCGCATTGCGCAAAGCTCTTTGCACAGTTTCCGCCGGCGCTTGCCTTCGGGTGTATCGCCGGCGGCCCAGTCGATCGGCATCCGCCCGAAGAGCGTGTTTCGGGCCGTGTCGGCCACCTCCTGCCCGTTGTACAACATGGGCACGCCATCCAGCGTGAAGAGCATCGCCAAAATGGCGTTCACGCATCGGCTGCCCCACGCCTTCTCGATGCGGTTGTTGAACGCGTCGGTGGCGATGTCGTGGTTGTCGATATAGCGGATGAACCGCGTGCCGCGCGGGCGTTGGGCGGCCATGGTTTCCCAAGTCTTGCGGACGGCCGACACCGGCTCGCCTCGTTCGATCACACGGCGAAGCGTGCCGAACCAAGTGAAGCTGTAGTTCAGATCGAACGCCTTCAGTTGGTCTTCCCGGCGCTCGCATTCCGACAGCATGCCCACGTCGGGCTTGATCTTCTCCAGACGAACTCGCGCCGTTTCCCAGAAGTCCAGCGGAATGCCGCCCGCCACGTCGCAACGAAACCCGTCGGCGCCGAAATCGCGAACCCAATACTCCATGTTCTGCCACAGATACTCGCGGAGTGCGGGGTTGGCGAGGTTCATGGCCGGGAAACCCCAGGCGGCCGTCACCACCTTGTCATCCTTGTCTCGTTTGACAAAGTCGGGGTGTTCCTTGAGAAAGACGGCGTTCGGGCCGCAGTGCAGGTAGACCATGTCGAGCAGCACGTGCATGCCCAGCTTGTGAGCCGTGGCGATGAACGTCTTCAGGTCGTCATCCGTTCCATACTCCGGATCGACATGATAGTAGTCTTTCATGCGATACGGGTTGCGAGGGTTGTTCATGCCCGAGGCTCTCTGGCGCGGGCTCCACGACTTCTGATTCGGATCGTCGTCCGACACAAAGACGGGGCACAGGTAGATGATGTCGACCCCGATGTCGGCCACGTCCGGCAAGCGCGCCGTGGCTGCCTTCAGCGTGCCCTCCGGCGTGAAGGCGCGCGGCTGGATCTGATACATGACGCCGCGGGTGACCCATTCGGGCGACGACCGCGCACGTTGTTCGCTGAGGGAAGCCGCCGGCGCAGCTTGCACCTCCGCAGTCAGCAACAACAGCCCTATCGCCGTAATCAGCACGCTCTTCATCTTTTGACCCTTTCCACCATGATCGCAATGTATGAAGAACCGCCCCTCTTTCCGAGCCAATCATATGGGCCGGGCGTTCGGGTTGTCAAAAGTTTTCCACCGCTGCCACGATGCTCGGCCGCAAGGCGTCCCACTGGACGGCGGGGGCCATTGGGCGGTCATCTGGCGAGACCCTTGACAAGCGGGGGTCCCTTCTCGATGATCGAGAAAACCGCTCGCCCGCCAGGGAGCCGAACGTCACACCCTTGCTCCCCGTTTGCCAAGCGCGATGACCGCGCCGGGCACGCCCGCGTCCGGCTGAAGCAAAGGCCCGCCTAAAACTACCGCTCGCCATCACAAGGACGGTATCGCCATGAACCGTTACTTCCTTCTCAGCGTGCTCTGTTTGCCCTGCTGCTCGTCCCTGTTGGCCGCGCAGAACGACACGCTCACCGTCGAGAATGCCCGCGTGCGGTTTGTGTTCGCGACCAAGCCCATCCCGTCGCTTCTTCAACTCGTCGAGAAGCCGTCGGGCGTGAACCTCTTGGCCGACCCGGCCGCTCAAGCCCTGTTCGCGCTAACCCTTCGAAAAGCTGATGGCGGCACGACCACCGTCGACGGCCGCAGTGCCAAGCAGGGCTCGATCCAGGTGACGCCGATGACGGGAGGGCAGCGCATCGCTTTGGCGTTCGCCGGACTGGGGCCCGATGGCAACCTGAAGGTCGATATCGAAGGTCACCTCGCCGACGACGAGCCGATCGCCCAGTGGTCGATTGCGGTCGACAATCCCGGCAGCCAGACGCTCGCGGCCGTCCGCTTTCCGTACGTCGCGGCGGTGCCGGCGATTGGCGAGACGGGCGACGATTTCATCGTAGCTCCGGCGCTCCCCGGCGCGATCATCCGCAATCCGGCCGCCGAGTGGCCAGCCGGTTTCTCGCTGGGTTGGGCATTTCCCGGCGGCCAGTCGGCCCAGTTCTTCTCCTACCAGGACCACACGGCGGGCCTCTACCTGGCAAGCATGGACACCACCGACCACGGGCGTGCTCTGCAAATTGCCAAGCAGGGCGGCGATCGCTTTCTGCTCTACCAAGAGTATCGTCTGCCAGAGCAGGTGCCCGCACTTTGGAAGAGCCCCTACGACGTTGCCCTCGGCGCCACCTCGGGAACGTGGCAGCAAACCGCCGACTTGTACAAGCGCTGGGCCGTGCAGCAGCCGTGGTGCGCCCGGACGCTCGCCCAGCGCGACGACATTCCCGACTTCTGGAAGCACGGTCCATGCATCCACACGGTCGAGGTCCGCACCTACAACGCGGAGCGGCTGTGCAACGGGTCGTACTATCCCAAACTGCTGGAACACCTGCGCACGTTCCGCCAGCGCATCGACGGCCCGGTCGTACCGATGCTCGCCGGCTGGGAGAACCACCGTCGTTGGACGGCCGGCGATTACTTTCCGGTCTTCGACGAGTCCAACGCCAAGCGAGTCATCCCCGAGTTGCGACGGGATGGCTTCTCTCCGCTGCTCTTCCTGTCGGGGCTCTACTACACGTTCGACAACGAGGGCCGCGACGGCTCGCCGGTATCCGGCGCGGAGCGCTACCGGCAGTCGCTGGTCATCGACAAGGCGACCGGCAAACCGAAAGAGGCCCTCCTGAACGAGTCGAGCGGGCAAAACACGTGGAAGCGCCATTCGTACGAGTTCTGCCCCGCCGCGCCCGAAACGAAGGCATTCTTCCGTTCGGTGGTCGAGCGGCTTCACGCTTTGGGTGTCGACATCGTTCAAATGGACCAGACCACTTCTGGAGCCGGCGCCGCCTGCTACGGCACGTCGCACGGTCACCTGCCCGGGCCGGGAACGTTCCAGGCCACCGCTTTTCACGACCTGCTCCGCGACATGCGCCAATACGGCCGCTCGCTCGATCCGCAGTTTCTCCTGTTCCACGAAGAGGTCCACGAAGAGTTGATCCCGCTGCTCGATGGTTTTCATACGCGCGAGTCGCGCGAACGCTGGTGGTATCGCGCTGCGCCCGGTGCACGGGGAATTCCGCTGTTCAGCTATCTGTACCACGAGTACGCGATTGCCTACGGCGGCGAGGGGCCCAGGGCCACGAAGGAGAAAAGCCCGGCCGTGGTTCGCCAGCATGCCGTCAACTTAGTGACCGGCAAGACACCCGCCCAGTCTGTCTGGTCATACCAGCAGGCAGTGGCCGAAACCCATCCCGACCAGATCACGATGCTCCGCAACCATCAGCACTTGCTCAAGACGGAAGCCCAGCGGTTCCTGATGCTCGGCCGCATGCTCCATCCCCTGGAGTTCGACGTTGCCACGGTGTCGTTTCCGATCGCCGCTCAGCGCCAAGGCAAGTGGGTTTCCGAGCCGTTTGACGAGAAGGCGGTGCTGACCAGTTCCTGGCAGTCGCCCGAGGGTCTGGTGGGACACTGCTTGGTAAATATCACCGACCAAAAGCAGCCGCTGCGGCTCAAGCTCGACACGCGCAACGCCCCCAGCTGGCCGAAGGCCGATGTCGACCTGTATCGCGCCGACCATCCCGAGACGCCCGAGCACCTGGCCCGGCAGGTCGCCTTGCCCTACGACTACCAGATGGAGTTGGCGCCGCTGGAAGCCCTCTTTTTCGTCCTCCGGCCCGAAAAAGAAACTGGCCGTACCCCGTGAACTTCCCCCAACCGCAGGAAACCCGATCCATTGCAAGTATAATGGGTTCCTGAGGAATTATCCCATGACGAGGCAAGCCATGCTCTTCACTACGGTAATGCTGGTGGCGTCGGTGGCCACTGCGGCCGAGAACCCATCCGCCGCGTACATCCAACGCACGATGAAGACCCTTGAGGAATCGACGGCCGAGAAGCCCGCGCACGTGCGCGTGATGTTCTACGGCCAGTCGATCACTGCGCAGCCGTGGACCAAACTCGTCCAGGAAAGCCTCACCGCGCGCTATCCGACGGTCCAGTTCGAATTCCGCAACGCGGCGATCGGCGGCTACCAGTCGCCCGTCTTGCTGCGCACGGCCGATCACGACCTCTATCCGTGGTATCCCGACCTGTTGTTCTTCCACGTATACGGGCCGATGGACAAATACGAGGAGATCGTCAAACGGACGCGCAAGCGCACGTCTGCCGAAATCATCATCTGGACGAGCCACCTCAACATCGTGTCCCGCGACCAACCCGATCACATCAACACCGAGCACGACGCGCGTGCCGAGAAGATCCGCGCCGTGGCACCGAAGTACCACTGCATGTTGATCGATCTGCGGGAAAAGTGGCGCAGCTATCTGGCCGACCATCACATGGCCGCCAAAGACCTCCTCACCGACACCATACACCTGACCTCCAAGGGTTGCGAGCTCTACGCCAAACTGATCGGCGAAGAGCTGGTTCGCGTGCCCGCCTTGGGCGACGACCCCGTGGCGTCCGGAACGATCAAAACCATCGCGGCCGGCGCGCCCGAGGTTACCCGCGGCGACAATGGCAGCCTCACACTCCGCTTCACAGGAAACCGTGTCGTTGCCGTATCCGACGGCACCGGCACCGCGGGCACCAAGGCGACGGTGCTCTTGGACGGCAAGCCGATGGACGACATCAAGGATCTTTGGGCCATCACGCGACCCAGCCTCGGCCCGGCAAGAATCTGGATGCCCGCCATCAACCATATCGGCTTCGAGCAGCCGCCGGTCGAGGAAGACTGGACCCTTACGTGTCTGCCCGATTCGACGCCCGACGGCACAAAGATCCATTTTCGCCTTCAAGGCAGCGTGACCGGCGACGACGGCGAAAGCTGGAACACCGAACGCTTCGTCTCGCGTTCGCAGCGCGTCGTGATCGAGCCCTCCGACTGGCGCATCCCCTGGACGCTCATGTACCGAAAGGCAACATTGCCGCCGGGGTTCCAGGTGACCTGGCGGTCGTATCCGTTGTTCACCCGCCTGTACGAACCGCAACCCGCCGGCGCCCGCACGCTCTTGGTCCAAGGCTGCACAAACGAGTCGCACACCTTGACGCTCACACCTAAGGGCGGCCAGCTAGGAATCGCCACGTTCGTCGTCAATGCTCCGCCTCTGGCTTCCGGCGCCACAGGCAAGTAGGTTGAACGCATCGAAAACGAGTCGCTCGACTGACTGGCCGCATCGCATCATCAAAACAACGATCACAACACTTGGAGGAACATATTCATGCTTAGGCTCACCACGAAAACTCGGATTGTCGCGAAAAGCAGCATCCATCGGCGCCGCCTCACCGGGCGGACGCGTTTTGCGTGCATCCTCGTCTGCTTGGCAGCGTTCGGCAGCCTCGCCACCGCCGCGCTCGCCGCGGCACAGGATGCCCCCACTCCGACGGCCCCTCACAAGATCCTCTTTCTGGGCAACAGCATCACCAAGCATGGGCCCGCCCCGGCGATCGGCTGGCTGGGCGACTGGGGAATGGCGGCCAGTGCCGAGGACAAAGACTTCGTGCACCTCCTCACTCGCGACCTGACCAAATCGCCGGCCGCCGCGCCGAAGATCTTGGTCAATAACATCGCCGATTTCGAGCGTCAATACGCCACCTACGACGTCGACGCCAACTTGAAAGACGCCTTCGACTTCAAGCCCGACTTGGTGATCGTAGCCATTGGAGAGAACGTTCCGAACTTGGCGTCCGAACAGGCCAAGACCCAGTTCACGGCCGCCATGCGCAAACTGCTCGCGCGGCTGAAGAGCGACGGCCAGCCGACGATTGTGGTGCGCAGTTGCTTCTGGCCGAACGAACCCAAGGACACGATTCTCAGGCAGACTTGCCAGGAGGTAGGAGGGATCTTCGTCGACATCAGTGCTCTATGCAAGGACGAGGGGAACTACGGTCGGTCGGAGCGCAAAATCGAGCACGCCGGGGTTGGCGCGCATCCCGGCGACAAGGGAATGCAGGGCATCGCCGACGCCATCCTGGCCGCGCTGAAGGAACACGAGAAGAAAGCGGCGAAGTAGCTTGTGAATCGCACCCCGGCGGTGCGTTTCCAAGGCGATAGCTGCCCACTTTACGGCGCCCCGGCAATCGGCGACAATGTCGGCCGCGCCAGACGACTATCCCCTGACGCTCAATCTGTATGAGAAGGAACCCTTCCGTGACGAAATCTCAACCACCCGTTTTCGCAGTGCTCTTCGTGTGCTTCGCGGTGACGGCCGGCCCGGCGATGGGTGAGCAGCCCAAGACTCGTGCAGCCTGGATGCCCCAAGGCACCTACGGTGTGATGACCCACTATCTCCTCACGCCCAAGGGAGCGACCGCGGAAGAGAAGACGGCCGATCTGAATCGTACCGTCGACCGTTTCGACATCGATCACTTCATTGCCCAATTCCAGGAGACGGGGGCCGACTGGCTGATCTTCACCCTCGGCCAGTGCACCGGCTACCTGTGCAGCCCCAATCCGGTCCTCGACGCGAAGGACCCAGGACGCACGCCGCACCGCGATCTGGCTCTGGAGATCGCCCGGCGGCTGGAACCGTTGGGCAAGCGTCTGATCTTCTACCTGCCGTCGGAGCAGGCGGCCGACCCGGCGATCCGCGCGGCCCTCAGCTCGGGCGGCGACGATTTCACCCAGCAGTATTTTGAGTTCCTTCGGCAGTACTCGCTGAAGTTCGGCCGGCTCCATCACGGTTGGTGGTTCGACAGTTGCGGCCCCCACCCGGACGAGTATTGGCACAAGTACCTAGCCGCCGTTCGTGCCGGCAACCCCGACGCCGCGATCGCGTTCAGCGGGGCCGAGTTCTGTTGCGGCGGACCGATCAACCCGGTGTGCCGGCTGGCCGACTATCACGCCGGGGAAATCCACCTGTTGGAAAACGGCCAGATTCGCCGCGATTTTCTCCCGCCCGGTGGCGAGATCATCGTCACGCCCGACCGGCTGTTGCGAAAGAAGGGGCAGGAAGCCCGCTACTACCTGCCCGACGCCCCACTGATCGACGGAATGCAGTGGCACTGCCTGTTGCCAATCGATCTGACCTTCAATCCGGCCATCCCCAACCAGTTCTGTCACTACACCGACAAAGAGCTTCAGGCGTTCGTCGGCAAGATCAAGGGCGTCGGCGGGGCCATCACGATCAATGTTCCCATCGACGTCGACAACGGCCACATTCCCGTCGACACGCACAGCCAACTCGTCCGCCTCTCCAAAGCCCTGTTCAAGAAGTAGTCGACGTACGCATCACAAGAGAACCTGAGCCTATCGTGCCCATCCAATACAGCGACTTCGCACAGAATATCAGCGTCGAGATGGCGTTCAACGTGCTGGCCACGGCGCGCCAGTTGGCCGCGGCCGGCAAACGCGTGATCGAACTGGAAATCGGCGACAGCCCGTTTCCGACGACCGCGTCGGCCAAAGCCGCGGGAATCGACGCCATCCGCAACGATCGAAGCCATTACTGCCCGTCGGGTGGACTGCCCGAGTTTCGCGAGGCGGCTGCCGAGTATGTCCGCCGCGAGCATGGGCTCGACGTGACGGCCGACAACGTCGTGGCCGCCCCCGGAGCCAAGATCTTCGAATTGCTCTTCTGCGAGGTCTTTCTCGACCCGGGCGACGGCGTGCTCGTGTTCAGCCCATACTTTCCCACCTATCTGCCCAACATTGCACGCCGCGGTGGGCGGATGTGGCTCTCCGATCTCAAGCAGGACCGCCAGTTCCGTCCCAACATCAACGACGTCGAGCGGTTCTTGACTCAGGATCCGCGTCCCAAGGCCATCTTTCTCAACAGCCCGCACAATCCGACCGGCGGCGTCGCCGAGCTGGAAGACCTTGTGGCCATCGCCGAGCTGGCACAGGCCCACAACGTGGCCATCTTCAGCGACGAACCTTACGACCGCATGGTCTGGCGCGGGCGGCACCACTCGATCGCGGCGGTGCCGGGCATGCTCGAGCGGACCGTGGCCGTCTACACCATGAGCAAGTCGTACAGTATGAGCGGTTGGCGATTGGGCTATGCCGTGAGCAGCCCGGAGATCGCCGACCTCTTGGGCAAGCTCGTCAATACGTCGCTCTCGTGCACGCCGCCGCTGGCGCAACTGGCTGCGATCGCCGCCTTCGCTGACGACGACGAGGAGAGCCGCCGCGGCATGCAGTCGTTTCGCGAGAAGGTGGAAATCCTCGTCAAGGGACTCAACCGGATCGATGGCGCACGCTGCCTCGACCCGGGCGGAACGTTCTACGTCTTCCCGTCGGTCTCAGCGATCTGCAATCGCATGGGCATCACCTCGCACGGGCTGGCCATGTACCTGCTCGAAGGCGCCGACGACCGCATGGGCATCGCCTGTCTGGGCGGAGAGTGTTTCGGCGATGCGGGCCATGGATTCCTGCGTTTCAGTTGCGCGGAACCCAACGACCGGCTCGAAGAGGCGATCGCCTTCATGCAATCGGCGTTCGATCGTGCCGATCGCGTCCGGCGATTCCTCGACACGCACCCCGAGTTCCGGCTCGCCGCGCCCTACGCGACGTAGCGGTGCCGGCGGCCGCACCTACACCAGCGGCAACAGCCGGGCGAACAACAGGCTGAACCCCAGCCCGAAAAAGCCGATAACGACCAGGATGATCGACCACGACTTGAGCGACTCGACTTCCGTCAGCGCGCTCATGCGCGAGTAGATCCAGAAGCCCGAGTCGTTCATCCAGCAACCCACCAGCGAACCGGCGCCGATGCTCGTGCACAGATACACCGGATGGCAACCGAGCATCGACTTCAGTCCCTCGAACACTCCCGACGGGTTCGACGCGGCCATCGACGCCATCATGCCCGCCGCCACGATCATGGCCACGGTGCTCGATCCCTGGGCGACCTTCATGACGCTGGCAATGGCAAACCCCAGAACGAGCAGCGCCAGGCCGATGTTCTGCCCGCCCGATCCTGTCAGCGTCTCGATCGACTGGCTCACGCCAGCCTCGCGCAGCATGGCCCCGAACGCGCCGCCGCCGGCCGTGATCAGGATAATCATGCCACCCGACATCAGGGCCGTCTCCGACGCATGGGCCAACTGCGCGAATGTCAGGTTGCGGTAGTGCATCAGAATGGCCATCGACACGGCGCCGGCCACAAGCAGCGACAGATTGGCGTTCCCCAGGATCGCCGTCACCTTGGCCGCAGACAGCAACGCCTGGTTTCCCTCGTATCGCGTCACCAGCGTCTTGACGATCGTGTCGCTGGAGATCATCACCACCGGCAGCACGATCGGCAGCAACGACAGCCACAACGGCGGCAACTGATCGTCGGCCAGCGGCTCCATGTCTTCTTCGCCGGGATAGGGACGCATGGGAACGTCGATCAACCGGTTCATCAGCTTGCAGACAGGAATGATGGCAATAGCCGTCGCCATGCCGATCATGCCGCCGACGAGCATCATCGTGCCCAGGTGAACGTGGAACTCGGCCGCGATCAAAAGCGGCCCCGGCGTGGGCGGAACGAGCGTGTGCGTGATCGCCGCGCCCGAACCGATCGACAGCACGTACAGGATGTAGTTCTTCCGCGTATTCTTCCACAGCGAGCGGGCAAGCGGCACGAGCAGGTAGAAGACCGTGTCGAAAAACACGGGAACTCCCAGAACGAACCCACTGGAAAGCAGCGCCAGCGGCGCGCGCTTCTCGCCGAGCACGCGAAACAGCGAGCGGACGATCCGGTCGGCGGCACCCGAGTCCATCAGGCACTTGCCGATGACCGCCGCCATGGCGATGACGATCCCGATCTTTCCGGCCGCCGACCCGAACGCGTCGGCCACGCGCGAGATTCGCTCGGCCAACGGCCCCGGCGACAGCAGGCTCACGATCATCGCCGACGTGACCAAGGCTATGAAGGCGTTCAGTCGAACGGCAATAATCAGCCCAACGACGCAGACGATGCCGATGAGCAGAACGACCAGCGGATACCATGTCGACGAAGACTGGAGGACGGCCGCAACCATGGCATCTCGCTTTCTGTCACCTCGAACCGGGGCCCGATGTTGGTGGCAGTCTATACCGATCGCCGCGAGAGTGCAAGCGCGGTCGTTTGCCGAAACGGTCTCTTCCAAGCCGCCGCAGGTGCTATGGCCGTCGCTCGCCATCCGCCGCGGCCCTGCAGCGGATGGCCAGTTGCTTCGGGTCGCCGTCGTCTTCTGAGAAGGGCAACAGGCAGAACCGGTACGCGTACGGCTGCGGCATCAGTCGGTAGGGAGCGTGCGGCTTGGCCCCCCAACTGTCGTCGCCGCCAACGCCCATCTGCTTCCAGTCGAGATTGAGGATCACCGGGGCGCAGCTTTGCAGCTCGTAGGGATGTTTTGCCCGCTCCAGCTCTTCCGCGGTGTAGTGCATGGCATTGACGCTCAACAGCGGCATACCGACGGCCAACAGGCCGGTCCCATCGGCGTCGCTCAGCGCGACCCAGCGCACGCCGACCTTGTTACCGCTCTCGCACGGTTCCACGTAATCGCTGAAGTATTGGTCGGCCACCTTGCCGCGAAAAACGCTGACCCAGGCGTCCTTGCGGTCGCAGTACGTCTCCCAAGGACCGTGACCGTACCAGGTGAGCGTTTCGAAGCCGGCAGGCATCGCCATCTGCATGCCGAACCGGGGCAGTTCGGGCAGGTTCGTTCCGCCCGGGGTGAACTTCGCATCGACGACGATCCGGCCATCGCTTCCGATGCGATAGGTCAGTGCGTACTGCGAGCTGACATCCGGCAACTCCGCTTTCACCGACACGTTGACCGTCTGCGGGTCGGCCTGTTCGATCTGAATGCCCGTCATTTTCCACGAGCGATAGGCATTGCGCCACACGGCGCATCGGCGAGGCATGTCGTTGCCGCGGTCGTTGTCGGTCGGCGCCCGCCAGAAGTCGGGCCGCAACGGCTGCTCGATCAGCTCCGTGCCGCGATGCTTCAGCGACACCAGCCAGCCACACTTCTTGTCGATGACCAGGCTGAAGTCACTGCCTTGAACGGTCGCCTTGGCGTCGTCCTGCGCGAGAGTGAGTTTCGGCGCATCGGCCGACGGTTTCTGAGGCACCTCGCTCGAGGCGGCCGCCGACCACGGCAGCTTGAACTGCTCCCAGGCAATTTCGTGCCCTGCCGGCGCCCACAGCGTATCCTTCTTGAGATGAAAGACCAGGTCGAGCCAGTACTCGACGCCCGGCTCTGCCGCCATGGGCGCAAAGGGAATTCGAACGGTGCGCCTCTCGTGCGGAGCCAGGGCCAGATCGGCCACGCGGCCTTCCTGGACGACCTGGTCGTCGGCCCGCAGCCGCCACGTCGCCTCCGCGATGTCGGCCAAGTCGGTGAAGTCGTACCAATTGGTCACCGTCACCTCGCCGTTCTCCAGCGCCGCCGGCTTGCAATGGATGTACTGGTAGCACTTCTTCACCTGGTGGATGCCCGGATGGGGACGCCGGGCGGGCGACACCAAACCGTTGCAGCAGAAGTTGCCGTCGCTGGGAGTGCCCGGCGGGCCGAAATCGCCCCCATACGCCCAATAGGTCTTCTTCGGCGGCGAGGCGGTCCGCATCTCGGCCAGCGGATTGATCGGCTTACGGCAGTCGGGGCCAAGCTTCTCGGGAACCGGCGTGCGGATGCCCTGATCGACCCAGTCCCAGATGAATCCGCCTTGAAGCTGCGGTTTGCTGTAGAACAAATCCCAGTACTCCCACAGATTGCCCGTGCTGTTACCCATGGCATGGGCATACTCGCACTCGATGAGCGGTCGCGTCTGCGGTTTGCTCACGTAACCGGCCAAGGTCTGCGGTTTGGCGTACATTGGGCACACGATGTCGGTATGCGATGCTTGCAGCGCCCGCTCGTATTGCACGGGCCGGGTCTTGTCGCGGCTCTTGATCCAGCCCGACGTGGCGACGAAGTTGGGCCCGTCGCCCGCCTCGTTCCCCAACGACCAGATAATGATCGACGGATGGTTCTTGTCGCGCTCGACCATCCGCTGCGTGCGATCCATGTGGGCGGCGAGCCACTCGGGCTTCTTGGCCAGCGAGGCCGCGTCATAGCCCAGCCCGTGCGACTCGATGTTCGCCTCGTCGATCAGGTAGATGCCGTAGCGGTCGCACAGATCGTACCAGGCCGGCTCGTTCGGATAGTGCGACGTCCGCACCGCGTTGATATTGTGCTGCTTCATCAGCCGAATGTCGCGAACCATCGACTCGACGCTCACGTGGTGCCCCGTATCGGGGTCGTGCTCGTGCCGGTCGACGCCCTTAATCAGGATCCGCTGCCCATTGACCAATAGCAGGCCCCCGGCGATCTCCACTTTGCGAAACCCGACGTTGCAGGCCGTCGCTTCGATCACCTCGCCGCCGGCCCGTTTCAGCGTCAGCACCAGTTTGTACAGGTTCGGATCCTCGGCAGACCATTTCTTCGGCCCCTCCACGCTGCACTGGCTGGCAACGACCGCCTGGCCGCCGGCCGGAGCTTTGGCCCTCTTCGCCGGCAACTGCGCGACCGTCTTGCCCGACGCGTCCAGAAGCACCGCGTCCAACTCCACCTCGGCGTCGCCGGACCCCAGATTGCTGATCTCGGCGGAGAGGTTCAATCGACCGTTGGTGTAACCGTCGGTCAGATCGGCCACAACCGTGTAATCGCGCACATGCACCGGGTCGGTCGACCACAGATACACGTCGCGAAAGATGCCGCTCAGTCGCCAGAAATCCTGATCCTCCAGGTACGAGCCGTCGTTCCACCGATAGACCTCGACGGCCAGCAGATTGTCGCCCGGCTTCAGGAACCGCGTAACGTTGAACTCGTTGGGCGTGCGACTCCCCTTGCCCAGCCCGACCTTCTGTCCGTTGATCCACACATAGAAGAACGAATTCACACCGCCGAAGTGCAGGTAGACCTCGCGGCCCGCCCACGACTCGGGCGCCGTGAAGTGACGGCGGTAAGAGCCTACCGGGTTGTTGTCGTGTGGAATATGCGGCGGATCGGGCTTGCCCCACGGATACGGGATGTTCAGATAGATCGGCACCCCGTAGCCCTGCAGCTCGATGTTCGACGGCACCGGAATCGTCTTCCACGCACTGTCGTCGAACGTGGTCTCGAAGAAATGCTGCGGCCGGTCGGCCGGCTTCGGAACCCAGTGAAACTTCCAGTCGCCATTGAGAGACGCGTAGTAGGGCGATTTCGCCCAATCGCCGACCACGGTCGACGCCGCATCGGGAAAGATGGCCATCGTAGCGTGCGGCCGCTCCGTGCCGATCGAGGTGATCTTCGGATTCTCCCAGTCGTTCGGCTGTGGGCTGCTGGCCTGAGCGATAACTTCGGAGGTGAACAATAGGGTCGCCAGCACAACCCAATGAACGCGGCTAAGCAGCATGACGGCTCTCCTTGAACTCGGTCGCTTCACTTCTGGCAGAATGCCCGCCCGATTTCTATTCTCGCCGGTGGCGGGTCGTTGTTCAAGCGTCCGGGTGCCGACCGATTGCACGCACCGGCAGCAGCGGATAGAGTTGGGGGTGAGGTCGCCAATGATCGGACCTCACCTATGGGTATCGATTCCTTGTTGAAAGGGTGGGATGCCATGGACGTGAGTCGGCGCAAGTTGCTTCTCGCCGCCGCCAGCGGTGGCCTCGGTGCCTGGGCCGTCGCCGCCGGTGCGGCCGATGTCGGCGCATCCCACTGCGACGGCGACAGCTTCGTAACGGTTCCCCAGCGCAAGGTGCCCGTGTTGGCCGAGGCCGACGTGCTTGTGTGCGGCGGGGGCACGGCCGGAATCGCGGCGGCTTGTTGTGCGGCCAGGCACGGCAGCAAGGTCATTCTGCTGGAGCGATGGCCGAGCGTGGGCGGCATGGGCACCAATGCGCTGGTTAACATCTGGCACACCAGCGACCGCGCCAAGCAAGTCATCTTCGGCTTCACCCAGGAGGCGATCGATCGCGGGGGCCGCTTCGTGAAGCGCAGGAGCGACTTTCCCAAGCGCCCGGAAACGCACTCGTTCGATCCGGCCGGCATGCGCGTCGTCTTTCATCAAATGCTCAACGACGCCGGAGTCCGCACGTTCTGCGACCTCAAGGCCGTCGAGTCGATCATCACCGACGATCGCATTCGCGGCGTGCTTGTCGACACGAAGACCGGACGCAAAGCCGTACTGGGACGCATTGTGATCGACGCAACGGGCGATGGCGACGTCGCCGCCAGCGCCGGCCTGCCGTTCGATTTTGGTCGGCCCGGCGACGGTCGCGTGCAGGGCATGACCATGATGTTCGAACTGCGCGGCGCGGAAGAGACCACCGATAAAGCATCGGCCGCCGACGCACAGCGGGTCTTGAAACAGATGCAACAACTGCGCGATCGCGGCGATTTCCCGCAGTTCAACGAGCGGCACGCCCTGAGTTACCTGCGATCGCACTCAAACGGCTATTACAACTTGTGCCCGGCTTCGGGCAATCCGCTGGACGAGGAGGAGCTGACGCGACTTTCGGCGCAGGCAAGGGCCGACGTCTATCGATACCTCGACCTTTGGAGGCAGGAGATGCCGGGCTTCTCCCAGGCCGAAATCGCACAGATGGGCTTCGGCATCGGCGTTCGCGAATCGCGTCGCATTCGCGGCATGAAGACGCTCGACGGCTCCATGGTGGTCTCCGCCCGAAAGCAGCCCGACGCCATCGGCCATGGCTTCTGGATGATCGACATCCATGATCCCAAGGGGACAGGCTACACGACCCATAACGATACGATGCCCCAGCTCTGGCCGCCGATCGGCGAAAGCTATCACATTCCGTTGGGGATGTGCCTGAACCGTCAGATCCCCAACTTGGCCGTCGTGGGGCGATGCGCGTCGACGACTCACGAAGGCTTGGCGTCGGTGCGACTGCAATCGCACTGCATGGTGATGGGGCAGGGCGTGGGAACCGCCGCGGCACTCGCCCTGCGATCGAACGTCGATCTGGCGACGGTGGACCTGAAGCAACTTCAGTCGACGCTGCGTGCCGACGGCGCATACCTCGAAGACGTGCCCAAAGAGGAGAACTCGGCGTGAGCCGCTCGTGCGCCGGGTATCACAGGGATTCTTCGCACCGGCCACGTTAGATCCGCAGGCCGACGAAAGCGGTCACCCAGGTCTGGTTGGACCACACACGGACTCCGTTGTCCCAGGTCGCATCGATGCGTAGCGGGTCGTTCCACATGTGATGGCGGCCATGCGTGCGGATCTGCAGGTAATCGACTTGGCAGCCTACAGTGATGCGCTTCGTGATGGGAGCTTCCGCCGTGAGGGCCACGTGCCACGAATCCCCGTGTGTGCTCTCCGTGGTATATCGGTCTCCCTCGCGCAACAGGTGATGATCGACATTGTAGGCCTGCGCGTTGGCCCAGTCTCCGGCGAGCGTCACGGCGATCGGCAGAATCCCGGCGAACTTGAGCACGCTGCGCAGCTGACCACCTATGTAGATCAGATAGTACTGCTGGTCCAATGTGAGTACGTCGCCATCGTACGTGTACGGGTTGGGCACCCAAACGTCCCATTCCTTCAACTGTACGAGATCGTACGCCATGATGTAGAACCGCTGCCACCGGAACCCGGCGGTCGGCCAGAAATCGACGGGCAGGTCGAAACAGTGCTCCCACATGCGGACTTCCAGTCCCAGGTCGATCATTTGCCCTTCGATCCATCGCTGATGCATTATCCCCAGGTGAGTGTAGCCTCCGTCGCGATACACCCAGTCGTAGTCTTCCAGATCGCCCTGAATGTCGCCGCTCATCGGTGTGAGCCACTCGAAATGCGCGTTCCATCGTGGCCGGCGAAGGCCGACCTTGAGCCCGTGCCAAGGCCCGTTGACCGGAAACACGAGCCGGCTCAGCGGGGCCCAGCCCGCCGGCGGTGGATCCCGGGTTCCGAACTCATAGACCGTCTTGCTCCCGCCGATCGACCGGAACTGATAGTCGATCGTCCATGCCCGCTCCAAGACTCGCCCCGGAGTCCATAGTCTGGTGTCCGCTGGGACCTCAACAGCCGGCGCCACCGGCTCGACCAGCGGCGAGGGCGATTCGATTTCCACGGTTCCGGCAGTCGATTCACTCTCGCCGACCTGGAAAGTGAGTCCGCCCTCCGGTGGCGTCTGCTGCAAGAGAGGACCGACCTCCGTGCGCAGCTCGTCGGCCCGCAGCCAGGCGATCGGCAACAAGCAGGCGACCATGAGCATCCCGCCAACTGTTGGCAGGCAAAGGTGCCTTCGCCCCGAAACGACCGACCCCTGCGATCTCATGACGAAGCACCCTTCCTCGATGCAATACTTGCCGTAGTTGTCGCACCTTACCAAAAAGCTGCTCTAAACCCCAATAGAGGAATGTTCGTCAGACCAGTTCCGCAAGCTTGGACTCTCACAGCGGCGCTCCTCCCCCGGCCAACGAAGTGCAGCCAGACCGCAACAATCTGGCGAAATTCAGGCAAACCTGGCAAGCTACAAAACCCTTCTCCCACTCAGCTTACGCCCATAGCTGCATGAACCCCGCCGAGACTCCACCCGAAGATTCCTCGCAGCAATGTCCGATCGGCGGTGATCGTCGCCGCCCCAGTTCTTTCCGCACTCGGGCCAATCGTCTACACTTGGCAGCAACCTTCCGCCCTATCACGAGGATATCGAATGGATCATGCACAGCCGGCGCCGCCGAGTTCCACAGGGCAAGCAGTCGAAATGCCTTCGCCACGTTTCGAACAGCAGCCGCTCAACGCCGGACAGTGGATGGTGCTGATCGCAGCGTTCTTAGGCTGGATGTTCGACGGCGTGGAAATGGGGCTCTTCCCCATCGCCGCGCGCCCTGCGCTGCTGGATTTGATGCCAGGCGTCGACGAGGGCGCCATCGGACAGTGGATCGCCTACCTCACGGCCCTCTTTCTGCTCGGTGCGGCAACCGGCGGCCTGGCGTTCGGATGGATGGGTGACAAGATCGGGCGCGTGCGATCGATGACCCTGAGCATCCTTGTTTACTCAGGCTTCACCGGCTTGTGCTATTTCGCCCACGCTCCTTGGCAGCTCGGCACGTTTCGATTTCTCGCCGCGTTGGGGATGGGAGGCGAATGGGCGCTGGGGGTGGCGCTCGTGATGGAGTGCTGGCCCGAACGGTTCCGCCCGTTGCTGGCAGGCGTCATCGGCGCCGCCGCCAATTTCGGCTTTCTGGCGATTTCCCTGTTGGGGATGACGTTCGCAGTCACTCCCGATTCATGGCGGTGGATCATGATCGCTGGAGCAGCGCCGGGCATTCTGGCCCTGGTCGTCATCCTGTTCGTTCCCGAATCGGAACGCTGGCGTCAATCGGTCAAGACGGCAGCGATCAGCCCACTCCGCGAAATCTTCACGCCACCGCTGCTGAAATCGACCATCCTGGCGATCATCATCTCGTCGGTCGCGCTGATCGGCACCTGGGGCGCCGTCTCCGGGTTCCTGCCCCCATGGGCCGACCAACTGGCTGGCGAAAACAATCCCCATGCCAAGGCTTTGGTGCAGACAATGCTCTCCGTGGGCGCCATCATCGGCTGCCTGCTGGGACCGCAACTGCCCAAGCGCATCGGTCGGCGCGCGGGCTACTTCATCCTGTGCGTCGCTTCGCTCCTCGTCACCCAGTACCTGTTCCGCTTCGTACACCATTACGACGCGTGGTTCGTGTTCATCACATTCCTCGCCGGAACGGTGTCGGCTTCTTTCTATGGGCTTCTGCCTCTCTATCTGCCGGAGTTGTATCCCACACGGGTCCGTGCGACCGGTCAGGGCCTCAGCTTCAACTCAGGCCGAATCCTCGCGGCCGGCGGCGCCCTTTCTACCGGCTGGCTAATCGCCAACCTCGGCGGCTATCCCCACGCGTGCGCCACGATCACACTGGTCTACGTCATCGGCATGGTCGTCATCTGGTTCGCCCCCGAAACCAAAGGCAAACCTCTGCCGGAATAGTCAAATCCCCCCGCGCGTCATCAGGCGGACCAGACCGAGAACTACCGCAAACGCCGCGATGGCCGCCAGAATGGTCCATAGGCTGATCTGCTGCCTGGGGATCCTGTCGGGGTCGTACCGGATGCTCGACAGCATCTGGCCGATCCCTCGCGAACCGAATAAAAGTCCGAGCCCAGCAACAAGGTAGACCCCAGCGCTGATGGCGTCGGCAGCCGTCTTGGCCGACGCGTTCCCCCATATCGTTTCGTTCATCGCGGCCACGATCAGTCGGACAGTCGGCTCCGGCACGTGCACCAGCAAGAAAACGCCGAACAGGAAGCTTGCAATACGGTACGCGTCGCCTGGGCTCACATTGAGCAGAATGCGATCTTCGTCGGGCTCCGGTGGGTAGAACCACTCAGCGATCCACGGAGCGCGCCACGTCAACACAATCCCGAACAGGCCCTGAAGTCCCACCGCCAGAAACTGGGGGGTCAGGTACCTGGGCCGGAGCGAGCCGGGCGTGGCTGGGATCCACATAGAAAGAAGATAGCTCAACATTGCCAACGCAACGCCGATCGATGTAACGACAAGCCACAGCCCCAGCACGCGAATCGCCACTTCCAGCAAGCATCGAGCCGACATCGTCGCGAGTCTCCTTGCATCAGGATGAGAAGACGCAACGGCTCCGAACACGCGGCGACCGCGGCCGTCGCCCCACCGCCACGGTTCGACCTCTGCCGACAACCTCACACGAGAGTATTCGCCCGACGTGCGCCGAGATTCAGGCGATTTCCGAACCCATGCAGTTCAATCCCCATATCTGTTCGGGTGATTCCGGAACCAGCCCCAGGCCGTCTCCACGATCGCGTCGATTTCCCGGTACCGCGCCGACCAGCCCAACTCGCGACGGATCTGCGACGCATCGGCATACAGAATGGCCGGATCCCCAGGCCGACGCGATCCTTGGACGATCGGGATATCGGCTCCGCTGACCCGCCTGGCCGACTCGATCACCTCCTTCACCGAGTACCCGCGGCCGATACCCAGGTTGTAGAAGCGCATATCGCCAGGCCGCAGCGCATCCATGGCCGCCATGTGAGCCTCGCAGAGATCTTCCACGTGGATATAGTCGCGAATGCACGTGCCGTCCGGCGTGGGATAGTCGGTGCCAAACAGCGTGACCGACGGCCGCCGCCCCAACGCCGTCAGCAGCAACAGCGGGATTAGGTGGGTTTCCGGATCGTGGTCTTCGCCCAGCGATCCGTCGGCCGCGCAGCCGGCCACGTTGAAATAGCGCAGCGCAGCGAACGAGAACTGCGGATTGGCGGCGGCGTAGTCTCGCAGCATCCGCTCCACGCACCACTTCGACCAGCCATACGGATTGATCGGCTCCTGGCGCATGGTCTCCACGATCGGCGTCTGCTCGGGCTCGCCGTAGGTAGCGCAGGTCGAGCTGAACACCAGCCGCCCCAGGCCCGCCTGGTCCATCGCTTCCAGCAGGCTCAGCGTTCCCGACGTGTTGTTGCGGTAGTAGCTCAACGGCTTGTCGACCGATTCGCCCACGTAGGCCAGGGCCGCGAAGTGCATGACGCAATCGACCGAGTACCGCCGGAGCAGTTCCGCCAGTGCGAGCGTATCCAACAGGTCGACCGCGTGGAAGGCCGCCTCCGGATGCACGGCCTGCCGATGACCGCGAAAGAGGTTATCGACCGCCACCACACGATGCCCAGCCTCGACCAGTTGTTTCACCGCGTGCGACCCAATGTAACCTGCCCCTCCCGCAACCAGAACGTTCATCGATCTCTCCTCGTCGGCCATTCGGTATCCCCCCTATTGCATCGGCTCCTCCAGGATATCCCAGCCGGGCCAATCCCGTAAGGTCGGCACTTTCCGGCAAACTGACGAAAAACGGCCGACCTCCGCCGCAACCGCATGACATACTTGAGATGGCCACTCTCCGGCGGGGATGACACCTATGACCGACATGCTTCAGCCTCTTCCAGGACCGAACGATCAGCCGGCCACCGTCCCGGGATGCGAAATCCCGAGCTTGGCTGTCTGGCTGCCGCCCGTAGATGCCCGTGAGGAGCCCTACCCCGACGTACCGTCGCGTGGACCGGCATCCGGCGCGAGCGCGACACCGATCGAACTGCCGAAGTGTGTTCGTGAGTTGGGTCTTTCGTTGTCGTGCCTCACCCTTGAGGAAACGCTCGATCAGATCGACGCGTTGGTCGATCGCCGCCAGCCAAGCTACTTCATCACGGCCAACTTGCACTACGCAATGCTCAGCCAACGCGACCCGCGGCTGGCCGAGGTCAATCGCAACGCAGCCTTCCTCGTGGCCGACGGGATGCCGCTGGTTTGGTATTCCCGGCTCAAGTGGCGGCGTCTGCCCGAGCGCGTGGCGGGTGCCGACCTGATCTACTCGATCGCCGAACGCGCCGCAGTGCGCCGTTACCGCATGTTTCTGCTCGGGGGTGCCCCCGGCGTGGCCCAGCAGGCCGCCGACAATCTGCAAGATCTCTACGGCCCCTTGGACATCGCTGGAATCGAAGCTCCGGACCTGGATCAGCTCTCTGCCGACCAACATCAGCAACTTGTCGCCCGCATTCGCAAGACGCGAGCCGACCTGCTCCTCGTGGCGTTGGGGCAGCCCAAAGGCGAACTCTGGCTCGCCGAACACTGCCAGGCCCTGGGTGTCCCCGTCTGTGTCCAGTTGGGAGCGTCGTTCGACTTCGTCGCCGGGCGAGTTCCCCGCGCACCGCGTTGGATGCAAGAGACCGGCACCGAATGGCTCTACCGCGTCTGGTGCGAACCACGCCGCATGCTGCCTCGCTATTATCGCGACGCCAAGTTCCTCCTCGGCATGTTCCTCCGCGATTTGTTCGGTACGTCCGGCCATCGCTCATCGGACCAGGGCTGAGCCTGACCGATGTCGCTTCCCCTGCGCGGGCCCCCGCCGCTGTCAATCGCAGTGGATTCCACTCGCCGGCTGTGCGTATACTTCTGCATCTGGGGTCCGTCTTCCCGCGCCAGAAGCACTCCCTCCAGCAAAGGACCGCGCCATGGAGTCGTCGGTTAGCCGCGTTGCACTCGTCACAGGGGCCGGACGCCGGCGGATCGGCAACGTGATCGCCATCCATCTGGCCCAGCAAGGGTATGCCATCGGCCTGCACTACCATCGCTCGGCCGAGCCAGCCGCACAGACCGCGGCCGAACTGAAATCCCAAGGTGTCGACGTCGAGCTCCTTCAGGCCGACGTGGCCAAGGAGCCCGACGTACGACAGTTGTTTCAACGCGTGCTCGAACGCTTCGGCCGGCTCGACGTGCTCGTCACCGCCGCGGCCATCTGGGAGCCGAAACCGCTGGAAGCCGTCACCGCCGACGATGTGAGAAGGCACTTCGACATCAACGCCCTGGGCACGTTTCTCTGCTGCCGCCAGGCCGGCCTGATCATGGCGGGTCAGCCAAGCGGCGGGGCCATCGTGACCATCGGCGATTGGGCCGTCGAACGTCCCTATGCCGACTACGCCGCGTACTTCCTTTCCAAAGGGGCGATCCCGACCCTCACGAGAACGCTCGCCGTCGAGCTGGCGCGTCGCAACACGGCCGTTCGCGTCAACTGCATCCTTCCCGGTCCGGTCATGCTGCCCGACGAACTCCCCGAGGACCAGCGGCAGCAGGTCATCGCCGGCACGCTCCTCCACCGCGAAGGCCGCCCCGACCATATCGCTCACGCCGTGCTCTTCCTGATCGAAAACGACTACGTGACGGGCGTCTGCCTGCCTGTCGATGGTGGGCGGACGATCGCCGGGGGCGAAGGTCCCGAACACGTCGTGGGCTGAGGCCGCTCGGCGAGCCGAGGCTCAAACGACCTTGCGAGTCTTCCTGCCGGTCTTCACGGCCCCGGCGGCCGCAGGAATCTGGCCGCCGTCGCGTTGTGCCCACACCTGGGTAAACTCCGCCCCGAACAGGAAGATCAACGACGTATAGTAAATCCACACCAACAGCAACGCCAGCGACCCGGCCGCGCCGTAGGGCGAACCGACACTGGCCCGCCCCAGATACAACGCCAGAAAGTACTTTCCAATCACGAACAACACGGCCGTCACCAGTGCGCCGACCCACACGTCGCGCCACGCGACCTTCGCATCGGGCAACACTTTGAACAGGGCGGCAAACAGCACGGCGATAATCAACCAGGAGATTAGCGAGTTGAGCCACTGCCAGATCAATGCCTGGGCTCCGTGGCCGATCGCATTCGTCACCACATCGCCGAAAGCGGCCAGCAGCGTACTGAGCACTACCGAGGCCAGAAGCAGAATGGCGACGATGAGGATCATGGCGAATGACAGGCTCCGCTTGACGATTGTATTGAGGATACTCCCGCGTCGCGGATCAGGCGCAACGTCCCAGGCTCGGTCCAGCGCCGTCTGGAGCTGTGCCATGACTCCGGTTGCCCCGAATACCAAGGCGATCGCCCCCAATATAGTGGCGACTCTACCGGTCCCTTCCCGTTGCTGCATGTGGATCTTCTCAAGCTGCTGGGCGATTTGGGGCCCCATCTCGACCTGGGCCCGCGCGATTAATTCCTCCTTCGCTTGGCCCGAGCCGATAAATAGGCCCACGACCGTAATGAGAATGATCAAGATCGGCGGTATGGAAAACATCGCATAGAAGGCCAACGCAGCCCCCATGCTCATGCATTCGTCCTCCAGAAACTCGCTGAACGTCCTCCGAAAGACGGTCACGATCTGCCATGCCTTGGCAAGCATGTCCCCACCCCCCATCACTGCCTACCGAGAGAAAGTCCGTCACTCGACCTTCGCAAATGTAGTGCCCAACGGGCATCCGCGACAAGCCACTCTTGCAGCGCCGCGGTTCCCAGCGCGAACCTCCCTAGAGATCCCGCACTCGCTCGCTAGAATAGACTGGGCTTCCCATCCCGACGGCTGCCGAACTGTTCCGCCCGGGCGCCCAAGCGAATGTCCGCCATAACTCTGCAGTGCTGTATGCTACCACACCTATTGATCGCCGACTCGGAAGTGACCAGAGTTTGTCGCCGCACCCGGCAGGAAACGGAATTCATAAAGTATTATTCGGTCGTTGATTACGACAACCAACACGATCCCTGCTCCGTGGGCCGGCCGGAGGCGGGCTCGCAATACGCACACGGTCAGTTTCGTTAATTGTTGCGCCACATTGAAATTAGCATATGTAATGTTACGATGGACATGTAAGACCCGCTCGTCGACATGGAACAGATATGGCACACCCTCCTTCGGAACCACGCGGACTGTATGACCCCCGATGGGAGCACGATGCGTGCGGCATCGGCGCTGTCGTCAACATATCGGGCCGCCGCCAACACGCGATCGTCGAGCATGGCAAACAGGTCCTCCTGAACCTCCAGCACCGGGGTGCCGCCGGGGCCGATGAAGCAACCGGCGACGGCGCTGGAATGCTCCTCCAAATTCCCCACGAAATGCTGGCGGAAGAGGCCGACCGGCAGCAGATCGCCCTGCCCGAACCGAGTCGCTACGGGGTCGGCATGGTCTTCCTTCCCAGCCACCCTCAGTTACGGGCGCGCTGCGAAGAGGTTCTGGCTGCGACCGTGACGGAAGGCGGCTTGCGGATCCTTGGCTGGCGCGATGTTCCCTGCGACAATCGGACGCTGGGCGATATCGCCCGCGCCGCGGAGCCCGTCGTTCGTCAGTGTTTTGTCAGTGGTGAGGGCCTCGAAGATCTGGATCTCGAGCGGCGGCTCTTCGTCGTGCGCAAGCAGGCCGAGCACCGCGTGCGCCGGCAGTACGGCCCGGCGGCGGCCGACTTCTACGTCGCCTCGCTCTCCTGCCGCACGATCGTCTACAAGGGCATGTTTCTGGCACCGCAGTTGTTCGACTACTACCCGGATCTGGCCGACCCGCGCGTCGTGACGGCGTTGGCTATCGTTCACCAGCGCTACAGCACCAACACGTTCCCAAGCTGGAAACTGGCGCAGCCCTTCCGGATGATCGCCCACAACGGCGAAATCAACACGCTGCGCGGCAACATGAACCGCCTCCAGGGTTATGAGAAGGTCATGTCGTGTCCGACGCTGGCCGACGACCTGTCAGACCTGTTTCCGATCTTGGAACCCGGCGGAAGCGATTCAGCCTGCTTCGACAACCTCATGGAACTCCTGGTGCGTGCCGGCCGATCGGCGCCGCACTCCCTGATGATGATGATTCCCGAGGCGTTCGGGCCGTGTTACCACATCAGCCGGGACAAGCGCGCGTTCTACGAATACCACGCGGCCATTCTCGAGCCGTGGGACGGACCGGCGGCCATGGTCTTTACCGACGGGCGGCTTGTCGGGGGCACGTTGGACCGCAACGGCCTGCGCCCCTGCCGCTACGTCGTAACGACCGACGGCCTGGTCGTGCTGTCGAGCGAAGTGGGCGTGATCGAGTTTCCCCCGGAGAAGATTCGACGCAAAGGGCGTCTTCAGCCGGGACGCATGTTCCTGGTCGACACCGTCGAAGGCCGGATCGTCGGCGACAACGAAGTCAAAGGCAAGATCGCCCGACAGCAGCCCTATCGACGCTGGCTGGACCAGAACCGCATCGAGCTGCGCGGTCTCTTCCAGCCGTCGCGGCCCGGCGAAACCGACGAGAAGACGGTGGCCCAGCGACTTCGGGCGTTCGGCTACACCCGCGAAGACCTCCATATGATCGTGGCTCCCATGGCGCTGTCGTCGCAGGAGCCGGTCGGATCGATGGGAACCGACACGCCGCTGGCCATACTCTCCAGCGGACCGAAGTTGCTGTTCCAGTATTTCAAGCAATTGTTCGCCCAGGTGACCAATCCGCCCATCGATCCGCTACGCGAAGGGCTAGTCATGTCGCTCATGTCGTTCACCGGCAAGCAGCGAAACCTGCTGGACGAAACGCCCGAACACTGCCGCCAGTTGAAGCTGCCGCATCCGATTCTCACCAACGACGACGTCGACCGGCTGCGCACCGTGAAGCATAAGAACTTCAAGGTGGCGACGCTGCCCATGCTCTTCGACGCTAACAGTCCGGAACCCGGCAAGGCGTTGGCCGACGCTCTGGACGACCTGATCGAAGCGGCCGCCGCCGCGGTCGTGGAAGACGACGTTTCGCTGATCATCATCAGCGACCGCGACGTATCGCCCGACAAGGCGGCCATCCCCAGCCTTTTAGCGACCGCCGCGCTGCACCACGGACTGTTGGAGCGGCGCATTCGCAGCGAGGCCGGAATCGCGGTCGAAAGCGGCGAGCCCCGCGAGGTGATGCACTTCTGTCTGCTCTGCGGCTACGGGGCGAAGGCCGTCAATCCGTACCTCGCCTTCGAGGCCATCGACAAGCTACACAGCGAGGGTGAGCTTGGCGACGTGGAACTCGACCAGTTGTTCGACCAGTACATCACCGCCGTCAAGAAGGGCATCCTCAAGACGATGTCCAAGATGGGTATCTCCACGCTCCGCAGCTACCACTCGGCGCAGCAGTTCGAGGCGATTGGCCTGAACCACGAGTTCGTCGAGCGATATTTCGCGGGAACGGCCTCGCGTTTGGAGGGCGCCGACATCGACGTCATTGCCCGCGAGGCGATCGACCGCCACCGCGCGGCCTTCGAGCCTCGCGAACCCGGATCCCTTGAACTGGATTTCGGCGGGGAGTATCACTACCGCGTCGACGGCGAGAATCACCTCTGGAATCCCACGACGATCAGCCGTTTGCAGCACGCGGTCCTTAACAACGACTCACAAGCCTACGCCGAGTATGCCCAAGCCATCAACAATCAGAGCCGGCAGCTCTGTACCTTGCGCGGCCTGTTCGAGTTCATGCCCGGCAAACCGATCCCCGTCGACGCGGTCGAGCCGGCCACGGCGATCGTCAAGCGATTCTACACCGGGGCCATGTCGCACGGCTCGATCAGCAAGGAGGCCCACGAAACGCTGGCCATTGCCATGAACCGGCTGGGCGCCATGTCCAATACGGGCGAAGGCGGCGAAGACCCCGCGCGGTACGTGCCTTTGCCCAACGGCGACTCCGCCAACTGCGGCATCAAACAGGTGGCCAGTGCGCGGTTCGGTGTGACGATCGAATACCTCAGCAATGCCAAGATCCTCCAGATCAAGATGGCGCAAGGAGCCAAGCCGGGCGAAGGCGGCCAGTTGCCCAGCCACAAGGTGACCGAAGAAATCGCCAAGCTGCGCCACTCGACCCCGGGCGTGTCGCTCATTTCACCGCCCCCGCACCACGACATCTACTCGATCGAGGACCTCGCCCAGTTGATCTACGACCTCAAGTCGGCCAATCCCGAGGCGATGGTCTCCGTCAAGCTCGTTTCGGAGGTGGGCGTAGGCACGATCGCCGCGGGCGTGGCGAAAGGAAATGCCGACGAAGTGCTCATCAGCGGTCACGATGGCGGCACGGGGGCCAGCCCGCTGTCGTCGATCAAGCATGCCGGCTCGCCGTGGGAAATCGGCCTGGCGGAAACACAGCAAACGCTCGTCCTCAACGGGCTGCGCGATCGCATCCTGGTCCAGGCCGACGGCCAGATGAAGACCGGGCGCGACGTCGTGATCGGGGCCTTGCTGGGCGCGGAGCGATTTGGCTTCGGCACGTCGGCGCTCGTGTCGCTGGGCTGTATCCTCATGCGCAAGTGCCACCTGGGAACATGCCCCGTCGGCATTGCCACCCAGGAGGCCAAGCTGCGTGGGCGATTCGCCGGCAAGGCCGAGTCCGTGGTTCGGTTCCTGTTGTTCGTGGCCGAGGAAGTGCGTCAGATCATGGCCCAGTTGGGCTTTCCCACGATGGACGAGATGATCGGCCGCGTCGACCGGCTCTCCACGCGCAAGGCCATCGACCACTGGAAGGCCAAAGGGCTCGATTTCTCGGCTATCTTCGCCGCGCCGGATCGGTCCAACGGTTGTTCGCTGCGGCGGGTGCGTCCCCAGGCCGACACCCACAAAGAACACCTCGACTGGCAGCTCCTCAAGCGGTCCGACTCCTGCATCGAGACCCTGGAACCCTTGCAGTTCGAGATACCCATCCGCAACATCCACCGCGCCGTGGGCGCCATGCTCAGCAATCGCATCTACAAGCGCCGGGGCGCAGTGGGGCTCCCCGATGGCACGTTGGAAATCACCTTCCGCGGGGCGGCCGGACAAAGTTTCGGTGCCTTCCTGGCGCCCGGCGTTACCTTGCGATTGGTGGGCGAAGCCAACGACTACCTGGGCAAGGGGCTCTCCGGTGGCCGCATCGTCGTCCAGACTCCGCCCGGCTCGCCTTTCGACCCTACCGACAACGTCATCGCCGGCAATACGCTCCTCTACGGCGCCACCAGTGGCGAGGTCTTCATCAATGGCTTGGTCGGCGAGCGGTTCGCCGTTCGCAATAGTGGCGTGTTGGCGGTCGTCGAGGGCGTGGGCGACCACGGCTGCGAATACATGACCGGCGGCACCGTGGTCGTGCTGGGTCGCACTGGCCGAAACTTCGCCGCCGGCATGAGCGGCGGAATCGCTTACGTGCTGGACGATCACCAACTGTTCGACACGCTCTGCAATCTCGACATGGTCGAACTGGAACCGATCTGGCACGAGGAAGACGCCCAGGTGCTCCACGACCTTATTCTGCGCCATTATCAGTGGAATGGCAGCCAGCGGGCGTCGCGCATTCTCGACAACTGGCCCGAAATGGCCGGCAAGTTCGTCAAGGTGATGCCGATCGATTATCGCCAGTCGCTCGAACGACTACGGCAGCGCGAGCAGGTGGCCGATGAGCAAACGCTCGCCACGGAGGAGGTGTTCCATGGCTAGCCCCAACGGTTTTCTCCAGTTCCCCCGCGTCGACGTCGAGCATCGCACGGTCGAAGAGCGCATTCGCGACTGGTACGAGATCGACCGTCCGCTGGCAGAGAAGACGCTTCAGCAGCAGGCGGCTCGCTGCATGGACTGCGGCATTCCCTTCTGTCACGGGGCCGGGTGCCCGGTCAAGAACCGCATTCCCGAGTTCAATGATCTCGTCTACCGGGACCGGTGGCGCGAGGCGGCCGAAAACCTGCACTCGACGAACAACTTCCCCGAGATCACCGGCCGCGTCTGCCCGGCCCCCTGTGAGGCCGCCTGCACCTTGGCGATAAACGACGCCGCGGTGAACATCAAGCACATCGAGTGGCAGATCGCCGAGCGGGCTTTCCGAGAGAATTGGGTTCAGCCCATGCTTCCCGCGCAGCGGACCGGCCGGCGAGTCGCCGTCGTCGGCTCCGGCCCGGCGGGTCTCGCCGCCGCGCAGCAGTTGACTCGCGCCGGACATGAAGTGGTCGTTTTCGAGCGCGACGACCGGCCCGGCGGACTCCTCCGGTACGGCATCCCCGATTTCAAGCTCGACAAGCAGATTCTCGATCGTCGGCTCGAGCAAATGGTGGCCGAAGGGACCACGTTCGAGTCGAGCGTGCATGTCGGCGTCGACGTCTCCGGGCGCTACCTCCGCAAGATCTTCGATGCCATCTGCTTGTGCATGGGTGCCGGCCAGCCGCGGCCCCTCGACGTGCCCGGCGCCGATCTGCGGGGCGTTCACTACGCCATGGAGTTTCTTCCCCAGCAGAACCATCGCGTGGCCGGCGATTCGCTTAGCACGCTCGGATTGTCCGATATTCATGCCGAAGGCAAGCACGTGGTCGTCGTCGGCGGTGGCGATACGGGAAGCGACTGCGTAGGCACGTCGATTCGCCAAGGGGCCTTGTCGGTCACGCAACTGGAAATCCTCCCCAAGCCGCCCGAGGGCAGCAATCCTCAGACGCCTTGGCCGACGTGGCCGGCCATCATGCGCACGTCCAGTTCGCACGAGGAAGGTTGCCAGCGCCGCTGGAGCGTGTTGACCAAGGCCATTGGCGGCCACAATGGCAAGGTGGCCGAGCTGCACGCCTGCGAGGTCGATTGGGTGCGCGGGCCCAAGGGCTGGGAAATGCAGGAACGCCGCGGGACGAACTTCACTCTCGAGGCCGACCTGGTGCTGCTCGCCATGGGATTCCTCCATGTGGTCCACGGAGGACTGATTCAGCAGTTAGGCGTCGGCGTCAACGGCCGTGGCAACGTCGTGGTCCGCGATTGGATGACCAGCCAGGAAGGCATCTTCGCCGCCGGCGACACCTCGCGGGGCGCCTCGCTCGTCGTCCACGCCATCAACGAAGGCCGCCTGGCCGCCAAGGCCATCGACCAGTGGCTCAAGAAGTAACGTCGCATCCGTCGGCCATTCACAGCCGGCGCAGGGGCACTCGTTTCAGTCCGAGCGGGCGACCTCGGCCCTTTCCCTGTTGAAAACCCCCTCACGACCGTCTACCCTAAGGGCATATCCCAAAAACCTCCCCGTAGCACAGCCGCCCTCGGCTGTGAGAATATCCCCCCACAACCGCCCCAGCAATACGAAGCGCTGGTTGCGGCCGAACGCGACTGTGCTACATTCGGCGACAGGCTCCCGCGGGTAATGCACTGCCTAACGCCCGTCGTCTGCCGCAGCCACGCCACACCCGAGCGTGAGCGTATCACGAGAAGACCGGAGATTCACCATGGCACGACAAACACGCAGGTTGTTCATGCAGCAGGCGACTCGCAACGCGGCCGCCGTCACGCTTGGGGCGGTCGCGGCGCCCGCCATTCAGGCCCGCGGCGCTAACGAAGCGGTCGTCGTCGGGGTGGTCGGCTGCTCGCGAGGACGTGCCGTCGGCTCCGAGTTCCACGCCCAAGGAACCAAGATCGCTTACGTTTGCGATCCCGACCAGGGCCGCGCCGAGAAGGGCAAGAAGAGTCTCAGCGCCGAGAAGGCCGTGGCCGACCTGCGCAAGATCCTCGACGACCGCTCGGTCGACGCGGTGGTCATCGCGGCGCCCGACCATTGGCACGCCCCTGCAACCCTACTGGCCTGCCAGGCGGGCAAACACGTGTATGTGGAGAAACCCTGCTCGTATTCGATCGTCGAAGGCCGACACATGATCGAGGCCGCCCGCAGCAGCGGTCGCGTCATGCAGGTCGGCACCCAGACCCGCAGCACCAAGGTCTTCCAAGATGCCATCGCCCTGGTCCGCGAAGGTGCCGTCGGTACCGTGCGCGTCGTCAAGACCTGGACCAGTCAGCAGCGAGTGAACATCGGCCACTGCAAGCCTTCCGATCCGCCTCCCGGCGTCGACTACGACCTCTGGGTCGGACCGGCGCCCATGATGCCGTATCAGGAGAATCGTTTCCACTACCTCTGGCACTGGTGGTACAACTTCGGCACGGGCGATGCCGGCAATCGCGGTGTGCACCAATGGGATATCGCCCTTTGGGGCATGGACGCCAAGACCCATCCCACGCGTGTCGCGGGATATAGCGGCAAACTCTATTTCGACGACGACCAACAGTATCCCGATACCCAGTATGTCACGTTCGAGTACCCCGGCGACGGCGCCCAGCCCAACCGGCTGCTCGTCTATGAGCAGCGCATTTGGACGCCCTACGTGCAAGAGAACTGCGAAGACGGTTGCACCTTCTACGGCGACGAAGGCTACTTGACGATCGACATGCAGAAGGGCTGGCAACTCTTCGGCCGGAAGAATGTCCTTCGGAAGGAAGGGCAGGGCAAGTATCAGACCGGCGACCATGTCGCCGATTTTCTCGATGCCATCCGCAACAACCGGCGCCCGAACGCCGACATCGAGATCGGCCACCTCTCGGCCACGTTGGCCCACTTGTGCAACATCCTCTCTCGAACCGGCCGGCGGCAACTGACGTTCGACCCGAAGACCGAACAGATCGTCGGCGACCCCGAAGCCAATGCCCTGAGAACTCGCACCTATCGCCAGGGATACTGGGCTAGCCCGAAGAGCCTTTGACCCGACCCTTCCGCCATACGAAACGGTGCCTCATGCACCGGCAGCATCGCTCCAGCGTTGGCTTCTTGTTGGTCCTGCTTGCCGGCCTGAGCATTTCGCCCGGCGAGTGTCTTGCGGCCGATCACCTGGTGTACGTGAGTCCAACAGGCGACGACGCGGCGGCTGCGTCAACACGTTCGAGCAGATCATTGTCACCGATCCCCGCTCGATCCCATCGATGAAAGGCATTCTACCCGACGGCATCTTGTCGACTGGCCGAAGATGTCGATGGCCCAGGCCTTTCGCAACGAGCAGATCCTTCGCTCGCCGGGCAAGCAGATTCGCAGCAACCGACCCGACAACGCACGTCGGCCCGCACCGAGAACGCCAGCCGCCCGGCCCGGCCGTAGCCCGCGCCTCGTTCCCCACCCCATTCGCCGCCAGCAACGCAAGTGCCGCGAAAGGCCACTGCTCGTTCGTCTCCTTCGAACCCGGCCTCTTCCCGCGCTAGCGGACGTAGTCTAGACAGCTCACACTATTGGCTCTTTCGGTACGTGATTACTGCCGCGCCGGGTTGGCCGGCGATGCTCACGTCGAGCCCAGTGGTGACCAGTGTCTTTCCAGTCACCCTTCGAACGCGGTTATCGTCGAGATCCCGAACCTCGTACGTGGCGGTCGGGTCAAGCCCGTGAAGCGTGAACGTCTCGGCCGACGCAGAGCAATCCGGTCTGCGGAACGCCTGGACCATACCCTCGGCCAGATCCGGCCGGTCGAACTGCCAGGCGATCCAATGCTTGGAGTCAATACTATAAGGGGTCAACGGGTAGAAGTCGCCAAAGAGATAGGGTCGCACGGCGACGTACTCTTTGAGCATCTTGCGCAGCAAGACCAGATCGACGTGCGCCCAACGCTCCTTCACGCTGGTCACGTTCTCCATCGGCCAGCCAATGAGGAGCGCTGGGCAATATGCGCTGCGGAAGGAATAGACACTCAGTTTCTTCACGGGGGCCACGGCACCACACAGCGGGACCCACTGCAGCAGACCGTAGTTGAACCCTTGGCTAGAGACGGGATCGAAATCGCCCGAAGCCTGGCAATCGCTCCGCCATAGGACGATGCTTCGGCTGATGGTTTCCACATCGATCTTGCGGCCGCCCTCGGCGCAGTTGTCGATGAGCAAGCCGGGGTGGTTCTTCAGCAGCCCGTCCCAGAAATCGTAAGAGCCCTGGATGTAGCGAATCTGGTTCATTCCCACGCGGTTGGGGTCCGTGTCTTCCGGCCACAAGTTGCCGCCATCCTGCCGAAACACGTCGAGGCCGAATTGGCCGACGATTCTGGAAAAATGGTCGACCATCAACCGGTTAACCTGCGCATCGCCGTGATCCAGACCGTGAAACACCATGCTTCCATACTCTTTGCTCGAAAATGGCTGTCCCAGCCACTCCGGATGCTCTTTGCCGATTCCAACCGCCGGATGGACGCTCGCCGGCACCATCCACAGCAGGAACTTCATACCCCGGGCGTGAGCTGCATCGGCAAGAGGCCGCATGCCGTTGGGAAACAGCGCCGGGTTAGGAACCTGTTGCGACTGGTGGGCTTCCCAGCCCCGGCTCATATCCGTCCATCCGGCATCGACCCAGTAGCACTCCATCGGCAGGTCGTGATCTCCCCAGAAGTTGATCTCCTCGATGTGCTTGCTGGCATCCATCCACGAGCCCCAGTTGCCGTCGGCGATCAGGCCGGCAAAAGGCTTCCCGCCAGGTCTCGGAGAATGGTAGCTGAACAAGAACCGCCGCCACAGGTTGTGCGCCCGCAGGCGATCGCCTTGCCAGAAAAGTGCCACGACGCGCGGACTGCGAATCTCCTCACCGGCATGCAGCACCAGATGCATCCGCTCCATCCCGGCGCGCACCTTCAACGTTCCGTCGGCCGCACGTTCAAAGCTGGCCGCCCACGGCCCCGTCCAACCCAGGCCGAAAAGCACTCCATGTCCACCCAGCTCGACATTGAAGAACGGCATGGACTCGACCGACGGCGCCCCGCCGCGGCTGCCTCCCCGACCGTGCGACCCGATGGCGAAACGCTCGTCTTGCCCCAAAGCGCGCGCAAGCGGTGCGAAGTCGGAGTACGACGCATCGCTCCCCTTGGCATACTGGATCGTGACCGCTTGACTGGCCGTCGGGACCAGGCAAACGTCCAGCGCCTGCAGATTCTCGATGATCGGGGAGTCGTGTTGGCCAGTGTTCTTGACGTAGACAACCCACTCCACTGCCGGGTAGTCCTTGTACTCGGTGGCCTCACACCGAACCTGGAGGGCGCTCGTCGGATCGGTCCACGTCACCGTCCGTGCAGTCCGATGCTGATCCAGCACTCGAACCGACTTCACAGCCTTCCAGCTCTCGAGCAATTCCGATGACGGCCGTCCATTGTATTCCAGTGAGAATGGCGCAATCGACGAATTCCCGCCCAAGTTGCCCGCGGTCCACTGGCTGGCCACTTCCATCTCCGCACCGGTTGGACCGACGCCGACGGCTTCAACCCGGAAGCCAATCACCACCACAAGCACAGCCCAAATGCCTATCCTAATTGGCATGGTCACCCCTTTTCTGTGAGTCGTACCACGTCTACTCCTCGAATTTCAGTGAATACAGGTCCGCGTCGCGCATTACCATGCGAATGCGGACAGGCCGGCCGGCCAACGAACCCACCTCCGCCTTGTCGTGGAAGGTGACCGCGCGTTGCAGCGTGTCGCCGAAGATCTCGTCACTGTCGGCCAGCGTGAACCCGGGAATCGGATGGCCGTCGGCATCCTGAAACTCCACCTTGAGGAACCCGGCGGCGGAGCTGGCGAAGTTCAACGTCAGCGTCTTGCCACGGAACACCAGCGGCTTGGTCACAAATTCGCCGCCGCTCCGCGCATGGAGCGAAACGAAACCGTCGATCCGTATCGTGTAGCGACGGAGGCGGATGGGGCCCTTCCAGTGGTCTTCGCCCACATAAAACGACAGCTCGGGCGCGGCCGTGGGATCCTCCGACGGCGTTTCGATGAAGCCCAAACTCGGGTAGCCATCGCCGTAGACCCAGTTGTTCCGCCGCTCCGGGCCGGGCCGGAGAAAGGCCTCGTCCCAGCGGGCGAACGTGTAGCCGTCGCGGCTGGTCATGAACAGCCCATCCGTCACGGTCGTACCGTAACGCGGATGGAACTTCATGCGGTTCTGGCGGTGCTCCGGATCGGGCAATGCCTTCATCGACGGCGTCCACTTCCGCTCGACGTATCTCGAGGGAAACCCGAGGAAGACCTGCGGGGCGCGATAATACGGACGGACCTGATTCGTGTAAAGCGCCTCGTCCGGCGCGCCGGGATACTGCAACATCTTCGGCTCCGTCCAGGTGCGAAAGTCCGTCGAAGTCGAAACGCGGATGTCTCGCACCCCGTTGTGGAAATCGCGCATGTAGCACCAGTACTGTCCGCGGATCGGATCCCAGAAAGCATTGTTCTGGCTGTCGAAGGCCCCTCTAGTAAGGATCGGCCGGTCGACCAGGCGCGACCAGTGCAGCCCGTCGGTCGACTTGTATGCCCACAACCCACCGGCCCCCGAGGACACGGCCTTGTAGCGCTCGTCGGGAGGGCACTTTGGGTTAGGGTCTTTGATGGGCGTGAAATTGTCCAGATGTGGTGCTGACCAGACGATGTTGTTCTTTTTCGATCCATCGAACTCGAACAAACCCAGCTCCGGCTTCACCCAATGGATGCCGTCGCGGCTCTCCGCATAACAGGCGTACAGCGCCCGCCCGGGCAGTTTCGTGCCGTCGGCATTGGTCAGTTCGGCGCCGATGTAATACATGCGAATGATCGGGCCATCGCGAAAAACGGTCTCGTAGCCGCTGCCGCTTCCTTCCCATGGTGCGTCGAGAACCATGACGACCTCGCGCGGCGTCGGCTGGTGCAGCCCCAATTCCACGCCTTTCTGCTGATCGATCAGGTGGTCGTCGACGAACAATTCCCGCCGGTCGCCCAGGTCGATCGCGGCCACTTCGGCGGCCCGCAGGCGGCCGTGAATTCCGAGGCAGCACAGAGCGGTCAACAAGATCAACGTGACAGGCGGTCGACTGTGGCTCATGGGAGTTCTCCGCGGGCTGGAATTCGTTGGGTTTGGGGACTTCCTCTCTGGTCTGCCATGGTAATCTGTCGGCATCCCCCTGTCGACATACGACGCCGAACGGGGAGGCCGGCGGCCCTGTTCCGGCATGGCGAGCTTGTCGGCCAATCCACTGGACACCGCCCGGCGGCACGATAATGATGGAGACTGTCCCGGAGATCCGCTAAGATGCTTGCGGGCGCACCGCGATGCCAGCCTGCCAACAATGCTCGCACGGTACGCGTCGCCCGGTCATCTCCCGGTAACTGAAAACCACCATCCATCGAAGATGCGGAGATTCGACATGAAACGAACCCTTGCCCTGTTCCCCGCCGCCGTGCTCTCGGCGGCACTGCTGGTTCTGGCAACCCCCGGTGCGCTTTCGGCGGAGCAACCCTCCGCAGAGCCGCCTGCCAAGAAGCTCATCGAATATGGTTGGGATGTGCCCTATCCCGACCAGGTGCGGGCCCAGATCGGCAACATGGAGAAGCTGCCCTTCGACGGCCTGATCTTCCGGCTTCGCGAGTACAACCACGCCTTCGATCCAAACCCGTGGGACGAGGCCAAGCTCAAGCCGCAACTGGACGATCTGGCCGCCACTGAATGGAAGACGTTCACCGACAACTTCCTCTGCCTCTACGCGGCCAACAATTGGAAGATGGATTGGTTCAACGACGACCAATGGAAGGGCATCACGGCAAACCTGCGTCTCACCGCCAAGGCCGCCAAGATTGGCCGGTGCGTCGGGGTCGTCTTCGACCCCGAGCCCTACGGCGACAACCCCTGGGCGTACTCGGCCAAGGACAATCCGCACAGCTTCGCCGAAGTCGAGGCGGCAGTTCGCAAGCGCGGCGCACAGTTCATGACGGCCCTCCAATCGGAGCTGCCCCGCGTGCGGGTATTAACATTCTTCCATCAGAGCCTGTTCGCCGACTTGCTCAATATCACCGATCCCAAGCAGCGGCAAGAAAAACTGTCGCAGCGGCGATGGGGACTCCTGTCAGCCTTCTGGAACGGTGCGCTGGAGGCCGCCGCGCCGGGCACGCAGATCATCGACGGTTACGAAGAGTCGTACTACTTCACCAAAGGTGAGCAGTACGCACGAGTGCCCGACCTCATCCGAAACCGTACGCTCGCCCTGGTACCGCCGCAGCTTCGCGCCAAGCATGGAGCCATCGTGCGGGCCGGCATGGCCCTATACGTGGACCAGACCTACGCGATGCGTCAGCCTCCGGAGAAGTACATGAGCTACTATCTCACGCCGGCCGAGCGCGCACGCTGGTTCGAGCACAACGTCTACTACGCTCTGACCAACACCGACGAGTATGTTTGGTGCTACAGCGAGCGGATGAACTGGTGGCAGGGCAAGATACCCGAGGGCGCCGAAGCGGCCATTCGCCGTGCCCGCCAGGAAGCGGCCGAAGGCGACGCGAAGATCGGCGAGAAGCTTAGCGCCGACGTGGCCGAGTCCCTCGCCGCCGGCCGCAAGCGAGCCGCCGAAAAACCATCCAAGTGAGCCGTTTCGTCCGGCTCTACTTCCATTCCAGGCGGACATCGCCCGGTTCCAGTCGGCCGACGGGCCGGGGCGCCGAGCCTTTCTGGCCGGTCGCCGTGTCGCCTAGCTCGGCGCGCATGGCGTCGGCCATTTTTTCGATCTTGGCGACGACGTCCGGATGCTTGTCGGCCACGTTGGTTGCCTCGCCCTTGTCGTCCTGCAGATCGAACAGCGACAGCCCGATCTTCGCCTGCTGGTACGGGACGGGATTTCCGCCGGTGCCCCCCGGTCGACCGGCCAACGTGCGATACCCGTGCGGGAAATGCAGCTTCCAGCGGCCCATCCGAATCGCCTGCAGTTGGTCGCCCCAATAGAAATAATACGCGTCGTGCGGGCTCTTTGCGTCAGGCTTGCCGACAATCAGCGGCCAGATGTCGCGGCCGTCGATCGGGTGCTCCGGCAGCTTCGCGCCGATGCGGGCGGCGATCGTCGGCAAGATGTCGATGGTCATGGCGGGCGTGTTGCACACCGAGCCGGCCGGAATCGTCCCCGGCCACCACATCACCGTCGGCTCGCGGCAGCCACCGTCGAACATGGTCCCCTTGCCCTCGCGCAGCGGCCCGGCCGTGCCCGCGTGATCCCCATACGACAGCCACGGACCGTTGTCGGCCGTGAAGATCACCATCGTGTTGGTCTCGAGCTTGAGTCTTCGCAAGGTCTTGATGATCTGGCCCACCGACCAGTCCACTTCCTCGACCACATCGCCGAACAGTCCCCGCTCCGTCTTGCCGCGGAACTTGTCCGACACGTGCAGCGGGACGTGCACCATGCTGTGCGGCAGATAGATCAGAAAGGGGCGGTCCTTGTTCTTTTCGATGAATCGAACGGCACGTTCGGTGTACTGGGTGGTCAGCTGGTTCTGATCGTCATCGTCGAGTCCCGCCTTGACGATGCGCGTGCCTTCGATCAAAGGCAACGACGGAAACCTCTTGCCGGCCGTCGGATGCAGAGGCCACATGTCGTTGGAGTACGGCAACCCAAAATACTCGTCGAAACCATGGTTCGTAGGCAGGAACCTGGGGTGGTGTCCCAGGTGCCATTTCCCGTAACAGGCCGTGGCGTAACCCTTTTGCTTGGCCACCTGTGCCAGCGTCATCTCCTCATCGCTGATTCCGATCTCCGAGTTGGGCGACAACGCGCCGAAGATGCCCACGCGGGGATTGTAACAACCGGTCATCAATCCCGCGCGCGACGCCGAGCAAACGGCCTGGGTCACGTAGAAGTCGGTGAAGACCCGTCCTTCCTTGGCCAGCCGGTCGAGATTCGGCGTTTCGTACCCTTTGGCGCCGAACGGGCCGATATCGCCGTAGCCCATGTCGTCGATGAAGATGATCACAAAATTGGGCAATCGCTCGGCGCTGCTTGCACCCAATGCCGGCACGATCGATGCCGTGATCAGAACCAAGCCGATCAGAAGAGAGCGAGTCATGGGATACCTCCGTCGTGTGGAACAGGTCGACGGCCCTATTGTAATCGATGATTCCGGCCGATGCAGCACCGCGCCGGTCGGGACCCCCAACGGCCCACCCCGGGGCTCAACCGATGCGACGTGCCGCGGTCGCGCCGTCGATCAGACCGCCGTCGCGCGTTCCTGCCGCGCCACCGGTGGCAGCGCGGGAAGCGGCAGCACGACCAGACCCGCAACCGGCAAAAGCAGCGAGCTCGCTCGCAATGCCGTCGCCGGACTCGTCCAATCCGCCAGCGCGCCAAACGGAATCAACAGGACAACCGACACCGACCACGCGAATCCCATCATCACACCCGACATCGCGCTGGCCCGTTCGGGCCGCATCTCCTGAGCCACCACGATGTAAACAGGCGTCGACAACGACAGAATGCCTCCGCTCAGCACGAGCAGCACCAGCGCAGGCAAGAACGAAACATGCCACGCGGCCATCAGTGGCACGAATCCCAAAAAGCACGCAGCCAGCATCAAACGCCGCCGCTCCACGTAGTCCGACAAATACCCGCCGGCAAACCCTCCCAGGGCGCACGAGAACAGGAATGCGGTCAGCAGGATGCGTCCCTCCGCATTCGACCATCCCCTCTGTGCTCCGTACATGATGACGAAACTCGTCACCGCCAAGACGACGAGCGACCGCAATACCACGGAGATGAACACCAGCCAAACCGAACGCGAGTCCGGGTGGACCAGAGATCGCCACGTCGGCAGTCTCGCCGGCGTCACCGTCGAGGTCGTTGCCGGAATGAACATGACCGCCGCGGCCGCCACGAGCCCGAAAGGCATGAAGACCCAAAGTGACTGTCGTGTCGCAACGAGCAGCAGCAGCGCGACGCCCAACGGGCCTGCGGCAATGCCCAGCGCTCCTCCGTTCGAATAGATCGACATCGCCAGGCCCTTCTTCGCTCCGGCGAACCGGCTCGCCAACACGGCCCCGCTCGGATGGAACAGGGCGACCCCAATGCCTCCCAGCGCCAACAGAACGCCCAGCGAAACGGGCCCCTGCGCAAACCCGATGCAACTCAGCAGCACGGTGGCAATCACCAACCCCGTCGCAAACACGCGTCTCTGGTCGAACCGTTCCAGAAAATGGCCCATGATCGGCTGCAGGGTCGAGTTCGACAGCGCATTCACGTTGACCAGGATCGTCACGGCCATCACCGACAAGCCGAACGCGTCCCGGAAATCCTGGATGAGCGGGATGAACAGCACCGCGTAGAAGTCGCCGACCAGATGGCCGCAAGCCAGCACGAGGATAGCGCCCCACCAACTCCTGCCAACGGCCGCACTTGCCCCGAGACCAGCCACTTCCTCGCTTTGACTACGCGTCACGTCACTGCACCGTGCCTCTCTCAGTCGTCATCCCTGTCACGAGCCAATACCTCCCCACCCCATCCGGCCACTCAGCGCTTCGTATCCTGCGAAGCCGGTCCCGGCGACGATCGGCCGCCCGTCTCGCCGTAGGTGGTCGCTGGCGGCGCTGCCGGGCTGCTGCCCGTCGCCGCCGGCCGCCGCTGCAAGGAACGCTCATAAGAGGTGCCCAAAAACAACGCGACGTGCAGCGCAGCGCACACGGCAACAACCACGACCAGCTCCCGGACACTTGCCTGGTAGATGGAAAAGCCGAACAGCCTCTTGATCTTCAGCGCGCTGGCGATGGCCGCGCCGACAACGGCAAAATCGAGCAAGACGAGCATCCCATGGGTTCCCAACCACGCCATGAGCGCGAACTGCACGACGACTACAATCGCGATCAGCACCACGGTCGCCGTGCGGATCTTCCGGGGCGTCTCAGCCTTTCGAGGGCGCGGTTTCATAGGGTGGTCTCCCTGCTTCATGCATGGATCATGGTGTCGGCAAAGTAATGCAGCAGTCGGCGCAGCCCGTCGTGCTCGATCTGGTCGGCGATCTCGCAGGCTCGCCCATGGTGCTTGGCCACCAGCGACTCCGCCTTGCGATACACGTCCGCCTCGTCGTACAGCCGGCCCACACGTTCCAGCGCAGCATCGTCCAGCTTCGATAGCGCGGCCAGTGACTCCATCTCCCCTCGCCCCTGCTCGTTCAACGACTCGTGCGCCAACGCCCAAAGAATCGTGGGACGATGGTGCACCAGATCGCCACTTGGAGACCGATGGTTTGTCGCGACCGTCCTCCCGTCATCCAGGTCGTTGAGGATCTGAAACGCCACGCCAAGATGCCTCGCGAACCGCGCGATCGCCTCACGGTAGGGCTCCGCCGGCCCCGCCATGCGCAGGCCCGCGTACAGGGCCGCCTCGAACGCAGGCGCCGTCTTCAGGGCATAGATCCTCAGCGCGTCGATCGGTTCCAGCGGCCGAGCCCGGGCTGCTTGCCAGGCCAACTCGGCTCCTTGGCCTTCGCACAGCCGCGTGTGGGCTTCGCTCAGCCGCGCCAGGATGTCGGCGACCGTTTCGGTCCCCAGCACATCTTGCTGGGCGGCGACCAGACGGTAGCCCAACCCGATCAGATAGTCACCCACGTTCACGGCCCTGGCAACACCGTGCGTCTGATGGAGCGTCGGCCGACCGTATCGAAAACCGTCTTCGTCTTCCAGGTCGTCGTGCACGAGCGAGGCCTTGTGAAACACCTCGATGGCCACGGCGATGCGACGAACCGCATCAGGCAGTCGGGCGGCGATGGCCGCACCGTCACGGCCCAGCCCACCGGCTCCAGTCATCGCATCGTACGCCGCCAGCGTGATGAACGGCCGCAGGTGCTTGCCGCCTCGCACGAGAAAGTCCCTGGCCAATGCTTCCGCCTCGGCCACCGGGTCTATCAGCGTCTGCCCATCGCCATCTACGTCAACGTTCTCGGAACCGGCCCGCCGTGGTGGAACCAGCCGATCGAGCTCCTCGCGACGGAACATGCCCACCGCGGTCCGCAGCAGGTGCACGTACGTCTGCGGGCGCGTGGAACGGGGCTCGTACGGCGTGCCGATCATCTCTTCGACCCAATCCATGTCCGACGTGCTGTCGCGACACGAGTCGGTCAGCAGCGGAACGGCCATCGACGGCAGCCCCACCAGCAGCAGTTTCTCGAACGCCTTCTCCAAGCTGTTCAAACACGCAACGCCCAGCACGGCGTCGACCTCTCCGGCCAAAAGAATCTGCACGACGACGGGCGAACCTTCGGCCACCAACACCCGATAGCCCAACCGCTCGGCGCGCGACCGGAGCCCCGCCAACGCACACTCACCGCATCCCTGGCACAGCAGCCCCGACGCATCGTACTCGGCCGGGCAACTATTCGTGTTGCGCATGCAATGCGGCAACAACAGCAAGCGGCGCTGCGGCGCGATACCGATCACCTCGTCGCGCCAGTAGGCACTGCTCAACGCCACCATCGTCCAGCCAAGATACGCTTCCGGCAGCCCTAGGTCAGCAAGCACCGCTCGGGCGTTCGCCTCAAGCTCGCGTCGCCCCGGCGCTCGAGACCGGTCCAACGTCTCCGCCGCCGCCGTCGCCTGGCGACGAATTCGTTCGCGATCCGCGCGCAGCGCAGGCACCTGCTTCAGCCGGTCTGAATCCAGCGAAGCAGCGGCGTCGGCCGACGATCCATCGAGAATCGTCGATGTGGCGGGCTCGTGACGCGGCACGGTGGTCAACGTGGCGGTCTCACTGTGGGTGGCTCGTCGGTCCGGGTGCCTTCAGTCAATTGTCCGCGAAGCAGCACCTGCACCGCGCGGCCCAATGCGGCGACCGTGAACACGACCGGATACAATCTCTCATAATACCATAGGCGGGCGAAGTAGAAACCAATCGGCGTTGTCTCGCGGTGGCGGCCCGACTCGACCGCCCGCACCAGCCAGCTAACTCCTTGGGCGACTTCCCCTTCGAGCGACGGGCCCCAGCCGTCAGTTAGGAGGGCTTCCACCGCGACGGCCGTCTCCTCGACGCTCGACGTCTGGCCCGCTTCGGCCCCCACGCCCCGACCCCACCCGCCGTCCGCATTCTGACTGCTCATCAGCCACGCCACCGCTCGCTGCGCCGGCTGCTCACTCACGAGGCCCAGGTCGCGGTACGCCAGCAGCGTCCGCGCGGTCCCGTAAACGGGATTCTCTTCGGCCGGATCATACTGATTGCCAAACCAGAGCGGGATCCAGCTTCCGTTGTCACGCTGCTTTCGAGCGAGAAACTCCAGGCCGCGCCGTTGTGCCGCGTCGATGACGCCGGTGCGCTCGGGCCAACGATCTCCCCACGCATGCAACGCCCGCAACGCGTGCGCCGTCAGATCCACACCGCTGCGATCGAAGGGCAGGGCACCCCAGCCGCGACAGAACGTCGGCCAGCCGCCATCGCCATTCTGCAACTTCAGCAACCAGTCGACACCCGCCGCCGCGGCCGCGTCGAGATCGACACGGCGGTCGTCGTCCACTCCTCGACGCATTGCCGCCAACGCCAACAGGGCACCGGGCGTATCGTCGGCGTCGGGCACGGCGCCGCTCAAATCGGTCCATCCCCAACCGCCCGGCGCGGCGCTCGTAAACGGATGCACCTTCCGGTGCTGGCACGAAAGCAGCCACTCCAAGCAGGGCAGGGCGTCGTCCGCTCCGCCGGCCGCATCCAGCGCGCCCGCCGCCAACGTCGTCGCCCATGTGGCCAGATTCGTATCGATCGGCCACGATCCATTCTCGCGGACCGACGCCACCAGGAACTTCACGCCCTCGCGAACGACCGCGTGCTCCACCTGCCCGATCGACGCCAGACTCATCACCACGAAGCTCGTCAACGGAGTTGCTTCGAGGAAACCACCGCTGGCAGGCTGCATTCGCCCAACCACGCTCAGGCTCTTCTCGGCGCACAGCCGGCCCGTCCATCGTCGCAGCGGATTGCGCGGCGGCCGATGGAACCAACGAGCCTGACCGATGGCCACCAGCGCAGGAATGGCGTAGCTCACTACCGGCAAACGCACCAGCCCCAGAACACGATGCGGTAGGCACGCCATCTCGTACGGCAACTGGGCAACCTCACCCCACGGTACCAGTCCGGCCAACGCGCAGTTTGTCAGAATCGGGACCGCGAACGTCTTGTCGCTCCCGTAGCGGCGGCGCAGCCCGGCGAGGCCGCCTTCGCCTTCGATGTAGGCTTCCGCCCGACGAATCAACTCCCCATACCGCTGCGCCGTCCCGGCCAACTCCAGCGCAGCCCGCACCAACATGGTCGTCGCGATATTCGAACGGCTCTTATCGGTGTCGCCCCAGCCGCCGTCCGCGTTCTGGCAGCCCGCAAGATACGCCAGCCCGCCCTGCACGAGCGGCGCGAACCGCTCGCCACCGCCGTGCTTTCCGACGATCGCCAGCGCGCTGGTGGCTGTCGCCGTCGACAGCGCCGAATCGGAAAGCTCGCCGACCCAGTGCCCCGACGGTTCTCGTTCGGCCAACAAGTCGCGACGGGCCGTCTTATAGGCGGCCAGAAGCCGATCGGGATGGAGCGAATTTGAGATGTCTTGCACGACCGATCGTCCGACTTCTTCCTTCTGAGCGTCCCCGAATGGACCATGCCCCTCCACCAACCCACGATACCAACTATCCTACCAAGCATCCAAGGCTCTATAATAGCGGTGGCTGCCGATTACCGCCGATGCCCTTAGGTCCTCGGAAATCTCTCTACTTCATCACCGATTTTGCCCATGCTTGCCCGCCTTGCTTACCGGCTCGCCACGGAGGTCTCCCCGCGGCTCCTGCTCAAAGCCGGCCACCTCTGGGTATACAAGGGTGTTCGCTCGGTCGCCGCGTTTCGGCGCCGCGTCGCGCGTGGCGAGTTGTTTCCGCCCTTTCTGTTTCTGGCCCTGACCAACGCCTGCAATCTCCGTTGCCACGGCTGCTGGATCGAAAGCCACGGCGCCGCCGAAAGCCTCTCCTTGGCCGACGTTCTCACGATCATCGCCGCCGGCAAACGTCAGAACAGCTACTTCTTCACCCTCTTGGGCGGCGAGCCGATGATGTATCGCCACCTGTGGGAAGTGATCGACAGCCACCCCGAATGCTACTTCCAGATCATCACCAACGGCCTGCACTTCAGTGACGACAACGTCCACCACATCCGTGATGCCGGAAACGTCACACCGCTGGTGAGCATCGATGGCTTCGAGCACCAGAACGATGCCCGTCGCGGCCAGGGTGTCTTCGCCCGAGCAATCGACGGGCTTTCACAGCTCCAGCGGCACAAGATCCTCTTCGGCATCGCCACTACCATCACCGGCACGAATGCCGACGAGGTGCTCAGCGACGACTACGTGCGCTACTTCATCCAACGCGGAGCGATGTACCTCTGGTACTATGTCTATCGCCCCGTCGGTGCCGACCCCTCGCCCCAGTTCTGCGTCGGCCCCGACCAGATGCTCCGGATTCGCCGGCGACTGCTCGAACTGCGCCGCCGCCACCCCATCCTGCTGATCGACACGTACTGGAACGCCGAAGGCCAGGCCGTTTGCCCGGCCGCCCTGGGCATGGGCTTCCACATCGGCCCCAAGGGCAGTATCGAGCCTTGCCCGCCGTTGTCGTTTGCCTGTCAGACGATTCGCGACAACGCCGGCGATCTGTTCACCACGATCAACACCAGCCAATTCCTCCGTGGCTTCCAGCAGTTCGTCGACCAGCGCACCCACGGCTGCGTAATTCTCGAATATCCCCAGGAACTTGCCACCTTCCTCCGCGACTCGGGCGTCGCCGATACCAGCGGCCGCGATGCCCTGGCCGAACTGGCCGCCTCCCAGCCTCGCTCCAGCCACCACCGGCCCGGCCACGAAATCCCCGAAGACTCCCGCTTCTACCGCCTCCTCAAACGCCAACTCTTCTTCGGCATGGGCGGCTACGGCTGATACCTCTTCCTTCGCCCACTAGTCGAGAAAAGGGCGTGCGGAGAGTGGCCTACAGTCATCTCCCCTCGCCCGCAAGCGGGAGAGGGGCCGGGGGTGAGGGCGGCCAGCCCCAAAACGCCGTCCTCCATTCCAACCCTCGCACCCCATCGCCTATCGGCTGCGCCACACTCGCCACGCCTGCTTGGCGATGATTGGGGCCGCCGACGCGATCATCGAGAACCAACTGCGATACGGCAGGCTGTAGTCGGGAACCGGCTCCATGACGATCGCCTTCTGTCGGTCGCACGCCACCGCACACAACCCGCAACCCACGCACCGTTCGCGTCGATAGACCCGCGTCTTCTTCACGGGGTCGATCGACAGAGCCTGAGTCGGACACTTCACCGCGCATTTGGCACAGTGCGTACACTTGGCGTCATCGAAGCGGGGCAGAAAATGGGCCGGCGCCATGAGGCCCGGCGCGTTGAAATCGTTCATCAGTCGCAGCGCGTAGCAGCAGCAGGGACAGCAGGAACAAGACGCCTGGCCTTTGGTCGACTCCAGGTTCAGCAGCCACGTGACCAGCCCGTGCTCCTCGGCGTCCCGCTTGATGGCCAGAACCTCCGCACGCGGGACTTCGGTAAACCAGCCGCGCTGAATACCTCGTTTCGCCCACTGCCCCATCAGCGTGCAAACATGGATCGGCTTGCCGCAGTCCCGGCCGTGCACTTGCTGAGTCATCCGGCACTGGCACTGCCCGACGGCGAAGGTCTCGAAGCGATCCAGAATCACCTCCAGCCGATCCGAAGGCAGCGCCATGGGATGCGTTTCGATCGACTGCCCCACCGGCAGCACGCGTACGAACGGCCCGGCCAGCTTGTTGCCGGCCACATAGTCGGCGTAGTAGCCCGTCTGATAGAGAACCTCGACCAGTTCGGCCAACCGGCGATGCCATGGCGACATCGAGTCGGGCGACTGGCTGATCAGCGCCGACTCAAAAATGCCCGGTAAGATGGCCATCATCGTATACTTCTCTTGCCCGTTGCGGCGCTGGACGAGATGACCCGTTTCTCCTCGGACAACCGAGTCAGGATGGGGGCGATCTCGTCGGCCGGCCGATGTTCGGCCCGCGCGATGGCCTCGACGCTGCGGCCGCGGAACTTGCCCAAGTGCCGCGCGACCGACGCTTCCTCCTCAGTGAACACGTGTTGAACGAAGCTCATCAACTCATCGCAAAGCGGCGGACCGTTCAGAAACGGGCTCGTCAGCTTCTGGGCAACGTCCACGTGGGCTCGAGCGACGCCGGGAAACTCGCTCGGCTTCTTGGCAACCGCGCGCTTGGGCATGATGCCGGCAGGTTCCCCAATGCTCTGTCCCACCTGCAACACTCGCCGATTGTCTGCCATGACTGCACTCCGTTGGACGCGCGGACAAGGCCTCTTCGAAGCAGTGGGCCGCGCAGGTCATCACCGCTCACCCCCAATGGGCCACTAGCGGCCGGCTTCCGTTGGGCTCTCCGGCTCATACTTGTCCCAGGCTTCCACCTGCCGCTCGTAATTGTACTCCCGCTCCTGCCAGGTGGCGCCGTCAGAGTAGTGGCTGCCGAACAATCCAAACATAAGCCCCGACATCACGTTCCGCGCCGAGTCTGTCGAAGCACGGCAACCCGCCGAGCAGATCAGGCTCACCAAGACGCACCAAATCGCGATCCATCGCATGGCAGTGCTCCCGAGACCAGCACAACAGGGGACGGCTACAGTATCCTCTGCTGAACATCCCTGCAAGAGGGATCCACCACGCGACCACCACGACGCACGAAACACCCCCCCGTCGGGCCCTTCCGGCGCCGGCCACTGGTTACAACCCCGGGATGTCCACCTTGTACTTGCCCATCATCGTGTACAGATGGATCAGCGCCTTGTCCATTATCAGCTCGCCCGCACCCAGGGCGACCCAGCTTACCTTCGCATCTGCGCCGTATCCACCCTCGGCGGCCGCTTCAATCGTGGGAAAGTACATGTGGTGCCCGTTGCAGTAGCCGAAGAACAAGGTCATCTTGGCACGCGACCGGGCTTTAAGACGGTTGGCGTGCTGGCAGAAAAACTCGCCCGAACCGCCCACCAGCGCCAGTTCCCCATTGACGAGGACCGTGGTCAGATGTGGTCGGATCGTGTTGTCCCGCACATCGTTGCTCATGTACGCTTCAGCCAACTCCGGAAAGAAGGCGATCTTGAACATCGGCCCGATAATCGGATTCTTGAAGTCCAGCCGTGTCTTGAACGAAAACTCGTCGTCGATGCCCTGGACCGACGGATGCTCCGGCACGCGCGTCTCGATACCGTTCACTACCGCCAATGCCTTCTCGGCCAGTGCCTTGCCGAACGTCTCGATCGTTCGCGTTTCCGGCGTCGGCTTCATCGACAGATCGCCGCACGCACCCTGCATGAACACACAGGGAATATGAGCGACCCGTTGGATCTCGTTGACCATTTGGCCGGGATACTCCGACGAAAACCGCAGGTCCGCTTCATCATACATGGTCGGATGTGCCGCGAAATTCACCAGCATGGCGATCGGCTTGCCGTCCTTGTCGTCCAGCCGCAGCACGCTCAGCTCGGGGTCGGTCGGTTTCGGCTCGATCTTCGTATGCCGGTTCCGATTCATATCGACCTTGGCCGATCCCCAGCCAATGCGGGCGTCCTGGGCCTTGGACGCCGCCTCTTCGATCACCCCGATCAGCTTCTTCTCCAGTTCGGCCACGTAGGCGATCGCATCCTCGTACACACCTTCGCCTTCGCCCGGCTTCTCGCGCAGCTCAATCACCGGGCCATGATGGGTGTGCGATCCGGCGATCATCACCAGGCCGACACCGGCGCCCGACTTCACCGCCTTGCGAATTCGCTGCATCATGTCGTCGCGCGGCCCCCGGCCCAAGTCCATGCCCACGATGGCCAGCTTCTCTGCTCCGGCGTCGATCACGATCGCCCGCGCCATGAGCGGATCCCGCGTTCCTTTCGACAGAGCATTGTGCCGTGCACCGTAGCCCCACATGGGCGTCGGCTTGGTCGGCGTGATGTCGCACTGTGCATAGCCGACTTTGAACGTGGCGGCCTGCGTCTCGGCCGCCGCCAGTACACATGCCAACAACACGCACGTAACAAGACCGCGTACGAACCGGCTCGACATATGGTCCCTCCCTAGTAGATGACTGCGCCCCTACCAACGCCCCCGCCAAGAGGCTACCTATCCGCGGCGGTGCCCGTTTACGCCGCTGCCCGCGTAGATCGATTATAGCGCGCCCGGTGTTTGCGGGCCATATGCGACTCGGAAGCTGGCGGCCGACTCGCCAATGAGTTAGCATAGTGGCGTCAGCCCCCCTGGCAATCCCGAGAACGAGGACGCACCATGCCGACAATCGCAGGAATCCTGGGCGTCATGCTGGTCTTTCTCGCCGCTGTTGGCGCGCAGACGCTCGGCGCCGAACCGCCGCGACCGAACATTCTCATCATTCTGGCCGACGACCTGGGTTGGGCCGACGTCGGTTTCCACGGTGGCGACATCAAGACCCCACAGATTGATCGCCTGGCAGCCACCGGCGTGCGCCTCGAGCAATTCTACGTGCAGCCGGTCTGTTCCCCCACACGCGCAGCAATGATGACCGGGCGCTACCCCATGCGTTTGGGCCTGCAAGTCGGCGTCGTCCGTCCCTGGGCCCAATACGGCTTGCCGCTGGAAGAGCGCACCTTGGCCCAAGCACTCCACGACGTCGGCTACGAAACGGGCATCTGCGGCAAGTGGCATCTCGGACATTGCCAGCCCGGCTATCTGCCCACGTACCGCGGCTTCGACCATCAGTACGGACACTACAACGGTGCGATCGACTACTTCACCCACGAGCGCGACGGCGGCCACGATTGGCATCGCGACGACAAGGCCTGTTACGACCAGGGCTACAGCACCTTTCTCCTCGCCGACGAAGCCGTCAAGCGGATCCGCGATCGCGATCGCTCGAAACCGCTGTTTCTCTACCTGCCGTTCAATGCGGTCCATGCCCCACATCAGGTCCCGCCCGAGTACACCGCCCCTTACGCCAACCTCCCCGAGCCTCGCCGCACCTACGCCGGCATGGTCGCCGCCATGGACGAAGCGATCGGCCGCGTCGTCGCCGAATTGGACGCGCAGTCGATGCGATCCAACACGCTCATCTTCTTCTGCAGCGACAATGGCGGCCCCCAACCCGGCAAAGTCACCAGCAACGGACTCTTCCGCGCCGGAAAGGGCACCCTCTATGAAGGCGGGGTGCGCGTGTGTGCCCTGGCCACTTGGCAGGGCCACCTCCGCCCAGGCACCGAGGTCCGCGAGCCCCTGCACGTGGTCGACCTCTACCCCACGCTTCTGCGATTGGCCGGCGCAAGCCTCTCACAGAAACTCCCCCTCGATGGCCGCGACGCCTGGGCAACGATCGCCGACGCCAAACCCTCCCCGCACGAGACGATCCTGCTCAACGCAGCTCCTCTCAGCGGCGCCATTCTCGCCGGCCAGTGGAAACTCGTGATTCGCGGCGATATCGCCATTTCGGAAAGCCAAGTCCTCGGAGATCAGGCTCAGAAGCAGTCTAGACGCCGCAATCAAGCCCCCGTCGAACTGTTCTTTCTGGCGGCCGATCCCTACGAAAAGGCGAACCTCGCTTCCAAGCATCCCGACAAGGTGAGCCAGATTCGCGCCAGCTACGACGCGATCGCCCGCCAGGCCGTGCCCCCCAGGAATCAACGCAAGGCCCCCGACTTTCGCTCGCCGGCCGTGTGGGGCGAGCAACCTTCCCAACCCACCCCTTGAACCAGGCCACCAACATGCGACGTCTTCGGTACTTCAGCCGGATTGTTCTGTGCGCTGCTACGCTCTCCGCCACCGTTGCGTGCGATGCCGTCCGCGCCGCAGATCCCACGGCCGGCTTCACCATCCTCTTCGACCGTGGGCATCCCTGGCGGCCGCCCTTTAGCCTCCAACGGGTCGGGTCGCCGACGATGGCTCGAGTCGAGCGCGCCGCAAAGACCGTTCCCGCCGCTGGTCTCTGCCTGTCGGCACGTGTCTCAGGACAGGAATCGACGTGCACGCCCGTCGAGTTCGCACCCGATCAGGTCCGCTCTCAGCGCATCGCCCTGGCAGAGAACGTCGACGAAGTCGTCTTGCTCCGCCGCACCCCTGGCCAGCCCGACGCTGAAATCACCCGGGCGCGCCTTGCCCGACCAGACCTCGAGGCCGACGCCACGGCCGCGGCCGACCGCCTCGTGAATCCCGTCGATCTCGGGGCCATCCTGCCGCCGACGGGTTGGCTGCTCCTCGGACCCGATCAAACCGCAACGATCGACGTCGCCCTGCTCTCGCGAACGTCCGAGCCCCGCCCCGTCGAAATCACGGCTTGGTTCGCGGAGGCGCCCGACCGCAAGCTTTCGCAGAAAGCGACAATCGAGCCCGGAAACCGATTCCAAACGTCGCTCAAAGGACTCTCACCGCCGATAGGTTGCGACCGTACGACGCTCCAGGTTACCGTCGTCGACGCATCGGGAACGGCGCTCTGGAAGAAGGAAATCCCTGCGATGCTGGCGATCCACCCGCCGAAGTGGCCGTCGTTCGGTGCCACTGCGGCCCTGCTGCGGTACGACGCGCCCATTTCCGTTCGCGATCCAGCCACGGGCAAGTTCTCCGAGATCTCCTACGACAAGGCTTGGCAGCCCGACTTGCGCGATGTCGTCGTGTCGTTTCCCTCCGGGGCACGGTTCGTCTTCTGGCGAGGCTCCAGTTACATTCCTTTCTGGGCCGGCCTGCACAACACCGGATTATGCTACGAATGGGCCGAGCACGGGCCGCCCATGCCGCCGAATGCCGTCGACTGCGTCGAGCCGTTGATGGACAAGGAGCTCCGCTATGGCCGCGTCGAGATCGTCCAGTCGACGCCCGCCCGCGTGCACGTCCGTTGGAGCTACCAGTCGACCGATTTCGAGTACAAGGTTTGGGGTGACGCCGCCGTCGAAGACTACTACTTCTACCCCGACGGGTTCGGCACCCGCGTGCTGACCCTCAAACACGAACCCAAGGCCGAGTACGAGCTCAGCGAACTGATCCTGCTGACGGCCGCCAACACATATCCACTGTCGGTTGTCCCGCTTCACACGGTCGACGCCATCTTTCTCGACGGCCGCAAGCACGAATTCCTCTTTCCCGCCCCCCAGCCGAACAATTTCCAAGCGACAGACCCGGTCGTCTATCGCATACGTCTGCACTCCGATGAGCCGATGTCGGCCATTTACTTCAACTCGCGCAATGCCGGGCCTCCATTTCACGTGTTCGGCCATTTCTACGACGACGGGGAACTCGTCACACCGGCTTACTGGGGCAGCCATTGGCCGCTGGCCCGCGGCAATGCCACAGGCTGGAAGATCGACGAGCGCGTGTCGCTGACGCCATGCCACAACAGCCTGATGTCGTGGGCCCAGCGGCGTCCCCACCCCTTGAGCACCGGCCTCGTACCCACGCTCGACGCGCTGGGCCGCTCCCAGGAAATGGTCATCGACCAATGGGCCTGGCTCATCGGGTTGACCAACGCCGACGACGCCGCACTGGTGCGATGCGCCCGCAGCTTCGCTCAGCCGCCCGGGCTAACCGTCAGCGGCGCCACGCTTGAACTGGACAGCTACGTCCTCCAGCGGCGTGCACTCCGGCTGCAAATCCAGCAGCCGCAAGTGAAGATCTCGCTCGAGCCTTCGTCGGCCTGCGTGCATCCCGTCTTCGAGTTGCGCGACGCACCCGCCGCTCTCTCGCGAGTCACGCTCGACGGACAACCGCTGGCAGCCCAACAGTACGCCTGGGACGGGCACGTCCTGTGGCTTGGCGTCGAGATCGACAAGCCAGCCACCTTGGAACTGCAATTCGGCACCGGCCAGTAACGTCTGCCGATGCCCCCTCCGTGTGCAGCGAAAGTTCCACAATGGGTGAACCTTTCGCCCAGTTCGCGCGTCCTCAAGCGATAGCGGGCGTCCATGTTGCCTCGATTTCACAGGGCGCAAACCCAAGAACTGCCACCACCAACCCGGGGACTTCCACAATGGCCTCCGCTCGGCCGACGATCCAAGATGGGCTGCGATCCATAACCAGCCCAGCCGGTAATCCGGCCAACCCACGAACCGCGTATCCTTTGCGCCTGTGACTCCGAACGGCCCTTTGGACGGTCTCCAAGGCCCGGTGTCACACGCGACCCCGGGCCTTTTTCGTCCAAAGAGATTTCATGTCAACGCTTCGTCGAACAACTTGCGACAGTGGATTGGCCAGGACCCTGGCGGCGGAAGACATCCGCCAGGGCGACGTCGTCGCCGTCCTGGACGCAATCCATGAGTACCCGTCGTTCCTCTGGCACGCCGATGCCAACATGTTTCCGCCACAGGAGCTCGTTTGCGTACGCCAACGGGACCGCCGGGCGGGAAGGCCGCTGAAGGTCCAGGCGGTGTGCCTGCCGTTCGTGCTCGTCAAGACGCCCAACGGACGCCACAAAACACTCGATGTCCGGCAGTACCGGCTCGTCCGCCTCAGCGACGGCTACGCCCGCAAAGCCTGGAAACACCTCCGAACCGCCCGCAACAAAAACGCCCCCACAGCGAACAACAAGTCGCCCTGATGCATCTCCCCTCGCCCGCCAGCACGGGAGGGGCAGGGGGTGAGGGCAGGTAACGTTCGGCTCGCATCGTCCAGGCAAATACCGACAGCGGCAAGTCCATTGCCGTCCAGGCGAACTTCGCCAGCCCGCACGACATCGATCGGTTCTTCTCCGAGGCCAATAGGTCATTCGGAGATCTCGACGTTCCCTTCAACAGCGCTCGCACATGCCAACTCACGTCTCTGTACGACCCACCGCCCGAACGTTCCATCACCGCCCATCGCCAGGTGGCCTGATGGGACACGCCTTCGCCGGGTTCGGACGTCCAGAGTCATCCAGTGTGACCAGGTTCGGCAAATTCCGCCTCAGCCTCTGCTTCGCCGCCGCACTCAATTTGTTGCTGGAGTAGATGACCAGGGACCTCAGGCCTTCCAGCTTCTCCAGATGTTCCACGGCTTCATCAGTAAACCGTCCCGTCACTGTCAAGTTGCACAACTGCCGCATGCCGGTCAGATGTACCAGCCCGGCATCGGTCATTGCGATGCTGCCGATGTTGAGTTGTTTCAGAGAGGTTACGTTGGCCAAATGGGCCACTCCCTGATCGCCGACCGTGGCGCCTCCGGATGCCGGATTGTTGAGTGTCAGCTGCTGGAGGTCCCTCATCTCACGCAAGCAGGCCAGATCCTCATCACGCACCGGCGGAAGGATCAGCATCTCTAGTCGAGTCATCCCCGAGATGTCCAAGGCCTTTTCGCCGGGTGCTGGCGGTTGCGCAGAATCGAAAACCAAGTATCTCAGGTTCGATAGCCCGTTGAGATGCGACAATCCGGAAATGGTCACTCGGCTCTCAAGCGGCATGAAGAGGGTTTCCAGCGACTCCAGTGCACCCAGCTTGGCGAACCCAGCGTTGGTGACGCGCGGTACGTAGACCGGATGGAGATGTCTCAGTTGAGGCAGTGAGGCGAGATGGGCCATCCCACGGTCCGTAATCCCCGCGCCTCCGATGTAGAGACTCTCCAGGTTCGCGAGCTTGGCGAGGTGTTCCAGCCCCGCATCAGAAATCGGACTGTCCGAACTCTCCCCGATCCTCAAAAACTTGAGGTTCTTCAGTCGTGAAACCTGCTCACAATGTTCATCCGTCATTCCCCGTTTGGGAAGATCAAGACGTTCGAGCGATTGGAGTCCGGCCAACTGGGCCAAGTCACGGACGGAGAGCTCTGAGGTGCCGTCCTTTCGGACCGGCATGAGGATGTGCAGCTGCTTCAGCTTGCTCAAAGGCTTCAAGTGAACCAACCCCGCACCTGTGACACCGCACTGCCACAGATCGAGGTATTCAAGTTCTTTCAGGTTCTCGATATGCTCGAAGCCTCCGTCGGTGATCTTGGCGAGCTGGATGTGAAGCCCCCTGAGCGACTTCGCGCGGCTCCAAGCTGCCAGGTGCTGGTCGGTAAACGCGGCCCCTCCGCTGTACACGTACCTCAGAGACGGCAATCGGGCAACGTGCGCCAGTCCCGGCCCGCGAACCTGCTGCGGCGAGTAGTAGAACTCTCGGAGTGAGTGCAGCCGGGCAAGGTGGGCCAGCCCTTCATCATTCCACCGTCCCCCGATAATCGCGAGTGCTTCCAACGACGGGAGCTGCCCAACGCGTCTCAGGCCTTCATTCGTCACATTGGCCAGTTCCAGCCACAGAAGTCTCAGCGACGTCATTGCCTGCAAGGCCTGCAATCCCCCATCGGAAACCTGACAGTTCCGCAATCGCAATTGCTCCAGCCCGGTCAATCGAACCAGGTTGGCCAGTTGCGCATCCGCAAGCCGGGGATCGACTATCTCCAGCGTGTGAAGATCGTTGGGACCAATCTGCGACACCCATCCCGTGCCTTGCGTTCCCGCGTCGCTGAGCAACAGTTTTACCTTCGCACCTGCCGGGATCTTCACCGTCCCTCGGGCGGCGCCATGCCAGGACCAGTTCCACTGTTTCGGGTACCGAATGCCTTCCACGCGGGCAAGCCACTTCGGCTGGTTGTCCGATGCGATCAAGACGATGCCCACAGAGCGGTCCTTCGGGAACTCGATCGTCCGCGTTCCACCGCCCACGATGACGTTCGATTCAGCGCGGACCAACTCGAAGCCAGCCACTGTCAGCAAAGCAACACCTGCAATGACTACCGACACAAGAACCGTCCTGCGATGCAACGGCAAGAACAGTGGCCCGCGTTTCAGCTTCTCCAGGCGGCTGACGACCTCGTGTGAACGGGCCATTGGGATGGTCAGCGCCGCCGACGGTGATGCCAGGGCATGAAGTGCAACCCGGGCAACGGTCCCAGAGTATTCCCTGACGTCGCCGACCAATCGAGCCGCCGTGGCATCCGCAGCCTCTTCACACGCAGCCGCGTGCGCTCGGGAAATCCTCCACACGAGTGGATGGAACCAGAGCAGTATTCCCGTCCACTGCAAGAGCCCCATCCACAGAAGGTCCCGCGATTTGTGGTGCGCCAACTCGTGCGCATAGATGGCCGGAAGCTCCTTCGCATTATCAGGGTCCGCCATCCGAGCAGGCAGTACCACAACCGGGCGAAGCAGGCCTGCCACAAAAGGAACGTCCGCTTCGGAGGATAGCCGCAGGCCGATCGGCTGCCGACAGCCGAGCCGTGCGCGAGTTCGATTGAGCCCAAGCAGACACGACTCGGGGGCCGTCCCGCAATGGGCAAGACTTCGTCGGACGCGCAATTGGGCGGCAAACCACCGGAACGCCAGAATGCCGGCTCCGAGCCCCCAGCAGGCGCAGAGAGCCCACCATAGCCTGCTACCGGCCGTCGTTGGCAAGTACGCCTCTTCGGCAACTGCCGCCGGTTGCCGCAGAGGATCGTCGCTCGAATCGGCTGAAGTCCGTTGGATCGGTTCCGCCGCCGAAGTCCCCGACTTTGCCGCGTCGTGGCCAGCCGACATCAGCCAGGGATCGTTCCCATCGAATTGTCGGGGGGAACTGCCCAACGTGCCCGACGGCTTGACCGCAAACTGCACCCTTGGTATCGCCGCCACCAGGAGCGGGATCATCACCAGGCCGACGACCGTGAGCCGCCACAGCAAGGTACGCCAGCGCGGATTTCTACGGGCCAGCATCATGTGGACGAGCCAGGTCACCGCGAGAACCGCGGTAATCCTCAGCCCAATGTCCCAAGCCACGGGTAAATCAACCAACCAGTCGCGCCAATCAATGCTCATCACTGTCCCTCCGGTCGTTAGTTCATTCCCGAGAAGGGGCCCCTTCCTTCGCCAACTCCCGCAGTTGACGAACGTCTTCAGCAGATAGCTTCTCCGTCCTAATCAGTTCCGCAATGAGCTCGTACGACGATCCGCCGCAGAAAACCTCGGCCAATCGTCGGTACATGTTCTTGAATGCCGTAGACGCCGGCTTCTTCGGTCGATAGTAATAGGCCTTTCCGCGTTTTTGCCGGGTGACGTGCCCTTTTTCCGTGAGTATCCGCAGCGTAGACCGCAATGCGGCGTTCGTCAGCGGCCGCTCCAATTGTCCAAGGATTTCAGCAGGCTTCAGTGCGCCTCGCCGCCACAGAACCTGCATGACCTCCAGTTCACACGGTGTGAAGTCGTGCATCACGGACCCCGTCCAAAAATGACATGACATGAAGATTCTTCAGCACATCATGTGAAGATACTCCAACACTTGGGGCCTTGTCAAGTGGCTTGTGAAACATTCTCACGATTCCTTCTGCTCCCCGGCGAGCCCCTCCGAGAATCGCAGGAAGCCGGAGGCCCTACCACGGCAACGCCCATCGATCGCGCCGGTGGAGCAGTTTCCCTGCCGGCTCGCCGGGATCGCTCCCACTTGCTTGCAGAACTCCTCCGCGTCATTGACAATGAGACTGCTGGGCCCCAAACCCGATCTGTCCATTGCCAGAGGAGTCGTCCCCATGCCCCGGCCTCGAACTCTCGCCTCTCTCGTGCCTGCCATGGCCCTTGTGTTCGCAATCGTCGCGGCCGTGGATGCGGTCGCAGGCGCCGTGCCGGACAAAGGTACCCTGGTGCTAAACTCCATCCCCGTCGGCCGTATCTCACTCGACGGCTTCGTTGGCCAACGCGTGAAAGCCGACGTCGACCACTGGCTTGCCGTGGCCCCGAAGAACAACCCCGGTCTGCTCGGCATGTTCGCTCGCCGCGATTCGGGCACGAAGCCGGACCTCGTACCATGGGCGGGTGAGTTCGTGGGCAAGTATCTCATCTGCGGCGTGCAGGCCATGCAGATGTCCGACGACCCCAAGCTTCGCGAAACGCTCGCTGCCGTGGTCGCTCGGCTGATCGAGTTGCAGGCCGAAGACGGCTACCTGGGTCCCTGGCCGAAGAACGAACGCCTCCGCGGACACTGGGATCTGTGGGGCCACTACCACGTCATGCTCGGACTGATGCTCTGGTCCGACCAGACCGGTGATAAACGCGCATTCGATGCGGCGCGGCGGATCGCCGATCTGGTCTGCAACACGTGTCTCGATACCGACTTCCGCGTCGTCAACGCCGGTTCGCACGAAATGAATATGGGTATCATCCACGGCCTGGCGCTGATCTACCAGAAGACGGGCGAGCCGCGCTACTTGCGGATGGCCAAGGAAGTGCTCAAGGACTTCGAGTCGGCCGGCGACTACTACCGCACGGGACTCGACGGCAGAGAGTTCTATCGCACGCCGAAGCCCCGCTGGGAAAGCCTCCACAGTCTGCAGGGATTGGCAGAACTCTATCGCATCACGGGCGACGACTCTTTCCGCACGGCCTTCCTGAACCATTGGGCAAGCATGAGGCGATTCGACCAGCGCAACACGGGCGGCTTCTCATCCGGTGAACAGGCAACGGGCAATCCGTACGCGAACACCGCAATCGAGACCTGCTGCGTAGTGGCCTGGCAGGAAATCATGATCGACGCCCTCCGCCTCACCGGCGATTCCACCATTGCCGACGACCTGGAACTGAGCACTTTGAACGCCATGCTCGGCGCTCAGCATCCTTCCGGCGCATGGTGCACCTACAATACGCCGATGGCCGGCCAACGCATCCCCTCCCATATCCATATTCGCTTCCAAGCCCGCGAGGATACGCCGCACCTGAATTGCTGCTCGGTCAACGGGCCGCGCGGGTACGGCTCGATCACTCGTTGGGGCGTGATGCAGCACGACAACGGTCTCGCTCTGAACTACTACGGCCCCATGACGGCCGAAGTCAAGCTGGCCGACGGAACGCCCGTCACGATTCGTCAGGAGACCGACTACCCCATCGGCGGAACCGTCAACATCAAGGTCGAACCGTCAACCGAGAAGCAGTTCACGCTCGCACTTCGCATACCGGCATGGTCGGCCCGCACCGGCGTTTCCGTCAATGGGCGCGATGTGCCGGGCGCGAAGGCGGGCCGCTACTTCGACCTGGAACGAACGTGGAAAGCCGGCGACAAGATCACGCTTCAGCTCGACATGGGCGTGCGATACGAGGCGGGCGATCTGGACCAGTACGGCAATGTGTCACTCTATCGCGGGCCCACCCTGCTGGCCCTGGACGATCGCTTCTGGCAAGATCCCAACCCGCCAATCATCGATGTTGCTAACCTTGAGAAGGCGCGGCTTTTGCCTGTCGACGACGCGATTCGCGCGGCAAGCGGTACGTATCCGCCGTGGCTGGTGGTCGAGTTGCCCTCAACCGCTGGCGCTGCGGTGCGGCTTATCGATTTTGCCAGTGCCGGAGCCACAACGCTTGAAGGCAAGCCGACCAGTCAATACACCAGTTGGCTACCGGCAAAACATGCCCGGCCGCCCAGACCGGTCGCCTGGAAGCCGGCCGACCGTTCACGGGTCGGGTCGGGCCCGATTCTGTTCGCCTGGCGTAAACCTGCTTCCGGGGCGGTCGCCGCGCGGAAGCACACCGTCGTTGTTTCCGCGTCGCCCGACTTCCGAGAAGTTGTTCTCACGTCCGCTGCGAAGGACGGTAGTTGGCTCGTTCTTCCCAAAGACGAAGCCGGCAAGCTCAAGCCCGGCAAGGCCTATTACTGGAAAGTCATCGCCCGCAACGAGTACGGCCAGTCCGAGAGCCTGCCTCCTTACAAGCAGTTCACGATCGATCCGACTGTTCCGCCGCTCTCCTACAATTGGCCATACGGTCAACGCGAAAAAGACCAAATGGTCACGGCTGCACCGCTTCGCGGCGAGATCAAGCCGTCTTACGGAGTTCTGGCCGACGGGAAAGGCTGGAAGCCCGCCCCGGGGCCCGACAACCAGCCGAACACCGCGATCGAGCTTGACGGCACCCAGGGCATAGTCCGCTACAAACTGCTACTCTTTCCCGAAGACGACTATTCCGTGTCGATTCGGCTGATGGTCACGCGTTTTCCGACAACGCAGTACGGCCAGATCTTCAGCGCATGGTGTGGCGGGATGGACGATCCCTTGCGCGTGGTCGTCGCGGGCGACAAGCTCTCCGCACGAATCGAGGCAGGCGAGCTCTACCGCACCGGCGACGCGACACTCGAAACCGGCCGATGGTATCACGTCGCCGTCGTGAAGCAGAACAACAAGCTGACGCTCTACGTCGACGGCAAGGCACATTCGGCAGGCGCCGCCCCTGCGGTCGTCACCTCCAACGCCCACGATTTCGCCCTCGGCGGCAATCCCCACTTCGCCGGGCCGGAGTTCCTCGCAGCTCGTCTGGCCGACCTAGAATTCTTCGCCCGGGCCCTCTCGGCCGAGGAAGTGAAAGCTCTGTGCGGTGAGTGAAGGAGTCGCCGGGTACCGCAACTCGCCTGCCTAGCAATCTACTTCGCACGACGATGCTTGGTGGCAGATCATATCCGCCGGCAGTTCGCCAGGTCTGGCGTCTCGTTCTCGTCCGGTGGAAGGTCCGGTGCGGCCGCTCGATCTGCGGGGAGAGCAAGGACCACAACGACCCCTTGCTCAGGCCCCCAGAGATCCACGGTCCGATCCCTGAATCACACCCAGCAGGAAGCCGGCCCCACCCCAGAAGACACTCCCAAGAAACGACACAAGCCCTTGAATTACAAGGGCTTGCGAGTACACCCCACTGGGCTCGAACCAGTAACCTTCGGTTCCGTAGACCGATGCTCTATCCAATTGAGCTAGGGGTGCAAACTGTTGCTAGCAGAGAACTTACGTCAGTCCTACACCAAATCCATAAACCGTAAGGATAGCAGAACAACGGGCCGGCGTACAGGCCCCCACGCACGGCGAAAGGCTTCTGATCGAGCGTTAACGTGAGGACCTCCGGTCGCCTTATCGTCACTTCTTGCCACTATTCTGCATCACGTACTCGAGATTGAACCTCGCGAAAGCGACGTGGTCGGGGAGCTGACGGTACCGGGGGTCCGGATGTGCGTGACAATTTCCACTGGCGCGATCTGCGGGGTTTGGGTAGACTGCTTGCGTATGGGATTGCGACCACGTTCACGCACGCAAGGAGCACGAGATGGAAACGCCGCGAGTCTCGCCGCAGGAGTTCGCCGATTCGATGAAGCAGGAGATGGAGCAATACCTCAAGGAGGTCATGGACGCGGTCAACGGCGCCGCGGATGGCGAGTGGATCGCCGGCAGCGAGGAACAGGTGCGAGATCTCTCGGCAGAGATGCGTCGCCGCGTGTTTGAGGCGGCGGTGCAGAAGCGGGTCGATGCGGCGGAAGCCGCTTTTCCCCCCTCCGCACGATCCGACGACGGGCAGACGACTGGCCAATAAAGGCCGGCAGTCTCACCGAGTTCTCACCGTCAATGGCGAGGTCAAGATCGTGCGCCGGTGGTGGTACGGGCCACAGATTGGCAGTCTCGCGCCGGTGGATGAGGTTCTCGATCGCGGCAGGACAACGATCACGCCCGGCGTCGTCGAGATGGCTTGTCGCGTGAACTTGTCGGCAATGAGCTTCGTGAGGGCATCCGCGGCTCTGCAGCGCACGGCTCAAGTCCGGCTCAGTGGCGAACGGTTGCGTCAAGTGGTGGAAGCGGCCGGGCGTCGTGTGTTGAAAGCCCAGCAAGACGATACCATCGCCGTGACGTGGCACGCGGAAGATTGCACCGTAGCGGAGGAGGGGGAAACCATCGGGAAAACCCGTGTTTACACGGGCTGCGACGGCGTGATGGTGCCGATCGTCACCGACGCCGAGAAGATCAAACGCCGCGATAAAGTCAAAGCCAAGCGTCGTCGCAGCGGCAAGAAGTGCAAGCCCTTGCCACCGCGCAGGCGCGGCTCGGACCTGCCTTGGAAGGAGTTCAAGATCGCGTTTTTTTATAGCGAGGGCGCCCAGCATCAGCATGTGGCCTTCACGCATGGCAATCACATTGTGACCGGAAGGCTCCTGCGCCGTGAAGCGGACCGACTGCGATTTCAGAAGGCCGACCAGCGCGTGGGCTTGGTGGATGGGGCAACGTGGATTCGTGAGCAGATGCAGTTGCACTTTGGTGAATTGGATGGGTTGGGCTTGGACTTCTACCACCTAAGCGAGAACGTCCATCGCGCGCGGCGTAAGGTGTTTGGCGAGGAATCGCCCGAAGGCAGAACGTGGGCGGATGAACTGATGCACGTATTCAAGCACAAGGGCTATTCGGCGGCGTGGGAGAAGATCATCCAATGGCGTGCCCCCTTGAGAGGCAAAAGGAAACGCGAAGCTGCAGACCGGCTAATGAACTTTGTGTCGCTCCGCAAGGACATGATCCGCTATCCAGCATTTCGCCAGCGTGGCTGGCAGATCGGCAGTGGCCCGACCGAATCCCAGTGCAAACTGTGCACGAAACGGCTCAAAGGCTACGGCCGCCGCTGGGACCGGCCCAACGCCACAGCGGTCGCAGCCCTGGATACCCTGGACAGAAACGGCCAATGGCACCAAGTCTGGCCAAACGCCCGCCCCGCCCCGACTTAAGCCCGCCAAGAACGCTGGTCACGCACGTCCGGATGCGCGCCTTGACCGTAGAGCAGTCCGATGGTCCCGTCTGGAAGTACCACCATGTCGGAGTAGAAACTCGGTCCCTCATGGATCAGCTTGTGGTGCGTCCATGTCTGCCCCTCATCGGTGCTCAGGCTCAGCGTCATGCGGGCGCGGCGCTGAGGGTCGGCGGGGTGGCTGAACAGGAGCACGCCTTTCCCGTGGTCCGTCGTGGTAGCAAAGCGTTGGATGGCCGAATCACACCCGTTGCCGCTGTATTCGAACTCCGTTCTGACCACGGGCGCGCCAAATGTCTCACCCGAGTCTTCGCTCCAGGCATACACACGGTGTTTCTGCGTATCGACCTTCTTCCCGTCCCACATGGCCTTACCGCCGCGCGCGTTCAGCAGAATGCGCCCATCGTCCAGTTCCACGATACGGCCTTCGCCCATGCCAAAGCCGATGCCCGCGTCGCCCGTGTGTCGCCACGTTCTGCCGTGATCGTCACTCACCAGCAGAGAGATCCCATACCGTCGCGGATTGGCGGTGACGGCCCGGCGGTGCCACACGGCGAGCACCAGCCGTCCATTGTTGCCGGCGTGACTCCCTTGCTGATGGCAGAGCTGGATGCCGTGGCCAGGGCCGGGCATGTGGAAAGTCCAGCCGTGAGGGTTTTCGGCAAGCAGATGCGTTACCTCGACGCGTCCCCCGTCCCTCGGCGACGGCAACCAGTTCTGGCCATCATCGTCGCTGTAACGATAGAACACTCGCGTGGCGTTTTGGTATTTGGAACCTTCATTCAAAGCGTAGAAGAAGAACACGCGCCCGGTCTCCAAATCGACCACGGGGCCGGTATTCGTCCACGCTTCCAGCTTACCCGGTTGGCCGTTCGCGCTGTAGAAAGACCCGTCAGCCCGCTCGATGTAGATGTTGCGGGACCAGGTGCGCCCGCCATCGTGGCTGCGTTTGAGCACCAGATGATGGGGCTCGTTATCCCACGGCCCCACACGTCCTTCCGCGAAGGCTAGCAGAGTACCCTTCTTCGACTGAACAAGCCCGTAAACATGGTACGGCCATGCGTTCTCTTCGTTGCGCTGCCAAACCGTGACTTCCTCAAAAAGCGGCTTCGGCCCCGATGCAACCTCTTTTCCTGTCTGCAAGATCGGATCATCAGCGGCCAGAACAAGGTTCGATGCGACAACGAATACGACAAGAATGAAACAGCAGGTTCTAGCACACATTGCGATCCTCTGGCGAACTACTGGTTCATTCGACAGCCCCACCTCATCATCGAGGCTCGCCCCTGCCCGACAGTATCCTTTCATACCATGTCGATCCTACTACCCAAGTGACGAACCTGCAATCCGTTAGCCTGCCCTCAACGCCTGAGGGGGCTAAATACCCAGGCGCCGCGCGCCCACGGCCACGATGAAGGTCATTCCTGTCGTTTGGTTCGATTCAGAGGGAGGAGGTTGTGATCCGCTCCGTCTGCCAGATTCCCGTTCGCCCTCAGAGACTCCCTGGCAGCGGCCGAAACGGAAACGCACCCATATCACCGTGCGTGACAATTTCCACTGGCGCGATCTGCGGGGTTTGGGTAGACTGCTTGCGTATGGGATTGCGACCACGTTCACGCACGCAAGGAGCACGAGATGGAAACGCCGCGAGTCTCGCCGCAGGAGTTCGCCGATTCGATGAAGCAGGAGATGGAGCAATACCTCAAGGAGGTCATGGACGCGGTCAACGGCGCCGCGGATGGCGAGTGGATCGCCGGCAGCGAGGAACAGGTGCGAGATCTCTCGGCAGAGATGCGTCGCCGCGTGTTTGAGGCGGCGGTGCAGAAGCGGGTCGATGCGGCGGAAGCCGCTTTTCCCCCCTCCGCACGATCCGACGACGGGCAGACGACTGGCCAATAAAGGCCGGCAGTCTCACCGAGTTCTCACCGTCAATGGCGAGGTCAAGATCGTGCGCCGGTGGTGGTACGGGCCACAGATTGGCAGTCTCGCGCCGGTGGATGAGGTTCTCGATCGCGGCAGGACAACGATCACGCCCGGCGTCGTCGAGATGGCTTGTCGCGTGAACTTGTCGGCAATGAGCTTCGTGAGGGCATCCGCGGCTCTGCAGCGCACGGCTCAAGTCCGGCTCAGTGGCGAACGGTTGCGTCAAGTGGTGGAAGCGGCCGGGCGTCGTGTGTTGAAAGCCCAGCAAGACGATACCATCGCCGTGACGTGGCACGCGGAAGATTGCACCGTAGCGGAGGAGGGGGAAACCATCGGGAAAACCCGTGTTTACACGGGCTGCGACGGCGTGATGGTGCCGATCGTCACCGACGCCGAGAAGATCAAACGCCGCGATAAAGTCAAAGCCAAGCGTCGTCGCAGCGGCAAGAAGTGCAAGCCCTTGCCACCGCGCAGGCGCGGCTCGGACCTGCCTTGGAAGGAGTTCAAGATCGCGTTTTTTTATAGCGAGGGCGCCCAGCATCAGCATGTGGCCTTCACGCATGGCAATCACATTGTGACCGGAAGGCTCCTGCGCCGTGAAGCGGACCGACTGCGATTTCAGAAGGCCGACCAGCGCGTGGGCTTGGTGGATGGGGCAACGTGGATTCGTGAGCAGATGCAGTTGCACTTTGGTGAATTGGATGGGTTGGGCTTGGACTTCTACCACCTAAGCGAGAACGTCCATCGCGCGCGGCGTAAGGTGTTTGGCGAGGAATCGCCCGAAGGCAGAACGTGGGCGGATGAACTGATGCACGTATTCAAGCACAAGGGCTATTCGGCGGCGTGGGAGAAGATCATCCAATGGCGTGCCCCCTTGAGAGGCAAAAGGAAACGCGAAGCTGCAGACCGGCTAATGAACTTTGTGTCGCTCCGCAAGGACATGATCCGCTATCCAGCATTTCGCCAGCGTGGCTGGCAGATCGGCAGTGGCCCGACCGAATCCCAGTGCAAACTGTGCACGAAACGGCTCAAAGGCTACGGCCGCCGCTGGGACCGGCCCAACGCCACAGCGGTCGCAGCCCTGGATACCCTGGACAGAAACGGCCAATGGCACCAAGTCTGGCCAAACGCCCGCCCCGCCCCGACTTAAGCCCGCCAAGAACGCTGGTCACGCACATATCACCGCGTTGCTTGCTGGTCGCCGTGCTACCGCCTAAAATGGATTTGCCGCTCTGTTGAACGACGGAATCTGCACCTCCCGGGAGAATCTCCGATGATCAAATGCGCTTGGGTGTTCCCCTTGGCTCTCTTGCTGTTGGCTTTCCAGACGGAGACCGCACACCCGCAAGGTGTCGATCTGGCGGCCCTGAATGGCTGGGATATCGTCCTGCCCGACGAGCCGATCCCAAGCGAGGCGTACGCCGCCGAGGAATTGCAGCATTTCCTCGCCGAAGCGACCGGCCAGAAGCTGCCGATTCACAAAGAGGCCGCTGCCGGCGCGGGGCATATCTTCGTCGGCGAGTCCAAGGCGATGCGGGCCGCCAAGGTCGGGTTCGACACCGCAGGGATGGGCGAAGAAGACTTGCGGATCATAGTCCGCGACGGGAACATCGCCATCGCCGGCGGCCGTCCTCGAGGCACGCTCTACGGCGTCTATACCTTCCTGGAAGATCAACTCGGCGTGCGTTTCCTTACGCCCGATCAAACGCACGTGCCGGCCGCCGGCAAATCGCATCCGGTCGGACCGCTCGATTACAGCTACCATCCCCCATTGTCGTTCCGCTGGAGCAACTACGGCGAGAACAACCGCAATCCCGTTTTCGCCGCGCGCATGCGATGCAATACGGTGACCCACGACGCCAAGTTCGGCGGCGTCACGGGCCGACGCCTCATCAGCCACTCGTTCACACATCAGCTGCCCACCTCGCGCTACGGCAAAGACCACCCCGAGTACTTCGCGCTGCGCAACGGCGAACGCCTGTCGGACGTCAAGAACGACGGACGCCAGACGCAACCCTGCGTGAGCAACCCGGACGTTGTCCGCATCGTCACCGACAGCGTGCTGGCCTCGGTCGCCGAACACCCCGACCGAACGAACATCTCCGTCAGCCAGAACGACAACGGCAGATACTGCCAGTGCAAGCGGTGCGCAGCGCTCGACACGCAGGCCGATAGCCACATGGGCGCACAACTGGCGCTGGTCAATGCTGTGGCCGATGCGGTCGCGGCGAAGCATCCGGGCGTCGACGTCGGCACGCTGTCTTACCAGTACACGCGCAAGCCGCCCAAGAACATCCGGCCGCGCCCCAACGTGCAGATTCAACTGTGCAGCATCGAATGCAGCCAGATCTATCCGATCGACGATCCAGCTAGTCCGCGCAACAAGGAGTTCTGCGAGGATCTCGTCGGTTGGGGAAAGATCTGCGACGACATCTGTGTCTGGACCTACAACACCAATTTCCACAACTACTTGCTGCCGTGCCCCAATCTGCGAAACATCGAGCCGAACATCCGGCTGTTCGTCACGCATCACGCCAAGGGGATCTTCATGCAAGGTCCGGGCAATGCGCTGGGCGGCGACTTCTGCGGGCTGCGCAACTACATGACTGGCCGCCTGCTGTGGAATCCCGATCTCCGCGGCGAGGAATTGATGGACGAGTTCCTGCGCCTCCACTACGGCAAGGCCGCCCCGCCCATCCGCAAGTTCCTCGATCGGCTGTGCGACAACGCTCGGGCCAAGGGGGCCGACAAGAACTGCTTCGCCCACCCGAAGAACTACGCCATCGACGAAGCGATCGGCCAGGCGGCCCTCGATGCGATCCAGGAAGCGGCCCGCCTGGCAGAGTCCGACGAAATCCGCGCCCGCGTCGAGATGGCGGAGATTTGGGCCCAGCGGGCCGCGGTGGGCGACCTCCCGCTCCTGCTCTCCGGCGGCATGCGCGACCGCAGGAAGCGCGGCGAGATAACCCTGAAGGATATCCCCACCATGAACCAAGCCGACATCGATCGCAAACTCCCGCACATGCAGAGAATGCTCGCCCTATGCAAGACCCACGGCGTGACCCAATGGTCGGAAAGCTGGTCGATCAACGACGCCATGCCCGTACTGCGGAAGTTTTTCGGCTTGGCAGAGGGCGAACCGTTTTCCAAATCCAACTGAGAACCTGCCCAAGAGCCGAGTCGCGGCCGGTCTCCTGACCTCCGCGCCGCGCATTGTCCGAACGCCGATCCGAGAAGTCTCGCACGTTCGAGAGCGTGCGAAAGGAACTTGCCATGTTTGCAGGCTGGTTTCGAATTGTCGCCGCCTATGGATTCGTTCTCCTCACCGCCGTCAGCGTCGCGGCAGAACCGCCTCTGTTGAGGCACTCGCTTGCCAGGCTCGAGCACACTCCACCCCAGTGCCCCGATTCGTTCGATTTCATCGTCATCGGCGATTCCAATACGCTCAAGCCGCTGGAACAGTCCAGCGTGTTCCGACAGATGATCCGCGAGTTCAACCTCCTCAAGCCCAATCTCGTCATCGAAGTGGGAGACATCGTCCTAGGCGGGGCAGCCGAAGGGGTGCCGGCACAATGGGACCTCTTTCAGACGCTGATTCGCACCTGCCAGCCGCCCTACCTCGCCGTGCCGGGCAATCACGACATCAGCGATGCGGCGACCGAACGGATCTGGCTGCAGCGGATGGGGCCCACGCATTACGCCTTCTCCTATGGCAACTCCTTCTTCCTCATGCTCAACAGCGAGGAAGTGGGCGCGGTCGAGCGCATTTCGGACGAGCAGGCGGCATGGGCGCGAAAACAGTTGCAGTCAACCCAGGCCAAGAACGTCTTCGTCTTCCTGCATCAGCCCTACTTCGAGCACATGGGCGATCCCGACGATGCCGCGGCCTATCGGCAGAAACACTGGTCGAACATGGCCGACGTGTTTCGCGGTCATCCGGTCAAGGTGGTCTTCTCCGGGCATGAACATGTCTACCGCGATTGCGGCACGCGGGACGGAATCCGCTATGTGATCACCGGCGGAGCGGCGACCTACGGCATCACCAACGACCAGGCCGAGGGGTCGTTCAACCACTATCTCCTGGTCCGCGTGCGCGGCGCGGACGTGAGCTGGACTGTCATCAAGCCAGGCGCGATCCTGCCCGTCAATACGGCAACCACCGCTCGGATCGACGAATTGTACAACGTGCGCAACAAGTGGGTCCGCGGCGACGAACTCGTTGTGCCCTTGGGCGCCTCGGTGGACCGCGACGTGCACGTCACGGTGACGAATCCTCACGATTCCGCCATGAACTCGTCCTTGACCTGGGAAAGTCCGCCCGGATGGACCGTGCACCCCCGCGAAGCCACGTACGAGGTCCCCGGCAAGGCCTCGACCGCGTTGACGTTCCACGTCCGGACCGATTCCCGCGCGACCGCCCGTTTTCCGGTGCCCTCGTTTCGCACGCATTATTCGCAGACCCAACATGGTCCGCCGGTGGATGTCGCACAGGATCTGAAACTCGTGCCGACGCTCCCGGCCGCTCGGGCACATCGCCCGCTGAGAATCGACGGAGCGCTGGACGAGTGGAAGGACGCGCCCATGATGCCGCTGACTTATCCGGTCGGCTTCTCCGGCGATCCCGGCGACCTGTCGAGCAAGGTGGGATTCCAGTGGGACGACGCGCATCTGTACATGGCGGTCGTCACCCGGGACAACGACTTCGATCAACCCTATGCCGGCGACATCGTATGGTCGGCCGACGCCGTCGAGATGTTCCTGGATGACTGGAGTTGGGGACTCAGTCTGACCTCGCACGGTCCGGAGGTGTTTTGCTATTACGGTGTCGACGTGTCGGCCGAGACGGTGAACACCGACGTGAAACTGGCCGTCGAACGCGACGGCACGCAAATCGTCTACGAGGCGGCCTTCCCCAAGCCGTTGATCGCACCATTGACGCTCGCGCCGGGCAACAGCTTTCGCTTCAACATGTTGATGAACGACCTCGATGCGTCGGGCCCTGTCAAGCTGCGCCACTGGCTGCAATTGGTCCCCGAACACGGCTCACCGGGAAACCCCGGACCGCGAGTAAAGGTCGTACTGGAACCATCTCCTTCCGCATGAGCCGCCTTGTCCTGGGAACAGGACCTTTCTATTGGGTCCTGCATTGGAACTGGAACGAGGCCGACCATCGGGAGGCCGAAAGATCAGGATTGGGTTGGACCCCTTGTTCCGTTTTCAATACAGGCATCAATAGATATCGTCCTCCATGTCGCTACCATTGCCTCCGCAGAGCGCATCCCAAACCCCGTCGGCAAGCACCTGGTCGGCGCGCATGCCGACCTTGAGGACGCCCTTGTGCGCACCGGCGTCATGGGTCGGCTACACCAGCAGGATGATAAACACCGCTTCTCCCAACGCCCGGGACTTCTTCGAGCTGGCCCAACGCCTCATTCTTCGGCTTTGTCTGCCGCCAACCGAAAGGCCAGCACGGGCCGACCACCCGCCGCAAAGTCCCCGCACAGCGTGAGCCAGGTGTCTTCTGCTTTGAAGGTCATCTCCTTCGTGATGACGACCTCCGTCGCCAACTCAGCCCGCCCCATCGGCTCCAGTTCCACCTTCCACTCCGTCGGCTCCGCCTTGCATCCGGGCGGCAGCCTGCTCACGCGCACCGTTCCCCGGACCGGTTCGCTCCCGAAGTTGTACACGCGGATCGGAACACGGCAGGGCCTCTCGGCATCCACGGCATATTCATACTCCGAAGCCCAGGGAATCCGTTTGATGTTCTTCGCCATCCCCTGCGGCATGGCACATTGCAGCACGATCGGGCACGGATCGTCCACCCGCCGCGGCGCCGCCGCCGGGCGTGTCAAGGATAGCCCGTCGCATTGCCCTTCCGGCATTACTAGGAAGATCGGGCTCGACGTCAACGTGACGGTCTCGGCAACCGCAACCTCGCGACCCAGGTAATCGAAACACTGCTGGACGCGAAGACCTTCGGGAAGTCGCCAGTCGTGTTTCGCCTTGCCGCGGGCGGGCCAGTCCGCGTTCTTTTCGGTCCACGCCACCAGCACGTCCCGCCTCTCACCATCGGCCTGCGACCGAAACCCGTAGATATGCACTTCGGAGGCGCCTGACGCCTCCAGACGCCCCATGCAACGGCCGCCCGCCAAGAACCGCCCCAGTGCCGCCAGCGCCACATAACTTGGCCAAGGCGTCATGTCGTGTCGCAACAGCCCGAACTGCACCTCTCCTTCACCGTACTGGCCCAGGATGAAGTGGAAATGGCGATTCGCTCCGGCATGCAGGCTCTCCACGTACGACTGCGTCACGTACTGCGCCTTGAGTCGCCGATTGACGACCGAGAAATCGTGGGTCGGCGACGTCGGTTCCGACTTCATCCCGCGATCGCTCTCGGTAATCCAGAGCGGTTTACCACAAGCCGCTCGACGCGTGGGGGTCCAGAGCCGTTCGTACCCGTCGGCCCAGTCGTAGGTATGGATGTTGTACGTGTCGAAATAGCTCCACGTCTCGTTCAACAGCAGGCCGTCCGTCTGACGTTCCGTCGGAACGGCCGTCGTGGCGTTCCAGCAGACTGTCACGTCCGCATCGCCCGCCTTGAAACCCAGATAGGCCGCCTTCTGATAGCTGCACATTTCGTCCATCGTGTGGCCGCCGAAGGTCGCCACGTTCGACTCGTTCCACGGTTCCCAAGCTTGGACGCGTCCCTTGTACCGCTGCGCCATCGCCTTTGCGAACCGATACGCATACCGCAGATCTCCGGGGAATCGGCCCGTGGCACCGCCCGGCTCGACGGCCCAACGGGGCGTGGTGTGGTAGACCTGTAGAACCTTCAGCCCGAAACGATTCTGGATCGTCGCCGAGCTGTCATACGTGGTGTCGGCGGCGAACTGGCCCTCGGCCGGTTCGATGTCGCGCCACTGCATTCGATCACGCACCCAGTTCACACCCGCCAAAGCAGCCAGACGTGTGAGCTGCTCCTGCTTCACCGGGTCGTTCCTGGCAAACCAGGCCACAGCCGAGTCGACGCAAATCGGCGAATCCTGCGGGGTTGGCGCCGCCAGCGGCGCGAGCACGGCGGCCGTCGTCCAGCCAAGTTCCTTGCCCGACGCGTCGAACAGCCCGACCCAATACCAGCCCACCGGCAACTCGCCCAGTTTCACCGTATCGCTCGTGCCGTCTGCACGCTCCCCACGTCCGATCTCCCTTTCCATCTCGTCCGCAACGCGCCACTGACGAACATTCTCGATTCCCTTGGGAATGCGCACCGCCACACGCTCGCCCAGCAGGAAGACATTTCCCACATGATCCCCGGCACCGACAACTCGCCGCTCCACAGTGTGCAAGGCCGCCCAGTTCCCATCGGCCGGACCGGACTGGCCGAAGGTCTTCGGAGCCCAGAGGACCGAACATGCCAACATCACCAAGAGAAACGAAAATGGGCGTCTCATCAGTTCGTGCACCTCATCAAGGACCCAACACCAAGCTTCGCTGGCCTTCCCCGCCGGTTCCAATAGCGGGGGCCCCGGGGTGAGCAATCAACCCGAGGCCCCGGTGCTATCGGTTCTTCCGGTCAAGGGCCGCAACACGGCCGTTTCCAGCCGGCAGTCCCTACGACTGAATCTCGTAGCCCTTGCGGTTTTCACGGGCGAGGAACGAGTTCGCCTGGTCGTCGCCGACGATCTGGCGCTTGGCCGGATCCCACTTCACCTCTCGACCAAGACGCATCGCAATGTTCGAGAGATGGCAGATTTCGAGCATCCGGTTATGGGACCAGACGTCGGAGATCGGCTGCTTGCGCGACTTCATGCTCTCGATGAAGTTGGCGCTATGGTTCCCGCTGATCTTGCCGCCATACACTTCTTCCAGGGCGCCTTCCGGCAGCGGGTGATCCTTCAGATCCTCGACCGGCTTTCCGGTGATCCGGCTACGGTTCACAAAGAACCGGCCTTCTGTTCCCTCGAACAGGATGCCATTGTCGCCTTCGCTGGTAATGATCATTTCCACGTTGTTGGGCATGTCGGCACGAATGGCGAACTCGGTAGCAACGTTGTAGCGATCGTGTACCACGGGATATCCGTCCTTGTACTCGCACGCCAACTTGTACTTCTGCGGGGCCACCTTGCTGGGTCCCGTGTTGCTGGCTCCAATGGCCCAACATGCGATGTCGACGTGATGGGCGCCCCAATCGGTGAGCTTTCCGCCCGAGTATTCGTGCCAATTGCGGAAAGAGTAGTGCGCGTTGCTGTACAGTGGTACGCCACCGCCGTAGCCTTCTCGCATCTCGGGAAGGGCCCGATAAGCAACCTTCTGAGCCGGTCCGAGCCAGAATTCCCAATCGAGTTCTTCCGGAACGGGGGCGACCGGAATGACCGGCGAACTCTCCATGCCGCCGATTCCGCACGTGACCTTCTGGACCGTGCCGATGCGCCCGTGTTTCACCAGAGCGACTGCCTGCAGGAAGCGCTCACCGCACTCGGTCCGTTGCATGGTGCCCACCTGAAACACGCGCCCGGTTTCCTTGACAACCTTCTCGATCAGCTTCCCTTCGTCGATCGTCAACGTCAGCGGCTTCTCGCAGTAGACGTCTTTGCCCGCGCGCATCGCCTCGACTACGATCTTCGTGTGCCAGTGGTCCGGGGTGGCAACCATCACCGCGTCGATATCCTTGCGATCGAGGACTTTGCGATAGTCCTTGTAGGCGTCTGGCTTTTTGCCCTGCTTCTGCTCCGTCTTGCCGACGTAGTTTCCCAGCACGTTCGCGTCGACGTCGGCCAGCGCTACGAAATCGGCCAGACCGAACGTCTTCTGCGTGATGGCCCACCCTTGATTCCGAAGGCCGATCGTTGCAAACACGGGGCGACCATTCGGCGACTGGAAACCGAAGGCCCGGTGGGTCGACGGCAGGAGAATGCTGGCCGCGCCTGCGGCGGCCACACTTTGCAGAAAGCGACGACGTGTTGTTTGGCGAGCATCTGACATGAAATGCAATCCTTCTTGGCCGATATTCCCCACGTGGTTGTTTCCCGGCGACCTCCGTCCTGTACGAACGATCGTGGTCGGTCTGCCACGGGGTTTTCGTCGGAGGCGTGCCGTCGTTAGAGACGGATGGACTTGTAGGAAAGGGGTTCTCCCTCTAGGCCCGAGCCTAACCCGTGGAAGCCCGAGAATCAAGGGGGAGCCGGCGCCGCTCCGCCGGGATAGGCTCACAGAACTCGTTCCGCCGGGTCTTCCCGGCTATTTCCCGGCCAGCGGCTCCTCCAGGTTCAGCGGCTGCGGCAACCACACCCGCAACGCAGAATCCTCCGACCACGTGCGGCCCGCCGAAGCGCAGTCGCACATCCGGACGAAGAACCGTTTTCCATGACCATCCACAAACGGCACATCCATAGCAAAGCGAATGCCTTCGGGCAGGCCCTCGCGGACCTCGACGGCGTCGACGAAGCCGTCGGTATCGGCCTGGACCGTGGCGGCCGTCGCCCCGGGAGGCTTCGTGATGCTGCGGTCCAGAGCCATCACCACGGGTCCTCGCACAATGGAAACGTACGACGATCCGCTGGGCTCACGCACGGCGCGCGTCTTCAGTTCGAACACAACCCGAACCCGATGGCATAACGGCGTGCGAGCAACGAATTGACAACGCGATGCTCGAACGCCAGAATGCGGTAAGGTTCTCCGGCACTTCGCCGATGGAGTCCCCGCTAGAGCGCATTCGGCGTAACTGTAGCGCGTCTTTCGCTTTCGCAACCGTAGAAACACGCCGCCGCGAACGCTACCGTCAAGTGCGACACGCACTAGCGGCGTCCTGTTGGTTATCGTTCCATACCGACACCGTCACCCCCTGCGAGTCTTGCCAAGGCAGCTCCCATGGAAATCCTGACCGAGATTCCCTTCGCTCTCGACCTCGACTCGTTGATGCGCGAAGCGCACGTAGAAGCCGGATCAGACGACGCACACGAGTTGCAGAGCCTCGCCGATTTGGCGAGGCAAGTCGGCAACCCAAAGGCCGCCCACGCCGTGTCGTTTGTTGAACATCGCGACGGCGACACGGTGCAAATCGGACACGTCTCTTTCACAAGCCGAACGCTATGCAGGAACCTGAAGTCGGTCCAGCGCGTGTTTCCTCTGGTCGCCACCTGTGGACACGAAATGACTGAAGCATTCCCGCGCGAAAGGGACATGCTGAAGGAGTTTTGGTGGGACCTGATCAAAACCCGCATGCTTCGCGCCGCCAACGAACACCTCAGCGACCATCTGCATCGCAGGTTCCGTCTCGGCAAGACAGCCGTCATGCGACCGGGCTCCGGCGATGCTACCGTGTGGCCCATCCAGCAGCAACGAGAACTCTTCGCACTGCTCGGCGACGTTCACACGGCCATCGGCGTCAGGCTCACCGATTCGTTCCTGATGGTGCCGAACAAGACGACTTCCGGCATACTCTTCCCAACCGACGAAGATTTTCGAAGCTGCGAGGTGTGCCACAGGGAAGACTGCCCGTCGCGGCACGCGCCGTTCAATGAACGCCTTTGGGAGGAACTCCAGCACGACTAAACGGCACAGCCATCGGCTCAACCGCACCCTCTCACACTTCGCTCATGTCCCTCTCGACCCGAAGATGGGCGACGCCTTCAGCTCCACGACGAGTTGGTCCCAGTAGTTCTTCAATCCGATCACATCCGAACCGGGCGTGATCAGTTGGTAGCCCATTTCGGCCAGTTCCGCGAAGGGGCGGCCCGCTCGCGACGTGCCGGCGAAGATACCGTGTTGCTTGGCCACCTGGGCGACGCGTCGCCGTGCGTCCTGCACGTCCGGATGATCTTTCTGGCCCGGCACTCCGATTGCGTGGCTGAAGTCCTGCGGACCGAAGTAGAACATGCTGATCCCGGGAACCTTGGCGATGTTCTCAATTTCGTCCAGGGCCTCGGGGTCTTCGATTTGGACGCAGATGATTCGCTCGGCGTTGGCCTCTTCCATGTACTGTTCGATGGGAATCCGGCAGTACGATGCGTCGGCATTGCCTCCGTCAACCCCGCGGCGTCCAATCGGATGAAACCGCGTCTGTCGGGCGACCTCGGCCGCGTCGTCGGCATTCATCACGTGCGGCACGATGATGCCCGCGGCGTCCATCTCCAGCGGACGGATCATGTTGCTGTAGCTTCCCCGCGCCACGCGGACCAGACAGTCCACGTCGAAGATCTTCGCCGCCCGCACCTGGTTCTCGATCTGCTCCCACGTGTTGCCGATGTGCTCCATGCACAGCCAGAGACAGTCGAACCCATAACCGGCGGCCATCTCGGCCACGCGCGGATCGGCGAAGTTCAACTTCATGCACGAAGCCACCTCACCACGACGAAACCGAGCCAACACGCGACTGCGACGCACCGACAATGTCATGAAGACCACTCCTTCAAATCATGAATTCCCCGAAACCGCCTCGACCGCGCCCTACCGGTCCGCTCCTCGGGTGATCCACTCCAGCGTGAACCGGGCCAGGCAGATCGTCTTCCATCCCTCGCGTTCGAACAAACACAGGATCGTGCCGTCCGGCAGCGACGCCAAGCAGCAGTAGCCAAACTCGCCCGGCGCGAGCACCCGCGAAATCGGCCACGTCTGGCCCTCATCGTAGCTCAGCCGCACCGTGCCGTTGCGGCGTGCTGTCGCGCAGGCCGGGTTGCAGAAGAGGATGCGGCTCCGACCGCCGTCCAGCGGATCGCTGTAACGGAAGATGCTCCCCTGACACACCGGTTCGATCAGCGTCGGATCATCGCGAAGCGGCGCCCACGTGTTCCCGCCGTCGGCGCTGACCGTGATCTTGCGGACCTTGTTTCCCTGTCCGTTGCGGGCGTTGAGCATCACCCGTCCGTCGCGCAGCTCGACCGCCTGGACCTCGCTTCCAAAGCCTTTCTCCGTCGGGTTCGCCGCGGTTTGGCCATGAACCCACGTCTTGCCGCCGTCATCGCTGTAAATGGCAAACAGCTCCGCGGGTTTCTTTCCCTCGCGCTGCTGGCTGGGCATCAGGATCCGGCCGGCATGCGGGCCGCGCCGCAACTGGATGGCGATGCCAGGCCCCGATGAAAGGAACGTGATCGTGGGACCCTTCAACAGTTCGGTAAGGTCGATCTCCTTCGACCACGTCTGACCATCATCGTCGCTGGTAAGCATCATCGCCCGCAGTGCCTTCTTGTCGACCGTGCCGGCCGGCAAGTTCCTTTCATGCGACCCCTGCGGATACTTGTGGTAGAAGAGGATGATTCTGCCCGAGCGGCGATCCTGGACGATGCAGGGCGTATTCAGACTGTTGGGGCCGTCTTCGGCAATCACTTGGATCGGCGACCATGTGCGCCCGCCATCCGTGCTCCGCCGCAACACGAGATCGTTCCCGCCCACGTCGGCGATACTCTTCGGCCGCCCTTCGGCAATCGCCAGCACGGTTCCCTTCTGCGTCACCAGCAACGCAGGAATGCGATACCCGTAATACCCGGCCGTCCCGCCCACGAATATCCGCGTGATTTCGACCTCGGGCTCGCTCTTGTCTTCCTTGGCGGCTTTCTTCTCCTTTGGCGCATCGGCCAATGCGCCCGCGATCAATACAAGCATGGCCACGAAGGCCGTTCCGCACAGCACGAGGCGACGACGGATCATTGGGATCTGCCTTTCTCAATCGATGAGGTTCATTCCGAAACGCCAGTTCGCTTTCCCTTCCGCTTCGATCCGCTCGGCGGCAAAGTCCCTTGCGACGCCGTTTGCTCCAGTTCGTGCAGCCGGTTTTGCAGGTTTTCCGACCACGGCGTTTCGCCGATGCCGTCGTCGATCTCCATATGCTTGCGCTGCAAGGCGGCCAACGTGGCGCGTCCGCCCTGAGCCAGATGGTTTGCCAAGGCTTTCTCGGCCGCAGGCCCATCGTGGGCGGCGACGGCTTCCAGAATAGCCGCGTGTTCGGCGTCGGCGCGTCGCAGCCGCTCGACCGCGTAACTCCGATCGCGACAGCCCAACGAATAGGTCAATACCCGCAGGTCGCTGAGGATCTTCAGCGTCCGCCGGTTTCCCGCCGCTTTGAGGATCGCCATGTGAAACTGCGCGTCGGCCAACGTCCAGGCGTCCATCGACGAGGTCTTCCAGTTCTCTTCACCCACCCGTTGCATCGCTTCGATCGCTTGCTCCATCGACCGCTTCGCGCGGCGCAATTCGTCGACCAAGGCGGAGTCGGCCACGGGCGCCACCTTGCGAATCGCGTGGCACTCCAAGGCCTCGCGCAGATCGCACAACTCGCTGACTTCCTGCGCCGACAGGTCGACAACGAAGATGCCGACCCCCGGCTTGTGCTCCAGAAGCCCCTCCGAGACCAATTGGGTCATAGCCTCGCGGACGGGAATCGCGCTGACGTCGATCTGCCGGGCAAGCTCGCGAATCGACAAACGAGCGCCGGGCCGAAAACGACCCGTCATCGCGCCCCACCGAATGTGGTCGTAGGCTTTCTGCCGCAGATTTGTGCTCATAGCCCTTGCGAACATGATATATCACTGATATCTTACGTGTATATCATACCGGGCCGACGACTCGCCGTCAAGCCGCTCGCCCGGAACCTTGCGACGTCGACCTCCTGGGAAGGCCAGGTTACTCCCACGAGCTTCTGCTCCCCAACTAGAGACCGTCAACCATGCAAGCCCTTCTGATCCTCTCCCTTTCGTGCCTGGTGGCGGCCGATTCGGGGCAGGGCGGCGCGCGGCAGGGGCCTTCCGTTTTGCAATGGCGTCAGCTTCCCGATCTGCCCGACACGACTGGCTTCGCAGGGCCCTATGCCGGCGTCGACGGCGACACCCTGATCGTGGCCGGCGGCGCCAATTTCCCCGATGCACCCCCGTGGGAAGGCGGCGCGAAGGTCTGGCACGACCGCATATTCATCGGCCCCGCGGCAACCGGCCCCTGGCGCGAGATCGCCGCGCGACTCGATCGGCCGATGGCCTACGGCGTTTCTCTCAGCGTGCCCAGTCGCGGACTCCTCTGCCTCGGCGGTGCCGACGCCCAACGGCACTACGCCGACGCATGGTTTCTCCGCCACGAGTCGCCGTCCGGCACCGTTCGCCGCATCGACTTGCCATCCATGCCCGGCCCCACGGCGTATGCCTGCGGAGCCCTCGTCGCAAACACGGTCTATGTGGCCGGCGGTTGCAAGGTTCCCAATGCCAAGACGGCGCAGCGCACCCTGTGGACTCTGGACCTTTCCGTCCCACAGGCCGACTGGCGATGGCGGGAAATGAAACCGTGTCCAGGCCCGGCCCGCATGTTGGCGGTCGCCGGAGCGTTGGGCGACGCCTTCTATCTGTTTGGCGGCGTTGAAATCGTCCCAGGCGACGACGGGTTGCCGACTCGCCGCTACCTGACCGATGCCTGGTCTTACGAGCCACGACAGGGATGGCAGCAATTGGCCGACCTGCCACGACCGGTCACCGCCGCGCCCACGCCCGCCATGACCTTCGGATGCAGCCATCTGGCTATCCTCGGCGGCGATGACGGCACGCGATTCCGCCTCGGCAGTTCGCTGGGCATGAAGCATCCCGGCTTCTCGCGCAGCGTGCTGGCCTATCACCCCATCACCGACACCTGGACGACGATGGGAGAGCTGCCCCTCCACACGACGCCCGACTCGCCGCCGCTGCTGCCCCCAGTGACCACATCGACCGTTCCGTGGCAAGGCGGCTACCTCATCCCCAGCGGCGAAGTGCGGCCCGGGGTGCGCACTCCGAACGTCCTCGGGGTCACCCTCCGCGTGGCCCGGGCGCCCTTCGGTTGGCTCGACTATGCCGTGGTGGGCGGATATCTGCTTCTGCTGGTCGCCATCGGCTATTCCTTCTCGCGAAGCGCGGGGAGCACATCGCACTTTTTTCTGGGCGGACAGCGCATTCCGTGGTGGGCGGCCGGCCTCAGCATCTTCGGCGCCCAACTCAGCGCAATCACCTTCGTCGCCATGCCGGCCAAGGCCTATGCCACCGACTGGGTCTACCTGATGGGCAACCTCCTGGTCGTGGCCGCGGCACCGATCGTCATCCACTTCTATCTGCCGTTCTACCGCCGCCTCAATGTGACCACGGCCTACGAGTATCTGGAAAAGCGGTTCAATCTCCCGACTCGGCTGATGGGGAGCCTCGCGTTTATCCTTCTCCAGGTCGGACGGATGGGCGTCATTCTCTACCTGCCCGCCACGGCTCTCGCCGCCGTTTCAGGAACCAACGTCGTCATGTGGGTGATCGTGATGGGCGCGCTCGTCACGCTCTACACGGTGCTCGGCGGCATCGAGGCGGTGATTTGGGTCGACGTGGTGCAGGTCCTCGTCTTGTTCGGCGGCGCGCTGGTCACCCTGGCCCTGATCGTGCTTAAAACCGAAGGCGGAATCCCGGAAATCGTCTCCCTCGGCACAACAGCGGGGAAGTTCCGCCTCGTGAACTTCTCCTACGACATGGCCACCACGGCGCTCTGGGTGGTCGTCCTGGGAAAGCTGGCGGGCATCTTGGTATGCCAGACGGCCGATCAGACGGTCGTGCAACGCTACCTCACCACGCGTAACGAATCGCAGGCCGCACGTTCGATCTGGACCAACGCCCTCCTGTCGATCCCGGCAGGGTTGCTCTTCTTCAGCGTGGGAACGGCGCTCTGGGCCTTCTATCGCACTCACCCTCAATTGCTGGCCCCGCTGGCCGAAAACGACCAGGTTCTGCCCTGGTTCATCGCTCAGGAGGCACCGCCCGGTGTGGTAGGGCTCGTCATCGCCGCCCTCTTCGCCGCCTCTATGTCGAGCCTCGATAGCTCGCTCAACTCCGTGGCCACGGCAATCACGGCCGATTGGTACCGCCGGTTCTTTCGCCTGGCGAGCGATCGCCGCTGTGTGGCCGTCGCCCGGCTGGTGACCGTCGTGCTGGGCGCCATGGGAACGGCCTTCGCACTGATTATGGCCTACACCGACACCGAATCCCTGTGGGACGAATATCTCAAGATCATCGGCCTCTTCGGGGGCGGATTGGCCGGCCTCTTTCTCGTCGGCATCTTCTCACGGCGCGCTCACGGGCTGGGCGCGATCGTCGGATTCCTTGCCAGCAGCGCGATTCTCTACACGGCCCAGCGTTCCGGCTGCGTTCACCTGCTGTTGTTCTCTGCCCTGGGAATGGCCAGCAGTGCGGCCACGGCCTATGTTGCCAGTTGGATACTTCCTTGCCGCATGCCGAATCTAGATGGCCTAACCATCTATAGCCTGCCCCAGCAGGACGACCACGCCCCGTGACCGACTTGCAACCCGCGAGGTGAACGCATCCTCCCGCCGGTTGTGGCCCGAAAATCGTGGCCCTCCCGGCACGCTTCGATCAACGCAACGCTCTTCATCGCTTCCTCTCAAGGACACCTGATCACGGGCCATCCCCTATCACAGGGGACGCAGGATGGCAGTGCACGGGAAATCCGAATAGCATAGAGCAACCGTCCGCCTGTCCATCACCTTCACATTCCTCGACACGCACGCCGACCGCGACGACCGAATCCGACACCCACCAGTTCCCAAAGGACTCTACACAATGAACAACGTCACCGGCCCCATTGTCCTGCTCACCTTGATCACCGCTCTTGCCGCTGAAGCTGGCGAGGCGCCGGCAAACCAGCCGCAGCGGAACCCGATCACGAACAGCCCCGAATGGAAGAACGATCGGCCGGTCGCGTTGCCCGGAGCAACCCGGCCCCACGTCGAACGCGTGCTGATCTACCAACCTGAAACAGAGTGGACCTACTCGCACCACCAAAGCATCACTTTCTTCAAAGGCCGTTTCTACGCCATCTGGTCCAACGGCCGCCGAGACGAGGACGCGCCGGGTCAGCGCGTGCTCATGGCCACCTCTCCGGATTTCAACAAGTGGACCACACCGCAGCCACTGGTCGATTCCGTGACCGACGCGCAGGGCGTCGAGCGCGTGCTGACCGCCGCTGGCTTCCACGAGCACAACGGCACGCTCGTCGCATACTTCGGCAACTACGGTCCGCACAAGGAGACAACCCACTTGCAGGCCGTGACCACCACCGACGGCCAACACTGGAGCGCCCCACGCGGGATGGGCGTACCGGTCAACCCCAACCATGGTCCGCAGCCCACCGCGTCCGGCCGCCTGATCATCTGCGGCAACATCTCCTTCCCGTGGAGCGACGATCCGTCGGGCCTGTCGGGCTGGCACATGACCGGCATCTACCCCGACGACATGGCCGCGACCATCAAGGACGACCCGTCCTCCTTTTGGGACGTGGCCAAGCACCAGGGCTGGTCGGCCGCCCTTTGTGAAGGCTCCTTCTACCAGACCGACGACGGCGTGCTGCACATGCTGTTGCGCAATACGGGCAGGCCCAACGCGCACCGGCTATGGCTCACCGAGAGCCGCGACGACGGCGCCACCTGGTCGCATCCGGTCGAGACCGAATTCAGCGATACCAACGCCAAGTTTCATTTCGGGCGATTGCCGGACGGACGGTTCTACTACGTCGGCAATCCCATCGGCGGCAACCGCACTCCGCTGGTGTTGTCGTTATCGCGCGACGGCGTGCATTTCAACCATCACTTCATCCTCGGCGACACGCACTACCAGAAGCGTCGCCCGGGCGGCAGCAAGGGCGGCGAATACGGCTACCCGCACACGCTCATCCACGACGGCCGTCTCTACGTGATCGTCTCGCGGCAGAAGGAGGCGGTCGAAGTGCTGCGCGTGGCGTTGTCGGAACTGGGCGATCAGCCGCGGTGAGCGGTCGACGCCTGCCAACCAGATCGCCGTTTACTGCACCAGGGCCCCCAAGCTCTTGCCCGCGTAGCCGGTCATTTCCAGGTATCCCCGCCCGCGCACCGGGTGCCCACCCGAGCGACCGTCGACCTGGATGCTTCCTTCCCAATAGGCAATGCCCGAACTGGCGGTCGTGTTCAGCTCCTGGTTGACCATCGACGCCCGCACGTTCAGTTCCAGGCCTTCCTGCGGAACACACACGGTCCAAGCGATCGGGTACGCGCCGCCGCTGGCCTTCGATGTCCACCTCTCGCCGGGCGTGAGCACCAGGGCCGATTGCGGCAAGTGGCGAGCCGTACCGTCGGCGGCCACCAGCGTGCCCGACGAGAACGGGTCGGTCGTGCCGTCGCTGCGCCGGATCTGGTAGACCATCAACTCCCGGCCGTCGTCCAATTGAATGGCAAACCAATCCCAACCCTGTTGCCCCTGTTCCAGAAAGCTCGTGCTGAACTCGTGATCCATCCAGCTCAGGCCGGTCACGGCGAGCGCCCGTCCGCCGACGACAACCGTGCCGGTGGTGGCCATGCGAGTGAAGGAGTAGTAATAAGAGGCGTTCCCCTCGGTCGGCCCTTTGCGGCTCAACCCGCCGTCACCTTGCAGGACCGGCGGCTTGCTGGTCGTCAGTCGCAGTTCCAGACGGCAGTCACCCTGCCGCGCCGCCAACAGATGGCAATCGCCCTCTGTGCAGACTTCCCAATCGCCGTTGAACACATGGTAGCGATCGGAAGCCGCCCCGGCCTGACCGATCCCTCCACGACTCAGCCGCTCGAAACAATGGAACTTGCTCGCGTCGATATCCGAGATCGCGAAATGCGCCGTATACAAATCCCGCACTGTCCAGCGGGACGGATTCTCCGGCCGACGGTCCACGCCCGTGCGAAAGAACGTCAGTTGATACCCCAGCCGCCGTCCCTCAGCCGTCTCGATATTACCCGTATAGTACCACCACTCGATGCGAAAGTCGTTGTGCGCGGCATGATCCTGCGGAAACTGGAACGCCCTGGGCGCAATGGCCGACTCCCAACCCCCATCTCCCCAAGCCGGGCCGCCGCATAGCATCATTACCGTCACCACGAGCCACCAAGGCACGGCAACGGCCCCGTACTCCGCCGGCACGCAACCGGCCAATCCTCTGCAACGTCTGTGAGCTCGTTCGGCCATCATTCCTCCCTCACCGTCTGCAGGGCGTCGATCTGCGCCGCTCGGACCGCGGGATACAGCCCACACACGGCGCTCGCGGCCAGAATCAGCACCGTGGAATGCACCAGGAACGCCACGGGCAAGTGGAACTGGATCGTCCAGCCGAACGACTGCACGTTGATCACGTAGATCAGCACCACGGCAAGCAGAATCCCAACCGCGATTCCGATCAACTGGCTCACCGCGGCAATGAGCACTGCCTCGATCACGACCATTCGGCGCAGTTGTCGCGCCGTCGCACCCAACAACGTCAAAAGGGCCACTTCCCGCTTGCGCTGGTAGATGAGCGTGATGAGCGTCGAGATCACGCCCAGCCCGGCAACGATGATGGCGATCAGTTCCAGCGCGTAGGTGATCGTGAAGGTGTTGTCGAATATGCGCATCGCCTCGCGGCGCACGTTGTCGTTCGTCACGAAGTACAGCTCCTGGCGATCGCCGACGGCGCGAATCAACCGGCCGCGGACCGTTTCCGCATCGACCCCCGGGCGCAGGTGGATGGCCATGCTGCTCGGTGCAGGCGACGGATCGGTCGAGGCAAAGTGCCTCGCGTACGTGGCCGAATCCATCAGCACCGTACCCTGATTGCTGGCGTAGTCGTAGTACACGGCCGCCACCGGGAACGGTCGCAACCCATCGGCCGTGGGCAACTCGATGCTGTCGCCCGGCTGCTTCTTGTACTTCAGCGACAGGCTTTCCGATATGAGCACGCTCTCCGGCTTCAGTGAGTGGCGCACTGCGTCCATTGTCTCGGCGGGCGCCTTGATCAGCAGCCGTCCGTGCGCCAGCAGTTGCTCCAGTTCGGTGGTCGCCAGCCGAAGGGCCGCTTCGCCGTAAGGAATCTGCCGCGCGCTGTACCAACTCGTCGAGACGACGTCGCGGTCCTCGCGAATCGTGGCGACCGCCGCCGGGTCCATCCGCGCTTCCATCACCGACGAGCTGAGCATCGTCGGCTTCACCCACAGGTCGGCGCGAAGCGTGCAATCGAGCCAATAGGTAACCGTATCGCGGAAGCTGGCGACCATCACCGAGATGGCCACCATCATCGCCAGGCTCACCGCCAGCGCGGCCACGGCCACCGAGATTCGCGGAATGGCCCCTTGCAGATTCGATCCGGCCAACCGGCATTCGACCTTCCCTCGCCGCCACCAACTCGCCAGCGGCCCCCGCGTGAACCGGCACAGCAACCACAGGACGGCCGGCACACACCATGCGCCGGCCAGCATGAACAGCAACTCGGCCACGAATCCAAACACCGGCCGGCCCGCGACCGGCCCAAACTGAGTCAACCCCCAACCGCCGGCCAGCAGCGCCGCGGCAATCGCCAGGTGCTTTCGCGGCGGTCGGAAGCTCTGCAGCAAGCGGCCCGCGCCGCGCACCACTTCGACCGGCTCGATCGCAGCCGCCTCCCACGCCGGGATCGCCGCGGCAATCAGCGACAAGGGCAGGGCGAGCCCAACCGCCATGGCGATCTCGGTCCATCCCAGCGACAGCCCCTTCGCCGAAAGCTCAGCCGCCTGGGCGATGTAGAACGTCTCCACGGTCTTTGCAGTCGCAACGACCGTCCAAGTGGCAAACCATCGTCCCAACAGCAGCCCCAGGCCCGTCCCCACGATCGAAAGCAGCAATGCCTCGCCCAGAAACAGCGTCAGCACCGCTCGCCGGCCGCTGCCGACGGCTTGCAGCATGCCGATCTCCTCCCGACGCGCCATGACCGACATGGCCGTCGTGTTGTAGATCAGAAACATGCCCACGACCATGGCGATCGCGCTCAGCGCCGTGAGGTTGAAGTAGAACGCGGCGACCATCATCTCCGTGCGACCGTAACGCTGGCTGGGCAACTGAACGACCAGGCCCTGCGGCAGACGCCGCCGTATCTCGCCCACCGCAGCGTCGGCATCCACGCCCGGGCGCAGCTTCAGATCGATGCGATCTAACACGCCCAGCCGTCCGCACGCCCACTGCGCAGCGGCGATGTCCATCAGCGCAAAATTCCCGTCCATCGCCCTGGCCGGCCCCTCGTCCAGGAGCAGCCCTCGCACGACAAGGTCTTTCCGGGTCGACCCGAACGCCAGCGTCACAGGCACTCCGATCTCCAGCCCGTGCCGGCGGGCGAAACGATCGGTCAATATCACCGCGTTCGGATCCGTCAGAATCCGCAGCAACTCGACGGGCGTTGGGTCGCGCTGTTTGCGGCTGGTGCGAAGCAGCCGATAGTGCCGAATCGGCAGGTCCTCCAGCACGTCGACGCCTAACAGGTGCAGCAATTCGCCGCGGTCCATCGGATGCACCAACTCGCCCGCCGGCGCCGTCCTCCCGCCGCCGACGAACATCACGTACGACTCGATCACCGGGCTGACCGTGCCGAAATCGCGCAGCCACTTCAAACGCTCCAGAAGCAACTCGTGGAAGCGCCCCGTCAAACCGGTGATCTGAAGCGACGTGTCGCCGGCAACCGACTCGACCGCCGTGCGAAACGAGCCGGTGATGCTCGTGTTCGCCAGGCGAATTGCCAGCATCACCGCCACGCCCAGCGCGATACCGACCACCGCGACCAGGGTCCGCACGCGCTGTCGCACCCATGCGCGGAGAATGAATTGCCTAAACAGTCGTCGATAGCCCGTCATGTTCGACCAAACGCTGAATCAGCCCGTCGCGCAGTTGTACGGTCCGCCGGGCGAAACGGGCCGCATCGGCCGAATGCGTCGCCAGCAGCACGGTCACCCCGTACCGTTCGTTCAAATCGGCCAGCAACCGCATGATGCGCTCGCCGTTGGTGCTGTCCAAATTGCCCGTCGGCTCGTCCGCGAGCAGCAGATCCGGCCGAGCGGCAACGGCACGGGCGACCGCCACCCGCTGCATCTCGCCACCCGAAAGCTGCGACGGCAAATGCTCGGCACGGTTCGAAAGGCCGACCACGTCCAGCAGCTCCGCCGCCCGGCTACGGCAGTCATCCTCCGAGGCCCCGTCCAGCGTCAATGGCAACGCCACGTTCTCGGCCACCGTCAGCGTGGGCAGCAGGTTGAACGACTGAAACACGAAGCCGACATGCCGCCGGCGAAATGCCGCCAACATTTCCAATCCCAGCGACGATAAGTCCTGCCCCTTCAGGCAAACGCTCCCCGTCGTCGGTCGGTCCATCGCGCCCACAATATGCAACAGCGTCGACTTCCCGCAGCCCGAAGGACCGCACACCGACACGAAGTCGCCGCTGGAAACCGAAAAACTCACGCCCCGCAGCGCCGACAGGCCGCCCTTGGGGCCTTCATACGTCTTGCACAGATTCTCCACGACCAGAAAGCTCAACGCCGCTCTCCTCGCCTGTGCCGCACGGTACCAGAGCGATCGAACGATCGCCACTCGATTCCCTGATTCTATGTTGAATCGGCGGCACCGGCCATAGCGGCACCTCGCAGGGCATTTGCTGCGCTGCACCGCTTCTGCTACGATTCGACGAGCCGATGCCCGCGGCGAGGGGACCGTCGACGACGCGCACATGCGGCGTATCGGCCCCACGGGTCCCCCCGGACGACTCGTTATCCCTGGCCCAAGCCGCGGACGCGCCGGCAGTCCTTGCGGCGGCGGACGACCCCACCCGATCCACACATGCCGGGAAACCAGTCATGAGCGCCGACGATCTTCGCCAAGAACTGCTTCAGTGTTTGGGCGGACCCTGGCCCGAGCTGGACGACCTGCGCCCCGTCACCTGCGAAATCCTCCAGCAGGACGGTTTCCGAATCGAGTCGGTCACTTACGAAGCGGAGCCCGGCGATGCGATTCCCGCCATGGTGCTCGTGCCCGATGGTGTCAACGCCTCCCATCCGGCGCCGGCCGTCGCCGTCTGGCATCAGCACAACGGCCAGTGGCACCTCGGCAAGAGCGAGCCGGCAGGTCTCGCGGGCGATCCCATGCATCACACCGGCGCAGCCCTGGCCCGCGAAGGATACGTGGTCCTTTGCCCCGATGCTCTCTGTTTCGAGCAGCGTCAGGACGACCGGCTCAGACAAGGCGACTTCGAACGCTTCGAGTTCCTCCGCTACGTCGTCGCCGGCAAGTGCCTGGCTTGGAGGAACATCCTCGACATGCGCCGTGCCATCGACTACCTCTGCTCTCGCCCCGACGTTCAGCACCAGCGCATCGGCTGTTACGGCCACTCCATGGGCTCGACGCATACCTGGCTCGTCGGTCCCTGGGAGCCCCGCTTGAAGTGCCTTGTGGGCAATTGCTGTTTGCCCACCTATGCGGCCATTCACCGCACGAAGCTCCTCCACTGCTTTCCCAACTTCATTCCCGGCTGGTTCCAGTACGGCGATACGCCCGACATCGCCGCCCTTATCGCGCCGCGGCCCTTGCACCTGAACTTCGGCGAGATCGACCACGGCAGCCCGATCGAAGAAGTCCGCTCAGCCGTGGCAACAATCGCCCGCGCCTATGCCGCCGCCGGCGCACCCGGCAGCTTCACTTGCTACATCGAGCAGGGCGCCGGCCACGTGCTGTCCGACGAGATGTGGCGTCGCGCCCGGCAATGGCTCGCCAAACACCTCAAGCGATAGTCAGCCCGAACGAGCCGGCTCGTCGGTCACAACGCTATCGACGAGACCGCCGATCATGAAACCCACGTCTTGCCGCATCTCGCCCAGCGAGCAATGCAGTTCTGCCAGCGTGTCTCCCTCGCCGGCGTCGCCTCCCGCAACTGCCCCCATCGTGTCGAATCCCACCAGACGGTCGACGACGTAGACCGGCCGCTTCTTCACCTCGTTGTGAATACGGGCCACATACTCGCCGAGAATACCCAAACAGATCAACTGAACGCCCGACAGAAAGAACATCCCGCAAGCCAGCGTCGCGAAACCCGGCACGCTCGTCGCGTCGCCCAGAAACCGCCAGACGAGTATCGATAGCGCCCACAGCAGCGACACTCCGGCAACACCCACTCCCACGAGCGTGGCCAGCCGTACGGGCAGCTCGCTGAACGTGAAGATCCCATCCAGCGCCAACAACACCAGCTTCGACATCGTGTACTTCGGCTCGCCCGCCGCGCGGGCCTTGCGATCGTAAGGGACGCCGATCTGGCGAAATCCCACCCAACTCCGCATGCCGCGGATGAACCGATGCCGCTCGGGCATGCCCCGGATCTCCTCGACCACGCGATCTGTCATCAAACAGAAGTCGCCCGAATCCAGCGGCAGATCGATCGTCGCCAGCCGTCGCAGCAAACGGTAAAACGCCCAGTAACAGCACCGCTTCAGCATCCCCTCTTTGCGTCGCTGTCGGACGGCATACACCACGTCGTAGCCCTCGGCCAGCTTTTCCCGAAAGCCGAGCAACGTCTCCGGCGGATCCTGCAAGTCGCCGTCCAAAATGCCAATCTGCCGACCGCGCGCGTAATCCAGTCCCGCGCTCACCGCCCGTTGATGACCGAAATTTCGCGACAGCAACACTCCGCGAAACCGCGGATCGGCGGCCGCAAGCTCTTCGATCTTCTGCCGCGTGCCGTCCGTGCTCCCGTCGTCGACCAGGATCGTTTCACAAACCGAACCCGACGCATCCATCGTCCGAAGCATGCGGTCGGCCAACGCGTCGAAGACCTTCGACTCGTTGTAGACGGGAATCACGAAGCTTAGTTCCATGGGCCGATTCACGATCGATCCTCTCCAGCAAACGAGGTTGCAGCCGGCAATCGTTCGGCGACCGCGGCCAGCGATGTACCGATCCACGGCGGCGCGAGCAAGCGCTGCTCCACGTGCATCAACGCCCGCAGCGTCTTGTCGACCAGGACCGAGGACGGCTGAAACCCCCGCTCAATCACCCGATCCTCAGGCATGAAACGCACCATGAGTTTCCGTAGCGCCGCAACGGGGATCATCGTCAGTCCCCAGTACGCGTGTCCCAGCAATCGGAACCCTGAGGGCTCCAGCTCCGAGGCCAATGTCCCCACGCGATAACGCCGCATATGCCCCGCCAATGCGTCGTACCGGCTGTAAAGGCACGACAGCGCCGGCACGTTGACGATCAGCAGGCCGCCCGGCTTTAGGTGCCACGCCACCGACTCCAGAAACGGCTCAGGCGCTTCGATGTGTTCCAGCGTGTCCAACAGGAACACCGTGTCAAAGTAGCCCGACCACTGCGGTCGCCGGTCGTGGATGTTGTAGAAGTACAACTGGCCGCGCCCTGGACGGCCAACCTCCAACGCTCGCAGGTTCAGATCGCAGCCGTCGATCGGGCGGTCGTAGTGTGTCTCCAGTTGCGCACGCGCCGCCCCGCTGCCGCAGCCCACCTCGAGAATTTTGAGCCCTGGATCGGTGCCCTCCAACAACCGCAACAGCACGTCCAGCCGCCACTGGAACCAGAAATGGTCCGGCGTTGCATAGTCGTACCAGTCGTCAGCCATGTGAAACGACGCCGGGTCCGAAAGCAACTCGACCTGCCGACTCGCGTCAGGGTGCCCTTGGGGGGGCGTCTGTAGTTCGATAACCACGGGATATGCACCAAACGTACGGGGCCATTGGGGCAACCGGTCGTGCCTCCAAGTCTAGAGCGCATTCGGCGTAATCGTAGCGTCTTTTTCGCTTTCCCCAACCGTACAAACACGCCGCCGCGAACGCTACAGTCAAGTGCGACACACACTAGGCTACCCTGCGTCGGCCGCATCCACTGGAGATTGATCTAAGCTGTAATAGCGTTCCTCCATAGCCAACGCCTCGCCTGACTCCACCGAACCCTCTCCTTCCCGTTGTGCCGATTGTGTCGACTAGCGCGGACATAACAACACTGCCCGAAGAACACCTCCAGCCCGGCGATGGCCGTCCGGTTCCCTGGTGGATGCCGCGATCGGCCGACGTCCTGTTCATCGCCCTCGTGTTGTGCATCCTGCCCCGCGCCGGCACCGGCATGCTCGACGATCCGGGTCTCGGCTGGCATCTCCGCAATGCCGACCAAATGTGGGAAGACGGTGCGTTCCAGCGCACCGAGACGTTCTGTGGCCCCACCCAGGGCCGGCCGCTGGTCTCCCGCGATTGGCTCGGCGACATCCTCTTTCGACTGGCGTACGGCTGGGGTGGCCTGGCAGGCATCGCCGTCCTCACAACCCTGGTCCTCGCCCTCGTCCTGCGACTGCTCTATACGGACATGTGCGCCGACGACGTTCCTTGGCTGGTGGCGATCGCGTGGACGCTCATAGCCACTCTAGGCACGGCTCCCTCTTGGGTTGCCCGGCCCAACGTCTTCAGCATCCTCGGTCTCGTGTCAACAGTGCAAATCTGCCGCCAGTACCATTGCGGCACCATCTCGGCGCGGAAAACCCTCTGGCTCCTGCCCCTCTTCCTGCTGTGGACGAATCTGCACGGCGGCTTCATCGCGGGCCTTGTCACATTGCTTGTCACGTATGCCGTCGAATGCGCCATCGCACTGTTGGGCCCGAACTCGGCCCACCGTGCTGCCGCGCGTCGACGCGTCGCCTGGCTCACCTTCCTCGGCGCCGCCGTCGGTCTGGTCACTTTGATCAACCCCTACGGCATCGGGCTGCATGTGTGGAACGTCAAGGTTCTGAGCGACCCGTTCACTCAAACCAGGACGACCATCGAATGGCAACCGCCCGACTTCAGGCTGCAAGGCTGGTTTGTCGTCGAGTCGCTGATTCTGGTGTTTCCTCTGCTGGCCGCGACGAGCCGCCGCCGGATCGATCTGGTCTCCCTGGCGCTGGCGATCGTGTGGCTCCATTTCTGCCTCGTCGGGCGCCGTTACGCGGCCATGTGGACTGTCGTTGTCGTGCCCGTGCTGGCCATGCTCAGCTGTCGCGTGCCCTGGCTCCAACTCGCCGTCCAACGCGTTCTCGAACCGGCATCTCCCGAACTCCACGACATGCTTCGCCGGCGGCCTCGGCGATCGGCCGCTACGGCCAGCATCGTCTTTGCCACACTCCTGCTGTTGTTGTCGCCGTGGTTGAACTCCGTTGCCGCGCACAATCCAAAGAACTTGCCCACAGCCGCATTGGATCGCCTTCTGGCCCTCTCTCGCGGCGAAACCGTTTTCCACTCCATTAACTGGGGCGGATACCTCACCTGGCACGGCTGGAACTTGAAGCCTCGCTTCAAAACCTGGATCGACGACCGCACCGACGTTCACGGACGCCAACACACCCAGCAATACTTCGACATCATGGCCGCTCGCCCCGGTTGGCAGAAACAGCTCCAACAGCACCATGTCGGGCTGCTGTGCCTCCCGGTCGAATCTCGTCTCGCCCAGCAGGCCGCAGAAAGCCCCGATTGGTCGGAAGTGTTCCGCCAACAGGGTGTCGTCGTATTTCGGCGCAATCAGGCCGCCCACGCGTCGGCAAGCGGCGCCCATCGGCCACCGCAAATCGCGCACCCGCTCCTGCCGGCCAACCATCGCCGAGCGACCAGCAGTCGCTAGCACTGCAGTCCCCATTCGCGCGCCGTTTCGCTCCACCCGCAGGCACTTTCGGCGATTTGGGAGAACTGGTACAATTCCAGCGGCACTTCCTTGCCATGTATCGAGTTCTCGGGAGTGGAGTGATGGCCCTTCGGCTGGACGAGTACATCGTCGGTGGCGAGATATTCAATACCACGCACTACTCGGTCCACGGCTGGATCGAGCTACGCGGCCGCGAACAACCCCTCGTCTTGCAACTGACCGGCAATTGCAGCCCCGACCTCGCAGGCTGGCACTTCCGTTTCGAGGCGCGGCCCGCAATTGGCGATGCCCCCAGCGACGAGGCCTCCGAGGACTTGGACCTGCTGGCCATCCAGCAGATCGGCCCCACCGGAACGATGACTGCCGTGCGGCGTCCGCACCCTACCGGCCCTCTTCCCGCCGACCCGGCTGTCAAATCTCCGGCGCAGCCAGCCGGCACTGGAGAACCGGGACGATATCTCTATTTGGAATGGCACAGCCAGAACGGGTGCGTGCTCATCGAACTGGTCGACCCTCTCATCGAGTTCGTCGAGTACCAGCCCTTGCAAGCCGGGCCCCTGGCCGATGGAACATCGAGCGTTCCCCAGGAAACGCCGGGCCTGCCCGGCGTCGAATCGACGCAGGTGTCGACCCCACCGACCGACCAAGACGATCATTCGTCGCCCGACGCCGGCGTGCCCTTCGACGACGAGAGTGGCGACGATCAGGACGACGACCCCTACAACCTGTTCCCACACGATTTGCAGCTACAGCTCGACCTCGAAGCCGTGCAGCCCGACTGGGACGCCGACGATGAAGATGAGAAACCCCAGATGCTCCGCGAGATGGAGTTGATGGACGAGCTGATCGAGAACAGCCCCGGCGTGCCCGTAAGCGACCTGTTCGACGGCCCGCTGAAATGCCCGCTGCCCGACCAGCTCGCAGACCACGAGGTCGAAGCGGCCCTGAAGACGCTTCTGGCGCAAATGGCCCTTCACGGCGTCGCACTGGATGTCTGCGAGCACTTCAGCCCGCGCGAGGCGTACCAGCTCTTGCTGGAGAAGATCTGCCCGGAAGAGCGCGCGTACCCCGAACTGCGACACACGCAGTGGGTTCAGCACTACAGCACCGGCGACTATTGCCCGTTCTGCCAGGCCGAGAGGCAAGAAGAGCACGGCGAGGACGACGGCGATCCCGACGACAACATCGAGTTCTGAGCGCGCGGCCCGAAAAAGCGATCGCGCTGGCAGGGCCTGTAGCTCAGAGAGCGGCTTCACCCGACGTCGGTGGCGACTGCCTCGAGATCCGATGCCAATACTCGTACTGGGGATCGCCCTGGCGAAAGGTGAACACCGCGTCGGGCAGGCGCCGACCGTTGCTCGCCGAAGAATGCACGCGCACCAGCACAACACCGTCGCTACGGCGTTCGACATCACACGACTGCAAGTCCATGCCGCACTCCCGAAGGCTCAATACACACGCAGGCGGAGCCATTCTTGCCCTGGCTCACGTCGAACCACTTGCCCTGATCTGCCGGCGTGGATAAACGCGACGGATTATTCTGACATAAAGACTTATCAAATTCTAGTCCAGCTGGGGCTTGCACGCACCAGCCAAAGCCTCCATTTTCAGTAGGCGCCGTTTCATCGAGGTACCACCGGGGGACGAGAACCCCCCAAGCCCACCATCGCCTGCCACCACCCGATGGCATGGAATGACCAGTGGAATCCGGTTGGCTGCCATACACGCCCCCACCGCCCGCGCCGCGCCCGGCGAACCGGCTCGTGTCGCGAGCTGTCCGTAAGTGAGTGTCGTCCCGTACGGGATTCGGCGGCACATCTCCAGAACCCGGCGACGAAAAGCGGTCAGACCGTCCAAATCGACCAACACCGCCTCGAAGTCGACGGGCTCCCCCGCCGCAAACGCCTGCAACCGACGCACCAGTGTCCTGTTCCACTGCCCCGAGCGCGACGACTGAGCAAGATCGCCCGGCAGGGCAGCCACCGCCTTTCCGGCGCCCTCATACCCGAACGCCAGGCATTTCAAACGCAACCCGCAACCGATCATCGCCATCCAGCCCAGCTCGCTGGGAAAGACGGTCAACGTGCTGCTGCATCGCGAAACCTCTTTGGTAATCATTCTTTCCACGCCTCCTTCGACGCCGGATCATCATGCAAACCGCGTCCGCAAGCCGCCTTTGACAGTCTGACCCGCACAGTCCTATACTACGAGGAAGGTCCAGTCGATTGCCTGGTGCTTCCTTCCCCCCTTTCCCTGGGGCAACCGCAATCGCACCCCCTTCGTGACAAGGAATACTTCGGATGAATCCGTACAGTTCGTTGTGTGACGACTTCTACGTCAACATGAATCTCTGCACGGAAATGGAGCTCCCAACCAACCGCGAAACCATTCTCCACTTCTTTGAGCGCATCCAGAAGACCTATCCTTCGATGCGCAATTTCTATTGTCGCGATCGAGGGGATTTTGTCCTCGAAGAAGACAAGGACCAGAACGCCTACCGCTGGTGCACGATCGAGCCCCGCCGCGTTTGTTCCGGTCAAGTCAACCCGGAAGCCCTCGACGACGCTATGGAGCAGCACCGGCTCATCCTCGAGCTCGCTCCTTGCTTCCTCTCCGTCAGCACGCTCGATTGCGAAGCCCTCGACCTCCTCTTCGGCTTCGATTTCACCTACCGCGGCAACCACAACCAGCTCGTCGCCGAGGCACTGGGAATCGGGCCGTCCATGGAACGCCTCATACAAGTCCCGGGCTCGACCGTGGTCAACTACGAGCCGTCGCTCACCGTCGCGCTGGACGAAGAGTGCCGCATCCAGTGCCGCGTCAACATCGAGACTCGCACCAACGCGTACCACATCCGCACCGGCGAATTCCCGGAAGAGCAGCTCAGCGTTTACGTAACCGCCCGGCAGTACGGGAGCCTCCCCGCCAACGCCGACTACGCCGAGACGCTCAGGCGACTTGCGAGCATCTGCCACGACATGCTCAACAGCCACGTCATCGAGCACGTGCTTCGCCCATTGGCCCGTACGATCGCTATCCGCTGAATCGCTCCGGCAATCGCTACAACCCGCGCATCTCCAAGGGCCGAAGTCTGCGCGCCCCTCGCCGGCCATTCTGAGCTAAGGTTTCGTATAGTCCCGATGCCGCGCAGCGCGAATCGCCCTCCGCACGGGGCCATCGATCTCAGTTTGGAGGCCAACGCATGTCCCGCAAGAGTCCCAAAGAGCTGCGAAAGCAGTTGTTCGTCGATCCCAAGGTGCAGGGTGCACTGATTCTACGCGTGATTCTCTACTGGGCCGTTTGGGCAGTTACCATCTCGCTCATGCTGTTGTGCTGGCAGATCATCACCGGACCGGTCCGCCCCTTCGCCACGCACATCGACAATATGTGGTTCCATTACGGACCGGCCCTGGTAGCATCCCTGCTCCTGCTGCCCATCGTGATCGTCGACATCTTGCGCCTGAGCAATCGTTTCACCGGCCCGATGTTGCGGCTTCGGCGGTGCATGCGTCAGTTGGCCCGCGGCGAAAAGGTGCAGCCGATCCATTTTCGCGATGACGATTTCTGGCAGGATTTCGCCGACGACTTCAACGACGTCCTCGAAAAGGTGCGGCATCGTCCCAGCGATGCCAGCGCGCAACCCGGCCAGTCGACCGAGTCCGAACCCGAGCCCCAGCAGGTCGCCGAGGCGACCCACTAACCAGCGTGCCCACGGCAGGCGACGACACGCACCGTCTCCAGCCAAACGCCACGTCCCGTCTGTCCATGGCCGAACGGGACGAGCACTGAGCTCGACACCCTGAAACCCCAACAGCTCGTCCCCGGCCGCCTCGCTCGCCGCAACGAACTGCCTCGATGCTCGTCCCGCTGAGCATGGGACGACCGCCTTCACCGCGGCACCGCCTACCGGCCCAGAACTCGCCGATACACCTGGGCCACCCCTTCGGCCATCGCCCGCTCCGAATACCGCCGTGCGTGGCATTCCAAGGCCGACTCTCTCAGGCTCAGCCAGTCCGATTCTCCGCGAATCAGGCTAGCCAGCACCCGGGCCAACTCCGCCGGATCGCCTGGTGCCGTCAACAGCCCGTTCTGGCCGTCGCGGATGACCTCCCCAATCCCTTCGATCTCTGAAGCCACCACAGGCACCCCCGCGGCCATCGCCTCCAGAACGACCATCGGCAGTCCCTCGCCGAACAGGCTGGGCAACACGAGAACGTCGATCTGGGCCAATTCGCGATCCACGTCCCGTGTGAAGCCGGTCCAGTAGATCGCGTCAGCCACGCCGAGCCGTTCCGCCAGATGCTGAACCTCGCATTCGTATTCGAACGTCTCGAATCCGCCGACCGCGCGAAGCCGCACCGGCAAACCCGCCTCGCGCAACTTGGCCAATGCCTCCAGCAGTACTTCCACTCCCTTGCGAGGCCGAAACAACGCGACCGTCCCCAGCGTCCAAGTCGGTTGGCTCTCACAACGCTCCGAGCGTAGAGTGCGTCGCGGAACCCCGTTGGGTACGACAACGACCTTTCCCGCAGCAACACCCTCGTTGACCAGTTGCGCCCCCAGACTGTGCGAAACGGCAACCAGCACGCTCGCCAGCCGGCAAAACACCCGCTCGATCGCCGCATTGATCCGGTTCTGCCAGCGACGCGTCGAGTCGCGGCCGGCAGGGCTGTGGACGTGATACACGAGCGGCACCCGCGTCAACAGGCACGCCAACCCGGCAATCATCAGTGCGCGGGGCGTATGTGCGTGAACCAGCCCATAGCCCTCTCGGCGCAAAATGCTCACCAGTTGCCACACCGGCCCCAAGTCGAGCCGACCCTGCATCGGCACCTCGTACAGCGGTACCTCCTGATACATCCGAACCGCCGGAAACTGGTCTGGCTTCAAACACGCCAGCCCCACACGAAAGCCGAGCCCTGGCAGCGCCCCGGCCAGAAGATCCTGAACCCGCTCGGCGCCGGCGTAGTGCTCTCCATTGATCACATGCAGCACAGACGCCACAGGGCACGCCGCCGTCGAGGGGGACGGTCCCAGGGCGACGCCTTGTTGCTCCGAGGGTTGTTCGAGTTGGGCTGTGGTCTTCATGGGCGAGGTCTCCCGTTGCGTCTGGCGACCGCCAACTCCGCGGTCGACCGCCCTTGTTCAGGGCAACTGGCGTACCATGCGCCATCCCAACAATCGAACCTCCCGTTGCAGCGACGCAACCGATTGGTATGATGGAACATGGATTCGCCGCCGTCGGCCCGTCCCCGGCGTCGTACCCGGCACGATGTTTCCAGGAATCGCTCCCCACGTTTCAAAAAAGCAACGCCGCTTGGCTGCCATGCGTCTGCATCGGCAATACCCCTGTAACCACCCCTGACGGATGCGCATCGATACTTCCAAACCCGCGAACCTAGGTTAGCGCTATGAAGTGCGAAGAACTGCTGGCCGCTCTGAACGAATACGTCGACGGCAACATCGACTTGGCCATCTGCAAGTCGTTCCAGGAACATCTCAAAGACTGCAATCCCTGTCAGGTCGTTGTCGACAATATTCGCAAGACCATTCGGCTGTACAAAGCGGGCGAACCGTTCGAGTTGCCAGCCGAGTTCCACGAACACTTGTGCCGCCAACTGCGCGAACGATGGCGCGAGAAATTCCCCACCGCCGAGGTGTGACCTCAGCGCGCCCCTGGGAACCCTAAACCGCCCCTGCCCCCCTGACCGAGCCGAACGGTACGCCCAGCCAATACAGCGCCGACTTGCGGGTTTCCCTCTTATTGGCCACAAACGGCCAAATCCTCCTGCGAATCGGTTGCTCTTCTTCGCCAATGCGGTAAGTTACCGGCGGAAGGAGATCATTCCCCATGCATTATCCGTGGTGGTACGTTGACCATGTAACCAGCCCCATGCTGATCGCCCTCATTTCGGTGGTCCATGTGCTGGTTTCCCATTACGCGGTCGGCGGTGGTTTCTTCCTCGCCATGGAGACCGGCTATGCCTACCGAAAAGGCGATCGCGATTACCTCGCCTATCTCCACAGCCACGCCCGCTTCTTCATCCTCATTACCGTCGTGTTTGGCGCCATCACGGGTGTCGGCATCTGGTGGACCATTGGTCTGGCCTCGCCGCTGGCGACGGGCGTGCTGATCCGCACGTTCGTGTTCGGTTGGGCCACCGAGTACGCCTTCTTCGTGATCGAGTTAGTCGCAGCTTTCATCTTCTACTACTATTGGGACCGTCTGCCCAAAAAGATCCACGTGGCCATCGGGTGGATCTACGCCTGGGCGGCGTGGATCAGTCTCGTACTCATTACGGCCATCACGGCCTTCATGCTCAACCCGGGCGATTGGCTCAAGGACCAGAACTTCTGGACCGGCGTGTTCAATCCGCAGTTGTTGCCGCAGGTGATCGCCCGAACCGGCGGCGCGTTGCTCCTTAGCTCGCTCTACGTCTACCTGCACGCCTCGCTGTTCACCAAGCAGTCCCGATTGCTCGACCTCATCGGTACCCGTTCCGCGCGTCCGGCCTTGCTCGGCGCCGTACTGATCACCGTGGGCGGCGTCCTTTGGTATCACTTCCTGCCCCAATCCGCAATGTCCGTCTTAGCCGGCGCTTCCGTGCTCAATGTCTTCATGGGCCTGATTTTCGGACTAACGATCGCCGTCTTCATCCTTCTCTACCTGGGACCGTATCGCAACCCGGGCTGGCTGACCCCCGGATTCGCCGCCTCACTGTTCCTGTTCGGCGTCGCCGCCTTCTCCACCGGCGAGTTCATTCGCGAAGCCGTCCGCAAGCCGTACATCATCTACAACGTCGTTTTCGGCAACCAGATCTTCCCCGACGAAGTCGTACCGCTCCGCGAGAAGGGCTATCTCGAAGGTGGCGTCTGGACGAAGGCCTTCGTGGCCGATCGGTTTCCCCAGGTGCTCGTCGATGGCAAGATCGACCCGCAGCACCTGCTGAAACTGCCAGATAGCGATCGACTGCTCCTTGGCGAGACAATCTTCCAGTACCACTGCAACGATTGCCACGCCGCGAAGGAAGGCTATTCGGCCGCCGGACGGCTCCTTCAGGGGCGCCCCAAGCGGATGATCAAAGACCTCGTGTTACACCTTCATTTGGCCCACTATTTCATGCCGCCTTGGGCTGGCACCGACGAAGAGGCCGATCTGCTGACCGACTATCTCACCAGCATCGCGCCACCGCGACCCGACTGGATGCTCCCCGAGTACAACGAGCCGGAGCCGAAGTAAATGGAACCGCAAATGCTGATCGATCCCTCCGGCAACCTCGGCCTGCCCGCGCCGTACTGGTTCATCGAACTGTTCAAGATGCTGGGCTTCTCCCTGCATGCCGTGCCGATGAACCTCTGGTACGCCGGGCTCGTCCTGGCTATGATCCTCTCCGTCGCCGGCAGTGCTCACGGCCGCTTGTTCTCCCGCCGGCTGATGGCCCAGATGCCCGTGATCGTCGCCCTCGGCGTCAATCTTGGCATCGTGCCCCTGCTGTTTCTCCAGGTGGCCTATGCCAAGGTCTTCTATCCCGCCACCGTCCTCATGGCCTGGTTCTGGCTGGGCATCATCGTGCTGCTCATCCCGGCGTATTACGGCGTCTACTGCTACGCCTTCGGCTTGAAGGATCCCTCCACGCCCATGGCGCCCTGGCGCCGGGCCGCCGGATGGGGCGCGGCACTGTTCTTCCTCGTCATCGGCTTCATATTCGCCAACGGCCTAAGCCTGATGGCCAATGTCGACGCCTGGCCCGGCCTCTTCCACAATCACAACGTCGCCGGTGCCGCAACGGGTAGCGCGCTGAACGTGGCCGATCCTTCGCTCTGGCCCCGCTGGCTGATGATGTTCGGCCTGGCCATTACGACCACCAGCGTGTGGGCCGTTTTCGATGCCGCATGGTTCGGCCGCCGCGAGAGCGACGAGTACCGTCGCTGGACACCCAGCTTTGCCTGGAAGCTCGATTCGCTCGGACTCCTGTGGTTCGCCGTCGCCGGCTCCTGGTACGTCTTCGGCACCTGGGGTCCAAACGCCCGAGAAGCCATGTTCACCTCGCCTCTCGTCCTGCTGACCGTCGTAACGGCCCTCGCGCCCGGCCTGCCTTGGCTGCTGTTGTGGCGGGTTCGCGGTACCGACGTGGGTCGGCCCATGGCATCGCTCATTGCCTTGGCCCAGTTCGGCGTGCTCGGCATCAACGCCGTCAGCCGCCAACTCGTCCAGAACGCCGAGATCAACCCCTACTACGCCCCGTCGCGTCAGCCGATCGAAAGCCAATGGGGTCCCATGGCCCTCTTCCTGGTCGCTTTCGTCATCGCCCTGGCCCTGGTCGCGTGGATGATCGCACAGGTAATGAAAGCCTCGCGCAGCCCTTCCCAAGCTTCGTAGGCCGGACACACCTACGTTCTTCCTGCATACCGTCGCTTTCTCGACTGGAACGGCGTCATCCGCCTGCTCATCGCCTCTCAACGCGAGCCCCCGCCGCCGATCAACTCATAGCGTTGCCCCGGCTGCGTGCCCATCTCCCAGGTGGCACCGCGGGCACGATGCTCCGAGTCCGCCGCCGGCCGGACCAGTCGAATGCGGCAAGGGCCGCCCAGCGCGCTGGTCAACGTCAGGCGAGTGATCTGCCGATCGTGCCAGGCGATGTCCACTTCGAATCCGCCCCGCGCCCGAAGCCCGCGCACCTCGCCTGACGGCCACGCCTCGGGCAAGGCCGGTAGAATGCGGATCAGCCCCCGGTGGCTTTGCAGAAGCATCTCCGCGATGGCCGCGGTTGCTCCCAAACCGGCCTCGATTTGCACGAGCCGCCCGTGACTCGTGCGGCCCAGCCCTCGACCACTCTGATCGCCGATCGTCGATAGCAGATTGTCGCCCGTGAGAAAGCCCTGGCAGAACAGGTTCAAATTGCGCAGCGCCTCGTCCCCCAGCCCGGCCCGCGCATAGAGTGCGGCCAGCCACGGATACGTCCATCCGACCACTTCGCCCTGAAACGCCGCTTCGCGTTTCCGAATGGCCTTCACGGCCGCCGCGACCAACTCCGGGGTTTCCTCCGGCGTGAAGGCATCGCCCGGATACAGCGGATACAAATGCGACAGATGCCGGTGATGCTGCTGCTCGCCGGCCGAAGGATCGTTCCATTCCAGGAGCGCCCCGTCGGCGTCCAGCGGCCACTCGGGCATTCGATCGAGCATCGCCTGCCAACCAGTGCGTCGATCCTCGTCGACCTGGAGAATCGTCGACGCTGCGATCGCATGCGACAAAAGCTCGTGGGCAACAGCCACGTCGATCGTCGCGTTCATGGCCAGCCGGCCTTTGCGCCCCTCCGGAGCGTTCTCCGGCGAACCCGACGGCAGAATCACCAAACGACCGTTGTCACCCTCGAACAAGAAATCCTCGAAGAACTCGGCCACGTCCTTCATCACCGGGTAAGTCCGCGACGCCAGGAATTCCCGGTCGCCGGTAAACTCGTAGTGCTCCCAGTAATGCCGTGCCAGCCATCCGGCGATCCCCTGGCACTCCGAATTCGTCGGATAGCGCACGTTCAGTCCGTCCGTGCCCACCGGCAGAATCATCCCCCGGCATCCGTACTTGTCGCGAGCGTGCTGCCGTGCCGCCGGCACGAGGCGGTCGACGAAATCCAACAGCGGCAGATGACACCGCGACAAGCCAGTCACCTCCGCCGGCCATGCACACATCTGCGAATTCATGTCGAGCTGATAGCGGCACTGCCAGGCCGGCCGGAACCCGTCGCTCCACAGTCCCTGCAGATTCGGTGGCAGACTGCCCGGGCGGCTGCTGGCCAACAGCACATACCGACCTGCCTGAAATACCTCCTCGATCAAGCGCGGCGACACCTCACCCCGCCGTACCGCTTCCACGAGGCCTCCCGTGGTTGGTCCTTCACCATCCTGCGCCGTCTCGTCGCCCAACCGCAGCATCACCCGCCCAAACGCCTGCCGGTGCTCGGCGACGTGTCCCGCCAGGAGCGTCGCATAGTCGAGCGCGGTCTCCGCCGAGGATCTGCCTGAAACCGGCTGGTTCGGCATGGCGGGATTGTCAACATCCAACGAAACCAGCAAGGTCACCTCGTCGGCGCCACGAACCGACAATCGGGCCAAAGCAACCGCCACGTTGCCATCAACCTCGCCCGGGCCGCGATAGGGGTTTGACGCTCCGCTCAGCGTCCCCCCGCGATGGACCACGCTCACGCACGCCGCGAACGTCGTACCGTCGCCATATCGGCCGTGCAGCGTCAGCGTCGAATTCTCGACGGCGGCATCCAGCGCACAACCGCCCACTGGAGGCCTCCCCAGCCCCAGCTCACACTGGATCGAACCAGGGCGATCCGCCGCCAGGTGGACGACGAGCAACCTATCGGCCTTAGAGACGAAATAGGTTCGCGTGAACTGCACGCCATCAACACGATAGACGACCTCGCCCACGCCAGTCTGTAGATCCAACGTCCGCCGGTACGATTCCACCGCATCGGCCGGCTCCATGCAGAGGATCAGATCGCCGACCGGATGGTAGACATTCAGCCGACGCTGTCCGCCCGTCTCAACGCTCAATCGATTGAACGCCTCCTGCGCTTCATCCCACTTGCCTTGACGGCAAAGCGCCCGCACACGTTCGACCTCGCCCGGCTCAGCCCGTTTCGCCTTCTCGCGATAGCTGTTGGGACGCAGGCGGTCGTGGTTCAACAGGATGACGTCGCGCGACACGCCGCCGCTGAACATGGCTCCCAGGCTCCCGTTGCCCAGCGGCATCCCGTTGAGGCGATAGTCGCCGATGTCGCACGGCGTGTCGTACGTGAGAACCGTCGCCGATTCGGCGCGCAGCGAAGCAGCCGGCAAGCCAATCAGCAGTGCGACCAGAAAGCAGAGCGTTCGAAGCATTCGACCTGTCTATTTGCCGAAGAAGACACACACGTCCGGGTGCATGGTGTACAGTCGCCACCGGCGGCCGTCGTCGATCAACAGACCGCTGGAGCGATTGTCGGCCATGATCGGATTGCCCGGGTATTTCCGCCAGTGGATCAGATCATCCGAGGCGGCAAGACACGTGGTCCAGTCGGCCCAGGGCATGTGGGCGTTGGCGTGATAGATGGCGTAGTAGCGCCCCTTGTATCGAATCACCTGGTTCATGGCCACGGCATGACGGTCGTATGCCTCGGGGCCCTTGGCCAGCACGGGCTCGTCCTGCACGTTCGTCCAGATCTTCCGATCTCGCGACGTAGCCAGCCACACGCCTGCATCGCCCCGCTCGTAGAACAGGTACCATGTCGGCCCCTCAACCCACACGGTCGGCGTTCCGTACGGGCCGGAGGAAATGGGCTTGCCCGATGTCGTGCGAATGTCCAGGTTGCCCCGCTCGGTCCAGTGGATCCGGTCGGTCGACGTCAACATGTGGGCGATATCGTTCCGCCCTTCGGCAAACATGTAGTACGTGCCGTCGTGCTTCACGACGCACATGTCCTCGACCCACGACCCCGTACGCAGCGGATTGCCCGCATAGCGAGTCCAGTGCAGCCCGTCGGCCGACGTCGCATAGCCGAGGAACTTCGTGTCGGAACGCTCGTCGTTGTACCCGGTGTACCAGAGGTGCCAGGCATCACCTTCGCGCAGAATATAGCCGCGCTCGCGGATCTTGCGATCCCACGTGTTCCTTCCCGTGCCGGCAAACACCGGATTGGCCCCGTATGGCACGAAGCGTACCAACTCCGCCGGAAACACGTCGTCGTTGGCCGAAGCGTCGGTCTGCGCCACCGCGGCGCCGCCACATACCATCCCCCAACACGCCAGTGCAATGAACATGGCCGACCGTAGCAATCGTTGCACGCGCGATCCTTCCCCGCCTGCACCGCAGCGGCGGCACATCCCGGCGTCACCCCTTGTTGTTCGTCTTGAGCTCGTTGTACTTGGCCCGATCCAGCGCGGCCTTCTCCAGATTGTGCTGGTGGTCGTACACCAAGGCACGGTTGAAGTACGCTTCCGCATAGTTGGGTTCCAGCCGGATCGCCTCCGTCAGATCGGCGACCGCCTTGTCGAACTCGCCGAGCTTCTGGTAGACGAACCCCCGGTTGTTGTATGCGCGGACATACTTCGGCTGCAAGCGGATCGCCTTGCTCAGGTCGGTGATGGCCTTCTTGAACTCGCCCTGCATCGACAGCACCGAGCCGCGGTTGCAGTACGCGCGCGAGCAGTTCGGATCCAGCGAAATCGCCTCATCGAACAGCGAAATCGCCCGATCCAAATTGCCGCGGATCCAGTGAATGGTCCCTCGCCTACAAATGTCGACCGCTTCCTGGACAGCTTCGCTCATCGCTGCCTCCGCAGAAGAGTTTGCCCGGGCACTGGAAGAGCCTCCCGTCTGCCCAGCCAGCCTATCTCCATCATCGCACGAGAGCGGGGGCCCTGCAATCCCGTACCCCCACAATTCCCCCCTCGAATACCTGTCTTACCATCGTGGATAACTCCCTCACGCCCCACCCTTTGCGATCCCCACCCCCCGACCCCGCCATCCAGCGGCGGCACCGCCGCTCCAAGCCACTCGGACACGCCCCGTTGTTCGATCGCCACCTGCCGCCGATAATTGCACATTCAATTCAACGCAAGGAACTCTCTGATGTCTGATCCGACGAGCCCGGGCTACTTGGCTCTGAAAGCTGTGATGATGCCTCGCGACACCAACGTCCACGGCACGATCTTCGGCGGCGTGATCCTCAGCTACATCGACCAGGCCGGGGCCGTCGGCGCCGAGCACGAAATCCGAAAAGCCGGCTGGCCCGATCAACCCATCGTCACCGTCGCCATGGACAGCATCGAGTTCCACCGCCCGGTCTTCGTGGGCGAGATCGTCAGCTTCTGGACCCGGCTGGTCCGCGTCGGCGAAACATCGATGACCATCCACGTCACCGTCCTGGCCGATCGAAAGGGCGAGCCTGTGAAGCTAACCGAGGCCGAGGTCACTTACGTAGCCGTGGAACTGGTCGATGGCCATCGCCACCCCCTCCCAATCCGCGGCCGCCCAACCCCGCACTGAAACACCCCTCGCCCGCGGAAGAACCGCCCGACAGCGAGTTCCCACCACAACTCCCCTCGCCCGATCGCGGGAGAGGGGCCGCACGCTGAGGGCGGGCGGTGTCCTACTGAAGCCCTGAGAACCGATCACCAACCGCGAGCGCACCAAACCGGCCCGCGCCGATTCTCAAGATTGCGTCTGTACAGTGGCGCCCGCGCGATGCTCACATCCCGCCGTGACCTAGAGCGAGTTCGGCGTAACTGTAGCGTGTTTTGCGCTTTCGGAACCGTAGAAACACGCCGCCGCGAACGCTACAGTTAAGTGCGACACGCACTAACCCGTCACGACGCGTCTGCAGCCACCGCCTCCAGGCTGTCCACGAGCGAATGCTTCGGCAGCGGAAGCTTCAACAGCGGTGCGAACTGGGCAAACTCGCTGTCGATCTGGGCAAACATGTCCGACATCGTCGGGCCCGAGGTCCGGTGGACCTTCGCGTAGTTCTGCTCGAACACGCTGCATTCCGCCCAGCCGTCATCGCTCGTCGCCGGCAGCAGGGCCGACAGCGCTACCGCCATCCGCCCCGGTTCCAGGCTCGCGCCGCCCGTCGGCCCATCGATCGCCAGGTGGCTCTCGATCAACACCGCGAACTCCTCGGGCAAACTCCAGCTCCGCGCCATGATGCCCGCCGCCTCCGCGTGCGTCCAGCCGAACACGTGCTGTTCCAGTCTCGACAACCGCACCCGATTCCCGCTGTTGCTCCGCGCGCCAAACAGCGTGTTGTACGCGTCGGGCACCTCCTTGGCCAGAAGCGGAACGGCCATGTCCTGCAGCAGTGCCGCCGCGAAGACTTCCTCGGCGTCCCGTAGCCCCATCAACTCCGCCATGTGACGCGCGAACAACGCCCGCCGCAGAGAGTCCTGCCAGAGGCACTTCAGGTCGAACGGGCCGCACTTCGGGTTTGGAATCAGGCTGAACACCGCGCTCCAGAGCGTGAAGTTCTTGATGGTCCGCATGCCGACCATCGTGATCGCCTGACTCACACTGGAGATCTCGCTGCGAAATCCGAAGAACGATGAGTTCACAAATCGCAGCACCTGCGCCGTCAATCCGGGGTCCGACTCGATCGGAACGGCGAATTCTCGCGGCGCGATGCCCGGATCCTGTGAAAGTTCCAGCAAGCGCAGTGCGCTTTGGGGCATCGCCGGCATCTGTTCGCTGGAAAGCACCTTCTTCAGATCGACCGGCGCGAAGCGGGTAGTAGACATGGGTTTGCCAGGCTGCGGTGAGGCCGAGGGTCCATGCAAAGCCTAGTCCACAACCGGCTATTCGGCAAACGAAGACGTCGCAACCGCCGTTGTCCGTGCCATAATCGCTATCATCCGCGCCCACCCATCGGCCCGCTCTTTCCCCACAAATCGCGCCCCGCTGGGTAAAACGATAGGGCCGGTGGCGTTTTCACACGACACCGGCCCTAAACGTTGCTCGAATCCACGAACCATCGCTTGCGGCGATCGCCCGTGCTACCCGTCAGAAGTGATACTCCAGTCCGAAATTCATACCCTGTGCCCAGAAATCGGTAGTCGAGAAGGGCGGATTCGGCCGGGCCAGCCCAGTGAGCGTGCTCAACTGGGTGGGGTTGATGTCCAGGTTGATCTGGTCCCCGGCCCGCACGACCTGGCCCCAGTAGATCACCGAGTAGCCGAACGTCGCTCTCAGCCGGCAGGTCAGATCGTAGCCCACCGTCAGACCCAACTCCGGAATCATCGTGAACGAACTCTGCGTGTACACGCCTTCGTTCGAGGGCAACGCCAGCATTCCGCTGCTGAGCGTCTGCGAGCTGGTGCTTTCAACCGGTGTTCGCCGGGTCGATCCGGCAACCGATACCCGCGATTGCGTGCTGCCGAACGCGATCTTCATCATCGCCTCGATCGACCATCGGCAGTGCTGCATCTCCGTGGTGAAGCCCAATTCGCCGCCGTTGAAGATGTTCCGCGTGCGGAACTGGTCGAGTCGTCTCAGGCTCGAACCCGCCTCGAGCGTCGTCCCGTCGATATCCACATAGGTGCCGACGATCTCCGGAATGTTCTCGTAGATGTCCAACTCGTCGCTCAACTGGTTGTATCGCCAACCAGCTAGGAAGTCGACGCTCGCCACGCACCAGTCCATAACCCGCCGCCGAAACAGCACTTCCACGCCGTTAAACTTGGTTTCGACCCCGAGGCTCAGCGAGCCGGCCAAACCCGACATGTTGGCGATCTCGTGGACGTCGGCTTCACCCGTGCTCAGGTTGTAGAACGGGCGAGTCAGGATGGTCGACTCCCCGTCCCCCTCCACGTACGAGCCGAACGACTTAGGGCCCAGTTGGAAATAGGTCACCTCCGCACCCCACGGGGTGCACTCCGTCGGACGGAGCCCGAAGGTGATGCGCCAGCCCGATCGCGCGCGGTCGCCGATCGTCTCATCGCCGATCACGGACTGCGATGTTCCACCCGACGTCGTACTCAACGACAGCAGTGGCGGCAAGTCCATGCCCTTCGTCCACCACAGCAGGTATTCGCCCCGCACCCACAGGCGGCCAGGCTCCATGCCCAACCAAGGGCAGCAGCCTCCGCCGTCATAGAACTCCCCGGCAGTCCAACAGCCCCCGTCGCCCATACACGAGCCGCCGTACATGCCGCACGATTCTCCGCACGACTGCCCGTAGCCCTCGTAGTACGGCCCCTCTTCCATGGGTGCCGGCTGCAATTGGCCGTCGCCATAATCGCCAGCCTCCGGGGTAGCCGACGGGTAGATCTCCTCTGGAGCCCCTTCCGCCTGCGCCGGCTCGGACATCACCATCTGGGGCGACTGGGCGACTCGGGCGTACGGCGAGGTACCCCGATACCGCGTGCGCTGCTGCACGGACTGCATCGGCGCGGCGACCGTCCCCGCCGGCGTAACATAGCTCGTGCTCTGCACGACGGGCCGCTGTTGCCAGGACGGCAACTGGGTACTGCCCTGCTGAGCATCCGCCGAGGAAGGTGCCAGGGCAAGCCCCAGCATCGCAATAAGTGCCCCTCGGCACACCAGTGCAGTCACCAGCGACCGGCCGGGACCGCGTTTCAATGTGGGTTGTTCGGTAGTGAATCGCATGGTTCTGGACTCGGTAGCGACGGGCGCCCCCCCGCGCGGCTAGGAAACTGACGAGCAAACGTCAGCCGTCTTTATCGACTCCCGGCCATACAACCCTTAAAGTCTTTTCCACCAGAAATGTCACGCCACACACCCTATCTTTCCCGTCCGACGCATCCCATCCTACGGCAGTGCATTCTGGCCGAACACACCCGCCGAAAGAACTAATCAAGCCTCGTTCGTGGTCTTCCGTCAACATCCGATCGATTTACTGCTACTTTCTTACAACCTTCAATGGTCGCCATGCGTATACTCGGTGGAGAGAGGCAACTCATCGCGGAACCACCGCTCCTTGACTCTTCTTAGCGGTGTGATGGTCGGCCGTCTCCAAGGTTTCACGGCATCCACTCTCGTGAGGGCCTGACTCAGGCCCATGGCACAACGCAGCTCATGCTGTAGACACCGGGAAGTGAGGAGGCAACCGTGGAGAATCCCGAGGTTGGCGCTGTCCGTATGTACCTGGAGCAGATGAGCGACACTCCTCTGTTGAGTCGCCATCAGGAAATCGAGGCCGCCAAGCGCATTGAAGCCCATCGAAACCAGTTCCGGCTGGCTGTCCTGGGCACCGACTACGCGCTGAGGGCGGCCGTCAAGCTGTTGGAAGGTGTGCGTCAGGGTAGCCAGCGCATCGAGAAGGTGCTCGACCTGGCCATGACCGATGTGCCGCAGAAGCGGCGGGTCCTCGGCCTCATGGAGCCGAATCTGCGCACCCTTGAACATCTCCTTCACGAGAATCGTCGCGATTTCGCCCTTGCGATTTCCCGCTGCCATTCAATGTTCGAGCGGCGCAAAGCCTGGCGGCGAATTGCCGTGCGCCGGGCCAAGGCCGTCCGCTTGCTGGAAGAATTCGGCTTGCGAACTCAGCACGTTCAGTCGATCGCCGACAGCCTGCGGCGCATCTCCGGGCGCATGCCCAGGCTCTCCCGCCAAGCGGCCGAGATGCCGGAAGGCTCCCAGGCCAAAGCTCTCCGCAAGCAGTTGCGGCGGCTGATGTGGCAGACCACCGAGACCCCTGCGACGCTCGCCAAGCGTGTCGCCCGCATTGCCGCCACCGAGCGAAGTCTCAAGGACGCCCGTCGCAGCCTGGCCGCCGGCAACCTGCGGCTGGTCGTTTCCATCGCCAAGCGCTACCGCAACCGCGGCCTGAGCTTTCTCGATCTGATCCAGGAAGGCAATACCGGGCTGATGCGCGCCGTCGACAAGTTCGAGCATGCCCGAGGTTACAAGTTCGCCACCTATGCAACTTGGTGGATCCGCCAGGCGATCACCCGGGCGATCGCCGATCAGAGCCGAACGATCCGCGTTCCCATCCACATGATCGAGACGATGAGCCGAATCCGCTCGATCAACCAGTCGTTGTTCCAGAAGAACAACACCGAGCCGACCATCGAGCAAATGGCCGAGGCGGCCGATCTGCCCATCGCCAAGACGAATCGAGCGGTGGAAATGAACCGCCCGCCGCTGTCGCTCGATCAACCCGTGATCGGCCAGGACGACTGTAGCATCGGCGATCTGCTCTACGATCACCGCGAGGACGATCCCCTGGACGAGATGAACCACGAGCTACTCCGCTCGAGGATCGCCGACGTGCTCAAGCTGCTCGACTATCGCGAGCGCGAAATCATCCGCCACCGATACGGTCTGGCCGACGGCAACTGCTACACGCTCTCGCAGATTGGCAAGATCTTCGCCGTCACCCGTGAGCGCGTCCGCCAGATCGAAACCGTAGCTCTGCGCAAGCTTCAGCAACCCAGCGCCTCGCGCAAGCTTCGCAACTTCCTCGATCAACCAGCTCCCCCGGCACCCTTGCCGCCCGACTACTCGGGCGCGCAGGCGGTGGGGCAGAACTGAGCCGTCGCGCCACCCTTGGCCGCCGTCTCCCCATCGACGCTATTTCTCGGCAGGCAGAATCCTGACCTTGGCCAGGTAGATCGACGACTTGCCCTCGTGGCTGGCGTAATAGCTCACCCAGAGCAATCCGTCGTGCCAGACGAGGCCCGGATAGCTCGTGTCGCCGCCCGAAGGCAGCGCCAACAGTTCGACCATCTTGCCACCTTCCGGATCCAGCCAACTGAGCGACGTCCGCACCTTGCCGTCGTACAGCCGGGTAGCGGCAACGATCTGGCCGCTTGGCAACTGCAAGATCGCCGGTCCGCCCAGACGCAGCCCTAGCTCGCGAAACGTCCAGTGTTTGTAGTCGTTCGGCTGCGAGACCCCCACCAGCCCGTTCGGATCCTTGCCATCGCGGCGCACCAGAACCACCGCCGTGCCGTCCGGCCGAAACAGCGTGGCCGCTTCGCCCGTCTCCGGCTGCGACGTGAGCGTCGGCACCAACGTCTCGTACGACCGGCCGTCCTTGCTGTGGTACAGCCGTGTCGTGCGCGGATGCTTGGTCGTATCGCCGTATCCCAGGCCGTACACCGTTCCGCCCGGGTGCCAGGCAACTCGCCACATCCACCAGTTCAACTCGCCGATCTCCAGTGGGCCTTCCCACTTCGTTCCGTCGTCCGAGAACCAGACCAGCGACTGCCGTGAGTGGCGATCCTCGGGCGGCACAACCGCGCCGTTGAGCATCAGCCGGCCATCCGGCGTAACGCTCAGCTTCGAGTCGCGCAGGTCGTGCTCGTCGCTGCGATACTGCAGCAGCGCGGTGGACGTCCAGTGCTCGCCGTCCTCCGAAACCAGCACGCGGATCTTCCCGCCCGGCGGCTTGGTCGAGTGCCACTTGGACTCGCGAAACGTCACGTAGAACTTCCCCTTGAAGCGCGTAAGGTCGGTAAACGCGTTGTGCGGCGCCCGGTCCCAAATCTTCCGCACTTCGACCAACTCCGCCCGAATCGGCGCCTGCTGGGCCGCGGCCACAGTCGAAAGCAACACCACTCCGCCAAGCCCCAACACTGATCGCAGCATCCACCTGAGTTTGTGCGTCATCGTTCACCGTCTCCCCGTGGGCAAGTTCGTCTCGTTCCTCGTAGCCGTTGTCGGACGGCCAGCAGGATTATATGATAAGTGGCTTGCCGAGAGACTGCAAACAAAGCACCGGAGCCCGAGAGGCAGCTTCAATGACCCCAGCAGGTCCGTCTGTCCAGCCGACCGCCCCTGAAAACTCCATCGGTCGGCCGCTCCACGGCGTTATCGCCGTGCCGACCACCCCGTGCCGCGCCCCGGGCGAAATCGATCCGCCGGCAATGATGCGGCTTTGCCAGATCCTCTCAGCGAAAGGTTGCCACGGCATCTTCGCTGTCGGTTCCACTGGCGAAATGCCCCTGCTCGACGAAGACGATCGCCGCGCGCTGAGCGTTGCCGCCCGCGAGGGCACCGGCCCCCAAACGACCCTCTACATCGGAATCACCGGCAACGGCCTGAAGCAGTCGATCCGCTATGCCCACTACGCTGCCCACGACGGTGCCGACGTCGGCGTCGCCATGGTCCCCGACATGTTCCGCTTCGGCCAGCCGGAAATCATCCAGTACATGCGTGCGATCGCCGATGCCAGCCCCATCCCCGTGGCCATCTATCACCACATGCGCATGCCGACCGAGTTGGCCGTCGACACCGTGGCCGAACTGGCCGACCACCCCAACATCGTGGCACTGAAGGACACCAGCGGCGATTTCGATCGCTGCCGGGCGCTCATCGCTGCCACCTCCGGTAAATCGATCGCGATCCTCCAGGGAAGCGAGAAACTTATCCACGATAGCATCCTCGCCGGCGGAGCCGGTTGCGTCGCCGCCCTCGCCGCCGTGGCTCCCGAGTGGCACGTCCAGTTGTACCAGGCCCTCCGCAATGGCCAAGAGGCCGAGGCCATCGAGTGGCAGCGCCGCATCATGGACATCTTCCAACTGTTCCTCTACCCCGAAATCAAGTCATCGTTCTGCTACTTTCCTTACGCCCTAAAGATCGCCCTGCGCTACCGCGGTTGGCTGGAACACGTCGATGCCCTCATGGTCGGCTGGCAGCCCGATGAAGCCTTCGAGCGTAAGGTGACCGATCATCTTCGGGCGATCGGGCTCGAGACGGCCTAGTTCGCGGATAAGGGGCAGATTGGCGATGCCAGTGCTTCAAGACCATCGGCTCGATTGCGACATCCTCGTCGCCGGCGGCGGACTGGCCGGCGTTACGGCCGCGCTGGCGGCCGCCCGGCTCGGAGCCAAAGTCGTCCTCTGCCAGGACCGCCCCGTTCTCGGCGGCAATGCCTCCAGCGAGATCCGCATGCACGTTTCGGGCGCCGACGGTAGCGGCAAGCGCGGCGCCCCTTTGGCCACCGAAGCCCGCGAAGGAGGCATCCTCGAAGAAATCCGCCTCGAAAACTGCGTTCACAATCCGCAGCGATCGCCGTCTCTATTCGACCTGATCCTCTACGAGAAATGCCGGGCCGAATCGAATCTCACGCTGCTGCTTGACACAACCCTCACCGCCGCCGCGGTCCGCGACAATCGCATCATCCACATCGTCGCCGAACGCCAATCGACCGAGGATCGCTTCACGATCACCGCCGATGTCTTCATCGACTGTACGGGCGATTCCCGTCTGGTCGCCGAAGCCGGGGCGCCGTTTCGCGAGGGCCGCGAAGCCCGCCACGAGTTCGACGAATCGCTCGCCCCGCCGGTCGCCGATTCCCTCCGCCTTGGCTCGTCGATCCTCCTCCAAGCCCGCAAGCACGACCACCCCATGCCGTTCGTCCCACCGCCCTGGGCACGCCGCTTCAGCGAGTCCGACCTGCGTCTGCGGCCGCACGCTACCGCCGGCCTCGACCTGGGCCTGGAATACGGTTTCTGGTGGGTCGAATGGGGAGGGCACCTCGACACGATCAAAGACAACGCCCGCATCCGCGACGAGCTGCTGGCCGTCGTCCTGGGAGTGTGGGACCACGTCAAGAACGGCGGCCCTCACGGCGCCGAGCACTGGGCGCTGGAGTGGTTCGGCTTCCTCCCTGCGAAGCGCGAAAGCCGCCGCCTGTTCGGCCTGCACGTCCTCACTCAGAACGACGTTCTCCAATCGCGCGCCTTCGACGACGCCATCGCCTACGGCGGCTGGCCGATCGACATCCATCCGCCCGCCGGCGTCAATGCACCCGACGAACCACCCTGCACGCAACATCCCGTCCCCTGTCTCTACGACATTCCCCTCCGTGCCTGTCTCAGCCCCACCGTTGCGAATCTCATGGTCGCCGGGCGCAATCTCTCGGCCACGCACGTCGCCTTCGCCTCGACGCGCGTCATGGGCACCTGCGCCGTCGTCGGGCAGGGTGTTGGCACGGCGGCCGCCTATGCCGTTCGTCACGGTTGCTCCCCGGCATCGCTGCTCGACGACCCTGCGGCCATACGCGCCATCCAGCAGCAACTCCTTCGCGACGATGCCTACCTGATCGGCGTACCGGCCGACGATCCGAGCGATTTGGCGCCCCGCGCCAGCATCACCGCTTCGAGCCAGACGGCCGACGGTCCGGCCACCGACATCGTCAGCGGCCAAACGCGAAGCGTTCACGGCGACCGCGGCGCCCCGCCCGATCGCGCCCACCCGGGAACCCACCGCTGGGTGAGCGATCCGGCTGCCGGCCTGCCCGCCTGGATCGAACTGGCTTGGCCCCAGCCCGTCGCGCCGCAATCCATCCAGTTGATCTTCGATACCGGCCTGCACCGCGTGCTCACGCTGAGCCAGGCCGACGACTTCGTCCGCACCCGCATGCTCTGGGGCCACCCCCAACCCGAAACGGTGCGCGACTACGTCATCGAAGCGCGCCTCGACGGCCACTGGCGCGAGCTCGCTCGCGTGGAAGGCAACTATCTGCGCCGCCGCGTTCACACCCTCGACGGCCGCCCGCTGGACGCCATTCGCGTCACCGCAACCGCCACCAACGGCCTCGACCATGTCCGCGTGTGCGAAGTCCGGGTTTCGGCCTGATCTATTTGCAACGCCCCGGTCGCTCGCAGATAATCATGGCGCCAGCGCAAAATGGCCCCACTTGCAGCGACCGAAACTTCATTCACCGGCAAACGGGTTCCACCAGGAGGCGCAAGACCATGTTCATTCGACCCGGCTATTCCCTGCGTCTGACGGCATCGATCCTCTTGCTCTGTGCCGCGAGTTCGGCGCGTGCCGACTCGATCGAGATCGTCGCTGCGAAGGACGCCCCGCAACTCCAGCAATTCGCCGCCTCCGAACTGCAGCACTACCTGAAACGGCTCTTCGGCGTCACCGCTTCAGTAGTCACCGCGCCCACCGCACAATCAGACGCCCTCTTACTCCTCGGCATATCGACCGATGATCCCGGCACGTCCCTGGGCCTCGCGTCCCCGCCCACGCTCTCCGATCAAGGCTTCCTGCTGCGCACCACTCGCCTTAATGGCAAGCCGGTCATGCTCATCGTCGGCGGCAGCCCGAGAGCGACCATGTGGGCCGTCTACGAGCTCGCCGAGCAGTACGGCGTTCGCTATCTACTCTCGGGCGACGTCTTTCCCACGGACCAGAAGGAGTTCTACCTTCCCCAGGTCGACAAGGTCTTCGAGCCCGCGTTTCGCCTGCGGTGGTGGAAGGGCATGGGCGATTTCGCCATCGGCACCGAAGGCTATGGCATGGCCGACTACCGGCCGCTCATCGACCAGCTCGCCAAGCTCAAATTCAACCGCATTCGCGTTGGCAGCGGCCCATCGCAGCCGTTCCTGCACCTCGATATCCACGGCGTGAAGCAGAACTTCGCCACACTCTGGTACGGCGAGCATTTTCCCATCACGGACGATATGCCCGGCCGCAAGCTATTCGGCACCGAGAAAGAGTTCTGGAATCCCGATCTGCCTCTCCCCGAAGCCGGCTACGAAAAGCTCGCCGAAGCCGGTCAACGCCATTGCCATGCGTTGATCGACTACGCGCGCAGCCGCGGCATCGAGGCCTCGTTCGTCGCTTCGGTGACCGATTTCCCCAAGGGATTCAGCTCGATCATCCCCGATGCGCAGACCGTCAATCAGCTCGGCTCGCTGACCGTCGCTCCCGGCCCCAAGGTGCGCCCCGACAGCCCGGAGCTCGCCGACATCGCCGGCACCGTCATTCGCACGATCATCAACACCTATCCCGATGCCGAGCCGTATGGCTTTCCCGTCGGCACCGAATGGCGAAGCTGGACCGATCTCTACGAGTGGGCGTGGAACGAACTCGACAAGCAGTACCACGTTAGCCAGGCCACGTCGTTAGACGAAATCCTCCGCAGGGCCAGTCAGCGAACCGATTACCCCGACGGCGCCCCGCGTGCCATTCGCGAGGCCAAGGGCGACCTCACAGGCCTCTACTTCCTTGCTCGGCTCTGGTCCAACCCCGACATCGTTCCCAAGACCTGCAAGCCCCATGCCCGCCTCGTTGTGTACGAACCGGCCGAAGAACTCTATCCAATCCTCTCGCGAGTGCTCCCCAAGGGCTCCGAACTGGTCATCGTGGTCGACTACACTGCCATCGGCATCGTGCGCCGGCGCAGCGTGCTGGAGACGGTGCCCGCCAAAGACGTCCCCACCACTCTCGTCCTGCCGGTCCACGAAGACAACTTCGGCGTGCTCCCCCAGCTCACCACCGGCTCGCTCCACATACTGACCCGCCAGATGCTCAAGTGCGGCCTCGCCGGTTTCTGCACGCGCCAGTGGATGATTAGCGACCTCGACCCATCGGTGGCCTATCTGGCCAAAGTCGCATGGAACCCCGACACCACGCCCGAGGCCGTCTATACCGACCAGGTGCGCGCCGTTTGCGGCCAGGACGCCGTCGCGCCGATGCTCGAAGCCTTCCGCCAGCTCGAGGCGGTCACCGCCGCCATCGAACGCCACGACCTGGGAATCACTTTCCCCGTGCCGTCCATGATGATGAGGCACTGGTCGCCAGGCACACTCTCCAAAGACCACGCCGAAGACCGCGAAACCTACCGCCGCGCGCTCGTCGCCGCCAAGAAGGTCCCCCTCACCGGACGCCCCGAGGCCGACGCCTACGCGCGCTACTGGGTCGGTCGTCTGCAATTCGCCGTGAGCTATTTCGACACGATCGAAGCGGTCAAGAAGGCGGCCACCGCCGAACAAGCCGCTCAAGACGCCAAGCGCAACGGCGACCTCGCGGCCTCCAAAGCCAAGCTGGCCGAAGCAGCGACCTTGGCCAAGGCCGCTCAAGCCAGCGCATTTCAGACGATCGAAACGCTGGCCGGCGTCGCCAAGAACCGCACCGATCTCGGCACGGTCGCCACGATGGCCGAATACGTCTATCGACCCCTCAAGCACAAGGCCGAAGACCTCCGCGCCCAGTGCAACAACGCGCCGTAGCCTGCCGGCGATCGTCCCACAGAATCGACCCGAAAACGGCAGGACCGCTTGCGTCGTCCACAGCCGCTCGGTTACGCTGGACGAGGGCACGGGCGGCCCTGAATTGTCGGCCCATGGCTGACCATGCTCGCCCCCCCCGCGCGACACAAGCAATCGCGGCAACACCGCAATACAATTTCCCCAGTAGCCCGGCACATTTCCCAACACCCATTCCTACGCGAGGCGAACATGCGACGCGCCGTTTGCGTTTCACTTGTTTTGTTCGGCATTTCGTTGGGCACCTTCTCAGCTTGGGCAGGGTGGTTCCTCCTGCTCGACGGCAAGGCGCCGCAGGGCCGGCCCGACCTGATCGTCCTGCCCAAGGACGCTCCCGACCCGCCGCCCGGCTACGCCACCGAGAACAGCCTGAAGCTCGCCTACCTGATCGGCCAGCTTGAAATTCTCGAACTCCACGGACACGAGATTCCCGCCACCGTCGAAGTCCGCAAGGACATCGAGTACGGCCGCGTCGGCGACCGCTCGCTGAAGGTCGACGTCTACTCGCCCAAGGGCCTCGACAAACCCGCGCCGGGCTTGATCTTCATTCACGGAGGCGGCTGGAGCAGTGGCAATCGCAGCGACTATCAGGTCTACACGATCGCCTTCGCCCAGAAGGGATACGTCGCCGCCACGATCAGCTATCGTTTTGCCCAGGAGGCTCTCTTCCCCGCCGCCGTCGAAGATGCCAAGTGCGCCGTACGCTGGATGCGGGCCAATGCGGCCGAACTCCACGTCGACCCTGACCGGATCGCCGTGCTCGGCGGGTCTGCCGGAGGATACCTGGCGCTGATGGTCGGCTACACCGCCGGCGACAAGCGGCTGGAAGGGCAGGGCGGTCACGAGGGTGTCAGCAGTGACGTGCAGGCTGTCGTCGACCTCTACGGTCCGACCGACCTCGATTCGCCCATCGCTCACGACAACCCCACGGTCACCCGATTCCTCGGCAAACACTTCAAAGACGATCCCGAACTGTTCCGCTTCGCCTCGCCCATCAATCACGTCGACGCCAAGGATCCGCCCACCTTCATCCTCCAGGGAACCATCGATTCGATCGTCCCAGTCGACCAGTCCGACATGCTCGCCGAGAAGCTGAAGAAGCTGGGCGTTCCCTACTGTACGACCGTCTCGACGGTTGGCCCCACACCATGGACATCGCCAAGCCCGTCAACCAGCGCACCCAAACGCTCATCACCGAGTTCCTCAAAAAGTACCTCAAAGGCCCGTGACCCATTGCCGGCCACCGTCCCCACCACACGCCTTCCCTCTCCTTCACAACTCGCTCCCGCCCTCGTCGAACCTCAAGCGCCGTCCAAATACTCGCCGGCCCTGACGGCTCGACACCGGACACACTCCGACACGCCATCCCTTTGCTCATAGAAAGACTGCTTCCATGCACCGACCGACCGGAGCGCTGCTGATCCTCGCCTGCCTCCTTGCCGCTGCCCATCCGTCGGTCGCAGCGGCCGAAGCGAAACCTGGCACAACGATCTTCGTCGCCCCGGGCGGAAACGACACCTGGTCCGGAACCCTGGCCGATCCCAACGCCGCCAAGACCGACGGCCCCCTGGCCACGCTCGACGCGGCCCGCGACAAGATCCGCGCACTCAGGAAGAACGCCAAGCTGCCCCCGGGCGGTGTCACTGTCGTGCTGCGCGGCGGCCGATTTTACTTGCCAAAGACGTTCGAACTCGAAAAAGCCGACTCCGGTACGGCCGACGCGCCGATCGTCTATCGCTCCGCCGATGGTGAAAAGGTCACGCTCATCGGCGGCCGTCCCATCACCGGCTTCACCACCCATCGCGGGTCCGTCCTCAAGGCCGACGTCGCCAAGCAAGGCTTCAAAGGCATCTACTTCCGTCAGCTCTTCTGCGGCGACCAGCGGCAGCAACTGGCCCGCTGGCCCAATTTCGATCCCAAGGAGCCCTACACGGGCGGCTGGGCGTACGTCGACGGCAAGCCTCCTTACATGTACAAAGACCTTCCCACCGACAGCCGCCGCATTCTTCAGTACAAGAAGGACGACGCCCGCAACTGGCAGCATCCCGAAGAGGCCGAAGTGTCCATCTTCACCCGCTACAACTGGTGGAACAACATCGTCCCCATCGCCTCCATCGACCCGCAGAAGCGGACGATCACGCTGGCCGCCGACACTTCCTACGCCATTCGGCCCGACGACCGCTACTTCGTCCGCAACCTGCTGGAGGAACTCGACTCGCCGGGCGAATGGTACCTCGACCGCAAGACCGAAACGCTCTACTTCTGGCCCCCCTCGCCCAACGAACTCGACGTCTACGCGCCGACCATGGACAGCCTCGTCCGACTCGGCCCGGGCACCGAGTGGGTCACGATCCGTGGGATGACCATGATCTGCTGCGAAGGCACCGCCGTCGCAGTCCGCGACGCCAACGACTGCCTCGTCGCAGGCAATACGATCTTCAACGTGGGACGCGGCGTCAGCGTTCGCAACGGCCTCCGCGACGGCGTCGTCGGAAACGATATCCACCATACCAACGGAGGCGCCGTCTCCCTTTACGGCGGCGACCGCATCACGCTCACGCCCGCTGGCCACTACGCCGACAACAATCACATCTTCCTCGTGGGCGTCCAAGGCAAGGGTTCCCCGGGAATCTACGTCGAAGGCGTCGGCAACCGCGCCACCCACAACCTGGTTCACGATTGCCCGCGCGTCGCCATCCAGCTCAACGGCAATAATCTCAGCATCGAGTACAACCACCTCCATCACGCCGCCCTCGAAACGGAGGATATCAGTGCCATCTACACCGGCGGCCGCGACTGGATCTCCTCGCGAGGCAGCCGCGTCTGCTACAACTTCATCCACGATGTCTTCGGCCTGGGCCGCGTCAAAGGCAAATGGGTGTCGCCCCACTTCTGTTCCGGCATCTACCTCGACGACAACACCGGCGGCGTCGACGTGATCGGCAACATCGTCGCCCGCGCCCCGCGAGCGCCGCTCTACCTCCACAACGCCCGCGACTCCGTCATCGAGAACAACATCTTCGTCGATGGCCCCAACCGCCAAATCGAATACCGCGGCTGGAGGTCGGACCATTCTTTCTGGACCCGGCACGTGGAAACGATGGTCAAAGGCTACGAGTCCGTCGCAAGCCAGCCAGCATGGAAAGCCATGCGTCACATGGACATCTCTCCGCGCAACGCCGTCTTGCCCGACGGCCTGATCATGGCCAACAACGTCGTCAAACGAAACATCCTCTACGGATCCGCAGAACGAGCCAAGCCCTACACGTTCGAAAACGTCCCGCTGGATCACAACGTGTTCGACGAGAACCTGGTCTACGTCTTCGGACACCCCATTGCCATCACCTACCGGCCGGCCGACAAGTACAAAGACTGCGACACCCCCGTCGACAGTTGGCCCCGATGGTGGCAAAAGCTCGGCCAGGATCGGCATTCGCTCGTCGGCGATCCCCTGTTTGTCGATCCGCAGAACGACGACTACCGCCTCCGGCCCGAATCGCCCGCTTTCAAGCTCGGGTTCAAGCCGATCCCCGTCGACAAGATCGGTCCCTACGCCGACCCCCTGCGTGCCTCCTGGCCCATCGTCGAAGGCAAGCATGCTGGACGGCCGGACCGCCTTACATCACAATAGACGTGCACGACCGAAGCCCTCATAGCCCAGTACACCAGGAGGAACATCATGTCCACGCACACCCATATCACACGGCGACAGATGCTCGCCGCTTCCATGGCCGGCCTCTCCGGCGCCATCGCCGCAACGATCGTCAAGGCAGACCAGCGCACCGCTGCCGAACCCGTCGGTGCCGACCCCAAGGTCCAGGGACCGTTTCCCATCCTGTCGACCCCCTTCACCAAGTCGGGCGAAGTCGATTTCGATGTCCTGGCCAACTCGGCGCGCTTCGTCAACTGGTGTGGATGCCCGGGCATGATCTGGCCCCAGTCGGGCGATAGCGTCGATCTGCTCACCACCGACGAGAAGCTCCACGGCATGGAAGTGCTGGCCAAGGCGTCGGCCGGCTTCCAAAGCGCGTTGTGCCTCGGTGTGCAGGGCAAGAACACCGACGAAATGCTCGTCTTCGCCGAACACGTCGAGAAATTGGCCCCCACGGCCATCATCTCCCGTCCCCCCGATTCCGGCAAGACCGAGGACGACATGCGCAAGTACTGGCACGCACTGGCCGCCGTCGCAAAGCGCCCCGTCATTATCCAGACCACCGGCGGCGTCGCATACAAAGGGCCGAGCCCCTCGGTCGAACTCCTCAAGGAACTGGCCGCCGCGTTCCCTTACTTCGGCTATGTCAAAGAGGAGGCCGGGCCCGTCATCGCTCGCACGCGTGCCCTCGTCGCGGCGCAGCCACCCATTCGCCGCGTGTTCAGCGCCCGTGGCGGTCTCGGCTGGCTCTACGAATCGCGACTCGGCACCCGAGGCCTGATCACCGAGCGCGCCGTCTATGCCGACCTGCTCACCCGCATCTGGGAACTGCAGCAAAGCGGCTCCGATCCCAACGCCCTAGCCGATGCGTACAGCAAGTTCATCCTCATGACGAACCTCAGCCATACCCATCCGGGCAGCTCGTTGCGTGGGTGCCAGTTATATCTCTGGATGAAGCGTGGCGTGTACAAAACGACGGTCTCGCGCGAGTACGGCCCCGGGCGTTCCGTCCCCAAAAAGCCCATCCTCTCGGAGCTGAAACTGTCCAAGGACGACATCGCCGAAATCGACTTCCGCTTCAATGCATTGAAGCCGTACCTGAAGCCCGGCACACCCAGCTTCACTTGACAGTTGTGAATACGCGTTCACAACCCGGCCCGAAGTTCGGCACCTCACTTCCTCGGCGATTTCGCCCAAAGATCGCGCCACTGCCGCCACCAAAACGCGCGAACCGCTCGTGCTACGGCGGGTGCGAACGCTTTTCGTCCGGCACGCCCGATTCCCCGTAAGGCACCTACTGCTGTCGATCTCGCAGCAGGTCGCCCGCGGCCGCCGCATCGACGGGTCTCGACAGGTAGAACCCCTGCCCGAAGCCGCAGGACAAATCTCTCAGCCGTCGTAGCTGCGATTCCGACTCGATTCCTTCGGCGACCACGTCCATTCCCATCGCCTGCGCCATCGTCAGAATCGCGTTGACCAGCTCCGCGTGCTTGCTATCCGTGTCCAACGAACTGATGAACGACCGGTCGATCTTCACCACGTCGATCGGAAAGTGGCTCAAGTAGCTTAGCGACGAATAGCCCGTCCCGAAATCGTCCATGTGCAAGCCGATCCCCGCCTCCTTCAGATCGTTCAACACCTGGAGCGTATGCCCGTCGTTCTGCAGCAGGGAACTCTCCGTGATCTCCAGCTCCAGGCTGGCGGCCGGCAGGCCCGTCTCCTTCAGAACCTCCATCACCCGCTCCACCAGGTCCGCCTGCCTGATCTGAAGGCTCGAGAGATTCACCGCCAAGGTCAACGGCGGGTTCCACTGATACTCATCCTGCCACGCTTTGACTTGCCGGCATGCCTCCCGCATCACGAACCAGCCGATCGGCACGATCAATCCCATCTCCTCGGCCACCGGTATGAACTCGTTCGGCGAGATCAGCCCGCGATCAGGATGCTTCCACCGCACCAGCGCCTCGAACCCTTTCACCTCTCCGGTCGACAGTCGCATGATTGGCTGATAGTGCACGAAGAACTGCTTCTGCTCGACCGCATGCCGCAAGTCCCGCTCCATCATCAGCCGGCTCACCGCCTGTGCGTGCATGGTCTTGTTGAACACCTCGCACCGGCCTCGCCCTCCTGCTTTCGCCCGGTACAGCGCCGTGTCCGCGTCCCTCAGCATGTCTTCCGCCCGGTTCGACGAACGGTCGTAGGTCGCAATCCCGATGCTCACCGCCGTAAAGACCTCCTGCCCCTCGACCTCGAACGGCTGGCTCAACGCATCGCGAATCCGCTCCGCCACGCGCACCGCGTCCTTCTCGCTGCGAATGTCGTCCAGCAGAACCGTGAACTCGTCCCCTCCAAGCCGCGCCACGGTATGCGGCTCTTTCAGCCCGGCGCTCACCGTATCGGTCGATCGCAGGCATCCCCGCAGCCGCTCGGCCACTGCCACCAGCAACCGGTCGCCGATCTGGTGTCCCAGGCTGTCGTTGACCACTTTGAACCGGTCCAGGTCCAGAAACAGCACCGAGAATATGTGCTGGCTCTTGCGCCGTGCCCGCGCCATGCACTGTTCCAAACGATCGATGAACAGCGCCCGATTGGCTAACCCGGTCAGCGAGTCGAAGAACGCCCCGAGTCTCAGTTCCTCTTCCACCTGCTTCCGTTCCGTAATGTCCGTCTGCGATCCGGCGATACGCGACGGAGCGCCCGATTTGTCCCGCACCGCCTCCCCGCGTGTCAACATCCACCGGTACGTTCCATCCTTGTGCGCCATCCGCACTTCTGCCTCCAAATGCGGCGTAACGCCCGCCAGGTGGCGGTCCAAGTCGGTCTTCAATCGCAGCACGTCCTCCGGATGAACTCGCCGGAACCACTCGTCCACGTTCCCTTCGATCTCGGATTCCTCGTACCCGAGCATCGACTTCCAACGCGTCGAGTAATACACCTCGTGCGTCTTCAGATCCCAGTCCCACAGCCCGTCATTCGCTCCCTGGGCCGCCAGCGCGTAACGTTGCTCGCTAATTCGAAGTGCTTCCTGCACCGACTTCTGTTCGGAGATGTCGACCAGGCTTTCCAGCAGTACTGTCCGTCCCTCCAAATCGATCGGCACCACACTCTTCAACACCGGCATACACGCGCCGCTGCATCGGCACAGCACCCGTTCCGACCGGTCGACCGTCTTGCCCAGGTCCATCACAGGGCATCGTCCCTGCTCGGCCGGGCAAACGAACTTGTGACAGATTCGCCCCAGAACCTCCCCCTTCGGCAGCCCCAACATTCGCAGCGCTGCCGTGTTCACTTCCAGGATATGTCGCGTCTCCGCGTCCACCAACAACACTCCGAACCCCACGCCGTCGAACATCGCCCGGCAACTACCCGAAATCAGTTCCTCGCCCTGATGCGCAGGCGTCTCCGTTCGATCGCCGCATGCCCCTCCGATCGTCAGCATGACGTTGCCGGTCGCGCACGCATGTTCTTGCACTTCAGACATTTGCTAAATCTCCACGAGCATCGCACGACCACCGATCCAAGTCCGCCCCAGGCGCACCACGGCGCGCCGGGCGGCGCGGGCGTCCGCTGCATGATCGCGTCTTTCAAATAATAGGGCGCGACCAGAAACGACGGGTACGGTAGCCGCGAGAACTGGGGAGAAAGAGCGTTGCCCTGCGAAGAAACACTACAACAGGCAGATCCCTCACATGCCGCACCTCATGCGCGACGCCCAACCACGCACAAACAGGCCCCTGGCAAGCCTCTGCTCGCCCGCTCAGCCGTCCGCTGTCTGACCCGGCACGATGCGCGTGTCGGCGTCACGACTCCTGCGCGGCCTTCACCCCGGACCGCCGGCCGATTGCTCATACCGGGCCAATTCGGCGGCGGTCTCCTCGTGGGTCCACCCGTACAGTTCCGCCATCCAGGCCGCCACGTGCTCGGCAATCTCCCGCGAATTCCGCTGATAATAATGCCATCCGGCCCGGCGGAGCATCACGTCGTCCAGGTGAACCGCCCACTCGTTGGCGCAGTAGTGCCGCACCGCCTCCGCTGAAACGTCCGGTGGCACGATGCTGCTGACGCCCTCCACCGCCTCGGCCGTCAGAAGCACTTCCTCGGCCGTGCGGCACGGTGGCGTCTTGCGTCCAAGATACGAAACCAGTCGATCGACCACCTGTTGCCCGATCCGTCGGTACGTTGTCAGCTTCCCGCCGGCAACATCCAGCCAGCCCGGCTCGGGCATGCGGATCTCGTGCGCCCGGGAAATGTCCGACGGACCGCCGCGCCCGGTGGCAATCAGTGGCCGCAGACCGGCCCACGAACTGAGGATCTTCGTCCGGTCCAACCGTGCCTCGGGAAAGGCCTCGTTGGCCGTCTCCAACAGGTAGTCCACGTCGTCCCGCTCCACGGGAATCTGCTCCAGCGAGCCGTCGTAGTCCGTGTCCGTCGTCCCCAGGATCACCCGCTCGCCCCATGGAATGGCGAACATGATCCGGTCGCCCTGGGCCATCACCACCGCGTCGGGCACGGGCAGATCTTCCTGCGCGATCACCAGGTGGATGCCCTTGGTCAATCGCAGCCGAACGCTGCTGTGCGGCACCTGCTGCGACCATGGGCCCGTCGCGTTCACGACCGCGCCCGCCGTGACCGTAAACGTGCGGTCCGACAGCGTATCGCGCAACACGCACTTCCAACGGTTTGCCGATGGTTCCGCCGACTCCAGCCGCGTGTAATTGCGAACCGTCGCCCCGTGCGCGGACGCAGAGCGGAGCGTGTCGATTGCCAGCCTCGCGTCGTTGGTCAATCCGTCGTAGTAGCGCACGGCGCCGCTCAGCCGGTCGGCCTTCGGATTCGGCAGCCGCCGAGTTACGTCGGCCGCCGTCATCGACGAAGAGGGCCCCAGATTCCGCCCACCGCAGAGCAGATCGTAAACCTTCACCCCGATCCGCAGTTGCCACAGCGGCCATTTCGATCGCCGGTACGTCGGGAAAACGAAGGGCAGGGGGGATGCCAGATGGGGAGCAATGCGGTGCACGATGCGCTTCTCGTGACTCGCCTCATACACCAGCGCGATACGGCCCTGCGCCAAGTAGCGAAGCCCGCCGTGCAGCAGGCGGCTCGACCGGCTGCTCGTACCGAAGGCCACGTCATGCTGCTCGACCACCCCCGTGCGGAGTCCCCGCATGGCCGCGTCGCGCGCAACGCCCGAGCCGACGATGCCGCCGCCGGCAACGAGCACGTCTAACTCCCCGTTTTCAAGACCGTCCGCCGCCTCTTGTCGCGATTTCCCCAGATCTACCGCATTCATTGTCTCAACTCACGAGGCCTGCACTCCCCGCCGAGCGATGCCGACTTCCGATCGGCCTCGCCATCCCCCTCGCGCACACTACGAGGGCTCCTCCCATTCCAACGATCGCTCGACGGCCTTCTGCCAGCGATGGTACAGTGCCTCACGCTGTTCGGTCGGGATGCGCGGTTTGAATTCGTTGTCCAGCGCCCAGTATCGGGCGATCTCCTGCGTGCCCTCCCAGAACCCGACCGCCAGGCCCGCGAGATAGGCCGCCCCTAACGACGTCGTCTCGCGCACGACAGGGCGACGCACGCTCACCCCCAAAACGTCGGCCTGGAACTGCATCAGTTGATTGTTCACCGACGCGCCGCCATCCACCTTCAGGCCCGCCAGCGACAGGCCCGCATCGCGCTGCATCGCGTCGGCCAGATCGCGCGTCTGATAGGCCATCGACTCGACCGCCGCCCTCGCAATGTGGCCTGCCGTCGTTCCACGTGTAAGTCCCAGAATCGTGCCCCGCGCGTACGCGTCCCAGTGTGGTGCCCCCAAGCCGACGAAAGCCGGAACGAAATACACGCCACCCGAGTTGGGAACGCTCCCGGCCAGCCGTTCGATGTCGGCCGACGTGTGGATCAACCCCAACCCGTCGCGCAGCCATTGTACGACCGCCCCAGCCACGAAGACCGAGCCTTCCAGACAGTAGGTAATCTCGCCCCCCACACCCCACGCAATCGTCGTCAAAAGGTTATTCTTCGAAGGCACTGCCTCGCGACCCGTGTTCAGGAGCAGGAAGCAACCGGTTCCGTACGTGTTCTTAGCGCTGCCGGGCTCGAAGCATGCCTGGCCGAACGTGGCCGCCTGCTGGTCGCCGGCGCAGCCCGCAATCGGAATCGGCTCACCAAACCACTGGCGGTCCGTCTCGCCATACACTTCGCTCGAAGGGCGCACCTCGGGCAACATGGCTCGCGGAATCCCCAGAATCCCCAACAGTTCGTCATCCCAATCGAGCGTGTGAATGTTGAAGATCAGCGTCCGGCTCGCGTTGCTGTAGTCCGTCAAGAAACACTTGCCGCCGGTCAGCCGCCAGATGAGCCAAGTATCGACCGTGCCGAAAAGGATCTCGCCTTTCTCGGCTCGCTGCCGCAATCCCTCGTGCGTATCGAGAAGATGCTTGATCTTCGTTCCGGAGAAATAGGCATCCACGACCAGGCCCGTCTTGCTGCGGAAGGTCGGCTCCAGGCCGTCCCGGCGCAGTTGGTCGCAAATGCCGGCGCTCACGCGGCTCTGCCACACGATCGCATTGCCGATCGGTCGGCCCGTCTCGCGCTCCCAAAGAACCGTTGTTTCACGCTGGTTCGTGATCCCAATGGCCGCCACGTCGTCCGGCTTGGCCGACGCCCGCGCCAGCACCTCTCGCGCCACTTTCAACTGCGATGCCCAAATCGCTTCCGGGCTGTGTTCCACCAAACCAGGCGCCGGCAGAATCTGCTCGAACTCCTGGTGTGCGGCGGCCACGATCTGCCCGTCGTGGGCGAAGAGTATGGCACGACTGGACGTCGTCCCTTGATCGAGAGCAAGAATGTAATCGGGCATAGGCAGATCCCTCCTCGGCCGGGAGTCGGTTCGCCCAGTCTAACGCTTCCCAAACACGGTAGCAAGCGGCCGACCTTGTGCATTGGCCCCCGGCCGGTCAAGATACAACCTTCCTAACCTCCCTGGCGAGCGCTCCCATGACCAATCTGCCACCCGTGAAACGCTTTATCACGCACTCCGGGGTAAGGATCTATCGCCTTCCCTTCCGATTCCTGCCCGATCTGAGTGGTCGCGTGTACCTGTTGCTGGGTGCGGGCCCGCCAACCCTGGTCGATGCCAGCAATGGGCGCCCCGATGCCATCGCCGACGTCCTGAGCGGAATGGAGGCCGTCCGCAACGATTTCAACGAGACGTTTCGGCCCGACGACCTGAAGCGAATCCTCATCACCCACGCGCACGTCGATCATCATGGCGGGCTGGCCGAGTGGGTCCAACGAACGGGCGCCGATGTCGGCGTTCACCCGTTGGACTGGCCCGATATCGCCGCCTTCGACGAACGAACCATTCTCTCCCGCCACAGGTTCGAATGGCTGTTGACCGTCTCCGGCGTCCCCGCCACCAATCGCCCCGCTTTGCTGGAACAATTTCTTCGTTCGAGGCGGCATATCGAGGGTGTCCAGCCCACGTTTCCACTCGACGACGGCCTGCAACTGGACGGACTCCAGATCATCCATACGCCGGGGCACAGTCCGGGCCACGTCTGCATCCTCGTCGACAACGTGCTTCTAGTCGGCGACCATATCCTCGCCCGCACCATGACCCAACAATGGCCCGAAAGCACCGGAGCCTATATGGGGTTAGGTCACTACCTCGAAAGTCTGGCCAAGGTGGAAGCGATTCCCGGCATCGAGGTCGCCCTAGGTGGGCATGAGCCTCCCATCGACGATTTCTACAAGCGCGTGGCCGTCGTTCGCGCCAGCCATTTGCGGCGTGTCGAACGCGTCGTCCAGGTACTGCGCAAATCGGACCAGCCGCTCACGACCGCCGAACTCACCGAGCGGGTTTATGTCAGTCAGGCCAGTTTCTACGCCTTTCTGGCCTTCACCGACATCGCCGCACGCGTCGAATATCTCGACCAGCGAGGCCGTCTCCGCGTGGCCAACCTCGATCAGATCCAGCAGGAGCCCGACGCGGCCTACCGCTACGCTGTGGTCTAACACTCAGCTCTGTATAGAGAAGCGCCGCTGCGACTCGCACCCGCCAACGATCCCCGCGGCTCGAAACCCGGTCGTGCCAACGGATTGATTGCAAACACCGGTGGCTGCTGGTAAACTCATCACCGGGGTAACATTTCGACATTCGCGAAGACGCAATCCGCCCGTTCGGGGCGGTGGCCGCAAAGGGGGGGCGGCCGGACGAGCGACTTGGTCGGCCTAGCGTAGGCGTTGTGTATGGCCATCAGCACGACCGATTCCTTTCTTCAAGCCCTCGAAAAAAGCAGTCTGCTCGACAGCGAACAACTCGGCCAGGCGCGTCAGTTCGCATCGCAGACTACGGATGCTCGTTCACTGGCCAAACGGCTCGTGGCCCAGGGTTGGCTCACGCGTTGGCAGTCCGATCTGCTACTGGCCGGGCGGACCACTTTCCTGCTGGGCAAGTACAAGCTGATGGAGCTGCTTGGACGTGGGGGTATGGGCAGCGTCTATCTCGCCCGACACACCATGATGAATCGTCCCGTTGCTCTGAAGATCATCTCCAAGCAACTGGGACGGGACCCGGCCAACCTCGAACGGTTTTTCACCGAAGCCCGTGCCGTTGCCGCCCTGAACCATCCGAACATCGTTCACGCCTACAACATCGACAACGAAGGCGAACGCTACTACATGGTCATGGAGTTCGTCGAGGGACAGGATCTTCAACGGATGGTCGAGGAGCAGGGCCCGCTGGACCACACCCTCGCCGCCGAGTACATCCGCCAAGCAGCCGACGGCTTGGCCCACGCGCACGAACGCAATATTGTGCACTGCGATATCAAACCAGCAAATCTGCTGGTCAACCCGCAAGGTGTTGTCAAAATCCTCGATATGGGCATGGCCCGCCTCGTCTCCTCGGGTGTCGAAAGCGGCGGTGCCGACGAGCAAGTGCTCGGAACCGTCGACTACATGGCGCCGGAACTGGCCATGCAGAGCCCACAGGTCGATTGTCGCGCCGACATCTACTCCCTCGGCTGCACCTTCTACTTCCTTCTCACCGGCCATCCGCCCTTCCCAGAAGGTTCGCTGGCCGAGCGAATCATCAAGCACCAGATGGAGCAGCCGGCACCCATTCTGGAGCAACGACCCGACGTTCCACGCGACCTCGCCGAAATCTGCCAGCGAATGATGGCCAAGCGCCCCGAGGATCGCTACCAATCGGCGGCCGAGGTCGTGGCCCGGCTCACAGAACGCGGACTCACCGAATCGCCTTTGCTCCAGGCGACGCCCTTGGAAGAAGAACCGCCGCCGACCCCGCCGACCAAACGTCCCCGCCCGGCATCCCCGCCGCCCGATGCCCTGGCGCCGGCCGACGATATGCTTGCCGCCGGTGGACTGGCTTTTGCCGACGACATACTGCCGCCGGCCGAGGCCCCCATTCCCGGCAACACCATCGCGGTCCGGCGCCAATCGTCCAAACGCAACCAGCTAATCGTGCCCATCGCGGCCAGTGCGGCCGCCCTAATCGTGCTGATCGCGCTTGTGGTAATCCTCATGGACTCGCTTGGCGGCAGCAAAGACCAACGCCAGGCCGAAACACCGCCCAATGCTCAGTCGGCTTCCGTGCCTGCCACCACGAACCCGCCGGAACCTGCCCAAGAAACCGCTTCGCCGCCCAGTCAGCCAGAGAAGCCTGCGCCCGCCAAGCCGGCCCCCGCCAAGAAAAACGCCGACCCTGCCAAGGCCAAGCCTGACCGCTCCGTATCGAAACCGAAGCCGCCTCGCAGCGAGGCACCGTCTCCCAAGGCAACGGCAGCCACTTCTCCCCAGCCAGCCGATGGCAAGCCGGCCACACCGCCGCCAGCCAAACCCCAAGCGCCCGCCGCCCCAGCGGCCGATCCGCTGGCCGATTTCCCCACCACGTTCGACCTGCCCCTCTTAGGCGAACAGGCCGACGCCAATGGGCCGATCCTGCTGGGCAAGATAGCCTCTCCTCCGCAAACCGATTGGGACATCCGTCTCCTCGGAGGCGACGTGGTATTCGGCCAACAGCGTCGCTACGTACTCGTGCGCACCGAGGCGGAGCCGACCGCCGCCGCTTGGAAGATCCGACTTCAGAATACGGTCGTCGGCACCAACACTCTGACGACCGACGTTGCCAGCCTCCAGCGAACCGACGGTGCCTCGCTCGTCTTTCACTGGGCGCCGAAGGTCAAGCCCGAAGATGGCAATCGCCTGCGCAACTGCATCCTGCAGGTTCGCGTGCAAGATACCGTCCGCGACCTCCGACTTCTGACGCCCGAGTGGGTCAGCCCTCTCACACTCGGCGTTCACAACGCGCGCAGCACGTTTGACCTGCGTTGGGTGCCCCCCTTGGACCGATTGAGGGTCGAGATCACCAAAGCCGACGGGCCCTCCACATACACGATCAAGCCCAGCGAGCCCGTTGGTTTCGACACGCCCGTGCGCCTGACTTATTTCTTCAAGGAGCGTTCGGGCCGCGAGGTGGCCGGTGCCGTGTTCGTGTTCAAGGCCATGTACCGCGCAAAAGAGGACAACTATTCGGCCCACCTTGTGCTGCAGAAGCCAGATGCAAAAGTCCAGCAACGCTACGTAGACATCTTCCGGCGATTCGAGACGGTCCTTCCTCGTTTCGCTGGCGGCAACACCACCGCAACTCGTAAGCGCCCTGGCGGAGACCAGGCCAGCACCTCTCGCAAGAATCTCTCCGAACAGGCCGACGCAGCGATCAAAGAAATCGCCGCCAGCCAGGCGAAGCTCGAAAAGCGAACGAAGGAAGCCCTCAGCGAGGAGCAGCGCAAGGTCCTCGACGGTCAACTCAGCGATCTCGATGCCCAGTTGTGGTACTTGAACTTCTACCAGGCGATTCAAGCCAGCACGTTCGTACACTTCCGCGTCGTCGTCCCGATCGACGATCAAGTGGTCGTGCTCGCCTCCAGCGACGCGCCGCGCCCCGACGAGCCGCCCGCCGACAGTGCGGCGCCATAGCGGCCCCACACGCCCCGTGTGCCTTCGTTTTCGGTACGCCATCCACAGGCGGACTCCGCACGGGGGGCGCCTTTCTCGCTTCCGCAGCTCCGGCTGGTTCTTCTTGGTGGCATATCCGACGGCAAACCCGCCTGGGCTTCATAATCCACTCCCCTCGCGACGTGGTTTACATCCTTGCAGGGGGAATGTCACGGCGGTGCACACCCCGTTGCGGATGGTCGCCCGACTCAACCCCGATCCTCGGACTAGACTTTTCCTAGGCAACCTGGCGCAATCACCTCGATTCGCCACGCTCAAATGGCCGGTCAGGACTCCTCCGACGTTCCGCGCTGGATGGCGATCTGACTTCACACATCGTCTAGCCAAATGGCAACCGATGACGCATTGCCCCAATCGCCTCCGATGTTTCCGTTCGAGCACGGCTCATCTCGATATCCTTCTCGCAAGATCCCCAAGGCGAGCGCGCACAACCGTTGCTGATCCTCCCGTAGAGAGACCATAACCAAGGGCTGCCCGTTCCTACGGCATTTCGACATGTTTCGATCCTATCCCAGCTCCTGGCAGCGTTGGGCTCTCCTCTTAGTCGCCGGAGCCGTGGCCATGGCATGCTTGGGCGTCGCGGCCCGCGACGGTTTCTTGCTCTACCACTACATGATTGAGGTCTTCAGCGTCGTTGTCGCCTGCGGAGTGCTGCTGCTATGCTGGAGGCCTCATCGTGGCTTCAGGAACGGGATCGTCATTACGCTGAGCGTCGCATGCCTTGTCGTGGGCTGCATCAGCGTCCTCCACACTCTCGCCCACGAAGGCATGGGCATACTCCCCGATCACAGTGGCGCGTCGTCGGCCGCGCATTGCTCGTCCGCCCGCTACTGGGAAAGTAGCGTCATTCTGCTCGTTTGTGTCTTCCTGTTCATCCACGCCATGATGCGGCAGCATCGCAGCCAGGAAGCCCTTCGCCTCAGCGAGCAACGCTTCCGCGACATAAGCGAAGCCGCCGGCGATTTCATCTGGGAAGTCGACCCGCAGGGACTGTACACCTACGTCTCCCGGGCATGCCAAACCCTGCTGAACTACGACGAACATGAGGTCGTCGGTAAACTCCACTTCTACGACCTGCATCCCGAACAGGGCCGCGATGCCTTTCGGCAGGAGGCGTTCAAAGTCTTCGCTCGCAAAGAAGCCTTCATCGCCCTCTACAATCGGATCGTCACCAAGGACGGGCAGGTCAAAGACGTGCTCACCAACGGCCTGCCGATCCTCGGCGACGATGGCCGGCTGCTCGGCTATCGCGGATCCGACCACGATATCACCGAACAACGGCGTGCCGAGATCGCCTTGGCCGAAGAGGCCGCCCGTCGGCGACTCTTGTTCGAGCAATCCCGCGACGGGATCGTGGTCCTCGATCAAGATGGCAGAGTATACGAGGCCAACCAGCAGTACGCCGCCATGACCGGCTACAGCCTCGACGAACTGCGCCACCTGTACGTTTGGGATTGGGATGCAAACTCGACGCCCGACGAACTCCTGGAGAAGATACGGCTCGTCGACCGTGCAGGCGATCATTTCGAGACCCGCCATCGTCGCAAGGACGGCACCTGCTATGACGTCGAAATCAGCACCAGCGGAACCATGTGGGCGGGCCAGAAGCTGGTGCTCTGCATCTGCCGCGACATCTCCAAACGCAAGGAGGCCGAACTGGCGCTCGTCCACGCCAAGGCCGTCGCCGAGGCGGCCAATCGAACCAAGAGCGAGTTCCTCGCCAACATGAGCCACGAAATCCGCACGCCGATGACCGCCATCCTCGGCTTCAGCGATCTCCTCCTTGCGCCGTCGATCTCCGACGCCGAGCGACTGGAGTACGTCGAGTTCATCCGCAAGAACGGCCAGGCCCTGCTGGAACTGATCAACAGCATTCTCGATCTCTCCCGCATCGAGGCCGACCGATTACAGTTGGAAAAGCAGGACTGCCAGCTTCAGTCCATCATCGACGAAGTCATGGCCACCGCGGCCCCTCTGGCCAGCAAGAAATCCCTGCATCTCGAAATGACCTACCGATCTTCGGTCCCCGAGATCATCCATACCGACGCGCTGCGGCTCCGCCAGATTCTCATCAATCTGGTAGGTAACGCCATCAAGTTCACCGAGCGAGGCGCCGTGTTGATCGACATCTCCACTCTCTCCGAAAAAGACTCGCCCACGATGGTGCGGTTCGCCGTGACCGATACGGGCATCGGCATTCCACGCGAGAAGATCTGCGTGCTCTTCACTCCCTTCATGCAGGTCGATGGCTCGGCGACACGCCGTTACGGTGGGACGGGCCTTGGACTGGCGATCTCCAAACGCCTCGCCGAGGCCCTCGACGGCAGTCTTACCGTCGTCAGCGAGCCGGGAAGCGGAAGCACGTTCACCTTGACCCTGCCTGCCGGATCGCCGTCGGGCGCGAACCCTGCTCCCGTCGCTCCAACTCCCGCTCGCCGAAGCCAATGCGCCGTCGGCAACGAACCGCAAGTGCTGCACGGCCGAGTGCTCCTGGCCGAAGACGTACCCGACTGTCAGTTCATCATCAGCCAACTGTTGCACCAGGTGGTCGACCAGGTGGAAATCGCCGCCGATGGCCGCATCGCCTGCCAGATGGCCCTGCAGTCGCAGGCCGAAGGAAACCCCTTCGACGTCATCTTCATGGACATTCAAATGCCGACGATGAACGGCTACGCGGCCACTCGCCATTTGCGCCGTCACGGTTGGCAAGGCCCCATCGTTGCAGTCACCGCCCACGCCATGGTCGGCGATCGCGAGAAATGCCTCGAGGAAGGTTGCGACGACTACGTCTCCAAGCCGATCGACGTCGCTCGACTCCGAGAGATTCTCGAACATCTCTTGCTCCAAGACGCATCTTCTCTCTGCACGCAGTAATCGCCTCCCCCGACAACGTTTTCTTTCCCACAGCGGTCGATTGGCACTCCACTTGCGTTACTCCTTCACCGGCAAGCCTGGCGTGAACGGCTTGCCGGAGAAATCGCATCTGTGGAGAGGTGTCATGTTCGGCAGAATCAGCACTTTCCGGTCTTTCTCGCAATGCGGCGACGTGAAACAGCGTCCTTCTACGCATCGCGGGGTAGTCCGGGCCGTGCACGATTGTGCCACCTCACCCTGTCGTCGATATGCAAGTTTTGCACAACACCTCGCAGACGTATCGGCGGCCGGCAACCCCATGGCAATCACCTCGGCCACGTAACCACCAGGAGAGAAGACCATGCAGACTCTATTCAGCTTCACGACGAGCCTCGTTCTGGCGACGTTGATCGCCGCGACCGGTTGGGCCCAAGAAGCGAAGGCGGGGGCCACGAAGCCCAGCGGTTCAACACCCGCCCAGCTCCGAGCCGCCATGCACCGGACCTTGGCCGATCTCATCGAAGCCCGCGCGGCCGACACGGTGGATCAGGCCAAGATCGCCCAACTCCAGCAACGCGTCGACACACTCCGCGGCCAGATCTTCGCGCCGGCCGCCGCCGCAGGGCCCCAACAACTTGCTGCCGGTCGGGGATACCCTCGCAAGGGCTACGGCTGGGGTGGCCCGGGTCGCGGGTATGGTCGTGGGCCCGCTTGGAATGGCCCAGGCTACGGATACGGCTACGGTCGCGGTCAGGCTTATGGTCGCGGCCAGGGCTATGGCCAGGGATACGGCCAGGGCTACGCACGCGGTCCGGGCTGGGGCCGAGGTGCCGGACTGGGAGGTGGCCGGGGCGCCGGATTCATCGACGCCGATAACAACGGTGTGTGCGACCGCTTCGAGGCGGCCAGCCCAAGTGCCCAGTAACCCCCTGGCAGGGCTTGGGAAGTATGCCGGAGCGTGCCACAATTGAGATGGACGGACGGGGATCGTTCCAGCTTCCGCAAATCAAGCGCGGGACGATCCCCGACCGCCTTGTGGTCCGAACGTTCAGGGCCCGATAAAGGCGATTCCGATGAAACGATGGCAGCATCTGGCGTTCTACGCCGCCGTGCTGGTCGCTAGCTGGGCTGGGCTCGCTGCCTGGCAGTGGCACGAGTTCGGCGACGAGAAACATGCCGCCGAGGAATCGCTCCACCGACAGGCCGAGTCGATCATGAGCGCCCTGATCGGTGGGATACGCTCCCACCGCAGAATGGGCCTCTTCTACCGCGATCAGCTCCAGGCCACCCTCGAAGAGCTCGCTCGTTCCGAGGATACCCTGGCCGTCGAAATCACCCAACCCAGCGGACCGCCGCTCGTCGCCGCCGGCGACACCGAGCTGTTCAAGGCGTCGCCTCCTCCTACGCCGGGCGAGTCGTGGACCAACCGTGCCTTCCGATTGGTCGAGGCATTCCATCTCGATCCGGAACCCCCCAGTGGGCACGGCGCCATGGGCGGCCCGGGCCGGGGTCGCGGTCCCTGGTGGCGGTCGACCGAAGGGGAACAGTCCGACGACTCGACCGGCATATTCTCCGGCGGTGGCGACTACTTGGCCGTGCTTCTCCTCGACCGGCGCGGCTTCGACGCCCGAATGGCCAACGTTTTCTGGCTGCGTATCTTCACGGTCACTGCCGGTGGGCTGGTTCTCGTCGGCTTAGGTGCGGCATGGCTGGCAACAGTTCGCCTGGTCGAAGCCCGTGGCCACGCCCGTGTCCTCGAGTCCGAAGCTCGCCACCTGCACGACCTGAGCCAGGCGGCCGCCGGACTGGCCCACGAAACCCGCAACCCCTTGGGTCTGATCCGCGGTTGGGCCCAGCGTCTGGCCGAGTCCGATCTGCGATCCGCCGAGCAGCGGCAGCAGACGCAGGCCGTGCTCGAGGAATGCGACCGCCTCACGGCGCGCATCAACCAGTTCCTATCCTTTGCCAAGCCCGTCCGGCCCAAGCGCGAAGATGTCGACGTGAATCAGCTCATCGACCAATTGGCGGCCATTCTCGAGCCCGACCTCGATAGCAAGTCCTTGACGATTCAACATCCCCGCTCCGCGTCGGAGTGCATCGTTTCGGCCGATCGCGAGATGCTGCGCCAGGCACTATTCAACCTCGTGTGCAACGCCATACAATTCTCGCCGGAGAACGACGTGGTTGAGTTGGCCATCCATCACGATCATGATGGAAAGTGTCAGATCGAAGTGAGCGACCGCGGCCCCGGCGTTCCCGCGGCCCAAGTCGACTCGTTGTTCACTCCCTATTTCACCACCCGCGCCCAAGGAACCGGGCTCGGTCTGGCCACCGTCCGACAAATCGCGACCGCGCACGGCTGGGAGGCCGGCTACACGCCGCGGCCGGGCGGCGGATCGACGTTTTGGCTGAACGCTCATGCCTGAGAAACACCATACTATCCTGATCGTCGACGACGAAGCATCGCAGCGCAAGCTCCTGGGCGGTTTCCTCCAGTCGCGCGGCTTTCAAGTGACCGAAGCCGAGTCCGGAGAAGCCGCGCTCGAATCGGTCCGATCGTCCGCCCCCGACATGGTTCTCCTCGACGTGCGGCTGCCCGGCATGAGTGGAATCGACGTATTGAGCGAGATCCGCCAATTCGCCCCCGAGCTGCCCGTCTTGCTCATCACCGCCTACGCCGATCTGCGCCAGGCGGTAGCTGCCATGAAAAGCGGCGCCGACGACTACCTCTCCAAACCGATCGACCTCGAAGAACTCGAGTCGGCCATTACCGACACCCTTGGCAACCGCGACGTCCAACCGCCCGGCGCCCTGGCGCTCCCCGAACTTCCTCCCGGCTTCGTCTGCGACAGCCTGGCCATGCGCAACGTCGTCCAGACCGTGGCGGTCGTAGCCCCTTCCAACGCCCCCGTGTTGGTCCTTGGCGAGAGCGGCGTGGGCAAAGAGGTCATCGCCCAACTGATCCACCAGTGGAGCCCACGAAGCAACGGACCCATGGTCGCCGCCAATTGCGCAGGCTTGCCCGAAACACTCATCGAAAGCGAGCTGTTCGGCCACACCAAGGGTGCCTATACCGGTGCCGTCGACGCGCGCCAGGGGTTCTTCCGCGCAGCCGATGGCGGCACGCTCTTCCTCGACGAAATCGGCGATCTGCCCTTACACCTGCAGCCCAAGCTGCTTCGCGCATTGGAGACCGGTCAGTTCACCCCCGTGGGAAGCGATACGCCCGTTCACGTCGACACGCGTCTCGTGGCCGCCACGAATCGCGACCTGGCCGAAGCCGTCGCAGAAGGCCACTTTCGCGAAGACCTCTACTACCGCATCAACGTCGTCGAGTTGATCGTGCCGCCCCTGCGCGATCGCCGCGACGACATCCTCCCGCTTGCTCGGCAGTTCGCGGTCCAACTCGCCCAGGGCCCGGTCCGACTTTCGCCCCAAGCGCTGCAATGCCTCCTGGCATACCAGTGGCCCGGAAATGTCCGCGAGCTGCGCAACGCGATCGAACGCGCTTGCCTGTTGTGCCGAGGCGACGTCATCCTGGCCGAACATCTTCCCCCAAAGATCGCCGCCTGCACCGCCGAGACGACGCCCGCCGCCGAGTCCGAGGGCAGGCTCTCCCAGGTCGAACGGGCGACCATACTCGCCACGCTGGCCGAGTGCCAGGGAAACCGCACCCAAACGGCCAAGAAGCTGGGCATCAGCCGCCGAGCCCTCATCTACAAGCTCCGCGCCATGGAATCAGACTGAGCCGGCAAGCCCTCGCTCGCACCGTCAATCGTCTCTCTCCGCCTCGTCCCCGTTCACGGCCCACGCGGGATACGTCTCGTCGCTGCCCCGCGCGGCGAACCAGAGAATGCGGTTGAGCGTGTCCTCGTCGGCCTGGTCGACCTGATCCAACGGCAGCCGCATCGACACCTCCGCCCAGTGCCGCTGCCGCGGATCCTGGATCTCGGCGACGCTCGGATTCAGCTGGTCCAACGGCACGTTGTTCTTCAACGCCTGATACGGCCGGGCGTCGATGGTCTCCTGAAAGCAACTCGCCATGGCCGTGGCCGAAGCGTCCAACTGGTTCATCGGCGGTAGCCCGAGAATCAGCTCGATGGTTCGGACCATGCTCGTCTGGTTGTAGTTCGTGCTGTCGACCACACCACGGCGCGTGTACGGGCTGATGACCAGGGCAACCGTCCGATGCCCGTCGATGTGATCGAAGCCGTCCTGTGGATCGTCCTCGACCACGAAGATGCACGTCTCCGGCCAGAACCGGCTCCGGCTCACAGCCTCGACGATCTTCCCCAGTGCCAGATCATTGTCGGCCACGCACGACTCGGGCGTCGGATAGTGCGGCTTGGTCCCCGACGTGTGATCGTGTGGCAGCAGCATCACGATCAGGTTCGGCAGCGATCCCCGCCGCTCGTACTCGCGAAACTCGCGGAGGAACTGGGCCGCCCGGTGCATGTCCGACACCAGCAGCGGAAAACCGATGACCTCCGGGCAAATATAGGGCTCCAACGTCTTGATGGCGGCGGTCGCCCGCACCTCGATCTCGTTCTTCCCCTCGCGGAAATCGCGGTAACAATCCGCGTACGTTGGTGTTGCCGTGCGCCCCCGGTCCTTCCATCGCACCGTAGCGCTCACGAATTCGCCATAGACACGCAACGTCTGCCCGTGCGCCAAGGCGTTGTCCCACAGGAAACCGCTGCTCGCATAGGCCATCGCGTCGTCGCCGTCGTACGGGTAGCTCCGCGGCCAACCGCCAAACGCCTTCTCGATGTAATCGGTCACATAGGCCTCGTCGGTCCACTGGTGGCCGTCCGCACTGAGCACGCCGCTGCAATAGAAGTTGTCCAGAAGCACGAATTCATCGGCCAGCTTGTGATGGTTCGGCGTCACTCGGCGACCATAGATGCATAACTGCGGATCGCCCTCCCCGCGTTTCACATCGCCGAAGACTTGGTCGTACGTGCGGTTCTCTTTGATGATGTATAGCACGTGCTTGAAGACCGACGGCTCGCCATGCCGCTCGGGAATCGCCCGCGGCTGCACATCCGGCCGCGGCCGCGCCAACGCACGGACCGACTCCGCGAGCCGATTGTTCGACAGCACCGTCTCCGTCAGACCGGCCAGTTGATCGAGCGGCGGAAGCGGAACGAGCGACACGGTTCCCAGGCAGTCGCGCGAATTGTAGCCAAAGATCTTCTCCCCCTTGGCTCGCCGATTCGCGGCCGATTCTCCGCTGCGCGAACCAACCCCCTTCACGTTCGCCACGTAGAGAGCGTGCCGTCCCTCGTCGAGCTCCAGCCCGGCCGGATACCATCCCGTCGGCAGGCAGCCCAACATGCGGCTATGCGGCGGAGCTAACTCAACGACCCCCACCGCATTGTTCGTGCCGTTCGACACGTACAGCAGCTTCCCGTCGGCGCTGATGGCCAGCGAATTCGGCGCGCTGCCGAAGGGCAATTCCTTCGCAGGGCGAGCAGAGATCGTCTCCACAACTGCGTCCGTGCCCGTATCGATCACCGAAACCGTATCGCTGTTGGCGTTCGCCACGCACACGTAGCGACCGTCTGGCGTCACTGCCAGCCCCGAGGGATGCAACCCCACGTCGATCTGTTTTGTTTCCTTGCCGGCCTTCAGATCGACCACCGACACCGAACCGTCCGACGCAATGTATCGCACGGGGTCCACCCGCACCGGCGGCGCATCACCCGACGGCCCGGTCACTTCGCCGCCGCTGGGTATCCGCCCCGCCCAGTTCGAGACATAGGCTTTGTCCCCGACCACAACCACCCCATACGGTGCGTTGCCAACCGGAATCTGCCGCGCCACGCGACCCGAGCCCAGTTCCACCTCGGCCAGCGTGTTCTGCGTGTTCAGGACAACCCAAAGCGTGCTTCCCGTCGAATCGATGGCAATTCCCGCAGGCACCGGCTTGCGCTTCGAGTCACCGTCTCCCTGCGGCAGCTTGATGGCGCGACCCTCGCGCAACTCGCCGCGGTCCGTCACTTCAAACACATTCACCTCGCCCCGGAAGCTGGATGCCAGCACCCGCTTCCCGTCCGGCGTGAAGCGCACCCCCGTATAGCTACCTCGCACGCGCGTCGATTCCGACACCACCGCCGCCGATACCGGATCGAGCAACAGCAATTTGCTGCTGCTGAGCACCGCAAGCCAGCGGCCGTCCGGGCTCAAAGCCAGATCGGTCGGTCGGCCCACAATCGGAACCTGCTTGCCCAACGGCGACAACACTTGGTTCGTAGGCACAACGGTCAACCCGCCGTCCACGGGTCCCACGCGCAGCCGGTCGTAATCGGCTGCCGCGGCTCTTGCACTCGCCTCATCCGATCGTGCGGTCGCCGACTCTTGCGCGTGCCCCAATCCAATCCCACCGACTACTGCAAACAGCATCACTGCAATCCGAAACGCGAACCGGTCCATAGATCGTCCCTCCCGCGAACTGGTCAACACCATATCCGTTCGTGCCCTGCGGCCGGAACGCGCTACGGCCCTCGCCAAAGCCTCGTCGCATATCCGACCGCCGACTGGCCAGTGGCAAGTTGCGTCCCAAGTGCAATTCACGCGTACTCCAAGTGTACACCAACGGCATCTCCGGGCAATTGACCTTGCTTGCAACAGCACGACCGACGTACAATTAGCGGGCGCAGGGTGGCTTTTCCATGACAGGGCAATCGCAGTGGTAAGCTGCCTGGAATTGGGGGTACGCCCGCAATCGGGGGCGGATGTTGTCGCACGAATCTCTTCGCGGAGCCCATCGTGAGTGCCAACGTCACGAACGTCGCTCTCATCCATTCGCCGACTTACGACATCGACTTGGGTGGGTTGGAGCAGATTCACCCCTTCGATGTGCACAAATACTCGAAGATCCGCCGGCAACTCGTCTCCGACGGACTCGTCGACGATGACGACTTCATCGCTCCCGACGAGCTGAACTCCCAACAGATCCTCCTCGTCCATTCCCGCGAGTTTCTCGATAGTCTTCAGCAATCGCCGCGGGTGGCCCAGTACCTCGAATCACCCGTCATCGGCATGCTGCCGGCCGCGGTCGTCGAACAGGGAATCCTCCGCGCGTTTCGACAAGCGTCTGGCGGGACCGTTCTCGCCGCCCGCCTGGCCCTGGAACACGGCATTGCCATCAACCTAGGCGGCGGTTTCCATCATGCCGCCCCTTCGCACGGCGAAGGCTTCTGTATCTATGCCGACGTACCGATCGCTCTTCGTGTGCTCGAACAAGAGCATCGCCTCACGCGGTCCATGATCGTCGACCTCGACGTGCACCAGGGCAACGGCAGCATACTTTGCTGTCGGGACGATGCCGGCGTTTGCACGTTCTCGATGCACGAGGGAAACATCTACCCAATCCCCAAGCAGAAAGGATGCGTCGACATCGAGCTCGAGGCCGGCACCGACGATGAGACCTATCTCAACCTGTTGGCGCATCACCTCCCCGGAGCCCTCGAACTCTTTCAGCCGGAACTGGTGTTCCTGATCGCCGGTTGCGACACGCTCGCCGGCGACCCCCTGGCACATCTGGCCATGACCGCCGACGGGATCGTGCGCCGCGACGCGTACGTCGTCCAGCAGTGTCGCCAGCGGAACATCCCTGTAGCAATGCTGCTGGGCGGCGGCTACAGCTCTCAGGCCTGGCGGGTTCAGTACGCCAGCGTTCGCCGGCTCGTCGAGACGTTCAGAGCCCATTCGGCGTATGTGTAGCGTGTCTTCCGCTTTCAAAGCCGTAGAAACACGCCGCCGCGAACGCTATCGTTAAGTGCGACTCGCACTAGAAGCCCAGCCCCGGTCCATCCAGCGCGGCCGTGCCAACCGTGCCGTCCGTGATCTGGAACATTGTCGGGAATCGTTCCGCCCACCCTTGGTTTGCCGCCGGGAAATACTGTCGCGCGTTCCCCTCAATCGCGGCAACCGTCGGAATCCTGGCCGCCAGCGAAGCCGAATGCAGGAACGAAGCGCCCGGGCACGTCAAATCCTGAACGCACAGAAACATCTTGTACTTCTGCGCCGCGGCACCCATCAACAGCGCCTCGCTGTGGCCCTTGCACGCCTTCAGCGCCACGCCCGAATAGCCTAGTTCGCGCGCCAGCAGCAGGCTCTCCAGGTCGACCAACGACTCGTCGATGACGACCGGCTTGAGCTTGGCCGCCTCGTGCATCCGGTTCGCGGGGTTGGCACGAAGGTCTCGATTCGTAGGCTGCTCGATGTACTGGAGCCGCTCGAGCGCCTTCGGGGCCCGTTCCCCGATCTTCGCCAGAAACTCCAACACGTACTCGACGTTCTCGCAGCGCTCGTTGAAGTCGGCCGAATAATACCACATCTCGCATTCACGGCGGCGCTGTGCCTCGACCGCCACTCGCTCCACCGACACAACCCGCTCCACGTCCCACGCCAGATCGTCGCCGTTCAGCTTGATCTTCAGATGCGTCAAACCGTCCGCGGCGATCCACTCCGGCAGAGTCTCCGGCAGTCCGTCGTCGATACGCGCTGAGACGTCGGCTTCCGTCAGCGGATCCAGCGCGCCCACCAGGTGGTAAAGCGGCATCGATGCCTTCGGGCTTCGTAGCGTGTACTGATCGAGGTACTCGCCGGCAAACTCATCGCCCAAGTACACCGAAAGGTCTGTGTTGACAAATTCGCTGGAAAGCACGTTATAAGCGTTCTGCCCCAGCATCTTGCCATACGCGTCGTGGATCGCGGCCTCCAATGGGCTGGCCGCCACCAACTGCGCCAGACGAGGCATCACTTCGTCCAACCCCAGGTCGGCGACCACCTTTTCCGCAATCGCTTGGTACGTGCCCGCAAGCTGGTGAGTGATCTCCAAGGGGTGCCCTGGCGACCGATGCTGTGTGGCCCCATCGACGACCTGGGAGCCCATTTGGACCATGGCCTCCAAAGTCTCCTCATTCGACAGGACATTGCTGGGCCATCCCCACGTGTTGCCCATGGGCATAGAGCCGCTACCCTTGCCGCGGCGGCCGTCGCGCGATTCCACCTCGACCGTCACGTGCAGCAGTACGGCTTCCACCACCACCCGTCCGCCAAACTTCATCGGGGCACGATATCCGAACCGTTCCGTCTGGCTCGACGCATCCACCAGTCGAATATCAGTCGTCTTAGGCACGGCAACCTCTACCGGCTTTCGGTTCGATCGAAAACACATCTCCCGTTGCCTGCCCGAATACGATCGGGCAACCGCCGCAGCCGCCAGCGCAAACCATCATCCACCGCCCACGCTTGCCTTCGCTGCTACGGCGGCGGAAAGTCTACACCAGTTGCTTCCGAACGGCCCACACTGCTGCCTGCGTCCGATCCGACACGCCGATCTTCCGCAGAATGTGCTGCACGTGTTCCTTGACCGTTTCGTAACTGATGTGCAGCGCCTGCGCAATCTCCTTGTTGGTCAGCCCGTAGGCCAACTGTCGGAGCACTTCGCTCTCGCGCTGGGTCAAGGGCACCTCGACATCGGCAGCCAACCGAGGAGTGGCCAGGGCCCCGGTAACGCGACGCAGTTCGTCGCGCGTCCAGGCACTCTCGCCCGTCGCCGCCGAGCGGATGGCCTTGACGAGATCGTCACGGGTACATCCTTTCAGAAGATACCCACTCGCTCCCAACGCCACCGAACGAGCGATGTACGTAGGGTTGTCGAACGTCGACAGCATCAGCACGGGCATATCCGGCTTGTCGAGCTTGATTCGGCCCAAAGCCGTCAGTCCGTCTCCTTCAGGCATACGGATATCCAGCAGAACAACGTCGACGTCATTCTCCAACGCATACCGTACGGCCGCCTCTCCGGTAGAAACCTCAGCGACAACGTCAACTTCGGTCTCGGCCAAAAGGGTTTTCAGACCACAGCGCACTACTTCGTGGTCGTCGGCGATCAGCACTTTGATCTTGTCCATTCAGTCCTCCCAGTCAAAAGGTTGCGACTTCCCATGGGGTGCGAGCCAAAGGCAAATCGGCAGAAACTCGCGTTCCTTTGCCCGGGGCACTCTCAATCTTCGCCCGACCGCCGAGCAGCCGAGCACGCTCGCGTATTCCCCGTAAACCAAACCGTTTCCGATGAACGCCGTTCGGGTCCAACCCGACCCCCCAGTCACGTACCTCCACGCGGAGACGATCCCCGACCTGGGTCAACCGGACCTCGGCGCGATCCGACTTGCTGTGCCGCCTCACGTTGGTGATCGCTTCCTGGACGATCCGGTACACCGTCCCTTCCAGCAGCGGTTCCAATCGCGTGAACTGCACTTCCGCACGAAAATCGATCGACGGACCACCCGGTGGCTGATCGTCGATCATCGACGCTATCGCCGCCACGACCCCCAGATCGTCCAGCTCCGGCGGACACAAGCCGCACACCAGACGCCGGGCCTCCGTGACCGCCTTGCGTATCAGATGAAGCGAAACCTCCACTTCCTCACGACCGCTTCCTTCCGGCAGACGTCCTGTCTCCACCAGCGCCTCCAGACGCATCATGGCCGCGGTCGCCTCTTGGATGAATCCGTCGTGAATCTCGAATGCCGTCAGCCGACGATCGCGGTCCAGCAAATCTGCTGGCAGCACAGCACTCGCCACCCAGTCCGGTGATTCCCCCACCGTCCCTTCTAGCTCGCCAACCTGTTGGCTCAGGTTGACTAGCTCACCGATCATTGCATCATGTGCCTTCAGTGGTCGTTCCACGATCCGGCTCCTCGTTCCGAAGAAGGAGATGGACCCGTCTATAGCACTACACCATAGACGTCACTTCTCACTACGTGATGACCACGCCGGGACTCGTGGCAGCCAGGCCTTGCAGTCGATCCAGCGGGGGCCGTGAAGTTTCCCCACAACGTGCCCCTCTAACTTATGATCTGCCTGACCCACCCTCCTAAATGATAGCAGGAAGTTTCCCCGCGGGCACCCCCTGAACAACCATTTTTCGGGGGTGAGCAGTCGTGGACACTGCTACTCATGAGCCTATAGTCCCGCTCCCTCATAACCACGACGGACTGTCACAGCACTCCACCTACTGGTGCCACACCGGTGGCCCGATCTCCGCGAAATCAGACGCGGTCTTGCCCGCTCCACCCCTATAACCCGCGAGAAACCTTAACAGCAGCTAGCCCGTGACGCCCGACCCCATTCCCTCCTGCAATGGCGGGACCTATTCGCCGACCGCCCGTTCAGGCACCGGCGTTCGTGGTGGGGTCGCATCAGCCATTATGGTATGCATCGACGAGCGATTGTAAAGTGCACTGGCAAAAAATGTCGCAGTCAAACCCCTCTCGCGAGCCGAAACGCAACGCCCGATAGATGCAACATCGAAGCAGCCTCGCTTGCGGATACCCCCCACAGGAGCTGCGACAAGTCGCACTTAGGCGTGCAACCACATGCCCTCAACCACGCCTCGCCCGCCAACCCACGACCCACTCGCCCGCCCGTCGGAACCGTCAAGCAAGGTTGTCGTAGCGTATCTCAAGAATCTCAAAGCGCGTAACGCCCATCGGCACCGCGATCTCGACGCAATCCCCAACCTTCTTGCCAACAAGCCCTTGCGCCAATGGGCTCGTGATGAGAATCTTGCCCACGGCATAGTCCTCCTCGCCCGCCCCCACCAGCGTGAATTCCTCCGTGTCGTCCAGATCCAAATCCTTCACAACCACCGTGCAGCCGAACGCCACTTCGTCCTTGGGAGCCTTGGCCGGATCGACCATCACTGCGCGGGAAAGCTGATCTCGCTTCTGATTGATCTTCGCCTGCAACATGCCTAGGCTCTCTCGTGCCCCGTGGTATTCCGCGTTTTCGCTCAAATCGCCCTCCGCGCGGGCGTCTGCAACTCGCTGAGCCAGTTTCGGCAACTCCACTTGTTCCAGGTGGTCAAGCTCCGCCTTGAGCTTGTCGTAGCCGACGGTCGTCATCGGAATACGTTCCAGCATCGAATCACTCCCATTAAGACAAAAAAGAAGCAACCTCCCGCGAGAAGGAGGCTGCTTCATACATCAGACAGCGTATTATTGTTGGCCTAAACGCCGCTTGTGTCAAGCTACGCCCAGGCGGCAAACACCTCGTCCACGTCGGTCAGGTCGGTCTTCAAGCTACTGTCCAACGTTTCCCGAAGCTGGATCTTCTCGATGTCGTAAAACCAGGCAATCTGGGAAGGATCGATCAACGCCGCGGCCAGCGCTGCCGTGTCGGAAGAGACCACGTTGGCATCGTACACGCTTGCCGAATCGTTGCCGTCACCCATTCGCAAATACACTTCTTCGAAGAACTTCGCCCGTTGGTAGAAGGTCGAACCGTACACACGCGTTTGGCCCGTCTGGGCGATTACCTGCTCGGCTCGAACGCTGCCGTACAGGTTGGCGACGTCGTGGCCGTCACTGGCAAAGCCGTGCATATCGTCGAAGTTCTTGGCACGCAAGTAGTACTCCGAGCCGTACATACGGGCCATGTTCGAGTAGGCCTCGTACGTATCGTCGCCAGCCGAGTCGTACAGGAAGGCCCTGTCGTACCCGCTGCCGGTGCTCACGGCGTGCGTGTACTCAAACTGGTTTGCGGTGAGCGAGTAGCCCGTACCGCTGAGCGTGCCACTGAGCGGCTTGGCCGTAAACGTGTCGTCCCCGGCCGAATCGTACAGGAAGGCCACGTCCACCCCGCCGGTGCCACCGTCGACGGTCAGCGTGCTGAACCCGTCCAACCTGCGACTGTACCCGGTGCCCGTAAGCGTGGCCTTGGTTGGCCAAGCACGAAGCTCGTCCGCGGTGTCCGCGTCGCCCCACAGTTGGGCCGTATCGTTGCCACCCTTGCCATAAGCGTCAACCGTCGCGAATCCTACTGCACGGCGGTAGTAGCCGTCGCCCCACATACGGGCCCAACCCGACTTGGCCTGGAACAGCTCGTCACCCGTCGTGCCGATGAAGACGGCCCGGTCCGCGCCGGTCGACGCGAACGCATGCACCGTATCGAAGCCGACTGATCGATAGAGGATGCCGTCGCCCGTTATGCGTCCAAACGTGCTGCTCATTTCCAGCAGGTCGTCGCCAGCCGTGTCATACAGGTTAGCCGTGTCGTTGCCTGCTGAGGCAAACGCGTGGACCGTCTCGAAATTCAAGGCCGTGTAGTTGACCCCGGTGCCGACGAGCGTAGCCACACCCGGCTTGACGGTCAGCGTATCGTCGCCGCTGCCGTCGTACATCCGCACGGTGTCGTTTCCGCCGGCCCCGTCGACGCGGATGATCTCGATGTTGCTGGCCGTGATCGTGAAGCCGTTGCCGGCGAACGTCACGGAGGTCGGATAGAACGTGGCCGTTTCATCGTAGGTGGTACCCACGAACACCACGCGGTCGTTGCCGCCCAGTGCGTTGAAGGTGATGCCCACCACGTTTGCGTCCAAAGCCTGAACGACGCCGTTGAGCGTAACAACCCAGGTGTCGACCGTCGGTCCCGCGACGAATTGCAGGATGTCGTTGCCGTCGCTCCCCTTCAGGACCAACACCGTCGGGTAAATCACCACGGTGGTGATATCCGCCAGGCTGGTGGCCGTGCTGGTTACGACATAGTCGGACGGATTGAGCACGACGATCCGTTCAAACACGTTGGTGTCATACAGCTCGTCGGGCCCGCTCCACACGATGACGAAGTCACCGTCGCTGTCCATCGAGACCGCCGAATCCACCTGGTCGCCTTCCGTCGTGGCATTAACCCGGAACTCATTCGGGTAATCCGCGTTGGCCGTTCCGTCGGCGTTGAAGATCCGGGCGTAGATGCCCTTGTCCAGCGGCGTTGAGTCATCCGGGCCGAGGCGGTCGCTGTTGTCCTGCCCGTACGTGGTCCACGTGACCACATAATTGCCCGCGTCGTCCATGGCCACCGCAGGCTGCGTCTGCCAGTCGCGCGTTGTCTGGTTGACCAGCGCGTCCACCCCTTGGGCCGTGCCGGCACTGTTGTACCGACGAGCATAGATGCCGTAGCCGCTGCCGTCCTGACCGAGGCTCGCCCACACCACGACGAAGTCGCCGTTGGCATCCATCGCCACCTGAGGCGTGATCTGCGCGTTCGTCGCGACGTTGTTCACACGGAACTCGCCCGTCAGTGCCTGGCTGTCTGACGAGTATCGCCGGGCGTACACGCCCCACGAGCTTCCGTCCTGAGACGCGCCGTTGCTGTTCCATACCACGGTGAAGTTGCCGTCGTCGTCCATGGCCACGTCCGGACGCGTCTGGGAACCGTCCGTATTGATGCTCACCGCGAAATCGCCGGTGGTCGCCTTGCCCAGCGAGTTGAAGCTGCGGCCGTACACTCCGGAATAGTCGATTCCGCCCGCGGCCGACGTGCCTTCGCCCGTCCACGCCACGGTGAAGTCGCCGTTGGCACTCATGGCCACGGCTGGGGCCGTTTGCTCCCCAACCTTATACGTGTTCACTCGGAACTGGTCCCCCTGGGCCACACCCGATGCGTCGAACAGGCGGCCGAAGATGCCGTTCTGTTCCACGATGTTGTCCGAGCCGATCCCTTCCCCGGCCCAAACGACGATGAAGTCGCCGAACACATCCATGGCCACGTCGGGCATCGTCTGCGAGCCCGTCGTGTACGAGCTCACGATGAACTCCGATCCCAGTTTCGTGCCAAAACGGTTGAACCGCTGACCGATGATGTTCCCCTCAGTCGTGTCATCCTCCAACACGCCATAGGCCACCCAAATGACCACGTAATCGCCCTCGGCATTGCTGGCGACCACCGGGCTGTCCTGCTTGGCCTCGATTGTGTCACTGATCGGAGTATCCGACGTGGTCGGGTCGGGCGAGCCACCACCCGGCGGAACCGGCGTCAGTCCCACGCGAACGCTGAAGCTGCGCGAGAAGTTGCTCCCCGGGATGCCGTCGTAGTTGCCGTCCAGGGCGTTCTCGAACACGTCTTCGATCCGATCGCGAATCGTCAGAACGTACGATCCTTCCGCCAGCGGCTGCGCACCCGGAGTCACCGAGTCCGCGTCGAACGTGACGATAGCCTCGTACTTGTTGGTGGCCGAGTTGCGCCCCAGATAGTTGATGCTGTAGATGCCACCGGACACCGTCTGACCGTCGCGCAGCAACTGCCAGTTCGCCGGGTTCAGCACGCTGTGCAGGCCGTTCGTGCCGTTCTCGACGTTCAGATCCTCGCTGAACGTCACGATGAATTGCGACACGTCGTCCTCGAACATCACCGACGGCAGCACCGTCACCCGCACGTTTCCACCGCTCTGACTCACCACGTTGTCGACGTCCGTGACCGTGGGCCCCGCGTCGTCAGAAGGCATCGCGTACCACGTTTGGAACACGCCCTGGCTGTCCAGCTCGCCGGCCACCTCGCCGTTGCCGCTCCACACGATGATGAAGTCGCCCTCGTAGTCCATGGCGATACCCGGATACCGCTGGTCGCCGGGCTGGGTCGTGTTGACCGCAAATTCACTGCCGATCTCGCCGTTCGGACCGAGGAAGGCGTTCTTGCCCACCAGGGTGGTTCGGGCATAGCGTTGGGCGTAAATCCCATAGCTGTTGGGCACGTCCGGATCGACGTTCGCGCCCGTGTACGGCGGCAACGGGCGATCCTGGAAACTCTCCCATACAATCGCGAAGTCACCGTCGATGTCCATCGCCACATGCGAGTACTGCTGATTGCCATCAGCGAACGTGTTCACCAGGAATTCGTCGCTCAACGCGTTCCCCTCTGCGTCGAAGCGGCGTGCGTAGATCCCATTCTCACCTTCGACACCGGCCCCGGGGCCGTTGCCGACGCCGTCCTGACCGTAGCTCGTCCAGCTAATCACGAAGTTGCCCTCGGCGTCCAACGCCACCGACGAGTACATCTGGTCGTCGGTCACCGTCTGGTTCACGAGGAACTCCGCCGCACCGCTGCGAAGCGACTGATCGATCCAGTCCGCGTACAGCGAGACGCGCACGTCAACCCCGATCGTGCCGAATGGGCTCGTGTCCGACGTCCCATAGCTGGTCACACCGGCGATCTTGCCGTCGATAAAGTTCGGCCCGCCCGAGTCGCCGTGGCTTGCGCACGCTTCGTTCACACCCACACCCAGGTCGTGAATGCCCAGCAGAAGCCCGAGTGTGTCGTCGGCCGCCAGCCCGCTGTCGAAGTCGTAGACCAGACCGTCCGGTGCCACGGTCGAATCGAGCTGATCCGAGGTCGCCTCGAACCGGTTCTCGCCGCTGCGCTTCGTTCCGAAGGGCAGGGTGGCCCCCGTTTCGCCGTTTCCAGCGATTCCATAGCCGACCATGTCGAAAACGCGGTCCAGTTCGTCGAAGCTCCGATAGATGTCGTAGCGCTCCACCGTGGTCGGAGCCGGACTCTCCAGCACGAGCACCGCCAGGTCGCCGCCCAGTTCCACGAAGCCCGTGTAGTTCGGGTTCACGATCACTTGGCTCACGTTGTATACCACCGTTCCACTCGGCAGATCGAAGGTCACGGTAATCCCGCTGACCGGTGCGACCTCGTTCGAGTTCGGCGCACAGACCACGTGGGCCGCCGTCAGAATGTGCATGCCTGTGGTCAACAGCGACCCACTTCCGCCGTAGGCATCTCCGTTCGCCATGACCGTCGTAATCGAGACGACCCCATCATACCCTTCACCTGCCGGAACGACGTGGTTCCCTGGATCGTCCGTCGTCACGATGTACGGCGTGTAGTCGAACTGCCGCGTATCGTCGCTGCCCGTAATAGGCTGCACGAAGGCGTTGGAGTCCGTCGAGGTGCCCGTGATGACACTGTTGCTGAAGAACCGCTTCGCATACACGTTGGTCTCATAGGCGGCGTCGCCGTCTTGCCCCGACGAGGTCCACGTGATCACGAACGATCCGTTCGTCGACATGCCGATACTCGGATGCATCTGGTCCCCGACGGTCGTGTCGTTGACCAGGAACTCGGCCGAAACGCCGTCCACTCGCGTGAACGTCTGAACCTGGCCGCTCGATCCGGAGTCGTGCGTCATGCTCGCCACGGTGATCTGTGGTTGGTCCTGACTGCCGTCGCTTCCGGTGAACTGGATCGTAATCGTTGTGTTGCTGGTCGCCTGTACGGTCACGCTCGCACCCAGCGCGGCTAGCGCGCTCTGCACGCTCGCGGCTGTATCCGAAGCATTTCCGCTGTAGCGAATGCTCGATGTGGTCAGGCCGTTGAATTGCAGCCGGAACGTCCCCGAAAACTGATCGACGAAGTTGATCACCTGCAATTCGTCAATGCCGCCCACCGTGGCTCCCGTCGGACTGTAGCGCTGTGCGTAAACGCCGTACCCGCTGCCGTCCTGATTCAGGCTCTGCCAAGTGATGACGAAATCGCCCTCTGCGTCCATCGCTACCGACGAATAACGCTGGATGTCGTCGGTCGTCCCGTTGACCCGGAACGCGCCGCCGGTGGTGCTCCCTGTCGCTGTCAACACGTTGCCCGCAGCGTCGAACCGCTTTGCCCACACGTTCCAGTCGCCCGAATCCTGCTGCGACCAGGTAATCACAAAATCTCCGTCTGCGTCGCGCGCCACCGAGGGGCTCGATGCCGTCGTGTTGCTCGTGACCTGGAACTCCTTGATCGCCGTCGTCGTCGACTGTCGGGTGGTCCCCGACTCCGTGTAGCTTGCATCGTACAGCTTGGCGAACACGCCCTGGCCGGGCACCGTCCACACCACGACATAATCGCCGTCCGCATCGCTGGCAACCGTCTGCTGGCTGGTCGGAACGGTGACCTGGCTGCCGGTCGAGCTGCCGTTGACCAGTTCCTCGCCCGTCGTCGGCGCCATGACGTCGAACGTTCGCGAGTTGACGTCGCCGTTGACCGAGAATCCGCTGAAATCCAACGGATTGCCCGCCGTATCGCGGAGCGTGCTCTTGGCGACGATCTCGTAGTGGCCGCTCCCAAGCGGCGTGACCCCCGCGGCGACGCCGTTGCCGTCCAGCGTGATCACCGCTTCCCACTTGTTGGATCCGATGGCGCTCAGCCCCAACGCCGTGGCTAGGTCCGCCGCCCGGTTCATGCCGAAGTCGATCGAGCTAATCCCGCCGAGCACCGCCACGCCATCTTTCAGCAACGCCCAATTGTCCGTGTTCGTCACGCTCGCCGTCGACGACGTCATCATCTCCTCGTCGAACGTGACCACGATGTACTGCAGGTTCTCCCCAACCTGGCCTCCACTGGTCAGGCGGCTGCCGTCGGGAAGCAGGAAGTCGGTCAGAATCGGACCTGCCGTGTCGCGGCTCTCGACGTACCTCCGATAGTAGATGTTCGTGTTCGAATCGCCGCCGTAGTTGAAGTAGTAGTACGAGCTGTAGACCGCGCTGTTGGTAAACTGCTCGTTCTGTGCCCACACCGACGTGAAGCTCCCTTCCGGCGTGATGCCCGAAGAGGACTGCGTCTGGACCGTTCCCATGTCGCCGTACGTGAAGTGGGCCATAATGGGAAACGGTGCCGCGTCGGCCCGCCCCTGAACGTCCGTCGTCACCGAGATCACTCCCGTGTACGGCGGATGGGTCGTGTCGCCCGCAGGAGTCACCGGCTGCGGCTGCAACTGATTCGTCCCTCCGCTTTCGCCCGTATAAGTGATCTGGAACCGGTACGGAGGGCCGCCCGTAAGCGCCGCGACCGTCACACCCTGGTACGGCGATTCCCCGTCGCTGCCCACGAAGTTCTCCAACAGGTTCTGAATCGCCGTGGCAACGTCATCCGGAGTCGTCGGGTCGAAATACACGTAGCCCGATCCGTCCGCCGCCGGATTGACGTACGCACCCGTCGACGGGTCGTAGATCTTCAGACCGAACCATCCGGTCGTGTCCTTCGAGAAGCTGATGGTCTGAACTTCGTCGATCGGTTCCGCGGTCAGATCGTTCTTGATCACCGACATGCTCACGTTGATGTCGTGCACCGCACCGATGAACGTGATCCGGTAGCAGTAGTCGTTCGTGTCGACCAGGTTGCCGCTGCTGTCCTTGATCTGCCAATACGCGTCGTCCGTCGCCGACGTAGGCTGGCGCGCCGCAATCTCCGCGGAAGAAACCAACTCCACCACGACGGGCCCTTGTCTTTCGGGCTCCGGCCATGCTACGCCCAAGAAACCGATGCCTTGCAGCGCATCCTCAATCCCCTGGCGTGTCGCCTCCAAATCCGGAACGTCTTCCTCTGTGACGAAGTCGAAGGTCACATCCTCATACGTGCCCGAGTTCACCGGATCGTACACGCGTACCGTCACGTTACCGCCGCTCGTCGTCGAATCGAACGAGAAGTAGTAGGTCGTGTTGTGACCGTCGTGATCCGCATTGACCGGGCTGTCCGTATCCAGGATCGTCTGGCTTTCACTGGGGCTTGCGTCCATCCGGAAGAACAGGATGTCGTTCGCCTGGCCGCGATTCGAGCTATACGTTGCTTCCAACTGTGCGCGTCGGATAGCCAATGCAGTATCGACCTGGTCCTTGTCGTACCCCTGCGCCTGCAACGTGTTCTGCAGCGCAAACAAAGTCGTGTTGATCGTGTCGTCGACGTCGGACTCCGAATCGTCGCGGCCATAGCCCTCGAAGGTCACGAAGATGTCGCCATCCGCATCCAGCAATGCCTGCGAACCCGTCTGCTCCAGGAACCAGTAGGGCGTGTCGCCCGACTCGGCGCTGTTGATGCGACTCGGGCCGAGGATGACCGACGGCGCCACATTGCCCGCGTCGTCATACAGTTGATACTCGATGCCGCGGATACCCAACGACGTGTTTCCGCCCTGATCCACGTCCACCTCGTCGGCCGCGGTCTCCGTCCACGTGATCGCGAGGTTGTTATCGTTGTCAAAGCACGATGTCGTCTGCCATGCGATGACCCCGTCAGCTACGTTCGTTGGGCCCATGATCACTTCGCCCAACGGATCTCTCACCACCACGTAACTGGTCCCCGTGCCCGCCGTCGTAGCGACGGTCCAGGTCATGGCGACGTGGCCGTCGCGACTCATCGACACGTACGGGTCGTAGTGGATGTTCGTGTCGGCGGTCAACACCTCGCTTCCTACGCGCTCACCGTCCATGTTGTAGCGCTGCATGTACACGCCGTTGAAGTAGCTGAAATCCTGGCCTTGCGTCGCCCACGCCACGGTGAAGTTCCCCGCATCGTCCATGGCAACCGAGGGAGTGCCTTGAGGATTGTTCGTCGTCGTGTTCACACGGAACTCGCCCCCCAACGCCCGCACCCCTTGGATCGGCTCCCCATACACGACGTACTCGGGGTTATCCTGGTATCCCGCCGGCGAGAATCGCCGCGCATAGATGTCCGTGACGCTGCCGTTCGATGTCGTATCGGGAACTTCGCTCGTCCACGTAATCACGAAGTCGCCGTCGGCATCCATGGCCACAGCCGGCCCATCGACGCCGTAATTGTGCAGGTCGAGCCCAGCGTACGGGTTCCCCTGGTCGTAGATGTCTGGCCACAGTGTCGCCGGATTGTCGTATTCCTCGGCGTTCACCCGAAATTCCGGGCTCGATTCCTTCAGCGTCCGCACGCTGTCCGCCGGTAGGTTCGTGATCGCGTTGCCGTACTCGTCGTACGCCGAATCGAGAACCATTTCCGGGTGATTCTCCTTGCCCGACACTCCCGTAAACGTCACGTCGAACTGCTGAACGCTGCCGCTGACCGGAATCACCGACACCTCTTCCGACGTGTACATCTTCACCGCGTACTCGATATTGGCCGCCGTCAAAATCGGCGAGCCGGGTACCACCGGAATGTCGTGGATCAGAATCGGCTCACGCACCCGCTCCACCGTCACCGCCGGCAGAAAACCGCTGTCGGTCGCCGCGTTCGTAACCGTGCCGACCCAGGTGATCAGCGGCTGCAACTGGTCAGACTGGACCAACGATTCGATCGCGTCGAACTCGACCGTGAATTCGGTCGGGCTAATCGCGGTCACTGTCGCGTTGTTCAGAGCCTCCGCTCCAGCGCCCAAGCCTTGCAGAAACATCTCCAGGTTCGCAGCGTTCGCCTCAGCTCCCAGCGATTCATTGAAGACGAACGTGCCCTGCACGCCGTTGAAGCTGAGTGTGAATGCCCGGTTGATCAACTCTTGAGAGTACTTCGGCGTGTTCGGCTCGTACGCCGCGGTGAACGAGATCTTCTGAATCGCCGACGTGCCGCCGTAACGCAACGTGATCGTCCCGGTCAACGACGAGTTCGTGTCTTCCAGCGTCTCGCTCGGTACCGTGACGCGCTGAACTTCGTCCGTGAAGTACCGGGCGTAGATGTTCCAATCCTGCATCGTCTTGCTGTTGTTCGACCCCCACGTGACCGTGTCCTGGCGGGCCCACACCACGACGAAGTCGCCGTCGTTGTCGACCGCGATCGACTGCCCGGCCACCATGTTCAGCGTGCCGGACGCATTGTACGTCTCGTTGACCAGCACGTCCTGATAGTCGACCGCGCTCAAACTCAGCAGTTGCCGCTCTTCCAGCGGATCGAACGCCAACGAGCGATGCTTCATCGGGCGTTGAGATCGCACCTTGCTGTGGCTGCGGCGCCGGCCGCGCAGTTGGGCAATCTTCGAGGTCACATCTTGCAGCTTAGGCAATCGGATTGGGGACATCGTCTTCTACCCTTAGGATGGAATTCCGGAGTCCGGAAGCAAGTAGTCTAACTGAGTGTTTCAAACGGGCATGCCGCGTGCGCTTCGGGCGCCAGCGGGTCGGATGAGTTGTTTGCCGCTTGCGCGTCGGCCGTTTCCACCGGCAACTCCGAGCTCGGACGCAGCCACCACGAGGCCTCCGGATGCGTCATCGCCTGGTGTGCCTCTGTCTTCTCGATATTCAGAACCATCGGCCGTCGAACGCCCGAGAGGAATTGCACGTCGTAAAGCTCCTCACACCCCGCCATGAATTCGAACCTTCCCACCTCGGCGCCGCTCCGCAGATCCACCACGGCCACGCCGCACAGCAGTTGCTCGCAACGCTGCTGAACCGGCAACCCGCCGAAAATGTGCCGCTCGCGGATCTTCGACATCCCGATCACGGCGTACGGCCCGGCAAAGCAAAGCCCCCGCAGATACCCCGGCAACGCACAGACCGTTCCCACGCGCCCGCTCTCCGGGTCGACCTCCAACAGCTCCCCGCTGCCAGAATTCAAAACCCAAAGCCGGCCGTCGTACCATCGCGGCGAATGCGGCATCGACAGCCCATCGACCACACACCGCCCGCTCGGCACATCGATCACCACGCCGCGGGCGGCCTTGCTCGGGCGCCATCCGCCGGGCGTGTCGGTCGTGCCCAACGCCGTGACGTATTGCGGCTGCCCGTCGCGCATCGCCAGGCCGTTCAGGTGACAACGATCCTCCGGTGCCAGCTCGCTCACAAACGGCGGTTGCCACACCGGCTCGAAGTTGTGCCGACTACTGAGCCGGGCCAGACACGAAAATCGCGTGTTGACCACCAGCAACTCGTCCCCCACAAACACCACGTCGTGCGTGTGCAGATCGCCCGTGTGATACGTGGCCCGCGGACAATAAAGCGCGTCGTACCGCCCCGGCTGCTGTTCGCTGTAGTCCTGAGCCAGTGCAACCGCATTGGCGAACAAGGTTACACCATATCGATGGGCCAGCGCCATCCGCGAACCGCTCACCGCCAGCCCGAGCGGCTTGTCGAACTGCCGCATCAGCAGCGAAACCTGCCGGCCATCCCAGCCGATCATGGCAACCTTGCCCGCCTGGTAGGTCGACAACGCCAGCGAACCGCCCGAGCGCGCCATCCACTCGGCGAAGCCGCCGGTGGTCGCACACTCAATGCGAATCTCGGAAGACGTGAGAGCCGGATTGCTCATCATGGCAGAGTTTTCGCGAATGCGTTCAGACAAGAGACCCAGATGCGGCCGGCAACCGGCGGCGAAGAACAGAACTCATTCCTACCCATCTTTTCCAAATTGTCCAGTTTATCATGATCGGTCGCCCTGCAACCGTCAAGCCTCTTTCCCTGCAACCAACTCCAGGGGGTCGCTCTTCGCTTGCGGGGCGACGGTCTTGGTGCTCCGCAAGCCTTGAGTCGCAGAAAAGGAGTGCTGCGAACCCTTCGCCAGGTGGACCGGCGTCGGTCTGGAATGGTCTTATAGGCTTTGACGAGACTGGCAATTATTTGGTTCCCGCAAAATGTCCGGGTTCCCGGCCTGTTGGCCACCTCGGGGCTACTTACGCTGCCAACCGGCCAAATCCCGTCAGCCCTGTTCGCGTGGGGCTCGCAACGGTGCTCCACAAACGCTTCCGATCGTGATGTCCACATTGCCCAAGATGCCCGCCCTCTGGCCCTCGGCTTTGCCCCCGTTTGTCGAGGCTGCGCATCAGACGTATACTGCAATAGCCGTTTGAATTGCGGCGACCAGATCCCTTCACGAGGCAAATCACAAAGGTACGACCATGGTACGCCGGTACGCGCCTTGGACACTTCTCGCCGTCTTCTACATGGCCGTTGGTGCCACACTGGGCGCTGAACCTTCCGTCGCCACCAAGCCCGCCGACCAGCAGGCCGGCGACCAGTACATCCGCCTGGTATATAAGGACAAAGTGCCCGTCGCGCTGGAGACGGCCATCGTCCGTTTCGTCCCCGACAATGGCCAGCATCCTGGGCTCACCGTCGACTTGGTCGCAGCCATACACGTGGCCGACAAGAGCTACTTTGAAGAACTCAACCGCCGCTTTCAGACGTACGACGCCGTCCTCTACGAGCTCGTGGCCCCCGAAGGCACGCGCATTCCCAAGGGCGGCCGAAACGTCACGAACAACCCCGTATCGATGCTCCAGAACATGATGACGAAGGTTCTCGACCTCGAGTTTCAGCTTCGAGGCATCGACTACACCGCGAAGAATTTCGTCCACGCCGATCTCTCTCCAGAACAGTTCGCCCAGTCGATGGAGCGGCGAGGCGAGAGCATGTGGACGATCATGCTCCGCATGATGGGCTACGCCATGGCCCAGCAAAGCGGCAACGAAAAGACTTCCGACGCCCAGCTGCTCATGGCCTTGTTGAGCAAGAACCGCGCCCTGAAACTGAAGCGGGTGCTGGCCGAACAGTTCGACGACCTCGAGGGCGCGTTGGACGCCATCGGTGGCCCCGACGGTTCCGCACTGATCTCCGACCGCAACGAGGCCGCGCTGGCCGTGCTTCGACGACAAATCGACGCCGGCAAGAAGCGTATCGCCATCTTCTACGGTGGCGGCCACATGCCTGACATGGCCGAGCGGCTCGAAAAGGACTTCCACATGAAGCCCGTCAAGACGGACTGGCTCGTGGCGTGGAACATGCAGAATTCCAAGCCCGACGACAAGTGACGGGCGGCTCTTGCCCGTCCGTTGGTGGCCGCAGTGTGCCCGGAATCGAAACTACCGCGAGTTCTCGGCCCGCTCGGCAATCGCTCCTCGCGGCTTCTCCCGGTCCCGCTTTACAGCCTCAGCCAATTTCACGATACTACCGCCTTGGGGGTCACCGCCCGGACTGGCCCTCTAGAGTGCGTTCGGCGTACGTCTGGCATGTGGTTCGCGTTCGAAACCCCGTAAACACGCCGCCACAAACGCCACAGTTCGGTGCGACAAGCACTAATCGCTGGTATTTGCGGAGGAGCAACACGGATGGCTCAGTTGTCGATGAACGAAACGACCACGTTTCGTTGGTCCTTCGAGGAAGATGTCGCCAACTATTCGGCGGCCGGCATTCGTGCGATGGGAGTCTGGCGGCAGAAACTGTCCGATTGCGGCGAGGCCAAGGCCCTCGACCTGCTCCGCTCGCACGACATGCAGGTTTCCCATCTGTTCTGGGCCGGCGGATTCACTGGAAGCGACGGCCGCACCTTCCGCCAAAGCCTTGAGGACGCCCGCGAGGCCGTCCGAACCGCCGCCGCTCTTCACGCCGGAACGCTCGTCGTCTACAGCGGCGCGCGGGCTGGGCATACCCATAACCATGCCCGTCGGCTAATCAAAGACGCCATGAAGGAACTCATCCCTCTCGCGACCGATTTCGGCGTCACCTTGGCGGTCGAGCCGATGCACCCCGGTTGCGGCAGCGAGTTCACGTTCCTCACCAATATCGACGACTTCATGGCCTTGGTCACGGCGATCGATAGCCCCCAAGTCAAAATGGTCTTCGATACCTATCATCTGGGGCACGAGGCCGCCATGATCCAGCAAATTGCCCAGATCGCTACCCACATCGCCATCGTTCAGTTGGGCGATGCGCGCCAGCCGCCGTGTGGCGAGCAGAGCCGCTGCCTCCTGGGCGAGGGCACCCTTCCGCTCCAGGCGATCGTCGACGCCCTGACCTCCGCCGGATACGACGGCTACTACGACGTCGAACTGTTGGGCGAAGAGATCGAGCCCATCGACTATCAGGACCTGTTAACCCACTCTCGGCAGGCCTTCGAGAAGCTCATGGGCAGGGCCTAGCGCCATGCTGATCGTCAACCAGCGAATTCGTATTCCGTTGCAGGAAATTCAGTTCACCTACTCGCGCAGCTCGGGACCCGGCGGACAGAACGTCAACAAGCTCAACACCAAGGCCACCCTGCGCTGGTCCGTAACCAACAGCCCCAGCCTCCCCGACGACGTCCGCCAGAGATTTGCCACCCGTTACCGCAACCGGATCACCACCGACGGCGACCTCCTTCTGGCCGGCCAGCGCTATCGCGACGCCGCCCGCAACACGAACGACTGCCTCCAGCGCCTACGTGCCATGCTGGCGGCCGTGGCAACTGCCCCACGGGTGCGGAAACCGACCCGGCCGACCAAGGCCTCGGTACGCCGTCGTCTAACCGACAAGCGCCGACAGGCCGAGAAGAAGCAAAGGCGGCGAAGCGAGCCCGAATAGACGGTCTCCGGCGGCCGGCGGCCTTGCTCCCCGACGCCGAATACGGCATGATGCCATCACGACAGGGCGGACGACCACCCCCTCCTTGTGGCAGTCCCCCGTTCGTTTCGAGGGTATAATAGGCAGTATGTCTAAGCGAACAGACATTGACGCCGCACTCCACGACTGGCCCTATGAACCGGGGACCCTGAGCGCCCGCATGGTTCAGACCAAGGACGGACGCGATGTGCTTCAAATGCGCGTGGAACTCGGCGTTCTCCAGATGGAAACCGAGCATCGACCCGATGGTCAGCGACCCGACGGAAAAGACACCTATCTCGATCTGATGAGGCAGGTCGCCCTCGCCGAAGGCCCCGAATTCCAGTTCTCCGACGAGCAGTGCGAAGAAATCGATCGCGAATTCCTTCAGTTCTACCACCGCCGGATCTGCTGGCTCGCTCTGCGCGAGTTCAATCGCGCCGTTTCCGATGCCGACCACAGCCTCGCCCTCATGGACCTGGCCGCGGCCCATTCACCGCATACCGACTGGACGCTCTCACACGAGCAATATCGCCCCTTCGTCCTCTTCCATCGAACCCAGGCAGCCGCCCTTTCCCGCCTGGCCGACGACGGGCCCGAGCCGGCCATCGAGGAGATCCATCGCGGCCTCGAACGATTGCGCCAAGTCTACCGCAACGTCGAGGCCGAAGAGCACTTCCAAGAAGATGAGATGGTCGACCAGCTCAACCGGCTCCAGGATTGGATCCGCGGGAATTACAGCATCGACCGCACCCTTCAGGAGCAATTGGCCGACGCCGTTGCTGCCGAGGAGTACGAGCTGGCCGCTCAACTCCGCGACCAGATCGCCCAACGCTCGCGCCACTAAGAGCTGCCCGCGTCTCAACCTCCCCTCGCCCGCCATGTAGCACAGCCGCCTCCGGCTGTGCCGCACCAGAAAATAACCAGCCCAAAACTCCCCTCGCCCGTTCGCGGGAGAGGGGCCTCATGGCGAGGGCACTCTGCCTTCCAATACACCCCACCCTCCGCTTTGTAAGACCTTCTTGTAAATCTGTACACTACCACATCCCGACACGGTTTTCTTCCAACGCGCAACTCATACCGGAACAACCTCTTACGACTCTCCCTCCGTTTTTCTCATCGCATCGGCACACCGCGTGCATTAGTTCCTGTCGAACTGGCAAACACGATCTTGGCGAAGAAGGAGTGTGCCATGCTGGTACTAACAAGGAAGATGGAAGAGAAAATCCAGATCGGCCCGGACGTGACGGTCACGGTTCTGCGGGTAAAAGGCCGATCGGTACAGATCGGCATTGAAGCCCCTGGCAGCGTATGCATCCTTCGAGGAGAGCTCGTTGCGGCCGCAGAGCTTCGCACCGACATCGACGAGACACTGAGCGGGCCCTCGACTGCCACCTCGCCGAAGAAGAAGGCAAAGCCTACTCCAACGGATCCGACTGCCGAGGAGGCCGACCCGGAAGAGTCGCGCCCGGCCCCGCGACGATGTCGCGCACCGCATGGATCTCACCCCAGCGGGGCCGGCGGCTCTCTCAATCCCCTATGTCTTGGCAGTTGACGGTTTCCCCTCGCAGCGCGCCGACGTCCTGAGACGATAGCCCCCAGAGCCGCCCGGCCAGGCGGTCGATCTCCTCCTGGGCTTCCCCACCGTCGGCGCGCCGGTGGACGGTTTCTCCTGCCCGCCGGGCTGCCTCCGACAACAGCACGTGTCGCTCATCACTCGGCTCGAATCGCCTCACGCGAAGGTACTGAAGCACGCTGGGCGTCCCGAAACTCTTCCCACCGCACACGCTGTGTGCTCGCACGAGAAAATCGACCACCGTGCTGTTCATCACACCACACAGGTAGTGTGCCTCCTCCGGCGACGCGGCTGCGATCAGAACGCACGTCTCCTGGGGCACGGCCGGCCGTACCCCTAGCAGCGAATCGTCCACCGGCCCAACCATGGCCGCCCGAATCCGCCGATCCATCCGCCGCCAAACCACCTTGTGCGGCGCCAGCGTATACGCCCCGACGTTATACATCGACCAGTACGGTGCCGTCTCCTGATAGCGTCGATACGCCGAACGGCTCCGCAACAGCGGCTCAAATCGCTTCAAATACTCCAGCGTGCGCGGATACCGCTGCGCCATCTGCTCCGGGTCGATCCCGCGCCGCGTTCGCACGTCTTGCGTCAGAAGCACGTGCGCCCGAGGTCGGGCCACATACCGATCCACGTCCGCCCATCGCACCAGCGGATACACCAGGTCCGCTTCAATCACCGATTCCACCTGGGCCACATCATGCTTACCCCGGCCCGACAGATTACGAACCCGTAGCCCTCCGTCCGCCGCCCCTAACACCTCCACCCAGTAGACGCCGTTCGCCCCGCCACTGTTGGCACCAAGGTGCGCCTCGTAGTCCGACCGACCCAACAATTGAGCCGGCGACACGGCGAACCCATCTGGCAAGATCAGCCAAGGCGAGCTGACCTGCTGCGGATCGATCGGCGCCGCGCGGCAAGCCTGCCTGTCAAAAGCCTCACCTGCCGCAGGCCGGTCCGGATCGGGCAGCTTCCCCACGAGCGACCAGCGAACATACGGTACCGGATACGTCGTAGGTCGCCCCTTCTCGAGCGCGATCACGGCGGTTCGGCCAGACGCATCGGCGAACGGCTGAAAGCTGCTCAGATCGTCGACCCGCAGCACCCGTAGCGTCGGCCCATCATCGCCCAGCCGAAATCGACGAAACCCGTCGCCAGCCCCCTTGTTCTGCAAGACCGTTTGCGTGACGACCATGCCCAACCGCCCGCCGTCGCGCAAATACCGATCGGCCGCCGCGTACACCACGAGCATGGCGAGGTCCTTCTTCGCCCCGCCGTGTCTCGCGTCGCTGCCAGAGAGCGAAAACAGCCCATACTGCTGCCATAGCGGCTTCGTTGCCTCACGATATGGCTGCGGCAGACTGTCCCATGTCACCCAAGGCGGATTCCCCACAACCACGTCCCACTTCGCCCTATCATCGTCGCACGGGCGTTCGCCGCGAATGCAATCCCGCAGAGACACAGGCATCGCCGTCCCCGGCAGCCCGCCGCCCAGATCCCCCAGGGCAATCCGATAGTTGGCCCGCGCCGACAGGACCGCCACGGGATTTAGATCGAAGCCGGCGATGCTGCCCAGGATTTTCCTTTGCAAATCCCCGTCCCGCCGCGCGGCATGTCGGCGCACCCGATCGATGGCCGCCAGCAGAAAAACCCCCGAACCGCACGAGGGGTCCAACAACCGGCAATCCGGCGATCCTTCGTAGCCCACCGCGTCCAGCACCTTCTCTGCCAGCCAGCGGGGCGTATAGTATTCGCCCATGGCATGACGCACGCTTCCCGGAAAAAGGTCCTGATACAGCGGCTTGAACCAGTCGCGGCTTACCATTTGATCGCCGGCCAATCCAGTAGCAAAGCACCCCATGCGTTCCATCGCCTCGTCCACGGCCGTTGCCAGCCCGGAATGATCGATCTGCATACACCACTGCAGCGGATCGTCTGCCAGCAGATCGTCTCCGCAACCGCCCGTGGCCTCCCGCACCAGAAGCCTCACCACCAGTGCGTAGTACGTCTGCACGACGAAGAGCAACTCAGCCGGTTCGCACCGCTCGGCCGGCAACCCGTACGCCGCAGCCAGCCTCGCCAGTGCCTTCGCCCGATGTCCGAGGTCGCAGTCGTACACCCTGGCGACCTGCGATTTCCAACGCTCGAAGCTCTCGACCGCCAACGAATGGCCGTCGGGCAGCAGCCAGAGCATCGTTCGCACGCAGCGACCGGCCAGCGCCGCACGGCAACCAAACTCGGCGGCCAGCCGCTCCGGTCCGGCGCTCTCTCCACAATCCGGCGTGCAGCGCAAGGCCATCGCAATCCTGTCCCCAACGTACTGGGTCCCGGGCTCTCAACTCGCGGGCCATTTTCTTCGCCGCAGCGCAACTTGGCAACAACACCCGCAGAAACAAAGAGGGCCGCGCTCTGAATCTCCGCTCAAAGCGCGGCCGCTACCGGGAGGGGACAAAGCAGGCCTCTAGGCCCTTCAACTCTTCTCATGGCGACACTTCCACCGCGTCACTTCAGAAGGATATCGACGCATCGTGGCGCCACTCGAATTCTTGCCAGCGCCCAACAACGGTCAATGATTAGTCTTACGCATCCCATTCCCCCGGCAAGCGTTCAAAACCCTTGCCTTCATGGAATATTGCCAGCAGAAGCTGTAGAACTCGGATCACCTCGGGGAGCCCATCCGGTCGTGGTGGGGGTATTGGCCGCTTCGAACCCCGATAGTCGCACTTGGGGCCGCAACCGTCGCGTCTGCACCCGGTATCGATAGGACTCACGCACATCCCGCATTCGCTTGCGCGACACTTGGTTCAGCCCAGTCGCCGTCACACCCCGCCCCGTGAAACGCCAGCCTGGAGGGCCGAAACCGTGCACTCGGCCACGCACCGCCCTGACCCCCTTTCGACCAGGGATGCTTTGTCGTAGGATGGGCCGGTTGTGTAAGTCCATTTACGGCAACGGGCCACGAATAATAGATCGGCGATGAATCAACCATATTACGAGGACGACTACCGCAGAGTGGTCGACGAAGTCGAGACGGCGAAGTTCCTGCCTGGCACGAGCATCGAGGTCATCCACCCCACCGCCGACCGGCAGCCACCCCAACACGTACTGTTCGATTTCGACGGTACCCTCAGCCTCATTCGCGAGGGCTGGCCCGAAGTCATGGTGCCGATGATGGTCCGAATCCTCCAGGCCACCGGCACCGACGAGTCGGCCGATGCACTCCACGCCCTCGTTTCCAAGTTCGTCGGCGAGTTGACCGGCAAGCAAACGATCTACCAGATGATCCGCCTGGCCGAAGAGGTCCGGCAAAGGGGAGGGCAGCCCGACGATCCCATCGTCTACAAGCAGATGTACCTCGATCTGCTCATGGAGCGGATCACCGAGCGGCGCGAGGCGCTCCGTACCGGCCAGGCGAACCCTCGCGACATGGTGGTCCCCGACTCCTTCGAGCTCCTCGACGAGCTCCGCCGCCGCGGAGCCACCCTCTACTTGGCCAGCGGCACCGACGAGCCGTTCGTTGTCGAAGAGGTGCGGCTCCTCCAGTTGGACGGCTATTTCGGACGCCACGTCTACGGCGCCCTGGACGACTACAAGAACTTCTCCAAAGCCATGGTCATCGAGCGCATCTTGCGCGACAATCACCTTGAAGGGGCCTCGCTCTTGGGCTTCGGCGACGGCTTCGTCGAGATCCAGAACGTCAAGTCGGTCGGTGGCACGGCCGTCGGCGTGGCCAGCGACGAGGCTGGCCGCAGCGGCAAGCCCGACGCCTGGAAGCGCGACCGTCTCATCGGTGTCGGCGCCGACGTCATCATTCCCGACTACCGCGATTACCAGGCGTTGATCGCCTACCTTTGGAACCAGCGATGAAGACCCTCGACGACCTCGCGCCCGAGTGTTTGCAGCAGTGGACCGACGCCTTCCGCCGCCTTCGCGTCGCAGTGGTTGGCGACTTCTTCCTCGACAAGTACCTCGACGTCGACCCGCGGCTGGCCGAGACGAGCCTGGAGACGGCCAAGACGGCCAACCAGGTCGTCCGAATCCGTTGCAGCCCCGGCGCCGCCGGCACGGTGGTATGCAACCTGGCCGCATTGCGCGCCGGCGTGCTCCATGCCGTCGGCTTCAGTGGCGACGACGGCGAATCCTACGAGCTGCGCAAAGGATTGGCCCACTTGGGTTGCACCACCGATCATCTCCACTACGCCCCCGACCGCATGACCCCGACCTACCTGAAGCCTCGCGACTGTACCGATCCGAGCCTTCAGGGCGAGCACGAACGCTACGACACCAAGAACCGCCAGCCCACGCCCGCCGAGGTTGAAGACCGTATCATCCAGTCGATCGAGACCCTCCTGCCCAGCCTCGATGCCCTGATCGTCATGGATCAGGTCGAAGAGGAAGATTGCGGAGTCGTCACCGCCCGAATCCGCGACGCGCTGGCCCAATGGCCCAAGGCGTGGCCCAAAGTCGTCTTCTGGGCCGACAGTCGCCGTCGGATCCGCCGTTTTCGTAATGTCATTATCAAGCCCAACCAGTTCGAGGCCGTCGACCGCGAGAATCCGCTGCCCGACGACACCGTCGATCCCGACGAGTTGGAGAAGGCCCTCGGTCTGCTGCGCCGCCAGATTGGCGCGCCGATCGTTGCCACGCGTGGCGCCGCTGGCATGGTCGTCACCGACCCCGAGTTGACCATCGTGCCCGGCGTGCGAGTCGAAGGCCCCACCGATCCCACCGGCGCGGGCGACAGCGCGACGTCCGGCTGCGTATTGGCGCTCGCCGCCGGCGCCCCGCTGCCCGAGGCCGCGTTGCTGGGAAACCTCGTTGCCTCGATCACGGTCCAACAACTGGCGACCACCGGCACCGCCAGACCGGAAGAGCTCCTGCCACGTTTGGAGCTATGGCGCCAACAGCGACCATGAGGATTCGTTACGGAAACAGGTGTCGTGTCGACACGCGGCCGATTGAACCGGAAACGGAGTACCCTCAACATGCTCTTGCAGGATAAGGTTATCATCGTCACCGGCAGCACGACCGGAATCGGCCGCGCCATCGCCAAAGCCTGTGTAGCCCAGGGCGCTCGCGTCCTCATCCACGGCCTCGAACAAGAGCAGGGACGCGAGGTCGTCCAGTCGCTGGGCGATCGTGCCGTATTGCATATCGACGATCTCGCCGATCCCAAGGCCCCGCGGCGGATTATCGACACCGCCGCAAGGGCCTTCGCCCGGATCGATGCCATCGTCAACAACGCCGCCTTCATCGTCCGTAGCGACATCCACTCCACCGACGCCGCGCTGTTCGACAAGGTCATGGCGGTCAACCTTCGCGCACCGCTCTTGCTCGTCCAGGCCGGCCTCGAGCATCTCACCCGCTCGCGCGGTTGCGTGCTCAACATCGGCTCCAACAACGGCTACTGCGGCCAGGAGAACCTCTTGGCCTACAGCCTCTCCAAGGCCGGCCTCATGGCCATGTCGCGAAATCTGGGCGATGCGCTCCACCGCAACTTCGGCATCCGCGTGTTTCACTTCAACGTCGGCTGGACGCTCACCGAAAACGAGCTCCGCTACAAGGTCGAAGACGGCTTCCCCGCCGACTGGGCCGAGAAGCTGTCGCGATACTGCGCCCCCATCGGCCGGCTCATCAAGCCCGAAGAAATCGCCAGCATGGTCGTCCCGTGGCTCGGCGACCAGTCGCGCCCCTTCAGCGGCACCGTGGTCGACCTCGAGCAATATCCCTTCCTAGGCCGAAATCCGCCGGATCAACCGCTTGACGAATGAGCCCCTGGCAGCCTGCCTCAGCCCCGGCGGTCTCGACAAACGGGGCCCGGCTCGCTGGCGGCGGTTATCCCCGGCGGCAACTCCCCGCCCGTTGAGGACGCCGGGCCGACGAAATCCATGTGGTCACTTGCCATTTCGGTGAGTCCTGACTATCCTACAGCTAGTTCAGGGGGCCAAGACGACGCTCCCCGCGCGACACTTATCACCATTTCACGCGGGGGGCATGGGTGACATTCCGGGCTGGGCCTCATTGGGATCCCCGGTACAAGGCTGGCCTGGGTTTCTGCCAGGGTGCACGGGTACTGCGAAGGGCGGGGTCATGCAACAGATCGGTTCGGCCTTCGGCAGGCTGTTCTTGGTAGTCGTCTTGGGCGCCGCCGGCTACTACATGTACAACCTGTACAAAGTCAACAAGGCGACAACTCCCAAGCGCCCCACACGCCCGGCCGCCGCCAGTGTCGCGAAGACACCCGCCCCGGGCACCGCTGCGAAACCCGCAACACCCGCAGCGAACGAGCCGCCCCGACGCTCCGCGGTCGATCTGGTCGTTCCGCTGCAAGACGCCGTCTACCAAATATCCGAAGCCTTCGTTCGCGAGTATTTCGGCCGCGGCGCCCACATCAAGTTCCCGCGAAACCAATACCATGTGCTCGGCAATCGCGATTTTGGCTTCTTCACCGTTCTCTCGACAGTGACCGGCCGGGACGAATCCGGCAAGGTTGTCACTCTCCCCTGGAAAGCCCGCGTCCACTGGCGCGACGACTATTGGCATCTCTACGCCATGGAAGTCGGCGGCAAACCGGTCGCTCTCGGCGGCGTCAACCCCAAGCTTCTGACCAAACGCGGCAAGGATCCGCAGCTCTACGACGACGACCGCCCCAAGAAGCCCACGTCGGCGACTTCGCCAAAAGCCCCACCCGAATCCGAGAAGACGCCATCCGACGCGTCGCAGGCAGGCTCACCCGAAGCGTCCAAGGCAACCCCGCCCGAGTCGTCGAAGCCAGGTCCGCCCGAACCGGTTGCCGAAGCCCCGAAGTCAACCGAGGAGCCCGCCAAGCCGGCCCCGGCGTCGCGAACCTGGACCGATAGCACCGGAACCTACAAGATCGAAGCCGAATTCATCAGCGCCACCGGCGGCAAGGTCAAGCTCCGCAAGCCCGACGGCAGCGAAATCGAACTGCCCATGGACAAACTCAGTCAGCCCGACCAGGAGTGGATAAAGTCTCGGGGGCAATAAGCCCCCATGGCGACTGCCTGCCAACGGCGCGACGAAACAACTCGAACATCGATGGGAACGTACTCAGAGGGTCTCGCTCATGGTTGTCCGACGGTCGATTCGATGCAACCGTGCTTTCACGCTGGTAGAGCTGATGGTGGTCATGGTCGTGATCGGCATCCTGATCGCGCTGTTGTTGCCCGCGGTCCAGTCGGCGCGCCATGCCGCGCTCCGCATGCAGTGCGCCAACAAGCTCCACCAGCTCGGAATAGCCTTCCAGACTTACCACGACACCCACAAGGTCTTTCCCCCGGGCTGGATCATCAGTGGGTTCGACGCGTCGGTCCCCACCGCCGAGAACGTCTGGTTTTCGACCTGGGGCGTCATGGTCTTGCCTTTTATGGAACAGAGGCCTTTGTATGACCGGTGGAACATGCCGGTCCCCAACGTCAGCAATGCGACCCTTGGGCTCTACTGGACCAAAGATATCGACTCCCTCGCCGATTCGAACGTCAGTCTGAGCCGCACCGTGATCGACGTCTTCGCGTGCCCGACCGCCCCCGACGCCAAGGCCCGCGTCTACACGACCACCTTCGGTGCCGGCACGATCGAGATCGACCGAACGCCGACCGGATGGCTACCCGGCGAAGCGATCCACCTCTCTTCCGCGCCCTCCGACTATACGGTCATCACCGGTGCGGCCGAAAACCTCAAAGAGCTGGCCGATGCCGCGTACGACACCGACAGCGACTTCGAAGGCCCGCTCCAGCCCGACACACCGGCGCGGCACTCGCATCGGCGCCTCACCGACATCCGCGACGGCGCGTCCAACACGATCTTGCTGGCCGAACGTGCCGGTGGGCCGAACATCTACACTCGCGGCGGTAAGCTCAACATGGTCATGACGTTCAGCTTCGGGTCCGACAACGGCGGCGGCTGGGCCGATATCTACAACGGCGAGAACTGGCTCGGTGGCGCACCCCGCAACGGCGTCTACACCACTCCCGTCTACGGCATGTGCATGATCAACTGCAACAACCATCGCGAACACAGCCTGTTCTCCTTCCATCCCGGCGGCATCAACGTGGTCCGCTGCGACGGTTCGGTCACGTTCGTCTCCGAGACGATCCAGCCGGCCGTTCTCGCCGCGGCCATTTCCTGCAATCAAGGCGAAGTCTTCGAGTGGCCTTAGCCGGGGTCTGTCGGCACCGGCGCCGCTTGAGTCCTGCAACTTCACGTAGTCTGAGAGGCGGTAGTTGACGATGCCAGAACCGCTGGACACAACCCGAACAATACCCGGCCCTCTCCCAACACGGCCCGCTCCCCGCCGCCCGGCCGCCTGGACGCGGCTCCCATGGATCGCCCTGGCCTGCCTGGCACTGGGCGCGTGCCAGAAGTCGGCCCTCGACGATCGTTTGCCCACGTACCCCGTGAAGGGGCAGGTCCTCGTCGACGGCCAGCCCGCAGCCCAACTCAAGGTCAAGGCCTATCGCGTCGGTGGCCTCGACAAGGCCAATCCCGCCTTGCCCCAGGCCATCACCGACGACCAAGGTAACTTCACGCTGTTCACCTACAACGTCGGCGACGGCATCCCGACCGGCCAATACGCCTTGACGTTCGTCTGGGGCCAGGCGAATGGCTCCCGCTACAGCGGCCCCGACAAGCTCGCCGGCCGCTACGCCGATCCCCAGAATCCGCTCAAGACGGTCCAAGTGGCCGACAAACCGATTGATCTCGGCCAGATCCAATTGGCGACGCACTAGGAACCCGTGGCCGCATGTGTGCGAGGCGGTTGACGCACCGCAGCCGGCGCGCATCGACGTCGATTGCGAAGTCAACGCGTCGGTCGGCTACCGCCGCGGCATCTTCAGCATGCTCGGACACTTCATCGCCGAACTGCTCTTGCGGCAGATGGAATACCATGCCGACCAGCACGAAGCGCGGCTCGTAGGCAGCCCGACGTTTGTGGCCACGTCCCGCCTGCGACCGGGCTACTCCTCGCTGATCGTGACCTTCTCCATCTTGTCGCCCGCCTGAACGGCATCGACCACGTCCTGGCCCTCAATCACCCGCCCGAAGACCGAGTGCTTGCCGTCCAGCCAAGGAGTCGGCACATGGGTAATGAAGAACTGCGATCCGTTGGTGTTCGGTCCCGCGTTGGCCATCGAGAGCACGCCGGGACGGTCGTGCTTCAGCGTCGGATGAAACTCGTCGGCGAACTCGTAGCCGGGTCCCCCCGTGCCGTCGCCGCGAGGGCAACCGCCTTGGATCATGAAATCGGCGATCACGCGGTGAAACGTCAGCCCGTCGTAGAAACCCTCGCCCGCCAGCTTCTCGAAATTGGCCACGGTCTTGGGAGCCTTGTCGTCGAACAGCTCCAAGCGGATCGTTCCTCGGGCCGTGTCGATAGTCGCGATTTTCATCAGGTTCCTTTCTTTTGGCAAACAAGCTACGGTTGAGGGCATCGTATCAGCGCCAGCCGACAGTACCCATCCAGCGATCACGTCGTCTAACTGATCCCCGGAATGCGAAACTGCGAGCACAGCTCCGCCACTTCGCCGCGCACTTTGGCGGCAACCGGCTCCAACTGGTCCATACCCCGGCAGACCGTGTCGATCCAGCCGGCAATCCGGTCCATCTCCGGCTCCTTCATCCCCATCGACGTCAGGGCAGGGGTCCCCATCCGCACGCCGCTCGTGACAAACGGCTTGCGCGGATCGCCCGGCACCATGTTGAAATTGCAGATGATCCCCGCCTTCGCCAGCGCCTGGGCCACGTCCTTGCCCGTAAACTCGGCCTTGCGGAAATCCATGACCAGCAAATGGTTGTCGGTGCCGCCGCTGACCAGGTCATAGCCGCGGCGCACCAGCCCCTCGGCCAGCGCCTTGGCGTTCGCGGCAACCTGCCGGCCGTACTCGCGGAACTCCGGTGTGGCCGCCTCCCGGAACGTAACCGCCATCGCGGCAATCGTGTGCATGTGCGGCCCGCCTTGTAGTCCGGGAAACACCGCCCGATCCAACCGCTTGGCTAGGTTCAGCTTGCTTCCAGCATGATGTACCGCCTGATAGCGGTCCTCGATCCGCGACAGCAGGAATCCCGCCCGCGGTCCCCGCAGCATCTTATGGCTCGTGCTGCTCACCACGTCGCAGTAAGGAACCGGGTTCGGATGCACGCCGGCCACGATCAGCCCATTGATATGCGCAATGTCGGCCACCAGATACGCCTGCACCTCGTCGGCAATCTCGGCGAACTTGTCGTACTCCAAGGTCCGCGGATACGAAGTCGCCCCCACCCAGATCATCTTGGGCCGTTCCTGCCGGGCCAACGCGCGAATCTGGGCATAATCCAATAGTCCCGTTTCCGCGTCCGGACCATACGGCACCTGCACATAATCGCTACCCGAAAAGTTCACTTTCCATCCGTGGGTCAGGTGTCCGCCACCTGGCACAGGCATCCCCATGACCTTGTCGCCCAACTTGCAGAGCGCCCGGTACACGGCCTGGTTGGCCGGCGACCCCGAGTACGGCTGCATGTTCACATGCTCGGCCCCGAAAAGCTCCTTCGCCCGCTGGATAGCCAGGTTCTCAACCTGGTCCATTACCTCGTTCCCCTCGTAATAGCGGGCGCCCGGATACCCCTCGCAGTACTTGTTCGTCAGGATCGATCCGCTGGCTTCCAACACCGCGAACGACGCGAAATTCTCCGACGGAATCATCTTCAACGTCGACGATTCCGCCTCAATCTGTTGCTGCACAAGCTGATATACTTCCGCGTCCGATTGCTTCAGGTGCGGATGACGCTCGCAATGGTCGGGCATGGGGGACATCCCTCGTCTAGAATGCTGGTCGGCTCGACGCCGAACATACGGTCGTGAATCGATTCAGCATACCGGCCGCATCGACAACCGACAACCCGCCAGCCGGGCATCCCGGCCAGGGTCCTGGCTCACCTCCGGCCGACTTTCCCCGCACCCCGATCAATCCTCGGCGACGAGCTCTCGCGCCGCCCTACTCGATCTTCTGAAGACCGTCGGCCGAGACATAGTGGCGTTGGACGTTGAGCTTCTCCATCCACGCCCGCACTTCAAGCGTCTTCAGCCTGCCGGTGCCTTTGCCTTTGACCTCCCGTCCGTAGCCCGCGTCATTGTCCCAAAGCCACCGAGGCGCAGGCCACAGGCAATACTTCGGCTTGATCGCTTGATAGACTTCTTCCCCCGCACCGTTTTGACCGTGGTGGGCCATCTGCACATACTCGGCGTGCAGTTGATCGCGATAGGGCCCCTTCAGCAGCTTCTGGCCCCCTTCGAAACCGAGATCGCCCAGAAAGAGGATCGACTTCGTATCGTCCCACATCTTCAGCACGATAGACGAGTTGTTGAAGCAGTTGCTCGTCAATTCTGGATTGCGTATGCCCAGCACCCGGATGTGCACGCCGTCAATCGTCAGTGACTGTCCCAGCTCAAGATCCACGGCGCGTTGGCCCGTCTTCTTGAGAACCTCACGGAACGCCTCGAGGCTTTGCTTGTCGTCGTCCGAGGGCACGTACTTGGCCACCCAGTCCTCTTCGGGCAGCGAGGCGTACACCGTACCAACCTTCAGTCCCTGCGGATTGGCCAGCAGTTGCGTCGGGGCATCCACATGGTCGGAGTGCGGGTGCGTGATGAACCATGCCTCCACCGAATTCCCCCGCGAGGCCAGGAAGTCTCGCAGATAAGGCGCGTCGCCCGCCGTACCCCCGTCGATCACGATGAGCTTGCCCCCGGCGGTCCGCACAACGTACGACATCATTTGGCTTAGCGTTTGCTCGGGTAATTGCCAGAGCGTGAACGTGGTGGTCGCTTTCGCGGCAGGCACGGGCTCCGCCGCTCGTGCGACCGCTGTTCCCAAAAGCATCAGGCCAAGGAGCAACCGGCAGGACAATCTCATGGTGTTTCTTTCCGGGGATTGGGGGCAAGCCTAGACAAAGATTTCTCAGCAACACTCCAGCGCGAAACCGCCTTACGCTGGCTCAACCCTGCAGTGTACCATCGCGCACCCCAGCGGGCCACTGTGCCCGCGCCGCTCGACGGCACAACTTACGGGTGGAACGGAAGCCTCAGGCCGACACACTCCATTTCTCGCTGGCTATTTCCCGGCCGGAGCGGTCTTGACCGCCGGAATCGCCAGGTTTAGCGCTTCGGCAATCTGGGCGGCGGCACACTGGGCCAGCAGCTCGTAAGCAGGCCGCTTCCAGTGAAAGCGGTCCCCCGCGGCAAGATCCAGCTTCTTATCCAGAATGCCGTAGTAGTCGGCCACCGGCACCCCGTTCTCCTGCATCACTTTCACCGCAATCCTGTTCCGCTCCACGATCAGCGGATTGAACTCCGGATCGAGGCCGATGGGCCGGGTCTTGGTGGTCATCGGCGTCGTCGTCGCAAAGATCAGCTTCGCCTTGGGTGCGAATCTGTGGAGGTCGGCAACATGAACCCGCAACAACGGCTCATACTGTCCCTCAGGAATTCTCCCCGGCGCCCAGGCATGCAGACCGATGTCATTGAACAGAATCAGATCATAGGTGTGCTCGGCAAAGATCTCCTTCATATCCGACGCGATATTGCTGCCGATGTGCTTCGGGGTGATCCACGCATCGAGGCTAACTCTGCCGCGCAGCAGATCGGCCGCCTTGCCATGGTAGCCATTCAGGATCGAGTCGCCGATCAGCAGCACGCGGGGCAGTTTCGAATCTCCCTCAAGCACATGCCGCAACCCCCATCCACTCGGTCTCACGGCCGCGGCCGATTTGGGCCGGGCAGCCGGCTCGCCCGCGAAAACCGACGGTGAGAGACAAACCAGAACGAGCAGGGGCCGGCAAACCGCAGCCGGTGCCAGACGCGACATAGGAATTCTCCTCTTGGCCAAAGAACGATTCGTGCTGCCGAAAGTCATACGCGATCTCTTCCTCCGCGTGCATACTCTCCATCGTACACGCCCAGCCTCACCAAACGCCAGCGTACCACGAACCCCAACATCCGACTCGGACCAGGATCCAGGGAGCAGGGAGCACGCCAGTTCCCTTTCTCCCACAAGCGTTTTCACGCCTGCCGGAAGAACACCAATCCCCCAGAAAAGCGTGCGCGGGCCCTATTTCGGCGAGCGCAGAGGCCGTGCAGCGCGCTACATCTTGTATTGCGGTATCTTCATCAGTTCGCCGTCCTTCAACGCCGACCGATGGGCCACGACGCCGCCGACCGTCATGTTCAATGCCGCAGCCAGGTCCACGGCCGGCTTGCGGTCTTCGAGGATCGACATGACGAACTCATGGCCCAGGTATCCGTGCGATCCGCCGTGTCCGCCCGCCTGGACCCCTGGCGGCAGCGGCGGCTTGGTCAGCTCAGGCAGCTTCTTCTCCAACCCCTGGTATTGCATGCCGACCATCGAACCCTTCTGACCACGAACCCGACCGACTTCACCGCCGAAGCCCGGCGTGTCCCAACTCACACCCATTCGTGACATACCACCTTGACTGGTGCGAAACAGAGCGATCTCCGTGCCGAACGGGTTCTTGTAGCGGTTATTCTCCGGCTGCAATTCATGGAGGATGCTGGGCATCCCCATGCACGACACCTCGGTGAAGCTTCCGCCGGCCACTCCTATTTGGTACGCATTGGAATGGGTCGGGTACCATTGGGGCGGCAGGCCGATGCGCCAGTCTTTGTACGATGCGATCGTCGAGCACGCGTAATGGAAGTACTCCCCTTCGCTATAGACCAGCTCGCCGAAACCGCCGGCCCTGCAAATCTGCCGCATCGCATACAGGTCGCTATGGTAGTACGAAGTCTCGAACATCATGTACTTCAGACCCGACTCCTTGACCGCTTCGAACAACTTGTCGGCGTCTTCCAGATTGCCCCATACGGCCGGCACGGCAGTGGCGACATGTTTGCCGTGCTTGACGACCTCGATACAGTGCCGAGTATGGCTTGGTGCATCGGTCGCGCAGAAGATCGCCTCGATGGAATCGTCCTTGACCATTTCCTCCAGCGATGGATAGGTCTTCGTGCACTTGCACGCGCTAGCCAGCGCCTGACAGCGATCCGGAAACAGATCGCTGACTGCGACGAGCTCGACATTCGGATGGTGTTGCAGAGAGAACGCGGCGCCGAACTTGCAGACGCCGTACCCGACGATCCCCATGCGGATCTTGCGATCCGAGACAGGCTTCCACGGCTTGGCCGCTGCTTCGTCGGTCTTTTCCTCTTCGAATCCTTGGATCTTCGGTCCGCCGGCCTTGGCAGCCGAAGCCGCTCCGGCGGCAGCCGCGCCCAAGCCGAGAAGTCTCAAGAATGAGCGTCGTGAAGTAGATTCCGGCATGGCACGTTCCCCATCACTCTGAATTCCTTGAAGTCAGCTCGGATATGCTCCGACCATCAGTATACGCTCTCCTACAACGGAATTCATCTCTGCTTCTTCGGCGTCTCGTTAGACGACGGCGTCCAAAGCGGCTGGCCGCGGTAGACCTGGCCGATCGGATATCGGTCGCTCGGTGTGACCGCGGCCTTCATGATCTGCGCTATCCGTTGCACGATGTCGCCATGTTGGCCGGCAACGTCGTTGGTCTCACCGATGTCCGTGCTCAGATCATACAAGCGGATGTCGCCGTCTTTGCCGAGACGGATGCCCTTCCATTTCCCCAGACGCACCGCCTGGTCGTAGCGGCGGCGGCAATGCCCGTAGTCCCAGTACAAATACTCGTGCCGGTTCTCCAGGTTCTTTCCCCGCAGCGCATCTGCAACGGAAATGCCGTCGATCCCGCCCGGCGGCTTCGTGCCCGCGAACTCGGCGAACGTTGCCATCATATCCCAGAAGGCGATGATTTCGTCGCTGACGTGGTTCTCTGGAACGACGCCGGGCCACCGGGCAATAAACGGCACGCGGATGCCTCCTTCGTAGAGGTCTCGCTTCGCACCGCGCAACGGGCCGCTGCTGGCAAACCGCTCCGGGGCGTCACCCCATGGACCGTTGTCGCTGGTGAATATGATCAGCGTGCTCTCTTTCAGCTTCAGTTCATCGATCAGTCCGACGATGCGTCCGACGTCATGATCCAACAGGCTCACCAACGCGGCGTAGTTCTTTTCCTTCTGGCTCCACGGCCTGTCGGAGTAGGGGGCGTCGGACGGAACGGGCAGTCCGGTCTTGTCTTCCGTAGGCGAAGCGAAATGCGGCGCCGTATAGGCCGCATAGAGAAAGAACGGACGCCCGGCCGACCGGCGGATGAACTCCAAGGCCCGCTCGGTCATGAGGTGGTGGCTGTAATGCCGGTGAGATCGGGAGTTGCCCGCGAGCTCAAGACGCCCGTCGTCGTCGTCCAAGTACTCCGGATAGTAATAATGAGCGTGGTCTTGGTTGAGATAGCCGAGCCAGGTTGCGAATCCCTGATTGCGTGGGCAGCCCTCCGTGCCGGGATCCCCCAGGCTCCATTTTCCGATGCCGCCGCAACGGTATCCGACTTGCTCGAGCACTTCCGCAATCGTGACGTCGGCACAATGGAGGTACGTGTGATAGTGGGGAACATTGTCGCGGACCGGTGTGTGACCGTTGTGCAGGCCGGTCATCAGTGCGCCTCGCGACGGTGCGCAGACGGTGCTCCCCGCATATGCCTGGGTGAACCGCATACCCTCGCTGGCGAGTCGGTCGATGTTCGGCGTCTCAATCAGCTTCTGGCCGTAGCAACCGAGATCGCCGTAGCCCAGATCGTCAGCCATGATGAAGACAATATTCGGCCTCGAGGGTTCGTCGGCGGCCGCTTGGCACGCAAGCCAACAGGCCGTGGCAAGCATGCAGGTTTGCAGAACGAATCGGATGGTCGGCTTCATGGTTCACACTCTTTCGCGCTGGCGTTCACTTCCGCTTCCCATTGGGCCCAGGCTTCGCTCAGTTGCTTCACCAATCTCGGCTTCTCACCGGCCAGGTCATGTTGTTCGCCGAGGTCGTCATCGAGGTTGTACAGTTCCACCGGTTTTCCGACGTCGACGAGGCACGGCGGTGACCTGTCATTCATTGAGTGCACAGCCACAGTGTAGCCTATTTCCTGAATAGGGTTACACAGTAGCGCAACTGGCAGGGGGCCAAACCGTCGACAATGGGACGGTTCCCCCGGCTGTAGTCCTTTCGGTCTTCCGGGGCTTCCTGTGGAGGACGGTCCCGCCGACTGGAAGGTTGGCCGCGAGTCTGCTAGGATGTCGCTACAGTGGCAGCTTGTTGCCGAGCAACAGAAGGCCTGACAAAAGGGATCGTGACCATGAGCCATCAACGTTTGCCCGGATTGCTTTGCGGTGTCCTCTTGCTTGTCCTGGGACAGGCTGACTCTCTGCTCTTGGCTGAATCGATCGGCCAATCAGAACGCGAAATCCCCATCGCCTATAATGTCGACGTAGCGATTGTCGGAGGAAGCACCGGAGCCGTCTCGGCGGCAGTGGCTGCGGCAGAAGCGGGAGCGTCGGTGTTCTTGGCCGCAGGGCATCCCTATCTGGGCGACGACATGACCGCAACGCTGCGGTTGTGGCTCGAAGACGACGAAGTCCCCCAATCGCCGCTTGCCCAGCGCATCTTTGCGGAGCCGCTGGAGACGAGTTCCGGGCGTCACCCGCGGGCCATGGATTTCTCTTACGAAACCAACCTGCGCAGCGCCTCGCCGCACCCCGACACCAACCCGCCAAGACGCCTCGCTGACGGCAAGTGGGGCAACGCAACAACTGAGAGCGTGCAGTTCGATGGCGACGTGACGATTATCGCCGACTTGGGCAAGCCGCAGCCGATCGAAAAGGTGCGCTTGATGGTCTATCACCGAGAATCGTCGGGGAACCGAGCATCCGGTTTCGAAGTGAGCGAGATGGCGCTGGCAACCAGTGATGACCGGCAGTCTTGGGTGGACGCCGGAGTGGTTGCGAATCGGTCGGCTGAAGATCTGACGGCGATTGCTTCGGCCGTAGATCGAACGGCCCGCTACGTCCGGCTTATTGTTCGCAAGACAGAAGACGTTGACCGGATTCTCCTGGGCGAATTGGAGTTCATCGCGCCCGGCGCCGAGTCGAAGACAGACGCCAAGGCGTTCACTCGCGCTCCGCGTCCGATGCACGTGAAGCGGATGCTCGACGCGGCGCTCCTCGAGTCCGGCGTGAAGTTCCTCTACGGCTGCCAGCCGACCGAAGTGCTCCGGGACGAGGCAGGCCGCCCGTGCGGCGTAGTGATGGCGAATCGCGCCGGTCGCCAGGCCGTCTTGGCCCGTTCGATCATCGATGCTTCCGACCGCGCCTGGGTAGCCCGCATGGCCGGGGCTCGCTTCCGCCCCTTCCCGGCCGGTCCCCAGACGCTTCGGCGGGTGGTCATTGGTGGTGACGTCCTCCGCGGCGACGGGATGACTGCCCGTGTCGTTGGCGCACCGTACCTGGGTCAGTATCCCAACAGGGCCAAAACGTCCAGCGGGGAGTTTCGGATCATCGAATACACATTGAACGTGCCGGTCAAGGAGGACACACCGGGGGCCTGGGCAGCAGCCGACCAACAAGCGCGCACGATGACGTACCATCCCGAACAGCAGTTCACCGCGGACCAGTTCTTTCAGGTGCCGCCCGACCCGATGCACGGCGCCGCGACGTCAGACGGTCCGTGGCAGGGCGTCGATGCACTTCCAACGGCTGCCTTTCGACCAGCCGGCATCGATCACCTGTTCGTGTTGGGCGGCTGTGCAGACGTTTCTCGCCAGCAGGCCGAGGAGCTGCTTCGACCGCTGGCGCTCATCGATTTGGGCGCGCGACTTGGCCGCGCGGCGGCCAAAGACGCAGCCAGTCGGCCCAGGCTCCAGACCGTCGCAGTGGCCGCCCGCGCACCTGAGCAACCCGTTGTCGACGGCGACGTCGGCGAGGTGCTGATCGGGGTTCGGCCGATTCAGGAGTTGCAGACCTTGAGCCAGCCGGCCGACACCTTGCCCGTGTTGGGGCGATGGGATGTTGTGGTGATCGGGGGTGGAACCTCCGGGGCGCCCGCCGGAATCGGCGCCGCCCGCCGTGGAGCGAAAACGCTGGTCATCGAGTACCTGCACGGCCTTGGCGGCGTAGGGACTGCGGGAGCAATTTCCTCCTATTACTGGGGCAACCGGGTGGGATTTAGCGCGACCGTGCACGACGGGGAACGAACCTGGGTAGTTGAGCAGAAGATGGAGTGGTGGCGGCGATCGCTCCTGGAAGCAGGCGCCGAGGTCTGGTTTGGCGCGATCGGCTGCGGAGCCGTCGTTCAAGGCTCCCAGGTAAAAGGCGCCGTTGTTGCCGGCCCCTGGGGACGTGGCGTTGTCTTGGCCGACGTGGTGATCGACGCGACCGGCAACTCCGACGTCGCCACGGCCGCCGGGGCCCGCACCGTATACACCGATCACAACGAGTTGGCCATGCAGGGGACCGGTTTGCCGGGCCGCAAGCTCGGCGCAACGTACGCCAATACCGACTTCACGATCACAGATGAAACCGACATAGTTGATACCTGGCACCTGTTTGTCTTCGCCAAGGACAAGTATCCCGACGCATTCGACCAGGGCTCGCTGATCGACACCCGCGAGCGACGCCGCGTGGTGGGCGATTTCACCATGACGATCCTCGATCAAATGAACCTGCGCACCTACCCCGACACGGTCGAGATCGCCTACAGTAACTTCGACACGCACGGTTTCACGGTTGATCCGTACATCGAACTCGAACACCCGGAGAAGGTCGGTGTGCGCGTGAATGTCCCGTACCGGTGCATGTTGCCCAAAGGCCTCGAGGGAATCCTCGTGGCCGGGTTGGGGATGAGTGTTCATCGAGACGCCCTGCCGTTGACGCGGATGCAGGCCGACCTGCAGAACCAGGGCTATGCCCTGGGAGTGGCCGCCGCCATGGCGGCGAAGGCGAACACGTCGCTTCGCAAAATCGACCTGAAAGCCCTGCAGCGACATCTCATTGAAATCGGCAATCTGCCGGAAGACGTGCTCGCCACCGGCGACTCCTATCCCATTCCCGACGATCGCGTGGCTCAAGCGGTCAAAACCCTTGTGGACGACTACAAAGGGGCCGCGGTGGTATCCGCTCGTCCAGCGGTGGCCCTGCCGCTATTGCGCGCGGCCTACGACCGCGCCGAGGGGAAGGCCAAGCTGGTCTACGCCCACACGCTCGCCGTGTTGGGCGACGCTACAGGCGTGGATACGTTGATCGAGACGGTAGACTCGTATGCTAGCTGGGACGAGGGCTGGAACTACCGGGGCATGGGCCAGTTTGGCGCCGCGCTGAGCCCGTTGGACCGCTACATCGTTGCCCTAGGCAGGGCAGGGCAGAAGAAGGCGATTCCAGCGATCCTCCGTAAACTCGACCAACTCGATGCCGACAGTGCTTTCTCGCATCACCGCGCGGTGGCGCTAGCGCTGGAAATGCTCGCCGATGCAACCGCCGCTCGCCCTCTCGCCAATCTGCTGATGAAGCCCAAGATGACCGGCTACGTTCACCACACGGTCCAGGAGGCCCGCCAACGTGATCAAGAGAGCGAGGGGGGCACCAACGCCGTCCGCCCGCGTCGCGAGTCGATGCGAGAGCTCGGCTTGGCCCGAGCCTTGTACCGCTGTGGTGATTACGACAAGCTGGGGCAACACATCCTCACCGAATACACCGAGGACTTGCGCGGCCATTTCGCCAGACATGCCAAAGCAGTGCTGAAGCAAGGGAAGGGCTCTCCGCAGAAGCCGGCCCCGTAGAGTGTTCTGGCGGGGCAGGGCAGGGCGGGGCGAGGATGAGGAATCTCAACCCTTCCTGGTTCCCGACACGCACTATGGCTCGAACTTTTTCGCGCTGGCGTTGACGTCCGCTTCCCACCGTTCCCAAGCTTCGCTCAGTTGTTTCACCAGTCTCGGCTCCTCACTGGCCAGGTCGTGTTTCTCGCCGAGGTCGTCATCGAGGTTGTACAGTTCCACCGGCTTTCCGGCGTCGGCCACACACAGTTTCCAAGCGCCGCTTCGCACCGCGCGCGAGTCGTCACTTCGCCAGAACAGCATGCGTTGCGGCAACGCTTCACCCCGAAACAGAAGAGGCCCCAGATCCACGCCGTCCAGCTTCAGGTTCTCCGTCGGCGCCCCGGCCAGATGCGCCAGCGTCGGCAACAGATCGGTCGAGTGCCCCGTCTGATGAGTGACGCCGGGCCGAATCCTACCCGGCCAGGAAACGATCGTGGGAACGCGGTGCCCACCTTCGTAGACCGACCCTTTCTGATCGCGCAACGGCCCGTTCGACGAGATGTTTTGAAACCGGTCGCCGTAATGCAGGTAACCGCCGTTGTCCGAGGTAAAGATCACCACGGTGTGGTCGTCCAACTGCCACTTCTTCAGCGCCGCCGTGATTTCGCCAACGCTCTGATCTAGCGCTTCGATCATTGCCTCGACGTGCGGGCTGACGTTGCTGGGGTCCGGGATGACGCCCCACTTGTCATTCGAATAGTCGACGCCCTTCTTGCGGTGCGGAGGGTCGTTCGGGCCCTGCCAGGGAAAGTGGATCGCCAGATGCGGCAAGTACAAAAAGAAGGGCTCATGGCGATGTCTTCTCACGAAATCGATGCTGTAGCGCGTCAGCAATTCGGTGGTGTAGCCTTCCTCCATTTCGACGACGTTATTGCGCCACCAGTCCTCCCGGCCCCACCGGTTGATGTGCGTGTGGAAATCTCCGTCGCCCGAGCCCAGACCTCGGAACTCGTCGAAACCCTGGTTCGGCGGGAGCCAGGGTGGTTGATAGCCGAGGTGCCACTTGCCGAAACAGGCTGTTGCGTAGCCGCGTTGCTTCAACACCTCCGCAATCGTAATCGCCTCCGCCGGCAAACCCCGATCGCGATCGTGTGCGCCGGAGAGCGGCCCATCGAACTTGCGCCCAAACCTCTGTTGATATCGACCGGTGAGCATCGCGGCACGCGTCGGCGTGCACATCGATCCGGCCGAATGGAAGTCGGTGAAACGAAGGCCCGCGACCGCCAGTGCATCGATGTGAGAGGTCTTGTTCACGGTGCTACCGTAGCACCCCAAGTCCCCGTACCCCAGATCGTCCGCGACGATGAGAACGATGTTCGGTTTCGGCGGCTGGGCGCCGGTTCCAGCATGGGCCGCGCCAACCACCAGCACGGCCGACAAAGCGGCGAGCACACCTGTGCACCACGCGGAGAACTCGCAGCAATGGATTCCGTCGAACAAAACTGGGCGTTTCATGTCGGCGCCTCATCGTTCGTGTGCCGGGCAGGTTCGGCGTTGCTTCTCACCAACCACTCAACATACGACGCGCGAACCGTCAACTCGACAACGGCGCCATCGTGGTCATCAGCCACGTCGGCAGTGACGATCCCCATGGCAAAAGAGACCAGAAGATCGTCATGGATCACTTCCGCTTGAAGGCTCGATGAACCGCGTTACTTGGCCTTCTTGCCCGCCATGTCACGGAACTGCTTCCAGGTGATTACCTCGATGCCGAGATTCTTGATTTCCCGGATCATCTTCGGATCCATAAAGATCACACGGTCCAGGTTGCGCCGATTGGCGCTGCTGGTCACGGCCCGTAGCTCCTCGTCGTCGTATCCGCAGTGGATGATCAATTGGGTGACGCCCGGTTTCAAGTCGGCCAAGCACTTCCGGTAATTGTCGTAGCGCTCTTCCAGGGTATCGCCGCCGTAGTACTGGGCCAGGTTGTCTAGCACCGGAAGGCCCTGCGACTCCAACTGCTTGACCGCCCCGTTGACGTACTTGGCGATCGCCGGGTTCTCCTCGGCCAACTGCTTCGGATCACGGATAAACAAGATCGGCACGTCATATTCCAACCCGAGCTTGATGTAGACTTGGGCGATGTCCGGCCTCGCAATGACCCCGCCCATGTGCGTGTCTAGATGCGTGACCGGAACGCCGAACTGCTTGGCCCGGTCGATCTGCGCCCGCAACTCGATCTCCACCTCATCCACCTTCGCGTGCTTGGCCAGTTTCTCCGTGCTGCCCCACAGGTACCCCTCTTCGTCCACCAGGCTGGGAACCTTGTCCCTGGGGGCCACTGGACCCCAGCGGTAATCTTTCCATTCGCAATTCAGCGTGGTGTGCACGCCGAAATCCTTCTCCGGATGGTTGCGGGCATATTCGGCCGCCTCCTTGAACCAGGGGCAAGGGACCATGATACTCGCCGAAGACACGATGCCCTTCTCCATCGAGTCGAAAGTGCCCATGTTCTCCGAGTGACACATGCCGGCGTCGTCGGCGTGGATGATCAGATACTTCTTGCCGGGCTCCAGCCCCTTGCCCTCGGTGGCCGCCTGCGATACGGACCCATACAACAGGGCGGCTGTGGCCGCCAACACTACTAGAGTCGTCTTCTTCATGGATTCAGCCTTTCCTCGTCAATACCATGCGTTCGTCCGAGCGGGACGCACTGCGACAACTCGATTCTAGTTGCCCCCAGCTCGCCAGGCAACCAAACAAAGCGATCCCACCGGCACGGGCGCAGGCATCGGTCGTCCGCCGTGAAGTCGACGAAGCTCTCCTGCCGGACGTTCAAGGACAACCAAACCCGCCTGCAACTGTTTTCGTTGGCCTACAACTTGGCGAACTCCCTGCGGCGGCTGGCAGTTCCCAAGAGCGTCAGCCACTGGATGCTGACGACCCTGCGGGAGAAACGGATCGACATCGGTGCGAAGGTGACGCGGCACTCGAAGTACGTGACTTTCCAACTGGCGGAGGTGGCGGTGCCCCGAGCGTCGTTCGCAGCGATTCTGGAGCAGACCAAACGACTGGCGATGCCGCCTCCATCGGTTAAAAGAGCGTATGCGTAGCAAGGGCGAAGTGGAATTGGGACGGAAGATCGCACCGAAGCCGCACACACGAATCCCCAAGACCTGCATGCGTCCCCTGGCAGAGGCGTGGCGTGCGGCTTTCAGGCAATCGAATATGGCAGCGATGACCAGAAAATCCACGTGGGCGCTAGACGCGGCGCGGGCGAGCGATGGTAGAATGGCTGGACGAGCGAGCCTGGATCGGCTTGAGGCTCAGGGCATTTGGGAAGTGTCGGTTGATTGTTCCCTGGCGAAAGAAAGGAAGAAAGATCGTGAAGCGCCTTCTGTTGCTGTCGTTGTTCTCGTCGCTACTTGCGCTGCCTTGCAGTGCTGCGGAACATGGCTCGACCGTGCCCAAAACCCCCGAAACCTCCAAGCTGTTTCGCAAATTCGTCGAACCCAAGTCGGGCGTTGTGTCCTACATCCTTGAGACCAGGATCGCCGAGAATCAGCAGAGCCTCTATTTCACCCAGAAATCGATGACGGAAGACGGCCGTTTCATCATCCTTTACCTTTCCGGCGGTGAACGGGGCAACACGAAATCCCTCGCGCTGGTCGATCTTCTCAGCGACGAGATTCTGCCCTTGGAAATCATCGGTGGCCACCCCTTTCTTGACACCCGTACCGCTATCCTCTACTGGTTCGAGCCGAGCGGTCTTTACAAGATGAACCTGCTCGCTTCGCCACGCCAGAAAGTACGACTGTGTGATGTTCCCCAGCAGCTCAAAGCGGAAGGGGACAATGTTCGCAGTCTCGCAACCCATATCACCCTGACATCGGACCGCAGCAAGGTGTTTATGGATGCCCGGGTGGATGACCGGTTCATCCAAGGAATGCTGGATATCAAGACCAGACAATTCGAGAAATGGGGAGAGGAGTCGGTCTGCGTGAACCACGGGCAGGTCAACCCCGTGAACGACCGCCTGGCCCTGTGCGCGCACGAAACCCGGTGGACCGACAGTAGAAACGTCGAACACCGCATCCAGAAAATCGACGGCGTCTATCCCCGGCTGCTGCTGGTTGAACCCAATAACACACGTCGCATCGTGCCGCCCATGAACAACTACGCCACGCACGAGCACTGGGCTGCCGATGGCAAGGGCTTCTATTACTGCAGCCATGGGAAAGAATATGGGGTCATCTACTACGACCTGTCCAGCGGCAGGCAGCAGCGGGTTGCGCCCGTCCATGCCGCTCACGCCACCATGACCACGGATCGTCGCTATTTCACTTACGATCACAGCGTCGGCCCATGGTATCGCGGCTGTTCGTGGCAAGTGGGGTTCTACAATGCCGTGACGCAGAAGGAAATCTTCCTCTACACGGTGTTGCCTGCCTTCAACTCGAAGGAGAATCCGAGCAAGCTCCATCCGGATCCGCATCCGCAGTTTGTCTGCGGCGACGAGTATATCATCTCCACGATCAACCACGGTGATGGCCGCATGGACCTGTCGATCACTCCGGTCTCGCCACTGATTGAGAAGACGCAGTGATCAAGGGGGAAGAGGTGTCAGGAACGAATGGCACTGCCGTTCGACAGCGCTATAGTCACCTCGAGCCGTTTAGGCCAAGGTCCGAGTTGCGAGCGGCATTGCCGGTTGGCAGGGGCAAATCGTTGGGCAGGCGCAAGAAGCCCGCAGCCAGCGCGAGGTAGTAGCGCGTCGGTCTTGGACGAGTTCCAAGGCGACTTGTCACGGATCGGCGAAGCTCAGAGGAGCGCTCGAACCTCCTTTCCTTAGCGAGACATTTCCATCAGGGCATCACTCGCGGCTGCCCCGCAGCACTTCCGCGCGGGCCTCGTCCCGTGGCTTCGTCACGAGCGACTAATATGGAGAATCCCGGACACAATCCTGACATCCGTTCTGGACCAAGGTTCGGGGAGCAACTCGGCGGCGGCATCTCCGGTAGCGTTCGCCGAATCGGGCGCGGGGTGGCTAGCCGGGCTTTCAGCTTGGAAATCCAGTGTGTCGGCCAGCGCTTGCCAAACGGAACACAGGCTATTAACCTACACACGTGTGTCGAGGCGGCTTCGGACGACATCAACGGCAGAGTCCCATCCTATTGCTGAGGATCAATATGCATAAATGCGTTTTCATCCTGTTGGTGCCACTGAGCGTGATCACCGCCGCCGCCCCCGCTTCGGCCGAAGTGAATCGGCAGGCCATCGCCGACGTCGCCGCGGGCAAGATCACGGTCGCCAAGGCCTCCTGGTGGGGCTTCGATCTTGTCGACTCCACGAAAGCCCTGCAGGCCGCGATCAACTCCGGCGTGCCGACTTTGATTGTCGACAAGGCGCCGGGCCCATGGATCGTCACTCCCATCGCGCTGGCTTCGAACCAGGAGATCCGGTTCGAAGAGGGCGTCGAGGTGCGTGCCAAGCGCGGGGAGTTCAAGGGCAGCGGCGATTCGCTGTTCACCGCAAAGCTCAAAGAGAACATCACCCTGATCGGATACGGGGCTACGCTGCGCATGTGGCGAGCCGACTACGACGCCCCGCCCTACCAGAAGGCCGAGTGGCGTCACCTGCTCAACTTCTACAGTTGCGCGAACGTCAAGATCCTGGGCCTGACCCTCTGCGAAAGCGGTGGCGACGGCATCTATCTCGGCACAGCCAAGGCAGGCGTCACCAACAAGAACTTCGTGATCAAGGACGTCGTGTGCGACAAGAACTACCGCCAGGGAATCAGCATTATCTCCGCCGAGAACCTGTTGATCGAAAACACGGTGATGAGAAACACCGACGGCACCGCACCCCGCGCAGGGATCGACTTCGAGCCCAATCGGCCCGACGAGCGCATCGTCAACTGCCTGATGCGCAATTGCCTCTCCGAGAACAACGCCGGGGCCGGTTATGTGGCCTACCTCACCCCTTTGGACGCGACCTCGGCGCCCGTCTCCTTGCGACTCGAGAACTGCCGCGCGATCGACAACGGCAGCTTCGCCTGCGGGATCAGCACCGGCAACACCCCTGCAAGGGCACTAAAAGGGAAAGCCGAGTTCATCGACTGCGTCTTTCAGGGTGGCAAGCGAGCCGGCTTTCAAATGGGGGGCAATCCGGCCACGGGCATCCAGATGCTGCTCAAGAACTGTTCCATCGTGGACGTCGCCCAGAATGCCCCGGAAACCAGTCCCATCGTCTTCAGCGCCGGCCAGGAGGCGACCCAGGACCCCGGCGGCGTCCGCTTCGTGGACTGTCTCGTTCGCGACCCTCTCGGCCGGAAGCCCATGAGCTTCGCCGATAACGCCGGCAATCTTGTGCTTGCTGGGATCACAGGCAACCTGATACTTGAAACGGGCGATGCGAAGACCTCGGTCGCGCTGACTCCGGAAGTCCTTGGCCGGTGGATGCCGACGATTACGCTGAAACGCTACCCCCAGGTGAGACTCGACGGTGCATCGTTGAAGCCCCTCAAGGCGTCTGCACCGACGGACAAGTTCGGCCTTGGTCGACTGCGCATGCGGCGCAAGGTTCACTTGCTTGTCTATGCCCAGGCCGGCGAGCGCGTGGCCCTGCGGTTCTACTACGGCCAGGTTGGCAACCACTCGGGCCGCCCCGCCCCGGTCATGGCCACCGACTGGTCGGGCAAGCGCATCGCCCAGGGTTCCATCGAGTTTCAGCAGGAGGGGGAACTCTGTTTCCAGGCCCCGGCAACGGGTGTGTATCGCATTGAGAGTGACTCCGGCGGCAACTACCTTCGCGTTGTCAGGAGTTCACACCCCGTGAGTCTCACCGCTGAGACTGAGCCGATCCACTTGATCAGCACCGGCGGACGGCTCTATTTCTACGTTCCCGCGGGCACCAAAGAATTTGGCGTTAAGGTCGCTGGCGAGGGTTTGGGCGAGGGTGTGAAGGCCACGCTCTACGATCCAGCCGGCAAACAAGTCGGCCAGAAGGACGACGTCACCCAGGCTCAACAGTTCGAAATTGCGTCTCCGGCGGCGTCCCAGGGGGAGATTTGGAGCCTGCAGACCGAGCGGGCATCCCACGTCTATCTCGAGGACTACTATATCCAGCTTTTGGGCATCCCGCCGTTGGTGACCGCCAGCCCAGAAGCCGTCCTGTCCCAGGCAAAGTAGCCAGTCCACAGGGCCTCCGAAACGTCGCTTTCCAGCAGCACATCAGAACAAAGCCATTCCTTTGGAGGCGACAACCGGCCGAAGCACGAATTGACAGACCTATCTGGTTCGTCATCGATGCGTTGCGACCTCCCCGCAGGGGAATGGAGACTACAGGAAAAACGTGAGGGCAAGTATGAAGTACCACATTTGGGAGGAGTCCCGTGATGGATACAAGGCAAGAACGCTAATCCTGGTCTTGGTAATAGCGGCGGCAGGAATGTTGGGAACGGCCGCCCGCATCCATGCTCAAGATGCGAAGGATCCAGACACCAAGAGCGCATCGCCCTCAGGGCCGATCAAGGAAGACAGGATTGCAGCAAACCAGAACATCGTAGGCACCAAAGTGTTCGACGAAACGGTGTCGGTTGAGGTAGTCTCCGGTGGCAAATTCACAAAGGGCACCAACGGAAAACTGATCTTCAAGCGACTGCCCAAAGCTCCTCGGTCGCAAATCTTCGATGGGTTTGCACCGGGGGACGTCCTGTTTGAAGCAGGCTGTTTCGAGGCAGCAGGCGCTGTGCCGCCGGAATGGTGGGGAGCGAATAACACAGGAGATCCGACCTCGGCGCACGCGAACGTCGCGGCGATCAATGCCGCCTTGGTCGCCGTAGCCGGCTCGCCGCTTGCGGTTTCCCTGAGTGGGTTGTACTACGTGGACGGGCAGATCTGCCCGCCTTCCGGGTCAAGACTGATCGCCGCAGATCGCGGTGGAATCAGGGCAGTCTCTAACGTCGCGTTGCCGGTGGGGCATTCCCTAATCGAGATCCAAGGCCAGGCGAACGTCACGGTTGATGGCATCGAAGTGGATGGTAATCGGACCAATCAGAAACAGGATGCAGACCATTCCTACGGCGGCGTTCTCGTGGTAAGGTCGAGTCATTGTGCAATCACGCACTGCAAGATCCATGACTGCAACGGATCAATAACGGGCGGGGGCATTGGCAACGGAGTGAGAACCCATGTTGCCACGGACGTGCTGATCTCCGACAACGACATCTACGCGAACAATGGCTGCGGAATCAACGTCTACAACGACTCCCATAACATACGAGTGGTCAATAACTCGATTCACGGCAATCGAGAGATCGGTATCGAATCGGAAGGCCGCAGCGGTATCAACTACACGGACCATAGAAATACCACCATAACCATCAGCGGCAATCGCATCGTCGGCTCTCCGGATCGTCACCAACTGAACGACCACGCCATCCTCGTCGATTGGACGGACGATGCAGAGGTCAGCGACAACCATTGTGAAGACAGCCAGCATAACGGAATCGAAATACTTGGCTCGCGCAAGATCCTGATTTCCGGAAACCACTGCGCCCGAAATGGCGACGTTGGGCCCCCATTCACTTGGGCGGGTGTTCGTGTGACTGCCGAAGGTTTTGGCGAGAACGGCAGATCGTCACACGTGACGATTCGCGACAATCAGATTGTCGGTTCTCAGTACGGAATCTATGTCGACACCGCCGATCACGTTGTCATCACCGGCAACAAAGTCACCGCAGCCCGCCATGGTGCCTTGATGGTGGCTGCCGGGACCGCAGAGATTGATGTATCCGGCAATGTTCTCCAGTCTAGAGCCGCGACACCACCGTGAAGCTTGCGACGAGTTGCCGCTGGCACACTGACCACCTACCGCGCAGCCACCAATCGCCCCTACCGACCCGGAAGAACGAACCCCATCGCCGCCTTCTCCACTCCGCATGGCAGCTTCTGTACCCGCCGCTGGAAGGTGGCACGCTGCTTCGCCTCCTTTCGCCAAAACCCCGGTCAGCGGTCGACTTTCGGGAGGACATCTTTTTGGGACCTGACGCGTCGGACGCAAACTGCTTTCCCTTGAGATAGCGCGGGCGTCGTTGGCCGTGGCGATGCGATTCTTGCGCCTTCAGCGGAATACCAACTGCGCTTCTTACGGCGCTGGCTTCGACCCATCCGAGTACGTGTCCGGAACCACGTGGACGTCCGTCGTCGTGACCAGGGGAACGGGCGCACCGAGATCGAAAACCATTTCGACGAAGAAGGCCGTCCAGCCCTTGTTGGGCGAGGCCACGTGCGCGATATAGTCTCCGCCCTGTGACACCGTGAGCGGCGACATCGTCCACGCTTTCCCAATGGTTGCCACGCGAAAATCGCGTGCCTCCGCGTTGCTCGCCTGCCACAGTCGTACTGCCTTGGGAACCTTGCTGGCGGTCACGCGCAGGGCGCCGGGGCCGACCGACGTCCACGACAGTCTAGGGAGTGCAGCGCGCGACGTGATGGCGTGGAAATACGCGAGCACGCTGTCGGTCTCGTCCACACCGTGGCCGCTGTTCGGTACATATTGAAGGAGCTTCGGGCCCTGCAAGCCTTTGTAGTAGAAACGCGAGGAATCCGGGAGAAACAGCTCGTCGCCGGTGGCGTTGATGATGTACTTTGGCATCGTCAACCTGCGGCGATAGACATAAGGATCCACGAGGTCCATGAGCGCTTCGAAACCGGGCGTGTCGATGCGGTTCATGATGTTCATTTCGATATAGGGGGCCAGCGCCGGCGCCCACTGGCCGTAGGCCGCATGATGGTGTTTCATTGATTCCACAACGTTCAGCACGTCGATCACGATCGGGATAATGGCCACGACTCGCTTATCGACAGCCCCGGTAAGCCATGTCGTCCATCCCCGCTTCGACGCCCCGCCCACGACGAAGTCGTCGATCTGGATGCCGCCGCCCGCCTTGCTGGCCAGAAAGGCCTGGGTTGCGTCCATGGCGCGCACCGTTGCCTTCACCATGGGCAACCGCGGCGCCCACAACGGATCACGGGTATCCAGGAACTTGTCCCACGCATAAGCGAGCAAGTCATCCTCGGTGCGTCCCTTGGTTTCACCGGCAAAGCTCAGCGGCTGATTGGGAACCTGCCCTACATGGGCCACAACCGCGCCGGTGCCCAGAGCGACTTTCGTCACGATGGGATCCACGAAATCCGGCGCCTTGCCGTCGTTGTTCCGGTGCGCGATGAGCAGCAAGGCCGTCTTGCTCGTGACCTTGTCCGGCCTGACGATGGTGAGCCAGTGCTGCCACAGGGTCCGGTCGACCTCCTTTCGCGACCGCCAGGTCTGAGATTTCATGTCCAGGATAAATGCCGTGTAGCCGACCCCTTTGAGCGAGTCGACCAGCGCCCACCGGTAGGCCGGGTCGGGCTTGGCCACATAGCCGTCAAGGGCCGTTCGCCAAACCGCATTTGGAGCCCGGCGCGGGGGCGATTCCAGCAATTGTGCCCCGCGTGCCGGAAAGAGGACCGACAGCGTGACGATAAGACTGAGGCAGGACGCGCGACGCATTGGCACATCCATAGACGTTGATCCCCCGTCATCCGGTAAACGCCATTTGTAGTCCGGCTGCATGCGCTCCCAGCAGCGACTTTCTTCCAGTTTAGCCGAGGGCTGCGCGAAATTCCAATGGACCGCCGACTCTAGGTCCCTTCCCATTTCTGCGGATACGTCTTTCGCCACGCCAACGGAGCCAGTTCCCGGCTGCTCGATACGCACAAACGGGAATGCACCCGCCGACTCTTCCGCCGCGAAGCGACCTGTAGCGCGCACTGCGGCTGCAGTCCAAGGAAGGGGGCATCGGAATTCAGCAGTGAGGGCAAAGCGTCGTGCCAATTGCACTGTAACGAGAAGGCCAGTAGGATTGAAAGTGGCCACACGGTTGTGAGAGAGTAACCGCTCACAGGATGACGATGATTCCCGGCCCGAGAGCGGTTGCTGAGAGAAGTTCCTGTGAGGCGTTCGCCGATGCGTAGCTTGTCCAGAAGAGGTTTTCTCGGTAGTGCAATTGCCGGGGCCGTTGCTCCGACCATCATCCCCTCTGCGGCGTTTGGGCGGAAACAAGCTGCGCCCAGCGCGCGGGTTTGCGCGGCGATTGTGGGCCTGGGATCGCGCGGCTTCAACCTCATCGACGATTTCCTGCGCCAGGCGGATGCACAGTTCGTTGCGGTCTGCGACGTCGACGCGCTCCATTATCGGGACTTGCCGTCGGGCAAAGGGCCGGCCTATGGTCGCGACGCGGCCAAGTCGCGAATTGAGAAGTATTACGCACAGAAGAAGGCCAGCAGAGATTTTCGCGGGCTCAAGGTGTTTTCAGACTATCGCGAATTGTGTGCGTTGGCCGAGTTGGACGCGGTCATCGTGGCCACGCCCGATCATTGGCATGTCCTGTGTGCCCTGGAGGCGTTGCGCCAAGGCAAGGACGTCTATTGCGAGAAGCCGCTGACGCACACGTTCCACGAGGGACGCGTTCTTTGCCGGGAGGCGGCCAAGCGGCAGGCCGTGTTCCAGGTCGGGTCGCAGCAGCGCTCCTGGGAGGGGTTTCGGCATGTCGTGCGGCTCGTGCGAAACGGCGTGCTCGGCAAAGTGCGCCGCGTGGAAGTAGGGCTGCCGCCCGGTTACGACCGGCCGATGGGCGATACGACGGTCCGCGTTCCGCCGGAGCATCTCGACTACAACTTCTGGTGCGGCCCCAGCGAAGAACTGCCCTACATGCGTGCTCGGCATCACCGCTGGTGGCGTGGGCACCGCGCCTACGGCGGCGGCGTGCTCATGGATTGGATCGGCCATCATAACGACATCGCACATTGGGGCCTAGGGATGGACACGTCGGGCCCGACCCGCGTGGAGGCTGTCGGCTGGGAATTCCCCCCAACCGACGTCTACAACACGCCAATGCGCTACGAAATACGCTGCGAGTATGCTGGGGGAATCACGTCGTCGATTTCCAGCCAGAATGCGATGGGGACAAGATTTGTCGGCGACGACGGCTGGATTCACGTCGCCCGCGGGCGCAAGGGCGGAGCGACCATAACGGCTTCGCACGCGCGATGGACCAGCCTCGACTTCGATCCCGGGCCGATTTCGGTCTACGAGTCGCCTGGACATGCGCGCAATTTTCTGGATTGCTGCAAATCGCGCCAGCCATGCGTGGCGCCTCCCGAAGTGGCCCATCGGTCGATTACGCCGGGCCACTTGGCTTACGTCTCCCAGGCCCTCGGCCGAGCCCTACTCTGGGATGCCGAGCGGGAGCAGGTGCTTCACGACGAAGACGCCCAGCGTCTGCTTATGCGCCAGCAATACCGTCCGCCGTGGAGACTCGACGCATAGCAGCACGCGGCCGTCCGCGCTGCGCCTTTCGCTCGCACCGCCGTTTGTCGAATCGTCGCACCGCTTACCAGCAACAGCGCGGCCGTCAAAACGACATCTTCTCCGGTTTCCCGGCTGACGGTTGCTACTGGCGTAGATTACGCTCACCAGGGCACCATCGTCGTCAGTCAACCGCCTTGGTGTAGTGGTACATCGTCGCTATCAAAGCGAAGGTTCAACCGGTTGAAAGCAAACAGCGCGAGGCCGAGAAACAACGCATAGAGCACACCGATCTTCGCCGGCCAAATGGACGCGGCGCCGACCAAGCCCGTAAACGTTATCAGGTCGACGATGCGCGCACTGATGCGCGGCACGTCCGTGCATGGCGGAAGCGCAGCACGCGGGTTGCGAAGCACTCGCCGCATGGTGAGCCATGCGGTGCCGACGATGAGGATGCCGACAGGTGCAAAGATCGCAATGCGCGCCGATGGCCAGGCGTACTGATCCACGGCGTGTGCGTCATACAGTCCTAGCAAAATGCCTGTCTGAGCTGACGCGCCCCATGCCATGATGAACACCAACAGAAACGCGCTATAGACGACCGAGATTCCTCGGCGCCGGTCCACAACCCCACCCGTATAGCGCGTAGCCTGGAACAATGCGACGACGTAAAACAATCCCAATAGTATGCCAACCGTGAAGAACTCTTCGCGGGCCATGACATAGACGACAAAAAACGCGCCCAAGGCCATTGAAAGCGTCTCACACCATTGCTGAAAGGTCGAGACGCCATCGTGATGACTTGGTTCACGACTCTCGTCGACCTGCCGGACCGCCCACCATAGGACTGCCGCGTAAAGAAGGCCCAAGAAGAATCCCGAGTGGAGCTCCCACATCTTCCACCAATCAATCAAGTTGGGCCAATACGCGTAACCCAAGCACCAAAGCGCCGCTGACGGAAAGCCTATGCCGAAGCCAACTCCGAGCACGAATCCAGCAAGAAGCGTGTATCGATCGCGTTGCATGGCTGCGACCATTAGCGCACCAATCCACCAGCCGACGACGATCGCATTCTGCGCATTGGTATAAATCGTCCGTCCAACGTGGCGTCCCAGTTCCCCTGCGAACAAGCCGAGCTGGTCGTCCGGAAAGAACAGCCACTGGGCAACGTACAGCAACAACGCGACCATCGCTCCAACGGCGCAGCAGGAGATCCCGCGAGCGGTCCGACCCTGCCGGAAAACTCTCGTGGTGAAAAACCAAGCCAACACACCGAGCAACGCACTGGCGAGCCAGGCAACAATCATGTTCCTCTGCGTGCTCGCAGCAGTGGCCAGATCGATCACGCCGCCCACATCGGCGACATACACGTCGAGATCCCAATTCGGAAAGAACAACCACGGCCACGCTTGCACCACGAGCCGCGCCAGTAGTGCAGTCCCCACCGGAACGGCCAGCCGGGCCATCCAGACGCCAAGCGACTTTCTGCCGGCGAGCGCCCAGCCTAGGGCAATGCCCCCGGTGCCACCCCAAGCCACTCCGCAAATCGCCAACCATGCGTAACCGGTCCATGGCGCGACGGGCAGAATCTCGTCGCCTACCTGGAACATGCCGCGAATCCACGAGACATACTGCCCGTAGCCCAGCTCACCGCCGATCGCGATTCCCAGACCCAACCACAACGAAACCCCCCGCGCGTCGATGCCTTTGCGCCAGCAGACATACCACCACAACAGGCCCCAGGTCATCCCAGGAACGATGGTTCCGTCGATGCCGCTCCAGCCGCTCGTGCCGCGAATCGCCCAGGTGATCGCGCCCATGCTGGCGAAGACCAGCATGGCGAACAGAACCTCGCCAATCGCATTGCGATCTTGTCGATGTCGTTGATACGTTTGGTGGTCCGCGATGTTCATGATTGAATAGAGCGCATTCGGCGTAATCGTAGCGTGTATTTCGCTTTCGGAACCGTAGAAATACGCCGCCGCGAACGCTACAGTCAAGTGCGACACGCACTAATTCGTGGAGATGGTGGCTCCGCTTGGTTGCAGGTGCTACCATAACATGCGGCGGCGCGGCGGGTTGCGTCGGGGCCCACACGGCGCAAAAATCGGTGGACCACGACACCCGCCGACGGTCCTGCCAGTGTCCGTCTTGCCCGCTTTATGGAGGTACTGCTCATGAATCGCCTGCGATGGCTTGTGCTCCTACCGGTGGTCATCGTGCTTGTGCTCGGCAACCGTCCGGCTGCGGCCGAACCGCAAAACGACCGCTGCGTAATCATGGTGACGATCGACGGCCTGGCCAACTTCTATATTGATGATCCGAAATCCGACGTGCCGGTGATGCGGAAACTGGCGGCCGGAGGCGCCCGGGCGGAAGGGGGCATGATCGCGGCGTTCCCCACCGTCACCTGGCCCACGCACACGACCTTGGCCACCGGCAGCTCGCCGAGCCGGCATGGCGTGGTGGGCAACAACTACTTCGACCGGGCCACGGGGGAGACCGTGCCGCTGATCCTCGACCGGATCTTGAACAAGGATCAAACGGTCCAGACGCCGACGGTTTATGATGCAGCCCGCCGCGCGGGCTTGAAGACGGCGGCGGTGTGCTGGCCGGCCAGCCGCGAGGCCAAGAGCCTCGACTGGACCGTGCCCGACATGTTCGAGGCCGACGCCTGGCCCAAGTACGGAACGCAGTCGTGGCTCGACGAATTGCGTCAGGCGGGGTGGCCGGTGGACAAGCAGAATGCCTGGTGTAACACGCCGGGAGGCGGGGTGGCTCGCGACTGGCTCTACACGCGAATGGTGCGCCAGGTGCTCCAGAAACACGCGCCTAACCTGATCCTGCTGCACTTGGTCGAGCCCGACCACGTCCAGCATGCCCACGGGCCACGCTCCGACGAGGCCTACTGGATCGCCAGCTATTCCGACGATCGCATGCGAGACCTGGTTGAGGCGGTCGAGGCGTCGCCGATGGCAGGGAAGACGACCCTGTTCATCCTCAGCGATCACGGCTTCTTCCCCGTGAACTACGAGATCCGGCCGAACGTCGTTCTTCGCAAGTTAGGCCTGATCGAAGGCTCGGGCAAAACGGAGAAACGGACGGCCTACTGCATGGCCGAGGGCGGGGCTTGCGGCGTGTACATCGTCGACGAAGCCCGTCGCGATCAGATCGCCCAGCAATTGCGTTCGGAGCTGGGCAAGCTGGAAGGAATCCAGGCCGTGTTCGATAGCTCCGAATTTGCCAAGATCGGCCAACCCACCCCGCAGCAGAACTCTCGCGGGGCCGATTTGTGGCTGGCAGCCAAGCGAGAGTACGCTTTCTCAGGAGCCTCGGACGGCGACCTCGTCGTTATCAAGAAACCAACGCTCACCGGTACCCACGGCTACCTACCCGATCAGCCTGACATGCTTTCGGTGTGCATTGTCAGCGGGCCGGGGCTCAAGCCGGGGACAAAGTTGGGCAAGATCCGCGCCATCGACATCGCCCCCACGATCGCGCGAATACTGGGCATCGAGCTTCCCACGGCCGAAGGGAAGCCGATAGAGAAACTACTGGGAGATTGACAACTCACGCCGCCTTTGCACCAACGTTCCGATTTTTGCGCCGACGCTGGGGTTCCGCCATGCAGAACTATCGCCATGCTCTCGTATTGTTTGCCTTCCTCTCCGTTCCGTTGTCATCTTCCGCCGCCATCGAAGGCCGCGTATGGCTCGATTCCAACGGAAATGGCCGCCTCGACGCCGGCGAGCAAGGTGTCGCCGGTTGCCTGGTAAGCGAAGGGACTCAACTGGTTCGCACCGATGCCGACGGCTATTACCGGCTCGAACCGGCAAACGCCCGCACGGCCGTTTTCGTCATCAATCCCTCCGGGACATGGCCCGTCGGGCCGTGGTGGAGGGCGGCCGACATCGCATCGTCCGCTCCAATCGACTTTGGACTCCAAAAGCAGCGTCAGGACGGACCGCTCTACTTTGCCCAAGGCACCGACATTCACCTCCGCCCTGACGCTGTCCCGCCCTACCGCAAGTACATCGAGCACCTGAACGCTCTGCCGATACGGCTGCAATTCGTTGTTCACACGGGCGATTTGGTCGTCGATGCCCTGCGGTGCGACATGGCCGCGGCTCAACGGTTGTTCGAACTTTACGAAAGCGAGACGAAAGCGATTCGCCGTCCGCTCCGCAACGTGCCGGGCAACCACGAGCACGTGGGTGCCGCGAGGAAAGGCGATGCCGACCGCAACGGCGATTACGGCAAAGGCATGTACCTCCGGCGGCTCGGGCCGTTGAGCTACGCCTTCCGCTACGGCCGCTATCATTTCCTGGCTTTGGATGGCACGACGCTTGATCCACAGGCCAAGAGTGGCTACGTCAGTCGGCTTGATGACGCCTCGGCCGCCTGGGCCACCCGCTACCTGGCGACGGTCGGGCCCGACGAGCCGCTGATCGTGCTGGTCCACGAACCGCTGGCCAGTCGCGACACCGATCGGCAGTTGTTAGCGGCCCTCAAGGACAAGCGGCTGCTGGCAGTCCTTTGTGGCCACGGGCACGGGCGCAGCGTGACGACTTGGGGCGGTGCTCCGATGATCATGGGCGGAGCCGTTTCTTATGCCTGGCATGGTCTCTTGCCCTTCCCACCTGACCCCTGGGGCTACGTCGTCTATCGGCTGGAAGGCTCCCAGTTGGAATACACGTATCTCGACTGGGCGGCCGAGCGATCCGTCGACCTCAAGTCCCCGGCTTGGCGGACGATCGCCACCACGCCGCGGCTCACCGTCGAGGGCACGGTTAGCGATCTTGACGAAAGCGTTCGCCGCGCGGTCTTTCGGCTGGGTAGCAGTCAGGCTGACGCCCGTCTCAGTCGCATCGGGCATCTCGTCGATCATTTCGAGGCAACGTTGGACGTTTCGGGCCTGATCGACGGCGTGTACGATCTTACGATTGACGTCGGCGAAGGCTCGCAGTCGTGTTGTCATACGCGGCCACTGATCGTAAGGTGCGGGCGGAGCCAACCGTTGGCCGCCAGCCGAATGGGAACGGGCCCGGTCGCGCAGCCGGCAAAACTCAAGTTCGAGCTCACGCATAACGTGTCGGACGACGCCAAGGTTCAGCTCAACGGCCAGCCCTTGGCCCCCGGCCCGGCGTCTAAGGGGTCGTCGCGGCAGTGGTCGTTCGATCTACCATTCGACCGCTTGCGCCGGCTCAACCACGTCGCGCTCGTGCCCGGCGAGGGAGACGCTCTCGAGGTTAGCCGGCTCCGAATCGAGTACGATGGTCGGTCGTTCGGCGACGTTCGTTTCGGCCCAACCACGAAACGCGAAGCAGCCAAATCGGGGGCGACCGGTGGCGTCATCGATTATTACATTGACTTGACCTACTTAGGCCCGCGCGGGGCACGCTGAGGTCAGACGCGCCCTGCCACAGGCCTGAACGGGACGGGCACTTCGCAACGCCTCAAAGCGAACTGGTCTGGCCGCGAGGCAGAACACGGAGCCGGTTTGACGCTGGAAGAGCGACATGAGCATGCACATGAGTCGGCGTCGGTTTGTTCGTGACACAACCATCGCGGCCGTGGCAATGGGCACAACCTTGCGAGGACAGGCGGCCATGCAGCCGGTCGCCAGCATGAAGATCACCGTGCTGGGCGACTCCACTTGCACGCCGGACGTCGGGCATGAAGCGGCCTGCTTACTGATCAATGGCAAACACCTCTTCGACGCCGGGTGGTGTGCGGTGCTAAAGATGCGCCAGCACGGATTTGATCCCATGGCGCTGGACTCTCTGATTCTGTCGCACTTCCACCAGGAACACTACCTTGGCCTGCCGCAACTGTTGTTCTATCTTGGGCTGCACAAACGCCGTGGATCACCGCTGAAGATCCTTGGCCCGCGCGAGCATATCGAGCCCGTGGTCAAGGCGGCGGTCGAGTTCTTGCAGATGTCCCGGTTTCCTGAGCTTGCCTTCGATTATCGTTTGGTCCCGCTTGCGCCAGGTGACCAATGCGAACTGGGGGATCTGCAACTGACGACGTTCGCGGCACGGCACGTTTCCGGCGCGAATCGGCCTGAACCGGCACTGGTCTACAAATTAACCGACAAGGTCAACGGGGCGTGTGCCGTATTGACCGGCGACACGCACTATCATCCGCCGATTGCCGAGTTTGCAAGAGCGGTGCCGCTGTTGATCCACGACGGCGTGCACACGCCTCCGAAAGACGCGGCGGGCATCGCCCAGCGAGCCGGCGTCGGCCGACTGGTGCTGATTCATTACCCACAGAAGCGCGCCGTCAACATCCTGACCGAGGCGCAGGCAATCTTTCCCCAAACCGAATTGGCTCGGGAGGGCAGCACTTTGGAGATCCCGTCCCGGACGGGCCAAGTCGGACCACATGCCGTGGGACCGGCGGAGTCGGCAGCAGAACACTGAGAACTGGGAGTGTGTGTTTTGTAGTCTTTGCGACTAACTGGGTCTGCGGAGGCTTTGAGAAGGGGAATGCACCGGGTCCTTCGATGGCACACTCCGTGGCGAGCTATTGAATATGTGAAAATTCAGCACGTTGTTAGAGGCTGGTGTCTTGATTGGGCAATGGTCCCGGGGGTACAACACGATAGGCTCCGACAGCTCAGTAGCCTACAGGCCTCCAGTCCCCGGAGTGAATACTATGTCTCAACGAGTATATGCCATAGGGATCGCAATCGCCCTGATTGCAGTTCTTCTATCGAGCCCCGTCGCAGCTCAAGTTAGTCTTGTGCACAATGGCAAGGCTTGCGCGGCGGTGGTGACGGCTGAGAAGCCTACTGAGACGGCCAGGTACGCCGCGGCAGAACTGGTCCGGCACGTGGAGCGGGCGACCGGTGTCGCGCTGGTGGTCGTGCCGGAGTGCGACGCGCCCGTCGACGTTCATACCCGTATCTACATCGGGAAATCGGAGACGGCCCGGCACAATGGGATCGATCCGGAACGTTTGCCTCGCGAAGCGTACACGATGCGTTCGATCGGAAACGACCTGTTCATCGTCGGACGCGAGGACGATGGAGACCCTCTTCAGCAGAGGAATCCAAATGTCGGGACCCTCTTCGGCGTGTACGAATTCCTCGAGCGTTTCCTCGGCGTGCGATGGCTGTGGCCGGGCGAGCTCGGCACGTATGTGCCTGAGGCTGACACGGTCGAAGTCTGGGCCGTCGATGAAACGCGCAGACCGGCGCTCAGGTTTCGGTCGTTGGCTTGGGGGCAAATGCAGGCGGTGGCCGAGGGAAACCTGACGCTTAGCAAGGAAGACATTCGCCTTGGTTTCAGTCAAGAGGCGGCGTGTGACTATGGCAAAGCCCTGCGGGTCTTGCTGCGCCGGCATCGAATGGGCGGCATGGATGCCAAACCACCTACGGGACATGCTTTCAGCGGCTGGTGGCAACGCTACGGACAAAAACACCCAGAGTGGTTTGCGCTGCGTCGCGACGGAAAACGCGGACACGAAGACCCGGACTATGTGAATGTTCCCATGTGCGTTTCGAACGCGGACCTGCAGGATTTCATCGTCGAACAATGGGACGGTAAGAGTGTGCTGCTGCTGGGGCCGGTCGATCGGCCGGGACGCTGCACCTGCGCGGAGTGCCAGGCCTGGGACGGCCCACAGCCGAACACGCCGCCCTGGTTCGCCACGCGGGTTTACAAAACCGATCCCAGGGCGCAAGAGCTCTTTTCGGGTGCAACGTCCGATCGTTATGCTCGCTTCTGGAAGACGATTCAGCAGAAAGCTGCGAAACGGAACCCGCACGTGCTGGTGTCCGCCTCGTTTATCTATGAAAACGAATTCCCGGCGCCGGTCACCGATATCCGTCTCAGCAAGAACATTTACGGCGAATTCGTGCAATGGCAGGACCCCCACTTGAGATGGTTTCCCATGCCCAAGGAAGCGTTTCAGTGGATCAAACAACAGTGGCTGGGCTGGAGAAAGACGGGCATTCGAATGGGCTACCGACCCAATTACCTGCACGACGGCTACGTAATGCCCCATTTTGATACACGGCAGTCGGGCGAGTTCTTCAAGTTTGCCTACGAGCATGGGATGGAAGGCGCCCAATTCGACTCGCTTACCGGGCAATGGGCCGCACAGGGCCTCAGGCTCTATGTGCACTTGCGCCTCATGACGAAGCCTGAAATGGAAGTCGAGGCCATACGCAACGAGTACTTCTCAGCGTTCGGACCCGCTGCCGGGACAATGAAGCGCTACTTCAACTATTGGGAAGATTACGCACGGGAAAACACGATGCGATTCATCGAACTATACTGGCACGTGGGGTGGCGTTACAGTAGCTACGTGCGCAAAGCTCATATTGCCTTTCCTTTGCCGTCCTTCGAGCCGGCGGAGGCGTTGCTGGAGCAAGCCCTGGCGGAAACGAGCAGTGACCCCTCGTCCGAGTTTACCCGGCGCGTGAAATTCATTCAGATCGGCCTCGAACACGCCCGGTTGGCGACAAAACTCGCCGCAATCTATGACGGGAGGGAAATGGTCCCCGAAAACCGAATGGACGAGGCTAAGCAGGCCTTGAAAGAACTCGTGAAATTCCGAAAAGACCATGAGCATACCTTCTTCTCGGATCTTCTGCACGTAACGAGTTTCTGGGAACGCCCCCACATGAATCTGGATGCCCTCATGAGCCAGTTGTCCGCGGAGAAGGGTTAGCGTAGGTTGGCAGAACGGACATCGGAGACGGTTGGTGACCGGTCTTGCTCCGGCGCTAAACGTTGCAGTTCACGGGGGCTAAGGTAGCAACGAGAGAATGGTTGCTTGCTGAGATAGACGATCATCGAATCATAGAGGAATCGACGGCAGAACGGCCCTGTTGGACGCAGGTCGCGACCACGGTCCAGATGCGTTCACGGCATGCTTCGATGTCTGGCGTGTTCACAGGCCGTCCACGAGTTCGTGAGGGCACGTCTTGACTGTGGCCTTGAATGACCGTGCAAAATGGCTCACGGCAGGCCCGGCAGGAAGCGCTACACCGACCCTTTCCCACTTCGAGGCCTACCATGAAACACACACTCCTCTTGCTCGCGTCTTTCAGTCTTCTTTGCTCCCCGTGTCTCGCCGCGGAGAGGGATGTTCCGAAACTCCGCGCTGGGGCGGCGGAGGTGGACATCACGCCGAAACAGTTTCCGCTCAACATGCCGGGCCTGTTCACGACTCGAATGGTTGAACGCGTGCATGATCCACTCTACGCGCGTGCTCTGGTGCTCGATGACGGCCAGACTACTTTGGCCTTGGTGGTCGTCGACAACATTGGCGTGGCGCAGGAAACATGCGATGAAGCCAAGGGCGTCGCGTCGAAGCAATGCGGGATCGCCGTCGAGAAGATCATGGTGTCGTCCACGCATACCCACACTGGACCGCCCTCGAACGTCAAGCAGGGTCCGGCCCCCGCCGTAGCCTATCGGAAGCTTCTCGTGGCGGGGATCACCGAGGCCATTGTCCGCGCACATGCCGCGCTACGGCCCGCCGCTGTGGGCGCCGCCGCGAGCGCCGTGCCTGATGAGGTGTTCTGTCGCCGCTGGTTTCTGAAGCCAGGCAACATGACGCCGAATCCGTTTGGCCAGATGGACAAAGTGAAAATGAACCCATCCCGAAGTCCTAAAGTCCTTGACCGCCCTGCCGGCCCCACCGATCCCGATGTGACCATTCTCTCCGTCGAGGACGCCGGGTCGGGCAAGCCGCTGGCTTTGTTGGCCAACTACTCACTGCACTACGTCGGCCATGTACCCGAAGGGATGATCTCCGCCGACTACTTCGGTGAGTTTGCGCGACTGCTCCAGTCCCGAGTCGGTGACGAAGGCTTCGTGGCCATGATGTCCAACGGGACCTCCGGTGACATCAACAACATTCCCTTCCTGGTGAAACGCCCACCGCGTAAGCCTTTCGAGCAGATTCAGATCGTTGCTAAGAAGACTGCTAAGGCCGCCTGGGGCGCACGCGCCACGATTGCCACCCATCGCCAGGACGCACGCCTGGGCATGATCCAGCGCGAGGTGACGATAAAACGCCGTCGCCCCACGGACCAGCAGATCGCAGCCGCGAAGGCCGTGCTCGCTGTCAAAGATCAAGCCGAGCGAGATAAGCTCCCGCGTCTCGCTGAAAACTACGCGCGTCGCACGCTTTCGCTCGTCAAAGCTCCCGAGAGTGTGACCGTGCCAGTACAAGCGCTGCGAATAGGCGACCTGGCCGTCTGCACCCTTCCGTTCGAGGTGTTTGCCGAAATCGGGCTCGATTTGAAGAAACGCAGCCCCTTCCCGCGCACCTTAGTCATTAGTCTCGCCAACGGGACCAACGGCTATCTACCCACGCCCGAACAGCACGAGCTCGGCGGTTACGAGACCTGGATGGGAACCAGTCGAGTACACGAAGACGCCTCGGTGATTCTCACCAACAACCTCCTCGAAATGCTCGACGATTTGCACAAGGCCGCGGCGAAAGGCACCACCGCCGATTAGCCATGTTCGCAGCCAGGGAGACGCTCGCCGAGGATGTCCTGGGGCTCGCGGTGATAGAAAAAGTGGGCGTTGTCCCTGAACATCGGGGCGATCCTGTTCCGAAGCAGGGGGCACTGTCCTGGTCCAGGATTCCTTTTGTTAACGCCTGTCACCCCAATTTGGCTCGAATTCCGCGCCAGCGGGGCCTCGTTGAGAAGCGTTGTCGCGAACAAGAGGACGCCGTTGCCTTGGCTTCTGCGCCCCAGAAACCACGCACCTGACGGCCTTCCGGTGCTCTGTTTGATAAGATGGCAATCTCAGAGTACCGGGTCGTCCGGCTGGCAGCTCTGGAGCAAGATGTTCGCCCCTTCTGGAGAACGAAGGTTTCGCAGTACGGTGTCATGTAGCCCCCGGAAGACCGCCAATGATACTTGGCTGGCGCCTGCTTTGCGATGGAAGTCCCTATAGCTTCAAATGATGTGTGGCGGTCGACGGCTTCCTTGCTCGTCGGACGACGCGCGCACGCCGTCGCCATCTTCTTGACAATCGAACCCGAGTATGGCGACAATAACATTCGCGTTGTTGCCGCAGGGGGCGCAGCATGCCCCGGAAGTTTGTGGATAGCACTCGACGATCCTGTTTAGAAAAGGGCCTGGCGATGTGTGAGCACTGCACGCGAAGGGAGTTCTTGGGAACGGGCGCCGCAACTGGGTTGCTACTGGCAGGTGCGACGTGGACGCAGCTGCAAGCTTCCGCGTCGCGGCCTCCGCAGCCGCGTGGCAAATCGCGGATCTGCATTGTCTTCACGGGTGATCCCCAGCCGGATGATCGCAATTGGGGCGCCGACCCTGGGCAGATCGAGGCAATGAAGGCTCGGCTCACTGACGCGGAGAACAAGCTAGGAAATATCGAGATAGTCGTGGGGCAGTCGCGGAGCCCTCAAGAAACACAGGCTCTCATGGAAAAGGCAGGGCCGGATGCACCCGTCTTGGCGATCAATGTGCAGAACTTCGCCATGACACGCGTCATAGGGCCCGTCCTAGATGCGGGCCGTCCGCTGGCGATCTTCTCTTTGCCAGCGAGTGGTCATGATTGGATGTATGCGCCAAGATGGCTTCGCAGTGGTCATCGCGTCACACTCCTGGCTAGCAGCGACTACGCCGAGCTGGAACGGGCCCTGCGTGTGCTGCGGGTGATTCCAATGATGCGGCGAACAAGGATCCTGCTGTTCCCGCCGGCCCGAGGCACGAAGCCGGCTTGCTCGCCTGAAGAAATCAGGAATCGCCTGGGCGCCGAGATCGTGGCCTGCGAACAGCAGAACCTGGACCAAATGCTCGCAGCCGTGGACGGGGAAGCGGTTCGGGCCGAAATCGAAACCTGGACGAAGGGCGCGAAGCAGATCCTCGAACCGACGAAGGAAGACATCGAGAAAGCGGCTCGCGTCAGCGTTGCTTTGGACCGCCTCGTAGAACAGGAACAGGCTGACGGATTGGCCATCGGAACCTGTATGGGGTGGTTGTCGCGGGGGTTTCCTTGCTTGGGGTTCACACGGCTGCGCGACCGCGGCGTGCCGGCGGCCTGCGAAGGCGACATGGACTCATTGCTCACGATGCTTCTGTTCCAGTACGCCATCGACCGTCCCGGCTTCCAAGGCAACGCCACTTTTGACACGGCGCGAAATGCCCTTTGGACTGCACACTGCACAGCGCCGTTGAAGATGGATGGCCCGAATGGCAAAGAAGCGCCCTATTTGCTGCGGGGGCATTCCGAGGTCGGCGGCAGCGGCTGCGTGCCCGAGGTCCAGTACCGCATTGGCCAGATCATCACCCGCACGAAGCTCGTCAACCTCGATACGATCCTTGCTTCCACAGGCGAGATTATCGATGTGCCGGAGAAGGCCGTGCACGGCTGCCGAACGCAGATCGTCACGAGGGTCCGCGACGCGACCAAGATGGCCGCGAACTGGAGTAGCGTGCTGGAGACTGAAGACGCCATGACGCTTCTGCACCGCGTGGTATTCTACGGTGACCATATGCAGAATGTGCGGCACCTGGCCAACTTGATGGGCCTGAATGTCGTCGAGGAAGTGTGACTGCGTCCGTCATGCTGAGCGAGCATGCCATCCACTCACGCATTTCGTTGACGTGCCCCGAATAACGACCGGGCCTGTCGACAAAGTTCGACTGCGAGAAGGGTAGGCTTCGGCACTGAACCACTCTCGTTCTTCGACTTCGATAGGCGGTTGTCTGTAATGGTCAAGTACTGGCTACTACGGTACAAAGTGTTCGCCGATAGTCGGACGCGGTTGCGGCTCCATGGCCGACCTCTACCGCCACACCCCTCTCGCCTTGCGGAAGACGCTGAACCTGGACAATGGCAAGGAGTTTGTTGAGCATCAGCAGCTTGCGGCCGAAGCGGAGTCGAAGATCTACGTTGCCAAGCCCTACTGTGCCTGGCAACGTGACACCAGCGAGCACACCAATGGTCTAATCCGTCAGTTCTTTCCCAAGGGGACCGACCTGGTCCGCATTCCCGAACGTCGGTTGGTCAAAGTCCAAGATCTCTTGAACAACCGCCCTCGAAAACGTCTCGGCTACCGAACGCCCCTCGAAGTTCTCGGATCACGACCGAATCTTGCGATTGATACTTGACGGTGCCTGGGACCGGGTTCGCCGCAGGCGAGTTCCAACAGGATCGCCCAAAGGTTGACCCCCCGAACTCCAGAGATGGACGGCGGCGCGGGAGCGTCGGAGATGGTTCTGAGTTCTGGAGGAGTCGCGGGGGAAGGGCTGGTGCGGTCATTCTACGTCCACCTTAATCACGGATACAGTAGGCAAATGCTTTTGGAGGTCTTCTAGTCCCACTTCGCTCACCTTCGTGCCTGTCAACCACAACTTCTTCAGCTGCGTTGCTTGGTAGAGGTCGCGAATCCCGGAGTTGGTGACCTGCGTTCTCACCAAGTTGATCTCTCGCAAATGGGACATCCGCTTCAAGTGCTGCAGCCCCACGTCGGTCACGCGGGTTCCCGACAGGTCAATTTCCCGCAACTGCGGCACTCGTGTGATCGTCCCCACGCCTACATCTGTCAGATGGGTCTCGGACAATTTGAGGGTTTCGAGTTCTTTGAATTTGCCAGCATTCAGCAGAACGGTGATGCCTGCATCCCCAACAGCAGTCCAGCTCAGATCCAAATACTTCAAATGACTCATCATTCCGAGGTGAACCAGGCCTGGACCGGTGATGTGTGTGCTATCAAGCGAGAGAACTTCCAAACGTGCCAATCCTTCGATATTCTCCAGCCCTGTATCCGTCACTTTTGTCCCGTCCAAAGAGAGTTCCACTAAACTCTTCATTCCCTTCAGGTTCGACAACCCCGCGTCCGTCATGTCGGTGCAACCAAGGTCAAGCGATTCGAGGTTCATCAGGCTCTCAAGATGATGCAAACCGCTGCCATTCACATGGGTATCCCGCAAATCGAGACTTCGTAATCGAGACATCTTCGTCAAATTCCGAAGTCCGGCATCGCTCACCCGAGTAGCCTGCAAATAGAGATACTCCAACGGAAGACCAAGGTCCGCGAGATGCTCCAACCCTTCGTCCCCCACATCGGCGCCGACGAGATCCAAGTAGGTCACGCTGGGCGATGATCCAAGGCACGACAGGTCTGAATCGTGAGCATAGGCACAGGCGACACCCGTGACCGTAGAAAAGAAATCGTCACCGAGCAGTCTGCGCAGCCACTTCGGACAGGATGGATTAGGGGGACGACCACGCGAATCGCTTCCATTGTAGAATACCACACCCTCGCGCCACTGGATCGCCTCAACTGCCTCCCTCTGCCTCTTCGCCTGCTGCATCTTCACGGCAAGCCAACTCATGCCGATGCTCGCAAGAAGCACGAAGACCAGCAGGGTCCGCACGCTGAACTGAAACCAACAGCGTTTGCGCGAAGGCGAAGTGGTCTGAGGTTCAGCCATAACAGCGTACTACAGTCAGGAATATCCAGATTGGCAATCCTCCGCACAGCAGCAGGTAGGACACCAAACGGATCTGATATGGTTTCACTTCCCGTTGCCGGGCGAGTCGTCGCTGAACGCTTGGTGGTCCTCTCGGAAGTCTCGCAGCGCCCGGTCCACGATCCTGCGAATGTGCTGCTCCACTTCGTCGGGTGTCCGCTTGCCCTTCGGCAGCCCCATCCAGCAGAACTGGATGGCTTGCCGAATAGAGTGATCGATCTGGGCGGGACCGAACAAGTCGCGAAGCTTCTCCTCCTCCTCGTCGCTCATGTTCCATCTGGAGTGCGCCATGGGTGAGTCTCCTGTTTCACCGTTCACTCATTATTCCACCACCGTGCCCACACTGTATCGCTGAAAGCAGGGATTGGCAATCAGGGTGGGCGAACGGTGCAAGTTTGCACCTTTCGGATGAACGTGGGAGTGGGCCTGAGCTACTGCGAAGATCCAGATGGACCACCATCGGCCGCGGTTGAAAGAACCCCACTACCGGGAATGCGGCGGCGGGGTTGGTTCAGTTCAGGCAGCGTGGAAGTGTTATCTCGGCCCGTGGAATCCGAAGCGTTTTTGGTTCACTCTTCGGCGAATAGACGGCGCCCCTGATTTGCCACCACTCTCGTGTTGGCAGTTCTTCTAGCAGACTCCCTTGCCAACGTGCCGTCGACGATCTTCCCTCCCGACGACGAAGCCGACAAAGCCAGCGACCATGCCAGAAAAAGCAGCCACACTCAGCGTAAACATCACAATCAGCGACGGCCACCAATAGAATGCGTTCGTGGTGCCCAACAGGAAAAGGATATGGAATAGAACGCCGCTCAGCAGGCCGGCGGTCAGTGCTACTCTTTGGGTCTGTGCTTTCGCGCCTATGGCTCCCGCGATCCCTCCAGCAATCGCGGCAAATGGTGCCCATACGAAGGCAAAAAGAAACGTTGGGCTGAGGGCGTCTGATCCAAAAGGAGCACGATGGGCAAGCCAACCCAGAAGAAGCATAATGAAAGGATGAACGAAAGCCATCAGAATGGAAACGACTGCACCAGCCCTTGCGCCGCGAGCAATCGCGATACTGTTGCCGCTGGCTGTGTGTTCAGCCTGATCCGCCACGGGCTGAAACATAGGGTCCACAACGCCTTCGCGGGATGTGCCACAGGCCCAACAAGCGTCAAACGTCTCCTCAATTTCTTCGTCGCACTCTGGGCATCGCCACATGTCGTCCGAACTCCTAAAGGCTGGGAGCCGTAGCAGTTTTCGTCTAATCAGGCAATTTCAAAACACGTTCGCCAACGCTCACAACTGAATTTCAAAACACGTCCTGAGAAGCCAAGCAGCCCTCGTCATCGCTGCCGGGCGCTTCAAATGCCCCATCCGCCCTTGGATGGCAAGCCCCGGTCCTTTGTCTGAATGCAAGTGTTGTCAGGCTTCCGGGTTCAGAGTGGCATCGTTTTGAGACCAAGCGTGCCTTGGCCGGTCCCGCGGTGGATTAACGACCAAGATCCACGCGGTCACCGGAACAAGCGGCCGCTTGGTCAACTTCCGCCTGACGGCCGGCCAACGCGGTGACGCCCCGCTGGGAAACACGTTATTGGACGACTTCGCACCAGGCGAGGTTGGCGCGATCATCGCCGACGCGACGTACGATTCCGACGCGATCCGGCAGCGTGGTCGACGGCTGAAAGCGAAGGTTTGCATCAGGCCGAACCCAACCCGCAAAACGAAGAAACGTTACAACAAACAAACCTATAAACGCAGCACCCTGATCGAGCGGTTCTTTGGTCGACTCAAACGTTGCCGCCGCATCGCGACACGCTACGAAAAGAAAGCCGCCAACTTCGCCGGAGTCATCTGGCTAGCAGCGCTGGTCATCGACATGATTTCAATGTCCGTACCGCCTGGCAGGCCACTAAGAAACTCGAAATGAGTCCCGCAGCGGCACAATTATCGAGTTGCCAATGTGTGTTGTTCTCGGGAAATTCGCATATCCGTGTTTTGCCAAGCAGGCCCAAACAAGTTCCTGGAGGAGTCTCTCAGTGGCCTGCGAGAGCCAATGCCGACGAACTCCGGGGAAAGCTCGCCGTCAAGGGGCCAGTGGGTCTCAGTACGTCATCAACCCATGGCCCACGACCGCACACGTCACCAACGAGCCATAATGCCCTATTGGTTGAGTTTCTCAATCACGAAATCGACCGCATTGTGATACTCGGTCACCGGCGGGCCGCCTTTGTATTCGAGATGGCACTCGACGTGCAGCCGGTCCATCTGCTCTTTCAGTTTGATGCCGAGCAGCGGATGATGTACCCACATGCCCGGCGGAGTTGTCTCGTCCACCGGCGTGTCTTCCCGGTTGTAGCTCGCAAAGATCGGAGGATCGTCTTTGGTCAGATGGCTGATGGGCGAGGCTTCCTTGATCAGCGCGATCTTCTCGGGCTTGTCCAACTCTTCCGCAGATTCGATGCCGAAGAAACGCCGTATGGAAGGGTGTTCCTGGAGCTTGTCGCAGTGGAACCACTTGGACAGGGTCTTCATGTCTACCGACGATTGCCCCGCAATGGGAGCAGCACAGGTGAGCCGTGTGGACTCCCGCAACACCGGGTCGGGACTGCTCGGGTCGGCTAGGTCGTCGTGGAATGCCAGCCACATCGACATGCAGCCGCCCGCAGAGCCGCCAAAGCAGGCACAACGGCCCTTGTTCAAGTGATACTCGTCGGCGTGGCAACGAAGAAACTGAAGAGCCCTGGCTCCATCAAGCATCGGTATGGGAAACGGGCCCGAGTCAATCAACCGGTAGTTGATCGCCGCCACGGAAATGCCCGCAGCAAGATACTGCCGGAGTGCGCCCATGTTGAGCTTCGACTTGTCCCCGCCCACAAAGCCGCCACCATGGATGAACACGGCCAGCGGAGTTGGCCTTCCGTCGTTCCGCTTGGCCAACCACAGATCGAGTACGTTTCGCTCGTAAGGACCATACTTGACGTTGGCATGCGTGGGGGCGATTTCATACCCGGCGGGCCCCTTCTGTTCCCTCCCCTTCTTCTGTGCGCGCATTTTCGCCACAAAGGCCCGGGCTTCTGCCTCCGTGAGCACGCCGTCGCCGTTGGCGTCCGCCTGGGGAAACTTCGTCAAAAACCGCCGCAGAACCGCCTGCTGACCGGACGACTGGTCGGCGGCGGAGGCGACGATCGGAACGGCGAGTGCGAAAAGCAGGGCAAGTGCCAGCCCGGCAAGGCCCCACGGCAGACTGCGGGCGAACCGTCGTGAACAACTCATGGTGACTTCCTTGGGTCTGTTGCCCCCTTCCCTTTCCCTCGGCCTTGCTTCTTCCCTGCCGGCTTAAACGACTCTTTGGGAATCGGTGTGTTCGGAGTGGGCATGGGAGCTTTGATCTGTTGCCGCCAGGCGACCAGCTTGTCGTGCAACTCCTTGGCTTTTTGCGGCATCTGCGACGCCAGATTCCTGCTTTCGCCGATGTCGTCGGCAAGGTTGTAGAGTTCGAGGCGGTGATCTTCGAGGAACTCCATCAGCTTCCACGGACCGGCTTGGATCACGCTCACCGGCGTGGTCCGCCACACGTCGTAACCGTTACCCAGATATCCGGGAAAATGCTGATAGATGGCCTCTCGCTTGAGCGTCGCTGCTGCGTTGCGCATTAGCGGCACGAGGCTTTCGCCGTCCAACGGGTAGCCGGTCGACGGCTGCGTCCCCGCAATTTCCAGCAAGGTAGGATAAACGTCCACGTGAATGGTCGGCACGTCGCAAGTCGAGCCGGGCTTGACCACGCCAGGCCAGCGAACGATGAAGGGATCGCGTGTCCCGCCTTCATACAGGCTTCCCTTCCCGCTGCGCAGCGGGGCGTTGTCCGTGATGTCCCCCTGATCCCGGCCGATGCCTTCGCGCGCGTAGCCTCCTACGCCTCCGTTGTCGCTGGAAAAGATCAACACGGTGTTGTCGGCCAGCCCAAGCTCATCGAGCTTGGCCATGACGCGGCCGACGCTCTGGTCCACGCTGGCAATCATCGCGGCATAGGTCGGATTGCGGTGGCCGCCAGCCGATGCCTTGGGGCGGAAATGGGCGATCAGATCCCGCTTTGCCTGCAACGGAACATGCACGGCGAAGTGCGGCAGATAGAGGAAGAATGGCCCATCCTTATGCCGCTCGATGAAGTCGACCGCTTTATCGGTGAGAAAATCGGCCAGGTACTGCCCCTTCGGATACTCGACCGTCGGGTTGGTGGGAAAATCAAAGTGCCTGCCCATCGAAACAACGGCCTCGTCGAAGCCTCGCCGCGACGGATGACGCTGTTGGTCGTTGCCCAGGTGCCATTTGCCGAACATGCCTGTGGCATAGCCTGCCGTCTTGAGGGCCTGCGCCACGGTGATCTTGTCCAACGGCAACTCTACGACGTTGTCGACCGGCCGCAACGGACGGATCTGCCAGGGAAAGCGATCGATGGAGCCGACCGTGTAGATGCCGGTCCGCGGCGCATACTGCCCGCTCATCAGCGCCGCGCGCGTCGGCGCGCAGTTTTGGCAATTGTGGTAGCAGGAAAACCGCATCCCCTGCGACGCCAGGCGGTCGATATTCGGCGTTTCATAATACGTCGATCCTTGCACGCCCAGGTCGGTCCAACCGAGATCGTCGGCAAGAATGAAGACGATGTTCGGTCTGCGCTCAGCAGCGATACTGGGCACGGCGCAGAGGCAAAGCAAAACAATCGGAAGCAGTCGTCGCATGGGGAAACACCTTTCGCTCCGGACCAGGGCCGTGACAGGCCTGCCAACTCGCAACGTCCAACACTTCTTCCCAACCGCTCCACAAATAACGCGCCAGCCCGCCGGAATCAATCCTTCGGATGAACCAGATTCCAGGGCGGTCGATTCCTTCGGCCGGCTCATGCCAACGGCGATTACGCCGGTCGAGACGCTGGACGCCCGCGTTGGAGCATTTTACACTGGTTGTGGACCGGACAGTGCCGCAGGGTTCCGGATGATGCGTTGCCGTGATGCCATACCTCGAAAGGAAAGCACATGAAGGCCATACTCACGTTCACCCTGGCGTTGGTCTGTGGACTCGGTCATTTGCCCGCGGTCTCTGCCGCGACCGCTTCCCGGCCCAACATTCTCTTTATCCTCGTCGATGATTACGGCATCAAGGACGTGGGCATCGAGGGGAGCACGTTCTACGAGACGCCCAACATCGACCGCCTTGCCCAAAGCGGCATGCGATTCACTCAGGGCTACTCCGCCTGCCAGGTGTGCAGCCCCTCGCGGGCGGCCATCATGCTGGGGAAGTATCCCGCCCGACACGGCATCACCGACTACATCGGCGCCGCCGTGGGCGAGGACTTCGCCGAGCGTCGGCACGTCAAGCTGCTAGTGCCCGATTACGTCCGCAACCTGCCCGCCGCCGACACTACGCTGGCCGAGGCGCTCAAGCAGGGCGGTTACACGACATTTTTTGCGGGCAAGTGGCACATGGGCAGCAAGGGCTCCTGGCCCGAGGATCACGGCTTCGGCATCAACAAGGGCGGCTGGGACTCCGGCAGCCCGATAGGCGGTTACTTCTCGCCCTGGAAGAATCCCAATTTGCCCAACGGGCCCAAAGGCGAGTCGCTCACCCAACGTCTGGCCAGCGAGACCATCACCTTCATCGAAGAGCACAAGGACAAGCCGTTCCTGGCGTATCTGTCGTTCTACGCCGTGCACGGGCCAATCCAGACCACCAGGCCGCTTTGGAACAAGTACCGCGAGAAAGCCGCCCAGCAGCCGGCTCCTGCAGAACGTTTTACGATCGACCGCACGCTGCCAGTCCGGCAGGTGCAGGACAATCCGATCTACGCCGGCCTGATCGAGTCGATGGACACGGCGGTGGGCCGCGTGCTGGCGCGATTGGACGAGCTGGGGCTGGCCGACAACACGATTATCTGTTTCACCGGCGACAACGGCGGCGTTTCTTCGGGCGACAGTTTTAGCTCCTCCGAGCTGCCTTACCGCGGCGGCAAGGGGCGCCAGTGGGAAGGCGGCACCCGCGTGCCGTTCTACATCAAGGCTCCCGGCGTGACGCGGCCCGGCAGCATCTGCAACACCCCGGTGATCGGCACCGACTTCTACCCCACGCTTCTCGAACTGGCCGGACTGCCGCAGAGGCCAGAGCAGCACGTCGACGGGGTCAGCCTCGTGCCACTGTTGCGCGGCGGCAAGACCGCGCCCCGCCCGCTCTTCTGGCACTACCCCCACTACGGCAACCAGGGAGGCGAGCCATCGTCGATCATCCACAAGGACGACTGGAAGCTCATCCACTACTGGGAGGACGGCCGCAACGAGCTCTACTATCTGCCGGATGACATCGGCGAACAGCACGACTTGGCGGCCAGCCAGCCCGAGCGGACCAGCCGGCTCTGGGCCGAGCTCGAGGTCTGGCTCAAGGAAACAGGCGCCAAGCTCCCGCAGCCAAACCCCGACTATACCGAGGCCATGGGCCAACAGCATCGCAAGGACGCCGAGGCGCTCAAACAGCGGCTGGAGAAGACGCACGCCGCCTATCTCGATCCAAGCTGGCAGCCCAACCGCACCTGGTGGGACAGCCTTGTCCCGAAGGACTGATTTCCACTGCCAAGCACAATGCAGGATGTACGGACGTTGGGGCGACGTGGCGATAAAATGGTCGATCGAGTGAGGCCGGATCGGTTCCATAACAACAACGGGAGAACGTCGATGAGAACCGCTCTCTGCAAAGCGCTGTGGGCCACCCTTGGCTGTTGCATACCGTTCGGACTCCTGGGAATCCAGGCCTCGGTGGCCACGGCGGCTGCCCCGCGTCCGAACGTGCTGTTCATCATCACGGATCAGCAGCCAATCTCGACGATCGGTGCGTATGGGAATCCGCTGATCAAGACGCCCAACATCGATCGCCTGGCGCGGGAGGGAATGCGTTTCAACCAGTTCCACATCGCCGCGTTTCCATGCAGCCCCTCGCGGGCGTGCTATTGGACCGGACAATGGTCGCATCACCACGGCGTCGTCACGAACGACATTGTACTCGGCGACGACGTGCCTACGCTGGGCAGCATCACTCGCGCGCAGGGCTACCAAACGGCATTCGTGGGCAAGTGGCACCTGGGCGGCGCAATGTACGTGCACGGTGACAAGGACAAGTGGTCGCACCGTAGAGTGAAAGATCCCACAGACTTCGTTTACAACAACGAAGGCCGCTGGCGTGGCGGTGAGGACGAGCCGCAATGCGGATTCCTGGACAAATGGGTTGGTGGCTGGACACAGTACCACGCCTATCTCCGCAGCGTGGGGCTGGGGGCGCTGGTGGAGAGCAAGCGACGCGTCGGCAACCACAACATGGCTCCCAGCGGTGCCGAGGGAACGCATATCTATTCGGAGATCCCCGCCGAGCACCACGAAGCGGCCTTCCTCGCCGGCGAGGCGGAGAAGTTCATTCGCCGGCAGCGTGATCGGACCAAGCCGTTTTGCCTGGTGCTGAGCATCTACGGGCCGCACCTTCCCGTGGCCCCGCCGAAGCCTTGGGACACGATGTACGATCCGCAGCGCGTGCCGCTGCCGGAGAACTTCCACGATGACCTGGCGGGCAAACCTGGCACCCAGCAGAACAACACCCGCTGTTGGAAGGCCCGCCAGTGGACCGAAGCTCAGTTCCGTGACTATATCGCCCGCTACTGGGGCTACTGTTCTTACATTGACGAGCAAATTGGCCGCGTGCTCTCGGCGCTGGACGACGAGGGCATCATGGACAACACGATCATCGTCTTCACCACCGACCACGGCGACATGGTGGCGGCTCATGGTTTCGTCTTCAAGCTCGGCTCGGGCTACGACGAGTTGATGCGAGTTCCATTCATCGTGCGTTATCCCCTTTCGGTACGCCCCAACACGCAGTCTGATGCCCTGGTACAGAGTATCGACGCGCTTCCCACCCTGCTCGATCTCAGCAGTCTGGCGGTGCCGCCGCGGGTCGACGGCCGCAGCTTCCGCTCGCTTCTGGAGGGCAAAGCTACGAAGTTCCGCGACCAGGTGATGACCATTATGACGGGCACGATCATGCTGGCCACACAGGACTGGAAACTGGTCTATTCCTGCGCGCGCAACTCGAAAGCGTTCGTCGAATTGTACGACCGCCACGAGCGCCCCCTGGAAGTGGCTAATCGTGCCGGCGATCCGGCGCGCGCAAACGTCCTGGGCGATATGAAGCACCGGCTGGCGGCGCAGCTCCACGACATCGGCTATCCGTACGCCGACGTGGTCACGGACCGCTTTGCCAAGGCCCGCGCCCGCATGCCGGGACACGATGAACTGGTTTTGCCGCGGGTGGTTTCGTTGAAGCCGGCGCAAGACGGCAACAGCCGACTCGTGGCCGAGTTCACGATCGAGTGGAACGTTGGAGAACCGCTAGCGGCGCCGTCCGAAGCCGTCGCGAGGTATTGGACGTTCGTCCACGTGCTCGGACCGGGCGCCCGGACAATCGTCACTCGTGCTACTCTCTGGCCCGATCCGCCCACCACCGACTGGAAGCCCGCGACGAAGCGAATCGTCGGCCCCTTGCGGGTTCCCATCCTGCCCAACATGCAAGGCAACTATCCGGTCCGCGTGGGGCTTTACTGCCCCGAGACGAAGAGCCACCCTCCCGTCGATGGCGATGCCCAACGGATCGTCGGCACTCTTACCGTGAACGACGGTGCGGATAAAGGCAAGAAGCTGTCCTTCCGCGAGCAGAAGTGAACCATTGCGGTGGTCCATCGATTTCTTTGGCGCGGTGCGAATGTGGCAGGCTGGAGGGGACTCTCCCTGGAGTATTGACAACGCCCATGCCGCCGTGCGAGTGGCCGCTGCGAAGGCGGCCAAGGATCCCTTTCGCCCGGTCTATCATTTCCAACCGCCCGCACAATGGAGTCGATGGTTTCCATCCCGCCTCCACTTGGGGGCACGTCCGATCAGAAGTCCGGAGCCCACCTGATGAAGAACCAACCCCGACCGAATCAGGCAAGAAACACAGCCCAGCACATCTGGTACCCCACGAGTCTTGTCCTGCTCGGCATTTTCTTTTGGCTGACGTCGCCGGCAGGCGGGCAACCGTCGACCACCTCCGACCGAATCCGTCCTTACGAGCACAATCCTCGCTACTGGCAGTATAAGGACCAACCGGTGCTGTTATTGGGTGGCTCAAAGGATGACAGCCTGTTCCAGATTCCAGACCTGAAGGAACATCTGGACGAACTGAAAGAAGTCGGGGGGAACTTCGTTCGCAACACGATGAGCGATCGGCAAGATCATGGCTTCGAAGTGTATCCCTACAGCCGACTCGAAAACGGGAAGTACGACCTCGACCGATGGAACGACCAGTACTGGAAACGGTTTGATGACTTTTTGAAGTGGACGGACGAGAGAGACATTATCGTACAGATCGAGGTGTGGGATCGCTTCGATCATTCACAAGAGCAGTGGCTGGCGGACCCGTATCGGCCCGCCAACAACGTCAACTACACGACCGACTCGAGCGGCCTGAAGAACCAGTACCCCGCACCCGCCTGGCGCGACAGGCAGCCGTTCTTCCACACGGTCCCCGGACTGCCTCTCTACCAAGAGCAGTTGGAGATTGTGCGCAAGTACCAGGAACGGTTCGTCTTGAAGATGCTTTCCTACTCACTCCCCCACGGCAACATTCTGTACTGCATGAACAACGAGACCTCCACGCCGCCACCGTGGGGGCGATACTGGATTGCCTTCATTCAGCGCGAAGCGGCAAGAACGCGGATGCCGGTCTTCTGCACAGACATGTTTAACGACGCTTACGCTCCCGAACAATCTCAATTGCTTGCCCAAGCCTGGGACGATGACGGCGTCTACGGATTCTTGGACATTTCCCAGATCAACAGTCGCATGTTCGGTGAAGATCAATGGCACAAGCTGAGATGGGTGATGCGGCGGACGGAGAAGCATCCTCGCCCGATCAACTGCGTGAAGATCTACGGCAGTGGCGAGACGAAGTGGGGTTCCGGCACACCGCAAGACGGCGTCGAGCGCTTCTGGCGAGATCTGTTTGCCGGCTGTGCTGCGGTCCGCCACCACCGTGACGGAGGCGGCATTGGCCTGCAGCCGATTTCCAAAGCGTGCATTCGGGCTGCCCGAGAAACAGAATCCATGGTGAGGTTCTGGGAAGTGGAGCCGCACCAGGAGTTGCTTGTCGACCGCCAGCCCGATGAAGCGTACTTGGTAGCCAAGCCGGGCAACAAGTATCTACTGTACTTCACACAAGGGGGCTCGGTTGGTCTGAATCTGAAGGGACACCCCGGCGAGTTTCGTGTGAGTTGGATCGACATCGGCACCGGCCAGTTGAGCCAAGATGCGCGATTGGCGGGAGATCAGATCGTCACGCTCAAAGCGCCCGGTCGTAACCCGTGCGTCGCGGTGATTGTTCGATGATTAGCCGCAAAGTACACAAGCCGGAATGGGCGGACCGTCTTCACGATGCAAGCTCTTGTCTACGGGGGAAGCAGCGAACCGTAATACCAACGTTTCCCGATTGCCGGACAAGCCAATGCATGACGACGAGCCCGTCACGCGGACGCTCGTAGCGGTCTTCGTCAGAGAAATCCGAGCGGCGACGTCGTGCTTTTCACTCAGGGCTCGCCGAGCGTCTCCCGGAAGAACCTAACCATTTCCGCCATCGGTTCTTTCCCGAGGTTCTTGAATCCGTGCCCGCCCGTTTCGTAATACTCGACCTTGGACGCGACGCCGGCTTCTCTCATTTTCGCGCACATGTCCCTCGACTGCATCCAGGGTACCGTGGCGTCATCTTTGCAGTGCAGGAAGAGAATGCGTGGATCGTCTTGGTCCACATGACGAATCGCGGAAGCGGCAAGCCAATCTGGATTGTCTGCCGAGAATGCCGCCCCGATCCACTCCCCGTTCGTTTCCATCTTCTTCTTATGGCCGGGTTGCAGGGCGATCTGCTGAGCATCCGTGAAACGCGCGACGAAATCAAACACGCCTGCGTAGGCTACCGCGGCCTGGATGCGACTGGAAAACTCCGAGTCGCCTATCCCTTCGAACTCTTTCATCCCTCCGGTAACTGCCAGCAATGCGGCCAAGGTGCCTCCGGCCGAGCGGCCCATGGCACCGATTCTGTCCACGGCGATGTTGTACTGTCCGCCGACCTTGCGCACAAAACGAACCGCCGCCTTAACATCCGCAAGCGTGTCCCGGTACGTGTGGTCCGGACGCCCCCGGTACGCGATCAGGGCCGCCGCCATGCCGTGCTCAGCTAGGTACTCGGCAAAGGGGCGAAACCGCTGCCCGTCCTGGGCCAGAAATCCGCCTCCCTGAATGACAATGACGCAAGGGACAGGGCGCCCGGCACCCTTGGGAAGGAAGAGATCCATGCGAAGCTCGCGGTCCGCTTCGCAATAAGGCAGCCCCATCCGAACCGCAAACCGATCATTCGTATCGGACCGATCACCTCCCCGTACGAGCTCAGCCGCGGTGCCACAAGCGACAACGACCGCTGCTGAGAGAAACAGAAGGCCTGGTCTGGATCCCATCGGGTCGCTCTCCTTGTCCCGAAGTCCCATGGTCGGACAATTTCGATTCAATGCGGGCGCGAGCAAGGACCGAAGCCCCGCATACTGTTCGCTACAAGCATACCCTGGCGCCAAGTGATTGTGTAATGCCCCATTGTTATGGTAATCTACCTCTCGGCGCGCCGACTCACTGTCTCACGTCATTTCGCTCAGTGTGCACATGTCGGGGGTCCTGCAATGTATCAAGTCCTCTCCTGCCGGAAGAGGTGTCTCATGACGGCTGACCGCTACTGGCTCATCCTTCTAAGCCTGATCGCCGTCACCTTGTTTCATTTGGGTATCGCCAACGCAGAGGGCCAGCGGAGCACTTCTGGCCGTCCCAACGTGTTGTTGATCGTTTCGGAAGACAATTCGCCCAACTTGGGATGCTACGGCGACGTCTACGCCAAGACCCCCAATCTCGATCGGCTCGCCGCCGAAGGGGTCCGCTTCGAGCACGCCTTCGTGACCACGGCCAGTTGCAGCGAGTCGCGCAGCAGCATGCTGACCGGGTTGTTTCCTCACCAGAATGGCCAGATCGGGCTGGCCACCCACGGCTACTGCATGTTCGGCCACCAGGCCAACGTGGCCAGCTTGCTGAAAAGCAACGGCTACCGGACCGGGATTATCGGCAAGCTTCACGTGAATCCGGCCAAGGCTTTTCCCTTCGACTTTCAATGGAACGATCAACGCTATTGCAGCTTTTCCCACCGCGACGTGCGGAAGATCGCCGAAATCGCCGGGCAGTTCATGACCGCGTCGAAACAGCCCTTCTTCCTGATGGTGAACTATCCCGATGCGCATTTGCCGTGGCTCGCCCAGCAGAAGGGAGTTCCGGACAAGCCATTGGCTGCCGGTGAAGTTCCGCCGCCGGCGTGGGTCGGGTTGGATACACCCGCGCTTCGGCAGGGCGCGGCGGACTACTATAACTGCATACAACGGCTCGACACCGCCGTCGGGCTGCTGTTGGCCAAGCTCGCTGAAACGGGCCAGGCCAAACGCACGCTCGTGATTTATCTGGCGGATCATGGTGCCCAGTTCCCCCGCGGCAAGCTCACGTGCTATGAGTCAGGCCTGGCCGTTCCCTTGATCGTGTCGTGGCCCGGGAAGGCTCGCACGGGTTCGGTCCGCGACGAGCTCGTCTCGACCGTGGATCTGTTGCCGACGATTCTGGAGGCCACCGGCCTGAAGAATCCGGGCGGACTGCCGGGGCGGTCGCTGGTGCCGCTCTTGAAAAACGAGAGCGTCGCGTGGCGCGAATACCTGTTTGCCGAGTACCACTCGCATTACCCACCGCTGTATTTCCCCCAGCGGACCGTTCGCGATGGCCGCTATAAACTGATCGTAAGCCTGCTCCAGGATCGCCCCGATCCGACCCGGGAGGTCTATCTTTCGCCGAACACACGGTGGTCCATCGTGCGCGAAGCTGAGCTGGGTGCCGCCCCCAGCAACGTCCGTCGCGCCTACGAGACCTGGCATGACGCTCCACCAAACCAGCTCTACGACCTGCAGAATGACCCCTGCGAACTGAACAACCTCGCGAATCGACCCGAGTGGGATGCGGTGCTGGAACGGCTCCGCCGACAACTGACGCGATGGCAACATCGAACCGACGATCCACTGACCGATCCCGATAAGCTCGCCAGGTTGACGAAGGAAGAAGACACCGCGGCGGCAGGCTACGAAGCGGATCGTCACTTCCGTTCGTCTCACTGGCTATATCCCCGTTACTTACGCGCAGTGCAGAAGGACCAAAGCGGTCCCCCGTGAACGAGAGTCTTGACTGTCTTTCTACCCACGTGAGAAGGAGGATCCCCAATGATCACGACAACACGGCACATAGCCGTAGCTTATAGCACCGTGCTGCTCGTGGGCTGGGTTGCCTCGCTTAACGGCGCCGATGTGTCGGCAGTCCCAAGAGCGAAGGCCTCCGCTGGGTGCTGGAAACTCCTCTTCTCAAGCCGCGACGACCTCGCCGACACGTGGGGCAACCTGCAGATCGCGGTCACGCCGGTGCGGCTCGTCCGCAAGTGCGAGCCTCCGGGTTTCACTGTGGCAAGTGGCTTTCCGCTCTCTGACGGAAGGTGGGAAGTGTTTGGTCAAGTGATGACCGAGATCACGCCCTCGGACCAACCGGGGCAACGCATTCTGGCCTGGAGACTCCTGCGGGCTACCACGCGCGACGGCGCAAAGTACGACCGGCAGGAAACCGTGTTCGAACAGCCGGCGGCGTGGACCGATCATCTTGCGATCGCCAAGAATGGCGATTCCGGCGAATACCTGGCGCTGAAGCTCAAGGTGGACAGTTCGGGGTTTGGCTACACGGCCTTCTTCAGTTCCGACGGCAGACGGTGGCAGGAGCATCCCGGCAATCCGCTATTCTACGACGGCGATGCCATGAGCCTGTTCTGGAGCCCTGTGCTGCATAAGTTCGTCTGCATCAACAAGAGCCTCCAGCCGCACCGCAAGCATATTCTCGATCACGGCGGTGCTACACCGTCGCTCGGTGACGATTCTCTCCGCGACCGGCGGGTCTTGATGATGCGAACCAGCCCCGACGGCCGCCGCTGGGAACCCGCCGTCTCCATGGCCGATGTCTGGAACCGCAACGGCCGCAAAGGAAGCATCTCGGCTGAGTTCCTCACCGTGCCGGATTCGGTCGATCCGCCGGACTTGGAGTTCTACAGCGGCAATGGATTCTGGTATCACGACCGTGCCTACATGATGGTGCTGAACTACGCCGCGAGCCCGCTCATGGCTCGCAAGCATGCGCCGCAACTGGACAACGAATGGTGGACCAGCCGCGACGGCCTGCACTGGGAACGCCCGGCGCGCGGCGTCAACGCGCTCGAAGTGTTTCCACAGGTCCCTCGCCTTGAGACACATCCGTTGATCCTTAACGGTATGATCCTCTTCCCGCGCGGAGCGATGCTGTTGGGACTGCGGGAAGACCGCATCAGCGGCGTCAGCGCCCGGGCGAACGCCGAGTTTTCGACCAAGCCCTTCATCGCGCCTGAGGCCGATCTCGTGCTGAATGCCGCGACGCCCTCGCCCGACCGCCCCTTTGCCAGAGAGCAAAGCTATGTGATGGCCGCCGTGCTGAACGACGAAGGAGCCGTCATCCCCGGCTTCGAAGCGGACAAGTGCGTCATCCGCGACGAAGACCGCTGCGACATCCCGTTGAAGTGGTCCGGCGCGTCCACCGGCCAACTCGCCGGAAAGACGATCCGCCTGCGTTTCTATCTCCGCAGCGCGCATATCTACGCCGTGACAGCGCTCGCTGACGGCACAGATCATCTGTCGCCCGCGGAAAGTCCGGCTCCCTAGACCGGTTCGTCGCATGGCCAAACGAGGAGAAGGACTTGCTGTTGTGCGGAAACCACGAGGCGGACTGGGGCACGAATCCAGCGGGAATGTGCATCTGCCGTCAGCGCCGCGGAGCTTGACAATTGGGGGGCACAGCCACGATGCTGGGCTGCAGAATCATTCGCCTGCTTCGTCGAAAGGGTGTCACCAAGTAGTATGGCAGTGGCTGCCTCATCACGATCATTTAGAGTGCGTTCGGCGTAACTGTAGCGTTTATTTCGCTTTCGGAACCGTAGAAACACGCCGCCGCGAACGCTACAGTTAAGTGCGACACGCACTAGGAACTGAGGAGGATACCGATGATGCATACGTGTTCGCGACGGGTGCATGCGGACGGGCGATTTTCGGCTTCCTCCTTTCGGTCACCCGATTCTCAGCCCACCTGGCTTGGCTGCCGTTCCACGCGCGAATGGGTATACGTGCTGATCGCGTTTTCCCTTGGATGTTTCATCTGTGCCAGCGGCAGAGCCTTCGGCGCAGACAGCGAGCGGCCGCCGAACGTCGTGTTGATCATCAGCGACGATCAAGCCTACGACGATTTCGGATTCATGGGCAACCGCGCGGTACAGACGCCGAATCTGGACCGATTGGCGGCCCGAGCTGCATGCTTCACCCATGCATACGTGCCCACAAGTGTCTGTAGGCCGTCGCTGGCGACGTTGCTGACGGGCCTCTATCCGCACGAGCACGGCATTCATTTCAACCATCCGCCACCTGGGGCTGCAAAACTCGGCCGGATGGCGCGCGACGAATACTATGCCGCGCGCGGCCGAGCCGAAAGGCTCATCCAGGCGGTGCCGGCGCTGCCGCGCATCCTCGCAGCACACGGCTACCGATGCCTTCAGACCGGCAAGTATTGGGAAGGGCACTACCGCACCGCGGGTTTCACCGATGGAATGACCACCGGGAGAGCCGCAGGCGTGTCCGGTTGCTGGGACAAGGTCCTTCCCGACGGCTCGACCGTCGCCCATGGCAACGGCGACGCGGGCCTGACGATCGGCCGCCGCACGATGCAGCCTCTGTTTGACTTTCTCGACGCGCACGCCGATCAGCCCTTCTTCGTCTGGTACGCGCCTGTCCTGCCCCATACGCCCCACGACGTCTCCGCCGAAGATCTCGCCCTGTATGAGAATCGCTCCGACCTTCCACCGCACGATGTTCGCTATTATGCGAGCATCACCCGTTTCGATCGCACGGTCGGGCAGTTGTTGGATTATCTCGATGCCAAGAGGCTCGCCGCGAACACGCTCATCGTGATGCTGGCCGACAATGGCTGGAAGCCCGACCCGCAGCGGCCCGATCGCGCGCACGTGCGAAGCAAATGGTCTCCGCACGAAGCAGGCATCCGCACGCCCTTACTCCTCTGCTGGGAAGGGCGAGTCCGCCCGGCCAGGTATGATGGCATCGTCGAGAGCGTCGATGTCGCCCCGACGATCCTTGCGGCGGCAGGGTTGCAGAAAGAAGCCAGAGGCATGTCGGGAAGCAGTCTCCTGCCGGTCGCCGAAGGGAAGCAGCCGCTCGCCGCTCGTCCCGCGTTTGGAGAGATCTATGCCAACGACGCGACCCGGCTTGGGGAACCGGCTCGAGAGGTCCGATTGCGTTGGGTCCGTTCCGGGCGGCTGAAGATGATCGTGCCGGCTGAAGAGCCCGAACGCGCCTCCTTGTTCGACGTCGTCGACGATCCTGAGGAGCGGCACGACCTGGCTGGAAGGCCGGAATTCGCGCAGGACAAGGCCCGACTGACGCAGCGGCTCGACCGCTGGTGGACTTCGGACGGTGCCCCCACTCCCACCGCCAACGCCACGAAAGACGAGGAGCCGCTGACCGCGGTGATTCGGCAGCGCATTCACCCCGTGCTGATACGTAACGAAGAAAACGCACTGCTGAGCGTCACGATCAAAGCTCCGCGTCCGGGCCTGCACGTCACGTCCTTTTCCTTCACGCTCGACGGGACCGACGATCCGGCCGACCTCGAGTCGCTCGCGTTGTTCAGCACGGGCGACAAGAGCACCTTCTCTACGGAAAGTCCGTTCGGGAAGCCAGTTCGTGCCACCGAAACGTTCGTCGTTCACGGCGACCGGCAGCTAAAACCCGGCGACAACGTGTTCTGGTTGTCATGCTGCTTGCGGGATACGGCCAACCTGTCACACAGGGTGGATGCGACCTGCACTGCGATCGAGACGTCCGCCGGCGTCGTTTCGCCGCGCGATCTGACGCCGGGCATTCGCAAACGAATCGGCCTGGCATTGCGAAAGCACAACGACGACGGAGTGCACACCTATCGTATTCCCGCCCTGGCGACAACGCCCAAGGGGACGCTCCTGTGCGTCTACGACATGCGCCGGCGCACGTCCCGTGATCTGCAGGAGGACATCGACATTGGGCTGAGCCGCAGCACCGACGGTGGACGCACCTGGGAACCGCAGCGCGTGATCATGGACATGGGCCAGTACGGTGGACTTCCCCAGGAACAGAACGGCTGCAGCGATCCGGGCATCCTCGTTGATCCGCAAACCGGCGAGGTCTTCGTCACCGCCGTCTGGATGTGGGGTAAGCCGGGCAAACACCAGTGGAGAAACGACGGCTCGGAGCCGGGCTTTGAAATCGGCAAAAGTGCACAGTTTCTGATGGTGCGGTCGAAGGACGACGGACGCACCTGGTCCCACCCCGAAAACATGACGCGCCGCTTGAAGCAGCAAGACTGGATCCTGCTGGCTCCATCGCCCCAGCAGGGAATTGCGGTGGCCGACGGCACGCTCGTCTGGCCGGTGCAGGGACGCGATGCCCAAGACCACCACTTTTCCACGGTGATGACAAGTCGCGATCACGGTGCGACCTGGACGGTCGGCAGTGCGTTGGCCGTCGGCAACACGGAATGCCAGGCGGTCGTCCTCGGCGATGGCTCGCTCATGCTGAACTGCCGGACCGGATCGCCAATCAAGTTTCGTTCCGTGTATGTATCGGACGATCTTGGCCGGACGTGGCGCCCGCACGAAACGCACCGCAATACGCTGATCGAGCCGAACTGCAACGGCAGCACCTATCGCTTCGAATACCGGGAGAACGGCCAGACTCGCCACATCTTGCTGTTCGCCAACCCGCACTCCCAGGAGGGCCGCACGCATCACATGATCCAGGTCAGCCTCGACGACGGCCGGACCTGGCCCAAGCAGCACCAAATCTTGTTGGATGAGGGCCGCGGACGCGGGTATCCCAGTATCAGCCGCGTCGACGACCGTCACGTGGGGATCGTATACGAAGGGAGCCAGGCGGATCTGGTCTTCGAACTGCTGTCGCTCGAGGAGCTTGTTGGGCGATGAGGCAACCGCCAACCGACTCGAAGTCGAGAGAACCGCTTTCGCACACCTCAACAGCCCTTCGGAGCGACTTCAATGCGATCCGCTTGGAGTCAATCCCTTCCAGTAGCAACCCGAGGGCCTGATCCATCACATAGACAGACCCTGCGTCTGCCAGGATTATTCGTGTGCAGGCTGTGAACCTATTGCGTCCTGCATTGGAACTGGAACGAGGCCGACCATCGGGAGGCCGAAAGATCAGGATTGGGTTGGACCCCTTGTTCCGTTTTCAATACAGGCATCAATAGATGAAACCCAAACGTCGCGAGTCACTACAAGACTGGCCCTCGGCGTGGAATTGTTCGGCGTGGTGCGTGACGAACCAGCGAGCGGTCTGCGCGGCGCGAGGGCGTCTGGCGGGGAAGAATTCGCCGCGCAAGACGGGGCCTTCCGCATGGGCGACTTCGTGCGCGATATGCCCCGGCAGGTTACGGTGACTGCCCGCGACTAGCGCAGGCGCCATCCCCGAGCAGCCTTGCACATGGACTACTCCTGTTTCATCAAACTCGAAAGGGGCGACCCAGTGGGGCTGTAAACGAGCTGTAGCCTCTGTCGGCTATTTCAGGACAGAAGCGGAGGTCCTGGTGGAAGTTCTAGCGACGATCATAATGCTGGCCGCGTGGCAGACAACAGCCGTGCTGATCGCCCCGGACTGTCGTGGCGTCAATGTCGGTCTTGTTTCGGTTCATTGTGTGTCGGCAAGTCACCCGTCTCCTGGGAATCGAGCTGGCCAAGAGGTATGATACAAAGCAGTAGCCATGAAGCCGATGGACGGTGGATCAGCAGGGTAGTTGGCATGCGTGCTTTCAAACGGGCGAAAACGCCGACGGTCGTCTTTCCAGCCGTGATGGGCGCGGCGATCATTCTGGCATGTGTGCCGATAGTCTTCGCACAATGGAGCGATCCCGTCCCCCTGGGCAAACTCGATGCGTTCTGGCGCTATAGCGCAGTGCTGGGACCGTTTCTGGAGGATGGACAGGGGCTACTGGCGATTCCCGATTACGTCCAGCGGGGTGATTTCCCGTATCGCAAGCGACTGTTTGCGAAGGAAGTCCCCTTCGCCGATCACTTGAGCGTCGTTCGCCTACTGGGTGGATACAACGACGGCAGCGACGAGGGCCCGCCCAACGCCGCGGTGCGTCAACGGGATCTGGCGTACCGCGGAACGGACGGGGTGATTCATTACCGCTTGGAGTTGTTGCGCCCGCGGCTGCAGCCGTATCTCGATTGCGGCTACCGGGATTTTACGATCGTATTGGACAACGTGCCCTGGTGTTTTCCCGAGAAACCCGGGATCAACTCCAACCTCGGACAGAGTTCCCCGCCCCACGACCCACAGCAGTGGCGGCAATTCGTCAAGGCGCTCTGCCGCCAGCTTGCCCTGATCTTGGGCCCAGACGCCGCCGGGCACCTCCGCTTTCGCGTGGGCACGGAGAATAACAGCCGCGCACGGTTCGACGGGACGTACGCCCAGTACGTCGAGCACTATGAGGCGTCGGCCTCGGCTGTCCGCGAAGTCTTGCCTGGTGCAAAGATCGGGCCTTTCAATATCTCGGGGGTGAGCGTGCGCGGCTTGGAGCACAGCAACGTCAACGCCTTTGCGCTGGCCGAGCATTGCGCGGCAGCCCGGATGCCCATGGACTGGGTGGCGTACTCGCGCTACTACCGACCCGGCGACGATCCCGACCGGCACGCCGCGACTTGCCGCGAAGTCTGGGAGGAATTTGAACGACGGGTGCCATCGCTCAAAGGTGTCTCACGCGAAATCCACGAGTTCGGCATTGCGCCCTGGGGCGAAGTGGCCAAAGGGATCTTCGCTAGCCGCGAGCCCGGCGCGCTGGGGGCCGCGCTGACCTGCCAGATGATGTGGCGCCTTCGCGAGGCGGGAATCACTCGTCTGTGGCATTGGGGAGTGGACGACAGGTTCCGGGGGCGCAGGGGTGAACTCAAGCGGCTCTTTACCAGTCAGGCGTGGCTGCTCTGCGTAATGGACCGCATGGCCGGGGGCACCGCCTGTCTATTTCCGCCGCTGGAGAAGTCGCCAAGCCATACAGAATATCTTGCCGCCGGATCATTTGTGCCCGGCAGAGCGCTGCTGATGCTCTCGGCCTACAACACCGACATTGCAAAACACCCAAGGGAAACCGTCTCGTTTCGCATCTCCCCCGAGCACTGCGATCTCGATATCGCGACGGTGCGCTTTGTTCATCTCACGCAACAGAATTCGGTTTACGACGGCATCCGCACGCAGTTCGCGCAGGCCGACTTGCTCAAGGCGGACTTCGTGTCCCGACCGGATCGCCTCGGTTCGGTTCGCGAGATGGGCAAAGGTCGCGCCGCCGAAATCCTTGCCGCTGACCATTTGGAACAGTACGAGCAACAGTGGGTTGACTCGCTCACGTTGAAGCCACTAACGCCGGAGATAGGGACCGTCGAGCGCGACAAGAGCGGTATCACGATTCGCGTTCACCTCACCGCCCCTGAGGTGCTGGTGCTCGATATGAAAACGAAAGATTCGTCGTAGCGAAGGAGGATTCCCCAGTGAACAGGACGGCAAGACGCGCGCTTGTGGCCTGAACCGCCACGCCACTTCTGATTTTCCTCGCCACACTTTCCAGGCTTACTCCACCACTCCTTCTCACGCAAGACATCATTGAACGAGTCGCGGTTGGCCAGCCAGCTCCTGCCGGCCATCGCGTCCACGAGCGGGTCGTCACGGTTTACCTTCCGCCCCCTCACGGTCTTTCTATTCGCTCGCTTTCTTGCACAGGCTTCGTAGATCGGCAAGCATCTGTGCCTTGCCGTTCTCCAACTTCTCGATGCGATCCAAGAGCCGCGCCCGGGCTTCGGCGAGACTTCTTCTACGACATTCGATCATTCGTGCGACTTCCTTGGGCGCCACGCCGCCGCGGCTATTGGTCACGTTGACGAAATGCACGGGGTCCAACCCCTCGCGCAATTGTTCTTGCGACATCTTTAGCTTCCTTCCGATCACCTCTTGCGCGGCCTCTTGGAGGATGTTGATGTCCGCTTCACGGGACGGGAGACCTCGCTTGACCGACTCGAGTGTGAAAGTCTGCACCACGTCATGCGCGGTGCGGTAATCGAGCCCATCGCTTCGCATGATCTCATTTGCCAGTTCCGACGCGGCGGAATACCCCGATCTCGCTCGCTCCAGCATTTTGTCTTCGTGAACCTTGATGGTGGCCAGCAGGACGAGCCACGGTTTGGCATACAGCTGAATGTTGCCGAGAGCTGCCAGTGCTCCGTCCTTCATGTGGTGCTCCAACGCGTTCGTATCGCCGTGAGGCACTTTCATGCCCATCGACGCGACTTCGGTCAGGTTCGCTAGAATTTTCGAGGCGCCGAACCAGGTGGCTTCGATTTGGCCCTGATTGGCCCTCTCCGCCCATTTCTGGGGCATCATGAAGCTGCCTACCCCCACCTCGAAATCAATGAAGTCGTACTCGTTCGTCGACCAGATGTCGAAATCAAGGGCCATGCGGCTCAACACGGCCATCACGTTCGTCAAATCGGCCACGACGACCACGTAAGCGTCGGAGGATGCCACCGCATAGTTGGTGTTCTCGATCAGTCCGTCCATGCCGAGGTAGCCGGAGACCATGTCCCTGTCGATGGGCCAACTCGTTCCTGCCAGTGCTCCGCAGCCGAGTCTGTTTCGGTTGATGCCCTCATACCCGCGTTCGAGACCCTTCATCGACTGTTCGATGGGATCGTACACCGATACCAGGTAATGGCCCAGCGTCGTAGGCTGCGCATGGCGGTTGTGCGTGTAGCCGGGCATGACGGCCGTCTTATATCTGTCGGCCGTCTCTAGCAGAACTTGCTGCAATCCATAGAGCAGGCACATCTGCTTCAAGAGTTGATGGCGCACAGGAACTTCCATTCTCGCCGTAGGGAGCGTGCGCCCGATAGTCATGTTACCGGCCACAGGCGCGCCCAGCTTGTTCGTGAAGTAGTTCTGGAACGACCTCGCATCGCCAGACCCTTTCGCCGCGGGGTTGTTCCAGAAATCGAGCAAAGCGGCGGCCACTTTGGGGGCGTTCTCCGCCGGGACGATTTGCTGTTTCATCAGCATGACGGCCCAGGCCGTATTGATCCACGCATACTCGGAAGGCTGGTGGATCGAATCTATCCGTTTCGTCAGCTCTTTGACTTGGGTGTACTCGAGCAGCCGGTTAAGTGACTGCTGATCGGCTTTCAGTTCGGACATCCAGTTCTCGTTTTGCGCCCAAGCAGACGACGTGAGAATAGTATGCGCCAGGACTGCCATCGCGAGTGCTTTCTTTGCTGTGCTCATCGGTTCCCCTTGAAGTAGTCAGGTTACTTAGGCCTTATCATAAGCCGAAGATCTGGCAGAAAAGTCCCAAACGCCGTTGCACACATCCAACCGCTTGACGGCGCGGACCATTTCGTCACCCTGCTGCTGGTCGACTAGGCCGGGAAAAAGGGCATTGGACATGAGCTTGTCGACGATCTCGTCACACCGCATCAAGTCGGGCCGCGAGGCATCGTCGCAGTTGCGGGCCATTGGCAGCACGCGGCCGTCTGAATGACAAATTGTACTTACTCGGCCCGTCTTGCCCAACCACTGCGCACGGTGGAAAACCCGTCAGCAAACTCAGTTTCCGTCGCGAAAGACGCTTGGAGGAAGACTGCCGACGGCGTTGGGGTGTGCTGAAGGACCTTCTTCAGCGTCTCCCAATGCAGTTCATACTTCGCGCATGTCTGCCGCTTCGACAACTTGCGGCACCTTAGCTCACCGCACGTTTATCCGACGTGCCGATCGACCTTTTCCGAACAGACTCCACCGCTTCCGCCGGCACATCGGATGAACTACTCAGCGTTCTCTGGCACGGCGGCAGGCAACGCTTGCAGGTGTCGATCACACTGATCGCACACGCGGGAGCATGTTCTCACAACCTTTCCGCACCTGCCGCTCCGGACGTCCGGCGGGCTTCTGAGCGTCGATTGATCGCTCAGCAAGCGCCCCCCAATGTTGTGCCGCCGCTGGGCCTCGTGGTATGCTGCGTTGTCGCCTCGGTACGGAGCGCCGGTTGCAGTGACCGACTCCCATTGGCGGGCATAACGAGCGAAAGGGGTTTCTATGAATCGCCGCGATGTTCTCCGCGTGCTGAGTGCAGCGGCTGCGACCGCTGCATCAACAAGTGCGGCCCAGGTCGCCCTGGCAAAATCAAACACTGTCAGCCCTGAAAAGGCGGCCAAATCGAGCTTCCGCGACTTGGGATGGGTCTGGGAGGGCCAAGGCATCGACCCCGGCGTGCCGCCCTCAATCTACGGTTTGGGTCAAGGCGCCTGCTATTTCGGACTGTCGCGAGCCAATTTTCTCTTTCACCCCAACGACGTGTACGCGCTGGAACTGCTCAAGGATTACGACGAGGTTACCTGCGATATCAGCAAGTGGGGCTGGGAGTGGAACGCCGACGGGCGCCCAGCCTGCAAAGCTAAGGGCGATCTGGCGACCGTGCAAGCGGAAGGCGAGAACGTGGCCCGGCTGGCCAAACAATTCCCTAACGTAAGCGGGGTCTACTGTGACGATCTCTTGGGACTGATGAATCGCTTCAAATACGGTGCGAAGGAGTTCGGCAACATCCGTTCCGCGATCCGGGATGCAAATCCCGCGATCAAGCTCTGGAGCGTCGTATACACGCATGAGTTCGCGAAGGCCGACTTCTGGGCCGCGATGCGGCCGCACATCGACGTCGTCACCCTGTGGATCTGGAATTCCAACGATCTCGGGCAGATGCCGGAGTATGTGGACCAGTGCCGCCGGCTCTTCCCCGAGAAGCCGATTGTGATGGGCGTGTACCTTCGCGACTACACGAAGGCGGCGCCCATTCCCGTCAGTCGAGTGAGGGGCCAGATGGAAGGCATCGCTGAGTTGGTGGAAAGCGGTAAGCTGGCCGGCTACTCAATCTTGGCCGCAGTGCTGATCGACGGCCACCGGCCCCAGGCCGATGCGGTCCGCGACTTCATCGCGGCTCACTCTGCCAAGGGGTAATGTCAAAGCGATTACAGAGATCACCGATGAGGGAGACAACGTGGTCGATTTCTCGCCCCTGGGACAAGACAGCCCGGCTCATGCGGTTGACTGGCTGAACCCCGGCGGCGCGGTGACTGCCACGTCGCTCGCAACGCATCCCAGTTTGGGCACGGTGTCGGTCGGCGACGAGGGCCAGCAGTCGAACGTCGAGTATGGGCTGAACGTGGAACCCCATGTTGATCCGATCCAAGGCGACGAGCGCGGCGTTCGTTGCGAGCCTATTCCTTACGAGGTGCGTTTTGTCGACGTCGGCACCAAGATGACGCACTCTGCGGTGATCGAATGGGGGGACGGCAGCGGCTGGGACCTGCTCTACGGCAAGTCAGGCAACGACGTTCTCCTCGGTGGCTCAGGCGGTGACCGCCTCTTCGGTGGTCCTGGAAGAGACTTGTTGATCGGGGGCTTATTGGGTCCTGCATTGGAACTGGAACGAGGCCGACCATCGGGAGGCCGAAAGATCAGGACTGGGTTGGACCCCTTGTTCCGTTTTCAATACAGGCATCAATAGGAGCCGATGAACTCTATGGCCAGTGGAATGACGATATCTTGATCGGCGGCATTACGGATTACGATGCCGATCAGGGTGCTCTTGGAGCCATCATGGCCGAGTGGAGCCGACTTGATTTGGCGATTGACGCCAGGATAGCGAATCTGAACGTCGGAGTTGGAGCAAATAGCGCCGTTGCGATTGCGTTTGGAAAGACAGTCAAGGATGATGTACCAGCACGCGACCTGTTGTTCGGCGGTTGCGGGGCCGACTGGCTTCTGACCTTCGACCACGACTGGATTCTCGACCGCAGCCCGTGGGATCGGGCGATTACGCCAGTCCCTCCTTGGAAACTGCGGGGACTTTGGTACTATTCCACTTCGCCACTCGATTTCTGAGCAAGAAGCGTTACGCGGAACCTGGTGCGTGATGGACAGTCGACAGGCAGTACGCCTGAGCAAGTTTCTGAGCCTCGTGTTACGCCATCGGCCTGAGGCTGCCGGTGTGTCTCTGGATCCCCAGGGCTGGGTGGGTGTAGACGAACTGTTGGCCGGTGCGAGGCGGCACGGGGTTGCAATCACGCCAGAGGAGCTTCGGCACGTCGTCGCCGCCAGCGATAAACAGCGGTTCGCCCTGTCCGAAGACGGTCGGCAAATTCGCGCCAATCAAGGCCATAGCCGACCCGTTGACCTCGGGCTCCAGCCTGTACGTCCACCGACCACGCTGTTCCATGGCACCGTCGAGGACAGCGTGCAGTCCATCCTCGCAACCGGCCTTGAGCGGCGGTCCAGGCAGTACGTTCATCTGTCCGCGGATGTCGATACCGCTCGGAAGGTCGGCGCTCGCCGGGGCAAACCGGTCATTCTGCGCGTGGACGCGGCGGCAATGGCTGCTGCGGGGCACTCTTTCTACCTGTCGGAGAACGGCGTGTGGCTTGTGGAGGCAGTCCCACCGCAGTATATCTCCAGGTGAGAGCGCGGCCGCTTGCCAAATGGACGAAGCGGCGAACCGCTCGGTGGTGCCGGGCCGATGGGTGCGCCGCCTCGCGTACCATGGCAGGGCGTGGTATAACGGCTTGCACGTAGTCCGCTGAGTTGGGCTGTGGAAGGATAGATAGGTGTTGTCAACGAATCGATTCACGGCCCATTTGGCAGTGGTCCTGGCCGCACTTTGCGGCGGCGGATCCTTGTTGCTCTTTGGCGTGTTCCTGATCGCCGGGTCCTTCACCGCTGTCCCTCTGGACATCTCAGAACCGATGGCCTTGCTGTGGGACGGGTTCCTATCCGCAGTCTTCTTTCTTCAACATAGCGGGATGAGGCGATCCTCATTTCGTCGTTGGCTTTCGTCCCGCATACCCTCCCGCTACTACTCGGCAACGTACGCGATCGTGTCCGGCCTGGTTCTTACCGCCGTCTTGCTCCTTTGGCAACGATCGCACACGGCATTCTTTGAAACACAAGGGCTTCTGCAGATTCTGCTCCGCACTCCATTCCTCCTTGCCATCGCCGGCTTCGCGTGGAGTGTTTGGGCACTCCGACCATTCGACCCCTTTGGCCAGATCTCCCTTCTCACGCACCTGGAGGACGAGCAACTGGCTCCGCACCTGGTAATCCGAGGTCCCTATCTCTGGGTCCGTCATCCACAGTATCTCTTCACGTTGGGTCTCATCTGGGCGACTCCCTCCTTGAGTTTGGACCGCTTGCTTTTCAATGTCCTTTGGACGTTCTGGATCGTCGTCGGAGCTCACCTTGAGGAGAGGGACCTCGTTGCCCAATTCGGTGAGAGCTATCGTCGGTATCAAGGTACCGTTCCGATGTTCTTTCCGTGGAAGGGGCGTGCGGGGATGGTGTTTGAGCGGCCCGAGTGAAATCCGAGCCGCCCTCACGCTCTGCCCCTCTCCCGCTTGCAGGCGAGGGGAGAATCGCGATGGTCAGGGAGTCTTCTTCTCTCTTTGGATGGAGTCTCGCCAGGCCTTGAGGTTCTCGTCCAGGTCCGGGGCGCCTTCGCGCAGGCACGTGATGTGGTTACGACGAGCAACAGCCTCGAACGTGGCGATGAGGTTCGCATAGTCGTCGCCCCAGCGGGTCGGTCCCTGGCGAAGCTGAACGTACGTAATGGGGAGGCGCTCGAGCTGCACGCGGCTGCGGATGACGTCGCTGGTTGCCATCGATTCGGCCTTGCCGAACAATGCCGTGGCCTGTTCGAGCAGCTCGCGAGAGAGAAAGGGGGCATCCATGGGATAGCGGATGCCGCCGGCCGGCGCGGCGAGCGTGTCCATGTTGCGGCTGCGCGCCTGTTCGAGCAGGGCATAGTATTCGAGGATTGGGTCGGCCGCCGCCTCGAAATAGCCGCGGACGAAATCCTCGGTCAGGGCGGCGACATCCCGCGATGGATCCCAAAGGAGCTTGGCCATCACCCATGCCCGCATCAATGATCGCTCGCCCGGCCCCTGATAAGCCGCCTGGAGCATGATGCCCTTGACGTGGTGGGCAAGGTAGAAGTCGACGCTCGGCTTGAGCACGTGCATGTTGGGCATCGGGGCCAGATAGTGGCTGAAGTTCACAAAATAGTCCCAGATGTACAACTGGTCGCAGGCCTTCGACCAACCGATGATTGCATCCCGATAACGCTTGCTTTCCGGATGGTTGTCGTCGGCGAAGCACGTGATCGGGTATCGCCACGAGTGCAAGTCGTTGCACAGTTGAATGGCCACGTTCTTGCGCGGCCGAATCACGGCCGGCGGATCGATAGTGTCGAGGTAGGCCAGCGTGATGATCAGCACATTGGGGTGATCCTTCTCGATGGCCTCGCCGATCTTGTTCACCAGGAAGATCGGCGGGGCTGCGGCGCTTCGGTTCTCGTCGATCAGCTTCTGGCAGGTGGGGCACGTGCAGTGGCCGCCGCCGTCGTTCGGCGAGACGCTGAAAATCTCACTGTGCGGGTGCCGCTCGATTATCTGAAGGACGTTCTCCGTAACGACCCTAATGACGTCGGGATTCGTCTCGCACAGTTGCCTCGCCGTCCGCGTGCCGCCGATCATCGAGAAGTACTCGGGGTGGTCCTTCCGGTACTTATCGGGAGGAAGGAGGCGGGCATATGTGTGGACAAACAGGCCATCGTAGTCGACGCGGCCCCCGTACTCCTCGGGAACGGCGGCCGAGGGCGAATTGGTGCGGTTGCGCAGCGACCAGACGGCATCGAAGGCATCGGCGTAGAACGGATCGCGAAGTCGCAGCGGTGGCACGAAGCGGCGCGCGACAGGGGTGAATTGAAGCCACGACCGCTTTGGGATACGCGCCTCCGAACCGGCGTACCACCGGCAGCCAAGGTCTTCTTCCAAGAGCGCGTAGACCGCGTTGATCGGTCCCCTGCTACGCCCACCCGTCAACAGTAGCCGCTGGTTATTGGCGACAATCGCGTAGCCTTCGTCGCCAAGTTCGGAGTCGGCTTGGGACAGTTTCGCTTCGACGAGCCGATTGGTGCGCCCGATGCTGATCTCGGTTGGGATCGGCGCTGACGAATCGGCGACCACCGAGAAAGCAACACCGGTCATCTCGTGCAGCCACTGGGCCAGGTCCTCCGACGCCTTCTTCTCTTGGGGAGTCGGCTTTTCGGGAATCACGATGACATAATCGGTCTTGCCGTTTGACGCCAAGGTGAGTTTGGGCCCGGCTTCGCCCTTGGGCTTCAGAGAGTTCGTCCACTCTCCCGCACCGGCGGCGACGGAAGTAAAAAGAGTTAGCGATACCACACACGCGACGCGAGACCACCGGCTCATGATGTGTTTTGCCTCCTGCCTGCGTCCTGAGGACGCAAGAAGAACTGAATACAGAGTAACGGTTGACCGCACGTATCGTAAGTTGCCGTCTAGCGAGTGTCAATCTTCGGTGGGATGGACCGCTGACCGATGCAGCAGTACTGCCGTTGGGCCGCACGAGCGTCTTGCGAGAGTTCTGCGTTGGAGTGCAACACAGTGCCGACCGGGCCGTCCTGATTCGTAAGATGTATCGCCATGCCTAAACCACAGATGAGCCGGTCGTACAAGCTGGCCGGATGGCACACCAGTTGGGGCGCTCGGCCCGCGTCCGAGAAGACGCAGACTCGATCGAGGAAGTGATCGCCATGCCCTCCAGCCAAACCCAGAAGATCGTCCTAACTCTGATCGAGCGATTGCGACCGCTTGAGACGCAGTGGGAGTACGAAGATCAACAGTGTGTGAGAATTGCGCAGCAGTATGCGTCGGCCGGGCGAAGCAGGTAGGGCGTTAAACCTCTTGGGCGCGAGGACCGAAGTCCGCCGCCCGAGTGTGGCCGCAGAGCTTGCGAAACACGCGGAGGGCGCCCGTGCCCCAGACCAACGTCTCGGTGGGCTTGCCATCGCGGCGGTAGTGCTGCTGTGCCCATTTCCAATAGCGGACTATCAGTTCGGCGACGGTGATCGAAGCCCGTTCGTCCTCAGCGAGGGTGGGCTGCCTGTCGCCCGCCAGCCATTCTGCAATGAGTCGATCATACTCGACCTTGCTCGCACGGCTACGGTATGGGCCCAAGCAAAGGCCCCGGCCGCAGATAGAAATGATTGCCTTCCCATGACCCTGAGGTTCGCGGCATCGGGGAACCGCGCGGGTGAGTCGCGGCATTGTGCGACCTCTGGAAGAGGCGAACCCGCAAAACGGTATTTCCCGTTTTGGCTCGGCCTACTCAGGTCGCACTGCGGACCGTGGGCAGGCGATTCAAGTTGCGATGTCGACGTGGTTTACTCAGAGTGGGCGCTACTGGGCTCGAACCAGTGACCCCGACCTTGTGACGATCGTGCTCTACCAACTGAGCTAAGCGCCCGGGGTTTCGAAGCGACTGCGGTTGGCTGCGCTTCAATGGCCGATTATCCGAAATCTTGGCCTCCTTGCAAGGGGCTCCCCCGGAATGGATATCGATGGGGCAGGCCGGTCAGGGGTCTGCCGACGTGGCCTTGGGCTCGGCGGGCGGGGGCTCGAACTTCGGGGCCGTGGCTTCGGCATAGTCGTCGACGTCGGGCTCGGACGAGGAACTGCCGGTCGACGAGGACGACGCGGATGACGAGTCGGTCGTCGACGTCGGCGAGGAGATCTCGCGAGTGACATTGGCGATCTCGTCCTGGATGCCGCTGAGTCCCTTTTTGAACTCGATCAACTTCTGCCCGAAGGAACGGCCCACCTCAGGCAATCGCTCGCCGAACAAGAGCACGGCGACGATGCCGATGATGATCATCTCTTGTGCGCCAAAATCCAAGAGAGCAAACGGTACGTGCATGGGCCACTGCCTCGTTTCGGGCCACCCCGCTCAACGGCGTTGTGACCTGCAACTCACTTCTTGACTTCTTCGCTCTCAGGTTTCGAAGGCGCCTCTTCCGCAGCATCGTCAGACTTGTCTTCGATGCCTTGGATGCCCTTCTTGAATTCCACGACGCCGCGGCCCAACGATCGCATGGTGCTCGGCAGCCGATTGCCGAAAAGCAACAGGACGATCACGGCGATCACAATGAGTTCCCAATGGCCGATGCCGAACATGGAGAGATCCTTGCAAGGGAAAACGCGGTGCCGACCCCAGCGAAACTCACCTCGCGGAAGGGCCCCGACACCCCGGCCCAGACGCTAGTGGGTGGCACGCGCGCGGTAAAGGTAGGAAGTAACGCTCCTATCCCATTCTACTGGCACAAAAACGCGTGTCAAACGTCGGCCGCCGGGCCTTCGCCGGGCGCGATTCGGCGCGCTGCCAAGTTCGTGGATGGCCCCCCTGCCGTTCCGCGGAACATGGACGGCGTAAACAGAGGCCTGATCGCGACGATCGGGGTGCGACCGGTTGCGCGCCAGGCGGGCGAGGAGGCGTTTTAGCGCTCGTTTTCGGCCCGCTCGTAGAGGGGAAGGTAACGATAGTATACCTCTAGACTTAGCGTCGCCATGGCGGTGGTATAGACGCGCCCCCCATAGCCTCCCCACATCGTGTTGGTGTTCCAGCTTCCGGCCATCGATCCATCTTTGCGCTGGCTCGAAAGGAGCGTCTGCTTCAGCGACTCGTTCCAGCGTTGCCAGTGGGAGTCCTGTAGCTGATAGGTGCCGAGTGTCCCGTAATACCAGTAGTACTCGTTGGGCGGGTTCGACTGGTCGGGCAGCTCACGCATGAGGTAGTCGGCCGCTTCCCGGGCCGTGGGGCTGTGAGGGCTGAGGCCGAGGAATTGGCGGCAGACAAGGGCCTCGGCCGTCATCGAAACGCTGACCTGCTCGCCCGGTCGATACGATCCCAGGCCGCCGTAGCGACCCGACGAAACACTGCGGAGGAACCGGGCCGCTCCTTGCCAAGTAGCAGGCGGAATGGGAATGCCGGCCAACTCGGCGCTCTTCAGGGCCATGAGCTGCCATCCGAGTTGGCTGGTGTCGCCGTCGTCGCCACGGCGATAACGCCAACCGCCGGTGGCCGGATTCTGCATCGAGACCGTGTAGGCCACGGCGAAGCCGACCGGCTGGTGAAGCCTGGGATCGTGTGTCATGGCGTAGGCTTCGCTAAGCGCCAAGGTGGCCATGGCGTGGCAGTACATGGCGGCGTATTCGGTGGCGTTGCCGGCCAAGTTTCCGTTGCTGGCCTGCATCGCCAACAGGTAGTCGATTCCGCGGCCGACGGTGGCCTGATACTTGCCTTGCTTGCTGGTATTGCCTGCGGCGAGGAAGGTCAGAAGGGCCAAGCCGGTCATGCCCGTATCGGCACCGGCGCCGGCACCAAGTCGGTCGCGCCCATTGACAAATCGCTCTTGTCCGGCGCCGTGGGCCGAAGCAACCCAGGCCCCGTTGGCGGCCTGATTGTCGGCCAGCCATTTGAGGGCGGCCTGGACGGCCTCCTCGGTTTCGCCGGTAGCGCCGTGCTTGGCGATCTGCCGCGAGCGATCGGGAGCAACGCGAAGCTGATAGATTTCGGGGATGTCGTCCTGGCCGAGATTTCGCGACGGGAGCGGCAGCATAGGAGTGGTCGTGCCTGCCAAGGCGCGATCGAGCGGGTCGGCACCACTGGCCGCCAACGAAGGCGCTGGCACGGAAACGGCGTTGGCGATTCTCGAGTCGACCGGCGCCGGCGCGGCAGCGTGGTACAACTCGGACGCGAGCGGCGCGGCCGACGAGCCTTGCGTGGGCTGCATGCGGGGATCTTCCCCGGAGGCCAAGGCTCGCTCGGGTTCGGCCGGGGCCGGGGTGTCGTCCAAACGTGGGGTCGACGGAGCCGTGTGCAGCAACGCCGAGGGCATGCCCGACTGGGTCGTTCGCGTGGGCGGCTCGGCGGCGACGTCGGTCTTGGCCGCGTGCTGAGTGGGCGGCTGCGAAGGGATCGCGGTTTTGGGCAGGTCGCGCCGCTGGGCGGCAGGGACGTCGATGGGCTGTGGAGAGGCGACTTCGGCGGGTGCCGATTCGGTCTGCGTGGGTGGTAGGTCCTTGGGCTGGGGACGGGCCGTGTCGCTCAGCGGCAAGCGATCGGCAGGGTTTTCGAGCGGGAGCGGTCGTGGCTCGGCGCCGGTCTGGCGAAGGACCTCCGGAGGCGTAGCGGTGGTAGCGCGGGCGAGCTCCGACGGTTCGGTTACGGCGGCCGGCTCGTCACTGAAGGTCTCCCAGGGCTTCAGATCGGGAGTACTGTGCGATCCGGCGGCCGGCGGGCTCTGTGGTATTTCGCCCGTCGTATCGATCACCGCGACGCGAATGGTCTTCTCGTGCGGTGCGGACCGCTGCACAAAGGCGATCTCGACCGTCGTGGCGTAGGTGGCGAAGAGGGCGTGGGCAATCAGCGAGAGAATGAGGCACTTGCGCAAGGGATGAGGCTGCCCCCAGCGCGTGTGCATCAGCACGAGGAGCGTGACGGTGATGGCGGCCAGCCCGATCCAAAGGCACGCCACGACCAACTCAACGCCCGTCAGCCAGTGAAGCAGTCGATCCAAACGCATGGAAATCCTCGGCTACTTCGGTGCGGAAACGACGCGCACGGAAATGGCCAGTTCGCTGATGCCGGCCTGTTTGCACGCGCTGAGCACCTCGGCGATGTGCTGGAACTCGCCCTTGGCATCGCCGCGGACCAGGACTCCTATATCGGGGTAGCCCGCGCGGATAGTGGCCAGCTTCTGAGTGAGTTGCTCGAGTGTGACCGGCTCCTGGTCCAAGGTGAGCGAGCCGTCCCGGTAGACGTTGATCACTTTCTTTTCGGGGGCTGCGGTGAGCGCGGCGTGGCTGCGAACCTCAGGGATGCGAAGGCCGATCTTGCGCTCGGCCTCGGCGAACTTGGTTCCGACCAGGAAGAAGATGATCAGAAGGAACACAATGTCGGTCATGGACGTGAGGTTCATGACCGGTTGATCGTCCAAATGGGTCTTCAGCGGCATGGCACTCGGGCCTCGAGGCAAGTAACAGGTGGCGTTCCGCGGGCGACGTGGCTCCGGGGCGTTATGCGACGCTCTCTTTGCGTGCAGCCTTGCGGCTCTTGGCGGCGGGCGGACGCTGAGCGCGGTTTTCGAGTTCCTCCGCGGAGATCGTGTTGACGACGTCCTGGGCCAGGGCGTCGATATCGATGATGAGGCGATCGACGCGGCTGACGAAGTACCAGTGCAGGATCATGGCCGGAATCGACAGGCTCAGGCCGGCCGCCGTGGTCAACAGGGCCTGGCTGATACCGCGGGCCAGCAACTCGGGGCGCCCCAGGGCGTCGCTGACGGCAACGGCGTTGAAGGCGGCGATCATGCCGAAGACGGTTCCCAGGAAGCCCAACAGCGGGCTGAGCGTGGCAATGCCGCTGAACGCACGCAGGTAGCGGCGCAAGTCGTTGGTGACCCGTTCGCCGGCATCGATGACGCCTTGTTCGACTTCGACCGCGGGACGTCCCCATTTGCGCACCGCGCCGCAGAAGACCTTTGCTACGGGGCTGTTGTTCTCTTCGCAGAGGGCCAGCGCCTGGTCGCGATCGAGCTCGCCGTCGGCCAATTGCTGGAGGAATCGCGTGACGAACGGCTTGGGGATGATTCGGCTGCGGCGCAAGGCGATCAGTCGCTCGAATACCAGCGCCACAAGGAGCAGCGAGCAGAAGGCGATGGGGATCATCAGCACCCCACCTTCTCGCATGATGCTCCAGAGGTCCTTGGTCGGAATGGGCCCTTCAGCAGCCATCGCCTGGGGGCGCGGCATCGTACCTTCGCTGTCGACCATGGGAGATTTGATGGACTGGTCTTGCGCCGGCAGGGACGGAGGCGAAAGGAAGGTCACGGCCAAGCCGACCAGGACCGCCATCAAGACCACTTCCAGCGGCCAGCGACCGCGTATCTGCAGACCGCAGAGCTGCCATGGAATGGCAGAGTTGGCCTTGCCGCGTTCGGATCGCCCGTTCCGTCGAACTATCGAGATAGCCATGTCCTTGCCTTGATCGTCAAGAGGGTCGCCCTGCCATCTTGGGCTTGAGGGTTTCGAGCCGAGCGGTTGCGTCGGCGGTGAATTCGGATTGCGGATATTCGCTGAGCAGATGCTCGTAGAGTTTTGCGGCTTCGGCCGGTTCGCCCAGCAGCTCGCGACACTTGGCGGCCTGCATGACGGCGGCGGCTTGGAGGGCCGGGAAATCGTAGAGGATCTCCAGTCGCAGGAACTCGCGCAAGGCGGCTTCGTAGTTCTTCTGATGGAAGTACGACTCGGCGATCATCAGCTGGGCCTTGGCGGCCGTCTCGGTCTTGGCGCCTTGGGGCGAGCGGATGACGCGCAGATAGGCCTCGCGGGCCTTCTCGAACTCGGCGCGGTTGGCCAGGCAGCGACCGACGACGTAGTCGACCTCGAACTGCTGATCGTAATGGGGATACTCGGCTTCGATCTTCGAAGCGATTGCGTACGCTTCGTTCCATTGTTTCTGATGGCACAACGCCTGAGCCTCGCGCAAAGGGATGTTCGCCATCCACGGTTCGCGGCGGCCGTCGACCTGTTGGCTGAGTTGGGTCAAGAGCTTGCCGGCCTCGGCGTACTCTCCCTGGCGGAACAGGGCTTCGGCGATGCCATAATCGGCCAGCAGGCGCAAGGGACTCTTGGGGAAGGCCTTGACCATGGCCTCGAACGCCTCCCGGGCCTGGGGCCATTTCTCCGTCGCTACGGCGATCTGCCCGCGCAGGTACATGGCGTTCTCGCGAACCGAGTCGCTCGGCTTGCCGGCGAGGACGGCGTTGGCCAGCGATTCCGAGCGAGCGTAGTCCTTGGCCTCGAAAGCGTGTTGCGCCAGGCGAAAAGTGACATCGGGCCAGTAACGGCTCTGGGGAAACTCGGCATGAAGTCGGTCGAAGACGTTCAACGACTTGTCGGCGTCGCCGGAATCGGCCAACGCCCAGGCGAGACGGTACAAGACGGCGTCCATCTCGGCAAACTTCGGGAAGGCGTCGATCAGTCGCCGGTAGAGGTCGACTGCCTGGCGGTCTTGCTGCAAGTCGTCGCGCAACCGCGCGGCCGCCCAGAGGGCTTCGCCGTAGCGATCCGTCTCGGCGTACTTATTGAGCACGAGGTCGAACATGGCCAAGGCGGCGTCGGGCTGGTTGAGTTGCTGGAGGATCCGCCCACGCACCAAGGCGGCCTCGGCAGCCAAGGCGGGCGGAGGGTCGCTTTGGAGCAGCTTGTCGAACGAGGCGGCCGCCTCCTTTAGCTGGCCCGACTTGAATTGCGTCCACGCCAGCCCGGAAAGTCCCTTCGAGTGATACTCGGGGGCTCGGCCCTTGGCGGTCAGCGCCGAGAAGAGTTCGTTGGCCCAGGGTTTGTCGCCGGCGTCGAAGGCGGCCTCGGCCAACTGCTCCGTCGCAGGGGCCATGAGTGGATGCTTGGCGTATTTCTCCATCATCTGGGCGAAGACCTTCTTGGCCTCGTCCAACTTCTTCGTGCGCGCGTAGCAGACGGCCAATTGGCCGAGCGCCTTCACGGCCGCGTCGCCTTCAGGTTTCGAGGCGAGTACCGCCTCCAGTGGAGCGACAGCTTCGGCGAATCGCTTGGATGCCAACAAGAGCGATGCCTGGAGGAGTTGGGCGTCGGCCTTGAGCGGTCCCTGCGCCGACGCGACCACAGGTGCCACAGTGCTTAGGGCGTCGTCGTAGCGCAGCAGGCCCTCGTAGGCCAACGCCAACAAGTAGCGGGCTTGGAGAACCTCCGAAGGGTCGGCGCCGCCAACCAACGGAGCAAGCAGTTCCTGCGCCTGTTTGTACTGCTTGCGATCGAGCAACGATTGGGCACGAAGACGCTCGACCTCAGGTTTGAGCGGGCTGTCGGGCGCACGCTGATTGAATTCCGACGCACAGCGGTCGACCGAGGCATGATCCTTGGCCATGAGTGCGGCCTGCACGCGGCCTCGCAAGGCATCGTCCAACCACTCGTTCTTCGCGTCGGCCGCCGCGATCGCTTGATCGAACTGCCGCATGGCGTCGGCCGACTTGCCGCAGCGCAACAGAGCGTCGCCCGCCTGAAAGCGAATGGCGGTGACCAGGGGGTGTTTTGCATCGGCGTCGTCGGCAGCCTTCAGAAGCGTATCGGCGGCTTCGGCGTACTGCCCCTGGGTCTTCTGAATCCACCCGAGCCAGTAGCGAGCCTCGATGCCGACCTTCGGATCGCCGCTGATTTGCTCGAAGTAGCGCCGGGCATCCGCGAGACGATCGAGCCTGACCAACGCCCAGCCACAGCCGAGAAGAGCGGTCGCCTTGCGAGGACTGTCCGGATAGCGGGCGATGAACGTCTCGAGCGTCTTGAGGGCTTGGGCGTCTTTGCCCGACGTGTACTGGACCGCTCCGAGGCGGAAGAGGGCTTCCTGAGCAATGCGGCTGTCCGATTTGTCGGACAGGGCAAGGTAGTATCGCTCGGCCTCGTCGTTGTGACCTTGCTTTTCGAGAAGGCGCGCCAGGCCGAGGCGGCAATCGTCCTGCAGCGGTCCTTGCGGGAACTGTTTGAGGCCCTGATCGAAGTAGCCCTGAGCCGCCTTGTCGTCGCCTTGCGCCCAAGCGATTTCGCCCAGGTAGGGCAGAACGTATCCGTTCAAGTCGTCCTGGGGATACGTCGCGAGGAATTTGGCCAACTCGGGTTTCGCCTCATCCAGCTTTCCGGCCAAATAGGCGACCTCGCCGATGCGGAACTGGGCGAGGCGTTTCAGACGTGCGTCGGAAGCCGACTGCAGCGCCTTGCGAAAACAGGCGAGCGCTTCCTCGTACTTCTGAAGCTGGACGAGCGCTTCGCCAAGGAAGAAGTTTGCCGAGTCGGCTTTGGGATAATCGGGGTGCTTCGTCAGCAGGCCGCGGAAGGACTCGACCGCCAGCGGCCAGCGTTGGGCTGCGTAGTGAGCGGCGGCGACGGAGTAATCGTCGTCGGCCTCGTTCGCACGAGCAGGTGCCGCGACGAGCTCGACCGCCACCAACGCGGCCAGGATTCCGTCGATGATCCGTCGTTGTACGGACATTGGCGCAGGCGAAACCTTGTTTGATCCGGACATCCCCCCGAATGCCCTATCCTCCGTGGCATATCATGCCGTGCATCCTACCCGCAGTGACTCGTGCTCGACAATCCCTGAATGGCTACCGCGGCGATCGGGGGCGATTGGGTGGCGGAGCAGATGCAGATGAGAGGAATATGGTCGGCAGAGGGGTCGCCGGTCGACCGGCGACAAACACTGCCGTGGGGTTGTGATGGTCTCCGGGAAGTCAACAAACGTCAAAAGCCCGGCAACACTGGCTGATCGGCCACTGCTGCCGGGCGGAAACTGCTTGGACGGGAAGACGATCGGGTCGGCCCTGCCCGACGTCAGTAGTTGCTGCTGGGGCCGGCATCGACGTTGCCAACCATGTGCAAATGGTTGTGATCGATGTAGATGACTTCTTCCGCTTCCTCGTTTCGGATCGTGTACGGGATTGGCCAACCGGTCCGGATGATTTCGGTGTAGTAGATGGTGCACTTGTAGTGAGCGTGGTGCAACTGGGCCGGCCCGATGAGCGGATAGACGCGTACGGGATCGATGTAGTCGGCGATGGGATCGACGACCATGCGGACGTTGTTCAGTTGACGCTCAGACAGGAAGGGGTATCCACCCTGAATGGGATGTGCCCGTTCCAGGGCCCTCATGACCTCGTCCTGCGACGGCGGATCGAGTGCCATGGGTGGCCCACCGGCCGTGATCGGCCCCAGAATGGGGACCCTGTCGTAGCGTTCTTTTTCCCAGGCGTCGTCTTCGAGCGTCTGCTGGAAGAAGGGACTAACGGGAACCGGAACAGCCAATGCGCCCGGATGAAATGCGATGTAAGGGCCACACCCGGTGAGGGAGGATAGGCACAACAGTACCAGCACGAGCAGAGCGGCGAAGGTCGTCTTCTGAGACATCAGTGGGTACCTCGGCTGACCGGTCGGAGACTGGACAGCCGGCAGACGCCGGCGGCCACAGTACGTTCGTCCGACACCCGCCGCAGATGAAGTCGGATCGCTGGCGGCCGTGTGTCAGAGCTAGACTAGTTATCGTGAGAAGATGTACCAAACTTGCGGGTTTTTCGGATTGTAGGCAGGAAGTCGGACAAATCCGCCGCTGGCGGGGAGAGGCAAGAACGAAAAAGGCCCCCGGGAGACTGAGTTCTCTCGGGGGCCGGAAATGGAAGGCGGTGGGACTACTCTTTGTCGTGGTGGCGGAACAGACCCGAGAACCACCCATGGGCGGAGCCGTCATCGAAGTCGAGGAACCACCAGCCGTCATGCCATTGGAGCGTTACTTTTCGCCAGCCCAGAGGAGCCTGGGGATAGGGATAGAACGGTCCAATGTATGGCCAAGCCATAGGTGAGTACTGCCGTGGATAGGTGACGCCGGCGTAGTTTGGGTACGCAGCGTAGCCAGGCCAGGAGTAGTTGGGCAGGTAAGGTTGGTCGTAGCGGGCCGCGGGCATTGCCCCGGTAGGAACGGGGCCGGCCATCTGGGGCATCGGCTGGGGTGCTCCCGCCGGAATAGGCTGCGGAGCGTCGCCGGAAGGCATCGCCGACGTCGTCGGAGCCTGAAGGTAGGCAACGGGGATCGGCTGCCGGGCCATCGGCGCGGAAGCCTGAACGCTCATGGCGGAAGCGGCCTGAGCCGGCGCGGTCGCAAAGGCAGTGGGGACCCGCTGTGCGGCGCTCGACTCGGCCATTGCCTCGCCGCGGCCAGGAAGCGCGCTGACGGCGGCGTCGCGGAGTTGTTCGGCCGACCGCGATCCGTTGGCGGCATACTGCTGTGGCGAAACTTGGAACGCGGGGGACCGATAGGACGGCCGCTCGGCGGCCAAGGCCCCGGCAGTCGATTGGAGCGGGCGGACCGAGGTCGCCGGCTCGGGTTTGCTGGACGCCGGAATGGGCGTTCCCTGCGGGTCGCTGGGGGCGGATGCGGTCTGCCCGGGAACCGTCAGGTTGTTGACGACTCGGGTCACGCCAGGTGTCCGAGAGGCGAGTCCCAACGCCGTATTGACTTGATCGGGGTTACTAACGCGGCCTTTGAGCCAGGCCGTTCCGTCCTGGACCTTGACGCCGATTTTGTAGCCCTGTAATTGGCCGCTCTCCCGGAGATTGGCGGCGATCTGCTCGGCAACCTCTTGGTTTCCAGCCCAGGTCCATGTGGGGACCAGAACGGTGGCTGCGGCGACTACTAGTCCACTGCACAAACGTCGCATGCCTTCCCTCCTGTGAGAAACAACCCGGTGGTGGCCGTCCTTCGAGGTCGTCACATCAGTGACATTGCTCTACTGCTCGTCGGATCGTCGGCCACCGGCGCCGAGGTAGACGTTTTCAGACCTCGAGCGGTGCGGTGTCTTCTTGCGGTGTCACTCAGCAATGCGAACAGCCGGTTGTAAGAAGGGTAAAACGCTTTCCGCCGATTCCTTCGGCGTGCAGGATAGTCGCGTCAAGCCCCCCTGCGCAACCTCCGTGTCCATCGATTGCTGCCTGAGTATAGGTTTCGGTTGCCAAATACTCCGACAGGAAGCTTTTTTTCGATTTTGCTGGTGGTCGCGGTCGCACGGCCCGTAAAGGTTGTAGGGTGCGACGACGTAAGTCACGCAGAAGAAAAAGCTTATGGCACAGGTCAGGCGACTTGGCGCCGGCAGCGGCTGAAATCGCAGGTTACCCCAACCACCATGATTGAGAAGGTTGCGCCCGCGAAGAGCCAAGCGCTCGGGGACGCGCTGAGCGAGGTGATGACCGTAACACCCACCAAAGCGAGGCAGACAAAGAACGTTCCCTGACAGAGTGCCTGATGGCGGGAGCCCTCGCTCAGGCGCGCGGCCAGGGCGCTGGCGAGCCCGCTCACAAGGATGGCAAAGTAGAGAAGGAGGGCAGCATGCAGAAAAGCCATGATTGAGAATTCTCCCGAGTCCTTTCGGGGACTTCCGTGCGGGCAGTGCCGCGAGTGTTTGGGAAGGCCGAATCGCCTTCCAACGGTCTCCTCATCGAAGCCGGACGGCTCGACGAATTGCCTTGCAAAGCGATTCGTATGCCATAGACGCACCGCGCGGCGTGCGCCGGAGGAGCGATTCGCACAAATCCTGCTTCAGCAGCGACTTGTGCGATGCGGGACATCGGTCGATGCTTGATCGCCCTGCCGGGCACACATGTTGGCGTGCGTACAGGCGTGTAAGTTTTACAAGACTGCCCGGCTTTGGCAAACATCAAAGTTTGCGCGGCGCAACAAAAAGGACTCCTTGGAACCACCCCCCGAGTCACCGGGTTCCAGGAGTCCTTGAATCGTTTGTCGCGTTCAGCCAGGGGCGTTACTGGAGGAGCCGTTTGATTTCGCGCTCGACTTCCGCCGCCTGGATGTTGCGGTTCACCACTCGACCCTGCTGATCCAGCAAGAGCATGGTAGGAAGGGTCAGGATGCCCAGCTCGGTGGCGGGACGACTGTCCTGCCCACCTTCCTCGAAAATCTGAGGCCAACTGACCGAGTTCTGTTTGACGAAATCGGCCATTTCCTTGGGGCTGCCGTCGAGATTGACGCCGACGATGACAAACCCGGAGCGACCGTACTTGGCCAGCAGGTCTTTCAGCGTGGCGACGTCTTGCTTGCAAGGCTCGGACCACGTTGCCCAGTACTGGATGAGCACGATCTTTCCGCGGTAGTCGGCCAAGCTGACCGTGCCGCCCGCCGCGTTGCGGCCCTGGAGATCGAGGGTCTTGCCGACGGAATCGAGACGGCGGATCGCGCCGGCCGCCTTACGCGCGGCGGGCGAATCGGAGAAGCTGCTGACGATATGGCCGTACCACTTTTTCGCCTCTTCTTCCTGGCCGGCGAATTCCTGAGCGATCGCCAACTGGAGCATGGCTTCGGCCGTGTCGGGGCTCTTCGGGAAGGTGCTGACGTAGTCTTCGAGCTTCTTGAGCCAGTCGGTCTGGATGCGAGCAAAATCGGCACTGGGAGCCTGGATGCTGCGGCCGTAGTCGGCGGTCAACTGGCGAAAGCGTATGTAGGCAACGAGCTCCTTGTCTTGCGGGCTCTGCTCCAGTTTCTTGCAGAGCGCATCGAGGCGTTCGACGCCAGCCGGATAGGTTCCCGACTGGACGGCGGCGCTCACCGTGTCGGCCAACTGACGCAGCCACTGTGCCCGGTCCTCGGGCTTGTCGGTTCTGCTGGCAATGCTTTCGAGCAGGTCGGCCCGTCGGGCATGGGATTGGGCCACTTCCTCGGGCGTGGTAGCCTGGGCGGCGGCCGCATCGGCCTTTTCCAGTTCGGCGAGCGCCTGCTGCATTTCCTCGCTCGGGGCGCCGGATGCGGCCGGTTGACGGTCGACTCTCGGCGATTGGAAGAAGAGGGCGCCGGAAGCCGTGTCGGTTTGGCCGTCGCCACCTAACGATGGCAGATCGATGATGCGCCACACGGGACCGACCTCGACGAGGGTGCCGACCTGGAGTTGCCCGTGATCGTTGCCCGTCTGCAGGATGGCCATGACGTTCTCGTACACGCGGATGTCCTGCTTCGATCCGTCGGTGCCGGCCGGGACTACGCCCGGCTGCGTGGCCGAGAACTGGAGCCACTTGGTGTTCGCGCCGATCTTCTTCTGCTCCGCGGCGACTTGCTGGAACCTCTTGGCCAGGCCGTTGAGTTTTTCGGCTAGTTGCTTGGTCTTCGCTTCCCCTAAGCCGAGGGAATCTAGCTCGTTGGGCGTGAGGACCAAACGCGCAAATCGCTCGACATCGCGGGTGGCGAGGGCGGCCACGAGCTCGGCGGTGGCTTCTTCGGCCGAAATCGACTTCCAGGTGTCGATGCGTCCGTCTTCGTTGGAGTCCATCCCCCAGCGGCTGCCACCGGTGTTGTACCAGCGGTATTGATCGGCTTTCCCGTTGAAATCGCTATCGATATCGCGGTAGACCTCCAGCCCATCCTTGTAGTAGGCCCAGAGGTCGACGACGTTGTCGCCGTTGGTGTCGAGGAAGCGGCGAAGGGTGAGCCCGGCAGGGTCTTCGACAAGCCAACCGACCATGCCATCGATCTTCGCGGCGTGGATGGCGCACTTGGCAGCCTCTTCACGAGTGGGCTGGCTGTAATCGACGTCTTTCTGGATCGGAGTGAGTTGGAGCGCCTGCTCGGCCGAGGGGGCGGCTGCGTGGGCTGTGGCGGCGGCCAAGCTCACGGCAACGCTTGCGAACAGTGCGAGAGCCGTGGTCGTCCATCTTTGTGATGGAAGCAGCCTCTGGGGGCCAGAAGCTTTGGAACAGGGCCCAACGAAATCAGCGGTCCGGTAGTAGCAAGTCCCGACCTTCATATGCGTTCCTCTCCCCTTTGGCAGGTCATAGCGCAGTCGCCGGGCAGTCCCGGAGACTTCATACTGTTTCGGCCCCTACAGGGTTGGAACATGATCGGATCGCGAAGAATTTTCCGGTTGTGCCGGTTGTGCGGGCAGGCTCGCGTGATGCCTTACCCCAGATCGGGTGCCCGAGCCTGTAGGGGTTCTTTGGGTGGACTATGCCCATTGGATTGGTGGGGTGTGATGAAAGTGTTGCCGGCCATAGGCAGGGGCTTGCCTGGGCGGTGCAACAGTGTGTAGGGCAGCGCGGTGGGGAGCGTGGACCGGTCAGATCGCCGGTGGGGCCGCGTCATATTGTCGTGCGCGGGAACGCGATTGTCGCTGGCGAGTGCGGTAGACGGGAGGCTCCGTGCGTCGTGGATGATCGGACGACCGACCGGCGGGCTGCCGCTTCCCTCGGCACACCGATTGCACCAGCTATGTGCATCGTGGTGGCGCCGCTGGCGGTGGCTAGGCGAGATGAACAGGGCCCGGCACACGAATGGGCGCGGAGATGGTGGCGGATAGAATCCCATTTGTGCACGGCAGTTCAGGAAAGGAACGCATTTCATGGCAAATGGATCTCAGGTGTCGGCATTGTTCCTGGATATCGGGGGCGTGGTCTTGACCAACGGCTGGGACAGGCAAGCGAGAGGCCGGACGGCGGACCATTTTGCCCTCGACTCCGAGGAAATGGACGAGAACCATCACTTGGCGTTCGATACGTACGAGGAGGGCAAGCTCAGTCTGGACGACTACCTGGAGCGGTTGGTCTTCTACAGGCCGCGTCCGTTCTCGCCGCAACAATTCAAAGACTTCATGTTCGCCCAGTCGCAGCCGTTTCCGGAGATGATCGAACTGGTGACGGAACTGAAACGACGATATGGGCTGAAGGTCACGGCGATCAGCAACGAGGGGCGGGAGTTGACGATCCACCGCATCCGGACGTTCAAGCTGACGCGCTTCTTCGATGCGTTCGTATCGTCCTGTTTCGTACATTTTCGCAAGCCGGACCCCGACATCTACCGGCTGGCGTTGGACGTGACCCAGGCACCGGCCGAGGGGAGCGTGTATACCGATGACCGGCCGATGTTCGTAGACGTGGCCGCTCGCCTGGGAATCGCCGGGATTCTTCACAAGGGCTTCGACTCGACGCGGGCCGCCCTGGCGGAATGGGGACTGTCGGCCGAGGAGGTGGCCTCGCAGACCGGATGACGGCGATCGGAGATCGTGGAGTCGACGTCGATCGAGAGAGCAGGACTTGGACAAGGACAACGGAGGCATGTGATGGAGAAGAACCGTCTGGTGCAAATTGCGGATTTCGGGCAGAGCGTCTGGCTCGACTATATTCGTCGCGGTCTGCTCACCTCCGGGGAACTGAAACGACTGATCGAGGAGGACGGTCTGCGCGGAGTAACGTCGAATCCGGCGATCTTCGAAGAAGCGATCGACGGCAGCCACGATTACGACAGCGCGATTGGCCGACTGGCGTCGCAGGGCAGGGCGACGGCTGAAATCTACGAGCACTTGGCCGTTGAGGACGTGCAGCATGCGACCGACCTGTTCCGTCCGCTCTTCGATCGCACGAAGGGGCGGCACGGCTTTGTGAGCATCGAGGTGTCGCCGCACCTGGCTCGCGATACGCAAGCAACGCTCGACGAGGCGCACCGGCTTTGGGAAGCGGTGGGACGGCCGAACGTGATGATCAAGGTTCCCGGGACGCGCGAGGGTCTACCCGCCATCGAACGACTGATTGCCGACGGGATTAACGTGAACGTGACATTGTTGTTCGGGCTCGGCCGTTATCGAGAGGTGGCAGAGGCCTATGTGGCCGGGCTGGAGGCGCGAAATGCGCGGGGCGAGCCGATCGATCGGGTGGCGTCGGTGGCCAGCTTCTTCTTGAGCCGCATCGACGTGGCGATCGACCCGCTGCTGGAACGAACGATCGAGGGGGACGCCGCGCAGGGGCAACTTGCCCAGCAACTGCACGGACAAGTCGCCATTGCCAGTGCAAAGTTGGCTTACCAGATCTACAAGGAGGTCTTTGCGACGCGGCGATTCAGTGCGCTGGCAGCGCGAGGCGCCGCGACCCAGCGGGTTCTGTGGGCAAGCACCAGCACGAAGAACCCAGCATATCGCGACGTGAAATACGTTGAGCCCCTGATCGGCCCCGAGACCGTCAACACCCTGCCTTTGCAGACGCTCGAGGCGTTCCGCGATCATGGCGAGCCTGCGGCCCGGCTGGAGGACGAGCTTGACGAGGCTCGGCGAGTGATCGAGGGGTTGAAGGAGCTGGATATCGATCTCGACCAGATCACCGAGCAGTTGGAAGTTGAAGGCATCGAGAAGTTCAACCGGCCCTTCGATCGTCTGATGGACGCGATCCAGCAGAAGGCCAAGGCGGCCACCAGCGAACCGGTCTGAGCGAAGACGGCGGCGACGGGAGAACACGAGCAAGGCGCCGATCGGTGAATCGGCCACATGGGGGCGCGATTGGTCGATCGAGCGTCGATCAGCTGCCCGGTTTCAGTTCGGTCGGTTTGAGCCAGCTTCGGCCGTCCTGGGCGATGAGGGCTTCGGCGCTTTCGGGGCCCCAGGTTCCTGCGTCGTAGTTGGGGAAATCGGTGGGCGGAATGGACGACCACACGTCGACAATCGGCATGACGATGGACCACGCGGCTTCGACCTGATCGGCTCGCATGAAAAGGGTGGCGTCTTTGGCCATGACGTCCCAGAGGAGCGTTTCGTAGGCCTCGGGAGAAGCGTGGCGGAAGGCTTCTTCATAGCTGAATCGCATATCGACCGGGAGCAGACGCATCTGCGGACCGGGCTGCTTGGCCTGGAACTTGAGCACGATTCCCTCGTCGGGCTGAATGCAGACGACGAGCCGCGCGGGCTGCCAGTCGAGCTGGGCCTCGTCGGGAAAGGCCTGGTGGGGGACGTTTCGAAAGCAAATGGATACTTCCGAAGCCACGCGCGGAAGACGCTTTCCGGTGCGGAGGTAGAAGGGCACGTCCTGCCACCGCCAGTTGTCGACGAAGAGCTTCAGCGCGGCGAAGGTCTCGGTGGGCGACTCGCCATAGACACCCTCCTCTTCGCGGTAGCCGGGGACGTGCTCGCCTTTGACCCAGCCGGCGCCGTATTGGCCGCGCGCGGCGAAGAGGTGGACGTCGTGGTGCGCGATCGGGCGGACGGCGCGGAGAACGTCGACCTTGCGATTGCGTATTTCCTCGGCGTTGAAGGCTACGGGCGGTTCCATGGCGACGAGGCAGAGCAACTGGAGCAGGTGGTTCTGCATCATGTCGCGCAGGGCGCCGGCACGGTCGTAGTACTCGCCGCGATGCTCGACACCGATGTCTTCCGAAACGGTGATAGCGACGTGATCGACGTAGCGGCGGTCCCAGATGGGCTCGAATAGCGCGTTGGCAAAGCGGAAGGCGAGCAGGTTCTGGACCGTTTCCTTGCCCAGGTAATGATCGATTCGATAGATCTGCGATTCGCGGAAGTTGTCGGTGAGGATCTGGTTCAACCGGTGGGCCGACTCGAGGTCGTAGCCGAGGGGCTTCTCCACGACGATTCGGGAACGCTCCTCATCGGCGGCCAGCCCTGCCTGGCCGAGACGCTGCGGGATTTCCTCGAACATCACGGGCGGAGTCGCCAGATAGAAGATGCGATGGGACGGTGCGTTCCACTGCTCGTCTTGCTGCGCAAGCGTTTCGGCGAGCCGCTGATAGGAGGCCGGGTCGGTGAAATCGGCCTGGAGGTAGTGGATCGCCTTGGCGAAAGTGTCCCACTTGGCCGGATCGGCGGCGCCTCGGCGCGAGAAGCGGCCGATGCCGTCCTGGAGCCGTGCGCGGAGGTGGTCCTCGTCCATCTCCATGCGGTCCAAGCCGATCAGGGTGAACGGTTCGGGCAGGCCGCGGTCCAGGTAGAGGTTGTACAGCGCGGGCACAAGCTTGCGCCAGGTCAGGTCGCCGCCTGCGCCGAAGATGACCAGCGCCGTGGGTGGGAATTGGTGAACAGATCGCATGGCTGCTTGCTCCGGCTTACAGGCTTCCGGTGACTAACGTTTGAATGACACGGATCAGGGGGCCGGGAAAGATGCCCAGCCAAAAGAGCATGCCGGTCGACACGCCCAAGACGACGCAACCCCAAAGGGAAGGCACGGGCGCGAAGGGGGCGGCTTGGACGGCGGCGTCGAGATCAGGCACTTCTGAGTGAGATTCCGGTAGCGGTGCGGCCTCGGGGCGACTGTAGAGGAGGATCACGACGCGCAGGTAGTAGTAGAGTCCGATCGTGCTATTGATGACCAGGAGAATGACGAGGTTCCAGAGGCTGCTGGCGGTGCCGGCGGTGAGCACGTAGAACTTGGCGATGAACCCGGCCGTGAGGGGAATCCCGGCCAGGGAGAGGAGCATGGCCGCCAAAACGCCCGCCAGCCAGGGGCGGCGCCAGGCGATGCCGCGGTAGTCTTCCAGGGCATCGGCGTCGTCTTGCTCGGGCGAGAGGACGCTCACCACGCCGAAGGCGCCGATCGTCGTGACGAAGTAGGCCGACAGGTAGAAGGCGGCTGCTGCGGGGCCCAGGGAGCCGGCGGCCAGGAAGGCCACCAACAGGTATCCCATGTGGGCGATCGAGGAGTAAGCCAAGATGCGCTTGATACTGCGGCTTCGCAAGGCGAGCAGGTTGCCCGTGAACATGGAAGCAATGGCCAGGACGGAGAAGACCAGCGACAAAGCCGCATGGTTCAGGGGCTCCAGCCGCATGAAGTAGCGGACCAGAAGCGCGAACATGGCTCCTTTGGAAACGGTGGCGATGTAGGCAGTGACTGGGGCCGCCGCCCCTTGGTACACGTCGGGAGTCCAGAGGTGGAAGGGAACCAGCGCGAGCTTGAAGCCAATGCCCACCAGGATCATCGTCGTTCCCGCGAGCAGCATCGCCGTGATACCGGATCCGGAAGCGTATCGGTGGGCAAACTCGCCGAGTTCCATCGTCCCCAGCTCGGCGTAAACCAACGCCATGCCGAACAAGAGGAAGGACGCCGAGGCCGCCGCGAGGACAAGATACTTGATGGCCGCTTCGATGGCTGCCACGTGGGTCCAGCGATAGGAGATGAGGCCGTAGAGTGAGACGCTCAGCAGTTCCAGCCCCAGAAAGAAGGACGCAAAATGGCAACTGCAGACGAGCACGGCGCTGCCCAGGGTGGCCAGCAGGAGAAGGATGTAGAACTCCTCGGGCTTTTTCACGCGCGGCACGAGGTAGTCGTAGGCAAGGAGCGTTACGGCGAAGCTGCCGGCCGTGATGAGGCAGAGGTAGAAGACCGCGTAGCCGTCGATGATGAACAGCGGTGTGATCTGACCCGGTGGGTGCAGGGCCAGCACGCACGCGGCGACGAAGTTGCCGGCCAGTCCCAGCAGGGTCAGTTCGAAGGCGGCGCGGTGGTTGCGGTCGAGGGCGATCGCCAGCAGCACGACGACGGAGGCCGCGCCAAGAGAGACCAAGGGTGTGATGCCGCCGAATTCTGCGAGCGTCATGGGCCCTCCGTCTGGGTTTGATGCGTCGATTCGCTTGGGAATGCCGCCAACAACGCGTCGGGAGGCCGATTGGGCGGCATTGCCGCCCGCCGATGGAAGGTCTGGTCCAGTGCGCCGACGGCGGGACGCGCGGCCGAAAGCACCGGCGCCGGGTAGATTCCGAGCCAAACGATGGCGGCGGCGAGCATGGCATAGAGCCATCCCTCACGCACGCCGAGATCCGAGACGTGCGCCGGCCCGCGGGGCTCGCCCTGGAACACTTGCTGGAGAAGCCAGAGTGCGTAGATAACAGACGTAATCATACCGGACGCTGCCAGCACGGCGAAGGCGATGCTGACGCGGAAGGTCCCCAGTAGGACGAGGAACTCGCCGACGAAATTACCCAATCCGGGCAGGCCCATCGCGGCGAGCACAAAGAGCATGGTCGTGCCGCCAAGCCGCGGCGCCGCCTGCCAGAGTCCGCCCATGCGGTCCAACTGGCGAGTGCCGAGGCGCGACTCGACGGCACCGGCCAGCAGGAAAAGGGCACCGGTGGCAATCGCGTGGCTCAGGATGAGGATGATCACACCGTCCAGCGCCACCGGGTTCCACGCAAAGATGCCCAACAGGACGAAGCCCATGTGGCTGATGCTCGAATAGGCGATCAGGCGTTTGATGTCGGTCTGCGCGAAGGCCAACACGGCGCCGTAAAGGATGCTGATCACGGCAAGCACCATCGCCACGAGCGTCATGGACGGTACGGCTTGCGGAAACAGCGGGATTGCAAACCGGAGGAGTCCGTAGGCGGCCGTTTTGCCCATGAGGGCCGACAGAACCAACGTGCCGACCACGGGTGACTCGGCATAGGCGTCGGGAAGCCAGGCGTGCAGCGGCACGATTCCTAGCTTGACGGCAAACGCGACGAAGAAGCCGATCATGAGCCACACGGCGGTCGCCCAGGGCAGCGGCGTATTGAGCAGTTCGAAGTAGTTGAACGTGTAGTGGCCGGTGGCGGAACCGTGCGCGAAATAGAGGCCCAGGATCGCCAGCAACATCGCCAGACCGCTAAGCTGTGTGAAGAGGAAGAACTTCACCGCAGCGGCCGTGCGGCCTTCGTTCCCCCAGATCGCGATCCAGAGCGCCATCGGCAGGATCATCAGCTCCCAGAAGAAATAGAAGAGGAACAGATCCAAGGCGAGCAGTACGCCGATCATGGCGGCCAGCACGCCCATGAGCGTCAGGTAGTAGCCGCCGGTGTGCTGCCGGGCTTCGTGGGACGAGGCCACCACGGCGACCATGCCGAGGAAGGCTGTCAACTCGATCAGCAACAGGCTCAGACCGTCGGCGCCGAGGTGAAACTGGATGCCGAAGGGTGTGATCCAGGGCACGTTCCACTCCGCCACCCAGGGGCCGGCGGTGGTCGCGGCCGCCGGCGCGAGCCAAACGCTCAGCCCGATGAGGAATGTGGCCAGCAGCGCCACGAGGCATATGCCGCGCGATCGGACGGGGCTTTGGCCGTGGAGGAGCCATGCGAGGACTCCGCCGATGAATGGTACCAGGATGAGCCAGAGGAGAATCATAGCAGCACCACAATTGCGAGATAGATGACCGCACCAATGGCAATACCGGTCGCGTACCACCGGATCTGCCCGGTCTGCGACGAGCCCAGCAGTTCGTTCATCTGCAGGCAGATGCGAGCGATGAACCGGGTGTAGCGAGTGAGCGGGTCGGGGCCTAAGAGCCTCGCCACCTTGACGTAGATCGGAGCGAGGATCGCGTCATAGACCAGGTCGAATCCCCAGCCATAGAACCAGAGGAAATCGAGGATCTGGCCGAGGTAGAGCTTGCGGGTCCGGCGCGATAGTTGAAGCGTGGGGCCGAAAAAGACCCAGGCCAACAGCAATCCGACCAGTGACGCAAGCGAGGCCGACAGGACCAGCAGTGCGTCGGTACCCGAGGAAACGGCCAGCTCGCGCGCGGAGGGGAGCACACCGCGAAGGAAGTCGGCAAGCAACGGCTTGTTGCCGAGCGCGGGCGGGACGTTGAGAAATCCGGCAACGATCGAAAGCACGGCCAGGACGGCCATGGGCAATCCGATGCGAATACCAGGTTTGTGCTTGGGTTGCTGGCGAAGTGGGCCAAAGAACGTAAGGAAGACCATGCGGAAGGAATACACCGCAGTGAGCACGGCGCCGAGCAGCCCGCCGACCCAGAACAGTTTGTGCCCGACGGGCGAGCCCCAGGCGCCTTGCAGGATGGCGTCTTTGCTGTAGAACCCGGCGGTAATGAGGGGGAGCGCGGCGAGCGAGGAGGCCCCGGCGAGAAACGCGAGGAACGTGCCGGGCATGGCCTTGCGAAGACCGCCCATGCGGAACATGTCGTGCTGGCGGTCTAGGCCGAGGATGACCACGCCGGCGCCGAGGAATAAGAGCGACTTGAAGAAGGCGTGCATCATGAAATGGAAGATCGCCGCCCACCAGGCACCGACGCCGAGCGCCAGAAACATGTAGCCGATCTGGCTGATGGTGGAATAGGCAAGAACGCGTTTGATGTCCCGCTGGGTGAGGGCGGCACAGGCGGCCAACAGCAGGGTGACCGTCCCGACCAGGGCGACCAACGTTTGGACTATCGGCGCCAGCTCGAACAGCACGTGCATGCGGGCGATGAGGTACACCCCGGCGATCACCATCGTGGCCGCGTGGATCAAGGCGCTGACGGGCGTCGGGCCGGCCATGGCGTCGGGCAGCCAGGTGTGCAGCGGTATCTGCGCCGATTTGCCGATGGCGCCGACCAGCAGCAATGCGGCCGCTGCCCCGGCCGCGCCGGAGCCGACGGGCCACTGGCGAGCCGCGCGGGCGAGAAGCTCGGGGATCTGAAGCGTGCCGAGTGCGGTGAATAGGAGCAGAAGTCCGACGACGAGCGCGGTGTCGCCGATGCGCGTGATGAGAAACGCTTTGCGGGCGGCGCGGACGTTGGCCGGGTTCTGGTACCAGAACCCGATGAGCAGATAACTACAAAGCCCCACGCCTTCCCAACCGAGGTACAGAAACAAGAGGTCGTCGGCGAGAATCAGCACGAGCATCGAGGCGACGAAGAGATTCATGTAGGCGAAGTAGCGCGAGTAGCCTTCATCGCCCTGCATGAATTCGGTGGAATAGAGGAGGATGAGCGACGCGACGGTGGTAATGACGAGTGTCATCACCAGCGAAAGGGCGTCGAAGCGGAAGCTGATCGTCGGGCCAAAGCCATCGATGGGAATCCACGTCCAGACCACTTCGGCGTAGCCGGACGGCGGAGGGGCCGAAGCGAGGAATTCGGCCGCCATCATGTAGACCAACACGGCCGCCGCGACGACGGACCCGACGCCGATCGTGGCGGCAAGCTTCCGCGGCAACCGCGAGCCGGCCAACGCCAAGACGAGGAAGCCGGCCAACGGCAGAACGGGGATCAGCCAAAGCAGGTGGAACATGTGGGGCCTCGCTCACTCTCGCACGGTCGTGGCCGCGTCGGAATCGAGGGTGTCGAAACGGTGTCGGAACAGCAGTGCCAACGCTAGGCCTACGGCGACCTCAGCGGCGGCCATGGTGAGGATGAACAGGTACATGATCTGCCCGTCGGGCGCGGCCCAGCGGGCACCGGCGGCGATGAAGGCCATGCCCGTGGCGTTGAGCATCACTTCGAGCGATATGAGGATAAAGACGAGATTGCGGCGGACCGCCACGCCGGCGAGTCCGATGACGAAGAGGATGGCCGCCAGAATCAGACCGTGTTCGAAGGGGACCGATGTGACGGTTGTCATACGGGTTTCTCCTTGTTGCGTGACGGTGCGTCACGGCGGCTGAGGTGATAGGCAGTGATCAGGCCGGAGAGGAGCAGGAACGAGGCGAGTTCCGTCGCCAGCAAGTAGGTGCTGAACAGCCGGACGCCGACCTGCTCGGGCAGGACGACGTCGCTGCCGTGCGGTCGGGGAAGCCCCACGGCGATCACATAGATGACTTCGACCAGCAAGGCGGTTGCCAGCAGACCGGGGCCGATCCAGCCGGAGGCGATCAGCCAGAGCCGTTCCTCGTGGACAGTATGCCCGCCGAGATTGAGCATCATGACGACGAAGGCGAACAACACCAGGATCGCCCCGGCGTAGATGATCACTTCGAGCGCCGCGGCGAACGGCGCGCCCATCACGTAGAAGATCAGCGCAATCGCGAACAGCGAAACGACGAGATACAGCAAGGCGTGGACGGGATGGGCCCGCGTGACCACCATCAGGCTCGACACGACTGCGACCACGGCGGAAATGTAGAAGATGGCGTCCATCGGTCATTTCTCTCCGGTTGGGGCGCTAGGGCAACAGGCTCTTGACGTCGACGGGAGGCGATTCGTTCTCGGCCTCGCCCTTGTCCTTGTTCTGGATGGCGAGTCCTGCGACGTGGTAGAAGTTGTAGTCCGGATACTTGCCGGGGCCGTCGATGAGCAGGTCCTGTTTTTCGTAGACGAGGTTATGGCGGACGTACTCGCACATTTCGTAATCGGGGGTGAGCTGGATGGCGTAGGTCGGGCAGGCCTCCTCGCAGAATCCGCAGAAGATGCAGCGCGAGAAATTGATGCGGAAGAACTCGGGATAGCGGCGGCCGTGCCCGTCCTCGGTGGCCTGCAAGGCGATGCAATCGACGGGGCAGACGACAGCGCAGAGGCTGCAGGCCACGCATCGCTCGCCGCCGTCGGGATCGCGGGCCAGCACGATCCGGCCGCGCCAACGCGGCGGCAGATAGGCCTTCTGTTCCGGGTACTGGATCGTGACCCTCCTGTGGAACATATGGAGGAACACGGTCCAGAAGATCTTAACGATTCTCCACATCGCTTGGCACCTCAACCATCGATCCAAAGAAGCAAACCGCCGGTAACGAGCAGGTTGGCCACCGAGAGCGGCAACATGATCTTCCAGCCAAAGGCGGTCAACTGGTCGTATCGCGGGCGGGGCAACGACGCGCGGGCCAGGATGAACCCGCCGAGGCAGATGGCCGTCTTGATGATGAACCACACCAGCCCGGGCAGCACGAACCCCAGCCAGCCGCCGAAGAACAGCGTGACGATGAGTACCGAGATCAGCGTGATGCCGAGGTACTCGCCGACGAAAAACATGCCGAACTTCATGCCGGAATACTCGGTGTGGTAGCCGGCCACCAGCTCGCTTTCCGACTCGGGGATGTCGAAGGGCAATCGGCGTGTTTCTGCAAGACCGGCGACGACGAACACCAGGAGCCCGAAGAACTGCGGAATGCAGAACCAGAGGCCGCGCTGCGCTTCGACGATGTCGCTGAAACGGAACGAGCCGGCCATCGCGACGACTCCCATGAGCGAAAGCCCCATGAACACCTCGTAGCTGAGCATCTGGCCCGTGGCGCGCAGGGAGCCGAGCAGGGCGTACTTGTTGTTCGACGCCCAGCCGCCCAGCACGACGCTGTAGACGCCCAACGACGACATGCCGAGGAAGAACAGCAGCCCGATATTCAGATTAGCCACGACGATGCCGGGGGCGAAGGTGATCACGGCGAACGACAGAAGCGTGGTCACGATGAGGATCGCCGGGGCAAGGACGAACATGCCCTTGTCGGCGAAAGGCGGGATCCAGTCCTCCTTGGTGAAGATCTTGATCATGTCGGCCAGCACCTGGAGAAGGCCGAAGGGGCCGGCGCGATTGGGGCCGTAGCGGTCTTGCCACAGGGCCAGTAGCCGCCGTTCGACCCAGATGAGCCCCGCAGCCACGCTGAGCACAACGATCAGCAAAACGACCAGAATGATGATGGGCCAAACGATCGAACTCATGATGCACCAGGCTTGCGGAGTATCACCCAAGTGGGCGCGGTCAACGGAGGAACGCCCGGCAAACCGGCCGGCACTCCGGCGACGCCGAGCGCCAAAGATGGCAAGCACTTCACGGGGAGACGCCAGGGAGTGTCGCCGACGAGGACGTCCAGTTGCTCGCCGTCGCTCACGCCGAGCCGGCTGGCGTCGTCCGGATGGATCGCCACGTAGGCCGCCGGGGCCAGCTCGGCGATGGCCGGGGCGAGCATGCTCAATTCCTCGGAGCCGAAGATGTGCGGCAGGGGAACGAGCAGCCAGTGGCCCTGGCGCGGCGCGAAGGCCGCCGGGGGCGAATCGAAGTAGGACGCATCGCCCACCGCAGCCGGCGCGATCAGCGGGGAACCGGGATCGCCGCCCCGCAACGGCCCCTCGATTTCCTGCTGGTAGTGGTTCAGGGCCTGCACCGAATTCCAACCGGGCGCCCAGTAGTGCGTGATCAGCGCGGCGGGAGGCTGACCGGGATAGCCTTCCATGGAGAACGCCAGCGCGGAATCGGCGTCGCCGGGCGGTTGCTGGTCGTGGACGCTTACGTCGGCGTGCATGGCCGTGCGACCGCTGTAGCGGTGCGGCTGGCGGGGAATGCGCTGGTGCTCGGCTCGGAAAGTGGCCGGCGGCGCCGCATCCTTGACGCCGTCCAGATCGGGGATCGCTTCGGCCATGGCGGCCAACAGGGCGTCGAGGGTGGTGTAGGTTTCGGCCTCCGCGTGTCCGTTCGCGGCGGCCCACTGACCGAGCCATTGCCAGCTCTGCTGAACATCACCCTGGGGGGCGAAGACCCGGAAGTGCCGCTGGGCCCTTCCTTCGTTGTTGACGAGAGTACCGTCGGCCTCGGCGAACGTGGCCGCCGGCAGCGCGATCTCTGCTCGCTCGACGGTGGGAGTGACGATCGAGTCGAGGACGACGACGTGTTTGGCGGCGCTAAGCAGGGCGTCGACGGCGGCCGTGTCGGCGCGACGGTAGAGGTCGTTCTCGAGGATGATGAGCGTCTCGGCCGCGCCGGTTTCGAGAGCTTGGCGCGCCGCGGCCAGGTTCGAGGCGGTCATCATGGCCATGCCGACCGTGTTGCACTCGGGCACGGCGAAACAGAGCTTCACCTCGTGCTTGCCGGCGGCGCGGAGGGCCTCGGCGACGTTGGCGGCCGCCTGGAGCACGGACGGGCTGCCACAAGCAGCACCGGTGACGACAAGCGGGCGGGCCGACTCGCGGAACGCCTCAGCGATGCGGTCGACGAGCCGGCGCGCGTCGTCGGGCAAGTCGTCGACCCCGGGCGCCGTCGGATCGAGGGCGTGGGCGACGCCGAAGCCGAGACGGGCGATATCGTCCGGCGCGGCGCAATAGGCTTGCGTGGCGACATCGTCCAGACGCGTGGCGGCCGGCGTGGCGATGAAGCAGGGCCCTCGCTCTTGTTGGATGGCTTCGCGCACCGCGGCGTCTTCCCAAGTGGGAATGTGGAGGCTGCCGGCTAGCTCGATTTCCTTGGTGAGGGTCGCCTGACGCAGCGCGAGGGCCAGTCGAGGCGCGGTTTGCGCGACGTCCTCGCCAAGAATGAGTTGCGCATCGGAGCATTCCGCCAGTTGCAGGCTCGCCGTGGGGATGCAGTGCGTGCGCAGGATTTGCAGGATGAGACCTGTCGCACGGCAGTCGGTGTCGGACAGTCCGCAGAAGAAGCGGTCTGGGCCGACGAGCGTTCGCAGGGCGAAGTTGGACTCCAACGACGCGCGGGGCGAGCCGATGCCGATGAGCTTGCTGCGATCGAGCCCCAGCTCGGCCAGGCGGGCAATGGCCGTGTGCTTGTCGACCGGTTCGAGGGTGCCGGCCGACGTGCGGATCTCGGGCCCGCGGAGGCGTTTGGGGCTGTTGACGAATTCGTAGCCGAAGCGCCCACGATCGCAGAGGAAGTAGCCGTTGATTTGCGAGTGGTAGCGGTTGCGAGTGCGCCGGAGCGTGCCGTAACGCTCGGCGGGGAGCGTGTTGCAGCCGAGCCCACAGTGGACGCAAATGGATGGCGCGGTCTGGAGGTCCCACTTGCGGGCATAGCGTTTCTTGAAGGTCTTGTCGGTGAAGACGCCCGTGGGGCAGATCTCCACGAGGTTGCCGCTGAATTCACTCTCCAATACGCCGTCGGTCTGCCGGCCGAAGTAGACGTGGTTGTGCCATCCGAAGACATCGAAGTCGCGGCCGCCGGCATAGTCGCGATAGTATCGCACGCAGCGGTAGCAGGCGATGCAGCGGTTCATCTCGTGGTTGATCAGCGGTCCCAAGTACTGGTTGCGGTGGGTCCGCTTGTCGAAGTGGTACTGCCGGTAGTTGTGGCCAGTCATCACGGTCATGTCCTGGAGGTGGCATTCGCCTCCTTCATCGCAGACCGGGCAGTCGTGGGGATGGTTGACCATGAGGAACTCGGTCACCGCGGCGCGGAACTCGCGGGCCTCGGGGTCGTCGATGGAGATGCGGGTGCCGTCGGCGGCCTGGGTCATGCAGGCCATGACGATCCTGCCCTTGGTGTCGTTCTCATCCTTGAACTGCTTGACCGCACACTGCCGGCACGCGCCGACGGAGTGCATCGCAGGGTGCCAGCAGAAATAGGGGAGGTTGAAGCCAAGCGACAGGCACACGTGGAGCAGGTTCTGATGCTCGGGAACGTCGTATGGTTTTCCGTCGATGTAGATCCGAGCCATCGGTCATCTCCAGGGGCAGCGTTTCTCGGTCACGTGGCGGCGGAAATCGTCGGCGAAGTATCTTAGGGCACTCTGGAGCGGCTCGACGGCGCCGGGGGCCAGCGCACAGAAGGTGTGGCCCGGAGCCAGCAGGCGACAGATTCGCTGCAACTGCTGGATATCGCGGTCTTCGCCGCGGCCCTGCTCGATCGCTTGCAGCAGGCGCGCGGTCCAGGGGAGGCCGTCGCGGCAGGGCGTGCACCATCCGCACGATTCGCGGGCGAAGAAGGCCTCGAGGTTGGAGAGCATAGCGACGGGACAGGTGCGATCGTCCAGCACGATCATCGTGCCGGTGCCCAGCCGGCTGCCGGCCTTCTGCACACCGTCGAAGTCCATCTTCACGTCGAGGTGATCCTCGACGAGGAAATCGGTCGAGGCACCGCCGGGGAGCACGGCCCGAAAGCGATAGCCGTCGCGCATGCCGCCGGCGTGCTCTTCGAGTATTTCGCGCATGGGGGTGCCCATGGGAAGTTCCCAGATGCCCGGGCGTTTGACCTTGCCGCTGGCGCCGTAGAGCTTGGTGCCGCCGTCCTCGCTGCGACTGAGGCTGTGAAACCAATCGGCGCCGCGGTTGATGATGTGGGGCAGGTTGCAGACGGTTTCGGCGTTGTTGACCACCGTGGGCTTGCCCCAGAGGCCGCACGACTGCGGATAGGGCGGCTTGATGCGAGGGATGGCGCGGCGGCCTTCCAGGGCGTCGAGCAGACCGTTTTCTTCGCCGCACATGTAACGGCCGGCGCTGACGTGGAGGTACATCTGCAGGCTGTAGCCGGAGCCGAAAATGTTCTTGCCGAGATACCCCTTGTCGTAGGCTTCGGCCAACGCCCGCTGGAGGCGCTCGGCGGCGCGTTTGTAGGCCCAGCGAAGAAAGATGTAGGCCACGTCGGCTTCGACGGCGTAGGCCATGAGCATGGCGCCTTCGATGAGCTGGTGCGGATCGCCCTCGAGGAGCAAGCGGTCTTTGAACGTGCCGGGCTCCATTTCGTCGGCATTGACGGCGACGTACTTGGGCCGGCGGGCGTCGGCGCCCATTGGGACGAAGCTCCACTTCAGTCCGGTCTGAAAACCGGCACCGCCGCGCCCACGGAGGTTCGACGCCTTGACCATCTCCTGCACGTCCTTGGGACTGGAACCGCGCAGGACCTTGCGGATCGACTGGTAGCCGCCGGCTTTCTCGTAGGCGGCCAGGTCGAGCGGTTCGCCGTCGGGGCGGATGTTGGCGGTGAGCGGTCGTTCCATCGAGGACTTTCTCTCAGGGGTAGCGTTCGAGAATTGCGTCGATCTTCTCCGGGGTGAGGTTGCCGTGGAGGTCGTCGTCGACCATCATCGCGGGGGCCGAATCGCAGGCTCCCAGGCAGCAGACGGGAAGGAGCGTGAAGCGGTCGTCGGGGGTCGTTTCGCCGAGCTGGATGCCAAGGCGCGTCTGGAGGTGGGCCAGGACGTCGTCGAAGCCGGTGAGCCAGCAACTCACACTGTCACAGACGAGGATGACGTGGCGGCCGACCGGACGCCGGTAGATGAGGTTGTAAAACGTGGCGACGCTGTCGAGTTCGGCCGTCGTAAGGTCCAGCAGTTCGGCGATGTCGGCCAAGGCCTCGTCGGAGATCCAGCCTCGGTGGCGCTGGACGATCTTCAAGGCCTCCGGGCCTACCGCCTGTTTCTGCGGATAGCGGGGCAGCTCAGCGGCGATTTCGCTTCGTTCGTGTTCGCTCAACATGATGGGCTCTTGGCTGGAGACGGTTCCTCGCGGTGCTTCATCGGTCGACATCGGCCAGAACGAAATCGATGCTCCCCAGGATGGCCAGCAGGTCGGGGACGAGCGAGCCGCGGCTGATGTGCGGGAGCATCTGAATGTGTGGGAACGACGGGGTGCGAATCCGGGTGCGATACGACATCGTGCTCCCGTCGCTGATAAGGTAGTATCCGTTGGCGCCCTTGGTCGCCTCGACATTCGTGAGCGCTTCGCCGGGCGGGATGACCGGCCCCCAACTCACGCTGAGAAAGTGGGTGATGAGCGTTTCGATGTGGTGCATCGTCCGCTCTTTCCGCGGCGGCGTGGCCAACGGATGGTCGGAGCAGTAAGGGCCGGCCGGCATGTTATCGAGGCACTGACGGATGATCCGCACGCTCTGACGCATCTCCTCGACGCGCACCAGGCCCCGGTCGTAGCAGTCGCCGTGGTCGGCAGTAGGGATATCGAACTCGAAGCGGTCGTAGCCGGAGTACGGCCGCCGTTTGCGGAAATCCCAGTTCAGCCCACAGGCGCGCAGGCCGGGCCCCGTGACGCCCCAGTCGATGGCCTCGTCGAGCGTGTACGCGCCGATCCCCTTGGTCCTCGCAATGAAGATCGGGTTCCGCATGACGAGCGTGTCGTACTCGCAAAACCGAGCGGGGAGATAATCGAGCAGCTCGCACAGGAGCCGGTCCCAGCCGCGGGGCAGGTCCTGGGCCACACCGCCGATGCGGAACCAATTGGGATGCATGCGATCGCCGCAGATGGCCGCGACGACGTCGAAGATGCGCTCACGGTCGCTGAACATGTAGAAGACCGGGGAAAGGGCGCCGACATCCTGGGCGAAAGTCCCATACCACACGAGGTGGCTGGCGATGCGGAACAACTCGCAGAGCATGATGCGGATGACTTCGACGCGCTCGGGCACCTCGATGCCGGCCAGCTTCTCGACGGCCAGTACGTACGGCAAGTTGTTCATGACGCCGCCGAGATAGTCGATCCGATCGGTGTACGGGATGTACGTGTGCCAGGATTGCCGTTCGCCCATCTTCTCGGCGCCGCGATGGTGGTAGCCGATGTCGGGAACGGCGTCGATGATCTCCTCGCCGTCGAGTTGGAGGACGATGCGCAACACGCCGTGCGTGCCTGGGTGCTGCGGGCCCAGGTTGAGGAACATGAACTCAGTGTCTTCGTGCCGCCGGGTAAGGCCCCACGCTTCAGGCCGAAAGCGGAGCGCCTCGATCTCTTCCTGCTCCTTCCACTCAGGGAGCTGGAAAGGAGGCATCTCGCTCGCGCGGGCTGGATGCTCCTTGCGGAGCGGGTGACCCGACCATGTCGGCGGCATGATGAGCCGCGCCAGATGGGGATGGCCCTCGAAGCGGACGCCGAACATGTCCCAGACCTCGCGCTCGTACCAGTTGGCGGCAGGCCAGAGACGGGTGACCGTGCGGAGCGAAGGGGAGTCGCCTTCGAGAGGCACCTTGATGCGGATATCGTCGTTGCGATCGAACGAAAGCAGGTGATAGACGACGGTGAAGTCGCTCGGCGGCTGGCCGTCGCGATGCGTCCGAACTCGCTCGTCGATCGCCGTCAGATCGTACAGCATGCGGTAGGGCCGCTGCGCTTCGCACTTGAGGTACTGCAAGACCTCGCCGACTCGGTGCGGAGAAACCCAGGCGGTCGGAATGCCGTCGGCGGTGGGCTGAATGGCCACCACGGCGTCGGCGAAACGGCCGCGAAGGTCGTCGACGATCGAGGTGTTCTCTGAGCTGTCGTTCATTGCAGCATCGTTTCGCGGCGTCGCGCCTCGGACGGACTTAGACCTCGTCGGGAGAACGGAGGTCGCGGGCATGGCTCCGCGTTTCGCGTTTTTCATCACGCAGGCAGCGCGGGGCAGGGCGGACGACGTCTTGCGGCCCGACAACCCAGCTCAGCGGGCGTTTTTCCGTGCCCACCAGTTCGCTCAGCAGAACTAGCCCTTCCATGAAGGCATCGGGACGCGGCGGACAGCCGGGCACGTAGACATCCACCGGCAAGAACGAGTCCACCCCCTGCACCACGCTGTAGATGTCGAACATGCCGCCGGAATTCGCACACGATCCCATGGAGATGACCCAGCGAGGCTCCATCATCTGGTCGTAGAGCCGGCGGACGATCGGTGCCATCTTGGTGAAGACCGTGCCGGCGATGATCATCAGGTCGGCCTGCCGAGGCGACCCGCGAATGACCTCCGCTCCGAAACGGGCAATGTCGTACTTGCTGGTGAGGCTCGTGGCCATTTCGACGTAGCAGCACGACAAACCGAAATTAAACGGCCAAATGGAGTGCTTGCGGCCCCAGGCCAACAACTCCTGTAAGCGAACGAGAAGAACATTGCGACGAATGGCCTGCTCGAACGACTCGTTGGATTGCCTGAGAGAAGAGGCGTCCGTAAGGTTGGTTCGTGTCATGGATCCTTCTGGGACTGCTCCGTGGTTCTATCCAAACGCCGCGAGGTTTCCCAATCCAGAGCACCCTCGCGTCCCAAGTAGACCAGGGCGGCCATCAGTACGCCGACGAAGATCACCGTTTCGATGTACCCGGACCATCCAACCTTGCGAACGGCGATCGCCCAAGCAAACAGATAGACGGCTTCCAGATCGAAAATGACGAAGAACAGAGCGACGCGGAAGTACTTGACCGACAATCGCTGCCGCGCAGAGCCGGTCGGGGCCATGCCGGACTCGTAGGGCATCGCACGGTCGGGCCGGGCACGCCGCTGGCCGAGCACGCACGATATGCCGATCATGGCGGCCGCCAGAATGAGCACGGCCGCGGCGTAGACCAGCAACGGCCAGACAATCGGCAGCCCGGCTTGGCCGATGATCGGAAGGAGCTGACACCCCGGGCTTGCCATCCTGCGTTTCCTCGCAATCTCGCGTCGGTTCCTGACCGGCGCGCAACGGTAGCACGGCCGACTCAGTACCGGAGACTCCAAGATTTCGCCGCGGTCGCCTATCGGAAAATGCGGTGACCTTGCGGTGGGGAATTGTACGAATGCGGCCCCGGGGTGCGACGGAGTGACGCGAACAGCGCGGTACCGCTCCGGACCCACCGCCGGCTTGCGAGGGGGCTTGTATGCGGTGTTTTGGGCGTCGGTGGGTTGCCACCGGTCTGGTGTTTCCGCCAACAGCGATGCCCAAGTGTGGCCGGTTGCGAGGCAATAGACACCTTTGCGCCAGCCAATGCGCGGGGGGCTGGGTGCGCGGGGCGATTGGCCGCTCGCTGGCCTTCGAGGCACTTCAGGCGACGCCAATTGCAGCTTCCAGATAGATATCCTGGATCAAATCGAATGGCTCAACGCCCTTGGACATCCGACGCTGGAAGGTCTTGCGATCGCTACTGAGTCCTGTGCCGCCGTTGTTCTCGAAGAGCTTCTGCCTGATGATGTCGGCCTATATGGCGACGCCCAGGTGGTTTGCCTGGCCGGTGAGATCGGCTGCCAAGTGGTAGTCCTTTGTCTTCCTTGAACTGGATATTGCGGAGGTAGCGCCAGAGGACGGCGGGCGAAACCCAGGTCATGAGCACGCTCGAAGGCTTGCAAGATCTTGATGATCTGCCGACCGGACTGCTCGAAGCCGAAACAGACCGTAGCGGCGACGCGGTGCGAGTCGCAACAGCCATGTGAGGCAGGGGACACCCACTGTTCCCTGAGGGGCCGTGGGCAGTCGGCGAGTTCTTGGGGCGAAGGTAGGATAGAGCTTACTCAGCTTACCACCGGCGTCCTTGACGGACGGATAAGCATCGGGTACGCTTTTCTGTTTGGCTGCGGCAAAGCTCCGGTCATCCATCGCCATGAGCGTTGACAGAAGTCGAGTCGCAGCAATCGCTTAGCGTGTTCGGGCGCATAGCTCAGTTGGTTAGAGCGCGTCCCTGATAAGGACGAGGTCCGAGGTTCGAATCCTCGTGCGCCCACTGACGTAACTTCTTGCCATTCTGCGGCTTGTGATTCTGAAATCGAGGGGTTTGGCAGCGCGGGACGGGGCGCTTGCACCTTTGAGCCTCAACAAGCCTCGATAAGAAGAAGGCTCCCCGCCCAGGTACCAGCCGAGCGGGAAGCGGCAGTGGCCCCCTCTAGTCCACAATGGGTGCTTCGTCGACACGTGGATGGGAGGGTTCGATCTTGGCGCGACGCGCGCATCCGTGGTTCCGTCATTCTGACGGTTGATGGTACCTGAAGATCCGCGGTAACCCTTCACGGCTTGCCGTAGCCGACACCGTTTCGCATTCACTTGGCGCCAAGATGCCGACAGAGAGGCCGGCTCAAACGCTCGAAGGAACTTGGAGCGCATTCGGCGTAACTGTAGCGTGCATTTCGCTTACGAAACCGCAGAAACACACCGTCATGAACGCTACAGTCAAGTGCGACACGCACCAGAGCCTTCAGACGCGAACATGCGGCAAGTGATCTCCCAACTGTTGCCGGTCATGTCACAGCATTGACCGGTCCCTCGGAGTGTCGGTCGAAACACCCAAGCGACGATCGCACACGGTCTCGCTCGAGTCGTCATCCCCCTATCCGCATACGGTCCTCGTTTCGCTTCACGTTGGCGCCTTCGCGCAGCTCCACGCGCAAAACGCGACACCCCATAATTCTTGCCCGTCTCCGGTGGCCCTATTACACTGGCAAGCTAATTCCCCCGCCGCAGCATGAGGATAATGCCATGATGGCTCGCAGTTCCGTCCGCATATTCTTCACATTGCTCTGGTTGATCGCTGGCGCATTGCCGGTCACTGCCGCCGATCGTCCTCATCAGGCGGACCTCGTCTTGGGAGCCGCCCGCGAACAGCCGGGAAAGAACGGTCAATTGCGCCGCACGCAAACGGCCGCATTCACGCTCGGCGGCAGCCGATATGTAATCCGCCATCAAATCTCCACCGATCCGGCCAACGGCGGCAAACTCATACCGGGCGAAGGCTACATCGGCATGCCGGTTCCCTCCAACTGCAACTGGTACCATAACGGCTTTCTGTTCGTGATCCTCAACGGCCAAGACATCGGCGCACGAACGCCCTTAAGCAGCATGACCGCCTCGGAATCGGGCCGTCGCGCCATCCTCGATCTCGTTTGGCACGATCCGCTCGCCAACGTCCGCAACCGCTTCCTCGGTCTGCCCGACGGCGACTGCCTCAACTGCGAAGTGGCGATCGAGCCCAAAGAAGAAATCAAGTCGATCGAGTTGCGGCTGACCTGCTATCCAAGCTACTTCACATCCTGGTATCATCGCGACGGCGCTCGCCGAATCCAAACGAACAACACGCTCGTCGTCCAAGGCAAGCCGGCCGTGTTGCCGCCGGCCGCCAACTGGTGCGCCGTCTACTACGACGAGGTCTTCGACGTCGCCAGGAAGGAGGGCCTGGGCCCCTGCGCCATGCTCTTTCTGCCCGACGAGGCCACCGAGGTCATCTTCGATCCGGGCAGCTACGCCGTGCAAACGCGCATTTGTTACGCGCCGACCGCCCGCCGAATGCGGCTGGCCCTCTGGGACTTCGGTGGCACCACCAACGCCGACGTTCTCAAGCGGCTCCCCTCGGGCGCCGACTCAATCCGCCGCCAGCTCGCCTCCCTCGATTTCACCCCGGCGACCCTCACGCAAATCGACCTCACCCAATTGCGCAGCGACGCCGAACGGGCACTCAAGTCGCCTTCGGTCCGATCGCGTCTCGGCGACAAGGCCACGGCCGACATTCAGGCGTGGCTCGACCAGCCCGCTCCTCGCCCGAAGCCCGGCGCCCCGATGGATATCCCCACGCAGGAACACCTGCTCGCGTACGCACAGCAATACAACGACTTCCAATGGCAGCTCAAGCTCGCCGAGTTGCTCGACAGCATCTAGAGCGCATTCGACGTGTAACCGTAGCGTGCATTTCGCCTTCGGAACCGTACAAACACGCCGCCGCGAACGTTACAGTCAAGTGCGACACGCACTGACCCATACCGAAACCACCCTCCGACCGGAGACATCCGCCATGAAACGGCCGCTGGTCATGTTGATCGCGCTGTCGACTCTCGCGCTGTTCACCACAGCTCGCGCAGTCGCCGAGGGAGAACTGAGTCGCGAGGAGCTCGAGGTCGATCACGCCCTCACGCTCGACTTTCCCACGCCCCACACCGATTGGGCTCAGCCCTTTGCCGGCGGAACCACGCGAGTCCTTTTTTTCTGCGAGGGCAAGAATACCCAGCCGCGTGAATGCGTCGAGCTGATCCAGCGGTTCGATCTTCAGGCCAAAGCCGTCTTCTGGGCACGCATCGTCGATACCGATAGGACCCACTGGCACGGAGGCGACGCAGGCATCGCGCGAATGATCCAACTTCTCGCCGAGCCGTGGGACGCCTTCGTCTTTTTCGATCTCACGCCCGCGCAAATGCCCACCGAAGCCCAATACAAACTCCTGAAGGCCGTCACCGACGGCGCAGGCCTCGTCATGGTCGGCAAGAGCGACTCGCGAGTCCTGAAGGACAAGAACCGCATCGCCAAGCTCCCGCCCCTCTTGGCCGACCCCGTCGGCGAGGCATTCACGGTCGTTCGGGGGCGAGGCATCCGTCTGCCCAAGCGGCCCGATATTCCCTATCACGAAGGCTGGCAGCTCCAGGACGATTACTGGCATGAGCGACTCGGCCGCGCCGTCCTCTGGGCCGCCGGTCACGAGCCTCCTATGCAACTCCAACTCACCATCTCCAAACCCAAGTTCGACCGATCCGAGCAAGGCCAACGCCTGACAATCCAGGTCTCCGGCAAGCCCAAGGGCGACAGGCCCCAACTGCATGTCCGCCTCCGCCGCCCGGCCGACGAACCCATCGATTGGCCCGCCACGCCCGTCGACAGCGCTAAGCCGTCAACCATCGACATCCCCGCGCTCCCCGCAGGCGATTTCCACGCCGAAGCCAGCGTCGTCAGTTCCGCGGGCGTGGAAGGTTGGGCGACCATCCCCTTCCAGGTCACCTCCGCACACCACATCGGCGACCTAAAACTCTCGCAAGATTGGGGCGAAATCGGCGATCACCTCGCCGGTGCCGTCACGCTTGCCGGACAACCCGGCGCCGACGAGATCGTCCGCGTCCGCCTGCTGGACCGCCGTCGCCGCGAATTGGTCCGCAGCGACGCCAAGGCCGCCGTCCACCGCGAGTTCGATTTTACTATCGCCTCCTGGATGCCGATGCTCCTCACGGTCGAAGCCCAAATCCTCAACGGCTCCCGCGAAGTGGCCCGCGCGTCCCAATACTTCCGCGTCACGAAACGGCACCGTGGACAATTCAATTTCGTCATGTGGGACGTTCCCACCGGCACGCTGGCCCCCTACGCCGAAGAGAGCCTGGCAAAGCATTCGGTTACGATCCACCTCGCCCAACCGCCCCAACCACCGGCCTATCTCGCCGCCTTCGACTGCGCCTACGTTCCCTACACAACGCGCATCCTCAACCCGCTCACTCCCGAAGGCATCATGAAGCCCTTCTGCTGGAACGATCCCGATGCGGTCGCCAAGCATGTCGCCAAGTTGGCCGATGCCTACCAGCCCGCGCGGCAGCACGGCGTCTTCGTCTACTCCTTGGGCGACGAGAACCACACCTCCGGATGCTGCCTCTCGCCGCACTGCGCTCGCGCCTATCGCGATTATCTACGAGAGGTCTACGGCTCGCTCGATGCCCTCAACCAGTCCTGGGGCACGAAGTTTGCCCAATGGGACGAAGTCGGTCTCTCCAAACCGGACGACAACTTCGAAGAGTCCTCGCTGGCGCAGGGCAACTACCCCCGCTGGTTCGACCGCCGCGCCTTCCGATCCTACAACTACGTCAAATACTGCCAGAAGTACCAGACCGCCTACGACGCCATCGATCCCCAGGCGAAGACCGGCTTCGAGGGTGCCGGCCGATTCGCCGGTGGCGACGACCTCGACCTCATCATCCGCAGCCTCGGCTTCTGGTCCCCCTATCCGGGCACGGCCGACGAAGTCGCACGCAGTCTGGCGCCCCGCCAGATGCCCCGCGCCAACTGGATGGGCTACACCAAGGACGCCGATTCCCTCCTGGCCAAGTACTGGCGTATGGTCACTCGCGGCATGGACTCCGTATGGTGGTGGCGATGGGACTGTATCGGACGATTCCACGGCTGGTTGGCTCCCGACCTGCGTCCCTACCCGGCCGTCAAGGAAATCCTCGCCGATACCCAGATCGTTCGCGATGGGCTCGGCGATCTCCTCCTCAAGTCCCAAATGCGCGACGACGGTATCGCCATCCTCTTCAGCTACCCTTCGGTGTTCGCCCACGGCTTGGCCGAAGGCGAGACCTTTGGCAAATACGAGGCCGCCCACACCCGCATCCACGAAAACCTTCGCGATCTGGGGTTCCAGTTCAGCTACGTCTCCGATCGCCAACTCCGCCTCGGCGAGTTCGACCCCACTCGCTATCGCATCCTCATCCTCCCTCGCACCGATGCCCTCGGCGATCGCGAGGCCGACGTCATTCGCCGCTTCGTCGTCAACGGGGGCACGCTGCTGGCCGACGTCCGGCCGGGCCTCTACGACGACCACTGCAAACCGCGCCAGCAAGGCATCCTCGACGACTTGTTCGGCATCAAGCGTGAGGGCCGCCCAAAATCCGTCGCCGGCCACCTGACCACCAACGACCGCTCTCCGCTGCCCCTCGACCTGCAAGGAACTGCCGTCGATCCGGCTGTCAAGGTCGTCGATCCATCCGCCATGACCTTAGCCACGGTCGACGGCTCGCCCGCAATCATCGTCCGGCCGTGCGGAAAGGGTCGGGCCGTGCTGCTGAATTTCTCCGCCAACACCTTCCCAAGCCTCGCCAATCCCGGCACCCCGGAAGCGGCCGCCGATGCCGTACGGCGTCTCCTGGCCGAATCCGGCGTGGCTCCCTTCCAAACGGTCACTACCGAAGTCGACAAACGTTTCCGCGATCTGGAAATCACCCGCTGGCAAAACGGGAACATCGACATCATTTCCCTCGTCGGCCATGGCCACGATCCAGCCCAGGCGACTGTCCATCTCGCCGGCGGTCCTCGCTACGTCTACGATCTCCGCAACCGCAAGCCGATCGGGCAAACCGCCACCTTCCCCACCACGGTCCTGCCCAATCGCGCCAGCTTCTTCGTGCTCGCCCCCAAGCCTGCACCGTCCGCCCGCTTGGACCTCAACCAGCCAGCCGTCACCCGAGGCACGGTCGTAACGGCCACGCTCTCCGTGCCCGACCCCGTAGGCCTTCACGCATTCCGTATCCGTGTCCGTGTCGGCGACAAGCCGTTGGACTGGCTCGACCAGAACCTCATCGTCGGCCAACAGCCGATCCAATTCGACATCCCCGTGGCATACAACGATCCGCCAGGCGACTACCGCATCGAGGCCGTCGACCTCTTCACCAATGAACCCGCCGTCGCACATCTGAAGGTCCGCTGAACCGGCGGCACCACGTTCGACACGGTTTCGATTTCTGCAACGAGGCATCCCATGCCTCTGCTTGCTCTTGGAGCGCATTCAGCGTGACTGTAGCGTGCATTGCGCTTTCGAAACCGCAGAAACACGCCGCCGCGAACGCCACGGTTAAGTGCGACACGCACTAGCTCCCGACGTGCTGCGCTTGCGCCGCCGCCCGACCCGATCACCGGCGGCAGTGCGACGCCTTCGGATCTCCGATCAGCGCCTCCAACTCCTCTCGCAAGTCGGCCAGCGTCTTCGACTTGAACGTGTCCTTCGTCTTCTTCAACACCTCGATGGTCTTCACGATCGCCTGTCGGTGGACCGGCTCCTGAGGGCAATCCAGCAACTCGCAGATATTCTGCGAACCACGCCATTTGCCCAGCCACACGGCCATCTCCAGCAGTTCCGACAGGCACGACGCCAGCATCCGAACCGTGGCCATCGAAACCAGCTCGTCGGCTTCGTCCTTGCGCGGCAGCCGCTTCGCCTGGGCTTCTTCCAACGTCGACATACAGCTACGCAGCCGCTCGCAGATCGACGCCAGCGCTCGGCGATTCTGCGACTGCTCCACCGCGCTCCGCACGCGCATCATGAGATCGCCGAAATCCAGCGGTTTTGTCAGGTACGCCACGACCGACATCTCCAGCGATCGAATCGCCGTCTCCGCCGACGGATAGCCCGTAACCAAGATGACCGGCATCTGGTCGTCGAGCGCTCGCGCTTCCTGCACTAGTTGCAGCTCCGAATTGTGCGGCATCCGAATGTCGGCGATCAACAGATCGAAACGGCTCTTTCGCAGGCACTCAATGGTCTCGTCAGCATCCCTCGTACACTGACACTCGAATCCCTCGCGCGCGAGCAGCCGGCAGGTTGATTCGCGAAACGTCTCTTCGTCGTCGGCAAGCAAGATTGAGCCGATGGCGGTCATCTACATTCTCCGTCTTCATTTCTACTCGGATGGAAGATAAATATGAAAACAAGTCCCTTCGTCGAACTTGCTTTCGAACTCGATTCGCCCGTTCAGCGCCGTGACGATGCCCTTGACGATCGACAGCCCCAGTCCGATCCTGTCTTCCACGCTGTCGCCCGTCTCCGCGGAAAAGAACGGCTCGAACATCCGCTCTTGTACCTCCTGCGGAATTCCCGGCCCTTCATCGCCAATGCTGATTCTCACCTGGCCGCGATCCGCCGCTTCCGCACGGATGCTTACTGTCCCGCCGCTCGGCGACGCCTGGATCGCGTTTGCCGTCAGATTGTACAGAATCTGCTGCAGACTCCCCTCGGGAATGTGCACGACAAGCCGCGGCGCAATCGCGCCAAGCTCGATCGTCACCTCGTGCTCCTGCCCCAGCGGCTCCAACATCACCACCACGTCGCGTATCGCCTCCTCCACCGCGATGTCGCTCGGCTGCTGCGCACGGGGCGAATACAGCTTGTACATCTGCCGCACAACGTGTGCAATCCGGTCGATCTCCCGGTCGATCCGCGCCACCATGTCATAGTTCGGGTGGTCCTCGGGAACCGCGTCCTTGATCAGCCGAAACGAGTTCTTGATGCCGGCCAGCGGATTGTTGATTTCGTGCGCCACCTGCGCCGCCATCCGTCCGGTGACCGCCAGCTTTTCCATCTCCATCCGCTCCGCCCGTCGCACCATCTCCTCGGTTCGCTTGCGTTCCGTGATGTCTCTCGCGATCCCCAATACCATGCTGCGACCTTCGATGGTCACCGGAAACGTCCTGATTTCCACCGGCACGCGACCGCCGCTCTTCGTGTTCACGACGAACTCGTCCGGTCCGGTCGGCCTTCCCAAAACGTTCTTCGTTAGCAGGGCAACCGCCCTCGGAACATCGCCGAGCGACAGCAGCTGCACGCTCGGATGAAGGAAACTCTTTCCCAGCAGTTCCCTCTTGTCGTAGCCCACCAGTTGTTCCGCAGCACGGTTAGCGCCTAAAAACGTTCCTTTCAGATCCGACAGATAGTACGCGTCCGGCGCCGATTCGAACAAGATCCGCAGTCGCTGCTCCGAACTCTTCAACGCGTCTTCCGCGCGCGTGCGCTCGGTAACATCGGTAACCAGCAAGATCCTACTCCTGATCGTTCCGTCCTCGTCATGCAGAGGGCTGGTATGCACAATCACGTGCCGAAGACTGCCGTCTTTGGCTCGAAACTGCCCCTCGAACCTGCCCACGTCTCCCAACTCCTTCCTCGCAAGCACCTCCGCAAATCGTTCGTATTCCTCGGGGCCAACGAACACCTTCGGATGGCACCCTACCAGTTCCTTCTGTTCGTAGCCTAGCAGTTGCGCAAAGGCATGGTTTGCAAACGAAACAATGCCGTCTCGGTTGATGGCGCCGATCCCTTCGTGCGTCGTCTCCGCCAACGTCGCCAGCTTCGCTCTCAGCTCCTGCAACGCGAAGCCTCTCTTCTTCCACTCTGTCACGTCGCGCGCAAGATGGACGCTCCCCACGAGCTTCCCCAACGAATCGCGAAGCGGCGAAACCGTGACGAGAAAATCGCCGCCAAGCCGCTTCTCGCAGATCTCGGCCGTATGCGGTTGGCCGTCCCGAAGCAATTGCGCATTCGGGCAATACGACGGCGGTTCGTCCGACCCGTGGACGGCGCGGTAACACATCTGACCCACACACGCGTCCTTCGATAGCCCCAGCCGCTCGGCCATGACCGCGTTGACTCGGACGATCCGGTAATCGGTGTCTAGGATGGCAATCGGATCCGAAACCGCGTCGAACGTCCGTTGCCACTCCTCGACCGCCCCGAGTGTGGGACGATCGCCCGACACTCCGGCATCGGCGACGCGCTGCTCAGACGCGGCGTTGATTCCCGGCCACCCACCCTCTGGCGTTTCCGCCCCTGGGGCTGGGTTCTTCGATTTCTTCGCACTCATCAATGGCTTCCCAGGCCGTTCGAATCCCGAGCCCCCCCGTCACAGGGGCAACGAACGATACAACCTGCACACATCAGTGTACGGAAGGTGGCATTCACTGCAAGCGCGATCTACACTTCAGCGGGCCGGGCCACGACCGTGCCGCCGTACCCCAGGCGGCCCCTGCCAGAGAGGCGTAACGATGCGCCGCCCGGATGGGGATGGAAGCGCAACCTTCTCCCGACCGGCAACCCACCTCGCATCGACGACGCACCGCCTGCAACACACGAGTGCCAATTGGGAGTTCTGATGCCTGCGCATGAGATTCGTGTTCTTGTCGTTGACGACTCGGCCGTGATTCGATCGATCATCGCCGACAGTATCGCCCACGCACCCGGCATGCAGGTGGTCGCCACCGCCGCCGACGGCCGCCAGGCCCTCGATATCCTCGATGCGGTGAACCCCGACGTCATCACTCTCGACATCCAGATGCCCAACATGGATGGCCTCGCCACGCTTGACGCCATTCTCGCGCGGCGCCCCATACCGGTCGTGATGGTCAGTTCCCTTACCAAGCTCGGAGCCCAAATCACGCTCGACGCGCTCGATCGGGGTGCGCTGGACTACCTGGCCAAACCCGACTACGGCACCAAGACTCGCACCGCGATTCACGACGAGCTACCCCGAAAAATCCGCATGGCGGCCGGGACCGACGTACGACGCATTCTCGAAATCCGCCGCGAGCGCAAGCACCGCCGTGCCGAGCAGGCGCCCCAGAAACGCGCCCCTCGCCAGTCTCCACCCGACGTTGCCGCTATCCTCGCCGACAAGTGCATCGCCATTGGCATCTCCACGGGCGGTCCCCCAGCCCTGTCTCACTTGTTCGAATCCCTCCAACCGCCCATGCCGCCGATCGTCGTCGTGCAGCACATGCCGCCCAGCTTCACCAAACCTCTGGCCTGGCGATTGGACTCTCTCAGCGAGCTTTCCATCAAGGAGGCGGAGCAGGGCGATATTCTCAAGACCGATCACGTCTTCATTGCTCCCGGAGGACGCCAGCTCGAGGTTCGCGGTCTTGCACGTTCGGCACGCATACTCATCAAGGATGGGCCCCCTGTCAGCGGCCACAAGCCTTCGGTCGACGTCATGATGGTCAGTGTCGCAAAGGTCTTTGGTGGCGACTGCCTGGGCGTCATCATGACCGGAATGGGCCGCGACGGCTCCGATGGCTGCGGCGCCATCCGCTCCGCCCGCGGCTACGTCCTCGGCCAGGATGAGGCCACTTCCGACGTCTACGGCATGAACAAGGTGGCCTTTACCGAGGGAAACGTCGATCGCCAGTTCGGCCTCAACGACGCCGTCACGCACATCACCCGCGAGGTCCAACGACGCTGGCTCTCGCCATCATCCTCCGCAACCCCGGTAGCACGATGAGTAAACCCTCACCGTCCGTATGGGTTCCCCCTTGCCAACTGGCCCCGCCCGCGATTGCCTTCTTCGAATTCCTACGCAGTCCGTACAACTCATCCAACTCGAACTGTCGATACAAGGCTGGACTATCCGATGTGCTTCGCCGATACGTTCGATATGACCCGAGCTCATCCGAAGCCTCTACGACTGGTGCGATCGCTGGAAACTGCTTCATTGGTTTTGCCTGAACGAACAGGACGTGGGGCCTGCGAGTCGAACGCGTAGCCCAGACGTATTCTCGCCTCGGCAATGGCGAGTCCGGCTGTGGTACCTTCTCGCTTGCAACGAGGGATGGTGACGGCCAAAGGCCCGCACATGTGTTGCAGGCCCATCTTGTGCAAAACCCACGACTCTCTTTCCTGTGCTGCCAAGAGGGGGTACCCCAGCATGTCGACTCACCACTCAAGCGAGCTTTCGTTTCTGATCGCCGTCATTGCGGCGGCTCTGACAATCCCTTGCGCCTCCCAAGCCCACGCCGCGCCACCATTACCTTTCCACACAATCGAAGGCGTGGGCGGCGGCGCCATCACCCCCATGGCGTACCTGGTCAATCCGGAGCCGATCTCTGAAGGCGCCCTCCTCGGCAAACCCGCTTTTGCGCTCTCCTATGTGAACTTTGGCGCCAAGAACCTCGACGCCATCACCGTGACCGAAACGATCGGTGGCCGCATCGAACTAGGTTACGCAGGCGACCGATTGGGCCTCGGAACCCTCCCTAGCGATATTCGCGACGCCACGACGCTCGACATTGATCGCAGCCATCTCTGGCTCCACAATTTCAACGCCCGCTTTCTTGCGATCAAAGAAGACACCTGCGTATACGGATTGTCTATGCCGGCCGTGACCACTGGCGTCCATTTCAAAGTAAACGACGGCATTGGCAATATCAACGGACGCCTCGGCGGCGCACTTTCGGCCATCGGTTACGAAAGACAGAATGGCGTCGATTTTACCGTCACCGCTACCAAGACCCTCTCGCCCGCCATCTTGGGACGCCCGCTCATCCTCACCGGAGGTCTCCGACTCAGCCAGGCAGCCCAATTGGGGCTCCTCGGCTTCGGCGACGACTACCACGCAACTTTCGAGGGAAACCTTGTCTATCTGCCGTGCGATTGGCTCATCTTCGCCTACGAGTTCCGCCAAAAGGCCAACCCCTACGATCAGATCCCAGGCCTCATCGGCGATGAAGACTCCTGGAACGCTTTCGATGCCGCCATCGTGCTCAACGAGCATGCGACCCTTGTCGCCGGCTACGGCCTCTTCGGCATGTGCTGCAACACCAGGGCCGACAACGCCTGGTGGTTGCAGTTGAAGTACGAATTCTGACCCTGTTGCGACAATCGCCCTTCAACGGGCTTCACGGCGACGAATCGGTACCCGCGAAACTCGGCTTGCGCCACCTTGCGGATCTTCGGTCCAAACGGTTTGTCCGTCCCATCCGCAATCCCGAACGTCCCCCACTTGAGAAAATCCGCCCCTCAGGGTCGGATTTTCTTTTTTGCGCTGCCGAATCATCCGCGAAAGCGGTTCGTAGCGGGCCCGCGACCCGCCAATATGCCCCATCTCGACGCGCATCAGATGCGCATCTGAGTCTCCTTGACGCGCACGAACCGCGCCCTATTTTTGCGTGAAGGAGTTCTTCTGGGGCCCGGCCTGGAGAGAACAAGCTCGCCCACAAACGGGGAGCGAGCCGCCTTAGTTGGCAGGACCTGGGCCTGTCGGTTGAAGGCACCATCGAAGTGATCCTCTACCACAACAAAGAGGAAACTTCCTTGGCGCCTTTTTTCTTGGCTGGCCTCGCTCCGCAACCGAACACTCCGCACAACCCACCCACGCCAACGCACTCCGAACAACGAAATGGGCACGCAGTGGCCCAACTGAGGAGAACGTAGCCGGATTGGTTGGATTGGCCCACCGCGAAGCATTGGTAGCATGGCTTTAAGATCCCTCTTCTCACTCCTGCAAATGCTCCAACGGGCAGTTGGGCGTGTTTCGCAAGCCTTGCGCGCCCACGGGATCCGATGCCTCCACCTCGCCGATGCGCTCCCATCGCGAAACGTCCACTCCTTGCTCAGCGGCGTTCCCTTTGTCGGTGCCAACGCTCCTTCGCCCTCTGCTGCTTACCCGACCTCCGGCCTCCTTGAAGGCCCCAAGGTCCAACACGTCTTTCCCCACGCCTTCCAGAGGCACACTCACTTCGCCTCGTGCAAGCCGAACGGGGACCCCGCGGACGCGCCCGCCCAGGGCTCGTGTTCCCGTATCGAAGGCAAACGTCGCGCGAGCACCCGCCTCCAACGCCGATCGCTTGCCACAACACGTCCCTTTCACCCCCACATCGAACAAGGAACCTGACATGTTCGCAGGAATCAAGACCGCTACCAAGGTCCTCGGAGGAGTCACGATCGCCATCGTTATCACCCTCGTCGTCGGCCTCGTCGGCTACTGGGGAATCAGCCGGCTCTCAGGCCACGTTTATGAAATCGGAATCGTGCGCCTCCCCAGCGTGCAATCGCTACAGCAAATCCAGATCGGCGCCCAGAGAATCAAGGCCGCGCAGCGAACTCTGCTCGACTATGACCTCACCCCCGAGGTCCGCGCCCGGCAACTCGAGAATGTGACCAAGGCCAGAGAGGATTATGAAGCTGCCTGGAAGACCTACGAACCGCTCCCCCAAACCCCGGAAGAGGCGGAGTTGTGGAAACAATTCGTACCGGCGTGGGAAGAATGGCGCAAGGACAACAACGAGTTCTTCACCACCATCAAGGAACTCGATGCCCTGAAACTCGGCAATCCCTTCCGCCTGCGCGAGACCCTGGAACGCTTCCGAGCGGACCATTTCAGGCTCCAGCAACAGTGTGCCAACATGATCCTCGAAAAGAAGGCATTCGACGGCGGTGATGACGACACCAAGTGTGGCTTCGGCCTCTGGCGGGCTGGCCAAAAGATCGAAAACGCCGAATTCCAGGCCGCACTCGCTGCAACCGACGAAATTCACCACAAGTTCCACGAAGCCATCAAGCGGATCAAGAGTCTCGTTGCCTCCGGCGATACCCCCCAGGCCCAGAAGATCTTCGCCGGTGAAATCGTTCCTACCTCCGACGCCTTCATGGCCCAGCTAACCCGCACGATGGATCTCACCTCCAAGGCGCAGACTCTCGCCGACCAGGCCGAGAAACAAACCGTCAATGTCTGCAGCCAAAGCGACAGCAAGGCCAACGGACTTCTCGACAAGCTCGTGAAACTCAACGTCGATGTTGCCGCCCAGGCCTCAGATCTGGCTACCGGCGACAGCAAGATTGCCAGCGTCGTCATGTTCGCCACCATCGGTATCGGCATCGTCGGCCTCTTGGTCTTCGGTGTTCTCCTTGCCCGAAGCATCTCCAAGGTTCTTCGCACGCTTATCAGTGAGACAAAGACTCTCACCCAGGCGACTCTCGATGGCAATCTCGACGTCCGCGGCAACCCCGAGTCGGTCAGCCCCGAGTTCCGTCCCATCCTCGAAGGAACCAACAGCCTGATCGACGCCTTCGTCACCCCATTCCATATGACGGCCCAGTACGTCGACCGCATCTCCAAGGGCGATATCCCCGCGAAGATCACCGACACCTACAACGGCGACTTCAACGAGATCAAGCACAACCTTAACCAGTGCATCGACGTCATGAACGGGCTGCTCCAGGAAACAAACACTCTCATCCAGTCCGTCCAGGAAGGTAACCTCCAAGTTCGCGGCAACGCCCAGCAGTTCACCGGTAGTTGGGGCGACCTCGTCGGCGGCCTCAACCGGCTCGTCGAAGCCTTCGTCGCGCCCATCAAACTCACCGCCCAGTGTGTCGACCGCATCTCCAAGGGCGATATCCCCGCCAAGATCACCGACACCTACTACGGTGAGTTCAACGAGACCAAGAACAACCTCAACCAGTGCATCGAAGCCATCAACGGCCTGATCGTCGAGTCCGACAGGCTCGCCGTGGCCGCCGATGAAGGCCGCCTCGATGTCCACGCCGACGAACGCCAGTTCCAGGGCAAGTATCGCGACATCATCCAGGGAATGAACAAGACCCTGGAAGGTTTCGCCACGCCCATGAGCGACATCAGCAACGTCCTCACCCGCCTGGCCAACAAGGATTTCTCCGAAGGCGTCGAAGCCGAGTATCCCGGCGCCTACGGCGCCCTTCGCGACAACGTCAATCTGGTGGTCGAATCCATTCGTTCGGCGATCGAGCAGATCAACGAAAGCGCCAACCAGTTCGCCGAAGGCTCCCGGGTCATCGCCGAAAGCTCACAGACGCTCGCCTCCGGCTCCCAGGAGCAAAGCTCCAGCGTCCAGCAGGTCACGGCGTCCATCGAAGAACTCAGCCGCTCCGTGGAGAGCGTCAAGGACAATGCTCACGGCGCCGACAAACTCTCCCGCGAAACGACCCAACTCGCCGAGCAAGGTGGCCAGGCGGTGCGCAAGTCGGCCGCTGCCATGGAGCAAATCAAGGCCAGCTCCGATCAGATCGCCGAAATCATCCAGGTGATCTCCGAAATCGCTAGCCAGACCAACCTCCTGGCCCTCAACGCTGCCATCGAGGCCGCCCGGGCCGGCGAGCACGGTATGGGCTTCGCCGTCGTCGCCGATGAGGTTCGTAAGCTCGCCGAGCGTTCCAACCAGGCCGCCGGCGAAATCACCGGGCTCATCAAGGAGTCCAGCAACCGCGTACAGGAAGGTGCCGCCCTCAGCCAGGAAACCGAAGAGGCCCTGACCAAGATTGTCACCGGCGTCGAAGGCACCGCCTCGACAATCGCCGAAATCGCTGCCGCCACCATCCAACAGGCCAGCAATGCGGAAGAGGTCTCCAAGGCCATCCAGGGTATTTCCCAGGTGACCGAGCAGGCCGCGGCCGGTAGCGAGGAAATGGCCTCCTCCAGCGAAGAGTTGGGGGCTCAGGCCCAGGCACTCCGCGATCTCGTTAGCCAGTTCACCACCGGCAACGGCCGTTCTGGACAGGCACGCATGTCAACCGCAGGTGCCATGTAGAACTCGATGTCAGGAGATCGGGCGGCCCGTGCATGACCGGGCCGCCCTCTCCTGTGTAACCAACGGTGGCCCCAAGGAACCTCGTCCAACGCGACGCCCCCTGACAGGCCGCACGCCACAACCCTTACCAACACACCCAATCGGAGCAATGACATGTCTTCAGCCACCGTCGAGCCTCTGACCCGCGAGCAACACGGTTCCGGACAGAACAACTCCATGCAGCTCGTCAGCTTCACGCTGGGTAACGAAACGTATGGAATCGAGATCACCAAGATCCGCGAGATCATTCTCGTTGGCGAAATCACCTGCATCCCCGAGACCCCTCACTACATCAAGGGACTGATCAACCTCCGCAGCACGGTCATTCCCGTGATCGACCTGCGTTCCCGATTCTCGCTGCCCGACGGCGAGCTCAACGACGAGAGCCGCATCATGGTACTCAACGTGCGTAACCGTACCATCGGCATCGTCGTCGATTCCGTGAACGAGGTCCTCCGCGTTTCCCAAGAGCAGGTCTCGCCCGCCCCGCCGACCGTCGCCAGCCTCGGCAACCGCTACATGACCGGGCTCGTCCGCCTCAAGGACCATCTGCTCATTCTCCTCGACATCGACCAGCTTTTCAGCGAGGAAGACACCGCGGCGATGGCCGAAGCCGTTGCCACCAACGGATAAACCTCCCACGGAGCCCCTTGGTTGCCGATCCGCCGCCGTATCCGTAACAAGCCGCCGTAAACCCGTCACACACATACTCCCATGGCCACAACACCGAGCCCGACGTCCCAGCCCGTCGAAGAGAATCAGTACGATTCTCTATCCGACAAGCTGGTTGCAACCGGTGTTGATGAACTCATTACCGGCCGCACACTCCGCTTCCCTATCTACGGCGACAAAGGAGAGCTGCTCCTGGCCGAGGGCATGACCATTACGCCCGAGTTCGCCCGGCGCCTCAAGCAGCGCGCCATTGCTTCCGTCAAAGTGCACGGCGACGACCTGGCGCAAGTCACGCTCGGCACCGATCAGGACTCGGCCGCCCATGGCATGGCGTTGGACGAGGCGATCGCAAGCCAAATCGATTCGATCATCGACGACGGCCTCCTCTTCGTCAACAACTCCGAAGCCGCGGTCCTCTCCCAGATGACCTGGCACGGAACGACGACCTACAATCGGCAGAAATACCTCGACCGGATCAACCGCAACAAGGAAACGAGCGTCTTCGTCGACAACCTCATGCGCAACGCCCTGCAGGGACGGCAGGTCGATTGCGGCGAGGTCAGCCGCCTCACGGCCGCGTTTCTCAACGACATCACCGGCGATGTCGATGGCACCCTCGCCTCGGCGCTTGACACCATCCGTCACAACCCCATCGCCGATCACTCCCTCAAGGCAACGCTTCTCGCCATGGCCATGGGAGTCGAGCTCGGCTTCGACGCACCAAACGTGCGCATGCTCGGACTCACCGGGCTCGTCCACGACTGGGGTATGGCACACGTCCCTCGCGAAATCCTCGAGGCCCGCCACTGGCTCACCGAGGACGAATACTACGAGATCAAGAAGCATCCTATCTACACCATGCGGCTGCTGGAGAAGATGTGTGGCGTCCCCACCGTCGTCCCCCTCATCGCCTACCAGGTGCACGAACGGCCCAACGGCAGCGGGTACCCGCACGGATGCACCGGAGAGCGGACTCACCTCATGGCCAAGATACTCGGCGTCGCCGATGCCTACTGCGCCATGGTCACGCCGCGTCCCTTCCGCCCTCCCTTGATCCCGCACTCCGCCATCGAATGCCTGCTTCGCCATGCCGCCACCGGAAACTACGACGCGCACGCGGTCCGGGCTCTGCTCAAGGTCCAATCGCTCTTCGCCATCGGCAGCCACGTCGCGCTCAGCGATGGTAGCGTAGCCCGAGTCCTTCGCAGCAACGGCGACAAGTATGCCCACCCCATCGTGCGTGTCATCCGCGACAGCCAGATGAACCCCGTCCCCGACGACAGCGAAGCCGCCATCGTCGACCTCGCGGCCGACGGCCTGGAAGTCGTCCAGGCCTTGCCCGCCCCCGGCAGCGGCGCCGTCCGGCTCACTTCCGAGATCTTCTGTATGGGAGCCCGCCTCAACTGTCCCCAGTGAGCCTACCCGCCTGCACCGCATCTGCATCCCCGCCGCTGCCCAAAGGAAACAACCATGTCGCGACCGACTATCAAGACAACTGCCGATCTTCAACGGGAGCTGAACCGCCTCCGCATGAGGATCGATCTCCTGCCGCCAGAACAACGGCCCCATCTCTACGAATTGGCCGACACCATCCTCGTCGAACATCGTCGCTTGACCGCCCAAGGAGATTGCCAACATGACGCGAAGTGACACGGCGGCCGCAATCGTCTCCATCCCTCCGGTCGTCCCTCTCGCCGAGGTGACCGACGAACAGCTGGCCCAATACGCCGCACTCGTCTATCGGCGCACCGGCATTCGTATTCCGCCGCAGAAAAAGACCCTCCTGTCCAACCGCGTCCGCCGGCGACTTCGCGAGACGGGCATCGAAAGCTTCGAGGCCTACTACCACCATCTCACCAAGCTGCACCCGCGCGATCCCGAGTGGGACGCGTTTCTCCAGGAAATCACTACCCACGAAACTTATCTCTTTCGCGACGAAGGCCAGTGGCGGTGGTTCCGTGAACAATTCCTGTCGCAGATCGCCAGCGAGGCCCGCTCCGGCGGCCGGCGCCGCTCGCTCAGCATCTGGTCGGCAGCCTGTAGCACCGGCGACGAAGCCTACACGGCCGCCTGTTGCATCGCCGCCAGCCTGCCCAACTACCAGCAGTGGCAGATCCAGATCCTCGGCACCGATATCGGCTGCGGCGCCGTCGAACAGGCCAACCATGCCGTCTTCGGCGAGCGCGCCATGAAATTCGTGCCCGATTCCTTCAAGAGCCGCTACTTCACGCAAACCGGCACTGCCAACGTCTGGCAGCCGCGACCCGCGCTCAGCCAGATGGTCACCTTCCGCCAGCACAACCTGCTCGACCCTCTCCGCAATCGGCCCTTCGACCTCGTCTTTCTCAAGAACGTACTCATTTATTTCACTCCCGAATCCAAGAAGCGCGTCGTCGAAAACGTGTGCACGGTCATCCGGCCGGGCGGACTGCTCGTCGCCGGTCCCACCGAAGGAATCTCCGACCTGCTCAAGGATTACGCCCACCCGCAGCCCTGGTTGTACCAGCGGCCCCAGCAATAAACGGATGCAGCCATGACGGACCCGATCGCAAACAACTCCGACGATCTCCTCGACAGTCTCCTCGGCGACTTCCTCGACGAGTCCGATGAATTACTGGCGCAACTGAACGACAACCTCCTTCAGTTGGACCAATGGGTGCGATCCCTCGACCATCGCCACGACCAAACCTGCGATGCCGACCTGCTCAACGAGATGTTCCGGGCTGCACACACCCTCAAGGGGTTGTCGGCCATGCTCGGGCTGACCGACATCAACACCCTGACCCACAAGATCGAGAACGTCTTCGACGCCGCGCGCAACCAGCAGCTCACCGTAAATGTCGACGTCGTCGATCTCGTCTTCCTCGGCGTCGACCAACTCACTGCACTCGTCGGACTCCTCAAGGATCCCGAGGCGCCGCCCGTCGACTGCGACGGCGTCCTTACCGGCATCCGCCAACTGCTCTCCTCGGCCAACGCCGAGCGACCGGCCGCATCTCAGGCAAGCGCCGAGTCCTTGATCGACGAGGTCCTCGCTTCCGAAACCCTTGCATCCCAGGCAGTAGCCCCCTCCGAATCCACCTCGCCCGATCCCTTGGACGGCGTGCAGGACGAAGACGAGATTGTCGAGCGATACCTTTCCATCTTCATCGACGAAACCGAAGCCGCCTTGGACGAGCTCAGCGACACGCTCCTCGCCTTCGAAGGCGCTGGCGGCCCTACCGAACTCAAACAACTGCTGGTCATCTCGCACAAGATCAAGGGATCGGCGGCCTCGATCGGCCTGAACCGCGCCGCCAAGCTGGCGCACCTCATGGAGGACCTCCTGCAGCACCTCGTCGAGACCGACGGCTCCCTCTCGCGCGAGGCAACCGACGCCCTGCTCGGTTGCACCGACGCGTTCCACCACTTCGTCGTCCAGCTGCGAGCAGGCGGCCCGCGCATCGACCGATTCGCCGACGCGGCGCGAAAACTCCTCGCCAGCGACTCGCCATCTATCCAGACCTATGTCGGCGAAGTCCACTTCGAGCCCGATCTGCCCGCCGCCGGACTCAAGGCCTTGCTCATCCGCGAGAAGCTCGCCAGGCTGGGCAATGTCTGCTCCTGCCATCCGTCCACCGAGACCCTCGAAAACATCGACCGTCTCGACAGCTTCCACTTCCGAGTCGCTTCCAGCGAACCCCTCGAACGAATCTTCGAGCAAACACGCGTCGCCGGCGTGCACAACGTCACCGTCCAACCCGCCGCCGAACCGTCACCCACACCGCCTGCGGCCTCCACCCCGACCCAACCAACTCCCGCCGAGGCATCCCCATCCGAACAGCAGGCGTCGGAAGACACCACCGCCAACGACCACCAGCCCGACGAACCCACCACGCCCCAGGCCCAACCGGTGCCGCCAGCGCACCCGACGCCCTCCGACGGCCCCAATCAAAGTTCCAAGCCACCCGCAGCGGAAAGCCTGGGCCGGCCCACCGAAACCGTCCGCGTCGACATCGAGCGCCTCGACGATCTCATGAACCTCGCCGGCCAGTTGGTCATCAACAAGGCCCAGTTCTCGCGGATCGGCGAGCGTCTGAAGGCCACCGTCAGCGATCGGCAATTGCTCCCCTCGCTCAACCATGCCTTCGGCGAACTCGACAAGATCTCTGCCACCCTCGGCGCCGATGCCGACAACCGCCAGTTTCAAGGGCAGTTCCAGCAGGTCCACGAACAGGTCCGCCGCATTCACGCCGACCTCGAAGCCGTCCAACGCGAAGTGCAATCCCTCGGCCACGCCCGCAGCGCTGTCAAGGACCTGCTCGAGACGATTCACCAGTTCGACCGCGTCAGCAACGCCGTCCAGCAAGCCGTCATGGACACCCGCATGGTCCCCATCGGGCCGCTATTCACCCGCTTCAACCGCGTCGTCCGCGACATCGCCCGCGAAAACGGCAAAGACATCCGCCTCGTCATCCAGGGCGAAAAGACCGAGTTGGACAAACGCATGATCGACGAGCTGTCCGATCCGCTCATCCACCTCGTGCGCAACTCGGCCGATCACGGCATCGAGCTGCCCGACGTCCGCGAGCGATCCGGCAAGCCCCGCCAGGGCACCGTCACCCTCGACGCCTGCCACCGTGGGAACAGCATTCTCATCCGCATCACCGACGACGGCCGCGGACTCGATTCCGATCGCATCCTTCGCAAGTGCCTCGATAAGGGCATCCTCACCGAGGCCGACGCCGAGAAAATGACCGCTCGCCAGATTCACCAGATGATCTGGGTGCCCGGCATGAGCACGGCCGAGAAGATCACCGGCGTCTCTGGCCGCGGAATGGGCATGGATATCGTCAAGTCCAAGATCGAAGGCCTCAACGGCGTCGTCGACATTGAGACCGTTCCCGGCCGCGGAACGACCATGACCATCAAGCTTCCGGTCACACTGGCCATCCTGCCGTCGCTCATGGTCGATATCGCCGGCGATGTCTTCGCCATGCCCATGGAAGCAGTCACCGAAATCGTCAGCGTCGACGATAGCTGCCTCTCCACCGTCCACGGGCGTCAGATGGCCGCCGTCCGCGGACGCGTCGTCTCGCTCGTTCGACTCTCCGATGTCCTCACCTTCCACGATCCCAACCGATGCCCCGTCGGCTCCCGCACCCAACAGACCACCTTGGTCATCGTCGGTGAGCCCGGCCAGGAAGTCGGTCTGGCCGTCGACCGCGTCATCGGCGAGGAAGACATCGTCATCAAGTCCATCGCCGAGAACTACAAGAACATCCCGGGTATCGCCGGCGCCAGCATCCTCGGCGATGGTCGCGTCTCGCTCATTCTCGATGTCGTGTCCTTGATCGAAATGATCGCCAAGGCCGCCCCGGCAACCTGCTGAAAGAGAGAACCATGAACACAACCCGACATCCCAACGTCCCGGCACTCAGCGTCCTGCACGAACTGTTCGCATCGGCCACGCACGACGCATCCGCTGCCATGTGCCGCTGGACCAACGACCTCATCACCGTCACCCTCGACGAGGTCCGACATATCCCACTCGAAGACATGGCCGCCGAGCTCGGTATCAGCGACGAATTCGCCACCATGGTCGTCCTGACCCTCGACGGCAATGTCGGCGGAAACCTCGTTCTCGTCTTCGACGACCTGGGCGGGCGGCAACTCGCCGCGTCCCTCCTCGGCCGCGAAGTCGGCACCGATCCCGAGTGGAGCGATCTCGAAAAGTCGGCCCTCACCGAAACCGGCAATATCCTCGGTTGCGCCTACGTCAACGCGATCGCTCGCCTCGTCGGCATCGAGTTGTCCCCCTCCGCACCCTATTTCATCCAGGATTTCGGCGCCAGCGTGCTCCAACAGGCCGTAATGACGCAGGCCCTCACCAGCGATACCTTATTGCTCTGCGACATCGGCTTCCACCGGGAGGGCGAGGACCTCGACTGGCGCGTCGTCTTCGTTCCCACGCGTCAAATGCAGGAAGCCATGCAGCGTTCCCTCCACACCACCTGCTGAGCAACGTTTGAATTCATCGACCGCAAATATCCGGGACATCTCACAATGACTACGCTGGCAATGAGCAATACGACGCAAGACACGCTCGTCGGGATGGGCCAAATCGTCGTGGCCCACACCCCGATGCGAATGAAGGCCATCCTCGGCTCCTGCATCGGTCTGGCCATCTTCCACCCCAGACTCATGACGGCCGCCCTGGCGCACATCGTGCTCCCCGAATCCGCCGGTCGCAACGGCGCCCCAGGCAAGTTCGCCGACACGGCCATCCCCGAAATGCTCAAGCTCATCCGCGAACTTGGCACGCCCACGCACGGCCTCGTCGCTAAGTTCGCCGGAGGCGGCAATATGTTCGGCGGCTCCGGCCCCCTGCAAATCGGCGACGCCAACGCCAAGGCGGTCACCGCGGCCCTCAAGCAACTCGGCATCCGCGTCGCCGGAGAAGATGTTGGCGGAACCAAGGGCCGCCGCATCGTCTTCGACTCTGCCACCTGCACATTGACGGTCGAGCGAGCCGGACATGCGACCCAAACGCTCTAGAACGCATTCGGCGTAATCGTAGCGTGCATTTCGCTTTCCCCAACCGTAGAAACACGCCGCCGCAAACGCCTCAGTCAAGTGCGACACGCACTAGCCAGCCTCGCATGCCCCACGACCGATCCCATCGAGAACCACACTTCGAGAAACCCCGTCGAAAACTGCACATCCATCGCTCAACGGTTGACCGCCCCCGTTTCAGCCCCATACGCCATCCCGTTGTGCGAATCAGGAGACTCGGACCATGAAGCGAACCCTGCTTGTCACCGACGACGCCATGATCATCCGCGAGATCATCAAGGACACCGCGACTAGCGCCGGATGGACCGTGGTAGGCGAAGCCTGCAACGGACAGGAAGCCATCGACCGCTACCGCGACCTCCATCCCGACGCCGTGACCCTCGATCTGGTCATGCCCGAGCACGACGGACTCCACGCCCTGCGCGGAATCATCGACCTCGATCCCCAGGCCAAGGTCGTCGTCATCAGTGCCTTGGAGCAGCGCGGAGTGCTCACCACCGCCTTCAAAGTCGGCGCGTCCGATTTCGTCCCAAAACCCTTCGACCGACAGAGCCTGCAAACCACCCTCGAGCGTTTGGTCCCAAAGAACTCCTCCTCAAGTCCCCAGGCCGTTCCGGCAACCTGAGCCGGCAGCCTCAACACGCCCAAGGCGCACGGAGAGGATCGCATGTTCCAAGCCAAGGACATCATGACCACGCAACTCGTGACCGTCGGCACCGACGAGACCATCGACGCTGCCATCGACCTGATGCTCGAACATCACATCAGCGGCCTGCCCGTGCTCGATCCGCAAGGGCACCCCGTCGGCGTCGTTTCCGAATTCGATCTCCTCGAACTCGTCTGCGAAGGGCAGGGGGGCGACGCTCAGGTCCGCGACTACATGTCTCCCGAATTCTTCACCGTTACTGCCGACGACACCTGGGTGACCATCGCCGACACGATGCGATCGAAGCACGTCCGCCGTCTCCCCGTCATGCAGGATGGCGCACTGGTCGGCATCGTCTCCTGTCGCGACCTGGTCCATGCCGTCCGCGACGCGCGCCAGCACCTTCGGCAAACCCTCGCACACCGGACCGGCTAGTTCCGCGCTCCTGCCGGCGTCCCACCGCCCCTCCTTCGTCACCCGCCGGGCGCAAGGATCGTCTCCAGGTCCTGCTCCGGCGTCGTAATCGGCGCGATGTTGAACTTCTCCACCAGCACCCTCAGTGCTGCTGGCGCGACGAATGCCGGCAACACCGGCCCCAGGCGGATGTTCTTGATGCCCAGGTGCAGCAGCGTCAGCAGAATGGCCACCGCCTTCTGCTCGTACCAGCTCAGAATCATCGACAACGGCAGGTCGTTCACGCCGCACCCGAACGCGTCCGCCAACGCCGATGCGATCTTGATCGCCGAGTACGCGTCGTTGCATTGCCCCACGTCCAATAGCCGCGGAATCCCGCCGATCTCGCCGAAATCCAGCCGATTGAACCGATACTTTCCGCACGCCAGCGTCAGGATCACGCAATCCTCCGGAACCTTCTCGGCAAATTCCGTGTAGTAATTGCGGCTCGGGTGGCGCCCGTCGCAGCCGCCGACCAAGAAGAAGTGCCGGATCGCTCCCTGCTTGACGCCCTCGATGACCTTGTCGGCCACACCCAGCACGGCTGCGTGCCCGAACCCGGTGAGGATTCGCTTCTCGGGGCCGTCCTCCGCGAAACCCTCGGCGGCCAGGGCGGCTTCGATGACCGGCCCGAAATCGCGGTCGGGCCCGATGTGCCGCACTCCCGGCCACGCAACCAACCCCGTCGTGAAAATGCGGTCGATATATACCTCGCGCGGCTTCTGGATGCAGTTCGTCGTCATCAGAATCGCACCGGGAAAAGCCTCGAACTCCGCCCGCTGGTCCTGCCAGGCGCCCCCATAGTTTCCCACCAGGTGCGAGTACTTCTTCAGCCCCGGATACGCAAGCGCCGGAAGCATCTCACCGTGTGTGTAGATGTTCACACCCCGGCCCTCGGTCTGCTTCAACAGTTCCTCCAAGTCCTTCAGATCGTGGCCGGATACCAGGATAGCCTTCCCTTTCACCGGCGTGATACGAACGGCCGTCGGTTCCGGATCCCCATAGGCCCCGGTGTTCGCCGTGTCCAACAGCTCCATCACCTTTAGGTTTAGCTCGCCGATCTTCATCGCCCAGCCCAGCAGCTGTTCGACGGTCGGGTTCTCGTGCGTCAGGAAGTCCAGCCCCTCGTGAAACGTCGCATAGACCTCCGCATCTTCCTTGCCCAGAATCAGCGCGTGGTCGGCGTACGCGGCCGTCCCCTTCAGCCCGTACAGCACCAACTCCTGCAGGCCGGTGATATCGTCGCCAAGCACTTCTTTTCGCGCCGCAATCCCGACCTCGCCCCCTTGGCGCACGAGTTGGTCCCGATCCGCCCCGGGCTGCCATGCCGCCGGGCCGTCGAGAATCTCGGCCGTCTGGCCTGCCCCGGCGCAGGCCGATTCATACAATTGTCTAGCGCGGTCCCGGATCGTTGCCGCTCGCCGCAGCCACTGTTCCAGCCGCTCCGGATCGAACGTCACGTTGGTCACCGTGGCGAAAAGCGCTTCGACCACGAACCGATCCACGTCCACCTCCCGTGCCCCGAGCTTCGCGGCCCGGTGCGCGTACATGGCGATCCCTTTCGTCGCATATACCAAAAGGTCCTGCAGCGTCGCGGTCGTCGCGTCCTTGCCGCAAATGCCGGCCAACGTGCAACCGGTTCCCTTGTTCGTCTCTTCGCACTGATAGCAATACATGCTCATGAGTTCCTCCAATCGTTCAGGTCGGCATCGCCAGCGATGGTCCAGAAATGTTCCCGTCGGTTCGCTCCGATAGTGAAGTATCGCCGGCGCGCCGTCCGGCGTCCTTGATCTCGATCAAGAGCCCCTGACTTTCTTGGCCATTATTCCGAAGCCCCACCTATTCGGGGGCGCACACACCTACATACAGCAGATCGCTCCTTGCGAGAAATCCTCGCGATTTCCGCCCCTTTCCGCCGCCCCTTGACCAGGATCAAGGACGCAAGCCGCCGAAAAGGCGATCATTCAAACAGACACTCATCGCAATGTGCCCTAATGAGCTTTGCACAGAAAGTATACGCAGACCGACCAACGCCAGTCCGGTGACCAGGGGCAGATGGGCCTGCCCCGCGCATGGTCTTTGCAAGCTTCAACAGAAGGACTCTTTCGACATGACCGTTCGCAATATCGTCGAAATCGACCAGCAGAAGTGCAACGGCTGTGGGCTGTGCGTGCCGGCCTGCGCCGAGGGTGCCATCCAGATCATCGACGGCAAGGCCCGTCTCGTCTCCGACACCTACTGCGACGGTCTCGGTGCCTGCCTGGGCCACTGCCCCCAGGGGGCCATCACCATCCGCCAGCGCGACGCATCCCCCTTCGACGAAGCAGCCGCCCAGCGCCATCTCCAACAGGTGCCCTCGGCCGCACACAAACCGCCCGTCGCCGGCGCATGCCCATCAGCCGCACCAAAAAGCCTGCTCCCCGTGTTGCCGGGTGCCGCTCCACAAGCACCCACCGGTCAGGCCGCGTCCCCGGCATCGGCCCTGGCCAACTGGCCCATCCAGCTCCACTTGGTGCCGCCCAACGCCCCATTCCTCCACGACGCCGATCTGCTGCTGGTTGCCGACTGCGTACCGGCCGCCTGCGCCGATTTCCATCGCCGGCTACTCAAGGGACGGCCCGTCGTGATCGGTTGCCCGAAACTCGACGACACCCGTGCCTACGTCGACAAGCTAACGGCCATTCTCACCGAATCGGCCATTCACAGCCTCACCGTCGTCCACATGGAGGTGCCCTGTTGCACCGGGCTGGTCCGCATCGCCGAAGCGGCCATCGCGCGTGCCGGCCGTCCGATCCCCGTCGACGACCTGACCGTCACCATTCGTGGCGACGTCCTCTGTTGAGGGCTGCATTGCAAATGCGCGTCGAGCGGCAACCAGGGCCCCGGATTCCAGACGTTTCGGCTGGCATCCGGGATAGATTGCGATCATTGGCTGCGCCGGCATCAACAAACCCGCGACCCGGCAGCCACGTCCTGACGGCGGCTCACCGGCGACGCTCCGTCATCCGGCCATCACTCCTTCACGGCGCGGACCAACTCCCCGATCGTCTCTTCCAGCAGCCGATGCCCGCCGAATCGCATTCCCAGCCGGCAGATCTTGTCCGTAACGATCTGGTGCTTTGGCGAGCTCGAAGTGCCGGAAACCCGGCTCGAACTCTGTGAAATCTTCCCGGCGATCGACGCGACCTCCAACTCCGACACGTACAGGTCGTAGCAGTTATACACTTGGCCGGCAACGTCCGAGGCCGTCAGCAACATGCCCACGGCCCGAGCCACGTCCGCCGCATGCACCTCCTTGCCGCCCCCCTCGCAGTGCACGTCTTCGCCTCGGCTCACCGCCCGAACCAGGTCATACCACTTGCTTCGCTCGACCGGATGCGCCAGCCCGTAGATGCCGGTCGGCCGCAGCGCACAGATCGGGTATCCTTCCCCAAGACCGTAGCTGTAGACGGACTGCTCCAGTGCCGCCTTATGCGCGCCGTAGTGGCTCGTCGACCACGTCGGATGCGTCTCGTCCAGTGGCCGGTCCTCCAGAATGCGCTCGTGAACCGCGCACGTCGAAATGAAGATGAACCGTCCCACTCCCGCTCGCCGCGCCGCGTCCATCAGCCGCAGCGTCCCTTGCACGTTCCGCTCCACGCACTCCAACGTGTTCACTTCGCGACTCAGAAACTTGCCTCCCGGATGGTACAGCGCCGCATGAACCACCGCGCTACAGCCTTCCACCAGCGACCGCGTCGACCGCACATCGCCCAATTCGCCGGGCACCCAGCGAACCTGGCCCGCCACCGATTCGAATCCGCTTCGATCGCTCGTCGAGCGATGCCAGCACCGGCAGGAATGCCCCAAGGAGACTAACTGCGAGACAATGTACCTTCCCAGGAAGCCCGTAGCTCCCGTAACCGCGATGTTCATAGCACCTCTTCACAATGGGTCGCATCCAGAACGGGCGCGACGATCCGAGCCCCAATTTCCACCATTATATAAACGTGGATCGAGTTGAGCAGTCCACGTTTGCTCGACGCGCGAAGCGACTGCCCGCCCATAGAGCTGGTTGCGCACGGGCCGAGAGCGCGGGTCGCTGCCCGCCATCAGATGGGGGCCGCTGGCACACATGCCACGAACCGCCCCTCAACGCGCCAAACCGCCCGTTTCTCACGCGCTTCGTCCCAGTTTCCACTGCCCCACGAAGACGACCGCTCACGCATCGCACCGACTTCCCGCACAGCGCACAGAATCATCCGGCCCCGCGGTCCAAAGCGACCACGCCCGCAGCGCTACACCTCTGGCAGGGTGTACGGCTTGCGGCGCGCGCGGTCCAACAGCCCGTTGGCCTCCTTGTCGCCCACGAATGTCTCCGCAGCCGGATCCCACTGGAGCTTCCGTCCCAGCCGTCGGGCAATGTTACCCAGATGGCAAACGGTCGCCGAGCGATGCCCGATTTCCACGTCCGCTACCGGACGCTCCCGCGATCTCATGCAGTCGAACCAGTTCTGCATGTGGTTGTCGCTCTTGGCAAGATGGATCTCGTCGGCGCCGATCGGCTCCGTGGCCAGCTCCTTCGGCTCCGTCGTGAGCTTGTTGCGGTCGATGACCACCTTCCCCTTGTCGCCGATGAAGATGGCGCCGCCGCCGGGCCCGTTATCCAACGTGAGCACCGTACCGTTGGCATACCGGTAGTGCACCTTGTGCCCCTCGCTGCAAAGCTGGTCGCCCCGCGCCCTCGATTCCGGCTCCGTGTACACTGGAACCACCAGCGGGCCGCCGTCCGCCCAGATTTCCACCGGCCCCGAGTCATCCATCCCCAACGCCCATTGAACTTGGTCCAAACCGTGCGCCCCCCAACCGGTGATTTCTCCACCCGACCACGTCTCGATCGAAATCCAACCCGGCTGCGACCGCGACACGTAGATATCCTGGTGGAACGGCACCGGCTCGGTTGGGCCGCACCACATATCCCAATCCAAGCCGTCCGGCACCGGTTGGCCGGCAAACTTGCATTTCCAGGGGCTGGGATAATTGGCGCCGATGACCGTGTGCACCTTGCCGATGCGGCCGTTGCGAATCAACTCGCAGCCCAAACGGTTCGGGGCCATCGAGCGCTGCTGGCTCCCCGTCTGCACGACCCGCTTGTGCTTGCGCGCCGCGTCCACCATGGCCCGCCCCTCCCGGATGGTCAGCGTCATCGGCTTCTCAACATACACGTCCTTCAACGCCTGGCACGCGTGAATCGCCGGAATCGCATGCCAGTGGTCCGGCGTCGAGATGATCACCGCGTCCACGTCCTTCGAATCCAGCATTCGGCGGTAATCCTGGTACGCTTTGCACCCATATCGGGCGGCCACCCTCTTGCCCTGCTTCTGGTCCACGTCGGCGCCCGCCACCACCACGGCGTCCCCCGGCAGATCCATGAGCTGGAACGCTCGTCTCCCCGCGCCGATATACCCGATGCCGATCCGATCGTTCGCGCCGGGCCGGGCTTCTCCCGCCAGCACGGTCGACGGAATCACGTACGGCGCCGCCGCCAGTCCCGCGGCAACTCCCCCCGCCCTCTGCAAGAAACGCCTTCGCGATAGTCGACCGTGATGCATCGTCAATCTCCCTGGTAAGACGGATGATCTCTCAATCGTAACGAACCGGCCGTATCGCCAACGCGCACCGCCGGCCAACTCAGGCTATGTCGATTCCGGATACTGCCACGGCTCGCGGTACTGGCGCCGCAGAAGCTTGTTCGCCTCCGCATCGTCGACGATTCGCTCCTGTTGGCCGTCCCAGCGCACGCTCCGCCCCAACTTCAGCGACAGCATGCCCAGCAAACTCATGTTCGTCGACCGATGACCGATTTCGATGTCGCAGATCGGAGGTTTCCCGGTCTTGACACAGCCGAGAAAATCGGCCCAAAGCTCTGGAATGTTCTGGTCGTCGGGCTTGTGCAGCTTCGGCTCCTCGTGGACGATCTCCCCTTTGCTGTTGTCCGGATAGAAGGTCCAACCGTCTTGCCATCCCAAGTGCAGCATGCCCTTCGTGCCGTAGAAGTAGCAGCCGATGTTGTGCTTCTCCGCGTTGTTCGCCCCGTAAAGGCGATGCTCCCAGGTGGCCGTGAACGAGTCGAACTCGAACGTCACCACTTGCGTGTCAGGCGTGTCGCTGTTGTCCTTGCGAATGAAGCGGCCGCCGGTCGACGAAACCGACTTCGGCCACGGCTCATCGGTCCACCATAGGATCTGGTCCATCCAGTGAATGCCCCAGTCGCCCAGCTGGCCGTTCGCGTAGTCGAGAAAGCGGCGGAATCCGCGCGGATGCATCGCCGGGTTATAGGGCCGCAACGGCGCCGGCCCGCACCACATGTTCCAGTCCAGACCCTCGGGGGTCTTCTCGTCCGCCACTGGGCTCCCCGGCCCGCCACCGTAATGCACAAACGCGCGGACCATCCCGATCTTGCCAACCTTCCCCTCCTTGAGGAACTTCATCGCCGAGATGTTGTGCGGCGAAGCCCGGCGATGCGTTCCCACCTGCACCACCCGGTCGCTCGCCCGCGCCGCCTGCACCATCGCACGGCCTTCGAGGATCGTGTGCGAGACGGGCTTCTCCACGTAAACGTGCGCCCCCGCCTTCACCGCGGCGATCATCACCAGCGGATGCCAATGATCCGGCGTGGCGACAATCGCGATCTCCGGCTTCTCCTTCTCCAGAAGCTCCCGAAAATCACCGTACTTCTTCGGAGCCTTCCCCGTCAGTTTCTCCACTTCCTTCGCCGCCGGATCCAACTGGTTCCGATCCACGTCGCACATCGCCACCACGTCCGACTCGCCCGCTTCGATCGCCGTGCGAAGGATGTTCATGCCCCACCAGCCGGAGCCGATCAAAACCGTCCGGTACTTGCCACCCTTCGACGCTCCGTGAATGGCCGGCGCGGCCATCACCATACCGGCCGCGGCAGAAGCGGCCAAAAACCGACGACGGCTCACCTTCATCGGAGTTCCCCCCTTGCGCTGAAAGACTGTCGATGCTCGCGCGCCCAAACGATGGCACCCGCGCGGCCTTGGCCGCCCACCATTTACGACAATGACAGACCGTCTACCACGTGTCAAGCGCCCGATTCCTCCGCGCCTCTTGACTCTCGCCGCACACCCAGCCATCATGAGAGGCGGGCTGGTGCCGTAGACCACCCCGAAATACGGTATCACCGTGCGCGTCGCTCCCGACTCCCACGCGACGCCGGCCCACCCCGACATCACCCGGTATTCGGAAGAGGCTCCTAGAGCTAACCAAGAGGAGATGACGAGTCATGCCTAAAATCCACCGCCGCGAGTTCCTCGCTCGGTCGCAGGATGCCGCCGTTGGCGCTGCCGCCGGACTGACCATCCTCAAAAGCGCCGCCTCCGTCTACGGCGCACCCGCTAACGACAAGGTTGTCCTCGCCCAAATCGGTGCCGGTGGTCGCGGTGGGAATCTGGTCGACGGTTTCGTCGGCCGCGGCGATTGCGTCTACGCCTACGTCTGCGATCCCAATATTCCTCGCGCCGAACACGTCGCCAAGTCGCTCGCCGACAAGCAGAGTGCCGGCGCCCCCAAGGTTGCCGAGAACTTCCGCGAAGCCCTCGACGACAAATCGGTCGACGCCGTCGTCGTCGCCACACCCGACCATTGGCACGCCTTGCCGACCATCCGCGCCTGTCAGGCCGGCAAGGACGTCTACGTCGAGAAGCCGCCCAGCCACAACTGCTGGGAAGGGCAGAAGATGATCCAGGCCGCCCGCAAGTACAAGCGCGTCGTCCAGGTCGGTACGCAGAGCCGCAGCGGGGCCTACGCCATGGCCGCCAAGAAGTACATCGACGACGGCAAGCTCGGCGATGTCCATTTCTGCCGCATCTACAACCAGAAGTCGTGGCCCAACTTCGCCATGCAGCCCGACTCCGATCCTCCCAAGGGCTTCAATTGGGATCTCTGGAACGGCCCTGCACCCGAGCACCGTTACAACCCCACCTTCCACCACAACTGGCACCATTTCTGGCGATTCTCCAGCGGCGACATCGTCAACGACTCCATCCACCAAATCGACTTGGCGCGCTACGTGCTCGGCGTCGACTATCCCAAGTCCGTCTACAGCATCGGCGCTCGCTACCAGCCCGGTGCCGCCGAAACGCCCGATACCCAGATGGCCGAATTCGAGTTCGACAAGATGATTGTCTCCTTCGAACTCACCCTGTTCACGCCCTACATGCTGAAGATCTCCCCGATCATTCGCCAGGCCACCGACCAGTTCCCCTACTGGCACCAGTGCGCCACGCGCATCGAGATCTACGGTACCAAGGGCCTCATGTGCCTGGGCCGTCATGGTGGCGGCTGGCAGGTCTTCGGGCGTCCTAAGCTCGACGCTGGCGTCGTCGTCGACCAGCAGAAGACCCTCTTCCCCGATCCGGAGCACAAGGAGAATTTCATCCAGTGCATCCGCTCGCGCGCGCTGCCCAATGCCGACATCCAGGAAGGCCATCGCAGCGTGCTCCTCTCGCACTATGCCACGATCAGCTATCGGCTCGCCGGTGAGAAGCTCACCATCGATCCCAAGACCGAAGCGATCGTCGGCAACGACAAGGCCATGGCCATGTTCAAACGCGAGTACCGCTCCCCCTACGTCATCGAAGACGACGTCTGATGCACCCCGACACTCCTCCCCTCTCCCGCGCTTGCGGGAGAGGGGCCGCGGGTGAGGGCGCGCAGCCCACCAACAAGCCCGCGACTCTCCCCGAAGGAACAATACTAATCCGTCGTGTGGCCCTAGCGCAGCGAGCCCAACTAACCACTTCCCCTATGTCTCTGTGCGCATCTTCGCCACACAGACGCGGTCCCCGGAGCGCCGCTTCATGCAGTGGATCCAAACGTACAACCCCACCGGTTCCGTCGTTCTATCCACAATCCTCGCGGCGCTGCCCATCGTCGTTCTCCTCGGTAGCCTCGGCTTGCTCAATTGGTCGGCGCCCCGGGCGGCCGCAGCCGGCCTGGCCACCGCGCTCGGCGTGGCCATCCTCGCCTTCGGAATGCCCTGGTCCACCGCGCTCTCGGCCGCCGGCTACGGTGTCTGTTTCGGACTGTTCCCGATCGGCTGGATCGTCCTCTGTGCCGTCTTCCTCTACTCGCTCACCGTCGAAACCGGCGAGTTCGAAAAGGTCAAGCACTCCGTCGCGGCCCTCTCCCCAGATCGCCGCATCCAGGCAATCCTTATTGCCTTCAGCTTCGGCGCCTTCCTCGAAGGCGCCGCCGGATTCGGCACCCCCGTAGCCATCTCGGCCGCTCTGATGATCGGCGCCGGCTTCCGGCCGCTCCACGCCGCCGGCCTCTCGCTCATCGCCAACACGGCCCCCGTCGCCTTCGGCGCATTGGGCACGCCCATCACCACGCTCAGCAAGGTCACCGGCCTGCCCGAAATGGCCATCAGCCAAATGGCCGGCCGCCAGTTGCCCTTCTTCTCCCTAATCATACCGGCCTGGATGGTCGTCGTGATGTCCGGATGGCGCGGCCTCCGTGGCGTCTGGCCCGCCGTCCTCGTCAGCGGCGGCACGTTCGCAGCCATCCAGTGCCTCGCCGCCAACTACCTCGGCCCCACGCTCGTCGACGTCGCCGGTGGAATCGGCTCCATGATCGCCATCGTGGCCCTGATGAAAGTCTGGCAACCGGCCGAAATCTGGCAGTTCGACGACGAAGACGAGCCCGCCACCACCCAGGCCGCTCCACCCAATTACTCGAAGCGCGAGATCGCCGTCGCCTGGGCCCCCTGGGTCTTTCTCTCCCTCTGCGTCCTTGTCTGGGGTATTCCTTCCGTTCGCGTCTTCTTAAACGGCGGTTTGGAATCGGCAGCCGTCGCGGCGCGAACCCAAAAGCCCGACGCCCCGCCCTTGGCCTGGTGGGAGCGTCCCAACGCCCTGGCCGGCTGGTCGCACCGTCACGTCGAGGTCCCCGGTCTCCACGGCGTCGTCTATCGCGACGTTCCGGCCGTCACCCAACGCGAGAAGCCCGAAGACGCCGTCTTCCAGTTCAACTGGCTCTCCGCCACCGGCACCGGCATCTTCATCGCCGCCGTCCTCTCGGCGTTCTGGATGCGAGTCCGGCCGCGCCGCTTCCTGGCAATCTTCTTCGCAACTCTCTACCGCATGCGCTGGCCGCTGTTCACCATCGCTGCCATGCTCGCCATCGCCTTCGCCACACGCTACAGCGGCACCGACGTAACCCTTGGCCTGGCGTTCACCAAGACCGGTGTCCTCTACCCGTTCTTCGCTGCCATGCTGGGATGGATGGGCGTGGCGCTGACCGGCTCCGACACCTCCTCCAACGCCCTCTTCGGCAGCCTCCAGAAGGTCACCGCCGAGCAGCTGGGCCTCAACCCCGTGCTCATCGCCACGGCCAACAGCACCGGCGGCGTCATGGGCAAGATGATCGATGCCCAAAGCATCGTCGTATCGGCCGCCGCCACCAACCAGCCCGGCGGAGAATCCCAGATCCTCCGCTTCGTCTTCTGGCACAGCCTCCTCTTGGCCGTCCTCGTGGGCCTGCTAACCCTGTTGCAGGCCTACGTGCTCACCTGGATGATTCCATAGAGCACATTCGGCGTATGTGTAGCGTCTGTTCCGCTTTCGAAACCGCGGAAACACGCCGCCACGTACGCCACAGTCAAGTGCGACTCGCACTAGCGAGTGTCACGGCTGCGGAAGGCAATCCGCCACTGGCAGCGGCTCGCCATGCGAACGCTTCGCCGAAAGTTTCTCCCAGGTCTGCACCCAACTCGGCCACGGCAGCGGCGTCTTCCGAAACATCAGCCGTGTCACGTCGAGCACCGGCACCTGCTCCGGCGCCGGCCCCTCCACCGTCTCACGCTCCGCCGCCTCCTGGCCGTCCAGCCGGTACCGAATCTTCGTCTCCGGATATCCCTCCGGCAGGACGATCAACTCCTTGTAGCTCAGATCGAACAGCGGTGTCGGCACCGGCAACTGCGTCTCGATGTCCTGTCGAACCAGGTCCACTCCCGCCGCCTTATATAGCCCCGTCACCGCCGTGGCCAGCGCCGTCCGCTGCTCGTCCGACAGCCGTTCGACCACTTCCGCACCCGACGTGCCTCCCAGCAGCCACCCCTTGCGCGCCTCGAATTCGATCACCAACGACGACGCCGTCTCGTCCAGCCGCAGCTCCATCCACACGCGGTTCGTCGCCAGCCCCGTGCCCGCCAGATAGATCCGCGCGCCGTTCCAGCAGTCCGCCTCGTTCAACAGCCACAACAGATCCCGCTGCACGAACCGCCGAACCTGCGTGTGCAACTCCTCGAGCACTCCCAGATGCTTGCGGATGGCGCTCCATCGGCCCTTCCGTGCCATCTCGCTCTCGGCCTTCCGCAGCTTGGCATACCGCTTCGGGATCGTCCCCGAATGCAACCCCGGCAAGAGCAAACCGCGCATCGATTCCCCGTGCTTGCCGACCGTCACCGGCGACAGCGACTTGGGCCGGTTCGCCGCGTACAACCGCCAGTTCTCGCGCAGCTCCCAAGCAAAGAAACCAAAGATCCCCGGGATCGACGTAATGATCACCGTGGCCGTCGTATAGGCAAGCTCCTTGTCCATCGCCAACATGAACACGCCCGCCAGGCTCGGTATGAACGGGATCAGCACCTTGTGCGAAACCGTCACCACCGGAAAATGCTTAATCGGGTTCACCTGCGGCTCGATCAGCAGCGTCACGCAGAAGCGCGTCACGTACGCCACCACGAACCAGAACGCTCCCATCACAGCCTTGGCCGCCAGCGTCACGCGCCCTTCGCCCGAGCGAAATCGCAGCCATTCATCCACCGTGTACAGCAGCCGCTCCGTGGCTTCCACCAGTGCGCGAAACAGATCCATAATCAGCCAGAACAGCCGCGCGATCACCTGCACGCCCAGCCAATGCCCCAGGCGCCCCGCCCAGTCCGTCGCCACCTCCTCCAGATCACGTCCCAGCCGCGAATTCAGCACCAGGTTCACCGATAGGAAGATCGCCCCCATCACCTCGGGCGTGTTCTTCCACTGCGTCGCCAGGTGCGGCATCACCCACGCCAGAATCGCCGTAATCGCCCCCGGCTTGATCGCAAACCGCATCGCCCACCGATAGTATCGCGATGCCAGCAGCTTCCGGACGATCGCAAGCTGCATCAACTGCTGCGGCAGCTCGCTGACCACGTACCGCAAGCCGCGGCCCACGGCGCACATCGCCCACCACAGGCCCTGCCGAAACCTCTCCGAATTGATCAACAACAGCAGGAACAATCCCAGCAGCAGCACCACCTGCATGTGCTCCGCGAACTGCTCCCACCGAAACGGCGGCGGCGCTTCCGGCGGTGGCTCCATGTGGAGCGTCGGCATGTCGGCCGGGCGAGCGTTCGTGGCCACGTGGAACAGGTGCACCAGGTGCCTCACACCCATCTCCGCGATGAACGCCCCGCCGAACGGCAGAATCAGGTAACGCATCAGCAGCCGGCCCGTACCCGTCCCAAACGCCAGCGAGCTCAGCCACTGCATCAGACGCAAGTAGAACTCCCCGTGACGGTAGACTCCGTCCAGGGCCGCCGCCATTCGCTTGTCCGCCGAAAGAAGCTGATCGCCGAACAACAGGTCCTTGGGCCCCGCCAGATCCCGCTCCTTCAACTCGTTCCGCGCCACCGCGTCGCGGAGATCGCCCATCGTCAGAAACCCGCGATCCAGAATCCGGTCGATCAGCTCCTCGACCAGCTTCCGAACCGCGACCCGCTCTACCGTATTGCCCGGCACGAGTTGCGCCTCCTCCAACGCGCCGGTGATGATCGGTCGCAGCCGAACGCGCAACTGCTGCTCGCTCCGCTCTTCGGCGCGCTGCAGCAGGTCGTGCAGCGTTTGCCGGTGAATGTCGGCAATCCGAACCACCTTCACGCGCCGCAGCGCGCTGTGCAAATGCTTGTGCACGGCCACCTCGGTCAGCCGAGGTAGCGCCAGCCTCAACGGCTTGCGCCCCAACGAACGCAGCCAGCCCCACGTGTCGATCTTGTAAACATGCCGCTGATAGTCGATAGCGATCTTCTGCAGGTCGAACAACAACCGCGCCTCGCGGCTGCGAATCCCAACCGCCCCGCGCGCCACCAGCGCCATCAACGCGTCGCGCCACGCGTCGATCTCCGTGTCCGGCAATCGCAGCGCCTGCTGTAGCGCCCCCACCAGCCGCACCAGGTGCCCCCGCAGATTCGCCCGCAGCCGGTGGTGGTCCGTCTCCGCCGCATACTTCCTCGCTCGCTGCACCAGGATGCACGCTCGCACCAGGTTCCCGCGCGCTGCCGCCCGCTCCGCACGCGCCACCAACCGCCGGCAATATCGCGGCGATTGCCGCTGCGACTGGCGGATCGTCTGCAACTCCATCAGGCCGAGAAAGATCGACGGCGTGTCGTCCGCAGGCGGAACCCCTCCGCCCGGCAACTTCGCCCCGCCCAGGCGCGTCTCCATAAACAACTGGTCCGCGTCCACCCACTCCCGCAGAAGGTCCTCGACATCCGAGCGCCCCGTGCCGACGCCCGACCCCCCCGCCACCGAATCCGCCCCCTTCGACGCGCCGGCTTCCCTAAGGCCAGGGAAGTAGTGCTCCAACGTCGACGGCGCGAAGTACTGCAACTCCAGATACGTCGCGATGAACTCGATCAATACCGCCCAGTCGTCCGCCTCCGGAAACAGCCGTTCCTCGTGGGCGAGTACCGTGCGGACCTCGCTGAACTCGCTCATTCCCAAGCGCCGCAGCCAGTGCCGCAACAGCACGCTGTCCCCCTGGATACCCGCAAGCTCCCCTTGCAGTCGAAGGTGCACGTGCGCGTGGAAGAGCCACCGCCAGTAACACGTCAACAGATCGGCCGCCGGCGTAAAATCCAGCTCTTCCGGATCCGGCTGTGGCAGAAGGATCACCTCCTCGGGCAGTCGGTCGACGACTTCGTCATCCAGCTCCGACCGATCCACGATCTCCAGCAACCGGGCCTTCGCAATCGTGTAGCTCGTCCCGTGCGGAAGGTTCAGCCGCAACCGCGGCAGCCGATGCTCCTCCTTGATCACCCGGCGCAGAATCCGCGCCGGCAGCAACAGCGCTCCCCCATCCACCTCGGCAATGGCGCGCTCCAAGTCCCCAACCGTCAGCCATGGCGATGGTGGCGACTTCTCGCTCGAGTTGGACTCAATTGCTGGACCCATGCCTACCCGATGCGCCAGGCCAACGACCTGCCCTGATCACTCCGATCCCAATGGCCCCGATACCGCTCTCCTCGCTCCCGGCAACCGGGCCGAAGCCGAGGGGCAACTCGCGCTGACTGGCGGCCTCACGGCCCACCATCCGCCCCCGCGATGCCTGCCCGCCCTATGATCGCCAACCGCTGCCAACAGCAAACGCGGACCCGCTCGCGCGAACTCCTCTTCGGCCACGCATGGCAGCGCAGCGGACGCAAGAAAGGATAGCTGCGGAATGACTTCCATGCAGCGTAAACCCACCTGTAGATGCATATCCATTTCCATCACAAGTGGCTATTACCAACGTCTCTACAACAGATTAATCCTAGCCGATTCCAAGATCGCCGCCAGGGCCACGTTTTCTCAAGCAAACCTCTCACTTCCGGTGCCCCCGCACCCATCGAACCACGTTGACACCCGTCATTTATCATACAATAATAGCAATCCGCGATCGGCGGCAAACCCGCCGCCGGCATCGTCGGTCTCCCCACTCTCAACTCCGGAGCGTCCCCGGAAACAGCGACTCCCGGTTCCCGTTCGTCCCGTGCGCCGAAATCAACCATCGAGCCAAACTTCCACCACAACCGCGAGATACCCATGAACAAGGATGCTCTTCTACAACGAATCCACGATGCCTGGCTCGTAATGATCCTCCGCGGCGACACCGCACGCCAAACCGAAGATTCGTTCGAGGCCATCATCCAGGGCGGTGGGACACTTCTGGAAGTCCCCTTCACCACGCCCGATGCCTGCTCGGTGATCGCCTCGCTCCGGCGGCGCCACGGCGACCGCGTCGTCATCTCCGCCGGCACCGTCACCGACCCCGACCAGGCCCGCCAGGCCATCGACAGCGGAGCCCAGGCGATCGTCTCCCCCAATTTCTACGCCGCCGTCGTCGAGGAAGCGCGCTCCCGAGGCGTCATCACCGCCCCCGGATGCTTCACGCCCTCCGAAGTCGCCGACGCGCTGCGATGCGGTGCCGACATCATCAAGCTTTTCCCCTGTTACCCCGTCGGGCCCGAGTACATCGGCTATCTCCAGGGCCCCTTGCCCGGCACGCGTGTTATGCCCGCCGGCGCCATTACCTTGGAGAACATGAAAGCCTATTATGATGCTGGTGCCTTCGCCGGCGTGGTCGGCGTCACCACCGAAATGCAATTGCTCGAAGCCGTGCGCGAACGTCGTTTCGACGAGATCACCGCTTGCGCCCGCCGCTGGCTCGAACACGTAGAGGGACTGAAGCAATGAGCACGCTCCCCCAGCAGACCGATTTTCGCGCAATGTCGATTCCCGACATGGAAGCCCGCATCGCCCGCTTCGAGGAGCGTGTCAACGCGGCCCAGCAAGCCAGCCCGCCCACCAAGCAATGGGTCCGACAGGCGATCCGGCGTCAAGGCTCGGGCCGCTGTCCGGTACGCATCAAACGCCTCTCCCTCGACATCATCATCCGCCACGGCGACGCCCTGACCGATCTGTTCTGCCAGTATCCCGACGATGTCGTCGCCCTGATTCCCTACGACATTACGATCGGCTACCAGCAGCCCGACCGCCCCGATCGCATCAATCCGGTCGAAGTGCTCATGCGCGACGCCCAGTGGACCGACGAATGGGGCACCCGTTGGGGACACGCCCAAGGCGGCGTCGGCGCCACACCGGTCGACTACCCGCTCTTGGATTGGGCCGACCTGGACCATTACCTCGCCCATCGGCTCCCCAATCCTCGCCAGCCCGGCCGCCTCGACTCTGTGCTGCCGCTTCTGAAGATGCACGGCCCCACGCATTACTGCTTCGGCATCATCCACCTCGCGCTGTTCGAGCGTCTCCATTGCCTCCGCAGCATGGCCAACATCTTCACCGACTTCTACAGCAACGAACCCGAGGTCCGGCGCCTCTTGGACGCGATCTGCGACTATCTTCTCGAGCTCATCCGCGTCTGGGGCGAGTTGGGTGTCGACGGCGTCTTCCTCACCGACGACTGGGGAAGCCAGACCTCCCTGATGATCTCCCCGGCCATGTGGCGCAGCTTCTTCAAGCCCTACTACACCCGGATCTGCGCCGAGGCCCACCGCTTCGACATGGACGTCATCTTCCATAGCTGCGGCAACGTCACCCAGATTGTCGGCGACCTCATCGAGGCCGGCATCGACGTCCTCGATCCCGTCCAGCCCGAAGCGATGGACATCGACGACGTCGCCCGCCGGTTCGGCGGCAAGGTGGCCTTCAGCGGTGCGATCGACCTCCAGCATCTCCTCACCGAAGGCACGCCCGCTCAGATCCGCGACGGCGTCCGCCGCGTCATCGACACCCTAGGACGCCCCTTCGGCGGCAGCCTGCTCGTCAGCCCCGCCAACGTCATGACGCCCGAAATCCCCCTCCCCAACCTCGAAGCCCTCTTCCAAGCCGCCCACGACCAACCATAGAGCGCATTCGGCGTAACCGTAGCGTGTATTTCGCTTTCCCCAACCGTAGAAACACGCCGCCACGAACGCTACAGTCAAGTGCGACACGCACTAGTCACAGTGCCCGCGACCCGCAGGTTATGCTTCAGCATAACACCCCCGCACATCACGACTGCTTCGACTGAGCCTTCCACGACTCGCCGATATCTTCCAGCGTGCGTCCCTTCGTCTCGGGCATGATCGTCAGGCCGAACACCAGCGCCAGCACGCATATGCCCCCCGAGAACCAGAACGCGCCGGCGATGTCGCCTTTGCCCAGGTACTTCTCCGACAGGCCCGTCAGCAGCGGAAACGCAAACGACGCCGCGAACCCCACCATCCAGATGAAGGTCGTCGTAACGGCCACCGCCCGCGCTCGGATCCGCGTCGGGAAAATCTCCGACATCATCAGCCAGGGCAGGGGACCCAGCGCGAACGCATGGGGAATGGTGCACAGAAACACCGAGATGAGCACGACCGGGCCTGTAATAGACATGTGAAACACCAGCCCGATCCACACGTTCGCCGCGATCATTATCAGCGAACTCACGATCCACAGCGGCCGGCGTCCCAAGCGATCGACCAGCACGCAGGCCACCACCGTCATCAACCCCATGAAGCCGTAGGCCAGCAGATACTGGAAAATCGCATCCGTTCGCGGAAAGCCGCCGATCTCGAACAGGTGCGTCAGGTATCCGCCCATGGCGCTCCAGCCCGTATAGTTGTTGAACAGCGCCAGGCAAAGCCCCACCAACAGCGCCATCCGCAAGCCCGGCTGAAACAGCTCCGAAAAGCGGCCCGATTCCGCCTCCAGCGCCGTGCGGATCTGCACCAGCTCGGCCGACGCAAACTCGGCCCCGTCGATCCGTGTGAAGATCCGTTGCGCCTCTTCGAAACGTCCCTTTTCCGCCAGCCAGCGAGGGCTCTCCGGAATCAGGAACAGCAACACGCCGAAAACCGCCACAAAGAGAATCTCCGAGGCGAACATCCACCGCCAACTCAGGTTCGCCGGCAGATACTTGGCCAGAAGCCATGCGGCCAGCGCGGCCGCAACCGACCCCACCACAATCGCCAACTGATACATGAACCCCAGCCCGCCGCGCCATCGTGCCGGGGCGATCTCGTTCGTGTACATGGGCGATGCGATCGAGCACAGCCCCACGCCGATCCCGCCCACGATCCGAAAGACGTTGAATGTGAACATGTCCCGCGGAATGGCCGTGAACAGCGAGCCGATCCCCAACAACACGCATGCGGCGATGAGCGTCGTCCGCCGGCCGAAACGGTCGCAAAGCCACGCCCCGAAGAACGGCCCCATGATGCACCCCAGCCCGGCGCTGGCCGTGCTGAAGCCGAACATGAAGTCCGACAGCCCGAACTGCTCCTTCAAGTAGACGTTCGCGCCCCCAATCATCGCCAAATCGTACCCGAACAGGAACCCGCCGACCGCCGACACAAAGGCGATCAGAAACGCGTAGGTCCTCCCCGTCGGATGCAGCCAACTCGACTCCGGCACGCCGCTGCCGGAAGAACGCAATTGCTCCGATACAGACACGGTCGGGTCTCCTCTACGGCCTGGAACTGGGGATTCTCTCGGCGTGGCGCTCGGCCGGCTAGGCGGCTTCGTCTTCCACCGGGTTCTCCAACGCCCCGATCTTCTCGATCTCCACGGTCACGCGGTCGCCCGCCTTCAGCCATCGCGGCGGCTTTCGGGCAAACCCCACACCCTGCGGCGTCCCCGTCAGGATCACCGTTCCCGGCAACAGCGTCGTACTGCCGCTGAGAAACTCGACCAACCTCGGCACGTCGAAGATCATGTCGCTGGTGTTCCAGTCCTGAAGCACCTCGCCGTCGATCGTCAGTTTGATGGCCAGCGCATTCGGGTTCGGAATCTCGTCCCGCGTCACCAGGCACGGCCCCAACGGCGCAAACGTGTCGAACGTCTTGCCCCGGCACCATTGGCTGCCGCCCCACTTGCCCTGCCAATCGCGGGCGCTCACGTCATTGGCACACGTGTATCCCAACACGTAATCCAGCGCCTCGTCCCGTCCCACGTTCTTGCATTTCCGACCGATCACCACCGCCAACTCACACTCGTAATCGACCTCGTCGCTTCGCAAATGCCGGGGCAGCACGATCGGATCGCCCGGGTTCTGCACCGCGCCCGGACTCTTCATGAACAGAACGGGAAACTCTGGAATCGGAGCGTTGCTCTCTTTGGCGTGCTGCTGGTAGTTCAAACCAATGCAGAAAAACGTCGTTGGCACGATCGGCGCCAACAGTTTCTTCACGTCGGCCTTCTCCTCCGTGATCGCGTGCTCGCCGAAAATGTTCCCCGAGACCTTCAAGGCACTGCCGTCCGCCTGCGGCACCGCATGGCCCATCTGTCCGGCGGAATCCACGTATCGAATGATTCGCATGGTCGTTGTCCTTGCTCCTACAAGTGTCGACGCTATCGCCCCCAACCGATTCTGTTCAGAACTCCCGCGCGTAACCGGCCGTCCAGCCCCCGTCCACGGTCAGGATGTGCCCATGAGTATAACTGTTTTCCGGGTCTGCCAGGAACAGGACCCCCACGGCAATCTCGTCGGGGTTGCCGGGCCTGCCCAGCGGAACGTGCGCGATCATCTGCCGCACCGAATCCTTGAAGCTGCCGTCCGGGCCGTAAAACAGTCGCTTCGTCCCCTCAGTAAGAATCGACCCGGGCGCAATCCCATTGACCAGGATGCCGTCGGGCCCCAGTTCCAACGCCATGGCTTTCGTCAAATTCACCACAGCCGCCTTCGCTGCCGCATACGCACACTGCAATCGTAACGGCACCAGCCCCACGATCGACGCAATGTTGATGATCCGCCCCGCCTTCTGAGTCTTCATCACCCGCGCCGCCGCACGGCTCACTTCATACAGCCCCGTCAAATCGACGCCGAGAATCCAATCCCACTCCTCGCGAGGAAACTCGTCGATCGTCACGCGGTGCTTCATCGTGTTCACACCGGCGTTGTTCACCACGATGTCCAGATGCCCCAGTTCTCCGACGACCCGCTCGATCACCTCGGCGACCTGCGCACCGTCGGTCACGTCCATCTTCACCGCCATGCCGCCGAACTTCTCGGCCACAGGCCCCGCATCGCTAACATCCGCACACACGACGCGCGATCCGTTGCTGGCCAGACGTTCGACGATTCCCTGGCCGATACCCCCGGCCGCCCCGGTCACCAAGCTGACCTTGCCTGACAGATCAACCTTCATCCCACACCTCCTCCCCTAGGTCATGCTTCCGCACAACAAGACAACATCACCCCAAACCCCCGGCCCCACTCGCGCCACCGTAGCGCCACGTAGGTTATGCTTCAGCCACCCCTTTCAACATGGTGTCGTTTTTCCCGAGGAATTCGCAGCTAGCATCGGCCAGAGGAAACAGCCATCGACAATATCGAATTTCGTTTCTCCCGGTGATTTGCCAGCTAGCGTTGCTTTCATGTTGAAAGGGGTGGTTATGCTTCAGCATAACATCCGCATAACACCCCGCCTCCGCACCACCCGATCACCACGGCGGCCGATCGCAAACCAGAACAAACGGCCGTTCCAAAAGCTCCACAATCCGGCCCAACAGCGACGCCGCCGTCTCCGGCGACATCACGCGCTGGTCGGCCGCCAGGTTCAGCCAAACCGTTTGGCGCACCGCAAGTTGCTCTTCAACGACCATCGGCCTCGCCGCCAGCCGCCCGATCGCCAGAACGCTGCTCCGCGGTGGCGCGACGGTCGGCACGCACTCGTCGATCGGCGACTCGCTCAAATCCCACACACAAAGTGCCGTCGCTGCCGGCTTTCCGCTGGACGACCGGCTCGACTGAGCACCCGCCACCAGTTCCGCCCGCTGCCGCACCAATTCGATCAGCCCCAACTGATCCGCCTGTTCCAGCACAACCAACTCGCGCCCGCTCGGCGTCTCCACATCCAGACCGACCTGCACGCCCTCGGCCTCCGCGATCCCGCCACCGCGAGCCACGCGATTGGCGTCCGGCCGGCTGGCCAACGCCATTGCTGCCGCGCGCAGCACGAGATCCACAAGCTTCAGCGGCGTTCCGCAGAGCTTCTCGACCTGTGCGGCCACCTGCTTTTCGAGACTGCTCAAGGTCGTCAGGTTGGCCATCGCACGCAGCGTGAAACACGAACTGGCGACTACCTCTCCCTTCCCGAGCGACTGCGCCGGTCCCGCCCGCCGAACGTCGGCCTCGACGATTCTCCCGTTCGGACCGCTCCCCCGAACCAACGCCGGATCGACGCCCTGCTGCCGCATGGCGCGGCGCGCCCGTGGCGACGCAACCACTCTCGCGACTCCTCGCCGGCTAACCGACGGACGGTTTCCAATGGCAGGCATTTGGCGGCTCCTCTACGGCTTCAGGCTTCCCACTTGCTGGCCCAGGGCGGCCACATCGCCTTCCTTCGCCAGGATCTCCGCCAACTCCCCATCGGCCGGCGCCTCGATCTCACTCACGGCCTTGTCCGTCTCGATCTCAACCAGCGACTCTCCCGCCGCCACGCGATCGCCAATCCCCTTATGCCACTTGACGATCGTCACCTCGGTGATCGTCAGGTCCATGTTCGGCACCACGATCGGCACCATGCCGCCCGCGGTCACCGCAGGGCTCGGCGCCGCTGGCGCCGCAGTGGGCGCAGCTTTCGGCGGCGCCGCGCTCGGAGCCTTCGCAACCGGAGCAGGTGGTGCCGCCACACTCGGAGCCGGCGCTGCCTGCGGTCGTTCCGCCGGAAGCGGTCCCGCGGTCGCTCGCATCGGCAGCGGCGGTCGCCCGTCCAGCACCGACCGCGCCGCCGCCGCAATCTTCTCCGCGTCCGGCACGATCGAATCTTCCAGCGTGGGGCTGAACGGGTGCGCCACCGGTTCGATGTGCAGTCGTCCGACCGGCGCATCCAGCTCGTCGAACGCCTGCTCCATCATCACCGCGGCCAGTTCCGCTCCCACGCCGCACATCGAGTACGCCTCGTCGACGACCAGCAACCGGCCGGTCTTCGCAACGCTGGCAACAACCGTTTCCACGTCCAACGGCACGATCGTCCGCAAATCGATCACCTCGCACGAGATGCCCTCACTCGCCAAGCGCTCCGCCGCCTCCACCGCCCGAAGCAGCAGCAATCCGCACGACACCACCGTCAGGTCGGTCCCCTCGCGAACTACCTTCGCCTTGCCGAACGGAACGTAATGTTCGCCCACCGGCACAGGCCCCTTGGTCGCCATCAGCGACTTGTGGTCCAAGAAGATCACCGGATCGCTGGCCCGCAAGGCCGTCTTGAACAGACCCTTCGCATCCGCCGGATTCGACGGAACGACGACGATCAGCCCCGGGGCATGGGCCCAAACCGGATGATACGCGCCGCTGTGGTGTGGACCGGCATTCTTCACCACACCCATGCCCGCCCGCACGATCATCGGCACGGAAACCTGCCCGTTGCTCATGTATCGCAGCTTGGCCCCTTGCAGCACGATCTGCCCGCCGGCCTCGAACAGGAAATCGGCCAGCATCAGGTCCGCCACGGCGCGGCAGCCTGTGGCCGAAGCGCCCACCGATGCCCCCGTAAAACCGAGCTCCGAAATCGGCGTGTCGATCACCCGCCGGCCGCCGAACTCCTGGAACAGCCCCTTCGTGTGACCGTACGTGCCGCCGCGCTCGCCGATCCCTTCACCAAAGTAGACGATGCTAGGATCGCGCCGCATCTCTTCGGCAATGCCGTCGCGGACCGCTTCCAGCCAACCCTGCACGACCGTCTTCTCGGCCTGGCCGTTCGTTTCCACCGCAGGCAACGTCGGATTGATCGGATCGGCCCACACGTGCTTCGTCGCGCTGGCCGGATCGGGCCATGCCGACGCCTTCGCGAACTGAACGGCCTCCTGAACCTCCTGCTCCACGTCGGCCTCCACGGCCCGGAGTTCCTCTGCCGTCGCATGCCCCGTGTCCACCAGCAAGCGGCCGAACTGGTCGATCGGGCATCGCTTCGCCCACTCGTCCATTTCCTCTTGCGTCCGGTAGGTGCCGACCAACGGGTCACCCTCGTGATGTCCCACCATCCGATAAGTCTGCGACTCGATCAGCGTCGGACCGCCCCCCGACCGCGCCCGTTCCACCGCCTCCTTGGCTACTCGCCACACCTCCAACACGTTGTTTCCATCGACCTGCACGCCGGGAATGCCGTACGCCTGCGCCTTGCTGGCCACGTTCGTGTTTCGCGTCGCCATCCAAAACGGCGTGGCCGTCGCATACATGTTGTTCTCACACACGAAGATCACCGGCGCGTTCTGTGCCCCCGCCAGGTTGACCCCTTCGTGAAACGCTCCGTGGTTCACCGCCCCGTCGCCAAAGAACGCCACGGCGACCTGGTCCGTACCCCGAACCGCCGCGCTGATGCCGCATCCCGTCGCCGCCGGAATCCCCGCCGCCACGACCCCGTTCGTCCCCAGCAGACCGACCGACGGTGCGTACAAGTGCATCGTGCCGCCCCGGCCCCCACAACACCCCGTGGCCCTGCCGGCCAACTCGGCCATCACCTCCTTCGCCGTCACCCCCTTCGCCAGGGCGTGCCCGTGGCCGCGGTGCGTGCTCGTAATCCAGTCATCAGGTCGCAGATGGGCCATGATGCCGACGGCCGTTGCCTCTTCCCCCACGTACAGATGCAGAAAACCCGGCAATTCGCCCGCCTTCAGCAGCGACTGAGCGGTCCGTTCAAACCGCCGGATAAGGTACATCTGGCGATAAAATGCGATCAGGTCGCCTTTTGCAAGTGTGGAGGGGATGTCGCGTTGGCTGGCCAGAGGAGACTGTTTCACGATCGTTTCCCGCGGAGTTTTTTCTGCCACGGCCGCCAGGCCAAGCAGTACCATGAAGTGATATTCGCAGCGATTCCCGGACAAACCCTTGCGGGCTGCGAGTTTCTCATTATGATATGACAAATCGTCCTGTCAAGAGGGCCAACCCGCGCTTACCCCACTTAGGGAGGCAACCATGAGATCGCAACTTCGCCTGATCGCCATCGCGACCGTCATCTGTCTACTCCCAGCAGCCGCCCACGCGGTCGCCCCAACGCCCGACGAAATGCTCGAAGCCCAACGGTTCGTCGCGGCCAAGCTCCAAAACCTCCCCGATCCCAAGCAGCCCGACGTCGGCCTGACCGTCCTGGCCAACAACGATCCCGTCCAACTCAACGCCCGCAACGGCAAGCACCTCCGCATCGCCGACAAGCTCTATCAGCGCGGTCTCTTCTGCCATGCGGTCAGCAAGATCCTCGTTCAATTGCCGAAACCGGCCAAGACCTTCAGCGCCGTCGTCGGCGTCGACTCCAACAATCAGACCGCCGGCGGCAGGGGAACCGTGATCTTCTCGGTAACCGTTGGCGACAAGGTCGCGTTCCGCTCTCCGCTCATGCGCGAAGGAATGCCCGGCGCCGAGGCAACGGCCGACTTGGCCGGCGCAAAGCAGTTCACCCTCGAGGTCGCCGACGGCAACGATGGCATCTCCTGCGACCAAGCCGATTGGGCCGATGCAGAAGTAACCCTCGAAGACGGCTCCACGCTCTGGCTGGCCGACCTGCCCATCCTCGGCTCACAGTGCCGCACCTACACGACCGGCCTGCCGTTCTCCTTCACCTACGCCGACAAGCCCGGTGCCGAGCTGCTCAAGGCGTTGCCCGCCGAGCGCAAAACCCGCGACTTGGACACCAACCGCACCGAGCACACCGTGCGTTGGACTGATCCGGCCACCGGGCTCGTCGTCACCTGGATTGCCGTCCAGTACCACGATTTTCCAACGGTCGAGTGGACCCTCTACTTCAAGAACTCCGGCAAGAACGATACGCCCATCCTCGCCGACCTCCAAGCGCTGGACCTCAACGTCGAGCGCTTCCCCTGGCCGTCGGCCCCCTGGTCCGAGTTCCGTCTGCACCACCAGACCGGCAGCCCCTGCCAGGCGAACGACTACGAACCCCACCTGACCACCCTGAGCCCCGGCGAGGTCAAACGCATCTCGGCCGCCGGCGGACGACCTACCAATAGCGACTTGCCCTACTTCAACATCGAGCTGCCGACCAGCGAAGGCCTCATCGCCGTCATCGGTTGGCCCGGCCAGTGGACCGCCGAGTTCGCTCGCGACGGCGAAGCCGGCCTCCACGTCCGCGCCGGACAAGAGCTCACCCATTTCAAGCTCCTCCCCGGCGAAGAAGTCCGCACGCCGCTGGTCGCCATTCAGTTCTGGAAGGGCGACCGCATCCGCTCGCAGAACATCTGGCGACGCTGGATGCTGGCCCACAACCTGCCGCGTCCCGGCGGCAAGCTTCCCCCAGTCGAAATGGCCGCCTGCAGCTCCCACCAGTTCGGCGAAATGATCCACGCCAACACCGAAAACCAGGAGCTCTTCATCCGCCGCTATCTCGAAGAGAAGCTCAAGCTCGACTACTGGTGGATGGACGCCGGCTGGTACTGGAACAAGACCGGTTGGCCCAACACGGGCACCTGGGAAGTCGACACGGACCGCTTCCCCGGCGGCCTCCGTGTGATTTGCGACTACGCCCACGCCCGCGGTGTGAAGACCATCGTTTGGTTCGAGCCCGAACGGGTCACGGCCGACACTTGGCTCACCAACAACCATCCCGACTGGATCTTCGGCGGCCGCGGCGGCGGCCTGCTGAACCTCGGCAACCCCGACGCCTGGAATTGGCTCACCAGCCACGTCGACAAGCTGATCACCGAGCAAGGTATCGACCTCTACCGCCAGGACTTCAACATCGACCCCCTCTCGTTCTGGCGCAAAGCCGATGCCGAGGATCGCCAGGGCATCACCGAGAACAAGTACGTCGTCGGTTACCTGGCCTACTGGGACGAACTGCGGCGGCGCCATCCCGACATGCTCATCGATTCCTGCGCAAGCGGTGGCCGGCGCAACGACCTCGAGACCCTCCGTCGCGCCGTGCCCCTCTTGCGTAGCGACTACATCATCGAGCCCGTCGGCAACCAGGGCCACACCTACGGCATCGCCTTCTGGATGCCCTACTACGGCACGGGCTCCGGCGCCGTCGACACCTACATGCTCCGCAGCGTGCTCTGTCCCCACTTCACCGCCTGCTTCGACATGCGGCGCACCGACCTCGACTTCGACCTCGTCCGCCGCGTGCTCGGCCAGTGGCGTCAATACGCCGGCGACTACTTCGGCGACTACTACCCGCTCACTCCCTACAGCCTCGACAACTCCGCCTGGATGGCCTGGCAGTTCGACTCCCCGGAAAAGGGCTGCGGCGTGATCCAGGCGTTTCGCCGTGCCGATAGTATCTACGAGCAGATCCGTCCCCGGCTCGCCGGCCTCGACCCCGACGCCCAGTACGAGCTGACCAATCTCGACACCGGAAAGGTGACTGAAATGACCGGCCGCCAGCTCTGGGATACGGGCGTGGCCATCAACATTCCCGACCAGCCCGGCTCGGCCGTCGTCACGTACAAGAAGAAGTAGGAACGCACGCCTATGCCAGCCAGTTCCTCCAGCCAATCAACCGCCTCACCGCGCGTCGTCGCGTTCGGCGAGCTCATGCTCGGCCTCTCGCCGCCCGGTTTCCAACGGCTGGTTCAGGCGGAGACGTTCATCGCTCGCTACACCGGCGCCGAGGCCAACGTGGCCGTCTCGCTGGCCCACTTCGGCGTCGAGACCTTCGCCGTATCCAAGGTCCCTGCCCACGAAATCGGCCAGGCGGCCATCAACTATCTCCGCCGCTTCGGCGTTCGCACCGACTTCATCGTCCGCGGAGGCCAGCGCCTCGGGCTTTTCTACGTCGAAACCGGTGCAGGCCAGCGACCCTCCCAGGTCGTCTACGACCGGGCAGCCAGCAGCTTGTGCGAGGTCCGCCCCGACGAGTTCGACTGGGATGCCATCCTCGACGGCAAACATTGGTTCCACTTCTGCGGAACCGCCCCCGCCCTCGGCCAGAACGTCCGCCACGTCCTGACCGATGGGCTCAAGGTCGCCCGACGCCTCGGCCTCACCGTCAGTTGCGATTGCAACTACCGCAGCAAGCTCTGGAGCGCCGACGAGGCCGGCCGCGTACTGGCTGCACTCTTTGAACACGTCGACGTCCTCGTCTGCGGCCGCGAAGACACAACGAAGCTCTTCGGCCTCCAAGACGGCTCTCAGTCCGACGATGCCCTGGCCGACCAGATGCGCCAACGCTTCAACCTGCAATCGGTGGCGATGACCGCCCGGCAGGGCGTCTCGGCGTCCGTCAACCGCTTCAGCGCCCTAATGTGCCGCGACGACGGCGTCTTTCATTCGCGGCAGTACGAAGTCGAAATCGTCGACCGCATCGGCGCCGGCGATGCCTTCGACGCCGGACTCATCTACGGTCTCCTGTCCGGCCTTCCGCCCCAGCGCGTCGTCGACTTCGCCGTCGCGGCGTCCTGTCTGAAGCACACCATCCCCGGCGACTTCAACCTGGTTTCTCGTGAGGAAGTAGAACAACTATTGGCCGGCGATCAGTCCGGCCGCGTCCAGCGATAAGGAAATACAACCGATGGCTACCGTGGCGATTACCGACTACACCTTTGGCGAATTGCTTGTCGAGAAACAACTCCTGGAGGCGGCCGGCCACCGCGTCGTCGACGGCCAGTGCCGCACTCCCGACGACCTCATTAAGCTCACCGCCGAGGCCGATGCCGTCATCACCCAGTTCGCCCCCATGTCGGCCCCCGTTATCGAAGCCCTCCAACGCGCCAAGGTCATCGTTCGTTACGGAATCGGCTACGACAACGTCGATGTCGCCGTCGCCAAGACCCGCGGCATCCCCGTCTGCAACGTCCCCGACTACTGCATCGACGAAGTGGCCGACCACACGCTGGCGATGGTCCTCGCCCTGACCCGCCGAGTCTTCGACAATGCCGCCGCCATCCGCGACGGTGGCTGGCGCCTGGCCGTTCCGTTGGACCAGATGCGGACCCTCCGCGACATGACCGTCGGCGTCGCCGGCTTCGGGCGGATCGGCCGCGAGGTCATCAAGCGCCTCGTTGCGTTCGGCTGCCGCGTCCTCGTGTTCGATCCCTTTGTCGATGCCGAAAAGATCCGGGCTGTCGGCGCCGAACCGGCCTCCCTCGACGACCTCTTCGCCACCTCCGACCTCATCACCCTCCACTGCCCGACCGACGAGGCCACCCGCAACATGATCAACGCCGCCAGCTTGGCGAAGATGAAGCCCGGCGTGCTCCTGGTCAACCTCGGCCGTGGTGGGCTGGTCGACGGTCCCGCGCTGATCGAAGCTCTCCGCAGCGGACACGTCGCTGCCGCGGCGCTGGACGTCTACGATCCCGAACCCATGCCCGCCGACTGCCCGCTCCGCGCCATGGAAAACGTCCTCATCCACAGCCACATCGCCTCGGCCAGCACCCGCGCCGTCAGACGCCTCCGCGAATCGGCCGTCGAGCTCGCCCTGAAAGCCCTCCGCGGCGAACCCCTCCCCAACGTCGTCAACCAAGTCCCAACGCCCGCCACCAAGTAGCCCAGCCACCCCCGGCCATGCCCTCTCGCCCGCTCGCGGAAGAGGCGCCGCACGGTGAGCGTGCGTCGCGTTCTGCCAAAGCCCTCAAGGCCCACCGTTCGCAGCGATACAGACTCACCGAACCATCCACCGGTTCGTACTCCGATCCGGCAGCTCCCGCCAATCATCTTCCCCGCGCAGAGGAACCGTCTGTCGCATGCGCACCTCGAACCCCTGTTCGGCCGGCAAGCGTATCGCCAGGGCGATCTCGTAGCAATCCACCAATCGCAGCTGGCCGAAGTGCCACTCGTCGGCCGGTTGTCGGTTGGGCACCGTCCAAGCGATCTGTGGTGGCCCGTCCGAAGGCAGTGAAAAAGCAAAGCTGTCCAGCGGCGTGGAAAGCCCCGTGCCGCACGCCTTCAGATAGGCCTCCTTGAGCGTCCATATCTGAAAAAACGTCTCGCGCTGCGCCTCGCGCGGCAGGTCTTGCAGGATGGCCGTTTCGCTCGCGTGAAAGAACCGCCGCGCCAGGCCCAGGTGATCCAGCTTGTGGTCGCAGCGTTCCACGTCCACGCCGATCTCATGGTCGCGGCTCACCGCGCAGACGACCAGCCCGCGCGTGTGCGACACATTGAACTCCCACGGCAGTCCGGCCGGCCGGCCGATGGACGGTTTTCCGTGCGCGCTGAACTGAAACTCCCAGCCGCCCGGCTCCACTTCGGCGTAGTGCGTCAGCACCGTCCGCAAAAAGGCCCGACTGACGAGATTCTGGTGCCGGGCTTCCGGCGGTATGAGCCGCTCGTATCGCCGAATCTCGTCGGCCGACAGCAACGACCGATATTCCGCCTCCAGCGACGGGCCGGCCGCCTTGTCGAGAAGCACATACCAAAGATCGATCCGCTGCCGCTTCATGCTGCCAAATCCGTCGCGTCACGTTCCGCGATCAGTCTAGCGACCCAATCGCCGCAAGGGAAGGACCGCCCCCGCCACCGGCCACCTCACGGCGACCTCTGCTCTCCCCTCTCCGTATCGGGCCGCTCTCCAGCGGAAAGCGGACGCCGAGGCCGCTGCGCGTCGCCACGCCGCGGGGGCGGGCCATCCATCGGCCCGGTCCGCTCGGTGTCCCCCTCAAGCCGCGGCGGGGGCGGGCCGGGCGGAGGGAACCCAAGTGGCTCGCGTTCGCCGTGGCGTCGCGGACGCAAGATGTCGAAGTCGCCTTCACGACGCGGCCCTCGGTCAGGAGGTAAGAACAGGCCTGGATGCCGAGGCGGCACATCGTGAGCAGACTCGTTCGACTCCTGCGCAGCCGCCACCGGAGCCACTGTGTTTGGCGGCGGCGGATTCTGCGCAGGCTGCCTCGCCGAACGTTGGATCACCGGGATCAGCGAGACCAGCACAATCGTCAACACGGCAACCGCCGCCGCCAGACCTGCCGTCACCGGATTCCGGCGACACCAATGCCACGACCGCTGGAACCGAGTGGCCCGGCGTCCTTTGATGGGCTCACCGTCAAGATACCGGCGCAGATCGTCCCCCAAGTCTCCGGCCGACGCATACCGATGATGCGGATCGCGCGCCGTGGCCTTCAGCACGATCGTCTCCAGGTCGAGCGGAATCTGCGGATTCAGCACGCGAGGCGGCGTCGGCGACTCCTCCAGAATCCGCCGAACCACGCCTGCGCGGTCCCCGTCGCTGTAGGGCGAATGCAGCGTCAGCAGTTCATAGAGAGTCATTCCCAGGCTGTAGACGTCGGTTCGCTCGTCCGTTTGACCTCGGAACCGTTCCGGTGCCATGTACTGGAGCGTCCCCGTGACGTCGCCCGTGCGGGTCACCTTGTCGGCGTGAACGGCCTTCGCCACGCCGAAGTCGGCAATCCACAGAAACCCCGCCGGATCGACCAGCAGATTCGCCGGCTTGATGTCGCAATGCAGCGTGCCTTCCGTATGCGCATAATGCAACGCCCGCGCGGCTTGCAGACCGATGCGCGCCACGCTCTCCCAGTACTGGGAGTCCATACCCAGCGACACTCCGCCGGCGGTTGGCGAGGCCACAAACGTCTCGGTCTCCAAGCCTGCGACCCCGCACGACCTCGCTTGGGCCAGTTGCGCAACGATTTTGTCCAGCCCCACGCCACGGATCAGCTGCATGATGAAGTAATGAAACCCCTCGTGCTCGCCGACACCGAAAACCGCCACGATGTTTGGGTGCTGCAATCGGGCGACGATACGCGCTTCGCGATGGAACCGCTTGAGCTGCTTCGAGTCGACCAGCGCATGCTTGGGCAGCACCTTGATGGCCACGCGGCGGCCGAGCGACTCCTGTTCGGCCTCGTACACGATTCCCATGCCGCCGCGACCGATCTCCCGCAGGATGTGGAAGTCGCCCAGCCGCTCCAGCCGAGCGCCCCCCAACGAGGCCGGCTGCCCCTGGGGCTGGGCCCTCTTGGCCTTCAGCCGTTCCAACGCCGCGATCGTTGGAAACAAATCGCGGATCTCTGCCGCCAGTTCCGCGTGACGCGTCGCATATTCCGAGACCGTAGGCGACTCGCCGCGGCGAATCCGCTCGGCAAATTCCTCCGCCAAATCGTCGAGTTGTTGGCAGTGGGCTTCTGGTTCAGACATTGCCGCTCTCCTCGAAGAACCCAGGTACGTGGGCGAGGATCGTTTTCAGCCGTTGCATCGCTCGCACGTATCGAATGCTGGCGGCTTTGGGTTGAATGGCCAGTACTTCGGCCACCTCCACGTTGCTGAGCTCTTCAAAATGCCGCAGCGCCAGTATCTCCTGATCGACCACACTCATCTGGGCGATCGCCCGCTCGACTTGGTCCGTTGCCTCCGCTCGCAGTGCGGCCTGGCTTGGCGAGGTCAAGTGCCCGACCAGATGAACCGCTAATGAAACCGAGGTTGTCTGGGGCCATCGCGGCCCCGGCATGGCCACTTCGCGTCCCGCATCGCGAGCCTTGGCGCCCAGGTGGCGCCGATGGGCGTCGATCAGCGTCTGGATCACCAGCATCCGCAGCCACACGAACGGCGAAATCGACTCCTTGCTGCGATAGTGGTCCAAACGTTGAGCGGCCGCCAAGTAGCTTTCTTGAAGCACATCGTCCGGGTCGATTCGGCCCCGAAGCCGCGGATCCATGCGAAAATCGACGAGTCGCCATAATCGCTCTCGATGCGCCGCAAAGACTTCGGCCAGTGCTTGTTTATCACCCGCTCTCATGCGGTGGGCAAGGGCATCGTTTCCCCCGATGGTGCCACTCATTTCCGGCTTTCCACAATTCAAAGGAACGCTGGGCGACGTCGAAATCTACACCGGCCATTCCGATTCTACTGTATCTCTGCGAAACAGTCCGCTGATCCCACCGAACGGGCGGGGCGAGGGGCAAAGGCGGATCGGTCTTGCCGCTCGCTCGAAAAATGTGTGGTTTTGCGTAGATGGTCGCCGTCGCTCAGCGTTCTAGGTACCAGCGACACCTTTTGGGCAACATGGCCGACGCGTCGTTCGGCCCCAAATCGGTCGCCCCGTCTGCCAGAAGAGGAGCGTTTGCGATGAGACAATTTGGTGCGTCAGCCCTGAAGAGTCGTTGGCGGTGGGCCGGCATGACCGTGCTCATGATCGCCGCAACGGCATTGTTGATGCGCGAGGTCTACCTTCGCGCCGGCGAGCCTGCCGCCCCGCCTCCACCCAACGCGCAGTCGGACCAAGCGGTAGCGATGGCCGACAATCCCGACGGAGAGGGCGACCGTCCGGATGGACCGCGCACCTTCGGCCGCCGCCGTCCCATGGACCGCGACGCCGACGGCCCGCGCCAACCGCGACGTCCGGGAGGTGCCTTCAACGACAACGGCCCTCCGCCCCCACGCGACGGTGACCGCGGCCAGATGCGTGACGGCAACGGTCCTCCGCCCCCACGTGACGGTGACCGCGGCCAGGGTCCTCCGCCGCGAGACGGCGACCGCGGCCGGATGTGGGCCGGCAACGGTCCGCCGCCGCGAGGTGGCGATCGAGACGGAATGCGGGGTGACCGGGGCGGACCTCCCGGACCACCGCAGCAATGTGACGGACCGCCACGCGGACCGGAAGGATTTGGCCAACGCCAACGGGGCGGGCCCGAAGATCGGTCGATGCCACCGGGTCCACCGCGACTTCGCGGTGAGATGCACGCTGACTTCGGGCCGCCTCCGGCGCGGATGCCGGGTCACTTCGCCGGACCGTCTCTGTTCGGCATGCGGCCCGAGCGAGGCTTCGAAGCCAAGAATCCCGAACTCGTCAAGCTCATGAAAGAGGGCGGAGAGCTGGAGCAGCAAAGCCGGGAACTCGGCCAACAGTATCGACAAGCTTCGCCCGAGAAGCGCGAGGAGATCAAGAAGCAGCTTCAAGACGTTGTCAACAAGCACTTCGAGCTTCGCCAGAAGTGCCGCGAACAGATGTTGAAGCAGGTTGAAAACCAGATCGAGCGCATGCGCGCCGGCATCGAACGCCGCAACAAGGCTCGTGACCAGATCATCGAGCGACGCATGGCCGAGGTTCTGGGAGAGGACGATCTCACCTTCTGAGCATACCCCAGCGTTTCGGCGAGAGTTCCGATGACTCGGAAACAGGGCGCGGTCACGATTCTAGTGTTTTTGACGGTGTCGGCGGGCTTCTCTACGCACGTGTTATCTCGCAGCCCAAGTGACACCTTGCCGTACCGAGTAATCGATACGGGTCAAACACGCTGTTTCAGTGACCGCGCCCAACTTTTTCGACCGCCCAAATCGGGCGAACCATTCTTCGGACAGGATGCCTTCTATCAAGGACCCCAGTTCGCCTACCGCGACAACGGCGATGGAACGATCAGCGACCGCAACACGGGGCTCATGTGGGTTAAGGCACGTGGCGACAAGCTCTCTTGGCGCGCCGCTCAAGACGGCGCTTCCACCTGCCGCGTCGGCGGCCACACCGACTGGCGAATGCCCACGATCAAGGAACTGTACTCCCTGATCAACTTCAACGGTGGCTTCCACATGACCGCGGAGGCCTCGGTCCCATACCTCGACACAAAACACTTCGGTTTCGCTTTCGGCGATCCGTCCCGCGAAGAACGTCTCATCGATTGCCAGGACTGGTCCGCCACCGTCTACGTCGGAACGACGATGGGGGGCAACCCAACGGCCATGGGCGTCAACTTCGCCGACGGCCGCATCAAGGGATACCCGATCATTCGACCCTACTCCCGCGGCGAGCAGCACCGCCTCTATGTCCGCTACGTTCGCGGCAATCCCGACTACGGCAAGAACGACTTCCACGACAATGCCGACGGCACAATCACCGATCGCGCCACGGGCCTCATGTGGTCCAAGTCCGACAGCAACAAGGGCATGAACTGGCAGGCCGCGCTGGCGTGGGTCCAGTCGCACAACGCGCGGAACGACCTCGGCCACAGCGATTGGCGTCTCCCCAACGCCAAAGAGCTTCAGAGCATCGTCGATTACAATCGTGCGCCCGACGCCACCGATCCCGCGAAGCGAGGTCCCGCCATCGATCCCATCTTCGAGATTACGCGCTTGCGAAACGGCGAGTATCCTTACTACTGGACCGGCACGACGCATCTCGACGGACCGCCCGACCGGCAGGGATCGACCGCCGTCTACGTCACCTTCGGGCGAGCCTTGGGTTGGATGTCATTCCCGCCCGGATCGCAACGGTACCGCCTCCTCGATGTTCACGGAGCGGGCGCTCAACGCAGCGATCCCAAAAGCGGCGACCCCAGCGACTATCCGCATGGGCGGGGCCCGCAGGGCGACGACATTCGAATCAACAACTTCGTCCGCATGGTCCGCAATGTCGATCCGTCCGAGGTCCGCCTCGTCCAGCCCGATCTCACGCCGCTGCCGAGCGCTTCATTCTCGCACGCAGGGCCGCCCGACGCACAAGACCCTCGCCGCATGCGGCCCCCGGCTCGACGGAGACCTCCTCAGCCTCCCTGGTAGTCGCTCACGCCAGCACGCGGGCCAGGAACCGCTGCGTCCGCGGTTTTTGCGGATGATCGAAGACCTCCTCGGGCCGCCCTTGCTCGATCACCTGGCCTTCGTCGATCACCACGATCCGATCGGCCGATCGCCGTGCAAACGTCAGCTCGTGCGTGACGACGATCATCGTCAGTCCCTGGCGTTTCAGGTCCTCCAACACGCCGAGCACTTCGCACTTCAACTCGGGATCCAACGCACTGGTGATCTCATCGCAGAGCAAAGCTCGCGGTTCCATCGCCATGGCTCGCGCAATGGCCACCCGTTGCTTCTGGCCGCCCGACAGTTCCCGAGGATACGCGTCGAGGCGATCGCCCAAACCAACCTTGGCCAGCAAGTTCGTCGCCCGCCCGCGCGCCTCGCCGGCCGGCAGCCGGAGAACGTGGCGCGGTGCCTCCATCACGTTCTGCAGGGCCGTCAGGTGCGGGAAGAGTTGAAAGTCCTGGAAGATCATCCCCACCATCCGGCGCACCTGGCCAACCACCCCGTTGTGCGGCGCACTCCCACCGCTGAGAACGTGCGACCCGACGCGAATCTCGCCCGCATCGAAAGCCGTCAGCCCGTTGATCGTACGCAGCAGCGTCGATTTCCCCGCCCCGCTGGGGCCGATCAATGCCACCGTCTCCCCTGGGCCGACGTGCAGACTGATGCCGTCGAGCACGGATCGGTCGGCGAATCGCTTCACCACGCCGGCGATGTCGATTTGGACCGATGCGCTCATATTCCCTTGCCCCAACGTTTTTCCAGACGTCGGGCGACTCGCCCCAGCGGCACCGACATCACCAGGTACAAAGCCGCCGTCACCAGCCCGATCTCCAGGTACCGCATGCTCGATTTGGCCAGAATCTGGTACTGCTTGGTCAGCTCGACCACGGCAATGACGCTCACAATGCTCGTGTCCTTGAACAACGCGATGAAGTCGTTGGTCATCGGCGGCAGAATGACTCGAATCGCCTGCGGCAATACGATCCGGCGAAACGTCAGCCCCGGCGACATTCCCAGCGATGCCGCTGCCTCCCACTGGCCGACGGCGATCGACCCGATCCCCGCCCGGTAGATCTCCGCTTCGTAGGCCGCGTAGTTCAGCCCGAACCCAAGCACCGCCGCCGTGAAGGCCGACAAATTCATCAGCGAGGAAATCCCGTACCGCGCGCCGACCGACGGCAGGCCGTAATACAGGAAAAACAGCAGCAACAGCACCGGAATCCCGCGAAAGAACTCCACGTAGCCACCGGCGAGAATCCGCAGCGCCCACGACCGACTCATCCGCATCAGCGCGATGGGCAGCCCGAGAGCCACAGCCAGGCACATGCTCACCACGGTGATCTGAATCGTCATCCATGCCCCGCGCAGCAACAGCGGCAAGTACTGCCCGAGCCCCCAACGTCCTTCGGCCTCCTGCAACACCTCACCGCCACTGCCCGCGTCGAACAGCGCCTGCTGGTCTTGATTCCATAGCCCCCATTTCTCGTAGATTCGCTTTAGCGCTCCGCTGGCCGCGACGCGTTCCAGGGCCGCATCGACCTGATCGGCCAGCAAGGTGTCGTTCTTGCGAAACGCAATCGCATAATGACCCTTGCCCAACGGCTCGCCGACGAACTTCAGCCTCGGATCTCCCTTCGCATAATACAACGCGATCGGCAGATCCAGCAGCACGGCGTCCAAACGTTTCAGCGCCAGGTCCTGATACGGCTCAACCTGGCCGTCGTAGATCCGCGTGTGGACGTGCGTATCGCGCAGCAGCCGCTCGGCCGCCGTATCTTCCAGCGTCCCCACCAAACCTCCCGCCTCACGGCACCCTTCGAGCGAGTCGAACCTCTGCTCGTCGGCCCGGGCAACCAATTGCTGCCGATACACGTAGTACGGCCGGCTGAATCGCACGACTTGGGCCCGATCCGGCGTCACTTCCAAGCCGTTCATCGCAAAATCGAAATCGTTCCGCTTCAATCCCGGCACGAGGCTGCCGAACTGATACTGCACGAACTCGACCTCGCGCCCCAACTCCGCAGCCAGCGCCGCCGCCAGGTCGACCTCGAAGCCGATCAACTTCGCCGGGTCATCCGGGTCCTTGAAGATATAAGGTGCGCCGCCTTCCGCATCGGCCCCCCAGCGGATCTTGGCTCGACCATCGCCCTCCTGCTCCGCGCCGCGCGTCGCGCCGGGCGCAAGCCCCAACACACACACAGCAACCAACACGGCGACCGGCCACAGCTTCCGCATCATCGTCCAACCGACTGGATAGAAGATCAGTATCGAGTACCGACGATCCTATCCAGGCGCCGACCCGTTGGGAAGACAGTCGCCCACAAAACACCCGGCGCCCGCCGGCGCGAAGGCCAACCGTGGCCGTCGCGCGCAATCCCCATTCCGGCGACAACCGCACCCCCGGGCCAACAACGTGGCCGAAACGTCGACGATGTGGCCGGCACGTGCGCGCCCCGCGCTTACCGGCCTCTCGCGCGTTAGTGCTTCACCCGCTCCGTGAGCGCAGGCAGCAGAACCTCACGGGCAAACTCGGCCAACGTCGTCTTGGTCGTCGTTGCCACCGAGCGAGGCTCCAAGGGATGCAGCCGGCCGGTCTCTGCCGCTTCGTACATCTCCAGCATCATGTCGGCCGCATTGTCGCTCACCCCACGGCTCGTAATGGCGTGCCGAGCCTCCTGCCGATCGCATCGCGCATACCGGATATCGCGATCCAGTGCTCCCGAAAGAATGCCGGCGACCTCATCGAAACTCAGGTCCGCCGGCCCATGTAGTTCGCGCACGCTACACCCCGTCCAGTCACCGCTTGCCAGCAGTTCCGCCGCCACGTGGCCGATATCGCGCGCGGCGATCATCGGGTAACGTTGCGATCCCGAAAGCGGTAGCGAAATCGTCCCCCATTTCCGAATCGAATCCACTTGCCACAAGAGGTTCTCAAAGAAGAACCCCGGCCGCAAATGAACGATATTCACGGCCGCGTCGTTCAGCAGCCCCTCCACGTCGTGCAGTCCGCCGATCGGTCCGGCCCCCGTATCCAACTGAGCCCCGAGCGACGACAAATTGACGACCCGCGCAATTCCATTGGTGCGAATCGCCGCAGCCCCGGCTTTGCCGAGTCGGTTCTGGAACGCTCGCAAGTTGTCCGACCCATACCCCGGAGGCGTTACCCAGAGGAGCGAATCGACGTCCCGCGTCGCCTCGACAAGATAATCGGAGTTGTCCTGCGATCCGATCACCGCCTCGGCTCCTCGCTTCACAAACGCGCTCAACGTGTGGGGGCGTCGCCCCAGAACCTTGACCTTAATACCTCCGCCACGATCCAGAAGGGCATCGGTGACAGCACTGCCCACGTGCCCAGTCGGTGTCGTAACAGCAATGTTCATGGACTCCTCCTTACCGCACAAAACCGCGCGCTTGCGCGAAGCATACCTCTTGAGGGTCGCAAGCGTCTGCCGGTTCGCCCCGTCGATCGAGGAAACCGACCCGGAGGAATTTTAGATGCTTCGAACCGGGGGGATACCCTCGACAGATACGAGTTGCTTACACCATTGTGGGGGAAAAAGTAGCGCCGGCCACGCCTCAATCGCCCCCGGATGGTTTATTTGCCAATCCATCTTCAAAGGGCCGCGAACTCACCGGCTCACTCTCCCCTCTGAATCTCCTAGCAGGGCCTGCCATTTTGTCGTAGGCGATCACAAACCCTGGCCAGACACAGGATTGACGTGAATTCATCGCTGCAATGCTACCTGCAATCGGGTCCGATTGGGCGATCCACACGCTCTAGGGGGATTTTACTTGACGGCGGACTGCCCGGTCACTATAAGGGACGGAATAGTCAGAGGACCCGCCCTATGCCCCGATTGAGCACGCCCCGCAAGCAACTGCTTGACGTCTTGATGCGCGAGACGATCTACGAAGCCGCTGTGTCGGTACTCAGCGAATATGGCGTCGAGCGCGTGACCATGGATCGAGTGGCCGCCGCCGCCGACATGGGAAAGGGCAGCCTCTACCGCTACTTTCAGAGCAAGGAAGAACTGCTGCAGTTCGTCTACGAGAAGACCGTGCTGCCGATTCTCGAATCCCTGCAACAGATCGTCGACGCCGACTTGCCGGCACCCAGGACGCTCGAGTTGTACCTGCACGCCGTGGTCGAACATTCTGCCCGGCACGTGCGGATCTTCACCCTGCTCGTCAAGAACGACGCCGTGCAGATCCTCCTCCAATCGTCGCAACGCAGTGCGCGGACCACGGCCATCTCGCAGCTCGCGGTCGTCTTTCGCCGCGGAATCCAGCAGGGCGTGTTCCGGCCCCTGGATCCGACCAGGCTCGCTGCACTCTTCTTGGGCTCATGCACCGCCTTGCTCAACGATTATCTGGATCGCGGCTCGGAAGGCGATTCCGATGCGTTTATCGAACTGATTATCGACACATGTCTTCACGGGATCTCTGTCGCACCGACTGCACCGGCAAAGCCGGCAGCGCAAGCACACAGCCGAATCTCCCAACCGGAATAGAGCAAATGGGCACGGAAAAGAAGCCACTTCGATATCTACCAACGAACATGCTCCTCGCGGCACTCGCGGTTCTCTTGGCTGGCTGTCCCAAGCAAGCGCAGCAACCGCAGCAGCAGCAACAGCAGCCTCCTTCGGTCACCGTCAGCCGGCCGATCACCCGCGAGGTGACCGACTACTACGAGTTTCCCGGCGAGACGTGGGCCGTCGGCGAGGTCGAGGTTCGCGCACGCGTGTCCGGGTACATCGTTCGCGTGAATTTCCACGATGGTCAGGAAGTGAAGGCCGGCGACCTCCTCTTCGAGATCGACCCGCGGCCCTATAAGGCAACGCTCGATCGCGCCAATGCCGAGCTCATGCGTGCCAAGGCCCTTCTGGCCAAGTTCCAGGCCAAGCTCAAACGTGAGGAACGGCTCCGCCCCACCGGTGCGATCAGCGAGGAAGACTACGAGGACGACGTGGCCCAGGTCGGCGTCGCCGAGGCCTCGGTTCAAGCCTCGGAAGCCGCCGTGCGCGATGCCGAGCTCAACCTCGAATTCACGCGCGTCGTCTCGCCCATCACCGGTCAGGTCAGCCGCGCCCGCGTTACCGAAGGCAACCTGGTCCAGCCGGGTGCCGGCGAGGCCATGGTGCTCACCACCGTGGTCACCATCAACCCTATCTACGTCTATTTCAACGTCGAACAGCCGCTCTATACCCAGTACAAGGAGTTCGTGCGGCGGCCAGGCGAGCCCATCGCGCCGGACCGCATCAAGTCGCTCAACATTCCCGTCGAAATCGGGCTGGCCAGCGAAAAAGGCTTCCCCCATCGCGGCGTGCTCGACTTCGTCGACAACGAGGTCAACACCAGCACCGGAACCATTCGGGTTCGCGGCATATTCGACAACAGCAAACGCCAGTTGACTCCCGGCCTGTACGTGAATGTGCGGCTGCCGTTCGGCAAACCTCACCCGGCCCTCATGATCGCCGACCAGGCGGTCGGAACCAACCAGCGGCAAAAATTCCTCATGGTGGTGAACAAGAAAAACGTGGCCGAGTATCGCCCCGTCGAGCTCGGACCCCTGCGCGACGGTTTCCGCGTCATCGAATCGGGAATTACCGCCGACGACAGGGTCATCGTCAACGGCCTGATGCGGGCGCGACCTGGAACCGTGGTTGCGCCGCATTTCGCCAACGAGGGCAAAGGCAAGCCGCCGTCGTTGGCCGATTCGGCGAACCCCGCACAAGGTCACTCGGCGCCGGCCAAGAATTAACCGTAGCGTAACACAGCAGATTGAGCACCTGGGTTGAAGGATCGATCACGGCCCACGTCGGCGTCGTTGACTCCGCGTATTGCCCTCCGACGGTTCCTTAACTCTCCCGCCCCTTCCTGGATCCTTTGACTTCGGCTGTTCCGAGTTAGGAGAGCGTCGGCGATGTTCTCGCGTTTCTTCATCGATCGCCCGATCCTGGCGTCCGTCCCATCGATCATCATCACGCTGGTCGGGTTGGTGGCCGTCTTTTCGCTTCCGGTTGCTCAGTACCCGGAGATCACCCCGCCGACCGTCCAGGTCACCTGCTCCTATCCCGGTGCCAACGCGCGCGTGCTGGCCGACACGGTCGCGCAGCCGATCGAAGAAAAGGTCAACGGCGTCGAGAACATGCTCTACATGTCCTCGCAGTGCGCCAACGACGGCTCCTACAACCTCACGGTCACCTTCCGCGTCGGCACCGACCTCGACATGGCCCAGGTGCTCGTCCAAAACCGGGTCGCTCTGGCCACGCCCGGCCTGCCCGACATCGTCAAACAGATCGGCGTAACCGTCAAGAAGCGATCCCCCGACTTCATCCTCGTGGTCAACCTCTTCTCGCCCGGTGGGCGATACGATCAACTCTACCTCAGCAACTACGCCATGATCCAGCTCCGCGACGAGCTGGCCAGAATCGAGGGCGTGGGCGAGGTCATGATCCTCGGACAACGCGATTACAGCATGCGCGTCTGGCTCGATCCCGGCCAACTCGCTTCGCGCGACGTCACCACCGGCGACGTCGTCCGCGCACTGCGCGAGCAGAACGTTCAGGTCGCGGCCGGCCAGGTCGGTCAGCAGCCGGCCGCCCCGGGCATCGCCTTCCAGTACACGATGACCACCTTGGGACGCCTTACCGATCCGGAACAGTTTTCCGACATCGTCGTGAAGACCGGCGACGAAGGCCAGATCGTGCGCCTGCGCGATATCGGTCGCGTCGAATTGGGCGCCCGAAGCGAAGACGTCAGCGTCTCGCTCGACGGCATGCCTTCCTCCGGCGTTGGCATTTTCCAGTTGCCCGGCTCGAACGTTTTGGACACGGCCGACCACGTCAAGGAGAAGATGGTGGAACTGGCCAAGCGGTTCCCCGAAGGGCTCGACTACCGCATCTGCTACGACACGACGCCGTACGTCCGCGAATCGATCCACGAGGTCTTCAACACGCTCCGCGACGCCGTCATTCTCGTCGCCATCGTCGTGCTCGTCTTCCTCCAGAACTGGCGTTCCGCGCTCATCCCGCTGATTGCCGTGCCGGTGGCCATCATCGGCACCTTCGCGGCGATGGCGATCATGGGTTTCAGCCTCAACACCCTCTCGCTGTTCGGCTTGGTCTTGGCGATCGGCATCGTCGTTGACGACGCGATCGTGGTGGTCGAAGCGACCGAACATCATATCGAACAGGGGCTATCTCCGCGCGCAGCGGCCCACAAGGCCATGGAGCAGGTCTCTGCGCCCGTGATTGCCATCGGTCTGGTGCTGGCCTCCGTGTTCCTCCCTTGCGTCTTCATCACGGGTATTCCCGGCCAGTTTTTCCGCCAGTTTGCTCTGACCATCTCCGTTTCGACGCTCCTTTCCACGATGAACTCCCTGACGCTCAGCCCGGCGCTGTGCGCCATCCTGTTGAAGCCGCGGCACCAGCAGCGCGATCCGCTGGCGTGGATTCTCAACCTCCTCCTGGGGTGGTTCTTCAAGCTGTTCAATATGGTCTTCAAGGTCTCCATCGACGGATATGCGTGGTTCGTGGGCAGGCTCCTCCGCGTCAGCCTGCTCGTGTTGGTGCTCTACGCCGGGTTGATGTACCTGACCGTGTGGAGCTTCGGCAAGGTCCCCTCGGGCTTCATTCCCAATCAGGACCAGGGTTTTCTCTTCGGCATGGTCCAGCTCCCCGATTCCACCTCGTTGGATCGCACCACCGACGTGTTGAACCGCGCTCGCGAACTCGCCATGGAAACCGACGGCGTCGCCCACGTCATCACGGTCGCCGGCCTCTCCTTCATGTTGCAGGCCAACGGCTCGCACCTCGGATCGATGTTCGTCGTTCTTGATCCGTTCGAGGAACGCGAGAAGCCCGAGCTGCGGGCCGACGCAATCACGCAAGTCCTGCAGAGAAAGTTCGCCCAGATCGAAGATGGTCTGGTTCTCGTCTTCGGGGCGCCACCGGTGCGCGGATTGAGCAGCACGGGCGGCTTCAAACTCATGGTCGAGGACCGCGGGAATGCCGGCCTCGAGGCGCTGCAGGAAGCCACCGACAAATTGGCCGCCGCAGGAAACCAGACCCCGGGGCTCAGAAACCTCTTGAGCATCTTCCGCGCAAACACGCCACAACTGTACGTCGACATCGACCGTACCAAGTGCAAGACGATGGGCGTCACCCTCAGCGATGTCTTCGACGCGCTCCAGGTGAACATGGGCGGGCTCTACGTAAACGATTTCAACGAGTTCGGACGTACGTGGCAAGTGAACGTCCAGGCCGATACGCCCTACCGCATGCAGCCGGAAGACGTGCGCCGTCTGCAGGTGCGCAATTCGCGCGGTGAAATGGTCCCCCTCAGCACCCTGCTAAAGGTTGTCGACTCGTCCGGCCCGTTCATCATTACCCGGTACAACACCTATCCGGCCGCCGCAGTCAATGGGGCCTCCCTGCCGACCATGAGTTCGGGCCAGGTCATCGGCGCCGTCGAAAAGCTCGCCGAACAGCTTCCCTCATCGATGGCCTACGAATGGACGGAAGTCACCTACATGCAGATCCTCGCCGGCAACACGACGCCCTTCGTCTTCACCGGGGCCGTCGTTCTCGTCTTCCTCGTGCTGGCCGGACAGTATGAAAGCTGGTCGCTCCCGCTCGGAGTGATTCTCGTAGTGCCGATGTGCATCCTATGCTCGGTGGCCGGCGTGGCCCTGGTAGGCATGGACATCAACATCTTCACCCAGATCGGTTTCGTCGTGTTGGTAGGACTGGCCAGTAAGAACGCCATCCTGATCGTCGAGTTCGCCAAATCGCAGCACGAAACCGGCGTGCCGCGCCGCGAGGCCACCATTGCCGCCTGCCGGCTGCGACTCCGCCCCATCCTCATGACCTCGTTCGCCTTCATCTTCGGCGTGCTGCCGTTGGTTCTCTCCAGCGGGGCCGGCTCCGAGATGCGTCGAACCCTGGGCACCGCCGTCTTCAGCGGCATGATCGGCGTAACCTTCTTCGGCATCTTCCTGACGCCCGTCTTCTACTACGTCATCCAGTGGTTCACCGACCACCGCAACCACCGCCGCGCCACCGCCACCGTAACCACGGCCACCACCCCGCCCGCAACACCGCCCGAAAACGCCTGACGCCCGGCGACGCTCCCTCGGTGCAGCGAAATCGGACACGAACGCCAGTCCCGCCGCCGCCCTGCCGACCCGCTTCTCCAACGCGTCACCGAGCAGGCACGTCGATCCACTCGCCCCAGCTCAGCACTTGCGTCCGCTCAGTACCGGCGACGTCTCGTGCCCAACACCACGACAGCTCGAACGACAGGCAATTGCCCTTGCGCTGATCCTTTCGGCGGTGGCCAAATTCCCAACAGTGTCCCGGCAGCCAAAGCGGCTTGAACAGCGCGTCCCATTCCGCAGGCACGTGAACGCCCCGCCAGAAGATGACGCTCCCCGTAACGACGTCGATTCGCTGCCCCCGGTTCTTCAACAGACTCAGCCAGCCGAGCAACTGCAAACCGCAGTTGATGTCCCCTTTCGTCATCACGGCCAGCCCGCCCGGCGTCGTCACGACATAGGCATTGCACGGCATGCCGCTGGTGTGCATGTAGTTGTTCCACTGGAAATCCCGCAGGACGTCGACCTTCAGCGGTCCGACCTGTATCGGCTCCTTGACCGTCTGATCCAGCACCGTCAGCTTCGCGGCCCACGGAAACGACTTCCAGTTCTCCTTGTTGCTCTCCGTCACGACGACCGTCTTGCCCTTGGCCAGCAAGGCCTGCGTCAACTCCAGATCGATGTGATCGTCATGCTCGTGCGTGTGAAACGAGTAATCGACCAGCGCCGCCACCCGCGCCACCTGGGCTTCCGTCAAGTAGAAACTCGGCCTCGACCCTGCCGATCGCTCGGATTTCGCTGCTCCGGCCGTCATCACTTTCTTCTCGCCCTCCGGCGCCGCGTCCGATGCACCAGCCATCGCACGCGTGTGAATACCCTGATCCAGATCGAAGGCAAAAACCGTTTCCGGCGTCTGCACGATGACCGAGCTGGAATAGAGCTGGAAGATCCGCAGCCCGGACTTCACTCGCTCCTTCTCCAAGGTATCCAGCGCACGGTCCACAGCCGCCTGGTAGTAGGCAATCACCGGTTCCAGCCGTTCCGAGCTCGGCCGCGCGATCCACGCATCCAGGGCTCGCAAGGCTTCCCGCCGCGCCTCGGTCATCGGCACCACCGGCCGCGCCTTGTCCAATGCCGCCGCGATCGCGTCACCTTCCGCATCAGCCGAAGCCACCCGCGCGCCAACCAGCACCACCATCACGCACACGACCCGTGCCAACCACCATCGCACCATCGAACACCCCCCGCATCCAGAAGCTCGTTCAGTCCTCACATCCAATACCTGTAGCATATCCCCCCACACACACCCAGCCAAGCTCCGCCCCACAAGAACCGACGCATCGACCACAAAGAACCGATCACCGCCACGAACAACGGACCAGAGCTACTCAGTAGAAGACCTCAAAACACGGACGAATCCCAAGACACAACAGGCCCCGCAGTCTTCCATCAGGACATGCCCGGAACCTCGGACTTCATGCATTCTTCCAGAGCCCGAAGTTCTGTGACTTTCGCCTGTATGAATTGCACTAAGGCTTCTGACACAATCCGTCCTTCTGCAAGCGCCTGGAAACTTGGAATAGCTTCAACCCGCGTGCATCCGGATATGCTCTCGATAAGCGTTCTGCGCATCCTATCGAATCCAGGCACTGTCTCTCCGGCATTCCAGACTTCGCGGAAGTCTTCCACATAACTCTCGCATCGCCACGACTGTGCAGCGGCCCGCAGACGGAGAAGCCTGATGAGTAGCTGTTCCCTCAACTCCGTTGTCTTGCCCAACATCAGTGTGCAGAATTGGATCGCGTGATCTGCGCGACCAGCCAGAATCAACTCGTTCACCTGGGCGATTCGATATTCCATCTCCTCTGGATAGCGAGCAACAAGAGATCGCAGAAAGGCGAGGCGATCTTCACCCTCGGCAACTTCCAAGTTAATGATGGCCCTGGAAGAGGCGACTCCCGACTCCAACACTGCGCGGTAGGCCAGCTTGGCCTCTGAAAAGCGGTTCTGCTCAAGCAATGCATCCGCTTCCGACAGTAACTCATCCGCATCGGTCATGGTCCTGCAATTCCTGCGATACTCTCTTGCGAATCGGAACCGCAACGCAGCCAGATTCTTTGGACTGGCCTCGGTGTCAAATCACCGCCAGTCGCCAAGAAGCAGCCTCTCTTCGGAGGTTGCTTGCTGCACGGTTCGACCGTGTGGCAAAGCGAGGTCCAGCGGTTCTTCACATATCACAGCCGGCCTCATTTCGGCATTCTTCAGAACAGACGCAACCTAGGCGCGCACTCCACATCCACCTTCAACTACCCCGTCCCCCTCCCGGCACGTCCTTTCCTTTCCCTCCTTTCCCCTTTCCCAGTTTTCCCTTCCCATTATCTCCCCACTCCACCAAACGTCAATCAACCACCCTTGCCCAACCAAGAGACTTCCCCCGCGACGAAACCGCAGCGATACCCATAACCGCCGCCCTTTCGCAGACCGCCACGGACCGTTCCTAGGGACTGACGGAAGGAGGTCCTGCTGCTATGATGATTGGGCACTACGGCCGATGAGCAGCCCAACGGGCGACTGCCACTCGAAACCTCTGCAACCAACGACATATCACGGTCTTCCGAATCAGTTAAGCAGTACCCTGGAGCCGCCGACCCATGGCCAGCCCTGACCAATCGCCTCCCACCAACTCGACGCTCGATCCAACAGCGGCTCCGTCGCTCATTTCGCGCGCCTGGCGGTTGATTCTCACCGTAGGCCCCGGCATCTTCTGCATCGGCTACACGGTCGGCACGGGCAGCGTCACCACCATGTGCAAAGCCGGCTCGATGGTTGGGCTCGACCTGCTCTGGTTGGCGGCACTCTCCTGCCTGTTCATGGCTTTCCTCATGGAGGCGTTCGGGCGGTACGCCGTCGTCACCGGCCAGACGGCGGTCCACAGCTTCCGCACGCATCTTCCCGGCGGCCCGATCGTCGCGATCCTCGTGGTCTTCGGCATCGTGCTCGCCCAGTACGGAGCCATCATGGGAATCCTCGGCCTGTGTTCATCGATGATCACCGACGTGCTCCAGCAATGTGTGCCCGGCCTCATGTTGCCGGTCTATTGGACCCGCCTGCTTGTGGCGGTGCTGATTGTCGCGGCACTCTACGGTCTCCTCCTCGTGGGAACCTACGCCTTCTTCGAAAAGGTGCTGGTCGTCTTCGTGACCCTGATGGGAATCACCTTCCTCGTCTCCATGTTCGTCGTTCTCCCGACTCCCGGCGATTTCATTGCTGGCTTGGTCCCTCGGATACCGCGGACAAAAGGCGCATTCGTATTGTTGCCCGCAATGGTCGGCACCACGATGGCCGCCGCCACCTTTGTGGTTCGACCTCTGCTCATGAAAGGCAAAGGCTGGAACGTAACCAACCGCCGCGAGCAAACCCGCGACAGCATAACGGCCGCCGCGCTGATGTTCATAATCAGCGTCGCCATCATGGCCAGTGCCACGGGCGCCATGTTCGCTCATGGGCAGGTCGTCGAGCAGGTCATGGACATGGTCAAGGCACTCGAACCGGCCGCCGGACGGCTCGCCGTCGTCCTCTTCTTCGCCGGCGCGCTCAGTGCAGGCCTTTCCTCCCTCTTCCCCATCATGATGGTGGCCCCGCTGCTCATCGCCGACTACCGCGATGGCGAGATGGAAACCAACACTCCCCTGTTCCGCATCCTCTGTGCCGTCGCCGGTCTCGTCGGGCTTACCGTTCCGCTGCTCGGCTTCAATCCCGTTCAGGCCCAGATCGTCAGCCAAATCGGCGGCGTCTTTGTCCTTCCTTTGAGCATCGGCGCAATGATTTGCCTGGTGAACCGCAAAGACCTCATGGGCCAATACCGCGCCGGCCTCGTACTCAACCTCGGCCTTGCCGCCGCGCTCGCCTTCTCCCTGCTCATCACCTACACCGGCTGCATCGCCATCGCCGACCAGGTCCGCCAGTTCTTCTCCTGACATTTCCCCCAATCGTCACGACGTGTCGTGCCGTAGGCCGCGTCACTGGGCGTCTTGCGTTTTCTCCTTTGTCGCCGCACGTTCGGCCTTCAACGCCGCCGCCAGGTTGTCCGGCAATCGGATGCCCTCCATGTGGCCGTGCTTGTAGTTCCAGGTCGACTTGATCTGCTGGAGCGTCAATTGATCTGCTACCTTGCTCGAACTGTCGATGGAGAATCGTGTGCCCGTGATCACGGCATCAGTGAAATTCGCACCTGAAAAATTGCAGTGAGAGAAGCTACATCCGGTGAGGTTCATGCCCGAGAGATCGCAGCCTGATTGGTCGCTAGACACGAGCTGCAAGCCGGTGAGGTCTCCTCGTTGATAGCTGCGGGTGGAGTACAGTTGGGCCGTCGTTAGGCCGATGCCTATGGTGCAGTCGTTGACTGTCGCGTCAGTGAAGTCGGCGTCGCTCGCCTTCAACCACAGCTCCGAGCCGACCAGATTGATGTGCGAGAGGTCCCACTTACCGGGAGACACGGCGCCGGCTCTCCCTGCCGAGTAGAGACGCACTCGGAGGCGGCGCTGTTTGAAGTCCCACGTAGAAGCGAGTTGGTCGAACGTGAACGAATCGCTCATAAAGGTCGTCTTGTCAATGCGAGCGTTTGTGAAGTCGCACTTGGACAGATCCTCCCAGAGGGTTGCTTCTCGTAAATCCGCGTCTCGGAAACTGAACGCAACAGGTTCTTCGGAGGCACGGGAGCCACGAATCCTGCATCGATACAGGTCCTTGTTCTTGTAGGACCATGTGGACATCAATTGGCTCGGCGAGATATCGAAGCCGTAATAGCCGAAGCCGATGTTGCCAGGCCGCCCGAATCGCGGAGCGCCATTGATCGTCGCGTCTGTGAAGTCGGCCCCCTCAAAGTTGGGCCCGACACTGATCGTCGCTCCGACGAACGATGCTCGACGGAAGAATGCGCGATTGAGAATGCAATCTTCAAACCGCACACGGTAGAGATTGCATCCGTCGAACCTGGCCCCTGTCAGATCCTGGCCTACGAATTCGCATCCTCGAAGGTCCCTCCCAGTTGCGTTCATGCCGGGGCCAACGATCAAGTCCTTCGCGCCCGGTCCAAGGACCACGCGCGGCGCCTCCGTATCACTGCGCCCCTTACCAATCTGCCCATGGAGCAGTAAACCGCACGCCAGAGCGACCAACGTCCGTCGGATCACGACTCGATGCATTTGGAGTTCCTCGCTTTCAGCAAACCGCACTACAGCTTCTTTACTTTCGCGGTTGTGAACTTCACACCGCTCCCCCAATGGCTTTGGAGGCTGAGTATGTCAGGAGCAGGCGTGCCCGATCCGGAAACATGGTACTTCACCTTGCTTGAATAACCAACGACCGTCACCTCGAAATCGTACTCGCCGATCCCATCCTTGGTCACGTCAATGATCATTGTCTGGCCGCCTTTAGGAGCGTTGTCCAGATCCGAATACGTACCGTTGCTAAGTCCATCCCAGTGGTACGGAATGCCGCTGATCAGTGAATTCACGTAGTCGGCTGGATTAATGGCCGAGTAGCGGGCAGGAGTGCCATAGTGGAGCTTAACGTAGTGCTCTGTGTTGATTTCCGTCACATTGCCTTCCATGGTAACAACGTTGCCGTTGATCGTCTCCTGACTTCCACCAATCGCTTTGAGCAACGCCGCTGTGTCGAAGATCTGGATTTCCGCCCGGTCCTCGATCTTCACGCCGCTGTTGGCAAAGAAGCTCGCCTCCCAGCGGTTCTCGTGATTTGTGTCGACGAAATCACCCACCTTGATATTTGGGCTCTGCTCGAACTCGTAGGTAAGTTCGATCCGAACCGTCACGCCGGATGCCCACCCTTCCGTGCCACGCAATGCCCCCAGGTCGAGCGTCGCATAGCTCTCGCCGGTCCCTTCCCAACGAGCCCGCGATGGATCGAGAGACCGCGATGTATTCTCGGGGTACTCGGTGCGGATGTGACTGGACACGCCGTGGATGATCTCGTAGAGCGAACTGCTGATGTACCAGCCAGGCGGAAGCGAGAAGCCGTTCCACGTGGCTGTGTTCTCATTTGGGTTCCAACCGGCGGTCGGGTCCTGATTTGGCCAGACGATCTTCTCTACGTTGATCTCCACCGTGTCGCGAGCGGAAACGCCCGTGTCGGCCAAGCCGGAGCCACCCGGCTTAACCAGCCGCCAGAAGACCTGTCTCTCCCCCGGCTCCAGTGTTCCTTCGACCAAGATGTGGTCTGGGAAGCCCACCCCCTCGGGACCGATGTCCCAGATGTACCACGTATCCGTGCCGGCGTTGTAGCCCGGCTGCCAGGGAAGGTTGATTCCGCGATCGGGACGGATGCGGTCCGTCGTTGTGGCGTGTCGTGCCGTAGGCCGCATCACTGGGCGTCTTGCGGCTTCTCCTTCGCCGCCGCGCGGTCCGACTCCAGGGCCTTCATTATCTCCTTGGGAAGGACAACGCTAGTCATACTTCCGTGCTTGTAGTTCCAGGTCGATTTGATCTGATCCAGGGTGATGCCTTTTCTTTCGAAGCGAACATCTGAGACGACCGTGTCCTCAAACGACGCATTGGTGAAATCACAGTCGCAGAAATGGCACCCCGTCAGGTTCATCCCCGAAAAGTCCGCGTCGCTGAAATCGACGTTCCAGATTTGGACCCCAAGGAATTCTCGGTTGGTGCAGCTCCGCGTCACGAAGAGCTGATCCTTGGATATTGAACATCGGAACTTGCAGTCGTTGATGGTGGTGTCGGTAAGATCAACGTTCCTCAACAGCCCCGAACCTACGAACCGCGCCCCACGCATATCGATTCCGGAAAGATCCCATTTGCCGATGGGCACCACGCCCCCTAACCCCACATCGTAGAGATTGCCCCGCCTGAAGTTTCTTGTCGAGGCAATCTGTGCAAACGAAATTGCGCCGCCGTTCACCCCCATTCCCGTGATCGTTGCATCGGTGAAATCGCATTGTGTGAGGTTTACGAACACAAAGATGCATTTCTGCAGATCGGCTCCTCTGAAGTCCAGTCGCGGGGTGATTAAATCTGTGCGGGAGCTACTGGTGAGGGCAACGATACAATCTCCTAAAGATTTCGCCTTGTAGCTGCGAGTTGATGCGAATTGCGCCGACGTTAACTTGATGCCATAGCCAGAAACGCCATGTATGGGCGTGATGCCATTGAGAACCGCATCGCTGAGATCCGCCCCTTCGAGTTTGCAGTCCCCCCAGAGCAACCCCGTCAGAACTGCGCTCTTGAAGGAAGCGTTGCGGAGATCGCATTGATACAGTTCGGCACCGCCCAGGTCCACACCATCGAACCGGGCGTTCCGCAGGTCGAGTCCGATGAACTTGCAGCCTCGTAGATTTCTCCCCGAAGCGTCCATGCCCGGACCAACCTGCAGCCCTTGTGTCCACGGCCCAAGCTCCAGCTTCGACGCCGCATGGTCGGCGACGGCCGGCCTCGGCATGCCACAGCCAAGCAATAGGCAGAACAGCAGAACATGGCAACGTAAGCGGCTCGCTATTTGCATCATCCCAACTCCCCTCTACGGTCACCCCCAGATGTTCCGCATGTCCGTGCCGGCGTCGTAGCTCGGCTCCCGGGGAAGGCTGTCTCCCGGTCGGGACATACGCTGTTCGTCGTTGTGAAGTGTCGTGCCGTAGGCCGCATCACTGGGCGTCTTGCGTTTTCTCTTTCGCCGCCGCACGTTCCGCCTTCAACGCCGCCGCCAGGGTGTCTGGCAGTCGGATGCCCTCCATGTGGCCGTGCTTGTAGTTCCAGGTCGACTTGATCTGCTGGAGCGCTGGAGGATGGAGGAAGCAGCCGCGAAAATTGACGTTGGTGATCACCGCGTCTGCGAACTGCGTGCCGCTGAGGTTGCACTCAACGAACTGCGCCTCCGCCAGATTCTGGCCCGAGAAGTCGATGTTGGACAGATCCAGTCGCACCAGGATAATGCCGGCAAGGTTGCCCGTTTGATAGCTCTTCGTGGCAAGGAATTGCTCTCGGCTGATCGATTTGCAGAAATGTGCGCCACGAATGTCGGCACCGGAGAAATCGACGCCGCTCAGGTTCACCTCGCAGAACCGCGCACCGCGAAGATCCGCCTTCGCAAAATCCCACGTGGAAAGGTCCGTGTAGGCGAAACCAAGGTTTGAATAGGCCGTGCGAGGGTCGAGCATTCCATAGTGATCCGGATTCACATAGAAAGAACCAGGGTAGCCTCCCAAATGAGGATCCGGAGTGTACCGGCTCGTCGACCTGATCTGGGCGGGTGTAATGGTCGACTTGAAGAACGTCGCACCGGTGATTATGGCCCCGGTGAAATCGCTCTTTGAGAAGTCACCTGCGGCGAAGGTGGCATTCCGCAGATCGAATTGACGGAAATCAATGGCGACCGGTCGCGGTTGAAGATCGTAGTAACTGTAATTGCGCTGTTCATTCTTTCCACCCACGATCTGACAGCCGCTGAGATCCTTGAGCTTGAAGCTCTTCGTCGAACGGAGCTGATCCAGGGTAAGGTGCGCGTACTGAGTACTAAACTGAAGTCCCTGAATGAGGGCATCCGTGAAGTCAGACTCGTCAAGACCCTCATGCTTGGGACCCCCGGGGGTTTCCGTGAATCGGGCATACCTGAGGTCCGCCTCCCTGAACGAGGCACTCCCCTGTTGAAAGCGGATCTGGTAGAAAAACGATCGCTGAAGGTTGCAGCCTTGGAAGTTCGCCCTGCTCAGGTCCATACCGATGAACGCGGAGCCACTCAGGTCCATGCCCGAAGCGTCAACCCCAGGACCTGGCTTGAAGTCCTTGGGTACGTGCGGCCCTGGACGGAATTCATAGCCAGCGGTATCGGCGTGCACGCAGGAGATTGCGGCCAAAAGGGCCAACAGAGGAAATACGGCTATGCGAAACCGGCTTCGCAAGCCCCTGACTGTCAACTGTTTGTTGTCCACGTGCTGGGTCTCCCATGCGCGAATCAGGTCAACGGCCGTTTCGGCAGGTCAGAGCGAAAGCGGGATTAGAATCACTACTGGAGATCTTACTCCGGTGGCGGACCGATCGCAATCTTGGTGAACTTCACGCCACTGCGATGGCCCAGGACTGGCGGACTCCAGACAGTGCCAAGTACGTCTGCAGGCGAGCCGTTGCGCACAGCAAGCCAACGTCTCCCGGCCAACCTGATCGACCACCAACCGATCCGCTAGCGAACACCTCCTCGGTGTCCGCATCCAACATGTTTACTCAGTATCCGTCCATCTTGTATAATCATCTCGGTAATCGTGGTTTGCTGCAGAGCAGTTGCGTCCCCTTCCAGACGACTCACCTCGACGACACCACCTGACCAGCGGCTAAGTGAGGATTCAGCATGAGACCCCTACGACAAAGGTTGCTGCTCGGCGCAATCGTGGCACTCGTGGTAAGTACAGTCGCCAACGCGGCCGACACGGTCACGAAGGTGCGATTTCTCGGGATCAACGGCTTCGAGTTCAAGATCGGCGACGAGACGCTTCTCGTCGATCCCTATGTCAGCCGCGACCCTCGCCGCGTGAGCATCCCCGAGGTCGTGCGCAAGCACATCAAGCAGGCCGACTACATCGTCCTCACCCATTCGCACTGGGATCATCTGGCCGATGTGCCCGAGATCGCCAAGTATACCGATGCCATCATCGTTGGCTCCCAAACGACGCTCAATATCTGCCGCCACTTCAGAATCGCCGAATCGCGACTGCGCCAAGTCGAGAGTCGCCGAACGCTCCGGTTGGGCAGCTTCTCGCTCACACCCCTGCGCTCCCGGCACAAGGAACCCGTCGGCTACCCCGGCAGCTACGACCACGTACCCGAGCGGATCGACAAGGTGTCCGACTTCGTCGAGGGTGGAACCTGGGCGCTCCTCTTGACCGGCGGCGGGCAAACGTTTCTGAACATCGGCAGTGCCAATCTGGTCGATGCAGAACTCCAGGGAACCAAGTGCGACTATCTCCTGGCAAGTATCGCAGGTCGGGCACCCGACTACCTGTCGCGCCTCTTCGAATGTGTCGACGCCCAATTGTTCATTCCGACGCACTGGGACAACTTCATCGGACATCCCGTCGAAAAACCCGGCGAGCGAATCAGCCTCAGCGACTTCCATCGGGAAATCCAACGAGTCGCACCCTCACAGCCGGTGCAAGTGCTCAAAGTCCTTGAGACCATCGAGATTCCCGCCCCGAATCGTCCGTGATCGGCTCTCTTCCATTGGCACATTCCAGCAGCGCATCGGCCCCGTCCAGCCGGTGAAGCTGCAGCGCCAACGTGCAAACACCCCGGCCAGCCGGCGGTTCACGACGCGGGAACGTCATTTCCCTCGCCACAGGCCGATTTCGGCCCGCGCTGCGGCCAGATCCTTGCGCAAAGCGGGCCAACCAAGTACAATTGGTTGTGCAGATGCCCAGTGCTTTGGCCGGGCCGAGGTCCACTGGGGAATATCGACACATTGACTGTCAGAAACGGATTCCGATCATGTCACAACAACGAACTGGGTTGACGCGACGACAGTTTTTGGCGACCGGCTCTGCGGTTGCAGCGGCGGCGCTGGTGGCGGGACCACAGACCGTTTTAGGTGCCGAGGGAAGTGTGCCGCTCTACCAAGAACGTTACCGGCCGCAGTTCCATTTCACGGCCGCCAAGAACTGGCTCAACGATCCGAATGGGCTGGTGTTCTACGAGGGCGAGTACCATCTGTTCTTTCAGCACAACCCCCACGGCAAACAGTGGGGCAACATGACTTGGGGCCACGCGGTTAGCCCCGACATGCTTCACTGGACCCAATTGGATCACGCGATCTGGGGCGATTCGCTGGGACCCATTTTCTCGGGATCGGCGGTCATCGATTGGAACAACACGGCCGGTTTCCAGGCGGGAAAAGAAAAGGTCATCGTGTGCATCTACACGTCGGCCGGTGGAAGCGCCGGTTTCGCCCAATCGATCGCCTACAGCAACGACCGCGGGCGGACCTGGACGAAATACGACAAGAACCCCGTCCTACCGCAGATCGTCGATGGCAACCGCGACCCGAAGGTCTTCTGGCACGAACCCAGCAAGCAATGGGTGATGGCCCTGTACCTCACCAAACACGATTACGCTCTGTTCGGCTCGCCGGACCTGAAGAAGTGGACGAAGCTCTGCGACGTGCCCATGCCGGGCACCACCGAGTGCCCCGACTTCTTTGCCTTGCCCGTCGACGGCGACGCGAACAACGTGAAATGGGTCTTCTGGGGAGGCAACAACGCGTACATGCTCGGAAGTTTCGACGGGAAGACGTTCAAACCCGACGGCGCCCCCATTCAGTCTCATTTCGGCAAGAACCGCTACGCCGCCCAGACGTTCAGCGATATTCCACCTGGCGATGGCCGCCGAATTCAGATCGCCTGGCTTGCCGGAGGAAAGTACCCCGACATGCCGTTCAACCAACAGATGTCCGTTCCGGTTGTACTATCTTTGCGCACGTTTCCCGAAGGCGTTCGGCTGTGCCTCCTGCCGATCAAGGAGCTCGACACGCTGCACGGCAAACAACACAGCATCAGCGGACCGCTGAAACCCGGCGACAACCCGCTGGCAGGCATCGTCGGCGAGCTGTTCGATATTTGCGCCGAGCTCGACTTTGGGGCCGCAAGCGAGCTGGGGTTTGTCGTTCGCGGCCTGCCCATCGCGTACGATCGAAAAGCCAAAACGCTCTCCTGCCAGGGAGCGTCGGCCGTCGTCGAGCCCGACGGTGGCAAGATTCGGCTTCGCATGCTTGTGGATCGTACCTCCATCGAGATCTTCACAGGCGATGGCCGCGTAACGATGGTTCATTGTTTCGTGCCACCGGCCGACGACAAGGCGTTGTCGCTCTACGCGAAAGGGGGCGACGCTCGCGTGGGTTCGATGGACGTGTGGGAAATGAAGTCCGCCTGGCCGCAAGAGCAACGCGCGAAGAACTGAGCCCGCCCCGGACGATCGAATCACAGCGTTCGGACGTTCCCCTAAGTTGAGACGACACCGGGGGCAACATCACGCCCCAAGAGCGCGCTTCTCGACCGAGAAGTCTGTTCGACGCCAGATGAGAAGGGACCGACATGGCAATCGTGCTGACTTTGCTCCTCGCCGTAACTGCGCTCGTCGATGCGCCCAATCGGCACGACGACCGTTTCAGCGCGGAAGACGTCGCCTTCGCGGCCCATTGCGACGGCACAACGCAGCGATACGTCCGAATGCTCCCTAAGGGCTTCAACCCGAAAATCAAGCACCACGTCCTGATCGCACTTCACGGGCACGGCTCCGATCGCTGGCAGTTCGCCGGCGGCACGACGCCCACAGGCATCGCCGCCCGCAATGTCGCAGCCGATCGCAGCATGATCCTCATCCTTCCCGACTACCGCGCCAAGACCTCCTGGATGGGCCCCAAGGCCGAAGCCGATCTCTGCCAAATCATCGCCGACATCAAGAAGCAGTACACCGTCGACAAGGTCGTCCTATGCGGCGGCTCGATGGGTGGTTCCTCCGCCCTGACGTTCGCCACGATCCACCCCGACTTGATCGACGCCGTCGCCGCCATGAACGGCACCGCCAACCACCTCGAATACGAAAGATTCCAGGATGCCATCGCCGCGTCCTTTGGCGGAACCAAGTCCGAGATCCCTGCCGAGTATAAGAAGCGCAGTGCCGAATACTGGCCCGAGCGTTTCGTCATGCCCGTCGGCATCACGGCCTCAGGCAAGGACACCGTCGTGCCGCCCGATAGCGTTCTCCGCTTGGCAGGCATCCTCGAGAAGATCCACCGGCCCGTCCTCCTCATCTACCGCGACGACATGGCCCACACGTCGAAGCCGGAGGACGTACAGCGCGTCCTCAGCTTCGTACTGGATCGAATGTCGCCGCCGGCGGCCCCCGTCAAAAAGGCTCCGCCATAGAAAACCACCGAGGTAACACCGTGAGCGATTCCATCTTCTCGGTTCTTATACATCTCACGAACCCTAGGCAACCGGCACGAGCCCAGATTCGGTCCATCCACCGACAGACAAACCGGGCACTTGCCTTGCAACTATCAACGATCCTTCTCCTCGGCCTGTTTTCCGTGTTCGTCGCGGCTTCGAGTCTCGCCGGCGAACCCGGCAAACCGGAGTACCTCGCCGACCAGCTCGCCGAGCGGATCGTTCACGCCCAGCAGGGCTTCGGAAGCCTCGGACTGAACACGGCCGTCGTCCCGTCGCACCGGCCCGGACGGAAGCTGCGAATTGGCGACGTCGAGTATGAACGCGGCCTGGGAATGCACGCCCAAGGGGTCGTCACGATCGACTTGGGCGGCCAGTTCGACACGTTCGAGGCCGAGGTCGGACTTCAGTGGCAAACCGGCAAGACAGACGGCTCGGCCGTGTTCCAGGTATTCGTCGACGGTGAGCAACGCTTCGATAGCGGCCTTATGAAAGAGAGCACGGCACCGAAGCAGGTCCATGTTGTGGTCAAAGACGCCGACGAACTTCGTCTCGTCGTCAACGATGGAGGAAATGGCATCGCCAGCGACGTCGCTGATTGGGTCGACGCTCGACTTACACGCGATCCCGACGCGAAGCAACGGCGCGACCGCACCACCGTCAATGTCGCCCCGTTTGCCCGTGTAGTCACCTCCGATCCCAAACGCATCCAGGGCACGCGAGCCGGCCGGGTCGAAGAGTTTCCGGCCGAGGACCTCAGCTTCACCAAGGAACGACTGCCCGCCGCCGACGGCACCTATGCGGTTCCCGTCGACGATGACGGCGTCGGTTGCCTGGGGCTCCAGTGGCGCGAGTTCCGCTACTTCCGCCAAGTGGGGCTCACGTTCGTCAATCCGGCCGCCGTGCCCCAAGGAGTCCAGCTTCAGTACTGGACCGGCGAATCGAGTTGGCAGGGGCAGTGGAAAACCCTCGATCTCCCCATCGAGAAGGTCAACGGCACCTGGCTCTGGCACATCCCCTACAAAGACAGGCTCCAACCAACCGACAAGATCCGCTGGATCTTCCCCAAGGCCAGCGAGCCGATCACCGTCCGAGATCTTTCCGCACACACGACCTCCTTCTACAAGACGGCCGACCTGCGAATCGAGGCCGAATCCAAGATCGGCACGAAGCCGATCGACATAGAGATCTACAACGGCCAGTTCCTCGATTCGGCGACCGGCGGCACCTCACGCACGCTGCGTTGGAATCCGAGTGCACCCCTTCTGCTCCGCGTGCGCTACGCGCGCACACACCGCTGCAAGACGGATCAGACCGTCCTTCGTTTCACGAACACCGCATGGCCGCTTGCCGTTGGCGTCGAGCAGGTACTCGAGAACAAAGTCGTCTACGTCCCCGTGGTCGGGCTGTTCGTCACACCGGACCCGGCCCCGATAAGCCTCGAAGCCTACCGTCAGCAGATCGCCGGTCGGAAAACGCTCCGGCAACAGGTCAACGAGATGCCCGATCAGACTTTCGAGCGAGCCTTGGAGGTCGTGCACCAGCCGATCCAGGACCAGGGCCCCATGATGATATCGCTCGCCTGCGATCAGCGCAAGTTCATCGCGTATCGCCATGGCCCGGTGGCGTTCCGGACCGATTACGAGCCTAGTGCCAAGTTCGATGGCACGACCAAACGAACTGGTCGCCAGTACCCCTGGCCCTATGAACTGCATGCCGTCTTCGGCGACGGTACCTACGAGAAGATCGATCGCCATCTCGATGGAAAGTGGTTGCCGCTGCCGGTGACCAGCGTCGACGAACAGGGCGTGGTTTACCGAACGCGTTCATTCGTTGCCCCGCTCGACGATGAGCCCATCTCAGGAGCACCCGATTGGCTCCGCCGTCGTGCCGTTTGCGTGGTCGAATACACGATCGAAAACACACGGGCCGACAATGCCGATGCCGTAATGACCATTTCGGTCCTCGACGACGTCAAGAAGCAGCACTGCATGCCGGTCAAGCAGATCGACGGCGGCATGATGGCCGAACGAGACGGTGGTCTGCTCGCCTTCGTCGATACCAGCCAAGCCAAACCTCTTGAAGTCCACACGGACGATTGCACGACGACGATCTGCGGCACACTCCCGCCAGGCGGCCAGGTCCGATGCGTCGGCTACATTCCGGCTTGGAAGATGCCGCCGGAGGATTGGGCCATGCTGCGGGGAACGGCTTCCGCACTGGCCGACAAGACCAAGCAGTACTGGAAGAACCTCATGGCGCGGGCAGCGCAGATCGAGCTGCCCAGCGAACTGCTCACCAACATCATCCGCGCATCTCAGGTCCACATCATGCTCGCGGCCGGCAATGAGGAGAACGGTTCGCGGATCGACGCCTGGACGTCGGCCGATCGCTATGGCGCCTTGGAGAGCGAGAGCCAGCCCATCCTCCGCGGCATGGACATGATGGGGCATCGCGACTTCGCCCGCCGTGGGCTCGAGTTCTTCATCGCTCGCTACAACGACGCCGGTTACCTCACGACTGGCTACACGATGATGGGCACCGGCTGGCACCTTTGGACCCTCGCCGAGTTTGTCGATCGTTCCGAGGACCTGGCCTGGTTCAAGCACGTCGCCCCGGAAGTGGCTCGTGTCTGCCACTGGATCGCCCGCCAGCGAGAGAAGACAAAACGCCTGGACGTCCATGGCCGCAAGGTGCTCAACTACGGGATCATGCCGCCGGGCGTGTTCGCCGACTGGAACAGGTACACGAATCTCGCCATCCACGAAGCCCATTACTGCGCCGGCCTGCGCGAAGCGGCCCGTGTGTTGGCTAAGGTCGATCACCCCGATGCCGCGAAACTGGCCGCCTCCGCCGACGATTTCCGCCAATGCGTGGTCCGCGCTTACCGCTGGACCCAGGCGCGCACGCCCGTCACTCCGCTGGACGACGGCACATTCGTTCCCGCCCAACCGCCGATTCTATTCATCTTCGGCGAGGTCGGCGGCTTCTTCCCCGGCGAAGACGGCAGCCGAGCGTGGTGCAAGAATGCCGCCGCGCATCACTTGATGGTCAATCGCGTCCTCGATCCCAATTCCGAAGAAACCTCTTGGATGCTCGACATCATGGAGGGCATCGAGTTCCTGCGCACCGCCATGGGCGAGCCGAATTACGACTCCGAGACAAACCACCGACTCTGGTTCGACCTCGGCGGGTTCAACAAGTGCCAACCCTACTACCGTCGAAGCGTGGAGCTATATGCCCAACGCGATGAAATCAAGCCCTTCATCCGAGCCTACTTCAACACCTTGCCCTCCTTGCTCAGCCTTGAGAACCTCTCCCTCTGGGAACACTTTCATAACCTGGGCGGCTGGAACAAGACGCACGAGACCGGCTGGTTCCTCTGTCAGACTCGCATCATGCTCCTCCAAGAACGGGGCGATGAACTCTGGTTGGCCCCTTTCGTCACGCGCAACTGGCTCAAGCACGGCATGACCGTCCGTTGCCAAGGCGCTCCGACCAATTTCGGCCACGCCGGCTACGAGATCCACTCCTTCGCCGACCGCGGAGTCATCGAAGCCTCGATCACCCCTCCGACCACGCGCCCGCCCAAGCGAATCGTTCTCCGGCTCCGGCATCCGCATGAGAAGCCGATCAAGTCGGTCACCGTAAATGGCAAAGACCACAAGGCCTTCGACCCAAAGGCCGAGACGATCGATCTCCAACCCAGCGACAAGCCGATCACCGTTCGAGTCCAGTACTGACGTCGAACCGACGGCCCAAACACCTCCAGCCCGCAGGGGCAAACAACCCACCCGCAGTGCATCGGAGTGTCCCGCGTGCGAGGAATAAAAATCACAACAGTCGCGCTGGCAATCCTCGTCGGCGCATGCCTTTCGGCTTCCGCCGCTCCGCCCGATGCACCGGAAACGAAAAGAAGCCCACTCTGCGACCCAACGGTCCAACAACAGGTGGACCGGTTGTGGGACGTAACGTGGAAGCGTTTCTACCTGCCCCGTACGCACCTCTTCTACGACTACCTGTCCAGCTACACGCCCGGGCGAGAACTGGCCCACCTGCCAACCGCCGAAGAAGTCAGGCGACCGTGTCCCAACGAGTGCGGATACGGCACGGGCATGGAAGACTGTATGATCTCGGCGGGCGTGATGCTCTCGCTGATCGTCGATCGCTACGCGGTCACCCAAGACGAGGCACTTCGCCAACGGGCATTGGACGTGTTTCGTGGGATTCAGCTCTGCACCACGGCGCACGGCGTTCCGGGCTTCGTGGCCCGCGCCGTCTGTGCCCAGGACCTCAAGAGCATCTATCCGAACAGTTCGCGCGACCAATACACCCACGTCGTCCACGGGCTATGGCTCTACTCGCACAGCCCCCTGTGCAGCGACGAGACGAGGGAAACCATCGGCACCATCCTCGCCTCCATCGCCGACCGAATGACGCGAAACGTCACTCCCAACAACGACTACGACTCGCTCAGGGCCGACGGCACCCGCGACGCGCGCGGGATCAGCCGCATGTGGAACGTCAAGGGACACGAGGCGGCTCGCCTGCCGATGCTCTATGCGGCTGCCTGGGATGTGACCGGCAAGAGGGAGTACTACGACCTGTACCGCAAGTACGTCGCACCGGCCACCGAACAGTCGTTCTCCGTCGAGGATGGGCAACCAACTTACGCCTGGCTCCAGATGCAGACCTCCATGGAACTGCTCGCCTCGCTGGAGCGCGACGCAGAACTGAAGAAGAAGATGCTCCAGGTCATGGCCACGGTGGCCCAGCGGTGCGCAAGCCGAGCTCGCTGGGCGAACAAGACCGCCGACAAGCTCGATCTCACCGTCCTCTGTTCCGACTGGCGCACGGGCGAGGGACTTGCCTGGAAGGGAAGCTATCGCAAAGCCTGGTATTGCATCCGCGAGAGCGGCGAAGCCGCCTTGGCCCAACTAATGGCCACCGACGCCCCACTGCCCGACCAACAGCAGCAACTCCTGGCACAGGCCATCACCCGACTCGATCCAGCCCACGTCTCCAGCAACGGCATCTTCTATCTCCAAGCCGCATACTGGAAAGCCCTCCGCAACCACAACCCGCCCACGTAGCCCCCCGACACCCAAACCGCGCCCAAGAGTTATGCGTGTCCGAATGCTCCTCGTTCGGAACCCAGAGCGCGGCCGGCAGTCGCTTTATCGAAACGATGCTGACGGCCGTGGAAACCTGCCGCCGGCAGCGCCGCAACGCATCCCTTTTTCCGCCCACGCCGTCGAAGCTTATCTTGCCCACCAGTCCGCCCCATTATAGCTCGCCAGGGCGTATATGGCTAACCCCTTAGTGGCTGTTCTGTTCGCTGCTTTCTGATTGCCGGCAGATTGTTGACATTATGGTGGTCGTCTGTTACAGTGGGGGGGTTGATTGGGGGGTTAGTATTTTGTGAAGGCTGGCTCCCATCCTGTCGTAATGTCCGCCAATCGAGCAGTCGGGTGCTCAAAGGCTTTCACGGGAGGATTTCTATGAACAGTCGATTTCTCGGTGCCGGACTTCTTGTGGCACTGACCTGCCTTTGGTTCGGTTGCGGGCAGGATAACCCCTTGAATCGGCAAGCGGTCGACGGAACCGTGACGCTCAATGGAGAACCTGTCAAGAGGGGAACAATCAGGTTCGACTCGACTGCGAGGGGTCCCACAATGGCCGGTGGTAAGATTCGGGACGGCAAGTATTCAATTGCCGGTCAGAAAGGGCTGGCGCCGGGCGAATACGCGGTCTACATCACCATCGAAGATCCCAACTGGAACGCCCTCAAAGAACCAAGCCCCAAAGAGATGGCGCCTCCAGACTACACCACTGGCAAGCACAAAGTTACGGTTAGCGAAGGCTCGAACGTTTTCGACTTTGATATTAAGGCCCAGTGAGGAGGCTCGTGCGGAATGAGGCGATGCCGTGTGGCAGCCCGCTGTTTGCGCTCGTTTTCCTTGTCTCATGTGGGAGGTTTCTGTTATGAGAAGGTCCTTCGGTAAGCGGGGTTTCACCCTGGTGGAACTCCTTGTCGTCATCGCGATCATCGGTATTTTGATCGCCCTGTTGTTGCCCGCCGTACAGGCGGCCCGCGAGGCTGCCCGTCGCGCGCAGTGCACGAACAATCTCAAGCAGATTGCTCTGGCCGTGCACAATTATCACGACACGTACAAGACGTTTCCGAATGGTGGGATCGGAGGCGCTTGGGGTACGTGGGCCATATCCATTCTCCCCTTCATCGAACAAAGCAATTCGATGACAGATGTGTCGATCTGGCCGTACCAAAATGACGTTGTTGCGACAAGCGCTGGCGGAGTGGGGGCTGCCTTCGCCATGGTCTTCTCCTTCGAGGGCGGAGACATCTACAACTACCACTGCCTGCTGGGTGTTACGGGCCATGGCTTCGATAGCTACAAGTGCCCGAGTGCAACGCTGAAGTCCTACGCGCTGGCTGCCTCGGCGGGTGGCCTCGGAGGCGGCTTGCCTCCCATGGACATCTCGGTTGCCATCCATGAGCACAACTATGTGGCCAATGGCGGCAATACGGCCTGCTACTTCACCGGGCAGAACAACGGCACGGCGGTCAATGCTACTATGGGAGCCGTTACCGCGGTGCCCTTTGGAGGTGGTACTGTGACATTCGGTGGCGCACCGTTTGTGTGCGCTGGTAATGACGGTAGTGGTGCCATTAATCCCGCCATTACCACAGTGCCTTACGATCCGCCCGCCTACGGCATTCGCGACATCACCGATGGTACCGCCAACACGCTCATGATGTCCGAAGTGGCTACTGTCATGGATGAGGCCAACGGCGACCTGCTGGGCATGCTGTCGGCCTGGGCCGCTCCCCACACGTTTGACAGCCGCGGCTTGATCTGGTCGGGCCCCACCGCCCTGTTCGAGACCCTCCTGACGCCCAACAGCAGTGTGCCCGACTACTCGCAGGAGTATGCCCTGTGTAACGACGATCAGGACCGACATCCTTGCCAAGCTTCTCTCGGTCCGGGAGGCGGCAGCGGGACTAGTGACGAGACCGGACACTGGTGGAGCAGTTACGCCGCCCGGAGTGAACATCCTGGTGGCGTGAACGCGGCCCTGTGCGATGGGTCCGTCAGGTTCTTCTCGGACAACGTCAGATGGGATATCTGGCAGGCTTTGGGGACCTCGCGTGGAGCTGAGGTCTTCGAGATGCCGTAAAGCTCCTACAAGGCATGTTCGCGACACAACACACATCGGCACGCACCCGCTCCAACGGACTGCGTGCCGATGTCGTTTCATCTTGCTGCCTCCGAGCGGGATACCACGGCCAGGCACATCGCTTCTCGGCCAGCCAAGCTCTCCAGATTCGTGAGCCACCGGCAGCATCCGGCCCCCTCGCCAATTCTCGCAAAAGTTGACCCGCCGCGAAGAATGTCGGTGAGCCTGGCCGATCGCCATCGCCTCCTCGGGCGATCGCGCGTAACGCTTCACCCGGCAAAGCTCGTCCGCCTCGGCCCCCGGAAGCCCGTTGAGCGTCTCTTCCGCCGACTCGCGAACCACGCCGTCCACATGCCACCGGATCCTCTCTTCCTCGCTCGCGATCACATCGGAAAACTTCGCGCTGCTTGCCCCACTTGTTACACTGCTCATCGCGGCCCTTGCGTTCTGGCAAGCTTGGAAACTCAACATCTCCTTCCCACCAGTTCAAGGGCTGCCACTCCAATGTGCGCATCAATCAAGGCGTTATCCGAGAACGGATCTTAAGGTGAACCGATTCACGCGAAGAGATACGTTGAAACGTCTCGTTTTGGGCGCCGCGGCGGGCGTGGGCGCACCCGCGTCTCTTGCGGCCGAGAGCGATCCGACAAAGGCGATCAAACGGGACGTGTTGCCGGCCGTCGATGTGCTCATCTGCGGTGGTGGGCCGGCGGGGATTGCCGCGGCCATGATGGCGGCTCGCCTGGGAGCAAAAACACTGCTGGTGGAACGTTACGGTCGTCTCGGCGGCATGGCAGTGCAAGCCATGGTTGGGCGGCTCATGGGCAAGGTCCAGAGCGCGTGGGTAGACCTCATTCTCAACCACATCGGTGGCCGATCCATCGATTTTGAATTCGTCGACATCGAGTACACCAGCTTGATGGAAGAGGCGGGCGCGGGGATTCTCTTGCACGCGCCGGTCGCGGAACCCTTGTTGGACGGCAAGCGAGTGATCGGCGCACGGGTGCAATCCAAGCGGGGCACGATCGACGTACCGGCACGCGTGACCGTCGACGCCTCCGGTGACGGGGATGTCGCCTTCGGCGCAGGGGCCGCGTTCGACCAGGGGCGCGAAGCCGGGCCTAATTGGCCCGCGGACGGTCTGGTCCAACCGATGACCATCATGTTCCGCGTGTCAGGCGTCAACCACGGCGAGTCCATGGACGCCCACGGCGGACGAGGTGCGTACCGATTTCCCGATGGACGCACCTGGAACGAACTGACCAAGGACGCTCATGCGCGGGGCGAATTACCGGACACGGTCGGCTTCGTACGCACCTATCCTTCGCGGCGCAAGGATGAGCGGCTCATCAACGCCACCCAGGTCAATGGCGTCGATGGGACCAATCTGCAGGATCTGACGCGCGCCGAATTGGAGGGGCGGCGGCAGGTGCAGCCGGTGCTGGAGTTCCTCAAGAAACACGCCCCAGGATTCCAGAAGGCTTACGTCAGCGGGATGCCGGCAGTCGTTGGAGTCCGAGAGACGCGGAGAATCCGCGGCATCGAACGTTTGACGGTTCAGGACCTGCTCTCCGGCCGGGAGTCGGGAAACGCGGTCGTGCGACGGGCATCCTTTCCCGTGGACATTCACAACCCGGCCGGTATCGGTCAGGCGCAGGGAGTCTCTCCTGAGCACCCGTTGGGCAAAGACCCTGAGGTCAAACCATACGGCATCCCCTACGGATGCCTCGTGCCGCAGTCGGTCGACGGCTTGCTCGTCGCCGGACGCTGCATCAGCGGCAGTCACGAAGCCATGGCGTCGTACCGCGTCCAGGTTATTGCCATGGCGACCGGTGTGGCCGCCGGCGTGGCCGCCTCCCTCGCCTCGGACCAAAACATCGAGCCACGCGAGGTGAAAGTCTCCCAGATCCAAGACGTCGTTTTCGACACAACCAAGGCGATTGGGAAGGCCCGACGATAAACGGAGAATCGACTGGCCGAAACTCTCTCCTATCGGCTCGTCGCACACCGTACCGTTCACGGCCGCCGTCCCCAATACAGGAGCACAGCGCCGATCTGTGTCTCACGAGCCCCCTTCGCGCGCCAACAAACGAGACAACCCACCACCAACCTCCGCTTTCCGCTCTCCACCTTCCGCTTTCCTCACCTCCCCACCAACCACGCTTCCCATGTGCACTCACGGTATCGGCGTACCCTCACTGCAATTGCACCGACCCGCCTATGCACGTGCACACAGGGTATTCAGCACTTACACCAATCCCCAGCAATCCCACATCCACCTAACCACCACCCAACCAACCACTTCTCCACCTCAATCGCCCCATCCCCGTCTTCGTAACCCCATTTCCACACCTTTTGCGCAACCGCAACCTCCGTCCATCACCCCCAACCCCGTACCCCAAAATCACTTTGAATAATGCCAAGAACCCATGGTTCCACTTCACCCCACCCCAGCAGAAACCAACCTCCATCCACACCACACTCCGCAACCCTTCACCTCCCAACAACTTACCAGCCACCACCTCGCCCTAACTCCAATCCGCACGCGACCCCATCGCTGTGAAACCTCCGACTCCCAGCCGAGCGATTCCACAGCATTTCACAAAGATGCCAGCAGCAACCTTATGTCGCCACCGCGGCCCATTGAGGCGACTCGGGGCCGCCTCATGACGTCGGACCCACGCGCTCGTAGCACCACATTTCTCTGAACTCAGCGACCACTCCGCCGTGCGACGGTTCCTCCCACCTGCCCGCATGCCCATGCCCGATGACGTTCCCCAAAAACCCTTGCACGCCGTCTGCATTCCCGACACAATGAGCCTCTCAAGAGGCCGCTCTCTCACGACCTCCCAGGAACTGCGGAACCAGACAGTTGTGAGCGTTGTTGAATGAAACGTTACGGCATGGTCGTCGCACTGAAGCCAGATAAGGTCGCCGAATACATACGACTGCACGAGGCGGTCTGGCCGGGTGTTGTCAAGACGATCAAGGATTGCAACATCCGGAACTACTCGATCTTCATGCGACGACTCCCTGATGGGCGGCATTACCTGTTCAGCTACTTCGAGTACACAGGCAGCGATTTTGATGCCGACATGGCCAAGATGGCGTCGGATCCCATAACTCAACGGTGGTGGGATGTCTGCAAGCCGTGTCACGATCCGTTTCCCGACCGGGCCCAGGGGGAGTGGTGGGCAACCATGCCGGAGTTGTTCCATCTGGACTGAAGAACCGGGCAACTCCGCTTGGTCTTCCGTGCGCTACGCCGTCCACCGGGCGATGCCGGGCGATTTCCCTTAACGGCGGCACCCGCGTGGGTTATTGCCCGACGTGCTGGTTCGGCGACAATGTGACTAAGGGCCGGTCCCGGTTCCACTACTCGCATTGGGACAGGCGAGTTGTTGTGGGTCGGGCTGCCGGGGCTCCGCCGGTGGATAGGCCGGTCGCGGGCTGCAAATCCTGTATTGCTCCGCCCGGGAATGACAAGGGCTTGGCGGGCAGGCACCACGACTGTGGTGGGAAGGAGGAGAGATGCTGACAAAAGACGTTCGTGTGGGCGCGGTGTATCGGATGTTTGTGTCTCGATATCCGACGGTCGTGCGAATCAACCGAAAACGCCCAGATGGTGGTTGGGATGTAACCAATCTTCAGACAGGGCGCCAATTGCGGGTTCGGACGCCGGACCGCTTTGGGCCCGTGTATTTGCCCTCGCCGCCTAACCCTCGTTTGGATAAGACGGACTGAAGACGCTGAGCTCATGGCACTTTCGCACAGCCAGCAGCTTCGACCGAGAAGTCTCCTAAATCGTGCCGTCAAGATGGATGGCATTGCCTGCTCAGGGCATACTCCCCATCAGGGAGTGTGATACATGCCGCCCAACAGCTTTTCTGATTCTCCCGGTTTCTGCGACTCCGCTCCCCCAGATAGTGGACGCATGTAGGGCTTTGGTAGCCGCCTCACGCCTATTTGCACAGGGGTGACTGGGGCATTGGGGTACTCTGAAATTCCCATCTGTTTGGCCGGACCATCCCGTCTTTCCCCCTCTTTGGAATGAATATAGGGTTGGCGCCAGCTCCAGTGTGTTCGATCATGATGCACTGGCACGCATGGAAAACCTTGCCACTTCTCATCTTTCGAGCTCCTGTCGTGCCAAGCCGGGGCTATGGTTGACTTGAATCCCTGCAAGGTCCACTGTCCTCCAACGAATAGGCATTCGGAGAGCGCGGGTTTCGAGGGAGATCCATCATGTTTTACCTGTTTGTCGGTTGTGCCGTCTTTGGCGGTACGGTCATGATCCTGCAAATGCTGCTAACCGTGGTCGGGCTGGCCGACGATTCACTCCACGTCGATATGCCTCACAGCGCGGGCGATCACGATCTGGGCGGCGATATCGAGAACGCTCCCGAGGGGGATTTCCACGGCGATGTGCACGATGGCGACGATACGGACCACGCCGGTTCCACTTGGTTGTTCAAGATGCTCTCGGTCCGTACGCTTGTGGCTGCCATGGCCTTCTTTGGAATCGCCGGACTAGCGGCCGACGCCGCACATCTGGCCCCGCTGCTCACGTTGGGCATCGCCTTGGCGGCCGGATTCGCTGCGATGTACGGCGTTTTCCGCGCTATGCAGTTGTTGTACCACCTGCGATCTGAGGGCACGGTTCGCATTCACCGCACGATCGGACTGGAAGCCACAGTCTATCTGCGCATTCCAGGGCAGCGTGCGGGTATCGGCAAGGTTCTGGTCAATGTTCAAAACCGAACGATGGAGTATTCGGCGATGACGGCTGGACCGGAACTGCCCACAGGCGGCAAAGCTACGGTGGTCGGCGTCATCGCCCAGGATACGCTCGAAGTAAATTCCTTGCCCGAGCCGCCCCGGGGCGCTTCGGAATCGGACGAAAGGAAATCCTATGTCTAAGCTGTTGTTGGCACAGTACTCGAACTCGAGCTTGTCATCGTTTGACATCAACGGGTCCTTGGTTTATGTCATCCTCGGTGTTGCCCTTGCCGCCGTGGTTGTCATTACCATTGGCGCCCTGCTAATGCGGTTCTATAAGCGTTGCCCGAGCAACCGGGTCTTGGTGATCTACGGGCGATCCGCCCCGGGGCAAGCGGCAACCTGCATCCACGGCGGCGCCCGCTTTGTCAAGCCATTGATCGAGGACTACGACTGGCTCTACCTCGACCCGATCCAGATCGAGATTCCTCTGCGTGGTGCACTCTCGGCCGAGAATATCCGCGTGAACGTGCCCAGTGTTTTCACTGTGGCGATCGGCACCTCGCCCGAGTTGATGGAAAACGCCGCTATCCGCCTTTTGGGACTCACCGCAGCGGAGATCCGCAAGCAGGCTGAAGACATGATTTTCGGCCAGTTGCGGCAAGTGATTGCATCGATGCTCATCGAGGACATCAATCGCGATCGCGACAAGTTCCTCGAGAACATCCAGAAGTCGCTTGAGCCCGAGCTGCGGAAGATAGGACTCGTACTCATCAACGTGAATATCACCGACATCACCGACGAGTCGGGGTACATCGAGGCGATCGGCCAGAAGGCCGCTACGCAAGCGATCCAGAAGGCCCGTGGCGACGTGGCCGACAACGAGAAGATGGGCGCCATCCGTGTCGCCAGCGCCGAACGGGAGAAGTCTATCGAAGTGGCCGACGCAAACAAGCTCCGTGAAATCGGCACTCGCGAGGCCTTGCGAGATCAGGCGGTTCGGCTGGCCGAACTCGATAAGGAAACGCAGATCGGCGAGCAGAAGGCCGGCTTCGAACGCGAAACGCAGGTCAAGGACGCTGAGCGGGAAATGCGAGTACAGGTCGCCGAGCTGGACCGGCAGCAGAAGGTCGCCGAGCAACAGGCTGCGTTTCAGCGAGACGCCCAGGTCAAGGAAGCCGAGCGCGAGATGCGCGTGCGTTTGGCGAGTGCCAACGCACAGGCGGTTGTCGGTGAAAACGAAGCTCAAGCCGAGATCGCGGCCTCGCAGGCCTCTCTGGCCGTGAAACGTGCCGAAGCGTATCAACTGGGCGAAACGAAGAAGCGCGAGGCCGAGGCTTCCGTCTTGGAAGCACAGCACCGCGCCATGGCGAAAGCCGCGTTGGCCGAAGCGCAGGAGATCGAAGCCAAACGCCGCGCAGACCTGGAAGCACCAGCCAAGGCGGAGAAGGCCAAGACGATCGTCGAGGCCGAGGCCCTTGCCGAACGCAAGCGACTGGAGGCGACTGGCGAAGCGGCGGCCATCTATGCAAAGCTGGAAGCCGAGGCGCGAGGCCAGTACGAAATCCTCGCCAAGAAGGGCGAAGGTCTCAAGGAGATCATCACTGCCTGCGGCGGTCCTCAGGAGGCCTTCCAGTTGATGATGCTTGAACACTTTGACAGTCTTGTCGAAGCCTCCGCTCAGGCCATTTCGAACATCAAGTTCGACAAGGTCGTCGTGTGGGAAAACGGTGGTAACGGCAGCAGCGCCACTGCGAACTGGCTGCAGAACATGGCCCGCACACTTCCGCCCATGATGCAAGTGATGAAGGATATCGGCGGCATCGAGGTGCCTGAAACGCTCGCGCGTATCACACCCGCCGGAAAGACGGCAGTCCGAGAGCCGAAAGTCGATGATGGTGAAACGGCAGGGAAAGGGTCACAGAGGTGACCTAAGGGACAGTCACTCGCCACGGGCCCGTTGTGACGATACGAAAGAAGGACAGCGCTGACATGGTCGGCGATACTCTGGTTTCTGCAGAGTGTCTCCTCCTATGTAAGGGGTGGCCATGTCCAGTCATGGTACTAACTCGCACCTTGACCGTCATGGTGCGGGGGCTATTCCACCGTCTCGGCCCAGGAGGAACTCTTGGGGGCCATTGGAATAGGCGGCACGCGAATGGACCTCGGAGGGTATCGTTTGGTTGCACTTCTCCTTCTGACGCGGCCTGCCAGCACGCCTTCGGCAGAGGGGTTGGACGATCTCTGACGAGGAGTTACCACTGCTGGTTTTAGCCAGGCCCTGCAGGGGATTGTTCGTCTTAAGCTACATCCCCTCGTTTGTCGATGGCACCGATCGTGTTTCATTTGCGTCGGGCGAGTATACTAACGCTTCGGTCGGAAAGGGGAATGTGAGAAATGCCAAGCGTGTTGTTCGAGCTTCGGACGGCGCTCCGGCGCCGTCCCACTGGCTCGGCCCCGACGGTTGTGTCGACTTGACGCGCAAATTCCCTGGGATTGGCAACGGGCAACGTGAGGAGCAACGAGATGAACTGCCAACTGGTGACTGCTTTCTTGACCGCTATATGGATCCTGGCGGCGGTGTGCGTTGGGGGTTCTAGGGGCACGGAGCCAACGTCACAACCAACCGGGGACGGCCCCATTGAGATCGGTTCTCGACGTGAGCCGTTCGTCGACGATGCCTTGATCGAACGGCTCGAAGGGTGCGCTACCCTACGCATCCATCATCCAACGCCGCGCGAACTGGTCTTAATAACGGACGAGCCTTGGGAAGGTAACGGCACGAACTACGTCACAGTTTTCCGAGAGGGCAACCGATACCGGATGTACTATCGCGGCGGCCACTTCTCTTACAACCCGGCAGAGGGCCGCTCGACTCATCGAGACGTGTATTGTTATGCCGAGAGCTCCGACGGGATCTCCTGGATCAAGCCGGAACTCGGCCTGTTCGATTGGGCTGGCTCGAAGAAGAACAACATCGTCTGGAGTGGCGTTGGATCGCATGCCTTTGTCCCGTTTGCCGATGCGCGGCCGGATTGTCCTGCGGAGGCAAAGTACAAAGCCCTGGGAGTCGGCGGTAAGAAGCACGGCCTGTACGCCTTTCGATCGCCGGATGGAATCCACTGGTTCTTAATGACCCCGGAGCCGGTCATCACCAAGGGGGCATTCGATTCGCAGAATGTGGCATTCTGGGACACCGAGCGCGGTGAGTATCGCGAATATCATCGCGACTTTCGCGAGGGCCGCGACATCCGCACCTCCACGTCAAGAGACTTCGTGCATTGGACGGAACCCGCGTGGTTGAGCTATCGGGCCTTGGCAAGTGCATCCTGCCCCGGCTCGGTGACTGGCGAGCCGCTACCCGAAGGGAATATCAATCCCTCACCGAGCAAGTATCCGCCCGGACGCGTCGCTGAGCTGTATACGAACCAGATCATGCCCTACTTCCGTGCACCGCATATTCTGCTCGGTTTTCCAACGCGGTACCTCGACCGAGGTTGGACCGAATCGACCAAGGCCCTGCCGCAATTGGATTATCGCGAAGTGCGAGCGAAGAACTCGCCGCGCGAAGGCACCGCCGTAACGGACGGCATGCTGATCACTAGCCGTGACCGGCTGCATTTCAATGTTTGGCCCGAGTCGTTCATTCGCCCGGGGTTGCGGACACGTGACAATTGGTTCTACGGCGACAACTACCAGAACTGGGGGCTCGTCGAAACGAAATCGACGATCGAAAACGCACCTGTGGAGCTGTCGATGTACGCTACGGAGCGAACAGGTCAGGAGGACGGTGCCCGCCTACGCCGATACACGCTGCGCCTCGACGGGTTTGTGTCCATCGCTGCACCACTCGTCGGCGGCGAAGTAACCACTAAGCCTATAGTATTTGCGGGAAATGAGCTTCTGTTGAATTGTTCCACGTCCGCGGCCGGGTCCGTCCGTATTGGACTACTCGAACCGAGCGGTATGCCTGTGCCGGGTTTCACATTGCAGGACTGTGACTTGCTCTTTGGCGATTCGTTAAGTCGAGCCGTAAGCTGGCGTGGGCGAACCGACCTGAGTCGCCTCGAGGGTCGGCCCTTGCGAATCCGGATCCTGCTTCGAGACGGCGACGTCTACGCTCTGCAGTTCCACAAAGCCGGCAAGTCTGCAGCGGCACCATAATGAAGCCGTACCGCCCCTTGACATTACGTACAAATGCCATATTATATGTTCGCATGTTGGGCACCGAGAGCTCTCGGAAATCGTCTGGGTGGATTCTGTATTGCTGCCGGGGGCCTTGTCCACACTTCTGACAACATAGCAATGCCTTGGGTACGGAGTGTTCAACACCAGCCCACCGCAAGGAAGAGCAGACCACGGATGCTTTTCCTTGTGATGTTTGCGAGTGGTTGAGTTGAAAGAAGTGTGGGTCAGTGCTCTGCGCCGCACGGAACGGAGAGAGGACGGCTGCATCGGGTAGGCATACCCGGGTGTGGCAGGCATATCCTCACAGGCTCCCTGAAGCGGGCGCTACACTATGGCCAAGGCGAGTGCATTTAACGCGAGTCGCCCGTGGTTTGCACACTACGAGCCGGGTGTTCCGTGTACCCTCGCATACCCGCAGATCAGCGTTGCAGACTTGCTTCTGCAGGCGCACCGTTGCTGGCCCGATCGCACTGCGGTTATTTTCGGCAGACGGCAACTGACCTATCGGGAGCTATACCACCAGGCATGCCGACTCGCCCAGGTGTTGCGCGCCCTGGGCGTCGAAAGGGGCGATCGTGTGGCCGTCATGCTGCCCAATTGTCCCCAGTTCACCATAGCGTTGTTCGGCGTCCTATTCGCTGGCGGCACTTTGGTTCCAACCAGCCCCCTATACACTTTGCGCGAAGCGACATCGCAGTTTAACGACGCCCAGGTCAAGGTGGCTATCGGGCTCCGGCGCCACTCCAACATGCTCGGCGAGCTGTGTAAGACTACCGGTCTAAAGCATGTGATTGTCACGTCGCTGTGGGAGATGCTTCCTTTGCCCGATCGTTGGCTGGCTTCCGTTGTCTACCGATCTCGGACTCGCCGACAGCATGCCAAGAACGAAACACTCAACCGATGGAAATACCTTATGCGACGCGCGTCGCCTGTCGCAGAGCCGTTTTGTGCCAGCCCAGGCGATGTAGCCATACTCCAGTACACCGGGGGGACAACCGGTCTGTCCAAGGGAGCCATGCTTACCCATGGGAACCTCGTTGCCAATTGTGTGCAGATGCGTGCGTGGTTCACGCGAACTTCGCAGCAACAAGATGTGTACCTCGGGGTAATTCCATTCTTTCACATTTACGGCCTCTCCGTGGTTGTGCTTTCCGCTGTGGCGTCGGGATCGGCCGTCGTGCAAATCCCTCGCTTCGAGGTAAGGCAGGTGGTCCGCGCCATTCGGAAGCATCGCCCCACGGTCTTCCATGGCGTCCCGACCATGTATGTCGCGATCAATCGCGCCGCCGAGAAGTCAAAGGTCGATTTCCGCTGCATTGACGCTTGTATGAGCGGATCGGCTCCGTTACCCTTACAGGTCCAGACACGTTTCGAGGAACTCACCGGAGGAACGCTCGTCGAAGGATACGGCCTTTCCGAGGCCTCGCCTGTGACACACGTAAACCCGTTGCACGGAACACGCAAGATTGGCAGCATCGGCCTCCCGTTGCCCGATACGGATTGCCGGATCGTCGACCCTATTGACCGAAGCCGTGAGATGCCGCCGGGAGAGACCGGCGAACTTGCCATCCGCGGCCCCCAAGTCATGCTCGGGTATTGGCGGGCCCCCGACGAAACGGCGCATGTGCTCCGAGACGGTTGGCTCTACACTGGTGACATCGCGTGGATGGATCGGGACGGCTTCTTTCACATCGTCGATCGTAAGAAGGATATGATTCTTGTCGGCGGCTTCAACGTGTATCCGCGCGAGGTCGAGGAAGTACTGATCGAGCATCCCAGCATTTCAGAGGCTGTGGTCGTCGGCATTCCTGATGAGTACCGCGGCGAAGCGGTCAAGGCGTTCGTTGTGCCCAGGAACGGATCCGTCGTCAATGAATCGGAGCTCCGGGCTTTTGCTCGTCAAAGGCTCGCGCCCTACAAGGTCTTCCGCGTCCTCGAAGTCCGGCAGTCGATTCCGAAAACCGCCGTGGGTAAGGTGCTCCGCCGTCTCCTACGCGAAGGGAAGGCGTGATTCGGGGCAGTATTGCGGGCTGTTAACACTCGATATTATTGAAAAAGGGAGATTCCGGTGCTCAGTATCCGAAAAGCCGCCGTTGTGGGGGCCGGTGTGATGGGCTCCCAGATCGCGTGTCATCTGGCTAACGTGGGGATTCCCGTTCGCCTTCTGGACATCGCTCCCAGTGACCTGTCGCCAGACGAAACGGCGCACGGGCTTACCTTAACTGACCCCAGAGTCCGCAATCGCATCACCAATGATCTGTTCCATCGCGCCGCAAAACTCCGTCCTTCTCCTCTGTATTTGCCCGATAACACCAAGCTCGTTTCGCTGGGCAATATCGACGACGATCTCAATTCGATCGCCGACGCAGACTGGGTAGTCGAGGCCGTCGTGGAACGGCTTGACATCAAGAAGGAGTTGCACCGTCGAATCGAAGCGATTGTGTCGCCCGATGCCATCGTGACCACCAACACCTCTGGCATCCCTCTACATTTGATAGCCGATGGCTCTCGTGACAGCGACCGCCGACGATTCTTCGGTACTCATTTCTTCAATCCACCACGATACCTCTACCTCCTGGAGCTTATTCCCACGGCCGACAGCGACCCAGCGCTCATGAACGAGTACCGCGATTTTGCTGAATCGGTGCTTGGCAAAGGAACAGTGCTGTGCAAGGACACCCCCGGCTTTGTTGCGAATCGCATCGGCTGCTTCGCCATGCAGGATGCGATCTGGCTGATGCTCGAAGACGGCTATTCGATCGATGAGATCGATGCCCTTACCGGACCGGCGCTGGCTCGTCCGCGCACGGCGACATTTCGGCTGGGGGACCTGGTCGGCGTCGACCTGATGGCTCAGATCGGCAAGAATCTCTACGATGCACTCCAGTCCGATCCCTATCGAGAGCGAATGAAGGTTCCAGGCTTCATCGAAGAAATGGTCAGTCGCGGATGGCTCGGCAGAAAGGCAAAACAGGGCTTCTACCAGAAGGTCGAGGGCAAGGATTCGAGCGATATTCTCACGCTCGACTACAATGCCATGGAATACCGGCCTCGCCAGAGGGCCAACTTTCCGTCGATTGATGCCGCCGCGAACGCTGACGATCCCCGCAAGCGTGTCCGTGCATTAGTGGCATCCAGCGACCGCGCCGGGCAGTTCGCGTGGAAACACCTTCGCGCCACGATCTGCTATGCGGCCGATCGCATTCCCGAGATCGCTGATGACGTGTTCACGGTCGATCGCGCTATGCGATGGGGCTACAACTGGGAGCTAGGGCCCTTCGAGCTTTGCGATGCCCTGGGGCCGGCCGCCGTCGCCAAACGCATCGAGGAAGAAGGCAAGCCCGTTCCCAAGCTGCTGGCCGATCTGCTCTCGTCAGGCAAGAGCACCTTCTATGAAGCGCACGATGGTCGGCAACTCTACTTCAATCTGGGCAGTTCGTCCACGGCGGCCGTGCCGCCTCCGCCGGGACGGGTGAACCTGAAGCTTCTCCACCAGGACGGGAAAGTGATTCGCTCGAACCCGGGAGCCAGTCTCATTGACCTTGGTGACGGCGTTGCCTGTCTCGAATTTCACGCCAAAATGAACGTCATCGGTGGCGACCAGATCAACATGCTCTGCGAGTCTTTGGATGTTGTGCGCGAGCAGTTCGAGGGACTCGTCATCGGCAATCAGGGCGAGCACTTCACCGCCGGTGCCAACCTTATGCTGGTCCTTACGCACATCCAGAACGAAGACTGGGATGAGGTCGAGCTAGTTTGCCGCATGTTCCAAAACGCGACGTGCTCGCTGCGAAGCTTCGAGAAACCGGTCGTGATGGCCTGCCATGGTTATACGCTCGGCGGCGGGTGCGAGCTGACCATGCAAGCCGATCACGCTGTGCTTGCGGCGGAAACCTACCTCGGTCTGCCGGAGGTCGGTGTAGGCGTCATTCCTGGCGGGGGTGGCACCAAGGAAATGCTCATCCGCTCCACGGAGAACATCACGTCCGCCGATGTGAGCGACTACATGCCCGCGCTAGCCCGTGCCTTTGAAACCATCGGGTTCGGTAAGGTGGGCACGAGCGCCCACGAATCGGTTCGTTACGGCTACCTGCGTCCCGGCGAGACTACCATCCTCACTCAGGGCGCGCGTCGTCTCGACGTCGCCAAAGAGAAGGTTCTTCAGTTGGTGTCCCAAGGCTATGTTGCGCCCCGACCGCGCACCGCTATTCCCGCCGTGGGGATTGACGGCCTCTCCGCCCTCCGCGTGCAATTGCACATGATGCACCAAGGAGGATATATCTCCGATCATGACAAGCTGATCGGCTCAAAGCTCGGCTATATCCTCTGCGGAGGGGCACTCACCGGACTTCAGCACGTTTCGGAACAGTACATTCTCGACATCGAACGGGAAGCCTTCGTATCGCTGTGCAGCGAACCGAAGACGATCCAACGCATTCAACATATGCTAAAGACTGGCAAACCGTTGCGCAATTGATGAGGTGTGACGATGCGACATGCGTATATCGTTTCGGCGGTTCGCACGCCCGTGGGTAAGGCGGGCCGAGGACGCCTCCGTGCTGTGCGGCCCGACGACCTCGGCGCCTTGGTTCTGCGCGAGGCGCTCGCACGTGTGCCGGCGCTGCAGCCGGAAGAACTCGACGATGTGATTCTGGGCTGCGCCATGCCGGAAGGTGCGCAGGGGATGAATGTCGGGCGCATTGCTATGTTGCGGGCGGGAATTCCTTGTTCGGTCCCCGCCATGACCGTTAACCGTTTCTGCGCGTCCGGCCTCGAGACGATCGCTATGGCGGCACATCGCATTCAGCTTGGCGTTGCCGATGTGATTCTCGCGGGCGGAACGGAAAGCATGTCGCAAGTCCCTATGGGTGGACGTTCGCCCCTGCCGAATCCATACCTCGCAGAGAATGCCCCCGATGCATATCTGAATATGGGACTGACTGCCGAGAACGTCGTGCACCAGTTTCAGATCTCCCGGGAAGCCCAGGACGCATTCGCCCTGGAAAGCCACCGGAAGGCTGTGGCCGCCATCGACGCTGGCCGGTTTGAGGAGGAAACCGTTGCCGTGCCGATCCGAACGGTTGTGCCCGGCTGCAACGGGAAGACCGTAGAAGAAGAACTGCTGTTCCGCGTCGACGAGGGGCCGCGCCGCGACACCTCGTTGGAGGCGCTTGCTGCGCTCAAGCCCGCATTTCGCGTCAAGGGTTCGGTGACAGCGGGCAACTCATCCCAGACGAGCGACGGCGCAGCCGCCGTGGTCGTCATGTCCGACGACAAGGTCGAGCAACTCGGCATAGCCCCGCTCGCGCGCTTCGTTGGCTACGCCACGGGCGGCGTGGCGCCGGAGATCATGGGTGTCGGTCCGACGAAGGCTATTCCGAAGCTGCTCGACCAACTCAACATGAAGATCGAAGACCTCGACCTCATCGAGTTGAACGAGGCGTTTGCTGGTCAGGCGTTGGCCGTCATTGGTCAATGCGGATTACCGCACGAGCGTCTCAACGTCAACGGAGGTGCCGTGGCGCTGGGGCACCCGCTCGGCGCCACCGGCGCTAAGCTCACCACTACTCTCCTCCACGAGCTCCGCCGCCGCGATGGCCGCTATGGTATGGTGACGATGTGTGTGGGAGGAGGAATGGGTGCCGCTGGCATCTTTGAACGTGTCTGACCCGCGGGAGGAAAGGATGTCGGAGGCTAGCAAAGTGATCAGCCGAAGGCAACCACCAAATCGTAGCGAGTTCCAATGGACTACAATCTCCGATCCACGTCCGTTTCCCAAGACTCACGAGGTTTCCGTTGAAGATCCTGGTCACCGTCAAACGCGTTCCCGATCCCGATCAGAAGATCAAGCTCACGGCTGACGCAACGCAAGTCGATACCGAATCGTTGCCCTTTGTCGTGAACCCCTTTGATGCCATCGCGGTTGAAGAGGCGATCCGCATCCGCGAGCGGCTGTCCGGCACGGTCGAAATCGTGGTTGTCTCCATCGGTCCCGACAAGTGTGACGAGCAGCTTCGCACCGCTCTGGCCATGGGCGCGGACCGCGCCATTCGCATTGATGTTCCCGTGGCCCTCGATCCCTGGAACGTCGCCGCCATCCTGGTTGCCGTCGTGCAACGCGAGAATCCGGATCTTGTGCTGATGGGGAAGCAGGCCGTCGACGACGACTGCTCTCAGGCGGGTCCTTTCCTCGCCGCCCGCCTCAACTGGCCTCAGGCAACGTTCGCATCGAAGATTGATCTCAGCGACACGTGTGCCGAGGTCGACCGCGAAACTGACTCTGGCATCGAGCGCGTGCGAGTTCCTCTTCCGGCTGTGATCACCACCGATCTGAGGTT
>CAXXKC010000002.1:0-2606761 GCA_963674835.2 Thermoguttaceae bacterium
CGGGATAGCCGTGATCTCATTGCTTTTCTCGTCCACGACCACTTGCCCCAGACTGATCTGATTGGCGGTGGCCCAGGCGCTGACCATATGAATAGCCGACTTGCTGGTCGCAGCGTCGAAGCTGCGGCGGAGAGTCTTGCCGTCGATGGCCACCACTTGGCCGTCGGTGATTTCATGCAACGCGGTGATCCAACTCAAGAGGCAGGCCTCGAATTCGGCAGGCTTGATCGCGCCCAGAACGGCATTGAAGCGGTCATGGGATGGAATGCCGCTGCTGAGATCCAGGAACCGTGCCAGCCACTTCCGCTTCTTGCGGCCATACTCGGCGATGGAAACGAAATCATCCGCGCCGCAGATCACGGCGCAGATGGCGATCGTGACAATGTTGATCAGCGGGTGCGTAACTTTACGTCGGCGTGGATCGGTGAGTTCTTCAAAATGCTCCTGAATACGGGCAGAGGCTCGTTTGGGCATGGCAGACTTCCAAGGCGACCACGATCCGTCCGCCAGCACCAACATGGCAGAACCAACGAATCGCATTGCCCTATTCATACCAGATTGCCCAATATGGCGCAATCGCCCTGTGATTAACCCTCATTCTCGATGTGGCCCGGCAGCCATGATAAGGGGTTGCAGGACACTCGTATCGTAATGTGCGCGGGGACCATTGCTGGCTTGCCCAGCAGTGCTCGTTTGATCAATAAGGGGTGTCGGGATTCTTCTCCCGCGGCGGAACCTCACCATCGCGCCGCCTTTTCCCCAAGGCCCCAAGTCCGCGCGACCGCCGACATGCGCTCCTTCGCGACGCCCCAAGCCGTCACCAAAACGTCCTTCGGCGACTTGCTGGCGATGCTCGCCGAACATCACTACCCACCCAATCATCCCGGCAGTCCGAACGAATTCAGAGTTCTCCACAGCCGGACACCACACGTCTAGATCGCATTCGGCCTAACCGTAGCGTGTGTTTCGCTCTCGGAACCGCAGAAACACGCCGCCGCGAACGCTGCAGTTAGCTGGGACACGCACTAGCGTTTCTCCTCGTCGGACCTGTTTTTCCCATACAGATTCGTCAAGATGATCGCGACGATTGCTATCACGGCGACCAGAGGATTCAAGGCATCCTCTCCTCCGTGCCCGGTTCCTATCACGCGAATGAGAGAACCAACGGTGTTCCCAACGACTCCGCAGACAACCATCCACGCGATCCGTGGTACCAGGCCGCTCAAAGGAACAGGACCGCCCGGTCTGCCCAAGAGATAACCGATCACAGCGCCGACGGCGGCAAGCACACGCGGGGCAGTGGCTATGCCCAGCCAAATGATGATCCCCAAGGCAACGGCCGTTATCACCATCACCGAGATCAGCGTTCGCAGCGTGAACTGAAAACGCGGCGATTTGATGACTGGTTCGTCCGGCATGGAAAGCCTCGGCTGTCGACGATGCTGCGTCCATTGTAGCCGGACGACGAGAGAACGCGAAAGGTCCGATGTTGACAAGATTAGCGGTTTGCGACAGGTCGGCACGGATGACGGGGGAATCGCAACAGATACCATGAAAGAGCGAGGTCTCCAAGAAGAGTACGCTTGGGAACGGTTAGCAACCCAAGTTACCCTTTCCTGGAGACCTCAGAGTGTTATACCTTGGTATCGACCAGCACAAGGGGCAGTTGACGGTGAATCTGCGTGCGGAAGACGGAACGGTGATCCTCAAGCGGCAGGTGAGCACGCAGTGGGAGAGGGTTCGTGCGTTCTTTGCCGATCTTGCCGAAAGGGCGGTGGCGGAAGGTGGGTTTCTCGCGATCGTCGAAGTCTGCGGAATGAATCCTTGGCTGCTGACCATGCTTGGCGAGTACGGTTGCCGAAGCTGTCGTAGACCCGATGGTTCGCCACGGAAGTGACACCAGTCTCGGCATCCTGGATCGCCAGATCCCGGACCGTGCCAAGGTGGTCGGCCAACGGCCAGACGACCTCGCCGGGTGTTGCCACGTCAGAGAGTTGTTCATCGGCCATCAGTTGGTCCACGGCTTCCGGCTGCCAGAGGTAGCGATGGGAGAGGTCGGCACCGGTGACAGCAGGGATTGGAGATTGGGGATTAGCGATTGGAGAAGAGTCGAACTCCAGCACGATCTGATTTCCATCGTAGGCGAACCTCGTCTGATGGTCAATCTGGCCGTCGCCGTCGACATCGATGTCTCGGCCGATCCAGCGGTTCTCCACGTCGTACAAATAGCCAACAACCTGATCGGGCTGATTCTCGCCAAGGGCCGCGAAGGTCGCAAAGTGGCTCACCTGGGTCAGCCGGTTGCGGGTGTCCCAGCCGTACTGGGTGATGTTGGTGTCGCCGCAATCCAAGACACTATCTTCGTTGCCGTCGATGAACCGGGCAACCCGATTGCCTTCGGCATCGTAGGCGTACCAGTAGGTCCCGTCGGAGAGGAGTTGGCTGTCGGGGCTGGCCGTGTAGGTGGCCGTCTGTCACGAGCTATGTGTGGCATCCCCTGAATTCCCCATCCTCCAGCGGCGGCGGGGAAATCAGTTTGCCAGTGTGATGGAGCCACAAGAGACGAGCAAGAATTATGGGGTGCCGCGCTGTGCACGTCGAACTGGGCGAGGGCCGCATGCAAACGGGGAGGCTCGACGCGGTCATCGCCTGGGTGCTTCGGCCGACGTGGAAATGGCCGGGAGAACCGTTCGGTAGCCGGCACTTGTCGCCCCGACGGAGTGAAAGGCGACATTTCGGGCAATATCGCCTCAGAACCGGGGTCGGCCCATGAACGGTGAATACCTCGTCGCGAAAGCTGCGGCGATGCGATACAATCAGACTTGTCACGAAAGAGGACAGGCACCGTTGGCGCAAGGCATTTTCCTGGACTGGAGGCTTTCTGTGAGACGAACACCCCTTTACCGGCTGCTTCCCGCTCTGTCGATCGCGCTCTGGGGATTTTGTTTTTCGCCCAGCGGAGAGTTCCGAGTAACTGGGGGCGTGGCCGGTGCGTACGCAGCCGATGTTGCGGATGGCGCGCGCCGCACACAACAGCTATCGCTGCCGAGTGTTTCCGGAGTGGTTCATGTTTACGTATCGTTCAGACCGCTGGCGGCCAATCCGGCCGAGTTGGTCGGCGGCGAGCCGAAGGAATCGCAGACCTTGGCCATCGGCTGCGCCGCCGCCGGCAAGTTCACACCCGCGGCGTCGTTTGGCATGGTGAAAGATACGCACACCGGTTTGGGGAATCGAGCGACGGTGCTCCCTTGGCTTTCGGACGGGCAGATCGACTACTACGGCATGTTCGCGCGTCCGCAGACGCCGTATGACTTCAAGCTGAAGCTCGACCTGCATGCGCGGCGCATGAGCGTTTGGGTCAGTGGGCGCGGCGACGACGGCTGGTTCCCGCTGGCCGAGAACGTTCCGCTGCAGAACCCGGTCGATGCCATCGACGCGGTGCGCGTGGAAGAGAGTGCCGGGGCACCCGATCTCGAGATCACGGCCCGGTCGACGCCGTGGCCGGAGGGCGAACGCGTGCGGCCTCTTCTGCAGTCGCAGAAGAGCGACCGGCACGTCGACCAGGCCGGATTCCAGTTCCAGTCGATGCGATCGCTGTGGATGCAGCCCGGCCGGCACGTAACGATTGCTCGCAACAATCCGCAAGAAGCGCCGCGAGGGACCGCCTGGATCGGCTTTCCGGACGTCGCGCCAGCCGGCCCCGACACTCTGGTTTGCAGCTTCACGGCCGGCGGGGCGCACGGCGGCGGCGGACCGATCCTGGTCAGTCGCAGCGAGGATCGGGGAAAGACCTGGTCGGCGCCGTCGGCCGTTCATCCATCGGGAATCAACTGTTCGCGGATTCAGAAGCTGCGCGACGGGTCGCTTCTGGTGTTGGCCGACTTGCGGCTTGACGGTGCGTACGGAGTGGTCTTCTATCGTAGCACCGATGCGGGCAAGACGTGGCGGAAGATCGGCTTTCTCGATCCGCACAAGGCCGGCGGCCATTCGGCGTGCGTTCCCAGCCGCGTGCTCGAGATGCCCGACGGCGCCTGGCTGTTGGCTGGATCGTACTGCATCCCGAAGCCCTTCGAGTTGAAGGGGGGCGAGCAGATCGAAATCTATCGCTCGGCCGACCAGGGAGCGACCTGGACCTTGCACGCCATCTTCAAAGAGTATCCGTACAGTCTGAGTGAGGCGAGTTTCGTGCGGGAACCGGGCGGCAGGCTGTGGATGTTCCTTCGCGAGGCGTGCCGGATTCTGCCTGGAGTCAAGACCTACTCCGACGATGGTGGCAAGACTTGGGCGCGGTGCGAAGAGATGCCGTTTCCCATCGTTGGCCGCACCTGCGCCGGATGGCTCAACGATGGCCGCGTGTTGCTGACCTTCCGGGCCGGCGTTGGTGTGAATGGGCTCTGGGCATGGGTGGGCACTCCCGGCGAAAAGACGACCGCCCAGATCGTCGGCGCCCATTTCAACGACGCCCACACCGTCGGACTCAAAGACGGCGCACTGCACATCGACAACGACGGCGCCTGTGGGCAGTTCACGCGATACTTTCTCCGCGCGCCCGACAGTCCCGACGGCCTGATCGACGTGACGGTTGAGGTCAAGGTCGTGAGGAACCGCGGATATGCGGCGACGCTGAGCATCCCTTATTTCGGCAAGCTGCGCATGTTTCCCGACCACGTGGAGTTGTCGCACGATCCGTCCGTCCGCATCGCGGTGAGTGCAGGTGAGTTCCATACTTACCGCGTGGTCGTCCAGGGCAAGCGAATGACGCTCTTTCTGGACGGCAAGGAAGTTCTGGCGTCGGATAAGGCCGACACGCGCACCGTCCGTAGCGACTGGACGCCGATCACGTGCAGTCCCTATCTGTTTGCATTCGGCAATGAGCCGCTCCAGGTCACGCGCTGGGAGCAGACGCAAGAGCGCGGCACGGCCGCCGCCGACGAATGGCAGAAACGCCATGAAGAGGCCGTTTCGGAACTGCAGCAACTGCAGGCGATCCCGCCCATCATCATGATCAGCACGAGCGTGGCCCGCGACCAGATCACGCCGCGGGCGGCAGGGTACAGTATATGGAAACGAGTGGAAGCGAGACTGGAGGATCCGAAAACGGGTGTTCGCCGACAATCGTGGATCGCCGACCGCGACGGATTTCCGGATCAGTATCAAATGGACCGCGTCTTGCAGGTTGAAGCGTCGATCGGCGGCGGCGACCAGGGTTATTCCGGTTGGACGCAACTCGCGGACGGGCGAGTCTTCGTGGTCAACTACACCGACGACACGTCGCCCGCTTGTCTGAATACACCCAACTGGCCGACCGGCCTGCCGTGGATCCGCGGGACGTGGATAGACGTTCGAGAGTGACGGCCCGCGCTACCGCTTGCGGCCAGGGCTTCGGCACACCTCAGGCCGACATTCGCTGACGTGTGCGGGTTCCGTCTCCGCTTCCCGTACACTTCCCTCGTTCACGCGTTTCGTGGCGCCGTGGACGGTTGGCGATGATCGTCGGGCATCATGTGTCGCGAGGTCGGCGGATGTGGTAAGCTCATGGTAGTTCGACATGGTCATGATTCCTTCCGCGAGGCCTCCCATGAAAGTCTTCCGAGTAGCATTTCCCGCCGTTGTCGTCCTGGTTGCCCTTTGTACATTGACGGCCGCGGCCGAATGGAAGCCCCAGACTATTCATCAACTCAACGGTGCTGCGACGGCCACTGGTATTCCTGCCGAGTTGCAGATCGTTAGTGAGCCGTGGCATCGGGTTGTTGCGGTGCCGTACATCGTGTACATGCCGGAAAGAAACCGAGTGCTGATGTTGGTCAATTGCGATACTCCACACCAAGCGATGGTGCTGTGGAGCGATGATCGCGGAACGAGTTGGAGCCAACCGCAGTATTTGCACACGAACCCACAGGGACAGCCAGACACCGGAATGTGCACCAGCCTGACCTATCTGGGCCGTGGAAAGGTCATGGCGACCGGGGGCCAGACACGCTGGTTCAGCACCGATTATGGCAAGACCTGGAGCGGCTCGCCGATTTCCGGCAAGGTACTCTACGCCTGGGACCCGCACCTTGTCGAGAGGGACTCTGCGACAGGCAAGGTCCAACGCATCGTGGAAGCCGGCTACATGGGATCGATGGAGGCCGGACAGCATGCCTGGCTTCGTGCCAGCGCCGACGAGGGACGCACCTGGACCGACGCCCGAGCCGTGCCACAATGGAGCAGCGCGAACGAAGTTGCCATGATCTATGCGAAGAACGGCGATCTGGTCGCGGCCTGCCGCACGAACATCTCGGCCAAGACCGAAGCGAGACTCGGCAAGGGCTTGATCGATCACTACGAGGGCTTGGGCGTTTCCATCTCGAAGGACCGTGGCGCCACTTGGTCGGAAATCAGGAAGTTGTACGATTGGGGCCGCCATCATCCTTCGTTGGTGTTGATGCCGAACGGCGATCTTGTCATGACTTATGTTGTTCGCAAAGGCTACGCGGACACTGCCGACGGTTTTCCCCAGTTCGGAATCGAGGCCGTCGTGAGCCACGACAACGGGCAGACCTGGGACCTGGATCACCGCTATCTGCTGTGTGTCTGGAAGGGTAATCGTAAGATGTGTGCAAGCGAGATGGCCCCCGGCCCACAAGCATGGTGGGCCAGCAGTCAGGCAACCTCCTCCGTGCTCCTGCCCGAGGGCTCGATCCTCACCGCGTTTGGCACAGGCTACCGATCGCAGCCGGGGCCGCACGGCGAGAGCACGCCGCGGGATGTGGGACTGGTTCATTGGCGACTGAGCGACAAGCCGCTGAACGGCGATCGGACCATCCGCGACGCGGCCTTCGATTCGGCCACGCGGAATGAGTTTGATCCGCAAGGCGTGCTTTCGCAGCCTCGGGCTGCCGAGAAGTGATTGCCGCGGCTTCGGTGAGCGGAAGCATTTGACCTCGCTGCACTGGAATCCTGACACTGCCATGTCCAAGCACTCGAGCCTTGCTACGCCCCTCTTTGTTTTGCTTGTCGCGGCAGCCGTCGATTGCACGTGGGCCGAGGAGCCGTCGGCGCCGTTTCCCGCCAAGCAGTTGGTCGATCGTTTCGTCGCGCCGCCGGCGGAGTTCCGTCCTCTGATCATCGTGCACTCGGCGCTTCTTGGTCGCGACGATGCAGTGGACTGGCTGGCAGCCCGTCACGCCGGCGGTGCTGTGGTTGACGCCGGGGTTGCACCCGGCTCGAAGGATGTAGGCGGTGAACCGACCAATAATCCGACGTACTTGAACGATCCGGGCCGATTCACGAGACTCGGTGCCCTTATGGCTCGCATGGAACAGCGGGGGCAACGCGTCTGGATCTACGACGAACTCGGCTATCCGAGCGCCAGCGCCGGTGGACGCGTGCTGGCCGATCATCCAGAGTTTCAGGTTGAGGTGGTCGCGTGCCGCACGACCGCTATTGACGCCGGGCGGACAGCCGAAATCGTGCCTGAATTGGGGCCGGTGCTGGCGTGTTTCGCGATGCCGCATTGCGACGGCGCATTGCAGCTCGACCAAGCGGTGAATCTGACATCGGAAGCGCGTCGGAGCAATTTCTCCTGGAGGGCCCCGGAAGGACACCCTTGGTCGGTTTGTCTGTTCGAGCGTTTTCAGCCCGATACGTGGCGGCGCCACAACATTCCGCGTCGTAATGTCAATATCCTGGATCGGCGCGCCATAGCTCGATTCATCGCACTCACGCACGAACGCTATGCAAGGGAATTGGGTTCGGGCTTAGGTGGGGCCAAGGCGTTCTTCACCGATGAACCGCAGTTCGGCAGCAGCGAGCATTGGAGCGGCGGCAAGCACGCGTGCACGCCGATGATCCAGTGGTGCGACGAATTGCCGGCCGCCTTTCGCCGGAAGACGGGATACGACCTAGCGACGGTGCTACCGGCCCTCTTTCATCCGGCCGGCCCGCGAACCAGCAAGATCCGCTACGACTTCTACGACGTTCAAAGCGATTTAGTGGCCGAGAACTACTTCGGCCAGATCGAGGATTGGTGCCATGCCCACGGTGTGGCCTCAACGGGACATATGCTTCTGGAGGAATCCTTGCTGTTTCATGTGATGTTCAGCGGCAGCATGATGAAGAACTGGACTCACATGGACCTACCCGGCGTCGACCTGCTCGGCGCTACGCCGTACAAGACGATGGCCGGTTGGGAACGCGGCCAAGTGCCGGTGCGCGAGGATTTCTCGTGCAAGATGGCGTCGTCGATCGCGCATCTGACCGGCAAGCCGGGCGTTTTCACCGAGAGCTTTGCGCTGGCACGCGGAATTCCGGTGCGACGGGCTCTGGGTGTCGCCGCGTGGCAATTCTCAGGCGGAATCACGCACATGACGACGTACACGATCCAGCAGGAGTCCACGGCGGAAGAGTATGCTCGGTTGAGCGATTTCGTCGGTCGTCTGGCGGTCATGACGCGACGCGGCCGGCACGTGGCCGACGTCGCCGTGCTCGTGCCCGAGGCGGCGGTTTGGGCGTCGTACACACCGCCCAGCCGAGGCCGCTACGAGGGCTACTTCGCGAGCAACGCGGAACCGCTCGCCATCGACCGCGGCTTTCGCGACACATGCCACACACTGTCCGCCGCGCAACGCGATTTCGACTGTCTCAGCGAGGCATTGCTTGCCAAGGCGAAGATCGACGACGGCCGTCTGCGGCTGGGCGAGGAGCAGTTCCGAGTGTTGGTGTTGCCCGAGGTGCGAATGATCGAGTATGAATCGCTCGACAAGATCCGTGCGTTTATCGCCTCGGGCGGGATCGTTGCCTTCACGGGCAGCTTGCCATGTAAATGCCCCGAGCTGGGCGATGATCTGCAGACGACTCGTCGCGTGGAATCACTGTTGGCCGACTTCCCGGACCGAGTGGCCCATTTTCCAGAGGGCGGGCGCTCGGATGAACTGATGGCGTGGATCGCTGCTCGGGTACCGCCCGAAGTGGTCTGGGACGGCCCGGCGGCCATCCGTTTGTTGCAGCGGCAGGAACCCGGCCGTGACATCTTGCTACTGGCCAATCCCAGCGGGGAGCCTGTTCGCGGACGTGTGACCATACCTTCGCCTGGCGATGCCTCACTCTGGGATCCGGAGACCGGCAACATTGAAGCCATGGGATCGATTGCCGGCCGTGATACGTTGGCCGTGGATATCCCGGCCGAGTCGGCACGCATTGTGGTCGTCGAAACTGGAACCCCGTAGCACGCACCTGAACGAGGAATGATGCTTCCGTCCCGCCTGTGACCAGATTTGCGTTCACTTGCGATGGTCCGCGTAAACACCAATCGCCAGAAGGCGAGCGTGCATCCAGCGTATGTACAGCGCGTGTTTCGCTTTCGAAACCCTGGAAGCACGCCGCCGCCAACACTACAGTCGAGTGCGCCTCGCACGAATTCGCCGCCGAGTGTCGCTTGCGAATGCTTGCCGGCAAATACGGAAGGCTCCGGGGACACCTTGTGTAATTACTTCGTTTCCTGTTTCTTCGGGCCGGGTTTTTGGCGGCGGAGGATGCGACCAAGCTTCTTCTCCAGACGCTTCGGGAACTTCTCGTCACCCAACACGCGTCCGGTCCGCTCGTGCTGGCGGAACTGCCGAAGCTCCTCTTCACGCACCACGCTGGTCAGAAGCTGCCGCCAGTTGTTGGCCATTGCCAGAAGTGGCGGCCCGTGTAGACTTTCGTCTGTAAATTGGCAGTGGCCTGTTAGTCTACCGTAGGGACTTGGGGTCTGGTCGGCCCATGCCGGACCGCGGTAAGGGATTCCACGACGAATGTATCGCCGGATGGCGTCCAGTTCCGCTTCGGTCCGCGGCGAGTTGACGTACTCCGTCGAGTCGGCTGGCCGCGGCAACGGCCAACCTTACCGAAACCGCCTTGCCTCATCAATATATGCTTCAGCCCCCCTCGTCGTCGGCGACGGGCCCAAAGTGGTGTAGTTGCTGCCGGATTTTCTTTGCCCATCGTCTGGTGGCGTGCGGGAACCGTGGGAAATCGGAATAGGGCTTGGTGGGCTTGCCGACCGATGACGAAATGGTAGATTTGGACATACGGCACCTTACTGTCCATGGGTCAGGTATTCTTGACACCTGTTCCTTCGGTGGTGGGGAGTCTGATTTCCCAAGTGGAGCGGTCGATTGGTCACCTGGACAGCCGAGTCGCGTCAAAACAGGCTATCAGGTGCCAGGAACAAGCAGTAGCACCGCGCTTTTTCGACGTAAGTATCTGAGAAATAACAGCTTGGCGGCGTAGCTCAGTTGGTTAGAGCAGCGGAATCATAATCCGCGTGTCCGGGGTTCGAGTCCCTGCGCCGCTACTTGATAAGCCTCGACGTATCAATGAGTTGCGTCGGGGCTTGTTTGTGCGCGGACGATGATTTCGGTGCTCTGTTGATAGAAGGGTTGATTGTCGCCCTCTCGTAAGCCGCCCAGGCAACGTCCGCCGTGTTCATCGCATTCCGGCCAACCTAGTGGCGCAGGGTGGTGCCGATCGACTCATGCCGCATCAGTTCCATTGGCTGCTGAGGCATCATTCGGGCAGCGTACCGCTTCTCCGAACGACCGGCGCAGGTCGTGAGTTGATGCATACTTGACCACGTCATGGACCTTCCCCGTTCCCTGGTCTTTCTTGGTCTCGGTGCGGACCTTGACGCCGGCCGTCTCGCCGGCGAATCGCCTGTTGGCGCGGGGTCAGCGATCCTGCGGCTCTTTGGCCATCTCGAATCGCAATTCGCCCCCTTGGGCGATCTCGGCATGACGCAGCCAGCTCCGTTGCAGAGGCGCGTCGCTGAACCACACTTTGCGCACGTAGATGTGGTCGGCGGCGTAGTTGTCGGCCACGATCCTCAGGCGATGCTCGCCCAGCGTCACGTCGGCCTTGCGGAACAGCGGCGCGCCGAGCTGGTACACGTCGGAACCTGCGACCGGATAGAGCCCTAGCGCGCTGAACACATACCAGGCCGACAGCGTTCCGGCGTCGTCGTTGCCGTCCAATCCGTCGGGGCCCGTGCCGTATTTGTGGTCGAGGATCCAGCGAACCCACTTCTGCGTAAGGTCTGGCCGCTCGGCGTCGTTGAACAGGTAGGCCGCATACAGGTCGGGTTCGTTGCCGTGCCAGTAGTAAGGTCCGGGATTGAACGCGCCCATGGCCGGGTCCGACAGTGCGAAGAAGTCGTTCAACTCCTCGACGAAGTATTCGCGGCTCTTGAAGAGCGAGATGAGTCCCTTCGGATCGAACGGCACCGCCCACCGCCATTGCAGGGCGCTGCCTTCGACGTAGTCGTTCGTGAACTTGCCGGTTACGTCGAGGTAGGTCAGCAGCAGGGGCTTGAGCGGCTCGACGAACTTCCCATCTGAATTGCGCGGCTGGAAATACTGGGTATGAGGATTCCAGAGATTCCGATAGAACTGGGCATGTTTCGCCAGCAGGGCGGCGTCTTCATCGTGGCCGAGCTGCTTCGCCAGCAGCGCGATCGCATGGTCGGCGTAGGCAAACTCGAGCGTCCGCGACACCGCTTCGTTCATCAGATTCGCCGGGCAATACCCGTACTTCAGATAGAATTCGACGCCTTCGCGACCCGAGAAAGGCGCGCCGTCGGGCGTGCGAGCCAAAGCCGTTTGCCGCATCGCGCGATAGGCGGCCTCCACGTCGAAGTCGCGGATCCCCTTCAAATAAGACCCGGCGATCACGATGTCGGCCGGAGTCCCCAGCATGGAGCCGGTGTAGCCGTTGCCCGATGGCCAGCGAGGCAGCCAGCCTCCTTGCTTCGACATTGCGACGAGCGACACCAGCATGTCGCGCTGCTCGTTGGGAGCAATCAGCGTAAACAGCGGATGTACCGTGCGAAACGTGTCCCACAGCGACAGGTCCGTGAAGTAGCGGAAGCCCGACGCCTTATGGACCTCTTTATCGAAGCCGAAGTAATCGCCGTTGACGTCGCTGAAGACGGTGGGCATTTGGAACGAGTGATACAGCGCCGTGTAGAAGATCCGCTTCTGCTCGTCACTGCCGCCGTCCAACCGGACGAGCGACAGCCGTGATTCCCAGGCATCGCGGGCTTTGGCGTAGACCTCGTCGAAGGTGCTCTTGCCCACCTCCGTATCGAGGTTCTCGCGCGCATTGGCAATGCTCACGTACGAGATGGCCAGTTTCAGGACGACGGGCTCCTGCGTGTCGGCGAAGCGCAGATCGACGCCGAGGTTGTCGCCCGTCTCGGTTGTCTGCCCCGGCGCGAAGCGGCCGTCCTTGGCAATGCCGAAGGCGTCGAAGGGGCGGCTGGTACGTGCCACGAAGTACGCTTTGACGCCGCCGTAGCGCCCGGAAAACGAGCCGAACACGCGCGCCGCGCCCTCGATTTCCCGTGCTTGCGGTATGATGCGCACCAGCCCCTCGCGGCTGTGCCCTTTGCCCAGCACGCTCGTGACGTCGATGAGAAGATGCGGCGTCCCGCGATGGGCAAACGTGTAGCGATGCACGCCGACGCGCTCGGTCGCCGTTAGCTCGCAAAGCACGTCGGTGCCGCGGAGCCTTACGGCGTAGTAGCCGGGGAACGCCACTTCCTCGCGGTGTGAAAACGGCGCCGGCTGGCCCTGGGCGTGTGTTGGCTCCTCGCCAGTCACCACGGCGGGCATCACGCGAAACTGGCCGCCGTCGGTCGCTCCCGTGCCGACCAGGCGCGTGTGACTGAATCCCAGGATCGTGCCGTCGGGATAATAGTATCCCGACGTATTGGCGCCCTTGTGGCCAAACCAACTCGAGGCGGGCGCCGTGTCGGGGCTGAGACGCACCATGCCGAACGGAAGTGTGGCGCCGGGGAAGTCCATGCCGCATACATAAAAGATCCCGCCGGTGCCAATCATCGGGTTGACCCATTGGCCCAACGCGCCGGGCCGTATCGCGACCGAGAGCCCCTCGGCCGCCGCCGCACCACCACGGTCGGATTGCGCCCCGGCCGGCCCGCTCGTGGCTACCGTTGCCGCGGAGCCGATCGGATGGGGAGGGCCGCTGGCGCCGAAGGCGGGCGTCCGCATCCCCGCCCCCATAACACTTGCGGCGACGAGCACCGCAAAGACGCCCCCCCACGGCCGAACTCGCGTCGCGCCACATCGTGCAAAGGCGTGCTGCTGCGTGCGTTCCAACTCCATTGGTTTTGCTCCACTGAGACACTCACCGAGAGCTACGTCTACTTTTCGGCGCACAGGAGGGCCGCGTCGCCCCGAAGAAGAGTGAGCCGATGCGGTCCCGACTCGCGCCACGAATCGCTCGACCGCTCCCGTCACAGTATAATCGTCGCTGGGCTCGGAAGCGAACCAACGGAGCGTGGGTGATGATCATGCGAACAAAGGCTTTCATGGCGGCAATTGGGTGCGTGGCGGCGTTCATCGGCATCAGCGGAGTGGCGTCGTCCGCGAACGAAGCACGTCCGGCGGAGCAGGTCTATCGCGGACAGTTGGTCGCATTTCCCGGCCCTTGGGCGTTCACGCTTCCCAAGCAGGCGATCATCTTGGTCAGCGATGAGGACCTGGAGACCCTGGCGGCCGACCCCGACAAGCCGGTCGACTTGAGCCTCGTGCCCCAGCAGAAACGCGTGGTCAGCTTGCGCCAGGTCTGCCAGACGGCACAGAAGCAAGGTGCGAGGACGTTGATCGTGGCGTTCGACCAGTTCTTCCAGCAGTACCGGCCCGGGCAGAACCACGAGCGTCGCCTCATGCCCGACATGGACGAGTACATCGCAAAAATCGCGCGCATCGGCAAGTTTGCCGAAGGGTTTGGGCTGGGACTCGAACTGAGCTTGCTCACACCGCTGGAAATCGGTCGCGGCTACCGCCAGGCCACGGGCGAGTCGGGCATGTGGATGCAATATCGCAAAGGGCTCCGCGATCCCAAGACGGGGGCGTTCAGCGTATCGATATGGCGGCACGCCCGATGGGTGAACAACAAGGGGCCCTTCGAACTCGAAGACGCGGGGATACGCGTGTTTGCCTTCCGAGAACAAGCGGTCGGCGGCACACCCTATCGCGTGGTTCCCGAAGACTCGATTACCGACGTCACTTCCGGCACCAAGGTGGAAGTGTTCGACGGCATTCGGGCCGACGGTTTCCCGGCGACGCGGATTCGCGTGTACGCCACGGCGTCGACCGAGGGCAAAGATCTCAATCGCGTGCTCGTCGTCCAAATGTACCGCACTCCGGAAATGGACTATTTTTCCGACCACGCGCTTCCGTATTTGAAGAAGCTGATCGACCGCTATGCCGATGCGGGCGTGAAGCTCAACGCGCTGTATTCCGACGAACCGCACCTGATGGGCGATTGGAGCTATCATCGGCACCACGAGCACGGGCAGTTCGCCATGCGCTACGTAAGCCCGGCACTGGCCGCCAGGTTCGCGGAGCATTTCGGCAAGCAATACCAGGACCTCGCCAAGTACCTCGTCTATTTCGTTTACGGCCAGGAAGACTCCGCCATCGACTTGAGCGCCACACAGGGAATCATGCACGTGTTCGGTTCGTCGCCGGCAGAGATCCGCCGTACGGCCCTCTTCCGCGCCCACTACTATCGTTTCTTGCAGGATGGGTTGACAGACCTTCTGGTGGCGGCCAAACACCATGCCGAGCGACGCATGGGCCACCGGCTGGAAGCGCGGGCTCACGCCACGTGGGCTGAGAGTCCGACCTGCGACGCTTGGCTGACGACAGCCGGAGTGAACAGCAACCGCAACAAATATGAATACACCTCCGATTTCCTATGGTCGAACACCGTGCAGCAGGCGTCGGATGCGTGTGCCGACTACTTCCGCTGGGGCGATTTCCTCACTGGCAACGGCAACGATCATGCCGAGGGCGGATTCCTCGATCGCGATTACGTTGGGTTGTCGCTGGCGTGCTCGACGGGCATTCTCAACGAAGTTCCCTATTCCTACGGCGCCCACTGGGGGATGCCCGGGCCTATTGCCCAACGTCGTTCGGCGCTGGCCGCAGTGTTTGGCGTGGCCGGATCCCATTGCGGCGAGGTGGAAGGGATGGTGCATCGCGATGTCGACGTGCTCATGCTGACACCTGTCGATCTGGTCGCCGTCGAGGAGCGTTTTGGAAGCTGGATGAACCAGTACGCCTACGCCAACTACGTGACCGCCGCCAAGCTGCTGGAACGCGGCAAGGTCGTCGGCGGCGCGATCGAGATGGCCGGCCGACGGTTCACCACGCTGGTGACGACGTTCGAGCCGTTCCCCTCCCAACGATTGCTCGACATGATGCGGCAGTTCGTCGAGCACGGAGGACGTCTTGTCTGGTCCGGCCCTCCTCCCGTTATACTTGATGAAGGAACCGACGCACTGAAGCCTTGGGGAGCCCTCTTCGGGGTCGACTACACACCGGGGCCAAATGAGGGCTTGCCCGTGCCGGGGCGGCAAGTTGTCTTCGAGGAAGTGCTTAAGCCGGTGACGCCGCAAGTGGTGCTGACGCACTTTGTGGTCGACCACATCTATCCCGTAACGACGGTAGATTCCACGCAGCCGGTAGCTCGCGTTCAGAACCACGTGGTAGGAACCTGCCGAGAATATCCAGGCGGCGGCCGCGCCACTTTCCTGGGCTTTCGGCCTCGCGACGATCAGTCCTGCAGCCTCGGCTACGACGTTCGCACATGGTTCCAGATTCTCAGTGCCCTGGGCGCATACCCGCCGACCGGCAAGTTCCCCGGCATCAACGACAACACCGAGCACTTGTCGCGTACGGGCGAGTACCTCACCTGCCGCTTTCCCAACGGTGCCGTAGCCGTGGCCCGCCATCTCCGCACGCTCGAAGAGGACTGGCCCGGCGGCTTTGCTCGCGACCCGGAGTCCGACGCTGCTTACCTCAAGCAGCACCCCGCGCCGCCCGACGACTTGAAGCTGAACGATTTCAAGGTCAACGGCTATCAGGTCACGTTCGACGGCACCGGCGCGTTGGCCTTTCGCACCGACGAGCAGGGACATCTCATCGCATTTGCCGGGCACTCCTGCCGGCAGATCACTCTCGACGGCCACACGGTCGTGTTCGCCGACCACCCTCTGCCGCTGGTCACGTTCGCTCCCGTCGCGTCCCAACGCCGAATTGCCGGCGGCGCGGTCTGCCAGATCGTCATCCAAGGAACGGGAACCGTCCATCTCCCTGGCGTCGTGATTCCCCAGAAGGCGGAACTGGTTGTCGAAGGCGCGCTGCCCGGCTCCCGCGGCCGTAAGCTGGCCGTTCAACGCGACGGCGAGATGGTATCGGTGCAGATCACTCCCGCCGAGTCGGGGCGGCTCCTTTGGGTAACCGCCGACTAGTGCGTGTCGCACTTGACTGTGGCGTTCGCGGCGGCGTGTTTCTACGGTTGGGGAAAGCGAAAAACACGCTACGATTACGCCGAATGCGCTCTAATCCACCAGTGAAAACGGGTGACGAATCAAGACGCAGACGCAGCTTGCCCCGACACCCTGCGCTGCCAAGGCCGGTCCAAGTCAGCCCCCCGCACCAGCCGAGTCTCCTGATACGGCGTCTTGGACGTCCATTTCATGCCTTGTCAGGCGGCTCGCGAGCCGACCTTTTCTTCCTTCGCGTACGCGCATCGGCCAGCGGGTATGATGGCAGGCCCGCCGTTCCTGTCGAGTATCGACGCACCGACCCGCCTCGGGCAATCGAGATGAAGCGTCCAACAATTGACGGCCACCAATGTTCGGCCAGCGGGCCAAATGAAGACAAGGAAGCAGACCAGAAGTCGGCAAGTGCGTGGCTGATGCAGAAGGTCCGATGAACCCAGCTTGACTGATGCGTCGACGGAAGCCACGGCGGTGAATCGCCGCCGGCGGGGCATATCGCCATATCGGGTTATTGACGGTCCGCTCGGAATCGCCAACACTGGTCCTTCCAGCTTCGGCGTACCCCCATTTTGTGTGGTGTTCTGAGTACGGCCGCGCCTGGCACGCCACTGCGTGGACGGCGGAACAAGAGACGTGGCGAGACATCTGCCGCCGCGCCGCGTTGCGTCGGCAAACACCGCGAAACCACAGCTCGCAGGATGCCTCAAATCCGAACGTATGCTCGTGCCCAAGGAATCCCATCATGCCCGGCAAGCCCGCAATGATCCGGACCACCGCGAATAGAAGTTCCCGTTCTCGAACACGGCGCTTGGGCAGGCCTGGATCGGCGAATCGCGCGACGTCAATTCATGCCCGCTCCCTTCGCCTCGAGCAATTGGAGGATCGGAGGTTGTTGAGCGTTTTCGCGGTGACCAATCTGGATGATGGACCTGTCGCGCACGCGGGCGACTTGCCGGGGAGCCTTCGTCAGGCAATCTTCGATGCGAACGACCACCTGGGCGACGACACAATCACGTTCTCATCGAGTTTGGCCGGTGGAACGATCACGCTCGCCGAAGGCGAGTTGGCTATTACCGACCCGGCGGGCACAACCACGATCACGGGCTTGGGCGCCGATCAGTTAAGCGTTAGTGGCGGTGGCGTCTCGCGCGTGTTAAGCATCAGCAGTGGCGCGACTGCCGAAGTCTCCGGCCTCAGAGTCGCGCAAGGTTCTGCCGGTCTCAGTTGCGGAGGCGGTGTCCGCAACGATTACGGGACGCTGACAATCACTGAGTGCGTTATCGCCCACAACACGACCGACATATCCGGAGGCGGTATCTACAACTATCATGGCACGCTGACCATTCGCAACAGCATTCTCTCCGAAAACCGGGCTCAGAACGACGGCGGTGCCATATACAGCTCTGGAATGGCAACGATCACTGATAGCGCGATTTCGGACAACATGTCTGTGGAAGACGCGGGCGGAGGGATCTATAGTCGTGGGACGATGACAGTTACCAATTGCACCGTTTACGGAAATTCGGCCAACACCTACGCCGGCGGCGGCATCTATAGCTCCGGCGGATCCGGCAGCGCTAGCACGTTAACAGTCACCAACAGCACGCTCGTGGAAAACTCGGCTCACTACGGCGGCGGGATCTGCAACTTTTTCTTTGCAACGTTGAAACTGACGAACAGCACAATCTCCGAAAACTCGGCTGTCGACGGCGGCGGCATCTGCAATTATGAGACCTCGACGATTACCAACAGCACCGTCTTCGCAAATACCGCTAGTGCACGTGGAGGCGGGATCTACAGTCTTGACGAGCCCGTTCTGACAACTTTGCGCAATACAATCGTGGCCGCCAATGGAGGCAACAGCGCTTCACCGGACATCGCCGGTAGGGTAACCGCGAGTTATTGTGTTGTTCAGGACACCTGGGGCGCAACAATCGACCACGAGACAAACTTACTTATTGACGGTCGCAGAAGTAGTGAACTGATTTACAGGTCGGTTCGTATGGGTATGCATGGGACGAACACTTGGAACCAAGGCGGAGCAAGAAGCTCGGCGTGTCGCAGCCGGCCGGCTTCTTCTGGCCGGCAGCAAGAGCATCGACGTGGCTTGCGCTTTGAATGTAGCGACCTCGTCGGTTGGGCGATGGAAAGCGATTGTCCAATGCCAAGGCCTCGAAGGCCTGCGGACCAAGTCGCCCACCGGGCGACCACCCAAGTTGCCCAAGGCACGATTGAAAACGCTCACACGCATCCTTCTCAAGGGCGCCCTGGCTGCCGGATTTTCGTCCGATCTGTGGACCGGGAAACGCGTCGCTCAAGTCATTCGCCAAAGATTCAACGTCGACTACCATCCCCATCATGTGCTGAAGATCCTCCGGCAACTGACCCTAACACTGCAAAAACCGCAGCGTCGAGCACGACAACAAGACCCCGACGCACTGGAGCGTTGGCGAAACGTCGAGTGGCCGCGGATAAAAAAGGGGCGGCCCGTTGGCGTCGGCCGATAGTGTTTTTGGACGAATCCGGCTTCCTGCTTCAGCCGACCGTCCGTCGAACCTGGGCACCATCGGGGCGGACGCCCATCTTGGTCGAATCGGCCCGGCGTGATCGACTCTCGGCGATCGGAGCCTTTTCGATTTCGCCTCTTCGCCGACGAATGGACTTCTTTTTTCAGTTGCACGGCCGCAACATCGACACGTCGCTTCTGATCGCGTTCCTGCGTAGCCTGCACCGTCGTTTTCGGCGTCGGCTTGTGCTCGTCTGGGACAATCTCCCTGCCCATTTCAAGACGGCCAAGTATTTCGCGATCAAGCATCCGTCTTGGTTCCGCTTCGAACCCTTGCCGTCCTACTGTCCCGAGTTGAATCCGGTGGAAGGCGTGTGGAGCTACGTCAAACACGGGTGCCAAGCCAACTTCGCGCCCACCGACGCCCACCATCTCCGCCAACAAACCACCCATTCCCTGTCGTCTCTCCGCCGCAATCAGAATCTCTTGCCCCGTTTCCTCGAACACACAAAACTCCTGCTCTAATGGACTCACTACTTCTGCGACACTCAGTAACACCACTGCAGATCTCGGCGAGCTCGGTGACTACGGTGGACCTACTCCAAGGATTCCACTGTTGGAGAATAGCGCGGCCATCGACCGCGGTAGCAACGAACTGATCCCTAGCGACGTCGTTACTGACCAACGCGGATACAGCCGCATCGCCAATGGAATCGTCGATATTGGTGCTTACGAATTTGGCGATATGTTGCCGGACACGTCGCCGCCGGTCTCGACGATCACCTTCCCTTTGGACGCAGCCTTATACAGCGCAGCCACTTGGAGCGATGCCCTGACGGGCGCAGCGACAGACACGGGCGGCGCCGGGCTCTGGAAGATCGAGGTGAGCATCCGCCAAGGGACCGACAATTACTGGGACGGAGATGGGTTCGATAGCGAAAACGAGGTGTTTCTGATCGCGGAGGGGACGGAAAGCTGGATTGTGGATTTCCCCAACGACAATCTCCCTTCGGACGGCGAGTATGCGGTACATGCGCGAGCGACAGACCTCGCTGGCAACATGGAGACAAGCCCCACGGCCGCTTTCACCTATGATGCAACACCCCCGGCGGTGACCGTCGCGAGCTTGACGACGAATGAAACCACGCCGGCGATCACCGGCACCGTGAGTGATGGGACGTTCCAGGTGGTGGTCAACGGCCACACATACACACCGGGCGACGGAAGTCTGTCAGTTAGTGGCACGGATTGGACACTGGCGATCTTGGCCGAAAACGCCTTGCCTGAGGGGACCTACGAGGTCGCCGCCTCGGCCACGGACGCCGCCGGCAACATGGGTACGGACGGCACGACGAACGAACTGGTCATCGACCTCACGGCGCCGACCTCGGCGATCGGTTTTCCGGTGGATGGGGCCGTGTACGGTCCAACGAGTTGGAACGGCAACCTGGAGGGAACACCGACAGACACGGGTGGCGCCGGCGTCGCGATGATCGAGGTGAGCATCAAGCGGCTCTCCGACAATCTCTATTGGGGCGGCAGCGTGTTCGATCAGGCCGAGGAGTACTTTGTCGCCGCTGACGGCACGACTGATTGGAGCCTAGACTTTTTGGCCAGTAACCTCACCGACGGAGTGAGCTATACGGTCCACGCACGGGCCACCGACGAGGCAGGCAATGTGGAGGCCAGTCCTACCGCCACATTCACCTACGACGCGACACCTCCGGCGGCACCCGTGGTGACCAGGCCGGCCGAGCCGGTAGTCGTGGACGCCGACACCTACCGCATCGACGGAACGGCCGAGCTGAACAGCTTGGTCACCGTGTATCTCGACGTGAACAACAACGGTCAGGTAGACGACGGGGAAGCCGTCGTTGGCCAACAGCAATTGAGCGGTTTTGACAGTGACGGCATCGTGACCACTCCCATCGGCAGCTCGGGCGACACCGGCCGCAGTGTGGTCGTGCAGACCGACGGCAAGATCATAGTCGCTGGGTATGCGTACAACGGCACGGACTATGACTTCGCGCTGGTGCGGTACAATGCAGACGGCTCGTTGGACACCTCCTTCGACGACGATGGCATCGTGATTACGCCGATCGGCCCCGGAAATGACTATGCTTATAGCGTGGCACTGCAAGCCGACGGCAAGATCTTGGTCGCCGGGAGTTCGTCGTCCAACGGCTACAATGATGATTTTGCGCTGGTGCGGTACGACGAGCACGGTTCACTCGACCCCAACTTCGGTAATGGGGGCATCGTAACCACGCCGATTGGTACCTCGCACGATGTTGGCTATTGTGTGAGCGTGCAAGCCGATAACAAGATCCTGGTCGCCGGCTACGCGTTGTACGACATGAACGCCGATTTCGCTCTGGTGAGGTACAACGCCAATGGATCGCTCGACGCCGATTTTGATGGCGACGGCGTGGTGACTACGGCAGTCGGGACCGCGGCGGATGTTGCCACGAGCGTGCTCCCACAGGACGACGGAAAGATCCTGGTCGCCGGACGCTCGTCCGTTGGTGGCACGTTTGACTTCGCTGTGGTGCGGTATAATGCCAATGGCTCGCTCGATACAAGCTTCGATGGCGATGGAAAAGTGACGACCTCCGTTTGCACCGGGTCCGATCAAGGCTATGGGATGTCTGTCCAGAGGGACGGAAAGATACTGGTTGCTGGCTATTCGACGGGCAGCATGTTCGCAGATTTCGCCGTGGTACGATATGACAGCAGTGGCACGCTCGATGCGGACTTTGACGGCGATGGCATAGTGACAACAGGTATCGGCGCGCGGCATGACTATGGCCACGGTGTGGCTATTCAGGCTGATGGCATGATCCTGGTCACTGGGTCTTCGTGGATGGGCACGGGTTCCGACGATTTTGCCTTGGTACGGTACGAGCCGGATGGCTCACTCGACGTCGGCTTCGACGGTGACGGCATAGCGACCACGCCGATTGGAGCCGGAAAGGATATAAGCTTCGGCGTGGCTGTACAGCCCGATGGCAAGATTCTGGTCGCTGGGTTCTCCGACAACGGCACCAACGACGACTTCGCCCTGGTTCGCTACAACGCTGACGCCTCGCTCGACGACGGAATGCACTTCTCGATCGCCGTCAGCCTGGCGCAAGATGTTGAGAACAACTTCCTCGTCGTTGCGACCGACGCCGCGGGCAACGTCTCGTCGGCTGCCGACGTGCCCACGATTACTGAAGACTCCGCGCCCACCGCCATCCGCCTCTTTCCGAACCGCGTCGATGAGAATCAGCCGGCCGGCACCCTCGTGGGCTCTTTCGGCACCACGGATCTTACGCCGGGCGACAGCTTCACCTACGCGTTGGTCGCCGGCGATGGCGACGTCGACAATGCCTCATTCGAGATCGTCGGCCACCAGCTGCGAACGACGGCTGCTTTCGATTGCGAGGCGAAGAGCTCCTACTCGATCCGCGTACGGACGAGCGACGCTGCCGGGCTGTGGTACGAACAAGGGTTCACGATCGCCGTGAATGACGTGAACGAGGTGCCGCCAGTGGACTTCAATGTTCTTTCCGTCAGCTCGTACGACACAGACCAGCCGGGCGGTGAGACGATCGAGGACGATGGCGCGGCGCTGCGGATCAGTGGGAACCACTGGAAGAAGATCGAATTTCCCTACGAAGTAACGCCCAACACCATTGTGGAATTCGATTTCCAGAGCTCCGCGGAAGGAGAAATCCACGCGATCGGTTTCGATACAGACAATACGCTGAATGATACGGACGCGGCCAGGTTCTTCGAACTCTACGGAACGCAGACCTGGGGATTGCAAGCATTCCGCGACTACGCAAGTTCCTCGCCGGCGGTGGAACACTATGTTATTCCAGCGGGCAGATGGTTCCAGGGTACCATGTCCTATCTGGTGCTGGCCACGGACGACGATGCTGATGCCTCGGGAGAGAGCCTCTTCAGCAATATCCGGGTATACGAGCCCATTCTCACGGCCGAGGTGCAAGGCGTGTCGCAGTCGCTGCTGGTCACCGCGTTCAGCACGCAGGACGTGGTGACGCAAGCCTTATCCCTTGCTGACGACTTCCAACAACTGCAATTCTCGGGCAACGCGTGGAAGAAGATCGCGTTGGACTACGACGTGACGGCCGACACCGTGCTGGAATTCGATTTCCAAAGCGGTGCTCAGGGTGAGATCCAGGGGATCGGCTTCGACAACGATGAGGTGCTCAGCGACCAGACGTTCTTCCAACTCTATGGCACACAGACCTGGGGCAAGCAGGCGTATCGCAATTACACGGCTGCGGCGGGCACGGTGAAGCACTATGTCATCTCGGTAGGCAAGTACTTTACCGGCGCCATGTCGTATCTGGTCTTCGGAGGCGACGACGATGCGAATGCGGCCGCCGAGGTCGTCTTCAGCAACATTCGGCTGTATGAGCCGACACTCGCCGTAGAGACACAGGGCGCGACCGATTCGTACCTTGTCACCAGCTACGGCACCGAAGATCTGACACAGCGTCTGCTGTCGCTCGACGATGTTGCACCCGCCGCGGACGGATTCCAGACGCTCCAGTTCGCCGGCAACTCGTGGAAGAAGATCGACCTGGGCTACACGGTCACGGCCAACACCGTGCTGGAGTTCGATTTCCAGAGCGGTGCTCAGGCGGAAATCCAAGGCATCGGGTTCGATAACGACCAAGTGCTTAGCGACCAGACGTTCTTCCAACTCTACGGAACGCAGACCTGGGGCAAGCAGGCGTATCGCAACTACGCCGCATCGGCCGGCGAAGTGGTCCACTACGTGATCCCCGTGGGTCAGTACTTCCAGGGCGATTTGCCCTACCTGGTGCTGTCCTGTGACGACGACGCGGATGCCTCCGGGGAAGTGACCTTCAGTAACCTGCGTATCTATGAGCCGAAGCTGACGGTCGAGGTGCAAGGTGTTTCTGAATCGCTGGGGATCACCGGCTATGCCGATCAGGACGTCCTCGTACAACGGCTGTCGATGGAAGACGCCACGCCCGGTACCGACGGTTTCCAAACGCTCCAGTTTGCGGGCAACGCCTGGAAGAAGGTTGTCTTGGACTCCACCTACACGGTCACCGCCAACACGATCCTGGAGTTCGACTTCCAGAGCAACGTCCAGGGCGAGATTCAGGGGATCGGCTTCGACAATGACGAGGTGCTCAGCGACCAGACGTTCTTCCAACTTTATGGCACGCAGAAGTGGGGCCTGCAGGCGTACCGCAACTACGCCGCGTCGGCGGGCGAGACGGTGCACTATGCGATCCGGGTGGGAGAGTTCTTTAGCGGCGCGATGTCCTATCTGATCTTCGCTGGCGACGACGACGCGCATGCCCTAGCGGAGAATTGGTTCAGCAATGTCCGCCTGTACGAGGGAGAGAGTGAAACGCCCCTGATGGCAAGTGCTGGGTTGTCAGCGGACCAGACGAGCCTTGCGAACGAGAACACGACTCTTGAGACTCGCCTTGCCGGCGACCAGGCCTCGCCGAGCGACCAGTTGATTGGGGCCTCGATAGATCCGCTCCTGCTGGACAGCCTGCTGAGTCAAGACGGCAGGACATCGCTGAAGTCGATGGCCGCGCGCCGCACGCTTGGCCCGTGGGAAGTGGAACCGACGGAAGCGGAATCGTCTGCTCGATCGGCCGTCGGTGTCCTAGCAGCCTGTTGAAAATCTCGGGTTAATCGGTATCATGCGGCGGTTCTGGGGGTGTGGAACACCTTGGGTCGCGCAAAAGGGAATCGAACATGGCTTTGGGTCGTGGGCCGGAACAGCGGCAGGAGGAATTCTGGGTCGCCTGGCGGGACGTGCCGCGATCGGCGGGCCATCCGTTCTATCAGCGGTTGCAACAACTTCTCCGCAAGGCGGACTTCGACGAGTTCGTCGAGGATCTCTGCGAACCCTACTACGCCGAAGGCGGTCGCCGGTCGATCCCGCCGGGCCGCTACTTCCGCATGCTGTTCGTCGGATATTTTGAAGGGATCGACTCGCAGCGAGGCATCGCCTGGCGCTGTTCTGACAGCCTTTCGCTGCGGGAGTTCCTGGGCTTGGAGCCCACGGAAGCCGTGCCGGACCATTCCAGCCTCACGCGCATTCGGCAACGACTGCCCGAGTCGGTCCACGAGCAGGTATTTGTGTATATCCTGGAGATCGCCTCGCGGAAGAACCTCCTGCGGGGCAAGTCCGTGGCGGTGGACTCCACGACGCTGGAAGCCAACGCGGCGATGAAGTCGATCGTCCGCAGAGACACCGGCGAGGACTGGAAGCAATACTTGCGGCGATTGGCCGAGGAAGCGGGCATCGAGAACCCGACCGACGAGGACTTGCGGCGTTTCGACAAAGATCGCAACAAGAAAGGAGACAAGAAGGTCTCCAACGACCAGTGGCAATCGCCCGCAGATCCCGATAGCCGCATCGCCAAGATGAAGGACGGTCGCACGCACTTGGCCTACAAAGCCGAACACGTGGTGGATCTGGAGAGCGAATTCGTGTTGGCTGCGACGGTCTACACGGCCGATCAGGGAGATTCGCAGACGTTGATTCCCAGCGTGCTTGAGGCTCAAGATCATCTGGACGAAGCCGACGGGAAGAGAGACATCCACAACGCGGTTACCGACAAAGGCTACTACTCGACCGAGAACTTGGTGGCGCTGGGGCGGGATCATCACATTCGCGCATACATTCCGGAGCCGAAATTCAAGAGCCATCGCTGCTGGACGGCCCAGCCGGCCGAGTATCGCCGGGCGGCCTATGCGAATCGAAAGCGCACCCGAGGCAAGCGAGGCCGACGTTTGGGCCGACTGCGGAGTGAGCGTGTGGAACGGAGCTTCGCGCACGTGTGCGACACCGGCGGAGCGAGGCGAACCTGGCTGCGAGGCCTGGTGAACGTAAGCAAACGGTACCTGATCCAGGTGGCGGCGCGGAACCTGGGCCTGTTGGTGCGCAAGCTGTTCGGCATGGGCAAGCCGCGGTGCCTTCAAGGGCTTTGCGGTCTTTTGTGCGCTGTGCATCTTGCCTTGATTGACCTCCGAAAACGCTTTGCGGCCTCGGGCGCGCTGGCGTGGTGTCCCCACCCGATTCACCGCCAGATGGTCGAACGCCGTGTTACTAACTCGATCTGCGACCGAACTGTGAGCTTTTCAACGGGCTGCTAGGGGACTCCGGAAATCGGTTCCAGGATGGGGAACTTTGGAAGTGGTCCGGGCCAAACGTCCGACAGCAGGTGCAAGATCGTGCGTTGGCCGAGTTGTTCGATTCATCCAGCCGCCCAGAGCAGGACGACGACCCATTGCCGAATTCTGACGCGATCGGTCATGAACGACTGGCAGAGCTACTTCCGAAGTGGGAGCGAAAGCGGTAAGCCGCGAGCCCAAAACGAACGGACAAACAGACTCCCCTTAACACGCTCCAATTCCCGATTGATCCGAATTGCACTCTTGCCCTTCAGATATGCGTCGCCCTGACCCGCCCCCATTTCTTGTACCACGTGTTGTGAGAGTACAGGTTGGGTAATGCTTTCCGCAGTGTGCCGCTGGAGTGGAGGGAGCGTAGCGACCGGAACGGAAGCAGCACACTGCGACGCGAATTCCGCCGGCGTCTGGTAGTCCAGGCTGCTGTGCGGGCGCGGCGAAGGATTGCTCAGCCCACGATTGAATGCCCAGGTCGTTCAGGTCTTTCTGCGAGAGTCTTCTCGCGCGTTGGCCGCTGGCGAGCACGCCGTCATGCTTTGCGACGGTGCCGGTTTTCACACGAGCAAGAAGCTCCGGGTGCCTGACAACATCACCGTGGTCCAACTGCCACCGTACAGTCCCGAACTCAACCCGATGGAGAACCTGTGGCACTATCTGAAGAGCCACTACTGGTCCAATCGAACCTGCGTGGACTACGAAGAACTCGAAGAAGCCGCGATCGACGCCTGGCGGACCGCCGTGTTGGACCCTGAACTGATGAAAACCGTCTGCAACGCTCCCTATCTCAGACGCGCAGTTTCAAAGTAGAACTGGCATCAGTAGCATAACCACGTGCTTTCCGTGGTTATACGAATCGGGGTATATCCAGAAGAGCCCATTATGGTGAGCACCGCGCGGGTGTCGCCGCTTGCCTGCCCGGCAGTGCTCGTCTGTGGTGGGCTATTCGCCTGCATCCAGCCATTCCGCCGCCAAGTGGCCGACGGTGGCGGAACCGAATCGACAAATCGAAACGACCACCAACAAGGGATCGCGAGTCTTTCCCCGCGCCGCCTTTCCCCAAGGCTCCAAGTACGCGCGACCGCCGACATGGGCTCCTTGGCGACGTCCCAAGGCGTCACCAAAACCTCCTTCGACGACTTGCTGGCGATGCTCACCGAACATCACTACCCACCCAGTCATCCCGGCGGTCCAAACACATTCAGAGGTTTCCTGCAGAGCCGAACTGTCCCGTCTACTCTCCCTCAGCTCATTTCGGCCGGTTGTACCGTAGCAGCAGGTCGATCCAGACGATGTTCATCGGCTCGGCCGACTTCGCATCCTCTGTGCGGTAGATCAACCGGATCGTGTTCTTTCCCAGTCGCCACCAGTCGCCGGCAACGGGGATATGAACTTGTCCTCGCCGCCACCAATCCTTGTCGTACACATCCATAGCATTGCGTGGCCGTCCGCCGTCCAGGGCCGCCAATTCGCTCGGCGCCGCATCCGCCGCGCCCGACACCGTCGCGGGTCCGTGGCCGTTGACATACACGGCCAACGATTCGCCTGCCTTCAACGTTCGGCCGGTGAGAATCAACTCAGCGTCAATTCGATGTCCGAGCCGGATCGCCTTGGCCGGGTCGTCGCCGATCCGTAGCGGAACGATCTTCTCCTCCGACAGTGCTTGGTCCGAGTTGCCGCCGTGTTGCGCGAATCGCACCGGGCAATGCGGCTGCGGATCGACCATGTATTGCTTGTCGGCGAACTCCACCTTGTCCGGATCGGCCAGGTCGTTGAGCCATGGCCGGTGGTTCCACTCGTCGGCCGCGAAGCCCAGTTGCAGCCCGTCCGCGCCGGCGCGGTGGAACAGCATCGCCTGGGCAAAGAACATCTCGCGGGTCTTGGGCTTGTCGTGCCGACGGAGTTCTTTCTTCTCGTCGCCGGGCTGTGGATCGGTGCAGGTGAATCCGAGCGCCTGCCAGAGCGTCGGATAAACCTTGCACGACGTCTGGTTGCGGAGCGAAATGAACGGATCGATGTTGATATCGAAGGCCTCGTTCGGGCGCAGGTGTGTCGGCACGATGATGTCCACGAGCCCTTCGCGCATCCACGTGGCCCAATCGAGGCCCAACGCCTCGGCGTCGTGACAAGGAACACGGGCCATCAGTTCCACGCGGCGGTTCTGCCGCCGGCCCACTTCGTCGGCCATCGCGCGCACGTCGCGCACGAAGCCGGTCATCATCGCGCAATCCGGCTTGGAGAAATAGGGCGGATAGACGGCGAAATCCATGGCCACGCCGTCCGCGCCCGCCTCGACCGCCTCGCGCAGGATCGCCAGCTTGAACTTGCGGACCTCCGGGAACTTGAAGTCGAGGAACACGGTGCGGCCGATGCGATATTCCGGATGTTTCTTGTTCAAGTCGCCCACCAACGCGACCCACATCCAGTTCGTCTCCCTTGCCGGGCCGTACTCGTGGTTCATTTCCAGCCGCGCGAACAGCTTTCGGCCGATGGCATGGGCGCCCGCTACGGCCGTCTTCAGCGGATCGGCCCCGTCGCGAATCAATCCGGTGACGTTTTCATACACGCGGCGGTCGCCTTCGCGCAACCCTTTCCATTGCTCCTCGCTGAGCGGCGTGCCGAAGACTTGGCCGACCTTCGTGTCGTAGCAAAAAACGCTACCCGGCCCGAGCCCCCAAACCAGGATGTCCGTGTTCGACTCGCGAAACGGCTCGATGTAGTCCCGCAGCAGCGACTGGCGGGTCATCCGCGGCCCGTCGGGGAAATACATGCTGAAGCCGTCGTGCCGATAGGCCAGCGGGATCTTGCGGAGCGGATTGCGGTCCCAGGCGAGCCGGAAACCGTCCCCTTCCAGGCCAAAGACCCGCGCCGCCGTCTCGACATACGGCCGATTGATCCTGTTCAACCCGGCTGCAATCGCCTCCGGCCGCGACCGTTGGCCGTAGCGATACCGATCGGCGTCGGTCAGGCTATAATTCTCAAAGCCGTTGACCTCGCTCGGCTGGAAATACTTCTGCTTGCACTTCCAGTAGCGCTGCTGCCAGGTCCACTGGCGGCCGACGTCGCGTTTGACCGCGTCGCTCTGCGCGTCGAAGAAGCCGGGATGGTGCCACAGCTCCCAGACCGAGGCCAGCGATCCGTCCGGCTTCCGACAATAGACGCCCGTTCGCGGGTCGATGTACGCCCAATGGCCGTCGACGAGGATTTCCGCGGCGATGTGGCCGCCGATATCGTGCATGACGATCCGCCCCGGCATGCCGGCCACCTCGCACAGGGCCACCATCAAGCGGCCCAGCGTCTCACAGAGCAACTCCCCCTTTTCGATCAACTGCTCTTCCGTGCCGCCGTAAACATATTGAGCGAAATGCTCATCTTCAAGCCATCGTTTGTCGTAGAGGTCGCGGCAGAACCGCATCAGCGCGAGAGCCTTCTCCTGCTCGCTCTTGCAGTCCGCTGTCGCCCGGCGGACCACCGCCTCCAACTTCGGACGCGAGCCCGGCCGATAGCGAACCACTCGCGGTGTGAATTCGCTGTACAAACACTTGGCCGTTTGCGGACACAAGATCACCTGTTGGCGGCGGAGTTGGAACTCCACGTTGTCGCCATAATTGACGCCCAACTGCTCATAGTTCAACAAATAGGCCCTGCGACGTTCCTCGCCCACGATTCGATCAGCGGCCTTCTTCCCCGCATATGCCACGAGATCGTCGGCGCATCGGGCCTCTTGCCCGTCGTAGAGCGAGGCCATCGAATCGGATCGCCATTGCCAGTCCGACCCCGGCCCGCCGTCGTCGAGAGCGGCCACCGCTTGGCCCCAACAGGCCGTCACAACAACAAACAGCATACTCGCCAGTACAAACACCTTCACGGCAGGGTTCCTTGGGAGAACGGACGGCGGGAACTCGTCACTACGATCACGTCTGCGATCCCCAGTCTAACAGCCCGTTGAAAAGCTCACAGTTCGGTCGCAGATCGAGTTAGTAACACGGCGTTCGACCATCTGGCGGTGAATCGGGTGGGGACACCACGCCAGCGCGCCCGAGGCCGCAAAGCGTTTTCGGAGGTCAATCAAGGCAAGATGCACAGCGCACAAAAGACCGCAAAGCCCTTGAAGGCACCGCGGCTTGCCCATGCCGAACAGCTTGCGCACCAACAGGCCCAGGTTCCGCGCCGCCACCTGGATCAGGTACCGTTTGCTTACGTTCACCAGGCCTCGCAGCCAGGTTCGCCTCGCTCCGCCGGTGTCGCACACGTGCGCGAAGCTCCGTTCCACACGCTCACTCCGCAGTCGGCCCAAACGTCGGCCTCGCTTGCCTCGGGTGCGCTTTCGATTCGCATAGGCCGCCCGGCGATACTCGGCCGGCTGGGCCGTCCAGCAGCGATGGCTCTTGAATTTCGGCTCCGGAATGTATGCGCGAATGTGATGATCCCGCCCCAGCGCCACCAAGTTCTCGGTCGAGTAGTAGCCTTTGTCGGTAACCGCGTTGTGGATGTCTCTCTTCCCGTCGGCTTCGTCCAGATGATCTTGAGCCTCAAGCACGCTGGGAATCAACGTCTGCGAATCTCCCTGATCGGCCGTGTAGACCGTCGCAGCCAACACGAATTCGCTCTCCAGATCCACCACGTGTTCGGCTTTGTAGGCCAAGTGCGTGCGACCGTCCTTCATCTTGGCGATGCGGCTATCGGGATCTGCGGGCGATTGCCACTGGTCGTTGGAGACCTTCTTGTCTCCTTTCTTGTTGCGATCTTTGTCGAAACGCCGCAAGTCCTCGTCGGTCGGGTTCTCGATGCCCGCTTCCTCGGCCAATCGCCGCAAGTATTGCTTCCAGTCCTCGCCGGTGTCTCTGCGGACGATCGACTTCATCGCCGCGTTGGCTTCCAGCGTCGTGGAGTCCACCGCCACGGACTTGCCCCGCAGGAGGTTCTTCCGCGAGGCGATCTCCAGGATATACACAAATACCTGCTCGTGGACCGACTCGGGCAGTCGTTGCCGAATGCGCGTGAGGCTGGAATGGTCCGGCACGGCTTCCGTGGGCTCCAAGCCCAGGAACTCCCGCAGCGAAAGGCTGTCAGAACAGCGCCAGGCGATGCCTCGCTGCGAGTCGATCCCTTCAAAATATCCGACGAACAGCATGCGGAAGTAGCGGCCCGGCGGGATCGACCGGCGACCGCCTTCGGCGTAGTAGGGTTCGCAGAGATCCTCGACGAACTCGTCGAAGTCCGCCTTGCGGAGAAGTTGTTGCAACCGCTGATAGAACGGATGGCCCGCCGATCGCGGCACGTCCCGCCAGGCGACCCAGAATTCCTCCTGCCGCTGTTCCGGCCCACGACCCAAAGCCATGTTCGATTCCCTTTTGCGCGACCCAAGGTGTTCCACACCCCCAGAACCGCCGCATGATACCGATTAACCCGAGATTTTCAACAGGCTGCTAAGTGCCACCCGTGCGACACGCAAATCGGTAGAATCGACGCGGTGCAGTAATCGACTTCTGGCGCCGTCGGGCAGACGCCGAGACATAGGGTGGGCCGAGCCGCAGCGAGCCCCACCAGCGAATCTAACTTCGCTTGCCTACTCTTCGAAGTTGCCCAGCTTGACCAACAACGTTTACTGTGCCCGAATCGGAAGGGTGCAGTAATCGACTTTTGGCAATCAGAGCGCATTCGGCGTAACCGTAGCGTGTATTTCGCCCTCGGAACCCTAGAAACACGACGCCGCGAACGCTACAGTTAAGCGCGGCACGCACGAGGCTTCGTTGGCCCAGTAGGCTTTCCTTTGGGTTGGCGTACAGGAGAGAGCAGAGTTAGGCCATACCCTTGACGGCCGCCTGGCACGGATGAAACGGGCTAACATTGTGTACCACCCTGCCGACCGAGGCTACAATCAGCCCTCCGTCGTCGTGGCCGTCCCCGCAAAAAAACTGCATGATCCACCATAGCACGCATCTTGCCCAACATATGCGACAGTCCCCCTTAGTTTATCAATGGGCGGTGATAATGGATCATCAGAACTCTCCAAGCCTGTTGTGTTGGGTGACGTTTATTCCACTTCAATCCCTTGTAGAATAGCGGCGTTCGCGCCGGTGGCCGTCAGGGTGATGGTAATCCGGCCGTTCACGTCCGGAGTGACGTCCTCGACCCGAAAATCCGCGGCCATGTTGACCTGTCCTGCCGCCGTTGCGGGATCCCATTTTTCCCGGACCATTCGGCCATTGATTTCGATGTCCATCGGCCTGTGTCCGGGCTCCTTCAGCCATAGTTCCGCGAACTTGAGGTGTACCGTGTAAAGGCCATTTGGAACCGATAGACTGTGGTGCAATCTGTTGCCTGACAGGGCTGTTCTGTAGATCTCTTGATCATGCAGGGTGGGAGATGCTTGGCTCACGCTCGCTTCCGATCGTATTGCGTTGCTTTCCTTGTTGCCGGGGTCGGCGTTCCAGAGAAAGCCGTGCCAGTCGATGAATGGCCGGTTGGCACCGCAGTCCAATCGGATTGCCGGCCCTTGCTCGGGCAATACTTCAATGGCCTGCACCAGGGCCTTATCGGTCTGCTTTCCAGGTTCCCAGCCGCTTGTGAATCGGATGTCGATTGTTCCCGCCGCATTGGGCACGACATAACGGAACACCCGCTCGTGGGCCTTTCTCCATCCTCTTGCCGACTGGCAGACATCGGCGTTGTGCATCACCTCGCGGCCGTTGATGCTCAGGTTGAACGGCCGAGAAAAGAACCACTCGTACTCCGGTTCGGCGAACTTCACTCGCAGCGTATAAAGCCCCGGTTGGGCCGGAATGACATACCTGAAATCACTGCCCTGCCGTCCGTGCTGGTAGAGCGTCTGATCGTCAGGTGTTGGAAGCGCGCCGTCGATCTTTGCCTTTGTGGCCAGGGGTTCTCCGCTGACGAAGTACTTGTCGACCGACCAGACATTGCCGGTCTTGTCGGTATATGCATCTTTGGAGCCGCAGAGGATGCGGATTGGCTTCGGGCTCTCGACCGGTGACTCCCCGTCGGTGTAAACGATGCGGGGTATCCAGGCCAGGATGTCGTGTTCGGGGGTTTTGCCTTTGTCCAGTACAAAGCGGAGGGTGTCTCCGGGGGCCACTTGCAGAGTGACATCGTGAGTCCGACCCACGAGGTCACCGACGGACACCATAGCCCAGCCGACGTCTGGCCAGACCTGCTTGTCGTTGTGCAGTATCTTCGCTCGGAGCGATTCGCCCTCGTCACGGTGGTAGTATTCTTTCATCACTCGGCCAACGACTCGCACCGTGCCCGCTTGAGTCGCCATCCAAGTGCGAACGCATAGGGCGTCCTTCGACGCTTGTTGCCAGCCGCGGCCCACTCGGGCGGTGTCGGCGCCTTCCCAGTAGCCTTCAGCGCCTCCACGCTGGACAGTCGTGCCACGGACATCGCCGGCCGGCTTCTTCGCAGGTGGAACCCAGGTCATGGGCCGGAACACCTTGCCTTCGACGGTTGTCTCATAGCGCCAGTTCTCACGGCCCTGCCTGCTATAAAGGCCGCCCATCACCGACGCGACCATTGGACAATTGGCAATTGCGGCCGCGGTGGTCCAATCGCTCGGATTGCCGTCGCCATCAACGGTGCGGACCGAGTACGTCGTCCGCGGATCCCATCCTTCGGAATGGTCGAAGAAATAAGTGCCGGTGCTTGCTTTGCCAAGGATGGTCTCGCCGCGCCGAACCTCATAGTAGCTCACCCAATTGTCGTCCGACCCCGGCGACCAGTAGACGCCCATCCCCGTGAAGCCGATGTTCGTCTCGCGCCGGGCCACGACTCGGCCCGGAGGCTTAGGTGCCGTCTTATCGCGACCGCCACGCGGGCGATTCGGAAGGTTGAGGTAGATCAACTCGCCCGGCTTCTGATCTTTGATGACAATCCCGTTCTTCATTAGATCGGCGCCGGTGCGGGTGACGCTTGCCTTCTCGACCTCAAACTCGACAAGATAGCTTTCCTCTGGCACCAGGCCGCGCGGGTAGATTGTCACCTCTCCGGTCGATCGGTGCTTGAGAATGATGAACGATTTCCTGCGGTCAAAACTCATGCGTTGGCAGTAATGCCATGTATCGTCGCCGACGACCACGGGATGGGCAACGTGCGACCATCGGCCCGCCACGCCCTGTTGCAGCAAATAGTGGTACAGATCGCACATCTTTCGAACGGGTTCCAGGCCACCATCGGCCATGTAATGACCGCCCCGGGGCACCTGAGCGAGAGAGCGGTATCCGGTGTTGGGCGTCCAGCCGATGCCCTTTTTGGGGTCCCAGCAGTTGATCGTGTCGAACCACTTGTCCGGTGTGTCCAGATAAGACCAGTTCGCGTTGGTATAGTCACTGCCAGGAAGATCGGAATCGTAGTTCAGATCCGTGAGTCGTTGGATTTCGAATGTGTGGGCATACGTGCTGCCACTGCTACAAGTGTGGAACGAGCAGCGGCGATGCGACTCTAGGAAGTGGGTGACGTCGTTCCGAAGAACACGGTCGCATTCTGCGTTAAGGTCCAATCCGTCGGTGCGCATTTGGAAGTTGCCCCACGACCCGACCTTGCTGTCCAGAAGGCCGGTCGACTTCCTGCCACGGAACCAGACGATAAGCTTCATCCCGTTCTTCGTAAGGAATCGCCGGGTTTCGGCAAAATCGACGCCTTCCGTATTCTTGTCCGATTCTCGCCAGGTGCGGGTTGCGGACCAACCGGCGTCTTCCCAGAGCAGTTCCATTCCGGCTGTGCGCAGGTAATCGGTCCAATTCATATCAAGGTCGCCAAGGCGGCCGGCCCACTGCTGCTGTAGATTGTCGGAATCGCCATACCAAGCCACGACGAAGGGCATCTTGGCATACCAGTCGTCGTGGGTGTAATCCCACATATACTCGTACTGCCAGTTGTATATCCGCTCCGACATGTCGTCCAAATCGCGTTCGAAAACTCCGTAAAAGACGACCGGGAGATCGAGCCTCTTGCCCGGATCGATTGGCGGAGCGGTGAGTTGGGCAGAACTGGCGCTTACGCGAACGTTGCCAGCCCCCTCACGAACCGCGGCAAGCTGCCAGCTCCCGAGGAAGTCGAGGGAGACGAAACAACCGTCGCCCTGCGCCGTGTTGCGGCGGAATCCCATCCACGGCACAAACTGGTAGGTTGCGTAGGTGGCGATCACTTGCCGATACGATTGCCCGATCTGGCCCGAGTGCATTTCTCCCTGGTTCGGCTGGCTGTTGCCGCCGACCATCCAATAGTTCGTGAACACGTCTCCGTCTGGACGGAAGGCTATGGAGTACAGATCGTTCGACTTGTTGCGATAGGGATCTCTGCCACAGTTCTCGATCTCGGCCCATTGGCGGAGTATCGGGGTCCCAGGGTATGCCATCACGTGGAAGTAGACCCGCGCAGACTCGTGCGTCATCGTCAGATCCAGTTGCACCGCCGGTCGCCCGCCCGCACTGACCTCGCGAGTTTCACCATGGATCAGCGTCCAGGGCTTTTCGCCCTTCCGCGTGGTCTGTCGGTCGGCCCCCAGCGGGTTCATCGCGTCTTTCTCGCCGAGGTATTCACGGGCCGGCTTGGCAAGCTTGTTGGTGAAATTCGAGAGCAGAAATCTGCCGTCGCGGACCTCGAAGATCATCTGTACGGCGTCCGTTCCGATGGTCCACTTGCCGTTGTCGTCTCGCGCATAGGCGTCACCTACTTCGACGCCGGCTGCCGCCCTGTCGCTTGCACAAGTCCAGCATGCCCCCAAGACACAAGCGACCGCAAGACTCGTTCGCAATGACATGAGCCTGTTCTCCTCTCTGAAATTCCGCAGTTGCACATTCTATTGGGTCCTGCATTGGAACTGGAACGAGGCCGACCATCGTGAGGCCGAAAGATCAGGATTGGGTTGGACCCCTTGTTCCGTTTTCAATACAGGCATCAATAGAAGTGGTTTCAGATGAAATTGGGTAGCCTAATTCTTGATTCTACCCGAGCTCGATGCCTCCGGACCAGCCAGGGCCGACCCACTCCGATGCCACTGAGGATACCGCGCCTGGTCGCCAAGACAATCCGACTTTTCGGCATCTCAGGCGGGCCGGCTGTCCATCAGACGATCAGTTTAGCAACATAACCACGCAATTTCCGCGGTTATACGAATCGGTAACCGTTCACGGATTTTGAAGAAGTGGTATTGCGCCATTGGGGGGCATGGGTTATGAAGGAGGCATGGCTCACCTCTTTACCGAAGACGAAGTTCGCAAGTTGATTGCCGCAGCGGTCGCCGAGGCGGTTGCACCTCTGCAAGCGCGAATCGCCCAACTGGAGGCGTACCCATTCACAATGGGCAATCGGTACAACGGGAGTGTGGCAACTGCGGCCGGTTCATCAGTTTTCCCGTTTGGTATGGGCGGATTGACTGCATTTCGCAAACGCGGTAGTATGTCCAAAGTTTGGAAACCGGGCCAGGAGTCTCGAAGACATGGTATTAGAAAGCGTGGTACCCGCGTCTACCCTAACCCCGATCCGAAATGCACTGGCGGAATTCAAGCGACACTTAGCCGAGCATGTACCAGCCCCAGAGTTGGCATTGCTGGCCGATTCACGTTGGTCCAATCAAGAACCTGGTTCCGTGAACTTGCTTTGCGTGTGAGCGGGTGAATGGCCTTGTTTTTCAGAGGATTTCGGCGATGATCGTGGGCAACAGCAGTTCACCCGTAAGGTGAGGCAGTGAGGCCCATGGAATTCATCATCAAACAGACCGACGAGGTCCTCGTTTCGCACTCGGGGTTGGCCCTGGCCGGAGCCCTGCTGGGACAGGCGTTGCTTCGAAAGCGGCTTAACGACATCTGCCTGGGAGAGCGAAAGCGTCCCGAGGTGCCGCATGGCGATGTGCTGGTGGCGATGATCGGTCTTTTGTGTTTGGGCAAGAGCGACTACGCCGACATCGAAGCGTATCGCCAAGAAGCATTCTTCCGGCGAGCGATGGGCCTGACCAAGCTTCCTTCTGAGGAAACGCTCCGGCAACGGATGGACGCTCTGGGGACGACCCCGATTGGGACGTTGCATGAGGAGTCGGCTCGGATGGTCGCCCGGCACGCCCCGGTCCTGACGCCCTGCCAGGACGACTGGATTGCCTTGGACGTCGACGTATCGCCGTTGGACAACAGCGGCACGAAGAAGGAGGGAGTGGCGTGGACGTACAAGAATCTGGATGGCTACGCTCCGAACTTCGCCTACTTGGGCCAGGAGGGCTACCTGATTCACTGCGAGTTGCGCCCCGGCAACCAGCATGTGCAAGAGGGTACACCCGACTTCCTGGACCAAGCCGTTGACTTGGCCAGGCTGATCACGCAGGGCAAGCTTCTGGTGCGGATGGATGCCGGCAACGACGACGGCGAAAACCTCCGTCGCCTGCGGAAAAAGAAGTACGTGGACTGGATCATCAAGCGCAATCTGCGGAAGGAGTCGGAGGCGGACTGGCTGGAGGAGGCTCAGGCGTATGGCACGTGTGAAGAGCCTCGGGTGGGCAAGGAGATCTGGACGGGCGAGACCTGGAAGGAACGGGACGGGAAGCCGTACCGTGTGGTGTTCGAGGTGATCCAGCGGACGATCACTGCCGAGGGTCAGCGCTTGTTGGTTCCGGAGATCGAGATCTCGACCTGGTGGACCAGTCTGAAGCTTGCCCCCAAGAAGGTTATCGCCCTGTATCACGAGCACAGCACCAGCGAGCAGTTCCACTCCGAACTGAAATCGGACCTGGACCTGGAGCGTTTACCAAGCGGGAAGTTCGCCACCAACGCCTTGATGCTGTCGTTGGGGCTGGTGGCCTACAACGTGTTGCGGCTGTGCGGTCAGACGGCATTGGCCGAAAACAAGTCCTTGCCGCCGGAAGGGAAGATGCCACTTCCCAAGCCGGTCTCTCGGCGTCGGTTGCGAAGTGTGATCCAAGACCTGATGTACTTCGCCGCCCGACTGACTCGGCACTCGAACCGATGGGGCCTGTCGCTGTGGCGAGGCAATCCGTGGAGATCGGTCTGGCAGTGCGTCTACACCTGCTTCTGTCAGCCAAGAGCACCAACCACCGGTTGATCTATCCCAAGAACAAGCCATCGAAGCTCACGGATTCAGGAAGAATACTACGCCTGGAGCCAAGCAACGCATGCCTTTTCCAACTGGGGTGTCTATATGCACCTGGCGGAAGATGGTCGTGTCTTATACGTGGGCGTGGCGGTATCTCAAAGCAAGAAGGGCCCGATGCACGAGTGCTGGAATGTGCAACAGCGAATCAACGATGATTGGAACAAGCCGCTTGATGGTCGCCGGTGGATCGTTGCAGCCGTTCTCCCGATTTTGTCCGAGTGGGGTTTTTTCCTATTTGCCCTGGAAGCATTCCTGATTGCTCGCTTTCAACCCGCGTTCAACAGCAACATGAAGCACCTGACCCTTAGCAATTCAGATTAGGTCGGCAATCTCAACCAATGATGCGAACCGCAGCCTATTCAGCCGTGCCGCAACCTTCGGATTCACGACGACACCAGATTCCCATTGACGCAATTCGCTACGTTACGGGTAGAACGGGCGACGTACGATGCGCCTTGGATGGCGTTCCGTGTCTGCTGACTATTCTGGTTGCAACCAGAGAACGTGTTGAACGGGCTTTTGCCCCCGTAATCGCCAAACCTGTCTCGGGCGGCGAAATCCGAATCGGTACTCGGCTTATCCAAGGCTATCCCAAGAAGTTTGTTCCTGGGCAATTCCTCATTGTGACAATTGCGCCGCTCGAATAATCGAAGATCGGGCCGAATGCCCGCCCGGAGAGGAAAGCAACGTATGGCAAGTATTGCCACGGACAAGAACGGCAACCGACGGATTCAATTTGTCGCTCCCGACGGGCGACGGCCAGCAATTCGACTAGGCAAGGTCTCCCAACGGGCGGCCGAAAGCCTCAAGTTCCGTGTGGAACAGCTACTAGAGGCGCTGAATCTTGGGCGGTCGATGGAACCCGCGTTGGCCCAATGGGTAGCGGACTTGACGCCACGTGTAGCCAAGAAGCTGGCCCGGGTCGGACTGATTCCTGAGCCTGAAGCCAAGGCGGCGACCGCGTTGGGGCCGTTCCTGAAGGCCTACATCGACGGCCGGACCGATCTGAAGCCGGCAACAAAGATCGTTCGCGGGCAAGTGATTCGAGACCTGAACGAGTTCCTTGGCGAATCACGCGACGTGCGAACCATCGTTGCAGGCGATGCAGACGACTTCAAGCAATGGTTGATCGGCCGGAAGCTGGCCCCCACGACGATTCACAAACGACTGCAGGTGGCCCGGTCGTTCTTCAACGCGATGCGTCGGCAGAAGCTGATCGATGAGAACCCGTTCGACGGCGTGAAGGCAGCGGCAACGGGTATCAGAGACCGGCAACGCTTTGTCACCCGCGAAGAAGTCGACCGGGTGTTGAGGTGCTGCCCAGACCACAATTGGCGGGCAATCGTGGCCCTGAGCCGGTTCGGCGGCCTACGCTGCCCCAGCGAAGTGCTCTCCGTTCGCTGGCAAGACATTGACTGGGAAGCCGGCCGAATCGTGGTAACGTCGCCCAAGACGGAACACCATGCCGGCAAGGCGAGCCGGACGATTCCCCTGTTTGCCGAACTGCGGCCGTATTTGGCCGAAGCCTTCGACCTGGCCCCCGATGGGGCAGAATACGTCGTTGACGCGAAGTACCGCAAGGCGGCGATGGGGCCGGCCGGCTGGATGAACGCCAACCTACGAACCACGTTCGAGAAGATCGTGAAGCGAACTGGCCTGACGCCCTGGCCCCGGCTGTTCCACAATTTGCGGGCGAGCCGGGAAACAGAGCTGGTAGAAACCTACCCGCTCCAAGTGGTAACAGGATGGCTAGGAAACACACCGAGCGTGGCCATGCGTCACTACTTCATGACGACCGACGAACACTTTGAGGCAGCCGTAAAGGGGACGCCCGAAGCGGCGCAGCAAGCGCACGCGGGAAGGCGCACGGAGCCGCAAGCGGTCGGCATCGCGCATGAAAAAACCCCAGTCTTGCCGGGGTTTGCGGGTGGATGCGATTCCACGCTACCACCCGAAATGGCGGGGACAGGATTCGAACCTGCGACCTCGAGGTTATGAGCCTCGCGAGCTACCGGACTGCTCCACCCCGCGTCGGATTTGCGGAAGTCGGGAACCTGTTTACCTTTCCCGCCATCGCTAGGGCAATTTTACCATCTTCTGGGCTGGCGTCGAGGCCTGCTGGGACATTTTTCCCGGGGTGTTTGGTTTGCGTGCCGCCCCCCCACATTCATCAGTCGGGGCGCGGTCGATGGGGAGGGTTGGATGCGAAGGTGAGTGGAGGGGTTTGCGTTGTGCCATGGTGACGTTCGATCTTGCAGGGCACGGGGATGGGTTCGATCGATCTGTTCGTTGGCGCTTGTCCAGGAAACTATTAGACTCCATATAGCGAACGATCGTGCACGTGCGGAGCACGATTGCATCGGTTCTCGCCAGGGCTGCCGGACGGTTGTTCGTTGACCAGCCCGCCGAGAGGAGGCCATGCATGGCGGCGTCAAACCCGGATCCCCAGGGCAATGCGCCGAAGGTGCCGACGGACCCGCCGCTGCAACCATCTCCCCCCCCTGCCCCTCCCGCAGGCCCTGCTCGGCAATCGCTCCCCCAAGCCCGACCGCTGGAAGCCTCGGCCTCGCGGCCCCTGCGACGAGCCAAACCGCTGGGCGAACCCCCGGCACCTTCGTCGCGAGCGAAGGACGGAGCCAAGCAGGCGGAGTCGTCGACCGCTGCTGAGGACGGTATCCCGCCCGAGATCGAGGTTCCACCCGAGGAGGAGGCGCACTTTCGATTGGGCGTCTACCTGGTGAAGAACGCTCCTGCGTGGTTGGTGAGCACGGTGTTTCACACGGCGTTGCTGGTCGTGTTGGCGCTGATCGTTAGCCAGAAGATGACCGATCCGGGGCTGAACCTGCAGGCCGTGTACGCCGAGTCGCTTGGCGAGCAGTTGGAGTTTGACACAGTGACGGCGGGCGTCGAGCAAGAGAAGGCTAACGAGGTGACTCTGACGCCCGACAACTTGCCGCCGGCGGAAGATCCGTTTGCAGCTCCGCCTGATGTGAAGATGGTTCCTGACGGCCCGCTGACCAGCAGTCAACTGAACTCGCCGCAGATCGGCTTGGCCTTGCAGGGGCGGGAAGTCGGCATGAAGAAGGCGCTGTTGGCCGCTTTCGGGGGAACGGCGACGACCGAGGCGGCGGTCGAACGGGGTTTGCAATGGCTCGCCCGAAACCAGGAGCGCGCGGGTTCCTGGAGCCTGACCGGTCCGTACAAGGATGGCGCGGTCGATCGGTTTCAAGACCGTGTGGCCGCCACGGCGATGGCGCTATTGGCATTTCAGGGCGCCGGGAACACGCATCTTTCCGGCCCGTTTCGCGACAATGTGACCCGGGGCTGGAAGTGGCTGGGCGAGCAGCAAGATGACACGGGCTGCTTCTTTCACGAGGGCCCCTACGTGCACCGGTTCTATGTGCAAGGACAGTGCACCATCGCGCAATGCGAGTTACTGGGGATGACGAAGGACTCGAAGCTGCGCCTTTCGGCCGAGAAGGCCGTGCAGTACCTGTTGGACATGCAAAGCTCGGAGGGCGGATGGCGGTATCGGCCGAAAGTGGACAGCGACGTTTCCGTGACCGGATGGGTCGTGATGGCTCTGCAAAGCGCTCGCATGGCCGGTGTGGAAGTGCCGCAGGAGAACCTTCGCCGCGTGGAGCGATTTCTGGATCGCGTGGCGCTGCAGGGCGGCAGCCGCTATCCTTATCAGGAGGGCGAAGAGGCCAAGGTAAGCATGACGGCCGAAGCGCTGCTGTGCCGGCAGTATCTCGGCTGGAAGCGCGACGACCCGCGGCTGGTCGAGGGAGTGGAGTTCATCACGCGGCCGGAGAACCTGATCGATTTCGGCCAGGGCCGCGATACGTATTACTGGTACTACGCCACGCAGGTCGCGCACCACATGGAAGGCGAGTATTGGCAGCGCTGGAACGCGGTGATGCGGCAGGCGTTGCCGGAACAGCAAGTGAAGGAAGGGCGAGAATCGGGAAGTTGGGATCCGCTGAAGCCCACGCCCGACCCTTGGGAAGCGTACGGCGGCCGGCTGTACGTGACTTGTCTGTCGCTGTACATGCTCGAGGTGTACTATCGGCACCTGCCGCTGTACTCGAAGGTGTACACGTTTCTCGACGCAGCGAAGCCGTAGGGGAAGTTAGAACGCCTGGGGGCCTTGTGCTTCGGGCTGCGGAGCGGGAATGGCTTCGGCGGCCGGCGGGGCCGGCACGGCGTTCATCTGCGGCTCGGGCGTTGGGGTGAGTTCGCCTTGTGGCTGGGGCGGCACGACTTGCTCGGTAGGAGCAGGCTGTGGGAACCAGGGCGCCGGACCATAGTACGGCCAGTAGCTGTAACCGTTGGGGCCGCTGGGAACGACGACATGTCCGGACGGCTGCGGCACGCGGTTCGGATAGGGAAATGCCCAGATATCGCCGGGCACCATCGGCCACGGCGCAAAGACAGGAGGATAGCCGCGAAAAGCGTAGGCTCGCGGCGGTCTGGGCCATCGATACGCGCGCGGCGGGTAGTGGGCGTAGATGGCGGCGAGATCGGGCGGCCGCGGGATGAAACCGGGGAAGCCGGCATACCAGGCCATCGCTTCGTTCGTCGCGATCTGTTGCCCGATCGCCTGCTGTCGCTCGGCTTCGCCGCGAGCGTATGCCTCCTGGCTGGCGATGATCCCGTTGTATTCCAGGGGCGGCATGGGGATCGGCGGCTGCGCCCAGGCCGAGCGCCCGGCAACGGAGATTCCCGCCAACGTCAGCCAGCTGCAAACGACGATCAAGGAAGCACGGTTAAGCATGGCCAGACTCCTTCGCACTTGTGCGATTGCCCTCCATCAGGCTAGCCCGCAGCCGGGCGATTGGCAAGCCGCCGACACGGTGTGTTGACGGCCATCCTACGGGTTATGACCTGGGGGCTTTCCCCATTGGCGTTGGGCCTCGAACGCCACAACCCCCACGCTGACCGAGAGGTTGAGGCTCCTTGTTTGCGGGCGGATGGGAATGCGCAAGGCGCGGTCGGAGTTGGGTTCGAGCATTGCCTGGGGTAGGCCGGCCGACTCGCTGCCGAATACGAGGACGTCGCCGCGTTGGTATGCCACGTCGGTGTAGCCTCGTGATGCGGTCTTGGAGAAGAACCACGGTCTGCGGTCGGGCAGGCGGGCAATCAGGTCATCCCAGTCGTCGGCGACCTCCCAGATCAGGTGAGGCCAGTAGTCCAAGCCGGCGCGGCGCATGTACCGATTGTCGATTCGGAATCCCAAGGGGCGAACGAGCCAGAGCTTCGCCCCGACGGCAACACACGTGCGGCCCGCCGCGCCGGCGTTGTAGGGGATTTCAGGCTTGTACAGCACGATGTGCAGAACCGGGTCGTACAAATCGCGTCGATCCGGCAGGCTGCCGCCGTTCTGGTTCATCCGAATTCCTCGTTACACAAGCAGAAGATCACGAGTGGACTTTGAGCTTTGCCACCGTCTTTACGTTGGTGGCATAATCCGCTAACCTGGGGGCCAACTTTACTCCCAATCTCCAGAGTGCGGAAGGACCATCATGTCGGATTCCCGCGTTGCCGAGTACACGGCCGCCTTCGATTTCGGCCAGCAGCAAGTCGCGTCCGTCGTCGAGCGATACCCGGACTACTTCCCCATCTATACCACGGCCGGCACGTGGCATCATCGGGGTGAGCTGTGGACGGATTGGACGGGCGGCTTCCTGGTGGGGATGATGTGGAAGTTCTTTGCACGCACGGGTGATCCGAAGTGGCGCGAGCGGGCCGAGCACTACAGTCAGCTTCTGGAGCACCGCCAGGTCGACCGCAACGTACACGATCTCGGGTTCATCTTTCTCAATACGTACCTTCCCTGGTTCGAGCTGACCGGCGATCCGCGTTTGCAGGAGGTGGTGATTACGGCCGGCCAAACGCTGGCGAAGCGATTCATGGAGTCGGGGCAGTACCTGTGTTCGTTCATCGGGCCTGATTCTCTGTTTATCGACATCATGATGAACGTGCCGCTGATCTTCTACGCGGCGAACCAGACCGACGATGAGGAGCTGCGCCGGATTGCGACCGCCCATTGCCGCACGACGCGCGACCGGCTTGTGCGGCCCGACGGCTCGACCGCCCACGAGGGGCTCTTTGACCTGAAGACGGGGCAGTTCATTCGGCAGAGCACCCATCAGGGGCTGCGCGACGACAGTGCCTGGGCTCGGGGGTTGGCATGGTCGATGTACGGTTTTAGCAAGTGCTACGCGCTGACAGGCATGGACGAGTTTCTGGAAGTGGCGTACCGGAACGCCGACTACTGGCTGGCGAATTTGCCGGAGGACAAGGTTCCCTACTGGGACTTCGACGCGGATCTGTCGGCGCCGTTGCCGTGGGGGCCGCAAAAGGACAGTTCGGCCGGAGCCATCGCCGCCAGCGCGCTGTTGGATCTGGCCGGGCAGAGCCAGCAGCCGGAGCGAGCCATCGCGTACCACAACACGGCTCTGGTGATGCTCGACGCGCTGTGCGGACCGGAATACCTGGCTCTGGGCGAGCAGAACTGGGAAGGCATTCTGAAGCACGGCGTGTATCACACGAAGAAGAACCTGGGCGTCGACGAATCGGTGATGTGGGGCGAGTTCTTTTTCGTCGAAGCCCTTTTCAAGGCGATTGCTACACCGGCTTGACAACCAAGACCAGGAAGGCGATCGCTACACCGGCTTGACAACCAAGACCAGGAAGGTGATCGCTACGCCGGCTTGACGACCGAGACCAGGAAGGTGGGATTGAGCGACTCGAAACGAACCCGCTCGAGCTGGTAGTTGCCGCGAGCGATGTTGATCATCCAAACCTTGACGTCGGGTCCATAGCCTCGCAGAACGCGGTGGACCTCGGTGAGGTTGTCGATGCTTCCCATCGTGGCAACCAGCCGCCCACCGGGGCGGAGGCGTCCGAACGCCGCGTCGACCAGCCGCCAGATTCCGCGGCCGCTGCCGCCGATGAAGATACTATCGGGATCGGGCAGGTCGCTCCATGCCTGCGGAGCGCGCCCGAGCACCGGGGTGAGATTGTCGACCTTGAAGCGCCGAGCGTTCTCGAGGATCAACTGGTGATCGTCGGGATCCATCTCGATGGCATAGACGGTTCCGCTGGCAGCGATTTGCGCTGCCTCGACGGCGATCGAACCGCTGCCGGCGCCGATATCCCACATGATGCTCGACGGCCCAAGATCCAACTCAGCCAGCGCGATGCTTCGGACTTCGGCGGGTGTGAGCAGGCCTCGCTTGGGCTTCGACTGCAAGAAGGCCTCGTCGGGATTGCCGAACAGGCGGCGTCCGATTGCCTCGCTCGGACGATCGGGAACGTGTGGTTTGCGGACGAGGATCATCACGTTCAGCGGTGAGAACTCGCCGTCGGCGATCTCTTTGAGTTCGCCGCGCGTAACTCGCTCGTCGGGCGAGCCGAGATTTTCGCAAACGTACGCAATGAAGTAATCGAGCCCCTGCTCCAGCAAGATGCTGGCGACGACCGACGGCGTGTAGCTGTCGCTGGTGAAGAGTCCGACCTTTTCGGCGCTGCGAATCTGCTCCAGGACGCTTTCGACGCCGTGGCTGGCCAGGTTGGTGAGAAAGGCTTCTTCCCAGCTTTCCTTGACCCGCGCGAAGGCCAGCTGCATGCTGCTGACGTGCGGCACGACTTCAAAGCGGTCTTTGCCCAACTTGTCGCAAAGGTATCGTGCGACGCCGTAGAACAATGGGTCGCCGGAGGCGAGCACAACCACCCGTTGCTTGCCGGCCCCTTCCAGCTTGGAGAGCCCTTCCTCGAGGTTGGTCCCCACGGCATAGCGAGCGGCGCCGCTTTGGGGCACCAGCGCCAAGCAGGCTTCTTCGCCCAGCAACAGATCGGCCTGTTCGACGAGTTGCCGAGCCGTTTGCGTCAGCCCGGCCAACCCATCCTCGCCAATTCCAATCACGTAGATCTTCTCTGCCTGAGCCAAGAGAGCGTCCTTCCTCGAAAATGGGCCATGCTCGAGCCGCCACAGGATTGTCTGATTGTAGACGAATCGTCCCTGGGAGGGCAACTGGTCCCCAAGGCGAGCCCACCGATGGGCTGGCCGATGTGCGGACGTGAAATGTGTCGGCGCGACGGCGAAAAGGGCGGTTGGCGCAGGTGCCGGGCGGTGGGGAGGCTGGAGGGCCGGTACGGCTTTCGGCATGCCGCGGATTGGTTCAGAACTCGCCGCCGTTGCCGGAGTGGCCCAGCAGGTCGTTGGCCATTTCCTGTAGGCGGCTCACTTCGGCGACGAGGGCAGGCACGTGGTCGGTCGTCTCATCGCCGATTTTCGTGCGCAAGCCGGAGAGCCGTTGTTCGGCCGCTTCGACAATGCGAAGGATGTTGTTGCGGCGTTCGTCCATAGACACGATTGCCTGCTGAATCACGGGGATGGCGGCCGTTCCGTTGTGAAGCAAGTACCAATTGCGCAGCCACCGCAGGATACAGCCGCGGCTGATCACGCCGGAGGGGCGACCGCCTTCGACGATGACGACACGTCGGATCGCCGCCCGGCAGAGAAAATCGAGCACTCGCCGCGCTGAGGTGTCTTCTTCGAACGTGACGACGTCGGTCTTCATGATTTCGCGGACCGGCCGGTCCCACCCGTTGCCCTGGGCGGTCGCCTGAGCGAGGTCCATCTCGGAGACGATGCCGGCCAGTTGCCCGTTGGTGTGGACCACGGGCACGGAAGTGAGGCGAAGCCCGAGCAGCAAGTCGGAGATCTGTGCCAGCGTGTCCTCTTCGGAAGGGCACAACAGTGCCGGCATCATCACGTCGCGGGCGCACATTCCGTGCAAAGGGGAGTGCAATGTGCCCTGGTCGCCTATGGTTCCGGCACAGTCTTTGAGGGCACTGAATCGGGTCACGCGGTTACGGCCGGACTGTTTGGCGACGGCCAAGGCCTGATCGGCCAACTCGATGAGGGCGTCGGGGCCCTTCGTGTCGACCAGAGACTGTGCCACGCCAAAACTGCCCGTGACTCGCATAACGTGCCCTCCGACAGGGACGGCCGTTTGCGCGAGGTCGGCCCGCGCCCGCTCGGCCCAGGCGGCGGCACCGATTTCGTTGGTTTCGGGGAGCAATACGCAGAATTCTTCGCCGCCGTAACGGCAGATGACGTCGGTGGATCGGCAGTGGCCTTGCAGCACGGCTGCGGCGACTCTGAGAACGGCGTCGCCAGCCGCGTGGCCGTGCGTGTCGTTGACCTTCTTGAAGAAGTCCAGGTCGACCATGACGCAGGCCAATGGATGGGAATAGCGATCGGCTCGGCCCCATTCCTGAACACATCGCTCATGGAAGGTCCGCCGGTTGAGTACGCCGGTCAAGGAATCGTGTTGGGAGACTTCGAGGAGGCGACGCTCCATGGCCAAGACGCGCGTGCCGGCCCTGAGGCGGGCGCGAAGGATGGCGGGCTTGATCGGCTTGGAAATGAAATCGTCGGCACCGGCCTCCAAGCCCTCGATCGCTTCGGCATCGGCGGTTCTGGCCGTGAGCAACATTACGTAGACGTACTTGGGCAGCTTCGCTTGGCGTATGGCTTCACACAGAGCGGGCCCAGTCATTCCCGGCATCTCCCAGTCGCTGACGACCAGGTCGGGATTCTCGGCGAGGATCTTTTCGTATGCTTCGTGCCCGTCGCGGGCTTCCAAGACTGGGTATCCCGCGGCGGAGACGATTGTTCGAAGCAGGCGCAATGTGGCAGGATCGTCGTCGGCCAGCAGAACCGTGGGAACAAATGATTCGTTGGTGGACATGGGATTCTCGCCGCTCGGCGAACTGATCGTCGAGGACCGCTCGGGCGTCGGGCTCTTCTCCGTCGGCCGGCGTGCCAATCGTTGCAGGTTCAGTGTGGTTCCGTCTACGCAAAAATCCTCGGCGTCGAACGCCGCCGCGCGGGCTCGATGCCGTCGTGGCCGTGCGACGGAGTGCACTCGTGGGGTGACTGCCGGAGTCGGGCAGAGCCCCCGCCGAATGTCTGGGACACATCGGCCTCGCAAGCTTAGGTTGCGGCGGGGCGACGGGCAAAAAGATCTGTGCGGAACTCATGATGGCGGAAAGGGTTTCGACAGGAACCCCACCTCCGGGTGACGCTTACCGGAATGCCCAGCGCAGACGGACCTGCTTTCAGCCCACGGAACGCTGCGAGAAAGTCAGGATTTCCAGATTGGCGAGTCGATCGCTCAGCTCGCGAGGGGGGAATGGTCTGCGTACGGGTTGTTTGGCAAGCATGGTCGCCACGAGGCGTGCCACCTCGCTCGGTACGTTCGGCGCCAGTCGCTTCAGATCGGGAGGACGACACTGCTTGTGCTGGGCAACCAGCTCGGAAAGGTTCTCGCCGGAGAATGGGAGCCGCGCGCTGAGCATTTCAAATAGGACAACCCCCAGGCTATAGACGTCGCTGCGAATGTCGGGGCGTAGCGCCGACGTGACGACCTCGGGGGCCAGGTACTGGCACGTGCCGAGTACGCAGCGCTGGTCGATCGAGCCGGGCTCGTCGGCGCACCGTGCGAACCCGAGGTCTAAGAGCGTGACATGATGGTTCGCAGAGAGGAATATGTTGGCCGGTTTGACGTCGCCGTGCATCCAGCCACCGGCATGCAAGGCGGCCAACGCCTCGGATATCTGGCGGGCGATCCATAGGGCCACGGGGACATCGGGGCGCCAACCGGCGGCCAGACGTTGGGCCAGCGATTGGCCGTTGAGCCAGGGCATGACCACGTAGTACGGCTGCTGCGACGTGTTTGCGGCGAGGACGGGGACGAGGTGAGGGTGGCTCACCGCGCGTCCGACGGCCGCTTCGCGCTGGAGCATGGCGATGGCGTGCGGGTGCTTGTCCCAATCGGGGAGCAGCATTTTGAGTGCGTAAGCGCCAGGGACCTCGTTTGGCGCTTCGGCCGGGCGCGCCTGCCAGAGTTCGGTCAGCGGACCACGGGCGGCAAGCCGCATCAACCGCCATGGGCCGACGCGCTGCTCAGTTGGCGACGACTGGGCGTCGTGCGTGTCGATTGCAACGGGGTATGTGTGCAATTCAAGTTGGGTCATGCATACGCCGCACATTGGAGATAGGATGTCGAGCCGGTCCGGGCACCGAGTTGCGATCGCAAAGACCGAGAATAGGTCGGAGCGGCCTCGATTTGCTCGGTGGCTGGGTCAGCCGCGACGACCGGCCCTGGGCGACGGAGGGCGACTGGGCCGCCAGTGCTCTATTGAAGGGATCGGCCTGCGCGACGGAAGGAGTTGAGCCGACTGGTCAGGCGGTGTCGCCATCCCCCCACCTTGCCCCATCGCCAGTAGCCGTCAGAACGGCGGTCGGGCGCAGATTCGCTGGCGGGACTTGCTTCGGGCGGCCCACCCTACGTCTTGGCAGTTGCATGACCGCGCCAGACATTGGTTACCGCGCCTGGGCGGTCCAAATTCTTGACATCGTGGGAGGAGCGGTGCCAAAATTGGTGGGTTGGGGGGCCCTCGTGGGACGTCTGTTGTCTCGGGGTCCTAGCTCTTCCAATTGGCATTCTCCCGCGCAGTCGAGAAAGGATCCGCACCGTGAAGCTTCCATTGCCGCGCGCCCGTGTGCTTACCGTCGCTCTGATTCTGGCAATCGCTCTGCCCTTGGTCTGGGGGCTCGTCGATCGGACCGGCACCGCAGCCGATGCCGCGAAACCGACGCGGAACGAAAAGATCCAGGCCAGAGCGACGAAACTTCCCGCGCGGCCGGCTCCCCAGGCCAAGACGCGACCGCACGCGTCGAAGAAGATCAAGAGGGTTGGCTCCGTCGTGGGAGTGAACGAGGAGACGCTCCAGCAGTACATCCTGCTGCACGATCACGTGTGGCCGGAGGTACTCAAGCGGATCCACGATTCGAACATGCGCAACTACTCGATCTTCGTCGGGCAGTTGGACGACGGTAAGTACTACCTTTTCAGCTATTTCGAGTATATTGGCGACGATTTCGACCGCGATATGGCGGCCATCGCTGCCGATCCGGTGACCCGCGATTGGTGGAAGCTGACCGATCCGCTTCAGCGCCGTGTGCTGGGGACCCCTGTGGGCGACCAATGGAAGATGATGAAGCAGGTTTTCCACACGGACTGAGGCGAACGAGTGCTGCACGTCATGGCACCGTCGGGTGGTGCCGACATTTGACGATCGCAGCCGCAGTCTTATGATGATGCAAATGGGAACAACCCGGTGCTACCCAACCAGGAGTCTACCGATGCTTAGGCCGCGAAGATGCTGTATGGCTGCGGTGCTTGTGATCGCCGCATTGTGCGTAGGGTTGTCACCGTCGATGGCGATCATGGCGCGAGCCGGCGACAAGGCGGCCGCCACCGCGAACGACAAGAAGGCGGCCAAGCCCGAAGCGAAGCCTGCCGAGAAGCCGTCGAAAGCGGCTGCGAAGACAACTTCCGAGTCGTCGAAGCCGGACGAGGTCAAGAAGGCCGCCAAGGAAGAGAAGGCGAAGGAAAAGGAGCAAGAGAAGCGCATCGTGGCGCGGATCCGGGTCAAGGGTGAGTGCCCCGAGGGCCCCGCGTCGCCCGGGCTGTTCGGCGGGGTGCAGACTTCGCTGGCCCGCATCGTCGACCGCCTGGATCAGGTGGCCGAGGACGACCAGGTGGCGGCGGTGATTCTCGACATCGAGGAGATCGCCATCGGCCGCGGCAAGCTGAACGAGTTGCGGGCGGCCGTCGGCCGCATTCGCGCGGCAGGCAAACCGGTCTTCGCTCAACTGACGGGCGCCAGTGCGGTTCCGTACCTGTTGGCGTCGGCGTGCGACGAGATCATCGTGAGTCCGCAGGCGTATGTGACGATTCCGGGTGTTCGCGCCGAGGCCGTCTTCTTCAAAGGACTCTTGGACAAGCTGGGCATCAAGATGCAGGTGCTCCAGATGGGCAAGTACAAGAGTGCAGGTGAGATGTTCACGAACCGCCAGATGAGCCCCGCGGCGCGCGAGAACCTGGAAGCGATGGTCGACGACGTGTACGCATCGCTCGTGGCCGACATCGCCAAAGACCGGAACCTGGACGAGGACCGGGTGAAGGAGTTGATCGACCGGGGGCTCTTCACGGCCAACGGTGCGCGCAAGGCCGGGTTGGTGGATCATGTGATCTATCCTGACGAGTTGCCCGCGCAGGTGAAAAAGAAGCTGAAGACCGACGAGGTGGAGATCGTCGAACGCTACCGGAAGAAGAGGGTCGACACCAATGTGTCGGGCGTTGGCGGTCTGATGAAGCTGATGGAGATGGCCTTCGGCAACAAGCCCGAGAAGGTGAATACGAAAGCTCGCAAGATCGCCGTGGTTTACGCGGTGGGTATGATCGTGTCGGGCGAAGGGTCGGACGGCATGATGAGCGACTCGGTGGTGGGCGCGAAGACGCTCGTTGAGGCTCTGGAGAAAGCGGCGTCGGATGATTCGGTCGTGGCGATCGTGCTGCGCGTGGACAGTCCCGGCGGATCGGCCGTGGCCAGCGATCTCATATGGCGTGCGGTAATGCAGGTGAAGGCGAAGAAGCCGGTCATCGCGAGCATGGGCGACGTCGCCGGCAGCGGTGGCTATTACATCGCCATGGGCGCCAACAAGATTCTGGCCGAACCGCTCTCGATCACCGGTTCGATCGGCGTGATCGGGGCCAAGCCGTCGATCAGCGGGCTGCTGGACAAGGCGGGAATCAGCACGGAAGTGATCAGTCGGGGCAAGAACGCCGCTTCGTTCTCGGTGATCGATCCGTTCACGGCCACCGAGCGCAAGGCCTGGATGCGGCTGATGAAGGATGCGTATCACCAGTTCGTCGCCAAGGCCGCGCAGAGCAGAGAGATGCCATGCGAGGAAGTCGGCGAGTTGGCGCAAGGGCGCGTCTACACGGGTCGAATGGCGGTCGAGAACGGGCTGGTCGACCGGATCGGCACGCTTCACGATGCGGTGCTGGAGGCCAAGAAGGCGGCGAAGCTGAAGCCCGACGAAAAGGTCGATCTGTGGATACTTCCCGAGCCGAAGACGTTTCTGGAGAGGCTTTTCGCCGATCCGGCAGCGATGGAGAACGCCTATGCGGCCAGCACTCAGTTCGGTGGCGTGTTGACCAAAGCGGTTGTTCTGCAACGCCTCTTCACCGAGCCATCGCTGGTGCTCATGCCGCAGTGGATCACGTTTAAATAGCAGTGGATCGCCTGTGAGTGAGGGAGCATGCCATGTCGTTCCTGCTAACCGCGGCTCTGGCGCTCGGTGTCGTGCTCGATGGCGAACCGGGGGATGTTGTGGCTGCACCGGCGCCTCCAACGGCCGAGCAGATGCGCGAGGCGGTGGGCCAAGCTCTGCGGCGCTCGGCGCGAGTGAGAGACGAAGCGATCGAATCGACCGCTGCGGAGCTGCTGGCCCTCTACGGCCAGTTGGAGCGAGACCGGCAATTGCCACCGTTGCAGCGAGAATCGTACCAACGGCGGCTGCGCAGTCGGCTGCTTCGCCTGGCCAACCAGTTGCAGCAAGTTATCGGTGAGGAAGAGCTGGCATTGCCGCCAGGCCAGGCCGCCATCGTGCCATTGCCGCCGGCCAATGGGGCTCCGCTGGCCCAACAACAGGCGCCGCCCGCGCAGCAACGCGGGGCACGGCAACGGCCAGCGCAGGTCGCAGCAGCGCCGGCCAATCGGCCATCGGCCGACCGGGCACAACAATTGATCGACTTGATTCGCGACACGGTCGCTCCGAGCACTTGGGACGTTCGTGGCGGACCGGGCGTGATCGACTACTGGAGACCGGGCCAAGCCATGGTCATTCTGCAGACCGATCCGGTCCACGACGACGTCGCCGATCTGCTGGATCAACTGCGCCGCGCCGAGCAATAGTCTTTGGAATCCACGATGCACGCTGAGATCCTTAGTATCGGTGATGAAATCACCAGCGGACAACTACTCGACACCAACAGCCAATGGCTGAGCCTTCGCCTGGAGGAGATGGGCGTTCGCGTGCTGTATCACACGACGGTCGGCGATGAGCTGGAACCGCTGGCCAATGTGTTTCGCCAGGCCATCGATCGCTCGGATGTGATCCTCACGACGGGAGGCCTCGGACCGACGGCCGACGACTTAACCCGTCAGGCAGTCGCCCGGGCAACCGACCGCCCGCTGGAGTTGCGTGAGGAAGCCTTGGAGCATGTGCGCAGCCTCTTTGCTCGGCGCAATCGGCCGATGCCGCAGCAGAACGAGGTCCAAGCGCAGTTTCCGGCGGGGAGCCTAATCGTTCCCAATGCCAACGGCACGGCGCCGGGCATCGATCTGGAGATTGCGCGCGAGGGAAGGCCGGCGGCGCGGTTGTTCTGTCTGCCGGGCGTTCCCGCGGAAATGCGCGAGATGTGGGAACAGACGGTTGCCGGTCGGCTGCGCCAGTCGGGCGCGGGTCGGACGGTCGTGCGCCATCGGCGGATCAAGTGTTTTGGTGCGGGCGAGAGCCAGATCGAAGCGATGCTCCCCGACCTGATTCGGCGGGGACGTATTCCGCGCGTGGGTATCAATGCGAGCAAAACGACAATCATTCTGCGCATCACGGCCGAAGGCGCCACCGAGGCGGCTTGCGAGGCGGCGATGGAACCGACGGTCGCCACGATTCACGAGTGCCTGGGCGATCTGGTGTTCGGCGAGGGAGACGACGAACTGCAACATGCAGTGATCCGCATTCTGCGGGAGAAGCACAAGACTTTGGCCACGTGCGAATGGGGAACGGCCGGCCTTTTGGCCGAGTGGCTGAGCGGAGTCGCCGAGGCGGGATGTCCCTATGCCGGAGGGTTGGTCGCCGCCAGCGACAAAACGCTGGAGACGGCCGCCGGTGTGTCGCTTCCGACAGACGCCTCGGCAGCACAGCGTGCGGCCGCGATGGCCGAAGCGAGCCGCCGGCGTTTCGATGCGGACTTCGGACTTTCCGTGGGGCCGTTTCCCGCGTTCGATGCGAAGGCAGCGCCAAAGCCCGCGCTGTTGGGCCTGGCCTCGGCCGAAGGCACACGTTTGAAAGAGATCGCGTTTGTCGGGCACCCCGCAACGTTGAAAATCTACTGCGGCAAGCAGGCCCTCAACTTTGCCCGGCTTGCCTTGCTCAGCGTCAGTTAACCTCCGCACCGCGGAGGTGCCGGGCCTGTTGTGGGCAGCTTGACGGTCGGCTACGCTACCTCGGAGGGTACCATTTTCCGCGCTTTCCTACCCTCCCTAAGCGGCGCAACCCCGAGAACCCTACTCGTGGGATGCAATTGTGTGTGTGGGCGGGGCGTATGGGTGTGAAACGGGCCGAAGTGTGGGTAGACTGGAACTTATTCCAACCGGGTCGACTCTAATTCCTGTTCCCAATACTCAGGCGAGGAGTCGCATCCGCCCCGGTGACTCCTTTCTCAGCCGCACGACCCAGCCGCCATCGTATGGCACCAGAAGCCGGCAACTCTTGGGCGTATCCACAGGACAGGTCTTGAGGTCTCATCGATGAAGACGCGACACCATCGCAACCGTGTGTCTCAATTCCGACGCGACCATTCGTCTGGCCGCACTCCGAGCGCGTATCGGCGTGCCCGATTCGAATCGCTGGAACGACGCCTCGTGTTGGCCGCGCCCACATTGGCGGCCATCTCGGACGTGACGATGTACGCGGGAGTTCCCATGTACATCGCACTAAACGGTTACGATGCCGACAATGACGCGCTGACGTTCACCGCGGCCTCGAGCAATGCGGGGCTGACCACATCGATTCCCGATGCCGAACAGAATGCGAGTTTGCGGATCTCGACCACCGGCTATAGCAGCACGGGCGAAGTCGGCACAATGACGTTTCAGTTGTTCGAGCAGTTGGCGCCCGAAGTGACGGCCCGGATCATCGAACTGGCCAACCTCGGGTTCTACGACGGCCTGACCTTTCATCGGATCATGCAGGACTACATGATCCAGGGGGGCGATCCGACGGGGACGGGCTACTCCGGCTCGGGTGTCGAGTTCGACGACTACTACAGTCCCGATCTTCGCCATAGCAGCGCGGGCGTACTTTCGATGGCCAAGAGCACGGACGACACGAACGATTCGCAGTTCTTCATCACCAACTCGGCCCAGCCCGGCTGGGACTTCAACCACTCGGTCTTCGGTTTTCTGACGACGGGCGACGACGTTCGGGCGGAGATCGCCGCGGTGGCGACGGATTCGAACAACATGCCGCTGTCGGACGTGACGATGACCTCCGTGGACGTGTACATCGATCACGAGAACGGCGTGCTGATTCTCAACGCCCCGACAGCGATCAGCGGTCCGGTCGACGTGACGGTAACCGTGAGCGACGGCAACGGCGGCACGGCACAGCAAACGTTTCACGTGACGGTCGCGAGCCAGAACAGCAGCGATTCGCCGTACGTCGGCTACGATCCGCCCCCGTATATGACCGAGATCGCGCCGATCGAGATGAAGGCCGGCAATCAGTACACGTTTACGATACCGGCCGCAGACGCCAACGGTAGCGCCATCTACTACGAGGCCGTCCTGGTGAGTCAGACGAACCTCGTGCACGTTTCCACTTCGCTCACGACCGGCCAGACGACCATCACGGCCGATCCGACTGCCGTCGGAATCTATACGCTGCAACTGAGAGTCGCCGCGTCGGAGACGGAACTCGGCCTCGATCCGTCGGTCGACTCACGATATGCCTATTACAACGACACGCAGTTGGTTGCCCTATGCGTTTCGCCGCAGGCCCCCACGGTCGACCTTCTGGCAGGGTCGGATACGGGTTTGAGCAGCACCGACAACATCACCGGGTTGGACAACACGAGCGGGAACGTGCTTCAGTTCCGCGTGACCAATACCGTGAACGGGGCCGTCGTTTCGCTGTATGTCGATGGGCAGACCACGCCCATCGGCCAGGCCACCGCCTCGGGGACCGAAGTGACGATTACCACCAACGGCACGCTCGACCTGGCCGACGGCGTGCATTCGTTCTGGGCGGTCCAGGAGTTGGAGAACCAGACGGCCATCATCGGCAACTATACGGGGCAAGTGTCGCTGCTCAGCGACACGTCGGCAACGCTGGCGGTAACGATCGACACATCGAAACCGCAGTTCACGTCGAACACGGTGCTGACGGCGGCCCAGGGAGCCCTCTACACCTACAACGCGGAGACGGACGACGAGGCGACCGGTAATGTTCGCTACACACTCGAACAGTCTGTGGCCGGCATGGCGATCAATCAGTATACGGGGCAGGTTACGTGGACGCCGACTGTCGATCAGGTCGGAACCGTCGCCGTGACCGTGCGGGCCACGAGTGTGGCCGGTCAGTACTCGGAACAGTCGTTCCAGGTTACGATCATCAATGCCCCGACGGTCGACGCCATCTCGCCCGCAACGGTTAACGAGGGAGAGTTGCTGGCTTTCACGGCGTCGGCCACCGATGAGGGGACGGACCCGTTGGTCTACAGCCTTGAGAACGCGCCCGAGGGGGCGGCAATCGACGGGCAGACGGGAGAGTTCACTTGGACGGCCGACGAGAGCCAGGGACCGGGCACGTACGAGATCACCGTGGCGGTGGCCAACACGGCGGGAGCGATCGGCCGCCAAACGTTCAGCGTTACGGTCGGAGAGGTCAACACGCCGCCGCAACTCGAGCCGATCGCCGACTGTATGGTCTACCAGGGGCAGGAACTTCGCCTCCAGGCCATTGGCTCGGACGCCGATTTGCCGGCCGGCCAACTGACGTTCCAACTCGGCGACGACGCGCCGGCAGGAGCGCAGATCGACGCGCAGACGGGTGAGTTGACATGGACGCCGTCGGGGGCTCAAACCGCCGGCGAGTACCCGATGACTGTTATCGTGAGCGATGCGGCGGGCGCCACGGCGTCTGTCACGTTCACGGTGACGGTGGAAGTGGCCGGGTACCTTCCGCCGACGCTGGTGGATCGCGTGCTTCTGGCCTTCGGTCAGCAGTCGTCGGATTCGGGCGTGGGTGGGCAATGGTCTTTGGCGATGGGGCTTCAGACGGCGCCTACGGTCAACCGCGATGCGCCGGACGCACAATGGCTTTTGCCCGACACCTACCGCGATAGCGGATTGATTGGCCGGCCATGGGGTGTGCAAGGGGGCGGCAACGGAATTCCGCGCTCACCGGTCAGCGCCGACAGCATCGACGCGCCGGCGAAACCGGCGGAAGGTGCCTCGGGAAGAGCGTCGGCCGATAATCAGGCGCCGCTCGATCTGACCGACGTCGCCTTGGAAGCGCTCGCACGGGAGGCCGAGGCGTGGAGATCGGACGCGGAACCATCGGAACCAGCGGCTTCGGTCTGAGGGAAGGTCGAAGCATTCTACTCGGCTGGGGATCTGTCGCGCGCCCTCGGCGGGAGCGCGTGGAGCGGCGTCAGAGGATGAACTTGCTGAGGTCTTCGTCGTGCGTGACCGCTTCCAGCCGCTGCTGGACGTAGGCGGCGTTGATCACGACGCGTCCCATCTTCATTTCGGGAGCCTCGAAGCTGAGTTCTTCGAGCAGGCGTTCCATGATCGTGTAGAGGCGCCGGGCGCCGATGTTCTGCGTCGTCTGGTTCACCTGAAAAGCGTAGGTCGCCAAGGCGTCGATCGCGTCGGGCTCGAAAACGATCTGGACGCCCTCGGTGCCCAGCAGCGCTTCGTACTGTTTGGTCAGCGCCCCCTTCGGCTCGGTGAGGATGCGGACGAAATCGTCTTTGGTCAGGTCGGTCAGCTCGACGCGGATCGGAAAACGGCCCTGCAGCTCCGGCATCAGTTCGCTCGGCTTCGCGCGATGGAACGCACCGGCCGCGATGAAGAGGATGTGGTCGGTCTTCACGTATCCGTAGCGCGTTTGCACGGTCGTTCCCTCGACGATCGGCAGCAGGTCGCGCTGCACGCCCTGCCGCGACACGTCGGCCCCGTGCGTCTGCTCGCTGGCGACGATCTTGTCGATTTCGTCGAGGAAGATGATCCCGGTGTTCTCCGCGAGATCGACCGCCATGCTGTGGACCTTGTCCTGGTTGATCAGCGCTTCGCACTGTTCCTCGAAGAGGAAGTCGCGGGCCTCACGAACGCTCATTTCGCGGCGAGCGGTGTTCTTCGGCAGGATCTTATCGAACATCCCCTGGAGATCGACATCCATGTGTTCCATGCCCATGCCGGTAAACATCATGGGCATCGACTTCTTCTCGACGGTCAACTCGACGCGGCGCTCCTCCATTTCTCCGGCGGCAAGCATGGCACGGATCTTCTCGCGAGTTCGCTCGTAGCGCTCGGCGGAATCGGGGCTCTGAGCGGTGGTGTCCAACGTGTTGGGCGCCGGAACCAGCAGATCGACGAGCCTCTCGTCGACGCGACGGTGGGCCTCGTCCTCGACCGACTTGCGCTCCTGTTGGTGCACGAGGCCGATGGCATTTTCGACCAGTTCGCGAACCATGCTCTCCACGTCGCGGCCGTAATAGCCCACTTCCGTGTACTTCGTGGCCTCGACCTTGATGAATGGGGCGCCAGTGAGGTTGGCCAGCCGCCGGGCGATCTCTGTCTTGCCGACGCCGGTCGGGCCCATCATCATGATGTTCTTGGGGGCGACCTCCGGCCGCATCTCTTCAGGCAACTGCTGCCGGCGCCACCGGTTGCGGACGGCCACGGCGACGGCTCGCTTGGCCGCATCCTGGCCCACGATGTGCCGATCCAACTGCTGGACGATCTCTCGCGGCGTCAACTCGTGCACGCCAATTCCTCCACCACGATGTTCGTATTGGTATAGATGTCGATTCCGGCGGCGATCGTGAGGGCCGTTCGGACGATTTCGACCGCGCCGAGGGTGCTGTGGGCCACCAAGGCCCGTGCGGCGGCGACCGCGTAGTCGCCGCCTGAGCCGATCCCCAACACGCCGTCGGTCGGCTGGATGACGTCGCCGGAACCGCTCAGCAGGAGCGTATGCTCCGAGTCGACTACGGCCATCATCGCCTGGAGGCGCCGCAGAACGCGATCGGTTCGCCACTGCTTGGCCAACTCGGTCGCGGCGCGGGGCATGTTCGAGGGAAAGTCTTTGAGCTTGGCCTCGAAACGTTCGAGGAGGGCGAAGGCGTCGGCGGCCGAACCGGCGAACCCGGTAAGCACCTTCCCTTCCCCCAAGCGGCGGATCTTGGTCGAGTCGGCCTTCATGATCGAATTGCCGATGGTTACCTGACCGTCGCCGCCCATGGCGACAACGCCCTTGTGGCGAACGGTGAGAATGGTCGTCGAGTGCGTTTTCATCGGATCTCGGAGACTGCCGTCGTGCGTTTTAGGGATCGTGTTCGGAACAAGTGGTTTGCGGGTGAACAAGGAGCATCGGCTGGTCGAACGCCGACGACTCTCCGTCGTTTGGCCAGGCGCACCAATATCGCCAATAGGTGGCTCCAGGACCAGGGGGGGGCGGGGCGCACTGTTTGCTCGTCTGAGCGCGATGTTGGAGTATCGTGCGGCGTTTCTCGTGCCAGTCTGGATCCAAATACCCCCCATTATCAAGGAGCACGATCTCCCTCGGCTGTGGCGTTTCCGATCGCGTTGGCATGTATAGCATGGTTGGTCGTGACTCGCGGCTGCTTCACAAACTAGCCTGGCACCGGAGTGGCCCCTCTGCTTGGCTAATGATTGCTACCAGTTTTCGCAATTTGTGCATCATCATCATGCGAGGTGGTTGCATAGGCAGGCGAGTGAGATTAGTGTACTTGGTTAGTTTGTATAGTGGGCGTAGCCCACATGAATCCCGAGGAACACCGCCCGAATCGGCCGACTACGGTGCACGCGATCACGAAACGCAATGCCTTTTGGTAGATGCACGTCTGCCGGGGCCCATCGTGGTGGATGTTTTGCCAGCAACCAGAGGAGGAAGCTATCATGCGACGACTTGGGACGATAAGTGTTATTCTGCTCGCCGTGGTCCTTCTTGCGACAGAAACGGTGTTGGCCTACGGACTTCACCGCAAGTGCGCGCGAAGGTGTGTGCGGCATCGTGGGGCGTGCTGCGCTCCGGCCTGCTGTGAGGCCGCCGCGCCAGCGTGCTGCGCGCCGGCAGAGCAAGCCGTGCCGCCGGCCCCGGTGAAGCCTGCCGCACCGGCGAAGAAGGCCGAGGCAGCCAAACCGGCACCCGCCAAGCCAGCACCGGCGAAGCCGGCCGCCGCTGCTGAGAAGCCGTCGGCGTCGCCGGGCGACAAGGCACCGGCCGCTCCGGCAAAGCAGCCAGAGAAACCGGCCCCGGCCGCCAAGGCAGCTCCGCCGGCGCCACCAGCACCGGCGAAGAAGGCGGCCGAGAAGGCTCCGGAAAAGCCGGCTGCGAAGCCCGCCGAGAAGGCTCCTGAGAAGCCGGCCGCAAAGCCCGCTGAAAAGGCGCCCGAGAAGCCGGCCGAGCCGAAGAAGTAAGCGTTTGGTAGGCTGATCGCCAAACGGTTCGAATTCCACCGGCTGCCAGGGGCGGCGCGACCGCCCTTGGCCAGTCGCGTGGTATTGTATGGGCTGCCGTCGCGCTGGATTGCCGGTTGACGTGACGAGGGGCAATTCTCGTTCACGTGGCTGCCGTGCTTCAGACGGGATTGCCAGGGTTCCAAATCCAACCCATCCCGGCCAGCCAGCGGACGATGATCGTCACCAGCAGGTAGAAGCCGTATTGCACGAGCGCGCTTCCGAAATCGAGGTCGAGCGTGGCAAAGCCGGCGAGCGCGCCGATGAAGAGGAATGGCGGCGTCACGAAGAACCAGTTCCAGAGTTCGCCGGTGAGCAAGGGGGCCGCGATGTATCCGAAGAGGCCCCATAGGATGATGTACACCGCGGCGCAGATCGCGCCCCGCACGTAGAGCGACTTGCCGGTGTACGGTTCCAGTTCATCGTCGTGCAGGACCATGTATCCGCCGATCACCAGTGGAGGCGAGACGAGCATTATGCCGATCAGGCGGACCAGAAGCGAGTCGCGGAAGAAGGTCCCGCCGAGATAGGCGATGGCGACCGTGCAGAGGACCGCCCCGACAATGCCTGCCGTCACAACAGGATTCCACCGAACGTAGCGGCGTGCAATCGGCTTGATGAGCAATTGGCCGGACTGTCCACGGCCCCCCGACTCGAACTCTTCGGGCGCATGGACCTTGACCTCGGGCCCTTTCTCGGGGATCTTGATGGGGGTTTTACAGTGCGGACAAGGCCCAGTCTTTCCGGCGAACTGATCGCTCACCCGGAAACGTTTCTTGCAGCCGGAACATACGACGGAGATGGCCATCCGGGAACTCGCGAATCCAAGTCTTCTTATCTATCTCGTTTAAGTTTCCCATACCCTACGATCGTGTCAAGCTGCTTCCTCCGGACCGGTCGATCTTGAGATCCCGATTGTATCGGCAGGAAGGATCATTCTATGCTTACGCTCGGGCCGGCATTTTGGGCCATGGTCGTTGGAGAAAGCTACGTTTTTCACGACCTGTCGACGCTTGAGGTATTGGGCAGCCCCACTTCCTGTGAGAACCATTGCCATGGTCATCCAGTTCCTCTGTCCCAACGGCCATCGCATTCACTGTGCGGATGAGCGTGCCGGGAAGGCGGCCAAGTGCCCTCGTTGCGGAGTGAAGTTCCTCGTACCAACGCCCGGGGCCGATGAGCCTTCGGCCACCGCCCCTGCTGAGGCGGACGTTCCGGCGCAGAACTCGATGCCAGTCAAGACGCCTGCCAGCTTCGGCACAAGCGCCGAGGAGAGTGCCGAGCCGCAGATCGAGTTTCTCTGTCCGACGGGCCATCACCTGCGCAGTCCGGCGCGTCTGCAAGGCCAGCCGGGCCAATGCCCGGCGTGCGGATCGCGATTCTATATCCCATCGTACGACCACCCGGGGCCGCCGCATGGAGAAGTGGGCGAAAGCTCATCGATCCGGGTTCACGAAGGGGCGCCCCACAACGCGTCGGACGTACCCAGCGACAGCCAGGTACCGTTGGCGATGCGAATGGCCGAGAGCGGCAAGGTTCCTGAAATGGCGATGCTGCATCCGATGGCGAGCCTTTTCGCGGAGCTATGGGCGGAGAAGATGGCGGGAGCGGCGGTCGAATTGCACCTGAGCGATGGGCAAGACCTGGCACCCGATCATTTCTCTCGGCAGGGCTCGCAGGGCGACCATGGCCTTTTCGCCGTCCGCGAGGCCGACGGCTCGTTCACCGTGACGGCCGTCGCCTGGGCGTCGGTCCAGCGCGTGACGGTTCGTGGACTGAAGCAATTACCCGAGGGCTTCGGCGAGCCGTAGGAACTCGTCGCGGGCCGCGAGGGGACCGTTGATCGGACTGCCTGAAGAGGCGTCTACTCCTCTCCGATCAGGTCGGCCTCGGTGATCATGGTGAAGTCTTTGGTGGCGAGTGTCTCGAGGCCCATCTCGATGTGGTCGACCATCAGGGCCACGGCCGCACGGCCGTGGGGGCGAACGATCAGCGGATAGGCCTGGATGATGTTGACTTCCGCCTGGAGCAGGGCCGTGCAGACTCGCAGCAGACCGTGCGGCCCTTGAGGCAGTTCCACGCCGATCAGGTCGCTTTCGACGATCGCCAAACCTGCGCGCTCGAGGATTTCCCGGCCTTCCTCGGGATGGCTCAAGAGGAACCGGACGAACGCGCACTCGGCGGCGCCCGATATGGAGAGGGATACGATCCGGACCTTGCTCCCTTCGAAGCGGCGCACCACCTCGAGGAGCTGGCCTACACGGTTTTCCAGGAAGACCGTGAACTGCCGAATCGTCGGGTAGTTCCGCCCACGCATCGTGGCGAAACCGGTCCCAGCCGTGTCGTCCGTGCTCATGGGCTCAACTTGCCTCAACTGGTTTTCGATGGGGGCAGAGTGAACGACGTCTGCGCCGGCAGTGCGGGCAAATGGGTGGTGGAGAAGTCGAACCTCCAACATCTGCCTGGTAAGACGGTCCAAACGGCCCGCCGAAACCACCTCTAGTGAGTCTTGCATAGACGACGCACAGTGCAGGCGCGTCTGCCCCTTTTCACCGGCGTAGCGTTGGTCGGCCTCCGGGCATTTCCTGTGCAAAGCTCATTAAGTCAGTGTGCATTATCATCTTAGCAAGGTGCCTCGCATTTGCAAGCAGTGGCGACAGCACCGGAAGCACTTCTGCGGGTCCTGGGAAATGTTAGGGGGCTGCTTCTGATGGTGAAGGGAAGCGGGGGTCGTCGTCCGTCGATGGTCTTGCGCGAGGATGAGGTTCGCGGAGGATCGCTTGCGGAGACCGCGGGTGTGTCTGTAGAGGAATCGGATCAGCGGGTTCGCAGGAAAGGAGCAGCTTCGAGGGCCAATCGCTCCGCAAGAGGAAGCCGCCATCGCTCAACGTGTGCCTGTATCTCTAGGAGCCTCTCATTCGAGGGTGGGCTGGACCTTCGCTCGGCGCTCTGTCTTGCGGGATGAGTTTGTCGGGCTGCAATGCGCGAAAGCCGCCAGACGTTTTCGGTAACGCATTCCTGGTTCCTCGGAACGGCGCTTCAGGTCGAGAAGGTGCGACAGCCACTTGCGTTTCTTGCGGCCGTACTCGTGGATTGAAATGATGTGGTTGGCACCGTAGATCACCATGCAGATGGCAATGGTCGTGATGTTGGTCACCGGATGCCACAGCAAACTAGAATGCCCCACTCAGGCCAGTTTACCCAATGTGGGGCAATCGCCGGAAAGGGGCCGATCGACCCACGACCCAACCGCTGCAGGGTCGGGCCGGGTTGGCTGCCGTGAGGAGGCTTTCGCCACAAAATTGTTTGCAAGCCGCCGGCATCCACTATACTGGCGGCACTGCGCCGGGGTGCGCACCTGGCTTTGAAACGCAATCGCGATACATGCTCCAACTGCAGGGATCTTGCCATGGTAAGCAAGCGGACGTTCGTTGGTACGAGGACAATGGGGCATTCACATTCCCGTACGTTCCGGTCTGGAGGTATCGGCGCTTCCGCTCTGTCTGCGGGGCTTCGCGCTCGCTCGCTCCGTGTGGAACCGCTGGAGGATCGGCGTCTGCTGAGTGTGTTCGCGGTTACCAGCACGAATGACAGTGGAACCGGCTCGCTGCGCTGGGCGATCGAGCAGGCCAACGCCAACGGAAACCCCGGGACGGTCGACCAGATCGTCTTCAATATATCCGGGTCCGGCCTGCACACGATCGAGCTGCTTTCGCCGCTGCCGACCATCACCGTCGAGGGAGGGCCGGTCGCGATCGACGGCTACAGCCAGTCCGGCTCGAGCGTCAACACCTTGGAGAACGGTAACAACGCCGTGTTGACGATCGAGTTGAACGGTGCATCGGCGGGTGCGGACGCCAACGGCCTAGTGATCGATGCCGGCCATAGCACCGTGCGAGGACTAGTAATCAATCGATTTTCCGGCAGCGGGATCGTGTTGGAATCGGGCAGCGACAACGTGGTCGAGGGCAACTTCATCGGTACGGACTCGACCGGTATGATCGACCTGGGCAACGGAGCGCACGGTGTGTTCGTCACCAAGGCTTCGCAACGCAATCGGATCGGCAGCGACGCGGACAGCTCGGGCGATGCGGGCGAACGGAACGTCATTTCGGGCAACGAGCTGGCAGGCGTCGAAATCAGCGGGCTTGCGCAGACCGAAACGAGCACGGCCGACACTGCGGTCAATGACGGCTCCACGGCGTTGGACGAATACGTGGCGGCGGCGGTTGGGTATGTGCAGCCGTCTTCAACGCCCGCCAGCACGATCGACGGCGACGGCTACACGGTCTACGTGTATGACCTGGTCTCGCAGACCTGGAACCCGGAGAGCTATGTCTACCGGAACGGCGTGTCGTATCCTGAGTGGCAGCACTGGCTGCAGATCTTCGTGCCGGACAACTTCGATCCCAATGACCCGAGTGTTTCGACGGCTTTCCTGTACGTTGGCGGGGGGGGCGTTCGCGCCACCGCACCGACGACGCTCAGCGACCTCAGGAGCGACGCGAAGGCCCTGGCCAGCGTCATCACACAGACGGGCACGATCTTCGTGTTTTTGCCCTGCGTTCCCAACGAATCTCTGCAGTTCTACGACGAGATGAACTGGCATACGGAAGACGAGATCGTCGCCTATACGTTCGACAAGTATCTCGAAGAATACGGCAGCGATCTCGCAACCGCGGAATCGTGGCCGTCGTATCTGGCGATGGTCAACAGCGCCGTACGGGCCATGGACGCGGTGCAGTACCTCGTGCCCACTCTGACCGACGATCAGGTTCAGATCGACGATTTCGTGATCTCCGGCGCGTCGAAGCGCGGCTGGACGACCGAGCTAACCACGGCGGTCGATCCGCAGGGACGGATCAAGGCCATGATCCCGCTGGTCGCCGACCTGCCCAATCTCGGCCAACAAATGGAGCATCACCGGGACTTCTACGAGGGATTGACGAGCGAATATCTGACGGACGGACAGGGACGCCGTTATTCCTGGGAAATGCAGGACTATCTGTACTACACAGACGCCGAAGGCAATACGGTCATGGAACGACTGGCTACGCCCGAAGGCCGAGAGTTGCTTGCGATCGTCGACCCGTTTGCTTACCGGGACCGCGATAACATGGAAGTGCCGCAGTTTTATCTGTTTGGCGCGATGGACCAGTTCTTCGTACCCGGGTCGGCGGAATACTACATCCACGACATGCAGGAGCGCGCGCCGACGTACCTGCGATACGTCCCCAATGCCGGCCATGACCTCGAACGGTACGATGTGATCCCAAGCGGGGACGATTCTGCAGACGCCGTGGCGAGCCTCGCGAACTTCTATGCCGCCATTCTGGCCGACGATCCGTTGCCGACCTACGATTGGACCATCGAAGACGGCGGCAACACGATCGATCTGACATCGTCGGTCACCCCGACGGGCGTTTTCCTCTGGCAGGCGACCAATCCGGTAGAACGCGACTTCCGCATGTATGGCGAAGCGGACGATCCCGTGTGGACCAGCAGCGTGTTGAGCGCCCAACCCAACGGTCACTACGTGGCGTACGTCGATACGCCGGCCACCGGTGCGTTGGCCTTCATGATCGAAGTGCATTACATGGTCAACGGCAAGGAACTGACATTCACGAGTTCCGTGAGTGTCGTGTCGGCCGACGACGCCAACGTCGTTCAGGGGAACTACATCGGCGTCAACGCGGCGGGAACGGCGGCCTTGGGCAATGGAGCGGACGGTATTCTGGTGGAGGACTACAACACCACGCTCATCGCCGGCAACGTGATCGCCGGCAATGCCGGCAACGGCGTGACGATTACCGGACCCGACGCAAGCGGCACGGTCGTGCAGGGCAACTACATCGGCACCGATGCCACGGGCATGGTCGATCTGGGCAATCAGCGCTGCGGCGTGGCGATCCAGGAAGGCGCGCACGGCAACACTGTCGGTGGCCCTGCCAGCACGCCAGGCACGGGGGCGGGCAACGTCATCTCCGGCAACGGTGCCGACGGTGTCTCTATCCGTGACGGATCGGACAACTTCGTGGCAGGCAACTGTGTCGGCTTGAACGTCAGCGGCACCAGCATCGTCTCCAACGATGGGCAGGGCATCTTCATCAGCGGTACGGGCAGTGTGCGAAACGTCGTCGGCACCAACGGCGATGGCTTCGCCGACGCCCAGGAGGCCAATGTCGTGTCCGGCAACGGAGACGGCGTCGATGACGGCGTCGGAGTTCTAATGCGCAACCAAGCGCAAGAGAATGTCGTCGCGGGTAATCTGATCGGCACCGACGTCACGGGAACGGTGGCCTTGGGAAACACAATCACCGGCGTGGCGATGATGGCCGGCGCCGCCAACAATCGCATCGGTGGTTGGCTATCGGTCGAACGCAATGTCATTTCCGGCAACGGCACCGACCCGGGATTCTATGCAGGCTATGGGTATGGGATCGCCATCGCTCCTGTTCTGGAGGAGTATCCGGCCCCGCAGAACAATGAGGTTATCGGCAACTACGTCGGTACGGATATCACTGGAACGGTTGCGTTAGGGAACGCCGACGGTGGAATCATCATCGAGAACTGCGCCAATACGCGAATCGCCGGCAACCTGATCTCCGGCAACGGGGGGCCGGGCGTGACCATCACAGGCAGCGAGGCCACCGGCACGGTCATCGAAGGCAACCATATCGGTACCGACGCGAGCGCCAGTGTGGACCTGGGCAACGCTGCCAGCGGCGTGGCGATCGAAGCCGGCGCTCACCACAACACGGTCGGCGGCGCCACCGGCACGCCGGGCATCGGCGCCGGCAATGTCATTTCCGGCAACGGCGGCGATGGAATACTTATCGACGGGAACGGCTCCGAGGGAAACGCGGTCATCGGCAATCTCGTGGGCCTGAACGCGCCGGGAACGGGTGTGCTAGGCAATTCCGGCAATGGCATCTTGATCCAAAATGGCGCCACACGCAATCGAATCGGCAGCAACGGCGATGGCGTTGACGACGAGTTGGAGCGAAACGTCATCTCTGGCAACGGAGCCAACGGAATTACCGTCAAGGGTACTGGTGCTCCGGGAACGGCGGTGCCAGGCAACCTTCTGGACCTCAGTGCCCCCGACGTCCCGGCGGCGCAACTCGCCACGGCCTTGGAGGAGTACGTGGCCGCCCCGGACTCGTCATACACGTTTCACCTCGAAAGCACCATCGTGGACACCGGGTACCACGCCTACATCTACGACATGATCTCGCAGACATGGAACCCCTCAGGCGGAGTGTATCGCGACGGTCAGCCCTACTCGCAGTGGCAACACTGGCTTCAGATCATCGTGCCGGACGATCTCGATCGTAGTGTTTCGACCGCGCTGTTACACGTGGGAAGCCACAACAACGATCCGACGCCGCCGATCAGCGTCGACGGCACTACTTTGGCGGCCGCCCTGCTGGCGCACACGGTCGCCGTCTACCTGCCAACGGTGCCCAACCAGCCGCTGCAGTTCGACGACGAGATGTTCAACCACCGAGAGGACCAGATTGTCGCATATACCTTCGGCAAGTTCCTGGACACCGGCGACGAGTCCTGGCCATCATACTTGCCAATGGTCAAGAGCGCCATCCGAGCGATGGACACTGTGCAGGCGGTTGCGCCCGGACTGACCGACGGCGAAGTTGCCATCGAGAATTTCATCATCACCGGCGGATCCAAACGAGGATGGACGACCCAGTTGGCGACCGCGGTCGATCCCCAGCAGCGCGTCGTCGCCATGATCCCCACGGTTTCCAATCTAGCGAACCTCCAACGGCAAATGGAGTACCATCGCGCGTTCTACGAGGGTGCCACCTCGAATACGATTGATGGTTACTCCGTCTCCAATGGCGACTATATACATTACAACGTCATCCAACGGCTTGGTACGCCGGAGGGCGACGCGCTGCTGGAGATCATCGATCCGTTCACCTACCGCGATCGCCCGACTATGGATGTGCCCAAGTACTACATCAATGCCACCGGCGATTACCATTTCGTGCCCGGCTCCTCTCAGTTCTTTATCGACGAGTTTCCCGGGCCGACCTACCTATGGTACGTCCCCAACGCCGGTCACGGCCTGAATGACGATGCGGACCAGGCGGGCTTGAATTTCTACGCCGCGCTCGTGGCTGGGGATCCGTTGCCGGTGTACGACTGGTCCATCGAGGATGGCGGAACCACGATCCGGATGAACACCGTCGACACACCGATTCAGGTGCGGCTCTGGCAGGCGACTAACCCGGTTGAGCGCGATTTCCGCTGGTTCGGCCAACCGAGCGACATCCAGTGGACCGCCACGACTCTCGACGCTCTCGGCGGCGGCGAGTACGTCGCTCACGTTGCTGTCCCACCCAGCGGGGCCACGGGCGCGTTGATCGAAATGCAATACGATGTGAATGGAAAGCTCCTCACCTTCAGCACCTTGGTGACCGTCGTCTCCGCCGAAGATGCTGAGATCATGCAGGGCAACTTCATCGGCACCGATATCACCGGCACGGCGACCCTGGGAAACTCCGCTGACGGTGTGCTGCTGGAAAACTGCACCAATTCGCTGGTGGCCGATAACGTTATCTCCGGCAACAGCGGGGCGGGCATACGCATCGCCGGCACCGGCTCCAGCGGCGTGCTCGTTCGCGACAATACGATAACGCTCAACGGGGGTGCGGGCGTGGCCGTCACTGGCTCCACCTCGCTGGATAACCGCATCCAATCCAACACGATACACTCGAACGGTACTGTCGGAATCGACCTGGGCGACAATGGTACGACGCTGAACGATCCCGGCGACAGCGATACCGGCCCCAACGCATTGCAGAATCATCCGATCCTGCTGGCCGTCGATCCGGGGTTCGGCACCTACGTGTTGGGCACGCTCAACAGCACGCCCAACAACACCTTCACCATCGATTTCTACAGCAACGTCGCGGCAAATGCGGCGGGCCATTTCGAGGCGGAACAATACCTGGGGGCGATCCAAGTGACCACCGACGCGATGGGTAATGCCACCTTCGAAACAACGCTGCCCGTCACCGTCGAAGTCGGCCGATGGATCACCGCCACGGCTACCGATTTGGACGGCAACACTTCGGAATTGTCACCCGGAACGCTCGTGCAAGAGTCCAGCGATACCCCTGCTGTGGACTTCGCGGACGTTTCAGTCGAATCCTACGATCCGAGCCAGGACACGCCGGGCGGCGTCACCATCGAGGACGGTGGGGCGAGCGTGCACATCACCGGCAACCACTGGAAGAAAATCGCATTCCCCTACCAGGTAACGGAAAACACGGTTTTGGAATTCGACTTCCAGAGCGGCAGCCAAGGCGAACTCCAGGCCATCGGTTTCGATACCGACAATGCCATCAGCCCGCAGACGATCTTCCAGCTTTATGGCACGCAGACGTGGGGGCTGCAGGGCTATCGTAATTACGCCAGTTGTGCCCCAGGAGTGCAGCACTACGTGATCCCCGTGGGCAAGTTCTTCACCGGCGACATGGCATACCTTGTCTTCGCCAACGATGATGATGTGCCCACGCCTCTGGCCGAAAGCGTCTTCAGCAACGTCAAAGTGTACGAACAGGCGTTGGCCGTCGAGGTGCAAGGTGTGGCGGAGAGGGTGGGGGTCGACAGCTACACGGGCCAGGATACCCTGACCCAGTCGCTGTATGTAGGAGACGACGCTCAGACCCTGCGGTTCGTCGGGAATGCCTGGAAACAGGTGGCCTTGAATTACACAGTGACCGCCGACACGCTGTTGGAGTTCGATTTCCAGTCGAGCGCCCAAGGTGAGATCCAGGGTATTGGTTTTGACAATGACACGATCCTCAGCCCGGAGTGGTTCTTCCAACTCTACGGCACGCAGACCTGGGGCCGGCAGACGTATCGCAATTACGCCTCCTCGGCCGACGAGACGGTCCACTACGTCATTCCAGTGGGAAAATACTTCACCGGCGACCTGCCCTACTTGGTGCTGGGCTGCGATGACGACGCCAACGCCTCCGGGCAAGTCGCCTTCAGCAATCTCCGCGTCTACGAGCCGAATCTGAACGTCGAGACACAGGGGACGACGGACTCTTATCTGGTCACCAGCTACGGCGCCGAGGACCTACTCGCGCGGTCGATGTCGCTCGAGGACGCTACGCCGGCGACTGATGGCTTCCAGAGCATCGACTTCGCCGGCAACTCGTGGAAGAAGATCGACCTGGGCTACACGATCACGGCGAACACGGTGTTGGAGTTCGACTTCCAGAGCACGGCCCAGGGTGAGATCCAGGGCATCGGCTTCGACAACGACCAGACGCTCAGCGCCGCAACGTTCTTCCAACTCTACGGCACGCAGACCTGGGGCAAGCAGGCGTACCGCAACTACGCCGCATCGGCCGGCGAAGTGGTCCACTACGTGATCCCCGTGGGTCAGTACTTCCAGGGCGATTTGCCCTACCTGGTGCTCTCCTGTGACGACGACGCGGATGCCTCCGGGGAAGTCGCGTTCAGCAATCTCCGTGTCTACGAGCCGAATCTCAATGTCGAGACACAGGGGACGACGGACTCTTATCTGGTCACCAGCTACGGCGCCGAGGACCTACTCGCGCGGTCGATGTCGCTCGAGGACGCCACACCGACAACCGACGGCTTCGAGACTATCGATTTCGCCGGCAACTCCTGGAAGAAGATCGACCTGGGCTATACGATCACGGCGAACACGGTGCTGGAGTTCGACTTCCAGAGCACGGCCGAAGGCGAGATCCAGGGCATCGGCTTCGACAACGACCAGACGCTCAGCGCCGAAACGTTCTTTCAGCTCTACGGCACGCAGACCTGGGGCCGGCAGACGTACCGCAATTACGCCTCTTCGGCAGGCGAGGTGGTCCACTACGCGATCCCGATCGGCGAGTATTTCACCGGCGACCTGCCGTACCTCATCCTGGCGTCCGACGATGATGCCGATGCGTCGGGCGGAGTCGTGTTCAGCAACCTCCGGCTGTACGAGGACGGAGGCATCCCGATTGCCGCGATGAGTGCGAGTTTGTCGGCAAGCGTGAATGAAGCGCCGTACGCGACTACCACGACGATCGACGGCGGGCAACAGGAATCGCTGCTTGAGGTCGATGCTCTGCTGGTGGACCGTCTGTTGGCGCAGGGCGACCGTGATTCGGCGGGTGGATTCGCGCAGCGAACGGCCAACGCCTGGGCGGCCAGCAACGAGGTGTTGCAGGCCGTCAGTCGGTACGAGCTGGCAGACCGCTTGGCAATCCGCGAACGACTCCGCGACGAGGAGTACTGCGGAGTCCCCGATGCGAACATCGGCGTCCAGACGAGAGATCGTGCTATGGAGGAGCTCTTTGGAGTGCCATCGGATGGAGACCAAGAGGCGCACCATAGCCTACGGGCCCGCGTCCGACACCACGACCTGCTGGCCGAGGTTGTGCCGGCACTCGGGAACAACGACCATTGAGGAAGGGAGGAAATCGCAGCCTTTCAGTCATAGGGGTCGCGACCACCCCTTTTCCACTCCCCCGCAGGCCGCACTGCCGGCCGCCGACAGGCAATGAAAAGTGTCTACCAGAGAACACGAGCCGGATCAGGGCCAGTTCTACCAGTTCTATTATTGAAACTGCGCGTTTGAGATAGGGAGCGTTGCAGACGGTTTTCATCAGTTCAGGGTCCAACACGGCGGTCCGCCAGGCGTCGATCGCGGCTTCTTCGAGTTCTTCGTAGTCCGCGTAGGCTCGATTGGACCAGTAGTGGCTCTTCAGATAGTGCCACAGGTTCTCCATCGGGTTGAGTTTGGGACTGTACGGTGGCAGTTGGATCACGGTGATGTTGTCAGGCACACGGAGCTTCTTGCTCGTGTGAAAACCGGCACCGTCCCAAAGCATGACGGCGTGCTCGCCAGCGGCCAACGTGCGAGAAGACTCTCGCAGAAAGACCTGAACGACCTGGGTATTCAATCGTGGGCTGAGCAATCCTTCGCCGCGCCCTGTTTCGGGGCACACTGCACCCAATACCCACAGGTACTCGTATTCTGTCTGCCGGACGGCCGTGAGCCGCGGCGGGCCCACACCGTGGTGGTCGTACCCTGTTGATCAGAACGCGATTCATCCGGAAAGAACACACGCAGCCGCTTTCCGGGATGAGCTGCAGCGATCTGTTCAAGTCGTTGGGGTAATTGTTCTTGGAACGCTGCTTGGGCCTGTGGGTCGGCCTTGCGGTGACGAGGCCGCGGTCGCAGGCATGAATACCCCGAACGATGCAGCAGCTTGTAAACACTCGACAGAGACCGCAGGCGCCGTCCATCCTTGCATGGCGAGAATGATGATTCGCAGACGCTTGGAAGAAACAGCGTCTCTCTCCTTCCGCTCAAGCTCCTTCAGTGCAGCGAGAGTCCTGTGATCCCGAACATACATGGCGATCTCCTGAAACTGAGTTGCCATAGTATGATGGGCAAAATGAGAAGGCGCAATAGAATGCGCGCAGGATCAAACGAGAATTCGTGTTAGTCGCCACCCGCGGCGAGGAAACGTATAATGGTTTTCACCTCGTTGGTTTTTGGCATGTGGGGAGTCTGACTCTTATTGCTGCCTGTATTGAAAACGGAACAAGGGGTCCAACCCAATCCTGATCTTTCGGCCTCCCGATGGTCGGCCTCGTTCCAGTTCCAATGCAGGACCCAATAAATGTTTGCTTTGATGCGTTTCTCCTCCCTGTCTTCGCCGGAGGAGAAATGTACAAAGTCTGTATCTGCCAGTTCGACGGCTCCCGCGGCGTCACCGGCTTTCCGGTCCATCCCGAAGACGTCTTGAAGAAGAACCCGGAAGACGGGAGCTGAATCGGTCGCACCGTTTTCACCTCACGGGCACCAGCAGTGCGTGGTCGAACCAAACGGCCGTTACAGCATCGTCATGGGCGTGCCCCAGCCAGAGACGTGAATGGGGGTTGAGTTCGACCGTCCCCACCAGGTAGGAATGATAACCGGGCGACGTCTCCCCGACCGTCACCGTCCGGTCTGCGACATACTTGGCCAGACAGTGGTCGAAGATCCGGGCACTCATCGCGGGTGCGTCCGCCGCGGCGCCGTCCGACGTTTCCACGCGCACCACATAGTACACCGTGTAACGACCTGGGCGGAAATCGGTCGGCAGCCGAGCCCCGTGAATCTCCATCGCACCGCGGGCACCATTCGGGCCGGCAACCATGCGAATCGCCACCCCATCGGATGAGGCGGGATCGGCAACGGGCCGAGCGCAAACCGGCTCGCGGAAGATGATCGCGCGGCTGTCCTCCACTACGATTGCCGCCTGCCGCTGCTCTTCCGGCGGGTCGCGCGCAACAGAGGAGGCGTGACGCTTCGGCGGCTCATAAAGGGCCTCATCGGGATCACTGCCCAATTGCGCGACGAATTCCTCGGGGGTCTGCCCCGATTCGCGCATTCGGCACATCGGCTCCCAGCCGGCGGGACCAGGTTCCTTTACGGTCGCCAGCCATCGCGCTGCATAGGACTTTCGCGAAGGGTCGATCGGCCAGGTCTGTCCCAGTTCGCGGCATTCCCGCTCAAGCCCCACCCACTGGGACAGCCAGAGGTAGCCGATGGGCAATCGGGCCTGCCGCACGCGCCACAGTTGATCGGGGCACTCCCGCGCCGCGTCTTCCGCCCGCTGCCAGAGCTGCTCTACCTGCACCAGGGTTGGAAAACGCAGATACGGGCTGGCATCGGGATGGCCGATGCCGACGTAGTAGGGTTGCGCCGCCTTGCTGATGACGTTGAAGTATTCCAGGATGTAGCGTGCCGAGGAGAGGCCGTAGTAGGCCTCCAGAAACTCGCGCACCAGCGCGCGGTCGTCCTGGCAGGGATTCCAGAGCAGCTGCGCGAGCACCCAGGCGCGCATCTCCGACATCTCGTTGCTGAACGACTGATACGCTCCCTGCTCAAACAGCCCGACAACCCCGTTGTCGTGGAAGAAGCGCACGTTCGGGCCGAGGACGTACCAGTTGGGAAACGGCAGCAGGTAATGCGAGAAGTCGGTCGTGTAGTCCCACACGTAGAGCCGGTCCGTCAGCCGGTGCCAATCACGGATGTCCCGAGCGAACGAATCGTTCGTGGGATCGTCCAGCGGACGCGCGAAATTGCATTCGATGGAACAGAGGCGGATGACCACATTATGTCGCGGGCGGAGCGTCTTGGGGGCCTTGCGGGTGTACTGGTAGGCCAACGTGTCCACGAGAACATCGGGAAACTCCGGTTCGATCTTCTCCGCCACATAGTTGACCAGCTCCAGAAGCGAGCCCGCACGGCTTTCTTCGCGCTCGTCCACCTCGGCACAGCGGGGGCACTCGCAGGCTCCGCCGTAGTCGTTCTGGGAAACGGATACGAGTTCGACCCCCGGCGACTCGCGCAGCCACTGCTTGACGCGCTGGACGATGAAGTCGCGCAGTTCGGGATTGGTCGTGCAGAGCTGCGCGTTCTGTCCAACGCGTTTGCCCTCGACGAGCGAGAACCACTCGGGATGCGTCTTGAAATACGGTTCGGGAGGCACGAGCGGATAGAACGTGTGGACGAAGCCCTTGTAGTTCACCTGACCGCCTTGTTTCTCACCCAACCGCGCGCTCTGACTGTTCGAACCGTTGCGGGCCGCCCAGTCGCCGTCGAAGGCAGGAAACCAGAAAGGATCGCGATATTCGAAAGCCGGCTTGCCACGCACCCCGAGCGATCCGACGCTGAGCGATTCGTGCTTGGGCACGTGCGTGAACCAGGGCGTGTACCAGCGGACGCCCAGATGGTCCTGCAGGAAGCGATAGACGGCATAGAGCGTTCCCCGCGGACGGCCTCCGGCCAGCAGCAAGCGACCGCTCTTGTTTCGAATGACGTACTCCTCGCCGCCGAGTGTGGAAAGCTCGATTTCCGGAAACAGACGGGTCGCCAGCGGGCCCGGTCCCACCACGATCGCCGACGGCGGCGCGCCCTCGGCCAGTTCCTGCGTCTTGAAGGTCGCCCCGGTCATCTCGTGGAGCATGGATGCCAGCTCCTCAGCCGCGTGGCGTTCCGCCACGGTTGCCCCCGGTTGCGTCACAATCTGGCAACAGGCGGATCCACCTGAAGCGATCTGCAGCGGGGTATCGACTGTAAGACAGGGAAGCGCCAAGGCAACCAGTGCAAGGGTGTGCATCATCGTTGCAGTTTTCCATGCAAGTGTTAGGGCCTGTTAGTGCGCCGTACTCGGCTGCAAGACATGGTCGCCGTCGGGCGACACGGCATGCAGCAACGCATGAAACTTCTCGACCGTCGGCAAGGAACTACCTCGCTGGTAGCGCACATATGCGTCGTGCGACCTGGCGGAGCGATTGCTGCAACTCCTGCCGTTTCATCCGGGAATCGTATACCAATATGTGCGCATCGTCCAACGCCCCGAACTTGCTTCGTTGGGCATACCGATCGTCAAGAGTCTGGCGATATGACCCATGAGTACCTTCCATGGGCATCCAGATTGTCGTTCGTCACCAATGAGCCTATTCCTGCGAAACGTGGGGGGCGCTTTTGGCCGTGCGCCCCGTGAACGGTTGCCAGGTCTCGGCTTGCTTGTTCCGGCAACTGGCTGCACGGCTTCGTCTACGATATCGTGTATCGTATCAACTCGCCTGGCTGCTGGAGCGGATATGGCATCTCTCTCCAAAGAAACAACTCTCAGATGTCCGGTCAGCACTGTAGGACTTGCGGCTTTGGCTTGGTGCAATTCGTTTGTGCATCATACCGTTGCAGATCTACTGGATCCTGGCCAAGGCTACACCGTTGGTTGCGGAGGATCGGACCAGCGCGCTGTTGGTCGCCGTGCCTGTGGCAGTCGTCGTCGCCGTCGGCTTGATTGCGCAATCGAGACCGACGCGGCCGGTCCTGATTCAAATCGAGTGGTTGCTACGATGGACTTCCGCAGTCTGCACGACTCTATTTCGACATTTGTTAGTTGACCTACGCCCGACTACGCCGCCGGGCCTCTGCACGGACTATTGTACGTACTCGGCCAGAGTCGCCCAAGGATCTGTTCGTGAGCTAACCCGCAATTGGCCACCGACAGGGGGGGCGGGGGCCTCGACGATAGGATCGGCGGTGTTTTTCGGCCGGAGTGGCCACACTGATAGCGCCGTTCCGCATTCATTGGTCAGGTTGTCGGTCAGTGCGCCCAGTCATATCGGCGCAGCCCTCGGCTTCGAGCGACTCGCACAACTCCGGGATGGCAAAGGCCGCATCGCGACGGAAGAACATGCGGATGTCCAAGTCGTGGTAGCGTTCGATCACGGGTTCGAGAACCGACTGTCAGTCATCGGCGCTAGCGAGGTCGCGGTGCGGGAAAAGGCCAGCGTCCGAGCTTGCCCTCGCCCGGTGAAACTCCAGCTTGATTGCGCGGTCGAAAGCGACGCGCAAAGCGTGTTTTCCTGCTTCACCCATTGGGTTCCGTCCTTATTCGAGGGTTCGACGTGAGAATTTGCCGTATTCTATGGGTCGAACCCGACGGGCGCTACCTAAAAACGCGGAGGTCAACTGAGCAATCCGGGTATAATGGAACGGAGCCTGCGGGCATCCTGCGACCTTCGCCGTTGGCCCCTTCCAAGCGGATCACGCCGCGCGGTGCCGCGGGTAGCCACTCGATTTCTGCCAAGACCTGCTATCAGTGGAAGAGGATACACATGAAACGCATTATCTTTGGACTGGTCTCTTTGATCGCGCTGGTGCACCACGCCCTTGCGGGCCCGATGAACGCACTGGACCGGTACGTGGCCGAGCCGGATTCCGCCTACCGGTGGAGCCGGGTCGGGACAATCGAAGGTCCCGGCTGCACCGCGTACATCCTGGATTTGACGTCGCAGAAATGGCCGAAGGCGATGAACCAGACCCTGTGGCGGCACTATGTTCAGGTCGTCGTCCCCGAGACCGTCACGGGCAATACGGCTTTTCTGCTGATCGACGGCGGCCACACCCAAAAGTCCCCTCCCACGAGCATCGATTCGATCACGATGATGGTGGCCCTGCAAACCAATTCGATCAGCGTGAATTTGCCGAATGTTCCCAATCAGCCGCTGACCTTCGCCGACGAGAAGTTCGAGCACAGCGAAGACGAGGTCATTTGCTACAGCTTCGACAAGTTCATGAACACCGGAGATGCCACCTGGCTGGCGTATCTGCCGATGGTCAACAGCGCCATCCGGGCCATGGATGCGGTTCAGGCGTTCGTACCGATGATCCCCGGCAAGCGTTACCGCGTCGACAATTTCGTTCTGGCAGGCGGTTCCAAGCGCGGCTGGACGACGTGGCTGGCCACGGCGGTCGATCCGAAGTCGCGCGTCAAAGCGATGATCCCGGTGGTTGCCGATCTTCCCAATCTTGTCGTCCAGATGGAATATCACCGGAAGATGTTCCGGGGAGTCTCTATCGGCATGAAGGACGGCTACTCTATCGCCCTTGAGAGCTGGCTGAACTACAACGTCATTCCCCGCTTTACCACGCCCGAAGGCAAGGTGATGCTGGACATCGTCGATCCGTGCAGTTATTTCGATCGGCCGAACATGAAGGTGCCCAAGTATATCCTGAACGGCGCGAGCGACGAGTACTTTCCGCCGGGATCGGCGAGCAACTACTTCGACAAGCTGCGCGGGCCCTCATACTTGCGTTACGTGCCCAATGCCGGTCACAAGCTCAACGCGGAGGCCATTGAAGGCTTGAGCAACTTCTACCAGGCGGCCAAGGAGGGGGCCCGGCTGCCGGTATTCGAATGGAAAATCCAGGACGGGGACCGCACGATCCTGGTCGCGGCCTCCGATCGACCGCGGGAAGTTCTGCTGTGGCAGGCGACCAATCCGCAGTCGCGGGACTTCCGCCTGGCGACATTCGGCGAGCATTGGTCGAGCAGGCCCCTGTCGGACCTGGGCGGTGGGACCTATCGCGCCCAGCTGAGCCCCCCGAAGGCAGGCGCTACGGCGTCTTTGGTGGAACTGCTGTACGAGGTGGGCGGGAGGCCGATCCGGTTCAGCACGTCGATCAGCGTGCTCAGCGCCGCTCCATGACGGCACTGGTTGACGCCATTGTCGCGGAACTCACTTGGAGCAGATCGAGTCGTTGAGCCAACAACAGCGATGTCCTCTGGCGATTATTATCAGCGTGAATCTACAGCCGGCAGGTAGTGGCATCATGTTGAAACCAGGGATCGCCTTCAGCTTCAGGGCGTTCAATGGCTTGCTGCGGGATCTGATCCAGGGTACGTGGGTACGTTTCCTCCGGAAGCTCAACGCTGAACGACTCGGCAATGTGACGTATTTGGGCATATTCATGTTTGGCCGAGAGCGGAATGCCCTGGAGGCGTACGGGCCTATTCTCTTGGACCTATGAGAGGGTCGGTGTTTCTATTGCCACAATGAGCTGCGCCGCCAGATCGAAGTGGACCATTTCGTTCTTTGGTTTCGGTATCCAACTGACCTGGGGCACAATTTCGTCCTGTCTCATCCCTCCTGCAACAGTACGAAGTCGGATTACCTGGCCGCTGCGGAACACTTGGCGGCCTGGATTGAGCGGAACCGGGATTGCCAAGATGAACTTCATGTCCGGCTGGTAGATGCGTCATTACGCCACGATCTGTCCGCCTAGATTCGTGTCGCCGAATGGGCCTAAGAGCAAACGGAACGGACCAATGGTCAGGTCTGGGTGAGCCGGGACGTTCTATTGATGCCTGTATTGAAAACGGAACAAGGGGTCCAACCCAATCCTGATCTTTCGGCCTCCCGATGGTCGGCCTCGTTCCAGTTCCAATGCAGGACCCTATAAAATACCTCGGGCCAGAGTGGAGACGTTTGCTGGTGGCGTGATACACGTGCAGACTTCCAATCAGTCGCCCACCTGCCGAACCTTGTCACGGCTTGCCGTGGCACTTTCTCATGGTCCAAGCGAAGCCCACGATCGTCGAGTTGGACATGGACAAGCTGGAAGAGATTCTGCGACGTCTGAAGGCCAAGCAGCTCGACACGGAGGACACGAGACGATCCGCACGGTGATCACCACTGACAGCGACAAGAACCCGGAAGGCCGCACCGACGCAGAATGGTTCGACATCATCCGTTACCATTTCTCGCGTGTCCTGCCGGTGGCCGAGCGGCACAATGTGAAGACTGCGCTGGAGCCGCACGGACACCTGACCACGAAGCCTGACGCATTGTTACGTCTGACCACGCAGAACCAGAGCGACCGGATCGCTATCCATTTCGATACGGGCACGAGCTTCATTGCCGGGCAGGATCCCGTTGCATTCATCGAACGCGTCAAGGACCATGTGATTCACATGCACATCAAGGGCGTGAGCCAAGGTCGCGCGGCGGCCATGCGAGGCGAGGAGACGGGCATCGCCACCACCGAAGCGGCACTGGGCGAAGGCATCAGCGCCGAGAACATTCGGAAATGCCTCGATATCGGGATTGCCACGGACCGCGAGATCATCGTCTCGCCCGAGGTCGGCGGCGACGCCTTGACCACCAAGAGCGTCGGGTGGCTCAAGGGGCACCTCCAGAAGAAAGGCCAGCCGGTGTAGCGTCCAATCGCCTTTGGGGGCAGTACGCGCAACGCCTTGGAAGAAGTGCGGAACCGCGTATGCTCCCGGGATTCCCCCGTCGTCGGTTCTATCGGTCGGTTGCGGGAGAATCCTGGTCGGTGTGCATATGTTGCGCGGGGATACCGTACGCGACTGCCAGGCGCGTCAGTTCGACGAGGTTGTCGGCAGCCATCTTTTCGAGGACGCGGTTGCGATGATTGTCGACGGTCTTGATGCTGATATTCAGTCGCGAGGCGATTTCTTTGGTCGACTTTCCGATGATGAGCAATTCCATGACTTCGCGTTCTCGTTCGGTCAGAAGCTGGTAGCATTGGAAAGCCCTTGTACGCCGATCATGATGCCCGCGCGTCTGGTGGTCGACCTTCAACGCGAGCTGGATGCATTCGAGGAGTCTCTTTTTTTCGAAAGGTTTCGTCAGGAAATCGAACGCTCCAGCCTTCATGGCATCGGCGCACATGGGGATATCGCCGTGGCCAGTGACAAAGATGATGGGGATTCCGATCTCGCGTTCGGCGAGTGTCTGCTGGAGCGTCAGTCCGTCCATGCCGGGCATACGAATATCGAGAATGAGGCAACCCGCTTGCCCTGGTTGCCAGGCGGCGAGGAACGCCTCGGCAGACGGGCAGGCGAGGACATTCAGTCCCGCCGATCTTACGGCGAAGGCGATCGACTTCCGCATTGCGGCGTCGTCATCGACGACGAAGATCGTTGGCTCGGCTTCCATTCGCACCCTCGGTGAACGTCGTTGGCAGTGTGAACTGAAAGACGCTACCTCCGGCGGGCTCGGGCTTGTGCCAGAGGCGACCGCCGTGGTGTGCGACAATAGTATGGCTGATTGCCAGCCCCATGCCCATGCCGTACGGCTTCGTGGTGACAAATGGGCTGAACAAGCGAGCAACCACCTTCTGGGAAACTCCCGGACCGTTGTCGCGAACGGCAACCACCACCTGGTCGTGATCTGTGCGGGCGGTCCAGATTGTGACACGCCGCTGGTCAGCGCTCACCTCGACAACGGCTTGGACGGCGTTGCGGAGCAGGTTCAGGACGACTTGCTGAATCTGAATCGGATCGACGATGACTAGGGGCAAGCCGGTATCGAGAACAGGCTTCACGAAGACACCGTTTGAGCGGCATTCATAGTCGGTCAGCTTGATCACTTCCTGGATCAGTTGGTTGATGCTGACCGGCACGCGTTCCGGGGGCCGGCCGGTGACAAACTTGCGGAGCCGGAGCACGATCTCCGCCGCGCGCGTTGATTCCTTGACCAAATCCTGGAGCGGCTCCCGCAGAGACCTCGGGGAGGAACCGTCTGCCAACAGGTCCAGGCAGGTTTGAGCATTGAGCTTGAGGCTGGCCAGCGGCTGGTTGAGTTCATGGGCAATGCCCGCCGCCATCTCGCCCATAGTACTGACACGCGACACGTGGGCCAATTCTGCCTGGAGGCGTTGCAATTCGTCCTGAGTTCGGTGCTGCTCCGTAGTATCGTGGACGAAGCCTTCGATACGGACGAGTTTGCCGGCCTCGTCCTTGACAGCGACCGCGTTCAAGTTACCCCAGCGGATTTCACCCCGCTTCGTGCTGAACTGGGTTTCGAATCCGCTGATCTTGCCTTTTTCGCGGAGTTGCTCCAGGACGTACTTCCGATGCTCGGGATGCACGTAGACCTGGGTAGCGATGTCGGTTATGGATTCGAGCAACTCGTTCAGGGACCGATATCCGAGGCCTCGCACAGCTTCGGGATTGGCGCTGAGGAACCGCCCGTCAGGCGTAGCCTGGAAGACGAGATCGCTGACGTTCTCGGCGACGGTTTGTTGGTGTTGCTCGTGCCGCCGCAGCGCGTCCTCGGTTTGCTTGCGGTCCGTAATGTCGATGGCATGGACCAGGACTCGTTCGAATCCGACAGGTTCCTCCGGCAGCGAAACATGAAGGAGCCAGTACTTCTCCTCCCCCTGTGGCGCGTACGTGGTCAGATCCGTTTCAAGGTGCCGCTTGCCTTCGGCACTGGCCCCCAGGATTCGAGACAGGACTCGAACCACTTCGCACCAGTAGGCAATGCCTTCGGGCGTGTTTCGGTTCTCCGGACGGAGAGCGTAGACCAGATCCCGTGCTTTTGCATTGATATCGACGATCTTGATGCTCGAAATGATTTCGTTGAGGACGTCAGGGTTCGTCTGGCCATTCGCTGCGGTGTCGAGGATGTCAGCGGCCTTCATGTCCGGGAGCGTCGCGACGGCACGGCGCATGTCCAGGACCAGAATGCCGATCGGCGACTGGCGAAAAAAGTCGTGGTACAGTGCCTGGCTTCTGCGCAGAAGGGATTCCAACTCTTCAACACGTTGCCGCAACTCGTCCATTCCCGCAGCGGCCCCGGTATCGCGAACGGCTTTCATGGAGACGCCTCTGATGAGATTTCAAACATAGCGAACCGCGCAGCCGTACCTAAATACTTTACCATGATTTGCGAGTACGAGACAGACCGAGAAGTCGGCCCTACACCTGAAGTGGTTAGACGGAGACGACGCGTCAGCGTCGGGCACGCGCGCGCGAACGGCGCAGCCACCGGTGGCTGCGTCCAGGGCGACGATCGAGTGTTTGGCACGCTTCGCGAGCAGACGCGTTCCATGCGCGTCGAGTTTGGACACGCTTTCCGAGTACCCTCGACCAGTGCGTCCCCACCCCCCCCTCCTTCGCAACGCATGAGGGAGCGGGAGTCATAAGCACGATGCCACGTATGGCTATATGACACATGCGTACCGGCGAGAGAGGCGTGTCTCGGCGTGTCTGTCGAATGATATGGGCGGAAACTCCTGCCGGGTTTGATCATGCGATGAGGTGTTTGTATACCTGGCAATTCGCGATCCTCTACAGTCCGGGCGCGCTCAGGAAAATCCTGATTCTTGACAAAAATTCATCCCGAACGTTAATTGAGTATACAGATTGTCTTTAGATGTTGAATTCTTCGCCGGGAGGCGTGAACAACATCGCTTGTCGTCGGCGGGGAACATCCAGAAGAGAGGGGAGCGGCGGACGCCATTTCGTCGCTTCAGAAGTGTGCGGAATCTGTGAGGGGCTCTGAGTTCGGACTTCGGTTTCTCTCTTTTCACTCTCTGTCACATTTGGGAGGTTCTTATGACCTGTCGCATTTCGTTTCGTCGGCGTGCGTTCACGCTTGTCGAACTGTTGGTGGTCATCGCCATCATCGGTATTTTGATCGCCTTGTTGTTGCCCGCCGTACAGGCCGCGCGCGAAGCCGCTCGACGCGCACAGTGCACCAACAACATGAAGCAAATCGCTCTTGCGTGCCACAACTACGTTGATCGGTCCAAGAGCCTGCCGGCCAGCTTGTTCCTGACGACGACCGGTACGTCTGTGAATTTCCAGCCCTGGGCTACCATGGTTCTGCCGTTCATGGAGCAGACCACGATCAGTTCGCAGTGGGATGCCCGCTATCCCGCCGCCAGTGGCGGTAGCGAAACTGCCCTCGGTATAACCGGGGATCCCGTGGCCACCGCCGCATGCCAGAACAACGCCGATATGGCTGCGACCGTAATTGACTCGTTCATATGCCCGTCGGCACCGGCTGCCAAATCGCGCGTTGCCGTCGCCGGCATCGACATGGCCGTCCTCGGAGCCGCCGTGGGAGCTTCGTTGCCCTTGACTGGCACCTGGAGCTTCGGACAGGCACCGATCGACTACCAGCCCTACCAGTGGGCATACTTGGAAAGCGGTGACACCGTGTTCTCGACTCTGGCCTGGGGTGCTGGAATGACGGTGACTAACGCGGTGGGGCCGATGCTGGTCAGAGATACCGTAACCGGCAGCAGTTATCCACAGTCCAGCCGCCTCGAAGATATTACGGATGGAACCTCCAACACCATCCTCGCGGGTGAGCGTGTTGGCGGCCCATACGTCTATAAGCGCGGCAATGTTCAGATCGACACGATTGACGCTGCGTTTCTCGGCATTCCGTTAACGGGCGCCACATTGAACTTCGTCAACGGTGGCGGCTGGGCCAATCCGTTCAGCGGTTGGTTCCGTCCGGCGGGAACAACCGAGGCAGGCGCCGTGAATACGGGCAGCGCCTGGCTGCCCACAGCGGGGACTGGACCGTCGGTCATCAATTCCATTAGCATGTGGAACTGCGGCTTCTTCGCCATGCATCCGGGTGGTTGCAACTTCGCATTGTGCGATGGCTCCGTCAGGTTCATCTCAGAGAATGTGCCCAGCAGCGTATTGGGCGCCATGCTCACGCGCGGCAACGGCGAAGTGTTTGAGCTGCCGTAAGCGGACGGCTAGTGGTTTGTCCTAAAGAGGCCACATCCGACGTAACAAAGGACTGCGAGAATAGTCATGCGAATTCCAGTAGGTCGATTGCTCGTCGTAGCGATCCTTAGTGTTGCCTTCAGCGCTTGTGGGCCTGCAGGGCCGTACCACAAGCCGTTGGTTGGCCCGATCAAGGGCCAAGTTCTCGTGGATGGAAATCCAACCGCCGGAGTGCGCATCTTGGCGCATGAAGAGGGTGGGGGTAATGCTGAACACCCCACGCTACCCAGCGGGTTGACGGATGCAGACGGGAACTTCACGTTGGGTACCTATGACCAAGGCGACGGTGTGCCTGCAGGGAATTACAAATTGACTTTTTCGTGGAGTGGAGGCGGCCTCATGTCCGGTAAACCCGACAAGTTTGGAGGTCGTTACGCCAATCCTGCCACTTCCAAGGTTGATCTCAAAGTGGCGGATGGCCCCGTCGACCTCGGCAAGATTGAATTGACCACCAAGTAGGCTCGACGCAGCCTTTGGCTGCCTATCGAGTCCACACGGGCAATGCAGGGTTGGGATCAGGTTTCATCTTGATCCCAACCTTTTTTTACGCGCGTCAGGCCTGACGCTGCGAACCGACCAGTGAAAGCGAACCGGCGAGACGGAATTGGCCGAGACCTTCCCGATTCAGGTGGTCTGTGCATGGATTGGCAACAGCCAGACCGTGGGCCGGAAGCACTACCTCCAAGTGACCGAAGAGCACTTCGACCGAGCGACCGAGTGGAGCGCGCTGCAAAAAGCGCTGCAGCAATCGTGTAAAAGCCCGTGCAACGCGCTGCAAGAAAACGAAGAAACCCCCGAAAAACACGCTGTTTCGCATATCTTCTGGGGGCTTCCAGTGGGCGGTAGAGGACTCGAACCTCCGACATCTGCCTTGTAAGGAGAAAGTGTCGTTGTAAGTCGTTACGCCATAAGGAAACGGTAAAGGTCATTCGACCAAAAACACCACTATCCCTTTACCAATACCTTTACCAAGGGGTGTCGATCTGATAGACTGTCCCCTGTGATCTTTACCACAGAAGAGACAGAAGAATGGCACACACAGAACACATGACCTGGGAGCCCAAAAGGGCAAGGTGGATGAAGTGGTACAAAGGGAAGATGTACGCCATCAACCCCAAGAAACTGGGATGCAAGCCCACCAAGGAAGATAGCAGATCAGCAGCAAATTCCTGGTGGCAGAAAAAGCAGTCCGAACTAGACGCAGAACCCCAGGAGAAGCCCAACAGTGCCCCCTATCATGTAGCAATCGAGGGCTATCAAAAGATCCTTCGGTGGTGCGAAGCTAACGGTGACAATGAAGGAGCCAAAGCAGCATCCCAGAAGATCGAGGATCTACATGAGCGTCTTTCAGCACCGACCCTTGCACCCCTTGCACCCTGGGAGATGCCCTATCTGAGCTTGCCCAATCGGGGAGCCCAGACGGCAGTAGCCATCCCACCAGAGAAACAGCGAAAGCTGCGACTTCCCCAGCACCTCAAAGCTGAATCCATCCCCATCCCAGGTCAGAGGATGAGCGGAGCACAAGCTGAGATCTGGGCCGATAGGTTGGGCCGAAGCACGAGTGGGCCGGTAGATCGGTCCATCACCTACCAAGCAACTCGGTTTCTGTCCATTCAAAAAACCCGTGCTGAAACTGGGGAGATCTCCACAGACCGCTACAACGCAATCATGTACGCTGTCGAGTACTTCAGCAAATGGGCAGGAGAGCAGCAGGTGGAAGCCATCACAGGGAATCTGGCTCAGTCCTACTGGCAACACCTGCTTGACCTCATCAAAAAAGAAAAGTGCTCAAGGGAGTATGCTCGCTCTAGGCTCCAGAACTTCAAGCGTTTCACAAACTGGTTGTGGGAGGTTGAATTGCTCGCTTCAGTCCCCAGGAACTTGAACGGGCTTCAGATCGAGTTGAAGACCGGCACCCCCAAGCCATTCCCAGTTCCTGAGATCAAAAAGATTCTGAATGATCCCACCGTCAGCGAGCGAACCAAGTTGTATCTCTACCTCTGCTTGAACACAGGAGCCTATGCCTGTGACATCAGCGATCTGGAGGTGGACCAGATCGATTTGAAAACAGGGAGGATCACCAGGAAGCGAAGCAAAACCCGAAAAGATCCCAATGTGCCAACGGTCTCCTACAAACTCTGGCCACAAACATTGCGTCTGTTGAAGAAATACTGCCAACCATCAGGACGAGCACTGCTCAACGAGGACGGGCAACACCTCCAAAGGAAATGGATCAAACCGGATACTGGAAAGCCCACCAAAGTTTGCAACATCACCTGTGCTTTCAGGCGTGCTGTGCTGAAGCTCAAGCTGACTGGAAACCTCTCCCAGTTGCGAAAAACTTCTGCCACGTTGATTTTCAATCACCCACAGTTCACCGGTCTGTCTCCCCTATTCCTGGGTCATGCTCCAAGAACGCTTGCTGAGATCCGGTACACACCGAGAGATCTCACAGCACTTGATGCAGCGCTTGATTATCTTGCAGAGGTGTACGGGCTCAAGGAAAAATCAACGAAACCCTCTAAATGACTTCGGTGCTAATGGGTAACGGAGGAAGGGCCAGCGGATTGACACGAGGTGAACTATGTGGGGTTGGATAATCGACGTGATCCTTGTGATCGCTGGGTCGGCTCTGCAAAAAGCCGTCAAAGAGCATCGGGAGTCGCAGAATCGCCAGAGTTGAGTTGATGCGGGACCGGCAGGGGGCGTCTCGCAAAATGAAGAACCGCCCCCCTCAACACCTCCGGTGTTGAGGGGGCCTCCCCGACTTCATAACCACTTCACCGCCTTCGCAACCAACCACAATCCCACCCCAATCGCCGGGGCGATGGCGGCGGCGACCAGCAAGCCGCCCATGCCAAAGACCAAGCCAATTCCGATGACGATGATTGTCGCCAACAGCATTGTGCGTCCCATTTGTAGTCCTCCTGCTTGGTTCATTTGAAGCAATCCCCATGAAACAAAACCAGCCACGGCAAAGCCGTGGCTGGTTCTCTTAGGCTCGATTCTCTATCCGGCAACTCTTGCTCGTCGAACGGCGACGTACACCGTCTTTCGAGTCAGTCCAACCATTCGAGCAATGGCCGTGATCCTCTTCCCCTCGGCATGAAGCTGCTGAATCAGGTTTTCTTTTTCTTCCGTGAGCCGAACCCTGGTTCCCACCCTTCGCCCGCCCCAGGTCTTGCCCTCGGCTTGTGCTTTGGCAATACCGGCGAGTTGGCGTTCCTTGCGGACCTCCGTTTCGTAGGCTGCGACCGATGCCAGAACCCCAGCCATGAGCCGACCGGCAGGAGTTCCCAAATCAAAGCCTTCTCGCAGGGACACGAAGCCGACCCCCAGCGAGGTGAGTTCGTCGAGCAGGGTCAAGAGTCCTCGTGCGGTGCGTCCCAGGCGGTCGAGCCTCCAGACCACGACCCTATTGATCTTTCCCCGATGCACGTCGGCCAATAAACGATCCAGGCCGGGTCGCTGCATCACGGTGCCGGTGAAACGATCCTTGTACCAGATCAGTTCCTCGTTTTGTGCCCTCGCCCAGGTCTGGAGATCCGGCTCTTGGCTCTTGGTATCCTGGCCCTTCGTACTGCTGACCCGCAAATACACTCCGATTGCCATGTTGTATCTCCCTCCGACTGTTTACTTTGGAGTACACTCCTACCTACCCACGCTTTTCCCGTTGGTATTGCTGAAAAAGCCCGGTTTTCAAGCCGATCTGGCTGAACACATCAAAGTACACATATGCTGTTCACGACCCGCCGCCGTTCCGGCTTCAGGACAGCCATGCATTCACTCGGCAGCAGGATCACCGTCACGGACTGATCCGCCTCCGTAAGAACCCACACCCATCGGCCCGTCCTTGTTCTATGGGCAGACAAACAACGGGTCGTTGCACCGAGGATCTCGGTGTCGGAGTGGCGAGCCAGGAAGTGCTCCAGGGATTGACCGCCTTCCTGGATCAGATCAAGTGCGGCCGGGGTGGTAACGACTTGACTCATGGTATATTCGCTCCTTTCAATGGGATTTCAGTGTGGGAATGCTCACCGCCGCCATGCGGCGGTGAGCTTGTTATCCCCGTTTCAGCTTCAAAAACACGGCACGGATCATTTCACCCAAGTCATGGCCGTTCCTGCCATCGGGGAACAACTCTCGAACAATCGGCTCGATTTGGCGGTCGGTCACGTCCACCATTCCCAGTGACTTGAGCCCCGTGAGCAAGTCGGCATTGGGGGATTCGTACTTCTCACTGGGGACCGACTCGTGTCGGCTGCGTCGTGGGGCCATGCGACTGGTGTGCTTTCGATTGAACAGGACGATCCGGCCGTCGAGTCCAACGCCGGTACGCCTGATTTCAAGACACTTTTCAATCAGTTCCTGCACGTAAACAGGACGCTTCATGTGCTGATTGTGGACAGGAGCAGGAAACACACCCGATTGCACCAGGGTGTAGAACCTCGACCTGGATAGGTCGCACATGACCGCCATCTCCGTGACGGTGACGGCGGCCCTTTGGGACGATTGATGAACAGTCATAGGACATATTCCTGATGGTTGTTGGACGGAAACAGAGCACAATACGAGCAGGAACAGGCGGCTAATCGGCCCATTCCAGGACAACAAACGGACCATAACTGGCGGCAAATCAGCCCGTTTCACGACACGAATTGGACAGATGTTCCCGCCCTCTGGCGGTCAATTCCCTCATGCCGCTCTTGTCCTTGCCAACGAGATCCAGTCGAACCAGCGTGCTCTCAGTGACCCTTTGCACGGTTGCTGCTGGCAAGCCCAAACGGCTGGCAATCACGTTCAACCTGGCCGGGCCACTGACCAGGATGCGGAGGTAAGCCTGCTCAGTGGCGTCAAGGCCCAGGCAGTCAAGCTGATCCAGGTCGCAGGCGGTCTCCAGGTGCATTGGACTGATCGTGGTATCGCCCTCAGCACGGCACACCCTCCTGCACGACTGAAGCAGCCGCAGGGCGAGCCGAGGAGTACCTTTTGCCCGTTGGGCAATCAATGGCAGCACGGCCTCATGAACATCCCAACCGAGGGCTCGACTCCGACAGAGAACTACCTTTGCCAGTTCCGTTACCGAGAGATAGTTCAGCCGGAGAACGAGCCGCATCCTGTCTCTGAGAGGAGCAACCAGGTTGTACTCGTCCGTGGTGGAAAGGACGACCGTGAAGTCCGATAACTTGATCGGCTGCGGGGATTGCCCTCCCACGTTCACGTAGACCGTCTTGCGATCCAGTGCCAATAGCAGGCTCGTCTGCAACGGCACAGACAGGGAATGGGCTTCGTCCACATGGACGACCGACTTGTGCGATGCCGAAAGCAGCAGGTGGTTCAAATCGCTCACGCTGTAGAGCGACTGTCCGATCACTTCCTTGAAGTCGGCCGCCATCTCCTTGGCGACCACGGCGGCGACGGAACTCTTGCCCAGGCCCGGACCACCGAGCAACATCGTGCTGGGGAAAGCAGTGTTCTCGGTCTGGGCAAAGTCAAGGGCCACCTGGATGGAACGTTTGATTGGCTCATTGCCAATCAAGTGACTGAGCGACGTGAGCGACACGTCGTTGATGTCTGTTGTCACTTTGTCTCTCCTATCAAAAAGTGAAGGTAGCCAACGAATGCGCTACCCTTGCTAGGCACAACGAAACTAATACACAGTCCCCGATCCGAAGAATGAACAGGGGAAACAGAAAGAACTGAGGGGGGAATACCCAGGAGTCCCAGAACTCGTAGGAGTCCCAAGCTTCCGCAGAACGAAAAGGGTGGTACGGCGTTGAAAAACGCCCCCTGGATGGAACCAGATGCAGGGTTTTTTCGAAATAGTTGTTTGATTGTTGCTTTTGAAGTGCGACCGTTTTTGGCCTGCCGGGGATTGGTACACCGGAACTAATCTCTCTAAGATCAAACAAACCCCCGCCAGCGAAAGCTGGCGGGGGTTTCCACCCATCAACCCACTGCAACTGGCTCCTGCACGAACGACAACAAGTAATCACAGGTCGCCGAAGCCATCCGAGATGCCCGGAAGATGTAGCTCGGATCTCCCCGCATCTGGTCAAGCCACGACTGCACGTAGGCGGCATGGTTCTCCAGTTCTTCGCCATGTGGAATGGCGATCTCTGACGAAATGAAACAGGAAGCGATTTCGGCAATCAACTCGCACATGGCGTACCCAAGTTGCTGCCGGTCAAGGTGCTGTCTCGGCTCGCTCCAGTGACAAATCTCATGCAACAGAGTCTCGTAGTAGGCACCGGACGACACGAACCGTTCCCGATACGGCATCTGGATGTAATCACCAGCAGGGGCATAGAACGCCCGCTCACCGCCATGTTTGATGTCCGCCCCGGTTGCCTCGATCAGTTCTGCGGCAGGAGTGAAGTCGGGTTCGATGTTGCTGGTCGCCGGTTCCTCGGTCACACGAAAAGCTTCAGCACCGGCAACTTGGTCGGCGTTGAAGACGGTGTAGGTCCGCAGCACACCGAATCGCTCTTCCTGCTCTTCGCCTGTTTGGGCATCAATCACTGTCTTCGTGACTGGCTTGTAGAAGACGATGGTCGTCCCCCACTGCCCCGGCTCAACGTGATCAGGCCGTTTCATGACCCGGCAGTGAATCTGTTGCCACCGCTGGTACGTGGCCCACCAGCGGCTCTGGAATCCGTGTTGCATGGATGCAATCTGGAGGAGGATCGGATTGACACCGGTGTAGCACCGGCGGGAAAACACATTCATGGGGCGGCCCGCATTGGGCGAGATCCTCCAGGGTCTTCGCCAAGGCATGGTGCCTTGCTCGATGGCTGCGACGATTCGTGCCGTGATCTCCTCTCGAATCTGCTTCTGGGATGGCATCGTTTGTCCTCCGTATGGTTGAAGTTGGTTGAGGTGATGCCCTGGATTGGTACATGGGAACTAATGTGGCTTGAGATGGAAAAGCCCCACCTCGCCGTAGGCGAGGTGGGGCATGATGAACCGAACCCTCCCATGTCCTACTGAGACTGTCCAGTCATCGCATGAACTGCTGACAAACCATGACGAGGCACGTTCAGGGGCTCATAGACCGCCTGGATCTTATGGAACTCCCGAATCTGCCCCAAAGGATCGTCTTCGGTCGCTACATCGTCATGCGACTCAATCCCCCAGACTTCACCGGTCTCCATTACGACCGCACACTGACAGCCGACTTCAAGGAGGATCATCGCAGCGATAAAGCTGAAGGAGAACCGAGGTAGAAAGACCGAGCCGACTGCCGACTCTCCATTGACCGTACTATTCCAGTTCTCAGCAAACGCCGTGTCCGGCGGCAGACCGAAGATCGAACAAAACAACCGCCGACCTCGCTCGTTCACGTCACAGAGCAATCGCTTGCCCACTGCACACGCTTCGCCCGTGAGATAGTTGATCCCGTAGGCTCGAAGGTCGTTCCAGTCATTGATGTACTTCATACCCGTGTCTCCTGTGAGAGGTGTTTGGATGGTTGACAGTTCTCACGGGTACACCGGAAGTAATACATCCAGAGACAACAGAGCCCCACCTGGCCACAGGCCAGGTGGGGCATGATGAACTCATCGAGAATCGTGTCCAGCAGTGAAATCAATACTCCTCTGGCAAGAGCAGCGTAGTGGCGGATCGGTGACCGCTGTCGTCACTGGCCTCAGTGATGATCCAGATACGGGTGCCCTTGAGCGTTCGGTAGGCCGAAAGGATGCGACTGCCGTCGATCAAAGCTTGATCGTTGAGTTCCTTGTCCTCCTGACAGACCTCGCCCCAATCTCCATGAACATGTCGTTCGAGAAAGCACTGAGGCGACTGCCCGCTTTCTTCCAGTGCCTGCAATCCTCCAGGGGTGGAGAGAATCTGACCAAGCGAGAACTTGTGTTTGCTGGTGGTGGTCATGGGAGTACCCTTTGCAGTTGAGTTGAGAGGTCAGCAAGTGCGGCCTCGACCGTCCAGCCGCTGAAGTAATGGTGATTCCATTTGCCGCTGAACGGGTTGCAGTCCACGACTTGCCGAGCGGCCTTCGGATCATCGAAACGGGTGAACACCGTGCCGAGTCCTTCGGTCTGGTGTGCATCGGCATGTAGCCGCAGGAGCCCTGCCTTGGTCTCCAATGTGAATCTGTACATTTCGCCATCGGCCTGCTGAGCACCCAGGTCGAGCAGCAGCTTGATGGCCTTGGTGAGGAAGAGTTGGCGTTGTTTGGTTTGCATGTTTTGTCCTCGGGGTGTTGGGGTTGATGGCCCGAGGAGGTACATGGGAAGTAATACGGCAGAGAAAGACCAACAGCCGCCGGATGGCGGCTGTTGGTCTTGACTCCTCGTGTGGGACTCGGATGATCCTGCTCCACCCCGGCTTACAGCCGGGGTGGAGCTTGTTTCTCTGGTCATTCCCTGTCCTGCCGATAGAACCCACCATCAGGATTCGGCGGGTTCAAGAGTTCATACGCATTGCCGTTGAACAGCATGGCGAATGGGGCGAACTCGACGCTGCCGCCGTCTTGTCTATTGGCGGCACAGATCACAGCGACCTCTTCGCCGGTTGTGGCTAGCTGGCATTCCATCAGGGCTGCGTCGCCATTCAGGAATGCCTGTTGGAGGGTCTCGAAGTTCTGGCGGTGTCCTGGAAGTAGGGACATTGCGGTTCTCCTCGGGGTTGTGGTGGTGATGACCCGTAGTGGTATAACGGAACTAATAGGGGAGTAGAGGAAGAAGACCCCCATCGCCGTATGGCGGCTGGGGCTATGCTTCACTTACTCCCCTGGAAGACCTCCCAATCGTGCTGGAATTCACGCCGAAGCTGTGAGACCCGGCCCGGCGAAACATCGAACTGTTTGGCCACCTCTCCCGTGCGACTGCCAATCGCAAGCGATTCTGCGACAGCCCTCTTGCGATGGTCGTACTTGCCGAGCCAGGTCTGATAATCCATCCAGCCCGGCACCGCATCACTTGGCGAAGCACCATCAGCGGCGAGATCACTCAGGCGAATGTGAATCTGGCGGAGATTCTTCGGTCTCTTAGCTCTTCGGTCGTACCGGCTTGTAGTGATCGACCTCACACTTTCTCGAAACTGACGACCGCTTTTGAGACGCTTGTCCAGATAGAGCAACCCGAAGCCCCTACGGCCTGACGTGTAGTAGGAGATTGGGCCGTAGTAGATGTGGTCGTCGACGTACTGCGGGCTGTAAATGCCTCGGACGACATCGAGGTACGGGTTGAACTTCGTGCCGTTGGGGTAAGTGAGATTCCTTTCACCGGCCTTGTATCGGCGGTGAAGAATCCAGTCCTGCTTGGAGACCAGATGGATTGGGCTGCCGTTGTAGCAGATGCCGCAATCGAAGATGTTGATGAACGGCTCGACGGCTTCAAAGGTATCCAGGGCAAGTTGGGAAACTTCTGGCTTTTTTCGTTTGGTGATGTCAAGTCTCAATCGCAACGGAGTCGGGGCCTGAGGATTTCGAGGGGTGTTCGATAGCCGAGACGTTTTCGGGGGCGGTTGTTCAGAAGATGTTCGACTTTCTCAAATTGCTGCACTGGCACGTGCGCCATGTCGCTCCCTTTCGGGAAGAACTGCCGCAACAGGCCGTTGGTGTTTTCGTTGGTTCCACGCTGCCACGCACAATAGGGTTTGGCGAAGTACACATGCAACGAGGTGGCCGTTGCCAGTTGCTCGTGCTCGGCGAATTCCTTGCCGTTGTCCAGCGTCAGAGTCTTCCGCAGACGCGACGGCAACGGTTGAAACAGCCGCACCATCGCCTCACGGACGGTCGCTGCTTTCCGATCGCAGACCTTGCCCAGCAACAGGTAACCCGATTTCCGGTCCACCACCGTGACGGCACCGCTACGATGCCCCCGGCCGACCACGGTGTCGCCCTCCCAGTCGCCGTAGCGAGCCCGCCGATCGACCACGGCCGGACGCCCTTCGATGGAGACGCACCCCGGCAATCGGCCGCGATTTTCCCCGCGCCGCCGCGCGCGGCCCAAACGCAGCAAATACCGCCGCCAGTAGGCCGCAGCAGGATGGGCATGAATCCACGTGTAGACCGTCTGCCGCGAGATCTGCCGCCGCGGATCCCCCGGAAAATCCACCCGCGAGCGTCCGGCAATCTCGTCGGGCGACCACCGCTGCCGCAGCCGCTGCTGGACATACCGCCGGACCTCGGGCCGCGCCATTTTACAGGTCCACGGCCGGTTGCTGCGGCGTGCTTCGGCTCTTTTCTGGGCCGACGTCGCCCAGTAGCCGTTCGGGCTGCGGTTGCGCCACAGCTCACGGGAAATCGTCGAGGGATGCCTTCCCAGCCGCCGGGCAATTTCCGCTTGGCCGCGATGCGCATGGACCATCTGGGATACCCTCTCGCGTTCCTCAAGAGTAAGATGACGTGCCATCAGGGGGACTCCGTTCAACAGGGTTAGTTCTGAACAACCACCCTATCGAACCTCCCCGTGATGTTTTCACCTATACCAGTTCTCCACCTCGTTGCGTTTCAATTCTGACACCGCCTTTTTTCCTTTGAGATTTGTTGTTTGGATTACTATTATACTGTAGATTGTTAATCATATAACCTATTATAGTGATGTCAGTTGCGATTTTATCAGCAAATCCTGACATTTAGGTGAAAAAAGAGCCCGGCTTCTGCCGGGCTCTTTTGGTTATGTTCGGATTGCGAACATGGTGGGAGAAAGTGCGGTTTTGAACCTTCTGTGGTTGGTCAACGGGACGACCAAATCGTCAGCCTTCAGACTGATCCGCCGAAGGCGGACTTTGCGGCCACACGGTGCTGGGCAGACTAACCCCGGACCACATTTGCCAGAACCTCACAGTCGCAATATCCACCCTGGTTGCGGATCGCTTCCAGTACCCGCTTTTCCGTGCCCATGTTCTGCGTCTGTAACCATTTCTCTGTGTGATGCAGTGTATGGTCGCACGGTGATTCCGCAAGGCTGCCTTCCAGATGATGACCTAGTGTAGCAAGTTGCTCGGGCGCCAAGGATACTTGAGCCCATTTCGACTCGTACTCCTTGAGCAGAGCGAGCCTTTTCATATCCTTCTTGTCTGGTTTCCCTGTCAACGACATCGCGCGTTCAAGGGCTGCGCGAGCCATGCTGTAGCTGAGCAGGCACTCCTCGGCCTGACACAATAGTCGCCAACCCGTGACATCTTCTCCATGCTCGCGCAAGTATTCCCGTAGGCCGCCACGGGCATCCAGCAGGAAGGGGACCGCCTTCTTGGCAGGCACGCGACGCTCGTACGACCCTTGCATGGCCAATCGCTGTCCGGCAAGCAGGAGGTCTCGCAGTTCTTGGAGAGTCTTACTCATTGGTGTCGGCCCGCCCAGCGACTCATGTGGCTTCCCAAGTGCCATCCAGTGGGAAAGTGACGGCGGATCACCTCTTGCCATCCAGTCATCACTCCCACCACCGTGCTCATATTGTATCGCTGGAAACAGGGGTTGGCGATCAGGGTGGGCGAAAGATGCAGATTTGCACCTTTTTGAGGTGCTTGTGGGAATGGAGAACCCCCAGCGGGCTGAACGAACCCGACTGGCCGCTGGCCAGTCGGGTTCATGGTGCCATTGCGAAGACCAGAATAGAGTAGCATTCGTCTCAGTGGAGAGAACCCCACCGCCGCAAGTACGGCGGTGGGGTTTGTTCAGTTCAAGCCTCTCCGAACACACACACGAGGATCTACACGATGGTTGCCAACACGTTCGGAACCCTCGGCCCATCAGCCACCCAGATGAAACTGGCCGCCGAACGGGATGCCATGAAGAATAGCAGGGACCAACCTGCATGGCGTAATTGACGCCTGGAGAAATCACCGCTACCATCACGCTGAATCGGCAGTTCCCGAGAACACGACGATGGAGCAGTACCTACGACCGACCGAAATCATCAACTGGGATCACCCTGAGGTCCGCAACCTGGCCGCCAGACTGGCGGAAGGAGCATCCGGCCCGCTGGAAATCGCCAAACGGTGTTTTGAGTGGGTGCGTGACGAAATCCGCCACAGCCACGACTACGAACTGAACCCGACCACATGCACGGCATCTGAGGTTCTTCAGCACCGGACGGGCTACTGCTACGCCAAGAGCCACCTCTTGGCTGCGCTGCTACGGGCCAATAATATCCCGGCTGGCCTCTGTTACCAACGCTTGAGTCGAGATGGGAGCGGCGAGCCCTATAGTCTGCACGGACTCAATGCCGTCTATTTACCGGACATTGGCTGGTATCGTGTTGATCCTCGTGGTAATCGTGCCGGAGTCGATGCCCAGTTCATCCCGCCCGATGAGCAACTCGCATTCCCCGTCCGGCTGCCTGGTGAAGCGGACTTGAAGTGCATATTCCCTGATCCACTGCCCATCGTGGTCGAAACGCTGAGGACGTACCAGACTTGGGATTCACTCTGGAAACATCTGCCGGATATTGCGGTGTGGGGAGGAAGTGGACCCTGATGTGGAGTGGGCCATTGTGACCTTAATGGAGACTTGGCATGACGGGCGAATGACATGGAATTCCACAAGATCTGGATCGAGCAGTGTGAGGCGGCGAAGGGGATCGAGGACGAGTTCGGCACCCAGCAAGCCCTGGACTACCTGGTCGGGGAGAAGTTCCTGAATTTCCTTGAAGCCGCTGAGACCGACGCCAGCTTCCGAGACGAGATCCCGGCATTCGTAGCCGAGATCAAGAAGATCTTTGAGCCCTGGCAGTTGGCTCAATACCTGGAAACGGCACAGGAGACAGAACCGTTCGATCCGAGCCTTTTTGAGCCAAGATCGCACTCCGTGCTCGGCGAGGAAGAGATCGAGTTCGATGCCGAAGAGGTCGAGGAGATGCGAAAGGATGACATTCGCCAGTGTACCCGTGACCTGCTGCTTGTGGAACGAGCCAGGGAGTGGTTGTTGGGGGAGTGATCGCAGGTGGTTCTGCATGGAGTGAGCGGGAAGACAATGAAGACACTAGTCGAATCGCTGAAGATTGTTGTGCTCTGCATCGTGGCCGCCATCGTCTACGGCATTCTGCACGATCAGGTCACGGCACGGGTCTGCGTCGAATACTTCACCATCGGCCATCCACCGATCTTCCATACCGACGATCCGACCCTGCTGGCATTTGGCTGGGGCGTCATTGCGACGTGGTGGATGGGGGCGATTCTCAGCGTCCCTGCCGTGTTGGCGTGTAGGGTCGGGTCGTGGCCCAGGTTCGGCGCTGCCCATTTAGTTCGCCCCGTTTGCGTCCTACTCATCGTCATGGCAGTCACTTCGCTTGTTGCAGGAATAGCTGGGTACTTGGCTGCCAATGCCGGTGTCATCAAACTGAGGGGCGTTCTGGCCATCTACGTTCCAGCAGAGAAACAGGTCGCCTTCCTGGCCGATGGAGCAGCACATCTTGCGGCTTACGGAGCAGGCTTCTTTGGCGTAATCGGGCTGAGCGTCTGGGTCGTGTGTCAACGACGGCGAATGGCGAGTAGTCCCAGTCGGTTAACGGGATAATTAGACTTCCGGGCGGGCGAGAGAGCGGCTGCTGCGAGCGGGATAGATGCACTTCGTTGATTATCCTGAACGGATTGGGAGACCAATCGTGAATCAGATTCAGCCATACAAGCTTTGGGTGGGCCATGCCGGAGACGCTCGTGCCTTTCACGAGGTCTTCAACCGTGGCGTCAAGGCCATCGTCCAGTTGGCGATGGAAGAACCGCCGTTGCAGCCGCCCCGTGAGTTGGTGTACTTTCGGTTCCCGTTGGTGGATGGCAGCGGCAATGATTCTGCTGTGCTGCGGCTTGCTATCCAGTGCGTAGCGACCCTACTACAAGGAAGCACGCCAACGCTCGTGTGCTGCGGAGGCGGGATGAGCCGGTCCCCAGCGGTTATCGCCGCCGCACTTGCAATCGTTGAGAATGTTGACTTGGAGCGGTGTTTGAGACGAGTGACCCAATCGCATCCAGCCGATGTCTTACCTGGACTTTGGGACGAAATACGTCGGTTGACCGATCTGCTTCCTGGGAAAGGCCGTCGCCCATGATCTTTCGACTTTCCCAGAAACTCGCCACGAAGCTCAAGGAAGGCGTCCTTCCTGCGGTGCCGCTGGATGAGAATCCCTATGCCGATTGGTCGGCCCATTTGTTCACGGTGAATAGAGCCCAGTACATCATCGTAGCGAACACGAGGGCCTTGTACTCGGTCGTCATGTACGGCAAGGGGATCACCGATGACAGCGAGTTCATCAAGCGGGCTTTGAGTGCTTTGCGGGAATTCATGGAAGATGACGGCCAGAGCTTCGTCTATCAGCGGTTCATTGCTCCCACCAGCGGGAACGTCCAGTTCGCCAAGGCGTTGGATCGCTCCGTGACTGGATCGATCAACGAACTGGTGAAGTTTGCGAAGCTCTATCTGGAATCGGACGAAATCTCACCGCACGAAGTTGGTTTCAAGCTCAACGACATCCTGCTTTCGGCACTCGCCCCGAGCAAGAAGGATGGCTACGGGAAACCGAGAGAGGCGTTCAAGACGCTGGGAGGGAGCGTGAATCCAGAGGTCTGCGGCGAGGAGTGAACGGCATCGGCTCGCCGTGCCTGGCCAACACCCGCAAGATCATCAACCACTTCTATGAGGATCTGCCGTTGCTTGTGGTAGACCGTACCACTTTCAGTAACGGTCGCCGGGCTCGCAAGGATACACCGGCCGCTGGATGCCCGCTTGTCGAGCCTTCAGAACATCGATCCCCGATCCAATTACACGCACAGGCATTTCCAGGGTCGGATAACCAACATCACTCAGGGGCAGCCAGTCGGAATTCTCGCCGGACCGGCTCGGATCGAAGGTTCCAAACCGCTGGAACTGGTAGGCGGAAGTTTGCGTAAGCCGGTTTCGCACTTTGATGATGCGGTCGTGTGAACTGAGGTCGCACACAACCGCCCGCATCTTCCTGGGGTGACGTGCGAAACGACTATTGGGGGCGACGACCTCTCGAAGCCGAAAACCCAGTTGCTCTTCCTCAGGTGTCAGTTGGTCGGAGTGGGATGTCCAGTCGATCACGGTATTCCTTTGTTGTTTGGAGAGCAGCACATTGGCCACGCTAAGCCGCCAGCCACTACTGCTCATATCAGTTACATTCTATGCACAGCGACTGCACAACTCATGCACCGAATGGGGAACGATGAGTGAATAATGCAGGGTACGTTGGAGACCTAGCCCCCCGATACAAGAGACGTTTTGCCAAACGAGGTAGACGCAGGCGCGGCCGACTCTGGCAGAAGACGTTGCTGCTGAGAAGAGGGTCTGCCATTGCCTTCGGAAAGCTGCACCTGTTTGACGGCCATCAGTGGGTGTCGTTCTGCGACGACCAAATGGACACAGCGGGAACTCCATCAGCCCTTCTGCCTCATCCAGCCCCGTTTGTTGTCCAAAGGTGCTTCCCTGCGGAATGATCTCCGACTTCCAAACCGCTACTTCCTCGGCAATGTCTCTACGAATTCAACCGACCGTTCGATCCACCTTCTCAACTGCTGATCTGTTTCCATGCCATCGCCCTCCACCAGGACCCAACCCTTCATGGGACGGCCCGTAATGTCGAACTCAACGACGTTCGGTTGCTTCAGAGCCGCCTCTGCCTGTTCGGGGCCGAGCCGCACGATGAGCGAGGTTTGCCAGATGCCGACGCACATGTTGCCGTGAAACAGGAAGGCCACGCCGCCAAACATCTTCTTCTCGGTGATCCCACGCATTCCTACGAACATCTGGCGAGTGCGGGCGGCTAGGGATTGGCTGTAGGGCATGTGTCAGTCCTTCATCGGGCAGTCGCCCACCAACGCATTCAATTCATGCCTCATCACCGACTCTTGTGATTCCACGCCCCCGAGGCTCGAACCATTCATCAGGGCGATCACCGAGGTCGGCCCGCAGAGGAAAGCCGTTGTCGTAATCATCGAGTAGGCTGCCAATGGCATGGCGTTTCAGAGCAGTCAAGGTCACGAAACCTGTCAGGAAAGGGACGCCTGCGTAAGCGACTCCAGGCTTAGGCCAGGTGTTGTCGATTGCCTTCCCTTGCCCGTCCGTGACCCAGGAGTGAAGCGTCGGTAAACTGGTGCCCTTGAAGAGAGCGTAGCCCTCGCAGTAGATTAGTGAGTCGTTCGCCATCGCCAAGTTCGCCGCATTCTTGTGGCATTCCTGGAGTGTGCCGAGGGAAACATGCTCGGGAACCTCGGACGGCTCGTACCACCATCCATAGTTCAAGACGAATTGTTGCATCGTCCGCTTCAACAACGCCTTCGCCGCAGGTGTTGGCTCACTGCTTCGCAGGAAATCAAGAAGCGCCTTCTGCTCAGGTGTCACTACTACGGCCCCGCTTTCGCTGTCGTGGTTTCCTGCTGCTATTCTGGCCAAGACACACTCTCGTCGGCCGAGGTTCAACTCGCCGCCTCTCCAGTAGAGTGGTCACTCTGCTTCCTTACGGCCTCCAACATCTTCTTCAGCGACACCTCATCAGCAAGTCGATGCTCTGTTCCAACTGCGATCAGCGAGTCCGAAGGCAGATTGCTATTGCGAAGCAACTCCTCGCTGTCCACAAACGGCACCACATCATCGGCCGGAGAGTGTAGGATCACCGTGCCTGCCTTCACGGTCGTCGCCGTGCCCCATCGTTTCCATGCGGGGCAAAGGAGGACAAGCGGCGTCGAACCGCAGTTGATATTCACTGCAACCGCACCACCCCGGCTGGAGCCGACCACGACATCGGGATGCTGCTGGTCGAACTCGGTCTGGGCGATACGGACGGCGGCATCGAAATCATCGTCGGGCAGGGCCGGATTCAATACCTCGTGGCCTCGGGACTTGAGATAGGTCGGCTTGAGGCCGCCGGGAGTGGAGTGCCAGCCGTGGAGGAAGAGGGTTTTCATGGTCTGTTCGTTTTCAAGGCAGGAATGCCACGGCTACGAGACAGACGAGCCAGCAGGCGAAACTAACAACGGTCGCTGCTCCAGCACGCCATATCCATTTGTGCTTCGCAAGGGCGATGTGCGAAACTTCAACAATCTGCGTACCAAGCTCCTCCGTCCAGTCGTCTTGCGACATGCCTTGGATTTCGCCAACGTACTTGGCATAGTCCTTCCCGTACTGTCGAGCAATGTGGCCGAAATACGCTCGACTTTTGGGAGCTAACTCACCAAAACGGGACATCACCGCACTGATAAGTATTACCACTGCGACGGAAGCCGCAAGTCCAAAGGCCACCAAGGCAATCAGAGCTGCAATGGAGGCCGCAGAGGCTCCCTGCTGAGCCAGCGATTGCTTCAGCAACCCCGACGTGCTGGCCACGAACCCAAACATCAGGGTGTTGATGCCGAATAGGAACGCCGCCTTCGTGTCCGCAAAACGAATCTGGTCTTGTGTCGCCGAGAGGATTCCGAAACAAGTTTCGACGTTCGTCCCGACTGAATTCGCCCCACTGTTGCTGCTTCGCTTTGCCATGCTTCTATCCTTGCATCATCGTCATGTGACACTGCTTGAACTTCTTGCCACTTCCGCATGGGCATGGCTCGTTTCTGCCGACGCCCCCCATGTCCCGGATCGTTTCACGCATCCCTGCGATGCCGTGAGATCGGTCTTCTCCAGGCCATTTGGCGATCCGCCCGTCAATCGCCGCTCGTGCCAACCGCCGCTGGTAGATCCTCTCCTTAAAGAGGAACGTGTGGATGACGGCGAACAAACTGTCTAGCGAGTCGTCCTGGGAGAAATCGATCCCGGATTCCCCCGGTACGAAGAGGCACAGCTTCCAGTCTTTCTCGATGTGACTGTCACCACCCTTTTTCCAGCGGTCTCGATGACTCTCCAAGTAAACTGACGGCGGTTGATTTCTGGCCGGAAAAGTCGGGGGATACACGATCCGCAATTTCACTGATTCGTAAAGGTGGCCATGTTCTGAATAGACACCGAAGATTCCGCAGATGAATGCGGCCCCCTCGCTGTCGATTCCGACCTTCACGTCATCCAGCAAAGCCGCTGCAACGGCCTGTTCCCGTTGCCATCGATTGGGATTGGCCTCGTGCCACCGCATCGATTCACTCCGACATCCACGGTTTGCTGTCGTGCCATGGTCGAACCGCCGATGCAGTTGCCGCCGTTGTCACCTTGATGCGCCCTTCGCTTACCCTGGCCCCAAGGCTCCCTTGTTCTGCTGCCTTCTCTTCCTTCTTCTCGTCCAGCATGGGGAACGTCAGGTTGGTGGCGACGTAGGACGAGCCACGCCTCGTGAATTCCTCTTGAACGTCCTCGTCCAGTTCGTCGTAAACCTCACTGGAAATCCGAATCTGCTCGGCAGCGGACATCTGCTGAAGTCGCTCGGCCTCGGTGACTTCTGGCCCAAAACAGATGTTGATCCGTTGCCCTTTCTTTCCCAGCCGGGTGAGAAACACCTTGCCCACGTCGAGCCCGACCGCCACATGGATGTCTTCTCGGTCGTTCAAGTGTTCGTTCAGGACGTGTTCCATGGAAGACTGGACCCCAATGGCGATATCCACCGCCTGTTGGCAACGTTCGCTGTGATTGTCGTTCCCGGACGGAAGATGAAGGATGCCCAGGATACAATCACCCCGATGCTGGAGGACGAGACCATCATAATCAGTGCCCACGACGGCGTGGAACTCGGCTCTGATCATGTAGAACTGGCGGATGAGAGACACGACTTTTTCATCGTCCTCAGCCTCCTGCACGTAGCGGGTGAAGCCATCCAGATCGGCATAGAAGCTGACCGCTGCCGTTCGTTTGCAGTTCCGCTCGGTCAGCGATTCCACGTCGATAAGGACGGTGGCGTCTGTGATCTCGATCTGGTCAAGTGGCAAGCCGTCCCTATACTCCTCCGTCTTCTTTTTCCATTTCTCTTCCTCCCAGCTTACGCCCAAATCGTCTGCCAATTCGGGATGGCTGCTCCATCGCACGCCCGTTGCCTTGTATGTCTGCACCCCGGCGATCACATCTGCCTTCTCGAAATGTTCCTTGAGGCAGTCGGGAAGCACGGTGTACATGCCCGAGGTGATGGTGATCGTGTCCCTGCGGCCGATGATCTTGGCGGCAAGATTGGCGCACGAACCGAGGGAGATCAGTTCCCGCTTGCCCTGCTTGCCAATGTTGGCGATGTAGCTCTCGCCATTGGCCAACCCCACGGCACTGCTGAAATCCTGAACGTCGCCGATCACTTTGTTGAACACGTCGAGCACGTAGCTGTTGTGGGTGATGGCGTGGATGACCGCCTGCTTGACCCGCTCAGCGTCCCGAACCTGTTCATCCGAGTCATAGGGCTTGTAGGTGAGAGCGTGCAACCTGACCGTCTGCCGTTGAATGCCGCCGATGCCATCTTCTGCCAACAGGTCGCCCTGAACCTTGCGGAGCACGCTCGCCGCCCGTACCAGTTTTCGCTGCTTCTGCTTGTCATTCCCGGCACTATCGACCGCTCGGTGGAAGTTGGGCACGTCCACGTACATGTGAACGCCTTGCGCCCGCCTCACGTCCTTTGGCCCCAGGTTGTGAAAATCCATGGTCCGCCGCAGGTCTCGGACTTCTACCTCGAAGTCGCCGAAGTCGTTCTTCTGGACCCGATCCTTGGATCGCTGTTCGTCCCAAGCCATGTCTGCTTCTCCCTCCGTAAAGGTAGGTGTATGCGGGGCGGCATCTTGTCGCCCGCTGGTTGTTCGCTATCATGGTAGAGTTCGCTATAAAAGAAGTCAATAGGCGGAAAAAGGCGAGCAAATGCTTGAAGCGTACTAGTCATGACGGTACGATCACAGCTATACAAAGCGGAAATATCCCTCTGAGGTGGGGAGCCATGTCAACGGTAGGCAATCGAATACGGAGGCGGCGAGAAGAACTCGGCTGGACCCAGGACAAGTTGGCTCGGGAGGCCAGTATCAGCAAGAGTTTTCTCTCCGACCTGGAGAACGGAAAACGGAACGTCGGGGCGGACAAGCTCCTCGACATTGCCCGAGCCCTGAGTCTCTCGCTGGACTATCTGATGAAGGGCAAGGATGCGGTGGCCGATGAATCCGCACCAACCGAGGTGCAGATTCCCAAGACACTGGCTGACTTTGCCAGGGACCAAGGGTTGTCGTTTCGGGATACCTTGGCCCTCTTGGAAATGCAGAATCAGATCGTTGCACATCGTAGCAGCGTTAAAAAGAGTGACCTCGAAATGGTCGATTGGCAGAAGTTCTACGAAGCCGTGAAGGAGTTCTTGTGAGTCGGTTGGATCGAGAACCTGACGTGCTCGCCCTGGCCTCGGAACTTGGCCTTCGGGGCAACCCGGTGGGGTCCATCGTCGGCTACTGCCTTTCACAGATTAGCCGTTGGTGGAAGGAAGCGGGCGGGGTGACGACTATCGCTGACTTGGAGTCGCTGGTAACCCAACAGCTTCAGATGGTCTTTGAGGAAATTCGATCCGACGCCGACTTCGACAGGCTGAAAGAGACCTACGCAAAGGGCAAGAAGGATTTTGTCTTCGCCACGATGCGAATGAATTTTGATGGGGCGACCCCGATTTACGGCGTGTTGATCCAGCGGAAGAATGTCGATCCCGATGCCCTGGATCGATTCGTCGCTGTGATTGACTGCCGAGGGGATAAACTGGCCCGCCGCTTCTTCACCCGCTGGCACGAGATCGCCCATCGGCTCACGACCCACGCCGACATGCCCGAGCCGGTCTATCGCTCGGAGCACGATCCCATTGAACGATTGATGGACGAGATCGCTGGGAACATAGGTTTCTACGGCCCGCTGTTCGACCCAGTGTTCGATGCCGTGCGGCAAGGCAACGAACTGCTGACATTCGACGCCGTGCAGCAGATCATCGATGGCGGCTTTCCCGATGCCAGTTTCCAGGCCACCTTGTTTGCTTGCGCCCGCCGCCTCACGACGCCAGTGGTTTACCTCGAAGCCGCCATCGCCCACAAGAAGGCAGTCCAGCGTCGGATCGAGAACAAAGCACCCCGACTGTTCGATGACGAACCGCCACCCGGTGAATTACGGGCGGTGAAGGTTGTGGCAAACGACGCTGCGAAACAAGAAGGGTTCATGATCCCGATGAACATGCGGGTGCCTGTTGATTCGGTCATTTACCGCATATTCGAGGCTGACCCGCTGACCGATGGTGACGGGCCGGAAGACTTGGGCCAGTGGGAAGACTCAAGGGGCAAACGGCTCGAAGGTCGAGCAGTGTTCGTGGAAGCTCGCAAAGTTCCCAACAGAGTGGTTGCCATCGTACAACCAACGGAGCCAGCACGACCGAAGCGGAAGCGTGCCCAGGGCAGTTCATTGTTTTCGTGACGGCAGCCACCAGGGAATTCGATGACAGTCGAAACTGTGCAAAAAACGAAGACGAGCGTGGCCGTTATACCTTTCGCCGAACAGCAGAGGGTGATCGTGCATCCAGGCGATCACTTCGGGGCGGCGGTACGGTTTACCCAACCGGCGATGTCACTACCTAAGCGGAGATTGGGATTGCATTTAGGCGACGGGGCTAATTGTGGTCGGCTACCCGCAAGGGGTAGAATCTCACCTTTGGGCATCGCCTTAACCAGATTGGATCGCAGTAGCTTCCGCTAGTCCATTCCCATGAGTGCCAAGACCACCGACATCGAGAAGAAATTGAAGGAGGCTATGGAACAGGCCCAGCGGTCGTTCCATAGGCTTGTCCTGCTCGTCGGCCCTAGCGGTACTGGGAAAACGGGGGTTCTTCGGCAACTGGCCGAATCCCAGGGCTGCCCGTACTTGAACGTCAACCTACATCTCAGCCAGCGGATGTTGGAGCTTCCCCGCAGCAGGCGACCACGACAGGTGGACCGGATTGTCAGTGGCCTCGTGGACGAGCATCCGGGCGACGTGCTCGTGTTGGATAACCTGGAAATCCTGTTCGATCCATCCCTGCAAATTGATCCAATGCGGTTGCTCAAATCCGTGAGCCGCAAGCAAACAATCGCTGCTGCCTGGAGCGGGACGCTCCACGACGGCTCGTTGACCTACGCCGAGCCAGATCACCCGGAATACAGGTCATACCGAGATGTCGATGTTCTCGTCGTCTCGGTCTCCACCAAAACCGCTGCAAACCACTGATGGTGTGCCAACATGAAGTACGCTGAACTGATCGACTTTGAGCCAATCGAATCCATCATCGAACTGCGGGACGCCGACGCCCATGACAAGGCCCGGACCCTGGTGGAGACGTTCGTCATCTCGGAGCGGATGGCAGAACAACTGATCGAACTGGTCATACCGAACCTCCAGTACGACAAGCCTGCCGACAACAAGGGAATCCTGATCGTCGGCAACTACGGTACAGGTAAGTCGCACCTGATGTCGTGCATTTCGGCCCTCGCCGAACACAAGGATCTGGCCAGCGCCTTCAGAAACAAGGACGTAGCCAAAGCCGCCAAGTCCGTCACCGGCAAGTTCAAGGTGGTGCGAACGGAGATCGGCTCGACCACGATGTGCCTGCGGGACATCATCACCGGCGAATTGCAGGACCACCTCGCCGACATGGGTGTCAACTTCACCTTCCCGCCAGCGGAAAAGGTGCGGAACAATAAGGATGCCCTGAACGAGATGATGGGCAAGTTCCACGAGACCTTCCCCGATTACGGCCTGCTGATGGTCGTGGACGAGCTTCTGGACTACCTCCGCAGCCGCAACGATCAAGACCTCGTACTGGACCTGAACTTCCTCCGTGAAGTTGGGGAGGTCTGCGACGACCTGAAGTTCCGTTTCATCGCCGGGTTACAGGAAGCCCTGTTCGACAACCCTCGATTCCAATTCGTGGCCGAGAGCGTGCGCCGAGTGAAAGCTCGCTTCGAGCAGCTTCGCATCGTCCGAGAAGACGTTGCATTCGTCGTCTCCGAGCGACTACTGAAGAAGGACGCCAAGCAACAGGCCCGAATCCGGGAGCACTTGGAACAGTTCACGCCGTTGTATGACTCGATGGCTGAGCGGCTGGATGAATTCGTGCGGTTGTTTCCAATCCATCCGGCCTACTTGGAGCAGTTCGAGCAGATCACGGTGGCGGAAAAGCGGGAAGTCCTGAAGACCCTCAGCGCCGAGATGCGGCAGTTGCTCAAGCAGGATGTGCCGACCGAGGAGCCTGGTCTGCTGAGCTACGACTCGTACTGGGGTTACCTGTGCGAAGACGCCTCGATCCGGTCGGACCCTGACGTGCGCCAGGTGATCGACAAGAGCAACGTGCTGGAGAGCCGGATCAAGCAAGCCTTCACCCGCAAGGCTTATGTCCCGATGGCGATGCGGATTTGCCATGGCCTTTCCGTACATCGGCTCACAACCGGCGACATCCATGCCAAGATCGGCCCCACAGCCAGCGAACTTCGTGACGGCCTGTGCTTGTATCATTCGGCCTTGCCTGAGAAGAACAGCGATTTTCTGCGGACGACGGTCGAAACGTGCCTGAAGGAACTCGTCAAGACGATGAGCGGGCAGTTCATTACACACAACAAGGAGAACGACCAGTATTTCCTGGACCTCGAAAAGGACATCGACTACGACACCGAGATCGAGAAACGGGCGGAAAGTCTTTCGCCCGGTGAACTTGACCGGTACTACTTCGATGCCCTGAAGCGGGTCATGGAGTGTGCCGACACGACCTACGTCACCGGATACCGCATCTGGGAACACGAAGTCGAATGGCGGGAGCACAAAGTCACCCGCCGAGGTTACTTGTTCTTCGGCGCACCGAACGAACGGTCCACGGCACAGCCGCCTCGGGACTTCTACGTGTATTTCATGCAGCCATTTCAGCCGCCGAAGTACAAAGATGAGAAGCTATCGGATGAAGTCTTTTTTTTCCTCAAGCACCCTGACGAGGAATTCGACCGGGCGCTCAAGTTGTATGCGGGTGCCAGGGCGATGGCTTCCCAGGCAGGCAGTGCCACGAGGAAGAACTACGAGGACAAGGCAGATGTTCATCTGAAGACCCTGACCAACTGGCTGCGACAGCACATGCTGACGGCCTTCGATGTCTGCCACCAAAGTGTGTCCAAGAAGATGGTCGAGTTCCTCAAGGGCCACAAGACCGGCAACCTGACCGTGCGAGAACTGGTCAACCTGGTCGGCTCCGTGGGCCTTGGCCCTTGTTTCGAGGAACGCTATCCCGAATACCCGACATTCTCGGTCACGCTGACATCCTCGAACTTGGATGATGCGGTGGCCGATGCCATCCGCTACCTGTCGGGCGGCTTGCGAACCAACACGGCGACGGCGCTGCTAGATGGTCTGGAACTGCTGGACAACGAAAAGATCCGCCCGCATGAATCCCGCTATGCCAAGACTGTTCTGAACAAGCTCCAGGCCAAGCCTTCGGGCCAAGTGCTCAATCGCAATGAAATCCTGGTCGAGAAGCACAGTGGTGTCGAGGTCGAGATTGACTACAAGTTGGAACCGGAACTGCTTGTGATCGTGTTGTTGGGTCTGGTCCACAGCGGCGATATTGTGGTGAGCCTGGTCGGCAAGAAGAAGATCGACGCCGCCACCTTGACCGAATCCGGCAAGACGCCGGTCGAAGAGTTCTGCAAGTTCCGGCATGTTGAGCGTCCCAAGGACATCCCCCTGTCGTCGCTGGTTGCCTTGTTCGAGCTTGTGGGATTGTCGGAAGGCTTGATCCGCAACCCGGAGACACGAGACGAAGCGATTAAGCAACTGCACGAGAAGACAGGTGGCATCGTCAAGCGGGTCGTCCTTGCTAAGCAGCACGCCCAATCGGGGATGCCCTGCTGGGGTCACGAACTCATCCCGGTCGAGAAGCGTGAGGAGTACAGGACGCAACTGGACGGCCTCCAGGATTTCCTAGAGAAGCTCCAAGCCTACAACACGCCGGGCAAACTGAAGAACTTTTCGTGTACCGTCGAGGAGGTAAAAGCTCAGGAGGCCAATCTGAAACTGCTCGATGAACTAGAAAGCACCAACGGTCTCGTGGCCGAACTTACTCCACTTACGTCCTACCTCTCGACAGCACAGGCCGTGCTGCCCAGCAGTGACTCGTGGACGGAAAAGGCCGATGGTGTCCGCAGTGAATGGCAACCGCAGTTGCTTGATCCTGCCAAGCGAAACGATACCGGCTTCCGTCAGAAGCTCGTTGCTGCCATGGAACGCTGCAAGAAGGACTACCAGGAACATTATCTGGCGCTGCATAAGAAGACTCGGTTGGGGATCAATGAGGACGAGAAGAAGCGGAAACTGTTGAAAGATTCTCGTCTGGATCGGCTCAAGAAGCTGACCGGCGTGTCACTGCTGCCGCACGCCAGCCTGACCGACCTGCAAAACCGGCTGGCCAACTTGAAGCCGTGTTTTGCATTGGTCAAGGATGACCTGAATACCAATCCGATTTGCCCGCAGTGCGGATTCCGCCCCACGGACGAGAAAGGTGGCCCATCAGGATCAGCCGTCTTGGATGCCATCGACGACGAGATCGACAAGCTACTCGACACCTGGGTTGATACGCTGCTCACCAACCTTGGTGATCCGACTGTCGAGGAAAGCATCAAGTTGCTCGATGCGGACCAGAAGAAGGTGGTACAGAAGTTCCTCAAGGACAAGGGACTGCCCGCCACGATCAGCAACGATCTGGTCCAGGGCATCCAAAACGCCTTGTCCGGTCTGACTTCCATCGGCGTCAAACCAGGCGAACTATTGTCCTCGCTCAGCGAGAGCAACGCCCCCTGCACGGTCGAGCAATTCCGCTCACGATTCGAGAACTTCGTCCAGGACATGATTCGAGGCAAGGATGTCAACAAGATCCGCATTGTCATCGAAAAAGGCGACTGAAATACGGCACCATGACGACACACTTGTCCGCACGCATCGTCTGGCACGACCGGGCCTGGGATGGTCACATTTGCGACCACCCCAGCAAGAACGCCTATTGCATTGTGCAGCCCCACATCCGTGACGGGCGTGTTGACGAACGAGAAGATGGCTGTGCCGGGCAGTTGTTTGCGGAACTCGATGGCTGGCAACCGCCCTGCTCCCGTGACCCCATCAGCTTTTCGCCCGCAGGGTACACGATTACCCATCACGACCCGCTCGATTTCCGGCAACTCCCACCCACGACGGAAGACATCCCGCCGTACTCGGTGTGCCCCTCACCGTATCGTTGGATGCGAGAGGAGAACTTCCGGCAGATTTGCGAAGACGAGCATCTCGACATCCGGGGACCGGATGATGATCGGAAACAGGCAGGCTGGGTCTACGAGCCGGATCGCCAACTGGCATTGCTGTCCAACTTCTGGGGAAGGCTGGAGAAGGAGCAGTCGCTCATCTTCTTCTACTGCAATCACGGCAATCCCCTGGACGAGAACTTGAACCGTGTTCTCGTCGGCGTAAGCCGCATATCAAAGATCGGGTCGCAGTTGTTCTTCGGCAAGAAGCCGCCGAAGTACCCCGACGACTATCCAATTTGGTCCCGCTGCATCACTCACGATTTCGAGAACCAAGGGTTCCGGCTGCCGTACCACGAATACCTGCAAGCAGGGCACGACACATCGAACATCATCTGCCGCATCCCCGAAGGCACGATGCTTGATTTTTCCTACGTGGGCGAACATGTCAGCGACGACACGGCGGTAGGGGCGCTGGAGCGTCTGCTGCAATCTGTCCAGACGGTCAAGGACGAGAACAAAGTGCCCGGCGACTGGCATCGCTACATCGTCTGGCTAAATGATGTCTTGTCTGAGGTCTGGCAGAACCGTGGCCCCTTCCCCGGTGCGGGCAGCGTGCTTCAATTCCTGGGAGTCGAGGTGGGCATGGCGTTTCATCGCCAAGTGCTCGTGCCCCGACTGAAGAAGGGAGAAAACGCCTGGGAGTACCTGCTGGCCATCCTCGAAGGCAGGAAGAAGTGCGAGGAAAAGGAATACGCCAAGCCAATGAAACAGGCAGCGGAGCGTTGGGCCGCTTACAGCAAATCCCGCCGCACACTCCTGTCCACGCTGGTTCGGTTCGAGTTGTCGCCCAAACAAGTCAAACGGATCGCCGATGCCGACGAGCGTGCCGCCGCAGGCATCCAGGCCAGCGATGACGAACTGATCGAGAACCCGTACCTGATCTCTGAGATGGACCAGGGCGGAGCCGACCTTGATCCGGTGTCGTTGGAAGCCATTGACCGTGGGATGCGGCCCGAAGGGGATGCCGCCCTGTACCTGGCCAAAACAGATCTCATCCCCCAGGATGATTCTCGCCGTGTCCGAGGTTGTGCGGTAGCTGTGTTGCGAGAGGCGAGCGCTGAAGGCGATACCTTGTTGCCGTTCGCAGTGACTTTGGACCGAATCAAGAAACGCTTCCCGGATCGCCGAGCCTGCCGTCCTGACAGGGAACTGGTGATTGGCCAACAGAGCTTCTACCAAGAAGCACTGGACTTCCGCACTGACGCCGATCCGCCGACGATGGCCCTACGGATTCTGTCCACACTGGAACAAGAGCTTGGCGACCGGCTGAAACGCCGCATCAAGCGCAAGAACGATCCGCCACCCCAAGGGTTTTCCTGGGAGAAGTTGCTCAAGCTGGAGTTTGGCGAGGGCAAGGGCTCGAAGCTACCACCGGAAGTCGAGGCTCGTGCTCAAGCGGAGAAAGCCAAGGCACTCAGTATTCTCTACGAGTCCCGATTCAGCGTGCTGACGGGCCGAGCGGGCACCGGCAAGACAAGCGTCCTCAAGGTGTTTCTCAAGGGGCTGGAGGAAATGGAAGGCCGTCGCCCCATTCTCCTGCTGGCTCCTACCGGCAAGGCCCGTGTCCGCATGATGGAGCGAACGAAGCGGGACGATGGAACGGTGCGGGACGCTCTCACGATCCACCAGTTTCTAATGCGGAACAAGTGGATCAACCCCGAGAACTTCGCCTTACGTTACGAAGGCGGCGACGAGAAAGGTGCTCCCACCGTTATCATCGACGAAGCCTCGATGATCCCCATGGATCTGCTCGGCGTCCTATTCCGGGCGCTCGACCTGAACCAGGTCTCCCGGCTAATCCTAGTGGGCGATCCCAATCAGTTGCCGCCCATCGGCCCTGGACGGCCCTTCGTGGACATCATCGCCTGGCTGCGGGCAGATACAGATCGCTCACGGCACCTTGCCCGGCTCACCGAGCGTGCCCGCCACGAAGACCACAATAGCCTGGCACTACAACTGGCCGATGGCTACCTGAGTGAAGATCCCACACCCGGCGACGACGATCTGCTGTCCCGTGCCGCACGTCAAGATGTGGAGGGCGATCTGGAGGTCCATTTCTGGCGGGACCACACACAGCTTGACATCCTGATGTCGGCTCGCATGAAGCAGTTGTTGGATTTGACTGATGGCAATGCGGCCTACAAGCCGTTCAACACGAGCATCGGTATTTCCAATGAGCGGAAGGGCGAGCACGATCCCCGCTTGGCCGAACACTGGCAGATCCTCAGCCCGGTGCGGAATCACGAATTCGGTACCACGGAAATCAACCGCAAGATCCAGGCCCGCTACCGGGGCGGGATGCTCAACCATTTCCGGCGCAACGGCCCTCGGCCTTTTGGCGAGCAGGAACTTGTCTGGACCGACAAAGTGATCCAGATCTTCAACTGCCGCCGCAATGCCTGGCCTCGTGGCGAGGGACTGGATTACGTCGCCAATGGCGAGATCGGGCTGGTCACCAGCACCTATGCCCGAAAGGGCGGCAGCGATACGCTCGATGTGGTTTTCTCGACCCAGCCCGAGGTCTCTTACCGTTACTTCCGCAATGAAGTTGACGGCAACCTAGAATTGGCCTACGCCCTGACAGTCCACAAGTCACAGGGCAGCGATTTTGACATCGTATTCCTGATCCTGCCCCGCAATGCAACGACCCTCTCCAAGGAACTTCTCTACACCGGACTGACTCGGTTTCGCAAGAAGATGGTCCTGTTGATCGAGCGAGACACGGACATCCTGGAACGACTGCGGAGCCCCCAGGAATCAGCCACATTGCTGAGGAATACGAACGTGTTCCTGACAGCGGTGCGGGCAGAAACGGACGAGAAATACTATGCCAGTCACTTGATCCACCGCACGGCCAAGGGCGTGCTGGTCCGCTCCAAGTCCGAGGTCATCGTGGCCGACACGCTGACTCGTTTGGGGATCAGCTACGAGTACGAGCAGAAGCTCACGTCAAAGGACGATCCCAGTGACTTCCGCTTGCCCGACTTCACCGTCAGTTTCGAGGGCGATACCTACTATTGGGAACATCTAGGGATGCTATCCGTGCCTTCTTACAAGGAACAGTGGAAGCGGAAATACCAATGGTACGAGAGGAATGGCTACCTGGACCGGCTGATCACGTCTGAGGACGGGCCTGACGGCAGTATCGATGCTGCGAAGATTGAAGCGATTGCACGGAGCACCATAATGCTCGACATTTGACACAAGGTAGTTTTGCTATGTCTGATTTTAGCCTAAAGGCGGGCTCCAGCGACAACAGTCGATCCATCATTCTCTCATTTCACGCTCGTTGGGTTGAGCCCCTTCGTGAGCAGAAGTGCTCAGTCGTCTTCCGAAAGAGAGGGCCGAAGAAGTTCACGCCCGCAATGATCTACGTCTATGCAGCTAGGCCAATTAGTGCAGTCGTGGCACGGATGCCAGTGCTGGAGTATTACTACGTCGCTACGGGAGAGGCTCTCAAGATGGTGAAGAAGGGGGCTATTACCCGAGAAGAACTGACGTCCTATGCCAGCCGTTGGGACCAGTTGCTTATCTACAAGATCGGGAAGGTCGAATTCGCATCTGAGCCTGTCAGCCGAGGCACGTTGTCGTCCGATTATGGATTTGCTCCATCCCAGACGTACATCCCGCTTTCACACGACGGCAAGTCGATCCTAGACCGCCTAGCTGGATTCGATAGGTCGTCATCTTGAGCTATTGTATTCGTACGCCGCTTTCCCGAAGAGGATCAACTCCCATGTCACAAAAAGCTCAAGGAAGCCTCCCCGGAATAGAAGAAGATCTCAAACGCTCGTCAACCGTGGAATGCCTCGGCATGACGTTTGAGAATGACGAGGCTCGACGGAACTATTTCCTGGAGCAACTGCGAACAAAGCTCCAAGATCCAGACTTCCGCCAGATCGCAGGATTCCCGAGAGGGGAAGACGAAGATATCCTGGCACTATCTGACCCGCCGTACTACACGGCCTGCCCGAACCCCTTCATAACGCAGTTCATCAAACACTATGGCACTGCTTATGATGCCGATCATGATGAATATCACCGTGCTCCGTTTGCAGCCGACGTGAGTGAAGGAAAACGAAATCCTATCTACAACGCACACTCGTATCACACCAAGGTTCCGCATAAAGCGGCAATGCGATTCCTCCTTCACTACACGAACCCCGGAGATATTATCTACGACGGCTTTTGCGGATCCGGCCTAACGGGAGTTGCGGCTCGTCTCTGTGGGGACAAGGCAGCCATAGCTGACCTTGGCTATCAAGTTGACCGGAATGGCAATATTCTGGATGAGCGAGGCAGCCTTGTATCCAAGTATGGATCTCGGCACTGCATTCTCTCTGATCTAGCTCCAGCAGCGACATTCATCGCCTACAACTACACGTTCCCTTGCGACCCAGAGAGTTTTGATGATTCCGCTGCAAAGGCATTGCGTACGTTGTCTGAGAAATGCCGTTGGCTCTACGCAACGACGGACCCGGAGACTGGGCAAGATGCAGAGATTTCCCAGGTCATTTGGTCGGATGTCTTCATCTGTCCTTCTTGCGGATCGGAGTTTGTATTTTGGGAAGCGGCCCTAAACTCGAAAAGGGACACTCTACGTTCAACCTTTCCCTGCCCACATTGCGGTGCTAAGGTGGGGAAGACGCAGCTTGAGCACACATTCGAGTCATATTTTGACCACATCCAAAGGGAGGTGAGCAGCCGGATCAAAGCAACCCCGGCAGAAATCCGCTTCTCTGTCGCAGGCTCAGAGCAAGAGTATACGATGGAGCCTGGGGCAGACGACCTCAAATTGCTGTCCCGAATTGAGAAAGAAAAGGTCTGCTGGCACCCGGCTAATCTGATGCTTTTCAAGGACGGCGTGTGGGGCGACCAGTGGCGCAAAGGATACCATACCGGCGTTACTCACGATTATCACTTCTATCTGCCGAGGTCACTCACCGCCCTTTCCCAGTTCTACGATATTGCCAACCGTGATCGACGACTGCTCTTTCTTCTCACTGGTAGTCTACTGGGATTGACCCGTCTACAGCGATACAGCCCTGGCAGCACCTTTCCGAACATGATTAGATCGGGGACTCTCTATATTGGCTCGATCCATCGTGAATGGAATGTTTATCACTGGCTTTCAGGAAAGAGCCGGGCACTTTCACGCTTCTTTAGAATGATGCCGGATGCTCCTAGCACGACAGTCACGGGAACAGCGAGTTCAACCGACGAGCGGCTCCTTCCCGAGGGTTCAATAGATTACGTTTTTGTTGACCCGCCTTTCGGTGATAATTTGGCCTACTCTGAGTTGAATTTTCTATGGGAGGGGTGGTTGCGTGTGTTTACAAACCAGACGGACGAGGCAATTATTTCCAAAGCTCAAGGGAAAGGGTTCAACGAGTATGCTGAATTGATGGAAAAATGTTTTGCTTGCTTCTATCGAGCACTGAAACCGGGGCGTTGGATTACCGTTGTATTTCACAACTCCAAGAATGCTGTATGGAATGCGATCCAGGAGGGTCTTCAACGAGCAGGGTTCGTGGTTGCCGATGTTCGTACCATTGACAAGCAACAAGGGTCGTACAACCAGACACAGGCAGCCGGGGCCGTCAAGAAGGACTTAGTTATCTCTGCGTACAAACCAGCGACACGAGTAGTACAAGAGTTCGAGTTGCAGGCTGGTAATGAAACCGCCGTTTGGTCATTTGTGCGATCTCACCTGGAGCAAGTGCCATGTGTTGTTGAGAAGGGCGGGCGATTGGAGGTAGTGATGGAGAGGCAGAAGTATCTTTTGTTTGATCGGATGGTTGCTTTCCACATAGAACGGGGAGTTTCGGTTCCGATGTCTGCCTCGGAGTTCTACTTGGGTCTCGAAGAACGCTTTCCTCAGCGTGACGGAATGTACTTCCTGCCAGAGCAGGTAGCGGAATACGACAGAAAGAGAATGCTTGTTGAGGAGGTGGTTCAACTTGAGTTGTTTGTTACGAATGAATTGTCAGCTATCCAGTGGCTAAAACAGGAATTGGCAAATCGCCCACGGACATTTCAAGAATTGCAGCCGATTTTCATGCGAGAGGTGGCAGGATGGGAGAAATACGAGAAGCCGCTGGAACTGTCGAAACTCCTTGAGGAAGGCTTTCTGTGCTACGAGGGAAAGGGTGACGTTCCCAGCCAGGTCCACAGCTATCTCTCAACGAACTTTCACGAATTGAGGAATCTTGAGAAAGACGATCCGAAGTTGATTGCCAAAGCAAAGAACCGTTGGTATGTCCCCGATCCACGTAAGGAAGCGGACCTAGAGAAGATCCGACATCGGTCGCTGATGAGGGAATTTGAGGACTATCGAAAGTCCAAGGGTAAGCTAAAGGTCGTGCGTACGGAGGCGTTACGTGCCGGATTCAAGGACTGCTGGCAGACCGGCGACTACGATACCATCGTGAAGATCGCAGGGCGTGTAAAGGATGAGATCATCCAAGAAGACCCCGCATTGCTGATGTATTTTGACAACGCCTCGATGCGAACCGAAGACTAATTCTCTGGATGATCAGGATGAAGGGAATTCGACAACATGGCGAGGCACAAACAACCGCAACTTCTGGATACGGCGGGTGACGCTGGCTCGGACGGGCCGGTCGAGTGCCTCGGCATGACATTCGAGAACGACGCTGCTCGCAGAACCCATTTCCTGGATCAACTACGAGAGAAGCTGCAAGATCCAGCCTTCCGCAAGCTCGAAGGCTTCCCGCTGGTCGGTGATGATACGATCCTCGACCTGTCCGATCCGCCGTACTACACGCTCTGCCCCAACCCCTTCCTAGCGGACTTGATTGCCCACGATGGCAAGGGCTACGACCCCGACGAGCCATATCACAGCGAGCCGTTCGCCGCCGACGTGACGGCGGGCAAGAACGATACGATCTACATGGCCCACAGCTACCACACCAAGGTGCCGCACGGGGCCATCGTCCGCTACATCCTGCACTACACCAAGCCCGGCGATCTGGTGCTGGACGGCTTCTGCGGCTCGGGGATGACCGGGATCGCTTGCACGCTCTGCGGCGATCCTTCGCCGAATGATCGAGCGGCCATCGAAAAGGAGATGCCTGGTGTCGAGTGGGGCAAGCGGATCGGCATCCTGAACGACCTCAGCCCCGCCGCCACATTCATCGCCTACAACTACAACGTACCGGTGGATGCCGATTCCTTCGAGGCCGAAGCCGACGCTCTGCTGGACGAGATCGAGAGGGAATGTGGCCACCTGTACCGCACGGCACACGAAGGGCAGGATCGGACATTGGCGGGTATGGCGGGCAACGGCGGCATCATCAATTTCACGGTCTGGTCCGAGGTGATGCTCTGCCCGCAGTGCGGCCACGAGATCGTCTTCTTCGATCATGCCGTGGACACAGACGCCGATCCAATGGCAGTACGGTCTGAGTTTCCGTGCCCTGGATGTGGCGTGCAGTTGACCAAACGGGCAATGGAACCGTACCGGGAGACGGCCTTCGATCCGTTGCTGGAGCAGAGCATCGAGCGAACCAAGCGGGTGCCGGTGTTCATCAAGTACCTGGTCGGCAAACGCCAATTCACGAAGAAACCAAATTCCGATGACCTGAAACTGCTGGCATCGGTACGGTTGGATGATCCGGCGATCCGCCCGGCATTGGAACTCGCCAAGGGCAGTCTGTCGTCGGGTAACGAATCAGCAGGGATGACGCACCTGCACCACTACTACACGCCCAGAAACTTCCTGACGATTTCCAAGATGCTCGCTGCGGCCAATGGTCGCTGGCGACGGCAACTGTTCAACCTGGTGCAGTCCGTTTCGGTGCGGCTCTGCTCGTACCTGACCACGTACCAGTTGGGCAAGCGGGGCAATGTGCCGATGACCGGCACGCTGTTCGTCGGCTCGCTGATGGCCGAGGCGAACCCGCTCAAATCGCTGAATGGAAAGCTCCGTGATTTCCTGGTCGTCTACCGCCGCTTGCACGAACCGCAGTACGTCACTTGCGGGTCGAGTGCCTCGTTGCCGATGTTGCAGGATTCCAGCATCGACTACATCTTCATCGATCCACCCTTTGGCGACAACTTGAACTATTCCCAACTAAACGCCCTGTGGGAAGGCTGGTTGCGGGCACAAACCAACGTGGCCTGCGAGGCCATCGTAGACCGCTTCACGAAAAGGGATTTGGCATTCTACCAGGAGGAACTGCGGAAATGCCTGACTGAGTTCTACCGGGTGCTGAAGCCAGGCCGCTGGATGACAGTCGTCTTCCACAACAGCAAGAACTCGGTGTGGAATGCCATCCAGGAAGCGATCCTGCAAGCCCAATTCGTGATCGCCGATGTGCGAACACTCGATAAGAAGCAGGGAACGCCCAAACAAGTCAACAGTGTCAACGCCGTCAAACAGGACTTGGTGATCTCGGCCTACAAACCTACCCAGCAGTTCGAGGAGCGTTTCACGCTGAAGGCCGGAACTGCCGAAGGCATCTGGGATTTTGTAGCCGAACACCTTGGCCAGTTGCCTGTCTTCGTCGAGCGTAAAGATCGAGCCGAGGCGATTGCCGAACGTGAGAAGCACCTGCTGTTCGACCGGATGATCGCTTTCCATGTTCAGCGTGGCATCTCGGTCCCGATGTCGGCGTCCCAGTTCTACACCGGTCTGGCCCAGCGTTACCCCGAGCGGGACAGTATGTACTTCCTGTCCGATCAGGTGGCCGAATACGACCGCAGGCGGTTGAAGGTCGCTGAGGTGGAACAACTTCAACTGTTCGTGAGCGACGAGAAGTCGGCGATCCAATGGGTGCGTCAGCAACTCCACCGCAGACAAATGACATTCCAGGAACTCCAACCGCTCTACATGAAGGAAGCCCAACGGGCTTGGGAGAAACACGAAGAGCCCATCGAGTTGATGAACATCTTGAACGAGAACTTCGTGCGGGATGCTGACGACCGCTGGCGAACGCCCGATCCCAACAAAGAGGCCGATCTGGAACAGCTACGGCATCGCCACCTGATGAAGGAGTTCGAGCAGTACCGAGCGACCAAGGGCAAGTTGAAGGTGGTACGCTCGGAGGCGCTTCGAGCGGGTTTCAAGGACTGCTGGCAGAAGGACGAGTACAAGGCCATCGTCGAAATGGCTAGAAGAGTACCCGCCGTACTGGTCCAGGAAGATCCGGCACTACTGATGTATTACGACAACGCTGTGATGCGCACCGAGAACTGACGAATCGTCATCAACCTGACATAGTTGACGCCATGAGCAAGACGACAAAGACCGACGAAGAAGCGACACGTGCCCTAGTAGACCACTTGTTGTCGGAGGCGCAGCTTTACAAGAGTTCGACTTCATACAAGGAGTTGCTTCAGTTCGTCGTGAAGCTCAGAAATGTCGCCCCGTACAACGCCATGCTGTTGCAACTCCAGAAGCCGGGCGTCACGTATGTAGCGTCCGCCCATGACTGGTGGAATCGGTTCGAGCGGCGTCCGAAGGAGGATGCACGCCCACTCTTGATCTTGTGGCCCTTTGGACCTGTGGCGACGGTCTATGACGTTTTGGATACCGAGGGCAAAGAGCTTCCCGAAGATGCCGTCATGTTTCCAGCACGTGGTGAGATGACTAAGACGAAGATCGAGTCGTTCAAGATCCTGTTGAAAAAGAAAAAGATTGACGTGGTAGAAATTGACCGAGGCGATGCATCAGCCGGGTCAATTAGGAACCTTGCCACTGTATGTGACGAGAAAGACCCACATCTGTATCGGGTGAAGTTGAACAAGAACCATGGGCCACCGATTCAGTTTACTACCCTGTCGCACGAGCTTGGGCACCTTTTCTTGGGGCATATAGGAGCCGACAAGGAGTTGGGCATTCCCAGAAGACGAACGTTAAGTCATGCAGAGTGCGAATTGGAGGCAGAATCAGTTGCCTATTTGGTTTGCGAGCGGAACGGTGTGACAGCGAAGTCTGAGACCTATCTGTCTCACTTTGTAAGCGAAGAGAAGTGTCTCGGAAACCTCGATCTCTACAAGATCATGCACGCAGCAAGTCAAGTCGAGGCTCTGCTGGGATTGACAGAACACACGAAATTCCCAGGCAAGGAAGAGCGGGCACTGCAACAGGCTGAGCAGCAGCTTTCATTGTTCGATGAACACGAAGACACCTAACTTGTGGTACAAGCAATGACAACGCCGTGATGCGCACCGAGGAGTAGCAGACTGTGGATGCGAATAACCAGGCGAACGACCGGTTTCCCGTGGGTTCTTGGGCATTCAGCCAGGATCATCGGGAACCCGTGCGAATTCTTGAAACCCAAACGATCTGGAACCACACGACCTGTCTTGTCTGGCGGGTCGCTGACGAGACGGTCACATGGGTCACTGCCGACCGGCTCACCCCATTTGACCGTCCCAAGACAGCGAAGGGGTTCGACGACTTGACCTATCGGATCGCCGCCGCACGAGTCGCCGAAGGGCTGGCCGAGGATGTGCTTCTGGCTCCGCTCGAAGCGGGCGTGATCCCGCTGCCGCATCAGTTGCTCGCCTTGTCAAAGGCCATGGCGGGGGACCGGGTACGGTATTTGTTTGCGGATGAAGTAGGGCTCGGCAAAACCATCGAGGCTGGATTGGTCATCCGGGAACTGAAACTGCGTGGTTTGGTCAAGCGGGTGCTGGTCGTCGCTCCCAAGGGACTGGTGGCTCAGTGGGTGCAGGAAATGCGGACCCACTTCAATGAACAGTTCCAACTCCTCTCGCCCAGCGACTTTTCCGCCATTCGGCATCTGGTGGCCGACGAGAACATCTGGCGGCAGTTCGACCAGGTGGTCTGCCCGGTGGATTCCGTCAAGCCGGTGGAACGTCGTCGTGGTTGGACACGAGATCGTATCGAACGCCACAACCAGGAACGCATCGGCGACTTGATCGCTGCTGGCTGGGATTTGATCGTTGTGGACGAGTCGCATCGGTTGGGCGGCAGTACGGACACGGTGGCCCGCTACAAGCTCGGCAAAGCACTGGCCGAAGCGGCACCCTACCTGTTGCTGCTGTCGGCAACACCACACCAAGGCAAGACTGAGAGTTTCCATCGGCTCATGTCGCTACTGGATCAGGACGCATTCCCCGACATCGGCGCAATCAAGCATGAGAAGGTCGCTCCCTTCGTCATTCGCACCGAAAAACGAAAGGCGATCAACGACCGAGGTGAGCCGTTGTTCATGCCCCGGACGACAAGACTTGTGCCGGTCCAGTGGGAGGACAGACACTCGCTCCAGAAGGATCTGTATGACGCCGTAACGGAGTATGTCCGCCAGGGCTACAACCAGGCGTTGCGTGACAATCGGCAGTACCTCGGCTTCTTGATGATCTTGATGCAGCGGCTTGTTACGAGCAGCACCCAAGCAATCGCCACGGCCCTGGAACGCCGTCTGGAGGTTCTGAAATCCACCACGATCACCCAGGACGACCTCAATGGGGACGAGCCCGAACTTGCAGATGCCGACAGCCAGGAGCAACTGGACGAACTGCTCGCCGCCCGAATCGCTGGCCTGCAAAACGAACGAGACGAAGTGAAGGTGTTGCTGGAAACGGCTCGCCGCTGTCAGGCCCAGGGACCGGATGCTCGTGCCGAGGCGCTGCTCGATCTCGTGTACCGAACACAGCAGGAGGAAAACGACCCGGAGTTGAAGTTTCTGATCTTCACTGAATTCGTGCCCACCCAGCAGATGCTCGCCGAGCTTCTCGGGCAACATGGATTCAAGACGGTGTGTCTGAACGGATCGATGGACCTGGAATCTCGGCAAAGGGTACAACGAGAGTTTTCGCAGGAAGCCCGTATCCTCGTCTCGACTGATGCCGGTGGCGAAGGTCTGAACCTGCAATTCGCTCATGTGGTCATCAATTACGACCTCCCCTGGAACCCGATGCGGATCGAGCAACGGATAGGTCGTGTGGACCGAATTGGGCAGAAGTTCCGAGTCAAAGCCTTCAACCTGATCTTTGCCGACAGTGTGGAACTTCGAGTCCACGAAGTCCTGGAAGAAAAGCTCAAGACCATTTACGCCGAGTTTGGTGTGGATAAGACCGGCGATGTGCTGGATTCGGCAGAAAGCGGAGCCGCCTTCGAGAAGGTGTACGCCGATGCTATTCTCAACCCCGATCAGATCGAGCAGAGTGTCGAGCAGTTGATGAAAGAGGTGCGGGAGCGCGCGGAATCCGAACGGGAGGGCAAGTCGCTGTACGACGACTCGTCGCTCGATGCTTCGCTGGCTGCAAAGTACATCAACCATCCGATGCCCTACTGGATCGAGCGGATGACAACGGCCTACCTGCGGGCTGAGGGTGGCCGAGTGGATAAGAAACTGTTCGCCTATGACCTGGAATGGCCGGATGGGGAACGGATGGAAGACATCTGCTTCGTCGGACGTGAAGCTCAAGATCGGGGACTAAACCACGTCAGCCTGGAAAATCCCAAGCTGCGATCTCTGGTCGAACGGCTGCCCCGTGCCATCGGTGGCGAGCCCATTGCTAGGATCGGAGTGGCCGGGCTGGCGGCTCAGATTCAAGGATACTGGTCGCTGTGGCAGGTGGCCTTGCGGAGCAGCGCTCGGCAAGTCGTTCGTATCCTGCCGCTGTTTGTCCACGATGACGGTCGCATCCTCCTGCCCACGGCCCGCTCGATTTGGGAAAAGCTTCTGCAAGGTGGAGCGAAGATCGAAGACAAAGGACTGGTCGATAGTGCCGCCAGCCATGAGGTCTTCGACCGATTGAGGCGTGAGGCAGAGCGGCACGGGGAAAGCCTGTTCCAATCGCTCCATACCAAACACCAAGAGCGGATTAGCAGCGAGCGAGAAAAAGGACGATACGCCTTCCACGTTCGTCGGCAAGCCCTAAACAGGATCGGACTGCCCGAAGTTCGGCAGCATCGGATCAAGAGGTTAGATGAGGAAGAGCGGGCCTGGGAAGTCGGTCTGCGGCAGCAGGAGGAAGTATTCCCCGATCTCCAGCCCATCGTTGTCTTGCGAGTGGAGGCATCCGATGGCTAATTGGCGAGACTCCATTCTCAAACACTTCAAGCGGGGAATCGCCCGACTTACGTTGGTCTCGGACCCTGACGGCCTGCTGACCGAAGAAGGCACGTTGACCGCCATTAAGGATCGGGGCTTCGATCTGATCCCCTTCGAGGACTCGATTGCCTTCCGCTTCGCCTACGAATCCAAATACCGTTCAATCTGGGATCAGGGGCAAAAGACCGACCTGGTTGTCGTCCTTCGATCCGAGGGCGAGTTGGAATCACTTCCGTATGATTTGCTTCAATTCGGACGACGACTGGAATTCAGCCTTCACAAGCTCTTTCCAAATCTAAACTACCCTGTATTGGAATCGCTGAGCAGCGCCCACCTCGATGCACTGTTCGAGGCATATCAGCATCAGGCCGGTTCGGTGCTGGCCGAAAACGGGACGAAAGAGTTCGTACTGACGCACTGCTTTCACATCGTGCCCAGCTTGATTTCCACGCCGGTCGGGCTGATGGAAATGCTGCTGTCCCGGCATTACCAAAATGTGCCGATCCCGGAGAATCTCGACGACTATCTGCTGCAAACGTTGCGATCAAGACAGCAGTTTGCCACATGGCCCTTGGAACGTATCCTGGCCAGTCGGGACGAGTTCCTTCGCTTTCTCCAGGAGCAGTGGCCGTGGTACCTGGAATCGCTGACGGGTGGCGAGAAAAAGTGCATTGTCCCGTTTGACCATCAAAATGTGCGGGCCTACGTGGACACCCTGTTCCTGGAAGGGCTGCTGACGCCAGTCCAGGTCAAAGACGCCAAGTCGTTGCCAACGTGGGTCCAGACCGGCCTGCTGCACGACCCACAAGCGGATGCACTGGACCGAATGCGAAAGCTCCTCGGTCGCTGCGAGCAGAAGATACCTGGCGAAGATGCTCCGCATCGAGACTGGCAAAAACTGGCCCGAACCTGGGCTGAGTTGATCGTGCTTCGCTGGGAATTGGATTCTCGCCTCGAAGCTCAAGATCGCCAACAGTGGGAGCAAATTCACGAACGCATCGAAGACGGTTTCGCCGCTTGGATGCTAAATCGCTTCGGTTCTCTGCACAATCTGCCGCACACGACCGAACCCGTGATGGTCCATCATGTCCCACGATACATGGCGGCGGTGCGTGCCAAGGAGAACTTGGGCAAACTGGCGTTGGTAGTGGTGGATGGCCTTGCTCTGGACCAATGGCTCGTATTGCGTCGGTGTTTCGAGTCAAAGCCGGTTCCCTGGAAGTTGGAGGAATCTTCCGTATTTGCCTGGGTGCCGACAATCACGTCCGTGTCCAGGCAATCGATCTTCGCTGGCGTTGTACCTCACCTGTTCCCCGACTCGCTCTACACCACAAATCGAGAGCCGAGCCATTGGACTCGCTTCTGGGAAGATCGGGACGTGAACCGGGGTGCAGTCGAGTACGCCAAGATGGTCGAGACCGGCGAATCCGAGCAACTGGATCATTGCTTGCAGAATCCACACGTTGCCATCGTCGGCATCGTCGTCAACTGGGTGGACAAGATCGCCGACACCGAAAAGCAGGGCACAGCAGGGGTACATGATGCCCTGAAACTGTGGTCTGACAAGTTTGTATCCCTGTTCGACCGGTTATTGGACGAGGGGTTTGCCGTCTTCGTCACTGCTGACCACGGGAATGTCGCCGCAGAGGGAATGGGAGAACCCAAGCAAGGCGTACTTGTGGAATCGCCGGGGAATCGGGCCAGGATCTACGACAACCCAATGTTCTTGGCGGAAGCGCAAGCCCAATACGAATTAAGCAGTGCATGGCCCGCTATCGGCTTGCCCCCGGATCGGCACACACTTCTTCCTAAGGGATTGCGGGCATTTACACAAAGCGGAAAACACGTTGTCTCGCACGGCGGGATCTCTCTTGAAGAGGTCGTCGTCCCCTTCGTGCGGATCGCCAGGGATGAAATATGAAAGCCGTTGTCGGATTTGACAGAAAACTGAAGCGTGACTGGCTCGATGCCTTCGCCGACCAGGTGGCGAAAGGCGAGGATACACCGACATTGCGGACGTTCCTGCATGAGCGATTGAAATCAGACCATCCAGGCGACACGGCTCGTGGAAAGACGATGACGGTGCTGATGCGGATCTGGGCGCTCGTACCAGACGAAGATCGACGGCTTCGACAGGATGCTTTTGATCTGCTGAAAGTCATTCCCGCCCAAGACCGCATCTGGTTGCATTGGGGCATGTCGCTGTTGGCATATCCCCTGTTCCGAGATACCGCTACAGCCATCGGTCGTCTCCTGAAACTCCAGGGCGAGTTCACACTCGGCCAGTTGCAGCGAAAGTTGATGGATGGCTGGGGGGAACGGTCAACTGTGACACGAGCCTTCCAGCGTATCGTTCGCAGCATGGTCGAATGGGAGGCACTTGCCGACGCCCAGACACCAGGACACTTCCAGGCTCTCCCGCCGATAACGACGAACTCAAAACCCCTGCAACTCTGGTTCCTTCGAGCCAGCCTGCAAGCAAGCCGTACCGAGATGATCGAGGCAAATCAGCTATTCAGCCAACCATTGGCATTCCCGTTCAGGCTGACGATCAAGAAGACAGACCTGCGCCGCTCAAAAGACTTCACGATCCACCGCCAAGGCATCGACATGGACATGGTGTCAATTACGGAAGTCTGTTCCCAGACAGTGGAGAACTCAAGACCGAAAGCCAAGAGCCATGCATGACCCGATACGTCACGTTGTCATCGATGCGAACATTCTGTCTGCGTATCTGCACCCTGGCAGTGTGTCGAGCAGTCACGTTCGGGATCGCAGCAGTATCCTGCTCGAAGCAGCGATTTCGTCCCAATGGCCCGGCCTACGACTGTATACGCCGTCGATTTGCATCGCCGAAGCGCTTGGAGTTCTTGACAAATACCGTTTCTGCACTTGGCATGGACCACTCAAGAATGATCCTACACGACGGATGAAGCGAAAAGATTACGAGAGTTCCCGAGACAAACTCGCCCAGGCAGTCAAGGAACGGGTCATCGAGCAACTTTCGCATGATCCCAGCCACGTACTCTTGGCAGGGCTCGTCTCTCCCATCAACAACAATCTGCAAATCCGACGCCGAGACCGTGGAACCAAGAAGGCCAGTCAGCGAGTCAAACCACCGATGGGGGCGGCTGACTGTTTGATCTCTGGCATGACCATTCATCTTGTAAACCGCCTGGGGCGTGATTCAGTCGTTCTCGCCACGGCTGACCAGCGAATGGCAGATGTGTTGTGCAAGGCAAGGAAACTCAGATCAACGACAGCAGAGAAGCTGGGGCTTCCCACCGTGGCCCTCCAAGCTGGGTTGGAGTGGTCTTCAGATCTTTACCCGAATGCGATCAACCTGAATCGTGCATCTGACGCTGACATGCAGGCCACTTTCGGAGGCTGGCCGCTGCCCACCACGCCGCTAACCTACAAGACCCGAAAACAGCTAACCAAAAGCGGTAGCCGTTCACGGCTTTACGCCAGCAGGGACGGGGCGGGTTGGGCGGTGAGGTGGGCGAGGAGTGCGGTGTGAAGGAATTGGAATGCGCGGCGGCCTTGTTGGGCACAAGTGGCCAGCGCAGACCATGCCCGTTCGCACCAGCGCATTCCCGGGCCGCCTCGCGTGCCTTGGGTCACTCGCCGGTCGATCACCACATGACGGATTGCCTGCTCGGTCAGGTTGTTCGTCGGCTCCACGCCCGGCTCGGTGAGGAAGCTGAAGTAATGTTCCGCCTTCCGACCTCGAAAGCGAGCAGCCAGAGTCCGCGCTTCGTTCCACGTCGGCGGATGGCGCACCTGTTGGAGAAAACCGCGGCGAATGGCCTCCATCCGCAAGGCAAACTTCTCCAGCGGCCATTGGGCTTTGCGGTGCAACGTATGAAAGAGCTTCCGCAGCCAACCCAGAAGCTTCTCGGCCCAACGGGCAGCGCTCTTATTGGGCTGCTCGGCCAGGAAGCGGATGTCGCGGATCAGGTGGGCCATGCAGAACTGGACGGTTGCCCCACTGTCGGCCATGTACTTGCGGTAGGCCGAAAAGTAGTCGCAGCCAATCACACCGCCGAACGTCTCGCCCAGCACCGTCCGCAGCACTTCGCTGCCCCGGGAACGATCGATGTGGAAGACGGTGAAACGCGGGGCGCGAAAACACCAAGTCCAATGACGCCGACCTGCGTCCTTGTGCCCCGATTCGTCGATGCCCAGACGGTCTTGCCCAGCCAGGCGGTCGCGGAGTTCTTCATAGGGCCCGCGGATCGCGGCGGAGACTTTCTGCACGACCTTCGCCAACTGCCCGCGACTGAGGTCCAGCCCGGCCAGGTCGCGCCAGAAGCTGTGGATCGTCGTGTAAGACATGTGGCAAGCGGCCTTCTGGAACGCAATCGCTGCCGAGAGCCGCGGACCGACCAAGCCTGCCGCGGCAACCTCCGGCGGCAACGACGCGATGACGATCCGGCCGGTGCGCGGATCACGATACCGACGGGCTCGATACTCGGTGATCACAAACGGCTTCTCCACCAGTTCCACCTGCTGAACGACGTGCCATCGCGCGAGCGGCCGCAGCCCTCGTGCCTCTTCCCGAGGCAACTCGCACTGAACAATCCGGTCCACTTCGTCCGGAGCGAACGGTTTTCGTTCGTGCTTGGCGTGTCCCGGCTGACCGCCGATCGACCGCTTCTTTCGTCGCTTGGCCGCATCCGGCTTGGACGGTTTCACTATATCGCTGGACGGTGGCTTGGAACTGTTCCCCGAGTTCTTCCTCAAACGCGCGACTTCTGCCTCCAGTTGGGCGATTCGTGCTTGCAGAGGCGCAACCGCCTCGGCGACCGCCGCGGCGATCAACTTGCGAACTTCGTCTTCAGTAAAGAGGCGAGCCATCCCTCCTTCATAACCCATGCCCCCCAACGGCGCAATACCAATTCTTCAAAATCCGTGAACGGTTACCAAAAGCGAGACAGATGCCCTTATCGACGCCTGGTTGGAAGTTGGAAAAGAACACCGCATGACGAATCCCGACAGGCTTCCCTACAGCACGAGCCTCGAACAGATCAGAACTCGCTTCACTGTGGCGACATCGACCTACCTGTCAAGCGATGACGTTTTCTGGTTCTTGATCAACAAGCGGAAAGCAAAGAAGCTACCGAAACCTGCCTTGCGGTAGAGACACAGACAATTCAAGGGATTAGCTCCAAATTCGCTGGGCATCAAGCTGCCCAGGTACAGACATGACCACCACCTTCCCCGCCAAACGAATCGCACAACTTCGGCGACGAGCCTCCAAAGCCGCCGAACTGCCAGACGAAGTGCCCGAGGGATGGTCTGTGAGCACCGTCGATCCGATGGCTGTCCTGGCCATCTTCAAGCCACTGCGAATCAACGAAGGCTTCGTCCTGCGGGCCTACCAGTTCCATTCGGGCGGGAACGGCAACGGTTTCGTCTGGGCCATGCCCGTCGATGCCGACTTCCCCGATCCCACGGAATGTCCACGTCTGGAGGATGCCTTCCTGGAGCCTCCCAAGCCACTTGACACCCTGGACAACGTAATGGATGCCATCGATGGTGACGGCTCGCCCTGGTCCTACATGTGTGCCTCGGTCTTTGGCCGAGAAATCTCGGAGTTTGGGGCCATGTGGCACGGGTGCGATTGGGATACCCACAGGATTCTCGACGCAGATCCCTGGGAGGACGATCACCAAGGCCGAAAAGGCGACCTGACAGAGCCAATGGCTCCCGCCGATGAATGGGAATGGTTGCAGCCCAGACCCACCGATTGGAGGCCGCAAGTTGTCCAGGACGGCGACCGTGTGACCGTTACCTTTCTGACGTTCAGCGGCCTGGGTCAGGAGACCATCTACCGGTACACAGACGTGTTTAAGATCGGCAGCTACAGGTTCGAGGTAGACAGACAGGATGTCGCCACGGGAGCCGGGGGATTTGTGTTTTGATTTGGCGTCTATTCCATGATGAAAGGCGGATCAGATGGCAAAGCATGAAGTAGCGTTCGACGTTCCCGAGCGGCCATTAGGGCGAGCCGACATTCGATTTATTGTGAAAGCGGATGGCAGTGTACTCGGCACATTGACCGTTTCTAATGGCTCACTCGTGTGGTTCCCCAAGGGAACTACTTACGGATGCAAGATGGGCTGGAGCAAGTTCGATAAGATCATGCAAGAACACGCAACAAGGCTGGAAAGACGATAGCACCCATGTGGCTTTTCACGAAATACGGGTTTTACAGCGCCGTCTGTGCCCGCCAAGGCGACGGCGGGCATGGCCAGCCTGTTGATTCCAACCGGATCATGGTACGTGCGAGGCTTCGCACGCACCTGGAAGCATTGAAGGACCGCTTCCCCGACTTGCTCGGCGGCTTCGAGATCAAGGAGTTCGCTGGCACCGACTACGCCTTCCGCCTCTTCGTGGACAAGCCGGTCTGGTCGAAGGTCATGGCTGGGCTGAGCGACGAACTGAACTATGACAACTTCAAATCCGAAGTCTCCCGATTCCAGGGCCGGGATGGAGCGGCCTACGAGCGTGCGCTCCATAAGGTCTGGTCGGTGATGTATGGGTTGCAGAAACAGAAATAACGTTCTCACCGAGACAAGAGACCCCCACGCTTCACACGAAGGAAGCCAAATGAACACCCCAGTTATTGAAATTCCTTTTGTTTGGCCTGACAGTCGAAAATTGGCCGAGACTCTTGGCCCGGAACCAGATATCAAGTCAGTCATTGCCGACTCCCAGCTTGTGCTGGGTATCGTCCACGGCATTACTGACGCAACTGTAAGCTTGTTGGCCGACGTGTTGGCAAAAGAACCGATTGCCAGCGACGACGGAAATGGGCGACCCGCCGCAGGACCACCGGAAAAGCAGATTCGCTTGATCGTGACGCTGTATCCAACCTGTCCAACAAGCACCGAGGCACTCCAGGGGCTTAGTGGCCTGCAACATGCCCATTCGTCGCTTCAGGTTAAGATCATTACGTGCGATCTCTTGTCCGCACGAGAGAACGCCTTGGCCTGTTACAAGACTCCAGACGTAGTGCCGACCTTGTTCTTCGGATCTTCGGCCACCCTGGAAGACCTGTCAGAAAAGCCGACGCATATGACTCTAGGCTTTGTACCGGAGCCGGTGCTCGCCGCCGAATGGGCAAACGCGTTTGATGTGCGCTGGTTTCGAGCAGTGCGGTTGACGGACGAGCGGACGGCCATCCCCCATCTCGTCCTCCCGGAAGGTTCGATTGAAGCCGCAGAAACGTGGGCGGCTTATGAGCGACTATGCGTTGAGAAACAGGCGAAGGAGGAAATCGTTGAGGTCATTGTTGATCCTGACACTGGTGAAGTCTCAGCCAAAGCTGTGGATGGGACGGCGGTGACAACAGTTTCGAGCGACAACAAGATCCGGAAAGTTTCCCGGGTGTACCGCACACTCCAACAGCTACTCGATATGGGGCATCTGGTGAGCGTGGACAAGACCACCCGACTGTTGCCATTCGAGGTTCCGGTGAAGCCGAAGTGGTTTGGGCTTGAAACGTTGAAGCAGATCGGATCAGTCAAGCGGCACGTCAGCTACCGCATCTCCGCATTGACCGAGGAAGAGTTGAATCGACTTGAGACCCGACGAAAGAAGACCAGTGAGTTGCTGGACTTGTTTTCATTCTCTTTGGCGGACGGGCAACGGTGGATGCCTTCCAGTGCAGAGGAGTTGTTTCGGCAGCAAACTGACCACATCAACAGGGAGGCCAAGGGTGCTCTGGCGGAGTTGGTATCCGGCGATCTGGACAAGTTCCTGGCCACACGACGCAAGTCCGTCAGCGAAGACGCCAATCGTATGTATGGTGATCTATTCCCCGACCACAATCTTCCTGAAGATGCGATTGATGAAATCATGCTCGCCCTGAAGGACCGATTCAAACGGGCCGAGGCTCGATCATTTCTGCCGCAGTTGTCCTTTACTCGGGTAAGCCTTCCGCAACCGCAAGACACGGCATGGAAGTCGCAGTTGGGGTCGGCACTTAATCTGCTGCTGAGCATTGTGCGGTATCCTCGCAAAGCGTGTCGAAATAGGCCGTATTTTGCGCGGGGGATGACAGCAAAGCCGCAACAGATCCTGGCAGCAATGAACGTGTTGAATGACCCATTCATTGATTGTTTTGAGAAATACGAATCCAGGGATATAGCCGAGGCAGAATTGGAAAGAACGGACGACATCCAGGTATCGGACGACACCGCAGAAGAGAAGTGCGAGCAGTTGCTCGAATTGTTGCGGCATAGAACCACGGCACATGGCCGTGCAGCCCTTGAGGGCTGAAAATGGGAGGTAATGCCCAATGAAGCAGGACATTCCCCTGAACCTCACCCACGCGCAGCGGAAGGTGCTCGCCGCCGTTCTCCCAACCCTGGCCGACCGGCTCAAGATCGACGAAGCGGCATCCCGCACCATTTCCTTCACGTTCCAGGAGCTTGGAGACATCGCCGCCAAGTGTCAGGTCGCAGTGCCGACTGCGAAGAATGGCATGGTTCGGAACTCGCTCCGGCACATCACCGAAACGGCCACCAAGGCTCTCGAAACGCATAAAGAAGGTGCTATCGGCGAAATCCCCGCCGCCGAGCGCATCTACCAGTTCAAAATCACCGTGAAGGGCATCAAACCGCCGATCTGGCGGCGAATCCAGACCAAGGACTGCACTCTGGATAAGCTCCACGAACATATCCAGACGGCTCTGGGCTGGACGAATTCCCACCTTCACCAGTTCACGATCAGTGGCGTCATCCATGGCGATCCACAGTTGCTCTATGAGGGCTGGCAGGATGAAACGCCACCGGTGAACTCGCTTCGCACGAAAGTCAGCAAGATCGTTCCCGAAGACGGCAAACAGTTTCGGTTCGATTACGAATACGACTTTGGCGACGGCTGGGAGCATGAAATCCGCTTCGAGGGCTGCCTCCGGGCCGAGAAGGGAACTCGGTATCCGCTTTGCGTCGAAGGAGCACGGGCCTGCCCACCCGAGGATGTCGGAGGCATCTACGGCTACCAGGAGTACCTGGAGGCTCTGGCCAACCCCAGGCATGAGGAGCACGAGTCCTTCATGGAATGGCGGGGGCCGTTCGATTCCGAGACGTTCGACGCCCAGGCGGCGACCAAGGAGATGCGGAAGGGACTGCCGAACTGGCGAGAGATGGAGTGAGCCACGACGGCGTTACAAGTTTTGTACTTGGACGCCTACCAGCCCGACACCCACGATGGGGAACAACATGGCTGAAAATGAAATGAATTCGACCCTTCTGGCCCTCGGCAAGGCCCAGGTGGACGCCATGTTTCGGCGGCAGGAAGTCCATGCCGTGGACGATTCGGAGTTTCTGCCACTGCTGGAAGTCGTGCTGACGGCCTTCGAGACCACCGGGATCGACAAAGCAGTTGCCGAGGCGGTCTGGGAGTATGCCTTTGAGGTGTACGACCGGGCGTGCAAGGAAGCAGACCCAAGTTTCACGGCCGCAGAGAACCGGCAGATGATGCAGGAGTACCTCTTGGGGCCACGGGGCCTGAAGAAAAAACCTCGAAGGAGGAGCCACTGAGATGAGCGGAAAAGGACGGCAAACGCCCCGCAAACCGGCGACGACATTTGCCCACCTGCGGAAGAAGACGGAAGAAGCCAGGCCCGTGGTGAAGGTCAGCAAGACGAAGTGATTCGACGAACCGAGAGGAGGGCAGTATGTCGTCACCCGATGACAAGGAATGCGTGAATTGGGAAGATGTCGCCTGTGCCGGTGACGACATTTTCAACGTCTGGTTTGGGAACCCAGAACTACAATGGGCCAAAGTGGCGTGGCAGAAACTACGAGAGGCTGGCTTAACCACATACGGCAGCGAAATAGAAAGGCATGTCGTTCTTTGCCGTTTGTTGGTATTTGGGGGAATCTATCACGATTTCTGTAGAATGGCCTGGGATGAATGGCCGGATCGCCCCTACGGTTACATGGCCGAGGAGTTGGAACTCGATCACTTCATACTGGGAAGGCTTTACGAGCGGCTCCCAGATAAGTGCAAGGACGACGAGATTAAGCCTTTCGACGCCCTGGAACCTGTCGTCGAGGCCGAGCGTTCTGCGGTGGTGTCTGCTCTATTGGACGGCTTCGGCAGCGAGACGGCCCTGTACATGTCGTTGTTGAACAGCCAAAAGACCCACGATGAGGAAGATGAAGCAGATGCGGCTTCGTCAGGGGAGCCGGATAGTCTACGAGGTTACATGTGGGTCAGCGAGGGATGTTACTCGACTCGTTGAGAGGGAAGTAGTATGAGGCTCTGGACCTACCACCCAAGTTCCTTCTCCTTGAGCGATCCCACCGCCAAGATCGACCCCACACGAGGGTCGTATTGGAACGACGATTCGCTGCAATATCGGAAGGTGTTGCCGCAGTTGCAGCAGTTGTTGGGCATTGACCAGTTCCTTTGGTGCTGCACGACTCCTGGCTGCTTTGTGAGGATGGCCGAAGATATCGATCTGGTCGAATGGGAATTGGCTGTGCCGACTTCTGACATACTGGCGTTTCACAGCGTTCCGGTATGGGAGGACATCGTACATGGGCGAGGCAGCAAGTGGGACTTTCTCATCCTTGATGGCCTTGGCGAACGAGAGGCGGTGAGGGAGGATGTGGGAGCATGGATTCGGTTTCCACTGAAGTCAGAGTCGATCACCCGTTTTGGGCCGTTGCCGCCGCTATATCCAAAGTCAAGAAGTGATCGACGAAGTAGTAATCGGGCACCGTGATGAACATCCGCACCGTCCAAGGCGATCTCCTCGACCAAGACGTTGACGTGATCGTCAACGCCTGGAACCGGAACATCATCCCATGGTGGCTACTATTGCCACAGGGAGTCTCTGGGGTGATCAAACGGCGGAGCGGCTCCGGCCCGTTCAAGGAACTCGCCAAGCACGGCTCGATTCCGTTGGGCGGTGCCGTGTTGACCTCGGCGGGGCGGTTGCCGTTCAAAGGGATCATTCACGTCGCTGGCATCAACATGCTCTGGCGGGCTTCGGAGTGGTCAATCCGGCAATGCGTTCGCAAGCGGACTGCAATGGTTCGGCTGGACGTGTTTGGATGATCGGGGATGGGTACACCACCAACTCAACACCGAGATTCCGCAGCCGCTCTATTCCGACCGGGAGGTGATCGACTACGTTCGCACCTGCAATTCCCATCAGGCTCCGATGACATTCAACGTGGGGACTTATCAAGATGGCACCATGGCTCCCGCCTCGGTGGAGCAGTTGTATCGCTTGGGGCTGGCATTGCGGAACTGATTGGAGCAGTCTGCCACGGAAGCAGGAATGAGATGAGTTGGTCAAGCGTGGGTTGAGCCAACAACGAGGATCACTGTTTCTAAATGAATTGATTCTCTTTGCAAATAAGGCAAGAAGGGAATTGCAGGTACCCAAGCCGTTTTTTCTTTTTCAATTGATTCTGGTGCATCCTGGTGCGTTTGGCGGGGTGTTTGCTGGTGCTGTTTGAAGGGATTGACATGCGACTTCACGAAGAGTTGATCAAACAGGGCATCCTCCATCCCGACCAGGACGTACGGAGCGATGCCGTCCTGTACTTCTCCCGATCATACACCTCCGACGATTCGATTCTGCCGTTGGCCATTCAGGCGATTGAACAATACGGCTGGGACAAGGCGTTCACCGTGGCGGTGTGCATCACGGGTCTGCCGCCAAATGATGCCACACTGCCGTGGGCTCTGGCCCAACTACAAGAGCCTGACGCCAAAGAGCCCGATTCTTTTGGGTTCGAGGCTCGTTGGCACACACTGAACTCGCTCCTGTCCAATGCCAATGCCGAACTTCTGACTCGCCACAAACGGGCGATCTTGGATGTCAAGTGCCTCGAAGACGAAGTGATCGAGAAGATTGCTGAGCGGATTGACCTTCTGACGGCTGGTGGGGAATTCTGCTGGAAGGAGTTGGAGAAGTTCTGTGTTGACTACAAGGACATTGACGACCTCAGCCAGGTCGATCTCGATCACGCCTATGCCCTGTGCGAAGCTATCGCCCGAGAGAAGGACAAGTATGCCGAAAAGGTCTTGGCCATCCTGAGCGAAACGATTGAGGATTTCGAGTCCAATCCGAAGGTGTGGATGGAGACCTTTGCCGTCAGGATGGCGGGTGAGATGCGTCTGGATGCTGCCGTCCCGCTCATCATCGCCAAGTTGAAGGAAGACGTCGAAGAGGCAGAATGGCTCACAGCACAGTGCGACTCGGCCTTGGCGAAGATCGGGGGCGATGCCACGATTTCTGCCGTGGCGGAGATGTTCCGTGAGGGCGGGTGGCATCTCCGTATGGATGCTTGCAGTGTACTGCAACATGTTCACAGCGACTTGGCTGTCAGTACCGCCCTGGAATTGCTGCCTTCTGAAGAGGACAGAACCGTTCGGGCCTTTCTGGCTGGCGGGCTGGTATCCCATTTTGCATTCGAAGCCATCGACCCGCTTCGGCAACTCGTTCTGGACGGCAGTTACGACGACACGTACACCGATCTAAAGTCAGACCTGCTTGTAGCGGCAACATTGATGGGTGTGGAATTGCCCGAACGGGAACAATGGAAAGCCGACCTAGAGCAGAAACGCCTGGAACGGGAGAGAAAGCGACTGCGGGAGGAGGAAGAGGAAAGGCGACAGGCTCGACAGTGGAGCGAAGAAGACGAATACAGTGAAGAAGAGCCGACACGGAGCCGCATCGGTAGAAACGATCCTTGCCCGTGTGGAAGCGGCAAGAAGTACAAGAAATGCTGCCTCAAGAAGCAGCAATCCAGCGACGGACTGATTTGAGGCGACGATGACTGAATGTTCAACGATCAACCGTATTGCCGTGACGCTCATCCCGACTCAAGCGTGTCTCGATTGGGTCAATTCGTACGACGACGACAAGACAACCTTGGACGAGATTCACAAAGATCCGACGGTCTTTCTCCTTCCAGACGGGCAAGGAAAACCCAAGAGCCAAGTCCGACGCCATTTCAAGGCGATGTTTGTCGAAGAACTCACTTCGTGGTATACCGACGAGACCATGTGGCCCGAAGACCTGTCATTCACGACCTTCAAGAAGTTCTTCACCATTCATGTGTCGACGATGGTACTGGATTTGGGAGCAGGGGAGATCATCAAGGACGAAGGCTGATGCCAAGGAAGATACGCATGTTCAATAGAAGGCAGGAATATGACCAACGCTGAACCGAAGGAAGTGCTTCTCTCCCTTGGCAAGGCCCAGGTGGACGCCATGTTTCGACGGCAAGAGGCTCACATGGTGGACGACTCGGAGTTTCTTCCGCTACTGGAAGTCATGCTGACGGCTTTCGAGACCACAGGTATTGAGAAGGAAGTGGTTGAAGGAGTCTGGGAATATGCCTTTGCTGTGTACGACCGAGCCTGCAAGGATGCGGAACCAACGTCGAAAACGGCCGAGAACCGAAGGTTGATGCAGAAGTACCTTCTGGGGCCACGGGGGCTAAAACGAAAACCTCGCAGATGAATGACACCTTCATTCCTATATGCCCGAAACCCTCAAAGGACTGATCGAACGGGTCACCTACCACAATCCTGAGAATGGATTTGCCGTTCTCAAGGTCGTGGTCAAGGGTCGTCGGGACTTGGTGACAGTGGTCGGCAGCACAACCTCGGTCTCGGCGGGGGAACACGTTGAAGCCACTGGTCAATGGACTGTGGATCGGGAACACGGTCAGCAGTTCAAGGCTACCGAACTCAAGACCACCCATCCTGCTTCCGCTGAGGGCATTGAAAAGTACCTGGCATCTGGGGCGATCCGCAGTATCGGCCCAAAGCTGGGAGCCAAGATCGTCGGCATCTACAAGGAACGAACCCTCGAAATCTTCGAGAGCTATTCTGACCTGCTGCTCCACGTCAAAGGGATCGGCCCCGAACGACTCAAGCGAATTCGCCAAAGCTGGCAGGAACAGAAAGAAGTCCGCAAGATCATGCTCTTTCTGACCGAGCATGGTATCAGTTCGGGTCGGGCAGTGCGAATCTATCGGACGTACGGACAGGAAGCCATCGCCAAGATCAAGGAGAACCCCTATCAACTGGCTGACGACATTCGGGGCATCGGGTTCAAGACCGCCGACGAATTGGCGGCCAAGCTGGGTATCGACCGCAATAGCCCCTTCCGAGCACGAGCCGCTGTTCAGTACACACTGCAGGAACTGGCTTCTCAGGGCCATTGCGGCTACCCAGAACTGGGTGCCGTGGAGCATACCACGAAACTCGTCCAGATCGATGAGTTGATTGTACGGGAAGCGGTGGAAGCCGCCGTCCAGGATGGATCAGTTGTCCGAGAACAGATCGAGGGTGAGACCTGGCTCTACCTGGTCAGCTTGTACAAAGCCGAAGTCGGCCTGGCCCAGTCGGTTCACCGGATCATTTCGACCAAACAGCATCCTCTTCCTGCAATCGATGTGGAAAAGGCGATTGCGTGGGTGGAAGGCAAATTGAAAATCAAGCTGGCATCTGGCCAACAGGAAACGATCCGACAGGCATGTCAACAGAAGCTGTTAGTCATCACTGGCGGGCCAGGTGTTGGCAAGACGACTTTGGTTCGTAGCATCTTGGAAATCTTCACCGCCAAGGGATTGCAGTGCGTCCTGGCGGCTCCAACGGGTCGGGCGACGAAGCGACTGTCGGAAGCGACCGACCGTCCCGCCAAGACCGTTCACCGATTGTTGGAGTTCGATCCCATCAACGGTGAGTTCAAGCGAAACCAGCAGAACCCACTTTCGGGTGATCTGTTTGTCCTGGATGAGGTTTCCATGGTCGATGTCGTGCTGGGGCATCAGTTCTTCCGTGCGGTTCCCTCTGGAGCTTGCGTGATTCTGGTCGGCGATGTGGATCAACTTCCTTCCGTTGGCCCTGGCTCGGTGTTGGCGGATCTCATCTCTTCGGGAATAGTGCCCGTTGCTCGGCTGACCGAGATTTTCCGTCAAGCCGCTGAGAGCGAGATTGTCACCGCCGCCTACGCCATCAACCAGGGCCGTACTCCTAACCTCAAGACTCCCGAGGGGCTGAGTGACTTCTATTTCATTGAAGTCCAAGAGCCCGAAGCCATCCAAGACAGGATCGTGCGATTGGTCAAGGAGCGAATTCCCAAGCGGTTTGGGTTTCAGCCGAAAGCCGACATCCAGGTGCTCACTCCGATGAACCGATCCCAGTTGGGAGCCCGCAACCTCAACCAGGTGCTTCAAGCGACCCTGAATCCAGGTGATGGCGGGCCAGAAGTCCAGCGGTTCGGCTGGACATTCCGAATCGGCGACCGGGTGATTCAGACGGTAAACGACTACGACAAGGATGTGTTCAACGGCGACCTGGGGATGGTCGAGAGCATCAACCGGATCGAGCAAGAAATGGTCGTCAACTTCGAGGGGCGGCAGGTATCGTACGACTTTGGTGATCTGGACGAGCTGGCCCTGGCCTACGTGCTTTCAATCCACAAAAGCCAGGGCTCAGAGTTCCCGTGCGTCGTGATTCCGCTGCACACTCAGCACTACATGATGCTTCAGCGAAACCTGCTCTACACGGCGGTGACCAGGGGAAAGAAGCTGGTGGTGTTGGTCGGCACAAAGAAGGCTTTGGGCATGGCGGTGAAGCGGCGGGACACGGCCCGAAGGTACACGGCGTTGAAAAGGCGATTGCAGGAGGTGTGAGACCGTTCGCTTCATGACGAGGAGGGAATCCTATGAAAGCGAAAGTGGAATTGCCCAAAGCGTTCTCGGTAGCTGACCATCATGAGTTTCTTCCAATCAAGCACTTGCTCGGGAGAATGAACCCAAGACTCCTGGTGAAGCAAGTAGCGACTGGGGTGCATGTGGACGGCGGCCCTACCGTTCACTGGGGGCTTGTCTACCTGGATGGTGAGCCGCCCAGCAGAATGAGCGTGGAGGCCGCCTTGCGGGAAGCAGGTTTTGATTTTGTTCACAACATATTGACCCAGGCGGCGTTTGTTCGGACAGACCATCAATAGACTCCTGACCCAGGCAATACCCATGACGAAGAAGCAACCCATCATGTGCCCAATTTGCGGGCACGCCAAAGTGCCAGGCGAAATGGTATCTGCTGCGATGGTGCGTCCCTCGATCGTCGAGATCATTCGGCAAGAGCATCCCGAGTGGTCTTCGGAGGGGGCTATCTGCCTTGACGATCTGCATCGCTACAGGGTCAAGTTTATCGAGCAGGTTCTCACCAAAGACAAAGGTGAACTCACCGAACTGGAAACGGACTTGGTTCGCAGCATGAGCGAGCAGGAACTCGTTGCCAAGAACATCAACAAGGAGTTTGAGCAGGAATTTACCCTGGGTGAACGGGTTGCCGACAACGTTGCCGACTTCGGCGGTAGCTGGCGTTTCATTGGATTGTTCGCTCTGGTGCTGGTTGTCTGGGTGGTGATCAACTCGATCGCCCTATGGCGGCATCCTTTCGATCCGTATCCGTTCATCCTGCTCAACCTCGTACTCTCCTGCCTTGCGGCCATCCAGGCACCGGTTATCATGATGAGTCAGAACCGCCAGGAGGCCAAGGACCGGTTGCGTTCCGAACATGACTACACCGTCAACCTGAAGGCGGAGCTTGAAATTCGGCATCTGAATGCCAAGATGGATTTGCTGCTTACCCGTCTGTGGGAACGCTTGCTGGAGATCCAGCAAGTACAAACCGATTTCTTCGATGAATTCCAGAAGCGATACCGCTAGCGGACGAGCAATAGGGGTAGCCATGAATCGCCACCGCTTTGAAGAGATGTACCAAGGCCAAGCCCCGTGGGATACCGGGCGACCCCAACCTGTGTTCGTCAAACTGGCCGAAGCGGGCCAGATCCAAGGTAGTGTCCTGGACGTGGGGTGCGGCACCGGAGAGAATGTTCTGTACCTGGCAGAGAAAGGATGCGAATGCTGGGGCATCGATTACGTGCCCGTGGTCATCGAGCGGGCCAAGGCAAAAGCCACCGAACGAAAAAACAATGCCCATTTCGTCGTCGGGAATGCCCTGGAGTTGAACAAGCTGGGACGACATTTCGACACGGTGATCGACTGCGGCCTGTTCCACACGCTGGCCGACGAGGAACGTTCCCCCTACGTCAGTGAACTCGCCCAAGTCCTCCGGCCCAGCGGACTGCTCTACATTTTGTGTTTCTCCGATGAGCAGCCGGGAACTGTAGGGCCGAGACGGATCTCGCAGCAGGAGATCCGGGATTCGTTCGCAGAGGGATGGACGGTTCAACGAATTGAGCCCGCCCAGTTTGAATCGATCCGACGACCAGGTGGAGTGGAGTTCGATCAAGGCGGCCCGAAGGCATGGCTGGCGACGATCGAGCGGACGTGAGACGGAAGAACGATCGGCAACTGGCCCTGACGCTATTGCCCGGTTCGTGAAGCAAGAATGAAAGGGAGAGGTTTGCTGACGGTTTCGTCTTCACGGACAAACCAAGATGACTACTTCGGCGGAAATCAACGAGCTGCTCGACACGATCGCCAAGGTGCTGATGCGATGCTTTGTTCTCGGCGTGCTGTTTCTCCTGCTCTGGTTCGTCGCCTATCTCGTGGCCAGTGATGCAATCTATCGCCAGGGCAAAATGTTCGAACTGACACCGCACGAGATCAACATCATCTTCTACTGTGGCATGGGATTGGTGAAGGGGTGCGTTCTGTTGTTCTTCCTCTTCCCTTGGATGGCGATACGCCTCGTGCTCAGAAAGCGATTGGCGTGACGAAGAGAAACGCTGCCGAAGTGGAGGGAGGTGGACTAATCATGCCCGACCACACCCCGAAAGCTCGAAAACACCGGCCAACCAAATCCACCGTGGTTCGGGTGGGCCGAGAGACAAAGGGCAGGCGAGGCAAGGGAGTGACGATCCTTTCCGACCTGCCGTTGGACGAGAACGGCCTCGGGGAGCTTTCCACCAAGCTGAAGACACGGCTTGGCACCGGTGGAACGGTCAAGGATGGACGCATCGAGATCCAGGGTGACCATCGGGATCGGATTGTTGAGGAACTTGAGGGAATGGGCTACCGAGTGAAGCGGGCAGGGGTTGAGCATGAACACCGTCAAAGTCGGTCGCGGACATCGTTTCAGCGGCCCTGGCAAGCGATACCGAAATCAAAAAGGAATAGCCGATGCGTCTTGACAAATGGGAAGGGTCCATCCAGGAGATCATGGATGAATGCGGTCACGAGCAGAAGAGAGCGGACGGGATCTTGACCGCATGGCGTGCGAAGCTGGAAAAGGAACCGACCCTTTTGCAGCCGTTCCAAATCGACGAAATCATCCGAGAGGTCAGAGACAGGCTCAACAAACTCAGCCGATGATGGCTGCGTCGAACTTGGAGGATCATCGCATGACAGTCGTTCGACGTTCGGCGGGGCTTGGGACTCTTCTGCTGTCGGTTCTTGGCCTGCTTTTGTGCGTTGCAGGGACGTTTACTCTGTGGGCGGGCAAAAGCGGCTTGGACCGTATTGGCGTTGCCTTGTTTGGGGCCACTGATGAGGCGTTGGCCTTCGTGGAGGTTAAGCTGGATAAAGTGAAGCAAGCGGTGGACAGTTGCCAGCAACGTGTCACTGGCGTTTCAAGGCTTGCAGAGCGGCTGAGGAATGCAGAAGCGGATGTCCGTAAGGAGTGCGAGCCGCTACTGCAAACGCTGGATGCCGTATTTGACGAATTGAAGTCGGCTGAATCGTGGCTGGAATCCGGTCATGCGGTTGCCAATGGGGTCAGCAGGGTCTCCGAAGCGGTAGTGTCGTCCAAATACGGCACGGCACGTCAAGATTCGGCGGTAGTGGCAGTTGCCAGCGAGGTGCAGGAGTTCTCCGAAGCTGTGGCTGACGAACTTGCGAAGCTCCAGGCCATGCGTCAGGAACTCATAGAGCTTCGGGACAAGGGGAAGCTCACCCGTGAAATCGCCGTTGGAATCGTCGTTCGCGTGGCCGATCTGGATGGGAGGTTGGCGAACCTGTCCGCGAGGATCGGCAAGTTCGAGGCGGAAGTGAGGACAACCCGGACGGCGAGTATCGAACTCGGGCAGCGAGTCCGTTGGTGGACCACTATTGCGGCGGTGACGTTCACGGTCGTCTTGCTCTGGTTCGGCATTTCCCAGATTGGCATGATGAAATTCGGGTGGCAGCTTGTCTGCCCCTCCAGAACACCTGAAGCCTCTGCTGGCGCTGCTAGCGGGAAAATCGGGCTTCCAGACGGCGGACATTCGGGGTAGATTTCTTGGGTCGCGTGATTTGGCAGGACGCCAGTCTGGCAACAAGGAGGTTGTAGATGACCGTGCGACCACATCCCCGTGAGGTGAAGCTGCTCGTGGTGCGGACGTTCTTGGATCTCGGTGTGGCTTCGCGAAGACTTTTCGATATCAAAGAGACAATTCTCGCCACTGGCGACAGGTGCATGGCTCGTACCTATCGGGTGGAGGGCTTGAGCGCTATCTGGTCCATCGAGGATGGGAACGTCAAGTTCTATGACGCTGACGGCTCCCTGCTGCGGGTCGTGAACCTGCTGACGAAGAGGACGCCTCAGTTGATGGTGGCGTAGATAGCTCGCGATTCCAGCCCAGTGAAGTCCGATTTCTGTCCGTAAACCGAACATACTGCACCGAGCGCAGGGTTGTCGGGTAAGAGGACACGAGGTTTCACGTCCGCTCCCATCTGATCCCCCACTCCTGCCAAACGATCTCCGGCACCACCTCATACACCGCCCGGCTATTAGCCCACTCGATTGTGCCGGGAGTTCGGGCCGCATCGGTACAGAGGCGACGGGTTTCGGGGTAAATGCCGACTCGTCCCAGGTCCAGCCGGTCGGCATCCCAGCAAGTTTGGATTGTGATGTCTGCCTCGGTCAGGCCGTCGGTGTGCCCAGCACATGCTTCATAGAGAAGGTGGAAGTCGTCGTCGGGCACATCGAAGATGCGGCCTCGAAACTTGGCCGCCAGTTCCGCTCCTCGACATCCATGCCCGAAGTCCAGATTATCATTCACTCGTCGAGAGTCGTGGAAGACGGCGAAAAGTTGGACCACCTGACGGGTTGCGCCAGTCACTTCCGCCAGTCGAAGTCCGTTCTCCAGCACCCGTGCCCAATGAGAAACGCCATGTATGCCGCCCGGCCACAGGGCGTAGTCTTCGAGAATAGCGTGGACGATAGGCTTGAGGGTGACGATCATCACCAATCGACTTCTTAGGCTACGGCTTCGAGCACAGCAACAGCCACCTTTGCCATCAGATGGTAGGTGCGAGGGGGCGGCGACGTTTCGCAAGCCGATTGGCGGTTCAGAGTTCCCACCAGCCCGCGCGTTTGCGAGGGTGCCGTAGAAGTGGGGACGGCTGATTTAAGCCCATTGCCATCCTACAGCAGCTTGACCTGTTCGGCTCGTGGGCCTTTCGGGCCTTGGCCTTCGATGAAGGAGACCTTCTGTCCTTCACGCAGATCCTCGTATCGCTCGCCTTCGACGCTCGAACTATGGAAGAACAACTCCTTCCCATTCGACATCTGAATGAACCCAAAACCCTTTTGCGTCAGCTTCTTGATCGTGCCTTCTGGCATCGCCAATCCAATCGTCGTAGAGTTGCTGCTGGAATGCTGCCGGGATCACGAGGCAGATCTTCATCGCCACCAGATTGGGGTAGTATATCGGAGCGTCCTTCCCGAAACAATAGCCGTGGCAGCACATCGCAACGTGGGCTTCGAACCGTTACAACTCATCCGACCATCATGCCCCTCATCCCGTCTGGATGCTCATTTCTCGCCAAGCGAAGCCAAGACCATGGAAGCGTGCCCACTGGGGAACTAGCCTTTCTGCGGCCAAGCACGACAACATCATCGTCATGGTTGTCGATGTGCGAGGTGATAAGGTGCGGCTCGGGGTTGAAGCGCCGAAGGAGGTGCCGGTCCACCGTCGTGAAGTCTACGAGGCGATCCAACTTTCCCGCAAGGCAAGTGAAGCGGACGCTCCTGCTCACACATAGACCACTTTTTCTGCCCGTAATCCGATGAAAGAGAAGACCATGACAGACCAACAAATGACCTCACCCAAGAAGCCCATGACCAAGACGGAGATCGTGACCGCCTTGTCCGAGACGACCGATCTCAGCAAAGAACAAGTTGCGGGACTGTTGGACGAGCTTGCCAAACTGATCGACAGGAATCTTGACGAGCAAGGCCCAGGTGTCTTCACCCTTCCAGGTCTAGTGAAGATTGCCGTCGTTCGAAAGCCTGCGACCGAGGCACGCAAGGGGATCAATCCATTTACGAAGGAAGAGACCATCTTCAAGGCCAAGCCCGCCAGGAATGTGGTCAAGATCACGCCGTTGAAGGGCTTGAAGGATATGGTCTGATCGACAATTGCAGCCAGTCCCGGCGCACGGCACGATTTTGTGCCCTGACGCTTCCAGGAGAAATCCAGGAAGGCCGAAGCCTTTGCTGGCACAGCTAGCTGGCAAATCAAGCTTCCCGTCGGCAAGGATTCGAGGCAGATTCCTCGTGTCGGGTGATTTGGCAGGATGCCAGTCTGGCAACAAGGAGGTTACGGATGACCGTGCGACCACAGCCCTGTGAGGTGAAACTGCTTGTAGTGCGGACGCATCCAATCAAGGGGAGGACCGGTCAAGTGCTGTTGCATTCTCCATTCTGTGTCTTACAATGAAAGGCCGTTGGTTGACTGGATGAAGAGCAGCTCGGCTCTGCTGAGAGGCTCGTTGAAGAGTAAGCCGACGTGGTCGAACACTTTCGGGTGTTCCGCCACGTCGGCTTTTCTTGTTCTTGGTGATGAGAGACGCTTGGAATTCAGGCAAGGAAGGTTTCCATATTCTTGCTCATGGAGGTGAGATGATGCCCCTGGCCACTGTTATTGATGTCTATTGGAATGGTCTGAAAGTCGTTACCGAGCCCTGCCCAGAACTCAACCAGGAGGATCGAATCGTCGAGGCTCTCGGTTTGGTGAATCACATTCCGAGGGTTGACGAGGATCTGCTCGCCAGGTACTACGAGTACCTGACGGAGCATCTCTGCTTCCCGTTCATCGCTCACTACCCGAAGCCGATGAACTCCGAAGAAGAGGACGAGTTCTGCTGCACCGTGTTGGCGCTACTCGACCCGGCGAAACACCTGGGCGACGGGTTTGACGGCATCTTCTCCACAATCAGCAAGGGGAAGTACGAGATCAACTTGCCGCTGATCGAGTTGGAAGTATCGGACGACAGTCCCAACTTCCAGTTCATCGAGGACTACTGGTACTGGTTCTGGAACTGGCGATAATGAACAAGAGTGGCATTGCCCCGACCGACCGCTCAGGTCACCCAAGGAGCGAATCATGACCATGAAACTCAGCGAATACTTTGAGAAGACCCAGGGCATTGGCGTGCTGGCAACGACCGATGCGAGCGGTCAAGTGAACCAGGCGATTTATAGCCGACCGCACTTCACCAACGATAACGACGACGACACTTGCTCGTTCATCATGAGCAACCGGCTGTCCCACGACAACGTGGGGCACAACCCGAGTGCGTCCTATCTCTTCATTGAAGAAGGCGAGGGTTACGTCGGTAAGCGGCTTTCGCTGGCGGTAATCATGGAGGAGACTGACCCTGAGAAGATCAAGGCGATTCGTCACCGCAACATCCCCACGATTAGCGAGGAGGAAGGCAAGTATCTTGTTCACTTCCACATTGAGGGCGTGCGTCCGCTGATCGGCAACGAATAGGCGATTCGGATGGGTGAGATAACAGAACCCCAACAGGAGATCGTGCAATGGCAAAGAAAAAGGAAGCTGAGCAACAATGCTGTGAGAAGATGTGTGCAATGACCTGCTGTCCCTGCCACCTCGACATCAAGAAGCTGAAACCCCTGGTGCGGAACCCAAAGTTTATCTGCAAGGCGTGCGGACGGGTAGCGGCTGACAAGGAGTATCTCTGCGATCCCGTCTCTCTTGGCTGATGCACCCGCGGATCGCAGCGAGAGGGCCGACGATGTTTGCGACCGCCCCGAAGCATCCGTGGATCGGCCTCTTGGTGCTGATCGTCATTTGCTTCATCGCTTCAGGCGTGGGCGGTGCAGTCACATACCCCGAGATTGAGAACTGGTATGCGGCTCTGGCGAAGCCAACCTGGAACCCACCGGATTGGATTTTCGGCCCGGTGTGGTCGGTGCTTTACCTCAGTATGGCGGTTGCAGCATGGTTGGTGTGGCGGCAAGGCGGATTGGCCGGTGCCCGATGGCCGTTGAGCCTGTTTGGCTTTCAACTGCTTCTGAACATGGTCTGGTCGTGGCTGTTTTTCGGGCTTCACAGTCCCGGCATCGCCTTCGTTGACATCGGTCTCCTCTGGGTCGCCATTTTTGCCACAACGATTGCCTTCTGGCGTCGGTCGCTCGTGGCTGGCCTGCTTTTCCTGCCGTATCTGGCCTGGGTCAGCTTCGCCGCCCTGCTGAACCTTGCCATCTGGCGGCTGAATGCCTAACCGAATCCAACAACATAATCACCGAGAGGTCTTGGAAGTCATGCCGCAGACGCCCCACGTAGAAAAGCATTTCACCGCCACGGCAACGGTCCGTGACATCGTGATCGGCATGTCGGATGGCTTGACCGTCCCCTTCGCCTTGGCAGCGGGGCTTTCGGGGGCCGTGACTGCAACTGGCATCGTGATTACAGCCGGGCTGGCTGAGGTTGCGGCAGGGTCGATTGCGATGGGCCTGGGAGGCTATTTGGCCGCAAGAACCGATGCGGAACACTACGCCACCGAGCGGGCGACCGAGGAGCGGGAGACTATCGAGATGCCAGAACGGGAGGCCGAGGAAGTCGCTCACGTCTTCCGTTCTTACGGCCTGGACGAGGCGACGGTGGGTACGGTGGTCCAGGCGATCAGCAGCGAACGGAAACGATGGGTCGATTTCATGATGAAATTCGAGTTGGGACTGGAAGAACCGGACCCCAAACGAGCCAGCCGCAGTGCTTTGACTATCGCTGGATCGTACATCGCAGGTGGGTTGATTCCCCTAGCTCCCTACTTCTTCCTTCGGTCGATCCACTCAGCTCTTATCGTTTCGGTGATGGTCACCTTGCTGGCCCTCCTGATCTTCGGATACATCAAGGGTCGGTTTACCGTGAAAAAGCCGCTCCGCAGTGCATGGCAGACCGTAGTCGTCGGCGGCCTCGCAGCAACGGCGGCATTTGTGTTGGCGAAGTTGATTGGCTAACTACGTGGGCGAATAAGGTGTCAGCCGAGGAAAGCGACACCGACAACCAAGCCGAAATAGCGGCGACAGAACGATGGCCGTTTAGAAACAAGCGGCACTACACCTCGGTAATCAAGGAACTAGAACACCACCAACCAGGAGACACCAGAATGTCAACTTCAGACAACCTTCAAGCTGCTTTCGCCGGTGAGAGCCAAGCCAACCGCAAGTATCTTGCTTTCGCCGCCAAGGCCGAGGCAGAAAAGCGCCCGCAAATTGCCAAGTTGTTTCGTGCGGTTGCGGCGGCGGAAACCGTTCACGCCCATGCCCACTTGCGGGTCATGAAAGGCGTGGGGGACACGGCGGCGAATCTGAAGGCAGCCATCCAGGGCGAGGGGTACGAGTTCAGAGAAATGTATCCCGTGTTCATCCAGGAAGCGGAAGCGGAAGACAACCGAGGGGCTATCATTTCCTTCCGCAATGCCATGGCGGTCGAGAAGACCCACTGCGGTCTGTACACCAAAGCGCTGGAGGCTCTGAAGGCCGGGAAGGATCTGACCCCCGCTTCCATCTACGTCTGCGATGTCTGCGGCCACACGCACGTAGGCGAGGCCCCCGATAAATGCCCGGTTTGCGGGGCGGCAAAGACCAAGTTCAAGGAAGTGGCGTGAACGACGGAGGCTACATGATTCGCCTCGGCCTCTGCTGTATCTTCCGGGATGAAGCGAGCGCGATGATCGACCTCACGTCCCTCGTCTGCACGATCAGTGGGCCACCGCAAGCGGTTCGTCCGTCTTGGACAATCCAGCAGCGTGATCCCGTTGTCCGTATCGTTCACCAACTCAGAGCGAAGAACGGCCACTTCCTTCGGTGCTTCGATGCCCAGGCGGACCTGGTTGCCCCTGATCTCCAAGATCGTGATCTTGATGTTCCCATCGATCACGATGCCTTCTTCTGGCCTGCGGGTGAGTACCAACATGGTCGTCCTCCATGAGAGTCGAGTGTGCTATGCGGCAACCGGCGTTTCCACGACGGCGATCCTGACCTCGGGGAAGCGGATTTCGTACCGCTCCAGAAGCTCGGCCAGAATGTCTCCAATGGGCTGAGGACCGTCTTGACCTTCCTGCCGCTCACTGAAGTCGTCGTAGAATCCAGATATTCGGTTTCCCATCACCTTTGCCTTCCTGGAACGCCTCCCATTATATGACATAGTGTACGTATGTCAACTATGGCGTGTTCGCCAGAATCAGTGGCAAGATGGGGATAATGCGGGGGCAGAAGCGGCTTCGAAACAGCGAAACCGGGGCGGCATCACAGTATGGCCACCGTGACCAACAAGACCTGTCGATCCTACCAATACTGATTCGCGTCAGTAGGAACAGACTGGCGAACTTTCGGATCGGGTCATGCCTCGAACCCCTCGCACAATGTGCGAGGGGTTATTCATTGGGCGGTCCCTCAGTGCCTCACCTCGTTGTCGCCGGTGCTCGGTTCGCCACGTTCGAGGGTGATACAATGGCACTGAACTCAGCCCATACGGGGCAATGATCGGAGATCTCCAGGGCCGCTTCTTCCGTCAGATTGAACTCGTTTTGTAGATCGAGGACTCCTGAGCGACCCGTGTACTCACTACCTGCTTGCTGGTTGAAGACAATGTTGTCGTACATCTTGTTCCGGCGAGTGTTCGTAGTCATCCCCGTGATAGCGTGAGCGATGCCAGGAAGTTGCCCGAGCTTCCCGAAGTGGTGTTCGTCCACGTTCAAATCGCCAACCAGGATCACGTCACCCCCGCCAGCTTGCCGCTCCACTGTGCTGAACACGTCGCCCAAGGCGTCCAATTCCGTGGTCGTTTCGTCGGGATCGGTGTGAATGTCTACGAGGCTGAACGTGAAAGCTTGGTCCGGTGGTGGGCCACGAACACGAAATCGGGCAACCATCGGTTCTCGGTGGAGAAGATCCTGGGGATCATCCACCGTATAGACGGAACCACGGTCAAGCTCGATGCGGTCCGTATTGAACAGCACGGCATACTGTTCCTTGCTGCTGGTGCGTCCCAATCGTGGCCCGAGCACGAAGTCGTACTTGGAGCCGTCGGCGTTTATCATTTCCACGAACTTCGGCACGACCGTCTGGTCCGTGGATCGAACCTCTTGGATTGCCACGACATCGAACCGACGAACTACTCTGGTCAATACGTCCATCGCCTGCGGCTTCTTCATCTTGCTGACGCCGAAGACCTGGATATTGAAGGAGCAAATCTTGATCGTGTCGCTGGGATTGACCGTCGCTTTGCCGGTGGGCGTGCTGGCGCTAACGCTCTGGGTCGGTGCGGAGGACTTGGCGGATGGCGAGCGAGCGGGCTGCTTCATCTCGCAACCCGTTGCCAGCAGCCCAACCACGAGCCACAGGATCGTAACGAGAGATCGAGCAGTCTTGAGCATAGAGAACCTCCATGTCGAGGGGAGAACGAGCGTGCTCCAGACGCTTGCGGGCGGCATCGAGAAGGGGAGCATATCCCAACAGGGTGGAAACCCCCAATACCAACCGGCTGCACTCTGGCTCAGCCGTGTGAAGATGGGCAGAAAGGGATGACGAGCTATCCGCTAATCTTCGTCATCGCCTCCTGTGCCAAGCGAGAAAGCCTTGGGTTGGCATCGGCGGCTGCCTGTTTCAGGGAATCGAGGGCAGGTTTGGCGGGAGCCCCGATTTCCCCCAGTGCCCAGGCTATTCTCTGTCGAACGGATAGTCCGAGGGGGTCAGCGAGGGCAGCACCGAGTGCGGGCACAGCCTGGGCGGCATCGGCCTTCAGTCGTCCAAGCAAGGTGGCGGCCCAATAGCCCACATCCTGGGACTTGGCCGCTAGCAGGGTGGCCAAATCGGGCGCGGCTTCTGCTTTGGGTGGCCCTAGCTCTTCCAGAGCGGCCACAGCCCATTCACGGACTTCCTCGGCCTCGTCGCCAGCAGCCAGAACCAGGGCCAGCGCCGCCTGACGAGCGTCCGGTCCAAGGTGGGAGAGTTGCTCAGCCGCTTGGCTTCGTTTTTCGGGTTCGGAAGCAGACAACTGAATGACTAACCGTTGGACTTCTGTCGCCATGTTTTCCCTTGTGTTGGGCCAATGGTCCGCATCGCTCGGCCTTGCGGGGTCAACGGCCAAATGGTTGACGCTCAACACTATACGCCATAGGACGTAGGCCGCCAAGAAGGCCTTAGGCGTGCGAATCCCGATTCCCGACCCCGCCGTGATCGCAGCCAGGAGACAACCTCACCGTTTTCCACTTTACTTCGTGCTTGCCGCTTCTCGTGCCTTCTTCAATGCCTCGACATAGGCTGGCGGCAATTCCTGGTTCGTCCACCACCGAGGCTTCTCGGTGTAGATCCAGACGTACTCGTCCGTCCTCTGTAGCGCCAAGCGGACGGACTTCTCGAACTCGACAGGCGAAAAGAAGTTCTTGGACAGGTCGTCGGTGTGCCAGCCAACTTTGCGCCAATTAGCGTCCATCCAGATGCCGAAACCTGCCGTGAAGTGGCGGCGATACTTCTCGGGATCGGCAGACAGGTCGGCCAGTTTCACCTTGATGCGCTCGTATGCCTCGGTGAACTGCTCCTGCTTCTTGTAACGATAAGCTCCCTCCCAGCCGTCCACGATCTTGGTCTGGGGTGTGCAAACATCCAACATCCCGTCCAGGAAATCTCCCAGGAGGCCGTAGGATGCCCCAACGCGGTCCTTTGGCTGGCCACCTGTGATCGAGTAGGCATAGGCCATCAGCAGCGTGATGTCGGGGTACGCCTCGTTGACCGCCTTCATCCACTCCTGCCCTCGCTGGCGGACCTTAGCTCGGTACTCGTCAAACGACTTGGTTGCATGGTGCTTCTGTTTGCCGTAGTTGAACAGTTGGTCGTTGTATTGTTCAACATCGAACATGAAGCCCTTACAGCCGCCCTGCTTGGCGATCTTCGCGGCTACGCCGACATTGTGAGGCACAACCGCCCACGCCTGATCGTCAAACCAGTCCACATTGCCCGGTGAGACGTTGACCCGCAGAAACCGATCCGTCAAACGGCGAAAGGGAGTGGCCTTCAAGTTGTCAATCGAGTGCTGAAACTCGGCCAACTCGAACTTGCGCCCGCCCCACATTTCCCAGGTCAGATTGCCGCCCTTGCTGCTGACGACGTGGAAGACCACACCGTCAAAGGGGAGTTGTTCCATCTTCTCCATGTTCTGCCGCATGAACTTTGTATCGGGCTCATCCCAGCCCCATTCGATGAGCTTTTTCGGTGTGACGGACTCTTGAGCGGAGACGCTGCCGCTCAGAAGACAAATCATGCCAGCAAGAACCGTCAGCAGTTGGATGTGTTTCATGGCGTCAGCCCTCGAATTGAAGTAGGTTGCCTTCCCCCGGTAGTATCCCTCTCAGTTCTGATTGTTGTCCAGCCCGTGACGAGAAAGCAAGGCCCAGTGACAAGGCGTAGGTCTGGACCTTCAGCCCGAAGAAGATCAGTCCACGCAACCTGACATCATGACGGACGGCCAGTTCTCGGATCAATAGGATCACGAGCCCATATGCCAGACCGAGGAACAAAAGCAGACCTGGGTTCAGGAAGCTGACCAAGGGCGTGCTCCCGGTGAGCAACTCAGGCAAGATGGTCGTTAGGAGCAGCAGCGTTAGGACGGGTAGGATTCGCATCGGGCCAATCCTGTGTCTATTGGCTACTGTGGTCTGCTTCGCCCAATCATGTCAGACGTTCAAGGCCGTCCCTCTCCAAACTCCCGATACAACTTCTTCACCAGGGGGAATTCCGGGCTTTGAGGACGTTTGTCGAGGCAGTAGGTGACGACCCCATCGCATTTGCCTGCCCGCCATGCCTCCAGCGAGAGGCGAAGTTGCTGGGCGATTCGCTCCGGCGTGGCCGGATCGCCATGTCGAAGACGAAACTCCACCGGTTGTCCGGCGGTCATGGAGATGAAGGGAATATGGTATCGTCGCTGGCCGACCTTCGGGCTAGCACCGAAGCCAGTTTCAAAAGCTCCCTGGCGACTCACCTTCCACTTCACTGGTTCGCTCAGATCGGCCGCCGGTTCCACGTTCTCCCCATGCAGTTCCTTGACTCGCCATTGCAGGGGGAAGTTGCTCACTCCCGTTTTGTCCAACACTCGGAACGCCAGGGTGACGTTGGTCTTGTCTCGCACCTGCTTGGTTACATCCACTGATACCGTGCTCCAACCATGCGAGCCACCCGCCACGTCCTCCTCCCACACGACGGTGCCATCCACCAGTAGTTGCTTATAGTGATAACCGGCCGTTGGCCCGCTAAAGCTATCCCCTTCGAGGAAGTGGAGTTCGTGTCGCTTCCCAGGCAGTACCTTGACCGATTGGCTCGCCACCGCGTAATCCCCTGCCCGTGACGGTGTGTTCGACGGAAAACTGACTTCGCTCAGGAACGGCATGGTCCCGTCGTTCAGGATTGCCCACGTCCGGTCAATCTCCTCCCGATCCTGAAGATACGCCACCACAACGCCGTCTATGACCGGACGGTAATCCTGCACGAACTTCGGCGTGATCTCGGGGAAATACATCAACGGCAGGAAGGCCAAGCGGGGGTTGATGGCTTTGGACTTCGCCTGCATTTGTCCCAAATAGGTCGGCGTAAAGAAAGCATGATTGGCGTAGAAGTCGTCGATCACCCATGCCTTCAGGTTGGGATGCTTGAGAGACAGTCGGGCGATTTCCTCGCCCCATCGCACATAGTCCAAACGAAATGGCTCGCTGTGGGGCATACGAGGGGTCGGAGCACTTTCGGACGGTGGCACCAAATACACCCACACGTCGATCTTTACCTCGGCTGCTTTCGGCAGGAACACCTTCAAGTCATCCCAGTCCGTGGCTGCGTGGTGGATGAGCCAGTAATAGGTGGTCACTCCCACTTCCTTGAGCCGCTTGACCATGGCATCCGTATCCACATGTCCATCTGGCCGACGAAGCTCCGCATCGTAGTCAGCCAGGTGCGGTCGAGAGAACAACTTGTCTTGGGAAAAGGCGGCCGTGGTTGCCGTCAATAGAACGAGCAGAGTCAAGATAAGATGTTTTCGCATGAGGGGCTCCTCCTTTGTTTGAATACCATCGTACTCGAAGGAGGACTGGTGTTTCAACAAGGTTGGAATGCCCCCGCCCGGCGTTGCCGGGCGGGGGCTTGTGGGTGGGGCTGGGATCTCGTCCATTTCAGGTCTATATGCTCCACCTCGGCCTACGGCCGAGGTGGAGCTTGGCGACACTGATGAACTCACGAAAGCACGTCGCATAACAGGCGGCTCGACAATTATATCGGCCTATTCCAGTCAATGGTCCTTCCGAAACACACCATCGTTTCACCGTCTTCATCCAGGCACAAAAACTTGCCATCTGACAGCGACTCCGTTGGCATAACGATAATTGCCTTCCCATCAATGTCGGTTGCCCAATACGAAGATGGAACTTCAGCGGTGTCGCACGGGGCCATCTGGAAAGCACCTGCCTTCGCAACAGCACTCGGTGGAACAATCACTCCTCCCGCTTGATCGTCAGCGTTGGTAATCCGAATGAGATCGCCCACCGGTCGTGCAATCCGTGTCACCCGGTACTTCGAACGGAGATCGTCGCCCAGGTCTTCCAGGAACTCCTCGGCTTCCTCCTGAGTCTCCCAGAAGGGCACCATCCATTCCTCCTCGCACTCGACGCTGTAGAGACACCCTCAGACATCGACCAAAACGTAGCTCTCTTCTCTTTCGTAATCGTACATACATTCTCCTTATACAAACAAACGCCCGTGCGAGTCACTCTCGGTGGAGATGCGACGGACCGCACGGGCGTCTTGGTTTTGTTTTCTAGGCCGTCGCAATCTCCGTCATAAGTAGAAGAGTAAAGGGCCGACAGAAATCTTCAGAATTCTGGGAAGATTCTGGAAATAAGTGTCGGCAGCGAGGGTGGGCAGTGGTTTCGTGCGGGTCGAGAAGCGGTTTGTCAACAACGAGTGATACACCCCCGCAACAGCGCTGATGCACGGCTATGACAGCGACCCCGGAACCGAGCATTGCAGGGCGATCTTGGAGGTTTTGCCTGGGGTATAGCACTTGGCCCTGTACGCCAGGTTGTGACGGATGGCCGAGAACGCTACTCTTAGCCCAAACCTCTCCTATTAACCCAGATCGTTCTGACTCGCCTGGGCGAAGCCCAGGTGAGTCCACATTGCCCTGGATCAAAAGAAATAAAACAGAGGACCAGAATGCCGTCGCAGCGAAAGGAACCTCCCAGAATCGACGCCAGGCCACTCAGGCGATTTATTTCCATGCTCCTGACGGACGCAGTGTCACGCCTCACTGGTCAACATCGACTGCCCAATACCCAGAACCAAGATCACGAGCAACAGAAGACCAGTCACCATGCCCTGACGGGCATGGTGACTCTATTAACCGAGGTAGCATGAATGCCGTGCCTCACCAGATTTGTTCCTCAGGCACGTCCAACGGTTTGTCCACCCAGGCGTTGGTGATATTAACCTCGCCCTTTCGTCCACAGCCGGGGTGTACCCTCCACATCCACGACGCCTTGGTTGTCCACGGTCCTGGCGTAGCACGGGAGGAATCAACCAGGGGCGAGCCGTAGGTGAGACCGTTATTAACCACACTGGCCTTGGGTGTGTATCCTTCCATTCCTTCCGTTATTATTCGTTTCTTCCGGGGGCTTGTATAAGCCCCCCGGAAGAAACGGAAGAATAATATCCTTCCGGCAAAACGTTCCGGAAGAAACGGAAGAATAATAACGGTCACTCCTCTAGGAGGTTCTTCGCAGTGTGCTTACTAACAAGCTCCCGTCCCGTCTGGGACAGATAGTACCGGTATGCCGAACCCTTGATGCCGATACCCACACGCAGGACGTGCCTTGCGTTGTGTGCTCGGTCCAGAAGCTGGTCGCACCGTGTCTTCTTCAGGCCCGATATGTCCACCAACTCATTGATCGTAATGGCATGGCATTCATCGACCGGCAGATGCCGGATCGCCTGGCAGACCAACCTATCCGTTTTCTCCTGCCGCTCCGTTGCTGTCACGGAGGCCAAGTCGAGTTCTTCGGCCAGCACGATGCTCGATGTGTCACCCACGCCGACCTCCACACAATGAACCCCGAACTTGGAGAACTCGTCGGAGTCTTTTTGCTTGACGCAGGCAATTTCGATTCCATCGGTCAGTCGCTCGCCCATCTTTTTCACGGACACCATCGTGTCGGCTGCACCTCGCAGGGAGGAATGACCTCGCTCCCGCTCCAGGTTCCAACCGGTGTGGTGGATGACTAGGATCGTGGAGCCAAACGCCCGTTGCAGAAGACCAGCACCACGAATGAAAGCCCCCATGTCATCCTCGCTCGATTCACTGCCACCGAGGTTCCGATTGAGGGTGTCAATTACAATCATGGCGGGTGGGGCGCTCATTTGTTTGTCGATGGTCTCGGCCAACGCCTTGAGTTCGTCATTCTGGATCAGAGCGAAGGCTTCCGGGATGATTCCAAAGTCCTGAGGTGGAACCACGTCATGGTACTCACACCACCGCAGGCACCGTTTGCTGATCCCAGAGACGCCCTCCGCCGCAATGTACACGACCGGGCCTTGCTGGACAGCACGCCCCAACCATTGTTTACCGACGGCTGTACAAAGTCCCCAATCGAGGGCTAAGAAGCTCTTGCCCGCACCGGCTTGTCCCCAGAGAATCACGATGCTGCTCTGCGGGAAAATGCCCTTGATGTGCCACTGCGGTGGTGGCATCGCAGCCAGTTCATCGATTGTGTAGATCCGGCGTTGCCGTTTTTCCCTTTTCTTGGCCTCACTCTGCTGGTACAGTGCGGCATTGTCATCGCCTGGGTTGCCCGGTCGTTCCTCGCTGGATGTGCAGGTTGCAGGACTAACAATACTCTCGACCGTGCTGTCGTCCACCCGACCCCAATCGTAGCATTCCTCCTTGGCAGTTGCCTTTTCGAGTACGCCCTCACGATAATCAAGCCGCTCCCACTTGTCCCGCATCAGGCCAGACTTCCGAAATATGGCGTCAATCAGTTCGGGCTGCGGTCCACAATAGAAGGCGAGCAGGCTAGATAAGGCTAGGTCGGCTTCGGAGTGGCTGGGATAGTCACCCTCCCATTCCCCATGCCAGAGCTTCCGAAACTTGTCACCATTTCGGGCACGGAAGGCCACTTCCAGGACATCTGTTAGGTCCAGATCATCTGCGACATCGGCTGTTGGCGCAGCCGATGTCGCCTTCTCCGGTTCCTTTCCGAGGTACTGGGCGTGGAGCGCTACGATTTCCGCCTCACGGTTTTCAACGTCACGAGGAGTCCCATCGACGTGATGTCCTGTGATCGTCAGGTAGCGGGGACTCGTATAGTCGTACATTTCCACCGACCCTTTTCGTCGTCCGCCGGGCGGCAGTTCACCCTTGCAGATAATCCGTATGCCCGTGCCTGAAGGGCTGATCTCCGTGTACGAGTTGATCTGAGAAATAATGTCTGCCGCCCACGGAGCAATCTCGCCCGTGTTCGGATCGCGGCATTCATCCAGGTCAATCCCGACTTCCCCAAGCTGTAGCACGTACCCGGCACCCTGCACCTCACCACGTCCCGCTTGGGCGGAGTACCGCTCGTGCCGATCTTTTGCCGTCGCAAGGCTCGCCCAGGTCCATGGGCGTGTGGTCGATGCTTTTCCCCCTCTTGTCGGATTGAGCGGGATTTTCGTATAGAGCTTGCCGTGGGGTGTGGGTTTTACGATCTTCTCCAGCCGCCAGTTCACCCATTGGCGGCGACACCGCATTGCCTGTGGGATATTCGCATAGATTGGCGGTAGCATGATGGGTTGTCCGTTATCACTCATGTGCCTCCTTTCGCTCCTCTCGCTCACACCATCGGCGGAGTACGTCGCTTGCTAGCCGGTAGGCGGGCACCCGTCGCCGTTTTGCCACACGCTTGATCGCAGCGGCCACATCGTCTTCCAGTCCGACACTGGTGATGGGATAGGTGTATGTTTTGTTTTCTGTTCGGGTCGTTTGCATAACCCTCCTTTCGTTTTCCTTATAGTAGTGTTGGCGTATGCAGATTTTCGGGAAATTCTTGGGAAAATTCCCCAAGAACTTGGTGCGGGCTTAATAGATACCAGGCCAGGGAAAGCGTCGGCGTATTCTTGCCCAATTACCCAGATGGATACCGCCAGTCACGGAAGGTGACGAGGGTGGGTAGCGTTTGTGTTCGGAAACCGAACATTGGAGGGATTTGTCGTTTGTCAAGACATCCCATCCACCGGCGATGCCGGTGGATGGGATGATGGTCATTGACACTTTCCATACTTGCACGCCAAGTTGAGCAGCTTGGTAACGAGATCAGCGTTCTCTCGGCCGATGGCCCAGATGGACACGGTTCCGTCACCAGAAAGAACCTGGAACGCATTGGGGCCGTTCTCGACCGCCGAGAACGGCCCCTTGATCTTTGCCGACGATCTCTGCGGCACCTGCTTATGACCGGCTCCTTCCAGGGCGGCGATCCATTGATCCTCCTTCTGTTATTCGAGGTATGTATGCAGCAGGTGATGATTTCTTCACGGTGGTGAGGAGGAGTGACGGATTACGGGCGGGGAGGTTGGTTAGCCAGTCATTCTCTGGCTAGGATGTGGGCAGGCCGTTAGGGCGGGCTCCCACCCCGTCGCCGCACAGGGCGACGCAGTTACGTCAAACCAAGACTCACTTTGGCAGGGATAGTAATCGCTTGATCCGGTCTAGGTTTCGCTGCGCTGAATCCACGCTGCCCATGACCTCGACATACCGCCGGGCAACTAGCAACTTATTGCTGGCAATCTTTCGAGCATCGGGTTCGTAGTTCATCCAGATCTGCTCCTTTCTCGGCGTTCCTCTTCCCATGATGGCCCTCGTATCGAATGAAACTCGTCGCCAGTGAAACAAGTAAGACGCATAGAGCGCTTGGTCGTAGCCGCAAAGCAGTATGAACCCTTTTGCTCCCAGCAATGTGCGCAGTAGTTTCTCATGCTCCGCAAGCATCAGGACATGCCTATAGAGAGGCGCGTGAGACGTGAGTGTTGCTGGATGGTACGGAGGGTCGACAAACCAAAATGTGGTGGGTGAATCGTATCGCCGGAATACGCCAAACCAGTCAGTGTGCTCCAAACGGACTCGACGGAATCGCTGTCGCCACAAGTCCAACACTGTTGGGAGGTCAAGCAAAAGTTTCGTAGCCCTGTCGCCATGGCTAAGATTTGTGGACCAGGACCGAGCCAATGAGGGATGTGGCCCTCTGTAGCCGATTGCCGAACATACAAGGAATGCCCACGCCTTACGTACACGCGGATGTTTGCACGGATGTTCGGCCAAGATTCGGGAGCAATCCTCGTACTGCCTGCGTCCATTTGGAGTCTTGTTCTTGAGCAGGTCGAGCAGCCGACGGTACTCCTTGTCGTTCTGCAATACCTTGAAAACGCTGTAGACGTGATCGTCCACATCGTTCCAAATCTCAATCCGCGATGGCTGCTTAGCCATGATCTCTCCGCCCATTCCTCCAAATGGCGAGGCAAAGATGCGATGGGGCGGGTAGTACTGCTCGTACTTCTCGGCCAGCATGAGTTTGTGACCGGGGTAGGAGGCGAGTGTCCTTGGTGTCTTCGTCATTGGTCCCGCTTTCCTTCCTCTAATTCCTTGGCGTACTGCAAAACACGCATGGCCCGCTCCCAAGTCTTCGTCGCATTGACGAAACCGGTAACGACATCAGCGGCTTCAAAGGCTCGTTTCCAGCTACCGAACGATTGAACGAAGCTGACAGCAGCTTCGGTTTCGCATGGGGTGATGGGCAGATCCTGGTCTTCGATGCTTTTCTTTTGACGACGAAGGGACCGACTACTCGCGGGCGGGTGCGGTTTGTGAACGACATCTTCAACATCGGCGTCAGGCTTGGCACGCTCGCGTTGTGTGACTTGAGTGGTCTCTGGCTGGGTCGGGTCATTGCCAACAGGGTCTTGCACTGAGTCGTCATCTTCATGTTTCGTGTCACCCTGTCTATTGCTGACAAGCTCGGCATGGGCAGGTTGACCGGCATCCTGTTTGCGACTCTTCTTCGGCTTCGCGACGCCATACGCTGTCTTCAGGTCGGTCCATGTGCGATATTTGGCGGCTAACTCGTCTTCGCCGTGACCGTTGTCAGTGGCGCGGTCATAAACCTCTGCCATTTCCCAGAGCGTTGTACGGGGCAGCTTGGACTTCTTCTGCACTGCACACCAGTCGCGCTGGCCCCTGTGCCGCTGGCGAAAGATGGATGCAGCTCTGCAGCCACGCCATCGGGCACGGATTGATAGCCGAAGAAATGCGATGCCCTCTTTCTCGTATTCATTCCCCTGTTCCACCGATACCTGGCAGCAATGCAGGAGATCCTCGTCCGGCCATGATTCGTCTGGCTGGGAGATGTTCGGATTCTGAACATTTGGTTTGGTGTGTTCCTCGTCGCTCCAGGAGTCATTGTCCTCGGCTCGCGGTACACGGACGGACGGCACAGCCGTGGTGGGCTCGCACACCGATTCCGATTCTTGGTAATTCCTCTTTGTCATAACGGCATCAGACATACGTAGCTCCTTTTGCACTGAAGTGTTCTGCTCTACGGGCGGCACGACCACAAAACCGCCGCACAAAGACAGCCACAAGTACATGAGGAGTCTGAAAACCAGCAACTTTTCACGGCGTATTCGCGCAAAGAAAGGGTCATGACCTCTTGCAAGTGGTCATGACCTTTTCTGGGCTGGACGGAAGGGTGCGTGCGGGATGCCAGCCGCCGTCGTTCGTAGAGGCAGTACGTCCTATGTTGTGGAGTACTTCTGTAACGCTGAAAGGAGACTTTGGTGGAACTTAGGGTCGCCCTTTTGGCGCTGATACTTTTCTAGCATTTCACTAATGCGCTCCTCGGTCAGCTTGCCGGACTCATACGCTGCAATCATGATCTTCGCCAGGGCATGACCTTCATCGTCGCGCACAGTCCTACGTATCTCATCCACGATCTCACGACGGACCAATTCTATTTGAGCATCACAACTACGAACGTCGGATGCACATTCCACTGCCCTATGGATTCCTATCTTTCGTGGTTTCATCGCCTGCCCATTCGGCTTACGCTGAATCCCCAATCCCTCGGCTATCGCGATCCACGCAGGCGAGCGCGAGACCATCGCTGGAGCTTTAACGCCTAGTTCACGCGCAACCGCGTTTCTCCCGAACATCCTCCTCGCAGCAATTCGCGCTCCCTCGCATCCTTTGGCCACGTTCTGAACGAGTTCCATGTATGACGACGCACGTCTTGCCTTATACTCCAAGATCGCCTCGTCGAGATCATGCTGCGTCCAACTGCGTGTGCCGTTACTCTTGCTGGATGTCGTTGAAGAACCAAGCAGATTCTCCACATAGTACGAATACGGCAAATGGCCCATGAGAACCTTCCAGCCATCGAGAACGTCCTTTGGCTGGATTGGATTCGACACCCATTCCAGAGCAATCTTCAATGAGAGAAATGGGTCACGAACAAGCTCCAATCGAAAATAGCCGGGCTCCTTCAGTCGGGCCGTCGGGTCAAAACCCTCGATGACCCCTTCAAATCTTTCCGAGTGGTCAGGCAGTCCATTGTGCAGCCTGACATCAAGTAGTGGCAAGCCACAGCGTAGACCAACTGCCCCCGCAAGAAACACGCCACTGCCTCCTCTCGCATCGGCATCAGGAATGTCAAGAATGCCCTGCACCTCTTTTTCGATGTGCATGAAGTCGTTGCAGCCGCTCACGTCTCCAAAGAAGCGGTAGGCGTACTGATCGTTCGCGGTACGACGCCACCGCTCAGGGATCACGACGACATCTGCATCCAGGTTGGCATGGTTTGCAAAGACCACATCCCATACCTTGCCGATCTCGGAAGCACCAAATCGACGCATCGAAGCGAAGCCCTCGACACGGAGATCAGGATAGCGGATGTGACAACGGTCAAGCTCATCACACATGACTCGAATGGTCTGCTCATTCGGTGAGGGGGCCTTCTTCCTGGGCATTGGTTCGCTCCTACATACTGCGTCGAAAGAGATCTTCCCGAAGCCCAGGATTCTACCGTGATCTGGGCTTCGGACAAGCGCGCAAACTGGCCACGAACCGTGGCTTGAGTTGGAGAAAACCAACATTTAGCGCAAGCTACCGCTTGCGCTAAATGTTGCAGGATTCGCAAAGGACTTACGATTTTTCGCCTGTATTGGAAAAATTTCGCTCGCAAGTGCGGGAAACGTAGTCACTCGCCATCTGGGGGGCGGGTGTTGCACTGGTCATGACCACCACGAAACGGTCATGACCACTTCGGCTTCACGAATTGCCCGGGAAAACAGGTGATTCGGCACGCCCTTATGCTCTTGCACCCACTTGTAGAGGGCTGATGGTGATGCACATGGTGATTGAACCAGGAGGACAAATATGAAGATCAAAGAGATCTACGTCGAACTGGCCATCAAAAAGTCCCAGGACTACCAAAGCTCCTCCAACGCGGTCGGGCTGAGGGGAGAACTGGAAGTCGATGACGACCCGATAAAAATGGTCAAGAAGCTCCAGGAGCAGTGTTTTACGCTGTTGCTCAAGAAACCCTTTGCTGCTGGGAGTAGATCTGCACCAGCCAAGGCCGTGCCAGCCCAGTGATGGACTAGTCGCGAGTGCACTGCCGCCAGAATTCAGAAATTCTGCCACAGGCGGCGGGCGGCTGAGCGTGGAAAAGGGCCACAATCCACGGGAAGACGAAGATCGCTGGCTATTGCAATGAAGTTCTTTCGGAAGGAAGAATGGCTGGCGTTTAATAGCGTTCAATATCCCGATTGAATCAAAAGCTTCGGGATCTCCGAGGCTACAGCCGCAATCGGCTCGCCGCCGGGCTTTCTGCTGCTCCAAGAGCATAACGACCATGTGGCATATCAGGATCGGCTGTGGCAGAGACCTTCCCTTTCGATCATACTTGACAAAGATGGCACGCCCGTAACCTGTGTGAGGACTGGCACGAGATGAGTAATAACACCACGTTCAGTGTCGTCTCGCAAACAGATCAAGAATACCTCGATGCATTGAAGCAGATACAAGCGGACGGCTCCCTTGAGTGTCAGCAGTATCACCTCGGTGACATCCAAGTCCAGGCACGAGACCTGGCAGACAATAAGATGGTCCAGGAAGTGCTCGCCTATGGCGTACGGGCCTTCAATCGCATTCACTGTAGCTTCCCCAATTCGCTTTCAATGGAAATCAAGCGATCAACGGGTCCCGAGATGCTGTTCGATACAGTGTCGGTGAACGGAGGTCAAGGGCCGGAACCGGTTGCTAAGCTTGCAGCAATAGCTCAGAAGCATCTTCAAACGAAGTCGTTACTAGGAATAGGGAGTGCTCTAGGCGAAGAGGCACGGCAGCATTTCCAGGCTCGTGAGATTGCGCTAGCCAAACTGGAGAAGATGGCTGCGGACCTTATGCAGGAAATGGAGGAGGTTCGCAAGCGACGAGAAGACGAATATCAAAGCAAAGTGCAAACGCTGGAAAATAGGGTGGAAAAGGAGCGGCAGGAGCTACAATCCCAGCACGAACAACGCAGTAAACAACTGCAAGAGAAAGCGGACGAACTTGATCGGCAGCGAAAGGAACTGGACGATAGAGCGTCCAAACACGCTAGACGCCAGCACTACAAGGACATCAAGGAGAAGTTCAAGAGTTGGAACGATAAGTTCCAGGTGACTAAAGGAACAAGTCACCTCCGCATTAGCGTGGCTGTAACCACCGTGTTTTTGCTTCTGCTGTTCGGTGGACTTGCGGCGGGATTTCTTTTTCAATCCATCACAGCTTCGGACAATACTCACTTGATTGCGGCGGCGGTGAAGCAAGTCACGTTCACACTTCTCTTCGTATCCACAGCTTTCTTCTTTATTCGTTGGAACAATCAATGGTTCCAACGACATGCTGACGAGGAATTTCGGTTGAAGCGAATGGAATTAGATATTGACCGTGCAAGCTGGTTCGTGGAGATGGCATTTGAATGGAAGGAGGAGAAGGGAACGGAAATCCCTCTGGCGATTATCGAGCGACTCACCCAAGGGCTTTTTGCCAACGATGTGTCCGATCATTCAGCAGAACCTGCCGATTCACTAATGCAGGCTATCGTTGGTGCTGCCCGATTCAAGGTACAATTCCCAAACGGCATCATGGCGGAGTATGACCGAAAGGGCATCAAGGAGCTTCTTAGAAACCAACCAGTAAAGGGCGATGGCTGCGATTAGACGGCCAATTTCCTAGACCCCGGACATCAAACGCCCCCAGGAGCTTCCTGGGGGCGTTTTTGTTTCTGAATTGACCTCCTAGCTTGAGCCCAGTTGCATCCCAATGGCCTGTGCCGACCTCTGAGACCTACGCTGATTTAATTCACCAGACAAAAGCCCAGAGCGTTTGGGGTGGTCGCCCTACCGATCAGCCCACTTGCGCTTTACCATTTTCCTTACCGGCTCATTCCTTTACCGCTTTTCAAACAAAAAACACCTACGTAAGTCACTGTTACGTAAGGGCTTATCGAGGTGGGCGGTAGAGGACTCGAACCTCCGACATCTGCCTTGTAAGGGCAGCGCTCTAACCAACTGAGCTAACCGCCCGCGCCAGTGTTATCGTATCGGGGTGTGCGGCGTTCTGTCAATGGACGCTGTCGGCGCGCGGGGCGTTAGTTGGTTCGCGCGGGCTTGGATGCGTTGGTCCGAGTGTCGTCGGCGGGGAGGAAGGTTTCGGGACTGGGCGGCTGCGGCATGTGGTCGAGCACCATTCCGGCGTTCTCTCGGTCGGCCGCTGCGCCGATGGCGGCGTTGTTGGATGCGTCGTCGAGGAGAAAGTCGTCGGGCGCGTGGGAGTGGACCGGGCGGCTCTTCTGCGGAAGTCGCTTCCACTGCACCCGGTTCCGACTGGCATTGCTTTCTCGATCGGCGGTCCAATGAGCCAGCCATCCGTCGAAATCGAGCTGTTCCGACGTGGTACTGGCGTCGCGAGGCGAGATGCTCCAGAAGACGCGGAAACCTTCGTAGAAATTGCGGTCGCCTGACCAGAGGATCTGCTGGCGGGCCTTTTCGCGATCGGTTACGCCGTTCTGTTCGAGAACCACCGACGCGCCGGAGCCCAGGAGAATGCTGTTGCTGGAACGAATGTCGGCGAGCACGTCGGGCATGTACTCGGTATGGTTGAACTGGCAGAGGCCGCGGCCAATGAGGGCCGTTAGGTGGTCGAGAGTGATCTGGGTAGTGTAGCCGGGGCGGGCCGTGTCGCTGCCGTCGGCGCAAAGCAGCCATTCGGTGGTCGCCAGCATTCCGTTGTCCCAGAGCAACTGGATGGGCTGCATGCCCTCGTTGCGGAGGAAGACGGCTTCGCCGCGCGCCACGCAATCCTCGAGTGTGACCGTGACCCGCCGCTGATCGAGACTTCCGCCCAGTACCGGCTCGGCGAACGGGCTGGCCTTCAATCGCACGAAGGCGACGTCGGGCTGATACGCGGCCCAACCGCCCGCCGCGTTGCGAATCGTGAGGTAGCATCGCTTGAGCTCGAGTCGCTCGGCCTGATCGACGTCGAACAGGGTCCAGCTATCGGGCGGCAAGTCGTCGGGGATGGACAGTTCGAGCGCGACGCCTAGGAGCGTCACGCCGCTGCCGCTGAGCGAGAACATGCTGCGCCGGTACTTGACCGGATCGCTCTCCGTGGGCCGGAAGGTCACGACCGGCTGGAACTTATTGCCGGCGCGAATGGTCAATTGTGAGTTGGTCAGGGTGATGGGCGTCTCGGGCTGGATGCGCCCCGTGTAGCGCAGCTCGATGATGTCGCCGCTGGTGGCCGCCGAACAGGCCGCTTTGAGGGTCTGGTATCCGCCGTTTTCGCCTCGCCCATCGACGACGAGGACACGGTTCTGAGAGACAGCGGTCTTTCTCGGCCCAATGCTGGCCAGAGCCTTGGGAGGATCGGTGCTGCCGGGGTTGGCGGCAATCAGATGCCCGGGCTCGGGAAGTGAGAACTCGCCGGATGCCGGTGCCACGGCCGTCGCGCCTGCGGTGACCGATGCCGCGTTCCATCCTTGCGAGACGGACGGTCGGCCCTGCACTCCGGCGGCGACGGAGCGGGCAGTGGCGGCCGTGGACGTTTGCTGGGCGGTCTCCTGGGCCGGGGCCGGCGTGCCGGTTGAGGCAGGCGCCGGCGAGGCCGACTTGGGCGCGCTCGGCGTGACTGGGGGTGACGGCGACGCGGCAGTTGCCGCCGCGCCGGGCGTTGGGACCGGTTTGGTCTGTGCGACGCCTTCTCGTGGCGCGTCGGGGCGCGGGCTGGGGATGTTCGGGCTCGCGTTTGGCGCACTGATGGTTTGTGATGTCGACAGGCCGGGAGTTGCGCGGTCGGTCGAATCGGTGACGAAATGGAGCAGCAGGACACAGGCGATGAGGATGGCGACGGGCGCTGCCCAGGGCAGGTGCCGCTGGATGATGGCGGCCTTGGAGACCTTGGGTGTAACCCACATGCGCTGGCCCGGCCCTGCCGGTTGCAACCCGACCTGCTGGACGAGTGTGAGCAAGGCTTCGATGAGCTTGCCGGGCTCCTGATAGCGCTGTTGCGGCGACTTGGCCATCATGCGGCGCAGGACGCGCGACAGCTCTTCGGGCAAGTCGGGTCGGAACTGCCGGACGTCGGGGGGCTCGTCGCCCTGATGCTGGAGCAACTTCTGGAGCACGGTCCCCTCGGGAAACGGCGGCCGACCCGCCAGCATGAAGAACAGGGTGCATCCGAGGGAATAGATGTCGCTGCGTACGTCGGCGTTGCGCGGATCGCGTGCCTGTTCGGGGGAGATGTAGTCGAAGGTGCCCAGCGTGACGCCGCTGGCGGTGAGGTCCTCTTCGCCTTTGGGCCCTTGGAGGCGTGCCAGGCCCATGTCGATCAGCTTGGCGCGGCCTTCCGGGGTGATGAGAACGTTGGAGGGTTTGATGTCGCGGTGGACGACGTTCTGCTGGCTGGCGTAGTCCAGTGCCTCGGCAATCTGCAACGTGTAGCTCAGGGCTTCAGGTAGCGAGAGGGCGCCCTTCTGCTCGACCAGTTGCCGCGTGTTGATTCCCTCGACGAACTCAAAGGCGATGTACGAGACACCCTGTTCCTCGCCGGCGTAGTATACCTGGACGATGTTTTCGTGGTTCAACCGGGCAGCCGAGCGGGCTTCATTGCGGAAGCGCAAGAGCGTGTCGGGGTCGACCACCTGGTCGGTCGAGAGAACCTTCAGGGCGACCATGCGGCCGAGCGCCTTGTCGGTCGCCCGATAGACGTGGCCCATTCCGCCACCGCCGACGTACTCGAGCACCTCGAACTGGCCAAGGCACGCGCCGGGAACCAAGTGTTCGGGGCGGGGCGGGCCGAGGCCATCGGAGTGCGAGGGTCGCGACAAGGGCGGCTGATTGGAGATGACAGTGGCTTGCTCTGCGGCCAGTGGGCCGCTGCCCACCCCGGATTTGGACGCAGTGCGATACGAGCCGGTCGACGCGGGGTCGCCCGGCGAAGATCGCGATGAATGAGTCCCGGAAACCGAATCGCTCATGTCCCGTTGCGGACCGAGCCCGCAGATTGAAACGCCTGCCTCACCAAACGACGAACGTCGTCTCGTTTACACGTCATTGCCCCGAATTGTGGGTGAACACCCTGTGCAGAAAGCGTCGCGCACTGACGATGGTCTCCATTTTAACCGTACCAACCGAACGCGTCAAACTGCGCAACCTGCCAGCGTACATAGAACTTACGACAACCGGTGCGCGCCGTCGGCACGTCCGGTACTTTCGGAAGAACCGGACCTTGATCGGGCGGCGCGGAGCAAGTTGTTCGGTCCCTGCACCCATCCTATAATGAGCGCTAAGGCACGGAGAGACCACCCCTTCCGGTTTTGAACCGTGCCGCATTACCTACCTAAGTCGAGGAGCCCACCATGAGCCATGTTGTCGATCGTCGCAGTTTCCTGAAGACCGCAGGGGCACTTGCCGCCGGCGCCGGCCTGGCTCATTTCGGACCCTCGGCCTGGGCGGCTGAGGTCGGACCGGGCGCTCCGAACGCCGAAAAGATCGGCTGGAGGCTGGGCTGTCAGGCGTATTCGTTCAACCGATTCAGCTTTTTCGAGGCGGTTGACAAGAACCATTCGCTCGGGTTGCGTGTGATCGAAGCCTTTCCGGGCCAGAAACTTAGCGACGCTGAGCCCGACGTGCGCATCGGCGATGCGATGAGCGCCGACGCGCGTGCGGCCGTGAAGAAGAAGCTTGACGACAGCGACGTGACGCTGGTGAATTTCGGCGTTGTGGGGCTCCCCGCCAACGAATCGGCCGCACGAAAGGTGTTTGACTTCGCCAAGGACATGGGGATTGAGACGATCGTGTCGGAGCCGGCGCCCGAGGCGTTTGACATGCTGGACAAGCTGTGTGAGGAGTATCAGATCAACGTCGCCTTGCACAATCACCCCGAGCCGTCGCGCTACTGGAACCCGAAAACGGTGCTCGAGGCCGTGAAGGGGCACAGCAAGCGGATCGGAGCCTGCGCCGATACGGGTCACTGGATGCGGTCGGGCGTCAATCCGATCGAAGCGGTCCGGATGCTCAAGGGACGCATCATCAGCTTCCACTTAAAGGACCTGAACAAGTACGGGCAGAAGGGAGCCCACGACGTTCCTTGGGGAACCGGCGAGGGCCACCTGAAAGAGCTTCTCGGTGAGGTTTATGGCCAGGGCTTCCGGGGCGTGTTCTCGATCGAGTATGAGCACAACTGGCTCAACTCGGTCCCCGAGATCGCCGAGTGCGTGGCCTTCTTCAACCAAACAGCCGCCGACTTGGCCGCCAAGAAGAAGTAATTGCTGCGGCGCGCTGTTGGTACAAGCGCGATCGTCATGCTCGAACATGGCTGGGGAGAGTGTACGCGCCATTCGGCTTGGCGTGGCCTTGTATTCGGCATAACCGCTAGGGATTGCCCCCTCACTAAAACTAGACACCTTGGAAAATGTGAATCGGGCGGGTGCCTAAGAATTGGGCACATGAACGGCTGCCCGGTTACGGGCACGGGTGCTTGTGTTTCGGGCACGATGCATGCATTGACATAACTGCTGTCACTGCAACGATATAAAAGGAGGGCTTGACTTCTGCGCAACATTCCGGCGGACCGTCACCATGGAGGTCGACGGCGACAGCCCCCTGAGCGTTGCATTGCGTAGGAGTTGAGGATGACTGAAGCCACAAGTCAAAAGGAAATCCATCGGTTTGCAGAGCAGCTCTATATTCAAAAGGTCGACTGGGTGACCTTCTTCCGGGAAATCCTCGGAGCCAATGGCATCGTGCGTCAACTGTATCCGACGCGTCAGCATCTGGCCGAGTTTGAGAAGACGGAGACGTACGCCGAGATCCAGCAGATGCTCACCCGGTTGCGGGAGAAGGATGTGGCGGCGGCGTCGGATCAGGAGCCCACGCGGGTGATCACGGTGCGGCTGCCGAAGAGCCTGCACGAGAGCCTGCGCGCCGAGGCACACGATCATCGAACGAGCATCAACAAGCTATGCATTTCAAAACTGGTTCGGTTCATCGACAACCAGTTCATTCCCACGGAGCCGTAGAGGACCGTTGCTGGGCGGCGTCGTGCGTCGCCAAGTCGGAAGGGGAATAGAGGAGAGACCGGAGTGGATCTATAAGCCGGGTTCTGTACCCAATGGACTTGGCCATCGGGCGACGGCCATTTCTCTAGGGGGCCGATTACTCGACTCCTCAAGCGGTCTACCCGGAAGTCGTTGGCGGGCCGGACCAGCCCACGGGCAAGACGGAGGACGAATCCCCCGTTGTTGCCACTACTTCCTGCTTGACCTTGCTCCCGGCGGGGTTTGCCTAGCCAAGCCGGTCACCCGGCTTGCTGGTGAGCTCTTACCTCACCGTTTCACCCTTACCGCACAGAGACTAGCCCTGTGTGGCGGTCTGCTTTCTGTTGCACTTTCCCTGGCCTCACGACCGGTGGGAGTTACCCATCGCCGTGTCCTGCGGAGCCCAGACTTTCCTCTCGCTAGATGAGTTCAGGCTGATATGGCAGCCCATCTCCACCCAGCCAGCGGCCGTCCGATCCACTCCGATCCCCATGCAAACATACCGTTTCTTTGGGGGAGCGGCTAGTGGGCAGCCGGCCGCGAGCTTCGGGGCGACCGGCACGTTGGCCCGGCATCGCACTTCGTGGCGTCCTACGGTTGCGCGCAGCTCGCGCCCTGCCAGGTTCCCCGCCGGTGGAACTCGGCCTCGACGGCCCTTCGCACGGCCGACTTGTCGGCGCACCACTGGGGCGCCACGAGATAGTCGGGCGGCGCATCGGCGCTGAGGCGATCGATCACGCATTGCGGCGGCAAGACTTCCAGGAAGTCGACGACCCAGGCGACGTAGTCGTCGCGGTCGGGCAGCACGACCTGTCCGTTGGCGACCTGAGCGGCCAACAGCGTGTCCTTCGCAGCGTACAGGTTGTGGAGCTTCACGGCGTGCAGTTGCAGCCGGGCGATTTCGCGGGCGGTGGCGAGCATGTCGTCGCGGGTTTCGCCGGGCAGGCCGAGGATGACGTGTGCGGCGATGTCCAGGCCTCGCAGGCGTGTGCGACGAACGGCGTCGAGGAAGGCACTGTAGTGGTGGCCGCGGTTCATCCAGTCGAGCGTGCGATCGTGGGTTGTTTGCAGTCCATATTCGACGACGACCCACGTACGTTTGGCAAAATCGGCCAGCAGATCCAAGACGTCGTCGGGCACGCAGTCGGGGCGGGTGCCAATGCTGAGGCCGACCACGCCCGGCACGGCGATGGCTTCATCCCACATGGCTCGCAATTGAGCGAGCGGCGCGTAGGTATTGGTGGCCGGCTGGAAATAGGCGATGAACTGGTCGACGTTGTGCCGAACCCGAAGCCGGTCCATGCCGTCTAATAGTTGTTGGGGGATGGCGGCTTCAGGCTGGCGCCGGCTGGGGCTGAAGCTGCCGATGTTGCAGAAGATGCATCCCCCCGTTCCAACGACACCATCGGTATTGGGGCATCCGAGGCGGGCATCGACGCTGACCTTCCAGACTTTGTGGCCGAACTTATTCCTGAGGAAGTAGTTCAGGCTGTGGTATCGAAGGCCTGCCGCGCGCCAACCAGACATCCCGCACATTGGGGTATGCACTTTCCTTGACTGAATGAGATCCCGTGCCTAAACTAGTTGCGCCAGCACATGTTCCGAATAATGGCTTATCATAGGGCGTGGCGGTATGCCACTCAAGAGACGCGCGTATGTACGGTGATTTGATTCCGTCTGGCGGAGGCGACCCGATCCCCTTGTTCAAGAGGGCGCTGCTGGTCGGCCGACGCGAGAGTTGCGATATCGTGCTGCGGTTCTCGAACGTTTCGGCGCACCACTGCCAACTGGAGGTCTTCAGTGGCTATTGGTATGTGCAGGACCTGAAGAGCCGCAACGGAGTGAAGGTCAACGGCGTGCGCGTGCAAGAGAAGCGACTGGATCCGGGCGACGTATTGTCGATCGCGAAGCACCATTACATCGTGCAGTACTCGCCGGTGGAAAATGGAGCCGTCGGCCCTCCGCCACCCGACAAGACCGAGAGCGATGTTTTCAGCCATACGCTGTTGGAACGACTCGGTTATAGCAAGCGGTCGGAGGAACCCGGCATCGTACAGTCCCCGCAACCGCCCCGCGGACCGGGCGAGCATCGTGGACCGGTTAGTCCTGAAATGCCGACACCGATGAGATCTCGTCAGAACTTTCCCTAGCAGGCGTGAGATGGTCCGCCCGGACCGCGACAGAATGGAACCCGGCCGTTTCGGTTGTCAGGGAGGTAGCACAACCGGCATCGGTTGTGAAACGTTGCAAGGATGACAGTGCGACCGAAAGAGGAACCGCATTCGGTCTCAGCATGGACGGCTCGCAAGCCATGGCTCTCTGGTTGGCGACGACCGCCCTGCCCACAACTTCGTTCGGGGTAAAGCGAACCGCTGGATGGCAAAACGAGATAAGAAGATCCGAACAGACTTTCGTAAGAATCGCAACGTGCGCACCCGGCGCACCGATTGGACGCGCCGGTTCGAAGAGCAAGGGCTTCCGGAAGACGTCGTTCAGGGCGAGCGAATCAGCGGCAAAGGAGAGCTGACGCGCCGGCGGACGATCCGGGGAACGGAGACTTCCGCAGACGAGGAAACCGGCCTGGAGGTGCAACTCCAGGTGGACGAATCGGCCTGCCTCCGCGGCCGCGTGCTGAGCGTTCACGGTTTGCAGAGCGTGGTGCAGGACGAATCGGGCCGTATTTATCGCTGCGCGACGCGCCGGTTGTTGAAGACGCTGAGCACGGATCAGCGTCATGTGGTGGTTGCGGGGGACCGCGTGCTGTTCCGCTCGGCCGCCGCAACCGGCGCCGACGAAGGGATCATCGAGCGGATCGAGCCGCGGCACGGCATTCTTTCGCGTACGAGCCGCGGTCGGCAGCACACGATGGTCGCCAACGTGGACCAGGCGCTGTTGATCACGAGCCTGGCCGAACCGCGTTTGAAGCCGCATCTGTTGGACCGACTGATCGCCAGCGCCGATAAGGGACGATTGCGGCCCGTGCTTTGCATTAACAAGATCGATCTGGGCGATCCGGCAGAGATCCAACCGTTGGTCGGCGTGTATAGCCAGATGGGATACCAAGTCATCCTGCTGAGCGCGAGAACGGGATTTGGAATTGCACGGCTTCGACACGTGCTGAAGGACCGGGAGAGCGCGGTGGTCGGCCAGAGCGGCGTGGGCAAGTCGTCGCTGCTGAACGCCGTCGATCCGTCGCTGCAGCTTCGAGTCTCGGCCGTGAGCGAGGAGACGCAGAAGGGGCGGCACACAACGACGACGGCCCGACTGCTGCCGCTTGAGTTTGGCGGCTATGTCGTCGATACGCCGGGCATTCGGCAGTTCGAGCTGTGGGACGTGATCGCCGAGGAGGTGGCCAGCTACTACCGGGATCTGCGTCCGTATGTGAGCCACTGCCGGTTTCCCGACTGTACGCACACCCACGAGGCGGATTGCGCCGTCAAGGACGCGGTGGCCGACGGCCGGATCGACCAGCGGCGCTATGAGAGTTACTGCGGTTTGTTCCACGGAGATATGGAGTGAGTTTATCGTCCGAAATGAATCGGGCCGACAGCGTCGCACGTGAGGCGGCGATTTTGGTTGGCGTGCTGCTACCCGATCGGCCATCCTACGACGAGCCCCTCGACGAGTTGGCGGGGTTGGCAGAGACGGCCGGTGCGAGGGTCGTGGCCGAGCTGACCCAACGCCGCAACGCGCCCGACGCGGCCACCTACCTGGGCAAGGGGAAGGTCGACGAACTGCATCGTTTGGCGCAGAAGGCCGACGCCGACATCATCATCTTCGACAACGATTTGAGCCCTGGGCAAACGCGCAATCTGGAGCGGGCTTGCGGGGTGAAGGTCTTGGATCGGACGGAGCTGATTCTGGACATCTTTGCCAGCCGCGCGCGGACCTACGAGGCCCGTCTGGCGGTCGAGCTGGCCCAACTGGAATACTCGATGCCTCGCCTGAAACGGCTGTGGACGCACCTTTCGCGTCAGAAGAAGGGCATCGGTCTGCGCGGGCCGGGCGAAAAGCAGTTGGAAGTGGACCGCCGACTGGTCGAGCGACGCATCAGCGAGTTGCGCAGCGAGCTAAACGCGGTGCACGGCCGCAAGCAGCGTGAAGTGGCCGCCCGAGCCGACCGCATGACGGTTTCGCTGGTCGGCTACACGAATGCCGGCAAGAGCACGTTGATGAAACAATTGACCGGCGCCGACGTGTTTATCGAGGACGCGTTGTTCGCCACGCTCGACACGCGCACGCGGCGGTGGCAGTTGCCGGGCTGGGGGCCGGTGCTTCTGAGCGATACGGTCGGGTTCATCCGCGATCTGCCCCACCACCTGATTGCCAGTTTCCGCGCGACGCTGGAGGAAGCCCGGCAGGCGAACCTGCTGATGCACGTGGCCGACGCCAGCAATCCGGCCGTCGCCGAGCAAATTGCGGCGGCGTACCGGGTGTTGACCGACATCGGCCTGGACGAGAAGGATTCGCTGCTGGTGCTCAACAAGATCGATTCGCTTCCGGATCGCGCTCGGCTGGACAACCTTATGGCGAAGTACCCGACGGCCATCGCCGTCAGCGCGCGAACAGGATCGGGGTTGCCGGAGCTTTCGGCTGCCGTGAGCGAAGCGCTGAGCCGCAGCTTCCGCGACGTGGAGATCGAGACGGGCATCGACAATGGGCGTCTGCTGGCGTACCTGGCGGCCCACGGGGAGGTTCTTTCGAAGCGGTACGCCGATGGGCGCGTGATCGTCCACTGTCGGATCTCGCAGCGGCACCTCGGACGGATCGGTCCCACGGAAGCGGTCGTCCGCCCGCACGAGGGCAACGGGCAGTTGCCGCTGGATCTTGACGACTCGGTCACCGGCTCGGTGGAGGACGTGGCATAGGGGCGTTTTGTCGAAGTCGGCATCACGACGGGCCGCATCTGGGGGCGAGGCCCCACGGACTCGGCAAGCAGGCCTTCTTTGCGGATGAACAAGGATCGTTGGCTGCATCGGCATCTAGAGAACAGTCTGTCGAGCCATGAGCAAACGCAGAATCGAAGGGAGTCGAGCGATCGTTACCGGTGCTTCGAGCGGGATCGGCCGCGCGTTGGCGGTCGAGTTGGCCGCTCAGGGTGCCAAGCTGGTCGTCACGGCCCGGCGGGAAGAACGTCTGAAGGAGCTTTGCGAGCAGATCACATCGGCCGGCGGGAGTGTTGTGAGTGTCGCTGGCGATATCACGGATGCGGACATCCGCCGGCAAGTCGTCGAGGCGGCCCGCAGCAGCTATGGCGGACTGGACCTGTTGGTGAATAACGCGGGCGTCGGGGCCATGGGCCCGTTCGAGCAGGCGGATGCGGGGCGCGCCGAGCGCGTCATGCAGGTGAATTTCTTCGCGCTGATCGAAATGACGCGACTGGCGCTACCGCTGCTCAAGGAGGGGCGCAACCCGATGGTGGTGAACATCGGCTCGATCCTGGGGCATCGGGGCGCGCCGCATAGCAGCGAATACTCGGCGAGCAAATTCGCCGTGCACGGCTTTAGCGAGGCGGTTCGCGCGGAGTGGAGCCGGTTGAGGATCGATGTGCTAGTGGTGAGCCCCGGGACGACGCAGACCGAGTTTTTCGACAGCGTACTGGAACGCGTTGGAGACGCGGCGTGGCCTGAGCACACGCCGGTTTCAGCCGAGGTGGTCGCGCGAAGAACCGTGCGAGCCATCCGCGCCGGCCGGCACGAGATCATTCCCTATGGCTGGGGCAAGGTGCTGTGTTGGCTGAACCGGCTGTCGCCCGGGCTGGTCGACCGCATTATGGCCCGGTATGCGTAGACGGGCGCCATTGCCGGATCACGAACTCACTTGACGACCGGCATGAGCTTGACGGTTCGGAAGTGGACCTCGCCGCCTTCGGATTGCAGGCCGATCTTGCCGGGTACATCGTCGCAATCGGTGGCGTAGTTGATAACCTTGCCATTGAGTTCGACGCTCACGGTGCCGCCGTTGATCAGGATGGAACACTGGTTCCATTCTCCGGGCGGTTTCTCACCATCGGCGATGCGTTTCACTCCGATCAAATGGCCGAACTTCTCGTGCTTGACGTCCTGGAAGCGATCGGCATCGCCCTTGAGCTTGTATCCCTCGAACGCCCAGAGATCGCCGGCATCGCCGTGCTTCAGTTGTGTCTCGATGCACTTGGGCAACGTTTTCGGCTCGCCGGTAATTCGGGCGAAGATGCCGCTGTTGCCTGGGTCCTTGCCGGGGGCCCAGCGCCACTCGACGACGAGCTTGAAGTCCTTGAATTCCTTCTTCGTCGCCAGGTAGCCCATCGGCTCGCCCTTGCAAACGAGAATGCCGTCTTTGACACTCCAAACGTCTTCGAGCTTGAGCTTGGGATCGGCCAGGTGGAACTCCCACCCGTCGAGGTCTTTGCCGTTGAACAGAGAGACGTCTTCGCCGAGCTTCGGCTCGCCGGGATTCTGTTGCGCACACGCCGTGGCGATGCCGGCGGCAACCATTGCCAACACGACTGCCGGCATGAGAATACGAATCATCGACGGTTCTCCGTAACGAGCGGTCTGCGATGCGAGTGCGGGCAGAGAGGCGGGCGGGCCTGGTTGTGGCCCGTTAAGTCTGGCGCCGTTTTCCCCAGCTACCCAATGTATTTCAATCGCCTCGCCGATGCAATTGGCTAGGTAGCGGCTAGTGCGTGTCGCACTTGACTGTAGCGTTCGCGGCGGCGTGTTTTTAAGGTTCCGGAAGCGAAATGCAGGCTACGATTACGCCGAACGCGCTCTACAATACGGCGTATGGGAGCATCTGCCATCGACGTACTGTACGAATCGGGTCCATGCTTGGTCGTAAACAAGCCCCCCGGCATCCTGACGCAGGCTCCGCCCGGCATCGACAGCCTGGAAGTGCGTCTGAAGGCGTTCTTCAGGGAGCGTCTTAACAAGACGGGCAACGTCTACGTCGGGGTGCCGCACCGCCTCGACCGGCCGGCGTCGGGGGCCATGGTCTTCGCCAGGCATGTGCGGGCAGCGCGGCGGCTGTCGGAGCAGTTCGAGGCGCGCACCGTCAAGAAAATCTATTGGGTTTGTGTCGAGGGCCGAGTCACGCCGGAGGCCGACCGTTGGGAGGATTATGTCCGCAAGGTGCCCCAGCAACCGCAGGCCGAAGTCGTTGCGGCTGACCACCCGGAGGGCCGACTGGCCGTTCTGCATTACCAAGTTGTCGGGGTGGGCGGCTGGGGTACCTGGTTGGAAGTCGAGTTGGAGACCGGCCGCATGCACCAAGTACGCGTGCAGGCCGCCCAACGGGGTCACCCGGTGCTTGGCGACTGGCAGTACGGTTCCACGGTCGCGTTTGGGCCGCCGCGAGAAGATCGGCGGGAATTGGCCATCGCGTTGCACGCCCGGCGGCTTGCGTTTCGGCATCCCATGACGCACGAGCCGGTCGACGTCGTCGCTCCGCTGCCCGATGCCTGGCAAGCGCTGCAACTGCCCTGCCCTCCCTAACTGGACATCCGATTGGAGCACGAAGGTTCTTGGGCGGGCACGGTTCGCCTGGGCGGTTGCGAGGGGCGAAAGTCTGGCGTGCTGGTGTGTCCGCGTCACGCGGATCATCCCCTGCCGGCGAACGTCGGTCGCTACGTCCATCGAGCGTCCTAACCTGCGGGGTGCCTTTTCGGGATGCGGCCCGTGCGATACCATTGCCAAGTACGACCACCCCCGCGGGTGTCGCCCTGATCCGGCGGCCACCAGTCGCCCTGGCACCCCCTACTTTGTGGCAAGTCGGTCTTGGTCGTGCCGGCCGTTTCGTAGGTATCACTCATCAGAAAGAGTTTTCGACCCATGGCCTCGTTTGAACGTCCTGCCGATCCATTTCACGCCCGCGACACTTTTGAAACCGGCACGGGAAAGGCGGCCATCTACCGTCTGAGCCGCCTGGAAGAGGCCGGTCTGACGAAGGTCTCGGCGCTGCCGTATTCGATCCGCCTGTTGCTGGAAGCGGTGGTTCGAACCTGCGACGGCTACACGGTGACCGAGAAGGACGTTTGCAACCTGGCCGCGTGGAGCGGGACTTCGCCGACGCGGTCGGAGATTCCGTTCAAGCCGGCGCGCGTCGTCCTGCAGGATTTCACGGGCGTTCCGGCCGTGGTCGATCTGGCGGCGATGCGGAGTGCCATGCAGCGGCTCGGCGGAGATCCGAAGAAGATCAACCCGTTGATTCCCGTGGACTTGGTGATCGATCACTCGGTGCAGGTCGACGCCTTCGGGTCGCCGGACGCGCTTCGAGTGAACATCGACTACGAGTTCGCCCGCAACCGCGAACGATACGAGTTTCTGCGATGGGGGCAGAAGGCACTGGACAACTTCCGAGTGATGCCGCCGGGGCTGGGGATCATCCACCAGGTGAACCTCGAGTTCCTGGCCAAGTGCGTCTTCCTCCGGCAGGACGAGGCCGGCCCCGTCGCGGTTCCGGACACGCTCGTCGGCACGGACAGTCACACAACGATGATCAATAGCCTGGGCGTTCTCGGTTGGGGTGTGGGCGGCATCGAAGCCGAGGCGGTCATGCTCGGCCAGCCGCTCTATATGCTCATGCCTGAGGTCATCGGGTTCAAGTTGACCGGCCAGTTGCCGGCGGGCGCGACGGCCACGGATCTCGTGCTCACGGTTACGCAAATCCTTCGCAAAGAGGGCGTCGTCGGCAAGTTCGTCGAGTACTTTGGATCGGGCGTTTCCAGTATGTCGCTGGCCGATCGGGCGACGCTGAGCAATATGTCGCCCGAATACGGCGCCACGATGGGCTTCTTTGCCATCGACGGCCAAACGCTCGCCTATTTGCGCGAGACCGGACGGACGGACGAGGAGCTGCAACTGGTTGAGCGTTATACGAAGGAACAGCAACTGTTCCGGACCGACGACGCCGCGGCGCCGACGTATACCAAGGTGCTCTCGCTCGACCTCGGCACGGTCGAACCGAGCCTGGCCGGCCCGAAGCGACCGCAAGACCGCGTTCCGCTGAAGGCCATGAAACAGGCGTTCCAGGAATCGCTGCAGGCGCCGATCAAGCAGCGTGGATTTGCGCTCTCTGGCGAGGATTCGAAACGCACGGCGAGTATCGTCGGCGACGGCGAGCAGACGACGATCGGCCATGGCGCGGTGGTGATCGCCTCGATTACCAGTTGCACGAACACGAGCAATCCGAGCGTGATGATTGCCGCTGGTTTGCTTGCCCGGAAGGCGGTCGAAAAAGGGCTGCGCGTGCCGCCGCACGTCAAGACGAGCCTTGCGCCCGGCTCGCGTGTGGTCACCGACTACTACGAGCGATCGGGGCTGGACAAGGCGCTGGACACGCTCGGTTTCCAGACGGTCGGTTACGGCTGTACGACGTGCATCGGCAACAGCGGCCCGCTGCCGGAGGCTGTCGCCAAAGCGGTGACCGACGGGAACCTCGTCGCGTCGGCCGTGCTGAGCGGGAATCGGAACTTCGAAGGCCGGATCAGTCCACTGGTGAAGGCGAACTATCTGGCCAGCCCGCCGCTGGTCGTCGCGTACGCGCTGGCCGGCACGACGGACATCGATTTGACCACGGAACCGCTGGGAACGGGAAGCGACGGCAAAGCGGTCTACCTCCGCGACATCTGGCCGACGCCCGAGGAGGTCCGAGCGGTGGTGGCGGAGGCGGTGCAGCCGGAGATGTTTCGGCAGCGCTATGCGAACGTTTTTCAGGACAACCCGTTGTGGAACGAACTGCCGGTGGTCGGGGGCGAACTGTACGAGTGGCAGTCGGACAGCACGTACATTCAGGAGCCGCCGTTCCTGTTGGATCTAGCCGCCGAGCCGAGCCGGCCGGAGCCCATTCGCGGCGCGCGGGTGTTGTTGGCCTTGGGCGATTCGGTGACGACCGATCACATTTCGCCGGCGGGGTCGATCGCCTCGACGAGTCCGGCCGGAACGTATCTGCAGGAGCACGGCGTCGAGCCGGTCGATTTCAACAGCTACGGTTCGCGCCGCGGCAACGACCGGGTGATGACGCGAGGGACGTTCGCCAACATCCGCATTCACAATCAGCTCGTTCCAGGCACTGAGGGGGGCGTGACGCGGCACCTTCCCGACGGCCAGACGATGAGCGTGTACGAGGCCGCGATGAAGTATGAGCAGGAAGGCGTGCCACTGATGGTTCTGGCCGGCGCGGAATATGGCACCGGCAGCAGCCGCGACTGGGCCGCCAAGGGAACGCAGCTGCTGGGTGTGCGGGCCGTGATCGCGGCGAGCTACGAGCGCATCCACCGCAGCAACCTGGTGGGCATGGGAGTTCTGCCCTTGCAGTTTGCCGACGGCGCGACCTGGCAATCGCTCGGCCTGACTGGTGAAGAGCTCTTTGATGTGCCGGCGATCGATGAGACGTTCCAGCCCGGTGATACGTTGACCGTATCGGCGACATCATCGACGGGCCAGGCGCGAACGTTCCCCGTGACGGTCCGCATCGACACGCTCGTCGAGTTGGACTACTACCGCAACGGCGGCATCTTGCAGACGGTGCTCCGCAAGCTACTCGAGGGAGCCTGAGAGGTGGATCGGGCTGGCTGCGTCCGCGCGGGTACGGGTTCAGCGCGCAGAGCTCCGGCGGGTATCGTGCGCGATGGGGGAGTTTCTTAGCAGCGTGCTGCCGGCTCCTGGCCGAGCAATTCGAGATCGCGATGGTAGAAGCGAATGGCTTCGGCAGGGCTGAGATTGAAGATGGCGCGACCATCGGTTTCCCAATGCTCGCGATCGAGCCGGAACACGGCCGTCGCCGCCCGCAGATTACCTACGACGTCGGCCGTGCCAGGGGAACCTTCCACACCGGCGTCCATCTCGATCGTCACGGCGACGAACGCGGAGAGTTCGCCCGTTGAGCGGTTTCGGGCGTAGGTCACCTCGTTGTCGAACTCACAGTCGGTCCAACGCGGCCCCTCGGGGCGCGTACCGACCATGCCCAACTGGACAAACTTCGCTTCCAATCGCTCCCGTTGCCGATGAAACTCACGTCGAGCTTCGGCAAAACGCACCTCGCGAAGCGTTGCCCGAATTGGCCGCCAGACAACGGCCAATCCCACCACAACGAGAACGGCGGCTAAAGGAATCCACCAATAATCCACCATACTCGGACCCTTCGGTAGCTGCCCCCCGGACAGCTCACTATCGCTGTTCTACGTACCATTCTAAGCCCGACTGGCCGGGGAATGCAAGGACCGAGCAGCAGGTTGTTGGTACCCGGCGTTTCGAGAGACTCCTGGGCGCGCCGTTGAGCTGGGATAGTCTGCCACGGCGACTAGAATCGGTACACCCGCACCGCTTGAGCGGCCGACGAGCTGTCGGGGAAGATGGGTGGCCTTGCGACACCTCCAGATGGGTTGCACTCTCTTGGTGGGGACGAATAATCTCGAATATGGCAAACCTCGGCGCACACATGTCGATCGGTGGCGGCTTCGACAAGGCCGTCCAACGGGCTCACGAGTCGGGTTGCGATTGCGTTCAGATCTTCACCAAGAACAACAGTCAGTGGCGGGCGGCCGAGATCTCGCGGGAGAGCGTTAGGCGATTTCGCGAGGCTTTGGCTGAATTCGAGGTGGGTCATCCGCTTGCGCATGCTTCGTACCTGATCAATTTGGCGAGCCCTGACGCGGCGCTTTGGGCTAAGTCGGTCGACGCGTTGGTCGTGGAGCTGCAGCGTGCCGAAACACTGGGGATTCCTTACGTTGTTGTGCACCCCGGCTCGTACACTACGTCGAGTGAAGCCCGAGGCCTGCGGCGGATCGTGCGAGCGTTGGATCAGGCTGACCGGCGGACCAAGGGGCTGAAGGTGGTCTGTTTGCTGGAAACCATGGCGGGACAGGGGACGTCGGTGGGCTGCCGGTTCGAGCACTTGGCCGCGATTCTTGAGGGCGTGCGGGATGCACATCGCCTGGGGGTGTGTTTTGACACGTGCCATGTGTTCGCCGCCGGGTATCCGATGACCACCCTGCGCCAGTACCGGGCGACCATGCGAGGTCTGATTCAGTGTGTCGGTCGGGAGCGGATTCGGGCCTTTCACCTCAACGACAGTCGCGGTCCAGAGGGATGTCGAGTGGACCGCCACGCACACATCGGCCGCGGATACATGGGATTGGAGCCGTTTCGTCATCTGCTTGCCGACCGGCGATTCGGCAACGTTCCGATGTATCTTGAGACTCCGAAAGGAGTTGAAGACGGCCGGTCCTTTGATGAGATCAATCTGGCCACCCTGAGGGGTCTGTTGGCCGAATAGGTAGCCCTGGCGGGCGGCGCTCGTTGATCGTGCCTGATCGCGACAACCGGGACAACGGATTCGCGTACGACCGCGAGGCATGGGTTGCGAGCTCGCGCAACGAAATGGCGGTATACTTTCCTAGTGCGTGTCGCACTTAACTGTAGCGTTCGCGGCGGCGTATTCCTACGGTTCCGAAAGCGAAATACACGGTACGATTACGCCGAATGCGCTCTATTCATCCGCATTGATACCGGGAAGTTGACCCCTACGCTGTGGGCAGATAGATTACATCTGGATATGCGGGCGTGGGCTGGCTCCGTGCCGTCATGACCGCCCCCTTTGGTGGGGCCAAAGTTGTCGCGAGATGACTATGGGGATGGGCCTGACCTACTTCAAACGCTACCGGATGGAGATCGACGTTTCGGCGTGCGATCTGCCGCCCTCGGCGGTCCCGGCGGGGTACCGTCTGCTGCCGTGGGATCCGAAGCTGTTGGATGCGCACGCGGAGGTGAAGTATCTGTCGTTTCGGTCGGAAATCGACGCGAACGTGTTTCCCTGCTTCCAGGAGCTGTCGGGCTGCCGGCGTCTGATGCAGGAGATCTCCAACAAGCCGGGCTTTCTGCCGGAGGCGACGTGGCTGGCCGTCTACGTCGGCGGTGATCGGCAGTTCGCGGAGTACTGCGGAACGATTCAAGGCATTCGCGACCGGTCTGGCGAGGGGGCGATTCAGAACCTGGGGATCATCCCACAGCATCGGAACCGGCAACTGGGCACATGTTTGATGTCGTACGCTCTGAACGGATTTCGTAGCCGGGGCGCGACGCGCGTCCATCTGGAAGTGACGGCCGAGAACAAGGGTGCGATCCGGCTCTATCACCGTCTGGGCTTTGCGACCATCAAGACCGTCTTCAAAGCGGCCGAAGTGGCGTACTCCTAGCCCCGGGGGTTGCACTTTGCCGGGCTGAAAACGACAATCGTCTCTCTGTCCGGCGCCAATCTACCCATCTTGTTGAGCGTCGCAGAAGTAGTAGGCTGGTGAGCTCGCGAAAACATTTCGAATACCGGGCTCCGGTTGGTCGCCCTGGTATCCCTACTCTTGCGACGGTCAGTAAGCGGAGCCGGGATTGCGGCGGAGTGCTCTTTCGTCACTGATGCTATGTCCATAGGAGACTTCGTGACCGAACGAATCTATAGCGACACCCTGCCCAATGGGCTGGTGCTCGTGGCGGAGCCCATGGCATGGCTCGACTCGGCGGCGTTCACGTTGCTGGTGCCGGCTGGATGCGCAAACGACCCCCCCGACAGGAGCGGTCTTACGAGCTTCGTCTGCGAGATGGTGCTGCGCGGCGCTGGAAATCGGGACAACCGGCAGTTCATTCTCGATCTGGACAACTTGGGCGTCGAGTGGTCGGAGTCGGTATCGGCCGCGCGAACCAGCTTCAGCGGCGCCACGCTGGCGGACAACCTTGGCCGGGCGCTGGAGATTTTCGCCGACGTGGTTCGGCGTCCGCAATTGCCGGCGGAGCAGCTGGAGGCGGGGCGGCTGGCGATGCTCCAGGAGCTGTACGCCGTCGAGGACGAGCCGGCCCAGAAGGTCATGATCGAGACGCGGCGGCGGCACTTTCCGGATCCGTGGGGTCGTCCGTCGCACGGGGAACAGGAGGCGGTCGAATCGACCACGATCGAGGAGATTCGCCGTCAGTTTGAGGCTTTGTATCGCCCGAATGGAGCCATCTTGGGCGTCGCCGGCCGTTTTCAATGGGAGTCGCTCAAGGAGACGGTTCAGGCGGTGTTTGGTGACTGGCAGCCGCGCGAGGTGGCCGAGGTGACCGACGGCCGCTGTGGCAAGAAAGTGGACCACCTGCATTACGAGACCAAACAAACGCACATCGGCGTGGCTTACGACAGCGCGGCGTATCGAGACCCGGACTACTTCCGGGCATGGGGCTCGGTGGGCGTGCTCGGCAGCGGCATGAGTTCGCGGCTGTTTACCGAAGTGCGCGAGCGGCGGGGCCTTTGCTATCATGTGGATGCCTCGTACCATTCGCTCCTGGATCGGGGCGCCGTGTTCTGCTACGCGGGCACGAGCGCCGAGCGAGCCCAGGAGACGCTGGACGTGACGCTTTCGGTTCTGACGGAGCTGTCGGAGGGGGTGGAAGCGTCGGAATTGGAGCGGCTGAAGTCGCGCATCAAGTGCGGTCTGATCATGCAGCAGGAGTCGAGCTCGGCGCGCAGCTCGATGATCGCCGTCGACTGGCACCACCTGGGACGTGTGCGCACGCTCGATGAGGTCGGCCGGTTGGTTGACGAACTGAGCTGCGAGAGCATCAACGCCTATCTGGCCGAACATCCGCCGCGCGATTTCACCATCGTGACGCTGGGGCCGCGACCTCTGGAGGTGACCGTTGGAGTTTCTTAAACACGTGCTGAAAAACGGCCTGGAGATCGTCGCCGAGTGCAACGACAACGCGCGTTCCGTGGCCCTGGGTTTTTTCGTGCAGGCCGGCTCGCGGGACGAGAGCGACGACGTGGCCGGCGTGAGTCACTTTCTGGAACACATGGCCTTCAAGGGGACACCGACCCGATCTGCGCTGGACGTTAACCGAGAGTTCGACGAGTTGGGGGCCCGCTACAACGCGTCGACGAGCGAGGAGTCGACACTTTACTACGCCGCCGTACTGCCGGAATGCCAGGATCGTGCGTTGAATCTGCTGGCCGATATTCTGCGTCCCTCGCTGCGTGAGGACGATTTCGAGACCGAGAAGCAGGTTATCATCGAAGAGATCCGCGTGTATGAGGATCAGCCTCCGTTCGGCGCCGACGAGAAATGCAAGGCGGCCTATTTCGGCGGGCATCCGCTGGGGCGGAGCGTGCTGGGGACGACGCGCAGCATCAACGACCTGACGGCCGACGCCATGCGCCGTTATTTCGAGAAGCGTTACAGTCCGTCGAATATCATCCTGGCCGCCGCGGGTCGCATCGACTTCGAGGCGCTGGTTGCGTCGACCGAGCGGGCTTGCGGCGCGTGGCCGCGATTCGACGCTCCGCGCGGTGTCGAGCCGGTCGAGCCGCAATGTGCATTCCTCCCTATCCACAAGCCGGAGGCGACGCAGCAGTATGTGATGCAGATGTCGCCCGGCCCGTTTGGAGACGAGCGGGAACGCTACGCGGCCAAGCTCCTGGCCCGGATTCTCGGCGACGATTCGGGCAGCCGGCTGTACTGGGCGTTGAGCGATCCGGGACTGGCGGAGCACGTGGTTTTGCGGCATTACGAGTACGAAGGGGCCGGCCTGCTGGTCACCTATATGAGTTGCGAGCCGGACCGGGTGAGCGAGAATCTCCAGATCGTCGCCGACGTGTACCGACGCGCCGAGCGCGACGGTGTGCTTCCGGAGGAGCTTGCCCAGGCCAAGAGCAAGGTGTGCTCGCGGATCGTTCTGTCATCGGAGCGTCCGATGAGCCGTCTCTCTTATGTGGGCACCGAATGGTCGCAACGCCGCCGCTATCGGACCGTGCGCGACGTGCTTGACGCGGTTGCCGCTGTTACGGTGGACGATGTGCAAGACGTTCTAGGCCGCTACCCTCTTGCGAAGAATGCAACCGTTACCATCGGGCCTCAAGAGACGGTGGCGGAGCCGGAGTAGGGGGGAATGACGAATCACGAATTCCTAATGACGAATGACTGAAGAGGTTGGAGCGGGTCGCTGAAAGAATCGAGCTTCAGTTGTCATTCGTGATTCGTTCTTCGTTATTCTTCTTTGGCGCCCTGCCTGGTAGGCGATAGATGAAGCGTTGCGAGTCTTGCAGGTGTGCTTCGGCGAGTTGGACGAGGCGGTCGTGGTGCGTGAAGAAGAGCACCTGGGTCCAGCGGCTGACTTCGCCCAGCACTTCGAGCGCGGCCGACGCGCGGCGATCGTCGAAACGGATGAGGATATCGTCGACGACCAGGGGCACGGGTTCATTCTGCTTCAGGTAGTTTTCCAGGCTCGCTAGTCGCAAGGCGAGGTAGAGCTGGTCGCACGTGCCGTCGCTCATGCCGGCGAGGCCCACCGGGTCGTTGCCGCCCTCGCGGACGCCCACCAGGACGTTATCGCCGCGTTCGTTGACGTCGGCCCGCAGCTCGGTAAAGGAGCCCAAGGTGAGCCGCCGGAACAGTTCGCTCGCTCGCCGTAGGAGCGGGTCCTCGTTCTTCTTTCGGTAGCGCTCGACACCTTCTCGCAGGACAGCCGAGGCGATGCGGAGGCGGGCGTATTGAACCGCCTCGTTCTCGATGCGTGCGAGCAGGTCCTGGACGCCTTCGGCCGCGTCGGTGGTCGCGGCGCTCGTGTCGAGCATTTCCAGGGTTTTCTGTTCCCGGCCTCGCCGCTCGCGCAGCTCGTCACGTTCGGTCTCCATCGCCGCGATCCGTTCGGCTAGCGCCGCCGTGTCGGCCGGCAAACAGTCGGCATCGATCGCCTCGGCTTCGGCCAGGAGGGTTTCCAGGGTGCCGCCGCCGCAAAGCTGCATCAACTGCTCCTCGACGGGCTGGAGGAGGTCGCGCAGGCGAATGGCGGCCTCGGAGGCCTTGATCGCCTCGGGTAGTTGCTCCGGATCGCTGCAGCGGGCTTCCTGGCACATGGAGTCGAGCCGGGCACGCATCTCGTCGATCGTGTTGTGGGCAGTTTCGCGAACGGATTCCTGGTGCGAGCGTTGCTCGACCAACGACGCGAGGCTTTGGCTGTCGGCGGTTGCCGCGCGGAGCCGCCGCACGAGTTCTTCGACTTGCGGTTCGGGTTCCAGCGGTGCGAGATCCGGATCGATGCGGCGCGCAATCGCGGCCACGTCGTCGCGGAACTGGTCGGCGTCGTGCGCGATCTGATCGATTCGAAACGCGCGATCCTTCGCCTCGTCCAACCGAGTGAACAGGTCGTCCAGCCGAGCGACGAACTCGTTGGCCACGTCGGGCGTGGTCGCCGGTGGAAGGCCGAGCGACTCGATCGCTATTGCCCACTGCTGTTGCCACTCGGCCAGCCGATCGTTCGCTTGCCTGGCCGACTGCCGGGTATCGTCCAACTGCCGTGACAGGCGCTGCCGGTCGTTCTCCAGCGTCGCTCGCGTTTCGGCGACGGCGGCCGCGTGGTCGAGCAACGTTTGGGCGCGGCCCAACCGGGGCGCCAGCCAATCGCGCTGGTCGGTCCACGGCTCGCCCAACTCGGCCAGGCGCTGCTGTAGCTCGTCGCGGTGTGCCTTGATGCGGTTGTGGAGTTGATCGACGGCGTTTTGCGCGTTGCGGATCGCGTCGGCTCGCGCGATGATCGCTCGCTGTTGCTGCAGCCAGGCGCGCATTTCGCGCGGCCACCGCGGCTCGATGCCCAGCGGCTGCCAGCATTGCACCCAGGATTGCCAAGCGTGCTGCCGCTGCGAGTCGGCCTGTTCCAGGCGCTTTTGCAAGTCGTCCAGGTGTTGTTCGAGTTTGTTGCGTTCCGATTCCAGGGCGGCCTGTTGCGCCACGCGATGGGCTTCGCGCCGCAGCCGGTCGGCGATCTCGTCGGCGGCTTGTACGGCCGCGGCATACGCCGTCGCCAGATCGCCCCTATCGCCGATTTCGGCCAGGAACGACTGCAGCCGCGACGGCTCCGGCTGGCCGGTTTGCCACGACTGCAGCACGAGTTGCCAGCCGAGGTCGCGGCGGCGGCGCGCGGCGGCCAGATCGGCTTCGGTGGGCACCTCGCCCTGGAGTTGCAATTCCTCCTGTTTTCGCAGGCACTCGGCCAACTGACTCTTGGCGGCCTTCTGATCTCGATCGAGGAGCGCGATCTCGCCGGCGATCTGCGCCAGTTGATCGTCGAAGTGGTCGACCGTTTCCGCGCTCGGTACGGCGAGCTGGTCCAACTGGTCGAGCGATCCGGTCCAGAGTGGGAGCCGCTGCAGTTCGACGGCGACCTGGTTCTGCAGCCGCTCCAAGTCGCCGAGGGCGGTGGCAGCCTGGGTGTCCAGATCGCCTTGGCTCTGGGCTCGCCGGACCGCGTCGTGGAGCAATCGTGTGTCGCGGGCTGGCTCCAGATTGGTTAGTGCGTCGTTCACGCGATCCAGTTCCACTTGCAGTCGCTCGATGTCGGTCTCGGCTTGTTCCAACTGTTTCACCAGCGCGCCGTGGCGGTTGCCCTGGTTGACGATACCGACCTTCTGTTGGCTGGTCAGCCGCAGGCCGTCGACGACGTCGAGCGAGAGGTCCGGACGGAGCCTGGAGAGGAGGGAGGCCGCGTTGTCCTGGAGTTGTTTCTTCTGGACGTGCAAGGCCTCGCGGTCGCGCTGGGCTTTGCGGTGGGCCCCCAGCCGATCTCGCAGCGATTCGATGGCCTCGCTTTCGGCCAAGAGGGTTTCGGGCACGACCAACTGCTCGATCTTCTGGTTGAGCTGCTGGATCGATTCGTCGGCTTCCTTCTCGGTCTTGCGGGTGATGGCGAGCGTAGCGACGGCCTCGCGACGCTGTCCGGCGAAATCGGCGGGCAGGATGGCCACGTCGCCCAACGAGGCCTGCTGAGCGAGCAGCGCCTTGCGTTTGACGGCCAGAGGCAAGGCCTGTCGCAGTCGTTCCAAGCGGCTGCGTTGGCGCGAGGCCCCTTGCAGTTCGGCGTCGAGCTGTTTGAGGCGATCGTCGGCGTGGCGCAATGCGTCTTCGTGCTCCATCCACTGGGAGCTAGGGAGTTGTGCCTCGCGGATCTTCTTTCGGGCGTCTTTCAGTGCGGCGAGGTTGGCATTGATGGTTGCTTTGGATGCGCGTGGGGCGAAGAGCTTTTTGGACTCGGCTTCAAGACCTTCGCAGACGGTGCGATAGTTGGAAATGCCGGTCGCCGCTGCGAAGAGTGCGGCGCCCACGCTGCCGCCGCCGGTGGCCAGCATCCGGCCGCCTTGTTCGAGCCGCCCATGGTCGATGCCGAACATGGTGGTGAAGACGCGGTGGTCCAGACCGTCGAGGAAGCGCTCGAGCACGCCGTCGTCGAGCGGCGTTTTGTCGTCGGGCTGGAGGAGCGTGTTCTTCGTCCCCTTGCGGCGCAGGAAATGGAGCGTTTTGCCGTCGGATCGATTCAGACTGGCGCCGATGCGGAGCCGAGGGTAGGGGTGGATGAAGTTGTCGGCCGAGTTGCCGGGAATTCCGAAGAGCAACTGCTCGAGTGCCCGCAGCGCCGTGCTCTTGCCGGCCTCGTTCGGCCCGTAGATGATGTGCACGCCGCAGTTTCCCTGCGACAGGTCGAGGTCCAAGTCGCTGAACGACCCAAAGGCTCGCAAGTTGAGCGTGAGAATCTTCATGAGTCGCCCTCGCTGGTGAGTAGCTGGCGCACGAGCAGCTCCTCGACCTGGTCGAGTGTGTCGGCAAGCACCTTGGGTTGGTTCAGGTGGATCGCGTCGGGGCCTTCGGCAAGCTCAGGCGGGAGTTTCTCCAGGAGCGGCTGCAGTTCGGCAGCCAGTGCGGCCAACTGCTGCGGGTCGGTTCGCAACTGCGCGAGGTACGCGATCAGTTCGGCCAACGCGCCGTCGGCGGCGAGGGCTTGCTCGACGTTGGGCGGGAGCGAGGTCCGCAGCTTGACCTTCTCGATCCAGACGGGCACGGCATCGACGTCGTGGGCGAGGCCGCGGATTTCGTTTTCGAACCGGCCCGGCTCGGCTGCGAGCTGACGATGGACGGGGGACGCGCCGGTGATCTCGACGCGCACGGCCAGCGGCCGGCCGTCGGCCTCGTCGGCTGCCTCGGCCAGGCGCTGGCGCACCCGGTCGAGCAGGTCGTCGTGGTGGGCGATGGCCGAGGCGTCGACGAGGCATCGCTTCCAGCGAAAGACGTCGATGCACTGGAACTCGGCTCGCGGGCGGTGGTGATCGTCGACGGTGACGAGCATGCAGCCCTTGGCGCCTTGCTCGCGGATGTGGCGTCCCTGCGTGTTGCCGGGGAAGACGACGAGGGGATCTTGGGACAGGGTTTCGCGGGCGTGGACGTGTCCGAGAGCCCAGTAGTCGTACTGCTTGGCGGCCAGGTCCTCGACCGTGCATGGTGCATAGGGATCGTGCCCCTCGCGGCCCGTCGCGCTGGTGTGCAACAGACCAATGCTGAACAGGCTGCGGTCCGGCGACGGGTATCGGGCCGAGAGATCGTCGGGTACGGCCCCGTGCCCGAAGCTTTGGCCGTGGATTGCCACGCCGACTGATTCCAGCCGTACCGTTTCCGGCTTGCGGTGCGAGAGCATTTGGACGTTGTCGGGCAGGCGCAGGTCCTTGGTCATCTTGCAGGCGGCGTCGTGGTTGCCGGCGATGAGCACGACGGGAATGTCGGCCTCGCGGAGCCGGCTCATCTGTTTGACCAGGTAGAGCGCCGTTTTGAAATCGCGGCAGTCGCCGTCGTACAGATCGCCGGCGATGAGCACGAAATCGACCGCCTCGTCGATCGCCAGGCGCACGAGGTTCTCCAGCGCGCGGCGCGTGGCCTGGCGGATTTCGTCGACGGGTGCTTGTTCGTATCGCTCCAGGCCCCGGAGCGGGCTGTCGAGATGGATGTCGGCGGCGTGAATGAATCGAAACATGGACTCCCTCCGTGTGTCACTGTGCAATATAGTGAACGAACTGACAGTGATCCAGCGGGGCGGCGTGGGGCGGACCGGGCCGCGGGCGGTGCCAGCGAGACGAAAGGGGGAAGTGGGAAATCGGAAAGAAGGGCCAGGTGAAGTGGCGCGCGGCGATGACCGGGGGGTGGGGAGGGTCGTGTTTCCGGTTGAGTCGACTCGCCATCTGCCCGAGTTTGTTCGATAATCGTGGTTAGATCCTCACGTGGCCGAGCAGTGGAGCCCAATCGTGGCTGATGAACCGATCGGAGATCCTCGGCCCCCGCAATTCACCCTGCGAGGCCTACTGGTGCTGACGGCCGTTGCCGCCATGCTCCTGGGCATCATTGTTCCCGCCATCCGCGGCGCGAGAGATGCTGCCCGGACTCGTGACTGCGCGAATAATCTGAAGCAGATCGGAATGGGCCTGCAGAACTATTGCGACACTTGGCGGTCATTTCCCATGGCGTACACGGCGGCCGACGGACGCCTTCTGCACAGTTGGCGGATGAGCCTCGTGCCGTTTATCGAGCAATGGTCTTTCGGTAAAGAAGTTCAGGTTCGCCCTGGCGCTCCCTGGGACAAACCGTGGGATCACGACGCCAACGCCCGATTTCGCGCCTGCCGCTTATCCTGCTATAAGTGCCCCGCCGATGAGTCCGTGACGCGATACAACGGCACGAGCTACCTCGCCGTTATCGGCGCCGACACCGCCTGGCCCGGCGAGACGGCTCGACGTCTGGCGGACTTCGAGAGGGGCACGTCTAACTTGATCTTCGTGGTCGAAGCACTCGATCCGCGCATCCACTGGATGGAGCCTCGCGATCTGGAGTTCGACACGCTCGAACTGGCAATCAACGGCCAGCAAACCCCCGGGATTTCCAGCAACCACGCCAAGGGGGCCAACGTTCTGATCGGCGACGGATCGGTTCGCTGTCTGCCGCCCACGACGGCCCCGGAAACGCTGGGGCAGATGCTGCAGATTGGCGAACCTGAATCGTCGGGCACCGCCGAGAAACCATAGGCCAAGCCGAGCACAGTGAGTTCCACTCGCCTGCTCCGGCCGGTCGAAGTCGGGGAATCCCCCCGGGAGCGACGTTGCGAGAAGGCGGTTCCAACGCGGCATTGCCCAATATAGACTGGCGGCAGTGTCGACGTGGTGGCCGGTTGCTCTGGCGCCGGCCTCCGAACGGCACACGTCCATCGCACGCTGCAGGAACACATAGGGAGGTCGCGGGGAAATGGATCATCGATCAGCCGGGCGGATTGTTGGAATGGGCCGAAGGGCGGTTGTGGGTGCGGTGCTGTTGGCGTTGGCGATGGGTAGTCGTGCCGGCTTCGGATCGCCGGAGAAGGGGGATATGGCCGAGCGCCGGGCGGCCTACATCCAGTGGGTTTACGACCATTTCAGCGCGATGGAGCCTGAGATGGCTCCCACCGACGGACGGCGATGGGCGTTGAATCATGCGCGGCTGGTTTTGAATCGGGATGTGGAGAAGGCGAGCAGTTACATGCAGTCGGCCGCGCTGACGAACGACAGCGACATCTACTTCATACGCTTTCTGAAGACGCTGCTGGATTTTCAGGACTCGCCACGGCTGTCGGCGAAGGCCAAGGCGCATCTCGTCGGGATTCTGACCGCGTGGCCGCGCACGGCGAAGAGCACGGTCGCGAAATGGCCCCCGGTCCACACGGAGAACCACGACCTGATGAATCTGACCATCTGGTTGTTCGCCGAGAAGTATCGCGGGCACGATGTGACGGACCATATGAGACAGATCCACCAGGCTCTCGCGTGGCGATTCGAGCGAGGGTTCGTGGAGTGGAATTCGGCCTGTTACCAGTACCACTACTCGAACCCGCTGATCATCCTGGCTGAGCACGCGCCGTCGGAGGAATTGCGCCGCGAGGCGACCGACACGCTGAACGTATTGTTGGCCGAGCGTGCGCTGCTGAGCGTGAACGGCTATCTGGGCGGTCCGTCGTTTCGCTGCCGCACGGCCGACGCGCACAACTCGCCGACCGATCGGAAGGTGGCGTATCTTATGGACGGCCGGTACGACGGATTTCTGCCGACCGTATGGCTGGCGTTTGGGCTGGGCGAGCCGAGGTTCGATTTCGAGCATGCGCGGGTCCCGGGGCTGGAGCCGGCCACAACGCAGTATGCCAGTGGGAACGAGCCGCGGTTGAAACAGGATGAAGGGGTGTTCTTCGCGTGCAGCACGCTGGAGCCGCATCCGCTGGTCGTGGCGTTGGCGGAAGAGGCCGCTAGCCGGGATGCACTGGTCTATCGGGGTCAGCGGTTCCTCGGCTGGCCCGCGGAGAAGACGTGGGAAACGCAGCGGTGGCTTCCGGGAGACGTCTGCTATTACAACACGCCGTACGTTTCCATGGGGTCGGTTCACTCGTCGGGCTGGATCTGCCAGTCGCGATACGACCAAGTGCTCTTTGGCGCCGATCCGTCCCAGGGGCTGCGCGTCGAGATCGTTCTGCCGGACGTGCCGCCGAGCAAACGGCGCTACGAGGCGCGCGGGCGAGTCGTCCAGCATAAGAACTGGCTTCTGGGACAGGGGACGCTGTTCGAAGACGGGGGCGTGAAGGCCCGTCGCGTGGGCGATTGGAACGTGTACCAGGTGGGCAAAGGCCTGTGCGCCCATCTGGCGCTGCCGGATGCGTACCATGTGCTGCAGGTGTCGGACCTGGACAGATACGCCGACGAGGAGGCGTTCGTTAAGGCGCTGCCGATGCCGAAGATGGAGAAGCCCTGGGTGCGAACCAAGACGGTCGACGGAGATGAGATTGCGGTCGACACGCGCGACATGAGCATTGCGATCAACGGCACGCCACGGGTGCATCCGCCCAAGATGCTGCACGATTCGGAGGCGATGCAATCCGAGTATGGCAGCGGGCGAATCACGATCAACACGAAGAAGGGTTCGGTGACGTTCGCCTGCAACGCGGTGAAGACGAAATGAGCTGGAATGGAGCCGCCCGGCCGGATCCTATGGGGTGAGCACGACCTTCATCAGGCCTTCGCCGCCCTGATGCAAGCGATGGAACCACGCGGCCCCGTCGGAAAGTGGGGCCACGGCGCTAAGCATGGCGTCGACGTCGATCGCGCCGCGAGCGATGAGTTCGAGGCAGGCCGGGTATTCGCCAGAGGAGGCGTAGGAGCCGAACAGCGTCAGCTCGCGAGTGACTGCCACCTGCAGGGCGAGTTCCACCTTGGGTGCGAGGTTGCCCACGAGGCCGATCGCACCGCCCTTGCTTGCGCACGCCATGGCCAATTCCATCGTCGCCGGCAGGCCCACGACCTCCACGACGAGGTCGCCTCCGCGCCCGCCGGTCCGTTGCTGCACCTCGGCTGCGACATCGCATTGGCTGGGCGACAATCCCTCGTCGGCTCCCAGCCGGCATGCGCGGTCGAGCTTCGCGTGATCCAAGTCGACGGCGAGGATGCGCCCGCAACCGGCCAGCCGCAGGGCCTGCACGACGAACAGGCCGATCATTCCCGTGCCCACGACTACGGCCGTGTCGTTCAGTCGCACGGGCAGCCGGCTGACGGCGTGAACGGCGACCGAGACGGGCTCGACCATTGCGGCCCGCTCGAAGGAGAGGCTGTCGGGCAGGCGATAGAGGATCTGTTGCGGCACGGCCACGCGCTCGGCGAAGGCGCCGTCGCAGCGGAACTCGTCGCACGAGACGCCGAGCACGCGCCGGCGGTCGCAGAGGTCCGTCCGCCCACGGCGGCAGTAGTGGCATTGGCCGCAAAAGACGGTCGAGTCGAAGGTGACGCGATCTCCGACCCGCCAATCGTCGACGTCCTGCCCGACCTCCACGATCACACCGGAGGCTTCGTGCCCCATGATGATGGGCGGGATTCGCCGACCGGTCGAACCGTCCATGCCGTGGACGTCGCTGCCGCAGATGCCGCAGGCCTTGACCTCGACCAACACGTCCGTTCGCCCAGTCGTTGGCTCGGGAACGTCGGTGTACTCCAACCGGTTGTACTGTGTCAGGATCAAAGCTTTCACGGGCGATCTCCCACTGGCATCTTGCTGGACGGGGGTTTTCTGGATCGAGCGGCGTGCGGCCGCCCCGATTCCGGGTACGGCAGTCGCGGAATGGATGTCGGCGACAGCATGAGCGATCAGAACATCTCGCGCTGTGGGTTTCTCGGTGGCCAGAACACTCCGAGGACCATGAAACTGGAGGGATACAGCGAGTGATTGCCGACAAAGAAATGTGTGTCCTTGTCCGCTCCACAGATCTCGTCAAAGTACTTCTGCCGGACCTTCTCGAGAACGGTCTCCTCCCGAGGGTGCTTGTCGCGAAGATTCCGAAATAGTTGCATCAATTCCCAATCGACGATCAACTGAGTGTGCCCGCGGCAGTCGCGGTCCTCACAGCGATACTTGAAGCGGAACGCGAAAGGGATCTTCTCAAGCTTGGCGTCCAGAGGGTCGAACAGAAGAAGCTGGTCTATCACCGCCTTCTTGCGATCCGTCCATTCCGTGGACACCGCCTTGACTCTGAAGTCGTCAACTACTCGTGGTTTGATGCACGCAAGCGATCTTCCGGAACCTCTCTGCTGCTTGTTGAGTTCGCACATCGATGGCCCGATGGTTGGTCGGATCCAATGCCATCGCTCGCGCCAGCCAGCACTGCTTGGGACGACGCCGAGCAGTTCGAAGGAATGCTCATCCGGTCGGTAGCTCTCCGGCCGGTGGTCTTTTTCGTGTTTCCGCATTCGCAGGCGGACGACTTGGTACTTCTCGAACCGCTGCGACTCAGGAAGCGAACGGAAGCTGACTGGGTAAAGCCTTATCCAGCCCTCTTCCTTGGTGACAGCCGCCACGCAGACGGTCTCGGAGTATTTCGCCGACGGATTCGGATAGGCTTTCACCGTGATCAGCGCTTCGCGGTGCAGCCAGTCGGCGCTCATACGTGGACCACCTCGACCATGTGCCCATCCCGGGACGCCACTTCTTCGGCCACGACCGACCGGTGACACTCGTCGGAAGCCACCTCGAGGCAAATGAGACAGCAGTTGCTGTTGAGTGCAAGGGCGTAGACCCGGTCGAGCGCGCTTTTCTGCTCCTGCAGGTACTCCCGGAAACAGGAGAAATAATCAGGGAGTTTGCAGTCGCCATCCCGCAATTGATGGCGAAGATGGGTCGGCACGCCGAGTTCGCGGACATGCAGGTATTGGACGCCGTTTAGCTGTAGAAACTCAGAGAGAGCGGTTCGAGAGAACCCCTTCTTGCGACTCACCGGATTGCGCCGCACGTCGATGACTACCGAGATCTCGTGCTCCCGCAGATGCCGCAAGAACGAGTTTAGATCGTGCCCTGAGTACCCGGTTGTGAACAAAGTGTGGCGAACCATTCAAATAACTCCCGTCGCTCGCCGCGATGGCCACTACCGACGAGTCTCTTCCCAAATTATTGCCCCAGCGCATCCCACGATCAACCATCGGTGGGGAAGAAGGCGCGGGATCGTATGAAGACTTGCGGATTTCTGCAAGAGGAGTTCCGCAAAGACGGCCCACGGCACAATCAAGGCGCTTCGGGCCTTTGTTTGAGATGTCCTGTGAAATCGACCACAAACCGCGTCTCCACCTGGCCTGTCCCGCAGCGCACTGCGTAGCCCCACTTTCGTGCCGTGAGGTCGTTGTGCGGCCGCCGTGGATGATCCTCGCACCAGGGCCGTTTCGGCCCGAGTCTGGCGGCGAACCGGTGCAGTTCCTCGTCGCCATCGGCCGGAGGGAGGATTGCGGAAGTCGAACCCCGTGGGCCTTGAAATAAGCAGGTCTTATGATAAGATGCTCTTATGAACATCGAGACGCTTCGGATCTTCTGCGACGTAGTGCAGCACCAGAGTTTCTCGCGCGGTGCGGCGGCTAATGAGGTGAGCCAATCGGCCGCCACCCAGTCGGTCCACCGCATGGAGAAGCACTTCGGCGTTCAACTGGTCGACCGGAGCAAGCGGCCCTTTGTGCTGACGCCGGAAGGCCAAGCCTGCTACGAAGGGTTCCGCGAGGTGCTCGAATTGTACGACGCCGTGGAGGCTCGCGTACGCTCGCTTCGTAAAGAAATTACGGGGATGGTGCGTGTGGCGGCGATCTACTCGGTCGGGTTGCACGATATGAGTCGCTGCATGCAGGACTTCATGCGGCGCTATCCGAAGGCGAAGGTCCAGTTGGAATACCTCCGCCCGAACAAGGTGTACGACGCGGTGCTGAATTCCGAGGTGGATCTGGGAATCGTTTCGTACCCGACGCCGTCGCCGGAGCTCAGCGTGATTCCGCTGCGATTCGAGCGCATGGTGCTGGTCTGCCATCCGGAGCACCACCTGGCCGATCGCAAGGCGGTCACGGCGGAGCACTTGCAGGACGAGGATTTCGTCACGTTCGATCGCGACCTGTCGATTCGCAAGGAGATCGATCGGTATTTGCGTCAGCGTTCTGTTTCGGTGCGTGTCGTGATGGAGTTCGACAACATCGAGACGATCAAGCAGGCGGTCCAGATCGGAGCCGGCCTGAGCATTTTGCCCGAGCCGACCGTGCGATTCGAAACCGAGAGCGGGCGACTGGTCGCCGTGCGACTGATCGCACCGCAACTGCAGCGGCCGGTGGGGATCATCTATCGGCAGCGCAAGGTGTTCACGCCGACCGCGACAAGGTTCATCGAGTTGCTCCAGGACGTTCAGGAGATCGCAGCCGCCGCGACTCCCGCTGCCACAAAGGAATCTGTGTAATGTCGGGTCAGGATCTGTTGCCGGTCACGTTTCACCCGGCGGGCAAGGTGGTACACGTTGTAGTCGGCTCGCGTCTCGTCGAAGCGGCGGCCGCGGCTGGTGTCGCGCTGAATTTGCCTTGCGGCGGCGAAGGCGCTTGCGGGAAGTGCCGGGTGATCGTGCGTCACGGTGTGGGCGCGGCGGGGCCGATCGAACGCAAGATGTTCAGCCAGGCTGAGTTGGAGCAGGGCCTCCGGCTGGCGTGTCAGACGACAGTCACGTCGGCGATGACGATCGAAGTGCCCGAGACGTCGTTGCTGGCGTCGTATCACAAGATCCTCCAGCGGGTGCGGAGTCTGCCGGCCACCGTTCCTGATCCCCGCATTCACAAGCAGTATGTGGAGCTGCCGCCGCCCGACCGTCACAACGATGCGGCTGATCTGGTGCGGTTGGAGCGTGCGATTGGATCGTTCGAGATCGACCTGGAGACGGTGCGGCAGTTGCCCGACCGGCTCCGCGAGCAGCAGTTCCGCGGCACGGCGGTGTTGGCCGATCGCAAGCTGATCGACTTCGAGGCGGGCAACTCCGAGGCCCAGTGTTTCGCGGTGGCATTCGATATCGGCACGACCACGTTGGTCGGAATGCTGGTGGACCTGAACAGCGGCGAAGAACTGGCGGTCACCTCGCGGCTCAACCCACAGACGGCGTTTGGGGACGATGTGCTGACGCGAATCGCCCACACTCAGCAAGGGCCGGAGCAGCTTCGCGAGCTGCAGGAGACGGTGCTCGATGCGGTCAACGCGATGATCGGCCAGTTGGCAGACGAAGCGGGGATCGGCCGCGACCAGATTTATGAGGCGACGTTTTCGGGCAACACGACGATGCAGCAGTTGCTCGCCGGAATCGACCCGCGCTGGCTCGGCGAAGTGCCATTTGTGCCGGCCACGGGCAGCGGACTGCTAGTCGACGCGGCGACCGTGGGCGTGCAGATCCACCGCCGGGGGCGTGCGTATCTGTTGCCCGTGATCGGCGGATTTGTGGGGGGCGACACGGTTTCGGGCGTTTTGGCCACGGCGCTGGCCGACATCGAGGGGCCCAGTTTGCTGGTGGATATCGGCACGAACGGGGAGATTGTGCTGGCGGCCAACGGCAAGCTCTACGCGGCGGCCACGGCAGCCGGACCGGCGTTTGAAGGCGCCCGCATCGAGCACGGGATGCGCGGCACGACCGGCGCGATCGAACGCGTGACCGTCGACGGCTCACTGCGCACCAGCGTGATCGGTAACTGCCGGCCGGTGGGAATCTGCGGGTCGGGCATGATCGATCTGGCGGCGGAGCTTCTGCGACATGGGTTCATCAGCCCGGAAGGGCGCATGCGAGTAGCCGACCAATTGCCCACCGAAACGCTGCCCGACATACGGGAACGGTTGGTTCCGTACAACGGGCAGGTCTCGTTCCTGGTCGCGTCGGAGGCCGAGACGGGCAGCGGCCGGCCGGTCGTGCTGACCCAGCGCGACGTGCGGCAACTGCAACTGGCCAGCGGGGCGATCCGTGCGGGCATCATCCTGCTGTTGCGCCGCGCCGGTCATGAGCCGGCGGATGTGAAGCAGGTGTTCATCGCGGGCGGGTTCGGGAACTACATTCGTCGGCGCAATGCCCTGCGAATGGGGCTGCTTCCGCCGGAGATCGATCCGCAGCGAATCCGCTACGAAGGAAATACGTCGCTGGCCGGCGCGCGGTTGGTCGCGCTATCGCAGCGAGCGCGCATCCTGGCCGAATCGCTGGCGCGCCGTACCGAGCACATCGACCTGGCGACGGATCACAACTTTCAGTGGACATTTGCCGACGCCATGCTGTTTCCGGAGCAGTGAACGGTCGACAGGTTGTGCGTGGGCGCAAGATGGCCTGCGGTACATTAGCAGGAACCGCCGGGTTGGTCGCCGCTCAATGGCCGCCGCAGCCGGGGCAACCGCCGCCCCGCGGATAGCTGGGATTCTCGATGGCGAAACCGCGACCCATCGGCCCGTCCTGGAAATCGATCGTGGTTCCCTCGAGGTGCAGGGCCATCTTGCGGCGCGTGACGAGCGGGACGCCGTTGCAGTCGAACTTGGCGTCGACCTCGGGGTCATAGTCGGTATCGAAGCCCAACGAATACTGAAGGCCGCTGCAGCCGCCGCCACCGATTCCCATGCGCAGGTGCGTGGCGTCGTCCAGCTTCTGGCTTTCCATGATCCGCTTGATTTCGGCCGCAGCAGTTGGAGTAATCGTGATAGCCATCGGTGAGATGATCTCCTTCCTGAGGAACGCTCTCGGCATTCGTGTCGACGAAGAACGGGAACGTTCCGTCTGAAACCCAACGTTCTGCTAATCTTACGCGCCGATCTGCGATTTGCCAAGCGTCGAGGGGGCGCGACTCGGCCGGCGGCGGCCGGGAGTGACGCAAAATCGGCCGCGATTATCGCCGTGAGGGAGGCGGGTTGAGCGGACTGGTCATTTTCCGGAGCCGCGAAACGGCTTTGGCGAGAATGTGCAGGACGGCTTCTACCTCTTCGGCTGTATTGAACCTACCCAGCCCGAACCGCAAGCTCGACTGCACGCGCAACGGGTCGAGCCCTAACGCCTCGAGCACATGGCTGGGCTCCGACCGGGCCGACGAGCAGGCGCTGCCGGTGCTGAGGGCGACCTCCTGTGCGCTGAGCAGGAGGGTCTCGCCGTCGACCTGGCCGATGCTCACGTTGAGATTGCCGGGGAGCCGTAGCTCCGGCAGCAGGGCCGGGCCGTTCAGAGCGACGTCGCCGATGGTTTCCCTGAGGCCATCGAACAGCCGGTTCCGCAGCGCGGCGAGCCGGGGCGCCTCGGCGTCGATCTCGTCGAGGCAAAGCTCCAGGGCCCGGGCCATGCCGACGATGCCCGGTGTGTTGAGGGTTCCGCTTCGGAGGCCGCCTTCATGTCGACCGCCGAGCATCTGCGGTTCCAGCCGGACCCGCCTGCGGTGGCGGCGAACGTAGAGTCCGCCAATTCCCTTGGGTCCATAGATTTTGTGCCCGCTGAAACTCAGCAGGTCGACACCTAGTTGGTCGACATTGACGGGGATTTTTCCCAACGCCTGGGCGGCGTCGGTGTGGAGCAGCACGCCCTTGTCGGCGCAGATTTGGCCGATTTCGGGGAGCGGCTGGATCAGGCCGATTTCGTTATTGGCCAGCATTACGGAAACGAGGATCGTGTCGTCGCGAATCGCTTCGGCGACCTGCTCCGGGGCGATGTGACCGGCGTGCGGATTGGGCGACTGGCAGACCGGCAAGAGTGTTACCTCGCAGCCCCGCGCGGCGAGCTTCTTGAGCGGATCGAGCACCGACGGGTGTTCCGTCGCCACGCTGATCACGTGGTTGCCACGGCGGCGGGCCTGATCGGCTACGCCTCGAATGGCCAGATTGTTGCTTTCCGTAGCGCCGCTGGTGAAGACGATCTCGTCGGGCTGGGCTCCGATGGCGGCCGCGATGGTCTGGCGCGCGCGGTCCACGGCTTCCTTGGCCTGCCAGCCGTAGGCGTGCGTCGTGCTGGCGGCATTGCCGAACTGGCCGGTGAAGTAGGGCAACATCGCATCCACGACGCGGGCATCGACCGGCGTGGTCGCATGGTTGTCCATGTAGATCGGAGTCGCGACGCGGGTCATCGGCCTCGGTTTGCGATTTGTCGCCTTAGGGCGATGGCACGGGCAATTCCACCTGCACCGAGCCCAACCGGCCGTCGCCGTAGGCATCGACCAAAATGGCGTACTGCTTGGTGCCGGCGGGCAACTGGAACTGTATTTCGGCGCGACCGCCTTTGTCCGCGACTAGTAGCGGATTCCAGAAGAGCACGCCCGACGCGGGGCTTGGCGCGGCCTGCATTTGCAGGTGCAGCGATTCCTTTGACGATTGCACCTCGAGACGATCGTGCATTTCGGGCTCTGCCAACTGCTGGGCGGCGGGCGAGCTTTGCGCTGCTTGCTGGTTCAGTTGAAGGCCAAAGGGCTCTCGCCGCATGGCTTGGCCAGCACTCGGCGCCGCCGCCTTGCCCCCGTAGCCTGGGGGCGCCTGTTTGGGCATGGACACCGAGTCTGCCGGCGGGCTGGCTGCCTTGGCGGCTCGCTTCGGTGCGGACGCTGGCTTCTTGGCGGCTTCAGGGGCCGCCTTGGATCTGGCGCGGGATTGAGCGGCGTCGGCCGGCGGAGACTGTACCGCCGGGAGTGTTGCCGGCATAGGTTGCGCCGGTGCGGCCGCCGGCGGTGGCGGTTCTGAGGCCGGTGGCGCGGCCTTCGACGGCGATGATTGCGAGGCGACACCGCCTTTCGGAGCATCGGTCGGCGGGCTCTTGGCGGCGATCTTCGGAGCATTGGTGGTCGAGCCCTCGGCCGCGCCCTTGGTCATCACGGCGTCCTTCCGCTCCAATCTCTCTTCCGCTTTCTCTTCTGCGAACCTGCCGATTTCGTCTGACTCGGCTGCGGACGAAGTGTCGGCCGGGGGGCCTGTGGATCGGGCGAATTCACTCTTCGGTGCCCCCGGGGCCGGCGGAGGCGCCGTGTTGAACGGTGCGAAGGCGACCATGCTCCCCGACATCGAGTGGCGCCGTTCCGGGTTCATGAGGACCGCGCCCATCACGACGCACACGATCGCCGCGCTGATGGCGGGCGCCCAGAGTCGCAGCCCGGTGGGCACGTTCATGATGGCCAGCATCGCCACGAACAGCACGAGGCCCAGGCCGCCCAAGAGGCTGGCTACGGTGAGCGAATTCTGTGGGCGGGTGCGATTGGCACGGTAGGAGGCCAAGCTGTCTTTGTACTGTTTCTGCAACTGGGAGAGATTGTCGAAGACGGTCGGCGGTGAGATGCTCGCGGCGAGCGCGGCGGCCACGTTTGCCGGGCTCGTCTTGGCATCGACGGTTTGCATGGCCCTCTGCTTCGCCATGAACGGCCGCTCTTGCGTGCCCAACAGGAGATCCAGCGCCACGGCGGCCTTGGGGTCGTCGGCCAGGTAACCGTCGAGATCCTTGGGTGCCTGGGTGAGCTGATCGGCGAGCAAGAAGTGGGCCGTCATCGATGAACTACCGGCAGCGAGCTGCTTCAACACGGGCAGTTCGACAATGGATACGCCCATGCTGGCCGGCACGGGCGTGCCGTTCTCGTCGGTCACGGTCAATGCGAGTTTTGCGGGCTCGCCCGGTTTGACTTGCCCCAGGGGTTTTGCGTCAATCTGAAGTCGCCGCGCTGGACGCCGGAAGACGAGCCGCTCAGCGACGGGTCGCGGGGGGCTGTTGCGGTAGTCGTATACGATGAGCCGCACCACGCCGTCGACCTTTTCGTCGACGTCGATTTCGACGGGATTGGCCTCGGCTCTCGTCACCAAGGCCTGCTGCCCCACCTCTGCTCCACGACACCAGGCGGACACGACCAGCGGAATGCCGGCGGTTTGCGATCGGACGTTGAACTGGAGCGGCTGCCGGGCTTTGAACACGCCCAAACCGGTCGTGAGCAGGACCTCGCTGTCGGAGACCGGCGGCAGCAACTGCTCTTTCTTGACGTTCTTGGGCGTATCGATCACCAGGCAGTAGCGCCGCCCCAACTGCGGCTCGAGGCTGAACGCCCCCATGCCGGCGTCGATGGACTCGGCGCGTGCCACGGCGTTGCCGTCGCTATCGATGACCGTGCCGCGGACCTGGACCGGCTCGCCCTGCGGGTCGCTGGCGCGGAAGAAGACGCGGTTTTCCAACCCGGCGACCAAGGGGCCGCTCTCGGGGAAGAAGTGGACCTCGACCTTATCGCGCGGCTTGTCGGCCAGATCCGCTTTTTCCGATTTGGCCTTCTCCGCCGGGGCATTCCCGCGTTTGACGTTGAAGGTGCATCGTGCGTTGGCGAACTGTCCTTGCGGACTGCCGGCAACTAGCGTGTACGCGCCCGCGGAGGCATCGGCGGGGAGTGTTTTGCGGCCGGAGCCTGCGCCGTCGCGAGCGGTGGTCGAAACGGTTGAACCGGACAACGCCGAACCGCTGGGATCGACGATTTCGTAGCGGACGGCCGCTTGCTGCTCGGCCAACAGAGTGAAGCGCTCGAGCGTAACGGAGCGGTAGCGGACCGTTTCGCCGGGCTGGAACTCGAGTTTGTCGGGCGTCAGGTAGGTGGCAAGACGGGGCGGGTCGACGCCCAGGACCGTGTTCACGCGTTCCAGCTTGTCGTCGCCCGCGGCCTCGATTTCAAGCCGGACCTGGCCGGGAATGGGAAGGTCGGCGGGAATGGTGACGTTGAGGAACCCGTTGTCGTCGGTTCGCTCTTTGTGGCTTATCAACTGGTGGCCGGTGGGCGAATAGAGGACAAACTGGATTTGGGAAGACACGGGGCTGCCGGTCACGGAGGTCGTTTCGATGCGGTAGTGACTGGCGACCGACGCCTGCAATCGCGACGGCCCGATGACCCGCAGCCGCAGGTGATCTGCGGCAATGTCGGCAAGGAGCCCGCGGTGATAGAAGTAGCCTCCCAGCGAAATGGCCAAGAGAATCCCGGCGGCCAAGCTCACCAGCCAGGTCATCCCCCGGATGCGTGGCTTTCGAGACGGCTCGGCGGGTCGGGCCGACGGCTTGGGGCGGGACGTGGCACGTTCGGGCGGAACAGCCGCGGCGACAACGTCGGGCGTGGGAGCCGATTCGGGCCGGTTGAGCTTAAAATCGGGTTCGACGAGCTTTGCGGCCTCTGCCAGAACGCCCGCCGCTGCCTGGGCCTGGGCGTATGCGCGCGCCAGCTCCGGCTCGGCCGCGATGCGCGCGTGCAGTTCGGCCGCCTCGTCGTCGGGCAACACGCCGTAGATCAATTCCAGCAGTCGCTGGCGGATTTCCGGATCGACCACCATCACGGCTCGTCCCTCGTCACCTCACCGTCGGACCTAAGAGCCTCTCGAAGTTTTGCCAAAGCCAACCGCATTCGCGTTTTCACGGTCCCGACCGGAATGTTGATCGATCGGGCGATCTCTTCGTAAGTCAGCTCCCCGTTCTGGCGGAGCAGAAACACCTCCTGCTCTTCCTGCCGCAAGTTCATCAAAGCGCACCGGACCTGCTCCAACTCTTCGCGCCGGCTGACGTCGGCTTCGGGCGGCGCGTGGCAGGCGACCACCAGGGCTTCGTTGTCGCCCAGGGGCCGGCTGCGACGGCGCCAGGCGGCGGATCGCAAATCGCGGCCTGCGTTCATCGCAATGCGAAAGATCCACGCCCGAAGGTTCTCGACCTCGGCAAGCCGGTCGCGGCGCCGCCAGCATTTGACGAACGCCTCCTGCAGAGCGTCACACGCATCCTCCCGATTGCCCACAACGAAATACAACATGCCGAGCAGTTCGCTCTGATAGCGCGCGAAGGCCCCCTCCAACAGTTCACCTGTCTGCGGCTCCCCCTGGCCAAGCGTCTGCCGGGTTGGTTCCGTGTGTGCCATCGGCCTACAACTAAAAGACGACTGAGCCGGTGGGGCGGTTTCGCCGACCGGCCAAAGCGGTCACGTTGGCCGCCTCGCGCGCAACGCGGCCGTCCGTCGACCGCTGCAGGCGAACCTACCCGAAAATCCTTTGTCCGACAAGGGGTTAGGGTTCGCCGTGGCAAGTTCGCGGCGGGGTCTGCTGTCGGTGATGGTCAGGATGCCGCTGCGGTTTGTCTGATCGATTCGAGCGGAACAATCGATTCAATTCGGCCAATTGGAATGGCCGACGATAGTTGTTGGAAGTCATTGATGCCGGCAATGCCCAATGATGGCGAATCATCGCGGATGCCCACCGAGACGGCTGGAATCCGGGGCGCCAATTGCCGCGTGACACGCATTGGCAACGTAGGCCTCAACAAAACTCTCTGGGACGCTCGATGCGCGGCAACCCTCTGATGGCTGCATGCGTTGTGCTTGGCGTAGCCGCGGGGGCTCCCCCGTTGGGTGCCCAGACCGGCTCTCTTTCATCGGTGACTTGGTCGGCCTATCAGACGTTCTTCGCTATGGGACGTCGGGGGTGCGAGTCGCGGGATCGAAGAGACGCTACTCACAGGGGGTTTGCAGGCAGCGGCTGTGGTGCCTTTGGTCAGCGAGTGATCGCCGATTGGGATGGCCGCGTTTGGCGGCGGTGGATATTATGACACTGATGCAGGGAAAACGCGGCTCGCTGCTGGCGAGGGGTTTGCATTCCTCGCGGGGCCGTGTTTTTCGACTGTTCAGGAGAGCCAAGCCCGCCGTGTCGTCGATTCTCGCCGGTTGTTCCACCGTCTCGCTCGTGATGCACCTGCTGCTGGGGTGCTGCTGGCATCATGACCATGCGGAACCGGCGACTTGCCCCGCGTCGAGCCAGACGGTCTGTCACACGTTGGGCGCGAGCTGCCATGGTGGCGCCCACGAAGCCGGCTGTACTCGGCTCGATCATTCGCCACGCCCCGGCTGCGGGGAGCGGTGTGCGTTTGTGCTTCCCGAGGCGAGTCGCACGCTGGTTGTGACCGCGTGCTCGCCTGCACTGCTGGTTTCGCCTTTGGAGCCTCGCGTGGCTGTTGCGCGACCGGCTCTTGCAGCCGAGTCGGCGGCTCTCCGTCCCGCCGGCTCCGTGCGACTGCACTTGCTATTGCAGGTTCTACAGACCTGATCCGTCTGCGGCCAGGAAGGCAGCCGCGCCGATCGTCTGCGCTGTAAGCCACCGGTCTCTGCGCGCAACGTCTGTACGCTGAACCTGTAGGACACCCTTCACTGTTGGAGAGAGCCATGAACCAACGGATTCGGCTCGTCGTGAAATGGACCCTGCCCGTCGTGGTGGTGGTTGCCTTGCTGGCGGGCATTGCGATGCGCGGCTGGTGGATGCCAGCGTCGTACCGCGTGCTGGCCAGTATCAAGGCGGCAACGGTTTCGTCGGCCGAATCGCACGACCACGACGACGAAGGCGCGGCGAGCGATCACGACCACGAGGCAGCACTCGACGCGCACGAACACGATGCGCAGGACGAGCAGGACGCACACGGCGAGGAGCACGACGATCACGAGGCGGCCAACCACTATGACCACGTGCACGACGCGGCCAACTCGCTCGAGTTGAGCCAACAGGCGGCGGCCACTTTGGGGCTGGCGCTGCACCGGGTCAAACTTCGGCCTTTCGCCCGAACGGTGAACATCCCGGGCGCCGTGGTGCAACGGCCCGGTACGTCGCAGGTTCAAGTAACCGCCCCGTTCACCGGCGTGATTATGCGGATCTATCATGTGGACGGCGAAGCGGTGTTACCCGGCACACCGCTTTTCGACCTGCGTTTGACGCATGCCGACTTGGTGGAAGGCCAGTCAGACTTTTTGCAGATGGCTGAGCAGTTGGCCGTGGTGGATCGCGAGGTAAATCGGTTACGAGAGATCGCCGCAAGCGGTGTGATCGCCGGGAAGACGCTTCTGGAAAGAGAATATGAGAAGCAGAAGATCGAAGCATCGCTGCGGTCGCAACGTCAGCGACTGCTGTTGCACGGACTGCCCGAGAAGAAGATCGACGAGATCCTCTCCAGCCGCAGACTTCTCCAGGAACTGACGATCACGGCGCCCCAGCCGCCCGAGACGGAGGCGGATCCGAGTCGGCTGATGAAGATCGGCTCGCTGAAGGTCGAGAAGGGCCAGCAGGTGGCGATGGGCGATCCGCTGTGCGAATTGAGCGATTACGCCGTGCTGTTCGTTCAGGGAAAGGCGTTTGAGCAGGACATCGCCAAGCTGACCGCAGCGGCCCAAGAAGGCTGGCCTGTGACGGCCGTGTTCGAGTTGAATGACAACCGGCGCCAGATGATCGAAGGATTGAAGATCCTCTATCTGGCCAACGAGGTCGAGGTGGCCTCGCGGGCCTTTTCGTTCTATGTGCCGCTGCCGAACGAGATCGTGCGTGACAGCAAGACCGACAGCGGGCAACACTTCGTCGATTGGCGGTTCCGGCCCGGCCAACGCGCGCGGCTGTTGGTGCCGGTGGAGCCAGCGACGCCACGGATCGTGCTTCCGGTGGAAGCCGTCGTGCAGGACGGGCCGGAATCGTACGTGTTCGAGCACAACGGCGGCCACTTCGATCGGCGGGCCGTCCACGTCGAGTATCGCGACCAGGATCGCGTGGTGATCGCGAACGACGGGACCGTCAAGCCGGGCGTCGAAGTGGCTACGGCGAGCGCGTATCAGCTTCAGTTGGCCACCAAGAACAAGACCGTCCCACCGCTGGATCCCCACGCGGGACACAACCACTAGACCTTCATCACACCTCGGCCACCCGCCGCGAGGCACTCCCATGCTCACCGCAATCATCCGTTTTTCGCTGCAGCACCGGTTGCTGGTCCTTGTCGGATCGCTCTTCCTGCTGGGCTTCGGCACGTGGCAGTTGTTGAGTCTGCCGATCGACGTGTTTCCGGATTTGAATCGGCCCCGGGTTACGATCATGACCGAGGCGCCGGGCATGGCTCCGGAAGAGGTCGAGGCGCTGATCACCCTGACTTTGGAAACGGCTGTCAACGGAGCCAGCGGCGTGCAGACGGTGAGAAGCAGCTCCGGGGTTGGACTTTCGGTGCTCCAGGTCGAATTCGATTGGGGAACCGACATCTACAACGATCGCCAGGTTGTGAACGAGCGGCTGGCGCTGGCCGCCCAGCGGTTGCCCCCAGACGTTCAGCCGCAGTTGGCTCCCATTTCGTCGATTATGGGCCAGATCCTGATCCTCGGCATGTGGAGCCAGGAGAACAAGACGTCGCCGATGGAGCTTCGCACGTTGGCCGACTGGGCCATCCGCCAACGGTTGCTGACGGTTCCCGGCGTATCGCAGGTCTTCGTGATCGGGGGCGATCGCAAGCAGTTTCAGGTGTTGGTCAATCCGGACCGTCTGTTGGCATGCGGCGTGACGCTCCAGGATGTCCAAACCGCGGTGCAGCAGAGCAACGCCAACGTGAACGGGGGCTATCTGAACGCTCAAGGTCCACACGAGCTGCTCGTGCGATCGCTGGGGCGCATCCAGTGTGTGGATGATCTGAAGAAGCTGACGGTCAAGGTCCGCCAAGGGCAGCCGGTGCTTCTGGAACAGGTAGCACGCGTTATCGAAGGCCCCGAGGTGAAACGGGGCGATAGCTCGGCTTTCGTCGGCGATGCCGCGGGGCATTTCGCAGGGGGGCCGGCTGTGCTGCTGACCGTCAACAAACAGCCCGGCGCCGACACGCGAGAAGTGACCGATCAGATTCTCGCGGCGATCGAGGAATTGAAGCCTTCGCTTCCGGACGACGTGCGCATCAACGCGGAACTGTACCAGCAGAAGGCTTTCATCGATCTGGCGATCGAGAACGTGGTGGCCGCCCTGCGCGATGGCAGCATCCTGGTGGTCGTGATCCTCTTCGTCTTCCTGCTGAACTTCCGCACGACCTTCATTACGCTGACCGCGATTCCGCTTTCGCTGGTGATTACGGCGCTCGTGTTCCGCTGGTTGGGCCTGTCGATCAATACGATGACGTTGGGCGGACTGGCCGTGGCCATCGGCGAGCTGGTTGACGACGCCATTGTCGACGTCGAGAACATCTTTCGGCGACTCCGCGAGAACCGCGCCAAGCAGCAGCCGGATTCTGCGCTGTCGGTCGTGTTCCATGCGAGCGTGGAGATACGCAACTCGATCGTATTCGGCACGTTGATCGTCGTGCTGGTCTTCATCCCGCTGTTCGCTCTGACCGGCATGGAAGGGCGGCTGTTCCGCCCGTTGGCGGTCGCCTACATCGTGTCGATCCTGGCCTCGCTGGCGGTGTCGTTGACGGTCACGCCGGCCCTGGCTTCGCTGCTGCTTCCCCGCGCACGCGCCGTCGCGCGACATGGCGACGGGCTGTTGCTTCGCGGGCTGAAGGCGGTGGCCGGACGTGTGATTCGGATCGGCGTGCATTGGCCCAAGACGGTGCTCGCGGTGGCTGCCGGCGGTGTGATCGTTGCGGGCACGGTCTTCTGGCATCTGGAGAGCGACTTCCTGCCGCCGTTCGACGAGGGGACGTCGCAACTGAACATCTTGTTGCCGCCCGGCACGTCGTTGGCCAAGTCGCGCCAAGTTGCGGAGGCCGTCCATCGGCGGCTTAAGGAGATCGGCGGTTTGAAGACGTTTGTGAGCAAGACGGGCCGCGCCGAGTTGGACGAGCACGCCGTGGGCGTGAATTTCACGGAGATCATCGCCACCTTCCAGCCGGACAGCGGCCGGCCTCGCGAAGAGGTTCTTAGCGAGATTCGTGCGGCCATGGGCAACGTGCCGGGGATCGTCACCTCGGTCGAACAGCCGTTGGCCCATCTTATTTCGGCCATGCTGTCGGGCGTGCAGGCGCAGGTGGCCATCAAGGTGTATGGGGATGATCTGGGGATTCTGCGGCAGCAAGCCCAGGCGATGAAGGCGTCGATCGAGAAGGTTCCGGGGGTGAAGGATCTGATCGTCGAACCGCAGGTTACCATACCGCAACTGCAGATCGAGCTGAACCGCGACCAGTTGGCCTTGCACGGGCTGAGGCCGGCCCAGATCAATGGTCTCGTGCAGACGGCCATGCAAGGGAGCGTCGTCTCCGAAGTGCTCCTCGGACAGCAGAGCTTCGACCTTATCGTTCGGCTGGATGAGCCGTTCCGCGAAGACCTCCAGGCCCTGGCTCGCCTGCCGGTCGAACTGCCCGACGGCGGCGCGATTCCCCTCGGTTCGGTCGTCACCATTCGTCAGGCAGGCGGTCCAAACACGATCAATCGAGAACAGGTACGTCGGCGCATCGCCATTCAATGCAACGTCGCAGGGCGTGGGCTTGTGGACGTCGTGAACGACATTCGCCTGGCGATCCAGCCGGTCCAGGCCACGCTTCCCATGGGCTATTTCACGGAGTTCGGCGGCCAGTTCGAAAGCCAGCAGTCGGCATCGCGGAGGATCGCCGTGTTCTCGTTGGCGGCGCTGGTGGGCGTTTTCCTTGTGCTGTACACCATGTTCCGCTCGGCCAACTTCGCGCTGCAGGTGATGGTGGCCCTGCCCATGGCTTTCATTGGCTCTGTGGCGGCGCTGGTGCTTACCGGGCAGACGGTTTCGATCGCATCGATGGTCGGCTTCATTTCGCTTGGTGGAATTGCCTCGCGTAACGGCATTTTGCTGCTGAGTCACTATCTTTACTTGGTGCGCCATGAGGGAGAGACCTGGTCGTCGGCCATGCTCGTCCGTGCCGGACAGGAGCGGTTGGCACCCGTGCTCATGACCGCGCTGACCTCCGGGATCGGCCTGATCCCGTTGGCTCTGGCTGCTGGTCAGCCCGGCAAGGAGATTCTCTACCCGGTTGCCACCGTGATCATCGGCGGGTTGATTAGCTGCACGCTGTTGGAGTTTCTCGTTCGTCCGGCGCTGTTTTCCGCGGTCGGCTTCTCGGCCGGTAGGCGCATGACCGCGCAAGAACAGGTTCAGACGGTGCTGAAACCATGGCACGTCCAACGTGGTGATGGGTTGACGGCGCGATCGGGGGCTCCGGGCACGACGCTGCGGCCGCACCGCGCGCCCCAAAGCTCGTCATAAATCCCTATTCAGCGGCGCGAATCGTGGGGAGTTGTCGTTCCGCAAGACGGGATTCCATGCGGGGCGGTGAGACGCGAGATGGCATGGTTGCGCCGTGTTTTCCTCGCTTGGCCACCACTCTTGGTGGTGCAGGGTTACCACTAGAGATTATGTCTGTGGGGTGAGTTCAGCTTTTTGGCACCCACGGTTCTGTGGACTAGGGCACGCTGAACCCGCCTTGGATTTTAACTCTCTGGAGGCATAGAAGTTTGGTTCATGTAGCGGTGGCTAGCATGTGCGTTGCCCGTAACGCAATTGGCGTATGCAGGGTATTGACACAATGTTAATTCCTGACTAGAAAGGAACCAGTCGTATGGTGGTATAGATCGATCTACCCAAGTCGAATGCACGTAAGTGGTGGCGGTTCCCCATCTGCTGTGGGGATCATGTGGCTTGTCGTTCGGTGAGGATCTTATCCAGCACCTTACCAATGCAAATGGGCCGATTTGCCTGCGCTGTTGGTAATCGCCGCGTTGTGTGTGTAGCGATTGGGTACGGAATGTGAGGAACGGACAGCGTTTTCGGTTCGTCGAAAACGATGTATTGATGCGGGTTACATAGCTAGCCGGCGGAGTCAGGCCGATGGGGGGTAGAAGAGTTAGGGCCACCGGTTGCAGAACGTCTGTCTAGCGTGCAATCTGCGGAAGAGACTTGTCTTGAGCCATGTGCTGAGAATTCTTCAGGGGGTGATTCAGGGTGGCTTCGGGCGGGCCACTGGCATGTCGCCATTGGCGAGTCACCAAGCATTCGTGGATTGAAGCACGCTCGGTTCAGGGGAAGAGGCACAGTTCGGTCGTATGCTCGGCAAATAGCGTCTTGTTCCGGCGGCTCGTCCGTCTGGGCGTTGTTTTGGCGAGGCACGGTGTTTTCTTTCTCACTACTTTTTGTGCTGGGAGGTTCACAATGAAGGTCAGACGCGGTGCATTTACACTAGTGGAGTTATTGGTGGTTATTGCCATCATCGGAATCTTGATTGCGTTGCTGCTACCCGCAGTGCAGGCAGCGCGCGAAGCGGCCCGCCGCGCTCAGTGCACGAACAATCTGAAGCAGATTGGTTTGGCGATGCACAACTATCACGACACCTACAAGACCCTTCCCGTCGGCGGGTTCAACGCTGGGTGGGGGAACTGGTCGACGGAAATTCTTCCGTTCTTGGAGCAGGCCAATGCTTCGAAGGGGTGGAACGCTGGCGACATGTACAACGACGCGCTGGTCTTGGTCGGTGGTTCGCCCTGGTCGGGCAACCCAACCGCGCTGCTTGGTACGTTGGGTGCTGCAGCGTTCGGGATCCCCTACGGTACATACCTCTCGATGGAGAACCGCGATAACGTCACCAGTAAGCGCTTCGAGGTCTACACGTGCCCGAGTGGTTTGGTGAACGCTCGTACGCTGGACGGGACCCCGTTCGGAGCTCCGACGATTCAGACCCAGACGACGCACCACAACTATGTGTGCAACGTCGGCAACACGGGTATCGTCAGCGTCTGGGGATCGGGCGGCATCGTGGCCACCCTCGGTACTCCGGCCGCGTGGGTTGTCACGTTCGGTGGCGCACCGTTCTTCATCGGCGGTTGCGATGACGCTGAACCCGGCCCCAGCTGCACCAAGGTCGAGCCGCCGGCCTACGGCTTCCGTGACATGACCGACGGTACGAGCAATACGCTGCTCGTTTCCGAGACCATTCAGGGTCAGGGCGGCGAGACGTGGAACGATGCTGCGGCCGTTCTCCTCAGCGGCTCGGCGGGTTCGTTCACGATGGACTACCGTGGATTCACGTGGCACAATGAATCGACCTATTTCACCACGTTCCTGACGCCGAACTCCTCGTCGCCAGACGTGTGCCAGAACAACGAGTTCCCGTACTGCAACAACGACGCCAACCCGAGGCACCCCTGCACGCTGGCTGCTTCCGGCACGGGCATCGACTCGGTGTATGTCAGGGCTGCTCGTAGCGAGCACCCCGGCGGTGTGAACGCTCTGTACGGTGACGGCTCCGTTGACTTTGTTTCCAACAACATTCAATGGGCTCTGTGGCAGGCGCAAGGCACCATGCGTGGTGGAGAGGTTGAAGTCCGCTAACCTCGCAGAGTTCATGGCAGCGTTTTGCTAATGAAGATCGCGCGAACGCTCGCCGGTAGTATTCGGTTGACGTCGCGTGGGATATGTTCGGCGGCCCTGTCTGTACTTCATCAGGCAGGGCCGCTCTTTCCGTTTCTGTCGGGAAGAGCTAGTCTTATTGATGCCTGATTGAAAACGGAACAAGGGGTCCGACCCAATCCTGATCTTTCGGCCTCCCGATGGTCGGCCTCGTTCCAGTTCCAATGCAGGACCCAATAAGGTGTGCTCGGGTGTGCGTGTCGCGAACGCGACCGTGGCGGGCACCGGGCGCTCGGCCCGATAGCGGCCTGTTCGGCGCGCTCACAGTATCAGACAACCCCAATGAGCGTTTTGCGTAACGCTTTCGATTTGACGAGGAAAGAGAGAGATATGATTTACCGGTTAGGTCGGAATGGGCTGCTCCTGCTCGGCGCCCTCAGCATCGCCGCCTGGGTCGGCTGTGGCGAAGACAACCCTTTGGGCCGCAAAGCGGTCAGCGGTATGGTTACTCTGGATGGCAAACCCCTTTCGTCGGGTTCCATCCAGTTTGCCCCTTTGGATAAGGGGCCAGTCCTCGGTGGCTGCAACATCAAGGAAGGAAGCTACACGATCGCGGCCGAGAAGGGGCTCCCACCGGGCAAGTACTTGGTGAGGATCAGTGCCCCCGACATGAGTTTCTTCGAGACGGTGCCTGCCGAAGAACGTAGGCACAGCAAGCCGCCCAATCTTGCGCCGCCCGAGTACGGCTCTGAGAGCAAGATTACGATAACGGTCACGGGGGAAGGGCCCAACGAGTTCAACTTCGACATGAAGAGCGCGAAGTAACGCGATGGTAGTTCATGTCGGTGGCAAGCCTGGACGGTAGGCTTGCGGAGGGTGGTTGTTCTCAGTTGGAGATTCCGGGCCCGTCGGGGGTCAGTGTTCGGCGTATCGACCTGCTTGGTCGATACGCCGAGTCGCTTTTCTTGAAGCACGCGGCGCAAAGTCTTATGGCAACGCGAGTAGCGGCCGGTTGAAGGCCGCGTGGCCGCACGATCACCTAGCCACCAGCCGAGCATGCGTTCGGCTGCGGCATCGGCCACCACGGTTTGCCACGATTTGCGGATGGGCGTAGTAAATGTTGTTGGTCAAGCTGGGTAACTTTGAAGAGTAGCCGAGCGAAGCCAGATTTGCTGGTGGGGCTACGTCTCGGCGTTTGCCCGACGGCGCCAGAAATCGGTTACCGCACCCATTTGCGGATGGGCGCTTGCAACGCCCGTCGGCTGTCGGTAAGCTAGAAATCGCTGTCAGGCCATCGGCGACAGGCCGGCAAATGAGGCGGGAGGCCTTCGGTCCCGCCTTTTTGTGGCGAGCGATGATGTAACGTGACATTTCACTATGTTAGCAGACTTACCGCCGACACAAGTTGCGGCGGGACCTTGCCGGAGATCCTTCTGATGCGACCTACCCTGCCAGCCATTGCGTGCGGGATGCTCTTGCTTGTGAGCGTCCGATCTGCGGCGGCCGATGATCTACTATGGCTCGTTCGCGACGGACGGCCGCTGTGCACGATCGTTCATGGTCAGGACGATCAGTATGCCGCCCAACGGCTGCAGCGCTGGTTCGCCGATACGGCGCACGCTAAGGTCGAGACGGTCGCGTCGGACGCCCAGACATTGCCCAAGGAAGGCTGCCTCGTTCTTTTGGGCAGCGCCGCCTCGAATCCCGCAGTGCGCCGGCTGGCCGCGGAAGTTCAGATTGACGTTGGGTCGGAAGGTCTCACCGAGCAAGGTTACATCGCCCGGCGGGTTCGCAAGGACGGCCGCGACTATGTGCTTCTTGCCGGCGGCGGGCGGGATGGAACGAACTACGCGGTGGTCGACCTGATCCACTGGACGCTGCGTCACGACGGGGGAAATGTGTCGCTCGGCCCACTCGACGCCCGTGAAATTCCACGGTTCAAGTACCGCTGGTTCTGGAACTGGGATCATCGCATGGACTGGGGCGGCCCGGGGCGCGTAGGCACGGTGATGGGCGGTGGGGGGACGTTCAGCAAAGAGCCCCAGGCGTTTCTGATCGACTTCAAACGGTGCGTCGACTACATGGCCGACCACAAGTTCAACGGGCTCATCATTTGGGGCTTCATCCGCGACACCCACGGCGGCATCGCGGCTTCGCAGGAACTGTGCCGATACGCCAGCCAGCGCGGCGTGCGTATTCTGCCGGGCGTGGGCACGAGCGACTACGGTGGCTACTACTTTGAGGGCAATCACCTCTACAACGCCGACACGTGGTTGGCCAAACACCCGGAACTCCGCTCGATCAAGAAGGACGGGTCGCCGCGAAACTCGGCCTGCCCTTCCAAGCCAGAGAACAAGCAGTGGCTCGACGAAGGGGCCAAATGGCTGTTCGACACGTTCGAGATCGGCGGGGTGAATCTTGAGATGGGCGATTTCTACGTGTGCTACTGCGACGACTGCAAGAAGGCCCGCGCGGCGATCCAATCGAAGGAACCCGACTACTACAAGGATATGGCGATCTCGCACATGGTCACGTTCGAGACGATGCGGCGGATCGCTCCCAAGGCGTGGCTGAGCTATGCCACGTACACCGGCTACACGGCGGCGATGATGAAGACACCGCCCAAGTTCCTCGATATGATCCCGCAGGACGCGATCTGCCAATGGACACTCACTCATATGGCCCGAAAATGGCCGGCGGACGTGCGCCCGATGGCCAAGCACAACCTCGGCTATCTGCACTGGTGCAACACGTCGACGCACACGCAGGACGATTTCTACCTGGCGGACGTTCGCGACATCTGCCGCGAGGCGGCGTCGGTGGGGTTCGAGGGTCTGGATACGTACGGCGAGCTGTCGCCTGAGCAGCCGAACGTCGAGTTGTTCTACCTCGCGTGGGAGGCGTTCTTGTGGAATCCGCAGATGTCGATCGACGAGTTCGTCGAGGAGCGTCTGGCGCCGCTGTGGGGAGGCCGCGAGCCGGCGTTGGCGATTCTCAAGATCATCCCGCTCATCAAGACGGCGAAACTGCGTAAGAACCCGGAGAATCTTACGGAGGCTCGGCGGTTGGTAATGTCGGCCCGTGCTGCGGCATCGCCGAACGGCCGCGCCCGCTGGGACCGGCTGATCGCCTATCTCGAGCGGCAGCAGCAGGCCGAGCACGTGCAGAAAACCAAACCGGCCAAGTGAGCCACATCATGAACCGACGACAACTCCTGGTGGCATCGGCCTCGACGGCGATCGGCTTGCTCGGCGCCAGGCGGTGTGGGGCAGCTCAGCCGAAGTTGCAACCTTCGGCACCGGCCACCGCGGGTGCGCAGGCCGGTCACCAATTGGCCGGACGAACGCTCGAGCAACTCCGCGATCGCTACCGCTACGACCTGTTCGACGACTTTCTGCCCTTCATGGACAAGCACATCATCGACCATGAACTGGGCGGGTTCATGTGTAACGCCGATCGCGACGGCACCTTGCTCAACACGACGAAGAACGCGTGGTTTACGGGCCGCGGCATCTGGGTTTACTCATTCCTTTATAACGAGTTGGCGCCGGAGCCGAAGTATCTGGAGGTTGCGAGGAAGGCCGTCGGATTGCTTCTTCGGAATGCTCCGACTGGCGACGACCTTTGGGCCGCCGAGGTCACCAAGCAGGGCGAACCGATCGCCTCGAAGGGGCTGTTGATCGGGGGGAAGTACGTCGACGTGAGCAAGGAGGTGTACGGCGACCTGTTCATTGCAGGAGGTTTTGCCGAGTACGGCCGCGCGGCGAAGGAGCCTGCTTACTGGGATCGTGCCAAGCAGATGCTGTTGAAGTGCGTGCGGCTGTACGATCGGCCCGATTACGCGCCCAGTGCTCCGAAGGTCTATCTGGACAAGATCATGAGCGACCCACCGGAGCTGCCGGGCGCTCGCTTGCTGGCGGTGTGGATGCTGCTTCTCCACCTGGGCTCGCAGCTCCTGACGCAGCGTGAGGACGCTGAGGTGCGATCCGTGGTCGATCGCAGTCTGGATGCCATCTTTGCACACCATTACAATCCGGAGTACGACCTGCTGAACGAAGTGCTGTGCCACGACATGAGCCGCCCGGAGGGCGTTTACCGCGACCTGGTGTACACGGGGCACGGGATCGAAACTCTGTGGATGGTTCTGTACGAGGCTCGTCGGCGGCAGGATCGGGAGCTGTTCGAGAAGGCCGCGCGATTGCTGCATCGCACGATCGAGGTGTCGTGGGACGACGTGTACGGCGGGTTGTTCCGCTGCCTGTTGAACGTCGATCAGAACACTTGGATTCTCGACAAGGCCCAGTGGACGCAGGCCGAGGCACTGATCGGCACGCTGTGCGTCGTGGAAGAGATGGACGCGGAGTGGGCTCGCCACTGGTTCTCGAAGGTCTATACGTACGTGCTGGATACGTTCCCGCTGAAGAAGCACGGTTATGCGCTTTGGGACTTCTGGCCGGACCGGAAGGGAACGTTCGTCAAGCACTGCCGGCGCGTGGAGAATTTCCACCATCCGCGCCACCTCATGCTCAATCTGCTGGCAATCCAGCGGATGATCGCTCGATCGGGCGGTCACATGACGGCGAAGTAGTTGAGGCAGGCTCGGTCGAAGTACTCGTTGGTCATCTCCAGCGGAAAGCCGTGATAGGAGCAGAAGTTGCGGACCTGCATGAGCAGGTCGCGAGGCTGGCAGAAGCGCAGCGGTCGGCCCGGCCGCCGGTAGTGGGTCTGGATGAGATGGCTGACGGCGTCGTCGCGATATTCGACGCCCATTTGCTCGGCGAGGATGCGGAACAGGTCGCGGAACTCGTCTTCCGTCGGATCGATGATCTCGATCTTATAGGGAATACGCCGCAGGAAGGCCTCGTCGACCAAGTCGCGCGGTTCGAGGTTGGTCGAGAAGATAATCAACTGGTCGAAGGGTACGTTGATCTTCTTGCCGTTGGGCAGGTTCAGGAAGTCGACTCGCCGCTCCAGCGGAACGATCCACCGGTTGAGCAACTCTTCAACACGCATGCGCTGTCGGCCGAAGTCGTCGATCACGAGCGTACCGCAATTGCTCTTGAGTTGCAGGGGTGCCTCGCAGATTCCGGTCGACGTGTTGATCGTGACTTCCAAGGCCGACATGGTGAGCTCGCCGCCTGCGATGATCGTGGGACGCACGATCCGCACCCAGCGCCGGTCGATCTTGCGCTTTTCGAGGATGCCGGAACCCGGCTCGACGGGCGCTTCGATGTGATTGACGGGGTCGAACAGCCGGATGATCTCGCCGTCGATTCCGATGGCCCGCGGAATCCAGATGTGCTGTCCGAACGCCCTGGTGACGCGTTCGGCGATGCTGGTTTTGCCGTTACCGGGGTAGCCGTAGAGGAAGAGGCCGCGGCCGGAATTGATGGCCGGACCGAGCCGGTCGAGCATGGTTCGGTTCAGTAGGAGGCCTTCGAACGCTTGCTGGACGGCGTCGAAGCTGGGATGCTGGGCGGTGAGCGATTGGCGGGCGACGGCCGCGATGTATTCGTCGAGCGCCACTGGGGCCGAGCCGAAGTAGCTGCACGCCTGTGCATAGCGGCGTGCCCGCTCCCGGCCGACGTCGGTCAGTTGGTATTGGTAGTCGTTCATGGGGGCCGAGCCACGATGGACGACCAGTTGATCGTTCTTCAGCTTCCAGAGGAGCTCGTCAACGAGGATGAAGGGGAGCTTGATTTGCTCGGCGACGTCGCGGCCGGCCGCATCACCGCGCACCAGAAGGAATTTGAGTACGAGCGCCTCGACCTCGCTGTCGGTCAGCTTGGCGTCGCGGAAGGAACTGGGCTCGGTGGGAACGAAGGCGCCTTCGCCGTCGGGCGGGGCGGATTCCGGGGTGGCGTTCGACGGCTCGTTGCCTTGGGCCTTGTCGGGCTCGCCGGCGCCGGCCAGGTTGCGGATCCGGCCCAGCATGGCGTCCAACTTCGCGTCGGAGTCTTTGGTTGGCACGGGCACGTCGTGATCGGGCTCTGTGGCCTCAAGCGCGGACCAGGGATCGGTACCGGCGGCGGGATTGCCGGTCAGACGACTGAGGAGGCTATCGTCAGGAGCGCTCATGCGGATTGGCTCGACAACGAGGTGATGGATGGCCGCAAGACTGTGTGCGTTGTCCGGTGTTGGCGAGAGGGCAGCCGCACGCGTTGCGCAGTCGGCGCGCTATGTCGCCAAACAAAACGGCAACTACAGAAAAACTCTACCTTTCACCCCACCTGGGTCAAACGAGCGTAGGGCGTGGCGAGCGGGCCGGGCCTTCTCCCCTCGCCGGACAGGGGTTATAATCGACTTTTCCTGCCCGCCTGCGAGGAGCCGATGGCGCTTGATCGCTCTGGAACTGAAGAGACCCCCCCGTTGCGGATCGGGGCGGTCAGCTATCTGAATTCCCGGCCGTTGATTTGCTGTCTGGAGCAGTATTTGCCCGACGCGAGTCTGAGGGTCGACGTGCCGAGTCGTCTGGCTGACGATCTAGCCAAGGGGCAGTTCGACGTTGCGTTGATACCGTCGATCGAGTATCTGCGGAACCCGGGCTACGCCGTCGTGTCGGACGCGTGTGTCGCCTGCGACGGTCCGGTCAAGAGTGTGATGCTGTACAGTCGCGTTCCCATCGCGGAGATCCGTTCGCTCGCGCTGGATGAGGGCTCGCGGACCAGTGCTGCGCTGGTGCAGATCCTGCTTCGGGAGCGATTTGGGCTGGAGCCCCAGTTGGAAACGCTGCCTATCGGCGGGTCGCCGGACGAGTCGACCACCGATGCGGTCATGTTGATCGGCGACCGGGGCATCATCGCACCGGACACCCGTTTTTTCGAAGCGCGGGACCTCGGCGAGGAGTGGCGGCGTTGGACCGGCCTGCCGTTTGTGTTCGCCATGTGGATCGGCCGATCGGGCCTGGACCTGGGGCCACTGCACCGGGCATTCTCGCAGTCGAGAGATGAGGGCGTTCGGCGGATCGACGCCATTGCCCGCAGCGAGGGGCCGCGGCTGGGGATTTCGGAAGACGCCTGCCGCTCGTATATGCGCGACCACCTGCGGTTCCGGCTCGGCCAGCGTGAGCGGCAAGGGCTGGAGATGTTCTTCGGCCTAGCGGCTGCGCACGGGTTCGCCCCCGGAGGAGTAGAGCTTGTCTTCGCCGATCCAACCTGTTCTTGAGCGAGTCGTGGCGGGAAGCCGACTCGGGGACGACGATGCCTTGGCTCTGCTGGAGAGCCACGATCTGGCCGCGCTGGGCGCCGCGGCCGACGCCGTAACGCAACGCCGGCACCCCGAGGCGTATCGCACCTACAACATCGATCGAAATATCAATTACACGAATATTTGCACCGGAGGCTGTCGCTTCTGTGCGTTCTCGTGCCGGCCCGGCGACCCGCAGGGTTATGTGATCGAGGAAGCCGAGCTGCATGCGAAGATCGAGGAGACGATCGCCCTGGGCGGGAATCAGATCCTGTTGCAGGGCGGCCTTCATCCGGAGTTGGGACTCGATTGGCATTGCAGCCGCTTGTCGGGCATCCGCCGACGGTTTCCCTCGGTGAACGTGCACGGGTTCAGTCCACCGGAGATCTTCCATATCTCGCAGGTTTCGGAAACGCCGGTCGAGGAGGTGCTTCTGCGTCTGCGCGAGGCCGGCCTGGGGAGTTTGCCGGGCGGAGGCGCCGAGATCCTCGTCGACCGCGTTCGCAAGGCGGTGAGTCCCTGCAAGGTGCTGGCCGATGGGTGGTTGGACGTTTGCCGCCGCTGGCATCGTCTGGGCGGCCGAGGGACGGCCACGATGATGTTCGGTCACTTGGAGTCGCTGGCGGAGCGGGTCGAACACCTGCGGCGTCTTCGCGAGCTTCAGGACGAAACGGGCGGGTTCACGGCCTTTATTTGCTGGACGTTCCAGCCTGGGAATACGGCCTTATCGCACCTGCCGAAAGTGGGGGTTTTCGAGTACCTGAAGACTATGACCGTCGCACGCCTTTACTTGGACAACTTCGCCAATTTGCAGGCTAGCTGGGTCACGCAGGGCCTGACGATCGGGCAGATGGCTTTGAGATTCGGGGCCAACGACATGGGCAGCCTGATGATCGAAGAGAACGTGGTCGCGGCGGCTGGGACCAGTTTCCGCACGACGGAAACGGAGATCCGGCGGCTGATAGCCGATGCCGGGTACACGCCGCGTCGACGAGACGTGTTTTACAACCTCCTGGACAACCCGCACGCATAGGCCGGCCTCGCCGGATGAGCCAGTGACCGCTGACCCCGCAACCATTGGGGGTAGTTTTCCCCACCGTTTGCCAGGTGTAGCCGTGACGTGCCAACGGAACTGTGGATCGTGTAAGGTAAGCTACGATAAAAGGTTTAGGCGACGCTTCTGCGCAAGCCCCCCCCTCCGAGTGTCGTTATGATCCGTGTTCGCAACCTGACGAAACACTACGCCGATCTCCAGCGAGGCAAACTCGTCGCGTTGGAGGGCGTCAGTTTCGATGCCTGCCCGGGGCAGATCTACGGGTTGCTGGGGCCCAACGGTGCCGGAAAGACGACCGCACTACGGATTCTGAGCACGTTGCTGCGGCCGACGGCCGGCACGGCCACGATCAACGGATACGACGTGGTCACGCAGCCGTCGATGGTTCGCCGCCAGATCGGCTTCATGTCGGCCAACACGGCTGTTTACGACCGCATGACGGCGTGGGAAATGGTGCAGCACTTCGGGCGGCTGTACGGGATTTCGGACGACGAGCTGAACCAGCGGATGGAGCAACTGTTCGATCGGTTGAAGATGAACGACATCCGCGATCTGCTAGGCGCGAAGATGTCGACGGGCATGAAGCAGAAGGTGTCGATCGCGCGGGCCATCGTGCACGACCCGCCGGTTCTGATTTTCGATGAGGCCACATCGGGCCTCGACGTGCTCGTCGCACGCGCGCTGCTGAATACAGTCGCCGAGCTGCGCGAGCACGGGAAGTGCGTTCTTTTTTCGACCCACATCATGCGGGAAGCCGAGAAGTTGTGCGACCGGCTGGCGATCATCCACCGCGGGCACATCCTGGCCGAAGGGGAGTTGGAGGCGCTGCGCGAGGAGCACCGCGAGCGCGATCTGGAAGAACTGTTCTTTCAGCTCATCTCCAGGCACGACGAGGCGTATGCCCGGGGAATCACGGCAGATCATGACCGCGAGGAGGACCGGCCATGAGACGTCGGATGAACTGGCGGAACGTTCGCTGGATTCTCATTCGCGAGATGCGCGACCAGTTGCGGGACCGGCGGACGCTGTTTGTCATCCTCATCCTGCCGATTCTTCTGTACCCGCTGTTGGGTACGGCGTTCTTTCAGGTTTCGCAGTTCATGCAGGATCGAGCCACCACTGTGTTGGTGATCGGAGCACGGAACCTGGACGATCTGCCGCCGCTGCTGGAGAACGACCACTTTGCGGCGCGATTGTTCAGCGATCCGAAGAAGGTGCGTCTGCTGGAAGTGAAGTTCCTCTCCGATGAACCTCGACCAGACCAAGGAACCGTTGCGGATCCGAAGGCCGTCGCCCGCGCCGCGGTCATCAACCGGCAGTGCGCCGCGGCCGTGTACTTCCCGCCCGATTTCGCCGACCGTCTGCAGGTGTTCCGCGAGGCGATTCAAGAGCGCACCGATCGTGCCCGGGCCACGGGAAGCGAGGATTCGGACGGCAAGCAGAGCATTCCGCTGCAGATTCCCAGCCCTGAGATCATCTATACGACGGCCAACGAGCAGTCGCAGGTAACGTTCGCACGCCTGACGGCCGTCTTGCAGCGTTGGACGGATGAAATCGTCCAGACGAATTTGGCCGCGACGGGCGTTCCCGCGGTAGCGGCCAAGCCGTTTACGGTGGAGTCGGCCGATATCGCCAAGCGGACCAGCCTGCAGGGCGCCGCGACCTGGTCGAAGATATTGCCCATGCTGTTGCTGATTTGGGCGATGACCGGTGCTTTTTACCCGGCCGTCGACCTGTGTGCGGGTGAAAAGGAACGCGGGACCCTGGAGACGTTGCTCAGCAGCCCGGCAGAACGAAGCGAGATTGTGCTGGGCAAGTTGCTGACGATCATGTTCTTCAGCATGGTGACGGCCATCTTGAACCTGGTGAGCATGGCCGCCATGGGCTGGTTCATCCTGGCGAAGCTGCCCGGGTTGGGACCACCGCCCGTGGTTGCGGCGCTCTGGCTTTCATTGGCGCTGGTTCCCGTTTCGGCATTGTTCAGCGCGCTTTGCCTCGCGTTGGCTGCGCTGGCCCGCAGCAGCAAGGAAGGGCAGTACTACCTTATGCCTTTGCTCCTGGTCACGATGCCTCTGGCCGTGCTGCCAATGGCGCCGGGCGTGGAGTTGACGCTGGGCAACAGCCTGATTCCGGTGGCGGGCCTGATGCTGTTGCTACGGGCGGCCCTGGAAGGGAACTACTGGCAGACCCTTCAGTTCACGCCGCCGGTTGTGGCCGTGACGTTCGGGTGTTGCTACCTGGCAATCCGCTGGGCGGTCGAGCAGTTCAATTCGGAGTCGGTGCTATTCCGCGAGAGCGAGCGGCTGGATGTAGGCTTGTGGCTGCGTCATCTGCTGGATGAGCGCAAGCCGACCCCCACAGTGGCCGCAGCCCTGTTCTGCGGAATCCTGATCCTAGTCATTCGTTTCTTCATGGGCCTTGCGCTGCCGCAGCCGAACGACTTTCGGGCCTTCGCGCTGGTGACGCTCATTTCGCAGGTCGTGGTGATCGCGCTACCGGCGCTGATGATGACGATCATATGCACGTCGAGTCCGCGGCAGACGCTACTGCTGCGATGGCCACCGTGGCTGACGTTGCCTGCGGCGGTGCTGCTGGCGGTAACACTGCATCCGGCCATGACGGCGCTGCAAAGCGCCATCACGACGCTGTATCCGGTGAACGAACAGTTGCAGGAGTCGTTAGCCGACTTGCAGAAGGTCATCCAACACGGACCTCTGGTGCCGATCATTCTTCTGATTGCGCTGACACCTGCCATCTGCGAGGAGTTGGCGTTTCGCGGGTTCATCCTTTCAGGGTTCCGGCACACGGGGCACAAGTCGCGGGCGATTGTCTTCAGCGCAATCTTTTTCGGGCTGACCCATGGAATTCTACAGCAGTCGATGACGGCCATGCTCGTGGGCATGATGATCGCCCTGATCGCCATCCAGAGCGGGAGTATTCTGCCGGGGATGCTGTTTCACCTAGTGCACAACAGTCTTGCCGTGGCGGGCGCGAGGATTCCGTCGGTCGTTCAGCAACGAATTCCGCTGGTGACCTACATCGTCAATCCGGCCGAGAACGGGCACGGCGTGGAATTCTGGACGGCCATCGGGGTCAGTGCGTTGGCGTCGGCGGCGCTGCTGTTCTGGTTCAACCGCCTGTCTTACGAGAAATCGATCGAGGAGCAGCAACAGGACGCAATTCGCCGCGCCCTGCGAACCGAGCCGTAGTGCGTGTCGCACTTAACTGTAGCGTTCGCGGCGGCATGTTTCTACGGTTGGGGAAAGCGAAATACACGCTACAATTACGTCGAATGCGCTCTAACCGGCCGGATGCTCGGGCCGTTACCGTCGGACCGTTTGCCATGGGTACGCCTCGCCGCCGCGCTTTGAAAGCCCGCTGCCTGTTTCCGGTGGCCCAAGCGCCCGTTCGCGACGGCGTCGTCACGATCGAGGACGAGCGGATTGTGGCCGTCGGCCATGCGGCCGTTGGGACAGATGTCGAAGACCTGGGCAACGTGGCCATTTTGCCAGGCTTCGTCAACGCGCACACGCACCTTGAGTTCAGCTCGCTTGTGGCGCCGCTGGGGACCGCCGGGCAGTCGTTTCCCGACTGGATTCGTGCGGTGCTCGACTGGCGACGACACGGTCCGGCACCCGGCCCGGACGCGGTTCGGCGCGGTGTTGACGAATGCTCGGCGCTGGGCACGACGACCTTGGGCGACATCGCCCAGCCGGACTGGCCACGTAGCCGGTTCGAGCAAGCGCCGCTCCATGCCACGGTGTTTCAGGAACTCATCGGCCCTACAGTGGAACGGGCCGCGCTGACGCTCAAGCAGGCCGAGGCGCATCTGGAGTATGCGGGTTCGGAAGACTGCCTTGCGGCGATTGCCCCGCACGCTCCGTATACGGTCTCGATCGGACTGCTTGAAGCGGCCGTGTCGTTGGCCGAGGATCGGCGGGTGCCGCTGGCGTTCCACCTGGCGGAATCACGGGAGGAGCTTCAGTTGCTGCGGAACGGGGACGGCCCGTTGCACGAGTTCCTTTGTGAACTGGGAACGTGGGACGCTGAAACGGTCGCACGAGGGGCGCGTCCGCTGGACTATTTGCGGGTGTTGGCCGGCGCGCCGCGTACGCTGGTCATTCACGGCAATTATCTGGCCGACGATGAGATCGCTTGGCTGGCCGAGCATCGCGAGACGATGTCGGTCGTGTATTGCCCTCGCACGCACGCGTACTTTCGGCACCAAGACTATCCACTTTCGCGCATGCTGGCCGCCGGTGTGCGCGTGTGTCTGGGCACCGACAGCCGGGCTACGTCGCCCGATCTGAGCCTGCTGGCGGAGATGCGCGAAGTTGCCCGTCGACATCCGGGGGTCGACGCGGCCGAAGTGCTCGCGATGGGAACCTTCGAATCGGCCCGGGCTCTCGGTCGCGATGGGGACGTCGGTTCGCTGGAACCGGGCAAGTTTGCGGATCTTGCTGTCGTCGCCCTGCCCTCGACGGGTCCTGACAATGACCACCTCCTATTGCTCAACTCGGACGGCCCTGTAGTGGCCACATGGTTTCGCGGAAGGCGTTTGACCGGTTGAGCGGAGCCATCGGCGGTTGGCCGCCCACCTTGACCGTTATACGGGGGGGGCCTAAGATGAACGGAGAGTTGACTCTTCCGGAGGTGAGTGAATCTAAATGGCTTCTCCTATTGAGGATTCTGTACGCGTCGGCGGCAGTTTGGACGGCGAACTCGACAACGCAAACGACTTGGGGGACAGTCCTATCGATCTGGCCCGGATTGAACGAGCCGTGCGCGAGATCCTGTTTGCCGTCGGTGAGAACCCCGATCGAGAGGGGCTGAGTGAGACGCCGGCTCGCGTCGCCCGGATGTACGCCGAGATGTTCGGTGGTCTGCACGAGGACGCGAGCGTGCACTTGCAGAAGTTTTTTACCGAGAAATACGACGAGATCGTGCTGGTTCGCGACATCAGCTTCAACAGCATGTGCGAGCACCATCTGCTGCCGTTTATGGGCAAGGCGCATATCGGTTACCTGCCGAACGGCCGAGTCGTCGGGCTGAGCAAACTGGCTCGCGTTGTGGAGGTGGTCGCGCGGCGGCCACAGGTTCAGGAACGTATGACCGAGACGATCGCCGACCTGTTGATGAAGGAACTGCACGCGCGCGGTGTGGCCGTGATCGTCGAAGCCGTCCACAGTTGCATGACGGTCCGCGGTGTTCGCAAACCGGGCAGCGTATGCGTCAGTTCGGCGATGAAGGGGGCTTTTCGCAACAACCCGACGACCCGCGCGGAAATCATGACGCTGATTTACGGAGATCGCCGCTAGAAAAGCCGTGCCGCACCGAGTTGTGCAGCGTCGTTAGAGGAAGGCGGGTCCCATCGGGGCCGATGTATGCCACAATTAGACCAGCAGCGCGAACGCATCCAAGACGATCTCCGCGGGCTTGTGTCGGGCGATGTGCGCTGCGACGACGTCTTTCTGGAGCTCTTTGCGAGTGACGGCAGTATCTATGAGATCAAGCCGCTGGCTGTCGTCCGCCCGCGATCGACAGCGGACGTCGCCGCCTGCGTGGCATACGCGGCGGAGAAGAACATTCCGGTGCATGCCCGCGGTTCCGGCTCGGGATTGGCCGGGGAATCGCTCGGGCCGGGGCTGGTTATCGATTTCTCGCGTTATCTTCGCCGCGTGATCTACACCGATGGCGACAAGGTTCGCGTACAGCCGGGCGTTGTGCTGGAACGCCTGAACACCCACCTCCGAGCGTCGGGCCGCATGTTTGGCCCCGATCCTGCGAACAGCAGCGTGACGACGCTCGGAGGCGTGGTTGGGGTCGACGCGGCCGGGAGCCACTGGTTAAGGTCAGGCTCGGCGCGGCGGCACGTTCTGGGGCTGCAGGTCGTCCTGGCCGATGGGCAGGTGATCGAGGTGGGGCGCGAGCCGCTGGCCGACGATGTCCAGAAAGGGGCCCATCCCCGCAAACGCGAGTTGGTCGCGAGGCTCGGCCGGTTGCTCAAGGACCAGGCCGCGGTGATTCGGGCGAAGCAGCCCCCCTCGCCGCCGAACCGTTGCGGGTACCACCTTAGCGACGTGCTCAACGATACGCACCTGGATCTGGCCAGGTTGCTGGTTGGCTCGGAAGGGACGTTGGCGCTGGTGACCGAGGTGCTGTTGGCGACCGAGCCAGTGCCACGGCACTCGGCGGTGGCCCTGCTGCTGTTCGACAGCCTGGAAAAGGCGGCCCGGGCCGTCGTCGAGGTCCTTCCTTATGGACCGACTGCGTGCGATCTGATGGATCGTCGCCACCTCAGCCTGGCTCGCGAGACCGAGGTTCATTTCGACCTGCTCGTTCCGCGCAACGCCGAAGCTGCGCTGCTCGTCGAGCAGGAAGGAACCAACGCCATCGAGGTCCGCCAGCAACTCCAGCACCTGGTCGACGAGGTTTGTCGCCGGCGGCAATGGGCGTTTGACAGCCGCCAAGCGTTCGATCCGCGCGAAGTCGAGCTGTTCTGGCAACTGGCGATGAAGATCCAGCCGGCGCTCTATAGGATCAAAGGTTCGACGCGCCCAGTCCCGGTAGTCGAGGACATCGCCGTGGCGCCCGACGCGATTCCCGATTTTCTGGTGCGCTCGCAGAACATACTGAAGCGGCACCAGGTAACGGCGTCGCTTTTCTGCCACGCCGGGCAGGGGCGGCTCTACCTTCAGCCTTTCCTCGACCTGGCCGATCCAGAACAGGTCCGACGGATGCGCTGCTTGGCCGAAGACCTCTATGAGGAAGTGTTCGAGCTCGGAGGCACGATCGGTGGCGAGCACGCCTGTGGTCTGAGCCGGACCGCTTTTCTTCAACAGCAGTATGGGCCGCTGTACGATGTTTTCCGCGAGGTGAAGCAGGTTTTCGATCCCCAGGGGATTCTCAACCCGGGTAAGATTGTCGGCGACGATCCCGATCTGTTGACGCGTCATCTGCGTCCGCCCGTTCTGGCGACACCGCCCGCGGACGAGACCGATGCCATCGGCAACGGCCCTGCGTTGCGGAATCTCGTCGAGCTGCAATTGAATTGGGATCCGGCGCAGGTAGCCGATTTCGTGCGGGCGTGCAACGGCTGCGGCCATTGTCGGTCGCAGGCGTCCAACGTGCGCATGTGCCCGATGTTCCACATTTTGCCCGCCGAGGAGGCTTCGCCGCGAGCCAAGGCCAACCTGATGCGCGGGGTTCTGTCCGGACAGTTGGAGCTGACGGCGCTGACGAGCGACGAGTTCAAGTCGATCGCCGATCTGTGCATCAACTGTCACATGTGTGTGCAGGAGTGCCCAGCCAAGGTTGATATTCCAAAACTGGTGGCCGAGGGGAAGGGTGCGTATGTTGCGGCCAATGGACTGCGTCTGAGCGATTGGGTTCTGATTCGCCCCGATCTGCTCGGCGCTGCCGGTGGCCGTTTTGCGCCGCTGGTCAACTGGGCCCTGGGCAACCCACAAATGCGATGGATGATGGAGAAAGTGCTGGGGATTGCCCAAGGCCGCAAGCTTCCCCGCGTCGATCACCGCAGCTTTCTGCGGCGCGCCGCACGGCGCCGGTTGACCAAGGCGACGCGCCGCAGCGGACACAAAGTTGCCTACTTTGTGGACCTGTACGCGAACTACCACGACACGCGGCTCGGCCGGGCACTGGTCGCCGTGCTGGAGCACAACGGCGTCGCCGTGTATGTGCCGCCGGGGCAGAAGCAGGCCGGCATGGCGGCGATCTCATTGGGTGCCCTAGACTTTGCCCGCAAGCTGGCGAGGCAGAATATGGCCGTCTTGGCCGACGCGGTTCGTCAGGGTTACCACATCGTCGCCACCGAGCCGGCGGCCGCGCTCTGCCTGGTGCGCGAGTATCCGAATCTGATCGACGACGACGAGGTCCGGCTGGTCGCCGCCCACACGAGCGACGCTTGTGCGTACCTGTGGCATCTGCATACGCTGGGACGTCTGCAATTGGATTTCAAGCCGGTTCACGCAACGGTGGCCTACCATATGCCGTGTCGCCTGAAGGCGATGCAGATCGGGTCGCCCGGCGAAAACCTCCTCCGCCTGATTCCTGGGCTGACGGTACACCACGTGGAGGAGGGTTGCTCGGGCATGGCCGGCACATTCGGCCTGGAACATGCCAACTACCGCAACAGCCTGCGAATTGGCCGCGGCCTGATTAGCCATATGCGCGATCCGCTGCTGCAGGCTGGCACGACCGAGTGCAGCGCCTGTAAAATGCAGATGGAACAGGGAACCACGAAACCGACCGTCCACCCGATCAAGTTGCTGGCGCTGGCCTACGGGCTGTTGCCTGAGGGCGTGGCGATGCTGACTTCCACGAGCCAGGAATTGCTTGTCACATGACACAGAAACAGCAAGAGCTTTGGTACCGCAAAGGACTGCGTTTTGAATGCACCGGCTGTGGCGGCTGTTGCACGGGTGATCCGGGCTATGTATGGGTCAACCAGGAGGAGGTCGTCGCGATCGCCAAGTTCCTTGGGCTCGATATGGCCCAGTTTGAATGTACGCACGTCCGCCGAGTTGGGAATCGTCGCAGCCTCGTCGAACTGTCGGGTGGCGACTGTACCTTCTTCGACAACGGGGCGCGCCGGTGCATGATCTACGAGGTGCGTCCCCGGCAGTGCCGGACTTGGCCGTTCTGGGCCTCGAACGTGGCGACGATCGAGGCCTGGCAGGAGACGTGCGAGGCCTGCCCGGGGGCCGGGCAGGGCCATCTGATCCCGCTGGCTGAGATCGAAACGCGGGTCTCGGTGATTCGCATTTGATCACGCCTGAGGGTGGACTCTGGTCACCCGTACCGAATTTGCCGATTTTGCGGGCTGACTGGAGTTTTCCACCTCTGCCGGTCGATATACGGTTTCAGCCGTCGGTCTGCCGGCCTACCTACACCCATGGCGTCGGGCGTAAATTCGCGCAAGGCGTTGTCGAATAATGGTTTGCAGGCACAAAGGCAGCGGCTGCTCCGCGTCGTGCGGTATAAGCTCTTTGACAACAAGCACTTATCTTTCGATTGCTGCATACGCGTTGCGTGTGTGGCGATCGCTATAATCGGACGAAAATCGCCCTTTCCCTCAGGACCTGCTTTGATTGATCTTGACACTAATCGTTGCTGCATCTACACTTGGAGCGTGATTGGGTTGCTCTGTAGGGTTGTCGCCTAGGTTGTCCGGCGGCCCCTTTCAAAGGAGAATCAAGTCGTGACGAAGAAAGAGATCGTCCGGACCATTTCGGAAGAAATTGGGCTCACCCAATTGAAGACGAAGGAGATCGTTCAGAAGACGTTCGATGCCATCGTCGAAGCCCTCGTGGAAGAACGGCGAATTGAGTTGCGGAACTTCGGCGTGTTTGAAGTGAAACGACGGGCTCCTCGCAAAGCGAGAAACCCTCGCACCGGAGATAAGGTGAACGTGCCGGAGAAGTACGTCGTTACCTTCAAGCCCGGTAAGGAGATGGAGCAACGGGTTCGCGAGTTGGAGCGCCAGGCTGCGGCCCAAGCCGCCCAGGGTGATGGTTCCAGCCTGCCACAGCAGGCCGTTTCCGAATCACTCGGCTCCGCCAGGAGTTACGAACCGGAAACGGGCACCTGACGGCAACCCCCGCTCTTAGAAGTCGTACTTCTGTCTACACGCCAGCCCTGCTGACGCGGTTGAAGGCCTCGGTCTCCCGTGACGCTTGTTATCCCCCTGCTGGCAAAGCTCTCAACTCCAAGCGATTCGAAGAAGGCTGTTGACGCCCACTTCGGAAGGCCTGGTAATCCAAATCACTGGTATCCCTGAAGTTGCACGCCCGTCGGGTCGCTGCCTTGGGGTACTTCAACCACCGAATAGCCCGTCTATCCCGCGGTGCTGCAATTTCTATCTCAGGGAGGAGTTAGGTTATGCGCAAGCTCCTTTTGGCTGTTATTCTGGGAGCGCTGCTTTCGACTTCCGTCGGATGCATCATCCCGGCCTATTCGAGCGATCCGAATCGCCGTTTGCCCGAGTTGATCTATACGTCGGAAAACCTCCGGCAGACGCTCGATATTTGGGAACGCATTTGGTTCCTGGATCAGCCGTCGCACATGCAGCCCTATCGGGTCCATGGCGGTATCATCTGATGCTCCTCGGGGATGATGCGCCAGCCACCTCGGGCTGGTGCATCGCCGTGGTCCGTCAGTTTGACGCATGGAGAGGCTATCCAACCGTTGCCCAGCAGCCTTCGGTGGGGTAACATTGCAGTTTCGGATGCCTGCTGGGGCCCTCGACCGATGATGGGCGCGTTGCTTGCATAGAGCGGCCGCCGCGCCTGCCTTGGGGCGCTCGCAGCGACATCGATGCAATCTGAGATCCAGAGTTACTCCTGCGCTCGTGACCGCCGCCGTCCAACTCGATGTTTGTCTGGGCCGCCTGCGACTGAACAATCCGGTCCTCGTCGCGTCCGGCACGTTCGGGTACGCGCGCGAGATGGCGGGGCTCACTGATCTTGCACGTCTCGGGGGAATTCTGCCGAAGACGATCACCGTCCACCCCCGCCCGGGCAATGCGCCGCCGCGCACCGTCGAAACGGTCGGCGGCATGCTCAACTCGATCGGCTTGGACAATGACGGCGTCGATGCGTTCGTCGAGCAGAAGCTTCCGTACCTGGCGGGCCTCGGCACGTCGGTCATCGTGAGTATCGCCGGCAAGAACTACGAAGAGTTCGCGCAATTGGCCGTGCGGCTGGACGGCGCACCGGGCGTGGCTGCCCTGGAATTGAACGTGTCGTGTCCGAACGTGAGCGGCGGCGCCGACTTCGGCACCGATCCACAGATGTGCGAGAAACTGGTCGCGGGCGTTCGCAAGACGTGTTCGCTTCCGGTGCTCGCGAAGCTGACCCCCAACGTTACGGACATCACGGCGATTGCGAAGGCGGCCGAGGCCGGCGGGGCCGACGCGATCTCGCTGATCAACACGTGCCTGGGGATGGCCGTCGATTGGCGCCGGCGCCGGCCGCGGCTCGGGAATGTGCTCGGCGGTCTGAGCGGTCCGGCCATCAAGCCGATTGCACTGCGGGCCGTCTACCAGGTGGCCCGGGTCGTGAAGATACCCCTAGTCGGCATCGGGGGCATCGCGTCGGTGGACGACGTGATGGAATTCCTCGTGACAGGCGCCACGGCCGTTCAGATCGGCACCGCCAATTTCTACAATCCGACCGTGTCGATGCAGATCCTCGACCTGTTGCCGCACGCGCTGGCCAGTGTGAACGCCGGCTGCGTGGCCGACGTTGTGGGCACGCTCGATGACGGCCGCAACCCGAATCCTTAACCTCGAACTGCTGGTTCCTTCCCAATGCGTGTACTTTCCGGCATTCAACCGACGGGCCGATTCCACTGGGGCAACTACTTCGGCGCGATTCGCCAGTACATCGAGCTGCAAGGCAAGCCCGACGACGCGTTCTACTTCATCGCCAATCTGCACGCGCTCACGACGGTGCGCGATCCCGCGCAGCTCCAGCAGAATACGATCGATGCGGCCATCGATCTGTTGGCCCTCGGGCTGGAGCCGGAGAGGGCCACGCTTTTCGTGCAGTCGGACGTTCCAGAGGTGTCTGAGCTGTGCTGGCTGCTGATGACTGGCACACCTATGGGCCTGTTGGAGCGGTGCCACGCGTACAAAGACAAGGTGGCGCGCGGGCTGTCGGCCGATGCAGGCCTCTTCACGTACCCGGTGCTCATGGCGGCGGACATACTCATGTACGATTCGGACCTGGTACCCGTCGGCCAGGACCAGGTTCAGCACATCGAGGTCTGCCGCGACTTGGCCGCCAGTTTCAACTACACGTTCGGCGAGACGTTCGTTCTGCCCAAGGCAAAGATCCTCGACAACTCGGCTCGTGTGCCCGGGATTGATGGCGAGAAGATGTCGAAGAGCTACGACAACACGCTGGAAGTGTTCGAGGAGCTGAAGGCTTCGCGCAAGAAGATCATGCGCATCGTGACCGACTCGCGGCCCATGGAGGAACCTAAGGAGCCCGAATCGGACCATCTGTTCCAACTCTTCTGGCTGTTCGCTGACGATGCTGAGCGGGAAGAGATGGCGGCCCTGTACCGCCGAGGTGGTTTCGGCTATGGGCAGGTCAAGAAGGCGTTGGCCGATCTGGCGGAGAGCTATTTCGCTGAAGCCCGGCAGCGTCGCCGCGATTTGGAGACGCGTCCCGATTACGTCCGCGAGGTCCTGGCCGAGGGTGCCGCCCGAGCGCGTGCCAAAGCCCAAGAGGTTTTGCACCGAGCGCAAACCGCGTGCGGCGTCAAGCCGCGAAGTTAGGTTTGAAGCGAGAGCTGCGCGCGGCAGATGTGTAGGACTGGTCGGCGCAGCAGGGCGGTAGCGGAGTGCGCAGGGAGCGACCGCTATGACGGTCCACTGTGTGGCCTTTCGCGATACGCATCGACCGCGACGGGCGTTACTCGCCCACGTAGGGCATCAACGCCATGAAACGGGCCCGCTTGATCGCCAAGGCGACGGCATGCTGACTCACGGCCGTGCAGCCGCTCTTGCGGCGACCGATGATCTTGCCCTGACGGTTCGTCAACTTCTTGAGCAGTTCCAAGTCCTTGTAGTCGACGTACATGGGACGGGGGCGCGCGCCGTCGACGAAAATCGGGTCCTTCTTCTTGGTGCGAGTCTTCAGCTTGGCTCGCTTACGGCTGCTTCGCGTTCGGTTGAATGTGCCTGGTCGTGGCATGGGCGATTGTCGTGGTGTAAGAAAGCTCGGTTCTTGTGTGGTTCCCCCGCCCGAATTGCCAGTGGCCCATTCGGGCAAACCACTGATTTTACCGAACGCTGTATGAAATACAAGCCGGGTCAGGTGACACCCTCCGTGCGGTAGGTGATGCTATGGGATGATCCCTCAGGTGTTCTGAGTTGCACCCGCCGTAAACGGGGCGTCCCCCCCGTGCTGGAGTCCGGCCGCGATCCTCCAGTTTCCCTGACCCGATCCGTCGGCTCCGACAAGGCAGGATTCCGGATCGCTGACCGAATTTGGGACGCACCAGGCGCAGATTCGCGTATGGGACGCGTTTTGCTCGGCCCACCCTACGTCTTGGTGGTTGTCGGAGAGCGACAGAAATCGGTTACCGGTCCCGGCGTGCCAGGCAAACTTGTCGCCAATCGAGTTGGCTGCTACGATTGCCGACAGAAATGCCCGTGGATCCGGGAGGAGAACCGCATGGCTAGCTATCAGGTCGCCATCACTGAACGTCCTCAGGGCTGGTCGCCAGAGGCGCCGGACGATGTGCCGCCGGCCGCAGAGGCTCTGAAGCTCGGCAGCGACCATGAAGACCTGTTCGCGGCGGTCGGCGAGGCGATTGCCTATAACCAGTCGGAGGAGCGGCAGCGCGACACCTGCTGGGCGGTTGTCGTCGAGCCGGGGAGTCGAGGCCAGATGTGGCGAGATGCCCGGCTTTGCACGCCGCTGGCTTACAAGGTGGCCGCGATCTGGTGGCCTGACGGCTGGGAACCGGATTCGGAGTTGGATGTGCCCAACTGCGCGTGGAGGGTTCAAGGGGAACTTCCGGAGCAACGGCTGTCGTATCGGCAGGCGGTGGCGACGGTCCAGGGGCTGAACCGCCAGAGTCTAGATCGCCACTCGTCGGCGTGGTATGTCATCGTCGCGGTGGAGAATGAGCCGATCTCGCAGACTGTTTCGTACGATCTGGCCTCGGCGGAAACAGTGGTCCAGGTTCGCCGGTTGCACGTGGTCCGCCCCGATGAAGGAGGGCGCGGCGATTGTTCCCACTGTCCGGCCGCCTGCTTCCCCTGTGCCCAGGAGACGTGGACAACGCTGGAGCAGACGGCTACGACCGGCCGTACACCGACGACCGAGTCGATGTGAGCTGGCAGGAGATCCACCCCGCCCGAGAAATGGACAAAGGAGCGGCAGGAATCTCCTACCGCTCCTTGTCTTTTCGCTTAGTGCGTACAAGGGCCAGATGCCTCTGGCCAGTTCGCCAACCTTATCACTTCTTTTCAGCCGGTTTGTCGGCTGGCTTGTCGGCGGGCTTCTCAGCGGGCGCCGCAGCGGGCTTCTCGGCCGGCTTCTCGGCGGGTGCCGCAGCGGGCTTCTCGGCCGGCTTCTCGGCGGGTGCCGCAGCGGGGGTCTCGGCCGGTGCGGCCGCTTCGCCCGTGGTCGACGTAGCGGCGCCACCCTCGATCGGGGGCTTCTTCGCCTCTTCCGCACAACCCATATACAGCGCTACGCTCAGCAGAATCGCCAAAAGTCCGAACTTTTTCATTGGGCCACCTTTCCTAGAGTGGACTTTGCAAAGTCTGGCAGGACCATCCTGCACGTACTCGTTTTGTAAGATCCCCTGGCCCAGTGCTTTATTCCCGTGTCGGCCCGTTTCCGTGTTTCTTACCCCTCCACGGTGGCTCGGTCTGGTGCGTTTGTGCCGTATTGTTTTCCCATGCAGCCTATGCGGGCGTCGATGGGGTCATTTACCCTACTTCTCCCATTCTGAGGCCGGGCAGCGTGATTTGGCGACTTCGTTAGGAATATTGACTGATTTCTCATTGCTTCAAACGAATGATTCGTAGAATAAGGACATTCGGAAGTTTTTCCGGTTGGCGAAGTTTCATGCTCATTTTGACGAGAAAACTGAACGAACAGATTCTCATCGGCGACGGGATCGTCGTGACGGTTGTGTCGATCCACGGCAACCGCGTGCGCATCGGCATCGAGGCCCCGGCCACAACGAAGGTCTACCGCCGAGAGATGCTCTCCTCGTCGCCGGACGAGCAGAGCCCCTCGGCTTCGGCGGACCAGCCCCGCGCTCCCGATCGCCCGCTGCGGACTACATGACCGACTCCATGACCAGCCTCCTCGATATCCCGGAAGTGGCGGGGCTGGATTCACGTCAGGCGCTGGTCCGCATTCCTCCGGAACTCGACGTGCCGTTGACCGACCGGGTTCGGCACCTTATCGACACGCCCGAGTTTCGCCGGTTGGCGCGGATCAGCCAGTTGGGCCTGGTTTCGCTCATCTATCCGGCGGCCATTCATACGCGATTCGAGCATAGTCTGGGCGTGTACCGGTTGGCCCTGCTCCTGCTCAAACGCTTGGCCCACGACCCGAGGTTCGCCGACGTCGTCGAGCGCGAACATGCGGAACTTCTTATCGTGACGGCGCTGCTGCACGACCTGGGGCACTGGCCGTTTTGCCACCCGATCGAAGACATTCAGCTACCTCGCGTGCCCAACCACGAGCTGTTCGCGAACAGTTTCCTCTTGGAGGGGGAGACGGCCGACGTGCTCCGCCGTCACTGGGCGATCAATCCGCGCGATGTGGTTGCGCTGCTCAGCGAGAAGCCGCGCGACCAGGTGTCGCGTCTGCTGGCCAGCATGCTTTCAGGACCGATCGACATCGACAAGATGGACTATCTGTTTCGCGACAGCCTGCACGCCGGTGTGCCGTACGGGCGGCATTTTGATCAGCAGCGACTGATCGGCAGCCTTTGCCTGAACGAAAACGGGGACGGTTTGGCCATCAGCGACAAGGGTAAGACGGCCGCAGAGCTGCTGGTCTTCGCGCGGTATGTGATGTTCAGCGAAGTGTATTGGCATCACGGTGTTCGCGCGGCGACCGCCATGCTGCAGCGGGCATTCTACCTGTTGCATGCGGCGTTGGACTTCGATCATTTGTTTCGCATGAACGAGAACGCCATGACCGTGGAGCTCGAACGAGTCGCGGGCGACGGGCCGGCGGGAGACCTTCTGCACGGTCTGTTCGGTTCGACGCGCCAGCTCTACAAGCGATTGGCCCAGTACAGCTTTTTCGAAGAGCACGATCTGTACGAGCGGCTGGCGAAGAAGCCGTATCCCTGGCTGGTCGCCTGCGCCGAACAGTTGGCCTCGATCGCCAGCACGGAACTGGGCCGAATCGTCGCTCCGCACGAGATTCTTCTCGACGCACCGCCGGGGCAGCGTGAGGTGGAGTTCCGGGTGGACATCTACTTCCCGAAGGAAGACCGGTACCGCCCGTTGGGCGAGGTGTCGCCCGTCGTGCGAACGTTGGCGCAGGAACAGTTCGACGACTACGTCAAGCGCGTGCGGATTTTCGCGCATCCGCGCGTGGCATCGCTGCTCCGCGGGGTGGACGACCTCCACGCGATGGTCCACAAGGCGATCGATCGGACCGAGTGAATGCCGGCAGTGCGAGGCCCAGCGGCGTCTGTCTGTCGGCCCTGAAGATGACTGGCGCGATCATCGCGATTGTGCGGTGTCTCGGACGACGGCGAGGTGCAACTGCGGGAACTTCGCCCGGTACTGACGGAGTAGTTCTTCCAGTACGTCGCCGATGGCATGGGCGGTTTCCCGGGAGGGGGCCGGTAGCCGGCGCTCGGGGCGGCTCTCATCTCGGCTCATCATGGCGGTTCCTCCGGTAGGTTGTGTGTTGGTTTCATTTTAGCGGATGGTGTACATCTGTCAACTATTCATTCAAGAAGGGCCTTGGGCTGGAGGGCTCGAACCGCGCCGGCCGGTGGCGGCCACCCATCCGACGTGGAGGATGGCTGCGGGGTAAACACGGCAAACCATGCCAGATGATATGACTCTGCCGGCACCGCGTCTCGGGGCAATCGGCCATCGCCCGGTCTGCCGATCATGTATCCGGCGTGCCACAATGAGGAGACATCATGGACGATTGCAGCGATCTGACGTCAATCCATCAACGGATCTCTGCGGCCCTGGCCGAGTTGGGCCGTTCGGAGGGTGCGTGCCGCCGAACGGGGATCCTCATCCAGGACGGGTTCTGCGTGGGGCGGCAATTCTACTACGACGACATGCGGGTCGTCTGGCGTGTCAACGAGGACGCGTTGGAGTTCTTCGGCCAGAAAGACCGGTTGCTCAAACGCATCGCGCTGAACGATCCACCATTGGTCGAGCGACGCGCCGCCTGAGGGCTGGTGACAGCATCGCCGGCGACTCTGCCGATCGGAGCCGTTGCGTCTGGATCGCTATCCGCTTGTGCGGGTCACTTTGCCGAAGCGACGTCGATCGCCTGGAGCAGGTTTCGCCGGGTGGCTAGAGAGTACTCCAGGTCGAACCAGAGGATCTTGCCCTGGCTATCCAAGAGATAGACGCGTGGCAGGCGCTCCGTGGCGACCTTGCTGAAGAAGGCTCCGTCGTTGTCGAGCAACTGGGGAAACTTGGCCCCGGCCTCCTCCACTTTCTTGCGGACCACGTCGGCGGGGCCCTTTTCGGCGATGGCCACCACCTGAACGCCTTTGTCGGAGAAGGGCTCGAAGACGTCCATTTGCAGGTCCTGCAACTGCTGCATTGCGTAGCGGTCTTCTGCGTTCCAGAACAAGACGACCGTGAGCTTCGAGCCGAAGAGCTCTTTGAGCGATTGCTTCTTGTCGTCGAGGTTGGGCAGGTCGGCAGTCGGCATCGAATCGCCGACTTTGACCTTGCAGGTTGCCGCCTGCGCGTCGGTCATCGACACCTCGGGTATCTTCTTGGGTGCCGGTGGCTTGGCTGGCGGTTGCTCGACAGCCGGCATCGTCTCTTCGGCGCCCGGCAAGTTCAGGTCGTGCTCGCCCAGGACGGGCGCAGCGACAGGTTCCGACTCCTGTTGAGGCGGCTTCTGGGGCTTGCTGCAGCCGAGCACTACTACTAGCACGCATACACCCCACGATTCCCATCCCTTCCAACACCCCATAGCCGGATTCCTCCACCTTCCTTGCTTGTGTCGATAAGAACCGCAAACGAACCGCGTTCCCCCGTGCCCTCTTAGTTTCCCGATTGGGTCACGATTCGTCAACGCCGGAGCCGTCGGCAGAGACGCTTTCGACCGGGGTGACGCCGCACGACAGGAAAACTCACCCGCAGCCCCCCTCGTTCCCTGTTTTCACTACTTGTCGTAGAACGCCACGCTAGCGAAGCTCACGCACGAGTTTTGCTCGTCGTCGACCGCTTGATCGTACTTCAGCAGGCTGCCTCGGGCAGGCTCGGCGACCTCGAGCAGCGTATAGATGGGGGCCAGCCCACAAATGCGGTCGCGATCGCCGCACTCGGCGACCTGGCGAAACAGGGCGGCCGCATCGCCGCGGCAGACCGACTGCAACAGGCGTCTGTCGTCGACCCGTTGCTGTGTCAAACGGCCGTCGTCGAGTCGCTCGTGGTCTCCGAAGCGCATGCCGATATGGGCGAGGTCGGCACCGGCGATGTAGCAGACGCTTTGCCCATAGGGCTCCGCCGCGGCCCGCATCGCCGCCACGAACGAGATGAACTCGGGCGAGGCATCGGGCTCGGAGAACTCTTCGAGGAACGGCTGAAACGAGGCCACAAGGACGGGCACGATGCGTAGATCCCGCTTGGCTCCGAGCACGTGTTGCAGGAACGTCGCCTGGAACTCGATGGAATGTTCGTTGCGATGGACGAGTTCGTCGTCGTAGAGGTCGATCTGACGACCCGCCACGCTCGAAGCGAGCTGATCCTGGAGGCGGTCGATGAACTCCGTGTCGGTACGGACGACGCCCAAGGGCGTTTCGAAATCCTTGCGGCAAACGGAGAACATCTGTTCCATTGGGTTGTGTGCCGTGCCGAAGATGACGAACCGATCGGCAGTGGTTCGTTCGACGATCTGCTTGTATGCCCAGGCGAACGTCGCGCCGCCACGATAGAGGTCGATGTGCGGACTCACCACGGCTCGCAGGCAGTGCCCGTCGGGCAGCACGGTCGGATCGATCGCGCCGGGGCCGCCCTCGGCGGTGAACAGGGCATCGAGCTGTTGGCGGAGCAGCGTGGGATCGCTTTGGTACGAGCTGCCGGCATGGGCCGCCGGGCGACGATCGCTGCGAAGGTACCGCTCGATTTGCTGTCGGCGGAAGGCGTTGAAACGGGGGCTGTCCAGCAGCCGCGCTCCTTCCAGCTCGGCCACCAGCCGCTCAAGGTCGACGAGGCTGACTTCGGCGCCGGATCGCTTGGCGAATGCCTGCTGGATCTCGGCCAGAGTCCGCCGGCCGTCCATGAGGGTTGCCAAAACGGCCGCCGCCCAGGGCAACACGACGGTTTCGCCGAAACCGTCGGGATCGCGTAGCGCAATGGCCAATTCGGTCTCCGAGCCGATCGGAAAGACTTCCAGTGCTCGCAACGCGGGGCGTAAAGGGGTGACCATAGGCCAAGTGCCCTCCTGCCTTCTACCCCGTGAGGGGCTGCAGGAACTCAACACTTCTGCGAATGTTCTCGTCGGAGCCGTAGCATTCGATGGAGACGACGCCGTCCCAGGCGGTTTCTTTGAGATACTGGAGGCAGGCCTTGATATTGTCGGCGTTGACTCCGCCGCCGACCGGCACTTCGCTGGTGGCGATGCCTGTTTCCTCACCCCGCACGGCCGCCGCCAATGCGGGGCTGACGTCCTTGATGTGGCAGTGCGTGAGGTATTTGCGGAAGTGCTTGAGGTACTCCAGGGGGTCCAGCCCCGAGATGAAGCTGTTGCCCGTATCGAAGTTGAACTGCAGGTATTCCGACTCGAAATGGTGGAACAATCGGTCCATGAACTCGGCGTCGGTGGTATACGGTCCGTGGGGCTCGACGTTGATAATGACGCCATAGTCTTCCGCCCAGGACAGGCACTGCCGGTAGTTGTCGCACGTGATGCGGAAGACCTCTTCGCGGCTGAAGCCCTCGATCTCGAAAGCGCCGTCGACGGTATCGACCATCGGGCAGCCCACCTCGGCGGCGAAGCGGATGGACTGCTGGACGTACTGAATTCCAAACGCGGAGCCATCCGGCCCCATGAGCGGGAAGGAGCCGTCCAACTGCGAAATGGACAATCCCAACCCGTCGCAGTACCGCCGGAGAGCCCGGGGGTTCATCTGCAAGGAGACGCCGGGGTCGTACCCCATGGCGTTGATGAAGTACTGTCCGTGGATGACGGCGAATTCCAGGTGCTTGAGGCCATACTTGACGGCCGACTCGGCCGCCGTTTTGAAGCTTCCGCTCAAGGGCCGCCAGTTATCGGTATGCAGTCCCAACTCGATCATGTCGAAAATCTCCACGGACCATGGTTGATGGCAAGGCGTGTCGCACTTGACTGTAGCGTTCGTGGCGGCGTGTTTCTGCGGTTTCAAAAGCGAAACGCATGGTACACGCACGCCGAATACGAACCGGACAGAACTACCGGCTGTCGCCGATCAGAATACGCGAGAGCGGATGCCCCAGCAAGCCCCCCACCGGCGCCCTATTCGTGGGACCGTTCCATGCCGAAGGGCAATTCCTTCTGCGGGTCGTTTTGGCACTCGGGGTTGAGCTCTTTGAACAGCAGGCTGGGCTGGGTATCGGTGTTGTTTTGGTACTTGTCGCTGCAATACTCGCTGTACGTACCGCGGATCTCGTGATAGAAGATCTGGCAGATGGGCACGCCGGCGTAGACGCGGATGGGCTGCACGGCGAACATTTCCAACGTCCAGTAGCCGCGGAACCCGATGTCGCCGAAACCGGCTGTCACGTGGACGAACAACCCGAGCCGTCCGACCGAAGAGCGGCCTTCGATCATGGGCACGAAACCGCGGGTCTCGGTTCGTTCGGCGGTCCGCCCCAGGTAGAGCTGATTCGGATTGAGGACGAGCCCTTGCGGCGGGATGGGAATGCGCCGGATGCGGTTTGCCTTGCGCATATCCAGCACGATCTCCTCGTAGACGATCAACTCGTCGTGGAGGGTGAGGTTGTAGCTGTTGGGATTCAGCCGCGACTCTTCAAAGGGATCGATGATGATGTTGTTGCCCAACTGGGCACGAATTTCGTGGCCGGAAAGTATCATCGCTTAGGACCCAACCGTCGATCAGGGGTGCTCAGGAACTCTCGCCAACGCCAATGCGAGGGCAGAAATCGCCAAGGGGGCACTCGTCGCACTTCGGCTTCCGCGCCATGCAAATGCGCCGCCCGTGGTGAATCATCCGGTGACTGAAATCGATCCACTCCTTCTGCGGAAGCTGCTCCATCAGGTCGCGTTCGATCTTCTCTGCGTCTTTGTGCGATGTGAGGCCGAGCCGCCGGCTGAGGCGGGTGACGTGGGTGTCGACCACGACTCCCGACGCGATGCCGAAGGCGGTGCCGAGCACGACGCTGGCCGTTTTGCGGCCGATGCCGGGCAGCTCGACCAGCGCGTCCATATCGCGAGGGACCTGGCCGCCGAATCGTTCGACTAGTTGCTGGCAACAGGCTTGAATATTGCGAGCCTTGTTGCGGAAGAAGCCTGTGCTTCGGATGTCATCTTCCAACTCGGCCAGGGGGGCACAGGCGTAATCGGCTGCCTTGCGATACTTGCGGAAGAGGGTCTTGGTGACCAAGTTGACCCGTTCGTCGGTACACTGGGCCGACAAGATCGTGGCTATGAGCAGTTCGAGGGGCGTCTTGTGCACGAGCGCGCAGGCGGCATCGGGATACGCGCGTCGAAGTCCGCGAGTGACCCGAGCGGCCTGTTTCATGGCCTCTGCAGAGGCGACCATCCGCGACCTCTAACTGAGCGTTCCACAGCCAGCGTAACCAGGCCGACCCGCCGTAGATCGGCGAACCGGGTCAAACGGCTCCGAGCCGCACGTTGGCTCTGCAGGATGTTATTGTGCCCGTCGCAAAGATTCCACCGAAAGATCGAACTCCCTCACCAGCGGCCCACCTCGCACGCGGGCGACGCCAAGTGCGCTCGACATTCCATTGGTGGGGGTCGTCCGCTTGGCCAGGATCGGCTTCCCGGTGAAGCGGGCGATCCATTGTCGAAGGCCCCACCGATTGTGTCAAGTAGCCGACGCCCTTCGGCGAAGGCTGGGCAACGCGACGACGAAGCTCATCCGGCTCTGCGTAGGTATACTGAGAATTGTCTCGCTGTGCGCGGGATAACGGGTTTCGGCGGGCGTCATGAATAATGTGAGCGGCAACGACGGCAGCGCAAGTGATACCTTCTGGCCCGAGCTTCTCGGACGCCTGCTGGACGGTCATGCCGCGGCACTGGAACTGTACGCCCGACAGTTGTGCGACTGCTCGGAAGACGTCGTTCAAGATGCCCTGATCGAGTTAGTCAAGCAGTCGCCCGTGCCGGACGACGCCGTTGCGTGGCTCTATCGCGTGGTTCGCAACAAGGCGATCAGCGCCTCGCGGACGAGCCGGCGACGACGACGACATGAAATGAAGGCGGCGGCGTGCCGAGCGCGGTGGTTCGAGCAGTCGCACATCGACCTGATCGATGCCGGCACGGCGGCGGCGGCCCTGCAATCGCTGCCGCTGGAGCACCGCGAAGTGGTCGTTGCCCGGATCTGGGGTGGATTGTCGTTTCGGCGGATCGGCGAGTTGGTGGGCGTTTCCGACAGCGCCGCCCACCGGCGATACGAAGCGGGATTGTTGGCGCTGCGCGAGAAACTGGGTGCATCATGTCCGAAGAACGGCTGAACGAGGAACTTGCGGCGATCGAAGCGGCGTTGGGCAGTCTGGCGCCGGTTCCCAGCGCGGTTCATCGCGACCAACTCCTCTTCCTCGCGGGAAGGGCACTGGAAAGCAAGACGCGGGCTTCGCGCCGCCGGTCGATCCATGCCTGGGTGTGGCCGAGCGCGACGGCGGCATCTCTTCTGGCGGCAGCGCTGTTCGGCCTGTTGTGGGCGACCGCGAGTCAAACGGAGGTCGCACCGCGGATCGTGTACGTTCCGGTTCCGAAGCAGGAGCAGGTTGCTACCGGCCTGCCGTCGTCGGATTTTGCCGGATGGAAGCTGCGGCCCGTGGCGCTGAGGAAGAGCGGCCAGTCGGTCCGTCAGCCGAACGCGGCGCCGCCGGGCGGTGATCCTGTACGCTCTAAAGAAGGAGGTGCTTCGCCCTCGGCTTGATGGGGTGGTGGCGCAATATCGAATGGTACGTGCCCTCACCCCCGGCCTCTCTCCCGCGAGCGGGCGAGGGAAGTTGTGTTGGGGCACAGCCGGGGGCGGCTGTGCTACATGGTGGGTTAGGGGACGTGTGTTGGGGACGGCCGGGAGCGTCTGTGCGACATGGTGGGTGAGGGGAGTTGTGTTGGGCGTGCTTGATTGGGTTGGACTGGGGTTTGCGTTGTTCATGGGATCGTCTGTGGCCGGAATGTGGGGAAATTTGGATGCGAGGGCTGCTGTGATTCGGCGGGGTCTGTTCGTTGCAATGATGCTGGTCCTCGCGGCGCCGGTGGCCGGATTGGCCGCGTCGCAGGTCACGTTCCACGTTGCACGCGATGGCAGCGACGACAATCCGGGGACGAAGGCCAAGCCGTTCGCCACGATTGAAAAGGCGCGGCAGGTGGTGCGAACGGTGAACAAGGATATGACGGGCGATGTCGTCGTCGTCGTCGGCCAGGGTGTGTATCGAATCGATCGCACCGTGACGTTCGAATTCGACGACTCGGGCTTCAACGGGCACGACGTCGTCTATCGGGCGGAGGCCGGACAGTCGGTCGTTATTAGCGGCGGCAAGCCGGTTGTTGGGTGGAAACCGGACAAGGACGGGCGCTGGAAGGCGCCGGCCCCATGCGACGATTTTCGCCAGTTATATGTTGGCGGCGTGCGCGCCACGCGCGCCAAGGGTGAGCCGCCGGCCGGACTCAAACTTGCCGACGAGGAGAGCTATCGAACGACGGCCGTGGACGTAGCCGACTGGCGGAATCCGGGCGATATCGAGTTTTGCTACCAGGTGGGATGGACGCATACGCGCTGCAAGGTGGCCGCGATTCGTCGCGACGGCGATCACGCGGTCATCGCGATGCTTCAGCCGTATTTCGCGCACGCGAGGGGCAAGGATGGCGTGCAGGTCGATTTGCCCGACTACGTGGAAAACGCCTTGGAACTGCTGGACGAACCGGGCGAGTGGTACTTGGACCGGTCGTCGAAGACGGTCTACTACCTGCCGCGGCCGGGTGAGGACCTGAGCAAAATGGAGGCGATCGCGCCGGCCGTAGAGACGCTCGTGGACCTGCGAGGAACGCTCGATCGGCCTGTGCATAACATCCAGTTTGTCGGCATCACGTTTCAATTCGGCACTTGGCTGCAGCCGAGCAAGATCGGACATGTCGATGTGCAGGCGAACTTGACGACCGATTCGGATCGGAGCACGGCCGCAACGGACGGCGGTTCGCAGCCGGGGTTCGGGACGAAGGAGAACGAGTGGTTCAAGATGCCGGCGAACGTCGTTTGCCGTGCCGCCCGGGGGATCCGCTTCGATCGTTGCACGTTCGAGGAATTGGGGGGAGCCGGTTTGAACATCGAGTATGGCTCGCAGGACAACGTGGTCTCGGGTTGTCGCTTCTCTGCGATCGCGGGCACGGCCGTGCAGGTGGGTGACGTGCTCCGCGACGACCACCATCCTGACGATCCTCGGAAGATCGTCAAGAATAACGTTATCGAGAACTGCTTCATTCACGATTGCTGCGCCGACTACTGGGGCGGCGCCGGCGTGTTCGTCGGGTATACCGATGGAACGCGCATCGTACACAACGAGATGTGCCGGCTGCCCTACTCGGCCGTGTCGATGGGATGGGGATGGGGCGAACAGGATCTGGGTGTCGGTGCCGACAGCAAACCGGGGCGCTACAAGAGTCCCACGCCGTCGGGGAATAATCGCATCGAATACAACAACATCCACGCACTGTGCGAAGAGATCAACTTCGGCGCGGGAATTCAGACTTTGGGGAGCATGCCTGGGACGATCATCCGCGGCAACTACCTGCACGATTTCGCGAAGCCGAAGGATCCGCATCGGTTGGCGTCGGGTATCTTCCTGAATGAAGGAAGTGCATTCATCGAGATCACGTCGAACCTGGTGCATGACGTGCCGGTGCCGGCGTCGTACAGTGACCGTTCGAAAGACCGCCTTGCCACGTGCAGGGAACACGGGAATTTCCTCGATCCACGGCCGGAGGATGTGCCGTGGATTGCGGAGAACGCCGGCCTGGAAAGCGCCTATCAAGACCTGTTGAAAGACGAGCGGGCTCGGTAGACCTGCGGCATGAGCCACCGCCGTTAGGGGGCCGCGGGTGGGCAGTTATTTCATCGGTCTTTGTTTTTCGCGAGTTCGGCGGGACAGAACCCCTCGGTGGGCGTCTATAGTATCGTAAACCGGGTACCGACCTGCGAGATTGCGGTTGTCGTGCCTCCATGAGCGTTCCAGCGCAAAGGATTCCGTTCCATGACCGTGCAAAGACTATTGCTCGCTACCGTGTTCTGTGTGCTCACCTCGACGGCCGCGCTGGCCGAGGTCCAGGCGACGATGCACGTTGCCCCCGACGGGAACGACCAGCACCCGGGGACGGAGGCCAAACCGTTGGCAACCCTGGAGAGGGCGCGGGACACCGTGCGGACGTTGACCAAAGGCATGACGGGCGACATCGTGGTCGTGCTTCACGGCGGTGTGTACCCGATCGAAAAGACGCTTGTCTTCGAGGCGGCCGACTCGGGCAAGGAGGGGCACAACGTCATCTACAAAGCACAGGACGGGCAGGCGCCGATCCTCAGCGGCGGCAAGGCGGTCGTCGGTTGGCGCAAAGGCGACAAGGGGATCTTTAGCGCGCCGGCTCCGATCGCCGACTTCCGGCAATTGTACGTCGACGGCGTGCGGGCGACACGCGCCCGGGGCGACGTGCCTGCCGGCCTCGAATCGCTCGGCGACAAGGGCTATTCGACGACCGACGTCGCCATGGCCGATTGGCACAACCCGAGCGACCTGGAATTCTGTTATCAGACGATCTGGGCCAATTCGCGCTGCAAAGTGCAGAGCATCGCCCGTGACGGCGATCGGGCGATCATCACCATGTTGCAGCCCTACTTCGCCCAGACCCGGGCCAAGGAAGGCGTTCAACTCGACAACCATTCCGGCGGCAAGATCGTCGGCATCGAAAATGCGTTAGAACTGCTTGACGAGCCGGGCGAGTGGTATCTCGATCGCAAGGCGAAGACCGTCTATTACATGCCGCGCCCGGGCGAGGACATGGCGAAGGTCCAGGTGATCGTTCCCGCGGTGGAACGGCTTGTCGAACTCCGCGGCATGCTCGACAAGCCCGTCGAGAACATCCACTTTACGGGGATCACGTTCGCGTACGGCAGTTGGCTGGAGCCGAACCGGATTGGATTGTCGGACGTGCAGGCGAACTTTCGGATGGACTCGAAGCATCCTATGGAGCGCGACGGCACGCTGACCGCCGTCCACAACGAACACATCAAGACGCCGTCGAACATCGTGTGCCACACGGCGAAGTCGATTCGCTTCGACCGCTGCACGTTCACCAAGATGGGCGCCGGCGCCATCGACGTGGAATGCGGCTCGCAAGACAACACGATCTCGGGCTGCCACTTCTACGACATCAGCAGTTCGGCGGTGCAGATCGGCGACGTGCTTCGCGACGATCACCATCCGGATGACATACGAAAGATCGTCAAGAACAACTCGGTTGTAGACTGCTATATCCACGATTGCGGTGTGGAGTACGCCGATGCGGTCGGCATCTTCGCCGGGTACACCGAAGGCACGGTGCTCGCCCACAACGAGATCACGTCGCTGCCGTACAGCGGCATTTCGATGGGCTGGGGCTGGGGCGAGGAAGACGCCGGCGGCGGCTCGGAGCACTACTACATGCCCTACAAGTACGCTACGCCGACCCCGGCGAAGGACAATCGCATCGAGTACAACCACATCCACGGCGTGATGAGTGTGTTGCAGGACGGCGGCGGGATCTACACGCTCGGCAACATGCCGGGAACCGTCATCCGCGGCAATCACATCCACGACAATCCCGGCAATCCGGGCGGGATCTATCTGGACGAGGGGAGCGGGTTCATCGAGGTCACCGGAAACCTCGTGTACAACGTCAACAACCCGATGAACTACAACAACCGCGCGCAGAACCGCAACGACACGTGCAACGAGCACGACAACTTCTTCAACGCCGATCCGGCCGAGCACAAGGACGTCGTCGAGAAGGCGGGGTTGGAGAAGAAGTATCGGGATTTGCTGAAGAGTTCGTGATTAACCGCGTGTTGTTATCGGGACGTGGCGGTCGCCCTTGACGGTGTTTTGCACAGCCGGGGGCGGCTGTGCTACATGGGGTTGCGGTTCGGGGTGCGTGGCATGGGACGGCTCGGGACGGTATAATCGGGGTCCGCTGAAGCGTATGTCGTCCGCCAGCCGTTGCGGGTTGTTTTGCCGTGTCCTCTGCCTTCGGACAGACTCTGGGCGATGGCCGTAGCGCGTGGTTCGCTGGCCGCCTGGGGAATGTTGCCGCTGGGGGAATCGCGTGGGGCAGTTCTTTGCTGGGCGAGTGGACGAACTGAACCGCGTCGATTGATTGGACTGGCGCATGATTTCAGGAGCACTTACCCGAGGTTTGGCAATCTTACTGCTGTTGGCGGCGTTGGCGAGCCCTGCCGTTTGCGGCGAGACGGTCGAGTTGGTTGTCGACCGGGAGATCGGTCCTCCGGCGCGATACGGTCTGAAATCGCTTGAAGAGGCGTTGGCCAAGCGGGGATTTGCTGTCGAGCGTGCCAAAGGGCTTTCGGACGGGAATCGGCCGGTCTTTGTCGTTGGGCTGACCGGCGCATCGCCTGTGGTCGACGCGACGCTTGCGGCGAACCATTGGACAGTTGGCAAGAAGGCCGAGTCGCTGTTGGTGAAGCGGCTGCCCGGGCGTGCTCGTCCGACGGTGGTCCTTGCGGGCCGGGATGACCGCGGGCTGATGTACGCGCTGCTGGATGTGGCTCGCTGGATTGAATTGGCGCTTGATGGAAGCGAGGCGCTGGGCGAAATCCATGAGGCCGACGAGTCGCCCGATTTGGATCATCGTGCCGTGTCGATTCACTTGTTCAACGCGGATCTGGACAGGCCGTGGTACTACGACGAGGAGTTTTGGCATGCGTACTTCGGGATGCTCGCGCGAAGCCGTCTCAATGTGTTTTCGCTGACGTTCGCGGACCACACGGCCTATCTCAATCCGCCGTACCCGTTTTTGGTCGAGGTACCCGAGTATCCACAGGTCAAGGCGATCGGGCTCTCGGACGCCGACCGGCAGCGCAATCTGACGATGCTGCGACGGATTTCGGACCTGGCCGACGAGCACGGAATCGACTTTGTGTTGTCGGTCTGGATGCAGGGGCCGATGTTGCTGAAGGAGCTCGGTTGTCCCATGGTCAAAGGCCTGCCGGAGTATCCGAAAGACTACGCGGCCAAGGCGCTCGGCCGTATCCTCGCCGCCTGCCCAGCGATTCGCGGCGTGCAGTTCCGCGCGAACTTGGAGTCGGGCATACCCGAGGACAAGCAGACCGATTACTTCGGGGCGTTGTTTCGGGCGATGCGCGATTGCGGCCGACGGATGACGGTCGATCTGCGGTTCAAGGGAATTCGGCCGACGACGATCACCGCGGCCAAGGAGGCCGGGCTCGATGTGAACGTGTCGACCAAGCACTGGTGCGAGCAGATGGGTCTGCCATTCCACCCGACCGTCGAGGACATGCACAACCGCGAGAGCCGCTACGGCTACTCGGACATGCTCCGCTATCCACGTGCGTACAAGGTGACCTTCCGCCTATGGACGGTCGGCACGCAGAAGATTCTGCTTTTCGGCGATCCGGAGTTCGGTGCGCGTTTCGCCCGCAGTTGCCGGCTGGGCGGCGCGCATGGGTTTGAAGTGTTTGCCCCGCTTTCCAACAAGGGCTTCGGCAACTCGCCAGGCTCGTGGCGGATCTTCGCCGATCGGTCGTTCGACCCGTATCGGTTCGAGCAGCAGCGGTACTGGATGTTCTACCTGACGTTCGGTCGCACGGGCTATCGCGCCGATGTGGAGCCGTACGTGTGGCGTCAGGAGTTGCGGGGGCGTTTCGGCAAGGCGGCCGGCGCCGTCGAGACGGCGTATCGCGAGTCGGGCAAGATCCTGACCCTGCTCACCGCGGCTCGGCTGAACTCTGCCAGCGAGTGGCGAACGTGGCCCGAGATGGAGCCGGGTTATCCGCTGGGTGCGTACGCGAGGATCATTCCGAGCGACACGTCGCAGTTCTACCCGATCCGCACGTTCGCCCGGGTTCCCGGCTATCGGAGTGAAGGTTGGGCGGGCGGCATCCCGGGCTATGTTGAAGACGTGTTGCAGCGGAAGCTCCGCGCGCAGTGGACTCCCTTCGACGTGAGCCGGCGACTGCTGGAGTTGAGCCGCCGCACGCTGGCGGCCGCCGACGAAGCCCGGCGGCTGGTGCCCGACACGTCGAACGCCGAGTTCAAGAGCACGGACCTCGACATGCGCATTCTGGCGAACCTGGCCCTCTACCACGCGGAGAAGACGGCAGCCGCAACGCACGTGGAGCTTTTCAAGGAGACCAAGCAGACCGGGCGGCTGCCGGTTGCGCTAAAACACATCAACACCGCGGTCGCAGCTTGGGAGACGATCGTGAAGCTGACGGACGGCGTATACTGTCCGGACATGGTTTTTGGGGCCAACCTTCCCGATTTGCTGAAACCGCCCTTCGATCTGACCGCGAAGACGACTCATCATCTGTGCGGCGACTGGAAGGACCGGCTCGAGTTGGTGCGGTACGACCAGCGGTGCGTCGAGGAGCTGGTGCGGAAGCACCAGGCCCAGCCGGCCGATTTCCCGAGATTCCCGGGAGAAGAAGCGCTGGACAACCCACCGACCGTCGACCACCGGCCGATCCATTCGGCCGCGCCGGGGAAGGACCTGGTCATCGCGGCGCGCGTGACGAGCGGCCGGGCGCTGGCACGTGTGGTGCTGCATCATCGGCCGGTCAATCAGATGGCCGACTGGCAGCAGGTCGACATGAAACCCAAGGGCGACGGGCACTACGAGGCGAGCATCCCCGGCGATGCGATTTCGCCGACGTGGGACTACATGTATTACATCGAGGCGCTGGTTGAAGGTGGTGGCGGTACGCTGTGGCCGTCGTGGGAAGACGGTCCGCCGTACGTCGTGGTAGAGCTCGACCGGGCGTCGTAGCGGGTGTGGCGTCGCGGGGATGTCCGGCGCGCTGTCGGCGTGGTGCTGATTGGGCGCGGCCGACTTCTTGCTGGCTGGATCGCATGACGAGATTGGCTGGTGGACTCGCTGCGCTCGGTCCACCCTACGAGCTACGAGTTGGAGGCTGCCACGAGCGACAGCGGCAGGAATTGGTTGTCGTACCGGTTCGCGACGCACCCTGGTTGGCCGGGGGCGGCCCAAGCATACTGAAAAATGGGAGATACTTGACAAGCGAAAATATATTGTCATATGATATGCCCATACGGCAGCTGACCCCGCGTCCGCCCCGCCCACCGAGGCCTGTGCTACCATGCCCCGCCCACCGCGTCACACCTCCGACGATCGTCCGCGGTCCTTGCGGCAGCAGCCAGGGGCGAACGGCACTCCACGTCACCCATTCTGAAGGAGACATCCGCCATGATTTCGCGCTGCGCTCGATTGCTGTCTCTGGTGGCTGTGTTGATGATCACGTCGACTATGCATGCGGCAGCCGAAGCGCCGGCCGCTCCGTCGGTGATTGCGTTGGACGGGACGTGGTCGTTGGCCGTCGATCCGAAGAACGTCGGTCGCGAGGAGAAGTGGTTCGAGAAGACTGCGGCCGAGGTAAAACCCGCGCGAGTGCCGGGGATCATTCAGGAGGCCTTCCCGTGCTATCACGGCGTGGCCTGGTACTGGCGCGATTTTACGCCACCGGCCAATCCGCATGCCGGCGGCCGATATCTGCTGCGGTTCTGGAACGTCGACTATCTTGCGGACGTGTGGCTCAACGGGGTGCACGTCGGTCAGCATGAAGGCGCGTGCGAGCCGTTCGTGCTGGATGTGACCGACGCGGTGAAGCCGGGCGCTGCCAATCACCTGGCGGTGCGGGTGTTGAATCCGACGAACGAGCCGATCGATGGCATTCGGCTTCAGGAAACGCCGCATACGGCGAAGACGGTGCCTTGGGCGCCTGGCCGAGCGGGCGACTTTGGGGGGCTGTGTGATTCGGTCGAGTTGCTCGTTGCGCCGGCGGTGCGCGTGGAGGACCTGTTCGTTCGGCCCGATCCGAAGACGGGCAAGATCCGCGTGCAGGCGAATCTTCGCAATGCCGGCAAGCAGGGCGTCGCCACGCAGATTTCGTGCGTCGTCTCGCCGGCAGCGAGCGGTGAAACGCTGCAGACGGTTCGCGCCGATCGAGAGCTGCCCGTGGGCGATACGCAGTTCGAAACCACACTGAAGATCGACAATCCCCGCGTGTGGGAGCTGAACGATCCGTACTTGTACCGCGTGACCGTTACCGTAACCGCGCCCGGCGCGGCGAATCCCAACGAGTGTTCGACGCGTTGTGGATTCCGCGCCTTTCGGTTCGAGGACGGGTATTTCCGTTTGAATGGGAAACGCATCTTTCTGAAGTCATCCCATAGCGGCTTCGACATGTCCGTCGGCATGAATGTGCCACTGGACCCCGATCTGATCCGCCGAGACGTGTTGAACTGCAAGGTCATGGGGATGAACATGATCCGCTCGTTCAACGGGCTGGCACCGCGGCGAATGATGGATTTCTGCGACGAGTTGGGGATGCTGGTGTATCAGGAGAATTATGCGAGCTGGCTCATGGACGCGTCGCCGAAGCTGCCGGAACGGTTTCAACGGACGGTGAAGGCCATGGTCAAGCGCGATCGAAACCACGTGAGCATCGTTCTCTGGGGCGTGTTGAACGAGACGCCCAACGGGCCGGTGCTCGAGGAGGGGGTCGCCTCGCTGCCGGGGATTCGCGCGCTGGACGACACGCGCGTTGTGCTGCTGAACAGCGGCAACTGGGACGGGTCGCAGAAGTCGTTCGCCAATCCGGGGAGCGACAAGTGGGAGAGCCTGCTGGCTGACCAGCATCCCTATCAGGGGCTCCCGCACGGCGCCGCGGTGATCCACACGTTGCGAACGGTCAACGCGGGGGAGAAGCCGCTGTTCCTTTCTGAATACGGCATTGGCAGCGCCGTCGATGTGGCTCGCCTCACGCGGCACTACGAGCAGATCGGCAATACGACGTGCGAGGACGCGGTCTACTATCGGCACACGCTCGACCAGTTCATGGCCGACTGGAACCGTTGGAACCTGGGCGACACGTTTGCCAACCCCGAGGAGTACTTCCATCAGTGTCTCGCCTGGATGGCGGGGCTGAGGAAGCTGGGACTGAACGCCATCCGCTCGAATCCGAGCGTGATCGGCCACAGTGTTACGGGCACGCAAGACCAGGGGCTTACGGGCGAAGGCCTGACTTCGACCATCTTCAGGGAGTTGAAGCCGGGCGTGGTCGACGCCATGTTCGACGCCTTCTACCCGCTTCGCTGGTGCCTGTTCGTCGAGCCGATGCACGTGTACCGAGGTCAGAAGGTGCATCTGGAGGCCGTGCTGGCAAACGAAGACGTGCTGACCCCGGGCCCCTATCCCGTTCGTTTTCAAGTGGCAGGCCCCCGGGGAACGATTGTGTTCGATCGCACGATTACGGTGAATATTCCCGACCCGAGGAGCAGACCGGAGCCGAAGTTCGCGATACCTGTCTTCGCTGAAGACGTCGTGATCGACGGTCCTTCGGGGAAGTATCGGGTGCTGGCGACGTTCGAGAAGGGGGGCGCGGCAGCCGGCAGCGATCTGGAGTTCTATGTGGCCGACCGGGCAGAGATGCCCGCAGTGGCGACGGAAGTCGTGCTCTGGGGCGACGACGCGGACGTGGCCAAGTGGCTCGCGGCCAACGGGATCAAGACCCGGCCGTTCACACCCGGTGAACAGACGGGGCGCGAAGTGATTCTGGTCGGATGCCATGCGGCTGCGGGCGAGGCGGTGGCGTTCAGCGAGCTTGCGCGGCACATCGCCCGCGGTTCGTGCGCCGTGTTCCTTTCGCCCGAGGTATTCCAGAAAGACAAGAACCCGACGCACTGGCTGCCGATGGCCCATAAGGGCACGCGGGGCGATCTGCCGGCGTGGGTTTATCATCCGGACTATTGGACCAAGAACCATCCGATCTTCGACGGAATGCCTTGCGGTTGCATCATGGACCATACGTACTTCCGCGAGGTCATTTCGAACTCGGCCTGGATGGGCCAGGATGCTCCGGCCGAAGTGGTCGCGGGGATGATCGGCACGGCCTGCGGATACAACTCCGGCCTGTCGGTCGCCGTCTACCGGCTGGGCGAGGGCCGACTCACGCTCAACACGCTGCACATTCGCGAGAACCTCGGTAAGGACCCGGTCGCGGAGCGTCTGCTGCGAAACATGCTCCGCCACGCGGGGACCGACGTCGGCAAGCCGTTGGCTGCTCTGCCGGCCAACTTCGACGAACAGCTCAAGGCGATGGGCTATTGACGTTGCGTTGAAGAAGAGAGTGCCCGATGGGTTGACACACTGTGGCGACGCTCCTCGGGGCCGTGCCTGGAATGGGCCCTCAGCATGCGCCGCGATTCGAGTGAAAAGGAAAGAACCATGTTTAAGCGAATCGTGCAGATAGCTGTGCTGTCGCTGTTTGCGGTGGCCTTGGGTGTTTTCGGCGTGGCGGAGGGCGCGGGTGACGGGTCGGTCGTCACGGACAAGGCTCAGCTCGATCAGATGACCGGGCAGCCGGCGGACATTTCGGCGTGGGCATACGCGTGGCGGGCCGATCGCAAGGTACAAGAGAAGCCTGAGGCGTACTTCATCCCGCGGCGTTTGGAGCGGATCGACACGGTCTATCGGACGGCATTTCATGAGATGCCCATCGACCAGTTGCGGAGCAAGTACTATGACATGCCCGAGCTGATTACGCCGTTGCTTCCCAAGCCGAAGGGTCGACTGCTTGCCGGGCTGCTCTGGTCGGTCCGGCTTGCGGACTATCGGGTCGAGCTTCAGTGGCCGGCCGGGGCAATGGAGATTCCGTCGCCCGACGCCGTCGAAGTTCGCGTGTATCCGACTGCGTTTGGCTGGTTTGGGTGGTGTAAGGACGAAATTCTGGGCAAGCCGGAGATCTCGGCCGACGGGCGCACCTGGACATACAATCATCCGTGCGGCGAGGAGATTCCGGCAGCTGTCGGGCGGACGCACCGAAGCGGTTCGGCGACGGAAATGGTCGCGGCGTTCTGCGACGACGCGAAGGCATCGGAAGCGGGGAGCGCCGCCGTGCCGAGCATTCGGGTCTTTAGCCCGACGGTAGGAACGTGGAAGCGGATGGACGTGGAAATCGAGTGGGGGTTCCAGCCGGGGACTGAGAAGGCCGATTTCGACTGTCGGTTGGAGTCCTGTGTGAGCATTCTCGGGCCGGTGGCGCCGCTGGCGGGCGATCAGGGAACCACGGCGACCGCGGCAGATGCGTGGCAATCGCGGGTGGCGGGCGACGGTCGGCGCGGGGTTGTTCTGCCGCTTCTGTACGTGCCCGGCGATCGTCCGTCGCTCGACACGCCTGGGACCGCCGCGTCGTTCCTGATGGATACGTCGAGCACGCCGTACGTGCCGAGCCCTCGGCCTACGCTGGACAGCCGCGTGACTGTGTGGACCAAGGCCGGTGGTTTCACATTTCGGCCGCACGACTTGGAGCGTGGACCGATCCTGATTCCTGAGCAGGGCGTCTTCATCACAAAGGCTGGTAGCGGGTTGAGCGGGCGCGCGTTCGCGGCGGAACTGGCAGCCAAGAAGTTGAAGAGTGTGCGCGAGATGACGCGGGAACATCGCGAAGCGGCCTCGCTGGACGAGGTATTGCGGGAGGTGAGGCTGTGGACGTGCCCGGCGGGGACGGTCGCCCCACCGTTTCCGAAGGTGGAGGACCCGCCGATGCAGGTGGAGTTGTCGGACGCTCGCTGGACCGATGCATGGCGGGCCGCCTCGATTCAGTTGAAGGGGCGGCACATGTGGGGTGGGTTGGCGTTCGAGGTGGGCCGGGTCGCCCGTGAGATGGAACTGGTCGGGTTGCACGACGAAGCCGACAAGGTCTATGAGCATTTTCTCAAATCGCCCGGTGCCAAGTCGGACGGTGACTACTGCGACGGCAATGGGGCTCTCGAATGGGCGACGGGCATGAGGCACGACATGGGCTACGACCATGACGGCACACACGCCTCGACGGGCAGGCTGTTGTTCGCCATGGCCGAGCGGTACTTTCTGACCGGCGATAAGGAGTGGTTTCAACGGCATCGCGAGCGACTGCAGGCGGCCGCCGACTGGATCATCCGCCAGCGAAACTCGTATATGAAGGACGTTCCGAACCGGGAGGATCTGCTGGTGGCCGGTCTCATGCCGCCGTGCATGCTGGGCGACTATGCGATTCCGAGCTCCGACTGGCGATGGTTCTACGCCGACAATGCGTTCTCGCTGCAGGGCTTGCAGCGGTTCGCAGATGCCGTGGCCGAGTTCGATCCGGAGGCAGGCAAGAAGTATCGTGCCGAGGCGGAAGCGTTTCGCGCCGCACTGCGCCGGACCATCGACCGGGAGGCGGCCCTCTCGCCCGTGCGGCTGGGAGGCGACGGCGCCTACCACAGCTTCATTCCGTGTGCGGCGTACACTCGGGGGAACATGCTGGCCCTGGAATATGGTACGTTCCAACGTCCGCAGACGGACACGATTGTCGGCCCCCTGCCGCTGGCCGAACCTTTCGCCGCGCTGGATGCGAACGATCCTCGCGTTGTCGAGACCTTGGACATCATGGAAGAAACGGGCACGTCGCCCAGCGCGGTGCGAGCGTTGGAGGAAGCGCGGAAGTCGAAAGGCGTTGCCACGGAAGACGCCTGGTTCTGGAACTACTACTCGGGATTTCCCAAGTGTTCGCACACGGCCAACATCTATTTGCTCGAGGACGACGTACCGAGCTTCCTCCGGTTCTGGCTGAACGCCTACGCGGCGGTTGTGGGCGCCAACGGCCGGATGTGGGAATGGCACCGGCTGCAAGCTGGCGAGTTCGGCGACTGCACCGCGTGGGACCACGGCACGGCGGGCTGGTTCCTCGAGCTGTTCCGCAACCTACTGGTAATGGAAGACGGACAGACGTTCTGGATCGCGCGCGGGACGCCTCGGGCCTGGCTCGAGCAGGGCAAGAAGATCGCCGTCAGCAATGCGCCGACCTATTTCGGGCCATTGGCGTACGAGATTGTGTCGGACGTGGACCACGGCCAGATCGCCGCCACGATTGAAGTGCCGAGCCGTGATCGGCCCAAGAGCGTCGTCGTGCGTTTTCGCCATCCGAAGTCGGCCCCGATCCGAAGCGTTACGGTCGACGGAAAGCCGTGGACTGATTTCGATGCGGCCAAAGAGACCATTCGCCTGAGCGATCCAACTGGATCTGTTAAAGTGATCGCCGTGTACTGATGCACTCGACTTCGTTGTGTGCAAGCAGACCACGGCGGCCCGCTTGTGTGGACGGATTCGTTCGAAATCAGAAGAGATACCTATGAAGACTTCGCGACGTGGTTTTTTGAAGACGTGTGGAGCGATCGGCGCCGCCGGCTGGCTGGCTCCAGCTTTGGGGCAGACGCCGCCAGCGGCCGTCCGAAAGCACCATTTGTCGTTAACTCCTCATGAGGATGAGCCCGAGCCTGGCTTTTTGGAAGCTGTCCGCCAGGCAGGCGTATCCGACGTGTGGATCACTGGCTACGTGTGCGGCACATGGTGGTGCGGACTGAACCGCATGCAGAACTGGCGGAAACGTATCGAGGCTCAGGGCATGGCCGCGCACGCGCTCAACGTGCCGCTGGGGCATCCCGGCTTCGAGCTGCCGAAACACTGGCATGCGGCCACGACCGCCGACGGCAAGCCGTTCACGGGCACGTCTCTTCATCCTCCCGCGACCAAGGAGAACTGCGAGGCCGTGCAACAGATCGCGGCCACCGGCGTCAAACGCCTGTTTCTCGATGACGACTTCCGGCTGGCGGCGACCCCGGGCTCGATCGGCGGCTGCTACTGCCTCGAGCACAAGCAGGCGTTTCTCAAGCGTGGCGGTTACGGCGAGCCGCAGTGGAACGAGTTGATCGACGCCCTGAGGCACGGCTCGCTGACGCCACTGCTCCGTGCGTGGGTCGAGTACAATTGCGATCAACTGACGGAGTGTTTCCGTGCCCAGCAGAAGGCCGCACCCGACGTTCAACTGGGCATCATGGTGATGTTCTTCGGCTCGGAGAAGGCCGGCATCCGGCTGACGGACTACCGCGATCTGCCGATGCGCGTCGGCGAATACCGGTTCGACGACAAGTCGTTCGGGTCGGTGAAGGGCAAGACGGACGAGCTTTGCAGTTCGCTCTTTCACCGCCGGTTCGTGCGTCCGGAATTGGCCTTCAGCGAGACGACCGCATTTCCGGCGAAGCAGCTTTCGCTCAAAAACAAGCTCGCGAAGTTGGCCGTCCCGACGCTGAGCGACGTGCGGAACACGATGTTCATGTGCGACTTCCCCAAGGAAGACTGGCCGACGCTGGGGCCGGCCATGAAACGTCATACGGATATCCACGCCAAGATCGGCGGCCACACGGCGCGAGGCCCGTTGAAACACTTTTGGGGCGAGGCGAGCCGCTACGTTGGCGACGACAATTCGTATAGCCTCTTTCTGGCCTTGGGCATACCGTTTGAAGTGACCAACGAGCCAGCGGCCGACGGATTCACATTCCTGTCGGATGCCGACGCCGGCGCGGTGGACAAGACGCCTTCCCGCGGCACGGTGTTCGTGTCGCGTCCGCGGGCGGTCGCGATCGAGGGGGTTCGGTTTGTTCCCGAGTCGCTTCCGGAGTTGTACGCTTTCAAGCGGCAGATTCTGTCGCAGCTTGAAAAGGTACCGTACGTTGAAAACGAGGTTCCCGTGGTCTGTGCCTGGTATCCGACCGCGCGTGCCGTGTTGTTGTGGAACCTGGGCGAAGAGCGAGTGGAGGTAACGTTGCGTCACCGCGATGCGCGTCGTGCGATCGGCATCGATGCGCTGGACGTGGCCCTTGTGGAGGGAGTTGACGTGTAGGCCGGCGGTGAGGACGGTCTCGGCCGTGTGGAAGGGGCGGTTGCTCGCTCGCAGAATCCTACGCAGTGAGGTGAAGCATGTTGCTGAAGGATCGGACGGCGATTGTTACGGGTGCCTCGCGCGGCATCGGCAAGGGGATTGCGAAGGTGTTGGCCCGTGAAGGCGCCCATGTGGTTATCGCCGATATCAACGCCGACGGCGCGAGCGTAACGGCCCAGGAGATGGTATCGGAGGGCCTGAGCGCGCAGGCATTTGCCGTTGACATTACCGATTCGCGGCAGGTGGATCAGATGGTCGCGAGCGTCGTCGGGCAGTTGGGGCGGATCGACGTGCTGGTGAACAACGCGGGCGTGGTCAGCAATACGCCCGTCCTGGAGATTCCCGAGGAAGAATGGAACAGGACGATCGCCGTCAATTTGACCGGCGTGTTTCTGTGTTCCCAGCGCGTGGGAAAGGTCATGTTCCCGCAGGAGTCGGGACGGATTATCAACATTTCCTCGCTCTCGGGGAGAGTGGGCGCGCCCGGCCAGGCGGCCTACTGTGCCTCGAAGCATGGCGTGATCGGATTGACGCGCGTACTGGCCATCGATCTGGCCCCGCACGTTACGGTCAATGCGATTTGCCCGGGCATGAATGAGACGGAGATGATGCCCAGAGTGATCGCGGAGCGGGCGGCCAGCCGCGGTCAAACAGTCGAGGAGGTGCGCCAGGGCATTCTCTGCAAGACGCCGCTGGGCCGCTTCGGACAACCGGAGGACGTCGGCCGCGTGGCGTTGTTCTTCGCGTCGCCGCTGTCGTCGTACGTGACGGGACAGATTATCGATGTGGACGGCGGACGGAGGGTTAATCTGTCGTGATGGACTATGCGTGCTGAGTATGCACAGGCTGGCAGAACTACTTGTCTGCGGACACCAACCAACCGAACTTTGATTCAAGGAACCCCATCATGCATTCGTTAAAGCGACACGTTCGGCTGAGCCTTCTTGCCGCCGCGTGCTGTGCCATGGCGTTTGTGTCCGGGGCGTCGGCGGCTTCTTGCGATCCGGCGGCCGCCGATTACTCGGGCAACAAGGGGCGGGTGATCTATGTGTCGAAGAAGGGGGACAACACCGATGGCAGCAGTTGGGAGAAGGCGTTTCACACGATTCAGGCCGCGCTGTTAGCTGTGCCCGACATGAAGGGTGGCCATACGGTTGTCGTTCGTCCCGATACATACGTGGAGGCTAACCTCCGCAGCGACCACCCCGGCGCCAAGGGCTCCTACAACCTGTTAGTCGGCGATTGGGACGGCAAGCTCGGTTCGGGTGCAACCGGTTGGGTCATTATCGACTCGAGTTGTCCCGGTGTGGCGGTTCGCTCTGTATATGTGGGCGGCGGCTACGGGGATCCGCCGTTTAAGATCATCAAGTCGGACCTGCCCGAATCGGGCCTGAAGTGCGTCGACTGGTGGGGTCCGGAGCGGTGCACGCAGAAGAAATCGACGGACGACTGGGACCGTTGGATCTTTCGCAATCTGTACGTGACAGGTTCTGAAGGCGGGCTGAGTTGGGTCATGACCAACCCCGAGGGCGCCGAGATTTCGGGAATCCAGGAGAACTGCGTGGGTATTGGGCGTTTCTCGGGCACGTGCGCCGCCGGGCATATTGCCCGCAAGGATGAGCCGATCGTGTATCGCCACTGCTACTTCGCGTGTCTCGATTGGTGGGGCGACGCGGGCGGGGTCTACGTTCGGGCGCACGAGAAGTCGATGCCGGAGTACCCGGACGCCGTCTTCGAGGATTGCACGATCGTTTCGCCCGACAACGCCTTGCAGGTCGGGTATCCGAAATTTGAGGGCTATACGCGCGTGAAGTTCAAGAACTGCCGCATGATTACGCTGAACTTTTCCCAGCCTCGCGGCACGCCCGGTTCGGGCATCATCTGCTGCGATACGCTCGGCAAGTATTTGCACATCGACTTCGAAGACTGCGCGATGATGGGCTTTCAGTTGTTCGGGCACAGCACGGCGAAAGTGAACGCCGTGGCCGAACGGACGGGCGGCAATCCCTCGTACTCGCTGAAGGGGAAGGTCCAGGTGTACGTTCAGTTCGAGCAATCGACGCCGCCAGGCTTCGAGCGACTGGGGCTGTGGCCCGTGGAGTTGTACGCCCGCATTGCCCCGCCGGCAACGCCCGGCGATTTGCGGCCCCGGTAGTTCGGGGATTGGAAACACCGTTGCCTTGCGGGCGCCGTAGCCTGGCACCCCGAGGCTGTTCGAGGAAACCCGTTAAACGCCCCTTGCAGACAGGAGCATTTCATGATTCGCTGCACCCACTGTTTGGCCCTTGTCGTTGGTATGATGCTCGCGCTGGCCGCCAAGACGACCTTCGGCGAGACGCCGGGACCGGCACTGATCAAGCTGCCGGTGAACTTCGGCGCGGCCATGGAGAATACGCCAGTGATCTTTCATGGCAAGCCCCTGCTGGTCCTAAACTACCGGGACGACTCGAAGGACAGCACCGTTCCGTACAGCAAGCGCATGCACCTGTACATCACCGACCTGTGCACGGGTCAGCAGGTTGCGAAGTTCGGCGAAGGGTTCTCATTTGTCAGCGCGTTCGTGAACGGACCCGAGCTTCACGTGTTTGCCAGCCAGGGCACGGATAACGACTGGATGAAAAGCATCTACCATTTCGTTTCCACCGACTTGAAGAACTGGAAGAGCGAGTTGGCCATTCCGATCGAGGGGGACGAGCATCTGTTCAACTGTTCCGTCTGCCGAGATGGGCATGGGTACGTGATGGCGTACGAGTCCAGCGCTCCGGTAAAGTTCTGCTTCAAGTTCGCCCGATCGAAGGACCTTTCCAAGTGGGAGAAGATTCCGGGGCTGGTATTCACGGGCGAGAAGCAGGAATACAGCGCGTGCCCGGTGATGCGGTACTTCGCGCCGTACTATTACGTCATCTATCTGCACTTGGCGATTCCGGGCCACAAGGGCTACGTGCCGTTCCTGGCCCGATCCAAGGATCTCGCTACGTGGGAGCTCAGCCCGAAGAACCCGATCCTGGAGGCGTCGGAGGGCGAAGGCATCAACAACTCGGACGTCGACCTGTTCGAGTGGGAGGGCAACACGTATCTGTTTTATGCGACGGGGGATCAGCAGACCTGGGGGAGCGTGCGCATCGCGATGTACTTGGGGCCGATGAAGCAGTTCTTCGAGAGTTGCTTCCCGGCGGGCTCGAAGCCGATCGAAGTGAGCGCCAAGACGCAATAGTGTGGCCGACGGGCTCTTGACGTGGCGGCGGCGATGTGTATATTATATGACAATTAGAATATACAATCATGGCCCAAGAATAGTACGCTGGGGAAGGAGGGCCCGATGACCAGGCTCAAATCACGCACTCAGCGCGAGTTGGCCTACGACCACATTCGCCGCATGCTGATCGACGGGACGTTGTCGACCGGGGCGAGGCTATCGCCCACGGCACTGGCCAAAGAGATCGGCATGAGCCACACGCCGGTGCGCGAGGCGATCAGCCAATTGCAGAGCGACGGCTTCGTCGTTCAGACGCCGCATCAGGGCGCGTTCGTCCGGCAGCCGACGCGGCAGGAACTCGTGGAGATCATCGAAATACGGACGACGTTGGAATGCAACGCGGCGGCCCAGGCCGCGCGGCGAATCGGCCGCGAGCAATTGCGCGAGTTTGGCGAGCGGTGGCATTGTTTGGCAGGGACCATCGAAGCCTATAAGACCGCGTCTGACGCAGTGGCCGATCGGCTCGGCACGGATTGGATTCTGGCGGATCTGCAATTCCACATGACGTTGCTGCGCGCCGCGGGGAACCGGCTTGCGATGCGCATCATCGAGGACTATCGCATCATGACGCGGATGTTCGGCAGACGCAGCACGACGCCGGAGGTGCTCGATGATGGAGCGGTCGACATCGACAAGAATCTGGAGATCCATCGCGGTATTTACGAGGCCGTCGGCCGCCGCGATCCCAAGGCGGCCCGTCGAGCCATGGCCGTTCACATGCGCATCGCGGGCAAGAGCATCCTGGCGTGGTTCGATTCGCTCCACAGGCCGAGCGACACGGACTCCGGCTATTCGAGCGAATACCCGGACGCGTTGCGGAAGGCGCTTCGCGCGATCGAACGCGGCGAGCCGAGCGACGACTGACATCTGCCGGCGGGACCCATCTGAGTACTGAGTATCCGATGTCGAAGAGTTCACGGGAACGAATGCGGGCCGTCCTCAGCGGGGAGCTTCCCGACCGGGTCCCGTTCTTTCCCACGATCTACATCGATCACGCCTGTGTGGCGTGCGGCAAGCAGTTCGACGATGCGCTGATCGATCCGTCGGTGGGGCAGGAGTGCATGCTCGGAGCAGCCCTGCGCTACCAGACCGACACCGTTCGGTTCTGCATGGGACCGCCTCAGGCGTGGTACGATGAGAAGGTCGTTGTGCATCGCGATGAGGGGCTGGCGCAGGTGTGCCGGCGGAGCGGCCGGGTGGAAGGCTACTTCGACGTCGCCGGGGGCGGGGCTTTTCGTCCACTGGAGCCCGAGCGGCCGATTCGAACGGTTGACGAAGCGAGGAACATCCCCGTACCGAGCGCCAATGAGTATTTGGAGCAGGGTTGTTTCAGAGATGTGGCCCGGGGCGCGGCAGCGGCGCATGACCGCGGGTTGTTCGTCGTCGGCATGTGCGGCAAGCAGACGATCGGCTTCATGGCCGAAGCCATGGGTGGATCCGATCATGCGCTGATGCTCTTCTACGATGATGCGGATCTGGCGTACGCCCTGATCGCCAAGGCGGTGGCTATTTCGATCGAGAAGGGGAAGGCGTTTATCGCCAGCGGGGTCGACTGCATCTACATCGGTGATTCGTACGCGTCGGCGAGCGTCATTTCGCCCGACGTGTACCGGCGATTCTGCGTGCCTGCGTATGCCGAGGCCGCCCAGGAGTTTCGTCGCCAGGGCGTGTTCTGCTACAAGCATTGCTGCGGCAACTACAACCCGTTGCTGGAGGATCTGGTTTCGACGGGCGTCGACGCGATGGACGGCATCGACCCGACCAGCGGGATGAGCGTCGGCGACGTGAAGCGCAGGATTGGATCGCGGCTGACGCTGATGGGCGGGATCAGTTGCCTGACGTTGCTCAATGGCAGCGCCGAGCAGGTGTATGAGGAATCCCGGCAGTGTGTTCTCGCTGGCAAGGAAGGCGGCCGGTATGTGTTGGGGAGCGCGTGTGCCGTGCCGCGCTATACGCCCCCGGAGAACCTGATGGCCGCCAGGGCGGCGGCCGTCGAGCACGGCACCTACGGCGAAACGTAACAGCATCTATGGCATTAATGATGGTGGCTATGATGTCACAGCGCCTTCCACTGACTGTCGTTGCGTTGTTCTGTTTGCTGATGGTGCATCCGGCCCTTGGCCAGTGGAAGGATGTCGGTTACCGGATTGGTGCCGGTGAGGCCAATCGGATTCACGGGCCCGAGGGTTTCTTCACGGCGGTTCGTCCGAAGGCTGGACCGTGGACATTCTCAGCGGGTTTGGCGAACCGTTTTGCGAATTTGTCGGGCGAGACGATCGAGGTCTATTCGGCGGATACCGTGTCGTTTCAAGACTATCACGCGGACTCTGGAAACGCCGGCATGTCCAGCCATCTGGCTCTGAGCATTCGACTGTCGGAGCCGGTGAAGTCGGCCGTCTGGGATATCGGCAACCACGGGGTCAACATCTCGGCGGGCGCGGAACTTGCGGCCCGCTACAGCACGGATGGAAAGACGTGGAAGGATGCGTTTGTGTACCCTCGCGACGGCAGGCCGGAGGACTTCGATCCGTCGCCGGTTACGCTCGCCTTCGACAAGCCGACAAGCGTGCTGTACGTCGGCTGGTTTGCCACGGTGCCGAAGGATCAGGTCGCGTGGTGGAACATGGGCAGCAGCGGCAATTTCACGTTCACTCCCGTACGGGAAGGTACGCCGGCGGCAGCCGAGGGAGCCGCGCCCGCGCCGACTGTTCCGCTGTTTGGTTCGCGATCGATTCCGAACGCGTTCTTCGGCACGACGACCCACGTGAACAACGAGGGAGACATCAAGGCACTTCAGTCGCTCAACATTCGGACGGTTCGGGTCGACTACGCATGGGTTGGGTTCAATCCGGCACGGGGCCAGTACGTGTTTCCACCTGACATGTGGTTCATCAGGAGCTTCGATCTGGGTATCGAACGTGGCCTGGACCAACTGCCCGTGCTGAACATTCCTCCGGAGTGGGCGGTGGGCGAGCGCGGCACGTGGCCCAATGACGAGAGCCTTGGCGAGCTTGAAGAGGCCGTGTTCCGCATGGCGTCGAAGTACAAGGGGAAGATTACGCATTGGGAGGCCTCGAATGAGCCGAACATGGCTCTCTGGCGCGAGCGCTATATTGTCTTCCTCAAGGCCTTCTACAAAGGCATCAAGCGGGCCGACCCGAACAACAAGGTCGTGTTGGCCGGATTCGCCGGCGTCGAGCACCTGCAGCTCGATGCGGCCTATCGCCACGGGGCCAAGGACTACTTTGACATCCTCAATTCGCATTCCTACACCCGTCCCCAGTTGCCGGAGCCCGGCGGGTACGTTGGCAAGATCCGGGCCCTTCGCGACGTGATGAGGAAGTACGGCGACGACAAGCCGCTTTGGGTGACCGAGATGGGTTTCAATGGCGTGGAACCGTCGATGCTCGAGTATTGCCGGGCGAAATACGAGGGCCACCGTGCATACTCGTGCACCGAAGAGGACCAAGCCCGCGGCCTTGCGCGGATGTATCTGATTTCGGCGGCTATTCCGTGGATCGAGCGCGTGTACTTCTTCCAGCTTTCGCAGGCGGCGGGCTACACGGACGTTGTGGCGGACTGCGACGCCTACATGGGACTGGTGACGCCCGGCTGGATGGAAGGCCAATCGCGGCCTAAAGACGCCTACTTCGCTGTGAAGACGGTCATCAAGATGCTCGACCAGTCGACCTACAAGGAGAAGCTCGATCTGGGCTCACGGATTTGGGCACTGGCATTTCAACGCGAGAAGGACGCGTTCCTCGCACTGTGGAGTCTCGACGAAGACGTGGTGATGCAGTTGAAGGATGCGTCGGCGATCCAGTCGGTCCTGAGCATGGTCGGCACGCCTATCCTGATGAGCGGCAACACGCTGAAGCTCTCGGGTCGGCCGATCTACCTGGTGGTCGACCGCGACAAGCTCGAAGCGCTCGAGCTTCAGGTCCGCCAGGCGCAGTTCACCGGCAAGAAGGACTTCGAGGTAACGCTCGGCCTCGATGCGCAGAAGACGCAGCCAGGGAAGCCGGTCGTGTGTGTCGGTGTGACCAACACGTCGAGCCTGCCGAAGCCGATGCCCACGGTCACCGTGACCGCGGAGTCGCCCTGGACGGTCGAAGCTGGCAAGATCGACGGCGGGCTGGTTGTGCCGCCCGGGGAAGAACGGCGATTCTTCCTAATCATCGGCGGCCCTGCCACAGGCGATGGAGAGGTTGTCTTCAAGGCTGTGGCCGCGTGGGTCGACGGAAGCGCCGAGTGTGGGATCGAGAGGCCCATTCATTACTTGACCGTGCCGCCGAAGCCGGCAGAGTTCAAGCGCGACGGCAAGCTCGGTCCGTGGAAGGCGTTTCGGCCCATCGTGCTGGGGCTGAGTCCGGCCCGGCGGGAAATGGCCGACTGGAAGGGGCCCAGCGATTGCTCGGCCAATTGTTATCTGGCATGGGATGAACGGAACCTTTACTTTGCCGCGGAAGTCGCCGACGACGTTCATTGCCAGCCCGTCGACGGTGGCCAGGCCGATCAGATGTGGCAACACGACTCGGTGCAAATCGGGATCGACGTTGGCGGCGACGCGAAGCCCTCATCGAACGTGCCGCAGTACGACGGAACGAACGATTATGAGATCGGCTTCGGGCTTTCGCAGAGCGCTGGCCCGATCGCATGGCTCTGGGCGAACCCCAAAGGCAACCCGGCCGCCGTGCGTCTGGACAACGGCACGATCGTTCGCGACGAGGCGGCCAAGATGACCCGGTACGATATCGCCGTGCCCTGGTCGCTGCTGGGACTGACAGGCTCGCCGGCGGGCAAGTGGATGGGGTTGAACATAACGGTCAACGACGACGACGGTCGCGGTCGCAAAGGGGCCCTGCAATGGACACCTGGCATGATCTTCAACAAGGACCCGAGCCAGTTCCCGAAAATCCTGTTCTCGCCAACCTCCGAGAGGAAATGAACATGACATTGGCCATTCGATCCATTTGCTATGCGACCGTTTGCGCGTCGCGCTGTGCGAGGCCGCTGTTTACCCTTGCGGTGGTGGCGATTCTGTGGTCGCACGCCGCAGCAGCCGTCGCGCCTACTTCGGAGGAGATGGCGGAAGCCCGCCAGTGGGCAGCGGCACACTTGGAGCCGGGATCGGCGGCGGAGGCTGCCCCGTCGTTCTTCTCGTTCAGCTACGACGGCAAGCCGGCCGCCGAGGTGATGAAGGCGTGGGAGTTCAAACAGGCCAGCCGCGAGCTGGACGACCAGCGCACTGAGCGCACGCTCACCTGGACCGATCCGAAGACGGGTCTGGAGGTGCGTTGCGTGGCGGTTGAATATGCCGACTTCCCCGTGATCGAGTGGACCGTGTATCTGCGCAATGCAGGGAAGGGCGACACGCCGATCCTCGAGAAGATTCAGGCGATCGACGGTCGCTGGGAGCGAGCGGACGGCGGCGAGTTCGTCTTGCGGGGCATCAAGGGGGATTCCTGCACGCCCGACAGCTATGAGCCCTACGAAACGGCCCTCGGCCCGAATGCGGTGCAGGAGTTTGCAGCAAACGGCGGCCGTCCGACGAACGGCTCGTTTCCTTACTACAACTTGACCATGCCCGGCGGTGGCCTGATCGTGGTGGTCGGCTGGCCGGGGCAATGGGCGGCGCGATTCGCCCGCGACGGCGCGAAGGGAATCCAGATCGTCGCCGGCCAGCAGTTGACCCACCTGAGGCTGAGGCCGGGCGAGGAGATTCGCACGCCACTTATGGCGTTGCTTTTCTGGAAGGGTGCAGATGCGGTTCGGGCGCAGAACCTGTGGCGGCGATGGATGCTGGCGCACAGTTCGCCGCATCCAGGTGGTCAACCGGTCCGCCCGATGTACAGCTTCTGTAGCGGCGGATTCTTTCCTGGGCTGATGGTCAGCGAAGCCAGCGAGAAGCTGTTCCTCGACACGCTGGCCAAGAAGAACATCCATCTGGATTACTGGTGGATGGACGCGGGTTGGTATCCGTGCGCGCCCGAGGGCTGGCCGAAGACGGGGACGTGGGAAGTCGATTCGAGCCGGTTTCCCAATGGGATTCGCGCGGTGAGCGATTACGTGCACGCTAAGGGGACGAAGCTGATCGTGTGGTTCGAGCCCGAGCGCGTGACGGGCGGTTCGTGGCTCGCCACGCACCATCCCGATTGGCTGCTCGGCGGAGTGCTGCTCAATTTGGGCAATCCGAGCGCGCGGCAGTGGCTGACGGATCACGTGGATAAGCTGATCACCGAACAGGGGATCGATCTGTATCGGCAGGATTTCAACATGGATCCGCTCGGATATTGGCGCGGCGCCGACGCTGAGGACCGGCAGGGTGTGACGGAGAACCTTCACGTGCAGGGCTACCTGGCGTATTGGGACGAGCTGCTTCGCCGTCATCCCGGCATGTTGATCGACTCGTGCGCCAGCGGCGGGCGACGCAATGACCTGGAAACGCTCCGGCGCGCCGTGCCGCTACTGCGGAGCGACTATCAGTCGTTCTCGGGCGATTCGCGATTCGCCACCGGCAATCAGGGCCATACCTACGGTCTTTCGTCGTGGATTCCCTTCTACGGTCAGGGCGTGTACGACAACCCACAAATGGAGTACTACGCCCGCAGCCACATGTGTCCATCGTTCGCCATGTGCGTGGACGTGCGGAGAGGCAATATCGATTGGGTCCGCTACCGCCGGCTGGTCGATCAGTGGCGGAAGATGGCCGATTGCTTCCTGGGCGACTTCTACCCGTTGACACCGTACAGTCTGTCGGAAGGTCGCTGGATCGCCTGGCAGTTCGACAGTCCGCAGCGCGGGGAAGGCATCGTGCAGGCGTTTCGCCGCGCCGAGAGCCCGTACTCGTCGATCCATGTGAAGCTGCACGGCTTGGAGCCCGACGCCGTCTACACGGTGACGAACTTCGACGTGGAAGGTACGACCGAGGTTGCGGGCCGTGAATTGCTGGAGCAGGGCATCACGATCGACTTGAAGGGCCGGCCCGATTCGGCCGTGATTCAGTACCGGAAGAAACCTTGATCGCGTCGTCGCCACGGCGGAAGAGCCGCCGCTGCACTTGCCGGTTCCGGCAACGAGCCGAAGGAGGAGACTGTTGATACCTCGCGAACGCGTGCTCATGGCGTTGAATCACGAAGAGCCCGACCGGGTCCCGCTGTTCATCGGCACGTCGGGCGCGACGACCGTGCTGGCCCCCGGGTATGCGAAACTCAGGGACCACCTGGGCGTGCAGGGCGGGCCGTTGCGATGGATTTCCAAGACGATGCAATATGTCGGCATGGACGAGGAGGTTCTTGTCAGGCTCGGCAGCGACGCGAGGCCGATGTTTCCCGGTCCGGCCCGGTCCAGCGTCAGAAGAGAGGTGTCGCCCGATTGCCTCATCGACGACTGGGGCATCCCGTGGCGGCGGTCGCCCGGCAGTCTGTACTTCGAAGCGACCGATCCGCCGCTACGCCATGCAACGATCGAAGACCTCGAGCGATACGCGTGGCCCGACCTTACTCCGCCGGGCCGCTTCGACCAGCTTGTCGGCGCGGCCAAGGCGATCCAGCAGGCAGGCTACGCGACCGTGTTGGTCAGCGGCATCACGTTGTTTGAACAGGCGTACCTCATGCGCGGCCTCGATGCGATCCTCATGGACGTGGCCGCCGATCCCGAGTTTTTCACCGCGCTGATCACCAAGCTGAAAGAGTTGATGCTCGGGTATGCGGAGGAATTGCTCCGGGACGTGGGGCCGTACGTGGACGTGATTGTGACGGGTGACGACCTGGGCATGACGGCGGGTCCGATGATGTCGCCGGACAGTTACCGTCGGCTGCTCAAGCCGCATCATGCCGAGTTGCTCGGCGCCATCAAACGGCGCATCGCCGGCAAGATCTTCTTCCACTCGTGCGGCAACGTGTATCGTTTGCTCGGGGATCTGGCTGACGCCGGCGTGGAGTTGCTCAACCCAGTTCAGGTCGCGGCGGGCGAGATGGGCGACACGGCCCGCCTGAAACGCGAGTTTGGGGATCGTCTGTCGTTCTGCGGCGGGATCGACACGCGGTGGGTGCTGCCATGCGGGACTCCGGCGGATGTTCGTGCCGAGGTCCGCCAGCGGATCAAGGACCTAGCTCCGGGCGGCGGCTATGTCGTGGCGTCGGTGCACTGTATCCAGCCCGACGTGCCGCCGGAGAATATCGTCGCGATGTGCGACGAGGTGGAGAAGTCGGGGAAGTACCCGATTTCGCTTTGAGTTAGAACGACTCGGCGGGCGCAGATTCGCTAGTGGGACTCGCTTCGCTCGGCCCACCGTACGTCTTGGCTGTGTGGTGGTTGTTGCGAAGAAACGGCGCCGGCAGGGGCGTGTTTGCCTGGTTCGTTGACAGCGGAAACTTCGTATCATATGATAATTACAATGCCGGTAGTGTACATCGCTACTCAGGCGTTTGGCCTCCTGTTCTGCCCGATTTCCCACATACCTTGAGGTGCCCTCCCATGAAAGCGACGTCTGTTTGCCGACTGATTGGATCGACCATCCTGGCCGTGGCCGTATTGCACCAAGTCGGAATGCTGTACGCCGCTCCGTGGGACCCGGCGGCAGCCGACTACTCGGGCCATCGCGGCCGGACGATCTACGTTTCGAAACAGGGGGATGACTCGGACGGGAGCAGTTGGCAGAAGGCGTTTCAGACGATCCAGGCGGCCCTGTCGGCAGTGCCGGACGACAAGGGCGGCCACACGGTGATCGTTCGGCCCGACACCTACGTGGAGGCAAACCTCTCGACGAGTCACAAAGGGGCCGAGGGTTCGTACAACGTGCTCATCGGCGACGTCGACGGCAGGCTCGGATCGGGGGCGACCGGCCGTATCGTCGTCGACTCGGGCGACCCTGAGAAGGGCTTCAAGAGTTACGACTGGTGGGGCACGATTCGCGCAACGACTCAGGGCTGGTCGGCGGAGCACAAGGCTCCGACGTTCTCGAGCATCTGTTGGGACCGCTGGATTCTGCGCAACCTCTATACGAGCGGCGGCGATGCCGGCTGGTTCTGGGACCTGACCAACAAGAGCGGTGAAGGGTTCACGGTTGTGATGGAGGATTGCGTCAGCATCGGGCGCGCGTTTGGCGGCGGATATGGCTACGACGTCGTTCGGCCGAAGGAGCCCAGTCTCTTCCGCCGCTGCTTCCTCATGTCGCTGGATTGGTGGGGCGACGCCGGCGGATTGGGCATCGGTGCGTACAACACGTCGCCGCCGCAGTTTCCGGACCTGGTGTGCGAGGATTGCACGTTCGTCGGGCCGGACAACGCGGTCCAGATTCTCTTTCCGAGCAAGTACCTTCGCATGACGATGAAGGACTGCCACTTCCTGAGTCTGAACTTTTCGCAGCCGCACGGCACGCCGTCGTCGGGCGTCATCTCGAGCATGGTGCCCGACCCGAAGCAGGTGAACATCGATTTCGATGGCGGTCTGCTCATGGGCTTCAAGCTGTTCGGCACGTGCAACGAGAACATCAACAAGACCAAAGGCGTCGGGACCGGCGACATTACGTTTTCAACTCGCGGCGATGTCCAGGCATACGTGCAGTTCCAGCAGCCCACTCCGGCCGGTTTTCATCGGTTGGGACTTTGGCCGGTGCAAGGCTTCCGATCGCTGGCTCCGTGGCCGCCGCAGATGGCGAGGCCGTCGTCGCCCGGGCAGGCAGCCGGCAAAGCGAGAGAGCCGCTGCCCGGCGATCCGTCGTCGCCCGGCTACGCGGGACACAAGGGTCGGACGATCCATGTATCGAAGAAGGGGGACAACTCGGACGGCAGCAGTTGGCAGAAGGCCTTCCACACGATCCAGGCGGCCCTGCTGGCCGTGCCGGATGATAAGGGGGGCCATTGCGTCGTCGTTCGGCCCGACACGTACGAAGAGGCCAATCTGTATCCGGCCTATCGCGGCGCGGCGGGAGCCTACAACCTGCTGGTCGGTGACTGCGACGGCAAGCTCGGCTCGGGCGCGACCGGCTGGGTGGTTATCGACTCGGGCTGTCCGGGCGTTGCGGTGCGCACCGATCGGACCAAGCCGACGGGCAATCCGACGTGGAAGATCATCAAGTCGGATCTGCCGGAGACGGGCCTGAAGTGCGTCGACTGGTGGGGGCCGTTCCGCTGCGATCCCGAGTACTCCGGGTCGATCTGGGACCGGTGGATCTATCGGAACCTGTACGTGGCGGGCTCGGAGGGTGGGCCCGGCTGGGACATCACGTGCGACAAGGGCGTGGAGTTTTCTGCCGTGGTGGAAAACTGCATCGGGACTGGCCGTTTTGCGGGAGCTGCCGTGATGGCCCACACGCCTCGCAAAGGCGAGCCCGTGCTGTTCCGCGACTGCTACTTCATGAACTTCGACTGGTGGGGCGATGCGGGCGGCGTCTATGTTCGCGGTGAGAGCAAGAGCATGCCCGAGATACCCCACGCCACCTTCGACAACTGCACGATCGTGAGCCCCGACAACGCCCTGCAGGCAGGCTGGCCCGGCGTCGACGACCTTTACACGCGGGTCAAGTTCAAGGACAGCCGGCTCATCGTGCTGAACTTCTCACAGCCGCGCGGGACGCCGTCTTCGGGGATCATCTGTTGCGGCTGCAAGGACGGAAAGCAGCTTCAGGTGGACTTCGAGAACACGGTCCTCATGGGTTACAAGGTGTTCGGCACCCGCGGCGGTGAGGTCTCGTACACGACCAAGGGGAAAGTGCAGGCCTACGTCCAGTACGAGCAGTCGGTTCCCAAGGGATTCGAGCAGTTGAAACTGTGGCCGGCCGACGTGTTCGACTTCATCCAGCCACCCGCCGCACCGGCCGACCTGCGTTAGTTCGGCGAGCGGACGACCGCACGTTTGTCACACGCGCGGGACGGGACGATTCCCTTTCCGCGCGTTTTTGTTGGTGCGCGATCCGCATGGCGAGGCGGACCTCAGCCGTTGGCGTTTTCGTGTTTCGGCGATCCCGGAGCCGTGATCTGGCTCAGGAACCTCATCACGGCGGTGCAACCGTCGGCGGTCCCGCGAGTCGCCCATTGGACGGCCTTGGCCTTGTCGCCGGCGGCCAGCGCGGCGCGGATCGCCTTTTCGCAGTTCTCTGCGATGGAATAAAGTTCTTGCTGCTGATTGGCGATCTGCCGAACGATCGCCTGAGGCAGCTTCACACGGTGCGCGTACTCGCGTTGCTTGTCGGACATCAGTTTGAGCAACGGCTCGCCGGCACAATAGTAATCTCCAGCGAGGACCGGCTTGGGGGTTCCGTCGGACAATGGAAAGAGAGGCAAGTAGGTCGACCAGGCCGGTAGTGCAAACCAGACGCTGTTCAGATCGCGCGGATTGTCGGGATCGATCCGCACCGTCATTGCCGATATGCTCGACGTGAAACAAATAGTGGGGTCCGTCGCCGCCGCGTTCATGTCGCGGAGGGTGATCTTGCCTTTCTTGCCGGTAACGATCTTCGCGCCCGGCGTGTCGCCGCGAACCGAGAATGCCACGTCGTCCTGGAAGAACCAATGCTGCTCTTCGGTGGTGTTTTGGGCGATGCGGAGCCCCTTGCCATAACGATCTGCGAAAAACCAGTGGGTTCCCTTCCTGTTGCCGCCGGCGTACCAACCCTCGCGGATCATCTGTTGGACGATTTCGAGCGCATCTTCGCAGCGTTCGGCTCGCTCGGCGATGAGCCGCAGGATGTACGGATTCATCACGCCTCGTCCGCGCGGCTGCTTCAGCGGCAATCCGCCAACGTCGGCCGAGCCGGCCAGACCGTTCTCGTTGACCACCATCATGACGCCGAGGTCGCTGGTATCGGCCGTCGCATGAAAGGCCGCCGGTTTGGAGCTGTGTTGGATTGCCTTGCGATAGGCGCACTGTTCGCGCGCGATGTTGTCGCGGTTCTTGTGGAAGAGCGAGGCGCCGTCGGCCGTCGCCGCGCCGACGGCGAGGAACGAGGTGCAGTCTTCGACGAAGAAGAGATCGCGGTACTTGCCGGCCAGAAAGGAGACGTACGGATCGAGCGGCACGCCGGCCCCTTCAGCACACCCGGCTATTTCGTCTTCCCAGGCGGGAGCGAACTTGGTGACGAACTGCCGAAACGGCTCGGTTCGCTCCCGTCGATCACTATCGGACAGGCCTCGTTCTTTCCATGCCGCAAGCAGATCGTCCACATGGCGCCGGATCTGCGCGGCATTGAGCTGGCCGAAACACTTTCCGACATCGTGGGCGTTGCCCGACAGCGAGATCATGTCGCCGGGCGACGACGGCGCCGCGGATGGCGAGGCCGCAAGCAGTTTCCACCCACCGAGCGCGGCGGCCGAGCAACCTGCGGCCGTAGCGAGGAATTCACGTCGTGTGGGCATGGAGTACCTCCTTACGGTTGATGGTGGTGGCGGCTCGGCCTTCATTTCGTCCAGAGTGAATTGATCAATTCGACGGTTCGGTCCACTAGGACCTGCCCGCCTTCGGGGCCGACAAGGCACGACGGGGCGATGGCGCTGTACCCGCCGCCCTGAACGGCCTTTTCGGTCGGCAGATAGCTCCCCTCGCCGGCCAGCTGGACGACGAACGTCTGCTCCGCCTTGCTGCGGGCCTTAATTCGAATGCCGTAGTCGGTGAAGAGTTCAAAACGGTTCGTGCAGATGACCGCATCGCCGATCCGCAGCACGTGCAGTTCCATGTCGAGCATCGGATTCGGTTCGGTCTGCTGATGCTCGTAGCGCCGCATGAGCAGTTCGTTCCATTTCATGCGGGCATGGCAGCGGTAGACGGCCTTCGGATCCTTGGCGATCTGATCGGCACATTGCTCGACTTCGGCTTTGGCTTCGGCGTACTGCGCGTCGGTCACCGGCCACATCGGCAGCCGGACGGTCTCCACCTTGTGCACCAGCGGAGCGTCGGGATGCCGATCGTTGCTGACCGCTTCGTACGCCTCGTCGACTGCACGGCCGATGCGCCGGGCGATTTCGTCCATTCGGTCCAGTCCGCGGAGCCGGGTCATCCGATCGTCGGCGGCGCGGCGATAGCGCAGATGGGGCGACTGGTCGCCCGCGGCGCCGCACCAGCTCAAGATGCACACGTCCGGGCCGTATGTCTTGTGGAGCCGTTCGCGGACCGGGTGCCAGTAGTCGGCGTTGACGGTCTGCATGTGCTCGACTTCCTGGGAGGGGCACGACACGTTGACGACGATGCTCAGGAGCTTGCCAGCCTTGTTCCAAAAGAAGAGCGTGCCCACGTCGTGGTCCTCGCAGGCTTCGAGGTTTCGGAACTCGGGCAGATCGGTCCGGCCGTACATTTTGGCGTGTCCATCGGCATAGACGATCCGGCGATTGTACGCGACGACGGCGTGGCCCAGCCCCCAAGTGAGGCTACCCGGCGTTCGGGTGTTCCACGCCTTGACCACCGCATCGGCGATCCGCCCGACGAGCAGGGCGTGATAGTCCTCGACCTTCATGGCTCCCTTCTCGGGAAGGTGGTACAACTGGTAGCCTTCGTCGGACATGAGGACCGGCGAGGTGTGGGTGTGGGTGCCGCTGATGAAGATCTTCGTTACGTCGAGATCAGGGAGCCGCTTGCGGACGTTCTCGCGCACGGCCTTGAGGACCGGTGGCGGCGCCCACACCAGATCGCACGAGATCATCACGGCCGTGTCGAGCGATTTCTGGCCTTCGCGCGACTCGACGGCAAGCACGTTGGCCGTCAGGGTTGTGTCGACTCGCTTCGAGATGCGCAGGTTCCACTGGCCCATCAGGGCCACGGGATCGGGCGGAGTAATGTCGGCCGTGGCCGTGCCGACGATCAACTCGCCGGCCGCCGAGTGCGCCGACGGTCCTGATACACACAACAGGGCGACGACGCCTGCGAAAAGCAGTGTGTGGCCCAACGGCCGTTGCAGCCTGGCACAACCGATGCTGTTGCGTGGCCCACGTGGCCTGCTTAACCCTTGAACCATGAGACGTTCCTCTTGCTGATGCGGTGCTGGCCGAGAACCCGACGGCTACTGGCCGGCGGCCAGCTTCTTTGCGACGCCGTCGAAGTAGACGATGGATTGGACGAGTTCGTCGTGGAGGTCGCCCAGCGTGGTTTCGTTTTCGATTCCGATGACGCCGCGGAATTGCTGCCGGTGCAGTTCCTTGAGAATGCCGCTGATGTCGGCCTTGCCCGTACCGAAGGGGACGCACTGGCCTTTGGCGTTCACGTCTTTGAGGTCGAACGTGAGAATGCGCCCTTGGAGCTTTCGCAGGCAATCGACGGCGTTGAGGTCCGATCGCGCCCAGTGGCCGGTGTCGCAGCATGCGCCGATCCGCTTGCTGCGTCCCTTGAACATAGCGAGAAGCGTTTCGGGCCGCCAATTGGGGGACGGTTTTGCATGGTTGTGGATGGCCAGGTTGATCTGGTACTCGTCGCACAGCTTCTCGAGCAGGTCCAGGTTCGAAGGGGCCGGCTCGCCGTCGAGCGTTTCGATGCCCATGTCGCGGGCGAAGTCGAACAGCCGGCGGCAGGCGTCCTCGTCTCCCCAACTCTTGCAGTAGCAGCAGGCCAGTTTCACGCCGGCGTCGTCGAGCCGTTTCTTGGCTTCGGCGCGATCGGCCGCCGACATGCCTTCGTCGAGAACCGCCGGCTTGGACGCGGAGAGTTTCTGCCAGTTGAAACCGACGACGGTTTTCAGGCCGAGCGCCGCGACCTGATCGACGGTCTCGTAGAACGTGAAGCGACGGAAGGTGTAGGCGCAACAGCCTAGCCGCCAGCCGAGCTTCTCGGCGCAGGTGGCCGAGGCAGCGGTTTGCGCCGCGAGCACGCTCGGTAGGGCAAGCCCTCCGCGTGCGGCGGCAACTCCGCCCGCGCCGAGGATTCGAAGGAAGTTCCGACGCTCAATACGCTTGCTCATGGTGATCTCCGGAAGCGGACGAAATGGAGAGCCCCGGAAGGCTGACGCCCGACAGGGACGGTCCTGCGGGTGGGCGCTCGCCTTCGCGGGCGTTGGTCAATCCGCGCATCCTGAACACTCTCGGGACCGTCTCTTCCGTGAGTGTCCCGTGCACTGCGGTGGGCCGGCGGCGCTCTAGGTGACGCTCCACGGCGCGCGACCTGGCGGCAGACACAAGAGGCGATTCGCCTCGTCGTCGCCGTCGAACCGTTCGGCCACGGGGTCCCACTTCAGCTTTCGCCCCAATTGGCTGGTAATGTACCCGAGCTGCACCACAGAGGTGGAACGGTGCCCGACCTCGGCGTCTTCGAGCGTTTGGCCGCGCGTCTTCACGCAGTCGAGGAAGTCGCGCTTCTCGTTCTTAACTTCGTACGGGAAGTCCTCGGGTTTGACTTCGGCCGTCAACAAGGACTTGGGCTCCGCCTCGAGCTCGGACGGGCCGTACCAGGCGCAGATCCAGCCCTCGGTGCCTTCGAAGCGGACGAAGACGCGTTTTGAGTCGGAGTTGCGTCCGGCGTTGGTGAAGAACAGATCGACGCCGTTGGCGTAGCGATAATGCAGATCGAAGCCGAGGATGACGTTCCAGAGGCCGTCTGCGGGCGGGAACTCGCCGTGGCCTTCGATTTCGACCGGACCGGTGCGGTCGGTATTGTTACCCCACTGTGCCACGTCTACCGGATGGTAGCCCCAGTTGCAGATCCCGCCGTCGCAATAAGTGCGATTGCCGTACCAGCCGGGCCGCGAGTAGCTGCCGCTGACTTCCTTCGGCGGATGCACGCGTTGCTCGGTGTAGGGCGCGAACGGTGCGGGTCCGAGCCACATGTCGTATTCGAGATCGGGCGGGACGGGCATGGTCGGCTGCATGGGAAGCGGCTCGTTCCAGCAGGGAGCGACCGTTCGAATGGTCTTGAGTTGGCCGATCTTGCCAGTGCGGACCAACGCGACGGCCTTGTGCCAGGAAGGAATGGAGCGGAACTCGCTGTCGGTGCGGAACACGCACTTGGCCTTCGCCGCGGCGTCGGCCAGAATGCGCCCGTGCTTGATGCACAGACCGATCGGCTTCTCGCAGCAGACGTCCTTTCCCGCGCCAATCGCGGCCAGGGCGATGGAGACGTGCCAATGGTCGGGCGTGGTGATCATCACGGCGTCGACGTCCTTGCGGGCGAGGACGTCGCGGAAGTCGGTCGTGCGGTAGCAATCCTTGAGTGCGCCGATATCGAACTTGTGGGCCTTGGCTTTCGCTGCCGCATAGGCGCTGTCGAGCTTCAATCGCCAGCGGTCTACGTCGCATAGCGCGACGACCTGAGCGTCGGGCGCGGTGACAAACGGCCAGAAGTTGTACGCGATCGCCTGGCGTCCGACGCCGATCATTCCCACGCCGATACGGTTGCTGGGCGCGGCCTTGCCATCGGCCCCCAACGCCGACGCGGGGATGATGGTCGGCATCGCCAGGCCTGCGCCAAGGGCTGCGCCAGTGGCCGCCAAGAAACGGCGGCGGGAAACCGATTTGTTACGCTTCGTATGACGCTTGCCGCCATCGCTCGACATAGGATGCTCCTTTTCGCAAAACGCGCACAGGAAGGTCTTCTGGGATCCATGATAATCGGCGGCACGGCGCCGTGTCGATGGACGATTGCGCAATCGCGCGCGTATGGATGCGCAAGCGGTTTGGCCCGGGGGGTTGCCTGGAACGGGCCAGAGAATCGCCGCCACGGGTGCATTAGGGCGACCAGTTTTGCGCCTGTCGCTCCTCGCGGTTTCCCTGGAAGTCTTCCACTCGTTCGTTGAGTTGATAGACCTCGACCCGGGCGTTTTCCGCTTCGGACGAAGTGCCGGTCCCCAAGGTTAGCGGCTCGAACTCGGCGGCTTCACTGAGCCGAATGCGGGAGGCGTCGACTCCTCCCTGCTCGAGATACTTGAGCGTGGCCATACATCGAGCGAAGCAGAGTTCCCACGTACTGTGGAAGGGGCTGTTCGGCGGCAAAGGGCGCCGGGAAGCATGGGCGCGGATTTCGATCTTGTTCGGCTTGCCGACCAGCAAGGGCAGCAGTTCCTTCAGCCGCCGCTGACCTTGCGCGTCGAGCTCGGCCGAGCCTTCGGCGAATTGAACTCCGGTTCCTTCGCCGGAGAGCGCTCCGTCGTGAATGATCATGAAGTGCGCGTTGCGCGGGACGGCGTTTTCGGGCCCATCGGGCGGAACGACCTTGGCCACCGACGGTGCCAGTCCCGGGCCACGCGCGCGCGGGCCGCGCGGCGCGGATTTCGTGCCTTTTTTCGGCCCGTTTCCCTGCGGGGCGGATCCTGTCCCCGGTATTTTCGACTTATAACCAAACGGATCCTTGAAGTACTCGGCGACGGCTTCCTGGATGGGCTTGCCCTGAGCGGTAATCCACATGACGAGGAAAAAGGCCATCATAGCCGTCACAAAGTCGGCGTAAGCGACCTTCCATGCACCGCCACCCTTGCCAGCCATGACCGCTCAGCTCCCAACTACCGACTGTCCACTACTGACTGCCTAGCACTCACCTATCCGCCGGTCTCCAAGTCGCTGAACAGCTTTTCCAGCTCCTCGCGGTCGAGGCGGTTTTCGCTCGTGAGCCCACGACACGCCTGCTCGATGGCCACCTTGGGCGCCACGCCGCTGGCCATTCCTTCGGCAATCACCACGAATGTGCGAAAGAAGCCCACTTCGGCGGCTCCGAGAAACTCCATGCGCACCGAGATTGGGGCGAAGAAGCCGTACGAGAGGAGAATGCCCAGGAAGGTCCCGACCAGAGCTGCACCGACCTTCTCGCCGATCTCGTCGACCGGGCCGTTGATGGCTTCCATGGTGACGACGATCCCCATGACGGCCGCCACGATGCCGAAACCGGGTAGGGCGTCGGCCGTTTTGGCCACGACCCCTTGCGGCGCGTGGTGCTCTTCTTCGAGGACCTTCAACTCGGCCTCGAGCATTGCGGGCACGCGATCGACCGTGACCGTGCCGTCGATGATCGGGGTCAGCGTGCGGCAGACGAAGTCCATCACGTGGTGGTTCTTCGCAATGCCCGGGTACTTGGCAAAGATCGAACTCTGTTCGGGGCTAGAGACGTGCGATTCTACGGCCAACATGCCATCGCGCCGCGCGAGGCGCAGGAGCTCATACGACAATTTGAGTAGTTCCTCGTATCCGCGTTTGCCGTAGGGGGAGCCCTTCACACAATCGATCATCCCGCGGACAACGTCGATGAGGACCTTTTTGGGCGACATGACGATGAGAGCCCCCATGGCGGCGCCGCCGATCGTGAGGATTTCGGAAGGGTGGACTAGGGCCCCAATATGGCCGCCTGCCATCACGAAGCCGCCGAGAACCGACCCAAGGACCACGATGAATCCCACCACAACGATCATGTTCGCGCTCCAGACCCCACTGGCAGACTATCACCGGCGGCATCACTACTGCTTTGGTGCGCACCGTCGCTATTTGCGCCACCGGCTGTGTCCCACAGTCTCAGTATCGACCGGCCATCGCCTCCGCCCCAACCATCCCCGGTAGGAAATCCTTTGCTGCGAGACAATAGGGAGAATGCGGAACCTGTTCATGCGGTCCCCTCCGCTGTCGACCCTGCTGGCCCCCTCTAAGAGATGGGCCCGCGGAGCAGATGCGGTCGCCGCGGGTACGGGCTCGCTGGCGGCCCTCGGAATTGGGGCTGCCCTCTCGTGCATCTTGCACCTGGGCTGCCGAAAGGGTCTGATCAACGGTTCGATCCAACCGCCTGGAGCCGATCATGCCGGAACTCCCGGAAGTGGAAACCATGTGTCGGGGCATTGCGGCGGCCGTCGGTGGCCGCATTACGGCGGCGCACCGGCCGCGATCGCATCTGGAGCCGATCGGGATGGAACCGCCGCTGCGCACGTTTCAGCGCCGCGTCGTCGGGCGCACGATCGAGGGGATCGCGCGCGTCGGCAAACGGGTGGTCCTTTGCCTGGACAGTGCAGATCGGATCATCATCGAGCCGCGTATGACGGGACGCGTGCTCGTTTCGCAGCCGCCCAATGCCGACTACGTTCGCCTAGTCCTCGAATTGGCCGGATGCGAGGTTGAGCGATTGTTGTTCTGGGATGTCCGTGGTTTGGGGCAGGTGCGCCTGTTTTCGGCCGAAGAGTTTGGTCGTCGGCTCGGGCCTGACACGATCGGTCCGGACGCCCTAGTGATCACGGCCGAGGAGCTGCGCCGACGGCTCGGGGCGAGCCGCCGCGCGATCAAGGTGGCCCTGCTCGACCAGCACGCGGTGGCGGGAATCGGCAATCTGTACGCGTCGGAGATCCTTCACTTGGCGGCCATCCATCCGGCCGTGCCCTGCCTCCAACTCGACTCGAAGCAGTGGGGGCGTTTGCACCGTTCGATTCGCAAGATCCTCGACGAGGCCATTGGTTACCAGGGATCGACCCTGGGCGACGGCACGTATCGAGACGCCGAGAATCGGACGGGCCGCTACCAGCAGCATCACCTGGTCTATCAGCGCGCCGGACAGCCCTGCCGTCGATGCCGGACCGAGACGATCGAGCGGATCGTCCAGTGCCAGCGTTCGACGTTCTTCTGCCCACGATGCCAGTCGGAGAGCTGACGGCCCGCGGGGGCCACTCACATTGCTTGGTGTCTACACCACCGGTGGGGACTGGTACTGAGATCGAAACGGCCGATAATCAGTATCTATAATGGAACGGGGCAGTGCGGGGACGGCCATTTGCGAGGCTTCCGCCGTTGGATACACCCTGGCCGTTCCATTCTAGATGACAAGGACAGTTCCATGCGGGCATTGACGATCCTCGCGACAGGTTGTCTCGTTGCAGCCGTGGTGGCCGGTGACGTCGGATGTCGCCAGGCGTCGTCCGCCGATGACGGACCAACAACCGCCCGTACCGCCTACATCAGGAGCGAGAAGATGAAGCTGGAAAAGGAAATCCTCGGCAAGGGGCCCGACGGCAGCGAGATCGAGCAGTTCACGCTGATCAACGATCATGGGCTGAAGGTCAAGGTGATGAGCTACGGCGCGACGCTGACGTCGGTGCAGGTCCCCGATCGCGACGGCAAGCTGGCCGAGGTCACGCTCAACCTCGACTCGCTGGAGGATTACCTCGCCGGGCATCCGTGTCTGGGCTCGGTCTGCGGGCGGTTTGCCAACCGGATTGCCAAGGGCAAGTTCACGCTCGACGGGCAGGAGTACACGCTGGCGGTTAACAACGGGCCGAATCACCTGCACGGCGGCAAGATTGGTTTCAACAAGGTCGTTTGGACATCGGGCCCGGCGCCTTTCGAGAACTCGGTCGGTGTGACCTTTACGTACCATAGCCGCGATGGCGAGGAAGGTTATCCGGGAAATCTGACGGCAAAGGTGACGTACAGTCTGACCGGCGATGACGAGTTGCGCATCGAGTACGTAGCCATGGCCGACAAGGCGACGCCCATCAATCTGACGAATCATGCTTACTGGAACCTGGGGGGCATCGGCTCGGGCTCCGTGCTGAACCACCAACTCATGCTCAAGGCGGCGCGGTTCCTGCCAGTCGACGATACGCAGATTCCAGTCGGCCGGCTCGACCCTGTGGCGGGGACGCCCATGGATTTCACCGAGCCGAAATCGATCGGTTCGCGTATCGAGCAGGTGCCTGGCGGTTACGACCACTGCTTCGTGGTGGATCGGCAGGACGACACGCTGGTGTTGGCCGGTCGGCTTTCGGACCCGAGCAGCGGCCGTGTTATGGAAGTGTATACGACTCAGCCCGGAGTGCAGGTGTATACGGCCAACGGGCTGAATCGGCACGGGGCCGGCGGAGTCGAATTCCGGCCGCACGACGCCGTCTGCCTGGAAACCCAGCACTTTCCGGATTCGCCCAACCAGCCACAGTTCCCGTCGACGATCCTTCGTCCGAAGGAGACCTTCCGCGAGGTGACGGTCTACAAGTTCCTCGTGGAGAAGTGAGTCCCCCCGTCCACCCCTGGCAGTTGCAAAACGCCCCCACACCCTTATACTAAGAAGCCTTAACCACGGCCCCTCTCTCGCGAGTGGAAGAGGGCCCGGGGGTGAGAGTGTTTTGCTTCTGCGATAGCCTTTAATGATCTTCGCGTAAGTAGTGACACGGCGGCGCCGACGGTTTCCCCACGAATGCCGGGCTCCCGCTGGTCGCCCTGAGTTCGCTACTAATGCGGCACTCATTAAGTGCGTTGCCAAAACGACCTACCAACTGTGCACGGCGCCGAGCCGGTAGACCAGAAGAAGGAGCCAAGAATGCCTGCCAAGTATCGTTTTTCCTTCGGGCCCTGGAACATCCACGAGGGGGCCGATCCGTTCGGACCGACCGTGCGGCCGACGATTGATTTCGCCAAGAAGCTGAAGAGCTATAAGCAGCTGGGCTTTGAGGGCGTGCAGTTTCACGACGACGACGCCGTGCCCGACATCGATGAGAAGTCGGACGCCCAGGTGGTGAAGGAGGCCAGCGAAGTCAAGAAGATGCTGGACGGCGAAGGTCTGGTGGCCGAATTCGTCGCGCCGCGACTGTGGGAGAGCTCGCGCGGCATCGACGGCGGCTTCACGGCCAACGATCCGGAGGATCGGAAGTGGGCCGTCAATCGTTTGAAGCAGTGTGCGACGATCGCCAACGCCCTGGGCTGCAAACTGATCGTTCTGTGGTTGGCCCGCGAGGGAACCTACATCCGCGAGTCGAAGAACGCGATCGAGGCTCACCGCCATCTGGTCGACGCCATGAACCAGGTGCTGGAGTTCGACAAAGAGATTCAAATAGCCATCGAGCCCAAACCGAACGAGCCGATGGATCACGCCTATATTCCGACGATCGGCCATGCGTTGGCGATCGGCGCGCGGACGGTCGATCCGGCCCGCGTCGGCGGCCTGATCGAAACGGCCCACGCGTTGCTGGCCGGGCTGGACCCATCGGACGAGATGGCGTTTGCCCTTTCGGCGGACAAGCTGTGGAGCGTTCACCTCAACGACCAGAACGGTCTGAAGTTCGACCAGGACAAGTCGTTCGGTGCCGCCAACCTTCGCGGCGCGTATAACCAGGTCCGAGTGCTCGAGTTGGCCAACTACGCGGCCACCGGCCGTTTTATCGGCCTGGACGTGAAAGCGATGCGCAGCCAACCGAAGGAACTGGCCACGAAGCACCTTTCCAACAGCCGCACCGTGTTCCTGAAGCTGGTCGAGAAGGTCCGCACGTTCCCGGCCGACGTGGAGCGCCAGTGCATCGCCAATCGCGACTACGAGGCCTTGGAACTGGCCGTGTTGGAACACCTGATGGGCGGCTGACCGTCCGCAACACATCTCGCCCGGCGTTTCTCTCCCCGAGGTCGGGAGGGAAGCACGGGCGGAGTGGGCCGCGGTTCCGATGGGCGTCTGTTTGAACAGCTAAGAAAGGGTTGACCATGATCGTCGATCGCATCGAAAACGCCGCCATGTACAGTGGTACCAATGCCCGCCTGGCCGCGGCGTTGGAATACATCGCGCGCACCGATTTCTCCCAAGTGGCCGACGGCAAATATGAGCTCGACGGTGAGAACATGTTTTCCATGATCCAGCGCTATCCCTCCCGGCCCACGGACAAGATCGTTTGGGAGGCCCACCGCAAGTACTTCGACGTGCAGTTCATCTACTCGGGCGTGGAGAAGATGGGGCACGTGAACATGCACGACGGGTTGACGCAGCGCAGCCTGACCGTGACGACGCCGTACAGTGCGGAGAAGGATTACGAGCTGTACGAGGCGCAGGGGGACTTCATTGTCTACCGCGCCGGTGATTTCGCCGTGTACTTTCCACAGGACGTCCACGCACCGGGACTGGTGGCGGGATCGGCGCCGGAAGACGTTTGCAAAGTCGTCGTGAAGTGTCGCATGGCGTGATCGGCGAATCGGTCGCGTGGTAGCCTGCGGCTCCGCAGGCCGGCCACCGGCACAACTGCATTTTCCCGCATGGCCGTTTCATTCGGCACCGGACGCCGTGTTCGATCGGCGTGTGACCTATCCTTGGCTGAGGGCCCCCGTTATGCGCCGCGGCGCGCTGCGGCGGCCCAGGTTAGCCACTGCTGGGGTCGGGCGTCGTCCATGGAAGCGGTACTTGTCATCGTCGCGATTGTTGCGATCGTTTGGGCGGCCGCCCTGTTTGTTAGGGGTGGGCTGCTGGCAGGGTGTTTCGCTGTGCTGTTGGCCGGATGCTGCTTCGGCCATCCCTGGTTCCACGCGGCCACGGAGCCGATTCCGCTTACGTTGGACCGAATCCTGTGGTGCGTACTTATCGTCCAGTACGTGCTCTGGCGGCGCTGGGGTTGGGCGGATCCAAAACCGCTTCGCAGGGCCGATATCGCTCTGCTGGCGTTCTTCGCCGTGCTGCTGGTGAGCACGTTTGCGCACGATTGGCATGCCGCGGGAGCGCGGCCAGTATCGAGACTGGTGTTCTTCTGGATCATGCCGATAGGACTCTACTGGGTTGCTCGGCAGGCGGCGGTCACCGAGCGCGCGGTGCTTGCGGTGTTCGGCTGCCTGGCCGCGTTTGGCGTTTACCTGGCAGTCACGGCGATTGCCGAGACCCAGGGGCTGTGGTGGATGGTCTATCCCACGTACATCGGGTCGGCCGACTTTCCCGAGTTCCTCGGGCGCGGCCGGGGTCCCCTCCTGAACCCGATCGGATGCGGTCTGTTTCAAGGTGTGTGCCTGGGGGCCGTTCTGCTTTGGTGGCCGCGGCTTGGGCGCATTGGAAGGGTGGTGCTTGTCGCGGTCGCCCTGCTGTTGGGCGTCGGGATCTACTGCACGCTGACGCGCAGTGTTTGGATTGGGGCCGCGCTCGGCGTGTTCATTCTTCTTGGACTGACGTTGCCACGCACGTGGCGAGTACCGCTTCTGGCCGGAAGCGTTGTCGTCGCTGCACTGCTTGCGGTGACACACTGGGACCAGTTGGTTGCCTTCAAACGGGACCGCGAGCTCGCGCCGGACGCCGCCGCCGAATCGGTCGAGCTTCGGCCGATCCTCGCCATGGTCGCCTGGCAGATGTTCTTGGACCGGCCGCTCATGGGCTGCGGTTTCGGGCACTATCCTGAAGTCAGCGCCGATTATGTTTCCGACCGTTCGACCGAGTTGGTGCTGGAGAAGGCGCGGGGGTTCGTGCAACACAACGCTCTGCTGGCGCTTCTGACCGAAACGGGCCTCCTGGGCATGGTTTCGTTCGCCGTGGTGCTCGTACTGTGGACGTTGGGGGCGTGGCGGTTGTGGCGGACGGAGACGGCACCACCTTGGGTGCGCCAGCAGGGGCTTCTCTTCCTGGTGCTTCTGGGAAACTACCTGCCGAACGCCATGTTCCACGACGTGTCGATCATTGCCATGGTCAACATGCTCCTGTTCTTCGTCGCAGGTTTGACCATGGCCTTGGTGCGTTACCGCGAGCCAACGCCCGCGCGTGCCGACTGTGCTGTGTTGCCAGAGGCGCAGCCTGAGTCGGCCGAGATGCAACTGGTCGGCAGCGGCTGCCAGGAGTGAGCACCGTGGGAGCTTTCGCCGCGATGGCGTGAGATCCGAGTCGCTCGGAGCCAGCCGTGACTTGTTGGACACGGCCGGCTCACGAGGACTCAGTCGGCGGGAGGAGCGTTGAACGGGTGCCGTGCCCGAGTGTCGTGCACAGCGAGTAATCTATTGCCGGCAAGAGGCGAATTGCTGGCCATCGCTCCCGCTGGATGGCACGTGTTGCCGGGTGGCTCTTGCGGACCGTGGGTCGGGCACGCTAGGCCGGGTTAGGGAAGCGAAGGGGCGTAGGCGTCGGGGCCGGGTGTGATCATGGCCGGAGCTGCCGTTCCACAGGCTCCACACGCATCGCAAGGATCGCAGGGATCCACGGTCATGCAGGGATCTATTGGAACGCACGTCGCGACGGGGTCCTGTCGCGAAAACAGCCGTGAGCCGCGAAATAGTCCGCAACACCGTTGACAACCGGCCATACCGGCTATCAGAATCACAGCGGACGATAGAATCAGAATCTTCTTCATCGTTGGCATCTCCCGTCGAAAAATGCTCGCCATTGAGCGAAGCGATCGACCGGACAACTCTACACCACGGCTGGTGATGTGCAAATGCAACGCGAGGTTTTTTTCCGTAGACTATGTTGCATTTTTGCCATCCTGCATACGGATTGCAGGCTACATTTTCGTTGAAATCGTTGAGGTTTGGGCTGGGTGTCGTTCGGCCGGCTGCTTGTCCGTCCCATGTGCAACCAATGGTGTAGGTACTATGATCGGCTCATCGCACACAACCGGAATCGTACGGCTCGCACGGGGCCTCGCCGTTGGCGTGGTCGCCGTGATGCTGCTGGGTGGGATCGCTCAGGCGGCGGCGCAAACGTCGGCCGACAGCGCACAGCTTTGGATCGTTAACACACGATGCGCCCCGACCTGTGCGCCGAGCGACCCGGATGATTCGCGCATCACCTACTCGGTGATGGGCGAGGACGGAGAGTGGTTGACTTCGGACCAGGCGGGTTTCGTCGCCGAGGCGCGAGTCGACGTGCCCAACATCGTCTTTCTGCACGGGAACTGGGTGGACGCCCAGGACGCCGTGAACGACGGTTGGCAGATCTACAGCCAGTTGAAGCAAGAGGCCGAGGGGCGTCCGTTTCGGTTTGTGATCTGGTCTTGGCCATCGGAGCGGTTGGATCGCCGGGTGTTGGACGACGTTCGGCTGAAGGCCGCCTGGAGCGACGTGCAGTCGTATTATCTGGCCAGTTTGGTTCATCACATTGCCGCGGATGTGCCGGTGACGCTGCTCGGTTATAGTTTTGGTTCCCGCGCGGTTACCGGCACGCTTCAGATGTTGGCCGGCGGCGAGGTGGCGGGTATGGCCCTGCCGCCGCCCGTGGGTCCTCCACGACCGCGACTTCGGGCGGTGTGTCTGGCGGCCGCGTTGGACAGCGACTGGCTTCTTCCCGGCCGCCGCAACGGCGATGCGTTGGGACAAGTCGAGCAGCTTCTTCTGACGCGAAACCTGGCCGACCCGATCCTGAAGCGGTATCACTGGCTCTACGGGAGATGTCCGGTCGAGGCGCTCGGCTGGGCGGGGCCGGCGTGCCCGGGCGGCCTGGGCGCCGAGGAGGCGAAGCTGGAGATCGTGGATGTCACCTGCTGGGTCGGCAGACATCATGACTTCAGGCTATATGCGCATGCCGCCCCGGCTTCGTGCCGGTTGGCATGGTATTGCTTCCTAGTGGACTCGGCCCCGCAACCTGCGGCGACCGGTGTGGCCGGCGCGGATCCGCCGGCCGGGGAGAACTGAGCCGTCTTTTCGGGCTCTGCGTTGCGAATGCGTGGTACCGACCGGCGGGAGGTCGGCAAGCCGGGATAGGCGGGCAGGCGGAGCCCATTCGTTCGGCGGGATTCAGAGGGCTTTCCTCCTGGCCGAATTGCCGGCGGAACGTAATAATGGGCAGATGGAAGAGCCGCTGGTCTATCTGAATGGACGACTTGTGCCGCAATCGTCGGCGTCGCTGTCGCTGACGGATGCCGGCTTCGTGCAAGGTTCGGCTGTCGCGGAGCAATTGCGCACGTTCGGCGGTGTGCTCTTCCATCTCGAGGAACATCTGGCCCGGCTGAGACACTCGGTGGCCATCGTCGGTGTCGACCCGGGTGTGGGCTGGGGTGAACTGGCGGAGGTGTGCCGCGAAGTGGCCGCGCGGAATCATCGTTTGCTGGCGCCGGGCGACGACCTGGGATTGTCGGTCTTTGTTACGCCGGGCGAGTATGCGGCGTACGCACCGCCGGGACCGACGCAGCCGACGGTTTGCGTGCACACCTATCCTCTGCCATTTCGCCTTTGGGCGGCGAAGTACGGCAAGGGTCAGAGCCTGCGGACGACGCCAATTCGGCAGGTGCCACCGGAATGTTGGCCGCCGGCGTTGAAGTGCCGCAGTCGAATCCACTACCGACTGGCCGATCGACTGGCCGCCGCCGCCGAGCCGGGCGCCCGGGCGCTGTTGCTGGACGGCAATGACCGTGTGACCGAGGCCTCGACGGCGAACCTGCTCATCTACCGTGCGGATGAAGGGCTGATCTCTCCGCCGGCCTCGGCCGTGTTGCAGGGAATCAGCTTGGCCACGGCATTCGAGTTGGCCGGATCTCTGGGCACTGCCAGCATCCATCGGGAGTTGGTGCTGGCCGACGTGTGCGAGGCCGACGAAGTCCTGCTGAGCAGCACGCCCTTCTGCCTGCTGCCGGTCACGGGGGTCAACGGTCGGTCGATCGGTACAGGGATGCCGGGCAGACAGTTCCGATCGCTGATGGCAGCCTGGAACGACAAAGTCGGTATCGATGTGATCGCGCAGGCCGAGCGGTTCGCCACGCGCGACTGAGCCGGCCGGCGTACGGGCGTCGGCTTTTGCCGGTTGCATCGATCATCCGCCCCAGGCCACGCTGGCCGCCGCTCTGCGGGCCCAATGGTTTGACGTGTGGCCCTTCAAGACCAACATTTTCTATGGGCTGTGACCTTTTGAATCGGAATTGTTCCGTTTGTGAGGGAATTCGACGTGGATCGACGATCATCCGAAAAACCCCGCTCGTCGCGGCGTGCGGCCATCCTGGTCCTGTCCGCCTTCCTGATCGTGATCATGATGGGCATGATCGCCATGGCGGTTGACCTGGGCTACATCGTCCTTGTTCGAACGCAGCTGCAGGCCGCTGCCGACGCTGCGGCTATGGCGGGCGCCGCCTCGCTGGGAAAGCCGTTCGATACGATCTTCGCCAACGCCGAGCGCTACGCCGATCTCAACTCGGCCGGCCGGCAGAAGGTGCAATTGCTGCAGGAGGACGTTGAGCTGGGCGTCTGGGACACGAGTGCCCGAAGGTTCACTCCCAGCGCTGACGGCGGCAATGCCGTTCGGGTGACGGCCCGCCGCGACAAGAACACGGGTGGAGAAGCGCCGCTGTTCTTCGGCCGCATTTTCGGCATGTTCTCGTTCAGCAACAAGGCCACGGCCGTCGCCATGGCCAATCCGCGCGACATCGCGTTCGTGGTCGACCTGTCGGGGTCGATGAACGACGATACGGAACCGTGCTGGGCAACCGATGCAGAGAACAGCGAGTTCGCTTCGGAAGGTTATCCGACGATCGGCAACGAGCTGATGCAGCAGGTGTACGAGGATTTCGGCTACGGGTCGTTTCCCGGCAAGAGCGAATACGTTGGCGAGTATTTCGGCGTGGCGGAGGACGAGTGGGCGTATGCCGAATTGACCAAAGACAAGGGACCGCTTGCCGATAAGAAGATCGACCCTCAATACCGGATCAGCACCAAGGACGACGAAGCCACGCGGAAACTGAAGGCGTACGCGGCCATCATCGACTTCCAGATCGCCCGAGTCATGCCCGCTGCAAAGCCGACGCCCAGCAGCGCCGAGAGCTACGCCTATTGGGAGAAGTACCTCGACTACATCATGCAGCCCGTGACGGTTTCGGGCGGCGGCAGAGGCAAGTCGAGCAGTTCGGCAGGCACACCACCGAACAACCGTGGAACGCTCCCGCCGAACCAGGACAGCGACCGGATCACCGGATTCAACAATCCAAACCGATCGACGTTTCCGTCGGCCAGCCCCTACGCGGCGCGCGCCTTCTGGAATCAGATCGGGTACCGGACCTACGTTCAGTATATGATGGACTTCGGCCGCGATCTGAAGCCGACCGGATCGACGTACGTTCCTCTTTCGCGACACAGCCCCGACTGCCCCTGGCATTCGGAGTCGACTCCGGGCGGAACGTTCCGTTTTCCGCCGCGGGAACAGCCGACGCACGCCTCGCGACGCGCGTTGATCGCCGCAATGCAGGTGGTACGCGAGCGCAACCGAGGCATTAACGATCCGGACCAGAGCGATTGGGTCTCGGTCATTACGTTCGACGCTTTGAACAACGGAGGCCCCGTCATCCAGCAGTCGCTCACGCCTGACTACACGAGCGCCATGGATGCCTGCACGACGCTGCAGGCGGTCGGGGACAAAGGAGCCTCGACGGCGACGGAGGCAGGACTGATCGCGGCCCGAGACCACATCAAGTCCAAGAAGGAGGGCGGCGAGGGGCGTTTATCGACGAATAAGGTGATCGTGCTGCTCACCGATGGCGTGCCCAATCTATACGTCAGCAGCTCGTCGGAGATCAGCAGCTACATCGCGAGCAACTCCGACCCGGACTATTACTCGGGCTACGCCAATGCGTACAACGCTCCGCTGATGCAAATCGCGCAAATGGAGCAGAAGAAATGGTCGGTCTTCCCTGTCGGCATCGGCCTGGGCACCGACTACGACTTCATGGACCGCATGGCCCGCATGGGTGGAACGGCCGACGACGCCGGCCAAGGTCCTCGGGGAAGTGGCAACCCGGCGGAATACGAGCAGCGACTCACCGACATCTTCCGCGAAATCATCACGAATCCTCAGGTGCGGCTCGTTCAGTAGAGCCATCGGCGGAGGATCTCTGGGTGCGCAGAGGCGGCCTGCGTATAATTTGCTCGCGACCAGGGCTCTCGTCGCCCGTTTGCGGGATCGACGTGGAGCACAGCGCGTAGTGAACCTCGGTTGTATGGGGCCTATCTTGCAGGCCCGAGCCACCATGCACGATCACCCACATCATCAGGGTCGCAGCCGCAACAAGCGTCGTTTGGCGGTCGTGCTGGTCCTGGCCGGCGGTTACATGGTGGCCGAAGTCGTCGGCGGATGGCTCACCAACTCGCTGGCGCTGCTGGCCGATGCCGGGCATATGCTGTCCGACGTGGCCGCGCTCGGCTTGAGCTGGTTCGCACTGTGGATTGCCGAGCGTCCGCCCACACCTCGGCGTACGTACGGCTACCACCGCACCGAGATTCTAGCCGCGTTGGTCAACGGCGCGGCCCTGATTGCGGTGTCGGTGCTCATCTTCGTCGAGGCATACCACCGCTTGCTACAGCCACCCCGAGTTCAAGGAGCCGCGATGCTGGCGATCGCCGCCGGCGGACTGGTCGTCAACCTTCTGGGGCTCTGGATTCTCAACTCGGGGCGGCAGGAGAGCCTGAATATCCGCGGCGCATGGTTGCACGTGTTGACCGACGCGCTGGGAAGTATCGGAGCGATGGCGGCTGGTGCGTTCATTTGGGCATTCGCGTGGTACTGGGTCGACCCGACCGCCTCGGCACTAATTGGCCTGCTGGTCGTGTACTCGGCCTGGCAGTTGATTCGCGAAGCCACCTCGGTGCTCATGGAGTGTGCTCCGCGAGGGATCGACGTCGATCAGGTTCAGGAAGCCATTCTCGAGACGGACGGCGTGCTTGATGTGCACGACCTGCACGTATGGACGATTACCTCCGGACTTGATGCGCTCTCGGCCCACGTGGTGGCCGAGCCGCAGGATGAGCCGGCTGACCTTCTGGCTCGATTGCGAACGATGTTGCACGAGCGTTTCGGCATCGACCACCTGACCATTCAGATGGAACCCGAAGATTTTGAAGAGCGTCCGACGCTCTTCTAGCCCCGGCCTGCCGCTATTCACACGGCGTTGCCGCAACGCTCGTGGACTGTGCGTGAGCGTACCGCCGCCGCGGAAGCGACCGTCTCACATTCCCGCGCGCTGCCAGGGTGCAAGCACGACCGCCGCTCCGAACGCAATCAGCGCGAACCCGAGCAGGTAGTTCCACCGCAGGGGCTCTTTCAGGTAGAGTACTGAAAACAAGCAGAAGACAGCAAACGTAATCACTTCCTGAATGGTCTTCAACTGAGCCGCCGAGATACCGTAGAGATGACCGAGACGGTTGGCGGGCACCTGAAAGCAGTACTCGACAAACGCGATCAGCCAACTCGTTAGAATGGCCAGCCACAGGGCCGTCGACTTGTATTTCAAATGGCCATACCACGCAAATGTCATGAAAATGTTGGAGATCGACAGCAGCAATACGGTTAGCAACCACATGTTCAAGCCACCTCACGCCATCCAAACGGCAACGGGGAGATGCTGGCGGCGTGTATGCCATCCAGGCCGACACCTACGATACCCACTATCTGCAACCATTAGCTTCCAGCTTGGGCGTCCACGGTGAACTCGACGTTCCGGTCGCCGGGAAGATCAAACCTGAGGGGAGATTTTCCCTCGACAGTCGCCTGCAAGTCGCCTGCGGCCACTCTGATGCCATCAATCTACCGTGGTTTGACGGAAACGAAAAGTGATCTTGGCCGACATTGGCAAGGAGTGCAATCTCGCTTGCGAATTGTCATTCAATTACGGGCGGGCGCAGGTGGACTATTGGAGACCCGACGGAGCCCGGCAGCATCGTCGGCACGCGAGGTGCTCGGAGGCTGGACAACGGTCCAGGGCGAGGCCTTTGCGGCGTCAGCGCGGGTGGTCTGAATGAGGCTGCGGCGTTGCGGCGTTGAGTTGGTCGCGGACTTCCTGGGGCGGCTCCCAGCCGATCTTGCGTTCTACATCCGGAGCATAGGCACAGGTGACGACGACCAGTTCCATTTCGCGAACCTTCGCGGGCGGCAGGTTGATTTGCACCTGCGTGTAGCCGTCGGCATACCAGGACTGGTAGCCATCGGTCGTGCCTTGCGGGATCTCGTGGCCGTTGACGCGGAGGTCGGCAATTTGCGGCCGACGATAAGGCAGCCGAAGACGTATCCCCAGGCCGTGTTCGACTGCGTGCGGCTGAACCCATTTGGCGGGGGTGCGGCGCTGGACGTAGAGCTTGTCTTCGGGACCGGCGTCGACGAAGGCACGAATCGCAGCGGGGTCGACGCCAGGCAGACCTTCGAGATTGGCCAGAAAACGACCCTTGTCGGCGTCGAGCCGTTTGCCGCCCTCGTCGGTCAACGCCAGGACGTACGAGTCGCGGCCGTCGGTCTGCGGATAGAGCATCGCCTGGGCAAACCGACCCTGCTGCTGCCAGAGTTCGACGCGGCTCGTTCGGCGCTCGGCGGCGTTGCCGCCCAGGGCGGTGAGAAAATGGCCCAGGAACGACGTGACACGATCGACGGGGTAGCCGGTGGCCGGCTCGCCGGGCCAGGTCTCATTGCCGATCTTGAGCAACCCACGCACGCGCGCCACGCCGCTTTCCTCCCAGCCAATTTCCAGTGTCGAGACCATCGTGTGGTACTTCGCATAAGCGTACTGTGCGGTATAGAAATTGGGCCGTCCCAGCCACACGCGATCGGCGATGGGCTGCATCGCGGGCCCCCAGAACATCTGCTGGGCGTCGGCCTCGAACCGCTCAGAGCCGTAACCTGCCTCGACGCCGGCCGCGACCATGGCCTCGGTTACCCGCCAGTCCCAGGGCCGAAGCGAGTTGTTCGAGTAGGCCGAGCCGGTGATCTCGAACATCGTCTGCCCCTGGTACATGGTCCGATCGCCGAGGCGCTCAGGTGGATACTCCTGCAACCCGGTGCCGTGGAGATCGACGTTTACCTCGGGCTGATACCGATCGACCACGGCCAGGAATGCCGCGAGCTCCGGCGCCTTTTCGAGATCGGGATAGGCCATTTTGTTGAGGTCCCACGCGCCGGGCCGACCCGTGTATGGATCGATCCCGTTCGCGTTGAAAAACCGATCCGTTTCGAAGAAGGCCTCCGGTTGAACGATCGGCATCAGGAGCACGATCTGCTTCTGCCTTGTGCGGCGGGCCTCGGGCGATTCGCCCAGAAGCCACTCGATCAGATGTAACGCGGTCGTCGTGCCGGATCGCTCCGGGCCGGCATGCAAGCACGAGACGAGCGCCACCTGCTTGTCCTGGTCAGCGGCGCCCTTGTCGGTGATCTTCACCAGGTAAATGGGCGAGCCGCCGGTCGAACCGCCGACCTTCTCCAGGGTACAGATATCGGGGTGTTTCTCGGCCCAGAAGTGCAAGGTGGCTTCATATTCCTGCTGCGTGACGCGGTGCATCCGCGCCTTCCACGGCTGGGGTAACCGGTCCAAGCGGGCCCGGACCGTCTCGGCGTCCTGGGCGATCGCCACCGTGCCGACCATGAGCAGACAAATCAACGCGACGAGGCTGCGGTGAACCGTCATGATTGCGTTGTCTCCTTTGGCGTGCATCATAAATCCGACATTCTTCAATGCGGCATTCTGTTGACTTCTGCCCGGAAACGCATAAGGTAAGAGACGGCTGACAGCTTGTCAACTTGACGAATCGTCTGCGTGAAATAACCGACTCGGCGGTCTGTTTTCCGAGAGGACTTTCGGCCCGTGCGCGTTCCGCCACGACCTTCCTTCCCCGACCCTTGAAGTGTTAGCAGGTCCCATGATCCGACTCTGCGTGCCAGACGACTTTGACGCGATTCTCGATATCATCAACGACGCTTCGCAGGCCTATCGGGGCGTTATCCCTGAGGACCGTTTCCCGGATCCGTACATGCCTGCGCACGAACTGAAGCACGAGATGGAATGCGGCGTATCGTTTTGGGGAGCGGAAGAGGGGGGTCGGTTGGTGGGCGTTATGGGAATCCAGCCCGTCGAGGATGTTACGCTTATCCGTCACGCGTACGTACGCACGCAGCGCCGAGGGCAGGGAATCGGCACGACCCTCCTGGCGCACCTCCGCCAGCAGACCGACACTCCGGTGCTGATGGGCACCTGGGTCGACGCGCACTGGGCGATACGGTTCTACCAGAAGCACGGATTCCGTCTTGTGACTCCGCAAGAGAAGGATCGGCTGCTTCGCAAGTACTGGGATATTCCCGAACGGCAGGTGGAAACGTCCGTCGTTCTGGCCGACGAACGATGGTTCGAACGGGCCGCGTGATCCTTGGTATGGCGCGGCTGCCACGGGGGGCTGGCATTCGTCAGCAATCGCCTTCGGGCGCCTTTTCGATTTGCGTGTCCCCTCGGTCGTCGTCTGTGCACCCGTGGTGGACCGATGCGAGCTCGAACGACATGGGGGATCACCGCCGTTAACCCGACCTTTGGCCTACCAGGATGTGGCGATAGAGACAAATCGATACAACCCATTCGGGGCATCCCTGCCCGCAGAATTGGAGTTTGTGCCGGGAGAATGTCGAATCATAGCAATGCGCACTGTCGGCATAAGCGGCATGTTTACGCAGCCTGAGATGGTGCCGGTGACCGAAGGAATTTCGTGAGCCGCAGTCATGACTTCCGCCTTGCTTGTTTCTGACCACCCGCCACGATGGACGCCCTCGGTTGTTTGCGAAACACGATGGCAGGATACGCCCGCGTCAGTGGCGAGCGCCGTCGTCGACTTCTTCGGTAAGTGTGACGAGTTCTTTGCCGACCCCAAGGTCGTCACCGGCCGCGATCGCAGCCTGGCGGCCGATCTGTTCACTCGGGTGTCGCCACCCGATAATGCGGGTCCATCGATGGACTGCAACGGTCGTCGCCAGATCCAGTTCAGCACCAACGATTACCTCGGCCTGGCCATGCATGCGGAGGTACGCGCGCGTGTCGTCGAGGTCGTTGAGCAGTACGGCATCTGCTCTCCGATGGGGTCCCGAATGCTGACCGGCACTACCGAGGCGCATGTTCAACTGGAGCGCCAGCTGGCATCGTTCAAGCGCTGCGAAGCGGCCGTCACATTCGCGAGCGGCATGATGGCGATGATGGGCACGCTGTTGGCCCTGGCCGGCTCGCGGGACTTGCTCATTCTGGACGAGCGGGCTCACGCCAGCCTGCTGGTGGGCGCTAAGGCGTGCGGCGCGAAGCTCGTCTTCTTCCGCCACAATGATATCGAGCACCTGGAGAGCATTCTCGTGCGCACTGCCGCCGAGCATCCCTCGCGGGCGATCATCGTGGACGGCGTGTACAGCATGGATGGCGACATTGGGCCGCTCGACGAGCTCGTGTTGCTGAAGAAGAAGTACAACGCTCGGCTGATCGTCGACGATGCCCACGGGACGGGTGTTTTTGGTCCACGGGGGCGCGGCACGGCCGCCGAATTGGGCGTCGAGCGCGACGTCGATCTGCACCTGGGCACGTTCAGCAAGGCCGTGGGCACGATCGGTGGTTTCGTGGCCGGCAACGCCCCGGTTGTCGAGTATATCCGGTTTCACTCGCCTACGTACATCTTTACGAAGGCAATGCCGCTGGCGGTGGTCGAGGCGACGCGCGTCGCCTTGGATTTGCTCGAGCAGGCCGACGAGCGGCGCCAACGCGTTTGGGCGAACCGGAAGCATCTGCAGGAAGGGCTCCGGGCCCGCGGCTTCGACGTCGGCGGCACCGAATCGCCCATCACGCCGATCCAATTGCGCGGCAACGACGCGCTGTATTTCGCGGACGAGTTGCGGAAGGTCTACGGCATCTGGGTATCGCCCGTCGTGTATCCGGCGATCAGCTTGGGGCGTTCGATCCTCAGGGTCATTCCGACAGCCATGCACACGGACCAGGATATCGATCAGCTTCTGGGCGGATTGGCCGCCATCCGAGGGACCATGACCCTCGGTTCGATGCAGGCCGCGTGAGGCGTTACTGCCGATCGGTGGTTCCCGCGGCCGCGCTGTGAAGGCGTGCTTGCTCGGTGACGAACACCCAATAGACCAACTGCCCGATCTTTGCGGAACGCAGCCAGTTGCGTTGGGCCGGCGGCTTCGATTCGTGGAGCAGGTCCCAAAGATCCTCGAGGACCGAGTGGTTGCTCCCGTAGTAGGAGTGACCTAGGAGCGAAGTGTCGACCGAAGTGACGTCGACCGTGTCGATCCCCGGAATGACGAGCATGCCTTCGCCCGAGTCGCCCGCCCGGGGATATCCGTGCACCTGCTTGGAGAGGACCAGGGCCTCATCGTTCGACGATGCGTAGAGCGTGACGCGGTCGGCGATCTGTGTGATGGCGGGGGCGATGTCGCGACGGAAGATATCTGCATCGATGTCGGGTGCAGTAAGCACAACCTGACGGAACATCGGTTCGGCGCGTTGCTTCATCTCGTATGTCAGCGATTGCAGTGCGGCCGTCAGCGCCCGGTTACCCATGCTGTGGGCGATCAGGTGTACGGACTTCGCACCGCTGCGCTCGGCCACACCGATCAGGAAATCCTTCAGGTGGGGCACCGTCCAGGCGACGTTCGTCTCGTCGACCGTGTATTGCAGGAGCCCCCCCTGCGACGGCCAACTGTAGAAGATCGGCGCCCCGTCGAACTTCAGGTCGTAGGCGAGTTGCGCGGTTCGGCGGGCTGCCGCCTCGAACGTGACGTTGAACCCGTGCACGAACACGAACGCTTCCTTGGTCGGGGAATCGTCAACTCGAGTGCGGAGTTTCGTGAAGAAGGCCTCGTCCGATTCGGGCGTTACGTCCATGATCACGACATGTTTCGTGGGATCTTCCTGGAATTCGAGCTTGAGGATCGAGGGCCGCTCGACTTCTCCGACCTGGTGGGTTTTGGGGATACTGATATCGCACGTTCCCATTTCCATCTCGCCTCGCTCGTTGCCGTACACGCGAGCCAGTGCGGGATTGGCGGGAGCTGTGGGCACCTGTAACACGGCCGCCAGCGTGAGGCCGACCATGACGAGCGTTCCCAGGGCGAGGCCCGCCGTCGACAGCCACCCTCGCCGCAAACGCACGACCATGATTCCCAACACGAGGGCCAGCGACGCGCAAACGGCGGTGCCCCCGACCCAGAGAACGTACGACGCAGCCGTGGGACTTGCGTTCGTGATCGGCAGGCGATCCGTTCCGTAGAAGACGGTCATCTTCGTGTAGTCGGCGGAGTCGGCATCGGCCGCTGCGGCTGCGGTCTCCGTGGTTGCCGGCGCCGTGGGCTCGGGGGCGATTTCGGCGGTGGTGGCCTCTGGAGCGGCCTTGGGTTCCACGGTGGGGCCTTCGGTCGGCGGCGCCGTGGGCGCCGGCATTGGAGCGGTGGCAGCGGGTGCCGGCGCGGTCTCGGCAGCCATCTTCGGAAGGGCCGTAGCGGAGCCGCCCGATCCGCCGCTCAGCAAAGCCCTCGGTGTGGGCGTTGCCGCCGGCGGTGGTGAAGCGTCTTCCGCCGGCGCGGTCGCACGCAATGATTGGTCGTCGGTGGGAACGGCCGCGCGGAGGGCTGCGGTAGCCGCCGATCCGCCGCTGAGCAAAGACCTCGGCGCGGTGGCCGCAGGCGCAGGCATTGCCGCAGCCGGCGGGGAGACATCTTCCGCCGGCGCGGTTGCGCGCAATGATCGGTCGTCGGCAGTGGCTGTCGCGCGGAGGGCTGCATCGTCCGGCGGCGCGTCCAGAAGTGGTTCCGCGGGGAGGGATGCCGATTCGGAAGGTGCGATCATGAACTGCGGCGTGAGAGATTCGGACGCCAGCGGGTCACGATTCGAATCGACATTGATTTCGATGCCGGCACTGGGCTCGGGCTTGGGCTCGGGTTTGGGCCGGGCGGCCGTCGACGCTCTGCTGCGCGGCCGGGCCATGGTCGGCTTCTCGGTGGCTGTTACCGCCGGCGAAGCATCTGCGGCGGCAGACTCGGCGGGCGACGGCTCGACGGGGGTGGCTTGTGCCTGTTCGCTTGGTGTCGCCGTGGCCGAATCCGGCGCTGCTGAGTCGCCCTTCTTCAGGTCCGCTTGCTGGGGCTGCGCGCCGCAGCCTGCCATCGTCAGGACGCAACCGACGATTCCAACCAGTGCGAAGCTCGTCCAACCACGCGTGTGCATTGAAATGCTCTCCCGGCAGTCGACGCCTGTGAAGCCGACACAGTCTGCATTCAAGGACCCAATGACCGTGGCCGAGGTCGCCGTACTTGCCGCTGGGCACTGGGTGTCAACGAAGCGCGCCGAAGCGTACCAGAAATGGGCCAAGTCCCCCAGAGCAATTACCACTGGTTGGGGCGAGAACCGCGGGGGTGCTCGCGTCGGTGCGCCCACCCAGTGGCGTTCTCGCGCTCGTACCCAGCCCTGTAGGAGGACCACCTGGCTCGGCGGCGCCACTGGTGCGCAACCATCGGCACATCCAGTACGATCCCCCCGCTGTCGCTCTTGCCGAGCGTTCGGTGCGGTCTGGCGGAGCCGCATTGCTTCACAGGCCTGAAGCCCGATGTATAATTCCGAGAATGAGTTACGAACGGGATGCGGTCCCCGTTCGCCGGTATCGGTGGCAACGATTTGTTCGCCGCCGGAGTATCCCACCCGGCTTGTGGCACGATGGGAATCCGATTCTTTTGTCCAAACGGACACAAGTTGAACGTCAAGACGTTCCTGGCCGGCAAGCGGGGCCTCTGTCCCAAATGCGGGGCCAAGGTTCTCATTCCGTCGGCGTCGGACCCGGCCGCCAGCAAGTCGCCCGACGAAGAAGCTCTGCCCCCGGAGTCGACGCCCGAGCAGCACGCACCTTCGGAGAGCGCACCTGAGCAACCGACGCCACCCGAGCTTCCGCCGCCCATCCCGCCATCGCCGCCGGGTGCTGGCGACGAGCCGGACACGCCGCGTCCACCCGCCTCAGACGCGTCGGATCCGCTGATATTCGAGGAGCTCGATTTCAACGCGCTGGAGGCATTCACCCGGCCCAAAGATCCGGGTCCGTCGCGGCACGTGGGTTCCGTGGAATCGTCTGGCGAGCTCAGTTGGTACGTCCGGCTGCCGTCGGGAGGCCAATTCGGTCCGGCTACGAGCGATGTGATTCGTTCGTGGATCGCGGAAGGTCGGGTGTCGGCCGATTCGCTCATTTGGCGAGAGGGCTGGCGCGACTGGCGGGTTGCCTCGTCGGAGTTCCCGGAGTTGGCCGCCGAGGAGGAAATGGCCCAGTTGCGGTCGATCGCGCCGCGCCGTCCTTCGCCGTCCTCCGCTCGTACGACGTCGGCGAAGCAGAAGCCTACCAGCTTCAGCCGAACCGCGCTTGTAATCATCCTGGTGACCGTTGCCGGAGCGATGGTCCTTTCCGGCGCACTGATTTGGCGCCTTTTCAGCCCATAACGCCACGCATTGAGAAACGTCATGAAGATCCGGGACTTCCTCGAACACCACGGCATCGCGGACAATCCGTTTGCCGACGAAGACGCGCAGACGGACCTGGTCTTCAAGGGCTACTGCATCCGCAGCGTGTACCATCCGACGTGGGACAAGATCTACGGCAATCCGGCCGAGCCTGCGACGGCGATCGTGTTTGGTGAGAAGGGGTCGGGAAAGACGGCGTTGCGATTGCAGATCGACCGCCACCTGGCCGAATACAACGCCGACCATCCGGAAGATTGCGTGTTCGTGATCCAGTACGACGATTTCAACCCGTTTCTGGACCGTTTCCGTGACACGCTGCCGCGGCGACGCCGGCGCGTGGATCGCGCGTTGGATTCGTGGAAGCTTTGGGATCACATGGACGCCATCCTCTCGCTGGGCACCACGCAGTTGGTAGATCGCATCCTGGAAGCGCGCAATACGAACCATCCGGCCGCGATCGATACGCAGCCGCTGCCGATCCAGCGTCTGGACCGTTCGCAGGTGCGCGACCTGCTGTTGCTGGCGGCCTGTTACGACCAGTCCACCGCCGAAACGCGCGGCAAGCGCTGGGCAAGGCTCCGGCGAAAGCTGCGGTTCCACACTTGGACGGCCCGTTGGGACGTGGCACTGGGTGTGGTGCTGACTGTCGCCATCGTGGCACTGATCGTTTGGCAGCGGGCCTGGCATTGGCTGGCCACGCCGTGGCCGTATGCGGCCGTTTTTGCCGCGTGGATTCCGAAGCTGTGGCACTGCCTGCGATGGACCTGGCGGGCATGGACGATCCAGCGTAACACCCGCACCTTGCAGCACAGTGTTCCGGTGGTCCGGCGCATCCTTTCCGGCTTTCCGGCCAGTCAGCTGACTGGGCAGCCGCTGCCGGCGCAGGCGAGGACGGACGATCGTTACGAGCTGATGGCCAAGCTCCAGAATGTGCTGCGCAGCCTGGGCTTCAGCGGAATCGTGGTACTGGTGGACCGCGTTGACGAACCGTACGTGGTAAACGGTTCGGCGGAGCGGATGCGTGCCATCCTTTGGCCGATGCTGGACAACAAGTTTCTGAAACACCCTGGCATCGGCTTCAAGCTGCTGTTGCCGGCCGAACTGGTTTACTACATCGACCGGGAGGATCGCGAGTTCCACCAGCGAGCGCGTTTGGACAAGCAGAACCTAATCCGCTCGCTGGACTGGACGGGGCAGTCGCTGTATGACCTGGCGAATGCCCGTCTGAAGGCATGTGCCGTGGAAGGCAAATCGCCAACCTTGAGCGACCTGCTGGACCCGGCGGTCGACCAGCAGCGACTGCTTGGTGCGATGCAGTCGCTTCGCGTGCCACGTCACCTGTTCAAGTTCCTCTACCGCCTATTGGTGACCCATACGAACGCCCACAGCGACGAAGACCCGGCATGGAGGATCTCGGGGCTAACGTTCGAAACGGTGCTGGCATTGTATCTCCGCGACCAGGATGCGTACGAACGGGGCACCGCCACGGGTTAGTGCGTGTCGCGCCTAGCTGCGGCGTTCGCGGTGGCGTGTTTCTGCAGTTTCGAAAGCGGAATACACGCTACACGCACGCCGAATGCGGCCCAACCCCGGCTGCCTGAACACCCCATTTCCTCACATTGTGCGGCCCTTTTCGCCTTGACGGGAATGAGCGTTCCTGCGAGACTCCCTAACCCTTGAGTCAAAGGGACAGACACGGAGCATTTGGAGCAGGAGATCGTAAGATGCGATGCCCATACCGTATGTTACTGGCGATGACGATTGCCGCCGCGCTTGCCGGATGCGGCCGTTCTGGGGATGCCCCCCAGGCATCGACGTCTGCCACGACCGGCGGCGCCCAGACCGAGGCAACGGCGACGGCAGATGATCCGGCGATTGCCGTCCGTGAATTCCTCCAGGGCATCAAGGACGGTGACGACCAAAAGGTCTCGCAACGTATGACAAAGTTGTCGCGCGAGAAGATCGGTGAGCAGGGATTCCAGATCGCACCTCAGGCGAGCGACACGGCTAAGTTCGAGGTCGGCAAGGTCGAGTATGTGGGCGAGGACGGCGCGCGGGTCGCCGCGACGTGGTCCGATGTCGGGCCCGACCAGCAAATGCAGAGCGACAACATGCTTTGGGTCGTTCGCAAAGACGCCGAAGGCTGGCGAATCCTGGGCATGGCACTCGATGTGTTCGAGGGGGAGCCTCCGTTGCTTCTGGACTTCGAGAAGCCCGACCAGACGAAAGAGAAATTGCAGTGGCTGCGAGAGGAGGTCGTGCGGCGAGCAGCGGCCGCTCAGAACTTGCAAGCCCAGCAAAACGAGGCGAGTCCACCACCCATTCAGCGTTGAGAAACGAGCAAGTTTCCGGAAATTGGCGTTGCCGGCGTGAGTCGGGCGATTCTGACGAGACCGTGGCGAGAGGTGAGCCAATGCCGCTGTAGATGAGAATGACGTAACACATTACACATCAGTTATTTAAAGCAATTCAAAGGGAAGATTCTGGCAAAGAATCTTCCCTTTTTCATTTGCACTGGCCAAACAGCATGCAATGAGGTAGATTTGGTGAAACAATCCCGCCATATTTCCCACCTTACCCCGGCCTCCCAACGAATGCGTTTTCTCAGGCCACGCACCTTGACAACGAAAGTAAGCGTGCTAGCTTATCCGCTGATGCTGTGTATTGCTTACCCATACGGCCCAGGCCGCAAAGCTTGAACAGGGAACACGGAACAGGCTTGGCGTCGTCACGGTACAGCGTACTGGATAAAGCTCTCCAGCCCCCACTAAGCCGTCCTGGCTGGCGAGTGTGATGTGATGGATGGCACCTTTAGAATCCCTTAACACTACGGTACCTGATAGTTGGAGGATTCCCGAATGAACCGTACTTGTGTCCTTGGCATTGCGGCCCTGGTCGTAGTGCTCGGCGTGGTCCTGCTCAGCAGCCACGCGATGGCAGCTCCGGCGTGTTGCGCTCCGGCGGCTCCGGCTTGTGCTCCGGCTTGTGAGCCGGCCTGCGCTCCCGAGACGTGTGCTCCGAAGACCTGCTGCCGTCTGAAGTGCCGGCTGCTGAAGCGCTGCTGCGCTCCGAAGTGCTGCGAGCCCGCCTGTGCCCCGGCTTGTGCCCCGGCCCCGGCTCCCGCTTGTGCTCCGGTCGCCTGCGCTCCCGAGACGTGCGCTCCGAAGACCTGCTGCCGTCTGAAGTGCCGGCTGCTGAAGCGCTGCTGTGCTCCGAAGTGCTGCGAGCCCGCCTGTGCCCCGGCTTGTGCCCCGGCCCCGGCTCCCGCTTGTGCTCCGGTCGCCTGCGCTCCCGAGACCTGTGCTCCGAAGCGTTGCTGCCGCGTGAAGCGCTGCCATCGCGTGAAGCGCTGCTGCGCTCCGGCTTGCGAGCCCGCCTGTGCCCCGGCTTGCTGCGAGGGTGCTGCCCCCGCCGCTCCGAAGGCTGCCCCGGCCCCCAAGGCTCCGGCTGCCAAGGCCCCGCCGGCTCCGCCCGCCGCACCGGCTCCCAAGAAGTGATCGCACTGAGAGCCTGAATCCGTACTAACGGATTCTCTCTCGGATTGCTTTTTGACAGACTGCATGACGCCGCTCGGTTTACCCTGTTGAACCTTGCGGCTGAAGAATTCGGGCCGGATCGCTCACTTGCGATCCGGCCCATTTTCATGCGCGGTCGGCAGTCGGTAGCATCGTCGATGGCACATCGGACGGCGCATCTCGCGGGGGACCGCGCGCGTCGAAGGCACAGCGGCAGGTTGGCCCGATGGCACTACATCGTCACGGGCTGGCAGGAGGCGATGCTGTCGTAGCAGGCGTTCATCGTTTCGATCGTGCGTCGATGCCAGCGGAGGTTGATCCTGGGCGAGCGGCCGTTGCGGACGCAATCGACGAACTCGTCGACCAGACCGATCCACTCGTCGAAGTAGGTGTATTGGACGGTGTAGCGATCGTTGGGGCTGCCGTTGTGGTAGACGTTGGGTCCGAAACAGTCGGCCAGGAGACTTCCACGCTGGCCGTGAACGGCGAGATTGACTTCCATCCGCTTGGGGAAGACCTCCCATCCGGGGCCTGGCTCGGTCAGGCGGTCTTCGAGTCGGGACCAGGACGGATCGAGAAGGAAGGTCGTGCCGTCGGCCATCTTGCCACTGACGAGAAGCATGTCTTCGACCTGAAGATCGGGCCGCAGGTTGGGTGCCACCTCGGCGTGAATCCGGGCGAAGTCGCTGCGGGTGAGCCAGCGGATGAGGTCGAAAATGTGGGGATGGTCGCACAGGGCGCCGCCGCGGCAGCGCGTATCGCCTTGGCGAAGAGGGATGGTGCGACCGTAGCTCTCCTCAGGAACGCCCTGCCAGGGAAACGCCCAGACGGGCGAGAGGGTAATGTTCGTGGCCCCGACGGAGACAATCGGCCCGATGAGGCCGTCGTCGATGAGCTTGCGGACGCGATGAACGACGGGGTTGTAGTGCAGTTCGAGCTCGATCTGACAGACCACGCCGGCGCGGTCAACGAGGTCGATCATCCGGTCGTATTCGGCGAGGTCGAACGTGGGGATCTTCATGGAGAGGATGTGAAGGCCACGCTCGGCGCAGCGGCGGACCTGGTCCAGGTGCCGGTGATTGGCCGAGGCGAGAACGACGGCCTCGATATCGGGGTGGGCGAGGAACATCTCGTCCTCGCTCCGGTAGCAGGGGATGTCGGGATTGGCAGCCACGAAGCGGCGGTAGACGGCGTCGTTGTCGGCGGCGGCCGCCTGCCACTGGAGTTTGGGCGACTCGCGGAGCGTCTGGTAGTACTTTCGCGTATGGCCATGCGTCAATGAGGTCATGGCAATCTTCACGGGTCGCATGGGCAGGCTCCTTCGACGTTCAGACGTTTGCGGAGGCGGTCGGACTGGAAGGCCAGGCGGACCAGTTGGACCAGCCGGGCGTGCTGACGGCGGAGTTGCGAGGCATCGCGATCGAAATGCCGGAGCACGTCGAGAGCGGAACGGACGAGGGCGATGTCGTCGTCGCCCATGCCGAACAGTTCGGCGTCGGTGTCGGTGAAGACCTGCGTACCTTGCGGGGTGAACAGGTAGATGGACTGCTGAGGCACTTGCGTATCGACGACGCGGTCGGACGCGACCCCGCGGCGCGCGATCAATTCGTGGCGATCGAGCATTGCGGCGCCGGGAGGCAGCGTCGCCCCGGCTTCGACGCCGCAGACGGTTCCATCGGCGAGTCGCAGGATCACGTTAGCTGCCTCGCCCTGGATGGATGCGGTGATCGAATCGATGGGAGTGCCGAGGAGCCACTCGGTGAGGTCGAACTCGCGATAGAGAATGGCGGCCAGACCGAGCGACGTGCCGTCGGTGTGGCAGGAAAAGCGCGCCATGACGACCGGAGCGACCACCTGGTCGTCGACCAATCGCTTCAGCTCGATGAACCGGCGTTGGCTTCGCCAGGGCAACAGGGGAACCGCATCGGCTGGCAGAGGATCGTGTAGGGCCTTCGAGCCGGGGAGCAGGGCGCAGGGGCCCATGGCCTCGCTGGGATCGCGGTGGAGCGACCATTGAGGCGGAGTGGACACGGAATACTTGTGGACCAACGCAGCCAGGGCCGACTGGAGAGGACTGGGCGAGATCGAGGACTCAAGGCTCAAGAGTGCGCTCCAGTTCGGGCAAGTGGCAGATGGGATATTGGCGGATGGTGAGGATCCACTGTTCGAAGGGAACTTGCTTGAGGTCGTAGCCTGGGGTGGTCCAAGCGAGAACGCCCGCCCGGGCGACCGATGGAAGGCAGACTTCGAGCGAATCCCAGGTGGTGTCGAGGAGGCCGAGCAAGTTGTGCTCCTTGGCGGAGTCGACCAGCGAGATCGTGTTGGCTTTGCTCTTCCAGGGGCACACGAGGACCGGAAAGCCCTTCTGCTGGAAATACTGGGGCACGGGCCAATCGCGGCTGTCGTAGTTCCAGGCGGCGATGATGACGTCCTTGGGAAGTTGCTCGAGCACCAGATGGCTATTCAGCGGCGGGGTGCTGTTGGCGGGCGACACGCGTCCAAGCTGGGGATGATTGCGCTGGAGGAACATGTCGTGCCACATGATGACGCGGATCTTGCGTTTGGCGAAGTAGTCGCAGATCTTCATGAGATGCTGCCGGAGCACCTCGCGCGGGTTCTCGCCGCGGCAGTCCTTGGCATCGACCGCCCCCAGGTGGCCCCAGGCTTCATCCATGCCCACGTGGAAGTACTTGACGGGGGCGAAGAGTTCCAGAAGCTCGTCGTAGCGGTCGAACAGGTGTTTGCAGACGTCGGGATTGGTCAGGCAGAACGACCAGCCGTCGGGCTCGTACAGCGGCTTGAACTGCGGGTAGCGGTCTAGTACAGCGTGTTCGCGCGAGCGGCTGCGCATGCCACTGGCATGGCCCCAGGAGTTGAGCATGGGGATCATGTCGAGCTGCAAGGCGTGACCGAGTTGGATGAGGGGACGAATTTGCTCGGGGGTGTAGGCGTGCTCGTAGGCGGTTTCGGGGTGGGACTTGGACTGGAGCGAGGACCAGAACTCGATCACCACGGCGTTGTACTTGTAGCGGGCGGCAAGGAGGATGGCCTGGCGAATGGCGGCCAGCTCGGTGTTGGGAAAGATGCAGACGTGAAGCCCACGGAAGGCGAGCTGCGGGTAGTCGACGATACGTGCCACGGGGAGGTACTTCTGCTGGCCGGCATGGTCCGACTGGACCATCTGAAGGAGCGTTTGGCAGCCGTAGAGCAGACCACGCGGGGTGGGCGACACGATGGTCGCCTGGGTCGGCGTGATCTGGAGAAGACAGCTTTCGTCGGCATTGCGGGGCGGGGGCCACTTCGCCCAGGAGGCGGCGGACTCGACAGCGGATCGTCCGGCCGGCGTGTCGGAAAGCGCCAGAACGATCTGTGGTCCGCCAGTGCCCGGGTTGCCTTGCGTGAGTCGGACGCCGTGTAGGCGAGTCATTTCTTCGGCGAGCACGCGGGCGACCTGACGTTCGGCATCGCCGGCGACGAGCGCTAGGCCGTGGTTCAGGTCGAGGCGGCCGTCGGTCCAGGTCACCTCGCGAGGGGCCGGCGTGAGGAGCGGAGGCGACGCTGGCTCGGCGGTTCTTGCGAGCTGCGAGAGGAACAGGCCGGTGGCTGCCGTGACGATGAGGGCTCGGGCGAAGGGTCTGGTCATGATTCGATCTCTGGAAAATGAGGTCAGAGGCATTTGACGCGAGGGGAGTACTTTGCCACGTACCGGGCGTTGAACTCGTCGCCGCCGGGGGCGTTGGCGCTGCGCCAGACGGGCGGCTGGATGCCGCGCTCGACGCATTGTCGCACGGTCTCGATTTCGAGGCGGTGGGCGATGTAGAAATCGACGAGATTCGAATTGGGGGCGATGGGCGAGTCGAAGCCGGGCACCTGAACGGCGCAGTCGCCGACCTCGTTGTAGTCGTCGATGCAGACGTCGGCCAGGTCGAAGAGGTTCTTGCCACTGGGATGACGGATGAAGTGATCGGGAGGCATTTGTGTCTGCCAGAGGGACGAACTGACGGCGATGATCTTGGCGCCGGCCTGCTTGGCCTCGATGGCGGCGTCGATCGTGGCGGGATTGATGCCGATGTTGTGGAAGATGAGCAGGAGGTCGCCCGGCGCCAGGCGGTAGTATTTGACGATGCTGCTGCCGTAGTTGACGCATCGCTCGAGTTCCAGGTACTTGAGCGCCTGGTTAAACACAGAAAGGCCGGTTTCCATGATGGGATTGATATTGGCGAGGCCGCCGGCGCGGAAGAACATCTCGCCCATGACGAGGGTCGTATGGCCGCCGCCGCCGTAGACGTGGATGAGCCGGTCGTCGGCGATGGCATCGGCCATGAGCGAGGCGGCCTGGCGGAGGTTTTCCTTTTGCTCGATTTCGATCTTTCGCAGCAGAGCCACAGTCTTTTCGAGGTAACCGAAGTCGGGCAGCGGTTGCGTTGAGGCGTCGGCTTGTGCGGACGGCATGGGGGTGGTTCCTTGTGGTTTAAGGTTGTGCGGTTGTGGGCAGTGCGCGATCGAGGCTGCCAACGATGTGGTCACCGTCCCAACACTTCTCCGAACGCGCGGCCGAGCGTGTCCCAGACTTCCAACGCCCGGGGTGCGGCCAGCACGGTGCCGTGACCGCCGCGGTACGTCCAGGCGAAGAGGCTTTCGACGCCCATTTCGGCGTAGAGACGGGCGATGTCGCAGATCTCGCTGAGCTGCTCGGGTTCCTGGTAGTAGCCCATAAGCCAGCGTTGGGAGGACTTGCCGTGGCGATGGGCCGTGTCGACGGTACGCTGGGTGATGGAACGAAAGAAGGTGGGGGGCAACTGGTAGGAGAGGATCGTTGTGCTGAAGACATCGCAGGCTTCGGAGGAAGCGACCTTGTCCCAGTCGTCGTAGCCGCGGTTTTCGGTGACGTAGTAGGTTCCCAAGGTGGCGTGCACGCAGGAGACGATCTTGGCCGCCGGGCGGATCGCCTTGATTCGGCGCGCGGCAGTGACGAGGATATCGAGGGCGCAATCCTGCCGAAACCGCTTGACTTCGGGGGTGAGCTGTTTTGGCATTTTATAGCCGTACTGCTGATGGAACATGCGCCGGCAAAAGGCGCAGCGGCAGGTCCAGTCGTCGCCGGCGCCGCCGGTGATGGAGGCGTAGCTCTTGGGGAGTGCGAAGTGGGGCTCGTCCCAGAAGAAGCCGTCGGCGTCGACCTCGGTGGCCAGTCGCTGGCAGATGTCGACGAAGTAGTCGCGGAAGGCCTTGGTGTTGAAGCAGGCGGCGGGGAGGGGCTGCCCGGTGAGGGCCGAGACCTGACGATTGCTGGGATTGTTGGTGAGGAAGAGGCTGGGCGGCTCGCCACCGAACCACTTGCCGATACCCCAGGTGTCGAGGTAGACGGTCAGACCGAGGTCCTTCGCCCGGGCGGCGGCGGCCTTGATGTTGGGGAACCAGAAGTCGATGTCGAACTCGGATAGCGCCAGGACGACGGCGGTGCAGTTGTGGTCGAGCATCTCGCGGAAATCGCGTTCGGCATGCTCGACGTAGCTGAGGCCGTAGTAGCTGACACCGGTCTCGCAGACGGTCATGAGATGTCTCCCGCGGAAGGGGGTGTTGTGGGAAGCTGCTGCCAAGGGTGCTCCATCCCCTGAGACGGTTCGTCGGCGGGGCGTGCCTGGGGATCGGTGCTTTGGCGGATCACGAGGCGAGGCTCGAGAAGGATGCGGTTCGAGGGGAGACGCGGTTGGCGGATTCGATTAATCAGGGTTTGCACGGCAAGGCGGGCCATGGACTCGACACCGTAATCGACCGTCGTGAGCGGCGGCGTGGTCACGCGGGACTCGGGCAGGTTGTCGAAGCCGGCGATGGCGACTTGCCGAGGCACCTCAATCCCGTGCTCGTGGCAGTACCGCAGGGCGCCGATGGCCAGAAGGTCGTTGTAGGCCATGACGGCGCGAGGGCGGTTCTTGGACTGCATAAGCCTCGCCATGGCCAGATAGCCGTCCTGAACGCCGCGGTCCTTGCCGGAAACAACTCGATCGCCGGGTAGCTCGATGCCCTCTTCGGAAAGGGCGGAGCGGAAGCCGCGGAGGCGGACGTCGTGCTTCAGCCCCGTACCGAAGGCGATGTAGCCGAACGAATCGTAGCCGCGGTTGAGCAAATGGCCGGCCACGGAGGCGGCACCAACGAAATTGTGGGCGACGACGTAGTCGGCATCGAGGCTGGTCACGCGGCGGCTGACGAAGGCGACCGGCACACCGCGGCGGAGCAGGTCGCGATACAGTGCGGTGCACTCGTCGGTAAGGCCGGGGCAGATCAAGAGGCCTTCGACGCCGATTTCGAGGAAGCCGTCGATGGTGCGCTTCTCGCGGGGAAACTCGTAATCGCTGCTGGCGGCCAGCACCTGGTAGCCGAGATCGGCACCGGCGCGCTGGACGTGGCGGCAGAGGCTGCTGAAGAAGGGACTGGCGATGTTCGTGACGACCAAGCCCAGCCGCTGCGGCGCACCGGGATCGGACGCAAGAGGCGGAGGAACCGCTTGGGCAGTGATTCGGGCCGGGTTGGTGGAGTCGGCGACGAGGAGGCCTTCGGCCTTGAGCTGTTTGAGCACCTTGTGCGCCGTGGTCAACGAGGCGCCGAAGCGCTCGGCCAATTCGCGGACGGTCAGGAAACGCGTGCCGGCGTGGCCGAAGATGCCCTGTCGGAGATCGGCGCGGATGCGGTCGACGAGTTGGTCGAAGCGGGCCATGGGTTGATGGGCGTTGAGGAATAGAACAGTCTTAAAACAATCTCAATACAATTGCGAGGTTAATGGCTGGTGGCGTGGGTGTCAATACCTGGGATGGAGTGACGAGCCGTGAGGGAGACGGCGAGGTCTTGGGGCAAGCAGACGCGGCGTTGGTGGCTATTCGGTGGTGACACGTTTCCATGTCCACAACAGGAGGACTGCCCCGACGGCTGCGAGGGCGGTGAGCAGGACGGCGGGGAGGAAGTCGCCGTAGATCCAGTATCCGGAAGCGAGGATGGCCGCGTAGACGGCCATGGAGCCGAGCATCATGCAGAAGAGGCCCATCGGCACGGACCATGTCTGCGGAACGTCGCCGAGCGGTTCGCCTTCGGCGGCCGCGCGCTGGACGACCGATCGCCAGCCGGGTCCGCCGGGCCGCACGAGTTGGCAGAATCGCCGGAGCGTGGCCTGGCTGGTCGGGCGGGTGAGGAAGGTGGCGGCCAGCCAAGCGGCAGTCGTCGCGGCGACGCCGAGGACCATCTTTTTCCACGAGGGCAGTTCCACCGGGCAGAGCAGCTCGAAGTAGATCGCCGCGGCGAAGGAGACGACCATGGCGACAATTTCGCTGAAGGCGTTGATTCGCCACCAGAACCATCGCAAGAGGAAGAGAAGTCCGGTGCCGGCGCCGATCTGGAGGATGATGTTGAATGCCTGAAGGGCGTTGCTGAGCCACAGGGCCAAGGCGCCGGAAAGGGCCATCAGCAGGAGCGTGGAAAGGCGGCCGATCAGCACGAGTTCGCGTTGGCTGGCCGTTGGCCGGAGGAAGCGGCTGTAGAAGTCGTTGACCACGTAGGAGGAACCCCAGTTGAGATGGGTCGAGAGCGTGGACATGAAGGCGGCCATGAGCGACGCCAACACCAGGCCTTGCAGGCCGTTAGGCAGGAGCGTCATCATGGCGGGATAGGCCAGGTCGTGCTTGACCATGGCGGGATCGACGTGCGGGAACGCCCGGCGAAGGGCCTCCAGGTCGGGAAATACGGCGAGTGAGATGAGTCCGACGAGAATCCACGGCCAGGGGCGGAGGGCGTAGTGGGCAACGTTGAACAGCAGGGTGGCGCCGGTGGCATGGACTTCGTTCTTGGCGGCCAGCATTCGTTGGGCGATGTAACCGCCTCCGCCGGGCTCGGAGCCGGGATACCAGACGCTCCACCACTGGACGGTCAGTGGAATGACGAAGACGGCCAGAAACAGGTCGGGATTGTGGGGGTCGGGGAAGAGGGAGAGTTTGCTGCGAACAGCCTCGTGCGACATCAGGCCGGACAGCCCACCGACCGAATCCAGCCCGAGCAGGTAGACAACGGCCGCGATCGAGCCGCCGATGGCGATGCCGAACTGAATCAAGTCGGTCCAGAGAACACCGGTGAGGCCACCGAGCATGCTGTAGACGGCGGTGACGACGCCTGCGACGACGACGGTGAGGACGGGATCGGTTCCGAGCATGGCGCCGGCAATCTTGACGGCCGCAAGCGTACCGGTGGCCATGACGACGACATTGAAGAGGACGCCCAAGTAGAGTGCGCGGAATCCGCGCAGGAAGGCGGCCGGCTTGCCACTGTAGCGGAGTTCGTAGAACTCGATGTCGGTCATGAGGCGGGAGCGTCGCCAGAGACGGGCGTAGATGAAGACGGTCGTCATGCCGGTCAGAAGGAAGGCCCACCAGATCCAATTTCCGGCGACGCCGTGCTGGCGGACGATGTCGGTCACGAAGTTGGGCGTGCCGGCGGAGAACGTTGTGGCGACCATGGAGATGCCCAGCAGCCACCACGGCATGTTTCGGCCGGAAAGAAAGAACTCGTCGCTGCTGGAGCCGGCGCGGCGCGCGGCCCAAAGGCCGATGGCCAAGGTCACGGAGAGAAACAGGGCGACAATCGTCCAATCGAGGGCGTTGAGTGCCATGGTGTCGTCGGCGGGGCAGAGCGGTTGGTGAGGGGGTGGGATTAAGAACAATACTGGAACAATATTAGAACACTCGGTACGATACTTGGGTGTGGGAGGGCTGTCAAGGGTTGGCTGGGGTGCGCAGTGGAGGACAAACAGAACGCGACCCGCCCTCACCCCCAGCCCCTCTCCCGCGAGCGGGCGAGGGGAGGTGTGGTGGGTGCCTTTCGAGTGGGTGTGCGGACCTTTGTTGGTTGGCTTGCAGACCTGGGGGCTGCGACAGTGGCGCGGCGAGCAAGTAGAATGGCGGGAACGCTTTCTGCGCGTTGAATGGCGACCGTGGGCCGGGATGGCAACGGAACACGGGGCTGGGATTTCAGGATAGATTGGGACGGACGTGGCAGGATGACTGAGAACTTGCGGGTGACCGTTTTGCGAGGTGGGCCGTCGTCGGAACGGGAGGTGAGCCTGGCCAGCGGTGCGGCGGTGGCGGACGCGTGTCGGCGACTTGGATACTTGGTGGCTGAGGGAGACATCGGGCCGGACGATCTGGCGGCGTTGGATGCGCCGGCTGATGTTGTGTTCCCGGTGTTGCATGGGCCGTTTGGGGAGGACGGTCAGTTGCAGGCGATCCTCGAAGAGCGGGGATTGTGTTACGTCGGCAGCGATTCGGTCGCGTCGCGGGTCGCGATGGATAAGGACATGTCGAAACGTATCTGGCAGGGGGCGGGATTGCCTACGGCGCCGTGGATCGTGCTGGATCGAGCTTCGGGACCGGCGGTTCTGCCGGAATCGCTGGCAGCACCGATCGTGATCAAGCCGCTGGACGAGGGGAGCAGCATTGGCGTGTCGATCGTAACGGAGCCGGGCCAGGTGGACGGTGCCCTTCGAGATGCGGTCGGCCGTTATGGGCGTGTGCTGGTGGAGAAGGCGCTTTGCGGGCCGGAATTGACCGTGGGTATCCTAGGGGACCAGGCGTTGCCGATCATCCAGGTTAAGCCAACGGAAGGATTTTTTGACTTTCAGGCGAAGTACGAGCGGGACGATACGGCTTTTCTGTTCGAACCTGAGATCGACCGGACGACCTACCAGCACGTGCAAGAGATGGCCCTCGAGGCGTTCGACGCGTTGGGATGTCGTGATCTGAGCCGGGTGGACTTCATTGTTGATCGGGCCGTGGGGCCGCAGTTGCTGGAAATCAACACACTGCCCGGATTCACCAGTCACAGCCTGTTGCCGAAGGCAGCCGCTCAGGCGGGGATCGAGTTCGACCGGCTGGTGGAGGTGCTTGTGACCATGGCGATCGGCCGCAAGGACATGGCGGGTCGATAGATAGCCTCATTTGAGACGAAACCATCATTTGGAGAGATCATCATGCGACTGGCGAAGCATCTCGTGCGATGCACTGTGGCAGCGACGGCACTTGTGGCTGCAACCGCCTGGGGTGCAACGCCGACGCAGCACGAAATGGAGACATCGAGTGTCTGGGTGGGCTCACACTTGGAGGGTAACGGTCCGGCGGCCGAGCAGCGGTTCTTCTCGTTCGTGTACGGAGGGAAGAAGTCGGATGAGTTGCTCGCGTCGTGGAAAGTAGAGCGGGCCGCGAAGAAGGAAGGCGGCAATCGCGTGGAGCGCACGGTGACGTGGTCGGACCCGGCCACGGGTTTGGTCGTGCGATGCGAGGCCGTTCAGTTTCATGATTTTCCGGCCGTCGAATGGGTTCTTCACTTCAAGAATGGCGGAAAGGCGGACACGCCGATTATCGAGAACGTTTTGCCGTTGGACGCTTCGATGGCTTTGACGCGGGACAAGCCGGCCCGGGTGCACTATGCCAACGGGAGCCTGTGCCGGCTGGACGATTTCGCACCGCATCTGACGTCGCTGGGGCCGACTCCGGATGATCCGCAAGGTGGTTGGCTTGGCGAGGGAAACCCGTTGCGGGTGGAATCGCAGAGCGGACGCTCTTCGTGCGGGGCACTGCCGTTTTTCAATATCGACGCGGCCGATCATGGCATCATGATGGCGGTGGGTTGGACAGGTGATTGGGCGGCATCGTTCTTTCGGACGGACCAGGCGGTTTGTGCCCGGGCCGGCATGAAAAGGACCCATTTCAAGCTGTTGCCGGGCGAAGAGGTTCGCACGCCGAGAATTCTGCTGCTGTTCTGGGAGGGGGAGCGGCTGCGGGGGCACAATCTGCTGCGGCAGTTCATTTTGGCGCACCACACGCCGATGCAGAACGGGCATCGGGCGAAGGCGCCGGTCTGTCTGGCGACGTGGGGAGGCAACTTTGCGAAGAACCACATCGAGCATGGACTGTGGTTCAAGAAGAACCATCTGCCGCTGGACTATCTGTGGGTGGATGCCGGTTGGTACGGCAACGACGAGGCGAAGCTCGGGGCAAACGTGTTCAACAGCCAGTGGGGCCGGTTGGTGGGCGACTGGTTCCCGAACCCGGGCTATTTCCCCCAGGGATTGACGCCGGTCGGCGACGCTTTGGACCAGGCGGGGATGGGGTTGTTGCTGTGGCTGGAGATCGAGCGGGTGGTTCAAGGCACGACGTGGACTAAGGAGCACCCCGAGTTTCTCTTGGGGCCGATGGGGCCGAACTACCTGTTCAATCTGGGCAAGCCCGAGGCACGGCAGTTCCTGACCGATTATCTGGCGAAGTTAATCGGTGAGAACCATATCGGCTGTTATCGCCAGGACTTCAACATGGATCCACGGCCGTACTGGGACGCAGCCGATACGCCGGACCGCGTTGGCATCGCCGAGATTAGCCACATTACGGGCATGTACGCGATGTGGGACGAGTTGCTGAGGCGGTTTCCGAATCTGCTGATCGACAATTGTTCCAGCGGCGGGCGGCGCATCGACCTGGAGACCATTTCGCGAAGCATGCCGCTATGGCGGAGCGACGTGCAGTGCTGGCCGGGATTCGGCTCGACAGCCTTGCAGACACAGACCCAGGGTTTGGGGCTTTGGGTTCCGCTGAGCACGGGCTGCTGCGATCGCGAGGACGACTACGTGTTTCGCAGCGCCATGGGGCCGGGCATGGTTCTGATCATGTATGAATTCGAGAAGGACATCAACAAGCACTTCTCGATCGACTGGCTCCGGAAGAACCTGACTGAGTTGAACAGCGTGCGCAAGTATTTTGAGGGAGACTTCTATCCCCTGGTTTCGTTCTCGCTGGCCGACGACCTTTGGGCGGCGTGGCAATACGATCGGCCGGATCTGGGCGAAGGAATGGTGCTCGCCCTGCGCCGGCCCAAGAGCCTCTTCCAGACGATGACCGCGACGCTCAGCGGCCTAGTGCCCGACGTGACGTACGAGGTGCGCTGCCTGGACACAGGGACGACGGCCCGTTGGACGGGGCAAGAGTTGGCGGAGAAGGGGCTGGAGATCAGCATCGAGAAGAAGCCGGGCTCGAAGCTGTTTGTGTACCGGAAGTTGTAAGTGGCGGTGTGGCACGGTGCGGGGTTGCGCCGGTGCCGTGCTAAAGCGTGACCTACGGGGATGGGTGGGCGTCGGGGATGTTGAATCCGAAGTAGTTGGCTGCGTTGGTGAAGCAAATGTCGCGGACCATCCGGCCGACGAGTTCGATCTCGCGGGGCAGCAGGCCTTGCTCGATCTCGGTGCCCAGCAGGTTGCAGAGGATGCGGCGGAAATACTCGTGCCGCGTGTAGGAGAGGAACGAGCGGCTGTCGGTGAGCATTCCGACGAAGCGGCTTAACAGGCCCTGGTTCGACAGGGAGTCGAGCTGTTTTTCCATGCCGTCTTTCTGATCGAGGAACCACCAACCGCTGCCGTACTGCATCTTGCCGGGGACACTGCCGTCCTGGAAGTTGCCGATCATGGTGGCAAGCACGTCGTTGTCGGCGGGGTTGAGATTGTAGAGGATCGTTTTGGCGAGGCGGTCGTCCCGATCCAGCCGATCCAAGAAGCGCGCCAGCGGCACCGCGACCGGCAGATCGCCGATCGAGTCGAAGCCGGTATCGGGCCCGAGAGCTGCGAGCTGCCGCGAGTTGTTGCTTCTCTGCGCGCCGATGTGATACTGCTGGGTCCAGCCCTTGGCGTGGTCCATAAGGGCCAGTTCGTAGAGCATGGCGGATTTGAACTTGGAGATCTCGTCGGCATCGAGCCGGGTGCCGCCGTGCACCTTGCGGAAGATGGAGTCGATTTGGGCGGCGGTATAGTCGTCGGCATAGAGCGTGTCGAGGCCGTGGTCGGACAGCCGGCAGCCGGCGGCGTGGAAGAAGTCGTGGCGCCGGCCGATCGCTTCGAGGAAACTTGAGAAGTCCTTGACGGCGACTCCGCTGACGGCGACGAGGCGGTCGACCCATTGGCGGAAAGCGGCCGGGTTCTCGACGGCCATGGCCTTATCGGGGCGGAAGGCCGGAAGCACCTTGAAGGAGACCGACGAGTCGGCGGCGATGGCCGCATGATGCTTGAGGTCGTCGGTGGGATCGTCGGTGGTGCAGACGAGGACGACGCGCATCTGCCGCATGATGCCACAGCAGGAGAACTTCGCCGTGGCGAGCTTGGCGTTGCACTCGCGCCAGATGCCTTCGGCGGTTTCCGGACCGAGGAGCCGGTCGGAGATGCCGAAGGGGCGGTTCAGTTCGAGGTGGGTCCAGTGATAGAGCGGATTGCGGAGAGTTCTGGGGACGGTTTCCGCCCATTTCTGAAACTTGTCCCAGTCGGACGCGTTGCCGGTGCAGTAGCGTTCCGCGACGCCGTTGGCGCGCATCGCCCGCCATTTGTAGTGGTCGCCGTAGAGCCAGATTTGCGTGAGGTTCTCGAAGCGATGATCGTCGGCGATCTGCTGGGGCGGCAGATGGCAATGGTAGTCGATGATGGGCAAATCGCGAGCATAATCGTGATAGAGCCGGACCGCCGAGTCGTTCTGGAGGAGGAAGTTCTCTGAAATGAACGTGCTAGCCATGCAAATCATCCTTAATGAACCAAGAGGCAAGTCTACAGCACAGGGTCGGCTGCGACGAATGCGGCGAAGAGGGCGGCTGCGTGCTGGACATCGTCGTGGCATGGCACCAGCGCGGTGCGCAGACGAGCACGGAGAATGACGCCCTTTTCGACGCGCTGCGGAAAGAGCCGGTGCATGATCTTCGCCCCGCTGAACCGCCCTTGAGCCGAGCGCTGCACGCGATCGAGCGAGAAGTCGGCCGGGTGCAGCATTTCCACGTAACTCAACTCGCCACCGGGGAGACGGCAAAGCAGACAACTCTCTCCATCGCCGGGCCGGAGTGTATGCGGGGAGTCGGCGTCGAGCAAGGCGAATTGCCCTGCATGGGTCGGCGCGAGGCGGAGCATTTCGCGGCAGGGCAAGACACTCTGGACGGCGATGTCGGCTTCGGTTTCGAGCTGTTCGGTCCGTACGGAAACGATCAGGTCGAGCCGGGTGATCGTCAGCGGGTCGTCATCGGCGAGAACGCGCCAGAGAGTGTCGATTTGGAGGGACGATGCAGCGGGTCGATAGCTGAGGGCCAGCTCACCGCTGCGGACACAGCAATCGGCCGGCGCAGTCGCGCTGGGCAGAGAGGCCGAGGGAAGCACGACACCAAGCAAGGCTGCGCCGGGAAGCTGGTGCGAGCCCACGCACAAATCGACGAAGCCGCGCCAAGGCGCCGCGACGTCGAGCGTGGCGCGCAGTGGGCCGAAGCTGGCGCGAATCGTATGTTCTTCCTGTTGCCAGGCGAGAGAAGTCATGGCCACAAAACAAAAAAACCCCGCCGTTCGCAGCCAGGGCGAAACGGCGGGGCCGGAACAGAGAAGAGGCCAAACGTAGCGTGAAGGTTTCTAAAATAAACGTCGGATGATAACGCTACCTGCTTCACTATTCAGGAGTGAGGTGCACAACGACATCCAAACCCCCTACCTTCAACGTCGATCATATCAGGTTTTGGGACCTTGTCCAGACTTTTTGCGGGAAAACGCAAGATAGAGCATAAAAATTCTGCGGCCCCCTATACCTGGGGCCCTGCCGTTACAGCGGCACCTGGAGCCTTTATAATCGCCGGGATTCACGTAAGTCCAGGGTTGAGGATTCGTCATGTCTGAGTATTTGGAGGTGTGTGAGAGGGCGGTGAAGGAGGCTGGTACTCTATTAACGGAACGGATGGGGCGCGTGTCGGTTCGCGAGAAGGGGCGGTTCGACCTAGTGACCGAGGCCGACCTAGAATCGCAGAACTTGATTCGACGGATCGTACTGGAGGCGTTTCCCGACCATCTGATGTTGGGCGAGGAGGATCACCCTGACAATGCGATGATGAATCCGCCGGGGTGTTACCGATGGATCGTCGATCCGCTGGACGGGACGACGAATTTCGTGCATCAGGTACCTTGGTTTTCGGTATCGCTCGCGTTGGAACGCGATGGCGAGCTGTTGGCGGGTGCGGTGTATCACCCTGCCTGCAAGGAGTGTTTTTCAGCGGCGGCCGGACAAGGGGCGTTTCTGAACGGACAGCCGATTCGCGTGAGCCGGGTGGAGGTGATGGACCAGGCCTTGGCGGGAGCGGGATTTCCGCCGGACGTGACTTCGGACAAGCCCGACCTGCGGCTGTTCTTGGCGGCCGCGGAGACGTGCCAGGCCGTTCGCCGCATGGGCTCGGCCGCGCTGAATCTCTGCTATTTGGCGATGGGGCGTTTTGACGCGTCCTGGTCTTTTTCGACCAAGGTCTGGGACGTAGCCGCAGGACTGCTCATTGCCCGCGAGGCTGGCGCGACCATTAGCTCCCCTGATGGTAGGGCATATCGTTCGCCTGAGCCGCACTATGTGGCGGCCGCAACGCCGGAGCTGCACAAGGAGTTGCTGCGACTAGCCAAGCAGATCGGCATCTAGGTGCGATGGCGGGAGACTTCCCTCGTTGGTGGCAGATGGTGGGAAAACGGGGGTTTGTTGCTTCATGGATGGCGAATGTGTGGATAGACTGAAAGGAGTACTTACTCCTCTCCGAAGCTCGCTCTGAGCAACGCAGTATCAATACGGCATTTGCGTGATGCTTGCCGCCAATCGCGGTAGTATGGCGAAGGAACAGAAGCTTTGCTAGGTCGTGTGCATTGGCTAGTGCGTGTCGCACTCAACTGTAGCGTTCGTGGCGGCGTGTTTCCGCGGTTTCGAAGGCGCTACACATACGCCGGATGCGCCCTGTTGCCGAGCTTGATCGGACCGTTGCTCCTCTTGGCAGGCGGGCTGGCGGCAGCGCAAGACGAAACGGCAGCTCCCCCACCGTCGGAGCCGGCTGCGGAGGCTGCGACGCCCGCGACGACCGAACCCCCGGCAGCCCAGCCCGCGCCCGCGCTTCCTGATGCGTCGGGCCCAGCAGCCGTTCGCGAGGCGCAACCTCCGTTGTGGTATCTGAAGGACAAGGAGGGCCATTTACAGCCGGTGCTGGGGTGGACGATTGAGGAATTGGAGGAACTGTATCAGCTTAAGCATGGACTTAAGCAGCGCGAGCAGAGTCCGCGGTTTAGTTTGCAGTGGATGTCGGTGACGGGCGTCGCCAAGAAGGGCTATGCCGACCTGACGGTGCAGTTCAAGATCTTCGTTCGAGAAGGGCAGGTTGCGCGTATCCCGCTGCGGCTAAATCAGGCGGTTCTTCATGACGCGGTCCAGTACAAGGGGTCCGGTCAGGAGACGCTTGATTTCGAGGAGGGTGGAGAAGGCTATGTGCTGTTTCTGCGCGGCGGCGCCGGCCAGACGCATGAGTTGACGCTCAAGGTGCTGGTGCCGTTGAGCGAGGTGGGCGCCGAAACCCGCCTGAAGCTGTCGGCCCCCCGAGCGACGAGTTCCGAGTTGAAGTTGCAGGTTCCGGTACCGGACGCCGTGGCCCGCGTGTCTGACGGTGCGACTCTGCTGCCGCCTGCGGGTGCCAATGGCAGCGGGACGGAACTGACGGTGCTCGGGTTGGGCGGAGACCTGGAGCTTGCCTGGCGGAAGCATGGCGATCCATCGGTGGAAGTGGTGCCTGTGCTGGAGGCCGTCGGCGCGATCCTGGCGAAGGCGGACAGCCGCGAGATCGACCTGGAAGCCCGACTGCAAGTTCGCGCGTATGGCGGCCAGTTCGACCGTTTCCGCGTGCGACTGCCCAAGGGGGCCGAGTTGGTTTCGACCAACACGACCGGCTACACGTTGGTGCCGGTTCCTGCGGCGAACGATACGTCGGCGGTCGACGCTGGTCCGCTCGTCGAGGTGCAGTTGGCGAAGAAGATGTCGGGAGAGGTGGAGGTTTCGCTGACGGCGCGGCTATCGCAAGAGAGCGGCAGCGTGGCGGGATGGACCGACCTGGCGGGCTTCGAGGTGGTCGGCGCGGTACGGCAGTGGGGATACATCGCTGTCAGTGCCGTAGGCGATTGGCACGTGCTTTGGGGGCCCAGCCGAGGCGTTCGCCAGAGGGACGAGCTTCCGAAGTGGCTACGATCGGACAATCTGGTGGCCGGCTATGAGTACTTCCATCAACCGTTCTCGTTGACGGCGAGGGTGGTTCCGCGGCGAACGCGCATCAGCGTCGAGCCCGAGTATCTCTTGCTGGTCGAGGCCAAGCAGGTGCGCCTGGAGGCGAAGCTGAAATACGCGGTCCGGGGTGCGAAGGTCTTTGCGCTGAACGTGGAGCTACCGAACTGGCAGCTCGAAGAGGTCGGGCCGGAGAACGTTGTCGATTCGGACGGCGTGGCAGTGGACGCGTCGGGCATGCTCTCGATTCCGCTGTTGCAGCCGTCGGTGGGGCAGATCGAGATTACGATCCGTGCGAAGCAGGCGATCTCGGGACAGCAGCATTCGCTGTTGCTGGGGCTGCCGCGGCCGGAGGCCTCTTCGCTGGGGCCAGCGGCCGTGGTGGTGGCGCCGGCGGACAACGTGGAACTGACGCCGAACGCCGAGTCGATCGTGGGCCTAGTTCGCCAGCAGTCGATACCCGAGATCAACCGACCGCAGTGGCAGCAGACGCCGTTGTTCTACCGCGTGGAGGGCTCCAAGGCGGTCTTTGCCGGCGATATGCGGGTGCGCTCGCGAGCGATTGCAGTGGACGTGGCCACTCAGATCAACCTGGACGATCAGAAGGCACAGGTGGAACAACGTTTGGCGTACACGGTGTCGTACGAGCCGATCGACCGGTTGACGCTCACGGTGCCGCGGGCGCTGGCCGGTCTGGATCAGATCCAGGTTTCGCTAGCCGGGCAACTGCTGACGCTGGGCGATGCATCGGAACAGCCGCCGGCCGATCCGAAGGCGCCGGTACCCAAACGCGTGGCGTTGCCGTCGGCGCGCATCGGACTGTGCGAATTGACGGTGCGATACAGCGTTCCGTTGGACAAGGTGGAGCCGCCAGCCGGCATCCTCAGCACGATTCCGCTGGTGATGCCGACCGAGGGCGACCTAACCGGCAACACTTTGACCGTCGTGAGCCGGGAGGGGATGCGGGCGCAGTATCGTGAAGGGCCCTGGCGCACATGGGAGGGAACCGGGCCGCAAACGCAGCGCCCCGGGGCTCTTTACTTGTCGGCCGGCGAGCGGGCGAGCGAGGTGGTTTTGGGGATTCACTCCGAACCACGCGATCCCGATGGCTCCACAGTGGTCAGTCGTGCTTGGATCCAGACGTGGCTGATCGGCGACGAGCGTCAGGATCGAGCGGTGTTTCGGTTTACCAGCAACCAGAAGCGGCTGAAGCTGTTGATGCCGACCGACGTGGACCTGAAAGACGTGGGGATTCTGGTCGACGGGGAAACGGCCAGCGGACAATCGACGCCGGAACGCGAGTTATTGATTCCGCTGAAGGGTGACAAGATTCTACGGCAACATCGCTTGGAGGTGTGGTACCATTTCCGCAAACGTCGCGTCGGCCCCGGGGCGATGAAGATCGAATTGCCTCGGCTGGGGCGCGACGTATGGGTGCGGCAGATGTACTGGCAGTTGGTGCTGCCTAAGAACGAGCATTTGGTGACGGCGCCTGCGGGCTTCACGCCCGAGTTTCGATGGAGTTGGAACGGCTTGCTGTGGGGGCGGGAAGCGACGCTAGACCAGGCGGAACTGGACAGTTGGGCCGGGGCCCAGCGGGGTGCCGAGTTGCCGGCCGCTGTGAATCGCTATTTGTTCAGCAGTCTGGGATCGGTGGGCGAGTGCGAGGTGCGGACGGCGAATCGGTCGCTCATCGTACTGACGGCATCGGGGATCGCCCTGGTGGTCGGCCTGCTGCTGATCTACGTGCCGATTCTGCGTCATCCGGGCGTTTTGCTGGCACTGGCCATTGGACTGATGGCGGCCGTCACGGTGTATCCGGGGCCGGCACTTCTGGCCGCACAGGCAGCCGGGTTGGGCGTCATCCTGTCGTTGTTGGCGGGTCTGCTGGAGCGAAGCGTCGCGCGGCGCCGCAGCAGCACGGTGAGCGAGATGAACAGTTCTCTGACCCTCGAGCGAGGATCGACGCAGATCCAGTATCGGCCGGCGCCGGTTGGAGGAGAATCGACGGATACGGCGCAGCCTGCCTTGCCCGCCTCGCCTTCCGAGTCGCACGTATGAGACATTTGCCCCTCCTAGTGCGTGTCGCACTTGACTGTAGCGTTCGCGGCGGCGTGTTTCTACGTTTCCGAGAGCGAAAAACACGCTACAGTTTCGCCGAATGCGCTCTAGCTTTCCTCCTTCTGGCGATTCTGCCTGCGGCCGGCGCGTCGGCAGCCGACGGCAGCAGTTCGGAGCGTGCCACGGCAGGCAACACGTCGGCCATCGCTCCGCTGGAGTTTCGCCGGGTGTTCACACCGGCGGGTCAATGGAAGGATTGGCCGCGCGACGGCATCCGCTATGTGCCGATGAAGTCGGAAGAGTTCGAGCGGCTGGTCAACTCTGCGCAGGGAGCGGTTCAGGACGCGCCGCCGGTGTCGGCCGCGGTCACGTCGGCGGAGTACCGGGCGACCCTCGACTCTGGGGGCGTACTGCGCGGCGAGGCGACGCTGGGCATCGCACACGGTCAGGAGCATTCGGTGATGCTTCCGCTGGACCCATGCGGGCTGGCCATCGCGCAGGCCGAGTGGGCGGGAGCGAAGCCTCAAGCGGCGCAACTCGGACTGGGAATCGATGGGAAGATGGCCGTGCTAGTGACGCACGGCGGCGAACTTCGCTTTCGATGGACCTTGCGGGGAGAGCAGGAGCCGGGTGGCGGGCGGGTGTTTACCTTGGACTTGCCGGCCTGTCCTACGAGTCGCCTTCTGCTGGACTTGCCCACCAAGCTGCAGCCGGTCGTTGCCGACGGCGTCGCCATCAAGGAGGACTCGGATGATTCGAAGCGAGAGCGCTGGCGGATCGAGATGGGCGGCCACCACCGGGTCGTGTTGCGGATCGTGACGGGCGGTGAGTCGAAACCCCGGCAACAGTTGACCCTGGTCCGTAGCGTGTTTGCGTACGATCTGTCGCTGCACGGGTTGGACCTCACAGCCGAGTTGCGGCTGGACGTGCACGATGAAGCGCTGCGCGAGGTCGTCGTCGCGATGGATCAGGGTTTGGAGCTTGTGAAGGCCCAGTACGGCGACGTGGCGACACCGTGGTCGATACTCACGCCGCCCGAAAAAGGGCATGGAGCACGGGTATTGCTGCAACTGCCGGAGGCGGCGCAGGGCGCCGGCCGTGTGTTGCGGCTGGGCGCCGTGGCGCCCCTGGAATTGGGGCAACGCTGGCGTCTGCCGGGGATTCGCACCGAGGGGATGTTCTGGCAGGAGGGGAGCGCCACGATCGGCGTGCGAGCACCGTTGAACCTGGAACAACTGGCGCCGATTCACGGGCGCCAATCGAAGACCGGCACCCTCTCCGGACCGCGGCCTGGCCAATCGGCGGAGATCCAGTACTTCGCGGAGGATGCCGGCGTGGAGGTGGTGCTGGCCGAGTTGGAGGCCCAGCTTCACGTGGATTCGGGAACATCGGTCGAGTTGAGCCGCGGCGAGATCACCGGGCGAGTCGTGGCGGAATTGGCGGTGACCGACGGCGAACTCTTTCAACTGGAAGCCGACGTCGGCCGCCAGTGGCTGATCGATTCGGTCGAGGCGGAACCGGACGGCGTTTTGCACGACGACTGGACGGTGAAGAAGGAAGACGACGGCAGCGAGAAGCTTGTCGTGCATCTGGACAAGGCGCTTTCGCCCACGCGAGGCGTGCGGCTGATTGTTACCGGGCGCCGGCTTCATTCGCCGTCGAGTCAGCCACTGGATACCGACGACCTGATGTTGTTGCGGTTTGCCGACGCGGCGGGCCACAGGAGCCTGATGGCCGTTCGCGCTGTAGAGCCCTATCGCCTGCGACTGGAAGGCGCGGAGCATCTCAAGCGCATCGAGCCGGAGAATCTGACCGAAGCGCAACGACGGCTGTTTCCGACGACGCCGCGCGAGTTGGTGTTCGAGAAGGATACCGGCGCCGCATCGCTGGAGATCTCGCTGGTTTCGCCCAAGCCGAGTTATTCGGCCACCATCCGGGCGGAGGCGACGGCATTTGCGTCGCGGTCGGGTGAGAACACGTCACGATGGCTGCGGGAATCGTACTGGGTGCGGTGCGTGCCCGACGTGACGCGCGTGGACCGCGTGCTGATCCACTTCTGCTCTCCTCGCACGACACCCCCGCGCTGGAACCTGGGAGCAGGAACGGAGGGGCAGTTCGAAGCGAGGCTGCTCTCGGCGGCCGAGCAGGCCAGCGCGGCGATGGATACGCGGGGTGAGACCTGGGAACTGGTTTTCCGCCAGCCCAAGGCAGCACCGTTTGAGATCCACGCGAGCCGATCGCTGCCATGGGACGGCAGGCAAGAACCGATCAGTCTGGTGTGCGTTCCCGAGGCGGCCCAGCAACAGGGCTCGCTGGTGATTCGTTCGGTGGCGGCGACGGCGATCCGCGTTCAGAGCGATCGACTCGATCCGCTGCCGCTGGAAGACGCGCCGTCGGACCAGATCAGCACGGCCCGAGCCCGATTCCGCTACAGCCCGATGAGCGACGCGGTGCGTGCCGATCAGCCTGCCGTGACCGTGGAACTGGAGAAGACGGCTTTGCCGGCCGCGTGGATCTGGGATTGCCAGTTGGAATCGCGTTATCAGGTCGAGGGCGGGGCCAGGCACAGCATTGCGTACTGCATCGAGAGCAACGGCAAGACGCAACTGGAGCTGAAGCTTCCGGCGTCGGTCAGCCTGGAGAAGATCGCGGGGATTTCGATCGACGGCAGTCCGGCGTCGTGGCACAGCGTTGGAGAGGCAAGTGAGCAGCGACTGGTGGTCGAGTTGCCGGAAGAGCGCCGTTTTCCGGTGGTTTGCCTGCACTACCGGACCGATGATCCACCCCTGCGGACGCAACAGATCATCGAGCCTCAGATGCCGACGGCCGACGTGCCCGTGCTGACGCAGCACTGGACCGTTTGGCTTCCGCCAGGGTATGGGGCAAGTCGCCGGAGCATTTGGGGCATTGCCGGGCAGGAATCGGTATCGAGTTGGCCCCAGCGGATTTTCGGTCCGCTGGGTCAGACGGCTTTGGTGTCGCCCTTCAATCCGTTGGCAAAGGACTCGTGGACGCAACTGGTGAACCGCGGTGCGAAATCGCAATCGATACGCCAAGTGGCAGAGAAGTTCGTCACGCGGTTAAGCGACATTGAAGAGAAGCTCCGCCAGGCGAATACGCCGGCCGGCGGCGATGCGCCGGCAGCCAAGGCGGTGCCCTGGGGCGATCTGCTGGGCAAGGTGATCGAGGGGACGGGACAGATGCTTCTGTTCGACAGTCCCGCGCTGTCCCGCATACGTCTTGACGCGCGAACGCCGGTCGTGGCGGTCCGTTCGGACAATTCCTTCGACCGGGGCATCGCCTTGCTGGAGCAGGCGAAGCTGGCTCTGCTCGTTTCTCCGAAAGGCCTGCTACTGACGAGTGCCGCCGATGCCCGGGCGTACCATCCGAACCTCGTTCCGTTGGAAAACGGGACACTGTGGCAGGTGCAGGAGGGACCGTTGGCCGATCGGCTCCAGCAAGCCGGCAAGACTCGTGGCGACCCTGTGTTCCGGTCGATCGACCGATGGCGACAGCAGTCGGCCGGTGAGATGATTCCGTGGACCGTGCCGTCGACGGGCGATCAACCGTTGGATACGCTCGGTTGGAACGTGTACCGGACGATTCTCTCGCCGGGAACGCCGACACGACTGGCGGTGACCTGCCAAGACACGATCCGGTCGCTGCAATGGGGCGTCTTCCTGGTGGTGTTCGCGATTCTCTGGTGGGTGGCCAGCGAGCGGCCCGCGGTGTCGATCGCCGTGTTGTCCGTGTCGGCGGCTGCGGCATTGGTCCTGGCGGGCCCTTACGCGGCGGTAGCGTCCGGGGCGGTGCTGGGAGCGATCATGGCACTGGTGCTGTACCTAGTGCACCGCTGGCGGAAGCGGACTGAACCGGCTGAAAGCGAGCCGAGCCCATCGGCGTCTGCTGACGGCGTTCAGGCAGGCGTGGCGCTTCTGGTGGTGTTGAGTTTGGCGGCCATGGCGCCGCACGCGCGGGCGGATGACTCACCAACCCAGGCGGCGAAGGCGCCACGCGTCGTTTACGATGTGCTGATTCCGGTTGACGAACAACAGAAGCCGAGCAAGGAGAACTACCTTGTGCCCGAGGCTCTGTATCAGCAGTTGCAGCGCCGGGCGTCAGGGTTGACTGAGGAGCCGCAAGGATGGCTGCTTTGCGGAGCGGCGTATCGCGGGACGCTCGCGCGGCAAGCGGCTCCCGAACAGCTCGTGGTGAACGAGTTGAAGGCCGTGTTCGACCTCGAGGTGTTCAACCCGTCGACGCGTATACGCATTCCCTTGGGACGCGAGGGGGTAAACCTGCTTCCTGAGGGAGCCACGCTGGACGGGCGGGTGATCGAACCGGAGTGGCTGGAGGCGGACGGCGCGTTGGTTTTCGACGTTCGCGAGGCGGGGCCCTATCGCCTCGAGCTGTCGCTACGTCCGGCGGTGAAGTCGTTTCGGACGTCGCACGGGATCGATCTGCATATTCCGCGGCTGCCGAGCTCGCGGTTGGAATTGAGTTTGCCGTCGGATGCACCCGCGGTGGAAGTGCCATCGGCCATCGGCTCGGTGAGCATTCAGCAGGTGCCTGCGCGACTGGTCGCCGAACTGGGAGCCACCGACCGGCTGACCGTTCGCTGGCCCGACGTGGCCGATCGTGCGAGTGCGGGCCCGGCGATGGACGTGGAACAGATGTACTGGCTGAAGGTGCATCCCGGCTCGGTCGTGCTGAGCACGAAGCTGAAGGTGAAGGTGATCGAGGGGGTCGTTCGCCAACTTCGGCTTGCGGTGGATCCGCGGTTGCGGCTTCTGCCGTTCCGGGATACGGAATCGGCCGTATCGCAGGTGCAGACGACGGCGGGCGAGCCGCAGACGATCCAGTTCGACATGGCGAGACCGATCTCCGACCAGGCGGTGATCGAGGCAGACTTCCTGCTTACGGGCACGTCGGGCATCGGGAAACTGCGGCTTCCGCAGGTGCAGGTCGTGGACGCCCGGGTGACGAAGCGCTGGCTCGCGGTATCGGTCGATCGGGCGTTGGTATTCGAGCAGCAAGCGGCCGACCAATTGGAACCGGTTGCCGTTCCGGTCTTCGAAGCGGCCTGGGGGAAGGCTGAAGGACCGCCGGCGTTGGCGTACAACCTGCCGTCGAGCCAGCCCGCCTGGAGCCTTGCCACGCGTCCGGATGAGCCGCGGATCACGGTCGATCAGATGACCGTGCTGAGCTTCGCCCCGGGGATTGCCAAGGTGCAGTTCGACGCACAGGTATCGACGAGCGGGTACGGATTTCAATACCATCTTTCGGCCCCGAAGCAATTGCGGGTGGAGAGCGTTGAGGTTCAGGATTCGGTGAAGCGCGCGGCGCGGTGGTCGCGTGATGCGGAAGGCGGGATCACCGTGTTTTTGAACGAACCGGCCACAGGCAAACAACGGTTGACCGTCCACGGAACGATGATTACGCCCGTGCGAGGCCCGGCCGTGCTGCCGATTCTGTGGGTCGACGGCACCTCGATGCACTCATGTGAGATCCAGGTGTTTCGCGAGCCGTCGGTTCTGGTGACCCTGGCGGACATCAAGGGGCTCAATGAGGTCGAACTGCCGATCGTGGCGGACGACAAGGCCCAGTTGGGACGGCTGGTGAAGGCGTTTACGGTGCCGGATCGCCGTAGGCCGGTCGGCGCGACGGTGAACCTGACGCCGAATCAACCGGAGATGGTGGCCGATCAGGTGACCTATTTGCATGGAGACGGAGAGACCTGGGAAGTGGAGGTCGAGTTCCACGTGAAGGTGGGGCGGGGAGTGGCCGACGAGTTCCGCATCCAGACGCCGGCCTTGTGGCAAGGTCCCTTGCGGATCGATCTTCCGGCCGATTACCGGCTGATCGATAGCGGCGGCAAGGACCGTCGCGAGGTGGTGATTCAGCCTCGTGTGGCAGTCGACCACGAGTGCCGGTTCCGGGTTTCCGGTGCGCTGGTACTGCAACCGGGCGAGCGGCTGAGCGTGCCGTCGATCCGTCTGCTGGACGCCGATCGGGGCAAGTGCCTTCTGGTGCTGCCCAAGCAGTTGGACGCCCAGCCGATCAACTGGCAAACGCGGGGTCTGAAGGTCGTCGAGGCTCCGGCGGGACTCGCATCGCCGCCGATTGCGCCGGAATCGCCGGTGGTGTATGAGCTGCAGTCGAATTCGTTCCAGGCCGTGCTCAACCTGGTGGATCACACGAATCGAACGCCCAACGTGTTGCTGGCCGACCTCAGCATGGCGTGGCAGGACGACGGGACGTACCAGGGGACGGCGTTGTTCGATCTGGAGCCTGCCGGCTTGTTGCAGTGTCCGCTGCATTTGCCGAGCCAGGCCCACCTGATCAGCGTTCGCGTGGACGGGGCCACTGTGGTGCCGCAGCCGGAGAGTGAAGGCGAGTGGCAGGTGCCCCTGCAATCGGGTGTGATTCCGCAGCGTCTGGAAGTGTTGTTCACAGGCCGGTTGCCCGATGCCGTGTCGACGGGGATCGTGGCGTTGGAAGCGCCGCGGTTGGGCCGATTGCCGGTCTGGCGCACGCTGTGGTCGGTTTCGGGCCCGCCGGAGTACCGCGTGCAGCTGCCCAGTGGGGTCGAGCCGGCCGATACGTTACAGATGAACCTCGTGCGCTTGCAGGGGATTGCCTGGGCGGTCGACCTGATCCAGGGTCTGAGCATGCGGCCGGACGAGTTGGAGAAGACCGACCAATGGCAAGGCATTTGGTGCCGTCGCTGGGAGGATTGCCGGCAGCAGCTTCGCCAGTATTCCAGGGGCCAGATGTTGTGGGGGCAAGGCGCACAGGCCGGCGACATCGACGCGATGGATCGGAAATTCAAGGAGATCCGAAGCCGTCTGGATCGGGGCGGGGCGTTTCCCTCTCAGCCCGTGGAGTCAGCGGCGGTCGACGTGCTTCAGCTTGGCCCCCCCGAGACGACAAGCCCTCGGGTTGCCGTCCGCTGCATTTCAAGTTCCGGCCCAGCGGTGCTGTCGCTGAGCGTTCGGAGCACGCGCGCGGAGCCGTGGCTGTTTCGCCTGTTCGGGCTGCTGGCGTGCGTGGCCGTGCTGCCGCTGGCCGCCATGGGGAGCGTCCGACGGTTGGCTTATCGCTCTTTCTGCCGATGGCCGGCCGTTGTGGGCGTTGCGGCGGGAATCGCCTGGTGGCTTTGGCTTGTGCCGAGCGTTCTGGGATGGCTGGTCATCGTCGGCGTGCTGATCGTTGCGCTGATGCCAAGACGCAGGGAATCGCAGGGAAACAGCTCGGTTGTGATGGTCCATGTGACGAAGCGCTGACGGCCTCGCGGCGGGCGGCGGTGCGGCATCGGGAAGGGTCGCCAGCCAGGTCGAAGTGCAACGGGGTGCCTTAGCGATTTCGGACCTGGCGGGCCGATTGGGACGGATGCGGGGCGGGACGTGATTCGCCCTAAGATCGGCCTATCCTGAGATTTGCGGCTTGGCTGCAATCGGCGGCGGTTCGTATTGGCGTGTTTGGCCGATTTTGATAGTGTATTGGCCATCGCTGAGTGTGAGTGGAAAGTCAACTCAGCGCAGGAAGGCGTGCCCCCATCGGTGTATGGGAGCGTGGGGTGGGCAGCGTATTGCGGGCAGCCGCAGTGTTCCAATCGTGACCGGCCGACAAGGAAGGAGGCCAGCATGAGTTCCGACCAGGTCCAACAGGTTCGCGTCCACATCCGCTGGATGATTCGGCGCGACATGCCCGAGGTACTCAAGATCGAGTCGGAGTGTTTTGAGTTTCCGTGGTCGGAAGACGATTTCATTCGTTGCCTGCGGCAGCGCAATTGCATCGGCATGGTCGCCGAATATGACGACCGTGTTGTGGGGTTCATGATCTACGAGCTGGACAAGGCTCGGTTGCATGTGCTGAACTTTGCGGTTGCCGCCGAGTTTCGCCGACGCGGTGTGGGCACCCAGATGGTGGCCAAGCTGGCGGGCAAGCTGTCGGCGCAGCGGCGGACTCGAATCATGCTGGAGGTTCGCGAGACGAACCTGGCAGCCCAGTTGTTCTTCCGGTCGAGCGGCTTCCGAGCGGTACGCGTGCTTCGGGAGTATTACGAAGATACGCCGGAAGACGCCTACCTGATGCAGTATCGCTATCATCCGGAACGGCCGGAGCTGGAACCGGCGCCGAACCGCATCGCACGGCTTGCCGGATAGCGAGGTCGCCTTAGTGCGTGTCGCACCCGACTGTAGCGTTCGTGGCGGCGTGTTTCCGCGCTTTCGAAAGCGAAACACACGCTACCCATACGCTGGATGCGCTCTATAACGAGATGGGCGTCGCTTGCAGTCGCGGGAGATCCACGATTGCGACCGACGGTCGGCTGCTTCGCTGCACGGCTCCGGGATTGACGACCAGCGTCTGGTTGACCGTCTTGATTTCGGCAACGTGCGTGTGGCCGCAGCAGACGAGGTCCCACTTGCCACTGTGGATAGTTTGGCGAAGACGTTTCGTATCGTCGCCGTGAAGGAAGGCGATCCGCTTTCCCTCCAACTCGAGGGATCCGAAACGGCCATGACAGGTACGGCCCTCGACCGCCATCGCCTCGCGGGAAATGGCCGCCGGGTCGACGTTGCCCAAAACGAAGTGGACGGGCCAACGGCCGAGGCGGTCCAAGACGTCTGGGGAGCCGACATCCCCGCAATGGATCACCATCGCTATGTGAAGGCTTTCCCAGAGACGCACGGCCTGTAGTGTGCGGTCGATGCAGCCGTGGGTGTCGCTGAGAACGCCAACGCGCATGATGCTGGTTCCTGCTGTGCAGAAGATGGATTGTGGCCGGAAGCGCCCGACTCGTGGGAGATCCTGAGACGGGGGAGTTCTGCCGGAATCGGTGTGAGCCAACAGCGATCGGCGATATGGGCCGCGCTTAGCCGTCTGAGGGCTGCGCGCCGAGCAACCAGGCAAGAATGCCCTTTTGGACATGCATGCGGTTGCCCGCCTGCTGGACGATCACACTTTGCGGGCCGTCGATCACCTCATCGGTCACCTCCTCGCCGCGATGGGCGGGCAGGCAATGCATGAAGACCGTCCCCTTCTGGGCGTGCGACATCAGGTCGGCATTGATCTGGTAGTCGGCGAAATCGCGGCGGCGCTGGGCCGATTCGTCTTCCTGGCCCATGCTTGTCCAGACGTCGGTGTACACGGCGACCGCGTCGCGGACGGCCTCTTTCGGGTCGGTCGTGACGGTCAATTCGAGCTGCGGCACCACGGTTTTCAGATGGGCGAGGAACTCGTCGTCGAACTGATACCCCTCGGGCGTGGCCATGACGAGCTTCATGCCGACTTTGCCACATCCGATGGCCAAGCTGCGAGCAACGTTGTTGCCGTCGCCGACCCAGGCCAGCGTGCGTCCCCGCAACTTGCCGACGAGTTCGCGAATGGTGAACAAGTCGGCCATGGCCTGGCAGGGGTGGGCAAAGTCGGTCAGGCCGTTGATGACCGAGCAGGTGGAGTAGCGAGCTAGTTCGACGGCCGTTTCGTGGCGTTTGGCGCGGATCACCAGGACATCGACATACTCGCTAAGAACGCGAGCGAAATCGGCCAGGCTCTCGCGACGGCCGAAGCCGACGTCGTCGCGGAGGAACAAGGCGCTCCCGCCAAGGTGGGTCATGCTGGTCTCGAAGCTGACGCGTGTTCGCAGGGAGGGCTTCTCGAAGAGCATGGCCATTACCCGACCGGGTAAGAGCGGCTCGCGCAGCCCGTTCCGGAACTTGGCTTTGAGGTCCTCGCTGATGGAGAAGATGCGGTCGACTTCCGCGGGTTTCAGTTCTTCAAGCGTGAGTAGATGTCGCATGATCGCGTCCTTCACAGACAAACGCGGTAATGATCGAGTCAGCCGGCCTGGCCTTGCAGGGCCTCGGCCAGGATGTCGCAACCCTCGTGGACCAATTCATCGCTGAGCGTCATGGCGGGCAGCAAGCGTATCACATTGCCGTGGGTGCAGTTGATGAGCAGATTGCGCTCCATGCAGGCCTTGACCGTGGGAGCACCGTCGATGGTCAGCTCCACACCGATCATCAGGCCGAGGATGCGGACCTCGCGGATCAGGTTGCACTGTTGCTGGAGTTCCTCCAATCGCTGGCGGAACACGGCGGAGATCTGCTGTGCCCGTTGGAGCAGTTGCTGATTCTCGATCATTTCGATCGTGGCAATACCGGCCGCGGCGGCGATGGGGTTGCCGCCGAAGGTGGCGGCATGCATTCCGGGGCGAAGGCTGGGTGCGATTTCCGGCTTGGCCAACATCGCTGCGCCGGCCAATCCTCCGGAAATGGCCTTGGCCAGGGTGATGACGTCGGGCGTAACGTCGAAGTGCTGGTAGCCGAACCAGTGGCCAGTCCGGCCGCAGCCCGTCTGGACTTCATCGAATACGAGCACGAGTTCGTGCTCGTCGGCCAAGCGGCGGAGGCCGGCCAGGAAGCCATCGGGGGCGATGCGGACCCCGCCTTCGCCCTGAACGGGCTCGATCATAATGCCGGCCGTTTCGTCGTCGACGAGCCGGGCAACGGCATCCAAGTCGCCGAAGGGCGCGTAGACGAACCCAGCCATGAGCGGTCCGAGGCCTTCGTGATACTTGGGCTGGGCGGTCGCCGTGACGGAGCCGAGCGTGCGGCCATGGAAGCCGCCCTCGAAGGTGATGATCTTGTAACGCTGCTTCGGCGTGTGGAGGCGGACGAGCTTGATGGCCGCTTCGTTGGCCTCGGTTCCCGAATTGCAGAAGAAGGCCTTGCCTCCGAAGCTCCGTTCGGAGAGGGCCTGCGCCCATCGGCCTTGCAGCTCGGTGTACCAGGTGTTGGGGACGTGGATGAGCGTGCCGACCTGTTGGCGGACGGCCTCGACCACCGGAGCGGGGCAATGCCCGAGTAGATTGCAGCCCCACCCGGGGAAAAAGTCCAAGTAGCGGTTTCCTTCGCTATCCCAGACGTAGGAATCTTCGCCGCGGACCAAGGCCACGGGGAAGCGGCCGTAGTTGGGAATGACGTACTGGTCGAAGAGCCGGATGGTCTCCGGAGAGCTTAACGAAGTTTGCGTAGTCACCGTGAGAACTCACTTTCGTTCGGTTGCTGCAAACCCTGGTCTGTGCTGGTTTGATGCACGTTCCTTGTCGGATGCCATGACTGAGTCGTTCGACCGTGTTTTCAGTACTGCCGGAAAAGCCAGCAGTGGCCTCCAATGCGTTGTCTTCGTCAAATCGGGCGACTGGCGCGTTCGGGCGACATCGGTTACTTGCGGCCGACCGTTGCTTGAGATGTTGCGTCGCCGACGATCTCCGTACCTACCCCGCGGCTGGTATACACTTCGAGTAAGAGCGAGTGGCGCAGCCGGCCGTCGATGATGTGTATCTTGCGGACGCCCTTGGCCAGCGTTTCCAGGCAGGCTTCGACCTTGGGGATCATGCCCGATTCGATCGCCCCACTCTGGATCATCTGACGGGCCTCTTCGGCGGAGAGCGAGTGGACGAGGGATTCGGGATCGTCCCTGTGCCGGCGCACTCCATTGACGTCGCTAAGAAACACGAGCTTCTCGGCTTTCAATGCCTGGGCGACGGTGGTAGCCGCCGTGTCGGCATTGACGTTGAGCTTGTCGCCGCCTTCGGAAAGACACATTGACGGCAGGACGGGCACAATGCCCGCGCGGCACAATTGGCGGATGTGCTGGTCGTCGACTTGGGTGACACGGCCGACGAACCCTAGATCGACGGGTTCACCTTGTCCGTCGGTGAGGTTGATGCGCTGGCCCTTCAAGACGTTGGTGGTCTGGAAGTTCAGTGCCTGGGCACGTCCCCCCAACATGTCGATTTGCTGGGCTAAATGCTGGTTGATGTCGTAGGCCAGGACTTTTTCGACGATTCCCAGGGCGGCCTCGTCGGTGTAGCGGCGCCCCTGGACGAAGCGGGGCACCAGGCCGGCCGCTTCCATGGCCCGACTGATGGCCGCGCCGCCACCGTGCACGATGACCGGCTGCATGCCGACGGTCTCCATGAAGACCACGTCGAGCAGCAAATGGGTCATCGCCCGGGGATCTTCCATGACGCTGCCGCCGAGTTTGATGACCGTGATTCTTCCGCGGAACTCACGGATCCACTGGAGCGCTTCGATGAGGACATCGGCCTTGAGAATTGCTTCTTCCAAGAGGCGTCTCCCGCGGTGCCAAGTATGGAAGCACCATCGCTAGGAAAAAACAGGCCCCGGAACAGGACAGCCTGCGCCGGGGAAACCGCCTATCTTACAGTCCCCCGGCGGCCTGTCAACGCGGCGCGGGGAGAATCGTCGCCAACTGATCCCCCCACCAGCGTGCAGAGTGCGTGTCCGTCCAGCGTAGAGGGAGCCGGCACGTGAAAGACACGCGAGCCCCCTGGAAGGTAACGCGCTTTCATGGCAAGATGAGTGTCTTCGGCCGCTGAGACCCCAGACCAGTCCACTCTGACCATCTCCGAACCATCATGAACGACATAAAGATCTTCAGCGGGCGGGCAAATCCCGAGTTGGGAAGACGCATGGCGGAGTACCTGGGATTGCCGACGGGGCGGCTGATGATCGGGAATTTCCCCGACGGCGAGATCTCGTGCAAGATAGAAGAAGACATCCGTGGCCGGGACGTATTTCTCGTTCAGCCGACATGCCATCCGGTGAACGAGAGCTTGATGGAGTTGTTGATCATGATCGACAGCGCCAAACGGGCCAGCGCGGAGAGAATCACAGCAGTGATCCCCTATTATGGGTATGCCCGGCAGGATCGCAAGGACGAGGGGCGAGTGCCGATTACTGCCAAGCTGGTGGCGAACCTGATCACGCGGGCGGGCGCCGATCGCGCGCTGATGATGGATCTGCACGCTGCCCAGATTCAAGGATTCTTCGATATTCCGGTCGATCATCTGTACGCGGCACCGGTGATCGACGCGTACTTTCAGAGCATGGGGTTCAACCCTGACGAGATCGTCGTCGTGAGTCCGGATGAGGGAAGCATCAAGCGGGCACTAGGGCATCTCCCTCAGTTGGGAGGCAAGTTGGCAATTATCGACAAGCGTCGGTCGGGAGCCAGCACGACAAGGCAGGCGAACCTGATCGGAGGCCCCGTCGACGGTAAGATTGTGCTGATTTTCGACGACATGATTAGCACGGCAGGTTCCATCACGGGGGCGGCGCACATGGTGAAGAATGCAGGGGCGAAAGTGATCTACTTGGCGGCGACGCACGGGCTGCTGTGCGGCAACGCCATCCAGCGGATCCAGGAGGCGCCGATCGAGCAGTTGATCATCACCGACACGATCCCGTTGACGGCGGAGCGGGCTTTGCCGAAAATTCACGTGTTGTCGGTAGCCCCCCTTTTGGGCGAGGCGGTGAAGCGAATTCACCGGAACGAGTCGGTGAGCCGGATGTTTGTGTGAGGATGAGTAAGATATGCCATGGATGGGCGGCACGAATCTGGACTGCTGGGGTTGAAATCTGGTGAAATTCTCGCACAATAAGTAGTTTCGCTCCCGGGCGGCGCCGGTGGAGTGACTTGGGCGGAGAGATACATAAGGCTGCAACAAGGAAGATGCCGGCGGGTGCCCGCCACCTGGCATGGCATCTGGCGGCCGGCAGATTGCGAGTGCAAGCAGACAGTTACGAACACTGAGGACGTCCATGCTGGAAAAACTGAACGTGGAGCTTCGGGAGTCGCGGGGGAAACGCAATGCCCGACGGATGCGCGACGCCGGGAAGATTCCGGCCGTCCTGTACGGCCATCAGCAAGAGACCGTGAGCCTGACGGTCGTGGCCGAGGAGGTGGAGGCGGCATTGCGTCACGGTAGCCGTGTTGTGGATCTGGGCGGCGCGGTGACGGAGCAGGCGTTCATCCGCGAGTTGCAGTGGGACACCTGGGGCAAGGAAGTGCTCCACCTCGACTTGATGCGCGTTTCGGCACACGAGAAGGTCGAAGTGCGGGTGGCGGTGGAGTTGCGCGGCGAGTCGCCGGGCGTGAAGGAGGGTGGCGTGATCGAACACCACGTGCACGAGTTGGACGTGGAGTGCGAGGCGACGTCGATCCCGGAGAAGGTGCAGATCAACATCAATCACCTCGAACTGAATCAGTCGATTACGGTCGGCGACCTGGCGTTGCCCGAGGGCGTGCGGGTATTGGATGATCCGACGACCGTGTTGGTGCACTGCAAGGTGCCGACGGAAGTGGAAGAGGAAGAGGAAGCGGCCGCTGAGGCCGAGCCGGAAGTGATCGGTCGCAAGAGGGCTGAAGACGAAGAGGAGGAGTCGTAGCGGGCGGAGCGCCGCGTTTGGAACGGCCGCGTGCGGGAGTAGTGTCGATGAAGTTGATCATCGGACTAGGAAACCCCGGGCGCAAGTATCAGGGGACGCGTCACAACGTGGGGTACATGACCCTGGCGGAGTTGGCCAAGCGATTTGGAGTTGGACGGCCCAAGGGAAAGTTCCAGGGGGAAGTGCTGGATGCCGACCTGACAGGCCAGCGGGCGTTGCTGTTGAGCCCAACGACGTACATGAACAACAGTGGAATGTCGGTGCAGGCGGCGAAAGAGTTTTACAAGCTTTCCTTGGACGAGTTATTGGTTATCAGCGACGATTTGAACCTGCCATTGGGAAAGGTGCGGATTCGGTCGGAGGGTTCGGCAGGCGGGCAGAAGGGGCTAGCAGACATCGTCCGCCGGTTGGGGACGGAGAGTTTTCCGCGGCTGCGGATCGGGATTGGTTCGCCACCGGAAGACTGGGACGCCGCCGATTACGTGCTGAGTACGTTTACACGCGAAGAACTGCCGGAGATTGAAAAGGCCATCGTGCGAGCCGTGGATGCGGTGGTCGACTGGGCCCACAAAGGCATTCAGTATTCCATGAATCAATACAACTGAAGTTGACGAGGAGCACTGTCTTGGCTGAGAACGTTTACGAGGGAATGTTCATCCTGGATCCGGGGCGGTATTCTCGCGATCCCGAGGGAGTGTCGGGTCAGGTGACCCAGTTGATCGAGCAGATCGGCGGTGAGGTGCTGGTCAGCCGTCTGTGGGAAGAGCGCCGTTTGGCTTACCCGATCGGTGGGCAGCGCAAGGGGACCTATTGGCTGACGTACTTCCGCGGAGACGGGCGCCGGCTGCCGGAGCTGAAGCGTGCGTGCCACGTCAACGACAACTTCCTTCGTTTCCTGCTGCTGAAGGTCGAGCCGCGGCTGGTCGACATACTGGTGGAACACGCCAAGACCGGACAGGTCCTCACGGTCAGCGAGCGGGCGGAGAGCGCCAGCGAAGCACGTGCCGAACGCGCTGGTGCGGCGGGCGACGACGAGGATCAACCTGAATCGGTCGCGCAAACGGAAGCGGAGTAGGTCGCCAGCCCGGCGTAGAGTGAATGCGGCGTGCGTCCGCCGTAGAGCGAGAACGGACCGGCTGATTGGCAGTGGGCACTGCCTGCCCTGCGGAGAAGGGGGCAGTACGCAAGCATGAGAAGGAGTGGGTTAGCATGGCCAGTTTCAACCGCGTGATCCTGCTGGGCAATTTGACCCGCGATCCGGAGCTGCGCTATATCCCGAGTGGTACGGCGGTCGCGGAGATCGGTTTGGCAATCAACGATCGCCGCAAGAGTGCCAGCGGAGAGTGGGTGGAGGAGACGACTTTCGTGGAGGTGACGCTTTGGGCCCGCACGGCCGAGGTCGCCAGTGAGTATCTGACGAAGGGATCCTCGGTGTTGATCGAGGGGCGATTGAAGCTGGACAGTTGGGAAAGTCAGGACGGCCAGAAGCGCTCCAAGCTGCGCGTGGTGGCCGAGCGCATGCAGATGCTCAACCGCACCGGCGGCGAGGGTGGCGGCGGCGGCGGCGGTCGGTCCGCCCCAAGACGCGAACGCAACACCAACCACAGCCAGCCCGCTCCGGAATCGCAGAATTACGACAGTTCTTTCGGCGACGCGCCCCCTGCAGACGACGACATCCCGTTTTAGGCCACTGTGCGGGCGAGGCAAGCCGGGCGACCGATATATCCTAGTTGAACCAACAGAATGAAGGTTACGAGATCCATGGTCAAACCAGCCAACAAACAAGCGACGTCTGCCCGCACTCCCCGGTACGGCAAGCGACTTCCGAAGGGTCCGAACGGCGGCATTCAGCTTCTGCTGGTGCAACCCGTCGAGCATCTGGGCAGCCAGGGTGACGTCGTCGAGGTGAAGCCGGGCTTTGCGAAGAACTACCTCATTCCCCAGGGCTTGGCCACGATTGCCACCGACCACCACAAGCGGATGGTGGAGAAGCATCGGGCGCTGCTTCTGGAGCGGCAGAAGGCGCGGCTGGCCGGCCTGCAGAGGACGGCGGAGGACCTGTCTCGGCAGAGCATCACGATCGAAGCAAACGCCAACGAAGAGGGCCACTTGTACGGCTCGGTCGGCGCGCCGGAGATTGTCAATGCGTTGAAGCGCAACGCCGTGACGATCACGCCCGACCAGGTACGCCTCGAGGGACCGCTGAAGGAACTCGGTCTGTACACGGTCCGAATTCACTTGGCGCAAGAGGTCAATGCCGAGATCAAGGTGTGGGTGGTTCCGTTGGTGTCGGACGAGCAACCCGGCCAGTAGTTCCACGGAGCGGATCGCCCCCGGTTGACCCCATATGGCGTGGCCGCCATCGGCCGTGCCAGGGTCCCCCATTCGCATCCCTGCTGCGCGGCTGAGCAGCGGGCGAGTTGGGCAATTCCGGGGTGGGTCTTGTGGACTGGCGTTTCCCCGCGGCGACGGTTGTCAGGCAGGCGCAATCGCCTTATCATGCGCTGAGCAGCCTGGGACGCGCTTCCCGGCTTTTTCCTACGGCAGCGCGCCTGCCGGCATTGCGGAAAGATGGATCGCCATGGCTACGCTGGGACGAATCGACGCCGGCCGGCCGACTTCGGCCGTGAGTTCCGAGATCCTGGATCGGCTGCCGCCACAGAGCGTGGACGCCGAGAAGAGCGTGATCGGCAGCCTGCTGTTGGATTCGTCGATGTGCGACGACGTGGTGCTGCTGCTTCGTCCCGAGGACTTCTATAGCGACGTGCACCGGAAGCTGTTCGGTCACATCGTGGCGATGCACGACGAGGGAAACCGCATCGATACCACTTTGTTGGTGGAGCGGTTGAAGCAGGCCGGCGATTATGAGCTGATCGGTGGGGCCGCCTATCTGGCCGAGATTCTCCAAGCCGTGGCCGTCGCGGCACACGCCGTGTACTACGCCAAGATCGTGCGCGACAAAGCGACCTTGCGGTCGATCATCCACGCGAGCACCGAAATTCTCCGCGACGCCTACGATCCGACGTTGGACTGCCGGGACATGATCAGCCAGGCCGAAGAGAAGATTTTCGCCATTCACGATTTGCGTAGTTCCGATCAACTGGCGAGCATGCACGACATTCTGGTCGAGGCCTTCGAGCACATCGACAAGCGAATGGAACGCGGGGGGGCTACCGGAGTGCCCTCGGGATTGGCCGATTTGGACAATCTGACCGGCGGTTTGCACGAGTCGGAGCTTGTTATCCTCGCAGCCCGTCCCAGCATGGGAAAGACCGCGTTGGCGACGAACATCGCCGACCACGTGAGCGTGGAGGCCAACCTGGGTACGTTGTTCGTGAGCCTGGAAATGTCGCGATTGGAGCTCGCCCAGCGTATGCTCTGCGCGCGGGGCGAGATCAATGGAAGCAAGTTTCGTGCAGGGTATCTGTCGGGCGAGGACCGGGATAAGCTGGTGCAGGCCTCGGCCCGCTTGAGCAAGGCGCCGCTTTATGTTGACGACACGCCGAGCCGCACGATCAGCGAAATCGCGGCGTGCGCTCGCCGGCTGAAGCGCAAGACAGGGCTCAAGCTGATCGTGATCGACTACCTGCAGCTCATCGAGCCGGACAACGCAAAGGATCCGCGGCAGGAGCAAGTGGCCAAGATCGCGCGGCGGTTGAAGGGACTGGCGCGCGAGCTGCGCGTGCCGGTGCTTTGTCTGGCCCAGTTGAATCGGCAGGCCGAGGCGACCAAGGACAATCGGCCGCGTTTGAGCCATCTACGAGAATCGGGGGCCATCGAGCAGGACGCCGACGTGGTGATGTTCGTGCATCGGGAAGAGTACTACCACAGCCACGAGGAAGCTGTGGAGCAGGACCTGGTGGGCAAGGCCGACCTGATGATCGCCAAGCAGCGTAACGGCCCTACGGGCGACGTCAAGCTGTGCTGGTTCCAGGAATACACGAAGTTCAAGGACCTCGCTCAGAAGCCGTACGACGAATTCGAGCAGTTCGGCGAGCCGTTCTGAATCGGCTTCGAGATGGGTGCGCCGGTTTGTCTGTTGCTCGGGCGGCAACCGGTGGGACGCGGCGAACGTCGCGCCATGATCTCGGAAGAGAACCAGCCGTTCTTCCCATCTCTCCCATTTTCTCTGTTTGGGAGCTGTGCCAACTCGATGGAGGCGGGGAAGGTGCCTCCAAACAAGCGAATTCGCCTTGTCGTGGGCGGTCCCTTCGAGTATTTCTACGCGGCCTGGAAAACCCCGTAATTGGGGTCTGGAGCGGCGGCCGCGCCGGCCTCGACTGGCCAGGACGTGACACCCGGTACCGACCCTTCGATTTTCCTCGTCTTGAGGCGACCCAACCAAGGCAGAGAAGGCTTCATGGCCAACGTCCGCATCCGCTTATTGATCCGAGCCATTGCGTGCCTTTCCGCGATCGTCTTTGTGTTGGGCGTTGGCGGAATGAGGGCCGGCGGACAGGCACCGGACGAGTTGACACCACCATTGCTGGTCCCGCCCGGGCAGGCTGCGCCAACCACCGCCGCAGCACCGGGGGAAGAACAGGTCGTGAGGGTGCTGATCAAGGGGCAGAAGAGGGTCCCGCTGGCCAAGATTCTGCCGCATATCCACACGCGGGAAGGCCGGGCCTACGATCCGGAAGTCGTAGAACAGGACGTGCGGCGGCTCAACAGGACCGGCCTGTTCTTCACCGCCAAGCCTTACACACAGAAGACTCCCGACGGCCGCATCGTCATTTTCGACGTGCTCGAAAAGCCGATCATCGACCACGTCTGGTATGTAGGCAACACGATCGGCAAGAAGAAGCTGGCCGAAGAGGCGTTGATCAAGCCGGGCGACGCCATGGATCTCTATGCGATCGAGGAGTCGCGACGGCGGATCGAGGAGTATTACCACGCGCACGGATACCCGAAGGCGCGCATAACCATCGTCGAGGGCTCGAAGTCGAGCGATCAGGGCGTAACTTTCTTAATTAATGAGGGGCAGCGTCAGCGCATCCTTTGGACGGGTTTCGTCGGCAATACGATCGCCGACGACGGCCGGTTGCGAATGCAGGTGAAGTCGAAGCCGGGCGTGCTCTGGTTCCTGGGCGGGGACGTCGACCCGAAGGAAATCGAAGAAGACAAGAACCGCCTGACGGCTTACTACCGCGGCCTGGGATTCATGGACGCCAAAGTCGGTCGCGAGTGGCGTGCCACGGCCGACGGCAAGTGGATCTATCTGACGTACGTGATCGACGAGGGGCGGCGCTACGTCGTGCGCAACGTGTCGGTCATCGGGAACACGAAGTACTCGGCGGATCAGTTGCTAGGCGAGCTGCAACTGCAGAGCGGTGACTTCTACAACCAGAACAAGATGAAGCTGGACGAGGGGACCCTCCGTGACACCTACGGCGCGGTGGGCTACGTGTTCGCCGACGTGCAGGATGAGCTGGTCTATCCGGATGAACCGGGCAGGCTCGACCTGGTGTATCGCATCAAGGAAGGAAATCGCTATCGGGTGGGGCGGATCGACGTTCAGATCAAGGGGCAGTATCCGCACACGCGGCTGGCCACGGTGCTGAACCGGATGTCGCTGAAGCCGGGCGACATCGTCGATATCCGCGAGTTGCGCGCCAGCGAACGGCGGTTGAAGGCCAGCGGTTTGTTTGCGGTCGATCCGGCCAAGGGGAGCGCGCCGAAGATCGTCTTCACCGCGCCGACGGCGGAGGACTTAGAAAAACGAGAGGAAGGGGTTGCCGACAAGCCGAAACGTCCGGATGGTTTCCGCGGGCAGAGCCCTGACAGCCCGGCGGATCGCGATTCGCTGGTCAATCTTTCCATTTTCGGAGAGTGGGCCGACAACCAGCCGGACGAGGTTCAGCAGGCTCAGCCCACGCCGCAGAACCCCGGCCCATCGCAGCGGGCGGGCGGTGCCGGTTACATGCCGACGACGGTTCGCGGGCAGAGTCCCCAGGCGTCGTCGGGTCTGCTCCGCTGGAAGCCGTGGGCGTCGAACCGACCGGACCCAACTCCGGCGGCCGCTCCTCCGGGAACGGCGGCACCGGACTTCTCGTGGTCGGCGCCGGGCAACGGCGTTCTGCCAATGGTGACGCGAGGACAGTATACCGACGGTGTTTCGTTCCCGTCGCTGAATACGACGGCGGGCCGGGCGAGCAGCTACACACAGCCTGCGGAGCAAACGCAGCCTGTGGCGACGCCGTGGTCGCCCCCTGCCGCGCAGCCGTCGGCCACCACCACGACGACGGTGCAGCAGCCGGTAGCGCAGACGACTCAACCCCAGACAACGCAGCCGCCGGCCGCCGTCGCTCCGCCGGCACAAACGGTCGCGCCGGCGCCTTCGTACGCCAATCCGTATGATGTGTCGCCGTTGGGCGGGCCATATTATGGACGTCCGAGTGCAACGGACCCGCTTCAGCCGCCTATTCTGCAGGACCCGACGAACTTGCTCGGACTGCCGCCGGACGATCAGCCGCTGTTTCTACCGCTGAATCCGTTGGTAGAAGAGACGGAGACCGGCAAGCTGATGTTCAGCGTCGGTGTGAACTCGGATGCCGGGCTGATCGGATCGTTCGTATTGGACGAGCAGAATTTCGACTGGACTCGCTGGCCGCGAAGCTGGGAAGACATCCGCAATGCGACCGCGTTCCGAGGTGCCGGGCAGCGGTTCCGTGCCGAGGCGGTCCCCGGCACGCAAACCCAACGCTACGCGGTTACTTTCCAGGAGCCTTACCTGCTGGATACGAACGTCAGCCTGGGCTTGAGCGCGTATTACTACGAGCGGGACTATTATGAATGGGACGAGCAGCGTCTGGGCGGCCGGGTGTCGCTGGGATACCAGTTCACACCCGACCTGTTCGGGACGCTCGCCTTCCGCGGGGCGAACATCAACATCAGCAATCCGATCGATCCAACGCTTCCGGATCTGGTCGCCGTGCTGGGCAACAACGCCCTTTACGGTTTCGAAGGACGGCTGACGCACGACACACGCGACAGTACGTTCATGCCGACCGAAGGGCACATTCTGGAAGTGGCTTTCGAAGAGGTTCTCGGCACCTTCCAGTATCCGCGTGCGGAAGTCGACTTCCGCCAGTACTTCATGCTGCACGAGCGGCCCGATGGGTCGGGGCGCCATGTACTGGGGTTGAGCGGGCGCGTCGCCTATACGGGCAACAACACGCCGATCTACGAGCGTTACTATGCGGGCGGTTTCAGCACGATTCGCGGCTTTGAGTTCCGCGGCGTGGCCCCCTCGCAGAACGGTGTGCTGGTTGGCGGCGACTACATGGTGCTGGCGTCGGCGGAATACATGTTCCCGATCACGGCCAGCGACGCGCTACGGGGCGTCATTTTCGTCGATACGGGTACGGTCGAACCGAGCATCGACGATTGGACGGACAACTATCGCGTGGCACCGGGCGTGGGCTTGCGCATCACGATTCCCGCCATGGGGCCGGCGCCCATTGCGTTGGATCTGGCGTTCCCGGTGTCGAAGGAACCGACCGATCGCACGCAGGCCTTCAGCTTCTTCGTAGGCTTCACCCGTTAGTGCGAGTCGCACTTGACGGTAGCGTTCGTGGCGGCATGTTTCTGCGGTTTCGAAAGCGGAACACACGCTACACATACGCCGAATGCGCTCTAGCCGTTCCGACCGGCCACCGTGGGCTCGAAGTCGGCCTGACCGGCGAGCTTTGCGATTTCGGAGAGGAAACGCCGCGTGAGTTGCCGGTGCACTTCCCGATCATCCGGCCGATCGTAGTAATCTGAGATGTCGATCGGTCGCCCGATCCGCAGCTCGACCTTGGCCGGCATGATTATGCATTCGGGAACTGAGCCGCGGTAGGGCGAACCGGAGATGAAGCAGGGAATGACGGGCACCCGGGCGTGCAAGGCGACCAAGGCCGCACCGCAGCGGCCCGGCAGAAGCACAGCGGGAGTGGTGTTGATGCGCCCTTCGGGAAACATGCCCACGAGGCCGCCGTTCTGCGTGTAGCGGATGGCCATCTTGGTCGCCATCGTGTCGATCCCTCCGCGGCTGACCGGAATGACCTCGGCCATGCTGAGGAACCATCGAAACGACCAGTGGACACAATACTCCTTGGCCACCATCCAGCGGACGACTCGACGGGTCGCGGTCTCGATGAAGCAGGGATCGATCGGGCTGCGGTGATTGCAGACGATGACGGCCCCCTGGTTGGACGCGATTGGCAAGGGGCCGCTGATGTGTGCCCGCCAAAGCACGCGTACCATGGCATAGTTGATGGAGTAGAAGAACCACTGTACGGACGTCAGCGAATAGTGGCGCATTCGGCGCCACAGATAGAACGCCAGAGCGCACGCCAAGCTGGCGAGGATTGCGGCAGCCAACAGCTCGGTGAGGACGGGAGACAGCATATGGGCCGCAATTCTCAGACTACCCGTGCGAGTGTGGAACGCCTACGGACGGCCCACCATGCTCAACGCTCTATTCTTCCTCTGTCTCGGCAGCGATAGTCTGGACCTCTTCCGGTTTGAGTTGGCGGATGCGCAGGTTTCGGACGGCTCCCTTGGTGCACCAACTGGAGATGCCCAGTGGTTTGCAGTCGTCGACTTCCCAACGCACGGTGAACTTGTGTCCCTTGCGGACCTGGGTAACCATCTTCTCGCCGTCGATCCAGCATTCGAGCTGGCTATCGCTGACACGGATGCGGTAGCGATACCACTGGTTGCTCTTGAACTCCTTGAAGGTGGTCGTCATGTTGTCGGAAGCGTCGTAGAAATCGACGTTGGACAGGCCAACGACCGTGCCGGCCCAACCGCCGGCGACGAACGTGCAGAAGCCATCGCCTACGGGGAACGTCGGCGAGGTGAAGAAGTCGTTTCCGTCCAAGCGTTCACCTTCGAAGGTGAACTCGTAATTGGTCTTCGGGACCTTGCCCGTATAGGTGATTCCGGTGATGCCATCGCCCATGCCGAGAATGATCTTGCCGTCGGCGACGGTCACCTCACCTTCGCCACCGAACTTGGGGGCCTTCCAACCTTTCAAGGTCTTTCCGTCGAAAAGGCTCTTCCAGGCGTAGGGATCGGCCTTCGGCTCCTTCGGCTTAGCCGCAGCCGGCTCGGCCGCGACGGCGGGCACGAGAGTGAGCATGGCCAGAACTCCGCTCAGGCAAGCGGTCATCGCAATTCTGCAGGATGTGTGGGTCATCGGTCGGTCCTCCTCGACGGGCTGGCAAGGCTCACGAACATTCAGTTTCTCGGCGCGCGAACGCCTTGAGATCATGCAATATTCTAACTTCTTTGCAGGCGGTCTGCGAGCCCCGGGGGGCAGGATGCGTCGACGCCCGGCAAGGTGCTTTCCTCGATTTTCTGGCTGCGGCCGTGTAGGATGGCAGTCGTGGGCTCACAATACTCGCCCGCCGGCGCCCGTGGATTGAGGAGACTTTCATGCGACGCGTTCTGTTGATTATGGCTGTCGTGTCAATTGCTGCAGGTGTGGACTCGGCCCTGGGCGAGCAACCGTCGCTGGAGCGGTCGGTTACGGCCTCGCACCAGACTGTTGCCAAGAACTGCTACCCTTGTTTGGCGCGGCTGGACGATGGTCGTTTGCTGATCGTTTGGTGCTCGTGGGGTGACGAAGGATCGAGCATCATCGGTGCGTTTTCGACCGATCACGGGCGCACGTGGTCAGCGCCGAATTCGCTGATCAAGACGCCCGGCGGACGCGACTACGATCCGAGCATTGTGGTTAGCGGCAAAAGCGTCCTTGTGACATGCACGACGCCCGCGGCAGGCGACGGTATCCACAGCTCGAAGACCTGGTGCACACGGAGCGATGACCAAGGCCGCACGTGGACGGCTCCGTACGAGATTCCGATGAATCGGGTGTATACGTGCGGGAAGACGCACCATGGGCTGCGTCTGCGCTCGGGCACGCTAGTGATGGGTTATTCGTGGGACGTTCTCTGCCAGGAGGGGAAGACGCTGAAGTCGGAAGGTCAGATGCACCTGCGCGCCGGTGTGATGATTTCGACCGACAATGGCAAGACCTGGCAAAACGGCGGCGACACGGACGCTGAGTACAAGAAGATAGGCTCCGGGAGCGTTGACGGAACGGACGAGCCCGCGATTGTCGAGCTGGACGACGGCAGCATCTACATGCTCATGCGAACGGGCTCGGACCACCTGTATGAAGCGCGGAGTACGGACGAGGGCCGCACGTTTCACGGCATCGGGCCGAGCCCGCTGGGAGGTTCCAACGCGCCGGCGGCGCTCTGCCGGTTTGAGGTCGACGGCCGGCGCGGCATCCTGGCGGTGTGGGATAACGCCGTTCAACGATATCCGTTGTGCGCCGCAGCGAGTTTCGACGGCGGCCGGACATGGAGCGAGCCGAAGGACATCGCCGGGCCGACCGATGGGCGTCAGGCATCGTACCCTTCGTGCGAACAGGCGGCCGACGGCACGCTTGTGGCCGTTTGGCAACAGGACGTTCCGGGGGGCCGCGACGTTTGCTGTGCGCGGTTTGGTCTCGGTTGGCTGGTGGGCAAGCGCGAGCCGCGGTGGTCCGGCAACGGGAGCTGCCGCATGCTCGTTTCCGTGCCACCGCGTGATCTGAAAGGCCGCGCGAGCGACGAAATGCCTGCTCGGCTCCATGTGGATCTGGCCGAGATGCTTGCCAAGCAGAAGGTTCCAGGGCGGCCCGACGTGGGACACATCCAAGTGATTCGCTACAACGCCGCAACGGGCGAACCAATCGCCTACGGCAAGTTCCGCGGGCATGGTGCCGACGAGGTGCCGTTTCGATTCGATGATTTCGACCGTCGGGGCTTGAGTTTCTGGTACGCGATCGAGGGTAACGGGCACGCGGGCGCCTTGGTTTGGCTGCATCGCCAGGAAGGCAAGTCGCCGGGCCACTACGCGATCTACTTCGATGCCGTGCCGGCCGACCGGAAGGCGGAGCCGTCACCCCTTCCGCTGCTGGGCGATTGCGATGCTCTGTACACGGACCAGAGCGACGGGTTCTTGATTACCGCGTTGCACTGCAAGCCGGCCATGGCGGACTTCAACGGCGATGGATTGCTGGATTTGCTCGTCGGAGAAATCCAGGGGCATCTGTTCTACTTTCAGAATTGCGGTACGCCGAAGGAGCCGAAGTTCGCTCAGGGCAAGTTCCTCCTGGTCGACGGGCAGACGTTTCGGCTCTTGCACTATACAACTCCCTGCGCGGTCGACTGGGACGACGACGGCGATCTGGATTTGCTGGTCGGCCATGCCAACGGCGGGCAGGTTGTGTTGTTGGAGAACACGGGCACGCGCACGGAGCCTGTATATGTCGCCCGTGGCCGGTTGGAGGCGGACGGCACGCCGATCGCGATCCCTCACGAACTCTCGCCGGGTGAGTCGTTCCTGGGACAGGAATATATGGCCAAGCCTGAGGCGGCTGACTGGGACGGGGATGGCGATACGGACCTGCTGGTGGGCGGCTACGTGAGCGGTTCGGTTTTCTACTTCGAGAACACTCGCAATGGCAGGGGTGTTCCCTCGCTCAGTGCCCGTGGGCCGATTCAGGCGGATGGCAAGGTGCTTCGCATCGGCTCGGGCGCGTCGCCGTGCGTGGCCGATTTTGACGGCGACGGCGATCTGGACCTTATCACGGCCAAAGGCGAAGTGATCATGGGACGGCCGGATCGGATCGGCATGGCTTACTTTGAGAACGTCGGTTCGCGCACGTCACCGGTGCTCAAAGAGAGGCCGTTTCCCCAGGACCAGCCTGCCAGCGTGGGAATGGTCGGCGTTCCTTGCACGGGCGACTTCAACGGGGACGGACTGCCAGACCTCGTGATCGGCACGATGGATCACGTGCGACTGTATCCCAATGTGGGCAGCCGGCAGCAGCCGCGGTTTCAGGCCGGGGAGATGCTGAAGAACAAGTGGGGCCCGGTCGCGACCGGAGCTTTCGCCACGGCGCCGGTCGACTGGGACGGTGACGGGAACCTCGATCTGGTGTCCAGTACGGGTGGGCATTTCGCGCTGAAGTTGAGCACCGATGCGCTGAACCCGGCGAGGTGGGCCGACGGAGGGCTGCTCAAGGCAGGAGGGAAGACGATCCAATACGTGTTTCCGCTCGGCGATTCGGAGACGTTTCCGGTCGTCGCCGACCTGAATCGGGATGGGTTGTTCGACCTGCTGCAAGGGGTCGCCGCGGGCGACGTTTGGTACTATCGCAATGTGGGCGCGGCAGGGAAGCCGGAACTGGCCGAGGGGATTCGGTTGCCGTTGGCTGAGGGCGGGTTCGTCAAGGTCGGCCGTTACAAGCAAGGCGATCAGGCTACCGACTTCGCCAGCCACTCAGGCGATCGTTCCGACCCTCGCGCGGCCGACTTCGATGGCGATGGGGACCTCGATTTGATGGTCTCGGACGCGTATGGCATTGTCACGTACTTCGAGAACGTGGGCGGCAACGAGAGGCCGGCCTTTGCGCCGGGTGTGCAAGTGCTCCACGAAAGCGACGCTCGGGCCTTGATTGCCGTCACCGACTTCGACCGCGATGGCCGCCCTGACATTCTGCTAGCCCAAGGGAGCATCCGCGTCTATCGAAACGTCGGGAAGGGAAAGGAGCAGAAGTTCCAGGGTGATAGGGAACTTTTGCATCAGTATATCCCATATCCGCACCCCTACGTGGTCGACTTCAACGGCGATGGGGATGAGGATCTCCTGATTTCCAGTTCCTATGGAGTGGCCTACTTGATGGAACGGTCTTACGCCGAGGCAGGGTGCGCTGAGGGCACTTTGCTGGGAGTGGAGCGGAAGCCGTAGCGTGGTCGAGGCGGTGGTGCGATGTCGTCTTCTGCACGGCCGCACGCGGCTTTACAGATGGGCGTTGCTGGCGAGGTCACCGCACATCGTCGGTCAAGGAATAGACGACGGTCGCACCTCTCGTCCGACGCGCGGGCCGACACACTGCAATCCCGACATCATCATGGAGTCCACCGGAGCGCAGACGAACGAGTGACAGCAGGCGTCTTGGCAACGTTACGAAGTTCTCTCGAGCCAGCATTCCAGTCGACGTCGCCGCCGGTCCAATTTTCCGGGTCTATTGCTGCCTGTATTGAAGACGGAACAAGGGATCCAACCCAATCCTGATCTTTCGGCCACCCGATGGTCGGCCTCGTTCCAGTTCCAATGCAGGACCCAATAAGTCAGTCCACCTGAGCGGGTTTGGCTGCGTTTTCCAATGAGATGATTGTCTCGGCCAATACTCTTCGCGCGTCTTCCACGGTTTCTGGATCGTTCGTAGAAAGCACACGTTCGACTTGAGTATTCAGAGTATTTCGTCCGGACTGAATTGCGGGCTTGGCGATGCCCGACTGTTCGGCGCGATCCAGACGTGTCTTCAGTACATGGAGATAAAGGTGATCCTGCATGCCCTCGCGCCACGCCTCCCAGCGACGAGAGGGGATCGGTCCGGTCGGCGTCGGATAGATCATCATGCAGTCCTGATATCCGCCGTGATCGAAGTTGTTCCAGGCATCCGTCTTCTGAGAATCGTAGTTCCAGTAGGCCAAGCCATCCACACGGAGCTTCCACCCCCACCAGGGATACTTGCGATAAACCTCCAAGGGACTTTGCCAAACGACATCCGTTGGACACTGGTAGATCCAGATTTCCTTTCCCGTTCTGCGGTAGTCCTCGAGTTCGTCGGGCAGATTCTTGATGCGGGACAACGATGGGCACCAGATATCGGTGACGGGATCCATCAGCAAGACTTCCCGACTTGACACCTTCTTGGGGACATCCATCATCGTGCGGATCTCTGGGGCAATCTCCTTGAAGTATCGTCCTGCGGCCAACACGCGCCGAGCAGTGCCACCGTGTGCCTCGTCCCAAAGCTCTACGATATAGTCCTTGGGCGTGATTCCAATCGAGTCCAGATACTCGCGCATCGTTAGGACATATTCCTTGAACGCGGCTTTCCAGGGTGGACTCATGAACTCCAGTTTCATTCGGTTCGCCAAGCGCATCTCGAACTCACGAAACAGTCCGTATCCAAAAAGGATCTTTCCGTATTTGTGCTTTGCGAGCAGAACCGGCCGGAGCTTTCTTCCACCCGTTCGGAGTTCATAGGCGGAAACCAATTCCTCCCGTATGCGATCTGCGCGCGTAATATGATTCAGAACATTGTTCCAGACATGGAAAAAGCCGTTCACATAATGAGCGTGCATGTCGTCGAGCCATTGCTCATAGGGAAGGCTCCGTCCTTCCGTCCCCTCCCATAGTTGGATGTGGATGGGCATCGTCTGCGGCAGACAAAACGGCGAGACGCGTATCTCAAGCGGTAGGGCACGCCGGTGAAATCGAAGCGACGCGATATCATGCTCTAGCGACTGCACGACCAGAACGATCTTGTGCGATCCCGCCGGAAGGGCGTTTGTACTGACATCGATCCATACTTGCCGGCATTCTCGCGCAGGGACATCCAACACCCCGCTAGGACCGAGTGGTTCCAGTGCATCTGCATAGAACTCCGCATTAGGACCCTCGAGAGAACGGCCAGCGACGAATACTGCTCGATACAGCTTGACGGCATCGCGTAACGGTGTTGGAACGACTTCATCCTTCTCCGGGGACGATAGGTATACCCGAAGTCGTTGCGATCGTTCCAACGCATTGAACACATTCAATACCCGTGCGCGATGTTCACCCATGGCCGCGCAGATCTCAAATGACTTCACCCTTTCGGGCAGCGGCATCGGCAGTTGAAAACGATGTGGGTTGTTCAGAGGACTGTCTGTCCAAAGGATCAACTGCTCGCCCATCAAGGACTTCTGCATTTCGGGTGACAGTGTCTCGAACCATTTGTCCGGCGGGCGTGATTTCGAGGCCGGTGTGTCTGTGGTTTGCTGCCCGCTCGATACCTCGGTCGCCGCATTCCTCTGGGCCAGGCGAGTCGTAGCGCCTTGTTTCGATGGCGGGTCGGACTTTGCGTTGATTTTCGGTGGATCCGATGCCTTGGCCATAGCCGTAACGGGAACAGCCCCTAAGGCCGAGGCATAAAGTACATAACCAAGTGCCGCACATTCGGACGCGTCAGCTATTGTACCATGCCCGCCACGGCTGCCAGAGCTAGTCTGCTGCTGGCTCCCCTGACCGGCTTTGAATTGCTCTGCGAGACTGGTCGGGCAAGATGACAATGGTGCGCGAGTGAGGCGGTAGTCTGTTCGATATCGCCCAGGGCGTGGAAAGGGCGACGATTGCTACCATGAACACGTGCTGTCGCTGATCGATTGGGATGGCAGGACTCGGCGGATCATCGATGGGCACACTCAGAAAGGGCAACACGCGCTACAGTTACGCCAAATGCGCTCTATAACCTCACGTTCCTCCAAGCTAAGATAATGGGCCATCGTGGGGCCACTATTTGAAACAGGGCGATTGCGCCATATTGGGCAATCTGGTATGAATAGGGCAATGCGATTCGTTGGTTCTGCCATGTTGGTGCTGGCGGACGGATCGTGGTCGCCTTGGAAGTCTGCCATGCCCAAACGAGCCTCTGCCCGTATTCAGGAGCATTTTGAAGAACTCACCGATCCACGCCGACGTAAAGTTACGCACCCGCTGATCAACATTGTCACGATCGCCATCTGCGCCGTGATCTGCGGCGCGGATGATTTCGTTTCCATCGCCGAGTATGGCCGCAAGAAGCGGAAGTGGCTGGCACGGTTCCTGGATCTCAGCAGCGGCATTCCATCCCATGACCGCTTCAATGCCGTTCTGGGCGCGATCAAGCCTGCCGAATTCGAGGCCTGCCTCTTGAGTTGGATCACCGCGTTGCATGAAATCACCGACGGCCAAGTGGTGGCCATCGACGGCAAGACTCTCCGCCGCAGCTTCGACGCTGCGACCAGCAAGTCGGCTATTCATATGGTCAGCGCCTGGGCCACCGCCAATCAGATCAGTCTGGGGCAAGTGGTCGTGGACGAGAAAAGCAATGAGATCACGGCTATCCCGCAACTGCTGAGAATCCTGGAAATCTCGGGTTGTCTGGTGACCATCGATGCGATGGGCTGTCAGACGGAGATTGCCCAAGCGATCCTTGATGCCAAGGCCCATTACGTGTTGGCGGTCAAGGAGAACCAACGTACTTTGTACGACGGCATCGCGTGGCACTTCCTCTGCCAGCGGAACGCAGACTTTACCCGCGTGGCGGTCAGCCGGCATCAAACCGACGAGAAAGGGCACGGTCGCCAGGAGCGGCGGGTCTACTTCGTCTGCGAGGTTCCCAAGGATCTTCCCGACCGGAATCGCTGGCCGAAGTTGGCCGCCATCGGCATGGCGATCAGCGACACCGTGCGCGACGGCAAGGTGTGCTATGAAGAGCGTTACTACATCCTGAGCAAGAAGCTCTCGGCGCGGCGATTTGCCGAGGCGGTCCGCAGCCACTGGTCGATCGAGAATCGTCTGCATTGGCAACTCGATGTGACGTTCCAGGAAGACCAATCCCGACTCCGCCGCGGACACGCCGACGCCAACTTCAGCATCCTCCGCCGTACAGCCTTGAGCCTACTGAAGAACAACCACACGTTGAAGGTCGGCGTGAAGAACAAACGGCTCGCCGCCGGTTGGGATGATTCCTATCTCGAACAAGTGCTCTTCGGACAGTGACTTATGGTGCAATCGCCCTGCTATTTGAAAGGGTCGCCTGTGCAACCACCCATCCGAACGTCCTCGCGATGCTCGCTCCTGGACCGCTTGGCTACCTCGCCCGCAATTCAGCTCTAACGGTGCCTTTTGCAGCGGTAGCAGAAGCGGAAATGAAGTGAGGAATCGTCTGACGTTCGGCCGCCCCATGTGGCCGAGCCGTTGGTGCGTTCGAATCGGCGATGGCGGAGGACGGAGGACACGAAGACAGAGACGCGGAACGGGGAACGTATAATAGAGCTATGGTCGATTCTCGCTTCAACGACGAAGGGGCTGATGCCAGCATGGCCCGGCTGAGACATGGCGGGGAGACTGCACTTGCAGATCTGTTCGCTTTGCACCGTGGGCGTCTTCGTCGTATGGTGGAGATGCGACTCGATAGCCGGGTTAAGGGGAGAATAGATCCCTCAGATGTCTTACAAGAGGCTTACCTTGACGCATCCAGGCAGCTTGGCGACTACTTGGCCAAACAGCCGCTGCCGCCGTTCCTCTGGCTTCGGTTTCTGACCGGCCAGCGTCTGATGGCAACCCACCGGCATCACCTCGGCGCTCAAATGCGCGATGCAAAGCGCGAGGTGCCGTTGGATGGCCCGGTCCGCCCGATGGTGTATTCGGAGTCTTTGTCGCGTTACCTTGCGGCACGGCTGACCACTCCGAGCATGGCTGTCGCCAAGATCGAGATACAGGCGCGCTTGCAGCATGTTTTGGAGGGAATGGACCCCATCGACCGTGAGATTCTAGCGCTGCGGCACTTTGAAGAATTGTCGAACAACGAAGTGGCTGCGGAGTTGGGCATTACCAAGGCGGCGGCGAGCAACCGTTACATGCGATCCCTGACTCGACTCAGCACGCTGCTGTCCGATATTTCGGGTCTGAACCCAGCATGAGATTCTGTCTGCGATAGGCCTTGGTTCGTGTGAGGACCTGTCCAATGAACGACGCCGACGAAACACGCAATCCGATAGAACGTCTCGCCGAGCAGTTCGTCGAACAGTGCCGGCGCGGTGAGCATCCGTCGGTGACGGAGTATGCAGCGGCGCATCCGACGTATGCCGATCAGATTCGCCGGGTCTTTCCAACGTTACTTGCCCTGGAAGACTTCAAATCGGATCAAGACGCGTGCGCATCGTTTTCGGAAAAGTCGCCGGCAGAATACGAGGCTCCCCCCGGTCGCTTCGGCGACTTTCGGATTCTCCGAATCATCGGCCACGGGGGAATGGGCGTCGTGTATGAGGCAGAGCAGGAGTCCTTGGGCCGCCGTGTCGCCATCAAGGTGCTGGCCGCGCCCTACGCCTCTTCACCTCGCGCACTGCAACGTTTTCGGAGAGAAGCACAGGCCGCGGCACGGCTGCACCACTCGAATATTGTCTCGGTATTCGGCGTTGGCGAGTGCGAAGGCAGACACTTCTACGTCATGCAATACGTTGAAGGTCGCAGTCTGGACCAAGTGGTCGTTGCCTTGGATGACGCACAGCGAGTGCGGACGAGCGCGGAACTCTCTCACCCCTCGAGGCAACCTGAAGGAGCGGAGATAACCGATTTGGTCCGCGATGCGGCGGTAGTCTCTGCAATGTACCGGGGCACATTCGAGCCAAGCGCGCGGCCCCAGCCCGGCAGACCCGCGGTGGATTCGTCGACCGGAGCGCCAACCGACACGTTATCATCAGGGGAGTTGCAACAGGATATGCCCGCGGAGAGCCGCGACGAGGCGCTGCCGCAGGACCAGCGCGTTCAACATCGTCGAGGACCATACGGTGCTGCGTATTGGCGTAGCGTGGCTGGGATCGGGACCCAGGTGGCCTCGGCATTGCATTACGCCCATCGGCAAGGAGTATTGCACCGCGACATCAAGCCAGGCAATCTGATTCTCGACGAAAACGGGATCGCATGGATCACAGACTTTGGCCTGGCGAAGCTGGCGGACCACGAGGACTTGACCCATCCGGGCGATGCCGTTGGCACGCTTCGTTACATGGCGCCGGAACAGTTGGAGGGGTAGACATCGGCCAGGAGTGATGTCTACAGCCTGGGGCTGACGCTCTACGAATTGCTGACGTTGCGGCCCGCGTTCGACGAGGCAAGCCGTCATCGCCTGCTCCGCCAAGTTGGCCGGGAACAGCCTCCGCATCCTCGAACGATCAACGCAGACATTCCCCGCGACCTGGAGACCATCGTACTGAAGGCCATCGCCCGGGAACCGGCCCGGCGCTACGACACGGCGGGAGAATTGGCCGACGATCTGCAGCGGTTTCTCGACGATCGCCCGATCCACGCTCGCCGTGCTACGGCCGTTGAGCACGCCTGGCGCTGGTGCCGTCGCAATCCCGTACCGGCAGGCCTGGCGGCAACGATCGTTGTTCTGATCGTGTCAGGAATCCTCGCGGCCGCGGCGTGGTATTTCCGAGAATCGCATCTGCGCATTCAGGCGGAGTCGTCGCAACGCCGCGCCGAGGCAAACCTCGCCATAGCGGCAAAGGCGTTCGACGATGTCTTCGCAAGGATTAGTGGGGCCGCCAGCCCTCACACTCTGGACGGGCCGAGCGATACTATCTGGCTTGGCGACGGCGGAGGCTTGCCGCTGACGAAGAAAGACGCATCCGTGCTGGAGGGACTTCTCCAGTTCTATGAGCAGTTTGCGCAGCAGAATCGCGACAACGCCCAGTGGCAGTACGAAACGGCCAAGGCCTACCGCCGCGTGGGAGATATTCAGCAACGGTTGGGCCGAATCGACAAAGCAAGGGAGGCTTATCGACGATCGCTGAAGGCATATGAAAGCCTGCCGGGGCGCATGGCCCACGAGCCCGACTATGCCGTCGAGCTGGCGGCGACGTACAGTCAACTCGGCAACCTCGCGATGGCAACCGATCAGTTCGACGATGCCACGAAGCAATTCGAGCGTGCACGGCAACTCCTCACGGACGACGCCAAGGCAGCCGCGTCATCCAACGGGCGCTACGAGTTGGCCAAGATCTATCGTTCTCTGGGACTTCTGGCGATCATTAGGGACCACCTCCGCTTGTCCTCCGACTTGGCGCCGCAGGAGATCGCCAAAGCCGAGGCGACCATTCGACAAGCGATCCACATCCTCGCCGAGTTGGCCAAAGAGAAACCGTCGGAGCGAGCGTACCAGATGGCCCTGGCAGAGTGCCACGTACATCTCTGGGGACTGTGCCGTTTGGCGGGACGCAGCAGCGAGGCCGTTCGCCACAAAGACGAAGCAACACGTGTCCTTGAGCAGTTGTTTGCCAAATCGCCCGACAATCCCGAATGCCGCCATGCGTTGGCCCGGCTGTATGCCATCACAAGCGGGTCCCCGTTTGCCGATCCTTCCGACATATCGGTCCAATCCTTGCAACGGGCGGCCGATCTCATGGAAGAAGTTGTCGCCTCGCACCCGGATGTGTCGGACTACCGTGGAACCCTCGGCCTGTTGTATGGTGCAATCGCCCAAGCGATGCTTAACCGCAACGAGAATGATGCTGCAGCGGAGGAGAATCTCAATCGGAGTATCGCGCTGCTTACACGGCTGAACAGCGATTCCCCGCAACAGACACGCTACCGTGGCCTTCTTGCGCAATTCCTCTATACCTTGGCGATTCTGCAGAGCCGCCGTGGGCAACCACAAGCGGCGAAGGAGAGCTTGGAACGAATCCTCGCCCTGATCGGCACGCCCACCTCCTCCGACTCGGCACATCCCGTCGGCACGATGCTATTAGCGCACGCCTACACTGGACTCGCCGACGTGCTGACCCAAATCGGAGAAACAACGAAAGCCCAAGAGGCCGCCAAGAAGGCTCGTGAACTCTGGAGTGTTGTTCCCCCATCTTTTCGTAAGAACACCTCGCCTGTGCTCCGCGACCCCTGGACACCGGATCGGTTGCCCAAGAACGAAGAGGACCAGACGCCAACCCCTGCCAAACCGGCTCCTATTCCGGCGGGCTCGTGAGTCGAGACTTGTCTTTCGGAGATGATCGCCCGCGGCCAAAAGACGGGTAATGTCCGGCCCACCGTTTGAAAGCAACGCTGAAGGACGCGGCGTTGGAGTACCCAACCTTCCTGGCCACCTGGCCAAGCCCTGCGTTGGGATCGGCCAATAGGCCCTGAGCCAGTCGCATTCGCAGGTCGACCATCCACTCGGTGAACGACATTTCCATGAGCTGCTTGAAACGGCGAACCAGGGATGAGCGAGAGATCCCTGCTTCGTTGGCCAGTGCCGCGAGCGTCCACGGTTGCGTTGGGTCGCGATAGACCTGAGCCAGAACCGACGCAAGTTGCGTGTCGCGCAGGGAGCGCGCAAACCGCGAACCGGCAAGCTCCGGCCAAGCGATCGTCTTGCGGATGATCTCCAAGACGAGCACTCGGCCAAGCGACCTCATGATCGCATTTGATCCATCACGCCGTTCGGACAGAAGATGCCACATACTGCGTATTGTGCTGCCCAGGATGGGATCGGATTGGCCGTCTACGACGTTCCTCATGTGGACCGGGTTTGGCAGGCCGTACCACAGTGGGTGGACTCGGGGCGACGAGTGTTCCAGAAGTACCCGTACGAGGAGTGTCTGGTCGCAGCCTCCTACGGCGGACATGACTGGCAGTCGTTGCTCGCAAGTGCCACCCGACTGTGGCGACGGCGATGCCGAAATGTGACTCAGTCCGTGTTTCCCGCCTTCGCAAAGGGCGACGATATCACCGCGACCAAGTTCGATCGGCTTGGCGCCAGGACATTGGAACCGGCAGTTTCCTTCGAGGACGACATAAACGACAGGCCCGAAGTCGACGGTGAACTCACCTTTCGTTCTCGCAATGCCGATCGCGTCGACCGTGGAGCATTCCACATCGAGCGAACCAAGCAAGGTAGACAGAAGATCCCCGTGATTCGCGGCGTTGCAGGAAGAGTCAACGTGCTTGGCTACCGGTGTCGTCACAATGCGAGTCGCCTTAAGAGGACACCTCGGATGGGACATCGATTCGTGACTCGGCAGGCATGTCCGGCGAGGCGGCGCCGATGGCTTGCAATTCGGCCGTCTCTTCGCGCCAAACGCGAGCCAGCGAACCCCTTCCGACGACCCAGTCATGGCCGCTGACGTAGAGTGAGTAGAACACCGGAACCAAGTACAGCACCAACAACGTGCTGGTGGTCAATCCGAACGCAATGCTCGTGGCCATCGGGATGAGCATCTGGGCCTGCCGCGACGTCTCGAACAACAGAGGGAGCAATCCGCCGATCGTGGTAGTCGACGTGAGCAGCACGGGCCGAAGCCGCCGGCAGCCGGCCTCCACGAGTGCTTCGCGAACGTCCATGCCCGAGCGCACGGACGAATTGACGAAATCGACCAGCACAATCGAATCGTTGATGACGATACCACTGAGACCGACTAGTCCGAGCACGCTGAACAACTCAAGTGGCCGCCCCATGAACCAGTGGCCCAGCACCGCACCGAACAGGCTGAACGGGATGATCATCATGATGAGCACGGGCTGGAAATAGGACTTGAACTCGATGGCCAGGAGCAGGAATATGGCCGTCATGGCGATCGCAAAACCGGCGAACAAACTCGACAGTGACTCTTCTTCCTGTTCTTGTTGTCCTTCCCAGCGCACGCTCACGCCGGGCAGTTGCTGAAACAGTTGCGGCATGAATTCGTTGCGAAGCGCGGCAACGATCTCGTGGGCATTGCCCTCGCTTTCATTGACATCGGCAGAAACGGTGATGCAACGCTTCTGATCCATGCGATTGATCACGGAATACCCGCGAACAACATCGACCTCGGCCAATTCGTTCAATGGCCGCTCCACGCCGTCGCCGGTGCGTACCCGAATTTCGTTGAAGTTGGCCAGCGTGTGTCGGTCTTGGCGCGGGTAGCGGACCATAAGTTTGACTTCGTGCCGCCCGCGCTGGACCCGCATGACCTCCGCTCCGTAATACGTCGCGCGAACCGTCTCGGCCAAGTCGGCGGGCCGGACACCCATGGCCACCGCCCGGTCCTTGACGCGGATGCGATATTCCCATTTGCCGGGCACTGAGTCGTCGGAGACATCGAATACGCCGGGAAACTCGGCTAGACGCTTCTTGCATCGCTCGACTGCTTCGTCAAGCTGCTCGCCGCTTTCTTTCGAGGCCAGCAGCTTGAATTCGATGGGCGTGCCGCCGGGGCCAGCGAACATCGTGTCGAAGGTAAGGCTGTCCACCCCCGGTATCGGCCCCGCCTCCTTGCGCCACAGGGTGAGAATCTCTTGGCTGGAGACAGGCCGGGCGCCACTGCCGACCAGTTCGATCTCCACACTTCCCTTGTGGCTGGCTCCACTAACCGTGACAGCGCCCGGGCGACCGGCCACCTGCGTGCCGACCACCCGACACGCATTCGTATACAGCGGTGCGCCTTCTGCCTCAAATTGCTTGTTGACCCGCAGGAACGCTTCTTCGAGATGCTTCGTCCATCGGTCGGTCACGCTGCCGGGGGTACCGTCGGGAAAAGCGACGGAAGCGACCAGGTTGTTGCTGTCCATCTTGCCGAAGACGACGAAGGGTACCAACCCGCCGTGAATCATGCCCACGGCAACAATGAGCGCGCCGAGGGCCAGGGCTACCACGACCCTTCGATTTGACAATGCGAATGCCAGCGTCGGACGGTATATGCGTCGGATGTACCACGCCAGCGCGCGGTCCGCACCGCGATTGAGCCCATCGAAGAGCCGGCCGACCCAACGGAAGGCGTGGAACACGAGGTTCATCAAGCGAAAGATGCCGCTCTCCTCGTGGCTCAGGTGGCACGGAAGGACCGTGAAGGCTTCGGCCATCGAGACCAAGAGCATGGCGATCAGAGCGATTGGCAACACGGAGAGGAACTTGCCCATCATTCCGGCGACGAACAGAAGCGGAATGAATGCGATGACCGTGGTCAACACCGAGGCGACCACCGAAGGGATGACCTCACAGGTGCCATCGATGGCAGCCTGCAGAGGTGTCTTGCCCATCTGTCGATGCGCGTGGATGTTCTCACTTACGACGATGGCATCGTCGACGAGGATTCCCAGGGCCATGATAAACGCGAACATCGACAGCAGGTTCAACGTCTGACCCGTGAAATACAGGAACGCCCCGGTCGAGAAGACGGCGAACGGTATCCCCACGGCGACCCAGAACGCCGTGCGACGGTGGAGAAACAGAGCCAGCAGTAAGAAGACGAGCACCAGCCCTTGCAGCCCGTTCACGACGAGCAAATGGACGCGGTCGCGGACGTCCACCGATCGGTCGTTCCACGTGACCACACGGTATCCCTCCGGCAGTTGCGCTTCCTTGATGTAGTCGTAGACCGAGTCGACCACTGCCAGAAGATCTTCGGTTGTGTTGCGAATGACCGACAAGCCCAGCCCAGGCTCCCCGTTGATTTCGCAGATGGCGGCCGTATCCTCGAATTCGTCTCGCACCAGGCCCAACTCGCCAACAGTTCGCACTGCGCCGCCCGGATCAGTCAACAATGGGAGCTTGGCGATTTCCTCGCCGTGAAGATGGCGGTTGTGGCCGCGCACGACAACCTCTTGAGAGGTTGCGCGAATGGTCCCGCCAGGCATTTCGTTGTTCTCGCGGCGGATGACATCGGCCACCTGAGTCAACGACAATCCATAGGCGCGAAGCGTATCTTCCGGGATTTCGACATCGATCTGGTACTCCTTGCCACCGGTGATCTGAACGTCGGACACTCCCTGCAATCGCAGCAGGTCGTCGCGGACCTGTTCGGCGACCTCGCGCAGCCTGAGGTCGGAATCGGGGCCCTGTCGTTGGGGCCCCAACACACCTACCCGGATGGCCGTGTCGCGGAAGGCCATCTTTCGGACCTCAGCATCTTCGGCCATTTCAGGGAAGCTGGGAATACGATCCACCTCGGCGCGGATTTCGTTGAAGACACGATCGGAATTGTCGACCGACGACTTCAGTTCGATGGTGACGGTACCAGAGCCTTCCGAGGCCATCGAGGTAATCTTCTTGATGCCTTCGACGGAACGGACCGCCTCCTCGATCTTCTGGCAAATCCCTTCTTCCACCTCGTCGGGCGTGGCTCCCGGATACGGAACAGTGACCGTGACCTGTTCCATCTCGAACTCCGGAAACACCTCCCGATTCAACGACGTCGTGAGAATGTATCCGACGACGATGGCGAAGATCATCAGGATGTTCATGGCCGGCCGATTGGCAACAGCCCACCGAACAAGAGCGTTCATGGTTTCTCCCGAAGGGTGACGGCCGCGTTTTCGGTTGGCGCGGCGAGGGGGGAAACCACGACCAGATCACCCGGCTTCAGACCGGTTTCATCCTGGTAGGCAATTACTTCGGTCGGGGTGGCGTGTGCAATTCGAACCGGCAACTCGTGCAACCGGTCGTCCTCGACCGTCCACACCGTACCGCCCGGCTGGATTGCCGATTCAGGTAGGCGAAGCAAAGGAACGGCCGGTTTGGCGTGGACATCGACGGTAACGAACATGCCTGCCATCAGCACGGGCGGCGAGGCCTGGCTCGACGAGGTCCCTTCGACGACGACCTTGGTCGGCTCGCAGACACGGACTCGGCAAGGAACCATCCGCGTTTGCGTGTCGATCTTCGCGCCGTCGTAGTACTGCAATTCGCCATTCCACCGGCACTTCGCCGTCTCCATAACATAGACGATCGTCACCGGCGTCTTCGGAAATCGATAGGCCTGTCGCACATCGCCCAAGCCTTCCGATTCTGCAGGCGATTGCCAGAGCCAATGCATCTCCTTCATCCGTAGGCTGCAGCGGATTTCCATACAGGACGTGTCCTGGATGACCGCAACCACGCCGCCGCGCTGCACGTAGTTGCCCTGCTCCACGGGCTCCTGGGTGATAACGCCATCGATCGGGGCCTTGATCTCGGTTCGCGCTAGGTCGAGCTTCGCCTTGTCGATCTCTCGAGCAACCAGTTCGCACGCGCTTGTGAGCGACTCGATGTGGGCCTGCTGCGTCTCCAATTGGTCGACCTCCGTTTGCAGGGCATCTCGGGCCTGAAGCTCATTGAGTCGGGCGGTGTCCAACTCCGACTTAGAGTAGACTCCGGGATCGTCGATGCTCTCGTAGCGTTGAACCTCACGTTTCTTGATAGCGAGATTCTCCTTGGCCAACTCGATCTGCCGCTTGGCGGCCGCGATTTGGACCTGCGCCTCGCGCAAGTTGGCTTGGGTCTGTTTCTGCTGCTCCTCGAGGCGGCGGACCTCGAGCTCGTAGTCTTGGGGATCGATTCGAAGGAGCACCTCACCACGACGGACCGTATGGCCAATCCGACAATTGAGCGAACGGTGGGCAACTCGCCCCGCCACTTCGGCAGGCACTTCAATCTCCTGATAGGGGACGACCACTCCGTTCACTTGGAAGGTGATGCCCGCGTCTTGCTGGACAACCGGCACGATCTCCACTGCCGGCTTCAGAGTCGCCTGCTGCACCTGTTTTGCCGGGGCCTTGCCATGCCACAGCACAGCGAATACGCCCACAGCGCCGCCCAAGATGAGCAGCGAAAAGACCGTTCTGCCGGTCGCGGTAATCCACTGGCGGAGCCCGGCGCGGGGTCGCGTCTCCGTCACGGGCGCGCCGGAACGCGCAAGATGTGGTCTGGAGTTTCCTCCCCCCTCGCTGTGTGGATGCAGATAGGGGGCGGTCGAAGGTGGGCTGTTGCCGGACACGATGCTGTTCCTTTGTGGGAGATGGAAGATGTCTTCCACCCACGTAATTTGCAGACAGCACCGGCGCGTACACAAGGCATGTGCGGAATTACCAGAATCTTGTCTGAAATGCCCAAACCAGCGCGCCGGAGAAATCGGATTTATTCTCACAATCGTTGCAGCCCGAAAAGACCTGACAGGGCCAGACGGGTCGGCGAGTCTGCCGGTCACCCCATCCCTCGCCGAATCGGCAATCTGGAGAAGGCAGAGAATATCCGTAGCTGTATGGAAACTGGATGCATACAGCTCAACGGGTGGAGGCGTAGGAACCATGGATCGTTTGACAGCGGTAGCCGTCGCCATCGGCCTCTTGACGCTTGTGGCCGGATGCAAGGTAGGGCCGGATTACTGTGGTCCGCCACCTGCATGTATACAGCCAAGCTGGAGGCAGACCGATGATCCCGCTGTGAAAATGTGCTGCGAGAGCCTCGCCGCTTGGTGGATGAAATTCGACGATCCTACGCTGAACGTGCTGGTCGATCGAGCCGCTCGCAACAACCTGGACCTGCACGAGGCGGCGCTACGGATCTTCGAGGCGAGGGCCAAGCGATGTATTGTCCGTGGTGATCTGTTCCCCCAAATCCAACAGGATGCTTCCTATTCATATAGCAAGACGTCGACGGCAGGCGTCATGGGGAGCAGCGGAACCGGAGGCCTTGCGACCGGCGCCCTCGATCAATGGAACCTCGGATTGAACGGCACCTGGGAAATCGATGTGTTTGGCCGCCTAAGACGACTTGTCGAGGCTGCAGATGACGACATCGGCGTCTCGATCGAGGACTATCGAGACACCATGGTGATCCTGCTGGGCGACGTTGCAACCAACTACGTCGACGCAAGAACCTACCAGCGGCGGCTGGAGATTGCCCGGGAGAACTTGCAGCTCCAACAGCGAACGCTGGAGTTGACGGAGAAACGGTTCAAGGGCGAATTGTCCCCCGAACTCGACGTGGCTCAAGCACGGGCAAACTACGAAAACACGGCCGCGGGAATTCCCTCGCTTGAAATCGGCTACCAGCAATCGCTCAACCGTCTCAGCGTTCTTCTGGGCTGTCCGCCTGGTGAAGTGGACGGATTGCTGGCCGAGCAAGCCCCTATCCCAATACCGCCAAAAGAGATCGCCATCGGAATACCTGCCGATCTGCTCCGACGGCGGCCCGACATTCGCAGGGCCGAATGCGAGGTCGCCGCCCAGACCGCCCGAATTGGAGCCGCGATCGGGGAGATGTATCCGAAGTTCACGCTGCTCGGATCGTTTGGACTGGATGCTCAAGGCTTCAGCAAGCTCTTCAGTGGCGACGCCATTACGGCGAGCACAGGCCCTCAGATGCAGTGGAACATCCTCAACTTCGGTCGCCTCCGCTGCAACGTCTACATGCACGAATCGCTCCAGCAGCAGTACGTTGTCAGTTATCAGAAGAAGGTACTGGTCGCCGCAGAAGAGGTGGACAATGCCTTGGTGAGCTACGTTCGCCAGAAGCAGCGTCGCTCGCACCTACGAAACGAGGTCGAAGCCAGTCGCCGCTCCGTCGTTCTCTCGCAACAGCGGTACATCGGGGGAGATGTGGACTTTCAACGCGTGCTCGATTCGCAACGATCGCTTCTGAACTCCGAAGAGCAACTGGCATCCACCGAGGCCAATGTGGCGATCGCCGTAATCGAACTGTATCGTGCATTGGGCGGCGGTTGGCAATCGGCCGAGTTGACGTCCGTTGAAGCAGCGGGCGGGTCGGCGTCTCCCGACGTCGGCCAGAGCGCCGCTCCCGAAGTGGTTGAGACGCCCATGCCTGACGGCGGTCCCAAATAGCAGATGTGCACGGTCCGGGGACTGCCGAAAATCGCGATGTTAGGCTCTGGCGCGCGACCGCGCTGTTAGGGGCAAGTGAATTCGTGGTGCATGGCGGTCTACTTCGACCCGCTGCTTGCCGCACCTCAGTCTTCGTCGAGCCCCTCGCGGAAATGACCGTCGTCGCCGATCAGCGGTTGGGCATGGTCTACGCGGCCCAGCGGCAAGCAGCCCGGCCCGATGCCGTCGCGGCCCAGGTCGCCGTCGGTCTGCTCGGCGAGGACCGTTAGCCGTCTGACAACGTCGGGATTCGCCGCGGCCACGTCGGTGCTCTCGCCGATGTCGGACTGAAGGTTGTAGAGATCGCCCTTGGCCAGGTGCAGCTTCCAGGGACCTCTGCGCACGGCCTCGAGCTTCAAGCCGCGATAGTAGTAGAAGACCTCGTGTGAAGATTTTGCCCCGCTCTGCCCCGACCAAAGGGGCCATGCGTCGGCACCGTCGAGCTTGCAGTCGTCGGGCAGGCGGGCGCCGGCCAGTTGGACCAGCGTTGGCAGCACATCGATCATCCCTGTGATCTCGTCGGTCGACGTGCCGGCAGCGATCTTGCCGGGCCACCAGACGATCGTCGGATCGCGCATCCCGCCTTCCCACGTGCTGCCCTTGAAGCCCCGCAGCGGCGCGTTCACAGCCCGCCGCGTGCCGCCGTTGTCGGAGGTGAACAGCACCAATGTTTTCGAGCCGAGATTCAACTGGCGCAACGTATCGAGCACCTGCCCGACGCTCCAATCCACCTCCTCGACCCAGTCGCCATAGATGCCGTTGTTCGACTTGCCTTGAAATGCCTTGCCCGGATAGATCGGGAAGTGCACGGCATTGTGCGGCAGGTAGACGAAGAAGGGCTGGTCCTTGTGCGCGTGGATGAAGTCGACTGCCTTTCGGGTGTAGCGCTCGACCAACGTCTGCTGCGCGGCGGCGTCGACACGCAGGACGACCTTGCCGTTCTCGACCAGAGGCAGGGGAGGTTGGCTGAAACCCCTCATACCGCACTCATCGCGGACCGGCTGGGCCTTTTTGCCGCGATTGGGCTTTGGAAGCGGATCGCCCAGGCTGCTCTTCGAGCCGTCCTCGGCTCGGCCCATGTCGTTCGAGTAGGGAATGCCGAAATAGTAGTCGAAGCCCCGTCGCCGCGGCAGAAACTCCGGCTGATCGCCCAGGTGCCACTTGCCGATACAGGCCGTGGCGTAGCCCTCCTTCTTGAGCAGTTCGGCCACGGTGGGTGTGGCCGGGGTCAGCCCGACTTGTGACGCGGGAAACAGCACGCCAGGAATGGGCAGCACTCGCTTAGGATAGCAGCCGGTCATCACGGCGGAACGCGAGGGAGAGCAGACCGGGGCGGTATAGAAGCAAGTCAGCTTTCGTCCTTCAGCCGCCATTCGGTCGAGATTCGGCGTGCGATTGAGCTTCGATCCGAACGGTCCGATGTCGGCGTAGCCCATGTCGTCGATGTTGATCACGATGAAATTGGGGCGCTGGTCGGCCGCCGTCGCTCCCCAAGGGCACGACAGCCCGACGATAAGTGTCAGAAGGAACGTGCGGACGATGGTCATGGACGGGGGCCTCCTTTTCGGCAGCGGAAGTGGGCCGATTGTTCCCACTGCCGTGAACCTGAAACCGTCATTTGTTTTCGACACTCAGGCTTAACTCGCGCTTGCGGGAAAGGGGCCGAGGGTGAGGGCACATCGCCCCGCTGACCGCCATCATCCACCAACGGCCCCATCGGCGACGGCCGATGCCGGCGCGGCGGCGGGCTCCAAGGAACCCAAGGCAGCCACGGCGGCTCCTCATACGAACACTGGCTCTCCGTCTGCTGGTTCAACACCCGCGCCAACGACGCCAAACCACACCGACCCGTACCGATACCAAGAACAATCGATTGCCTCATGGGAACAACCTAGCCGCGTAAGAAAACCAAAACAACCGCCAGATTCCAAGACACCGCCCGCCCCAACCGCCGCCGACCCCCCCTCCGTGCATCCCCCAGCATACCCTGCAACACTGCCCCATCCAAGCGAATTCGCCGGGACAATAAAGGACAATAAAGGGGATAGGCGCATATATTGGCAAGGATGGGGGCTTCTGGTAAAGTCTCGCCATGCCACGAATCGGAAGAGTTGCCCCGGGAGGTATGGTGTTTCATGTGCTGAACCGTGGCGTCGGGCGGATGACCATCTTTCGCCACGAGAAGGATTTTGAAGCGTTCCAGCGGGTGTTGGAAGAGACCCTTCGCGTTGCGCCCGTGCGCATTGAGGCGTTCTGTTGGATGTCGAATCATTGGCATTTCGTGCTCTGGCCGAAGGACGATGGCGACCTTTCCCAGTTCATGCAGCGAATGACCAACATGCACACGCAGCGATGGCAGCGAGCGAAACGACGCGTTGGCTACGGGCACCTCTATCAAGGGCGTTTCAAGTCGTTTCCGATTGAGACGGACGATCATTTCTATCGTGTTGTCCGCTACGTCGAGCGGAACGCGTTGCGTGCCGGGCTTGTCGAGCACGCCGAGGACTGGCAGTGGGGAAGTCTGCACCCCCGGTGGCGGTCGGCCGGCTCCGGGTTTCTCTCGGATTGGCCGCTGGCACGGCCGAGCGACTGGCTGGAACAGGTCAACCAGCCCGAGACGGAAAGCGAGTTGGCTGCCATCCGGCGCTGTGTTCGTCGTGGCAGTCCATTTGGCGGCGTCGGATGGAGAGAACGCACGGCGGAGGAGCTTGGTTTACAATCGACGCTCCGCGCTCGCGGGCGCCCACGTGCTGCTGCGACATGAATCCCCAATGTTATACACTCTCCCCAATATATGCGCCTGTCCCCTTTGTTGCCTCTCCCTTTGTTGCCTCTGTCCCCTTTGTTGCCTCCGTTCCGGTGCGGTTGTTATTCTGGAAAATCCAAAAGCCCGGGCCCTTGACACGACGGCGGTTATGGGTGTTCCCTTTTATCGTCCCCTCCATCGCGGTCCCGTAGGTTTCTATCGATGAGCATAGAGACGACGCTAACGATACCCAGGAAGCCGCCACCGCGCTCAATACGGACAGTGAATTCGCCTTCGGACGTCGTCTTAAGAAGGACGAAGGAGTAGTGGTATGTATCTACCTCACCTTCCCTCGCACAAGCATCGAAGTCCAGGCTCACAGCTGCCAGATCCTCATTCTTCAATGATACTACCGTACCCTGCGAAGCCAAGACGATGCGAGAAGTTGAAACGAACAGCCAGTCGTTGTCGGAGAAGGCGCTTGCAAGAACAGGGATCTCATCGCTGAGAAGGCAGATGGTGCGCAGAATGCGAGCAGTGATCTCACGTGGAAGTTCCCCGAACTCTCCTGTTCGCTCTCCAGGTGGGCCGAAGCGGCTGTGCCGCCGAAAGCGAGCGAGCATTATCGACTTCAAGTGTACCGGGTCTTGCATAACAGGTTACAGGGTTTTGAACCATACAACGGTGATTTCGTCGATTCGGCGAATCGTGTAGCCGAACCTGGCAGCGTATCGCGAGTTAGAGGAGAAAAGGGGTCAGAACTATTATCTATTCCCGACAGGCTTCCGAGGGCGACCGCGGGGGCGTATTGTCAGATCGAGTTTCAGTCGCCGGGCCAAGCGGTCAATCCACCCACACTCGCCGTACGGCAATCCCGTTTCGCTACTGCGACGGATGGCCGCCAGTTCGTCGGCGTCCGGCGTTTGGTGCACATAGGCGGACCATCGTCGCTGACGTGTCGCCGGGCGGGCTCCCAACGCTTCGTACGCTGGCGTCGCGTCCAGCAGCCCATCGCTGCGACCGTCGCCGTGGCACGCGAAACTGCTCCAACGATACTCGCCCGCTTGCTCCACCAACTTCGCCCGCAACGGGTTTGCTTCGATGTACCGCAGCACGCTCAACAAGTGCTCGTCGTCCTGAATCACCGGACTCTTGAAGCGGCCTTGCCACACGTGCCCGCTGGTACCGTGGAACCGGTGGTAACGCTGCGTGTGAGACACCAGCAAGCTCTGCACGACCCGGCTGATGGAGTTCCCCCGTGGGCGGACCAGCAGATGGATATGATTTCCCATCAGGCAGTAGCCGTACACGTCAAAGGGCTTTCGCTTTTTGAGGTCGGCGACTGCCTTGAGGAAAGCTACGTAATCGCCCTCATCGTAGAATACCGGCTGGCGGTTGTTGCCACGGTTGATGACATGATACACCAACCCATCGTCAATCGGCCGCAAGGGGCGAGGCATGGCAACAGACTACTCGGTTTCGCCCCCTTCTGCAAGAGCAAAATAGTTCTGACCCCTTTTCGGTTTGACCCCTTTTCGGTTCCTTCGGTTCCCAGAGCAGCTGCGTCCCCGTTTCGATTCCTCGTTTCGATTCCTTAGTCTGACTCCACGGCCTCAAGACGCCACTGTTGATTCGGACCTCCATGAAATGCCCATTGGATTGCCACGGCCCCCTTGTTCCTCGGGTTCGGCATATCAAGACAGAAACCACTGCTGCAGTTCGTGAGACGAAAGAACCCCTCACCGCGATGTTCCATAAGCCAGAGCGATTCCGGGCCACCAGCTGGCCACTGACAAACCCTATGGCCTTGCTCCTTCGACCCGCTGGCGATCGCCAAGCACTGGCCTGTCTTTCGATTAACGATCCTGCAATATGCTCCGGCCCTTTCAACAAACCAGTGGGTCTCCGTTGCCGTGGCTGGACTGTCCCATTGGAGAATGTCTGCTCCTGGCGTCAACCTCCCCTCTCGTACACCTAGCGCTAGGCCGCTCTCACGGTTGACGATTCTCATCCAGTTACGCCCTGCTGTCTTCTTCCATCCGAGCGTTTTAGCAAGATCTGTTAACCGTCGATCGGCGATCTGTGACTGGAGGCCGTTGCTGCGCTGAGCTCGCGCGTACCATTCGGCAGCATCGAGCTGGAGTCGGAGACGCTTCTCTTTCAGCGTTTCCTGTGTCGCTGCGTAATTGAACAAATCGCCACGGCGGATCTGCTCTTCCGGATCGGTCGGGCCATTCGCCTTGAACCGCTCCACGATCGCGCCGATCGCCGCAGAAGTCAGTGCCCAGTCTTTGGCCTCTGCGCCGAGGTTTCGCGCTCCATAGAACAGCGCATACTGGGCCGCCGGCTCAGTGCCAGCCGTCTGTGCCATCGCAAGTAGCTCGGCGCCGAGCGCGCTTTTGTCGCATGGCTTCTTGGCTTTAGCCACCCGATCGCGATACAGTTCGTTCGCCGCTCTCGTGGCTTTGGCAACCGCGTCGGCGCTTGGCCACGGAACTTGCTCCTCTTGCCCGGCGCATAGAACCGGCACCGCCGCAAGGACCGCTGTACAGATGAGACTCATGGGAACCGCCTTTCATTGGTCGCGACGAACCCGAGCGGACACCCATGCGGCAGGAAGAGAGGGAAGACGCGCGAAAGGAGCAGTTTCCGCCGTCGTGGATTTCCCAACGCCGAACGTCCAGCCCCTAATGCACCGCAGGGTACTCGTCGGCCAGGGTTCGCTTAGCCGCCCAGTGGCCGTCAATCCGGGCCTTCTGAAACCCCTTCTAGTTTCTCCCCGTGATCTCAAGAAGGCAACATACTCCCCACCATTTCGCGAGAAAAAGGTGAGTTTGCTTCGCATCTTCTGCCCTTCGTCTCGGCGTGGCGTCCGATCGCGTTTGTCCACCGTCGGCACGCTGGGCGTGTGCTTGCCGGTTTCGATGCGGATACCGGCTAAGATCACCAACTCCAGTTGACTGAGGCCCGCGGCACCGCAATCACGGATGGCGGCCGCTACTGGACGAATCGCGTCAGTGCGACGGAGGGGGTCAGGACGGTGGAGAAGCCGTCGGCGCTTTTGATGCGGGCTTCGAAGTGGTGCGTGCCCGGTTCGACTGGTTTGTTGATGGTGAAGTGGGCCCGGTCTTCGTTTCGGTTTGGGCCGGCGGGCACGTTTTGGGCGCTGGCCGTGCCGATCGAATGGCCGTCGGCGAAGAACTCGACGGTGATAGGGCCGGCGTCCATGGCGCCGATGTTGCTGACGGCGGCGGTCAAGGTCGCTTGGCCATTTTCGTAGCGCTCGAGCCAGAGGCTATGCGGCATGAGGGTGAGGCACGGTTTGATGTAGTACTTCAGGTTCAGGTCGCTGGCGAACTTGACGATCTGCTGATGGCGAGGTTCGTTCGACTCGCCCTTTTCGTTTTTGTAGAGGGCACCGCTATACCAGCCCTGTCCGCGCAGCTCGGGAAACTCGCGGCGGATGAAACGCACGACCTCCTCCATCTCGCCGAGGTTGGTGATATCGACCGCTTCGGCGATATCCAGGCCCACGACGGTGTGGCAGGAGCTGCCATAGGTGGGAAGCATCAAGTCGTAGATGCGGTAGTAGGGTTCCAGTCGACTTCGAATGACCTTGTAGATGTCCTCGGTCTTGAGGTACTTGGGGAACGCGTCCCAGATGTAGACTTCGAGCATGACGAGGTCGGCGGCGTCGCGGAAGTACTTGGCGAAGACATCACGCGTGCCACCGCAGTGCCAGACGGCGTAGAAGAGATCGGGCCGCTGCTGCTTGGCCCATTTGAGCGCTTTCATGCTGGCGGCCGACTTCTTCTCGAACCAGGTTTCGGGATATCCACCGACCTCGTCGATGCCATAGCCAACCGCGCCGTCGGCGATATGCGTATACTGGACGCGGAAGTGTTCTTCGATCTGTTTGAGCGCGTCTTCTTCGCCCTTCTGATCGCGGAGGGCATCGTGGTTGGTCCAGGGCATACCACCGAATTGCCAGATCAACGCTTTCACGCCCCGTTCGGTGAGGCGGTCGCGTTGGTCTTTGGAATTGGCCGTGGTCACGATATTGCCCCAACGGATCGGCCGTTGATGTTCGTAGTACCAGGGAAAAAAGAGTTGGCGGTCTTTGTCGATGACGGCGATGTCGATGTCGGCCTGGTTGTTGTTCTCGTCGGTTTCGCTGATTTTGTTCTCCGGATCGATGACCGCGCGGGCTTTGAAAAGGCCGTTGGTCTTGCTGGACCATTTCCAGTTCGCTTCGGCGATGAATTCCGTTACCTGCTTCTTGTCGACCTCTTTGGCGACTCTCTTGACGACGAGTTGCAACGGTTGCTTGGCCAGAGACTGCCCCTTGCGGTCGAGGATTTCCAGTTGAGCCGGAACGGGGCCCTCGATTTCCTTGGAGAGCTGCGCGCGGACGGCAACAGTGATCTCGTCACCTTCCGCCGGGAGGAAAGGGTTGATGAACAACCCGCCGGCCAGATAGAACTCGGTCGATATGCTCAGGTCGACATCTTCTTCGGCCGCGCCGGCGAGGCAGGAGGCGTGAAGCAACATCAGCGCGCATAGCGAACGGATCACGATCGTCTTCATTCTCGGGTCCTTTGTGTTGCACCACACGGCGCGGCTGGTGGGAAGGCTGCCAACTATTGTAACATCGCGATCCCCCCCTACGTCTAGCGACTTGGCGGACTTCTGGGCGAAGATGTGTGGTTTCAGCCGGTCCCGGCCTCGGCCCCCTTCGCATGGCAAGGTGCGTCTGTTGGTGGCGGCAATGGCGTGTTTCGCGAGTCGTGCGGCAGGCATTGCGTGATTGCAGGGCGAGGTCCGGGGTTGTATTCTGGCGGGTACGTTTCGTCCGTAGTCCCGAGAGGTTTTGCTCATTGAAAGGCTTGCCGATGTTGTCTGGTACCGCTTGGCGTGTTGTGGCGGCTGCATGTTTCATGGTGTGTTCCGTGGTGTGGTCCCAGGCGGGTGCAGATGCCGCCGAGGGTTCCGCGCCTGCGCAGGTCGTCGCCTACGCATCGCCACCGGAAGAGCCGGTTTCGGAGGATTTTGAGTTGACGGTCGCCGGGCAGAGCGTGCCGGTCTATCGATGTCGTGTTTCCGCGGTCCCGTTGAACCAGGTGTGGCCGGGCTATCAGCGCCCGGAGGACCAGACGGAGGTTGCTTCGTTTGCCTACTGGGACATGGCAGGGCCGGTGGAGGTGGAGGTGGTGAGCCGGCGGCCGGTGGAGTCGGTGGCGATTCGCCCCACGGCCCGTGGGATCGAGGCCAGAGTTGAGGGGAACCGAATTCGTTTTCGATTGCCGGATCCGCAGCAGATTACCGTGGAAGTGAACGGGTGGCACAAGGCGCTGCATCTGTTCGCCAACGCGCCGCAGCCGCCGGGGGTGGACGCCAAGACGCCGGGCGTGCGCTATTTCGGCCCGGGAGTGCACCGGCCGGGCAAGATCGTTCTGAAGAGCAACGAGACCGTTCTTTTGGCAGGCGGAGCGGTCGTTTATGGGTGCATCGAGGCAACGGACGCGGAGAACATCCACATCGCGGGGCGAGGCATTCTGGACACGAGCGAGTTCGAGCGCATGGACGGCCGGAAGAGCGACCGCACGAGGCGGCAGAAGAATGTGACCACGGCCGGCGGGTGCATTCACCTGCGTGGGTGCAAGAAGGTGACGATCGACGGAGTGATCCTGAGGGATCCGAACGTGTGGTGTTTGAGCACGTTCGCTTGCTCCGACGTGGCGATTACGAACGTGAAGCTGATCGGGCTGTGGCGCTATAATTCCGACGGCATCGACATCTGCAACAGCCAGCACGTGACGGTTCGCAACTGTTTCGTGCGGTCTTTCGATGATAGCCTAGTGGTCAAGGGGTTGGGCTTGCTGGGCCAGATTCCGATCGAAGACGTGGTTTTCGAAGGCTGCGTCGTGTGGAACGACTGGGGGCGGGCATTGGAGATCGGGGCGGAGACGTCGGCGCCGGAGATCAGGCATATCGTGTTCCGCAACTGCGACGTGGTGCGGACCACGCACGTCGCGGTGGATATTCAGCACTGCGACCGCGCGGCGGTTAAGGACGTGACGTTTGAGGACATCCGCGTGGAGGTGGACGAGGTGAACCATTTGCCTCGAATTCAGAAGACACGCGAGGAGACGTACGTTGACAGCACCGATTATTGCCCTCAGTTCCTGGTGCTGGTGATTCTGAAATCGGCGAACTCTCATGACGAGCAACGCGGTACGATGGAAGACGTAATCGTGCGAAATTGCAGCATTCGCGGCAAGCCGCTGCCGCCGTCGCGGATACGGGGCTTCGACGCGGAGCACGAGATCCGGGATGTTCTGATCGCGAATTTGCGGATCAACGGGCGCGTGGCGAGGAGCTTGGAGGAGGCACGCATCGTAGCCGGGCCCTTCGCTGAGGACGTTCGCATCGAGGCGCCGTGAGCGGCGATCAGCGGCAGGGCGGGTCTTGACGGAGACAGGCTCCGTGGGCCGTTGCGTCAAAGGCGTCGGGCCACCGTGTGTAAGCATCGAACACGGCGTCGGTGAGATCAGCACCTGCGAGGTCGGCCTCGGCGAGGTCGGCACCAACTAGGATCGCACCGCGCAGGACCGAATCATTGAGCCGGGCGCGAAAGAGGTTGGCGTTGAGCAGGTTGGCACCGGTGAGATTTGCGCTGGTCAGATCGGCGTCGTTCAGGGCGGCCCCGATGGCATTGGCACCGGTTAGATCGGCAGAGGCGAAGTCGACCTGATTCAACAGGGCAAACGAGAGATCGGCTTCCCGCAGATCGGCCTTCTGGAGCCGCGCGAGGGTGAGGATCTGGCGCCGGAGGTCGGCACCGGCTAAGCACGCACCGACGAGTTCGACGCGTGCCAGCGTTGGAGCTTCCACCTCGCGAAGCAAGTCGCCGGTCGTTCTGTGCCTGATTTCGATTACCACGGAGCCAGGTTGCCTTGGGCCGGTAATGATCGTCTCTGCCCGGGTATCTTGTGTTCCCGGGACGAGCGGGGACAAGTGCTTGGCAGAAGTCGGGGAGGCGACTATCCGCACCATCCATGGTAGTACCGAGGGGAAACACCGTAAATGGCGAGGATAGGCAAACTGGCAGGCCAGTACCGAGACGATGTAACGGATATGCCGAATATGAGAACCGTATCGCTGAGCGAAGCGGTGGGGCGACGCGGTCGGAGTCTGAGCGATCGGGGATCAAGACGGAGAGGATCAAGGCAACCGAGGCACAACCAATGCGAGTCGCAATTGACTGTAGCGTTCGTGGTGGCGTGCTTCCCCGGTTCTGAAAGCGAAACACGCGCTACGCGTACACTGGATGCGCTCTAATCGGCCAGACTGGCTGCAAGGGACTGTCGGCCAGCGAAGCCGGCATCCAACTCGTGCCAGTGTAGGACCTCGGGCTCGCCGAGCTTCCAGCACAAGTAGACGGGGCGTCCATCGAGAAGGGCGGGGAAATCGACCAACCCCTCGGTGGCGCACTTGGGCTCCACCCCCAGTTGGCGAAGCTCGTCGACATACTCCTCGAGCTGGCGGCTGTCCTTCTCCAACTGATCTTCGATCTGGGCGAGCTCTTCGCGATAGGGGTCGTGTTTGTCGCGGCTCCGCCCACCGATGAGATAGGAAAGGCGTTCTCGGCGTTCCATAACGTCGCGGGCGGCTTCGACAAGATCGCGAACGATGGCACGGACCAACGGCAAGGCGGCATTCGCCTGTTGGACGGTGAACGTGCGTCGCGGTCGCGAAGCAACCATGGGTCGGCCTTTCCTGTTAGGCTAGTGCGAGTCGCCTGGACCGTAGCGTTCGCGGCGGAGTGTTTTCACAGTTACGCAAGCGATTTGCACGCTACACGGGCGTGAGAAACGTTCTATCAGTTCGGTCCCCCATGGACGGGCTTGGTGACTGCCTTGGAGTACGCCACAACGGTGGGATTGAGCGTTGCGCGTCCCCAGGCGATCTCCAGTGGCAAGCGCGAGAAGTCGACCAAGCATCCATCGCGGCTGTAACAGCTCAGATCGTGCGTCGCGCCCATGAAGATGCAGTCGACCGGGCAGGATTCGGTGCAGAGGGCGCAGAACATGCATTTGGTGTAGTCGATCACGAAACTGGTGACCTGAAAGCCTTTACGGCCTTCGATCCGCTGCTTGCCGATGTAGATGCAGTCGACCGGACAGTCGCGGGCGCACCGCTGACAGGCGATGCAGGTCGTGAGGTCGAATCGGTGAAACCCACGATAGCGCGGTGCGACTTGGGTCGGCAATTCGGGGTATTCGAAATGCTCGGTGAACGTCTTGCGCTCGGGGTCGTACGTGCGGAGCCAGTATAGGAGTGTGACCTTCATGGCGTCGGCCACGGTCACGACGGCCACGCCGATATCGCGGAACCATCCACCGACACCCCGGAATCCACGAACGAGACAACCGATCATGCGATCCTTCCTGTTGGGTGAGTGTTGGGCCGAGGCTCTCAGCCCGATCAACACCCGATTGGGGCCGCAACACGGCGGCGCCATAGCGAACGAATTATAGAGGTATTGTGCCACAACAGAAAGCGGGCTGAACGTTGGGCTGTGGCGAACACATACCGTTTATCTTCGATATGACCGACATAGTCGTCAAGGGCGTGGGGCGGACGTTCGAGGATGGACGGGAGAAGCGGTTGTTTTCGATAAGGTGTTCTTCTGTAGAATGTTATGGTGACGGCGGAATTCCGACCATTGGGTGGGGGCTAGTTGGTTGAAGGAGCAAATCAGGCGGGTACTAACGATTGTAGGGTTATGGTTGGCTAATCGGATGGGGTTTTTTCGCTTGTGGAACTGATTTGCTTGACGCTCCAACAACCGCAGCGTATGCTGGAACACAGGCGGTTTCGGTGCGCACGCTCGCCCAGAGCTGGGATTGGGCATTGCCTACGGCTTTGGCAGGAGAGCGAGGAAACAATAGGATGTTGGTGCTATCGCGCAAAAAGAACGAGAGTATTGTCATCAACGATGACATTACCATCGTGGTCGTCGAGATCCGCGGGGACAAGGTACGCCTCGGAGTTGAGGCCCCTAAGGAAGTACCTGTTCACCGGCGAGAGGTCTTCGACGCCATCCGCCGTAGTAACGAAGCGGCTGCCGGCAAAGCGCCGGACAAGACCGACGCGACCAATGCCCCCGGTGAGCCGTAAGCGGCGTGTACCGGTTGGGGATTGGGTTTGCTTCGTTGCTTCTGGGCTTCCGCTGGTCTGACAGTGTTCTCGCGGTTCGGTTTGCGCGCGGGGGATTTCACAAGAGCCCCTTGACGAACCGGCGGTGTTGCAGGTATAGAGACTAGTGCGAGTCGCACTTAACTGTAGCGTTCGTGGCGGTGTGTTTCTGCGGTTTCAAAAGCGAAACAAACGCTACAGGTACGCCCAGTGCGCTTGAGTCTTGGCACGTGAGTGCCGAGTACGGCGGGCCCCGTCGTCTAGCCAGGTTAGGACACAGGCCTTTCAAGCCTGCAGCACGGGTTCAAATCCCGTCGGGGTCACTTTGTTTGGATGAGAGGGTCTCCACGAGGGAGGAGGCTGCTTCTGGAGGGGTGTGGCACGCTGCTCATGCCCGATTCACGAGGTTCGGAGCAAGACTCCGCGTTTCTGAGATGCGCCGCCGCACTGCCTTGTTGCATTAGGCAGTGCAGCGACTCGGCCTCGAGATCCCTTAGAGTTCCTTGCTCGCCACTAGTGCGTGTCGCACTTAACTGTAGCGTTCGCGGCGGCGTATTTCCACGGTTCCGAAAGCGAAATACACGCTACGATTACGCCGAATGCGCTCTAATTGGACAAGGTGACTGCCTGAGATGCAGGCCTGCTCTCTGCCCCGCGTTGTGAGGGGTGCGGCGATTGGGATGAACGGCGGCGAGAGGCGCGGGGCGGCCGATTCCTGGTGGGGCGTCTGGATGGCCGCAGTGCCCAATCTACTGCGCAGATTTGGGCAGTTCGCTCTTGTCGACTTGGCTTGTGCTTAGGTCGCCGTAGATGACGCGATACTTGCCATCGGCGGCGGGTGCCCAGAAGATGGCGGACTTGGCGTCGCCGAGTTTGACGCCCTTTCCGCGGTAGACCCAATCCTGCTTTGCGTAGAGCTTGGAGAAGGCCCTGCTGATGGCCTTGGTCATCGCGACCTCGTCCTGCTTCTCCTTGGACCAGTCGTACTTCGAGGCGGCCTTCATCCAATCGGCGGAGTTGGCCAGCGAATCCGGGAACCGGCCGCCGTTGCCGCCGGCCCACGCCCGCAGGAGCAGGAGGAGATCGTCATTGGACGCGTCTTTGGCGGTGTAGTTGGTTTTGACGACCATGGTGTAGCCTTTGGGCAGATCGAGGCTGAACTGCGACTGGTCGAAGCTGGGATTGAAGCGAAAATCGCTCATGACGGTGCACACGACGCCCTTCTGGATCTCCACGAGGACGATCTCGGCCGTGTTGTCGTTGGCCCAAACGGTGACGATGCCCTCGGAACTGCCGACCTGCCAACCCTTGCAGGGCTGTCGCTCGATGGTTCGGGCACCGATCTCCTTGGCGGCTTTGTTGCCGACGAGCTTCTTCAACTCGGCCAGCCAATTGCGCCACTGCCCTTGCTGGAAGTCGTCCTGCGTGAGGGCAAGAGCCTGTTTCTGCTCGGGGAAAAGGAGGATTGACTTGCCTGAGGTGAGGTCGAAGATCACGACCGAGTCCTTCGAGCTCACGCGGGCGCGATCGGCGAAGCACTCGAAGGTCTGCTGCTCGCGCAGCTCGTCGCCCTGATAGACGTCGATCTTCAACGAGAGGGTTTGCGCCCGATTGAAGTTCTCGGCGACGGCAGCCCAGGCCACGGAAGACGACGAGCCCAGGTAGAGCCAAACCAGCGCGCTACAGACCAACACGGCCGCGGCGGCCGCCGACCACTGAATCCAGGTGCGCTTCATCGCTTGTCTCCTTGCAATAGGGGCCAGGGTATTAGGCGTAGGCGTTACGGCCGACTCAACGACCGCCAGCACCTGCGTGCGGAGCTGCCGGCGATGCGTCTCTCGGGGCGTATCAGCGTCGGCGATACCGTCGACAAAACGTTCGAACTGCCGTTCAAAGTCCATTGGTTTCTTCCCAGACATATTCATCATCCAGAGCATGCTGGAGGACAGGGCGGAGCCTCTTCAACGCCCGGTGGATGGTTACGCGTACGGTGCCCGCCCGCTTGCCGACGATGTGGGCGATTTCGTCGTGGGAGAGCCCTTGGAAAAATCGCAGAGTCAGCAAATGTTGTTGTTGCTCGTCCAATGTGAGCAGGGCCTGGTAGAGGGCCGCCCAGCGTCGCCGGGGATCGTGCTGGCGCTGGGTTGTCTGCTGGGCCAGGGTATCGAGCAGGCGTTTGTCACGGAATTTACGGCGAATGAGTTGATTGACGTGGTTGGCTGCGATGACGTAGAGCCAGGCGCGGAAGTCGCGCAGTTTTTTGCCGCGGAACTCGCCGATCCGCCGGGCCATGGTAAGGAATATCTCCGAAACCGCGTCTTCGGCGATGTAGTAGAAGTACAAGCGCCGAAGGCAATAGCGGTAGATCGTGTCGTAGAATGCGTCGTAGAGTTCGCCGACTGCCGCCGCGTCGAGTGGGGTGGCCAGGACCGGCGATTCCAGGTCGTCAACCATTCACGTTCTCCCGTACGTCGAAGCTCGCTTGACTAAGGAGGAAGATGCGCGCGATGCCCATATGTTACCGTCACGATCGCCGTTTTTGGTCCATCGAAAAGGAATGTGCGGCTTGTCAGGATCGGCGCCGTCCGATACGCTAGTGCGTGTGGCACTTGACTTTAGTGCTGATCGTGCCCCGCTCCCCTGGTTGGGAGAAGTGATGTTGGCGCAAGACTGACGCGAGATGCGTTTTGAGGAACAAGGAAACGCCTATGAGTGCTTCCGAGCGGGAATTGGGGCAGGCGTCGGAGCCGGATTTGGATTGTCCTTACGATGCGTTGCTGGTGGTATCGTTCGGTGGGCCGGAGAAGGCCGACGACGTGCTTCCGTTCCTCGAAAACGTGGTCCGGGGGAAGCGGGTCCCCCGGGAGCGGTTGCTCGAGGTGGCGAAGCACTACGAGTTGTTCGGCGGGGTCAGCCCGATCAGCCAGCAGAATCGCGCGCTGTTGACGGCAGTGATTGACGAGTTGAATCGGCACGGGCCGCGGCTGGCCGTGTATTGGGGCAACCGGAACTGGCATCCGATGTTGACAGACACGGTTGGACAGATGGCCGAGGATGGGGTGCAGCGTGCATTGGCCTTCGTGACGTCGGCCTTTGGTTCGTATGCGAGCTGCCGGCAATACCTGGAGGAGATCGAGCAGGCGCGTCAGGCGGTGGGCACCGGCGCGCCGCAGATCGACAAGCTGAGACTGTTCTATAATCATCCCGGGTTTCTAGAACCGCTGGCCCAGCGGGTTCAAGAGGCGCTGGAGCAGGTTCGGAGCGAGCGTCGCGACGGGGCCCGGTTGATTTACACGGCTCACAGCCTTCCTGTGGCCATGGCGAGAACGAGTCGATATGAGGAGCAGCTTCGCGAGGCGTGCCGGCTGGTTTCCGAGCTTGTGGGTCGGAGCGACGGATGGGAGTTGGTGTATCAGAGCCGGAGCGGTCCGCCGTCGCAACCTTGGCTGGAGCCCGACGTGGGCGATTACCTGGTTGCGTTGCATGGCAGCGAGCCGGTCCGGGACATCGTGCTGGTGCCGATCAGCTTCCTATTTGAGAACATGGAGGTGGTCTACGACCTGGATGTCGAAGTGCGGGGCCTGTGTGAGGAGCTCGGAATCGACATGGTGCGAGCCGCGCCGGTCGGTACGCATCGTCGTTTCGTCCAGATGATCCGCGAGCTGGTGGTGGAGCGGATCGATCCGGGGGCGGCACGGCTCGCCCTCGGCCAGTTCGGCCCAAGCCCGGACGAATGCCCCCAGGAATGTTGCCCGCACGAATGAGTCTCAAGCAACGAGCCAAGCGCATCGGCGCGAACCGGACGGTGCTGGCCCTGGCGGTTGCTCGCATGGGCGACGCGGTGGGGAACAGCATCATGCTGGTGGTGCTGCCACTGTACGTGGCGGTGCTTCCTGCTCCGTCGGTTCGCGTAGCCGAGACGGTGCGCGTGGGGTTTCTGTTGGCCATCTATGGCGTGGTGGCGACCATCGTGCAACCACTCAGCGGCATGCTGAGCGACCATCTGAGGCGTCACAAGCTGATGATTCAGCTCGGATTGCTGGCAATGGCCGGGTCGACGCTGTCGTTTGACTTTGCGGACTCGTTTCTGCATCTGCTTCTGTTGCGAGGCGTGCAAGGCATCGGCATGGCCTTGACCGTTCCGGCGGCCATGGCGCTGCTAACGATGGGAACGGCGCGAGAGACGCGGGGCGGCTCGATGGGGATCTATACGACGGCACGGATGACAGGGCTCGCGCTGGGGCCGTTGATCGGCGGGGCGCTGCACGACCTGTGGGGGTTTTCGGCAGCGTTCTTCGCCGGGGCGGGCACGATCGCGGCAGGAATGATCCTGGTACAGTTGGTGGTCAGCGATCCACCGGCCGCTCGCCCGGCTGCGCCACGCCAGTCGCGTCGGCACCACGGGCGCGGAGGCATGTTTCACGGGCCCATTCTGGCGCTGGGGATCGCGACGGCCATCATGGCAGCGGCGTTTACGATGATGGCGACCCTGGAGAAACAGTTTAACACGCGGCTGCATGCGACGGCGTTTGCGTTCAGTCTGGCGTTCAGCGCTTTGATGGTCACGCGGCTGATGTTCCAGCTTCCACTGGGGCGGCTGTCGGATCGGATTGGCCGAAAGCCGCTGATGATCGCGGGGTTTGTGCTGTTGGCGCCATCCACGGCCTTGTTGGGCGCTGCCGGCAGCACATGGGAGCTAATCGGACTGCGGCTTTTGCAGGGAGTGGCGGCCGCGGCAATCGCAGCTCCCAGTTTTGCCCTGGCGGGCGATTTGGCCCACGGCGGCCGCGAGGCGCAGCAGATGAGTGTTGTGACGGCGGGATTCACGCTGGGCGTCGCGTTGGGACCGTTGTTGGCCGGGGGCCTGGCGCCGATTCTGTTTCACCTGCCCTTCATCGTGGGCGGAGTGCTATGCCTGTTGGCGGCATGGATTATCTACCGGTATGTGCCGGAGACGGTCGGCGCCGCATCGCGACAATCGGCAGCGTAGCGCGATGCTGCCAGCAGTGCGCTCTAACAGCGGTGGCTTTCGATGTGGCGGCGGAGAATTTCGGCAGCGGCGGGTGCGTTGCGGTCTCGCAGGGCAGCGGTGATGCGCTGATGATCGCGGATGGCGTTCTGCCACTCGCGTTTGGATACGAGACGTCGGAAGCGTTCGAAGAAGATTTGGAGCAGCTCGTTGAAGGCCGCCAGGGGCCGCAGCCCACTGGATTCGAGGAGGTGCTGATGGAAGGCGATATCGAGCTGCATGAACTCGGCGAGCTTGCGGGCTTCTTTCCACTGTTGGTTGATGCGGTCCAGCCCATCGAGGATGTCGGGCACGTCGGGGACGCGACGAACGACGTACGGTAGCACACCGGTTTCGAGGACAACGCGAGAATCGATAAGCTCGGCGTCGGAGACGTCGTGCATGGCCGGATGGAAGCTTAGGGTCTGCGTGAGGCGACCGACGTCGACGCATCCGACGGAAAGTCCTCGGCCGGGTTTGGCGTCGACGACGCCCAGGAAGCCGAGGGTCTTGGTGGCTTCGCGCACGCTGATGCGGCTGACGCCGAATCGTTCGGCGAGGGCGTGCTCGGTGGGGAGCGGATCGCCCGGCCGGAGATCCTGATCGGCGATGAACGCCTGGATCTGCTGGACGAGATAATCGCTCGTTTTCCGACGCGGCGCCGGTTCCAACACGGCTGGGCTCCTAAAGGGGTCGCGCCGCCGGGTATTCTCATGGCGGGTTTCCCCAAGCTGGCGCAAGGAAGCATGGGATTTGCAGCATTGCTTTGGATACTATAGGGGCAGAGGGGCGGGGTTGCAAGAGATTATTTTATTATCTTACTATCTCGTTGACAGGCCGAAGCGAGCAGATTATCTTACAAACTCGCCGATGAGATTCCGGCCGTGTCTGGACGAATTGTCGAGCCCAAAGGAGCACGCGTCATGCCGGTGGTAACCTCGCGACTTGTGGCTTCGCTTCTGTTGGCGGGAGCGCTGTGTGGGTTTTTCGGGCTGACGAGTTCGGAGGGTGCCCAACCGTCGGGGACCTGGTGGGATGGCGAAACGGCCCTGGGCGATGGTGGCTCGTTGGATCTGAAGCAGAAGGAGTGGTGGGCGCGGGCCACGGAGTTGAAGCCGGGCGAGCAGATCTCGATTCAGAGTGCGCTGCCTGGCGGGGGACGCATGCTGGTGCGGTGCGAGCTTCTTGGCAAACGCGCGAGCCGGCCCCGGGGGTCGATCGTGTGGATTCTCGATGACGACGGCGACATGAAGGCCGATGATCGCGACGGCGATCAGGACAGCGACTGCTACGTGGTCGACTACGATCGCGACGGAGCGGTCGATCGCATGGTCGACTACATGGACAACGACGGCGACGGGCAGCCCGACGAGATGGACATCCGCTACTTCGTGAAAGGGCGATTGCAGACGGTGTGGGTGGGCGTGGATCTGGACCACGACGGCCGGATGTGGGACGTGCGAGACTACGAGTATTCGCACAACTTCTTCCGCTCCGACCCGTACGGCAACAACATGATCTATGCCAACAAGTACGACCCCGAGCAGAAGCGGTGGTGGCCGATCAGCGAGTGTCCGTTTGCGTTTTTCGACACCCGGGGCACGGGGCGGTCGGACCTGGTGGTGCGCGTGAGCGCGGTGCCGGTGCCGTTCGATCCGATCCGGGAGCCCGACCTGGGCAACGCGACGTTTGCCTGGGACTTTTCACCGCGGCTGCGGAAGATCGGCGCGGTGAACGTGCGTTATGGTGTGGATCTGGATGGGCAGAGCACGCCGGAGCGGCCGCTGCACTACGAGTGCGGATTCAACCTGATCGGCAACGTGCCGTACGATTTCCCGGGAATGGCGCACGAGAACCCTTTGCGGCGGACGCCCAAGACGACCTACTGTATTGGCCACGACGCGTCGCGTCGGCTGGCGGAGACCTATCCCGCGGAGCAGACGGGATTCAGCTGGCGGGAGTACGGCGACGCATTGCGAAAGATCGGCGACGAGCCGCATCGGGAAGAGTGCCGTCGCTGGGAGGGTGTTTTCTGGACCTGGACGCGGCGAATCATGCACAACACGGGAGGGCCAACCCAGGATTGGAACACGCGGCGTGAGTTTCGAAGCTCGCCGTCGACCTGCCGGGAACTGTATTACTCGCGGGCAGACCGCCGCATTCATCTGAAGGGGGCGAGCGAAGGCTGGTTGATGATTGGGCATCTGGGCGACAACGCCCCATGGGGCGAGGTTCGCATGTATGACACGAACGAGGACGGGTATTTCGACCGGTGGGAGACGTATCGTGCGGATTCGGCGGTTGCAGTCCGCGTGAGCACGGTGATCGACGGGGGCATTCGGGAGTTGCCGCACGACTGGAAGCAACTGCGGGAGGTCTATGTGAAGGAATTGCTGCCCGAGGCACTTGCGGCCGATCGGAAGTTGCTCGACGCCATGCGGGCGCTGATCGCATACGAGCCGTCGGCGAATCTGGCCAAAGCGCTCGAGGCGTGCACGTGCGACAGCGAACGGCAATACATCTTGGACGTGATGCGTGAGGAATGCTACTTGGCCCTCCGCGAGAAGCTACTAAAAGAGAACGCTCCGGATTTGGCCTCGCTGCATGAGGACTACCTGCGATCTACGCCGGAGAAGAAGGCTGTGGCTGGGCAGGCGTGGGATAGGACTGCGACAGTGGTGCGATTGGACGCTGCCTACGCGGAGGGCCGGTACGACGACGCCGTGGCGCTGCTAGGTGTGCTGAAGACACCGCCCACAGCGGCCCGCTGACGGCAGTGCTCGGAACGACGGGAGAATGACCGATCATGCGACGCTGGATAGCTGCGGCGATTGTTGGGGGAATTGCGATCGTGGCGTGGCACGGTTGGGGATGGGGCGGGGAGGCCCGGCCGGAGTCGGGAGCCAAGCCAACAGCTCGCAAGTCGGCGGCGGCCCCCTTCCAGGGCGTGTGGTATCAATGCGGTACGGCCAACGCTTATCCGGGAAAGCCGTACGTGTACTCGGGTCCGTGTGCGAGCTACTGTGCGTGGCATCGGCCGATGGCAGTTCACGCGGCATCGCAGCAGAAGACTTACTTCGTGTTCGGAAATGCCAAGAACTGGCCGGCGATCAGCTATTACGACCACAAGACGAAGACGTTTGCGGCGCCGGTGGTGCTGGGGAAGAACATGAACATGGACGCTCACCGCAATCCGACGCTGATGGTCGATGAGGCGGGCTATCTGTACGTGTTTTACGGTGCGCATGGGGACATCACGCATGTTGTCAAGTCGGCCGAGCCTTATGCGATCGGCCGCTGGCAGACGCTGCCCGACTTGGACAAGCCGCATACATCGTATCCTCAGCCGTGGCAGTTGCGCACCGGGGAGCTTTTTGTGTCGTATCGGCAGGCGCCCGGCTGGTGTACGCAGCGATCACGCGACGGGGGGAAGAGTTGGGAGCCTGCACGGGTGCTGATCGACTTCCCGGTGTCGACGACAACCTACCCAACGGTCTATGCGATCACGATCGCGGAGACCGGTTCCTATCCGCGCAGGATTCACATCGCCTGGTCGCGGCTGGGAGGCGGCACGGAGAAGGAAATCGCGACGAAGCACGCCTGGGCGCGGCGACACAATGTGTATTATGCGTGCTCGGACGATGGCGGCGACTCTTGGCACCGAAGCGACGGTACGCCGTATCGACTGCCTATCGACCAAACCCAGGCGGAGGAGATCTACGATTCGGGCGAGCACGGGGTGTGGCTGAAGGATATGCAGATCGACCCGTACGGCAAGCCGCTGATCTTGCTGCTCGACGCGGATTGTGCGACCTATGCGAGCCGTTGGAAGGTCACTCGGCGAACGGAGGGCGGCTGGAAGGTCGCCGACGTGGCGGAAAGCGACCACATGTACGACAACGGCGCGATGGTCGTCGTCGGTGAGAAAGACTACCGGCTCTACGGTGCGACGACGACGTCGCAGCCATACGAGGACGGCGGACTGATCGACGAGTGGCAATCGGTCGACGGCGGTGCAACCTGGAAACGGCTGCGCACGTTGACACCGGATTCGCCCCTTTCGCACAACCACGTGAAAGCCGTTGTGGGCGGCACGCCCGAGTTCCGCGTGTTCTGGAGCTACGGCGACTCGGTGTCGCCGCCGAAGACGCGCGACGTGCAGATGTACTTTTTCGGCGAGGCGATGCAGGGGCCGAAGCGGATTCAGGTCGGCACGGCCGACTGAGGCGGTTGCGTGTTGAAGGCAGAGACGTAGTGGTCGGGTGAGGAGCGCCGTTATGAAGCGATTGTCGCTGCTACTGGTGTGCGCGATGGTGTGGCCGATGGCCGGACTGGCCGCCGGCGGGCCGGAATCGCCGAAGCGGGCGGTGCTGTTCGTGATCGACGGGCTGCACGCGCAGGCTCCGGATCGGCTGAACATGGAGAATTTCAAGCGTGTGGCGGCGGAAGGTACGTGGTTCCGCCGAGCACACTTGTTGCTGCCGTGTCACCCAACCACGGGCGACTGGGCCGCGATGCACAACAGCTCGATGCCCAACCCGGTGATGCTGGCGGGCACGCTGTTCATTCGGCCGGGTCAGAAGCTCATTCAGGACTGTTTCTATCCGGACCAACTTACGGCTCAGGTGGCGAATTGCACCGATTATTCGTCGATCAACCGCTCGAACAGTTATTCGATGCTGGTCAATACAACGGATGCCGCGGCGATCGAACATGCGCTGGACCTGCTGGCGAAGCATGACCTTCGGTTCCTGCGGATCCATTTGCAGCAGACGGGTCTGGCGGGTTGGCAGTGCCACCGAACGACCGAGAACGTGCCGTGGCGGCGGAACATCTGGGCGGAGGGCTCGCCGTACGTGGCCGCGGCGAGGAACGCGGATCGGCTGTTGGGACAGTTCGTCGAGCGGTTGGCCCAGCTTGGGCGGAAGGACGACACGCTCCTGGTGCTGACGGCCGACCACGGCAACGCTCCGACCGGCGCCCATCCGCCGACGTGCGAGGACGCGTGGATTACGCCGCTGGTCCTTGTCGGGCCGGGAATCGTTCGGGGAAGAGTGCTGGATTACGCGGAGCACATCGACATCGTGCCGACGATCTGCCATCTTATGCGAGTGGAAGCGCCCAATCGCGACGGGGCGAGTGGGCGCGTGCTGCGGGAAGCGATGGCCGAAGGAGGACCACCGACGGAGACGCCGCGGCAGCCACTTCGGGAGTTGAACTTGCTGCTGTGCCGTTACATGGCTGCGCAGGCGCGGTTGCTGTTGGCTGCGGGCGAGAATCCGGCTTTGGAGACGGAAGCCAACTTGGCCGAGCGGAAGTTTCTTGGTCTGCACCGAGTGACCGAATGGCCGCAGGCGGGGTCGCTGGACCGGCTGATTGCGGTGGATCGGGAAGTGGTGCAGTCGCTGGAAGCGGCGTTGGCGAACGACGCGCATGGGCGGCGCCCGGTCGTGGCGCTGGATCGGCACTACCATCGGGAGACGCGCGACGGGAATCCGTATCATTACGCGTGGGAAGACACGCTTCCGTCGGGCTACTCGGAGCTGCAGAAGGTCATTGAGGCGTTGGGGGCGAAGACCGTCTCGTTAACCGAGCCTGCGTCGGCGAAGACGCTGTCGGACGTGGACGTGTATATGCTGGTCGCTCCGGGCACGCCTGACATGGACCCATCGGTGAAACAGCTTGACGACGGCGCGATCGAAGCGATTGTGGCGTGGGTGAAAGCCGGCGGCGTACTGGTACTTCTGAATAACGACAAGGACCACGCCGAGTTTGAGCACATGAACAAGCTGGCGGAGCGGTTTGGGATTGGGTTCAACGAGGATGTTCGTTTCGGCGTGGGGGCCGATCCGACGAAGCTCCAGATGCACTCGTTTCCCGAGCATTCGCTGTTCCGGGGCGTGAAGAAGCTCCACATGCGCTCGATCTGCACGCTGTCGGTACGGGAGCCAGCGGAGGTGGTCTATCGTTTCCAGGGCGACGACATCATGGCAACGTGCCGCCGCGGCAAGGGCACCGTTTTCGCGCTGGGCGATCCGTGGGGCTACAACGAGTACATCGGATTCTTCGACAATCGGACGGGGTTGAGAAACCTGTTTGGCTGGCTGCTGAGCCGGGTGCATGAGAGCCCCGGCGGGAACGCGTCTCGATAGCATGCGGCAACCGTCGGAGGGCGCGGACCGACGATCGCAATGTGTTTTGCAGTCTTGACTTAGGAAAAATGGACGAGTTTGCCTTGCCTTTCGATATCGATATGATATCATATTGATATTGCTCGGGGCAACCATCCTTCCGTGGAGTCGACTGCGATGAACCGAGAAAACGTCGTTCGCGTGCTGAATGGTTGGGGCATGTTGGTGGTAACCATTCTGTTGTTTGCCGCCCACATCGGGCTGACTGTGGCATTCGCCTTTTCGGCAGATGCGGCGGATCGGACAGGGACCTTGCCCAACTTCTACTACTTGGGCGGCGGCCTGGCGGCCCTGCTGTTGGGCGTGTTCGCGTGTTTCGGGTACTTCACGCTACAGCCGAACGAGGCGAGGGTGCTCGTGTTGTTCGGTGCCTATCGGGGAACGGTGCGCACGAGCGGTTGGCACTGGACGAACCCGCTGAACAGCAAGCTGCGGATCTCGGTGCGGGCCAGGAACCTGGAAGGGGCGAAGTTGAAGGTGAACGACAAGCGGGGCAATCCGATCGAGATCGCTGCGGTTGTCGTGTGGCGGGTCGCCGACACGGCGCAGGCCAGCTTCGACGTTGAGGATTACGAACAGTACGTGAAGATCCAGAGCGAATCGGCGCTGCGGCATGTGACCAGCCAGTATGCCTACGACCACGGCGAGCCGAATGAGATCACGCTGCGTGCCGGCATGGATGAGGTGGCGCTGGCCCTGCAGGAGGAGCTTCAGAATCGCGTGGCCAAGGCGGGTGTGGCGATCGAGGAAGCCCGGTTGACCCATCTGGCCTATGCGCCGGAGATCGCCGGGGCAATGCTCCGCCGCCAGCAGGCCGAGGCCATCATCGACGCCCGACAGAGGATCGTTCACGGAGCGGTGAGCATGGTGCAGATGGCGTTGAAGGATCTCATGGAAAACCAGGTACTCGAACTGGACGAGGAGCGCAAGGCGACGATGGTCAGCAATTTGCTGGTGGTGCTTTGCGGCGAGCGCGAGGCACAGCCGGTGATCAATGCCGGGACGCTCTATGGGTGAGAAGGCAAGATGTCCGGCCTTTGGGGCTGTGGGAAGAGGGGCGAGTCTGCAAACGTTCCGGCGGGGAGGTATCGGAAAGATACAAGCGAGTCGTCGAGGAACGCGTGACGGCCGAGTCAGGATGCCACCGTATCGCCAAGTTCTTGTTGATCTATGAAACCGCGGAAATCGTTCCTGTTACGCATCGATCCGGCGTTGTACGAGGCCTTGGAGGCCTGGGCGCAGCAGGAGTTTCGCAGCGTCAATGGGCAGATCGAATACGTGTTGAAAGACGCCGTGCGCAGGCGAGGGCGCTTGCGCGCGGCTAACGACGCGGCAGCGGAGGTTGCGGAAGGGTTGGCCGATCGAGAGGTGCCTCGTGACGAGAATTGACGATCTTTCGGAAATGCCGGAGTCTTGTGCAGTGACCGCGGCGGTTGTAGAGCCCTCGAGTCAGCGGCGTCAGTGGTACGGTGTTGCCGCGTTTCTGGTGCTTGGCTTTGCGCTCTCTTGGGGAATCTGGAGCGTGTTGCTGCTGACCGGCGGGTCGCTGAAGAGCCCGTTGGCCGTGCCCCTGCTGGCATTGGGGATGTGGGGGCCGGGGGTGAGCGCGCTGGTGGTTACGCGACTGGTTCTACGGGAAAACTGGCGAACGACGACGATCAACCAGCTGGGCCGATGGCGCTATTACGTTTGGGCCTGGTTTCTGCCGGTGGTGAGCACGGTGGTTGCGCTGGGGCTGACGGTATTGTTCGGCCTGGCGCGGTTGGATCTATCGTTTCCCTTGTTGCGCAACAGCCTCGCGGAAGCCCATGTGACGGTGCCCGTTCCGCTTTGGGTGATCGTCGGCGCGCAGGTGGCGATGGCGTTGACGCTTGCGCCGATGTTGAATGTGCTGTTTGCCATTGGCGAGGAATTGGGATGGCGAGGGTTTCTGCTGCCGCGGCTGATGCAGGCGGGTCTGGGCCAGTGGGCGGCCCTGATCGTCAGCGGCGCGATTTGGGGTTTGTGGCACGCGCCGATCATCGCCCAGGGCTTTAATTACCCGGCCCATCCGTATTGGGGCATCTTGTTGATGACCGGATTCACGACGCTGTTGGGGGTGATCTTTGGATGGCTGCAATTGGCGTCGGGCAGTGTGTGGGTGCCGGCAATTGCCCATGCTTCGTTGAACGCCATTGCGGGACTGCCGATCATTCTGCTCACGCCGTTCGATACGGCGATTTGCGGCACGCTAACGAGCCTGGTCGGATGGATTCCTCTGGCGGCTTTCATCGTCTGGCTGGCCTGGTCGGGCCGATTGCCGGTGCGATGGCCGACGGCGGAGGTTGCCACGGCGGTGAATGAGTCGCCATAATGTGGGGGCTGGCGCAGTGTGTGCCGGTCTCGGATGGTCGGCGATCGTCATTCCGAGCAAGTTGGCTCATCTTCCCCTGGGGCAAACGTGATGCAGTACCGGCGTCTTGGTAGTACGGGACTAGAGGTGTCGAGTGTGTCGCTGGGCTGCTGGCCGATCGCGGGCTTGACCAGTCCCGGCGCGACCGATGAGCACAGTATCGCCACGATCCGGGCATGTTTTGATCTGGGCATCAACCATCTCGACACGGCGCATATGTACGGGCGCGATGGGGAGAGCGAACGGTTGATCGCCCGGGCGCTGGGCAACCGCCGGCAGGAAATGGTCATCGCCACGAAGGGTGGACTTCATTGGCACGCTGGCGGGAAGCAAGCGGTCGACGGTTCGCCGGCGATGCTACGCCGCCAGTGCGAGGAGAGCCTTCGCCGGTTGCAGACCGATTGCGTGGAGCTTTACTATCTGCATGCGCCGGATCCCAAGGTGCCCATCGGCGCGTCGGCGGGCGAGTTGAAGCGGCTCATGGACGAGGGGAAGATCCGCTCGGCCGGGGTGTCGAACGTGAACGTGGCGCAGCTCGAGGAGTTTACGGCCGTTTGTCCGCTGTCGGCGTATCAGCCGCCGTACAACATGCTGCAGCGACAGATCGAGGCAGATACGCTCCCCTGGTGCCGCGATCGGGGCGTGGCCGTGTTGGTCTACTGGCCGCTTATGAAGGGGCTTCTGGCAGGTAAGTTGCGGCGAACCGAAGTGTTTGCCGAGACCGACAGCCGGAGGAAGTATCCCATGTTTCAAGGCGCGGAGTGGGAGAAGAACCACGACCTGGTGGACCGGCTGCGTCAGGTTGCTAACGAGGCGGGACGCACGGTGGCGCAACTGGTCGTCGCGTGGACGATCCGGCAACCGGGCATCACGGCGGCGCTGTGCGGTGCCAAACGCCCGGAACAGATTGGCGAAACGGCGGCGGCGGCCGACTGGGAGTTGACCTCCGAGCAGACGGCACTGGTAGAGCAGGCGCTGGCGGATCGCGGCGAGCCGGTGAGCGTTCCACCGGTTTGAGGCGAACGTTCGGCCGTCGTGACGGCGCATCGCACCGTGGATGGAACGGCAGTGGTCAGTTGGTTGTTACGGGTTCGTTGGCGGGTTTGGTTTCCTTCTTCTGGGTCGGTCCGTCGAAGGGAACGGTCCACGAGACTTCGGCCTGATCGAATCGGATCTCTTTCATCCAGAGGCCGCGTCCGATGTTGGTCAGTTGGGCTGAGGTGGCGGTCAGGGGGAAATCGAAGTGCGGTCGGTAGGGCTCGGGCACGAAGAGGTAGACCCGCCCGCTGATGCCGGGCATACGCCGGCACTTGCCTGAGAGGACGTTGTGATCGGCGTCCCACTGGAGCCCTTGGATTTCGTGGAAGCCGCCGAGGATGTGCATGTCGGTGCCGATGACTTGCGGTCGGCCGGCGGCGCGGTGGAGCAGGAGGACGCGGCTGGACTGCGGTGGGAGCGTGAGCGTCAGTTGGTCGCGGAAGACGCCCAGGAGCTTCTCCTGCCAGAACTCCATTGTGATGACATCGGTCTTGTCGAGCAGGCCAAGGCGGGCCAGCGGGATGGTCCGCTCTTGGGGTTCGTTCTCGAAGTTGAACAGCCCGACCACGTCCCAGGCGCCGAACGGGGTCTTGCAGGGGATGTGCCAGATGGAGGGAATCGCTCGTTGGTAGAGGTCCAAGGGGTGCATCTGCGGAGCCCCAGGCGGCAGGCACTGCTGCATCATATGGATTCGCGAGTCGGGCAGGTACTGGAACTCGTCGCTAAACGAGACGCTGCACCCGGCCAGAGCCATCATGGCCAGCCGCATGCGCACTTCTTCGATGTCGGCGTGCATACGGACGCTGAGGTCGCACAGCTCGCGATGGTAGAGGCGGTCGTTGATCCAGAAGCCGGCCGCAAGGGAACGGGCGTTGGTGCGTAGGACCTCGATGTTGCCACCGAGACCGGCATCGAGGGTATCGGAGCCGGCGATTCCGCTATCACCAAGTCCGGCGGTCAGGAGGTAGGGCGTTTGGGTGTAGCGGATCCAGGCCTTCGGGCCGGCGCCGCGGCGGAGGGCGTCCATGGCGCACTTGAGCACACCCCAGCCACGCGTGCACTGCGGATTATACTGCCGGAAATGCTCGCCGGCGGAGGCGGAGATGAAGTCGATCTTGTAGTAGCTGACGCCTTCGGAAGAGAGACGCGCGAAAGTGTCCTCGATCCATTTCTGAGCTTCGGGCCGCGAGGCGTCGAGTTCGTAGCACATGGGGTTGGGCTTCCAGTACCATCGCCAGTTGGGTCGCGGTTTGCCGTCGGTGTCCTTGAGCATCCAGTCGGCGTGCTGGCGGAAGAGCTCGCTGGTTTCGGCGACGTCGGTTGGGGAGATCCAGACGCCAAGCCTCAGCCCAAAGCGGGACTGGAGTTGCTCTGAGAGCCACTTCAGCCCATGCGGGAAGCGGTCGTTGGCGACCCAGTCGCCGGTGACATCGCCACGCTGCCAGCCGTGATCGAGTTGCATGATCTGAAGGCCCAGGGGGACGAAGTGTTTGGCCGCCACGGCCGCGTTGGCCAGGACGAGGTCTTCGGTCATGGCCATGCGATGGGCGTACCAACTGCACCAAAGGGCGGTCGGTCCGGTGCGCACGGGAATTTGCGACGAGGCGGCTACGGCGTCGGCGTAGCGCTCGAGCGACTGGTAGGGATCGACGGCAGCAGCAATGTAGACGGGGTCGAGTTCGAGCGTGGCCCCAGGCGGCAAGATGCGGCCGAAGAAAGGAAGCACGGCAGACATGGTGGTGCCGCCTTCGGTGGGCTGGAAGGCTGCGGAAAGGTCGGGCCGCGCCTGCTGGGCGGTGAGATAGCCAATCAGGAGGCTACCGGAGGGATTCTGATGGGCCAGGGCCAAGAGGCCGGAGCCACCGTAGGTTCGTGGGGCGTCGACGAGTTGGGAAAACGTGCCTTCGGGCTGACAGCCGAGCGACGCGAGCCCTTCGGTGGTGACAACGCCGGGTGTTTGGATCGCCTGGCCCGCGTACCACCAGCCCCCATCCTGCGAAGCGAGATCGACCATGTACGCGGCCGCCAGCGGCAGGTCGCGGCCCGTTCGATTGACGATTCGGCCGGAGATGACGACTATCGGTTTGCCTTCGTAAATGGTCAGTTCGCGCTGGACGTGCATGGTATCGCCCCAACGCTGTCGGATCTGCATGCCGGTGCCGAGCTTGCCGCTGGTGGGCGCGATTTCTGCGGGGATCTTGTCGGGTGAGACCCGCTTGCCGCCGGCTTCGACGGCGAAGTGCACTTGCCGGATGGCCGCCTGGGCTCCATCGAGCCAGGTCGCATTCCATGTGCCGGCGGGCTCGTCGAGGGTGATCGCCACCTGATTGTTGGACAGAGTGACTTGCGAGCCGTCGCGACGGGAGACGACTTTCTTGCCATCGGCTGTAGCGGCGGCGGATTTGCGAACCGCGCGGAGGTCGTCGAATCGGGCCTGCCAGGGACCTGGCATGCGAGCGATCCAGGCGGCCCATTGTCGAGCGCGGAGTTGAGCCTGGTCGATGCGCGCGGCCAGATCGGCTCGCTCGGTTTGGGGCAAATCGTTCCATTGTTGCAGTCGTTCGGCCGCCTGGGTCAGTTGCTGCGCGAGCTCCTTGAGGTGAGGAGCAACGGCGGCCAGGTGCGGGTCGATTTGGGTTGCCAGGCGGTCGGCGGCGGCTTGTGTTGGCTGGAGTGTGCGAACGGCGACGGCCAATGCGTCGATGGCCTGCTGCTTGAGTTGGGCATCGGAGAGGGGTGGACCGAGAATTTGGATTTCGTTGAGATCGGTGTGGGGGCTCTCCCCGCCGGACTTTGTAACGAGGAGACGGATCTTGGATGTCTTAGCAGGTTCAAACGTGGCAAGCCAATGAGCGGAGGGCGCCTGGGAGATTTCGGCGACCGTTCGGAACGAGCCGGTTGCGTCGTCGCTCACCTGGACCGCGCCGGCAGCGAAGCCGTCCTTGCCGACGGGTGCGCCGGCCACGGCCACGGCCGTGACGATCTGGGGGCTAGGGAGTTGCAGCTCGATCCATTGCGGATCCTGTGGAGTGGCCGCGGTCTGGCCCACCCATTTTGTGCCGAGGTTGCCATCGATGGCGCGAGTCGGGGCGTAAGTTCCTCCGATTCCGCCGAATGTCGACGAGGCGCAGGCATCGCTCGGCAAGAGTGGGCGCAGCCCAGTGGGTTTCCAGTTGTCGGGAATCGCTTTCACGGCGGGTTGGCCGAAACTCGTGCCGGCAAGGTACACAAGAAGAAGGGCCACGCAAAAGGGGATTCTACTCATGCTGTCGCTCCTCGTGCGAACTGGGATGTCGGTACTTCGGGCAGCCGTCGGTAGCATAGTTGACGGGAGTCTCATATGGTACTTGGTCGCCGGTAGTTCTGCCATCGGGCGAGTATGAGATGCGGAGGGTCGCAAGCAACTGGGACGAACTTGCTGCGGACCAGCGGGGGACCACGTTGGGAAAGGGGAGGCCGACCGTTGACAGAACGGGCGGAAGTGGGAGAATTCCGGGGGGTTGCCTCCGAGGTATGCCGACCTCATTTCAAGATCGGTTCCAGACTGCTTGATGGAGGGTCTGATGCTTGTCAAGCAAGATGCAGAGGTGTTGGTCGTTGGGGCAGGCCCGGTGGGTCTTCTGGGCGCGTTGACGCTCGCCAAGCAGGGTGTCCACGTTCAGATCGTCGATAGCGACTGGCGGACCGGCGTGCACAGTTATGCCTTGGCACTGCATCCGGGTACGCTGGAAATCCTGGCTGAACTTGGTTTGGCGGAGAGAGTCCTGGAGAAGGCCCGCCGGATCGAGACCGTTGCTCTGTACGACGGGCGGGAGTGTCGGAAGGAATTGAAGGTCGGCGAGGGGAGCGCGCGGTATCCGTACTTGGCCGTGATGCCTCAGGAATGGCTGGAGAGCTGTTTGGAGATGGCGTTGGCCGATTTGGGGATCCCGGTTCTTTGGAACCACGAGGCCACCGAGCTTGCTGAGCATGAGGGGCGCGTGGGCGTGCGGATCAATCGGCTGGAGAAGCAGTCGGTGGGCTACGCGGTGGCGCACACCGAATGGGTTGTTGCGGAAACGGCCGAGGTGAGCGTGCCGCTGGTGTTGGGTGCCGACGGGCATCGTTCGACGGTGCGGCGGTCGTTGGGCATCGAGTTTCCGGAAGTCGGTGCGGCGCAGAACTTCGCGGTGTTCGAATTTCGTTCGGAGACGGAAATCGCAGACAAGATGCAGTTGGTGCTGGCCGATCACCTGACCAGCGCTCTGTGGCCGCTGCCCGGGGAGGCGTGCCGCTGGAGTTTCCAATTGGGCGACCGGGTACCTCTGGCGGCGTCGACTCGCCAGAAGCGGCGTGTGACGGTCGACGTCGGCGACGCAGCATTCCCGGCGTTGGAAGCCAGCCGGCTGGACACGCTGATAGCGCAGCGGGCGCCCTGGTTCGGCGCGCGGGTGGGCGAGATGCGATGGCAGATCGCGGTGCGATTCGAGCGGCGTCTGGCGAGCCGTTTTGGGAAAGGTCGACTCTGGCTTGTTGGTGACGCGGGACACATGACCGGGCCGATCGGCGTGCAAAGCATGAACGTCGGCCTGCGCGAAGTGTACGATTTGGCGCATGTGTTTGAAGGGATCCTCGACGGCGGCATTTCGGTGGAGCAGTTGGAGCGCTACAATCGCAAGCGGACCGATGAGTGGCGCGGCCTGTTGGGCATGGCCGGAGGGTTGCAGCCGACCGACTCGGTCGATCCTTGGCTTCGCGCGCATGGCGAGGACTTGATGTCGGCACTTCCGGGGTCGGGCAACGATCTTAAGGCTCTGGCCGCACAACTGGGTTTCACCGTGTAGAAGTGCACTGGCAACGGGAAAGCCCGGTTTGGGTGCCGCGGGGGTTGACTGGCTCTGGGTATCCGTACACAATCGGACTCACGGCGATAGTCGCGGCCTGGATGTCGGCTCAAGGCGGCGCGTTGTGTTGCTATCGTCGGCCCGATTGCCATCTCACCGTTTGACACGGCCGACCACGCCTGTGCAAACCTCGCTTCAGGAGACCATCCCCATGGCACGAATGCTCGGCAGATTGAGCTTGTTCGGTTGGATTCTCGCGGTCGCCGCGTTGTCGGTGCAGGCGGCGGAACCGTCGGCAAAGGCCAAGGCGGAAACGCTGTCGGTGCTGACACGGAGTTATCCGGATCCGGGCAAGATCCTGGTGTCGGTCCGCGTGCTGTCGCCGGCGGACGTTGAGGACACGGCGAAGCTGTCGTTGGAGGTGAAGTTGCGGGCGGCAGACGGGGACAAGGTCGTAAAGGAGACGGCCGTGGAGACCGAACCGCAGATGCAGGAAGAGATCAGTTTGGACGCTGCGGACCTGCCCGCCGGGTCGTATACGGCAGTGGTGGAGTTGCGGCAGCCGTCGGGGCAGAAGCTCGGTGAGACGACGGCCGAGGTCAAGTGGCCCGGTCGGTCCGAGGCCTTCAAGAACATCAAGATTCTGAACAACTTTGTGTGGCAGTTGCTCGATCTGCAGAAGTCGGCGGGCGGAGCGATTGAGGGAACGCACGAGGTGAGCGTGCCGTACGATCGCTGGTTACTGGTGCGGACCAAGAGCGCCGCGGGAAAGCCGGGACAGGTCAGCGTGAGCCTGGATTCGAAACCGCTCCACCGGCATGTCGCGGGTACTGCGGAGACGTTGGAGAGCATGCGATTTGTGAAGGCGGGCAAGCATGCCGTCAAGGTCGCCGCTGAAGGGGAGGCCGCGTTGGAGCTGTTGGACGTGCGGGCGGTACCGGAGATTCAGCATAGTCGTTATCCGAGCAGCACGCAGTACGTGAAGCAGGGGCTGAAATACGACTGGGAGTATATCAAGCCGCGGATTCTTCCCAACGTGAACACGATCATCAGTTCCGGATTTCCCGAAGAGGCCGAGCCGCACTTGCGGGAGTGGAAGCAGCGCGGCGGCAAGTGGATCAGCTACATGGGCCGCGCTGCGTACCGGGGTGACAAGGACGCAGAGGAGGGTGCCGAAGTATGTGCGCAGTTTTATGCCACGAGGCCCGGCTACTCGCACGCGATGCTGGACGGAGTGCTGGTGGATGAGTTCTACAAGCCGCAAGATCCTTATGAGATGTATGCGGCCGCCATCCGACGGCTGAACACCCAGTTTCCGGGCCGGTCGTTCTATCCGTACGCGGCGGGCCTCTTCGGCCAGAACGAGGGGAGCGTGGACTTCGCCCGGGCGTGCATCGAGGGGGGCGGGTACGTGTGCTGGGAGGCGTACATCGCGGAGTTCGACAATCTGAAGTCGGCGCTGATCGGCATGCGGGCCTATCCGCGAAGCCGCATCATCACCTTCGAAGACAAGTTGCCGGGGCTGGTTCGACACACGATTTGGGTGCCGGCGATCTTCTCGTTCCCCTGGCCGTTCGCCGACGGATATGCGAGCGTCGATTACAACGCTTACTTGGACATGCAGTTCCAGTTCATCGCCACGCACCCGGCGCTGTTCGGGCTGGGCGGGGTGCACATTTGGCGTACGGGATACTGTGACGAAGAACGGCTTCGTTGGTGCGGGCAGTTCTTCCGGCACTACTGCCTGGAAGGAAGGACCGACCGAGTATCGGACCATCCGTACATGCTGACGCACATTCAGAACCCCGACTTCGTCGATGGATTGAAGGGCTGGAAGGTGGAAGCCGCCGCAAAGGACAGTATTACGGCCGGCAATCAGGATGGGTTCGGCAAGTTCATGGGGCGTTACTATCGAGGCCCCAACACGTTCCTGGTCACCAAGCGGCAGAAGGAGCGACCGAACGTGTTTTCGCAGGAGATCCGCGGTCTAGATTCGGGGCAACTCTATTCGGTGAAGATGTTTACGGGCGACTACGGCGACCTGCTCGAAGGCAAATCGCGCGGGGCGGTCCTCCCGGTCGCGCTGACGATCGAGGGCGTGGAGCTATTGGAGGATCCGACGCACTCGTATCAGACGCCCTTCGCCACGAAACACGAGCAGAAGCCGTTCGACAAGAAGCCGTTCTGGTTGAACTACCACTGGCAGGTATTTCGCGCGAAGGGTCCGACCGCCACGCTTCGGGTTTCCGACTGGGAGAGCCCGACCGAGCCTGGCGGCCCGGTCGGACAGCAGATCCTGCATACATTCGTGGAGGTGAAGCCGTATTTGGAGGATACGGTGAAATAGCCGCCTTTTGTGCGCAAAGGTCCGTTACGGTTGATGAAGGCGCTTGGTATACACGGGGCTTTCGCGGAGTTCGGGGTTGATTACGACCTGGGGCTCAAAGAGGAGCGTGTCGGTCTGTTGGCCGGGGTCGATCGCGGGTTGATCGGCGGGACTCCAGGCGAGGTCGTACTGGAACTCGAAGGCGCCGTGGCTGTCGGCGACGAAGTTGGTGAACCAGATGTTGTTGAACACCATGGAGAGGATGCGACCGGGGTTCTCCGGCGGATCGTTCCGCTGGGCGAGGACATTGTGTTGGCCGAAGGTCACCAGCGGCGCGTCGCGAGTGGTCCAGAGCCAGCGGCCGGCGGGAGTGGGGTACTGGGCCCAGGCGTCGATCGTGAAGTAATCGCGGCAGGTGCCCGGCAGCTGGTCTTCGTACGGCACGAAGGGGAGTCCGCCGTTGCTGAGGGTGGGCAACTGGCGGCCGCAGGGGACATTGCAGACAGCAAAGAAGACCTCGGGCAGTTCGGACTCCGTGCGATGGAAGCGCATGGTCAGCCGCGCGCGCGGTTGGTCGTGAAAGAGTTCCAGACGGCGAATGAACCACTTTAGCCGCGGATGCTCTAGCGTCTGGGTGTAGACGGTAGTGTGCGCGTTCTGCTGGACTTCCGCGGCAGCGTTGGCGACGGCAGGCACTTCCTTGAGCAATTCGCCCCGCAGTTTCAGGCGTTCGGCATCGGGTTTGCCGAAGGCTTCGAGGAAGGCCCAGCGCGCGGCGAACCCCTGAACGTCGACGGAGAGGAAGTCGCCGGTGCCGGCGTCGAAGAGCGGCTTTGTCATACCCGGCCAAGTGGCTGAGGTGGGCCAGCCGTGCTCGTCGAGCGTGACTTCGACGGTCTTCTTCTCCGACTGGGGCTGCGGCTCGGCGGTTTTCTCGCTCAAGAGCAATCGCCGGATCGATTGGGCATCGAGGTCTTGGACCCAGAACCGTGCCTGCTGGTTCGGGCTGTTGTCGGGGAAGGTCTGGGACGTGTTCGAGATGGACATCTCGTGGTCGTCCTTTGGGCGGACCCACTGCCGATAGCCGGGCACGAACTCGAGCGGGATGCGCTGGCCGGTCTTGGGATCTTCGAGGCTGTGGAAATCGCCGCGGAGGCAGGTGACCGGCATGGTGATCCAGCCGCTCCAAGGGTCTTTGGCCGTGTTGGCCACGTAGAGACCTTCGGGGAGCCCGTAGACGGCCGTCCGTGCCCGCTGCGACAATAGGAGCTTGGCAAGAGACATGGGCCGATAGGCCATTCGTGATTTTTCGTTGTATTGGGCCCAAGTGTCCAAGGAGTGGGGCTGGGAGACGCTGTCGCCGGAGCCCCAGGTGTGCTCGTCGAAGAGGCACAGGTCGCGGTAGATGGTGTCGGCCGCACGTTTGGCATTTGGATCGAGCGGTCCCCAAACCGGCGAGGTTGCGGCAGCGGCCAACCGCTTGGCGCGGCGGCTGGCGGCGACTTCGCGCGGGCCGGAGCCATCGCCATCGGCCCACCAGTCGGTGAATTCGCCTTCGTGCTCCGGGGCACTCTTGCCGATTTCTTCGCGCATCTGTTGGAGGGCTTCGCGGACCGTGGTCAAACGGAGTTGTGGTTCCAGGCCCAGGCGATTCCACGCGGCGACGAAGTCGGCCAGAGGCGGGAAAGGTGGGTCGTTGTCGATGCGCCACTCATTCGTGGTGGAGATAATCAGTGTGGGATAGGCGTATCCGTGCGATTCGAGGTTGCGGAGGCGAGTGAGCAGATGGGCATGGGCTTCGCGCAGCGTGGCCTCGTCGGTGCGGAAGGTCTCGCCGGGGCGAGGGGGACGATAGCGCGTGTCGGTGGATTCGGGGACGGGGCCGCGCCGCCAACTGTCGGGGAAGAAATAGCTGAAGCCCTCTGGATAGGAGTCGCCGAGCCATACGAACATGCGCCGTCCGTCGGGCATTTTCCACCAGAAGGCCGAAGGGCGTTTGAAGGGTGCCTCGCCGAGTGTGGCATTGATGCCCATGAGGAGGTTGTCGACTCCGCGGTCCAAGAGGCCGATGGCTCCGGCGCGAGGGAAGCCGTTGACGTCGTCCTGGACGGCCGCGCGGGGTTTCGCCCGTTGCCAGACTTCCTCGGGCAGCCAATGGAGGATGGTGTGCCACTCGGCCGCGTCGAGGGTGGGGGTTTGGTTCATGGCCATGGCCGTGATTTCGAGCCGGCCGGTATCGATCGCCTTGAGTAGATCCTTGCGCCGCGCGTCGTCGGCCGCCTGCCACCAGTCGTCGACCGAGAGCGTGGCTTCGGCGGTCCAGCGGAACTGGGCCTCGGGTGGAAGGTCGGTTGGGGCAAGCACGGCGTCGATGGCGACATCGAGAAAGCGCATTTGCTGCTGGCGGCAGACGGCCGGATGGTCGGTAAACCCGATATCGGTGTGCGATAGGTGGATGATGTCGACGCGGCGGATCATTTTGAGTTCCTTGGATTTGTCGGCGGCTAGAAGAACTGCCGGGGCGACGAGCATGAAGCAAGCGACCGGCAGATAGATGATCATTTGAGCGTGGAAAGTCTTCATGGGGAAGTCCAATGGGCCAAATCGGGATGCGACATGGGTTGGCTCATATTATAGCCCGGGGCCGGGGAGGAAATACACTGCCGTAGTCAGTGACTGGCGATGCGGACTGGAGGGTTTTTGATGGCGGATTTGGGCAGTTTGGCGGCTGCAGAATGCAAATATCCGTCAGTTCTCGTGCAATTTGGGTGCTAGAATCGCTTGGTGGGGGCAATAGTGCGTGTCGCACTTGACTGTAGCGTTCGCGGCGACGTGGTTCTGCAGTTCCGAAAGCGAAAAACACGCTACAGTTACGCCGAACGCGCTCTATTGATGCCTGTATTGAAAACGAAACAAGGGGTCCAACCCAATCCTGATCTTTCAGCCTCCCGATGGTCGGCCTCGTTCCAGTTCCAATGCAGGACCCAATAGAATGCCCCGGCGAGCATGCCGTTGAATGACCGATGCCGGCGCTGTCAACGATCGCGTTTCATCCCGAATATCGGCCGAGATGGCTCGAATCCGGAGCCCGGTTACCGCGCGATGCACATAGGCAGTGCAGGTGTCGATAAGCCGTCGAAGTGCCTTTTTTTGGAAGGGAGAAAGCCGATGGACCAAGTCCCGGCGGTAGTGAGAACGCCAGCGCGAGCGTTGCGTCAGGTGTGTTTCTTCGTGGGAGTGGTTGGAGTACTGGTGATCGTGGCGGCAGGGGCTGCGTCGGCCCCGGATTCCGGCACGGGCGGAGCCACCCCCTACACGCCGACCCAAGGGGAATGGTTGTGCCTGATGCTGAATGCGGAGCAGGGTGTGTTCAATGGTGAACAACAGCCAACGGACGTGCACGTTCGATTTCTGTACGATCGATCCAAGCCGAACACGATCGAGATCGAACTGCTGGGCGACATCAATGCCGTAGATACGGAGATGGAACGTCAGCGTCTGGTTACCCAGCAGAGGGTACTAGCGGCGGCCAAGGATCGTGGTTGGGATCAGTGGCTGAAGATCGAGGTCAAAGCGATCCGCATCACTGGGCCTCCGACTCCGCAGATGCTGATGCGTTAGGGGATTCCCCCCGCGGGCGAGCACTGAGATCGCTCGGAGAACGAGCGAAGGCACGGCTTTTCTGCCATTTCTCTGCTTTGCGGAAGAGAGCGGCGGGAAAAGTGCCGATATGCAGATTGACGGCGATAGGGTACATGTGTACACTATTCTCCGGAGGTCTGCTAGCATGCTCTCGCCCCAAGAAAACCGGCCTTTTCCACGCGCTCCGAGGGACAGCTCCTTTTTCGCTGGCACGAAAATGGGGACTGTCCCTCGCTCGCCGCAGGAGCTTGTCGGCGAGCTGCAGCGGCAGATCGCTCGGCTGGAAGGCAGTCGGCGTCCGGCAGAGTTGCCGCCGGTTTCCAGCGGATGTCCCCCGTTGGACGAGGTGCTTCCGGAAAAGGGGTTTCGGCGGGGAACGCTGTCGGAATGGTTTAGCGACGGTGACGGGAGCGGGGCGACCGGTTTGGCGTTTCTAGCCGCCAGGGAGGCATGTGCCGACGGGGGCGTGCTGGTGGTAATGGACGATCGCCGGCAATTCTATCCTCCGGCCGCCGCTCGGTTGGGCATTGGCATAGAGCAGATGCTCGTTGTTCAGGCGTGCAACGCGACCGACAGCTTTTGGGCGATGGATCAGGCCCTGCGCTGCCCGGCGGTGGCGGCCGTGCTGGGCTGGCCGGAAAAGCTCGACGCGCGGACGTTTCGCCGGTGGCAGTTGGCGGTGGAGCAAGGGGGCGGACTGGGGATTTTGCTGCGTTCGAGCTGCGCGCGGCATGAGCCTTCGTGGGCCGAGGTTCGTTTGCAGGTGGAACCGTTGCCGGCCAAGACCTCTCGGAGTGGGCGCCGGTTGGGGATCGAGTTGTTGCGGAGCCGCGGTCTCGCCTGCGGTGCGAGGGTGGAGGTAGAGGTCGACGATGAAACGTGCACTGTGCGTTTGGCTGCCCAATTGGACCATTCAGCGAGTCGCGCTGGGACAAGCGGAGCTTAGCGAGTTTCCGTTGCGGAGACGCATGGAGGGTGGGTCGAGTCCAGCGGGCGCTGTTGGAATTGAGCGAAATCGTGGTCGGTGGGGCTCGCTGCGCTCGGCTCACTCTAAGATGATGGATCGTGACGCTTGGGCGGCTGGATCGAGAACGATAAGCGCGTCGCGGGATCGGGCAATCGTGCTTTACGAACTCTATCGCGGCGCCCGCCGGGTGACGGCCTGTTCGGCGAGGGCGGCGGGATTGGGAATTGCACGGGGCATGTCGCTCAGCGAAGCGAGTGCTCTGGGCGAGGCTTCCACCACGACCTTGCACCTGGAGGCGGCTGATCCGACCGCAGACCGGCAGGGGTTGGAAGCGTTGGCCCGGGCGTGCCAGCAATTCAGCCCTGTCGTCGGTTTGGAAGAAGCGGACACTCCGGAGTGCCTGTTGTTGGATATTACAGGCCTGGACCATCTGTTCCATGGGGAACGGCTTCTGGCGGAGGAGGTGTTTTGCAGCATGGCGAGGCGCGGATTGGCCGCGCGGATTGGAGTAGCAGATACGGTAGGGGCCGCCTGGGCGGCGGCGCATTTTGAATGGCCGGGGCACGGCACGTCGCGAAAACGGATGTCGATCAGCATCCTCGCGTCGCAGCAGGCGTTGTCGTTTTTGCGTGCGATGCCGGTGCAGGCCCTGCGGCTGCCTGACGAAACGGTCGAGGTGCTTCGCCAGTTGGGCATTTACCGGATCGACCAATTGGCGGCGTTGCCGCGCGCGGAGCTTGCCGCCCGTTTTGGACCGCAGTTGCTCCGGCGTTGGGACCAAGTTCTGGGGGAAGCGGCCGAGCCTATTTTGGGTCAGCCATTTCCGGAGGAATTGCAGGCGGAGCAGTTGTTGGAGCAGCCGACGACGCGGCGGGAAACGATCGAGTTTTTGCTGCACCAGTTGATCGGTCGCGTGGCAGAGATGCTTTTTCATGCCGGGCGCGGAGCCACGCAATTGGAGTGTCGCTTGGATTGCGGCGCGGCGGAGGTCGATCTGTCGGTGGGTTTGTTCCAGCCGACCGATTTGCCGCAACATTTATGGCAACTAGTCCAGATGCGATTGGAGCGGGTTTCGCTGCCTGCGCCCGTGGCGGCTGTTTCCGTGCGGGCGGCGACCACGGCCGTTCTCCAGCGGCGGCAGCGGGAGTTGTTTGGCGACCGGTATGGTGCGTCGCTTGGGTGTGAAGGAATGTGGCCTAGCCGGGAGCACGCGGGTCTGATTGGAACTTTTCCCAGCCGGGGGCGGCTGGGCTACATCGGTGATGCCGAGCGGCTTCGTTTTCTGGCCGCTTTGATCGATCGGCTTAGCAGCCGTTTGGGTCGGCGGGCCGTTTTGCGGGCGCGGTTGGTCGCCGACGCGCAGCCGGAATTGGCGTGTCATTATGATCCGTTGGTCGAAAAGCAGTCGGGGCAGCGGGCGCGACGGGCGGGAAGTGGGACGGGTGTTATGCTGAAGCATAACCTACGGGGTTGCGTGGACGGGGGTGAGCGGCCGCTGTGTTTGATGGGGCGACCGGTTTCGCTGGCGGCCACGTCGATTCTGCCTGAGGGTCCTCCGCTGCGGTTTCAGTGGCAAGGTCGCGAATGCCGTATTGCCCATTGCTGGGGCCCAGAGCGGATCCAAACCGGTTGGTGGCGAGGTCAGCCGATCGGACGCGACTATTACCGCATCGAAACGGCCGCCGGGCGCCGGTATTGGGTTTTCCGCCGATTGCGCGACGGGCGGTGGTTTATGCATGGGATGTTTGAGTAGAGGGATTGGGGATTAGGGGTTGGGGATTGGAGAACAGGATCGTGTTTTCTGGCGGTTCGGGCTATGCGTGACAGGGTTGACAATCACGGGAACAACGGGGTTCACGACTCGACTTCCAGACCCTATCCTCCCCAATCCCCAACTCCTTATTCCTACTGTGAGCTTCACGCGAAGACGAATTTTTCGTTCCTGGAGGCGGCGTCGCATCCGGATGAGTTGGTTGGTCGGGCGGCGGAGTTGGGGTATGCGGCGCTGGCGGTGACCGATCGCCACAGCCTGGCCGGCGTGGTGCGGGCGCACGTCGCGGCCAAGGAAGCGGGGTTGAAATTGATCGTGGGGGCGGAGATCGTGCCGGACGACGCGCCGCCATTGGTATTGTGGGCGGCCGATCGGGCTGCCTACGGGCGGCTGTCGAGCCTGATCACGCAGGGATGCCGCCGTGCCGAGAAAGGGCAATGTCGTTTGGCATTGGCCGACGTGGGCGAGTATGCCGAGGGGCTTCTGGCCGGCGTTCTTGCCGATGCGTTGTTTGCGGCGTCGGATACGGCAGGAGGAACGGTCTCGATTTCGGCGGCGCGAAAATCGCGGCAGTCTCCGGGCCGATGGCTGAACGAGTATCGCAGTGTTTTTGGCGATCGTTGTTATTTGCTGGCTGAGTTGTATCGTGGACCTGACGACGATCGGCTGCTGGAGCGGCTGGTTTCGCTGTCGCGCCGGGCGAGGGTGCCGCTGGTGGCTGCCGGCGGAGTCTCGTACCACGTGCCCGAGCGACAAGCCTTGCTGGACGTGCTTACCGCGGTGCGTTTGGGCACGACCGTGGCGGACGCCAGCGAGCATTTGTTTGCCAATGGCGAGCGTTATTTGAAATCGCCGGCGGAGATGGCGCGGCGATTCGCCCAGGCGCCAGAGGCAATTCGGCAGACGGGAGAAATCGGCGATCGGTGCACGTTTTCGCTCGACGAGCTTCGTTATGAATATCCCGAGGAGTTGGCCCCGCGAGGCCAAACGCCCATCGAGTATCTTACGCGGTTGGCTTGGGCCGGGGCGAAGCGGCGCTGGCCGGCCGGGGTACCGGCGAAGGTGCAGCAGCTCTTGGAGCATGAGTTGCGGCTGATCGAGGAATTGCGTTACGAGGCCTATTTTTTGACGGTTTGGGACCTGGTTCGTTTCGCGCGGCGCCGTGGGATTCTCTGCCAGGGACGCGGCTCGGCGGCCAATTCGGCGGTCTGCTATTGCCTGGGCGTTACGGCGGTCGATCCCGCGCGGACCGACCTGCTTTTCGAGCGCTTTGTGAGCCGCGAGCGCAACGAGGCGCCCGACATCGATGTGGACTTCGAGCACGAACGCCGTGAGGAAGTGCTTCAGTATTTGTACGAGAAGTACGGGCGCGATCGGGCGGGTATGACCGCCGAGGTGATCACGTATCGTCCGCGGTCGGCAGTGCGCGACGTGGGCAAAGCGTTGGGGTTTTCGCTGGACCGGGTCGATGCGTTGGCCAAGCGGATCGAGCCCTACCGGATGGAGCCGCATCTGGACGAGCGGTGTCGGGAGGCGGGCATCGATCCCGATTCCACGGTGGGGCAGCAACTGGTCGCGTTGGTCCATGAGCTACTCGGCTTTCCGCGGCATCTTTCCCAGCACACCGGCGGCATGGTGATGACGCGGGGACTGTTGCGTGAGTTGGTTCCCATCGAAAACGCCGCGATGCCGCAGCGGACCGTCATCCAATGGAACAAAGACGACCTGGACGAGTTGGGCATTCTCAAGGTCGACTGCCTGGCCTTGGGAATGCTCACGGCGATCCGCAAGTGTTTTGAGTTGATCGGGCGACATCATGGCCGACGGCTCACGTTGGCCGGCATTCCTGAAGGCGACCCGGACGTATATGCCATGATTCGACAGGCCGACACGATGGGCGTGTTCCAGATCGAGAGCCGCGCGCAGATGAGTATGCTGCCGCGGCTGCGGCCACGGTCGTTTTACGACCTAGTGATCGAAGTGGCGATCGTCCGCCCGGGCCCCATTCAGGGCAACATGGTCCATCCCTATCTGCGACGCCGCAACGGCGAAGAGGAGGTGAGCTATCCTAACGAGGCCGTTCGAGGTGTGCTGGAAAAGACGTTAGGCGTGCCGCTGTTTCAGGAGCAGGCGATGCGGCTGGCGATGGTCGCTGCAGGGTTCACGCCGGGCGAGGCCGACCAGCTTCGCCGGGCGATGGGGGCTTGGCGGCGACCGGGACTGATCGACCAGTTTCACAAGAAGCTGATCGAGGGGATGTTGGCCAGCGGCATGTCGGAAGAATATGCCGAAGCGACGTTCCGGCAGATTCGCGGTTTCGGCGATTACGGGTTTCCCGAGTCGCACGCGGCGAGCTTCGCGCTGTTGGTTTACGTATCGGCTTGGTTGAAGTGCCATTTTCCGGCGGCTTTCTGCGCGGCATTGTTGAACAGTCAGCCGATGGGCTTTTATGCGCCGGCGCAACTGGTCCGCGACGCACGGCAACACGGGATCGACGTGCGACCGATCGACGTGAACGCCAGTTGTTGGGAAAGCACGCTGGAAGTGAAGGAGTCGGGCAACCGGGATCGGGAATCGGCGGGGGAATCGGAAGGGAGCGATGGTGAAAGGGTGGAACGTGTTTTGGAGAAGGCAGAGGGTGTTATGCTGAAGCATAACCCACAGGAGATGGCGCTTCGGCTGGGTCTTCACATGCTTCACGGTCTGGGCGAGGTGCAGGCGAGGCGGATTGAAGAGGAGCGAGGGGATCGGCCGTTTGGCTCGATGGACGATTTCGCGCGTCGCACCGGGTTAAGTCGGGCGGTGATTCTGCGGCTTTCCAAGTCGGGTGCGTTCGAGTCGCTGAAGTTGAACCGTCGCATCGCGCTGTGGCACGCGTTGGCTCAACAACAGGGGGCGTTGCCGTTGTTCGACCGGCTGGAGCCGGACGCGGACGGTTCGGCAACACTGCCGGCAATGTCGGCGGCGGAAGAGGTTTTGGCCGAGTACCGTACGGCAGGCCTGTCACTACGAGCACACCCTATGGAGTTTTTGCGCCCGGAGCTTCGCGAGCAGAAGGTGGTTCAGGCCCAGGAGCTGCGCACATGGCCCAACGGTCACTCGGTGCGAGTGGCGGGTATCGTGCTGGTTCGCCAGCGTCCGGGAACGGCCAAGGGAATTACGTTCGTGACGCTCGAGGATGAGACAGGGATTGCCAACTTGATTATCCGACCGGACGTGTGGAAACGATGGCGTCAGGCTGCCTTCAGGGCCACGATCCTGCTGGCGCACGGGCGGCTGGAGCGTCATGGGCAGGTCATCCACGTGCTGTGCACGAAGTTGGAGAATCTGTCCGATCGCTTCAAGCAGCTTGGGACCCAGTCGAGAGACTTCTGTTAGCGGGCCGACGTGGACCAGTGCGAGTCGCACTGGACTGCAGCGTTCGCGGCGGAGTGTTTCTACAGTTCCGAAAGCGATTTGCACGCTACACCGGCGTGAAAAACGTTCTATTTGTCGGGGACCGCGGCAGGAATGGCTACCGGCATTTTCACGCCGGCGGGCACGTTCCACGCGCGTGCCCAGGCTGTCAGGTCTGGCGAGTTCGTGCCTGCGGGGGTGCGCACGCGGACACTGACTCGGCGGGTTTCGTTGGGTTCGAGCCAGAAGAAGCCGTCGTCGGCCACGAATCGATTGGGGCCGGGGACGTCGATGTGCGTCATGACCGCGGGCCGGGCGCCCGTGTTGGTCACTTCAACGACGAGCCGCGACCGGCAGTCGCTTTCCCGGACGGCCGAGATCAGCTTGGCGCTGAGTTCGGTCGGCAGCTTTTCCAATTGGGGGCGAAGCCACGGCCCTTCGCTCGACACGAGGGCGCGCTGGGGTTTGGCACGATACTGTTGGCGAAAGGCCTTGTCTTCGAGTTGCGGGGGGCAGCGGAAGGTGTAGACGTTGCGAGCCGCGGGTTTGCCGTCGGAATCGGCGAGGTCGAGCACGATAAAGAAGAAGGAGCGCGCGAAGTCGTCGGGAACGCTGAAGCGGATCGCCGGACCGCGGACCGACTCGGTACCCTCGGGTACGTCGAGGGGCGGGAAGTCGCGCCAGGCTTGGCGCTGTTGAAGGTCGGGGCCGAGCAGCCGGGCGACGAGCTTGAGTCCCTTGCGCGCCGGGCCGGCGGCCTCGCTGAGCACGAGCGTTTCGGCTTCGACGCTGTCGCCGGGAACGTAGTTCAAATAGGGCGGAACCAGACAGGGCCACGGCGAACTGAACGCGCATTTCACGTCGTAGTAGGCCGACAAGGGCTGGCCGAAGCCATCGAGGATCTGGATGGCAGTGATCGGCCAGGGACGCTTCCATACCCAGAACAGCAAGCCGCCATTCTGCGGATAGGCGGCGCGCGCCGCTTCGGCCGAGCACTTGTAGAACTCGGCCGATCCGGCAGAGACGGCTTCGGTGAACCGATCGAGGGTCACGGTGGCCAGATTGTCGTACGCGAAGCCACGGGCGAGCATCTGGGGTAGGCGGCTGGGGGCAAACTCCACCCAGTGGTAGGAGATCTCCGGAAACCGCTCGGCCATGAGCTTCGAATCCATCTTCAGGAGCGTCGGGCCAATGACCGCGCCGGCTTCGCGGGGGTCGACGATCTCGCGATAGGTTTGGGCGGTGGGCATGCCGTGCGAGCCCCATTCGCTGACGAACGGACCATTGACCAGTTCGGAGTGCCACGCCCAGGATGCGTCCCATTGATGATAAAGGTGATGGTCGCCCTCGTCGGGCGAGGCGGCCATGAAGGGACGCGTGCCGTCGAGCACCCGTGTGTTGCGGACCATGACGGCGACCAGATCGGTATTGGACGGATGGTCGGGAGGGAATTCGTTGCCGCCACACCAGAAGACGAGCGAGGGGTGATTGCGGAGTCGGAAGATATTCCACCGGACGGTATTGTCCCAGAGTTTGCGATCGATCTTCTCGGCTTTCCATCCGCAAGTGAGTGGGAAATCCTGCCAGACCATAATCCCCAGCCGGTCGCACAGCTCGTAGAAGGTGTCGGTCTCGAGGATGCCGCCACCCCAGATGCGGATCATCTGTATGCCTGCATCGCGAGCCGCAGCGAGCGCCCACTCGTAGCGTTCGCGGCCGACGTCGGCGAGGGCGTCGATCGGCATCCAGTTGGTGCCTTTGACGAACATGGGCTTGCCGTTGACGTGGAAAACCCAATCGCGGGCCTCGTAGCTCGAGCGTTGGGGCGAAGCGGCGCAGCGCTGGACGGTGCGGATGCCGAAGGGCACGGTGAGTTGATCGAGCTGCTTGCCGTCTCGGAGGAGGCTGATTTCGGCCTCGTAGAGCGGGTGCTCGCCCAGGCCGTTGGGCCACCACAGGCGCGATTCGGGCACGGTGAGATCGACGTCGGCCAAGAGCATGTCGGCCCGCGGGTGGACCTGGACGGAGGCGGTGACGGGCGTGATCTCGAAGCCTTGGCCGCGGATCGTGACGTGAACATCGCAGGGAGATTGTTCGGTGAGCGTGCAGACTTCGGTCGTGACGCGGATGTCGGCGGAATGGGAGCCGAGTTTCACGGTCCGCACGAAGGGCCGCTCGAGGGTCGGCCAGTTGTTGCGCAACAAGCGCACTGACTGCCAAAGGCCTACCGTGTTCAGGTCGTACGCGCCTAGTTTCCATCCGGACCAGAGCTCGGACTTGACCAGCGAGGCCCAGGGGGCCCCACCTTGGCCGCCGAGCTTGTATCCGCCACAGTCGACGCGGACGACGAGGTCGTTTTCGCCGTCGTAGCGCAAGTTGGGAACGGTGAACTTCACGGCGCCGAACGCGCCTGCGCTGTGGCCGAGGTACTGTCCGTTGAGCCAATAGGCGCCGTAGTAGTCGACGCCATCGAAGACGAGGCGAATCTGCTCGCCGCGAAAGTCTTTGGGCACGGTGAACTTGCGGCGGAACCACCACGATCGGTCTTCGACCCAGCGCATTTGCTTGGCATGAAGTCCGACGTATGGGTGCGGCGCCTTGCCGGCTCGAAAGAGGGCCCAGTGGACCTCGGTGGGGACCGTGGTCGCGAACCATTCGAGTTTGCCCAGGTCGGGCAGGGCGGACGCGCCGGCCGAGGTCTCGGTCGATGCCAAGGACCATGGACCGTCGAGCAAGACCTGATCAGGGCGCGGCCAAGCGTACGTGGGTGAAGAAACCAAGCCAGGGGCTGCCTCGGCGGCGTGGAGCGCGAACGGCGTCGATGTAACGAGCAGAATGGCTAGCGTGCGGATGCGCATGGGTTGGCTGGTACTCCTGTCAGAAGCGCTGCTGCTGGCAAACCCGGGCAAGCCAATGCCTGCCGGTTCGTGCGCGGCGAGAGCCCTGGGAAATGGATCTCGCCGCGGGGCACGCGGCCCTCTGCCGTGTTCCCGACCCCTAGTCCTGCGCGAAGTAGTCGATCACGAAGACCTTGTCGAGGAAAGGATGCAGCACTTTGCCGAACGCCTTGTGTGCCGGGTGCGGAAGGTAGGCGTCGCGGGCGGCAGCATCCTTGAAGGTGAGCAGGAAGCAATGCGTGAACCCTTGGTCGTGATGCTCCGGGCTGTTGTTGGTACCCCATTCGAAGCCTTCGATCGCGGGAATCTTCGAAGGCAGGGCGCGAAATGCGTCTTCGACCTTCTTGATGTCCTCGGCCGAGGTACCATCCTTGAACTTGAAGACGACCACGTGTCGCAGCTTGCCGACGCTGGACTTCTTGGCCTTGGGCTGGTCGGCGGAGACCGACTGGAATACGAGGACCGCTGCCAAAGCCGCCGTCAGGGTGAGTGCCAGTAGTTTTGTCATGATGTCGCTCCTTGCCTATGTGGATGGAATGGGACATTCGCTCGGCGAACGGGGACCAGTATAGCTGGGCCGGAATGCGGGGACAAACACTGTCGGACTACATGGCAGGGAAACGCGCGGCGGTGTGATCCACTTCACGTCGGGGCGGATACCTCCTATACTCGACCGCGTTGGGAAGACGGATCGGCATGGGTTGAGCGGCGCTGGGTGTCTGTTGGGGTGGCCGACGGCAAGTGTGTGCTGGCACAGCCGAGGGCGGCTGTGCTACATTTTGGGATGGGTGTGGAGCCCGGGGGTGGTAGTGCTGGATTTGTAATGGGTGGCAATCGCGTAGGAGAGAATGACGATGCCGGAAGCTGCCGAATTGAACCTGACGGACTACATCCGAGCGATTCCCGACTTTCCAAAGCCGGGCATTCTGTTTCGGGACATCACCCCCCTGCTGTCTGCGCCTACGGCCTTCCAGCAGGCGATCGAGAGAATGCTCTCTCGGATCCGGCCGCGCAAGGTCGATGTCGTCGCGGCGGCGGAAGCCCGGGGTTTTCTTCTGGCGGCGCCCTTGGCGTTGGCGCTGGACGCGGCGCTGGTGCCGATCCGCAAGAAGGGGAAGCTGCCGTTCGAGACGCTGTCGCACACGTACTCGCTGGAATATGGGACTGACACCCTGGAGATTCACACGGACGCGATTCCAGCGGGGGCGAGCGTACTGGTCGTCGACGACCTGTTGGCCACTGGTGGGACGGTTGAGGCCTGTTGCCGGCTGGTGGAGAAGGCAGGTGGAAACGTAATCGGTTGCGCGTTCTTGATCGAACTGGCAGCGTTGGGGGGTGCCCAGCGGATCGCCGACTACGACATTGTCAGCCTGATTCGATACGACGCCTGAGCGAGCGACGGCTGCCGACAATCTTGCGCAGTCTGCGTGACCGATACAACCGGTTTGACCGGTGTAACGATTCTTGGCAGGCGGGTCTTCTTGCCGCGCTTCGACAAAGCGGCGGTTCGATAAGACTCGATGAGCATGGGGTGACAGGATCCGGCAGCCCACCTCTTGGGCGGATCGTAAGTGGACCGTCGCCAGCGAACCCGCGCTTGTCATCGGAGGAGTATCGCATGTTGCAGCAAGGACGAATTGTGTTGTTGGCCGTGGTCGCCGCGTTGGTGATTGCCTGGACAAGTGATGGCCGGGCCGGCGAGCTCCTTCGTCGTCTGGGCCAGACCGCGCCACCTGCGCCAGCGCCGGTTGATGGCGGGTTTGGCATGTCGATCGGCACGCCCGGCCCGCAGCGGTATCCGGTATATGCGTCGGGCAATTATCCGTGGTACGGATATGGGTTTGGCGTTCCAACGTACAACTGGGGATACTTTGGGGTTCACTATCGCCCTTACAACTGCGTCCACGAGGGGTACTACGGCCAGTACTATCAGTGGGGGTATCGTCGGGGCTATTGATTGGGTGACTCCTGGTGACGCGCCGGCCTTGAATGGGTAGGATTTCGGGAGCGTTTCCCGAAATCGCAGAGATACGTCCCTTGAACGCTTTGGTGACCGGCGGCGGCGGATTTCTAGGCCGCCATGTAGTGGAACGGCTGGTGGCACAAGGAGACCGGGTACGGGCCTTGTGTCGGCGCCGCCATGCTGCGCTGGAGGCGTTGGGCGTTGAGACGGTGGTGGCTGACCTACGGGATCGGCAGGCCGTAGTTGAAGCGTGCGACGACGTGGAGGTCGTGTTCCACCTGGCGGCGATCGCCGGCATTGGCGGGCGTTGGCAGGACTATTACGAGATCAACACGCTGGGCACGCAGCACGTTGTGGATGGTTGCCGGCGGCATGGCGTCGGGCGATTGGTGTTCACCAGCAGCCCTAGCGTCGTGTTCGACGGGACGGATCTGTGCGGCGTTGACGAGTCGGCCCCTTATCCGAAACATTGGCTGGCGCCCTATCCGCGGAGCAAAGCGCTGGCCGAACAGCATGTGCTGGCGGCAAACGGCATCGACGGGCTGCAGAGCTGCGCGCTGCGGCCCCACCTGATCTGGGGTCCAGGGGATCGGCAGCTTATTCCGCGGCTGTTGGACTTGGCCCGAGCGGGGCGGCTGAGGCAGGTGGGCAGCGGCACAAATCGCATCGACACGATCTATGTGGAAAATGCTGCAGACGCGCATATTCTGGCGGCCGAGGCGCTGAAGGCGGGCTCCACGGCAGCGGGGAAGGCGTATTTCATCAGCCAGGGCGAGCCGGTGAACTGTTGGGAATGGATCAACCAGATCCTCAGGCTTGCCCAACTACCCCCGATCTGCAAGAGCGTTTCGTTCGCGGCGGCGTGGCGTCTGGGAAGCGTGCTGGAAATGGCCTACCGGCTGCTGAGGATTCCAGGTGAGCCGCCGATGACACGGTTTCTGGCGGCACAACTGGCGAAGAACCACTTCTTCGACCTTCGCCGAGCCGAACGAGATCTGGGCTATCGTCCCAGGATCTCCCTATCGGAAGGGATGCATCGCCTGGGCAAGTCTCTGTCGGCGGGGATGTAGCGACAGCGCACCCTCCCCTCTCGTTGCGGGATGCTATCGAGATCCTTCGCGAGACGTGCGCATGGTTACCGTGCGCGCGACTTGCGGGATGCCATCGCTGCAGGCATCGAGGGCGAACTCGGTGGGCACGTCCCACCCTACGATGTAGGACCGCTTGGCGGCCGCTTGCCACACAGCGGGGAAAGAGGTAATTTCATAGGTTTGAAATGGACCAGTGGTGCGCGGAATGATTGCTGAGGTTCCTGATCACGACCGGGTTGTTATCACGGGTGTCGGCCTGACGGCGCCCAACGGCAACAACTTGACGGAGTTTCGCGAAGCGCTGCTGGCCGGTCGCAGCGGCGTGGCGCCATACGAGATCCGCTATTTCGGATCTACGGTTGCCGGCGTGTGCAACTACGACGAGTTTCGCTACCAGCGCCGGCGGGAAGCGCGTCGCGGCACGCGTGCCGGGAGTATCGGAATCTACTGCTCGAACGAGGCCATTGGCGACGCGGGCCTGGACTGGGCGAATACGGACAAGTCGGGCGTCGGAGTTTACGTGGGGGTGACCGAGCACGGCAACGTCGAGACCGAGAACGAGATCTATCAGCTCAAGGGGTACGACTACGACACGAAGTACTGGTCGCACCATCACAATCCGCGCACGGTGGCGAATAATCCGGCGGGCGAAATCACGTTGAACCTGGGCATCACCGGCCCACATTACACGCTCGGTGCGGCCTGCGCCGCCGGGAACGCGGGGCTGATCCAGGGCGTGCAGATGCTGCGGCTGCGGGAGTGCGACGTGGCGCTTTGCGGCGGCGTATCGGAGAGCATCCACACGTTCGGGATCTTTGCGAGTTTCGCCAGCCAGGGAGCCTTGGCGCGACACGCCGATCCGGCGAAGGCTTCGCGGCCGTTCGACCTGGAACGCAACGGCATCGTAGTGGCGGAAGGCGGCTGCATGTTCGTGCTGGAGCGGCTTACCGATGCGCGGGCGCGAGGAGCGAAGGTTTACGGCGAGATTTGCGGCTATGCGATGAACAGCGATGCGTCGGACTTCGTGCTGCCCAATCCGCAGCGGCAGGCCGAGTGCGTCGCCAAGGCCCTGAAGAAGGCTAGCTTGGCGGCGGAAGACATCGACATCGTCAACACGCATGCGACGGGGACGAACTCGGGCGACGCGCAGGAATGCGAGGCGTTGCGCAGCGTATTCGGCGGGGGCAGCCGGACCTTGTTCAACAACACGAAGAGCTTCATCGGGCACGCCATGGGAGCGGCCGGGGCCTTGGAACTGGCGGGTAACCTGCCGGCGCTGGCCGACGGCGTGTGCCACGCAACGATCAACCTCGATACGCCCGACCCGGAGTGCGAGCTGCCGGGGCTGGTGGCGAATGAGCCGCGGGAAATGGACCGGGTCGACATCATCCTGAACAACTCGTTCGGCATGTTGGGGACGAATTCGGTCGTCATCGTAAGAAAGATTTGAAAGTACACTGCATGACTTCTGCCGAGATCAGAGAAGCGGTTTGCACGATTCTCTCCGACATTGCACCGGACGAGGACCTGAGCCAATTGAAAGAGGACGTTCCGCTGCGCGACCAGTTGGAGCTGGACAGCATGGATTTCCTGGACATCGTCATGGAACTGCGCAAGCGCTATCGCGTCCAGATCCCGGAAGAGGACTATCCGCAGCTATCGAGCTTGCAGAGTACGGTCGCCTACCTCGAACCGCTGATGAGAGACATTCCCGCCGCCTAGCGGAAGGATGGCGGGACACGCCTGATTTGCGAAACGGCCCGAGGAGCGATCTGCACCATCGGGGCCGTTCCCACGCTACGTGCGGACCTGTTTCCGCGGGAGGAAGCCGGCGCAGCCATGTACGACACGATCATCATCGGCGCCGGACTTTCGGGATTGGCGGCGGGCATCCGCCTGGCGCATTTTGGGCTGCGCGTGTGCATTCTCGAGCGTCATACAACGATCGGCGGTCTGAATTCGTTCTACCGCATGAACGGCCGAAACTTTGACGTGGGGTTGCACGCCGTGACCAACTACGCGCCGCGGGGCGCGCGGCGAGGCCCGCTGGCCAGGGTGCTGCGCCAGTTGCGGCTGACTTGGGACGAGTTTGCGTTGGCGCCACAGGTCGGTTCGACGATCGTCTTTCCTGAAGCAACGGTGCGGTTCAACAACGACCGGGAGCTACTGCGCTCGGAGATTCACCGTTGTTTTCCCGCCGAGAAGGACAACTTTGAGCGGTTGCTTCGGGAACTGGTCGATTACGACCAGTTGGGCGGGAACGGCTCAGGGGATTCGGCAAGGGCAACGGTCGGCCGGATCCTTCGGGACCCTCTGCTGGTCGAGATGCTGTTCTGCCCGGTGCTCTTCTACGGCGGTTCGCGCCAGCGCGACATCGACTTTGCGCAGTTCTGCATTTTGTTCCGGTCGATATTCCTGGAGGGGCTGGGGCGTCCGCTGAGCGGCATCCGCCTGATCCTGAAGCTGTTGACGCGCAAGTACAAAGAGCTGGGCGGCGAGTTGAAGCTGCGCGCGGGCGTGAACCGGTTCCAGGTGCAGAAGGGTCGCGTGAACTCGGTCGTGCTGGACGACGGCACCCAGTTGGAGGCGAGGCGGGTTCTCTCCTCGGCCGGCTGGCGGGAGACGATGCGGCTGTGTGACGATTCGACGGAGTCGGAGGATTCGCCCGCGGGCGACATGTCGTTCGTGGAGTCGATCTCGATTCTGGACTCCCAGCCGCGCGAGCTCGGATGCGACCGGACGATCGTGTTCTTCAACGACTCCAAGGTGTTTCATTACGAGAAGCCCGGCGAACTGGCCGATTTGCGGAGCGGCGTGATCTGTTCGCCCAACAACTACCATTACGACAAGCTGCTCGACGACGGCGTGGTGCGTATTACGTCGCTGGCGAATTATGATCGCTGGGCGGCCTTGGACGATTCGGCGTATCAACTGGAGAAGCTGCGGTGGTACGACCGAATGGTGGCGGCAGCCGTCCGATTCGTGCCCGATTTTCGCAGCGCGGTGATTGATACGGACATGTTCACGCCAAGGACGATACGCCGCTTTACAGGGCACGAGAACGGAGCGGTCTACGGGGCGCCGGTGAAGCGGTACGACGGAACAACGCACCTGCAGAATCTGTACGTGTGTGGTACGGACCAGGGGCTCGTCGGGATCGTGGGATCGATCTTGAGCGGGATCACTATGGCCAACCGGCATCTGTTGACAGCGGCGGGGAACACGTCGTAACGGCTGTTCGAGCAGCACCGCCGGCCGAGTGCGGTGGGGCCCGCGGATCCTTACGACAAGGCTTGTATACACTTCAACTGATTCGACTTTGTTTTGGTCATGCCTAGAGATTTCCTTCAAGGAGCACGCGACGAGTACGATGTAGTGGTCATCGGCTCGGGACTGGGCGGACTGACTGCGGCGAACGTGCTGGCGCGGGCGGGTCATTCGGTGCTGTTGCTGGAACAGCACTATCGGTTGGGTGGCCTGGCCACCTGGTTTCGGCGGCCGGGCGGGCATATCTTCGACGTCTCGCTTCACGGCTTTCCATACGGCATGGTGAAAAGTTGCCGGCGTTACTGGAGCAAGGAAATTGCCGATGCGATTGTGCCGCTGGAGCACATTCGGTTCGACAATCCCATGTTCTCGCTGGTCACCCGGTATGATCGCCAGGACTTCACGCGGTTGCTTTGCGACCGTTTTGGGGTTGCACCGGAGACCGTGCGGGAGTTCTTCGACACGGCTCGAAGCATGAACGCCTACGACGATCAGGCGACGACGACGAAACAGCTCTTCGATCGCTTCTTTGCCGGCCGCGAAGACATCGTTCGGCTGCTGATGGAACCGATCACTTACGCGAACGGCTCGACCCTGGAAGACCCGGCGCTGAGTTACGGGATTGTCTTCTCGAACTTCATGTCGAAGGGCGTGTTCACCTTTCGAGGAGGCACGGACCGGCTGATCGGAATGATGGAGGAGGAGCTTCGCGGAAACGGGGTCGATGTGCGGATTCGCTGCAATGTGGGCCGCATCGAGACGGGGCATGGCTGCGTGCGGGGTGTGGTGGTCAACGGGCGGACGATCGGCGCGCGGGCGGTCGTGTCGAACGCGAACCTAAAAGGGACCATTTTTGGGATGGTCGGCCGCGGGGCGTTCAATGCGGAGTATCTGGAGCAGGCGGAGGCCGTGCGGCTGAACAACTCCAGCACGCAGGTGTATCTGGCCCTGAAGCCTGGTGAGATTATCGATGAGGACGGGTGCGGCGACCTCCTGTTCAGTTCGACCGCCCCGGCGTTTCGGACGGACCTGCTTCTGAGCCGTAACATTACCAGCCGCACGTATTCGTTTTACTACCCGAAGACGCGGCCGGGACGCGATCGGTGCTCGATCGTGTCGAGCACGAACGCCAACTACGACGACTGGGCGGAGTTGTCGCGATCCGATTACGAAGCGAGCAAGAGAGATTTGATCGAGTCGACGTTGGACCATCTGGAGCGGTACGTGCCCGGCGTTCGGGATAAGGTGGACCAGGCAGACTGCGCCACGCCGGTGACGTTTCGCAGGTACACGGGGCATCTTGCCGGGGCCAGCTTCGGGACGAAGTTCGAGGGGCTGGCCGTCAGCCGCGGGCTGCCGGAACAGGTCGCAGGCCTGTACCACGCGGGGAGTGTCGGGATTATCATGTCGGGATGGTTGGGGGCGGTCAACTATGGGGTTATCGTGGCCAATGACGTGGACGCCTTCCTGATGCATAATTCGTCGCGGGCATCGACCGGTGTGGAATGAGCGGCCGTTGCGGAAGGTGGCGTGACCGCGGGTGACCTGAGGATGGAGTGCACAGCCGAGGGCGACTGTGCTACAGGTGTGGAGGGCGCAGCCGAGGGCGGCTGTGCTACAGGTGGGAGATTGGATGAGGTTTGGGTAATGGACCGCCAAGCGATTTACGACGCGATTCCGCACCGAGAGCCGTTCTTGTTAGTCGATGAGATTGTCGACTGGACGGATGGCAAGATCGTGTGTACGAAGAAGTTCAGCGGCGAGGAGGATTTTTTTGCGGGCCACTATCCCGGATTCGCGCTGGTGCCGGGCGTGCTGCTGTGTGAGGCGGCCATGCAATGCGGGGCTATCCTGCTATCGCGGCATTTCGCCGACGCGCCGGGCAAAGTGCCGGTCGCCACGCGGATGAACGACGTGCGGTTCAAACGCATGGTTCGGCCAGGGGAGACGCTTCGGATGGAGGTCGAGCTGAGCGAGCGGCTGGCCGACGCGTTCTTCCTCAAGGCGAAGGTGACAGTGGATGGCCAAGTGGCCGTACGGTTCGAGTTTGCCTGTACGGCGGCAGCAATGGGTAACAATGCGTAGCGGCGGCCTTGGCAGCGACAGGGCGAACGCGGTGGCTGTTTGGGTTTCGCGCGGCGTGTGAATGAAAAGGACGCTCGATGGGCTTTCTTCAACTAGCCGGCAAGCGGATCCTCGTTTTCGGCGTGGCCAATCGCAAGAGCGTCGCCTATCATGTCGGCCGAACGCTGAACGAGGCGGGCGCGGAGTGCGTGTACGTGGTGCAGAACGAGGCGATCCGCGAGAGTGTGGCCAAGCTGCTGGGCGAGGCCGATATCTTCGTGTGCGATGTGGAGCGGGAATCGGAGATCGTGCGATTGCGCGAAGAGATCGGTGTCCGCTACGGCCGATTTCATGGGCTGGTCCATTCGATCGCCTATGCCGATTATTCGGGCGGAATGAAACCGTTTCATGAAACGCCGAAGGCGGCGTTCCTGCAGGCGGTAGATATCTCGTGTTATTCGCTGGTTGCGATCAGTCGCACGCTGGCGGACCTGCTGGACCCGGACGCGTCGGTAGTGACCATTTCCATTTCGACCACGACGATGGCCAGTGAGAACTACGGCTACATGGCACCGATCAAGGCCGCATTGGACGCGTCGCTGGCCTTTCTGGCCAAGTCGTTTAGCAAGTTCTCGCGCGTCCGGTTCAACGCCGTTGCCCCAGGGCTGCTGAAGACGTCGGCTTCGGCGGGCATTCCCGGGTACGTCGACGCGTATCTGTACGCCGAGCAGGTGATTCCGCGCAAGGAGGCTGTCCGGATCGAAGAAGTGGCCGGCACGGCCGCATTTCTGCTGAGCCCACGATCGAGCGGGATCAACGCGCAGCGGATCGTCGTGGATGCGGGCATGTCGATCAACTACTTCGACCGCGATTTGATCCAGCGGGCAACGCGACCGGCTGACGATGGAACGTGAGCGCAGAGAGGCCGAGCGAGTTGGTGCCGCGCTATGAGTCGCCGCACGGCGAATCCCAGACGCGCAGACCGAAGCGGCTGAGGTAGATGGGGATGTTCTGCGTGCCGGGGATTTCCTCCTGGATGGCGCGGAGCATTTCGCGCTTCTCGGCAGAGCTGGTGCCGCTGAGCAAGGTGACCGATCCGCCGGCACCGCCAGCGCCGTTGACTTTCCAGCCGATGGCACCGAACCGGCGGCCGATGTCGATGACAGCCTGGTGCGTGTTGCTGATGAGTTCGGCGTGCAGGTCGGCCTGAGCGTCGGTGTTGTCGATCATCGCGCGGCCGATGGCGAGAAAGTCGCCCTTGAAGAGGGCGTCGCGTGCCTGGATGGGCGTTTCGCGCAGCGGCTGGAGCTTCTTGGCCTCGGACCCGGCCGCTTCGAGCTCTTCGATGACCCTCTCGTGGACCTTCGACGAGCTGTGCGACTGGCCGAGGAAGATCAGCGAGAGCCGCCGCTCGAGTTCCCAGTGGATTGTGTTGGGGAGCAACAGCGGGCTGACGATGGCGTGCGGGTAGTCGAGGATCTCGATGAAGTTGATGCCGCCATAGGCCGAGGCCAACTGGTCCTGCACGCCGCACTGCTGATGGAGCAATTCGGTCTCGATACCGTGGGCTGCGCGCGCGACCTCGTGGGCGGTCAGACGGCCGGGCGTCAAGCAGTCCAGTGCGCCGATCAGTGCGACGCTGACCGCGGCGCTGGTGCCCGTCGAACAGCCGACAGGCGCTTCGCTGAAGAGAGAGATTTCCAGGGCCAACTCGGGCGGGGTGGCCATGAAATCGATGGCCGCTTCCAGCAGTGGATGGCGGTCGTAAGTGCCGCCGACACTGTCGAGCGTATAGCGTTCGCCGTAGTTCTCGGCGTGAATCTCGATCGGGGGCCGCCGATCGTCCCGCCGAAAGACGCGAATTTGCACCTCGGCGTAAGGGTAGACGGCGATATTGAGCACGCGCCCGTACTTGGCAAACCAAGTGTCGGTCCAACCGCCGAAATCGGAAATGCGAATGGGAGCGACGGTCGAGATGACCCGAAGAGGTCGATCGTTGGGAGCCATGGATTCGTTACCCGGGGAAGACCGTTCGCGAGCGCAGCATCTGTGTGGCGTCTTCCAGGAGTTCGTCGGCGCGTTTCAGCAGTTCGTCGGACGCTGCAGAATCGCCATAGCGGTTGCTGCTGGGGTCGCAGGCGATGAACTGGCCGCGACAGTGTTCACAGACAACCGATTTCCCCAAGTACTCTACGCGGATATGCAGCCGCCGACCACACGTTGGGCACCCTTGAGCAAAGAACGTTGAGCTCGACATGGCGGCACCTCCTGCTGCCGGCTGGCCAATCCTTCAGACGGATATCCTACGACAATCCCCGTGGCCTTTCAACAAGAACGGGTTGAATCGACATGGGGAATCGTCAGAGCGGACCAGAATAGCAGGAATAGATAAAGTGCGCAGAGCAAGGGAATTGTGACCGAGTTCTCCCTCCCGCGAGACACGGCGGAAACTGGCGTTGGACGGATGCTATAGGGCCAGATGGAACAAAGCTCACCGGTAACGAACCGCATATCCGAAATGGGCGAAGCGATGCGATTGATGGGGTGCGTTATGGCGTTTGCGGGCCCGTTGGCCGTGGGGCCGCAATCGCTGCATCCACGGCATGGGCTGCTTTACGGCGCACCCCCCGAATAGATGATATCCACACGCACTCCGCCCGATCCCAGATCGGCAAGGGACCGGGCGACCTATACTTTTCTTGGCGAGATTTGGTTTTTCGCACGACGGGACAAGAGAGGTGCCGAAGAGACTGTGCAGATGAGGTCGGGCACCAGAGTAGGGAGTGTCGAGATGCGTCTGAACTTGGCGGCGATGCTGGCGAAGGTTGCCGTTGTGCTGGTGCTGGTTTCGATGCCGGCAACGCCAGCGGCCGCAGGTGACTTTCCGACGTTTGAACAGGTACGCAAGGCGACGCTGGCCTATTTCCAGAAGTTGCCGGAGTATCAGCCGGGCGGCATTCTGAGCGGGAGCGAGGCCGAGCCGCTGTTCAGTCGTTTGAAACAGATGGGCTGGGTCGTGGCCGATCGAGAGGCCATTTTGGCGGCCATACTACCAGACAACGCATTCCTGGTTCAGCAACTACGGACGCCGGTGGGACGGAAGTTCGCCGTGCAGATCTCCGCGTATCCGGACGGGTATGACCGTCTGGATCGACTGAGCCGGCTCCCCCGGGGGAAGGCCGTTGTGCGGAATCTGATCCTTGCCACGGGCGGGCAGGAGATGATCGAATACATGACGACCACACCGGGAGGCGTCGCGCTGGGCAAGATGCTCTCTCAAGACCCGCGTGGGGCCAAGTTCAATCAGCCGACCGGGCGAATCTACACGGTCGAGATGCTTCTGGATCGGCTGAAGCGGAGCTATGACGTGGCGACGGGAGCCGCACCAAAGTCAAACTAGTGCAAGTCGCACCTGACGGTAGCGTTCCCGGCAGCGTGTTGCCACAGTTCCGAAAGCGATCTGCACGCTACGCTTTGGTAAGATGCGTTCCAGCGTCCTGATCAGCGGACCCGCCGAATCGAGTTGATCATGACGGTCTTGACGGGGATCTTCTCGAAATCGCCCTGGTCCTGGACCTTGATGTTGGCGATTTGATCGGCCACTTCCATGCCGTCGGTAATCTTGCCGAAGGCGCAGTAACCGTACGTGTCGGCTGTATCGCCCCGATAATCGAGCGCAGGGTTATCGGTTACGTCGATGAAGAACTGGCAGGTGGCGCTGTCGATCACGTTGGGCAACCGGGCCATGGCGATCGTGCCACGGGTGTTCTTCAGCCCATTATGGGCCTCGTTGCGGACGGGCAGACCGGCCTGTTTTTCTTTGAGATCGCTGGTGAACGCGCCGCCAAGGATCACATAGTCTTTGAGCGACTGGTGGAAGATGGTTTGATCGTAGAAGCCCTGGTCGACGTAGCTCAAGAAGTTCTCGACCGTCAGCGGGGCCTTGTCGGCGTCGAGCGCCACGGTGATCTTGCCCAGGGTGGTGTCGATCAGGATTTGCGGATGATTGGGGTCGGCGGCGTTGGCGGCCTGGCCCTCCGCCGCAGCGCCGGTTCCTGACGGAGCGGCGGAACCGGCGATCGATGCCGCAGACTGGCTGTCGCCGGCTTCGTTGCTCGCGCCGCATCCGGCGGTGCTTACCAGCAATACGACCGCCAACCACGCAACGACTTTCGTTGAACTCATCGCCTCAGGCCTCCATGCTCTGGGTCAGGTACCCTGCGTCTACGGGACAAGGATTACGGCGCGCGTCCTGGCGCCGATTTCTCGAGGTGCGGTCCGTCCGGCCACACTGCGCCCCATATCATGTGAGGAATCGCCGTTTTGTGCAACGCCGGTTGGAGCGGTTTCAGCGAGGCGCCGCGGAAGGATGGATAATCTGGGGTGTTTTCCACTTTGATTGCGATGCGGTTAGAATAGACCTGGACCGCGTGCGGGTGAGCACCCGATTGAGGGGCGCGCGGCCAGATGGCAGTTCAAGACGGCTCGTTCTTGCTGGAGGCCCCTCGGCGGTCAGGCTCTTCCGAACGGCTACGTGAACCTTATCAGGACCGAACGCAACCGATGCATCGCCTTTGGTTCAACGTTGCAGTAGTTGGCCTGTGGCTGACCACGATGAGCTGGCTGGTGGTTTCCAAGGTGCTGCCGACGATTCTCGTCGGCGAGCCTCCCAACTACCGCACGATTCTTGACGCTCAGCGTAATTCGCCTCCGGTGGCGTGGGAGATGATCTGGAACGGGCGCCGGATGGGCTGGGCGTTGAACACGATGAAGAAGCATGTCGACTCGCTAGCGGAAATGCATAGTCGGGTGCATTTCGACTACCTTCCGCTGGCGGACGTCGTACCGAAGCAGTTCCGCTCGTACGTGGGGTCGCTGGACGAGCTCGGCTCGCACTTGGCCACCGACGTAGTGAGCGAGTTGGACTTCGACCCGCTGGGGCGTGTCTCGCGTTTTCAGTCGGTGTTGCGTTTTCAGCCCCTGACTGACGTGATCAAGGTGCAGGGAGTCATCGATGGAGCGAAGCTGTCGATCTCGGTGTATTCGGGAGACTTCTCGTATAAGCGCGAACTCACGGTCACGCCGAAGGCGATGTTGCATGACGCGGTGTCACCCCAGACGCATTTACCGGGGCTGCGCGTGGGCCAGACGTGGACGGAGGAGGTGTACAGTCCGCTTCATCCGCCCACGGAGCCGTTGGAAGTTCTCCAGGTCGAGGTGGAGGGGCGGGAGAGGCTAATGTGGGGCGGCGACGCGGTGGAAACGTGGCTGGTGGTCTATCGCACCGACCCCGGCTCGGGAGGGCGCAGCGCCGGGAAGCTTCGCGGCAAGATGTGGGTGCGGCGCGATGGCACGGTGCTGCAGCAGGAGGTCGGCTTGTTGCAATCGACGTTGACCTTCACTCGCATGCCCGACGACCAGGCGAAGGACCTCGCAAAGAAGGTCCAAGAGGAATCGGTTCGCGACACGCAGCGCTTCAAGCACTATGGGGAGGTGCCATGATCGAGTTTGACGGCGTCAGCAAGCACTACGGCTCGAAACTGGCCGTAAGCGATCTGGACTTGACGATTCCGCCGGGCGAGATTTTTGCTTTCTTGGGGCCCAACGGGGCGGGGAAGACGACGACGATCAAGATGCTCGTGGGGCTCCTGCGTCCGACGCAGGGGACCGTGCGCGTGGGGGGCTACGACGTGGCCTCCGCGCACCGGGAGGCCATGGCATTGATCGGCTACATTCCGGACGAATCGTTCCTGTACGACAAGCTGTCGGCGCGCGAGTTCCTCCGGTTCGTTGCGGAGATGCGTGGGTTGGACGGACCGCAAGCCGAGGAGCGGATTGCCCGGGAGAGCGACCACTTCAACTTGGACGACTTTCTGGACGATCTGATCGAGACGTATTCCCACGGCATGCGGCAGCGGGTCGTGTTTGCGGCGGCGTTCTTGCACGATCCCGCGGTGCTGGTGGTGGACGAGCCGATGGTGGGTCTGGATCCCAAGACCGTCCGTCTGGTGAAGGACCTTCTGAGGCAGCGGGCGGCAGAAGGGGCTTCGGTCTTCATGTCGACCCATACGCTGGCGGTGGCCGAGGAGATCGCCGACCGCATCGGCGTCATCCATCATGGACAGATTCGATTTCTAGGCACGAAGTTGCAGTTGCAGCAGGAGCTTTCGCTGAGCCAGTCATCGTTGGAACATCTCTTCCTGGAATTGACGGCCGATGGCGAAGCATGTGCCGAATCGGAGGCCGAACCCGAACCCGAGCATAGGTAACCGACCCGTGAGCGATCTCGCCTTGCCACAGGGATTGTCGGACGATCCATCGCTGCCACACGGCACGAAGACGGCGCCGCGGCTCATCAGTCCGGAGGAGGAAGCGCGGGCCTTCTGGCATGTGCGATGGCGGCAGACGGTTTGCATTCTGCAGCAGGAGGTGGTGCGGGCGCGTCTGCGGGCGTCGCTTGTGCTGGTGCTCAGCACGCTTCTTTGGATTGGGCTGTTCTGGCTGTTTCTCGAGGGCTTCCGGTTTTTGAAGATCATGATCGTTGCGGAGGATCTGCACGACCGGACCGTGCAGGCGGTGTTCGGGATGTTCTTCGTGACGTTGATGGTGATGCTCATCTTTTCGTCGGGCGTGATTCTGTTCGGTTCGCTGTTTCGCGCTCGCGACTTGCCGCTGCTGCTGACGCTTCCCGCCCGTGCCGACCGCGTGTTCCTGCACAAGTTTCAGGAGGCGGTCGTCATGAGCAGTTGGGCATTTGTTCTGTTGGGCAGCCCGATGCTCCTGGCGTACGGCGTTATCGCCGGGGCGCCGTGGTACTACTACACGATGTTGTGGGCGTTCCTGATATCGTTCGTGTACGTTCCGGCGGCGATGGGGGCGATGCTCTGTCTGCTGATCGTCGATCGTTTGCCGCGCAGGCAGGTCACGGTGATGGTCTTGGCGGGTTTGGCGACCCTCGTGGGCCTGGGCTGGCTGATGTGGTCGTTCATCGCCACGCCGGCAAACGACTTGCTGACGCCGGACTGGTTTCAGGACATGTTGGGACGTCTGCGGTTGACGGAGCATCGGTTGTTGCCGAGTTGGTGGCTCAGCACGGGGCTGTTGCAGGCGGCCGGCGGCGAACTGTCGGAGAGCGTGCTGTTTCTGACGCTGCTGGTTTCTAACGCCCTGTTCTTCCGCTTGCTCGCACTGTGGATGGCCGCGGGGATGTACCGGAGGACCTATCACCGGTTGCACGGACGTCCGGGCTCGCGAAAGAAGGTTGCTGGGTCCTGGCTCGATCACGGCGCGGACTGGCTGACGGTGCGGCTTCCGCGGCAGATGCGGCTGCTGATCGGGAAGGACGTTCGCCTCTTCCGTCGCGACCCGGTCCAGTGGACACAGTTCCTCGTCTTCTTCGGCCTGCTGGTGCTGTACTTCGTGAACGTGCGGCGTTTTAGCTACAACATCTACTACGCAGGCTGGATGAACGTGGTCAGTTTTCTCAACTTGTCGGTCGTGGGACTGTTGCTGTCGACGTTCACCACGCGGTTCATCTTTCCGATGATCAGCCTGGAAGGGCAGCGTTTCTGGATTCTGGGTCTGCTGCCGCTGCGACGGGAGACCATCTTGTGGAGCAAGCTGTGGTTCGCAGTCGGCGGAGCCGTGCTGCCATGCTGCACCTTGATTCTCTTGAGCGACGTGATGCTGCGGATTCCGCCGATGATCGTGTTCTGTCACCAGTTGACGTGCGTGGTTCTGTGTTTCGGGCTGGCGGGGATTTCCGTGGGACTGGGCGCGCGGATGCCAAGCTTTCACGAGAGTTCGCCCGCCCGGATAGCCGCCGGGTTTGGCGGGACGTTGACGTTGGTGATCAGCACGCTGTTCATCATCGTCGTGGTCCTTCTTTCGGCGCTGCCATCGCACTTCTATCTGAACGACAGCCACACGTACACCACAATGGTTCTTGGCGGGCGCATGCACTTGGACACGCTCGTACGCCTGTGGTTCTTCGCGGGCATGGTTGGTAGTGTGGTCCTGGGTGTCGTGGCTACCCTGGTGCCGATGCGCATGGGCATTCGGGCGTTTCGCGAGATGGAGATGTAGCGGGGCCGGCCCCTCCCCCTCGGATAGGCATCGTCTTTTCTGGCCGATTCGGCTAGCATAGGGCCATGCAAGCCAGTACCGAACCCGTTCTCGTCGCCCCGGAGGCTCCCACCCCGGCAACGCTGCTATGGGGACGGTGTCTGGCGTGGCTTCCTGCGTGTGCGATCCAAGGTGCTCTGATCGCATGGGCCGCGGTTGTTGCGCAGGAGTATTTCGCGCCGCTGTTGGTTTTTCCGCTCTTGGTGGGCATTGGACTTGGGGCGACAACGGCGGGAATGACTCGCATGGGGCAAGTGGGACATCGCGGCACGATCGCCGCGGGTCTGCTGCTGGCAGTCGCCGTTGCCGTGGTCGGCCAGCATTACATACGGTACCGAATGGACTTGGTCCAGACGCGGAACGATGCCGAGTTGTTTCGCAAAGCCCGCCAGCAGTTTGCGGACCTTGCCCAAGGTCAAATGCCCGTGCCGCCGGACACGTTCTGGGAGTATATGCGCTGGCAAGCGGCTCGGGGGCGGCCTTTGCACGTCGCCCACTTCGTGGCTCGCGACGGTATGGCATGGTTGACTTGGGCGGTGGATGGGCTGTTGGTGTTTGCGGCAGCCGTGGCGGTTGTTTTGCCGGCGGTGCGGCAGCCCTACTGCAACCATTGCCGGAGTTGGTTTCGAACCACTCGCAGCGGCCGACTCGGCGACGAAGTGGGGCGCTGTATGGCTGCATTGGTCGGCGGTACGTTGCCCGATCGGTTGGCGTGGGTTCGTTACCGGATTCTGGATTGTAATGGCGGCTGCCCACCCGCCGAACTGATGCTGTTCTGTGAAGACAGTCAGGGGAACTACTCGAGCAACCGGTTCTGGCTAACCGCCGCAGGCCGCAGCCGGATGACGGAGGTATTGGATCAAGCCGGATCGCAAGGACCGCCGACGGTGCCCCAGGGTGACGATTCCTCTCGACCCTCGATGACGAAGACACCACCGCCATGAATATTCTGGGAATCGGCACCGACATCACGGAGTGTCTGCGAATCGCCCGCATGATCGAGCGCTACGGCGAGTTGTTCATCGATCGGGTGTATACGGCCGAAGAGATACGCTATTGCCAGGCGCGCAAACAGGCGACCCAGCACTTTACGGGTCGGTGGGCGGCCAAGGAGGCCGTGCTCAAGGCGATGGGGACCGGCTGGGTGCGCGGGATTAGTTGGCGCGACATCGAGATTCGGAACGAACCTGGGGGAAAGCCGCTGGTTGCCGTGCGCGGCGGGGCCAAAGATGTGATCGAGCACTTGGGGATCGCCAAGGTGCTGGTCTCGATCTCGCACTGCCGGACGCATGCGACCGCATATGCAATCGCATTGGGTGAGGGGTAGCGGGCGGTTTGCGCGGCTGGGGAGGTAGCGTTGGAAGGGATCACCCAGCCGAGTGCGGCTGTGCGACATAGTCGATAGCGGCGAGGCTGCCGGTGCGATGGACGACGGCGGTCAGGACTTCTTGGCGGCCTTCTTCTTTGCGGTCTTCTTGGCCGACTTTTTCTTGGCGGCCTTCTTCTTGGCCGGGGTCTTCTTGGCGGTGGCCTTCTTTGCCGTTGCCTTCTTTGGGCCCGCTGCGCTTCGCTTGGCGGACTTTCGGGAGGGGCCGCGGGCAGCGCGGGCGGCAAGCAGTTCGAGAGCTTGCTCGAATGTGGTCGCCGACGGATCGGCACCGCGCGGCAATGAAGCGTTTGTCTGGCCGTCGGTCACGTAGGGCCCATAGCGGCCCTCCAGCAGTTTGACTTCCTGACCGGTGACGGGGGAGACTGGGAAGACCTGAATGGGCTCTTTGCGACGCGACGCGCCGCGACGGGCTTTGGGCTGAGCCAGCAGTTCAAGGGCCTGCTGGAGCGTGATGTCGAGCGGAGAGAGATTCTCGGGGATCGAGCGCGTCTCGTCGGCCGACTTGACGTAGGGGCCGTACGGTCCGTTGGAAGCGATCACCGGTTGGCTAGTCTGCGGGTCGGCGCCCAGTTGACGCGGCAGGCTCAAGAGCTTGAGAGCCGTTTCGAGGTCGATGTCCTCCGGAGACATTCCCTTGAGGAGCGACGCATTTTGCGGCTTGTCGTCGTCGGCCGATCCGCGCTGCACGTACGGCCCGAAGCGTCCCGACTTGATGAAGACGGGTTTGCCTGTCTGCGGGCAGATACCGAGGGGCTCGTCGCCTTGCTGGGCCTTGTTGAGAAGTTCCAGGGCTTTGTCGAGGGACAGCTCGTCGGGAGCCATGTCTTCGAGAAGACTCGCGCGGCGCTCACCTTGCTCGACGAAGGGGCCGAACCGGCCGACGCGCACATAGACCGGCTCAGACGTCTGATCGTCGGGCTGGCCGATGAGAATACGGCTGACATCGCGTGCGTTGATCTCGTCGACCTTGTTGGCCAGTTGCTGCTTCAGCCCCGGGTGGGCATTGCCGAAGTAGAACGCGTTCAGGTAGTCGAGGTGCTCCATTTCGCCGCGGCTGATGGCGTCGAGGTCGTCTTCCATCTGGGCCGTGAACTGATAGTCGACGAGGGAGGGCAAGTGGGCTTCGAGCAACTGGGCCACGGCGAACGCGACCCAGGTGGGCACCAGCACGTTGTTGCGTTTGAAGACGTACTTGCGGTAGAGAATGGTGTCGATGATGGTGGCATAGGTGCTGGGGCGGCCGATTCCCATCTCTTCCAGCGCCCGCGTGAGGGCCGCTTCGCTGTAGCGGTTGGGCGGTTGCGTGGTGTGGCTTTTCGCGTCGAGTTGGCGACAGTCGAGCTGCTCGCCGGCACTGACCCGCGGCAGGGTCTCTTCGCGGTCGGCCAAGTCGCCCTCGGGGTCGTCAGAGCCTTCGACGTACGCCCGGAGGTAGCCGGGGAACTCGATCGTCTTACCGCTGGCCTGAAAAACGGCGCCACCGCCGTCGAGAGTGATGTTCATACGGTGCCCACGGGCGTCGGCCATCTGGCTGGCAATGGTTCGCTTCCATACGAGATCGTAGATCTTGAACTCGTCGGCATTCAGCTCGCCGCGCAGCTGCTCGGGGAAGTCGAAGGGATGGCCGGCCGGCCGAATGGCTTCGTGCGCTTCCTGGGCGTTCTTGACAGTGGTGCGGTAGACGCGGGGTTGGTCGGAAAGGTATTCGGAGCCGTACTGCGAGGCGACCAACTGGCGCGCGGCATCGACCGCCACGGATGCCAGATTCGTCGAGTCGGTACGCATGTATGTGATGTGGCCGTTCTCGTAGAGGCTTTGGGCGGCCTGCATCGTCCGCCGGGCAGTGAGACCGTATTTTCGGTTTGCTTCCTGCTGGAGCGTGCTGGTCGTGAAGGGAGCGTATGGCCGCGTTGTGTACGGCTTGTCTTCGACATTGCTCACCTGGAACGACGCGCTCTTGAGCCGCTCGGCAAGCGCCATTGTCTCGGCCTGGCCGAGCAGCAACAGTCGGGAGTCTTTCACTTGACCGGTTGCCGCGTCGAAATCTCTGCTGGTGGGAACCTTTCGTCCGTCGACGGAGAGCAACGTGGCCTGAAAGCGCTCACCGCCGGTCTTGGCGAAAGTCCCTAGGAGATCCCAGTATGTGGCCGAATGGAAAGCCATTCGCTGACGTTCACGCTGGACGATGAGGCGGACCGCCACACTCTGGACCCGGCCGGCCGACAACCGCGGGCGGACCTTTCGCCATAGCAGAGGCGACACTTCATAGCCGTAGAGACGATCGATGATCCGCCGCGTTTCCTGGGCGCGAACCATGGCCTCGTCAATTTGGCGAGCGTGGTCCAGCGAATCGAGGATGGCCTCTTTGGTGATCTCGTGGAACACCAGACGGTGTACGGGGACCTTGGGCTGGAGCACCTGGCATAGGTGCCAACTGATGGCCTCCCCTTCGCGGTCTTCGTCGGTCGCCAGATAGAGGTCGTCGGCGTCTTTGAGGAGACTCTTAAGCTTGCGGACCTGCTTGGTCTTCTCCTTGGGGATGATGTAGATCGGCTCAAACGCCTTGTCGACATTGACGCCCAGGTGAGCCCATTTTTCCCCTTTGTACTGTTCGGGGATCTCCTTTGCCCCCTCGGGCAGGTCGCGAATGTGCCCGATGCTGGCTTCAATGGTGAAGTCGTGTCCAAGAAATCGGCTGATCGTGCGGGCCTTGGCGGGCGACTCGACGATTACTAGGGACTTGCCACTACGGGCGGCACTTTTCTTTGCCATAACACGTTGTGATGACTGGGGATTAGGGGATGACTTCGCAAGTACGGGGCCTCATTCGCCGGAACGCCAAGCCAGGGCCCCCGCGCTGGAGTGGGCTGCCACGATGATCCGTCGAGCAACCCATTCTAGGTTACGTTCTTGTTCCTACAAGCTCGCCTGGATTTACACAAGGTGGCATCGGTGATGTGGTTCAACAGTGGTGAATAACACCCGTCTTTGTGGTTATCAATGGACTTTGGCAATCCTGTGGGAATACTCCGGACCCCTTTTTGGGATTGCATTTACGTCGATCGATCCTAAAATTCAGGTTTCCGGTCAGCGTGCAGGTCGCCAACCATTAACGCCCGGTCCGCTGGCTTGTCAAGTCGAAAATCCCCGCCATTGCCATACTTTAGAGGGATAAGCATTCATGGCTAGTCCATTTCGCGTCTTTCGCAAGCATCAGAAGGTCATGCTGGCGGTTGTGGGATTGCTGGCAATGATCTCTTTTGTGTTTCTGCCGGTAATCATGGACCGCATGTCGGTGCAGACCCAAGAGGATCCCGTGGTCGTGACGACGACCGAATTCGGGGATCTTCGAGAGCGAGACATGCAGATGCTGATGTACCAGCGTGGTTTGCTGCTTGCGTTCTTGGAGCGGATGCAAGGGAAAGTGCTGCAGGCAGGTGGACAGCCGTATGCGATCGCCCAGGTACTGCAGCGCATCGGCCCGGCAAGTGAGGAGTCGGTCGTGATGAGTTGGCTCTTGGCACAGGAAGCACAACGACTGGGCCTGACGATTGATGACGCTGCGGTGAATGAGATGCTGACCGTACTGGCGGATCAGCGGCTGAGTTCGCAGCAGGTCGATGAGACCCTCAGGGAGGTACGCCTTTCGCAGGGAGCGCTCTTCGAATCGATGAAGTCGGTGCTGTTGACCATGCGGATGGAGGACTTGTTCCAGGTCAGCCTGGCCGGCATCACTCCGGGCGAGCGATGGGACTATTTCCAACGTATGAATCGCAAGGGCACGGTGGAATCGGCGGCGGTGCCGGTCGTCCGATTCATCGATCAGGTCGCCGACCCGGACGAGGCGACTCTGACGGAGTTCTTCGACAAGTACAAGAAGGACTACCCGAACCCCGCGTCGCCGGAGCCAGGTTTCCGAATTCCGCACCGCGTTGAAATCGAGTACTTCAAGGCGGACTACAACAAGTTCGCACAGGCAACGAAAGTCAGCGACGAAGACGTACGCAAGTATTACGAGGAACACAAGGAAGACTACAAACGCGAGCCGCTTCCGAGCAATGAGCCGACGAAGGGGCCGGTGCTTCCATCGCTGCCGGAACCAGCGGCGCCGGCGACGAAGGCCACGGAGCCAGAGAAGAAATCGGAATCGGTGCCTGCGAAGGCCTCGGAGGGGAAGGCACAGGAGAAACCAGAGTCGGCTGCGTCAAAGGCCTCAAAGGACGAGGCGGAGAAGAAGACCGATACGAAGCCGGCCGAGACGGCTGCGCCGAAGAAGGACAGTTCGTCGGTCAAAGGCGCGTCGCCCTTCCGCTTCGTGTCGTATGGCGAGAACTCCGATCCTGCGGCGGCGAAGGACACGGACGCCAAGTCGGAGCCGAAGAAGGCAGAGAAGACAGAGGCGACTAAGGCGGCACCTGCCGAGAAACCGGCCGCGACTCCCCCGTCGCCTGCACCGCAATCGCCAGCGAAAGAGACAACGGCAAAGGAGACAACGGCAAAGGAAGCGCCGGCAGCGGAGAAACCGGCTCCCAAGGCAGAAGCGGCCAAGAAGGAGGCTCCTGCAGCGACGAGCGAGAAGGCAACAACGCCGGAGAAGCCGGAAGCCAAGCCTGCGGCGGGAGCGGCGGCGGAGAAGCCCAAGCCGACCGAGTATTTGCCGTTGAAGGACGTTCAGGACGAGATTCGCCGCCAATTGGCGCGTCAGCGCACCCGTGAGGCGATCGACAAGTTGTTCGACGGATTGAAGGAAACCCTCAATGCGTACAACAACGAATGGACGCTCTACGACGCGTCGGTTCAAGACAATACGGCAGGCACGACCCAACCGCCGGTCCGTCCCGATTTCGTGAAGTTGTCGGCGGGGACGGCACTGGAAGCTCGCAAGACGGGGTTGATCACGCCGTACGAAGCGATTGAGCTGGATCTCGGCAAGTCGCAGGGCGAGCAGGGCACGTTCCTCAAGACGGCCTTCGCCCAGAGCCTGTTGAAATTCCGACCATTGACGTCGGAGGACATCGAGGGGAACCGCTACCTGTTCTGGAAGGTCGGAGGGGCTGAAGAGCAGATCCCGAAACTGAGCGATTCGGCGATTCACCAGGAGGTGCTGCACACGTGGAAGATGGTTCAGGCGAGAAGTCTGGCCAAAGCCGAGGCCACAAAACTAGCCGAAGAGGCGAGGAAAGCCAACAAGCCCTTGAAGGACGTGTTTGCCGGGCGGCAAGGCATAACCGTGATGGAAAGTGGTCCGTTTTCATGGCTGACGTATGGCTCGCTGCCGCAGATGGCTTGGAACCGGCGACCGCCCATGCTGAGCACGGTGGAAGGCGTTGATGCACCGGGTCCAGACTTCATGCGGACGGTCTTTCGGCTTGCTCCCGGGGAGGTCGGCGTCGCGACGAACGAGCCGGAGACGGTGTCGTACGTGGTCCGCGCCGTGAAGTTCACTCCGTCGCCCGACGTGCTCTGGACGATGTTCCTGGAGGAGCACGTTGGTCGCTATATGGCCGCGGCGGCGCAGGACGCGCAGGAGACCATGGCCAGTTGGCTGAACCATCTGAGGCAATCGTCGGGGCTCGAATGGAAGCGGGATCCGGCTCGTCCGAGAGATGGCTCGCGTTGAGGGCGTGGATGGACGCGTGGCACAGCCGAGCGAGGCTGTGCCACGACAGAGGAGGTGGAACCGGTTCTGACGGTGAACGGGGCATCGGGTGCAGCCCCACTCTATGGCACGAGCCTGGTCAGCGGCACGGCTTCAGCACGACGGTTGACATGGGCGGCAGGATGATCTCTACGGTGGCGGGACGCCCGTGACTTGGACGGGCGTCGGCCATGACGCCCGAACTGTTGCCGGTATTGCTGCCGCCGTAGTACGCGGAGTCGCTGTTGAAGACCTCCTGGTACCAGCATGCTTCGGGCACGCCGAGGCAGTGCTTCAGCCGAGGGACGGGCGTGAAGTTGCAGCAGACGGCGAGGAAATCGGCCCGGTCCTTGGCAAAGCGGAGGTAGCTGAGGGTACTGGCCTCCTGGTTGTGGCAGTCGATCCACTCAAAGCCAGCCCCGTCGAAGTCCTGCTGATACAAGGCCTTCTCGGTTCGATAGAGCCGGTTCAAGTCGGCGAGGCACTTGCGCAGTCCACTGTGGGAATCCCACTGCAACAGGTGCCACTGGAGGCTGGTATCGAAGTTCCATTCGTTCCACTGCCCCCATTCGCACCCCATGAAGAGCAACTTCTTGCCGGGATGGGTCCACATGTAGCTGTACAGGAGGCGGAGGTTTGCGAATTTCTGCCAGAGATCGCCTGGGACCTGATCGAGAAGCGAACCCTTGCCGTGAACGACCTCGTCGTGTGAGAGGGGCAGGATGAAGTTCTCGTGGAACGCGTAGATCAGGCTGAAGGTCAGCTCGTCGTGGTGGTACCTGCGGTGGATGGGGTTCTTGCGTATGTAGCGGAGCGTATCGTTCATCCAGCCCATGTTCCACTTCAGGCTGAAACCGAGTCCGCCGAGGTAGGTCGGCCGCGACACGCCGGGCCAGGCCGTCGATTCTTCTGCGACGGTCAGCACGCCCGGATATTGAAGGTGCGATTGCTCGTTGAGTTGCTTGATGAACCCGATGGCCGGAAGGTTCTCGCGGCCGCCGAATTCGTTCGGAATCCAGTCGCCATCGTGGCGGCTGTAATCGAGATAGAGCATCGAGGCCACCGCGTCGACCCGAATGCCGTCGATGTGATACTTATCCATCCAGAACAGGGCATTGGAAATGAGGTAGTTGCGCACCTCGTGGCGACCGTAGTTGAATATGTGCGTACCCCAGTCGCGGTGTTCGCCCTGGCGCGGGTCGGCGTGCTCGTACAGGGCCGAGCCGTCGAAACGTCGGAGACCGTGGCCATCGCGAGGGAAGTGGCCGGGAACCCAATCGAGCAACACGCCGATGCCGTTCTGGTGGCAGAGATCGACGAAGTACATGAAGTCTTCGGGCGATCCGTAACGTGAGGTGACAGAGTAGTAACCGACGGTTTGATAGCCCCAGCTTGCCGACAGGGGATGCTCGGACACGGGCAGCAGTTCGATGTGGGTGTAACCCATCTCCGAGACGTACTCGACCAACTGGTAGGCGAGCTCGCGGTAGCCAAGCCAGCGGCCGGGATCATCGCCAGGGCGGCGCCAGCTTCCCAGGTGTACTTCGTAGAACGACAGGGGTTGTTCGAGCCAGTTGGTATCGCGGCGGTGTGCGAGCCATTGGGCATCGTGCCAGCGGTAGTGATTCAGATCGACGACCATGGAGGCGGTGCGGGGCGGGACCTCGGCAGCGAATCCGACAGGATCGGACTTCTCGAAGACATGATCGAAATGGCGAATTTGATACTTGTACAGGCAGTCGGCGGCCAATCCGGGGATGAACAGCTCCCAGAACCCGCTGGGGATGTGTTTGCGCATGGGATGGCGGCGCCCGTCCCAAGCGTTGAAGTTGCCAACGACACTAACACTGGTGGCATTCGGGGCCCAGACGGCGAAGTTGACGCCCTCGACACCGTCGACGGTGCGGATTTGGGCGCCGAGTTTGTTATAGCACTGCCAGTGCCGGCCTTCGTTGAGCAGGTGCAGATCGTAGTCGGTCAGCAGGTGCGGAAACGCGTAAGGATCGTGCATGGTCTCTCTCTTCCCCCCTTCGTCGGCCACCCGCAGCAGGTACCGCGATTTGCCGTTGTCCGGCTCCGGCAGCGGACAGATGGCCTCGAAGACACCCGCCGGATGGATCCGCCGCATGGGGCGCGGCTGATCCTGATGGGCCGGATCGACGACCCAGGCCTGTGTTGAGGTCGGCAAGAAGGCTCGCACGGCCAGTACGCGGCGGCCAGCCTCGTCGACCTCGTGGGGTCCAAGCAACTCATAAGGGTTCTCGTGTCGTCCTTCCACCAATTGCGAAATCTCGTCCAGAGCCACAGTCGTACGCACGTAGTCTCTCCCTGCGCGAAATCAGTCTGACCAATCCTACCGGTCTCAGCCGTCCTTTCGGGCTCGCCTTGCGCCAGGGCGGCCCTATAGTCTACGTGACCGGATCAGCTTACCCAAGCCCCAAGGATGGTGCCAGGGTCATCCAAGCCGTTGCGAACCATTGCCTCCAGCGTTTCCATCGCGTTGCGGGCAACGTGGATGGGTGTTTTGGGAGCCGAATGCAATTGGCCATAGGGTTCCCGGGCTCTGCGGAGGCGACACATGTGTTGGACAGATGAGGCTGGGCATTTGCCGCCGTCGTTCCGATGGCATGTGCCGGGTCGACTCGTGTCGTGCGGCACTCAACTGAGTGGAATGCCAGGGCCCGATCGATACGCTTCCAAAGGTCCTGGTGTTTTACCGGAACCATATGCCCAAAGAACTCCCAGCACCAGCCGTTTTTCTTCCACTCGACGACGCCATGGCGGATGCCCTCGCGGACATACGTGCTGGCGGTTAGGAGCGTAACCCGCGACGCCTGGTCGAGCGCCTCCAGACCGCGGACGACGGCCAGCAATTCGAGGCGCTCGCCGCGGGCACCGGTTTCAACCTCTTCGGCCTCCAAGCGGTCGGCACCATCGGCGGATCGCAACACGAACCGCCATCGGCCGTCTTCGCTCTCCACGCACGATTCGCAGTAGAGCATGTAGTGTGGGATCGCAGCCTTCATCGGGGAATTCTTCGCGTCAGCTCGCATCAGTCTGTTCGCACCACGCGGTTCAGGAACGACTGCTTCCTGCGTCCGACGTTCGGCAGGCCTCCATCGTCTGTCCGACCCCGGAATCAAGTCCAGGTAGTCTCACTTATCGGCACGCGTGCCCTATAGTTCCCATCTTTCCCCATTTTTCAGTTCAGGCCGAGAATGCGGGTCAAGACCGGGGCAGGAAAGGGAGAGATGATGGAGTGGCCGTCTGTTGCGTTGCAATTGGCATGCCGCTTGTTCCCGATGGTGACCTGTGCGGGGGCGACTTGGGCTTCGTCGTCTGAACAGCCTTGGAGCGTGTGGAGGTTGGCGGGGGCAAACCGCCATTCGGCCCGCGGAAGGGCCGTTGCTGACCGTCAGAGTGCTGCCCGGAGTGGTCTTACGGCTGGGGTCGTGCCGGTCAGTTCGCTGAGCAAACGTTGCCAGTTCTGGGGGGAGCCTGGGGTAAGCCGGCCTAGGACGCGGCCGAGGTCGCTGCCCGTGACTGCAGGCAGGTTGCACGGCACTTGATCCAAATGAAGTACGGCCAGGATGGCTACGGAGGCGGGATCGAGGCAGTCGTTCGTCATTCCAACGTCGCTGAGCCGGACCATGGACATGTTTGGCAGTTCCGTGGCGATTTCGCGCAGGAGCATACCGTTTTGTTGCCCGCCGCCGGCCAGGAGGAGATCGCCCGGCGAGACGATCGTCGGGACATAGCAGCGAATTGCGCGAACGATGGATTGGGCCACAAAGTGCGTGGCACTGCATAGGAGGTCGCGGACCGACCAGCCTGCCTCGGCCGCCATCTCCATACCGGTGCGGAAAAAGGGCCGCGCATCGACGCCGTATGGGTTCCATCGCGGCAAAGGACGCTGGAAGTAGGGATCGTCGAGCCAGTGCTGGATGATGCGACCGATACGATGGCCCTGGACACCCAGCCGGCCGCCGGGATCGAATGGATGGGAGCCACTGCTGAATCGCTCAGCAAGGAGGTCGAGCAGTCGCATTCCCGGTCCCACGTCGAAGGCCAGCATGTGGGAAACGGAGTTGGCGGCCGATGCCGCCGGGAGCAGCGTCAGACGGATGGTACGCCCGAGATCCAGCAGCAGGCGATCGCGGGCCCCCGATCGCAGAAGTAGCCACTGGGGCAGCGCCAGCAAGGGACCGCCGAGCCCGTCTCGCGCTACGTCGCGGGCGGGAAAGGCATCGATTACGTTTAGGCTGGTCCGTTCGGCAAGGCATGCCGCATCGCACAGGCTGAGATAGCTGCGTCGCTTCGACAGCTCAAGCCCCCACAAGCCCGGATCGTGAACTCCAACGGCCAAGACACGCGCCGGTGTGAGGTGGACGCGATGGAGCAGATCGGTGATGGCCGAGGCTTCGATCTCGGCCAACTGGGCTCGCAACGCGGCCACGGCATCTGCCAACGGCCTTGACTGCGGTTGGGTAGCGGCGGACACGGCATTGAACTGCGCCGTCGCATCCGGAGGTACCGCAACACTAAGCGAACCAAGCACTTGCGGTCGCGATTCCAGTCCGCGCCCGGCAACTGCCACTGCGGCCGCGGATATTCGCCGACAATCGGGCGATATCACGACCCCCAGGGCCCAACGGCGCGCGTCGGCCGCATGCGGCGAATCGAACCGCAAAATGGTCGCCATTGTGAAATCCTTTTCGTGCGGCGACGGCGACTACGCAACCATGCGCATTTCGATCACGTTTCCAGTCACGCCGGCGATGAACTCCTCGAAGATCCGCAGATCCAAGGCTGAAGCCGACATGCTTTCCGGGTGGAACTGGGTGCCAAAGGCGAACCAGTCGTCCCTTATACTCTCGATGGCCTCGACTACGCCATCCGGGCATCGTGCGGTAACGGAGAATCCCGGGGCGAGGTCGTCGACAGCCATGTGGTGCATGCTGTTGACGCGAATTTCGCCTTCACCGTAGACCCGCTCCATGAGCGAGCCGGGCTCAACAACGAGAGCGTGCCGATGCGACGGGTCCAGAGCGTCCTGGTGAGGGATCGCCTTGGGCAAGTCCTCGGGGATGTGGAGGAAGAGGTTTCCGCCCTGGGAGACGTTCAACAATTGCATTCCGGTGCCGATCGCGAACAGGGGCATGCGACGACAGGCGACCAAGTCGATGAGCAAACGGTCGAATTCTTCCCGGCGGGCGTCCAAGGGACGCACCGAGGGATGGAGCATGAAGCCGTCGCGGCGCGGATCCAGATCGGCACCGCCGATGAACACCACTCCATCCAACATGTTGAGGATACGATCCAGATCGTCCCGGTCCGTCATGGGCGGGATAATGACGGGGACCGCACCGGCCTTGACAAGCGCATCGTAGTAGCCGGCGCAGACATAACTAAAGGCGGGGGCATCCTTGCGGGCGGAACGATAATCGGCATTCAACCCAATCAACGGTTTAACGGTCATCGCATTTCTCCTTGACACATCCTGTGTCGACCTGAAGCAACCACGGGCGATACGAGGGTTGCGTCGATGGAGAGGGGGCCAGCAGGTGCCCAGGTGAGAAGGGGAATCACAGATGCACCCCGCACAGCGAGCTACAAACAGGAGGAACAGTCCGAACACCCCTGCTGTCGACGCCCAGTCCCTTGGCCTCTCTCAGCGGTGGATCGTGCTTCCGACCAAGCACGTCACCGGCACGACATCCCTATCGAATCGCCTTGTAACTCCTTCACGCCTTGCGTGGCACACGGAGCAGAAATGCAAGTCACACGCGAGTTTATCGAGTGGACCAGGGGTGTCAAGCAATGCCCTTTATTTTGGGGCAAGAACTTGACTTTCCACAAGATCCTGTATTGCTAGCATTGCTTGCATGTGATTTGGCTCACTGCGCGGCGGCGCGTTGGTGGTCGATCGTCGGGCGCAATCGTGAAGGTGATCCGGCGATTTGGGCATGACTCCGTGCGTGTGCCTGCGTGCTGGGTTGGCGGCTGATTGGAGACGCGGCGAACGAATCGGTGGACCGTTTCGCAACTCGCTTTCAGTACCAGGATGTGCGAGCCTCTTATGCGATGAACGCAACGAACACTAGTATAACCAGGGGGTTTGTGTATTTACTTCCGCGGTATTTCTTGCGTGTGGGACCGGTTTTTTCGAATTTTCGCGAACCTTGGCTTTCGGAACTATGTCTCTTAGGCCAACACGGTTCGTGTGACGCTCGGCGTGTATCTTCGGCTGACTAGCCGGAAAGTAACGTCTGGAGTACACTTAAGCGATGGGACGTCTTCGGACGATCCATTGGAGGACCGAACTGGTTTTACTGTTCTCTCGAACCGCGCGACGCGCAGAGGGATTACCATGGGTAGGCTCATCAATTCGATTACCGGAACGAAGTGCGACGTATTCGGCATTTGCCTGAAGACGAACGCCACGGCCGGCAAGCCTACGTATGGTATGCGCGCGTTGCATGTTGCGCGGTTTCTTCTTGCACGGCTCGCGGAGCGGTTGGTGGCCGGGCACATGGCAACTCAGTGGTGTCATGCTGTCGGTGTTACCAGCGCGGCGCCGTCGCTCGACCGTTCTCGCTGTTCCAGCGAGATGCGCTCGCGCGGATGGCGTCAACGCAGGCCGGGGTCACCAGTGCCAGTCAGTAGATTCTAAGCCGTAGCTGCTTGAATCCTGACAACGCAATCGCGCACTGAACCCGCGGCCGAGCCGGCGGCTGGAGCGGAGCTTTGCTCTTCCCTTCCCGCGACTGGCTCAGGATGCGGCACGTGCTCCAGAAGACATTGAAGATGACGAGAGAACCGATGACTACTCAGCTTGAAACCAACGAACTCGCGGAATGGCCGGCAGCAAGACTGGTTGTCGCAGCCCAGGAAGGCGACCGGCACGCTTTCGAACAACTGTTCACCCGATATCAACGGGCCGTGTACGCGACGGTGTACCAGCGGCTGAACAATCACGCCGAATCGCAGGAAGTATGCCAGGAGGTGTTCATCCAGGCGATGCGGAAGATCGGCCAGCTGAACAGCCCGGACTGCTTCGGCGGCTGGTTGCGGTCGATCGCCGCGCGCATGGCGATCAACCGGGCGGTGCGCCGCGGACCGGTTGTTGCTACGGAAGGCGAGACCTACGAGGCCTACTGCGTGGAGCATGAGACGCCGCTAGGTCGGGCACTGGCTCAAGAACGCGAGGACCAGGTCCATCGTGGATTGCGGCGATTGCCGGAACTGGATCGTGACACGTTGGTTGCGTTCTACTTCCGCGGCCAGTCGCTGTTGGAGATGAGCGATCAGTTCCAGTCGCCGGTGGGCACGATCAAGCGCCGACTGCACGTGGCAAGGAAACGGCTGGCCAAGGAGTTGCAGGCGCTGGCGCCGGCGTGAGTGGCCGGCGGCGGGTGACGCCGCGTACGTGACGAAAAGAGAAACGGCCTCCGGGGAATGCTCCGGAGGCCGTTGTCGTTTCCACGGTCGTTGTTCCTACTCAGGCAGGATACCCAGCTTTTCCTCTTCCTCTTCTTGGATGATGATTCTCGGAGTGACCATCATCATCAGGCTTTGGGTATTGCGGCCGATGCCCACATTTCGGAAGAGGCGGTTGACGTAAGGAATCTGGCTCAAGATCGGCACGCCATATTCGTTGCGCCCTTCGGAGAGTCGTTTCACACCACCTAGGAGCACGGTGCCGCCGTCGGGAACGCTCACGGTTGTCGTGACGCTGACGTAGGAGAAGCTCGGCAACTGCACGGTCGTGCCTGTGCTACTGCTTGACGAAGACGAACTCTTCTTCGTAGCGTCGGTCGCCGGATCCTGAACGCCTTCCTGCGAGGTGTTCTGCGTGGTCGTTTGCGATCCGGTGAACGTGAAGGTGTTCACCTGGCCGATTTGGCTGAAGAAGGGGACGAGCGTGAGTCGGACGAATCGCCGATCGGCGGAAATCACTGCCTGTACGCTCAGGAACGTCCCTTCAGAGAGGACAACGACGACCGGTTGTTGTGCCGCAGCGAAATCGCCCACGACGGGGATGACGCTGATCACGAACGGGGTCTGCGAGGTGTCGGAGACGGTGGCCGTCTGGCCGTTGAAGAGAGTGACCTTGGGCGCCTGCATCACGTTGCTACGGGTGTCGCCGGTGGCGGCCTCGATGAAGAAGAAGGCTTCGATATCGCTGAGGATGGCAAAACCGAGTGACGCACCGGCCGTGGGGTTATACGGGCCGAACTGCGGAATGGCCAGATCGAAGCTTCCTTGCCGGAAGGGGATATCGAGGTCGGCGGTGAACACGTTGGGTGCTGAGAGGCCGACGGTGATCGTCTCGTTGGTGCTACGCTGGATGTTGTCGGGATTGATCGTGCTCGTGGTGTTGGTGTTGGTATTGTCGGTGGTGTTATTCGTACCGTTGTTCACGCCGGGAACGTTACCTTCTGACCCGAAGATGGAGATGGGGATGTTGTTTGTCACGTCAAAATCGAAGTCGACGCCGATGCGTTCGAAGAAGTTGTCGTTGAGCGTGATGAAGCGGACTTCGATGGTGACCTGGAGATCCTGTAGTCGCCGCAACTGGTCGAGCAGATCGGCGATTTCGTCGTGGACTTCCTGGGTCTGGCTGATGACGAGGCTCAGGTTCGTTTCAAACGGCATGATCGAGCCCGGGCCACCCACGGTATCCCACGTCGTCGGTGCGACGGTCGAGGTAATGAGGTCGATGAGGCTGTCGAAGTCGGCACCTCCGGCCCCCCCCAGACCGCCGGGGCCGAAGCCGAGCGGCAGATTCGCGGACATTCCCTTGGGAGTGTTGGCCGACATTTGTGCCATGACGGCGGGATTAAGTTGGCTATTGCTGTTGGTGGCTGTGAGCACGGGCAGCGGGGTGGTCCCACCACTGCTGAACCCGGTACCGATGCCCATGTTTGCGTTGGCCACGGCATCGTGATACGCACCGGCGAGGCCCATCCGCGGGCTCAGGGAGAAATTGGGGATAGGAATGACGAGATCGGCAACCTGGTACGTAACCGGGTAGACGTCGCCACCTCGCATCTGTTCACTGGTAATCTTGAGGACGTCATCACGGATGACGTAGCCCAAGTGGAGCGGCTGCAAGATGAGGTTCAGTGCACTGGCGAGCTTGATTTCTTCGCGCAAGTTGATCGTCACGGGGGTATCGGTCGAGACGCCTTCCTCGGAGAGGCCCCGTGGATCGATGTGCATATTCACCGCGGCGACTTTCTCCAGGGTTTCCAGGACCGTGCTCAGGGGCGTGTCCTTGAATTGGAGCGACACGGGAGTTTGCAGCTTCTGCTGAATCTCCAGTTCGCGCTCGGAGCGCCGGGGACCGTTCCTTCTGGCAATCTCGCGGCGACTTTTCGTCAGATCGCCCCACTTTTCCGGGAAGACGATGGGAATCATGTCGTCAAACGGGATCGACGACTTGTCGACACTCGTCATCGCCATAACGAACTTTTCTTCCTTGTCGGACTGGATATTCAAGCTGGCCATGTATTGGCGAATCAGCTTGGACTCGGTCACCAGCTGTATGGTCAGCGGGTTCTTCGGATCCAGCTCGGCGGCACGCTTGGCGAGAACCTCGGCTTCCTCGAAACGCTGCTCTCGCATGAGCGTGTTGTACTCGTCGACCATCTGAGCGAGTTTCTCTTGGATCTCCAGTGTATGCTGTTTGCTTTGCTGGACGCCTTCAGTGACGGCGCGGTTCTTCTCTTCCAATTCAATACGGGCGCGATTGTCGTCGACGAATTTCTGGACTTCGCCGAGAGATCGCTCCACACGACGCAGGAGTTGTTCACGAATGGGCGAATCGAGGCTGGCGGTTTCCACCTTCTTCCGCGCCTCTTCTAGCATCGCCAGGGCGGCTTTGGGGTCCTTTTCCATCACCTGGTGCGCACGGCTTTCCAGGGAGCTGACCTCTCCGGCGATCTGCCGGGCAAGCACCTGCTGCTTGGCGGCGGCCTCGTTCAGCGGACTGGACCCTGTGGCGTGCGAAGTGACCGGGCGCGCGAGCATCTGCAAGCGGTCCTGCAAACGCTGCGCGGTCATGGGATCGAGTTCGTGGATATTTGCGGCGGCCTGCCGGAAGTAGTCCAGCGCGACGTCCGTCTTTCGATCGCGAAGCGCGGCCTCTCCCTTCTCAAACAGAGCCATGGCAGAGTTGGCCTGTTGCGCCGGAGGTGTGGACGCGTTCGGTCCGTAGACTGCCTGCTGGAATGGCTGCTGGGCTGTGGCGAGAATGTTGCGTGTGGGATCGCGCTGCTGGTCGTAGAGGGCCCGATCAGCACGTCGATCGTCAGTTGGCTGGCCCGTTGCCGGAGCGGCGAACTGTGCGCCGGCCGCGACCACCGCGTCACCACTTCGTTGTACGCGTTCGATCTCCATCAGCAGCAAGCCGGGCCTGTCTTCCCCGGGAGCGAAGGCCGGCTCGGGAACTTGAAGTGCTTGTGCCTGGCGTGCCAGCCGCTCGGCCTGGGGCAGGTCGTTTGCCCGGAGAGCGGCCCGCGCCGCCTGGAGCAGTTGGGTCACCTGTTGCTTGGCGGCCATCATTGCGGCAGCGTTGTTTTCCGCGGTGGGCATGCCGGCGGGGCGGGCCTGTCGTCGAGCCGTAGCGATGCGTTGGAGCAAGTCCTGCGGCTTTGGCTCATAGGGGTTGTACATAACGTGCTGTTGAGCCGCAAGGCTGGCCAACCGCTCGGCCTCATCCAGTTCGCGCCACCGCAGCAAGCCATCGGCCTGCTCCATCAACAGCCGGGCGTATTGGCGGCGATACGCTTCCGTGTTGCCGCGCTGCTCTCGCTGCGACATGAGGTCGCTGTAGGCACGCACTTGGAGGTCGACTTTGTCCGGGTTGTCGTCCTGGGGGCCGTAGGGCACGTTCATCGAGCGCACTCGCTGGAGAAGCCCCTCGGCGCGTCGGACATCGCCCACCGCGAGGGCACGGCGGGCATCGAGAAGTATCTGTCCGGCGGCCATGCTCGTGGCCTTACCGGCGGGGTTGTTGTCGGAGCTGAGTCCGAACTGAGAGGTCTGCGCCGAGGTGGGCGCCTGGAAGGGCGAATCGGTCGGCGGGAGCGGCGTCACCTTGGATGTCGACGCGTTCTGCGTCTGGAGCTGCCCATTCTGGCGAGCTGCCGAGAAGGGGTCGACTGGGCTGGGCTGCGTTTTCGGTCCCAGCACAGAACCGAACAATTGGCCGGATCCGCTCGGTTGGCGGCTCTGCGCGAGGCGGTCGAATTCGCGGCGGAGTTTGCTGGGGGTGTCGCCGAGGTGTAAGGGGCTGTACTGCACGCCCAGTGCTTCCGCCTGCGTGATGAGCGTACCGGCCGCCTGCAGGTCGTTTTCCGACATTGCCTGGCGGGCACGTCGCAACAGGTCGTCGCACTGCTGTCGTGCCTGATCCGCCGAGGCGGCCGGTGCTTGCACAGCGGCAGCCGTGTTCGGCGATGCTTGGTCAGGGTTCCCTTGCTGTCCCGCCGATCCAATGGAGGCGGGCAAGCCAAGCGCGAGTGCGATCAACCCGGTGAGGATTCTTGTGGACGGTTTCAACACGATTCTCCTTTTGAGACTCGCAGCGTACCTCGCAGCGCACAGTCAACCCATCGACCGGTTCCGATGGCGAATGGCTTAGGGCGTTTGTCGCCGCTGAAACCTCGCGATTTCACGCCGTTTGGCCACAATTGTTCGACGGACTTCCCGCTCACAGAACAGACTCGGCCACGACCTCTCGCAGGGGCCTCCCGCGATTTCGTGGAAGAGAGCGGGATAAATACATAGACCCAAAAAATGGGTCAAGGGCACTTCAGCAAGATTTCGCCCCTAAATCAGGGCCATACACCTGTATGACGGGCGTGCTGGTACCCAGAATAGCCGGATGCGGCAACGAAGACCCCACGGTGGCCATCATAGTAGCCCCCTGGGGCACCCCTTGGCCGTGCTTGCGGCCAACCACATCATGGACGAATGACTCTTGCCCGACAGGGAAGCTCCGGTGGGCACGGTTGCAGCGCCCGAGAGATCGGCCTATTGAGTTCGATGGTCGGGCGGCACGCCCGAGAGGCGAGGAATACCCGCCAGAGACGAGCAACTTGCTGTTGAAACACACGGCCGCCCTGCGTGCTGTTCGATGGACAAGCCGTGCGGCCCCGTATTTACCGTCTGCGGGGCGGCGGAGCCTGGCGGCGAGGAGGCAGCCGATCCCTGGCCCCCGGTCCTGCATTGGGCGGCGCCGGCCCAGTCTCAGGGGGAGGCTCCGGTGGCTTGTAGTGCACGATGCTCTGAGCATCGTCCAATTCGTCGCGGACAATCAGGTTGCCGTCCGCGCCGAGGAGGAGCATGCTCCCCGGCCGGCTCAAACGACTGGACAGGCGATCCCCGCCTCGCATATCGAGCACGAGGTCCTCGACATCGAATTGCGTGGTGTGAACCTCTTTGGTCGGCGGGGTCCTCCTTCGTTCTTTCTTGTCCTCGCGTGAGGGCTGAGCACCCAGAGTTCTCGTTCTGTCGGTGGGGCGTTCGTCGTGCTGGACCTCCGACTTGGTGATTTCGGTTTCCTTGATGTAGTTGACCAACTGTCCGCGAAGCACCTCCGGCAGTTCCAAAGAACTCTCGACTCCTGTTTCCCCGTCGAAATGAACGAGCATCAAAGTGCTGCTGGGTTCAATGTTGAGGGAGCGGGACGATTTGACGGGGCCGACGAGCAACCGTGAATCGCGTGGGACCGAGATCACGGTGCTTGGCTCGCTCCATTCGGATTTCAAGTAGCTCTTGGTGAGCTCCTCGGGAATGAGCTGCATTTGCTGTTGGGGGAGGTTTTCGGCCGGGTTTTTCAGGACGAGGGTCACCCGATACCGATAGCGTTTGCCCGGTTCAACGCTGAAGTCAAAGAAGCGGAATAGTCGGACAGGCTGTGGGCCCAACTGCGCAGCGGCCGGGCCACGTGGGCCGCCGAAGCGAGGCGGCGGCGTCTGGCCATTGATTGCCACTCCGGGTCCATAGACAGGAGTCCTGGGGGGCGCGCCGCCGGCAAGTGGCCCGCCACCAGTTGGTCCCGGCATCGCCGCATCGGGCGGGGCAAACGGATCCCTGCCCTCCGGCTGGTGGCCCTCGGCGTTATGGTCGGGACCTTCTCCCTCTTCGGCTTGCTCGTTTTCCTCTGCGAGCTGTTCGATCATGTCGGCCCGCGGAAGAATCTCGGGGGGATGGGCCACTTCAGGTCCCCAACGATGATCTCGCACGGCGGGCAGCGGAAAAGTCACGAACTGGCAGTCGGTAAGGAAGCCGCTATCGACGACCTCGCCCTGAACGGCACCTGCTCGCGCAAGGTACGTCTGTGAACCACCAGCCGGGCGTTGGCCGGCAAGCTTGCACATCTCATCCGTTTTCAGCCACTCCCACTTGCTTTCGTCGATCTTCCCGTCATCGGGAACCTCGATACGTTGAACACGTACATAGAGATACTGAGGATCGAGGCCGGCCGTACCAACGGCCCTGGCCACAATGGTCCCCGAGAACGCTTCCTTGAAGGCTTCGACCTGCTTGGTAAAGTCGATCAGGCCCGTGAGCACGACCCACCGTTGTCCCACGGTCGTCGAAGCCGAAATGGTCGTTCTTTGTACGGTAGCTGGCTTCGGGGTTGTTGGGCTCACCGGTGCGGTCATGACGCCGGAGCCGGCCGAAGCGACGAGGCCCTGTACCGTGTACACTTGGGGCACGCTTGGCAAGGGAATGCCAAACAGGCTGGGATCCCAGGGCGTCGACCACTCGTAAGGCTTCACTTCGATCTTTCGCCACGAGCGGTGAGCTTCTTCCAAATAGTTGGGGCTCTTCAGTTGGGAGACGATATCCTTCGGATTGGCTTTGAGCAGGTGTTCGCGGGCTCGCTTGGCGTCGCCTTCGAGGGCAGCAGGGGTGAACCCCAGAGGCTCGCGGCTGACCGCACCAACGACGAACACCAGCACGAACACCACCACCACCGCGAAGAGCCCTTTCTCCAGGTGGTTAGCGATGGCTTCCTTGATCGCGTCCGGGTTGAAGCGAAGTTTCAGTTTCATGAGCCTTCCTCCACGCTCCTCAGCAGTCTCTCGGCGAAGGATCGTGCGACAATCGTCCTATACTTGTGTTAGGGTGCTCTGGCGGGTGGTCCGGCAGGCGGCACTGCGGGAGCCGGACCGCCGCCCGGCGGAGGTATCGGAGCGCCGCCTGGCGGCGGAGCTGGAGCGCCACCCGGTGGCGGACCCGGAGCGCCGGCCGGCGGGGGCCCCGGACGGTTGCCCGGTTCCGATCTGGGCGCCGATGGGGGCGCACTAGCTACGTTCGACAAGCCTGCAGTCTTTGCGGCAGCGGGAGCCGTTGCCTGCGGCGACGTCGCGGTCGCGAGTTGCTCATCGGCGTTGCCAGTTCCAAGCTTCTCCTTGTCGGGAGGATTGAAGATGTAGATGATTCCCAGAACATCGACACGAACGTAGTTGTCACCGTAGGGTGCGTCGCCCCCGGCGGAAACGGCGCCCGTGAAACCAGCGGTGCGAGTGGTCGTCGTAGGCCTGGCCACACCGGAGAGCGGAGTGATTTCCACCCGGCGCGGCTCGACGGGCATCGACGAATTAGCACATTCTGCGAGCAAGGTAGGGATCTTCTTGTAATTGATGACCAAGTCCAAGTGGACAGGCATCATTTTGAACTCGGCAAAGGGGGGCGGTGCATTGGCTGCCAGCGGCTTGCCATTCTGATCCACGTAGCGGTTCGCACAGAGATCGGCCCGCTCTCGGTCTCCTTCCGGGGCGTCTTGCGCTGGTCCAGTTCCCAGGGTTGTCGTACGAAGCGGAGGTCTGGTACCTCCAAGCATGCCGCCCCCGCGTGGCGGTGCGGCAGTACCGGGACCGACCGGGCCGGAAAGCGTCGCCGTGCCACCGGCACCTGGGGTTCCGCCAGTACTGCTTCCAAGTCCGCCCACGGGCCGCGATTGGAAGGCCTGGGCTGCGGCTTTGCCGATCTCGAGATGGTCGATAACCTTGATCGCAGCATTGTTGTAGCTGACAGATCCCGCATTCGTGTTCTTAATAATCCGCAACAAGGCTTGATAGACCCAGAGGTCTTCCTGAGTCAACCAAATGCGCGTGCTGCTGGGATTGCTGGGCAGGGTGAACTGCTCTTTGACCTGATCTGCATCGCGCCAGTCGACCTTTCCCACCCACCTCTCACCCTCGCGGAGCGGGCCGGCATTGGGCGTGCGCCCGAATCTGCCCGGCGCGTTTATCGGGGCGGAGGCGGGGGCGGCCGCGGGTGCGGGGTTGGTGGAGGCCCCTTCTTTGGTAGCTCCTTCTTCGTCCGACTCGATGGCCTCTTGCCGGCGGCGGTCGATGATTTCATCCAGTTTGGGAAGATGGCGCTTGATGAACAGTCCGTACTCGTAACGTCGATTCTCGATGATCTCGGCGTCTTGGTCGAGTGCCTGGATGGCGCTGATAAACGCCGGACCCAATTCGGCGGGCCAGGGGTTGTTCTTCTTCTGGGCGAGGTACAGATATCTCCACGCTTCGAGGACGTTGCCTTGGAGCGTTTGATTCGCCTGATCGACCGCCTGCTTGACCGCCTCATTGGCGGGATTGGGATCGGAAGAGATTTGGAGCACGGCGCTGCGAGCAGAACTGAGCTTGCTCTTGCGACTGGCGTATTCGGCCGTCAGATCGGACGAGGCCTTGAACCACAGAGCGGCGCCCGTAAGCAAGACCACTGCCACAAGTATCCAAAAATGATACTTCTTCAGCAGATGCAGGGCTGCGATCACTTGGTCCATCGCTCGAAGCTCTCAACCTCGATCATTAACGACTGGAACACGGCAACGGGACATGGTGGCTCTAGTTTGGATTCTGACTCACGTGGGTCACGGAAGGCTGGGGCGTTGCTGCGGGCGGAGTCACCCCAGGTGGAGACACTCCAGGCGGAGCCAAACCGCCGGGACCACCCTCCTTGATTTCGTGGCGTTTGGTTGGCGGGGTAGGCTGCCAGCAGAACTGCACCTCGAAATCGTAGCGGTTCAGTTCGATTTTGTCGGCCGACGGCCCAGTTACCAATCCGGAGGCCGTTCCGGAAGGCAGCGGGCGTCCACCGAAGCCTCCCCGTGGCAGCGGGCCGGGTTGTCGCGTCGGTCCACGGACGGGCATTCCCGTTTCCGCCGGGTCAGGCGCTTCTTCGATCATGGGAAACGGGTTGGTGATGGTGTACGGATACGGGTTGCTCACGCCAACCAGAAGCGGATAGCCAATTCCCAAGTCCTTCAGCGAGACTTCTTCGGTACCTTCGCCGTCGGGCGTGGGGAGTTCGACCTTCTTGGAGTGCAGGGCGGCCAGCAGCGTATCGCGGATATAGAACGGGCCTTGGACGGCCCCAGATTCGAGTTGGTTGTGATAGTGATACCCCTTGAGGACGAATACCCATCCCGGTCCCGACGGGCCGGGTCTCTGCGTGCCGAGCGCAGCGCCGCCCGCAGCGCCGGCCAACGCGTTGTTTGCAGTACCCAGATTCCCCGGCAGCCTCGCTGGGGTTCCCAGTGGTTTCGCGATCGGCTTGATTGGCGAGGTCGCAACGTTTGCACCCGTAGTCGGCGTGGCTGTTGCAGGTGGCGTGGCCGTAGGAGTGGTGGCGTTTGGCCCAACAGGCTGCGCACCCGGCGTGGCCGGAGGTGCGTTTTCGTCGGCCGGGGATTGGTAGAACTCGTCCGGCGGATGCGATGTGTACCAGCCACTCAGATCGTCGGACCACTCACACTGGATGCTCTCGATGTGCAACTGGTTGCGCAGGGCGATGTCTTCGGGCTTGTCCAATTCCTTGTCTGGAGGATCCGTAGGCAGGCACGAATTGATCGCCTTGAGGACCTCCAGCCACAGAACGCGCCCCTCAACGTTGCTCACCAAGTGCTCGCCAATCGAGTTGGTGAGATTGAATCCGGCTTTGGCAGACTCAACTTCGGACTTCCACTTGTTCGCTTCGGAGGAGGCGGCGTTTGCCGCCGACAGGGCCGAACCGAATACGGAATCGTCGAGTCTGGCCACCGAAAGCGAGTCGCTGCCAAAGCTGAACGCGAAGGCTGCCAGCAGCAATGCCGCCGCACCGACCGCCCAGGGTTTCTTCTGGCGAATCAGCCGTTCTCGCAGGATTTCGCGTGGCAGCAGATTTGTCCGGAGCGCCCCGAGGCCGAGTCCCTGGATTGCCAATCCGTAGCAGACGCCGAAGCAGAGCAGATTCTCCTGGAAGGCCGGGGCCGCCGTGACCTCCGAGCCGCTCATACGTGGAAACGCATCGATCCGCACGACATCCAAGCCCAGACTCTGCGACAGGTATCGCCGCAATCCGGGCAGTTTCATGGCATTGCCCAGCGCGAGGATCCGGTCGATCTTCGCCGCCCGGTCGATGCTCGTGAAGTAACCGATGGAACGCTGCACCTCGGTCAACAGGTCGTTGAACACGGGCCGCATCGCCTGGAAAACGGCCTTTGGGTCTTCGGCCGCGGTGGCATTTCGTTTCAGGTGCTCGGCCTTTGCGAAGGTGAGCTTCAGGTCCTTCGTGAGCGCCTTGGTGAAATGGTTGCCGCCGAGGGGAATGCTGCGCTGCCAGACACGGAAGCCGTTGGTGACGACCAAGTCCGTGGCGTCGGTACCGAGCGAAAGAACGACGGTGGACGGGGGCGGTTCGTCGGGATTGTACTGATCCGGCGGAGGCAGATTTTCGATGAAATCGAAGGCGGCGTAGTTGTAGAGCGCCAGCGGCGTCAATTGGACGAAATCGACGGGAATATCGGCGGTGGCGAACGGCTGGAGGGCCCGCAGCACCTGATCGCGTTTCATGGCGAACAGGCCGATCTCGGTTTCGAGCACGAAGCCCTCTTCTTCGGCTCCTCCGCCCATTCGTTGGTAGTCCCAGACGACGTCTTGCAGATCGAAGGGGATCTGCTGTCGCGCCTCGAAACGGACAATGTCGGGGATCTTCTTCGCCTCGACGGGCGGGAGCTTGACGAAGCGCGCCAGGCCGCTTTGGCCAGAGACCGAAATGGCAACTCGATCACCCCAAACCGTATTGCGCGAGAGGAATTGCTTCAGCGCCTCCTGAATCAACTCCGCGGGTTCGGCGCCAGGCTGAGTGAGGATCTTGGGGTATTCGATGTAGTCGAAGGCATCGGCAACGACACGCCCCGGCTCGCTGCCGGCTCGCAATCGCAAGGCCTTCAGAGAGCAGTTGCCAATGTCGATGCCCCAGACGGCCCGGGTCTTAGCCATCGGTTCTTCCCTTCTCCATTCCGGGCGGGGTTTTCAGACGGGACCTCGGCGTACAATGCACCCAGAAACCCCTGGCCGGATGGGGCCAGTTGAGACATGCACGCAGTATGAGTCGCTTACCTCTCCCCATACCCACTCTATCGTGCCTAGGTCGCCCGTGTCAATTAAATCTCCCCCCGCGGTCCGGGTTGAACGCTGGCCTTATGACACTCTTATTCTAATCTGTGCTATCAACGGCGCGAATCAGCTATTTCGACAGATCGAGGATTCAAATAGCCACTACGACTGCTATGACCCCCCCCTGTCAATCACCACTCTGTGGAGTTATTGTTGCGAACGGTCACGGTCGCGCGTCCCGCTCGACGAATTCTGGGCTGATGACTATCGTGGAATGAATCTATCGGCCATCCTCTACGTAGAGCAAGCGGCGAACCTCGTTCCGGCCCACCATCGATACCTGCCCACCATGCAGCTTGAAGATCTCGTTGTTCTGTTGCCATGCTACAGCCTGGAAGATTTGCCCCTGGAATGGGCCCCTGACGAGGCCGAGTCACTTCTTTCGGCGTGGTCGGCCTTGTACCACCCTGCTCTGCTGGTCGCGGCGGCTCGGACACCGCGTTGGTTCCGCGCCGACGATCCTCCCTCGGATGCCACCGGCAAACTGATCGTAGTGCCGCAATGCTGCGAGTCGCGTTTGCCAATGTCGTGGCTGGAAAGCGCCGAGTGCTCGGGGGCTTGCATCCTGCGAAATATTGCCGACCGAGCCGACACGGTCGACCGCGCGCTGGCCTGCGTGGATGCAGACCTTTCGCGATTGGATCCTGCGTTGGCCGAGGATTTCCTCGCGTTGGGCTACTGCAACCTGCTGGTGGAGTTACTGACGCGGCAGTTACGATACATGAGCAATCTCGATACCGACGCCTTCCAGCGGGACACGCTTGCTGCGGCCGAAAAGGCACTCCAAGGCGACAGCGAGGGCGCTCGCGAGGGATTGCGCAGTGTGTTCGATCTGCTCGCCACGGCTCGCGAATACTATTACCCGGTGGAAGCCAACCTTCTTGACGTAACCCTGGTCGTGCCGACGACGGCCGGTGCGAAGTTGCGGGAAGAGTTGGGCGGCAACGCGCCCGTGAGTCTGCTGCTGTCGGGCGAGACGCTCGACGAGATCGCCCAACAGGAACCCGCTACGCTCGAGGCAATCCGCGACGCGATTGGCAAGGGCCACGTCACGATTATCGGCGGGGAACATGAGGAGCGCGAGCTACCGTTGATGCCGCTGGAGGCTATCCTGTCGCAGTTCCAACGGGGTTTTGCCTCGTACGAGCAGCACTTGGGTCAGCGACCAACGATTTACGGCCGTCGACGATTCGGGCTCACGCCAGCGCTGCCCGGAATTCTCAAAAGTCTGGGGTTTTCGGGAGCCCTACACTTCACTCTCGACGACGGCCGATTTCCCGCCGACAAGCAGAGCAAGATGCGGTGGAAGGGCAAGGCTCCGGGGACGATTGATGCGCTGGCCCGCGTTCCGATCGACGCGTCGCGTTCGGAGCAGTTCTTCAGGCTGCCCGAAAAGCTGGGCAACACGATGGACTTGGACCACGCGGCGACTGTCGTCTTCGCCCATTGGCCGGGCCGCGCGACACCTTGGTATCGAGATCTCCAGCGGATGGGGGAGTATTCGCCGGCGGTGGGGCAATTCTGCCCGATGGGCGAGTATTTCGAGAATACGCACATGACGGGCACGACGCAGTGCTACTCGCCGGACGAATATCGATCGCCGTATTTGCGTCAGGCCGTGGCGGCCGGGCAACACGACCCCATTTCGCGTTGGGTGCGCTATCACCGGACCCGGGTTGCCCTCGAAGGTCTGCGGTCGCTGGCCACCTTGAGCCGTCTTGCCGGCGGCAACGATATGCAGCAGATAGAGCGTCTGTTCTGTGAGGCGGACGATATTCCTGCCAGTGTGCAGGCCGATACGTCGGACTTGGAGCAGCGCGTTGCGCATCTGGCGGAGGAAGCGGCCAGCCAGTTCGCCGGCACCCTTTGCGGTGCGCGATCGCAGACTTCAGCTCAGAAGGGATATCTTTTGCTGAACTCCTTGAGCTTTCCGCGGCGCGTGTCGCTGGACGTTTCGGAGCTTTCGCGGCCCGCGGCCAGTGAGGGAGCCGTATGGCGCTGCGTGGAGATTGATGGGCGGAAAGAGGCGATCGTGGATGTGCCGCCGATGGGTTTTGCGTGGGTCGACGATACGGCGGAAGCGGCCCCTGCGCCCAAGCCATCCGTCTGGCGACGAAAGAGCAAGAAGCCCGAGCCGCCCCTGGCAGAACCCTACGTGTTGCGGAACGACTATTTCGTGGCAACGATCGATCCGACGACGGGAGGAATTCGCTCGATCTGCCTGCACAACACCCGCGGGAATCGGGTGGCCCAGCAGTTAGCCATGCGCATCCCCGCCGCCAACAAGCCGAAAAACGCTTGGGGCGAAGAGGACACAGAGTTGGACTACACAATCATGGCGGCCGACGAGATCAACGTGAGTGCCGATCCGCTGACAGGCCGGATGGAGATCCGCGGCAGGCTGATGGACCGGGGTGGACAGGCGGTCGCCCGATTCGTCGAAAATCTGGCGGTGAGGCGGGGCAGCCGCGTGCTGGAGATGGACATCGAGTTGGACGTCGATCGCCAACCTGAGGGGAACCCTTGGAACTCGTACTACGCCGTCCGTTTTGCCTGGGGCAACGCGGTGATCGACATGTGCCGTAGCGTCCACGGTACGACTCAGCCGACCGAGGCGGTTCTGATGGAGGCACCCCAGTTCATCAGTCTGCTGTCGGGCGGTACGAATCGGACCACGATCCTGACAGGCGGTCTGCCGTATCACCGCTGCTTTGCGCCGAAGAAACTGGACACTCTGTTGATCGTGAAGGGCGAAACAGCCCGCCGGTTCCGCATGGGGATCGGGGTGGATGTGAAATACCCCGTGCCGGCAGCACTGGATTTCGTCGCCGAGCCGATGGCGGTGAAGAGGGATCACCCCCCTGTCGGCTCAACAGGCTGGCTGTTGCACCTGGACGCCCGGAATGTAATCACCACGGATTGCGAGCCCCTGATTTCCGAAGGCGCTGTGGTCGGATATCGAGCGAGGCTACTGGAGACCGAGGGCCGGGCGACGGAGGTCGGCCTTCGCTCGTTTCGGCCTGTGGCGTCGGCACAACGACGGGAGCTCGATGGCCGAGAGTCGACAGTGTTGCCGGTTGCCGATGACCGCGTCACAATAGGCATCGGCGCGTACGAGTGGGTTTCGATGGAAGCCCGCTTCCAAACCTGATCGTGCGGGTGCTGGTACCTTTGGCGTCGGTAGACACGCCGAAGTCGCCCCTGTGCCCGGAGAATGCTTCCCGCTTATGATCATCACGATTGACGGCCCCGCCGGAGCGGGAAAAAGCACCATCGCTCGAATCCTGGCCGGGCGGTTGGGTTACCGGTTCCTCGACACGGGTGCGATGTATCGCGCAGTGGCCCTGGCGGGAATGCAGCGCGGGGTGGACTGGCAAGATCCCAAACCGTTGGCCGCGCTGGCGCGGCAGCTTTCGATGCAGCTTGTGGACGACCGTGTCCTGGTCGATGGTGAGGACGTCACGGAGACGATCCGTTCATCGGAAGTGACGGCTGTAACGCGATTTGCGGCCGACAACCCTCAAGTTCGGCAACATCTGGTTGAGTTGCAGCGACTGCTGGCCGCCCAGGGAAACGTGGTCACCGAAGGCCGCGACCAAGGTACGGCGGTATTCCCCAATGCGGAGTGCAAGATCTTTCTGACGGCTAGCGCCGAGCAGCGGGCACGGCGTCGCGTGGGCGATCTGATCGCTCAAGGTGAATCGAGAAGCCTTGAGGAGGTGCTGGCAGATATCAACCGACGCGATGCGCAAGACGCGTGTCGGCCTGTCGGGCCCTTGCGCCGCGCGCCGGACGCGATCGAAGTGTCGACTGACGACCTGAGCGTGGAGGAAGTCGTCCAACGGATCGAGCAGCTTGTCGAACAGTGCCGAAACCGGGCCGGTGGGTAGAGATTCCGGCGGCGGAGAGGATTGTATGCTGCGGGAGTCAGGTAGTATCGGCTGGTTTGGTAACTATGGAAAGGACATAGGGTGCACGAACCCGTGACTGAGCAACCTGACCGCCGTGTTCGCATTAGCGTGGGAGATCTGGGGCCCGACTCCAGTTGGTTGAGGCGCGCTTGGTACGATTCGTGCAAGGTCGTGGTCCGGTCGGCGCTTGTCGTGACGGTTCGCATTCGGTACACGGGCGTCGAGAACATCCCACGGCAGGGAGGGCTGTTGGTGGTTTGCAACCATCAGAGCCATCTGGATCCGCCGCTGATCGGGGCGGGCATCCCCCGACGTCTCAGTTACTTGGCTCGGGAATCGCTCTTTGAGTTCGCCCCCCTTGCCTGGCTCATGCGGTCACTGAACGGCATTCCGATCGACCGTGAAGGTGGTGGGATGGCTGGGATGAAGGAGACCTTGCGGCGGTTGAAACGCGGCGAGGGCGTCGTCATCTTCCCGGAAGGGACGCGGAGCACCGACGGAGAGATGGGGGAGTTTCGCCAAGGATTTGCCATGCTGGCGGTTCGTGCCAAAGCGGCGATTGTGCCAACGACGATCGAAGGAGCCTTTGACGCTTGGCCGCGATCGCGCAACTTTCCCCGCCCGCGGACTATTCACGTCCACTACGGCCAGCCTTTGTGTGCGGATGAGTTGGCCGGGCAGACCGAGGCCGAGTTGGTTGCCGAGATTCAGCGGCGGGTGCAAGCGGGGCTGGACCTGCTTCGGAGCCGCCCGGTCTTCGCCCATCGTCGAGGACAGTCTTGCACCCACATGGGTGGTCCTTCGATGCGATTGTGAATCGTTTTGGGGTTTGCTATATTCATAGTTTCCCTGCATGCCTTCCGGTAGCTCTCCGTGGTGGGAGCGGAGGCGAGCGAGATGGGTCTCTAACAACCTCTTGGCGATCGCGTTGGAGCGGGGTGGCTGCCACGGCAGTCGATCTTGGTCGTTCGCATCGCCTCCACAAAACCCAGAAATTGTTATGGTCAATCGCAACCTGATTCGAGGACTGGATCTTAACGACGACGAATTTGAACAAGAACTGGCGGCGGCGATGGAAGGCGCGCCGACCGAAGAGATCGATTGGGGGACTGAAGACGTCGCCGTCAATCAGATCGTCGAGGGTCGCGTCATCCGCGTAGAGGGCGATTTCGTCCTCGTCGACGTCGGGTACAAGAGTGAGGGCATGATTCTCCGCAGTGAATGGGAGGAGAACGAAGAGGCCCCCGAGCCGGGCGACCGCATCAAGGTGCTCATCGAGGACATTGAAGACGTCGCCGGGATGGCCGACGACACGCGCGGGATGATCGCCCTGAGCAAGCGCAAGGCGGAGAAGATCGAGGCCTGGAAGAAGGTCATGGAGTCGGTCCACGAAGGCGACGTGGTGACCGGCATCGTGACGCGAAAGATCAAGGGCGGCTTGCTGGTCGATATCAACGGCGTGAACGTATTCTTGCCGGCCAGCCAAGTGGACATCCGCCGGCCCTCGGACATCGGGGATTACATCGGCCGAACGATCCAGTGTACGGTATTGAAGATCGACGAAGCGCGGCGAAACATCGTCGTCAGCCGCCGCGCGTTGATCGAAGCGGAGCGGGCCGAAAAGAAGTCGCAGTTGCTCAGCCAGCTCGAGGTGGGCCAACGGCGCAAGGGCGTGGTGAAGAATATCGCCGAGTTCGGCGCGTTTGTCGATCTGGGCGGCATCGACGGCCTGCTGCACATCACCGACATGAGTTGGGGACGGATCAGCCATCCGTCCGAGATGGTCTCGATCGATCAGGAGATCGAGGTACAGATTCTCCATATCGACCACGAGAAGGAGAAGATTGCCCTGGGGCTGAAGCAGAAGACCGCCAGCCCGTGGGAAGACGTGGAGGAGAAGTACCCGGTGGGCAGCCGCATCCGCGGCACGGTCGTGAATGTGATGAGCTACGGGGCGTTCGTGAAGCTCGAGGAGGGCATCGAGGGGCTGGTACACATCAGCGAGATGTCGTGGACCAAGCGCGTGAGCCATCCGAGCGAACTCGTGCAGATCGACGACGAGATCGAGGTCGTGGTCCTGGGGATCAACAAGGAGAAGCAGGAGATCTCGCTGGGTATCAAGCAGACCCAGGAGAACCCGTGGGACAAGGTGGCCGATCGGTATCCGCCGGGCAGCGCCGTGAAGGGAACGGTACGCAACCTGACCAATTACGGTGCGTTCATCGAGATCGAAGAGGGGATCGACGGTCTGTTGCACGTAAGCGACATGTCGTGGACCCGCAAGATCAGCCATCCAAACGAGATGGTCGACAAGGGCCAGGAGATCGAGTGCCGCGTGCTGTCGGTCGATCAGGATCGCCGCCGGATCGCGTTGGGCCTGAAGCAGCTCGGCGAGGATCCCTGGGCTCACGACATCCCGGGCAAATACGCGCCGGGTCAGCTCGTGACGGGCACGGTGACCAAGATTACGAACTTCGGCGTGTTCGTCGGTCTGGAAAACGGCCTGGAGGGCCTGCTGCACATCTCCGAGCTGGCCGACCACAAGGTGGAGAACCCCGAGGATGTCGTCAAGGTAGGCGAGCAGATCGAGGTGAAGATTCTCCGCGTGGATCCGGACGAGCGGAAGATCGGCCTGTCGCGCAAGCGCGTCGAGTGGGCCGAGGAAGCGGAGGCCGAGGCGGCCGAAAAAGAGGCGCCTGCGGCTCCCGTGTCGTCGATTCCGGCTCAGGAGCTTAAGGGTGGAGTGGGCAGCAGCAGCGGTCCGCTGATCCAGCCGATGCACCACTCGGAAGAATCGGATTCGGAAGCAACCTCGGAAGACGGCTGAGAATGCCGGTCAGCGGGTTGCCTATGAGGGGTCATTTCCGGCCCCGCTGGAGTCTCCGGCGGGGCCGTTTCTTTCGGTACATCCGGCAGCTCACCTACATTCGGCCCACCTTGTCGCAGACGTGCTTGGTTGCAGAAAGCCTAGCTGGTCCGTCGATAGAGGTGTTGGATTTGCTTGCCGTAATCCCTGCCCACATCGACGCCAATGACCAAGCCCCGCCGCAGACCTTCGATCTCCGCAGTTCAGTCGCCGCTGGAAACCTACCTGCGCGAGATCAACGAAACTCCCCTGCTCTCGCCCGAGGACGAACAGGATCTGGCCATCGCGATTGGCGAAGGCAGCGTCCAGGCGAGGGACCGCATGGTCCGCGCCAACCTCCGGCTGGTCGTGAACATCGCCCGCGGGTACACGGGCAAAGGGCTCGGGCTGCAGGACCTGATCGAGGAAGGAAACCTGGGCTTGCTCCGGGCGGTCGAGGGTTTCGACCCTGCGATGGGCACCCGCTTCTCGACCTACGCCAGCTACTGGATCAAGCAGTCGATCAAACGGGCATTGATCAACTCGGCCAAGACGATCCGCATCCCGGCCTACATGGTCGAGCTGCTTTCGAAGTGGCGGCGGGCGAGCACACGTTTGGGCGAGGAACTGGGCCGAACGCCGACCCCCGAGGAAACGGCCCGCGTGCTAGGGCTTCCCCGCAAGAAGCTGCCCATCATCAAGAAGGCCATCCGCATCTACAATCTCACGCCGCAGACCGATCAGGCCGACAACGGCTGGTCGCTGGGTGAGATGATCATGGACGATCGGGCCAAGACGCCTGAGGACGAGTTGCTGGACCACGACAACCTTCGCCACGTTCTCCGGCAGTTGGAGACGATGGACCAGCGCGAGGCGACCGTCCTGCGTATGCGGTTCGGGCTGGATGACAACGAGCCGCGCACGCTCAAGGAGATCGGCGAGTCGCTCGGCCTGACGCGGGAGCGCGTTCGCCAGATCGAGACCGAGGCGCTCGGCAAGCTCGGCGACAGCCTTAACGGGCAGGTGCTGCAACGTCGGCTGGCAGTTCGTGGCTAGGGCGTGTCGCGATCGATCGTCGCGTTTCCGGCCGCGCGTCTGCATTCTCGACGGCGATCCACCATGCGGTTCCACGTACTACTCGCCCCGGGGCACCAGGAGCGCAGGCTCTGCCCCGGGGCATGCGGCAGTGAGTACCGGCTGCGCTACGATTCGGATCTTGGCATGACAATGCCGATGCTAGGAAGCCCGAGGCTTTCCAGCACGTGATGACGTTCGGCCCAAGGCACGTCTTTGGCCTTGTCGACGGCGGCGCGGATATCGTCGAGCGTGCCTTCGAAGGCACGGTGCTCGGTCTTACCTTCGTTGCCCCGGTACTCGATCTCGACCTTAAAGCGGTTTTCGCCAAGGTTTTTCAGCGTGAGCGACTGGAAGTTCTGCCAACGAGCAGTCTCGGTCGCCGAACCGCCCTTCTCATACGTTTCCTGGCGGAACATGCCAGGCATGCGGAACACGCGGCGATTTGTCGGGTGGCCCATGCCGAGCTCCTTGAGGGTGCGCGAGCCGAGCTTGGCCTTCACCGTCTCCGCCTTGCCTGCCCGGATGATCCCAAAGGTGACCTCCTGGCCGGGCTTGTCGGACCGCACAAGCTTGGACAACTGTTCGGGCGATGTGAGCTTCTGATCGTTTAGGCTCAGAAGAACATCGTGCATTTTCAGGCCGGCCTCCGCAGCAGGCGATTTGGGTGTGACGTCGACCACCAGCACGCCTTGTTCCTGTTCGAAGATTCCCGGGAAATGGCTACGAATAGCCGGGTGGAGTCTCTCCACCGAAACGCCGAGGAACGTCACCTGGTCCGACGGAGCGCTCTGGGTGGCAGGCGCCTTGGCCTCCGGTTTGCTTGCGGGGCTCTTCTCCTGGGCAACACCCACCGTCGCGTACGCCAGCAGTCCGATCACCACGACTGCGACCGACAGCACACGTGGTACGACTCTCATTGCGATCTCCTTCTTCTCTGGCCGCCGGCAAGTGGAAGTCGCCTCGCAGAGGTCGACAGAGTCCCCCTTGGCCGACGACCACTCCTGTACGGGTGGGCGAAACGTCCCGCCGCCCATCACTCATTTCACGCAGACCGGGACCATCCCGGCTGTCAGTGGAGGGCATTGCAAGTGCAGTGCCAATTCTGTTCGGGACCGCACGACACGCGGTGGTCGAGTGGCTAAGCGGCCCATGGCGCCGTCTGCACGACGACCCAGCTCTGAAACAGGTTGAAATGGTCTGATTTGTTGGGCGCGTTGTCATCGGACGGCAAAGCGTCCATCGGAAATGCAAGACAGGAAATTGGTTAGGAGCACCGGACGGATATCGAGTCGGCACTTGGCCTGTGGGTCGTGTTGCCTTAGAACCGTCTATCGGACCGGGTTGAGAGCAACTGACACACCGCTTGCGTCCCAGGAGACGGACCAAACGCAGTGCGTCGGGTCGGCGTCGTGCGTGCCGCGGCTGCGGCGAGATCGGGCAGCCGCTCAGTAGGCCAGATTGACGGGCTTGCGACAGGCTGTCCGCCGGGTTGTTGTGATCGCCATAGGCTTCGGAGGGCGTCCGTCCGCAAGACGAAGAACGGCGTTTCAATGAGACAACGACGTGCCTAGTTGTCGTACCTCGTATTGATTCCCTGTTGGGCGGTTCGCCCGTTAGGGGCAGTAGCGGACTCCCATTACGGGAATCCCGAAGCTGCGTCGGAGTCGGCCACAGTTGCGTGCGTCCGGCGTTCGACCATCGAACACGTTTTGCAGCTGGCTGGCCAAGCACGCTTTGGGCCCCCTGGGTCCAGCCGAATGAGTCGCCGGGCGCGCGGATGGAAAGCGGGGGGCCACTGATCAGGGCCTTTTGAGCAGGGTGAACAGCGTCTTGGTGTCGCCTGCGATGTTCTCGACGATCTGGTGCGAGACGGGCGCTCCGGCCCACGACACGCCGCTCATGAAGTTGTTGAAGCGTCGCCAGGAGCTCATTAACGATTCGGCCTTGGGATCGGTGATGCTCGGCGTGTCGGTCTGTTGCTCGACCCACACGCGGAACGCAGAGGCCTCTTGATCGAACAGACGTGCGTAGGTGATTACGTCGGGCTGGTTCAGTGACATCGATTCGCGTAGGAGCGTGGGTGGAAGGCGCGACGCCATATTGGCGATACTGACGGCGAGGTTGTCGAACCGCTGCTTGGGCGAATACGCGGGCGAGTTAACCATCAGTTCGCGGTACAACTGGCGGTCGATGTCCCAGATTTCCGGCACGCGGACCTGGACGCGCTGATCCGTCGACATCGGGAATTCGGTCCAACTGAGGAACAGTTGCCAGGTCGTGTCGAAGTCGCGAAACGCCTCGCTCACGGTCACCAGACCGGCGCCATCGGAGACGAGCACCGCCAGACTGTCGGCTTGCCGATGGAGTTGCTCACTGTACCGTTGCCGCGCGGCCTCGCGCGCGGTGGGCACGATTGCGCTTGTCTTCATGCTCTCGGCCAGGAACGCCGTGCTTTCCACGAGCTTGTTTGCCAGCTTGGAAACCTTGACAGTGTCGTAGGTGGGCGTCGGCGTGACCGAAAGCAGCCGAGCCAGCATTCGCGTATCGGAATCGACACGCTCGATTCGCACGACGGCCCAGTCGAGCAGGTTGGGGAGGTTGTTGAGCTTGACGTGAAGCGACTGCCAGGTCTGCTGGAACGCCTCGAATTGGCCGCGAAGCGTGGCGGCATCGGCGTCACCGACGGCCGATGTCTGGAGATCGGCGATCTGTTGGATGGCTTTGTTGGTTTGGTCGTCGAGTGCGACGATGCCCTGATTGGCCACGGCGATGCGGACGTCGCGAAGCGTTCCCCAAATCTGCATCGCCAGGCGAAACGTATCTTCGCCGAGTTGCTGCTGATTGGTTCTGTCGGTCCGAGCGGAAGCCGGAGAGGCCGGCGGTGCGGCCAGAGGTGCGCCCGATGCGGGTGGACTTGGCGCGGTGGTCGTTCCAGTCGGCGGCGTCGATTGACGGGCGGTCTCGGCACCCATTGTGGGGACAACAAGAACCGCAAGCAGCAGCGCCGACACGCCATCTCGTAGTGCATGCCTCATCGGACTTCCTCCAGTCAAGATATGGAGACTTACCCGCGGGCTGATGTGCAATCGGCGTGCCACAACGGGCCTGGCGGTATCGTCGAGCGTATTAGGAGGGTATTATGGGCGTCGATGTGCCCATTCGCACCGCCGCACGTGGTCGGTGCCCTCACGAGACTTCTGGAGAAACCGGCCATGACTGAACGTCAGAAAGCCGTTGCTGGCCAATCCACTTCGCGGCGCCGTTTCCTCATGAGCTCCGGGCTGACGGCCGGAGCGGCGATGACGGGTCTGGCCAGTTTTGGCAGGGCGGCCGAGCAGAAACTGCCCATGTCGGCAGCGCGGTCGCGCGGCCCCCACCCTAAGGTGCGTGCGGCCCTGACCGGCCCGTGGCCTTCGATCCACACGCCCTTCACGCGAGACGGAGATATCGACTTCAAGGCGCTTCAGCGCATGGTCGATTTCGTGATCGTGGAGGGGAAGGCCAAGGCGGTGGTGCTGACCTGGGGCGACAGCCTGTATTCGCTGCTGACCGATGACGAGATCGCCGAGGTGACCAAGGCGGTATGCAGGCATGTGAACAAGCGGGCGATGGTCGTGGCGGCTGATGGAATCTGGTGGACCGGCAAAGAGGTGGCCTTCGCCCAATACTGCCTGGAAGTCGGCGCGGACATGCTCATGGTGCTGCCGCCGGATTGGGCGGCGTCGGCGACGGTCGATACGCTCGTGGGGCATTACGCGGCCGTGGCCGAGGAGATTCCCGTGATGTTGGTGACCAACTACCTAGGAAAACGTGGCTCGAAGTTCGCCATTGAGTTGATCGGACGCCTACTTCACGAGGTGCCGGGCGTGATGGCGGTGAAGGACGACGTTTGCGGAGCATTTGCCCGTAAGCTGTGCATAGTCGCTGGAGATCGCTGGGTGCTTTCGGCGGGCGGACAGAAGCAGAACCATATGGATATGGTTCCCTATGGCGTCGACGGCTATCTGTCGACATTCATGTCGTTCAAGCCGCAGATCGCGTGGAAGTACTGGAATGCCATCGAGGCCGGCGACCTGGTTGCAGCGGCGGCAGTGATCCGCGAGTATGACGTGCCACTGTTCGACGAGATTCTGACTTCGGAAGGGAGTTTCGACGCCGCGACGCACGGCATCCTGGAACTGGCCGGACTTGCAGGCCGTTGGCGGCGTTCGCCCTACTATTCGCTCAATGACGCCCAGATGGAGAAGCTCGGGGCGTTTCTCAAGAGCCACAATATGTTGTAGCGGGCCGGCGCCACGTGTTGTCGGTGGCACGGCCGGGTGAGGGTTCTTTGGCGGCACAGCCGGGGGCGCGGCACAGCCGGGGGCGGCTGTGCTACATGGGGGACCGGCCGGGTGGTGGACTGTCGTTGAATCGCGGCGGCTACCAGGCGATTTCGGGTTTGGCGGTATCGCTGGTCATGTGCTCGGGCAAACGCCACACGTGGTCGCCATTGCGGTTGGTGAAGTAGAGCCGGCTTTCCGATTTCTTGCGGGCATTGCCGTCAGCCCAAAACGCGTAGAAATCGGGGTGGGCATCGAGAGGCCTGCGGCAGTAGGTGTGGTTGTACTTGCTGTCGTGGGTGAGTTGCTTCACCTTGGTCCAGGTCTTGCCCTGGTCGCTGCTCGTCCAAAGGGCCACTTCGCCGCCGGGATTGTAGCGTTGGGGGCCGGGCTCGGTGGGACCGATGATTCGCCACATGCCATCTTCCTCGATGTAGAGCGAACCCATGTCGTAGTTATTGTCGGAGTGGATGGTGCCCTGGATGTCCCATTGGCTACCGGTCCAGCGGGCTGTTTGCCAGATGCGGGGGTCGTTCTTGGGGCCCGCCTCCCAGCCGCCGCTGGTGATGTAGAGGATGACGGGGTTTCCCTGGGCATCGAAGGTCAGGTCTTTCATGTAGACGTTGCGGTTCTCCGACTTGTAGTCGTGGATCAGTGCGACGTTGTCGGTGGTGGTCAGGGGCACGTCGACCGTCTTTCCGGCAGCGTTTTGCCAGGTCTTGCCGAAATCGTCCGTCTGCAGGTAGTACAGGTTCGTGCGCCAGTTGAGCCCCAGCGGCTTGGGGTGGATGTTGAAGGCGGTACCCACTCGCTTGCCCTGGGCCCCGCTGACCTGGTAGTGGCCAAGTTCGCCTTGGGCGTAGGACTGCGGCTGGCTCCAGGCACGGCCGTCGGGGCTGGTCATGGCATAGAGGAATCGCCGGCCTTGATCGTAGTGGGTGTACACGAAGAGGAAGCCTTGGCCGTCGATAAAGTGGGGCTGGGTGTAGGAGAAGTTCGTTGTCTGGACGAGTTCGAAGTCGTCGATGTCGTAGGGCTTCTTACTGACCGAGAGGTACGATGGCCGCGACGTGCCGTGGGAGCTGGAGAAGATCCACACGTAGCCCTTGTCGTCCAGGGCGATCACGGGGTTGTCGTGAGCATCGTTGGTCTGTTTGTCCAGGAGGAACGTGGGCTTGGGGACGGTGCCGGTGGCGTGATCGTAGTATGACACCATGTGCCAGAGCGTCTTCTGGGCTGGATCGGTGCCGCCGTAACAGAAGAACGTCTTGTTCGCTTGCTTCGAGTAGACGGCGAACGGGATGTGCTTGGCACAGTAGGTGCCCAGGCCGCCGCTATACTTGAAGACGTATTTGTCCTTCTGACCCTGGTTGTAATACCAGATGCCGTGGTAACCGTCGATTTTGTGGACGTTCAGAACGCTCTTCTCTTCGCCCCTCGCAGCAGAGGCAGCAAGGCTCAACATGAGCACGAACAGAACAGCGCCACAGTGTCGGATGCACGTCACGGTTAGTCTCTCCTCGGTTTCGGTAGGAATACCCCGTTGTTGTCAAATGTCTCGGACCGCTCTATCTTCCGCGGGCCACACTATCGATCACGCGTTGAAATACCGGCTGAAGGCCCTGCCACTCACTCTCGGGGCACTGGCATGTCACGCTCAGTCGCTGACTGGTGAGCAGGGCCGTAACCCAGTAACCATGCTGCTGGCTGCCAAGCGATCCCGTACCGGTGTACTCGGACTGTTTGCCTGGGGCGATCGGCAATCGGACGTCAGCGGTGTTCAGGTCTTTGAAGTTGCCCAGGTCTTCAGCCAGGATTTGCCCTTTCAGCTCATGCACCTGGTTCAAGGGCGACAAGGCCTCAGCATCGTCGGAGCCGGACAAGCGATTGGTGCTTTTAGCAATGTCGGCCAGCAGCGATCCGGTAACGTCGACGGTAACGCTGATCCAGGCACCGCCGCTGCTGAAGGTGGCGTTGTAGTTGCCGTTCTTGCCACCACCGGTCATGGCCCAACCGGCCGGTGCGTCGCACTTGAAGGAGCCGTCCTCGGCGACGTAGGTTGTGTACTCGCTGGGAATGACGGCTCGTCCGCATCCCGCGGCAGCGAGCCAACCCAGACACATCACCGCCAGCACGAAGCGAACTACATCGATACGCATCATGGTGACAGCCTCCAAAGGGAGAAAGACAACGACGAATCCGCCCCGTGGCGGGTTTGCATCGAGTCAGATTCTGTTATAGATGCCGCCAATGTGGGATACAACCCTTTGCGCCGGACGGGCGAGAAATGTTCAGTTTTCCCTAAGAAGAGTGCGGGTTCAATCGTCTTCGTCGTCGCGTGCCCTGCTCATGCGATGATCGATGTACCAAGCCAAACGGCCCAGAAGGCGAGCGTAGATCATGAGACCGGCCGCCAAGACGGGCGCGGCGACGAAGGCTGTAAGCCACAGGGACTCCAATTGGGTCGTGAAGATGAGCGTCCACCAAATGACGAGTATTGCGCCGGTTTCGATGTAGAACATCGCCCATCCCCACCAAGCCACGACGAGGCTATCGAGCACGGCCATCGAAACGGGAATGATCGGAGAGCCGGCCTCGAGCGCCGACAGCAAGAATATGGGAAAAGACACGAAGACCACGGCGACGGCGGGGATCGGCGGGTGCAGGGGCAAGATCGCGTTGGTCGCCCAACCCAGCAGAAGCGACAACACGATTGCAGTGCCCGGGTAGGCCAGGGTCCAGACCCATTCGCGCCAGTCGCCGGTCGGCCAGTTGTCGACGTGGTCGTAGCCGTCGGCGGTCGTCTCGATGATGGCCATGCAGGCGGCCGAGGCATAGGAACAAGTGAAGGCGATAATCAGGAAGAGGGGGATGACGAAGCAGCGGAACGCCAGCGTCAGTCCTTGATCCAGGCACCAGATGCACAGAACGAGTCCCAGTGCGCCGACCGTCAGCCCAAAGGCGATCAGCATCCACACGCCCAGCGATTGCAGATAGAAAGGAAACGAGAAGACGCCAGTCCAGAACGGCAGCGAGGGGGGATCGGGCAGCGGGTCCTGGGTGATCACGGGCTGTCGCACCGGGGGCACCGATATGGGGATCGGTGCGGCGACCGGCTCTTCACGCAGGGCGTACTCCTGTGGCGTCTGCAAGGTGTACTCGTCCGAGTCGTGCGAACGGCGCGGCGGTGTCGGCGGGTCAGTCGTGGCAGGCGCTGGCTGCTGCGGTGAACGGGGCTGGGCAGGCTGCGAGCCTGACGGAACCTTGGGCGGCGGTGTGGGACGCCCGGCGGCTTGCTTCTTAGGATCGCGATAACGGCCGTACGACATAGGGCACTCCATTGGGCCCCGATTTCGCCCAGGTCGTGTTGCGGTGGTCAGCAACGACGCCGCCGGTCATTTGCTTTTCGGCAACGTGGGCTGCTGGCCGCGATAACTGAGATCCAACAGGTCCATCGGATGCATCACCAGCAAGGGTTCGCGCTGGCGACGGACCTCTCGAGCAATTTGCAGCAAACAGCCGGCGTTGGAAGCCAGCACGATCTGCGCACCGGTGCTCACGAGGTTGTCGAACTTGCGGCGGCTGAGCCGGTCGGCCATGAAGGGGTGATTCAGATTGTACGTGCCGGCCGAACCGCAGCAGATTTCGGTTTCGGGGAGATCTCGCAGCTCCAGCCCCGGGATTTGCTCCAATAATCGCCGCGGGGCCTCGCGCACCTTCTGTGCGTGTCCGAGGTGGCAAGCATCGTGATAGGTGGCCACTGCGTCGATGCGGCCGCTGGGCACGATCGGCCCCAACTGGTCGAGGAACTCGTTGACATCTTTGACTTTTTCGGCGAAGAGCTGGCGATCCGGCTGGTGCTCGTCCTGCCAGTGGAGTCCGTACTCTTTCATCATGGCGCCGCAGCCGGCATGGTTGACGATGACGGCGTCGATTTCTTCCAAGTTGAACGCGGCCACGTTGGCGTCGGCCATCTCGCGGGCGCCGTCGCGACTGCCGGCGTGGTAGTGAATGGCTCCGCAGCATCCTTGGCCGCCGGGGATAAGCACGTCGCAGCCATTGTGCTGCAGGACTCGCAAGGTGGCCCAGTGGGTGTGGCGGAACATGGCGTCGGCCACGCATCCGACGAAGAACGCCACCCGGGCGCGGCGGCGGCCGATGGCGGGCAAAAACTTGGGGAGCTTGGGACCGGGATCGACCGGAGCGTTAACGAGCGTGACCATTTGGCCCAGGCGACCGGGAATGAGCTTGAACAGGCCCATTCGCTCCAGGACATCGTATACGCCGAGCCGCTGCATGATGCGCACCGGCGTCATCGCCAGGCGGATCCGTTTGGCGTAGGGGAAAAGTCGGAAGAGGATCACCTCGCGAAACCAATCGTATCGCTTCGTCAGCCGCGTGTCGCTTTCCTCGAGCGACAGGCGGAAGGGTTCGATCAGCCGACCGTAGTGAACGCCCGAAGGACAGGCCGTCTCGCAGGCGCGACAGTCGAGGCACAGGTCGAGGTGGCTGCGGACGTGCTGCGTCATGTCCATGCGACCCTCGGTCACGAGCCGCATTAGGTAGATCCGCCCGCGCGGTCCGTCGTTTTCGTCGCCGAGTTCGGTGTAGGTGGGGCACGCCGACGTGCACAGCCCGCAGTGGACGCAGTCGAGGAACAGGTCGAACTGGATCCCCTGGCCGGGGTTGCCGGCGGAGAGGTTCTTCGGAGCTTTGCCGTTGCCGTGAATCATGGGATGGCCGCAATGAGACTCATGCAAAAATGAAACGTCCCGGATTAAGGATTCCTTTGGGGTCGAACTGCTGCTTGATGGCTTGCATGACGGCAGCGCCTTCGGCCGGCGGCCCCCAGATGGCTTGGCGATCCAACTCGGATCGCTGGGGGGACGAGAGCACGACCAACGACCCGTTGGCCGCCGCGACGGTCGATCGAATTTGCCTTCGGATTGCCGCGCCCAGTTCGCCGTCGCCCAGTGCCAACCGAGCTCGCAGGACTCCGTTTCCGGCATGAGCTTGGACCGAACAGCCGGGATCGATGTTCCGCAATTGCTCGACTATGCGGACGGTCGCGCTGGGAAGAACGCCAATCTGGAGGACCGCGGTCGACTGTCCATTTTCATTGGGCTGGGCGGCGGGAAACTCGGTGAGTTGCTGCCAGAGCCGATCGCGGTCGGGACCGTCGAGCACCTGCGTCTCGGTCACGCCGAGGGGATGCCACTCTTGCTGCAATTGATCGACCATGCCTGCCACTTCGTCGGCCGTTCCCTCCAAGCCAACCACCAGGCGTGCAACACCGGACGTCTTCATGGGTCCGAGCGACGGCGCGTTGCGCCAGGCCGGACCGGTGAGCAGTTCGATCGCCGCCGGCAGGGTCTTGGTGTGGACCAACTCCGACAGGATCCGTTCGGCCTCCTCGAAGCTCTCCACCTCGCAGATCACCAATCGGAACACCTCAGGCATGGGCTTGACCATTACGGTCACCTGGGTGATTACGGCCAAAGTGCCCAGCGAGCCGGTCAAGAGGCGGCAGAGATCGTATCCGGCTGCGTTCTTGACGACGCGTCCGCCGCCCGAGAACGGTACCCCGCGACCGTCGACGGCACGGATTCCGATGACGTAGTCGCGCATAGTGCCCCAGCGGAAACGGCGCGGGCCGCTGGGACTGGTGGCAACGACGCCACCAATCGTCGCCTGGTCGGCCTGCGGGATGTCGATGGGCAGACACTGGCGCTCGACGGCCAGACGGCGGGAGAGCTCGGCAATGGTCACTCCGGCTTCCAGCGTGATCGTCAGATCGCGCGACGGATAGTCGAGCACGCTGTTGAGGCCGGTCAGCTTCAGAGCCGTGCCGTCGCGGCTGGGGCGCAGACCATAATCCAGGGCGGTGCCACCGCCGATCGGGTAAACGGCTCCGCCTGCCTGGTAGACTTCTTCAACAGCCTGAGCCACGGCGGCCTGATCGGCCGGGCAGACCGTCTTTTCGAGCGGCAGCAGCTCACTCACCGGACCCATCATTCCTGTCTCCGCACCACTCTCAAAAAACCATGGCCGACCAGATTACGCCGCGCCGCCGTGCATGACCGAAACATGCTCGTTCGGAGGCGACTCGGGCGTCGGCAACACCTTGCCCGGGCAAAGCCGTCCGTCCGGATTCATCGCCGCGCGCAGCCTAGCCATGGTGGCCAAGTCGGCCTCGGCGAACAGCCGCGGCATCAGCCCGATCTTCTCAACGCCCACGCCATGCTCGGCCGTGACGCTACCGCCACAGGCGATGCACTCCTCTAACAGCTCTCGGCCGGCCGCCAGCACGCGTGCGACTTGCTCCTTGTCGCGTTCGTCGAACAACAGGATCGGATGCACGTTACCGTCGCCGGCATGGGCGACATTGACGATGCGGATACCGTACGATTGGCCGATCTCGGTGATTCGCCGGAGGATGTGGGGCAGCCGCGTCCGCGGGACGACGCCGTCTTGAATGCAATAGCTCGGGCTGAGCCTGCCGACGGCTCCTACGGAGAGTTTACGGCATTTCCAGAGCAGTTCACGCTCTTTGGGGCTGGCCGCTTGGAGCACTTCCCTGGCATGGTGTTTCTGGAGGATCTGCAGCACTCGCTGCTGTTGGGGATCGAGCCCGACCGCCAGGCCGTCGAGCTCGATGACAAGGATCGCCCCGGCATCTAAAGGGAAACCGAAATGGAAGGCTTCTTCCACGGCAGCGACGATGCCCTGGTCCATCAGTTCCATGGCCGCGGGAACGATGCCCTCGCCGATGATCTCACTCACGGCGTTGGTGGCATCGTCGACCTGGTCGAAGATGGCCCGCAAGGTGCGGTAGTCCTGTGGGTTGGGCGTTAGCCGGACCCAGATCTTCGTGATGATGGCCAGGGTTCCCTCGCTGCCGACGAGCACGCCCGTGAGGTCCAAGCCGGCCGGATTGTCGACGGGCCCCAGGCGCACGACCGAGGCGTCGCCCAGGACGACCTCCAGACCGAGCACGTGATTGACGGTAACGCCGTACTTGAGCGTGTGGGGACCGCCGGCGTTGGTAGCCACGTTGCCGCCGATCGTGCAGGCCACCTGGCTGGAAGGATCCGGGGCGAAGTGGTATCCCGTCCCGGAAAGCGCCCGAGCAAGCTGCACGTTGAGTACGCCGGCTTCGACCACGGCGAAACGGTCGCGGCAGTTTACCTCCAAAACGCGTTTCATGCGCGTGAGCATCACGACAACGCCGCCACCCAGCGGAAGGCAGCCGCCGGCCAGACTCGTGCCGGCGCCGCGAGGTACGATCGGTACGCCGTGCTGGTTGCAGAGGCGAACGACTTCGCACACCTGCTCCGTCGACTGCGGAAAGACGACCGCATCGGGCCGGTTCTTCTCGATGGTGAATCCGTCGCACTCGTAGACGGCCAGCTCAGACGGCGCGGACACGACATTTGCCTTGCCCAGCCGGCGACGCAGAGCCTTCACAATCGAAACGGAGCCAACGGCCATCGTCATACCCAGTGCAAGGGGAACGCGAACCACCCAGCGAAGTTGAATCAATAGATATTGATTATAGTCGGGGCTGAGAGCGCCAATAAAGGGGGCGCTTGCGGACCGGAACGCAGGTTACCGTCTTTCACCGAGTTTTCCCAGACTGTGAAAGCGTTGGCGACTGTGGCCAGCGTCTGTTGGCTCGTAGGGTTGGGAAATATGAGCTTGGCGCGTCGAGCCGTACTTGCGATTGCGTCGCGAGAACCCATCAATCGGGTGGGACCTGGCTCATAGCAAATCGGGTTGCCCCCACTTGGTGAAAAACGGTACACTCCGCCGCACTTCAGAGCTTGGTGGTCCCGCCCGCGTCGAGAGTGGGGCAACGAAGGAACCGTAGACCCCATGTGTCGGCAACGCCCATTTCCATTGCAATCCCCTGCCGCCTCGTGGATGGCGCGGCTATTGTCGCTGGCCGTCCTTCTGGTCGGCGCGCGCCCGGCGTTGGCGCAGGAACTGGTGCAGGCTTTGCCGTTGTCGGTCGCGCCGGACGCGATCGAGACCATCGACGGCCAGGTGGTTTCGGTGGATGGCGGTGAGTACGACAACTGCCCACCCATTGATGCCGAGGGTCTAAGTGCGATGGCCGTCGCGGATCGGCCGTGGACTTGGCAGGTATTGCCCGACGGCATCCTTTATCCGTCGTATTTGGCCGGTACTCAGGAGCCGCGTTTGGGCAGCCAGTGGTTCTACGACAAGAACAAGGGTTGGCTCTGGGATATCGCCCTTGGCGCGCGTGCGGGTCTGGTTCGTTACGGAACGACCGATCCTTTGTGGCCGGAAGGGTGGCAGTTCGACATCGAAGGCGCCGCCTTCCCGCGTCTGTCGCTGGAAGAGCACTGCGATATGGCGTCGGCCGATTTTCGCGCCGGTGCTCCGCTAACGTATCGGAGGGGAATCTGGGAGACCAAGTTCGGCTACTACCATCTGAGTTCACACCTGGGCGATGAGTACATGCTCCGCCACAAGGACCGCGTGCGGATCAACTACTCGCGTGACGCCCTGGTGTTTGGCATGGCGATGTGTCCCGGGCGCGATTGGCGACTGTATGGCGAAGTCGCCTGGGCGTTTTACAACGCGGGCGGCAGTCAGCCGTGGGAGTTCCAGTTTGGTGCCAGTTATGCGCCGGCAAACCCGACCGGCTTTCGCGGTGCTCCGTTTATGGCCGTCAACGGGCATCTACACCAAGAGGTGAATTTCGGTGGCAATCTTACCGTCCAGGCGGGCTGGGCCTGGCGGGGCGACACGGGACGCCTGTTCCGTATGGGCCTGCACTACCTGAACGGCAAGAGCGACCAGGCGCAGTTCTACCGCGAATTTGAGCAGCAGATCGGGGCGGGGCTCTGGTACGACTTCTAGTGCGTGTCGCACGCAACTGCATCGTTTGTGGCAGCGTGTTTCTGCGGTTTCGAAAGCGAAATAGACGCTACACATACGCCAAATGCGATCTGGGGAGAGCGGCCAACCGGCGCGGGGGATCGCGAATCGGGTTTGCCGGGCTCGGGCTCCCAAGGCGCCGCGTTGTTTGCTAGACTGCGGCAAACAGGAAACCCTAACTGATGCCGAAGCCAGTCTCCGCCCACCGTCTCTTCTTTCGCGAGTTTGTTCGCAATTTCCATACGACCGGGGCGGTTCTGCCCAGCGGGCGCCGGCTGGCGGCAGCGTTGGCGCGATACGTCGGCCAGAGTGATGGTCCGCAGCAGATTCTGGAGGTGGGCCCCGGTACGGGCGCCGTGACGCGGCGGATCGTCGCCGCCATGGGGCCGGAGGATCGGCTGGACCTGGTCGAGTTGAATGACGAGTTTGTTGAGCATCTGCGCAACTGTTTGTCGGACGATCCGCACTTTCACCCGGTCGCTCCGCGAGCGCGGGTTCTGCACTGCCCGGTGGAGCAGTTGCCGGCGGTGCCGACGTACGATGTAATTGTGTCCGGGCTGCCGCTGAACAATTTCTCGGCGGCCCTGGTCGAGCAGATCCTGGCCAGCCTGACCGGATTGTTGAAGCCGGGAGGAACGCTTTCGTTTTTCGAGTACATTGCGATTCGCCACGCCCGGACCCTGGTGAGCGGCCGGCAAGAACGCGAGCGGCTTCGCGGCATCAGCCGGGCGTTGGGTACCCTTCTGAACGGGCACGAGATTCGCCGCGACTGGATCTGGCCAAATGTTCCGCCGGCGTGGGTGCATCACGTGAGGATGGATGAGGGGTCGTGAAGGACCGGGTCGGGTTGGGGGCTGGCGGCCCGGCTGTCCTCGGGATTCTGCTTGCACTGCGGCGTCAATCGATTAGGCTGAAGCACCGACAGGCCGTGTCTGTGTTGCATTCCTTGCCCTGCCATTGTCCGAGGTGCGCCTATGAAATCCGCCGGTATTGCCTTGTTGCTTTTGGCTGTCGCCCTGCCTGCTGTGGCGGCGGAGCCGTTGCTTCAGAGTGTCGATGTTTACAAGAGTGGACAGGACGGGTACGCCATCTACCGCATTCCGGCGATCGAAACGGCACCGGACGGTACGCTGTTGGCATTTGCCGAGGCACGCAAGTACAGCGGGGCCGACCCGGGCTATGGGAAGCAGGACATTGACCTGGTGTTGAAACGGAGCGTCGACGGCGGCCGAACGTGGTCGAAGATGGAGGTCATCGAGGATCCGGGCGAGTTGTGGTCGGCGGCGAATGCGGCCACGGCGGTTGACCGTGATACGAAGAAGGTGTGGCTGCTGTATCTGCGATGCAAGCCGGAGCGCAATACCGATACGGCGCGTCCCCGTACGGACGATGTGCAGACGATCGCGCGGACCAGTTCAGACAACGGCGCCACGTGGTCGGAGCCGATCGATTTGACGGCGGTCGCCCGGGACATGGACGATGCGACGTGGAAGACGAGCGTCGTGGGGCCGGGCGGGATGATCCAGGCGAAGAGCGGTCGGTTGATAGCGCCCGTGTGGAAATCGCCGTTTGGGAACCTGGCAATCTGGAGCGCCGATCACGGGCAATCCTGGCATCGCAGCGCGCCGGTGCCTGGGGGAAGCTTTGGCGACGAGAATCAACTGGTGGAATTGGCCGACGGTAGCATCCTCATGGATATCCGCCAGAATCGGGCAAGCACTCGGCGCCACAGCATTAGCTCCGACGGCGGCGAAACGTGGTCGGATACGACGGCTGGCGAGGCGGTCACGCCGTGTTGCTGTGCGATCGAACGGTACTCGCTGAAGTCGGCGGGCGACGACCGCAACCGGATCATCTGGACGGGGCCCAAGGGACCAAAACGCAAGACGCTCGTCGTTCGCACAAGCTACGATGAAGGGAAGACGTTTCCCGCGGAACGGGTCATCTCCGAGGAGCCGGCGGCCTACTCGGATCTGACGATCCTAAAGGACAAGACGGTCGGCTGCCTCTGGGAACGCGGTGGCTATCGCTTCATCACGTTTACGCGGTTCGACCGGGCGTTTCTGGAGCCTGATGGGCCGCCTGCGGAGAAGTGAAACGCATCTGCCGACCGGTGTAACCACGGAGACACGGAGGACGCTGAGAAAGACGCAGCGTTGTCAAAGTATCCAGAGGAGTAATCCGACGCATAGAAGTAGGACGATGACGACGACAAGGACCTTCTTCAGTGGATACCGGGTTCCGGCCGGGGCGTGTTCGGGGAACTCGCGGCGGATGTAGTCGTCGTAGTCGAAGTCGTCGTCACCGTAGTCGTCCGTCTTGTCGCCCCAGCCGGAGTCGTCGCTGGCGCCGCACTCGCGGCAGAACGCGGCCCCGCCGCGCAGTTTGGCGCCGCAACAAGAGCAGACGAACCAGTCGTCGTCCTGGTGTCGATCACGAGGCATAATGGCCGCTCAGCGAATGGGCGAATAATCGGTGGCCGTGAGGTTCTTGCTATCCACGTGCTTGACGAGCACGCCATCTACCTCGGAATCGGCCTTGGCCTTCTGCCATTCGGGGTCGGCTTTGAAGTCGTCCCATGCTTTCTTCTGAGCTTCGAGGCTCGGGAACGCAACGATGTAGACGAGCGTGTTCTTGGCTTGCTCCCCTTCGACGGGTGTCCAGAAGCCAACGACCTCGATGCCGTGCTTCTTGAACAGCCGGCGAGTGTGGTCGCGGAAGCGGGCGTTGAGGGCATCCAGCTTGCCGGGGTTCGTCGTGTAGGTGCGCAACTCGAAGATCTTGCCGGCTGGCGCCTTCTCCTCACCGGAGGCCGACGATTGCCACGCGGCCAGCATCACCAACGCACTCAACAGAACTGCGGTCATTGAGATCAGGTTCTTCATGGCATGCTCCCATACACTGTCGCCCAAGTCGGTCGGTTCATTCGGCACATCTACGCGACGGCCAGCGTAGCAGAGCGGCGAGGAATAGTCCATAGTTGGAGTCTCGCACACGTTGACGCGGGGGGCTTGCCGCCGGTCAGACAAACAACAAGAGCACGTGATTGACGACTGTCAGCGCGGCCATCCACAGTCGCAGAATGAGCCCGGTCCAATGGGTCCAGGGGCGGCGCAGTCCGTCGCGATGATCGAGATAGGCCAACAGGATCAGGCTCAGATCGACGGCCTGCGGGATCGAGAGTGTGGCAACGAACGTCACCTTGAATGGTGGCGGTCGGAGCGCGGAAGAAAAGAAAACCCACGCGGCACTTGGCAAGAGATTGGCGACGATTACCGCGACCAGGAAGATCCGCCACCGTCGCGCGCCGACATTGACGATTGCCCAGAGCCACATTGCTCCAAAAAGGCCTTGCAGAACGACCGACAACAACAGCCAGTTCGGTGTCATGCCTCCTTGCTGCAGCCCCAGGAGGAGACTGGCCAGGCGTGTCGTCACGAAGTACGCTCCGAAGAGGACCCAGAGATACTCTCCGGGATGCACGGGAAACGGACGTCCTCGCCACCGGCGTGCCGCGAATAGGAGCAGGCCGGCGGCCGCCAACGCTGCGCCCACATCGCCCATTACATTCAGCATCGCTTCGAGCGCCTGGAGGGGTGAATTGTCCGTTACGATGCCCGCGCTGGTAAAGCCGGGCGAAAGCCACTCGTAGAGCAGATGCGTAAGGCCGAGATAGAGGGCAACGCACACGGCTAACCCCAGCAGGTGCAGGATTGTGAGCGGAGGGTCGGCTTGGGGATCGGCCTGGTCGGCGGCGGATGCTTCGGCCGGAAGTCTCGCGCCGGTGGCGTCCTCGGGCACTTCGGCCGCGTCGGCCTGAATTGGCGAGGAACGTCGTCTCCGTTGCCAGGCCAGGTAGATTCCTCTCACGCAGAACGCTCCGCCGGCAACTGCCAGTGCCGCCTTGACATAGCTCCAGCCAAGCGTGGCTTCGAAGATGGCATTGACCACCAGTGCGATAACCACAACGTACAGGCCGACTCGCACAGGCAGGGACTTGATCGCAAAAATGCTCTTGCGAAGGTCGCGTGGCGCGAAGATCAGGAAGTAGAATATGCCGCTAAGAATCGGCAACCAGACGATCGCGAGTGCTTGCATCTCTTGTTGAATCCCGTATGGACGATGCGTAGGACAGGCCCATCTGCCCCTGTTCACCGGCCTCGCGTTGGTCGGCCTCCGTAGATTCTCTGTGCAAAGCTCATTAGCTCACCACGTTTTGTGGCTTGCCTGCCAGAAAGGCCTGAATGTTTTGCTCGACAATGGTCAGCAGCCGCTGGCGAGCGCGGCGAGTCGCCCAGGCGATGTGAGGCGTGAGGTAGCAATTCTCGAGGCCCAGCAGCGGATGGTCGGCGGGCGGCGGCTCTTGGGAGAGGACGTCGAGCCCGGCACCGGCGATGCGTCCCGAGCGTAGCGCGTCGGCCAACGCGGTCTCGTCGATGAGCGGTCCGCGGCTGGTATTGATGAGCAATGCGGTCGGCTTCATGAGCGACAGCCTTTGGGCGTTGACCATCTGGACGTTCTCCGCCGTCAACGGGCAATGCAGGCTGACAACGTCGGACTGGCGGAAGACGGTGTCGAGATCGACCATGTCGACGCCCGGCGGCGGTGATGTGTTGGCGACGTCGTACGCGACGACGCGCATGCCGAAAGCCTGCGCGAGGGAGGCCACGGCTTGCCCGATCCGCCCCAGGCCGACGATGCCCATGGTGAGGCCGTCCAATTCGATGAGGGGATAGTCCCAGTAGCACCAGTCTTCGCTCTGGGTCCAGCGGCCGTCGCGCACACCCTGGGCGTGTTGGCCGACGTGTTGCGTGAGGTTGAGCAGATGGGCGAACACCATCTGGGCGACAGAGCGGGTACCGTAGGTCGGAACGTTGGTCACGACCACCCCGTGCTCGCGCGCCGCGGCGACGTCGACAATGTTGTAGCCAGTGGCCAGGACGGCGATCAGTTGAAGCTTGGGGAGCTGCTGTATCGTTTCCCGCGACAACACGACCTTGTTGGTAAGCACGATCTCGGCATCGGCCGCCCGCGGCACGACCAACTCGGACGGCGAGCGATCGTAGACGGTCAGATCGGCGAGTTCTTCGAGTTTCTGCCAGCTCAGATCACCCGGGTTGAGCGTATGGCCGTCGAGCACCACGATCTTCATCACATCTCCATTCGTTGTGGCGAGTTTGGCTTTGGTATGCCCATCAGTGTAGAGCGGTTCGGAGCGGTCGAAAAGGGGCCGGGGCGAGGGAGCGGCCGGGAGTTGGCAAACGTTGACTCCCGGAACGGGCAGAGTATGCTGGTCCTAGTCCCGCCAACCATGCACCTCGCCCTAAGGAGCCCGTCCGTGCCTCAGAAATCGAGCAAGGTAACTCGACGATCATTCTTGCGTGGAGTTTCGGCGGCGGCCAGTGTCGCCTGGGCGGGACCGTTGTTGGGCGGCGAGCCGCAGACGGGCCCGGTACGATTGACGGCCGAGCATGAGGCCGCGGTGAATCGGCGGCGGCGGATTGTGGTGCAGTACGATGCGTTCAGTTCGTTCCAGATGGATTTCGACGCGTGGCTGCGATACCGGTTCAGCTACATCGACGACCCGGGCAGCCAGATTGACGCGGTGTGGTGGGACATCGGCGGTTTACAGCCGAACGTGTATCCGGCGCGACCGGGCTACTACGTGGCCCAGAAATGGCTCGACCAGGGGATCGACCCGATCGCGCGGCTGGTTGAAGAGACTCGGAAGCGGAAGCTCGAGGTGTTTTGGAGCCATCGGATCAGCGAAGTCGATCTGAGCACGTCGAACGGAAATGCTTGGAAGGGGAGTCCGCATCCGTTGAAGAAGGAGCATCCCGACTGGCTGCTGAAGACGTGGTGGCCGCACGGGCTGTGGAACCTGGCGGTGCCTGCGGTGCGCGAGTACAAGCTTAAGATGCTGCGCGGGCTTGCCGAGAAGTATTCGCTGGATGGGTTTCAACTCGATTTCGCTCGGCATGTGCCCTGCCTGCCCGTCGGCCGGCAATGGGAGATGCGCGATCACGTGACGGAGTTCGTGCGGATGGTGCGGCGGATGACGCTGGAGGTGGCCGCCCGCCGCGGAAGGCCCATGCTGTTGGCGGCGAGGGTGCCACGAAGTTTGCAGGGCTGCCGGGTCGACGGGTTCGACATCGAGACGTGGGTCGGCGAAAACCTCTTCGACATTTTCACGCTGGGCAGCCGGTCGATCGACGTGGATCTGGCCGGCTACCGGCGCGCGATTGCGGGGCGGAACATCAAACTGCAGCCATGCTTCGACGACCATCACGCGCCGGACGGCTACCGTTATGTGCCGATCGAGGTGCTGCGCGGGGTGTTTGCCAACTGGTGGCAACAAGGGGCCAACAGCGTCGTTACGTTCAACTGGTCTAACGCTCCGCCGGAACTATGCCGCAAAGCCGGCGCTTTGCCCGGCCCGGCCACCCATCGCGAGGCCTACCGCGAAGTCGGCAGTGCCGAAACGCTGCGAGGCAAGGACAAGGTGTTCATCGTCGAGCGCCGGGGCGGATATCCGTGGGCGGACGGGTATTTCAACCACAACGACGACGCGCCGCTGCCGGCCAAGCTTGTCGCCGACGGGCCCACGACGGTCCGCGTGCGAATTGCCGACGACGTGAACCGGCCGATCGCCAAGATCGGAAGCCTTACGCTGCGGGTCGTTCTGTCGGGGGCTTCCAATACTGAAGAATTGGCGGTGAAGGTGAATGATCACGCGTTGAGCGGTGCGGTGCGCGACGCGACGTGGAAAGATCCACAGATTTTCTCGCCGCGCCCCCAGCCGGCCTCGGGGGGCAGCGGACACTACAAGATCGATCCGAACCAGAAGCTCCTCCGGGTGGATTATCCGATTCCGCCGGAGGCGTGCCTAGTCGGCGAGAACACCGTCGAACTGCGGTTGGGCAAAGGACGCTCGCAGGGGGATGCCACGGTGTGCCTGGAGAAGCTGGAAGTGCACCTCAGCTACCAGTCGGAGAAGCCGACGGCTGGATAGGTCGCGTGCTCTGTTTCCCGCGGCGGGATAAATCTAGCTCTGATGGCGAAGAGAATGTATGATGGCGGCTTTGGGGCCCTATGATGATCGCCCAACCGCCTGTAGCCAAGAGGGATGAGTGCGCTGATGTCTGAATCGAAACGTGTCGATCGCCGCGATTTCCTAGGCACATCGTTGATCGCCGCCGGTACGGTCGCTGCCGCTGGAGCGGTCGACAGCGCACACGCGGCCGATGCCCCGCAGAAGCCTTCCGCTCCAGCGGAGCCGGTCGACGGAAAGGTACCGTGCGGCAAGATCGGCAACGTGACGCTTAGCCGTATGCTCTTGGGCGGAAACCTGATCTCCGGCTGCATGCACAGCCGCGACCTGAAGTACGTGGTGCCGCTGTTTCGCGCTTACTGCGACGAAGACAAGATCATCGAGACGCTCAAGCTGGCCGAAGAGCACGGCATCAACACGGTGTTCGAGACAGGCGGTAACTTCGTACAGAAGTATAACAAGACGTATCACGGCCACATGCAGTTCATCCCCCATATCGCCCCGAAGCTGGAGGGGAGCGATGAGGAGGTGAAGGACGAAGTGAAGCGAGCGATCGACGGCGGGTCGGTGGCCGTGTATGTGTGGGGCGTGGCCGGCGATCGGCTCGTGCAGGCGGGCGCCATCAAGAAGCTGGCCAAGGCCGTAGAGATCGCCAAGAGCATGAACATTCCGTGCGGCGTGGGCGGTCATTCGCTGCTGGTACCTAAGGCGTGCGAAGAGCACGGCGTTCCCTGCGACTTTTACGTGAAGACGTTCCACAAGGACGACTACCCTTCGGCCACGCCCAAGGAGCAGCGCAAGGAGTTCATCTGGCTGGACGGCGGGCCGGGCTGGTACGACAACATGTGGTGCATCAACCCGGAGGAAACGGCCGAATTCATGAAAAACGTGAAGAAGCCCTGGCTGGCGTTTAAGGTGCTGGCCGCCGGTGGGATCGACCCGCGACAGGGATTCCCGTACGCCTTCAAGAATGGTGCCGACTTCATCGCGGTGGGCATGTTCGACTTCCAGGTGAAGGAGAACTGCGAACTGGTGACGCGCGTCGTGCGGCGTGAGGCCAAGCGCGAACGACCGTGGTGCGGGTGAGCCTTTCGACGGGCGGCCGGTTTGGATCGCGATGGCGAGGCGTTACTTGACCTGGCGAATCTCGATGTCCTTGAACCGGATCAACAGTTCGCCGCCGGGGTGAATCTGTAGCCCGATGTGTCCGGTGAGACCGACGTTGTGCTCGCGGTGGATTTGGTCGTCCAAGCGGCCAGAGCCATCGTAGTCGGCAACCTTGACGCCGTTGACGAAGCTGGTGATGTGTGTGCCGCGGCAGAGGATTCGCACGTCGTTCCAGACATCGGCGTTGTCGGCGTGCTGCCACCGCCATCCGGGCGGCGCGTGTTGGGGCTTGGCATTGGCCGGCTTGCCGACGTTGGGCCAGAGCCAGACGCCCACTCCGCGGGTTTCGTCGTAGATGAACCCATTGCGCCACGGGCCTGGGGGATTGATGTCGATTTGCGGCCCGTCGAGCCAGCCGGCCGCATCGTCGTATCGGCTGCGGACCTGGATGCCGCTGTTGCCGGTGGAGGTGGCGTAGGTCCGGACCTTCATGCGGAGTTCGAAATCGCCGAACTCTCGCTCGGTCAGCAGCCAGATGTAGTGGTGGTCGCTGCCGGGCGGCGTTTCAGCGGTGATTGTGCCGTGCTCGCAACGCCAATAGTGCTTGTCGCGGTCCTTGGGACGGCACTTTACGATCCAGCCATCCAGGTTCTTGCCGTTGAACAGGCTGTGCCAGCCATCGGTTGCGTCGGGCGGATTCTCGGCGGAATAGGCCGTGGCTGCCAGCGGGATGATGAGGGCGACCAATGAGAGCATGGCCTTCATGTGGGTTCCTTTCGCTGTCGAACGACCGTCGCGGATTGGCCCGGCGGGCCGTCGTCTGTGCTTTGAAGTGCATTGTAGCACGGCCCGGGCCGGGTTGCAGGTTCCTGCGGCTACCCTGTGAAGCAAGCCTCTTTACTTGATGGTTGCGACGGTTTACTCTTGGTGTGTCACGTGGGACCTGCTCAAACGGAGGGATTTCGATGTCGTTTTGGCGAGTGTTTGTTGGGCGTGCGGCGGTGTCGGCGGTGGTCGTATCGGTCGTTTTGTCGCGAGCGATGGCCGACGAGCCGGCCAAGCTGGGGCCTGCCCCGGAGGGCGCGTTCAGCATCGTGGTGATCCCCGACACGCAGGAATATCGGAAGCCGAAGACCGAAGGGGACGGTGACAGCGAGGCGCTGACCAATCCCGCGTTCGAAGCGCATATGCAGTGGATCCTGGACAATATCAAGAGTCAGCGGATCGAGTTCGTTTCGCACGTCGGCGACATCGTGGATCAGAACATACCCGCGCAATGGCAGGTCGCCCGGCGGTGCATGGACCGGCTTCACGGAGTCGTGCCCTACGGCATCTCGGTGGGAAACCACGACATGAAGAACAGCGGCGATTCGTCGCTTTTCCAGGAGTATTTTCCGGCGTCGCGATTCACGGGATTCCCGTGGTACGAGGGCACTTACGCCGGCTCCGGCGCGGGCGTGTCGGGCGATAACGCCAACAGCTACCAGCGATTCTCGGCCGAGGGTCTCGACTTTGTCTTCCTGCATCTGGAGTGCAACGCTCCGGACGACGTGCTCAAGTGGGCCGACGGGGTATTGGATGCCAACGCGGACCGTCGTGCGATCGTGACAACGCACATGGGCCTGGGGCCGCTGAACCGGCCGAAGACGCCGCGCGATTACATCGACGCCCCGAAAGGCCGCATGGTGTGGACAAAGCGCCATGGCTCGCGGGGAAACTCGCCGCAGCAGATGTGGGACAAGTGCTTTTGCAAACACGCCAACCTGTTCCTGGTCTTCTCCGGGGATCAGAGCCGGACCCAGGCCTTTCGTGAGGTCTCGCAGAACGATCAGGGCAAGCCGGTGTATGAGCTGCTTTCCGACTATCACGACCACTGGCTGCGTGTGAATCGCTTTTTGCCGCAGGCCAATCGGATCGAGGTCTACACGATCGATTCGCGCGACGGCACGCTTTGCTCGAAGACCGACAAACAGCCGGACCCCAAGCAGCACCAGTTCACGCTGGAGTACGAGATGTCGGCGGCTAGGCGTCCTGCCGAGGCTGCCGCACAGAGTCGATAAGCTGCTCGGCGGTTCCGGAGAAGATGGCCTCGATCTCGTTCGGCCGGAGGCCCAGACGCGAGGTTGCGCGGCGCATCGCTCGCAACTGCTCGTAGCGTGTGAAGGTCATTCGGGGATCGCAGTGGGAGAGGTCAAGCGAGTGGTTCTTCTCGGAGAGGTAGGCCCAGCCGCGGGCGAAGGCGATGTACTTGCCGCGCATGGCACCGACCGGCAGGTCGTCGCTACCGTACATGACGCGACCGACGCCGACGGCTTCGATGAGTGCCAGAATGGCGTCGGCCTCGCAGACGCTCGACGTATCGTACCAGACCGTCTTCAGGCGGGCGAGCGTGTCGGCCGCGCGTCGAACGACCCAGTCGGAGTAGCTCCGCGCACAGTGCGCCAAGATCCATTTCACGTTAGGATAGGCATCGGTCAGCCGCAGGAGATCCTCGAGGTTCTGCGGGTCGGCGACCGCGTTGCGGCGCGCCAGGTGCATCATGACGATCAGGCCGTGGCGGTCGGCAACGCGGATTTGATGTTCGGGCAGGAAGTCTGTCAAACGGCACTCGACCGGGTCTCCGGTCATCGCGTAGAAACGGTAGGGTTTGAATCCGAGCAGGCCGTCGCGGCGGATGTGCTCGTCGAGGTATTGCTCGGTCATCGACGGATGGACGAGCATGAGTGCGGACGAAGCCGGGTCGCGAGCCGTTTCGTCGCGAACAAATCGATTGGAGGCCTCGAAATCGCACGACGGGGTGAAGGGGAAGGGAAACGACAGCCGATGGACCTCTCGGCCAGGCATGAGTGCGGCGTCGCAGGCGTTCAGGGCGGCCCAGTCAGCTTGTGAGAAGCCGCACCCGAGCATGGCGGCCGTCGCCGAGGCGTCTTTGTTCGGGTCGGTGTTGAAGCCCCAACGGTAGACGTGCGTGTGGACGTCGAACACGCGGCGCGGGATGTACTCCTCGAGCTCTTCCTCCCAGATGCGGCAATCGAGGTCTGTTCGGTGCAGCGATGGCTCAGTCATGAACCGCCTCGGAGAGATCTTCCTGGGCTAGCAACGGGGCCTTCCGGCCGATCGGCAACAGGCTGACCAGCGATCCGACGGCCACCTGGGCGGCCAGCGAGAGGGGCATGGCCCAGAGGAAACTGATGCCCTTGGTTCCGGTGATGTCTTCCCAGTAGTTCACGGCCACGACCACAACGATTCCCGCCACCGCGCCGGCGATGGTACCGACGCCGGTTGCCCAACGCACGAACATGGCCATGAAGAAGAGCCCGAACAGCGGGGCGGTCAGTAGGTTGACCACCTTGTAGCAGAGTTCGAGCAGGTTGCCCTGCACCATGCCGACGAAGCTGCTGAGGAAGACGACGATGAGACCGACCAGGACGGAGACGTACTTGGCCCGTCGCACGGAACTGTCGTGGTCGGGCGTCTTGCGGCGGAACCGATCGATGAAGTCGACCGTGATGACGGAGCAGGACGAGTTCACCCCGGCCGATAGACTCGACATGGCCGCGGCCAGCAGCCCGGCTACGACGAGGCCGCTTAGCCCGGCGGGCAGACCGAAGACGATGAAACGGGGGAAGAACTGATCGGCATCGGAGATCAGGGATTGACCGTCTGGCAGCAACTGGGGATTGGTGCGGAAATAGCCCAGCAGCGCCAGGCCGAGCACGGCGAGGAACATTCCGACGAGAAAGTCGGACGTGAGAGTGACGGCCATGACGCGGCGTGCGGCCTTGACGTCGCGCGTGGACAGGTACCGCTGGATGGCCATCTGGTCGGAGCCCGAGGTGCATACCCACCATGCGAACGTCGCAAACGCTGCGCCCAGGGCGGTCACGCGGGCCGTCGTGCTGGAGATCCAAACCGGCGGCGGCCAATGGGCCGGCCAGGCAGTCGGCCACCACGCGCCGACCCCGCCCATCTTGATCGTTACGACGATGATGGCAACGATTGCGGCGCTGAAGAGAATGGCGGTTTGGATGACATCGGTGAGAACGACGGCGCGAATGCCGCCCATCGAGGTGTACATGATCGTGATGGCACCGAGGACGGCGCAGAGCAAGGGCGTCGACCATTCGGGCAGGCCCATCAGCGGCACGAGGACCTTGCTCGTCGTGGCATAGACGATCAGGGCCATCCATCCCAACCGCAACGCCAGGAACAAGAAGGAGCCGAGCATGCGGACTGCCAGCCCGAGCCGTTTCTCGAGGATCTCGTAGGCGCTGGTGACCCTCAGCTTCATGATGAAGGGGATCAGCAGCCAACCGACGACGAGATAGGTCAAGGGGTGAGCCAGGTAGGTGCAGAGCATCATCGGGCCGTACTTGATGATCTCGCCGGGCCAGGCCAGATACGAAATCGTGCTCAGCAGGGTGGCGAACAGCGATAGGCCGACGTTGAGCGGGCGCATTTGCCGATTGCCGAGCAGATAGTCGTCGGCCGAGACGTTTCGCCGGGAATAGTACCATCCGACGGCAAGCATGCCGAAGGCATACACGGCGATGACGAGCCAATCCACACCGACCAGGCGGTGCGACACGCGGCGGCCAACACGCAGCGTGGCCCATGCGGCGGTCGACTGGACATCGGGATCCGGATCCTCCAGGCCGCCGACCAGCACGGGTATATCGTCGTTCGTCGCAATTCGGCCCAATGCGTGAAAGGCTTTGGATCGATCGGCATTGGTTCCGGTCCGGGCGTACTGGACTAGCTGCTGCCGGTAGAGCGTCTGTGGCTCGCCGGTGGCGTGGACCGCGGCCGCAGCGATGAGGTTCGCGCGGACGGGCGAATCGGTCGGCTCACGATCGACGGCGGCCAAGAGCGCCTGACGCGTGGCGTCGTTGACTTGCTGGAGATGGCCGACGGCGTAGGCCGCCGCGTCGCGCACGGCAGGATCGGAGGAGGTCAAGAGCTGGGCGAGTTGCGATTCGGCGTCGGCACACGACGAGTTGTATCGGACCCACTGCAGATAGGCGAGCCAGGGGCCGTCGGCTGCCTTCGTACACGATTGGAGCGACTGGCGATGTTCCTCGGGGACAGCGTCACCGATCTCGCCGAGCGTTCGGGCGGCGAGCGCCCGGTCGGCGGCCGTGCTATCGAGCACGACGGCGAGGATCTTTTCAACCCAGGGAATGCGGGTCTCGCCGTAGGCAAGGCGTGCCCGGATGTTCCAAGCGTCGATCTCTGCAGCTACGTGGTCGCCGGCCTGCTGTTGGTCACGCCCGACAACTGCATCGACGCCCTGCGGGTAGCCGAGGGAAATGAGAAACTCGGCGGCGTGCATACTCTGGGCGCGATCCTGCCGAGCCAAGTTGCGCCGCAGCAGGTCGAGGGCGCGCCCTCGCAATTGGGGCGTCACTTGCTGGACATCGGCTGCCGCGGCCACAACCGGCATAAGGGCCGGCAGCAACAGCGCAAGTAACAGCAAGCGCGCTCGGCTCATCCTTCACTCCTCCCTAGGGCAAGTGTCGTTCGAAGAACTCCAGGCAATTGGTGCCGAAGATGCGATCGATGTCGGGGTCTTGATAGCCGCGGCCCGCCAACAGCTCACCGAGCTTCTGCAGGTCGGCGATCGTGTCGAGGCCGTAGGGGGTTTGCTCGGTACCGTAGCCTCCGTCGAGGTCACTTCCCAGGCCCGCGTGCCGGCAGTCGCCTGCAAGCTGGCAGAGATGATCGATGTGGTCGACGACGGCTTCCAGAGTGACGGCCTCGCGGGGGACCTGATCGATTTTCCAGTCGGGATAGAGCATCCAGGCGTCCAGGGCGACCCCGATGATGGCGTCGCGCTGGATCAGGCGGTGTATCTGCCCGTCGGAGAATTGCCGCTGCCCGGGTACGAGAGCGCGGCAGTTGTTGTGGCTGGCCAGCACCGGACCGGAGAAACGGTCGAGGGCTTCCCAGAATCCTTCATCGGTCAGGTGCGTCACGTCGAGGATGATGCCCAGCCGTTGGAACTCCTTGAGGAGCCGGAGTCCCTCGGGAGTCAGACTTCCGGAGGCACCGGTGCCGGCAGCGTAGCGGCTCACTCCGTAATGGACCAGGCTGGCAACTCGCAGTCCCTGTGCGAACCAGGTTTCGGCCTGCTCGGGAGCCACGATCACATCGGCCCCTTCCAGGGCGAGGATCATCCCGACAGGCAACGGTTGGGATGAATCAGTGGCCCATTGGTGCCAGTGGTCGGTCAGATCGGCCGCCGTGCGAAGCATTCGCAGCAGGCCACGCTGTTCGATGAGCCGATAGTAGGCCAATTGCCCCTGACCAGCAGCATAGGTGATTTCCGGATGGCTGTAGTCGAGGCTCATGCGGTTGGTGCTCTCGGGCGGCCGAATGTCGGCCTTGGTGCGGGCCTGGATGGTTGCCAGGCACACGGCCACGCCGCCTTGGCGCATCTCCGGTAGACAGGTCGTGGCGTGGCCGCGCGCGTCGTCGTCGGTCAGGCCGGCCTCGCGGCGATTGATCTCGTCGAGCGAACAGGTGAGGTCACGTCCCCACGACATTGCGTTCCACGCCAAATCCAAATGCGTATCGAAGATTAGTCTCATGGCTGCTCAAGCGGAAAGTACTTGTTCATCAGTTCGCGCACCGTCCACGCATGCTCGCGGAACAGTTCCTCCCATCGCCGGGCCTCTTCCTCGGTGTAGCTGTAGAAACCCCGACCGTTGACGATACCACGAGCATCGGTGGCCGCCAACTGGCTAAACATTTCGGGCAGTTTGGTGGCGTTGCTCAGCGAAGGAAGAACGCCTTCGACCGCCTTGGCGTAGAGGGAAGGCCCGCCGGTCAGGTCAATCCAACGAAACGGGCCGCACATGGTCGCCCAAAGGCCCAGGGCATTGCGGGCCGAACGGTCGACCGTTTCGATGTCGGCCACGCCGCTTGCGACCAAGTTCATCGCCTCGCGGTACATCGCATAGCCCAGCCGATTGACAATGAACGCCGGCACGTCCTTCTGGACCAGCGAGGGCTCCTTGCCGACGGCCTTGCCCAGTTCGGCCGCTTTCTGGAAGGCGGCGTCGGAGGTCTGCTCGCCACGGATCAACTCGAGAAACCGCGTGGCGTGCGCCGGCTCGGCCCAGTGCATGCCCAGGAACCGCTCGGGGTGCTTGCGGTCCTGCTGCAGTCGGCTGATGGGCAGGGCCGAGGTGTTGCTGGCGATGGGCACGTCGGGCCCGACGACCGCTTCCAGCTCGTCGAAGATCTGGCGTTTGGCGGCGGCGTCTTCCACGACACTTTCGATCACGAAGTGACAGGAGGCAAACGGGGCGATGCTGTCGACCGGCTCGTACCGAATGGGCCACTGGTCGGCCAAACCGGCGGGAAAACCGGCGCGCGTGATGAGGTCGTCGATAGCCCGGGCTATGTAGCGGCGGGCGGCCTCGTGCGTTTCCTGGCGGCGAGTGAACGCGATGACGCGAACGCCGTGCCCAAGCAGACACGCGGCAATTCCACGACCCAGCAGACCCAGGCCGGCGACTCCGATCGTCTGCGATGTTGCGGCGACGGGCTCGGTGGGGGTGCGACTCATGGTGTGTGTTCCGGGAAGTTGAAGCGGGATGTTCAGAGACTATTGCGGTGGAACCAGAGTGGCGCCGGCATTGATGCTCAGGGGCATGAGGATGCGCTCCGTGTCGTCCAGCGGGCGGATGCCGTCGCACATTTCGTGGAGCAGCGCTGCGGCCTTGCGGCCGAGTTCGGCCTCGTCGACCATGACGGACGTGAGACGCCGGAGCACGGCCCCGTTGCGCCACGTGCCGCCGAACCCGATCAGGGACACGTCTTCGGGGACGCGAATCCCCAGAGTTCCCAACAGGACGAAGATCAGTTCGGCCAGGGTATCGAAACTAGCCATGATGGCGGTCGGCGGCTTCGGTCCGAGGCACATCTGACGCAAGGCGGCGAGCACCTGAGGCTCCTGCAGGGCCTGATCGGGATCGAAGGAATCGCCGCAATAGAGGAGGTGGCTGGGCACTTCACCTCCGGCGGCCTCCAGTACTGCCCGCAGGCCGTTCTCGTATGCCTGGGTGGCCCAGGACTGATGGCTGGCGAAGAACGCGACGCGCCGGTGCCCTTGCTCGGCGAGTGCCTGGCCGGCCAGACGACCTACCTCCTCGAACGGAATGGCGATCAGCGGCGCCTTGATCTCGTCGATCGCTCGATGGCAGAAGACGACCGGCGTGCCGCGCTTCTGGAGCGGGCGAATCTGGTAGGGGGGCGTCGGCGGGTGGGTGGTTGGGACGATGGCCACGCCGTCGACCTCGCGGTCGAGCAATTGCAGAATGGCGGCCGCCTGGCGCTGCAAATCGTTGCCTGTGCTGCAAACGACCGCCTGGCAATACCCGTCGTTTGCGGCTGCTTCGAAGCCGTGGAGGAGCGAACCGTAGAAACCGCGACGGGTCTCGGGCACTACGAGGGCGAAGGCGCCGGCAGCACGGCGGAGCCGCCGAGGGACGTTCTCACGAACGAAGGTGCCTTTGCCCCGCACACGCACGATGAGGCCTTCGCGTTCCAGTTCCGACAGTGCCTGGCGCACGGTGTTTCGGGCGACCCCGAACGCCCCGGCCAGTTCCAACTCGGGAGGCAAAGCGTCGCCGGCTTCAAGACGCCCGGCGGCGAGTTCTTCGAGCAGATGGCTCTTCAGACGCTCGTACTTCGGCAGGGAGGCCTCGGTGCGCTGCCAATCGGGAGTTTGCTGCGAGGGTCGATTCACGGGACTGGCTGATTTTCGCTCGAAGACGCATCGAGGACTGTGCAGGCTCCTTGCCGGCAGTGAAGTTGTAGGAACATTTAGTGTACTTATCGTCGTTGGGCGAGGCAATGCCATGCAGACGAAAGCAACGAGAAACAACGTAAGTACTTATTGAAAAGCTAGTTGCGAGCACACATGGCCTTCGCGGCGCCGTCTTCATAGCAATTCGTACGGAGATCGTTGCAGAGGCGGTCTATACCAATTAGAATCAGACACCTGTCCGAGCGGTGGTTCCATGACGTCGAACAACGAGGAGCTGACGATGATTTCTTTGCGCCGCGCAGCCGTCGGGGTGCTGGGAGCAACGATGCTCTTGGCAGGAATGAACGATGGGTTTCAGCAACAGGCGTGCCGAGCCGGTGAGCAAGCCACAGCGGCCGTGAAGAAGCCAGCCGCCGCCAAGCCCGTGGCAATCGATTCCCGCCGCGAGTTGTTCGTCGACTACTTCCTTATCGATCAGCTCACCGGCACGCGTTTGGAACTGAACCATCCGATCAACGTCGGCAACGTGTTCCAGTTCGACAAGCCGTGGGAAGGAATATTCTCCGGGTACGTGACGGTGATCAAGGACGGGGGCCGATACCGCCTTTACTACCGGGGACGGCCCGAAGCTGGGGCCGACGGTCGGCCGGGTGAATGCACGTGCTACGCTGAGTCGTCGGACGGCATTCACTGGACCAAGCCCGACCTGGGGCTGTTCGAGGTTGGGGGAAGCAAACACAACAACGTGATCCTCACGGAATCGCCCTATACGCACAATTTCTGCCCAATGCTGGATACGCGACCCGGTGTCGTTCCGGAGCAACGTTACAAGGCGTTGGGCGGGGTCCAGTCGAGCGGACTGGTAGCGTTCGTTTCCGCAGACGGCATTCAGTGGAAGAAGCTCCAGGACAAGGCGGTGTTCACCCAGGGCGCGTTCGACTCGCAGAACCTGGCCTTCTGGTCGGAGGCGGAGAACTGCTATTTGTGCTATTTTCGCGTCTTCGCCAACGGTGTCCGGCGTATTTCGCGGACCACGAGCCAGGACTTCGTTCATTGGGCGGCGCCCGAATTGATGCAGTATGAGCGGAGAGGCGGCCCGGTACCGCTCGAACACCTGTATACCAACCAGACGGGTGCCTACTTCCGCGCCCCGCACATCTACGTTGCCACGGCCGCCCGATTCATGCCGGGCCGACAAGCGATCACCGACCAGCAGGCGGCGGCGATCCACGTGCACCCGAGCTACTACAAGGACGTTTCGGACTCGGTACTGCTCACTTCGCGCGGCGGCAACGTTTACGATCGCACGTTTATGGAGGGCTTCGTACGCTCGGGGATCGGCCCGGAAAACTGGGTATCGCGAACGAACTACCCGGCGCTGAATGTGGTCGAGACCGGTCCGACCGAAATGTCGATGTACGTGCACCACAACTACGGTCAGCCGACCGCACACCTGTGCCGTTATGTCATGCGGCTGGACGGGTTTGGGTCAGTCCGTGCGCCCTACGACGGCGGTGAGATGGTGACCAAGCCCCTGACCTTCACAGGGAAACGGTTGATGGTCAACTTCGCCACGTCGGCGGCCGGAGGCATCCGGGTGGAGGTTCAGGATGCTGCGGGGAAGCCGATTCCCGGCTTTGCGCTGGCCGAATCGATCGAACTGATCGGCAATGAGATCGAGCGCGAGGTGGCTTGGAAAGGCGGGCCCGATCTTGGTACACTTTCGGGCAAGCCGATTCGCCTGAGATTCGTCATGAAAGACGCCGATCTGTACGCCCTTCGCTTCGCGCCGTGAAACGCCCTGTTGGACGGTTCGAACGAGGCTCGGCCCACGCTTTGGCGGTTGGGCGAATCGGGCACCGGTGGAACCTAACGATCGAGACAACCTGGAGTGAACCAAGATGCGACCAAGTCGCGTGAAGGCGAAGTTGCGGCGGAATGAGCCTGCGCTGGTTACCGTGCTGCACCTGACGGACCCGTCCCTGTTCGAACTGACCAGCCTGATGGGGTTCGATGGGATATGGATGGACATGGAACACCACACGTACAGTGTGGAGACGGCGGCGGCGTTGATGCGCGCGGCCAGGATCGGTGTTTCGGATATTGTGGCACGGCCCGCCAAGGGCGAGTACATGCGGATGCTGCGGATGCTTGAGGCCGGCGCGCAGGGCATCATGTACCCGCGCTGTGACGACGCGGCCGAGGCGGCCGAGGTAGTCCACTGGGCCAAATTCGCGCCCCAGGGGGCAAGGGGATTCGACGGCGGAAACGCCGACATGCCCTACTGCACGATGCCGATCGACGAGTACGTTCGCCAGGCCAACGAGGAGACGTTCATCATAGCGCAGATCGAGTCGCCGAAGGCGTTGGACCAAGTGGATGAGATCGCCGCGGTGGACGGGGTGGACATTGTCATGCTGGGTCCGGCCGATTTCAGCATTCTCAGCGGCATTCCCGGCCAGTTCGATCATGCGAAGATGGACGAAGCTCGCCGCAAGATCGCGGCTGCCGCCAAGCGTCACGGAAAGCACTGGGGTTGCCCGAGCTTCGGGCCAGAGATGACGGAGCAACTGCTGGAAATGGGCGCCCGGTTCATTTGCCATATGGCCGATATCGTCCTGGTCAAAAACGGCCTGGAGAAGATCCAGCGAGATTTTGCGCCGCTGGGTTTCACGTTCGAGAACCGTCTGAGCAGATGATTGCCGCGCACGGCGAGGCTTGTCGGTCGCACATCGAACACTACGCATGATTGTGTGGAGTCCTATTCATGTCTGAACCAACCGAGGTCCTGATAATCGGTGTCGGATCCATCGGCCAGCGACACTTGCGGTGCTTTCAGCAAACGGGGCGGGCGAACGCCTCGCTGTGTGAGGTCAACGCCGAGTTGCGTGATCGCGTTGCGAGCGAGTATGGGGTGAAGCAGGCATATGCCGGTCTCGACGCCGCGCTGGCCGACCAGCACGATGCCGCAGTGATATGCGCCCCGGCGCACCTGCACATCCCGATGGCAACTCAACTGGCCGAGGCGGGAGTTCATTTGCTCATCGAGAAACCGCTGAGTACGAGCCTCGAGGGGATCGACCGGCTCAAGCAGGTCATCGAGGACCGAGGCATCATGACGGCCGTGGCTTACGTGCAGAGGGCACAGCCGACGCTGGAGGCTATGAAGCAGGCACTGGATGCAGGGCGGATCGGCCGCCCGGTCGAAGTGGTCGTGGTATGCGGCCAGCACTTCCCGTTGTACCGGCCGGCCTATCGCGACGTGTACTATCGCGACCGGGCTACCGGCGGCGGTGCCATCCAGGATGCGCTGACCCACATGGTCAACGCGGTCGAGTGGCTGGTCGGACCGGTCGAGCATGTGGCAGCCGACGCGGCCCATCAGGTGCTCGATGGAGTCGAGGTAGAAGACACCGTGCACGCCATCGCGAGGCATGGCAACGTAATGGCCTCGTACAGCCTGAACCAATATCAGGCTCCCAATGAGACGACCATCACGGTGACTGGCGACCAGGGAACCGGCCGGTTGGAACTACACCGGAGCCGCTTGCGGTGGATGTCGAAGCCGGAAACGCCCTGGGAGGACGAGGATTTCGGCACGATCGAGCGCGACACGGTCTTCGTTCGCCAGGCCAACGCGTTCCTCGACGCGATGGAACACAAGCGTCCCCCACTGTGCACGCTCGACGAGGGGATTCAAACGCTGAAGGTCAACCTGGCGATGTTAGCCGCGGTCGAGCAGGGAAATTGGCAGCGGATCGATGACATCGGTCCGGAGGGGTGAGCGCCCATGAGTTCGCCTGAGAAACGCAAGGTATTGGAGCTGTTCAGCCTGGCTGGCAAGGTGGCGGTGGTCACTGGGGGTGCGGGGTTGTACGGGCGTCAGATTGCCGAGGCGTTGGCCGAGGCCGGCGCCCGCACGTTTATGGCCAGCCGGAACGTGCAGAAGCTCGAGTCGCAAGCCGAGATGTTCCGCGCGGAAGGTCTCGACGTGACCGCGTTGGAACTGGACCAGGGAGACGAGTCGTCGATCCATCGGCTGTTCGACCAGGTGGTCGCGGTGGCAGGCGGAGTGGACGTGCTCGTGAACAACGCGGTGCTTCGGCCGATGGCCGACTGGTCCAGCCCGGCGGCCGATTTCGCGACAAGCATGCAGGTGAACGCGACGGGCGTATTCGTGATGACGCGCACGTTCGGCGAGCACATGGCCGAGCGTGGCGGTGGGAGCATCGTCAATGTGGGGTCGATCCAGGGGATGGTCGGGCCCGATTTCACGCTCTACGAGGGCTTGGGTTGGGGCACGCCGCCGGACTACTTCTTCCACAAGGGCGGGATGATCAACTTCTCGCGGTTCGCCGCCTCGAAGCTGGGGCCTCGCGGCGTACGCGTGAATACGATCAGTCCGGGCGGCTTTTTCAACGACCAGGATCCCCGTTTCGTGGAACGCTACAACCGCCGAACGTTCCTTGGCCGAATGGCCAATGAGTCGGACCTGAAGGGAGTGATCGTCTTCTTGGCCTCCGACGCATCGGCGTATCTTACGGGGGCCAATATCGCCGTCGACGCAGGATACACAAGCAAATGATTACGAAGAACTTGTTCGATCTGAGCGGGAACGTTGCGTGTCTCGTGGGAGGCGGCGGATATCTGGGCAGACCGATTGGCGAGGCGCTGGCGGCTCACGGTGCCCATGTTGTCGTGGCCGACAACCGTCAGGAGGCCGCCGAGCAGGCCGCAGAGCGGTTGGTTTCGGCGGGATACTCCGCGGAGGCCATCGTTCTGGACATCGTCGACGAGGCGGGCGTGGCTGCGGCGTTGGACGACTTGGTGCGCCGGCATGGGCATCTGGACGTCGCGGTCAACGCGACGGCCTACTCCACGGGAAAGAAGATGGAGGAGATGTCGCTGGCCGATTGGGAAGCGGGGACGCGGGTCACGCTGTCGGGTGCGTTCGTGCTGGGACGGGAAGCCGGGCGGATCATGGTCGGACAGCATCGCGGCAGCATCATCCAGTTCGGCAGCATGTACGGTCTGGTGAGCCCGGATCCCCGAGTGTACGGCGAGCGATGGAACTGCAATCCGCCCGACTACGAAGCGGCCAAAGCGGGCATTCTGCAATTGGTCCGCTACCAAGCTGTGATGTGGGCTCCGGAGGGAGTTCGCGTGAACGCCGTCGTGCCGGGCCCCTACCCGAACCCGGTCGGACAGGGCGCCGACGCCGAATTCGTGGCGAAGCTGAGCCACCGTGTACCGATGGGCCGCGTCGGGCGAGCCGAAGAGATCGCCGGCGCCGTGGTGTTTCTCGCGTCGGGTGCGGCGAGCTACGTGACGGGAACGTACATCGTCGTCGATGGCGGCTGGACCGCGTGGTAACTTGAAATGAGGACGCTTCGATGGCGCTGGTGTCGGATCCGAATTGCATTCGCCTCGCCATGCTAGGGATGGTGGATGGCAACGGCCACCCATTCAGCTGGAGTGCAATCATCAACGGCGACTACGATGCCCAGGCGATGGCCGACTGCGGTTTTCCGCTGATCCCGGCATATCTTGATGAGCAACCGAAGGAGGCTCTGGGAATCGACGGGGCGAAGGTCACGCACGTGTGGTGCGACAACCCGGCCGATGCTGCACGCGTTGCCCACGCAACGCACATTCCCAACGTGGTCGCCCGACCGGAGGATGTGCTGGGGGAAGTCGACGCCGTGATTATTCCCACCGATCACGGTTGGGAACATGTCGATCGGGCCCGTCCGTTCATCGAGGCCGGTTTGCCGGTCTTCATCGACAAACCTCTAGCCGATCGCGAAGACGACCTCCGGCAGTTTGTGCGTTGGCACGCGGAGGGGAAGCACTTCGTGTCGACCAGCGCCATGCGCTACGCCCGAGAGTTCGCGCGGATGCAGGAGCAGTTCGACCAGATCGGGCAACTGCGTCTGCTGACCGGGACCATGAGCAAGAGCTGGGAGCGTTATGGGATTCATATTCTAGAGGCCGTCTTCCCGATGCTGACGCCGGGAGGATGGTTGACCGCAACGAACACGGGCGGTGAGAAGTCGAGCATCGTTTGCCTGCGGCACCGCGAGGGGGTGGACGTTGTGCTGGCGGTCGTCGACGACCTGTATGGGGCGTTCGGATGCGTCAATGCCTATGGCACGCAGGGATTCCTCGGCGAACATTTTTCGGATACGTTCTATTCGTTCAAGAGGCAATTGGAGACGTTCGTCGACTATCTGCGAACCGGCCAGCCGCCGTTTGATTTCGCGGAGACGGTTGAGCAGATTCGGACCATCATTGCCGGCATCCGCAGCCGCGAACAGGGCGGCCGCACCGTCAAGCTTGAGGAGATAGACATCTAGTCGTTTGAGCGCAACCATGATTTCACCAGCCTCCAGCCTCATCGGCGCACCGATCGAGGACCTCGACACGCCCGTGTTGCTTCTGGACGGGCCGGCGTCGGACCGGAACGTGCGGCGCATGGCCGATTTCTTCCGCGGTCGCAAGGCGCAACTGCGGCCGCACTTCAAGAACCACAAGTGCCCGGCGATCGCGCGGCGGCAAATGGAGGCCGGATCGGCGATTGGCATGACGTGCGCCAAGCTGGGTGAGGCCGAGGTGTTGGCGGCGCACGGCGTGGAAGACATCCTGATCGCCAACCAAGTGGTGGGGCGGCGGAAAGTGGCCCGCCTGGTCGCTCTGGCGGGGAAGGTCCGTTTGACTGTTGCGGTCGACGATGTGCGGCAAGCCCAAACGATCTCTGAGGCGGCAAAGGCGGCGGACACGATGGTCGGCCTGTTGGTGGAAGTTGATATCGGCATGGGCCGTTGTGGTGTCGCCCCCGGCGAACCGACTTTGAAGCTGGCCGAGGCGGTGGCCGCGATGCCGGGCGTCGAGTTCCGCGGCATTCAAGCCTACGAGGGTCATGCCGTGTATGTGAACGATGCCGCGCAAAGGGCGGAGAAGGTTCGGCAGTCGATGCAATTGGCTGTCGATACGCGGCGACTTCTTGAGAGCCGGGGCCTTGCGGTGGCGGTGATCAGCGGCGGGTCTTCGTCGACCTACCAGATCACGGGCTTGATTGACGGGGTTGACGAGATCCAGGCGGGCACGTACGCGACGATGGATTGGCGCTATGCGCAGATGGTTCCAGAGTTCGAGGTGGCCCTGTCGGTGCTCGCCCGGGTGATCAGCAAGCGACGGGGGGTGGCCGTACTGGATGTGGGGATCAAGGGGGCCGGCTGCGAGTTTGGGCCGCCGCGGATCAAGGACCACCCCGGGGTGGAAATTCCGACGTTTCTCTCCGAAGAACACGGTGTCGTGAAGAAGGCCCCCGACGCGTGGCGTGTCGGCGATGCAGTTCATCTGTTGCCCAGCCACGCCTGCACCACGTGCAATCTGCACCGGGCGATGGTCGTGCACGACCAGGGGCGAGTCGTCGACGTTTGGGACATCGAGGGCTCGGGTAAGCTGGCCTGAACGACGGTTCTTGTGCGGCGGGCGGTGGCGACGTGCACATGATGATCGGGTGGGCCGCGTTGGCCACGATTCCACTTGAGAACCGGCGCCGTGCGTGATAGTCTGCAACGGATGCGTCGAGTGCGCACTAGCGACCACCGGAAGAGAAGGAGAAGTCGATGATTCCCCGAGCAAGGCTATTCGGTTATGCGTCGTCGGTCGTCGTCCTGCTGGTCGCGTCGTCGTCATTGGCGGCGGACGTAAGTATGGTTCTCCTGTCCGGCGCGCCGGAGCAGATTGGGACGACCTGGGGCGAGCTGAACAAGGAGGCGATCGTTCGCGACATGGAGGCGACCTTCCTCAGCCGGGCAAAGGCGGCAGGGATTAGCAAGGAAACGCTCATCGAGCGTGCGGCGGTTCGCAACCGGATCGTCGAGGAGATCGCGCCTCATTGGCTCGCTGAAGCTCGAGCCATCGCACGGGCCGCCGGTGTGGATGAAGAACTATACATCGCCTTTTCTGGGACCGTCACACGCGGCGTCTTTCTGAAAGCGGAGAAGAAGGCGGCCACCGCCTCGACCTCCCCGGCCAAAGGTGCGATTGTCGAATGTACGTCGTACTCCGTTCCGCGGGACCGGGCCGAGAACGGCACCATCTTCTTCCACAAGACCCGCGACAACAAAGACCGGTCGCAGGTGGCCATCATCGTGGAGAGCTCGGTGGCAGGCGTCAACAAGTTCATCGGCGTCACGGACGTGGGCACAATCAACCCGCTATCGATGGCGGTCAACGATAAGGGCGTGGCCATTGCGGGCGATTATCCGGCGAACCTGAAGAAGGACTCGTCGACGCTCGTGCTTCCGCCGGCCAAGCCGCAGTATCGGGGCCTGGGCGGGGGAGCCGTCGTGCGGCATATTGCGGAGCGGGCTTCGTCGTCGAAACAAGCGCTTGAGATCCTGACGGACCTAGTCAAGAAGGGTTACTATGCCGGAGGCGACGTGAACGGTAAGCACTGGCTGTTCGTCGATCGCCAGGGAGTGATCCTGGAAGCGTGCAGCAACGCGCGCCACGTGGTCTCCATGGTTCACACCAAGGAGGCATACTTCAGCCGGTTCAATAAGAGCGAGCCGGTGATCCGGTTGCGAGCGGCAGACAAAGTGGACTTCCCGATGTTCCAGAGTGTCTTCCGCGAACGGCCGATTCTGACGGGGCAATCGGTCTCGGGGATGACGGTCGAGATTGACCCGGAATGCCCGCACTTGCTGACCGTCGCGTGGATCTCACTGCCTGCGCGGTTGGCCGCGATTCCGGTATTCATGGGGCAGCGGCGAACGCCGGCGTCTCTGGCCGATGGCACCGTTTACGCCTTGGGCAAGGGCACCGCCACACGTGGCGACCGGTGGAAAGCGGAGAAATCGCGTTGGGAAGCGATGGAATCGGCGATGCACGCCGAGAAGGAGGCACTGCGGCAGGACGTAAAGAAGAGCATCAAGGCCGGCAACCCGTTAGAAGCGGATATCGAGCGGCTGGAGAACTGGTCCAAGGATAAAACGGCGGCCGTTTTGGAGGCGGTCGACGGTACGAAGTGACACCACGTACTGGGCGCGACGGTGTGCGAAACGGGGTCGTGCTGCTTCCCGTCTTGCGAAGCGCCCCCCGCCCTTGTGCAGGCAAGAAGACGAACCGGTGCACCCTTCGGGCCGACCCAGATGTCGGCCCGAAGGACTTGACCGGACGGATTTTGTCGGAAAGGCGCCTACTTCTTCGTAACAGGCAGGGCTGGCGGCTCCATGATCGGGTACTCGCCGGAGAGGGCCTTGAGGAACTCGACGAGGTCCTTCTGGTCTTGGGCGGTGAGCTTGTCGTCGCGGACGGCCTTCATCATGCCCGAGAGGTTCGGATTGTCCTTGCCGCCGGCGGCCATGAGGGCTACGGCGTCTTCCAGCGTGGCGGCACTGCCGTCGTGGAAGTAGGGATAGGTGTCGGCCACGTCGCGCAGCGACGGCACGCGGAACTTGCCCATGTCGCGGTCGCGACCAGTGACCTTCTTGCGGCCCGGATCGGGGTCCTTCTTGTCCATACCAACGCCGGCATTGACGAAGGCGTAGTTGCTGAACAGGGGCGGCGTGTGGCAGCCGGCACAAGCGTCCTTAAAGAGTTCCATCCCGCGCTTCTGGGCATCGGTTAACGCCTTTTCATCGCCAGCCTTGTAGCGGTCGTACGGCGAGTTGCCGCTGAGGATCGTGCGCTCGAAGGCGGCAATGGCTTTACCGAAGTTCTCCTTGTTGATCGGCTGGCCGAAGACTTTTTGGAAGCGCTCACGATACTCGGGGACTTTCTCGAAATTGCCCACGAGTGCATCCATGGAGTGCCCCATTTCGATCGGGTTTTCGACCGGCCCGAGCGCCTGCTCTTCGAGGCTCGCCGCGCGGCCATCCCAGAATTGTGACGTGGCGTAGGCGGAGTTGATCACCGTCGGCGCATTGCGGTCGCCCTTTTGCTCTTTGACACCTGTGCTGGTGGGTGTGTGTTCGGCCCACGCCATCTTGGGATCGTGGCAAGTGGCGCAGGAGATCGTTTCGTCATTGCTCACCCGCTTGTCGAAATACAACATCTTGCCCAGTTCAACTTTTTCGGGCGTCATGGGGTTGTCGAGCGGGACGGGAACCGGTGGCAGGCCGAGCGGGACGGTCGACGCGGCCTTCGCGTCGGCAGCCGGCTTCTTTTCCTCGGGTTTAGCCTCGGGCTTCTTCTCCTCCGGCTTGGCTTCGGGCTTCTTTTCCTCGGGTTTCGCCTCGGGCTTCTTCTGTTCGGGTTTGGCTTCAGGCTTATTTTCGGCTGGCTTGGCCTCAGCCGGCTTGGTTTCCGCGGGCTTGGCCTCGGGCTTCTTCTCTTCGGGTTTGGCGTCGGCGGGCTTCGGTTCAGCCGGCTTCATTTCGGCTGGTTTGGCTTCTGCCGCCGGCGGGGTAGCTTCTGGCTGGGCCGCTTCAGCGGGCTTCTCGGCAGGCTTCTCAGCAGGCTTTTCGACCGGCTTCTCGGCGGCCGCCGGGGTAGCCTCTTGGGCCGGCTTGGACTCGGTCATGCCGCTTTCGGGCAGCGGAGGTAATTCGGGTGAAGCGGGTTTCTCAGCTTCTTCGCCCGGTTGCTCGGCCGTGGCTGCTGGCTGGTCGGACGGCGGACTGCCTTGCTTCTGCGGCTCCTGTTGGCAGCCAACAACGATGGCCAGCAAGGCCGTCCCCACAAGCATGTGAAACCAATGGATCGTTTTCATCGAGCCCCACTCCTTTCGACAATCGAGTACCCTTCGCAGGCGATGGACACGCCCGCGCTTACGATGTCCGTTCGTCCGGCAACGTGCCGATCAGCGCCGCCGACGGCGCGGGGTCATTGTACCGGGGCGGTCGGCCTACCACAAGAAGTTGGAGTCTGCCGGATGGCCATTTTCGCGTTGCAGGTCAAGGAGAAGTCGTGCGGTGCGAACCAGCATCGGGCGGGTCAGAGTGATCGCCCGTCTGAGGGGAGTTGCCGCCCTCATCGCCCTGCCGTGTTTGTTTCGCGTAAGAACTGTCCAGTTAGGCGGGGAAATTGGCGACGGTTCTCCAACCTTCCGCGAGCGGTCGACGTAATGGAAAGTACACGGTATCGGCGCATCGATCGGAGGATTAATCTGACGGCGTCGGTAGGTAGGGCAATGCGATACTAGTTTCGGGGTAGGTCTGACGGCCAGTTGTGCCTATGATGCTTATTGAATCGGCTTTGCCGGCTACGCGCGTTCGGGGCAGCTCTGTTGTTCGCGGGCGGATACTCTGCCGGGGCCGCGCATTGGACCACGATCCCGAACCGGTTCTTTACCAAGAGAAAGGTCTCCATGCGATTTCCCGCCTTTGACGGTATTGGTTCTTGTTCGCTTGTCGTCTTGTTCCTGGTTTCGCCGCTGGTGGCGGCCGACACGAAGGAAGCCGCGTCGAAGCCGGGGCCCGCGGAGGCTGCGGCCAAGGCGGACGTGCCTAAGTACGTGAGCATCCAGAAGCTGCCAGATTCGGTCACGTTGGCAACACTCGCCAACGGCTTGACCGTGATCGTGCAGGAGAACCACGTTGCGCCGGTGGCTACGGTGCGTTGTTACGTGAAGAACACCGGCAGCGCTTACGAGGGTCGCCACCTGGGAGCCGGGTTGAGCCACGTGCTCGAACACGTGGTCGCCGGTGGGACGACGACTAAGCGGACCGAGAAGGAAATCGAGAAGATCATCGACACGTTCGGCGGGGCCACCAATGCCTACACGTCGACGGACCTGACGGCATTCTACATCGATTGCCCGGCCGATCGTACTTCGACGGCGATCGAGTTGGTCGCCGATTCGATGCAGCACGTGGCGTTCGAGCCGAACGAGTTCGCCAGGGAACTTCGCGTCGTGCGTCGCGAACTGGCTGACGGCGAAGCGGATCGCCAGCGAGTACTGTGGAAGATGCTTGGCCAGACGGTCTACACCGAGCATCCGATCCGACACCCCGTGATCGGGTATCTCGACGTGTTGAATGGAACGACGAACGAGACGATCATCGACTTCTACCACAGCCGCTATGTGCCGAACAACCAGATATTCGTGGTCGTGGGCGACGTGAAGACCGACGACGTGCTCCTGCAGGTGGCCAAGCAGTGGGCAGGAACGCCCCGGGGCAACGACACGGCCATCGCCATGCCTGAAGAGCCGGAACAGCTTTCGCCCCGGGAAGCCGTGCGCGAAATGGACGGGACGACTTACGATCTGGCGTTGGTCTGGCCGACGGTCGAACTATCGCATCCGGACCTCTACGCATTGGATGTGGCTGCCTATATTCTCGGCGAGGGGGACAGCTCGCGGTTGGTGCAGAAGCTGAAGTACGACGAGCAGGTGGTCCTTTCCGTCCATTCGGCAAGCTACACGCCGTCGTTTGCTCGCGGGTGGTTTGGTGTGCTGGCCACCTGCCCGCCGCAGACGTGGCAGAAGGCAACGGACGAGATTCTGCACGAAGTGTACCGGCTGCGGGACGAACTCGTGAGCGCGGCGGAATTGGAGAAGGCCAAGAAGCAGAAGGCGGCTGAATTGTTGTTTGACCAGCAGACGGTTCAGAGCGCCGCGGACAGCCTGGGGCGAAACTACTTGACGACCGGTGATGCGCTGTTCGACCAGAAATACGTCGAGGGCATTCAGAAGGTCACCGCGGAGCAAATCCAGCAAGTCGCCCGCAAGTACTTCGTGCCCGACCGGCTGAACCGGATCATCATCGCGCCGCCGGGCGGGGCTCCGAAGTCGGCCCAGCAGCAAGGTAAGGCAGCCGGAGAGGAGATCCGGGAATTGCGGCTTCCGAACGGGTTGCGCGTGCTGCTGAAGCAACACGGGCATCTGCCGCTGGTGAATATTCAAGCCTATGTGCTGGCCGGGTCGCTGGCCGACACGGAGAAGACAGCGGGGCAATCGGCGTTGGTGGCCGCCATGCTCGACAAGGGAACGGACGGTTACACGGCCCAGCAGATCGCCGATTATTTTGACTCGATCGGCGGCAAGTTCTCGATGGCCGCGGGGCGGAGTTCGGTCTACGGTAGCGCAACGGTGATGAAGGGCGACTTCCCCAAGGCGGCCGAGTTGTTCGCCAAGTGTTTCACTCAGCCCACGTTCCCGCAGGATCAGTTTGAGAAGGTGAAACAGTTGGCCCTGGGTGCAATTGCCCGGCGGGCCGACAATGCGCAGCAGGAGCTTTTCGAACTGTTCTACGACAATTTGCCGGCCGATTCGCCGTACCATTTGCTGCAAGGCGGCAAGCGCGAGACGGTGGAGGCGCTTTCCGTCGAGGATCTGAAGGCGTACCACGCCAAGTACTTCGTTCCGAACAACATGGTTGTGACGGTATTCGGCGACATCGATCCAGACGAGGCGCTGAAACTGGTGGAGAAGGGTTTTGGGAAGCTGTCGCCGGACGCGTCGTTCAAGCCGGTCGACTTCAATCAGCCCGACGTCATTCCGGCGTCGATCACCCGTCACAAACAGACGAGCAAACCGACGGGTATGGTCATGTTCGGCTATCAGGGAACGAGCCTTCGCGACGCCAAGGATTACGCGGCGTTGACGCTACTGGACGCGATCATGTCGGGTTACAGCTACCCGGGAGGCTGGCTCCACAACGCCTTGCGTGGTGAGGGACTGGTGTACTATGTGCACGCCTTCCAGATCACGGGTCCGGCCCCAGGGTTCTTCGCCATCATGGCCCAGACGCAGCCGGACAAGGTCGAGACCGTGGTGAAGCGGATCGAGGAGTTCGTCGACCGGGCGAAGCAGGGACAGATCACCGAAGACGAGTTTCGCACCGCGCAGCAGATGGTGATCGCCCTGCATGCGCAGGAGAACACGACCATCGGCAGCCAGGCACAGCAGGCGGCACTCGACGAGTTGTACGGGCTGGGCTACGACTACGATAAGAAGTTCAACGACCGGATTCTCGCCGTAACGCGGGACGACGTGGTGCAGATGGCCCGCAAGTGCTTCGGAAACCGAGTGTTGGTCACGACGTCGCCTTCGCCGTCGTCGCCGTAAGGGGTGTGGCGGATGGACTCGGTGAGTTAGGGCACAGCCGGGGGCGGCTGTGCTACATGGGGCGGGCGGTGTGGAGATGATGACAGACGGTCAGGTGCCCTCACCGTGCGGCATCTCTCCCGGATGTGAGGGCGGCGTTTACCGTATCGGCGTGACGGAAGAGCATTCAGGTCGAGGAGACCGCCCTCACCATGCGGCCCCTCTCCCGCGGGCGGGAGAGGGGCGTTGCGATTCGGTTCGTTAGAAACCGTATTTGACCATCCACTGGACCACCACCGAATCGCCAGGCTCTGTCGGCTGCGTTGGGTATGTGACCGGATCCTGGTTTTCGTAGAGGGTCTTCCAGTAGGCAACCTCGATGCCGGTGACGAACTGCTTGGTAATGTCGAATGTGAAGTTGCCGAACACGTACTGGTTGTAGCTGCGCCCGTAGGTCATGTCGTTGTTGTTTGGATCGTCGATGCTATAGCCGACACAACTGTGCAGGCGGGGTGTCCAGTCGTAGCCCAGGTCGAACCATCCGCCGGTCGATCGAATCCCCGTGTGCCGAATCGGATCGACGCCTTGCCCGATGCCACCGAGGAACATGCTGAGGTTGTCGCCGGTGAAGAATTCGGCATCGAAATGCAGATAGGGCGTAATGGGGATCTGCACGTCGGTGTTGAGTGACCAAGTGAGAACGCGAAGGTTCGGCTCGGTGGGAAAATCGAAACCGGTCTGGCCGATATGCCCGGAGACGCCGACTTCGATGGGCCGACATCCTGGTCCGCGCGGTCCCAGCTTGACCGCCGTGCGCCCTTCGATGATTGGCCAGTTCGATGGCTCGCGAACTACGCCCGCAGTCGAGGCGAAGTCGTTGATAACGTTCTGATTGAGCGAGCCCTGGAGGATCAGCATCAGTTCGGGGGAGAGCTGCAGGTAACGTTCTGCACGGAACTGTGCCCGGCGGTAGCCGAGGTTACCGCCGTCCCAACCGACTGTGTAGTTGAGCACGCCCGGGAACAGTGGCGAGATGACGTCCCAGGTCTGCCCGACGAGGAACTTGAAGTTATCGTCGGCCACTTGCCAATAGGCGTGACGCAGCAGGATGGTGCCTTTGTTCTCGTAGACGGTGTCGCCGAAGAAGTCGATTTCCACACGGCCGCTGCTTTTGGCGCAGCAGAAGAGCGGTATTCGCGGCCCATCGACGTCGATGCCGAGTCGTGTGCGTCGTGCATCGATGATGAACGCGTCGCTGTCTTGTACTTCCTCGGACGGCACCCACAGTGTATAAGGGCCGGGCACGGTACGAGTCGTCTGGTAGAGCATGTCGGTCCAGAGGGCACCATAGGGGGTGACCTTGAAATTGCCCTTAACCCAGGCGAACTTCTTCGCTTCGGTACGGACTTCATCCAGCGTGAGCGAGGGTGGTTCCTGAACCGGCGGGACTGTCGAGGGATTCGACGCGGGCGCGGGAGCCGGTGCCGTTTGCATTGCGGTGAATTGCGGCATGCGGACCGGGTTTGCTTGCTGCTGCCGCAGCGCGTCGAGTTCCGCGCGGAGCGACTGCGTTTCGGACTCCAACTGTTGGAGCCGATCGGCGAGCGTGAAGTCGGTCGTCTGCCCACGGACCGTGGAAATGGGCCACCACGCTACAGCCAGAGCGACAAGAAGCCACCGCATCGATGTTGCCTTCATACAGTTTCCCCTCCTCAATACAGACGATCAGCGACCGGCCACCGCGCTGTTGTGATCATCACGACCGCACCCATGTGCAGGTGAGCCATTTCCCGCACATACCATGATGGCTGTATCGTCCCTAGGACTGCTCATCTTGATAACGAAGAAACAGTCGCTATTGCCAAAACGGTCGGCAAGCACGGCGTGACCGGCAAGGTTCAGCATGCCGTTACAACCGTCGCCAACGCGCAGAGATTTCGGGGGGAAGACTGGCGTTTTGCCCGTGGCGACCGGCAGAATCGCTATCGTCGCACGAGACGGTGAAGGTTTGCCACGTCGCAAGGTGGCGCATAACCGGCGGATTCGGCGTAATCACTACATCCTGCCATATAGCACTGCCGGGTCGGTTCGGCGGGGCTCTTTCCTGGCGAGGTTCGTCGGCGCACCGGCTGCGCGACCTCGGCGGGGCACAGGTAGGACGAAGGACAACTTCGCGGGGCCAAGGGCCCGCGCCCGGGGCACGGTTTGGGGAACGGCTCGCGAAGGTTTTCATTTGCGGGCGTTTCCGCTACATTGTGGTGACTGCGGCGGGCGATTTGGGTTGCAGGACATCGATGGCGGAAAGGCCCACATGCGCAACGTGTTGACTCTTGTCTTGGGTGGTGGGCGGGGAACCCGGCTGTATCCCCTGACCAAGTTCCGGTCCAAGCCGGCCGTGCCAGTGGCCGGGAAGTATCGCCTGATCGACGTGCCGCTTTCGAACTGCATCAACAGCGGATTGAACCGCATCTACGTGCTCACGCAGTTCAATTCCGCCAGCCTGCATCACCATATCCGGAACTCGTACAACTTCGCGGCGTTCGACCGCGGTTTCGTCGAGATCCTGGCCGCCCAGCAGACGATCGCCAACCACGGTTGGTACCAGGGGACGGCCGACGCCGTGCGGCACAACTTGCGATATCTCCAGCAGCGCGAGACGCAGCAGGTGCTTGTACTTTCCGGCGATCAACTGTACCGGATGGATTTCGGTCCCATGATCCGGGAGCATCGGCGTTGCGGCGCCGACGTGACTATTGCCGCGGTTCCGGTGGATGGCCGCGCCGCGGCGTCACTGGGGATCATGCGAGTCGACAGAGACGGGCGAGTGGAGGGTTTCTTGGAGAAACCGCAAACGGAGGACGAGTTGCGGCTGGTGCGCACGGATCCCGCCTGGATCGATTCGCAGGGCATTCCCAGCGACGGAAGAGACTGCCTGGCAAGCATGGGCATCTACCTGTTCAATCGGAACGCGCTGGTTGACGTTCTGGAAAAGACCGACTATCGCGATTTCGGCCGGGAGGTGTTCCCAGCATCGATTCGTGCCAGGCGCGTTCAGGTGTATCTGTTCGACGGATACTGGGAGGACATCGGAACGATCCGCTCGTTCTACGAGGCGAATCTGAGTCTGGCCACCAGGGAGTCGCCGTTTCCGTTGGTCGTTCCGGAAACGCCCGTCTTCTCGCGTGCTCGTTTCCTGCCGCCTTGCCGCGTCGACGGAGCGATCGTACGGGGGAGCCTGATCGCCGACGGGTGCGTTGTCGACGAGGGGGCCGTCATTGAAAACAGCGTCGTCGGCTTGCGATGCCTGATCGGCCGCGGCGCCGTGGTCCGCAATTCAATCCTGTTGGGCAGCGACTTCTATCCGACGCCCAGCGAACTGGCCACCCGAGGCTCCAACGGCCAGCCTCTGCTGGGCATCGGCGCCGGTGCCCACGTTGAAGGGGCCATTGTTGACAAGGACTGCCGCATCGGACGGAATGTGCGGATCGTCAACTCGGCCGATGTCGACTCCAGCGCCGAATCGGAGCACGTCATGATCCGCGACCACATCGTCGTCGTGCCCAAGGGGACCACGATCCCCGACGGGTGGTCCATGTGACGGCGGCGATCACGTGCCGGGAGGGGTGCTGCGAGTGAGAAGGCGGATCTCGTCGCGCGAAAGGCCGTACAGCCGGCTTACGATCTGATCGATTTCGGCATCCAGGCTCGCCAGGCGATTCCGACGTGAGTCGGCCACGGCGGCGTTGCTTGCCGTCTGCAAGGCGCGGCGCGCGGCAAGCATCTGGCCGACGAGATGCACGAGTTGCGCGTGCGAATCGGACTCGGTGGCATTGCCGAAGTCGATTCGGTGGATGGGTGTTTGCGCGAGCACGCGTACGTTGATCTCAAGGCCTGCACCGCGACGTTTTGCGTGGTGTTGAAACCACTTCCAAATCAACCGGCTGTTCAACATGGCGGCGAAGTAGTAGAGATGCTCGCGGACACCCTTGTCGGGTACGAACACGTTGACGCTGAACGGCACGTACGCCGGGCCGGTCGTGGGGACGAAAGCCGGTCGCGATCCCATCTGGACCGAAAGGACCTTGTCGGCCTCCCATAGTGCCTCTTCACGAGGCCAGTGAAGCTGCCACCAGGCGCGAACGCCATGACGCGTTTCGCGGCGGCCATCGAGGATCGGACGAAAACGGGCCAGATGCGCGGCCAACACTGGGCATTGTTCCAAGGTCGGCCACGTTCGGGATGTGGAATAGATCAAATGCAACGAAGGCTGCTCGGCGAGGTAGTATCGGCCGAGATCGCACAGGTCGTAATAAGGCCGTAGCAAGGACCGTTCCGTTTCGGAGAGTGCAAGTTGCGAGAGTTCGTGTTCGCGGAGTGCAAACACGCCCTCCCCAACGGTCCAACGGTTTGCGAATCGCTCGTTGGTACTCCGGTTGATGGACGCAGGGTTTTCGGCAATCCCTTGGCGGACCCTTCCGAATTGGTCCAAAGGGGTTCCCTTGGCGATCTTGTCCAACAGTGCGTCGGCCGGAGGCTCCAAGTCGATCCAGCTGCCTCGGAAGAGTTGCTCGGCCGACTTCTCGAAGGTCTCCACAGCGGTTTGGTCGCTGAGGAGGGCGTCGATGCTGGCGGTCCGACCGGTTGAGGGGCGTTTCACGCGGGTCGGACTCGTTGCTGCGCTCCGGCGCACGGTGAGGATCAGGTGCCTTCCGGTGACGCCGTCGAAGATCGGCGTGTCGCCCAGCGCGAAGATCTCTTCGACATGGGCCGCCTGCTGAATCTGTTGAATGAGCTTGCGGGCGCCCGACGCGGAAGTCCAATACGCGCCGACGATGAAAGCGAGTCGCCCGCCCGGTTTGAGCCACTGCAAACCGCGGTGAAGGAAGTAGTACCAGTAGTCCATCCTCGGCGAACGGTATCGCCGCCCCAGGTCGGTCTGGGCCACCGGATCGAGAAGGTGTTTTGTGTTGAGCTCTCGGCGGTAGGGCGGATTGCCAATCACCACGTCGAACGCCTCGTTCGGGCCTGCCAGGGACGCATCCAGCAGTACGTCGCCGCAGCGAATGTTCTCGGCCAGATGCTTCGAGGCATCGGCGGCCGTGTCGCATGAAGTGGCCCGTGCGCAGGCCAGCCAGAGCGAACGTCGACAGATCACGGCGGCCTCGGGGTCGAGGTCCACGCCATGCAGGCAAGCGATCGGAAATACGCCATCGATCGTGCTTCGCGGCCTCCTGACCTCAAGGAGCTTGGAAAGTGCTCTCAGGAGGAACGCACCGCATCCGCACGCCGGGTCCAGGACACTCGGGTATCCGTCCGCTGAATCGGTGGCCGCCGGCTCGTGACGATGCAGGTCGATCGCCTGCTCCACGATGTAATTTGTGACGGACGTCGGGGTATAGAAGACGCCGGCGCGCTTTCTGGCGCTGGCGCTCGATTCGGCAATAAGGCGTTGGCCACGTTGCACCAACCGCTGACCGAGCAGGTGCTGGTGCAATTGCCCCAGCAGATCGTTGTGACCTTCCCAGGCGTGACGGAGGCGATCATCCTGCCACAACCGGTCGCAGACGGCCGAGATGGCATCGGCGGCGACAAGCATGGAAAGCCACGGGGGTGGGCTGTCGTCGGACGCAAGGAACGACCAGGCTCCGAAATGCTGGCGGAGTCGGTTTCCGAGGGTTTCCGCCACGAGTGTGTGCCGAGCATCGAGGAGGTCGGCGAGCAGTTCCCGCCGGAATGCGCCTAGGCTGTCGGCAAGCCGCAGGAAGGCGAGGACATGGAGCAGCGCCCGGGCGGCGGTCGCTACGTCGTCGATGGACTCGCCCGACCGGTGCCGCGCTATGCCACTGGCCAGCACGCACCACCACGACCTGGCATCGGACAGCAGCGTGCTCCGCGAGGAATCCGCCCGCTTCACCATGCGTTCTCCCCAAGCAGGATCTCGGCCGCCTCACCTTCCGCCGCAGCGTGGCCACAAGAAACGGCGACGCCCTGGAGATATTACTGTCTCCAGGGCGATGCCGGTGTCAATCACCCCATCTCGTATTCCGTGTAGATTCAGGGGATCGGCTATGGACGCACGACGTTGGCACCTTTGGCCACCCAGCCTCCGGTCGCTTTGACAGGCGACTTCGTGGTGGCTGCCGGAGCGGCCTGCACCACTCGAGGCTCGGCCTGCTCGGGTGCTTGCTCCGCTTGCTGCGTCTGGTCGGCCTGCGAAGCGGCCGGCTCATCCGCTTGCTGCGGATCCTCGTCGATACGTCGGTCTGTAATTGAAAGGATATTCTCGGGCGGAATGCCGGGGAAGAAGTTCGAGCCGGCCTTGTTCGTCGCCTGGGACGGAACCGGTTTGGTCCGCACGCCAGCCTTGGCAATCGTCGGAGAGGAGCGATGCGTCGTTGTCTTTTTGGCCGTTGGGCGATTGCCGTACTTGGGGGTCCGGGACGCCGACGCGTAGGTTGCCCTCGGGGCCTTCGCCATCGCCGAGGCCTTGGTCGGCTTCGGTGTTTTGGCCGAGGTGTGTGTCTTCGCCGGCCTCGGCACCATTCTTGGATCGGGCGCCGGCGCCAGCGTGGGCGTTTCGGTGGTGGTCGGCTCCGTCTCTTCGACCTGCCCCTCATAGGACGCTCCGTCGATGGGCGGCGACAAGATGGAGCCGGCTCGGGCAATTGGGTTGCACGATTGGCAGGGCCCAACCACCGGGCCGCAGTAATCGTACGGATGCGCACACATCTTGCACCCGGCCGCCGCGGTGATCAAACCGACCAAACTCCATGCCAATAATGTGCGAGACATCAGACCAACCCCAGACGAGTGTCTTCGTGAAACCGTCCGTATGAAAAGGCAGTGCAACGGTATATTCGGCCGCAAAAGCTTCCTAACCAGCATCTTTTTCCGGTTGGGACGTGGAATTCTGCGGTCTTAGCCTGGAACAATCTCGCCGCACTTTCCTATTTTCGCCTATTTCACAACGAACGGCCGAAGGGAGCGGTCGACGGGGTTTGGGACCGGCCCCGCTGGGACCAACCCGTCGGCGGCCCAGTTGCCGGTTCAGGAGGACTCACGGGCGCAATCAGGTTCGGATGGCGCTGCCGTCCTGCTTGCTGATGGACGAGAAGCCTAGGCAGGCTTCAGGATCTTTGCGTAGGTCTGGGCGGCATAGTCCCAATTGGCCTTGTTCCAGAAGGCCTCGACGAAGCGTGCCCGCTCGTTGCGATAGTCGAGGTAGTAGGCGTGCTCCCACACATCGATCGTGAGCACGGGCTGCTTGTCGAACTTCAACGGATTGCCGGCATTGCTCAAGGCCATGATGTGCAGTACGCCGGATTTGTCGGCAGCCAACCACCCCCACCCCGAGCCGAACAACTTGGCCGCGGCGTCGGTGAAGACCGATTGAAACGCCTGGAAGCTACCGAAATCGCGGTCGATGGCTTCGCGGAGCTTGCCCTGCGGCTGGCCGCCTCCTTTTGGCGAGAGGCAGTTCCAGAAGAACGTGTGGTTCCAGGCTTGGCCGGCGTTGTTGCTGAGTGCCTCGTCGGAGCTGAGGAGTAGCTCTTGCAGCGACTTCTTGGCCTCGGGCTTGCCCTTGACCAGCGCGTTGAGCTTCTTGAAGTAGCCAGCATGGTGCTTGCCGTAATGGTATTCCATCTGCTCGCGCGAGAGGAACGGAGCCAAGGCATCGAGGGCGTAGGGCAGTTTGGGGAGTTGGAATGGTGGGTCGGAACTGCCCGCAGCGGATTCCTGCTGGGCCACCGCGCCCTTGGGCAGAACCAGGGCGGCACCGGCGGCAAGGGAACCGGCGAGAAACTGACGTCGCGAGGTCCATTGAAACGACTCAGACATGGTTACTTCTCCTCTGGCTGGCTTGCTCAGCGATCATGTCCCAGCTACGTTTGACGACCGATGTGTCGCAACGTGTTCCGGAACCCGGCCGATATGGTTTTTTGAATTGTACGGGCGCGTGCAAGTGCGACCGGCCGATCCACCAAAGGTGTGGGGTATTCTCGGCGATCCAGAGACCGGACTGCGAGCGGCCGCCTAGCTGGAAACCATTACGCCCTGAGACTTTAGAACCGTCTGCAATCGGCCGATGTCGACCTGCCGTGGGCGGATGTGCTCCTTCAGGGCCACTGCGGCTGCGTTGCCGGCGGCTTGGCCAAGCGTCATCATCGTCCGGCACAACCGGCACGACGAAGCCGCGATGTGGGAGAAGCTGGCGGCGCGGCTGGCAATGAACAGATTTTCCACGCCCATGGGCAACAGACAGCGATAGGGCACTCCGTAGGGCCCATTGGGCACTTCGTACAGCCGCGACTTGGCGCCATGAATATCGACGGCGTGGTCGCTGGCGGCAATGATGTCGGAGTGTTTTTGGCCTACCAAGCCGGCCTGACAGTCGTTCTCGTTGAGCACGTAGTCGCCGAGGATGCGACGGGTTTCTCGAACGCCGATTCGCGGCGCGATACCGACGATCGCCCAGGTGCCGAACCCTTTACCGCGCACGTGCCGTGTCCAGGGCGAGGTGTCGTCAGGAGGTAGCCGCTGGAGCCAGTAGAAGTGTTCCAGCACGCGGCGATAACCTTCCTGCATCAACTGGCTGTGTTCCGTATCGACGACGGCATTTCCGTCGATCATGCCGACCGGGTTGAGCACGAGGTCGCCATTGGGCATTTTGACAATGTGGACCGGTTTTCGGCAGATCCCCTCTTTGACTCCCTTGGGCAGATAGGGCGTTTGCCGAACGCCCGTGTCGGCGATGCGATAGCAGAGGGTCAGGGAGTTCAGTCGCATGCCAGCGTTGTCATGGGCGGTCGGCTCGTTGTATCGCGAGCGGGGATCCTCGCCCATGTGATACTCGCAGCCCGCGTCGACGCAGACATCGCCGTCGGCGGTGCAATCGATGAAAACATCGGCCTCGACGACCAGGCGTTTTCCGGAGAACCATGCCTCGACGGCGCGGATCGTGTCGTTCTGACGGCGGGCATGAAAGAAGGTCGTCGCCAGCAGCGTTTGGCAGCGGCCGGTCGCCTCAAGCATCTCGCGGGCGGCGAAGGTCAGCGTCCGAGGCTCGAACGGCAGGCCGTGGCCGCGGCCTCGGGGAGCCCCTTCATCGTAGTTGGGATAGGTCACGCCCAACGGGTCCTGCTTCATTGCCTGATACAGTTCGCGCGGGATGCCGTCGGCGCCGCTGACCGGTTCCCAGGAGTTGACCCAGGCGCAGGTCGACGTACCGCCCAAGAGCGATTCTCGTTCGAGCAACACGACTTGGGCCCCCGCCCGTGCGGCCGCCAACGCCGCCCCGATTCCGCCGCTACCGCCGCCGATCACACAAACGCCCGTGCGAATGCGTTCTTCCGGAGCGTCTTTGGCGGCGTCGGCCGCCAGGCCGGCGGCGGGTGTGAGTCCAACGGCACCAGCCAGCAGCGCCTTCGCGGCGTTTCGGCGATTCACCTGCATCATACGGCTCCCGGTCAGTCGGTCAGGTCCAAGTTTCGGGTAGGTCTACGAAGTATCCGGCGATCTGGTGCGAATCAGGGCGAATCTCGTAGTCGACAATCATGCGGCGGTGCGGGCCAACGGCCACGGAGACGGGATAGCTTCCGTCGGCGATCGCCTCGCCATTGGGCCGGTACTGGTAGCATGGCAGACGGTGGTCGACGTCCCAGGTGGTGAACGTCGGATCGGTTGTGGTCACCATCGAGACAGAAACCATGCGGCGATCGGCATAGGTGAGCACAGGAGTCTTGCCCTGGAAATCGAGTTGGGGTGGCGACGGATAGCGTTGGCTCTGAACGTTCGTTTTGACGGGCTTCGTCCAGGTGCGGCCGCCGTCGCGGCTTTCGGTCTTCCAGAAGAAACCGTCGCGGCCGCCATTGTTGCGGCTGAGCCCCACGATGCGGCCCTTCTCGACCTCCAGGGCGCTCCATTCGTCGCCGACGAAGCCTTCGACGTCGGGAACGCCGGCGAGGGTCCAGGTCTTGCCACCGTCGCTGGAGCGCGCGGCAACCGCCCCGTTGCCCGGAGCAAAATAGATGGGAATGAGCAGGTCGCCGGTGGACAGAAGGATGGCGGCGGCCCGGGTTCGCGCGTCGCGGTCGCTCATCTGGATCGGTTTCTGCCACGTGGCGCCGCCGTCGCGTGTCGAAGTGACCATGCAGCGCGAGACGTGGTCTTTGGTGTAGGTATTGTAGCAGGCGAGCCACGTGCCGTCGGGCAGGACGGCGATCGCCACGTTGCGGTCGTCGACGCCGGGTTCGTCGGCAATCACCTTGGCGGTGGACCAGGTGCGGCCATTATCGCGGCTTTCAGTCCACATGGCTTTGCCGGTCGGCGAGAAACCGTGCTGGCTGTCGTCGCGGAAGACGCACACCAGATGATCCTTGCCCGCCGACGCTACCCAAGGCCAGCCGGGATACCCGCCACGATGGATGACTACGTCGGGCTTGCTCTTGACCGAGTCGGCTGTTTGGCCGGCGTACGCCCGTTGGCCGCGGGGCCCCACGGCCGTGCCACAGCCAAGCAGGGCAATCGCGCTAAGCGACTTATGGAGCATCCGGCGGCGATGGAAACGAGCGGGCATTTCGTGTCTCCCTGGTGATTGTCGATGGCACCCTCATGCTGCCCGATGTTCATCGGAAAAGTTGCAGCGAACGAGTCTATCCTATATACCGGAAGGACCGGCGCCAACGCTTCGGCGTTTTGGCGCGGGGTTCGGCCGTGTCGTCGAATGTGGCGGAAGGGTTCTTCCGTCGTCCGTTGCGGGGCAAGTACTGCACTTCCGGCAGCCATCGCCGCAGGCATATTGTTCGGGAAAGCTGACATGAAACTCACAGTCATTCGACCGTTACACATGGCTTCGTTCGCTTTTGGCATTGTTCTGTTGGTCGCCTCGGCGCGTGTGGCGGCTGCGGGTGATGCACCGTCCAATCCGCCGTTGGTCAAGTTGCCCTTCGCTTTTCCGAAGGGCATGGAAAATACGCCGGTGATTTACAAGGGGCGGCCGCTCCTGGTGCAGAATGAACGATCGATCAAGCGTGACGAGCAGGAGCAGGCGTGCTTGTTCGTTCAAGACATGGTCACCGGCGAGCGGGTGGCGCAGATCGGCGGAGGGTTTTCCTTCGTGAGCGCGTTTGTCAACGGCGATGAGCTGAACGTTTTCGGCACGGTCAACACGAACCAGGAGTGGACCAAGGACGTGTACCGTTTCTGGTCGAGCGACCTGAAACACTGGAACAAGCAGTTGGTCATCGCGCGCGACGGCGACGAGCATTTGTTCAACACGTCGGTCTGCCGCGACGATGAGGGCTATCTGATGGCGTTCGAGTCGAACAAGCCGGTTCAGTGGAGCTTTCGATTCGCGCGGTCCAAGGACCTGGCACATTGGGAGAAGGTGGCTGGGATCAATATGGCCGATGTGCAGGAGAAGACGTTCTGCGCGTGCCCGGCGATCCGGTACATTGCTCCATATTACTATCTGCTGTTCGGCGCGCTTCGCGAGAAGGGGCCCGGCACATGGTACGAGTATCGGTTGCCGGAAACGAAGTATGTTACGTTCCTGGCCCGATCCAAGGATCTGTCGCATTGGGATTTGAGTCCGACGAAAGGTCCGTTGCTCGATCCGATCCCGGGCGAAGGCATCAACAACACCGACGCCGACTTGTTCGAGTACGAGGGCAACACGTACATCTATTACGGGACGGGCGACCAGGCGACCTGGGGTACGATCCGCGTGGCGATGTATGTGGGCCCGATGAAGCAGATGTTCGAGGCCTTTTTTCCGGCGGGCGTGCCGATGATCGAGTTCGACGCCACGCAGGGGAAGTACATCTACCCACCTCGCAAATAAGCGGTACCAGAGGGTGGGACGGCCTGCTTGTGCGGAGCGTGCCGACACTGACGGTTGTCGGGGGGACCCTTCCCGCCGGTAGGATGAACCGGGGCGGCCGTCTGTGGCGTACTCTTGGATAAGGTCATCACAAGACGGCGGCTCGGCCGCTGTCGCCTCATCGGCCCTCAATGCTGGAACCCTGGCTGTCATGATTGCCCACCCGTTGGCCCGACCGGAAGGAAGGGGAGAGTCCCTGGTTTTGCAATGTTCCGTTCAGGCCGCTGCGGCGAAAGGGGGCCGTTCCCCGTTTGCTCGCGTTGTGTTTCTCGCCTTGGCGATGGCGTTGGGCATGCCGGCGGCGGCCCTGGCAGTCGGTAACGGCATTCTGATCGACGGTATCCACGCGAACGATTTGTCGACGGTGGGGCTGTATCCGGGGGTCTATGAGTATCACCAGACTTGCGGGTGCCGGCGTTGGTTCGACTATCTTGGCGCGCAGGGTGTTCACTACGATCGGGTGGACCAGGGGTCGCTCACCCCAGAGTTGCTGTCGCGCTATCGGATGCTGTTCATCAACCTGGTGTCGGCGGAGCGCCGGCCGTTTCTGGTTTCGGAAATCGCCGCGATCCGGTCGTTCGTACACGACGGTGGCTCGTTGCTGGTAGTGATGGATCACTCGAACGCGTATTTTCACGCCTATCGGCTGATGCCGTTGCTAAAGGAGTTGGATATCGAGGCGCAGACCGATACGACGTGCGAAGAACCGCCGCATATGCTGGCTGGCGGCAACGGCTGGATCAGCATCACACGTTTCAAGCCACATCCGGTCACAGAGGGCCTTCAGCGCGTGGGCATGCAGAGCGGCGGCCGGGTGGATCCACGTTTCGCCGTGGCAGTGACGAGCGATCGCGCGTGGGCCGACCGGTGGTATAGCGGGATCTTCGGCGAGAAGAACGGGGCCGGATACTGCGGGAATTTCAAACGCGATCCGGATGAAGATAGCGGCCCACTGGGCGTGGTGCTGGCCAAGGATTTCGGACGCGGCCGGATCGTGATCGTGGCGGACCAGAACATGATCGGCGAGACGTTCCTGCACTATGCCGACAACTATCGGCTCTGGCTGAACATCATGGCCTGGCTGCTGGACGATGCGAAGCTTCGCGATGCGCGGGCGTACCAGATGTGGCGCAAACCGCGGATCGTGCTGTACGAGCCGTCGGCGCATCCGGAATTCAGCCGGAGCGACATTGACGGCCTCTACCGGGCATTCGCACTGCTGACGCGGTATTGGTGGACATTTGCCGGGGACCGCTGGGCGGAGCCTTGCGACCTGCTGGTGTTTGCGTACAACCAGTGCCCGCTGTCGCCCGAACACGCGGAGGCCGTCGCCAAGCATCTGCGAGGGGGGCGAAATGTGCTCATCCTCAACGCGGAAAGCCAGCTTCTGGACGATTCGTCGGGCGTGGTGGTACAGGCGGAGCGCGCCCTGGGCATCGATCAGGCCAAGTCGCACGAGGAGAACGGGAAACTCGTGTACGAATTGCCCGGGTGCGGGCGGATCTACGTGCTGGGGCCGAACACCGTTCTGGACAACGGCGTGCTGGCCATGCCGACCGATGCGCCGACCGAGGCCCAGAAGCAGCACGAGCAACTGCTGCTGGACGCGGTTCGCCAGACTCTGCCGGCGTCGCCCGGCTCATAGTCGGGGCACATCTTCCGGCCGTATTGGTCCGGCCGACATTTCGGCGGGCAAAGCCGATCCCGCGGGAGCGAAGGCGTCTTGATTTTCTTGGCAGGGTGCCGGACAATCGAGGGCGATCAAGGGGCCCAACCAGGCACTCCCACGAGGTGAGACCATGCAGCGGTCGGTGGTGCGAGAGGTAGCGGCGGAGTTTTTGGGGACCTTCGTGCTGATCGTCTTCGGCTGCGGTGCGGTCGCCCAGGTGGTGCTGAGCAAGCACGCCAACGGCGAGTATCTGTCGATCAACATTGGCTGGGGGTTTGCCGTGGCCATGGGGGTCTACGTGGCCGGCGGAGTGTCGGGGGCCCATCTCAATCCGGCGGTCACGTTGGCTTTGGCCGTCTGCCGCCGATTCTCGTGGCGAAAACTGCTGCCATACTGCCTGGCCCAATTGGCGGGCGCGTTTGTGGCATCGGTCGTGGTCTATGTGACGTACTACGATGCCTTGAATGCGTTCGACGGCGGCGTGCGTCAGGTGCTTGGGCCGCAGGGGACGGCCGGCATTTGGGCAACGTATCCGCAACCGTTTCTCTCGCCTCTGCCGGGCGGCCTGATCGACCAGATCGTCGGCACGGCGTTGCTGCTGTTGTGCGTGTTTGCGCTGAGCGACACGCGGAACATGGCTCCTTCGTCGAACTTGGCGCCGCTGTTGGTGGGAGCCGTGGTGCTGGTGATCGGCATCACCTTCGGATACAACTCGGGCTATGCGATCAATCCGGCACGGGACTTCGGACCGCGGCTGTTCACCTATCTGGCCGGCTGGGGAAGCGAGGTCTTTCGCGCCGGTCACTCCTGGTGGTGGGTACCGATTGTCGGGCCGCTCATTGGCGGCGTGCTGGGCGGGGTGATCTACGATGTGTTGATCACGCGACTGCATCCGGCGGAAAGCGAGGACGGCTCGCTACAGCAGACCGATCAGGCGTGATGCGGGATTTGCAGCGCCGAGCGGTCACTGCTTGCCCGCCGCGACATGCGGGAGCTTCTCCAAGGCCAGGTCCGGCCGGTTGGTCGTGATGCTGTCGATACCCCAGGCCGATAGGGCGGTCATGATGACGGGATCGTCGACGGTCCAGCACCAGACGTGGAGGTTGCGTTTCTTTAGTTCCTCGATCAACTCGGGAGAAAGCAACTGGTAGTGGAGATCGAGCGTATCGCATTGGCAGTCTTTGGCCTTGCGGGCTAACTGGTCGGCCCGCTGGGCGGGAGTGCCGTCCAACCGATCGGAGGAGACCCAGGCGCACGGCAGCTTGGGCTCGAGCTGGCGGACTTCCTTAACCACATTGGCATCGAAGGAGATCACGTAGGCCTGGCCGAGCATGCCGGCATCGCGAATCGTCTGAACGACTTGTTCGGAGATGCCGGGCATTTTTACTTCGACGACCGAGGCACAGCCCGTGTTCTTGAGGGTCGCGAGCATCTCCGGCAGGGTGGGCACGCGCTGGTCGGAGAAGGCGTCGTTCTTCCAGCTTCCGGCGTCGAGGCGTTTGAGTTCGGCGAGCGTGAGGTCGGTGACCTTGCCGGTGCCGCTGGTGGTACGTTTGACGTCTTCGTCGTGCATGACGACTATTTCGCCGTCCTTGCAGCGATAGACGTCGCACTCGCTGCCGTTGGCACCGATCTCGGCGGCCATGCGGGCGGCGGCCAGGGTGTTCTCGGGTGCCGCGAAAGAGAACCCGCGATGTGCGACGACTTCGCAGGGCTTGGGTTCGCGCGGCGTGGGCGGTACGGTGTCGGGCAGGCGGCGCAGGCGGACGTCGTCGAACTTGACGCGGCAACCTCTGACGGCTAGCCCGGCGCGACCGTCCTGCCGTTCGACGCAGAAAGAGCATTCGATTACGGGCTGGCCGTTGATGACCCCTTGCACGGTCGTGTTGCGGACGATGGCCCGGAGGGGAATCGGGCGGCCAATGGGACAGTCGACCTTGGCTGACTCCCGCTGACGTACGGCCCATCGCTGGTCGGACCAGACGGCAAACTCCAGGCCGTCACGGCGCCTGGTCCTTTGGCGCACGGCGAACTGTGACCAGGCTGGATCGTCGCCGGGCCCCGCCCGAACCACGAGCGACAGCCACGCGCCGTCGTCCTGAACCTGGAGAAATGTGGCGGTGGCCTCCAGTTCGTAATTCTGCCAGGAAGGATCGCCGAAGGTGACCAGGGCTCGGCCGGCCAGACCATCGACGATCAAGGCGCCGTCGGTCACTTGCCACGAGCCGGCTACCTGTTGCCATCCGTGGGGTAAGCCGCTGGAGCTGGAATCGAAGTGCTCCATGATGACCTCCTGAGGCTCCGATGCGTTGCCGGGTGCCAACGTCGAAAGCCCGACCAACAGCAAGCAAGGGACGGTAACGGCCAAGACTCGGTGACGAAAAGATCGACGGCGCTGCACTATCATTCTATCTCCTCGCGGGAAACGTGGTTTCACGATCATCGGGGCTCCTCTCCTTCTGCGACAATCCAGGTTTCGACTTCGGGTTCGATTCTCGCAAAGACAACAGTTCGGTGCCCACTACCCCGTCTTTCGCGGCGGTCGGCGGGCGTCGTGTTGCGGATTTTACTATACCTGCCAGATTGTTCGGTTGCCAGCAGTCCGGCTGCGGGGATGGGTGCGCAACGGGTGGGCTGGCCGCGCGCGGTAGAATATCAATGATGGGAGAGATAGTCATGGCACACGTTGAAGCTCATTCTGCTGACACGGAAGGCGGCCGCGATCATGTGCTGATGGACATCGAGGGCATGCACTGCGCCGGCTGCGTGGCCCGTGTCGAGCAGTCGCTGGCGGGCGTGGAGGGTGTGACCGGTGCCCACGTGAACCTAGTGACCAACCAGGCGTCGGTCGATTTCGATGGCCGGCGTGTGCGGCCGCAGGATCTGGTGGAGGCCGTGAAACGGGGTGGTTATTCGGCCAGCGTCGTGCAGGCGGTCGGCGATTTGGGCGACAGCATGGTCCAGCGGGAGGCGCGCGAGGCGGGGGCCTGGCAGCGGCGTTTGACGGTGGCCGTTGTGTTGCTGATTCCTTTGGTGGGCGTGAGCTTGTCGGGGGTGCTTCACGGATGGACGCTGCTGGCGTGTCAGTTCGTGTTGGCTACGCCTATTCAGCTCTATGCCGGCTGGCCCTATTATGTTGGCGCGTGGCGACGCTTGCGGCACGGTTCGACGAACATGGACACGTTGATCGCCATGGGCACGGGCGCCGCGTACTTGGCAGGCATTGGGGTGTTGATCGATATGGCCGCCCGGCCTGCGGCGTACGTAAACATGGCCCATATGCCGATGTACTTCATCGACGCGGCGCTGATCCTTACGTTCGTCACGCTGGGGAAGTACCTGGAGGTACGGGCGAAGGGACGAGCTTCTCAGGCGATTCGCCGTCTGTTGGATCTTACGTCGCCGGTGGCCATGGTGCTTCGCGATGGGCAGACGCTGCGTGTGGCAGTCGAGGAGGTCGGTGTCGACGATACCATTGTCGTTCGTCCTGGCGACAAGGTGCCGCTGGACGCGAAGGTTATCTCGGGCAATTCGAGCGTGGACGAGTCGTGGCTTACCGGTGAATCGATACCCGTGGAGAAGCAGCCCGGTGATGAGATTCTCGCCGGCACGATCAATGGGCAAGGGTCGCTCACGGCGCGAGTGGTGCACCCCGTCGGCGAAACGGCCCTGGCTCGCGTTATCGAGTTGGTTCGCCACGCCCAGGAATCGAAGACCGAGGTGGGACGGTTGGCCGATCGCGTGGTTGGGTGGTTCGTGCCGGCTGTTCTTGCCATCGCGATGACGACGCTGCTGGTGTGGGGCCTAGTGGCGGGCAATTGGGCGTTCGCGTTGCTCGCAATGATCGCCGTGCTGGTGATTGCCTGTCCGTGCGCTCTGGGGCTGGCCACGCCGACCGCCGTACTGGTCGGTAGCGGCCGCGGTGCCGAAAACGGCATTCTTATCAAGGAGGCGCATGCCCTGGAAGTGGCGGGCCAGTTGACGACCGTGGTTTTGGACAAGACGGGTACTGTCACGCTCGGCCGACCGGAAGTGACCGACACCGTGCCGAGCGACGGCGTTACGCGCGACGAATTGCTGGCCGCCGCGGCCGCAGCCGAACGGCTCAGTCAGCATCCGCTGGCGGATGCCGTCGTGCAGGCGGCAGAAGCTCGGCACGTGGAAATCGAGCAGGCGGATCAGCTTGAAGTGGTGCTGGGACAGGGTATTCGGGCGGTCGTCGGTGGAGCGGTCGTTCGGGTCGGTAACGAGCGTCTGATGGAAGCGGCCGGCATCGGACTGAATAGTCTGCCAGAGACAATTGGCTCGATGCGAGGTAACGGCCGGACTCCGCTGGTGGTCGCGTCCGATTCGCGGCTTCTAGGCGTGATCGGAGTGGCCGATCCCATCGCACCTCACAGCCGGGAGGCCGTTCGGGCTCTTCAGGATCGCGGGCTCGACGTGCAACTCCTATCGGGCGACCACCGTACGACGGCCGAAGCGGTCGCCCGCGAGGTGGGCATCAAGACGGTCATCGCGGAGGTGCTGCCGGAGGACAAGCAAGACGTGGTTCGCCGGCTGCAGCAGGGCGGCCAGATCGTGGCCATGGTCGGCGACGGGATCAATGATGCTCCTGCGCTGGTGGCCGCGGATCTGGGAATCGCCATCGGTTCGGGCTCCGATGTGGCCATCGAATCGGCCGACATCGTGTTGGTTCAGCAGGATCTGCGGGCGGTCGTTCGGGCAATCGGTCTAAGCCAGGCAACGCTGCGCACGATCCGGCAGAATCTGGGTTGGGCGCTCGTCTATAACGTGCTTCTGCTGCCACTGGCCGCAGGAGTTCTGGTACCGGAATTTGGAATCCACGTTCCGCCTGCCGCGGCGGCGGCGGCCATGGCGGTAAGCAGTGTGACAGTGGTGACTAATAGCCTGTTGTTGCGGAAGCGGCGAGTGGAGTGAGGCGATGGTTGGAGAGGTGTAGACAACAGACGATGGATAGTGGATAGTGGGCAGATACATGTGGTCGTGGCCTCCACACTTCCCGCTCCCACTGATGCAGGAATCGTCTTATGCCCGAAACGCTTGCAGCCCTTGTGACCGGTGCTTCCCGTGGAATTGGACGGGCGATCGCTCTGGAGTTGGCGCACCTGGGCTATGCAGTCGCCGTGAATTACGCTACCCGAACCGACGCCGCTGAAGACGCCGTCGCCGAAATCGTCGACCAGGGAGGCAAGGCGGTCGCCGTTAAGGGAAACGTTGGTGCGGCGGCGGACCGCGAGTCACTGGTCGAGCGCACAGTCGGCGAATTCGGCCGTTTGGACGTGCTGGTGAACAACGCCGGAATCACGTCTCCGGGCCGAAAGGACATTCTCGAAGCAACGGAAGAAGGTTGGGACTTGGTTTTCGATACGAATCTCAAGGGGCCTTTCTTTCTCACCCAGCGCGTGGCCAACGAGATGATCCGTCTGCGTCACGGCGGCAAGATCGCCGGGGGCAAGATCATCAACATCTCGTCGGTGTCGGGCTATGCCGTTTCGACCAATCGAGCCGACTACTGCCTGACCAAGGCGGCGATGGGCATGATGACGCATCTGTACGCCCAACGGCTGGCCGAGGAGGAAATCGGCGTGTTTGAGGTATGCCCGGGCGTGATCGAGAGCGACATGACGGCCCCGGTCAAGGAGAAGTACGACCGGCTAATTGCCGATGGTCTGTGGCCCATCCGGCGCTGGGGACAGCCGCGGGATGTCGCCCGAGTGGTGGCGGCGATCGTTTCCGACTATTTCCCGTTCAGCACGGGCGAGCACATCAACGTCGACGGGGGATTTCACATCCGCCGGCTGTAATGGGCGGCAGGAGGAGATGGCGGGATGGGTTTCGGGTGGCAAGATCTGGCTTCACTGGCGGCCGTCGTTGCAGCAGTCGTGTTCCTGGCGTATCGGTTCCGACGCGCCGGCGCGCATGGAGAGTCGACCGGTTGCGGCACGTGCCCAGGTTGCTCCACGGCGCCGACGGACCGTCCCTTGGTCACCATCAAACCGCTCGCGAAGAAGCGAGATTCCTGACTTCGGTCTACGGCGCCGCCACGACTGCGTAGGCCGAAAGCTCAGGCGCCGACTCGCCCAGGTCGGTCTCAATGCGGATCGTCTCGACGACCTTGCCGAGATCCTGGCCGGCTTGGAACGTGACGGGAATGACGTGCAGCGGCTTGGCCGCGGTCTCGCCCGAAGTGTCGAACTGGAAGTTGTGGTCATCGCAACTCACGGAGAGGACACGGAAGGGCTTCTTGCCGCGGATGACCAACTGCTTCGTGACTTTCTGCCCTGGCTGGATGACGCCCATCAGCAACGAAGACGGGCTGACGACGATTCCTGTCTCGATACGTCCTTCGACGGGGACGGGGACCTGGGTCATGTTGCGGTCGTTGGTGATTAGGATCAGATGATCCCTTAGGTAGCCGGCGGGCATGTTGTGATCCATATGGACGGTCAGATCGTAGTTGACCATCCCGTTGTCGCGGCCGGTCTCGACGACCTCGCCTGAGAGGTGCGAATTGGCGCTGCGGACTTCGAGAATCTTCCAGTCGGGCCGACCGGCATAGCTGATCGAGACGGTGCTTTCGGCCGGTTTGCCCTGGTCGATCGAGCCGAACTGGACGCTGCCGGGCTGGAAGACCACGTCGCTGCGGATGTAGGACGACACATGGAGTTGCACTTCGGCATAGAAGGGCTTGTCGAACGTGACGGTGATGGTGGCGCCTTTCTGCCCGAGGAAGCGGTCGGAGTTGACCTTCGCGATGATGGCGCCCTTCTGATAGGTCTTCAGCACGGGTTCCTTGATCGAAGGCGATGTGCATCCACAACTGGAGTGAACCGAGGCGATGTGGACGTCTTCGAGATAGACATTCGTAAGCGGGAACTCGTATTCGGCCTTCGCCCCGCGCGCAATCGTTCCAAAGTTGTGCTCCGTGGTCTCGAACATCTTCCGAGCCCAGTCGTCGGCGAAAACGGTCGAAGAAGCAAGAACAACCAGGAGCAGCGGGGCAGCAACTTTGCGAATCATGAAGGCAATCTCCCGAATCAAAGCCGCATCTAGCAGCCGTTCATCTCCTCGGGTGGGCGTGTCAGGATTGATCTTTGCGGTCTGAACCGGGCCATCTGATGCCACCCCACTGTTGGCCGGGTAGTTTCCGAGACCACAGGTTCCGCCTATCCTGCCGATGACTTCGCCGGCACATGAGGGCCTGATGATCTCAGTCAACACTCAACGTGGCATTCGTACCACTCCTACATTATTGCCCATATTATCTAGCTTGCCCAATACTGCGTGACATTTTCCTCTCCTCTGGCATGAATGACGGCACGATGGGGGTGTGGGCAGCGGAGATTTCCAAGTAGTCAGAGAATTCGGCGGCCTGGGACAGTGAGGCATGCCGTCACTCGCGGTGCGGAACATGTCTTTGACGCGTATTCGCCTATCAAGGGGGGAGGAGAGGAGCGACGGACAGCTTGGCGTCCCAGGATTACCCGTGGAGGGTGCGCGTGGAAATCTGGTCCGTGCGAGCATTGCCAAACCTACCCCAAATTCGTTACCATATGGGATTACTCGCAACCGCTGAGCCGGGCGCAGGTGTGCCGGCAGACGTTACGACGTTGCTGGCAGAACGGCGATGAACGTATGACGGTGGCTGCCGTTCCACTCTGCGTAGGGGTTTGATCCCAGAGCTTTGGCCGGTTGCAGGTTTCTGAGTCCGACGGGCGCACGCCATGTTTGAATCGCTTCAGGAAAACCTAAGTTCAGCGCTGCGGACCCTGCGCGGTCGAGGCAAGCTGACCGAAGCGAACATGCGCGACGGGCTGCGTCTGGTCCAACAGGCACTGCTGGAGGCCGACGTCAGTTTCCCGGTTGTCCAAGACTTCATGGCCGGGGTTACCGAACAGGCCGTCGGCGAGCAAGTGCTCAAGTCGCTCGATCCGACGCAGCAGTTGGTTGGCATCGTTCATCAGGCGCTGATTCAACTGATGGGGCCGGTGGACCATTCGCTCCACTTGCAGCCCGGCGTTTCGGTGTTGATGCTCTGCGGGCTGCAAGGGTCGGGCAAGACGACGACTTGTGGCAAACTGGGACGACTGCTTCAGGAACGGGGACGCAAGCCGCTTCTGGTGGCCGCCGACCTGCAGCGACCGGCCGCCGTGGAGCAGTTGAAGGTGCTCGGCGAGCAACTGGGGCTGGATGTTTACACGGAACCGGGGGCGACCAACCCGGTGGCCGTCTGCCAGAACGCCGTCAAGCACGCGAAGGCGAACGACATCGACGTCGTCCTGTTGGATACGGCTGGCCGGCTTCATATCGACCAAGAGTTGATGGAGCAGTTGAAGCGGATCGACTATCGGATCGAGCCGCAGCAGGTCTACATGGTCGTAGACGCCATGACTGGCCAGGACGCCGTCAACAGCGCCAAGGCATTCAACGAGGCGCTGGAGCTCGACGGCGTCATCATGACGAAGCTCGACGGCGACGCACGTGGCGGTGCCGCGCTGTCGGTCAAGGCGGTCACCGGGGTGCCGATCAAGTTCGTGGGCACCGGCGAGCACCTGGACGCTTTGGAGGAATTCCATCCCGACCGCATGGCAGGCCGGATCCTCGGGATGGGCGACATTCTCTCGCTGGTCGAGCAGGCCCAGCGGAAGCTCGATCAGGACCAGATGGCGGAGCAGGAAGCTCGCCTCCGCCGCGGCGAGTTCACGCTGGACGACTTCCGGACGATGATGACTCAGACGAAACGTCTGGGGCCGTTGAACAAGGTGATGTCGTTGATCCCGGGGCTGGGAAATCTGACGCAGATGATGGGCGATGCGGACGCCGAGGGAGAGATGCGTCGCTTGGCCGGAATCATCGATTCGATGACGGCGCAGGAGCGTCGCAGCCCGTCGAAGCTCATCGATCAGAGTCGCCGACGTCGAATCGCTGCCGGAGCGGGCGTCGCGCCGCACGAGGTGAACAAACTCGTGAAAGACTTCGACGGCATGGCCGACATGATGAAGCGGATTTCGGGCATGGGCGTTAAGGGGCGCATGCAGGCGATGCAGGAATTGACCCGCACGGCGGCAGCCAACCCTTCGGCACGCCTGGCCAAGCAGAAGGTAGGGACCGGCAAGCGACTCACATCGGCCGAGCGAGCCAAAGAGAAGAAGCGACGGGAGAAGGAGGCGAGACGGCGGAAGCGGGACTCGAGAAGGGGCAAAGACGATTAGCATTTCGAGGGAAAGCAGTGTTGCGATGGCCGGCCGCTGTGAGTCGCCGGTGCAACGATTGACGAGAATATCCGTTTCAGAAAACCTTACGAGTACGCGTTGACGAGGAGTATTACGTGGCAGTACGTATCCGGATGAAGATGTTGGGCCGCAAGCATCGCCCGTACTATCGTATTTGTGCGATGGACGCGCGGCGGCCGCGAAACGGCCGTGTTTTGGAGGAACTGGGCACATACGATCCGATGGTACCGGAGACTGACGCCCGAGCGATCTTGAACGGCGATCGCATCAAGTACTGGCTGGGTGTAGGCGCGCTTCCGACCGAGAAGGTCGGCGTGCTTATCAAGAAGTACGGGGCGGACGGAACGCACCTGGATCAGCAGCGTCTGGCCCTGGAGCGGTTGGCTGAACGCCGCCGTCGGCCGACGCCGCCCCCGCAACCGATCCGGAAAGAGACCCCGGCCGAAGAACCGATCGAGGCGGAGCCCGCTCCGCAGGATCCGCTGGTGGACAGCGCCGAGTAGTTCGCTATGCGTTTCGACGTATTGACCCTATTTCCCGAGATCTTTGAGGGGCATGTGGGTCAGAGCCTGTTGAAGCGGGCGATTGAGGCGGGGCTGGTTGAGGTCCAACTCCACAATATCCGTGATTGGTCGAAGGAGGACAGACACAAGAAAGTCGACGATCGGCCGTTCGGCGGCGGACCGGGTATGGTGCTCATGGTCGAACCGGTCGTCGAGTGCGTCGAGGCTGTTCGCAGTCGGTGTGCCGAGCCGGGGCATCTGGTGATGCTGACACCGCAAGGGCGCCGACTGGACCAAGCCGTGGTGGAAGAGTTGGCCGGTTTCCCGAGGATCCTGCTTCTGTGCGGCCGATATGAAGGTTTCGATGAACGAATTCGCCTGATCCTCCAGCCCGACGAGATATCGTTGGGCGACTTCATCCTCAACGGGGGTGAAGTCGCGGCGATGGCGGTGATCGACGCGGTGAGCCGGCTGGTGCCGGGCGTATTAGGAGACGAACAGAGTAGCCAGAGCGATTCGTTTTCGGGCGAGAATCGCTGGCTGGAATGTGCTCAGTACACTCGCCCACGAGTGTACCGTGGCTGGGAAGTGCCGGCCGTGCTGGTGAGCGGAGATCACGAGGAAATCGCCCGTTGGAGACAAGACAACGCCGAATTGCGGACTCGGCAGCGCCGGCCCGACCTGCTCGACCGATCGCAGCAGTGAGCCGGGCACAGAAAGAACCAGTCATGTGAGGCGGCCTCGCCGCCGCGGAAGACAGAAAGGAACGTTCGATGAGCCAACAGCTAATGAACCTGGTCGAGAAGACCAGCATGAAAGACACCGTACCCCGTTTTGACATCGGCGACACGGTCGACGTGCACGTAGAAATCCTCGAAGGCGAGAAGAAGCGCGTCCAGATCTTCAACGGCGTGGTCATCGGGCGCAGCGGTTCGGGCACGCGGGAGATGTTCACGGTTCGCCGCATCGTGCAGGGTGAAGGCGTGGAGCGCAAGTTCCCGCTCCATTCGCCCCGCATCGTTAACATCGAAGTGAAACGATCGGCTGTCGTTCGCCGCGCGAAACTGTATTACCTGCGCGATCGAGTCGGTAAGGCCGTTCGCTTGCGCGAGCGTCGCGTGGTCGCCGAAACGACCGCCGAGAAGGCCCCGAAGGCGAAGCGACGTCGTGGAAAGGCCAAGAAGCAGGCCGAGTAGCAAACTGGAGGGGCCGGCGACGGCACACGCCTCGGCCAGCTTGTCACGCGATTCACTAAACCCCGGGGTCAGAAACCATGGGCCCCTGGCGCACAAGTCTCCGCGATTGGCTCCGACGACCGCTGCGCGAGAAGTCGCTCGGTCGGCGCGGCGAGGAGGCGGCGGCACGGTTTCTCAAGCGTCTGGGTTATCGGATCGTCGCCCAGGGAGATCGCTCGACGATCGGCGAGATCGACCTCGTAGCGGCCGATGGTCGGACTGTCGTGTTCGTCGAGGTCAAGACGCGGCAGAGCCAGGAAGCAGGCCACCCGTCTGAGGCCGTCGACGTGGCCAAGCAGCGTCGTATGACACGTGTGGCGCTTGGATATCTGAAACGCCACGGCCTGCTGGAGTATCCCGCCCGGTTCGACGTCGTGGCCATCACGTGGCCCGAAGGGCAGCGCCGTCCGACGATTGAGCACTTTCCCAATGCGTTCGAGGCTGTCGGGCGTTGGGGAATGCACTCGTAGAGACCATGCCTGGGTTCTCCGGCTAGCCCCGCCTTCGTTTGCTTGCACGGCTGCACTGTTGTGCCTATAGTTGCGTTTGCGCTTTGGCCTATCTCTCTTGTTTGCGATGTTCAGGAGACTCGACTATGCGAAACTGTGTTTGCCTTCTCCTCGGTCTTGTGTTGGCAAGCGCTTCGGCGCTTGGTGCCGACGGCCCGGTCGACCAGCAGGGACGCCCGCTGATCAAGAAGCTCGGCACGGTCGACATCGACAAGGTGGAGAATTCGCCGGTGGTCTTTCACGGCAAGCTCTACCGTTTCGAGTGGTATCGGAACAAGGGCTGTTTTCACTTCGTGGATCACGAGACGGGGAAGACAACTCCTGAGTTCGCGCAAGGGTACAGCTTCGGAAATGCGTTCGTCGACGGCGACACCATCTATGTGACCGGTACGAAGGTCGGCCCCGTGATCGAGATGTTCGTGTCGAAGGATCTGGAGCATTGGGATAGCTACGCGGCCCTAACGAGGCCGTCGGACTACAAGATCTACAACACGTCGATCTGCAAGGCGGGCGACCGTTATGTGATGATGTACGAAGTGGGCGAGCCGCGCGAGGTGTGCGGTGCCCGATTCACGGCCTTGTTCGCCGAGTCGAAAGACATGAGGCACTGGAAGGCGCTGCCGCCGGAGTGCAATTACGCCAAAGACCGCTATACGGCTCCTCACTGCCTGCGATACTGCGACGGCTGGTTCTATGACTTCTACTTGGAGGCCCTGCCGACGGGCTACGAGCAATATGTTGTTCGCTCGAAGGACCTGATTCACTGGGAGAAGAGTCCGCTGAACCCTGTGCTGCGAGCGTCGGACGAAGACCGTAAGGTCCTCAACCCGAGTTTGTCCGAGGCCGCCCGTCGCCGGATCGCCACGGCCAGGAACATCAACAATTCGGATATCGACTTCTGCGAATACAAAGGACATGTCGTCATCGTGTACTCCTGGGGCGATCAGCATGGGACGGAGCATCTGGCTGAAGCCGTTTACGACGGCACTCTCGCCCAGTTCCTCCAGGGCTGGTTCCCGAAGAAGTGATCTGCGTGTGCTTCCAGCGGCGCGGCCATCCGGCAGACGAAACTGGGCTGCACGGGCCCGCGCCGACACGCGAGAGGGCCAAGTGGGCGAGGAATTCAGGCCGACACGTTGCCTCGCCGCGACGACAACTTGACCCGCCCGATACCGCCGATGCGCCAGGCCGCTCTACCAGACACCTAAAAAGTGGTACAATAGCCGCGGTGCTGGCTATTATTGATGCCGGCGCAGCCAATGATCGCGATTCATCCCGGATACCAGCCGGAACGGCTGGCAACCGGCGCCCCGGTTGCCGCTCGACGCGCATTGGCAATGCAACCCTCAGGAAGTGGAGGGATCATGGCGTCAGAAGCGTTGTCGCGAGACGACTTAGCGGAGAAGTACTTCGAGCAGCTCCCCTATCAGCCGTATCCGATTCAAGAGGATGCCCTGTTAGCGTGGTTCTCGTCGGAGCAGGGAGTGCTGGTTTGTGCGCCGACCGGCATGGGCAAAACGCTCATCGCCGAAGCGGCGCTGTTCGAGGCCCTGCACTTGGGTCGCCGGGCGTACTACACGACGCCCTTGATCGCCCTGACGGAACAGAAGTTTCGTGAGATGCAGTCGTCGGCCGTTCGTTGGGGGTTTCAGCCGGACGACGTGGGCCTTGTGACGGGCAATCGCCGCGAGAACCCCGACGCCCGAATTCTCGTCGTTGTGGCCGAGATTCTCTTCAACCGGCTGCTGCATCACGAGATGTTCGATTTCAGCGATGTCTACGCGGTGGTGATGGACGAGTTCCACAGCTTCAACGACCGCGAGCGGGGTATTGTCTGGGAGTTCTCGCTGGGGTTGCTGCCCGAGCACGTGCGTACGCTTCTGCTGTCGGCAACCGTGGGCAACTCGATGGAATTCGTCGGTTGGCTCCGCCGCGCGAACAACCGCAAGGTCGAGCTGGTTCAGAGCACGGAGCGCAAGGTGCCGCTGACGTTTCAGTGGGTGCCCGACCGGCTGCTGACCGAACAGCTCGAGGAGATGGCCCGGGGCGACGAGTCGTCGCGGTTCACCCCGGCGCTGGTTTTTTGCTTCAACCGGGAAGAATGCTGGACGGTGGCCGAGCAGCTCAAGGGCAAGCGGATCCTGACCGACCAGCAGCAGGCGAAGCTGAACGAGGAGCTCAAGCAGCACGATTGGTCGCAGGGGGCCGGCCCGAAGTTGAAGCAACTGCTCATGCGCGGTGTGGGGGTGCATCATGCGGGCGTGCTGCCCAAGTATCGGCGCATCGTCGAGGAGTTCTTTCAGCGGAAGCTGCTGTCGGTGGCCACGTGCACCGAAACGCTTTCGGCCGGCATCAATCTGCCTGCCCGATCGGTCGTGCTGCCGACGATTCTCAAAGGTCCGCCGGATAAGAGGAAGGTGCTGGAAGCGAGCACAGCGCACCAGATTTTCGGTCGGGCGGGTCGTCCGCAATTCGACAGCCAGGGATACGTATTCGTGCTGGCGCACGAGGACGACGTCAAGATCTTGCGGTGGAAAGAGAAGTACGACCAGATTCCGGAGGACACGAAGGATCCGGGGCTGCTGAAGGCGAAGAAGTCGCTGAAGAAGAAGATGCCCAAGCGCCGCGAGACGGTGACGTACTGGAACGAGGCGCAGTTCGACAAGCTGCGGGGCGCTCCGCCCGGCAAGCTGTACAGCCGCGGCCAAATTCCCTGGCGGTTTCTGGCCTTTATGTTACAGGCTTCGCCCGAGGTGGAGCTGATTCGCAAGCTGGTACGGCGGCGACTGATGGATCCGCCGCATTTGGAAGCGGCCCTGCGCGAGTTGAACCAGGCGCTGCTGACGCTGTGGCGTGCCGGTTACGTCACGCTCGAGCCGGAGGCGCCGAAGACCGACGAGGAATCGGAGACACCGGCAGAACAGGCGCCCACGCCGCCGGCCCCATCGCTGATGTTGCCCGGGCTGGATCCGTATGCCCCGCAGACGCCCGAACCGCCGCCGAAGCCGCCCGAGTGTGAGCCGATCCTGGCCCATCCCACGCCCGAGTTGAGCAAGCTGCTCTTGCTGCGCGGAGTCAACCCGCTGTACGGCATGTTCCTGATCAACCAGCTCGGCATCGCCAATCGCGAGGAGCGGATTCAGGCGATGGAGAGCGTACTGGAACTGCCTTCGTCGGTTGCGCATTACGTTCGCGTGCCGCGGCAGCACGACCTGCCGCCCGGGCCGTTGGCCACCGGCCGGCTCGACGAGCAGTTGCTCCGATTCGGGCTGGCCAGCGCCGACGAACTCACGGAGCAGCCGCGAGATGAGGACGAACGGAACCGCATGTTCGCCGAAGAGCGGAAATGGGTCCTCACGTTGGCCGACAAGCTTCGGCTGTTGTTCCAGTACGATTTCCCGGGCGTGCGCGACGTGCGGATCGTGCCGGCTTGGGCGGCGGGCGAGGTGCTCGAGTTCGGCGGCGATTTCAACAAATACGTGACGAGCAAGAGCCTGCAGAAACAAGAGGGCGTGATCTTCCGGCACCTGCTGCGGCTGATCCTGCTTCTGGCCGAACTCAACCAATTCACCCCGCCCGACACGAATGAGGAAGAGTGGCACGGCGATCTGGACGAGATCTCGCGCACGCTGGCCGAATGCTGTCACCGTGTGGATCCTACGAGCACCGACAAGGTACTGGATCAGGCGGCCGAAAAGACAGACGAGTTCTGACCAAACCGGAGCACCCTCTGCCATGGCCAGTTCCGAGAATCCGTACGCGTCACCCTTTGCCGACACATCGGTCGATCCGACGGGCGTTCTGGCTCCTGCCGAAGTTGAAGAGGTTCGCCGGCGATATCTGAGCCGCGAGGCGTCGATTCGATCCGTCGGGTCGCTGTACTACATGAGCGGCACGTTGATGGGATTCATCGTGCTCGCAATCGTTGCAGGCACTCTGGCAGGCGGCACGATGGGTTTGGGTTTATTCGAAGTGCTCTTCCTCTTGTTCTATTTGGCGATGGCCGTGCTATCGTTCGTGCTCGGGGCAGGACTTCGCCGGCTCGATGCGCGGGTGAAGATCCCAGTGGTCATTCTCTCCGTGCTCGGGTTGCTCTGGGTGCCGATCGGCACGCTCATCAACGGCTACATCCTGTACCTGATGCTCAGTTCCAAGAGCAAGGTCGTTCTATCGCCCTACTATCACGAGATCATCGCACAGACGCCACACATCAAGTACCGCACCTCGCTTCTTGCGTGGATCGTGTTGATTATCCTGCTGCTTGTGATCGTGGCGGCCGTCGTCGGGTTCTTGTTGCTGCCGGTGATGATGGACAGAATGACACACTGACCGGGTTGGACGAGCGTGCTTCACGCGGTGCCGAACAACGCTTGCATGCAGATCTGCGACCACGTTTCGAACCCATCGAGATCTGCAAGGATTTGCTCGACGGGCCGGAATTCGCACTCGATCAGGTCGTCCTCGCGGGGCCGAACGGCGGGCTGCTGGAGATCGAACAGGTGGACGACGCCAAGATGCACCTGGCCGACCTCGGTCTGGTCGTCGTTGATCAACCCGACGCAACGCGGCGTGTACGGCGAGTCGATGTAGACCTCCTCCTCCAATTCGCGGCGCATGCCTTCTTCGTAAGGCTGACCACCGTTGGCGGCCGCGTCGATCGTGGAGATATGTCCGCCGATTCCCACGCTGCGCTTCTTGTGCAGGCGGCCTTCGCCCATACCGGTCCCCCGGGTGTATTGGAAGACGGTCGGCGGCCCACCGGCGGGCTGGTGGCGGAGAATGATGTAGGGGATCAACTGCTTGAAGCCGGGGTCGCCCTCGACTTCGTGGCGGGGCCGGTAGCTTGTGTGCTCGGGACTCAACAGTTGTCCGAGGTACCGATCCACATCGCGGGAAAAGCCTTGGAAGTAACCCAGACCGTGAAACAGTGAGGTCGGTACAACGAGTACGCGCTCGGCGGACACTTCAGCCACGTGGTGCATCCTTTCTGGGGTGATGGCAGGTAACGATGCGGCTCGGTTTCCGTCCCGTCTTGTCCGGCGACGTGATACGCCGCGCCGGTAGACGGAATGGACACAGCCGAGGGCGGCCGTGCTACGGCGACTTGGCGTAGGCCCTCAGTATACGGGCAAGCGTTCCGTGTGGCGAGTCGTCAGACGATCAACATGGCGTCGCCGTAGCTGTAGAAGCGATATTCCTCGTGGACAGCCTCTTCGTAGGCCCGCATAATCAACGGGGCGCCACCAAAGGTCCGCACCAGCACCAAAAGCGTGGTGCGGGGGAGGTGGAAGTTTGTCATCAGCGCGTCGACCGCTCGAAACTGGTACGGGGGGCGGATGAAAAGGTCGGTCAAGCCAGTGAAGGGTTTCAATTGGCCATCGGCCGCGGCGCTTTCCAGAACTCGCACCGACGTGGTTCCTACGGCGACCACGCGACCGCCACGCGATCGGCAGGCGAGCATCCGGTCGATCGACTCTTGGGTCACGTGGGCCCATTCCGAGTGCATTTCGTGCTCCGCCAGCGTGGGGGTCTCGATGGGCCGGAAGGTTCCCATGCCCACATGAAGCGTTACCCAAGCCGGCGTCACGCCGCGCTTCTGAAGTTGCTCCAGCAGCAACTTGGTGAAATGGAGCCCGGCCGTTGGGGCCGCCACTGCGCCGGGAGTGCGGGCGTAGACAGTCTGGTAGTGCTCGCGGTCGGCCTCGACCATCTCTCCCTTGCGGATATACGGTGGCAACGGGACGCGGCCTACCCGGCGAAGCAGATGGAACGTTTCGTCGTCGGCCAGCGGGCGAACGATCCAGACTCCGCCGGGCTGTTTCACCCCCAGTTGGAGTTGTATGTCGTCTGTGCCCTCGGCGTTCACCAGGGTGATCGTCTCGCCGGGGGTTAGCTTGCCTCGTGTCTTGCCGAGGATCTGCCACAATCCGTCCTTGGTGGCGCCGAGGAATAGGCCCTCCCAGCGGCCGCCGGTCACCGTGCGATAGCCGAGGAGCCGGGCGGGAACGACTAAGGTATCGTTGAGAACCAGGCAGTCTTCCGGCCGAAGCAGCTCGGGCAAGTCGCGCACGTACTGGTGAGAGATCGACTGGGCCGCCCGGTCGACCACCAGCAAGCGGGCATCGGCACGGCACGGCAGCGGACTCTGAGCGACCAGCTGCCGGGGCAATTCGTAGTCGTATTGATCCAACTCGGACATTGCTGATAACTCGGCTGGAACCTGAGCTTTACCAACCCGCCACAACTGAGTATAAGCCCTCCGCTTCGCGACGTGCAGAGCCCATGGGGGGGACAGGTTTGAACTTCGATGGCTAAGCTGGCAGTTGCCCTGTGCATTACCGACCTCGATGTGGGCGGCGCGGAGCGATGCCTCGTCGATCTGGCGGTCCGGCTGGATCGAACGCGTTTCGAGCCAGTGGTCTATTGCCTGGGGCCACGGCCACCTGTTGAGGAGGCCTCGTGTGTGCCGCCGCTGGAACGTGCGGGCATTGAGGTGCACTGCCTCGGCGGGACTGGAAAACGCCATTTTCTGCCCGTGGTTCGCCGCTTGACCCGTCTGCTGAGTGAACGACGGCCGCAGCTCGTGCAGTCGTTTCTGTTCCACGCGAATCTGGCGGGGCGTATTGCCGCGCGCCAGGCCGGCGTCGAGTGCGTGCTGTCGGGCATTCGCGTCGCCGAACGCCAACAGCGATGGCACCTGTGGCTCGACCGGCTGACATCGCGGCGGGTGAACCGGTACGTTTGCGTGAGCCAATCGGTTGCTCAGTTCTCCGTCGCCGAGGGAGGGTTGCCAGCCGAGAAAATGGTGGTCATTCCTAATGGGATCGATCTGGAGCACTATCCCGCGGAGCCGGCCGACCTGAGCCGATTTGGTGTGGCACCGGGCCGACGAGTGATTACCTACGTGGGTCGACTCGAGCCGCAGAAGGGAGTCCACTGGCTGCTGGAGATGGCCCCGCTGTGGTTTGCTCGTCTGCCCGACTGCGACTTGTTGTTGGTGGGAAAAGGGCCAGACCAGCCCCAACTGGAGCAACTCGCGACAGCATCGGGGATCGGTTCGAGAGTGCATTTCGCGGGCTGGCAAGCGGACGTGCCCAGAATCCTGGCTGCCAGCGAACTTCTGGTCCTTCCCTCGCAGTGGGAAGGGATGCCCAATGTCGTGCTTCAGGCAATGGCGAGCCGGTTGCCGGTCGTATCGACGGACGTGGAGGGTGTTCGGGAACTGCTCGGGCCGCAGGCCGATTCGCAGACGGTGGCCTACGGCGATTCTAGTGGGTTATCCAGCAGGATTTCGCAGATTCTGTCGGATGTTGAGCAGTCTAAGCGGCTGGGTGAACTGAACCGAAAACGGGTGGCGGAGGAGTTCAGCCTTCAACGGATGGTCGCGGCGTATGAGGATTTGTGGGAGTCACTGATCGGGAGCAAAAAGACCGTTTGAAAATTTTTTCAAGGCAGTTGCGCAGTGGGTCGTCGCTGGAACTGTTGTCGCTGATGGAGGCTACGCCCAGCCGGCTCGACGGAGAACGCGCACGACCGGAAAAAGCCCGCTTGACGCAGCGCTCAATATGGCTATTCTTGGGACTCAATGGGGATCAGTGGGGCTCAGTGGTGAAAAATGCTTCTGACAGGGACCTTTCTTCGTTCGATTGACGAGAAGCTCCGCGTTGCAATCCCCAAACGTCTGCGCGATGACTTAGGTTGCCCACCCGGCGGATGGGTATATGTGGCGCCGGGTACGGATGGATCGTTGGCCGTGTATACGGAGGAGGCTTTCGGGCGTTTGGGGGAGCGAGTCGGAGCGGCATCGCCGACCCAGCAGCACGTGCGGGCATTCACGCGGTTGTTCTACGCGCGGGCCCAGCGCGTCGAACTCGATCGACAGGGACGGATTCGGATTCCACCGGAGCTGGCTCAACTGGCTCAACTGGACAAGGAGGCGGTTCTGATAGGCGTTCAAGACCACCTGGAACTGTGGTCGGCCGAACACTGGCAAGCTTATCTGGCGGAGAAACAATCACATTACGACGAAATCGCCGAGGCTGCCTTGGGGCAGTCTAACGGATAGAAGAGAAGACAGACACCGCGACCGAAGCACGGTCTTTTCGCCCACAGACGAGATGTGGGCCCCCTATCAAGACAGGAGAAAATACCAAGCGTCGTCCGTCCGATCGTTCGCCATGCGTGAGAACAGAAACGTCAGTACGGCCACCTTCCTGACGTTTCTGTCTCACCCTTTGGGTGAGCAGGGTTCTCACGAGTACGGGACGTAGGGAAGCTTCCCGGCTGCGAATTGCGGAGCCAACGTCGCCTTCGCCGACGAGTGGACCGCTGGCACTCAACCTCACTCAGGCACAAGGACGTGCCTGAGGAAGAGTGTCTGCCGCTGCTCGCCATTCAGGTGACGCACGCCGAAAAGGCGTTCTGCAACGTCACGGCCGTTGGATCGTCTGCCCGCACGGCCCGGGATGATCCGTTGAGCACCTTGCACTTCCGTGTGATCGATTCTCCTGCGGGAGTTCGGTTATGCCGAAGTGCGGTCTACGGAAACCGCTTTCACCGCCGATGAGTTCACCTCAGGTTCAGCACGTGCCTGTCCTGCTGGACGAAGTCGTCCAATGGCTCGAACCGCGCCCAGGGTGCGTTCTGGCCGACCTGACGCTGGGTGGCGGCGGACACTGCCGAGCGTTGGCGGAGTGCGTGGCGCCGGGCGGAGAGGTCATCGCCTTGGACCGCGATCCTGCGGCAATCGAAGCTGCGGAGCGCAACTTGGCGGGTTTGCCCGTGCGGCTGGTCCACGCCAACTACGCGGACCTGCCCGAGGTTCTCAAAGAACTGGATCTTCCCGGAGTGGATGGGGTGGTGATGGACCTGGGATTGTCGAGCGATCAGTTGGCCGACGCGACACGAGGGTTCAGCTTCTCGGCGGGCGGGTCGCTCGATTTGCGATTCGATCCGACGCAGGGCGAGCCGGCTCACCGACTTGTGAATCGCCTCAGCGCAGAGCACCTGGCCGACCTGATCTATCAGTACGGCGAAGAGCGCTATAGCCGGCGGATTGCGAAGGCGATCGTCGAGCGCCGTCGCCAGCGACCGATCGAGACGGCAGCCGAATTGGCAGAAATCGTCCGCCGTTGCGTTCCCCGCAGCCGGACAGAACACCAGATCGACCCGGCAACGCGGACATTTCAAGCGTTGCGGATTGCCGTGAATGAGGAGCTCAAGTGGCTGGACATCGCCTTGCGGCGGATGGCCGAGTGCCTCCGCCCGGAGGGGCGTTTCGCTGTGATCAGCTTTCATTCGTTGGAGGATCGCCGGGTGAAGGAGGCCTTCCGCGACGACCCACGGTACCAGGTATTGACTCGGCGGCCCGTGCGAGCGGGAACGGAGGAGGTTTCGCGCAACCCGCGGGCACGGAGCGCGAAGATGCGTGTGGCGGCAAGATGTGGCCAGTGATACAGATTGTGCATGGACTCCGCTTTTCTCACGGAGGAGCGAGGGTCAGGTTCTGATATACCGTCCTACAGAAACAGATTAACCATCGGCATGACGGGTGAAACTTGCAGCGGCAGGATGCCGCGTCGGCTCACCCGGCTATTGGAAGGCAGGGATGCTCTATGTCGAAAAAAGAGAACACGTTCGGAACCGACGCCGAACTGCTTGAGGACGAGGCTTCGTTCGGCGATGAGCCGGAGCGGCGTTCGTTGAGCAAAGAGATGAAGATCGGCGCAGGACTCATTCTGCTGCTGGTGGCCGTGTTGACGGTGGTCTTGGTCAACCGTCTGCGAGGCCCATCGGAACCGCCCGGGCCGGCAGCGAAAACTGCGGACGCGTCGAAGCCGGGCGATCCCGCATCGGGCAAGCCCAAGGGTCCAGACCATGCAGCTCCGAGCAAGCCGACCGTGCTGGCGGTAACGAGTAACACGAGCTCGCCGCCACCGGCATCGCGTTCGACAAGCCTGTTTCCGCCGGGCAACGACCTAGCGAAGACGGGCAGTGCGTCGGGCCCGCCATCATTCATGCCGTCGAAGAAGCCACCGCACTCCGCTGGGTTCGGCTCGACGAAATCGGATGACGCGGCAGGCAAGCGCGCGGAGGCCCCCCGATTCACGGCGGCCGGGGATCGTCATTTCTCGGGAAATCCGTATCGCGATCCTTCCGCGCCGAACGCCAGCGATCACGACAAGAAGCGACATGATCCGGCGCCCATGTCGTTGACGCCCGCCGGTCCGGCAGCACCCGTGCCCGGCGGCCCGAACATCACGTCAACCGTTCAGGCCGATCCCGGCGGCGCGGCGGCGGCGACCACCGGACCCTACGGCTCGAAGTACTCCGGCGGCGGCCCGTACAGTTGGTCCGGCAGTTCGCCGCGTCAGGAGCCAGCCTACGCGAACCCGCCCGATAAGGGTTCGACGCACGGCGTATCGCCGTCGATCGCCCCGATGCCCGGCAGCTCTTCGTACGAGCGATCACCGGACCACTACCCCGGGGCCGATCGAGACACAGACCGCTTTGGGAACCGTCCAAGCGCATCGACATCACGCTCCGGCGGCCCTGGATCGGGCTACGCTTCGTCGATACAGGCGCCGACACTTGTCAGCCCGCCACCCAGGCCTCACCCGAGCCACCGGCAGGATGGCGGACGAGGTTTGGCACGCGGCGACAAGGATACGTACGTCATCCAGCCAAATGACAACTACTGCACGATTTCGAAGGCACTCTATGGCACGGACGCTTACTATAAGGCGTTGGCCGAGTGCAATCGAAAGAACTGGCCTGATCCCAACAAGCTCCAGGTGGGCGGCACCATCTCGACGCCGAGCCTCGAGAAGTTGACCGAGGACTACCCTGACCTTTGCCCGAAGCGCGAGCACGTCGACGCAGCGGCCAGCCGGGCGCGCATGGCGAACATCGCGGACCGGATCGGCGGCGGGCGTACGTACGTCGTTCAGGAAGGCGACAGCCTGTTCGACATCGCCAAGTACGAACTGGGAAAAGCCTCGCGTTGGGTGGAAATCTATGAGTTGAATCGCAATGTCGTGGGGACGAGTTTCAATTATCTCACTCCCGGAATGAAACTGGCTTTGCCGGAGAACCGTTAGGACGGCGCGGCATTGTGCCGCGAACCGTCCGGCACGGCGTTGCAGGGGCCCGATCGAACACTCTATGCCGCGGAAACGGTCCGACAAAAAGAGCCTAAGGCTGAAGCGTATCGTCTCGGGCGGACAGACCGGCGTGGATCGCGCGGCGTTGGACGCGGCCATCGCCCTGGGTATTCCGCACGGCGGATGGTGCCCGCGCGGGAGGCTGGCCGAGGATGGCATCATTGCCGGCCACTATCAGCTCAGTGAGACCGAGTCGTCGGACTACGCGGTGCGCACCGAGCAGAATGTGTTGGACTCGGAGGCCACGCTCATTCTGCACTACGGAGCGTTTGGCGGCGGAACGGAGTTGACACGTCGGCTGGCTCGGCGGCACGGTCGGCCGTGCCTGTTGGTCGATCTGCAGGCCCCGCCCGATTTGAGCACCGTCCGACGGTGGCTGACGGAGCACCGCGTGAAAGTCCTGAATATTGCGGGACCGCGCGAGAGTCAGCGTCCGGGAATTGCGGCCATGGCGACCGATTTTCTCGAGGGATTGCTGGCGACGCGATGAACGCGAGGCACGAAACACGGGCCGGAACGCCCCGCCAGACGAGCTATTGCCCAACTCGCATCACATGCTAAACTACATATGGCTGGCCAGTCGGAGGCAAGGGCCGATGCACCCGGTTTAACTGCTGGCTCGTAGTGAAACATGGGCAGCTGGTGACCAGGGTCGGTGTATCGCCTCTTGCCTTCTATAATTCGAATGAGAAGCTCGCCTCTGCGGTGCGGGCTTCTTTTTTTGTTTCTTGGAACGGGAGTCGCGTCGCCGCTGCTGAGTTTCGGTGAGAGTCGGGCAAACTCACCAGCGCGTTCAACCGGCGGGTGCGGTTTCGGCGCATTGGACGTCCGCCCGATCGTCAACTCGCTGCTGCCAGCTCCGAATCTTTCGCGCAAGCCGGTCGATCACGTCTTGGTGTTTCCCGGTGTAGTACAGGTTCGTGCACTCTCCGGGATCCTCAACCAAGTAATAGAGCTGGCATTTGTCGTTGGGACGTAGGCAGAGTTTCCAGCCATCGGGCGAAATGACGGCTCGGCACAGCGGGTCGGGCCATTCGAAGTAGACGTGGTCTTCGGCGATCGACTTTCCGTCTAACAGAGGCACTAAGCTCTGGCCGGGCAGGTCCTTGGGGACTGGTCTTCCCAGCAGCTCCAACACGGTGGGGACGAGGTCGATCTGGCTGACGGGTTGCACGATGGGACGCCCCTGGCGGCCGGGAACCCGCATGAGCCAGGGCACGCGGATGGCCTCCTCGTACATAACGCTCTTCATCAGCAACCGATGCGAGCCCATCATATCGCCGTGATCGCTTGTGTAGAGCACGAGCGTGTTTTCGGCCAGCTCCAGGCGGTCCAGTGTATCGAGAATGGCACCAACACTTCGATCGACTTCGGTCACGAGGCCCCAGTAGCGCACGATCAGCCGGCGCCAGTCGGCCTCGGTTTGGAGCGGCTGCTTGCCATAGCCGTCGCGAAGCAGCTTCTCGCGCAGGCGTCGAGCGGCCAACGGCTCGTCGTCGCCCAACGGATCGTCGAAGTTCGGCGGAAGCGTGATCTGGCTGAGCGGGTGTTCATCGTTCAGCGGGCCAAAATAGGGCATGTGCGGCTCCAGGAAGCTCACGACCAGCACAAAGGGCTGTCGCCGATTGCGCTCGAGGAACTGGCAGGCGCGTTGTTCGAGGAACCGCGGTTTGGAATGCTCGATCGGCAATCGCGAGGCGAAGTCTCGCGAGAACTTGTTTCCTTTGCCCGGCTCGTAACCCAGTTTGACGAGGAAATGGTGGTAACTGCTTCGCGCATCGCGGTCGCGTCCCTGGCGGAAGTGCGAAGAGTACGTGTCTTCGATCGACACCCACTCTTGGAAGCCGTGTTGGGCAACGACCTCGTCGCCGAGGTGCCATTTTCCCATGTAGGCTGTGCGGTAGCCGCTCTCTCCTAACAGTTCCGACAGGCAGGGGATATCGTCGGGCAACGGAATGTTGTTCCTGGTTAGTCCGGTCGTGTGTGGCCAGCGCCCCGTGAGCATGGCGGCGCGCGAAGGAGTACAGACCGGCTGCGTCACGTACGCCCGGGTAAAGACGAAGCTGGTCTCCGCGAGACGATCCATGTTGGGCGCGTGGATCTTCATGTTGCCGTAGGCGCGCATCGTGTCGGCTCGCTGCTCATCGGTATGGAGGATGAGCACGTTCAGCGGCCTGGCGTCTGCCGACGCGGCGTTCGCAATGCACGGTTGCGGGCCGAGTACCCAGACGAACATCGCTACGAGCATCGCCGTCGTCTTCGACATGGCATTACCCCTTCGGAAGTTGGAAAAGGTCGTTCGCCGTCTCTTCTGTCGGACGGCGTTTGCGTGGCGCGACCGGGCCCGTCGCCACACACAGTCGGGGTCGGACGAGGCACGGAACGTTGCGTTCACCAGTCTAACACGCCAGTCGCTCCGACTGCCATACGCACGCCAGGCGAGGTGCAAATCGGACGCGCGTTGAGTATACTCGGTGTGAGTGGCATTTCGCATTGCGTGACGAGGAGTTCTCATGTCAGCAGGCATTACGAGGCGGCAGTGGATGGGAGGAGTGGGAGGTGTGGCCGGCATGGTCCTTTTGGGTCACCGGGGTGCTGCGGTCGAGAAATCCCGAGGGGCTGAAGCATCGTCGCTTCCCCGGTTCGACTACTCGAAGATCAAGAACCCCGTGTGGCGATTGTCCGAGATGCACTTGCGGGATCCGGCCGCTTTGCTCCACGACGGAAAAGTCTATCTGTGGTTCACGTACTACGATCCCCGTAAAAAGATGTGGCACATTGGGCAATCGGCCACCGAAGACTTCGTGAGCTTCGAGGATATTCGTCTCGTGTCACCGAGCGGGTATGCGTCGCCGGGCAACGTGATCCGTGTTGGTGACGAGTGGATCCTGTGTTACCAGCAGTACGCCAAGTTCCCGCACTATCTGTGCATCGCCCGCTCGAAAGACCTGCTGCATTGGTCCGATCCGGAGAAGATATTCAACACCGGTCCGGGGAACCGTTGGAACATCGACCATCGTACGATCGACCCACTGATCGTACCTTGGAAGGACACGTTCTACCTGTTTTACGTTGGCTCGACGCGGTGGGGCCGCAAGACACCGGGGCACAACTTGATCGGGCTGGCGACCAGCAAGGACCTCAAGCATTGGAAGGATGTCACGCCCGACGAGCCGCTCATTGCGGCGGACCAACCCTACGAGCAGCCCGACGGGAACGAGAACAACTGGGTTCTCCGTTACCAGGGACGATGGTTCATGCTCTATTCGGCCAGCCTCGCTCAACAGAAGATCGCCTATGCGGTGAGCGACGACTTGTTGCATTGGGAGAAGAAGGGCCTGTGCAACGTGAAGGCGTTTCCTGGGACAAGTCGGCGTTTCGGCGCTCCGATCGTTCTAGAGAACATCGGCAAGCCGGGTGCGTACTACATGCTCTACCAGGGTGAAGACGCCACCGGGCATATGAGCTTCTTCTTGCTCGAAAGCCGGAATCTGGTCGACTGGCAGTAATCTTGGTCGGCCTAGCGGCGCAACGGGTGGCTCACAGGCAGAGGCCACCGGGAAGGCGGGCGGATCGGCTGCTGCGGAGTGCATTGGGGCTTGATCGTCTGTTCCGGGCGTGGCTGTCAGACGGGCGGCTGGAAACGGACGATTTGGCTGATCTGCTTGAACTCGGGGGTGCCGGCCTGTTGACACCATTCAAAGAGGGCCGCCTCGGTCGTGGTGAGCACGGCGCCGGAGGAGTCCATTCGCGATAGGGCCGTGCGATAGTCGCACTCGAAGCGGGATCCGATGGCGTCGACGGCCAGGTAGACACGCCATCCGGCGGCCAGAAGGTCGAGCACCGTCTGTTGCACGCAGACGTGGCATTCCATGCCGCAGACGAGAATGTTGTGAATGCCCTGGCTCTCCAGATTATCGAACAGCCCGGGACAACCGCCGCAACTGAAGGTCAGCTTGGAAGGCATCGGGCCGATTCGGTCGGCCAACTCGGCGATGGTCGGGCCAAGGCCTTTGGGATACTGCTCGGTACCGATCACGGGGAGGCCGAGAATCTTTGCACCGTCGATCAGGCGGCCGATGTTCCAGATGACCCGATGGTGATCGGCGATTACCGGTACCAGCTTCTCCTGTACATCGACGACGAGCAGGGCGGTGTCGCCCGGCGACATGAGCTCGGGGCTGCGAGGTAGTGTGTTCGGATCGTCCATGGCAATCAGCTTAGCAGATGGAAATGGGAGGTGCCTAGGGGTTTGAGGGCCGGGGGTCGGGAGCCGGAGCAATCGTCGTGCACGGTCTGGTATTGTCTCGATTTGGGAGCACCGGCCCGCACGCTTGCATGAGCGACTCACCCCTCGCCACGAGACTGCAATCCCTAACCTCTGTTATGGACAAGGTGAGGGCATGGTGGTAAACGTAGGGCACAGGGCCGGCCAGCGGGAGCGGGAGTGCAGAATGAGCAACTACTGTCCGAGTTGTGGCGCGCGGGTTGTGGACCCGGAGTCGACGGTTTGCGATTTCTGTGGCGAGACTCTGCAGGGTGGCAAGCAGGCGGGTTTTCTTTCTCGACTAGCGGGCTGGCTTTTCGGCACAGGAAACGAGCCGCTTGGGCGGCATCGCCGTGAGGTTCGTGTTTGTCGATCGGAGACGTTCCAGTGGACAGATCCGGCCACCGGCCAACAGCGCACATCAACAAGCATCGACGACTTGCCGCCGGAGCTGCGAGCCCAGGTCGAGGCAGCGCGTCAACGGGCCGCCAGTGAAGGGGTTTCCTCGGGCAGCCGATACACATTTCGCGATCCATCGGGCCAGGAACATACGTATAACTCATTGGAGGAAATGCCGGAGGATATTCGCCGACTATTCGAGCGAGCCCGAAAGCGTTGAACCTCTGTCAGAGTTTCGTTGTCGCGAAAAGTTTGCCCAACCAATCCGCTCCTTCCGCGTCTGTGGTGATTCGTGTCCAAAGATGGGCCTAGAAGCTTGCCCAGCGCGGCGCGTGGTGTATGGTTGCTAGCATCCAAGGACTGCAGACGCCTTAAGGGAGGCAAAGCATGCCCAGAATAGCGACTGCGTTGGGGGTGTGGATTGCGGTGATTGTCGCGATCGGGTTCAACATCGTTCGATACCCGATCGTATGGGAGATGGTCGCCGTTTCCGTCCCCGAACCGGCCACCGAACGGGTCGCGGCGACATCGGCGCCCAGTGCACCGCCCAAGGCACCCGTCGTTGAAAAGAAGGCTCCGAGAGAGAAATCGAAGCCCACAGAGGATCGCAAGGCCCATCGCAAAGAAACGAGTGTGGCGAAGAAGGCGAGCAAGCCAAAGGTCGTGTGCGATGGCAAATCGTGCACGCTTGCATCGGACGACAAGTCGGAGTCGCACAAGGCCATCGCGAGACCCGATGTGACGGTCACGGCGAAGACGGCGGCTGTGGTAGAACCCACGCCGTCGGAGCCTCCGAAGCTCAAGGTCAGCGCTGGTGACTTGCTGGATGACGCTCTCGTGACAGCGTCAGGGGAGGACGCGCCGGCCAACGACAACGTCCGCCGTCTGCCGCCGTTGACAGAAGAGCAAGCGCCGTCGACGACCGAGATCAGCAGCCTGCCGAACGCCTCGATACCGCTGTACGCCAGCACTGGAGTGCAGTGACGGTTGTTTTAGACCGCCGCTCACACCTGTGCGGGCTGTTCTTGTAGCACCTGGCGAATGCTCAGCAGCGCCGTCTGTGCTTTTATGCACGTTTCGCGAAACGGCACGGGTCGAGGCACACCCGGCAGTCGAAAGACCTGTCGACCGTCGTGCTGGAAGACCAGATCCCCAGCACGCAGCCACGCCTGGCCCGGCTGGACCTCGACCTGGATGGTGTCAAAGGCGTCGAGATCGATCGCGCGCTCGTCTGCCGGTCTTAGGCCTTTCTGAACAACAACCCGTCGATTGGTCAGCGTATACCGGCGAGCGCGGTACGGCATGAGCCGCCAGGCGTAAACGCTGAGACTAATCGGAATAGTCAACAGGGCAAAGAGCTTCCCGAGTGTGAAGAAGCCGACGCCCGTGCGCATGCCAGCGAGCCGCCCGACGAATCGCCCTGGAGCCCAGGCCCCAATGGAAGGCCAAATGGTCAAGAGCGGGGCTTCGGCGACGTGTGGCGGTACGATGCCGGGGACGGCGTGATTCATAGTGTCGCGCATGGCTGGCGTTCTGTGGAGGGCGTCGCCTTTCGGGACGTCATCATGAGGGAAGTACGGGGGAAGGTCAATGTGTGGCGGACAAAAACGCGACAAGCCCGGCACAGAACAATCTGGCCGGGCTTGCCGGTTTATAATCTGGTAGCGGTCAGGCACCCCAACAGCCTCAAGGCCTGGCTCCATAATTCTGATGCCGGAGGATTCGTGAGAAAGATCCGGACGTCAAAATCCTTAGAAAGGAGGTGATCCAGCCGCAGGTTCCCCTACGGCTACCTTGTTACGACTTAGTCCCAATCGCGGAGTTTCGGTTCGGCGCCTGCCTCCTTACGGTTAGCTCAGCGACTTCGCCGACCCCCCACTTTCGTGGCTTGACGGGCGGTGTGTACAAGGCTCAGGAACATATTCACCGCGGTATGCTGACCCGCGATTACTAGCGATTCCGGCTTCATGTAGGCGGGTTGCAGCCTACAATCCGAACTGGGGCGCGCTTTTTGGGATTTGCTCACTCTCGCGAGTTTGCTTCCCTTTGTACGCGCCATTGTAGGACGTGTGCAGCCCTAGGCATAAAGGCCATGAGGACTTGACGTCATCCCCACCTTCCTCCGGTTTAACACCGGCAGTCTCGCTAGAGTCCCCGACATTACTCGCTGGCAACTAGCGACAAGGGTTTCGCTCGTTAAGGGACTTAACCCGACATCTCACGACACGAGCTGACGACAGCCATGCAGCACCTGTGCACGTTCCACCCGAAGGCGTCACCTCTGTTTCCAGAGACTAATCCGTGCATGTCAAGCCTAGGATAAGGTTCTTCGCGTAGCCTCGAATTAAGCCACATCCTCCACCGCTTGTGTGAGCCCCCGTCAATTCCTTTGAGTTTCAGCCTTGCGACCATACTCCCCAGGCGGAGCACTTAACACTTTCGCTACGACCGGAAAGCTATGGAGTACTCTCCGATCTAGTGCTCAGCGTTTACGGCTAGGACTACCGGGGTATCTAATCCCGTTCGCTCCCCTAGCTTTCGTGCCTCAGCGTCAGAAGAGACCCAGTGAGCCGCTTTCGCCACAGGTGTTCCTTGCGATATCAACGCATTTCACCGCTCCACCGCAAGTTCCGCTCACCTCTGTCTCCCTCGAGCCCTGCAGTTTTGGGCGCAGTTCCTCGGTTGAGCCGAGGGATTTCACACCCAACTTTCAGGGCCGCCTACGCACCCTTTAAGCCCAATGATTCCGAATAACGTTCGGACGGTTCGTCTTACCGCGGCTGCTGGCACGAACTTAGCCCGTCCTTCCTCTGAGGCTAGGTCAATCTAGGGGGTGAGCCCCCTAGAATTTCCTCCCCTCCGACAGTGGTTTACAACCCGAAGGCCTTCATCCCACACGCGGCGTCGCTCGGTCAGGCTTGCGCCCATTGCCGAAGATTCTCGACTGCAGCCACCCGTAGGTGTCTGGGCAGTGTCTCAGTCCCAGTGAGCGGGGTCGTGCTCTCACACCCCGTACCCATCTTAGCCTTGGTGAGCCATTACCTCACCAACAAGCTAGTAGGACGCGGACTCATCTCCAGGCGGACTTACACCTTTGGTCCGGAGACATCATCCGGTATTACCCGGGGTTTCCCCCGGCTATCCCGGTCCTGAAGGTAGATAATCCACGCATTACTCTCCCTTTCGCCGCTCGAGTACCCCGAAGGGCCTTTCCGCACGACTTGCATGCCTAATCCACGCCGCCAACGTTCATTCTGAGCCAGGATCAAACCCTTCAATTTTTGTGTACTTACCACCCCCACAACCGTTTGCACGGACATGGGTGCGGATGGCTAACAAACCCGAAAGGTTCGTCCAGGAGTGTCGCCCCATGGTCAAAGAGGCAAGCACTCCGAAAAACCTTTATCAACTCCAGTCTTAAGGCTGGTTAAATAAAGGGGCTTTGTTTGCTTGACGCGCTACCAAATTGTCAAAGAACTAAAATAGTCGGAAAGCCACTCGTCGTCCGCACTGGCGAAGGACCAATGACCGACCGACCAAGAGAGATTCTATACTTTGGCCAGCACCTGTCAACGGGCTCCCAAAGATTTTTTCTCGGTGGTCACGAACCACTTGCGATCGGCCCGTTAGGTCGGCGGTAAGTTTACCATCTTCTCACAATACCCCCACATATAGGCCGCCAGTAACGGGCGGCATCCCACCCATAATACGTATATGCTTGCGTCTTTCGATCGGTCGGTACCGTGTTGCTGACGATGCAATCGTGTTCTGGAAGCGACACGAAATAGCCGGATGATGATTTGCAGAGGCGAACGCGGGTGGGAACTTGCTCTCGAAACCGACGGCGGCTGTGCCGCGTGGGGGTGCCGCATGGACTGCGAGCGGGCAGCAGCAATTTGTTGTGAGCGGCGGCGAACTACAATGGGGCCACGCTCACAATCGAGGGGGGATCTGACCGTTGAGGCCCGCGGGCCCCTTTGCGCCGCGATGTGAGGGTACTTGGCGGCAATGATCAGGCTCGAGAACGAGGACGAAAGACGATGCTCCTGAACCTGGCGGATATCCGTTTGCCGCGTCTTGTTCGAGGGCTTCTCGCACTGGGGGTCTGCGGCGTATTTTCGTTCCCCTTATGCGCAGATTCCAGGGCCGTGGCGGCGGAGAAGGCGTCCGACATCGGCGTCCGCGTGATGGTCGATCCGCGGGTCGAGTTGATGAGCATCATTTTTCGGCTGGCTGGGAATCGCGAATACAACCGGGGTTGCGTGTTGCAGTACACCAACGATGTCGAAAAGCAATTCGGCGACTTTCGCGATCACGAGGCCGTGCAGCTGGCGCGACGGCTGCGTCAAACTCGGGGCGTTTCCTTCGACGCCTGTATGAGCATGGCCGTCCACATCACTGAGCCTCCCGAGTTGCATCTGAGAACGCGTCTTGATCCGTGGCCGAAGGCTCTCGATCACCGATGGCCTTCGTCGGATGTTCCCAAGTTCCTGGCGGCAGTTCGGCAGTTTGCCGAGAAGAGCAAGTTCTCCGAGTTCTTCACTGCCCAAGGGCCGCTGTATGAGCAGGCCACCTCGCGGATGCAGTCGATGCTGCAGCAGCACGCCCACCTGGACTGGTTCGACAAGTTCTTCGGCGGCAAGCGAAAGGTGCATTTCGTCGTCGCGCTGGGCATGCTGAATGGGCCGAACTGCTATGGGCCGCGGTTCCAAGCCGCCAATGGTCAAGTGGAGATGTACTGTATTTTGGGGGTTTGGCGGACGGATGCGGAAGGCATACCTGAATTTCAGCCCGGCATGGTCACCACGGTGGTCCACGAGTTCTGCCATTCGTACGCCAATCCCATTGTCGATCGCTTCGCTAGTGACGCCCAGGATGGCGCCCAACGGCTGTTTGCTTCGGTGAAAGACGCCATGTCTCGGCAAGCTTACAGTAACTGGAAAACGATGCTGTACGAGTCTTTGGTCCGGGCGAGTACAGTTCGCTACATACTGGCCAACGACGGTCCTGAGGCCGCTCGACAGGCGATCCTGCGCGAGAAACACCGATCGTTCCTTTGGACAGATGAACTGGCCGACTTGCTTGGGGAGTACGAGGCCCAGCGAGACCGCTATCCGTCGCTCGACGATTTCGCGCCCCGGTTGGCCGAATTCTTCAACACTTATGCAGACCAGGTCGACGCCCAGGCGAAAGCCGCTGCCGCCAAACAGCCGCGTGTTGTATCGACGATCCCGGCCGACGGAGTTCAAGACGTGGATCCTTCGCTAGCTGCAATCAAGGTCGTTTTTGATCGACCCATGCAGAACGGCTCCTGGTCGCTGGTCGGTATTGGGCCCCACTTTCCGACGGTCGTGGGTGACCCGTCCTACGACGCTGCCACAACAGCCTGGAGCGTTCCGGTGAAGCTCAAGCCCGGCTGGAGCTACAAGTTCATGCTCAACTCGTCGGTCTTCACCGGCTTCCGCAGCCGGGAAGGCGTGGCACTGTCGCCTGTGACGGTGCGGTTTCGGACGAAGGAGGACACGAGCGGCGCGAATCAATGAGGAGCGGCTGCGGGGACCGGGATGGTCGCGCGAAGTAATGGAGCGAAGAACCGAAATGGAAGGCACCCTCACCGCCGACCCATCTCCCGCGAGTAGGCGAAGGGAGAGGTCATTGCGCGGGCGTGGGAGCCTTACTCATTGGAATCCAGCGTTATCGGCACATCGAGTTTCTGGCCTTCGCGGACGACGGTGATCACGACGCGCTGACCGGGCTGTTTGCTTTCGATCGCGGTGAGAAAGTCGTCTTTGTTGGTAACCTTCTGACCGTCGACAGCTACGATGAGATCGGCCTTCGAGCGATCGATGGTCTCGAACACCAGGGGACCTTGCCGCTTCTGGCGGATGATCTCACCTCGCAGTCCCGCCCGGGCCGCGGCGCCGTTCGGGGCGAGCTTTGCGATCAAGAGACCTCGTTCGGTTTGGTAGGCGGTAAGAATGCCGCTGTCGGGCAGGCGTACGTGGCCATTCTTGATGAGCTGCGGGACGACTCTCGCGATGGTGTTGATGGGCATGGCGAATCCAACGCCAGCACTTTCGCCGGTCTTGCTGGCAATTGCCATGTTCATGCCGATCATGCGCCCGTGGCTATCGAGCAAAGGGCCGCCCGAGTTGCCGGGGTTTATGGCCGCATCGATCTGGATCATCTGCTTGAAGGTGCGATTGGTTCGGCGGTTGGGCAACGAGCGATCCAGGCTGGCGATTATGCCTGTGGATAAGGTCCGTTCCAGGCCGAAAGGATTGCCGATGGCGAAGACGCGCTGGCCGACACGCAGCCGGCTGGAATCGCCAAAAACGAGAGGGACGAGATCGTCGGGAGGGGCGGAGATCTTCAGCACGGCGACGTCGCTGTTGGGATCGACTCCGATCAGCTTGGCTTCGTAACTGTTCGTTGTGTAAAGGGTTACCTGAATAACGTCGGCTCCTTCGACGACGTGGTAATTGGTCAGAAGGTGGCCCTGTTTGTCGAGAACGATGCCGCTACCTTCGCCCTCGGACCGGATCTCCATGAGAAACAGATCCCGACGGGCACTCCTGGTCGTGATGTTCACGACGCTGCGATTGGCCCTCTCGTAGACGGCCACGTTGACTCGCTCTTCGGGCGTTAGCTCATCGTCGACCGGTGCCGGCAGGTTGCCGGGAAATGGTGCGCCGAGGGGCTGAGGCGGCTGCAATTGAGGGGATGCCGGCGGAGAGAACTCCTGGGCCGCCGATGGAGTCATTGGAGCGGGCAACTGCTGGCATACCAGGGCAACGGCCATCCCCACGACGGCCGCAAGGCTGCAGAGTACGAGCGTTCGCTTCATGGGATTCTTCGTTGGGATATCGTTCGTCTGTCGACTGATCCGGCGCCGAGGCCCGACCGGTCAAGCTCTTGTATCCGGGCGCGGAGCCGGCGGCGTCCCCTACGCAACGCCCCTATGATACGCACTCTGCGGCCGGCTGAGGAGATCAGAGGGCCAGGGGCCACATTCGCGGAATCAGAGTGAGTGCTGTCAGTGCCACCAAGAGGCTCAACGGCCACCCGACCTTGAGGTAGTCTCGGGGCTGGTATCCGCCGGGCCCCATTACCATCAGATTCGTCTGGTAGCCGATCGGTGTGATAAAGCTCAATGACGCGGCCAGCATCACTGCCATGACGAAAGGGCGGGGGCTGTAGCCGCTGGCCGCAGCGGTGGCCACCGCCAACGGAAAAATCATCGCTGCCACGGCCGCATTGCTGATGATCTCGGTGAAGGCGGCGGTGACGATATAGATTACCGTGAGAAGAAGCATGGGATGCCCATCGCCGACGCTTGCGACAAGCAGTTGCGCAAGCGTCTTGGCGGCTCCACTTTCGGTGAGGGCTCGCCCCAGCCCTAGGGCCGCACCGATGGTAACCAGAACCTGGAGATCCACCGCGCCGCGGGCCTCGGCGATGGGGAGGCAGCGGGTTGCAACGTAGAGTCCGGCGATGGTGAGCGCAATGACCGCCGGCGAGCCAAGCCCAGGATAGCGTGTGGCGAGCCATGTCGCCGCGCTCAGCCAGACGACCAGGAGCGCGAGGAGCCCCAAGGCCAGCCAAGCGCGATCGTGACGCCGCGGTTGGGAGCCCTCGACACTGGCGACCAGGTAGAAGTCGCGGCTGTTGCGAAAACTGGTGGCAAATTCGGTGCGGGTTTGAAGGAGCAGGGTGTCGCCCGCTTCGAGCACGATGTCGCCGACTTTGCTGGGAAGTCGAGCGCCGTTGCGATGCACGGCCACCACGGCGGCATGGTAGAGCCGACGGAAATTGGCCCTGCGCACCGAGAGCCCGATCAAGGGTGACGACTTGGAGATGACCGCTTCGGAGAGATGACGCTGCCTTCGCTGAGCCGGGTGAAGTCGATGGGCCGTATCGTTGGCCGGGACGAGACCGGGAATGCGAACGAGGTCGATGATCGTGCTCACGACGCCAGTGAACACGAGCTGGTCGCCGGCGCGAACGATGTCGTGCGGCGCTACGGGTGTGATGACCTCGTCGCCGCGGTCGATTTCAATGAGAAACAGACCTCGCAGATGACGTAACCCGGCCTCCTCTACCGCTTTACCAACCAGGCGACATTCGGGCTGGACCAGCATTTCGACGAGGTATTCCCGGCTGCGCTCGCCCAGTTGTTCCACCAGTTCGGCCCGATCGGGCAACAGCCGTCGCCCGACCAGCAGTAGGTACAGGGCGCCGACAACCGCACATGGGATGCCCACCTTGCCGATTTCGAACATGGACAGGTCGTGCAACTCGTAGCGGAAGGCCTCCGAGTAGCGATGCTCGGATCGGCTGACCGTGTACTCTTCCCTAAGCAGACCGCCCACAAGGATGTTCGTGCTCGTCCCGATGAGCGTACACGCCCCGCCGAGAATGGTCAGATAGCTGAGCGGAATCAGCAGACGCGAGGGGGACACGCCCCGCTTTCGACACCAATCGAGGACGACCGGCACGAACATCGCCACGACCGGCGTGTTGTTGACAAAGGGTGAGATGCCCAGCACGGTGAATGTCAGGCGCCGTAGGGCACTGTTGGCCGTTCTGGCCGTGCCGAGCAGGCGATTGCCGACGAAGTCGAGAACACCTGTCGATCGAAGTCCAGCAGCAACGACAAAGAGCGCGCCAATCGTGATGACCGCCGGGTTGCCAAAGCCCATTAGCGCCTCATTGGGTGTGATAACCCCCGAGGCAGTTACCACGACAAGCCCACCGAGGAACAGAAGGTCGATGGGAGTATCTCTCCGCCAAAGCAGGGTAAAAAACACCCCCAATGACGCGAGGATGGCGAGCCACGCCGACGGTGCCATATGGACAGTGGCGAGCGGGCCCATTCAGAAGAAACCCCCTAAAGTGGAGTATCGATGCCGTCGGCGGCCGTGCGGACGTCCCTGTGTTACGTAGGAACGTTCCACATGTTACGCGGGGAGGCCAGTATAGCATCCCAGGCCGCGCGGTCCCAACCACAGCTTGACCACGTGTTTCCACCGGGTGCCGACTTGATTGCACCTGGCGAAGCGTTCGAATCATCGGCGAGGGCCGAACTGACAACACGATCGGACGGGGGGAAGCATAATCGCCACGTCCGTTGCGTGTGGCTCAGCGAGGAACAACGCGCAAAGTCTCGCTAGACTGGTGGCGTGTTGGTCAAAACCTGCGAAGTTTACCTACTTGATTGCGAGAAACAGCGGTGACACCCCCGCAAGGTTTCCTATACCATTTCAAGTCCGGCATCTATTCAAAGCACTAAGTTTTTCTACACGACCGATAGTGCGCTTATTGCCTAATGGACCCATTCTTTTTTCCCGATACCGTTAACGGCTGATGCGGTTCAACGGGAATTCTGACGGCAACCAACGGACACTCCGAGTGGGCCCTTACTTGGGAGGACACATGGGATGAAATGCTCTCGTATCTCACTTTCGCTTTGGTGTACCGTGCTGGGCGGGGCGACGATGGTACTGGGATCGATCGGCCCCCGCAACGCATGGGCGCTCGACCCGTACGCGGATGCTGCGGCAACCGCAGAGTGGAGCGATCCATATGATGCGCACTCCCCCGAGGGCGCCTACCATTTTGAGTATCCTGAGGACACCCAGTCCGCGGGTCAACCGACTGGCTCCGGCCCAGCCGTCGATCGGGAAGAATCGGCGGAAGCGTACGCGTTGAAGTACGGCTACCATTACGCGACCTTCTCGGAACTGTATGGCGATCCGAATGCCGAGAAGAGCGACAGCGATTCGAGCGCCGCCGACTCGTCGGACCAAGAGAACGGCTACTCGTCGTCGATGGACGATGCGGACCACTCGGACACGGCAGACGTCAATGCGGATCACGCCGATTACTTAGACGAGTATGAGAGTGATGCGTCGTACATGGACGATGCCGACTACTCGGACGAGCAAGAGGGCGAAACGGCCCAGACCGACGATGCGGACTACTCGTACGAGTATGAGAGTGACACTCACTACATGGACGACGTGGACGACTCGGCCATGGGAGATACCGACACGTCGGAAACCGAGTACAACGACAGTTCGGCGATGGGCGGTGAGGGCGGCCCCCACTGGTATGAGAACGACGCGTACTACACGGACGATCCAGACAACTCAGAGATGGACGACACCAACGCGTCGGAAGCAGAAGACAGCGACGCTTCGGCTACGGATAGCATGGACGTGCCGGCAACGGAAGACGCGAACCTGAGCCAGGCTGACGACGAAGCCGATCAGGACGCCGACAGCTCGAGTGATGAAGGCAAGCACGCGCTGGACGACGAGCAATATGAGCCCTCGCAGGACAGCCAGTCGACGTACGAGTATGGCGACCACGATTGGTTCTACAGCAACGCGATTCGATCGAATCGCGACAGTGCCGAAACAGCCGACACGGGCTCGGAAGCAGTCGAACCGTGGACCGATTACAGCAGGTACGACTACGGCGAACGGTACTATCAACCCGGCATCGCCGACTCGGCAACCAACGAGGCGGAACTTGACAGCTCGGCGGACACCGGGCGGACGGAGATCTGGAACCACTACCGATACGAGTATTACCGCGACGTGGTCGAAGAGACTCGGCCTCTGCCGCCGGTAGAAGCGGAATATCGCGACAACGGACTCGAACTGTTCGGTGCTATGCCCGCCAGCCTGCTGACCAACTCCGACCGGGACCTCCTGCGTACGTTGGAGCGTCTTAGTGAAGAGCCCTCGGGTGTGCGCCGTGCGGTGCTGAACTATTACCTGGAGTCGTTGGATTCCTCGTCGTTCGAGTTCGTGTACGATTTTGAAATCGGCAGCGGCATCGAGGTGTTGAGCCTGAGCGACGACGTTACCGGAGCCGCGGCCTTCCTGGCAGCGTATCGGCTGATGGAGCGCGGCGAATTGGGCCCGAATGAAGCGGCCGATCTGTTGCATCGTTCCTTGGACAACCGCTCGGCAGGGTGGCGTGAGGAAGTTCGCGCCATCACGGCCAACGCGTATGAGACGGGCATTTTCGCCGAGGGCGCCCAAGAGTTCGGCACGGCGTCGGCAGAAAACGCACTGACCAGCGCGATGTTGACGGCGGCGGTCGACTCCCTCTCGGGAGCGGGCGAAGCCGTGTGGAACTTCACGCAGCAGTTGGTCGCGGCCGATTGGCACGCCTTCTTGATGAGCTTGCAGAGCCATCCGGCAGCTCACGAGGGCTCCATTGGATCGGAGTGGTTGGGGCTTTGAGAGGGTAGGGCCGAAGCGTCCGCTCTGAGGCCTGAGGGAGCGGCGGGCAATTGGGAGGCAGGATTCGTCCGGCCGGTGACCAATTCCCGTCGATGGGCGGGCAGCCGGGGCGGGGACGCCGGAACGCATCGTTCAGAACCTAACCTAAGACACGATAGTAATTTGCGGTCCAGGTGACATGGTGTCGCCTGGACCGTTTTCATTGGGTTGTGCGGATCGTGCGGATTGGACGGTTGGAAGCCAAGCTCGACGTTCAGTTCATCCAACTGAACTGGGAGTTTTTCGTTGGTAAACTGGTGAACGATTAGGTAAAATGAGCATACCTGGAAGATCCTCTATCGGCGTGTGGATGGACCGGCCAGCCAAGTCGTTTACGTCGACATTGGCAAGGGGTTGGGCCAGGACATGGTGATTGAGGTAGATGACCTATCTGTGTCTCGAAGTTGCTCTATTGCCCGACGAACTCTTCACGTGCTCGGGCGGTCGCTACGGAACACGACGCGCTCGCACGCACTGGTTTCCGTGCCGGAGATCTGATTTATGTCCAAACACGTGTTCGCCCGCTGGGTTTTGCTGTCTGTCGGCTTGATGGCAGTGACGGTCACCGCCACGGCTGTCTGGGCAGCCGAGTCGAGTCCTGAGGCTGCTCGACTGCAGACCTTTGCACAGGCCGACGGCACCAAGTATTTTGCCCTGAGTCTGCCGCCCGCGCACAAAGCGACGACGGCGGAAGCCCACGACGTGGTCGTGGTGATCGACACATCGGCCAGTCAGACCGGGCAGTTTCGCACGGAGTCGATTTCGGCGTTGAAGGGCTTGCTGGACAGCCTTGGCCCGAAAGACCGAGTGCATTTGCTGGCCGCCGACGTTCACGCGATCGGGATGACTGAAGGTTTCGTGTCGCCGAAGGGTGCCGAAATGGCAGCCGCGTTGAAGAAGTTGGACGCGCGTGCCCCTCTCGGCGCGACCGACATGTACGGTGCGATGAGCACGGCGGCAGGGAGTTTCGCGGGCAACTCGCGAAATCCGCGAGCGATCGTGTACATCGGAGAAGGCCGAAGCCCGGCCAATTTGCTCACGCCGGAGAAGTTCGAGAAGCTCGTGGGCTTGCTGGCGGATAGCCGCGCGGCGGTCAGCAGCTTTGGCACCGGCCTGCAGGTAGACATGCAAGCGCTTGGTGCGCTGGCCGGACGGACGGGCGGGCAATTTTTCGTGCAGGCCGCACAACCCGGCCCAACGCTGGCAGAGGCTGTCAGTGCGACGGTCGATTGGCCGACATCGGTGCAATGGCCGGAAGGGTTCAAAGACGTGTATCCCAAGACGCCTTCTCCGCTGCGCAGCGATCGGGACACGGCGTTCGTCGGGGTGTATACGGGCGACGGGCCGATGGAAATCAAGATGACGGCGGACGCTGCCGGCAGCCCGCAGAAGCTACAATGGAGCGTAACGCCTGAGAAATCGTCGGAGGCCAACGCCTACTTGGCCAAGGTGGTCGACCTGGCGCGAAAGGACGGGGGCGTGACGCTGCCGTTGACGGGGACCGCCAGTCTGACCCGCATCCAGGACGCCGTGATGACGGGGTCGGAGAGCTTGACGGATCTTGCGGCACAGGCTATTTCCACCGGCGATCTGGTGGGTGCCGAGCGTTTGGCCAAAGAGGCCCTGCGTCAGGACCAATCCAATCGGGAAGCGAAACTGTTGCTGGATCGCGCCGCGCAGAAGCAGGCGGGATCGAGCGAGGCGCCTCCAGGTGGTGCGAAGGCGGCCCCGCAGAGCGACCTGAACCTCACCGGTCCTGGAGGGGGGTCGTCGCCGGGACCGAAGCCGTCCTTGCCTCCGGATCCGTTCGCCGACGGCGGTGCGTTCGTCGGGCAGGTCGAGCAGCAGCGTCAAGTGATCACGCAGATGATCATTACGGACGTGCGCAACACCATCAGTGAGGCTCGAAACTTGGTGTCGACCGACCCGAACGTGGCGACCCAGAAGCTGAAGCTGCAGTTGGAACGGGTGCGCCGGGCGCCGCAGTTGGAGCCGGACATCCGCAGCCAGTTGGTCAACCAGTTGGAGGTTGCCCTGCGCGAGGCGACCCAGCGAGCGTCGGCCGACGATCTGCGCCGGCAGCAACTCTACGAACAGCAAGCATCGGCGAAGGAACGTCAGCTCATCACCGAGAACCTGCTTCGCAAGCAGGACAAGGTCAAGCAGTTGATGGAGCGGTTCAACTCGCTGATGGACGAAGGTCGCTACGAAATGGCCGACCAGCAGGCGGCGGCCGAAGCGGCCAAGTTGGCGACGACGTACGAGCCGCCCGAACTGGCCGCGGTCAGCGGCATTACCAACGCGCGCCTGGTCGGCCACTGGTACCAACAGATGGAGTTGCGCGTGCGGCGGCAGGAAGCCATGTGGGACACCCTGTTCCAGGTTGAAAAGGCCCATATGGCATTTCCGGACGAGCCACCGGTGGTCTATCCGCCGGCAGAGGTCTGGCGCGAACTGACAGCTCGGCGCAAGGACCGCTATTCGCAGGTGGACTTGGCTCCCAAGGGCCCGGCCGAGAAGAAGATTCTCGAAGCACTGGCTTCTCCCACGAAGATCGACTTCATCGACACGCCGCTGCAGGAGGCGGTCACGTATCTGAAGGACTTGCACGGCATCGAGATTCAGCTCGATCAGCGAGCGCTGGACGAAGTGGGCATCCCGGTTGAGACGCCCATCACCCGCAACCTGACCGGTGTGACGTTGAAGTCGGCGTTGCGGCTGATTCTCCGCGAACACGACCTGACGTACATGATTCAGGACGAAGTGCTGTTGATCACAACCCCCGACCGGGCCGCTGAGAATCTGGTCCGGAAAGTCTACCCGGTTGCCGACCTAGTCATTCCGGTTACTAGCGGAATGGGCGGAGGCATGGGCGGGGGAATGATGGGAGGTATGGGCGGCATGGGAGGCATGGGTGGCATGGGAGGCATGGGAGGAGGCATGGGCGGCGGCATGAGAGGAGGCATGGGCGGAGGCATGGGCGGAGGCATGTTTAACGTGCCGCAGAACCTGTTCCCCAATCTCAACGGCAATGCGAACGGCAACCAAGGCTTCCAAGCATTCTCGGTCAACGATGACCTGAATCTGTCGGCCAAGCCCAAGCAACCCGAGAAGGCGGCGTCACGGGAAGCGGCCGCCGCTGCGACCGAAACGTCGCCGAAGCCCGAGGCCCGCGCGATCGAGTTGGACGTGTCCGAGGGCGCCGACCCGGCGTCGGCGTGGAGCGAGTATTTCGCCACTCACGAGCCGACCGAAAAGCAGGTTCGGGAAACCACGCGTCGTCTGATGCACAGCAAGAAGTATGAACAGGTGATTGCATTGGTCCAGGCGGCGCTGCGTCATCATCAGGCCCAGCCGTGGATGTACGAGGTTCTGGCGATCGCGCTGCAGGCGGCCGGACACCCGGCGGCGGAAGTCGAAAGGGCGATGATGTCGGCCGTCGATTTTGCCGAAAGTCCGGTGGACCTTATGTACATCGCGATGTACATGGAGCGATGTGGCTTGGACAAGCGTGCTTTGCAACTGTATCGCCAAGTGAGCGAACTGCAGCCCCATCGGCCTGAGCCGTACATTAGCGGACTGAAGGTCGCCCAGCGACTGGACGACGTGGATGCCGTGCAGTGGGCCACGGTTGGCATTCTCAGCCAGGCCTTTTCGGCAGACCAGGAGTCCATTTGGAAGAATGCCCAGCGTGTGGCTGCGACGACGCTGGAACGTTTGAAGAAAGAACAACGGGTTCAGGAAGCGCAGAAGTTCGAGAAGGCACTCGATCAGGCGGTAGCCCGCGACTGTGTGGCGATCGTCAGTTGGACGGGCGAGGCGGATGTGGACCTGGCGGTCGAAGAGCCATCCGGCTCGGTTTGCTCGTACCGAATGCCACGGACCGCGGGCGGCGGCGTGATCGTCGGCGATGTTCCCTCGTCCAACGTTCCTGGGACCCAGGGGAAGACGTATTACGAGATCTATGCATGCCCGAAGGGTTTCAGCGGCGATTACCGCCTTGTGGCACGGCGGATCTGGGGAGCCGTGACCGCGAATAAGGTGACGGTGGAAGTGGTAACGCATTGGCGGACCGCGGAAGAGAAGCGTCTTCGGAAGGTCGTTCCCTTGAAGAACGACGAGGCGATCATCAAGTTCGACCTCGCTGACGGCCGGCGCAAGGAGCCGCTTCAGCAGGAGCAGGTTGCCAACGCCGCGGTGAATCAGATCGCAGTCCGCCAGCAGATACTCGCTCAACAGTTGGCTGCCGCGGTCGATCCCCAGTCGATGGTTGCTTTGTCGCGGGCGCGTGGGGGCGAGAACGTCAACGGCACGTGGTTTCCGCCAGCGCCGGGGGCTGTCGGCTATCAGCCCGTGATCACGCTCTTACCTGAAGGCGCCACTCTGAGCGCGCAGGCGGTTGTGTCGGCTGATCGTCGTTATGTGCGAGTCACGCCGTTCCCGTTCTTTTCGCAGATCGGGTCGGTCACGACTTTCAACATGGCGTCAGGCGCCACCGGATCGAGCACTGGCGGCACGGGAGGCGCAGGGTTCTCAGGGACGGGAAGTGGTGGCGGTGGCTTTGGCGGCGGCGGCTACGGCGGCGGCGGTGGATACGGTGGCAGCAGCGGCGGCTACGGCGGCGGCATGGGCAGCTACTGATCGACGCAGAGTCGGTCTGGTGGGAACACAGCGGCGGCAGTTGTGCCACACGGCGTTTCTTGATGCTGCGCCGGCCATGCCTTGGTGTTGACTGGCATGCGGAGTTCCGGGGGCTTTGCAGTCCCATGGGGACGTCAGCCGGTCTTTCTCACCACGCCTGGGTGCGCATCGAGATCCATGGGCTCCCAAAGACCTGCTCGGCATCGCTCAACGGCAATCGCTCCCATCACCGCGTTGTCGGTGCACAATCGCAACGGGGCAACATACAGAGGCACGCCGCGCCGGTCGGCCTCCTGCTGGATCCGCTGGCGGAATCGGGCGTTGGCCGCGACGCCCCCACCAACGCACAGCTTGTGCATAGCGGTTCGTTCGATCGCCAGGAACGCCTTGTCGACCAGGCAATCGACAACCGCTTCTTGGAAGCTGGCGGCAATATCGGCCACCTGCTGCGGTTCGAGTTGCACGTGCTGGAAGTGCTGGCGTCCCGGACCGACCAGTGTGTAGCGTACGGCCGTTTTCAGGCCGCTGAAGCTGAAGTCGAGGCGATCGCGATCCTGGCAGAATGGGCGTGGAAAGGCGTAGGCACGGGGATTACCCGACTCGGCGGCGCACTGGATGGACGGGCCGCCTGGGTAGGGCAGTCCCAGCATGCTAGCGACCTTGTCGAAGGCCTCGCCGGCGGCATCGTCGATGGTGGCGCCGAGGAGTTCAAAATCCAGGGGATCGCGGCAGCGATACAGGCTAGTGTGCCCACCACTGATGATGAGTCCGACGCACGGGTAGACCGTCTCGTTGGTGGAAATCTGACAGGCATAGATGTGCGCCTGGAGATGATTGACGGCGACTAGGGGTAAGCCGGTGGCTAGGCACAGGGCCTTGGCGGTCGTCAGTCCGACGAGCAGGGAACCCGCCAGCCCGGGCGTGTTGGCCACGGCGATGGCATCGAGATCGCCGAGGCAAACGCCTGCCCGACGCAGCGTTTCGTCGACCACGGGCAGGATGCGCTCGAGGTGCGCCCGCGAGGCGATCTCCGGAACAACGCCCCCGAAACGTTGGTGCAAATCATCCTGCGAAGCAACGACGGAGCCGAGCACCTCCAGCGCATCGGTCACGACCGCGGCCGCTGTTTCATCGCAGGTCGATTCGATGGTCAGAATCTTCATTCGGAAGCGACTTGCGTTTGGCGTTCCGTGGCTGGCAATTGCGGGTCGGCAGCGCCGCCCACCCTCCGCTGGGTTATTCCCTACTTCGCACGAGCCAACTCGGCGCTAAGGTACTCCAGCGCCATTCGGAGGTGCGGATCAGCGGCGTTGGGCCCGTTTGTGGCCACTGCCTGGTCGCCCGCCTTGGGCGACGCCGAGTCTTGCTTCGTCGGCTCCGGTTTGGCTTGGACGATGTCGCGTTGGCGTCGGTTCTTTAGGAGTGCAGTCATCTCCTGGTTGGTCATGCGCAGCCGGTATCCGTCGTCGGGCATGACGCCCCATTCGTCTTTCTCCGTCGAATCGGGAAAGCGATGGATGTTCTTGCCATTGGGGCGAACGTAGCTGGCCGTAGTGAGCTTCAGGGCGCTGGCGCCGCCTTCCAGCTCGATGACGTTCTGGACGCTCCCCTTGCCCCAGGTGCGTTCGCCGATGACGACCGCCCGCTTGTGGTCCTGGAGGCACGCGGCCACGATTTCGCTGGCGCTGGCGCTGTAACGATTGACCAACACGGTGACGTCGAAGCCTTCGAAGGTGCCTTCCTTGTGGGCATCCCAGACGCGCTGCTTCGTGTTTCGGCCTTTCGTGCTCACGATACGTCCCTCAGAGACGAACATATCGCACACCTCGATGGCCGCGGGCAAGAGACCGCCCGGGTTGAAACGCAAATCGAGAATGAGAGCGCGGATATTCTGGTTCTTCAGTTGCGTGAGGGCCTCGCGCAGCTCGCGGGGTGTGTCGTGACTGAAGGCAGTGATGCGGATGTAGCCGATCTTCTTTGCATCGTCGAGCATGTAGACCCAGGTATTGTCGGGGCCGCGGTGATCGCCCAAGACGGTGGCGATGTGGATGACCTCTCGCTTGATTTTGACTGTTTCGGGGTCAGTCTTACCGGGATGGATGACTGAGAGGTTGACCTCCGAGCCTGCATCACCTTTGAGCTGCGAGACGGCTTCATCCATGGTCATGCTGTCGGTGCTCTTGCCGTTTATTTCCAGAATCAGATCGCCGGCCTGCAAGCCTGCGCGATAGGCGGGCGTATCGACTAGAGGGCTGAGGATCTTCAGCTCGCCGTCGTCGGTTGCGTCGAGCTGAATGCCGATGCCGCCAAACTCGCTTTGCACGCTGGTACGGAAGGCGTCGAGTTCCTTCGGCTCGATATAGCTGGAATAGGGGTCCAGCTTGCTGAGGACGCCCTGGATTGCCGCCTCGACCAATTCCCGCCGGCTGATCCCCTTGACGTAGTTCCGCTCGACCTGGTCCATGGTGTCGACCAGAAGTTTCTGCAGTTCGTAGTAGTCCTCGGCGTCGGACTTTGACTGCTCGGGTTTTGGCTGCTCCGCCTTGGCCGACTCGGGCTTGGCGGGCGCAGCGGCGGGTTGCTGCGGCTTCGCCGGCTTAGCCGATTTGTCGCCCTCAGCGCGTACATCCGTGGTCCAGGCCACGGTCAGTATCCATAGCACGAGCACGACTACAGGGATACGCCGAAACATGAGCAGACTCCTGAGTGCGGTCCCATCGGGCGGATCGGAAGAAGTCGAGGGCATCCGTCGACCCATTGGGCTATCGGCCCGAGGATCGATTTGGTCCGCCGGCAGGACCTTGGCATCCTGTCCCGAGTGGCAAGTTCGAAGCGTCCATCGCTTCCTTCAATCCGGGGAAGGAAATCGGTGCAAGTCGCCCAATCAAGGCAACTTAGGTAAGTATAACCGGCACGCGGGCGCCGGGCAAGATCGCTGCTTCCCACCCACGGGTGTCTCACAAAGGTACTTGCGCAATGGGCGTCTAGATCTTGTCGAACTGGCTGCGCACATAGTCGCGGGCGCGGGGGGCGTCCTCCATGGGCAGGTGCTCCAGGAGGAGGTCGATCTTGCGATCCAACTGGGCAAGGAGGCGGAGATAGAGCGGGTAGTCGAGCACACCCTTGCCGGCCGCGGGGTGCTCCTGGCCGTCGCCCACTTGCTTGACGTCCTTGGCATGAGCCACCACCACCTTGTCGCCGAACTGCCGGAACATCTCTTCGAGCATCGGCTTCATGCGCGGCAGGTCTTCGTTGCTGAAGTAGTTCGACGGGTCCATAACCACTTTCAGCGACGGCGAATTAACCTCGCGGAGCAACCGTGCCACGCGCTCGATCGTGCCGATAACGTTTCGCCAGTAGGCTTCCACGGCAATGACGGCACCGGTCTTCTCCGCCGCGTGGGCCAGTCGGGCCAGCGAATCGCGGCATTGGACGTAGGCCGCTTCGGTGAGATTCTCCGGCGCGTCGAGCCACTCCGACTTGCTGTTGAGGGTACCAGTCTCCGTGGAGATGATCGGGCAACCGCCCAGCCGCTTCCAGTTGGCGATGAGGAACTGGATGCGGGCCTCGCCCTGCTTTCGCCGGTCCAGGTTGGGGTCGACGACGTTGTAGTAACCGTACAGCGACGCTACACGGATACCGTGCCGTTGGAATGCGGCTGTGATCTTGTCGGCGACGGCCCAATCGGGCTTGAGCGGATTGAAAGTCCCGTCGGCAAAGGCGAAGTTGGTGAGCACACCGGTGAATCCCTCTTCCTTCATTCTTCGGGCGGCCTCTTCGACGGGCAATTTTCCATAGACATAGGAAGTAATGCCCAAGACCAGGTTCTTCTTGGCCTTGGCCCTCAGGTCGTCGGCCGCAGCGCCCAGCGCCGTCGGCACTCTGAGCACTTGGGATCCAACAACAGCGGCCCCAACGGCCTTGAGCCAATCGCGACGAGGCAGCGACGATGTGCTGGATGATCGTGGGGTGCTGGACATGGCATGGTCCTTTGAAAAGGCAGGGCAACTCCGGTTTCTGTGATGCTTACGATACTATGGACAGAACACTGGCAAAAAGCAACAGTTACTGGCCGAGGAACAGCGGGCGGATGTGCCGGTCGTAGAGGTTCGTGGTGACGTTTTCGGCAATCACGTCTGCGTGCTTCTCCAGGGCGGCCAGAAAACGCGGGCCGAGCTCGGCGGCCACCTTGTAGCCTACGTGCAGAAGCTGGCGAACGTTGGGATTGTACGCCGCGCACGAGGGGTCGTGTCGCAGGGCGTCGGCAAAGGCCGGGCCATCCCACGCCGCGACCGTCTCGACCGAGGGAAGGGCCCCGCGATCGATATCGACCACAGAGGCGTACGGGGCGCAGAGCTCGTCGGCACGGCCAAGGGCCTGGGCGTAGATGGCCTTGGCGATCTCCAGACCATCGCCGCCAGCCAGAGCCAGCCCGATCAGCTCCTCAAGCCAAGTCGTGCCGGCGGTTTTCAGGTGCACACCGGCATCCAGCCGTTGGAGCGTCTGGTGCATCGGTGCGTAGATGGAGAACTTGTCGCTGCCGGAATGGACGCTGAGTTTCAGATTGTCGGGCAGGCCGAACTGCCGGCGGGCCACGGCAAGCACGGCCACGTCTTGCTCGAATTCGCGGGCGAATGCAGCAACGTCGCCCACATAGTCGACCCCCTTGTTGAACCGGCCGCTGAAGCGCGGGGCGATCGTCTGGAGGGGAATGGCCTCGTCGGCCAGCGCCGCCAGGATCAGGAACAGTTCGTCGGGGGTCTGCGGCGTGTCGGTTTCGTCCATCGACACTTCCGTAACGAACGTGTCCGGCCCCTTGGCCTTTTCGATGTGCCGGTAGATCTGGCTGGCATGCTGAACGGCAAGGAGGAACTTCTGCCCGGTCCGAGCAATCGTTTCCTCGGTGATTTCCAGGGGTGCTTCCAGGCCCGGCAGTTCCAGCCGCCCGACAAGCGGCCGGCAGCGGCTGACAAATTGGGCTAGATCGTCGGAGGCCGGAGGAGTCCCGATGCTGTCGGCCACGTCGAGTGTGAAGAAGTCGCTGGACTCGAGGAAGGCGTCGACATTCTTCAGCCCGATGTGATCGGCGTCGACGAACCAGGGGCGAGTGCATGCACGGGCCTTGCATGCAGCGTCGGCCTCGGAACGAACGTCGCTTGGCGAGCTGCCGACGATGGAGTGCTCGCGATGCGATTTGTTCCAGACGGGCGAGATGTCTACGCCCTGCTCGGCCGCCCGCAACAGAGCGTCGAGCTGAGCAGGCCCCTCGTGGGCAAAACGGTCGCCGACTCCGAGCGAATACTTCGGCAGCAGCATGCGCGATGGTTCCTTTCAAGCACGTGGAATGTCGCCAGCAAGTCCTAACCTTGCTTGTCTTCGGCAGTTACGATTTCAGCATTCTACCGGTTTCTCCGCCCGTCGCAAGCAGTGGGTTCATATTCCGGTCTGCTGTCACGGGGCCGTCGCCGATGGAGGGCCGGTGCATCGGACGGCCAGCGGCAGCCGGTCTCGCCAGTCCTGGCGTCCTTGAACAGAACGCATAGAATTGGGCGACAAGCTGATTTCACATCGCGATTGGGACGGTGTAGTACCCAGCTACATGCTCACTGCGCCGCGTGTTTTCCCAGCCGAGGACGGCTGGGCTACGTGCAGGCGCCGGTGGCTGCGGTGTGGGATGGTCTCGACGCGCTGGTGTTGGCCGGCGTCTTGAGAGAAGGGCTTCTGCTGGTCGTCAAACTCACATCATTACGCGAGAAAGGTGCCGTCATGTCGGATGAATCGATGTCGAAGCCGCTACTGCGGGTCCCCACGAAACAAGCCTGGTCGTTGTACGAGGAGTTCAAGAACTTCGCCTTCAAGGGCAACGTGATCGACCTTGCCATCGGCGTCATCATCGGGGCCGCCTTTGGCAAGATCGTTGACTCGTTGGTGAAGAACCTGATCATGCCGTTGATCAGCATTCTTGTACCGGGCCAGCAGAGTTACCTGGCATGGAAGTGGACGATCGGCGACACGCAGATTCCCTATGGACTGTTTCTCGGCGATGTGCTCAATTTCATCATCGTGGCCTTGGCCCTGTTCTTTTTCATCGTGAAATTCCTGGGCTGGGTCATGAAGAGCAAAAAGCAGGAAGTGGCCGCGCCCCCGCCGCCGACGAAGGACCAAGAGCTGCTGGGCGAGATTCGCGACCTGCTGAAGGCGCGCGCGTGAGCGATGCGCCGGTCGGTGGTCGCAGTCGCCCGCCCCCCGCCGGGGCAGTCGCTTCGGCCGCAAAACGGGGAGCATGTTGTTCAAGAGACTGGGACCTTTACAAACCATCAGGGGTGAGGTGGGTATGTCGTATGCCGAACTGGTTTCCGTGCAAGCCATGGGGCTGTTCGCCGGAATGCTTGTTCTTCTGGAAATCGGCCGAAGGCTTGGCCAACGCCATTGGCGAAAGAACCCAGAGGGAGCTCGAGCGGGGGTTGCCGTCGTGGAGGGTGCGGTCTTTGGTCTTCTCGGGTTGCTGCTGGCGTTCACGTTCTCGGGTGCCGCCAGTCGGTTCGACTCGCGGCGGAACCTGATTGTCGAAGAAACCAACGCGATTGGCACTGCCTATTTGCGACTCGACCTGCTCTCGGTCTCCCATAAGGCAACGATGCAGGAGCTGTTTCGACGTTATGTGGACGCGAGGCTCGAAGTGTACCATGAGCTTCCGGATCTGGACGCGGCGAAAGAGTCGCTAGAGAAGGTCGGTGCCTTGCAGGGCGAGATCTGGCGTGAGGCAGTCGCGGCCTGCCGTGAGAATCAGTCCCAGCCGACGTACATGCTCTTGCTACCCTCGCTCAACCAGATGTTCGACATCGCCGCAACGCGAACGATGGCGGCGAAAACCCATCCGCCGGCAATCATCTTCGCCATGCTGAGCGCTTTGGTGATGATCGGCTCGCTCTTGGCAGGCGTGGGAATGGCCGGCAGCGCCACGCGGAGCTGGATTCACATTTTCGCGTTTGCCGCCATTTTGGCTGCGACGCTCTACGTTGTGCTGGACCTCGAATACCCACGGCTGGGCCTGATTCAGATCGACGCCTTCGACCAGATGCTCGTCGACCTTCGTCACGGCATGAAGTAGGCACTCGGTGCGAAGTTCGAGCGTCTGAGGGCTGCGGCAAGAATGCATGCCAGCGTCAATAGAATTCGACCCCGAAGAGTCTCGCCTGCCGGAGCCGGAAGCGGAGGATGACCGGCTTGCCACCGTGCTTGAGCGAGTCCTCGCCGTTCCAGGTGACTTTCATTGCCAAGCCATCGCCGATCAGGCGGTCGGCATCCGCCAGTGATCGGCCGGGCACATCTTCACCCTGGCCAAACAGCCGAACGGCTACCTGAATGTAGCCGGTCGGCAAGACCGTGGCATTCAGCCGTATGTGGTCGCCGGGCGGCACGATCGCCACGGTAGCAAATCCGCCCTCGTCGTCGCATTGCAGGGCAACCAGCCGCCCTTTGGGCCAAGTGGCCAGTCCGGATATGCCTTCGACGCCGGGAAACAACCCCTTGCGTTGGCTGATATCGCGGCCGGGATACTTGTGCGGGATAGGCGTGCCGCCATAAGCGATGCACCAGCGGTCGCCGGGATACTCCAGCAACTCGCCGGTACAGGTCACGAAAGCCCCATCCCGCTCGCCCGGGCTGCTCGGTGCGACGACCGGCCCACCGGGAACACGCGACCATGTCCATCCGTCCGCACTGGAAAGCAGCCAGACAGAGCCGGCGTCCTTCTCCAACTCCCAGAGCCAGGGAAACATGACGTGGTTATCGGGGCATCCGGGCAGCGTCGTTTTGGCGTTGGTGTACCAGACGTGATTGGGAGCCATGTCGGCTCCCGTGCCAACGACCACTTCGGCCTTGCTGAAGTGCCGAAAGTCGTTGCTCACGGCACGGCCAATCGAGCGGCGGCCGACGCCGATCCACACGTCCGAGTTGTCGGGAACGTAGCCGGCGGCGCGCTGGTTCACTTGCCACGTGCGAACGTAGGCGATGTACTGCTTGCGGTCGACGTCGTAGTAGCAGGTGTTCTGCGTGTCGGCATGCTGGACCATCAACGGCTCGGGGAGCGAAGTCCAATGAATTCCGTCGGGCGACACGGCCCCGAACACACCCACCACGCAGCGGTAGCCGCCGACGTCGGGGCGGCGGGCCATGGTGTCGGCCTCACCGGGGTACTTCTTTTCGAACGCAGCCCACTCCTCGTCGGTAATCAGGCCCAGGTGGAGCAGTTTGAAGTGTTCTTCTTTCGATGTTGGGTCCACGAAGACGTAGCCGCCATGAAAGCCTCTGGTGGATCCGTTGAGATCGTTCCGCAGCACGATGTTGTTTTCGCGATTGCCGGCATATTCGATGAGCCCCAGCTTCGGCATATCCCACTTCACGCCGTCGATCGATTCGGCATAGGCAAGATGGGCGTTGTGACCAGGAAGGATCTTGTCTTTGGTGCTGAACGGCTCGGGTTCGGCACACGGGGAGACTGTGTACCAGGCCTTGTACTTGCCGTCGTCGTACAAGGTGGCAGCCAACTGGTCGGGGAGAAAGGGCACCTTGGTCGCCGGCTGCGCCACGAGGCGGATGCCGTGCGGCATGTCGATGGGCACAAAGCGGGCCGGTCGCGTTCCGTCGCCTTTGAGCCAGGCGCCGACGTTTTGCGAGCCGTCGCCCGCCTTGGGATCGCGTTGGATCTGCCAGCTGAATTGCCCCTGGCGAACGTACTTCCAACTCGTGAAGTAGATTGATCGCCCCCGCAACGCAACCGGCTCACCGTAATAGGTCTGCGCCTGCACGGGAGTTGCCGAGATCAGGTACATTGCTGGCAGGAACGTGGCAAGAAGGGTTCTCATGGCAGTTCTTCTCCTACGGCTCATTCGACGTATCTACTCGTTGAGTGGTTGGCGCGTGATGGCGAACCAGTTCCATTGCTCGGCGGCCTTGGACATAGGGGAGACGATACCAAGACTATAGCCGACGATCATGGCCGATACGAAACCGAACACGGCGGGCCAAAGGAAGCTGAGGGTGCTGAAGAAGGCCACGTAGACGCCGACCAGGGTGCCGACTAGCCCGCCGAGGAAGGCGCTGGCGCTTGTGGCGCGACGTGTGAACATGCCCAGCCAGAAGATGGCCAGCACGGGACCGGTGAACGTCTGGATGACCTTGTTGCCGATCTCGAAGAGCGTGCCCAATTGGTCGAGTTGGCAAGCTAGGAGCGTGCCGGACAGTCCAGCGACAACTGCCGCTACACGCGACAAGCGCAGTTGGAAGCGCTGTTCGTCGGCGTCGGGGTTTTCCAGCGGCCGGCGCCGGCCTTTGACCAGCCGGTTGTAGAAATCGACGAAGATCACCGTGCTCTGCGAGTTGATTGCCGACGCAATGGCCGACAGTGACGCGGCGACGATGGCCGCGATCACCGGCCCGGTGGTACCCTGTGGAAAGACCCGCGACATGAAGTACGGAAAGTAGTAATCGGTGTTGCTGGCGACCCAGTCGGGGAGGTTCTCCTTGCGGAAGTAGATACTCAGGGCAACGCCGACGAACGTAAGGGTTACCATCCATACCGAATCACTGACGGCCGTGATAAGGAACCCCTGCCGGATGTCGCGAATGGTTCGCGAGGTCTGAAAACGCTGAACCATGACCTGGTCGCTCGTATAGCTGGTGAGGCGACCGACGAGCACGGCAATCAGCATGCCCCACCAGGTGACCGGCTCACGAAAGAGCTCGAGCACCTGCGCGGCGAAGCCAGCGGTTGCAGCCTGAGTCGTCACGTGCGTGCCGCCACTAAGGGCCGCATCGAAAAGCTCACCCATGCTGACGGGAACGTTGATGAAGACGACAACGAGCGTCAACAGAAGGCCACCGAACATGGCCAGGAACTGGATGACCTCGGTCCAGATGACGGCTTTCACGCCGCCTAGCATCGTATAGGTGGTGGCAACGGCACCCAGCACCAGGATGGTGGGTTTCAGCGGAAGTTGCCCGCCGGTGGCCGTGTGGAATGCCAGGCAAGGAACGTACAGCGCCGTGGCCATCCATCCTAGACGCCAGAGAAGGAAGATAACGGCCGTCAGGCTGCGGACGGCAACGTTGAAACGGTTCTCCAGGTATTCGTAGGCGGAGTACACGTCCAACCGCCGGTACATGGGCATGGTGACGAAGAACGCGTAGGGATAGAGGACGAACCATGACAGGCTGCCAAGGACGACTGCTATGCCGAACTTCAGGAAGGCCGACGGCTGCGTGAGGTAGTCGATGCCGCTGTTGAGCGCGGCCATGAGCGACAATCCCAGGGGGAGCCAACTCATGTGCTTGCCGGCAAGGAAGTACTCCTTGAGGCTGCGTTGGCGGCGCGAATGATACCAGCCGATGCTCAGGAGCATCAGCATGTAGAGCCCAATGATTGCCCAGTCGGGCCAGCCGAAAGAAAGGGTTGAGGCGGATGACTTGGGCATGGGCATGGTTCATCCCTTGGTCCAGTGTTTCCCGGTTAGGTAGACGCTTTGGTGGGGCTCGCTGCGCTCGGCCCACTCAACGAATCAGTTGAGCGTGCGGTGGTCGTGTGTTTGGCAGGAGAGGTTCAGTAATTGGTGCATGATCCGTCCTCGCGGCTCCAGTGGGGCGGCTCGGTCATGTCGGCGGGATGCAATCGGGCCGCTTCCCGGTTGAAGCGGACGCCGATGCCCGGGCTCGTGGGAATCGTTAGGCAACCGTCCGTCATTGCGAACGAGCATTCGAACACGTCGGGCAGCATCTCCTGGGGCGGCCAGAGGACTTCTTGCGGGCCGGCGTTGTCGCAGGCGAGATCCAAGTGCAAGGAGGCGGCGGTGCAGACCGGCCCGAGCGGGTTGTGCAAGAGGAGCTGTACGAGGTGCGTTTCGGCCATGGCGGCGATCTTCTTACCCTCGGTGATGCCACCGGTGAGACAGAGGTCGGCGCGAACGTAGTCGATCAGCTCTTCCTCGATGGCGGCGCGGAATTCCCACTTCGTGGCCCATTGTTCGCCGGCCGCCAGCGGCACGCTGGTATGCGAACGGATGTGCCGGTAGCCGGCGGCGTGCTCGGAGCGAATGGGGTCTTCGACGACAAACATGCGTAGCGGCTCGCACTCGCGGCAGAACCATAGTGCTTCGGCAGGGCTCACCCGGGTGTGCAGATCGACCATCAGCTCCAGCCCGTCGCCGACGGTTTCGCGAACCGCGCGGAGTTGGGCGAGCGTTCGGCCCATCGCTTCCGCCGGCCGAAAGACGCCCTCTACGGCGTTGGGCGAGATGCGCAGATACTTCAGCCCTTCGCGGACGAAACGATCGGCCGTGGCGCGAATTTCGCCTTCGTCGATGTGCAGGTTGCCCTCCGCCGTCGAGCTCGATTGCGGATGTTCGACAACCGACGTCAGGTAGCCGGGCTGAAAGAAGCACTCAACGCGATCACGGCATCGTCCTCCGAGCAACTCGAAGACCGGGACGCCGAGGGCTTGCCCCTTGATGTCCCAAAGGGCGATGTCGATTGCCGAAAGAGCCGAGCCGATGAGCCGGTCGGCCGGATAGAAGCCGCCGCGGAACATGCGTTGCCACAAGTACTCGATCCGCATGGGATCCTGGCCGACGAGCCATTGTTTGAGGTGGTCGACCGCGCCCTGGATGGCTTTCCATCGGCGTTGAAGGCCGGCTTCGCCCACGCCGACAAGGCCTTCGTCGGTCTGGACGAGCACGACCACCAATGTCCGGCCCGGGGCTTGGACCGGCCACACCTCGATGTCGCGGATCTTCATGACTGCTGACTCCCGGAGAAAGGGACTCTTCGGATGCCGCGCTCGTACACCTGGGGATTGACGACAAATTCGGGCCGACGGCCTTGGAGGACGGCGACGGCGTTGTCGATCGCGGTGCGAAAAACGGCGTGAACGCCTTCGATGGCACGATTGCCGTGATGAGGCGCGAAGACGACGTTCGGCAAACCTAGAAGAGGGCTACCGGCGGTCGTCGGCGGATCGTCGAGCCCGGCACCAGCCAAGCGATGCGCGAAAATGGCATCGCACAGGGCCGTTTCGTCGACGAGTTCCTGGCGTGCCGCGTTGATGAGATACGCGGTCGGCTTCATCAGTGCGAGTTCGGCTCGACCGATCATGCCGCGTGTTTCTGCATTGAGCCGAACGTGCAGCGTGATGAAGTCGCTCTCACGGAGAAGCGTGGGAAGGTCGACGATCTCGATGCCGTGTTTCTCGACGAACGCGGCGTCGGCGTTCGGCTCGGCGGCCAGGACGCGCATTTCGAATCCGGCTGCACGGCGGGCCACTGCCTGGCCGATCCGTCCCAAGCCGACGATCCCCAGGGTCTTTCGCCATGCGCCAACGCCCATACCGCGCCGGTGATCGCCTGTGCAGATCCGCTGGTGATAGTGGGGTACTTCGCGGGCGACGGCGAGCATGAGTGCCCAGGTCATGTCGGCGACGACCTCGACGCCTTCACGGACCGGCGCATAAGTGACCACGATGCCGTTGTCGGTGGCCGCGTCGACATCGAGCCAGTCGTAGCCGCTGGCGGCAATGGAAAGCACGCGAATCGCCGGGTGACGTTGCATGTGTTCGGCCAGCGGGATGTTTCGCAATGCAGCGGGCAGAATCAGGCCGTCGGCGCGACGGAGCACATCGTCGACCTGGTCGGCCGCAAGCGAGTGGAAGTCCGGATCAGCCTCCCAGGCAACGCCGGTTGCATCGAGGTATTGTCGGTGCGCGTCGATCACCTCGAGGCAGGTGGCGTTCAGGATCAGCAGACGGGGCGGTCGACTCATCGGGGCGATTCTCGGGAGGGCGATGTCACACTGTCTGGGCGATCATGATCCGTGAGGATATTTGTCGGCCGACGATCACTGGCCGGACGGCACCGTTTGCGATTCGCAGAACTCGAATAGTCCTTCGAGGCCGCCTTCGCGTCCGAAGCCGGACTCCTTCATTCCGCCGAACGGGGCCTCGGGCGCTGGGCCGGTGCCCGTATTCCAACCGACGTGGCCGAACTTCAGCCTGCGGATGACGCGCTGCGCTCGGCTCGGATCGGCCGTGTAGAGATAGGACGCCAGGCCGAATGGCGTGCTGTTGGCCAGGTCGACGGCCTCGTCCTCGCTGTCGAACGCGCTGATTGCCACCACGGGACCGAATGTCTCGTCGCGGCAGACCAGCATCTCGGGCGTAACGCCGGTTAGTACCGTAGGCGGATAGAACGCGCCCCAGTTTTGGGCGGGACGCGGCGGGTCGTGGCCGACGATCCTATTGGCTCCGCGATTGAGGGCATCGGCGACATGCGCCGCCACCTTGTCGAAGCCCGCCCGGTCGATGAGCGGTCCGATGTCGGTGTCGGGGCCTAGACCATCGCCGACCTTGAGTTTGGCCGCCCGCTGGGCTACAACCGCGGTGAAGCGCTCGGCGACGCTGGCCTGCACGTAGACGCGGTTGGTGCATACGCATGTCTGACCGCCGGCGCGGAACTTGTTGGCAATCAGCCCGTCGGCGGCGCGGTCGAGATCGGCATCGTCGAAGACCAGAAACGGCGCATTTCCGCCCAGTTCCATCGCCAGGCGTTTCACGTAGGGCGCTGCTTGACCGGCAAGCAGTTTTCCAACTTCGGTGGAGCCTGTGAAGCTGAGCACACGGACGGCGGCGTGGCGGCAGAGCACCTCGCCGATGGGACCCGACGCGCCGACGAGCACATTGACGCGCCCCGCCGGCACGCCTGCCTCTTCGGTGATGTGTGCCAGGGCAATCGTCGAAAGGGGCGCTAGTGCGGCCGGCTTGATAACGGAGGTGCAGCCAGCGGCGAGGGCTGGGGCGAGCTTTTTGCCGAGCATGGCCAATGGGAAGTTCCACGGCGTGATCAGTCCGGCGACACCGGCGGGGCGATGGTAGACGGTCCACCGGCAACCGCGAAGCGGCTCGGGCAGCTCTTCCGGCCTCAAGTGATCGATCTGGCTGGCGAAGAACGCGAAGAACCCGGCCGTGTATTCGACCTCGCCGACCGATTCCTTCAAGGGTTTGCCATGTTCGAGGGTGATGATGCGGGCGAGGTCTTGTTTGGCCGATTGGAGTCGGTCATGGATTGCCACGAGCCAACGGCGTCGGACGTCGATCGATGGCTCCGGCTCCAGGGCACGGGCGGCGGCCTCGGCGGCCTGTGTCGCCTCGTCGGCCCCCATCTTCGGCAGGCTGGCCAGGAGTTCGCCCGTGGCGCGGTTCAACACGTCGAACGCGCCACCGGCGGCCTCGGAGATCCACCGTCCGTCGATATATCCACCCAAGTGTTTCAGAAGCGGCGACTGGATCATTCCTTGCCCTCCTCAAGTCGTTGAATGACGGCGTCGGCCATCTGCGCGGTGCTGAGTCGGCCGCCGAGATCGGGCGTCGTTGCTCCTGCGGCCAAGGCGGCGTCGACGGCGCTGCGAATGGCGGCTGCCGGACGTTCGATCCCGAGCCATTGGAGCATCATGGCGCCGCTGAGGATCTGGGCCACGGGATTGGCGATACCCCGGCCGGCGATGTCGGGCGCTGAGCCGTGGACAGGCTCGAACGTCGAGGGCGCCGTCCGGTCGGGGTTGATGTTCGCGCTGGGTGCCAGCCCCAGGCCACCGACGATGGCGCCGCCAAGATCGCTCAGAATGTCGCCGAAGAGGTTGGATGCCACGATGACATCGAAGCGATCCGGCCTGCGGACGAAATCCATCGCCGCCGCGTCGGCGTGCTGACGATCGGCCTCGACCTCGGGGAACTCGGTCCGAACGCTCTCGAGCACCTCGTCCCAGAGCACCATGCCGTACCGCAGGGCGTTCGATTTGGTGATCATGGTCAGACGTTTTCGCCGCGTCAGGGCGGTACGGAAGCCGAAGCGGAGGATACGTTCGACGCCGCGGCGGGTGTGAATGGCTGATTGGACGGCCACCTCTTCAGCCTGCGACTGCCGGATGCGCCCACCGCAGATGGCGTACTCGCCCTCGGAATTCTCGCGGACCACGACGAAATCGATGGGGACCGGGTCGGCCAGCCGCGACGGGATGCCGCCGAAGAGACGACAGGGGCGCACGCAGGCATACTGATCGAACCCTTGCCGCATTCGGATCAAGGGATCGAGGGTAATGTGATCGGGAATCCGCTGAGGATCACCCAGCGCACCGAGGAAGACCGCGTCGAAGGATCGCAGTTCGTCGAGCATCCCTTCGGGAGCCGCCCGCCCGTGCTCAAAGTAGTAATCGCCGCCCCAAGGGAAGCTCGTCATTTCCAGGGCGAAACCGCCGAATCGTTGCTCGGCGTACTGGAGAACGCGAACCGCCTGGTCGAGCACCTCGGGACCAATCCCGTCGCCGGGATACAGAGCGATACGAAAACGCTTCATGACCATGCACACCTCGAAGGGATCTGCTGAACAATTCGCTGCCAGGGCGGAATCAAGTCGCTGACGTCCCCGGCACTGTAACAAAGGTCGGCACCGGCGGCGATCGCCGCTTCGAGCAGCGGACCGGGGCCGACGAAGATGCCCGCGTGCTTTCCGGCCGCACGGGCGCGACGAATGCAGTCGGTGGTGGTGTCGATCAGCCGAGGCGCCGACAGTTCGGTGCAGCCGAGACTGACTGACAGATCGCCGGGCCCGACCAGGATGCCGGAGAGGCCTGCGACGCTGCAGATGGCGTCGAGGTTGGCTACGGCCTCGGTGGTCTCGATCTGCACGAACAGGTGGGTGTGGGCATTGGCCTCGGCAAAGGCCGTATTCTTCTCGACGAGTCCGTAACCGACGGCGCGGCTTCTCGTGTTGTAGCCGCGCCGGCCGAGAGGCGGGAACTTGCCGAATTGCACGACCTCGCTCGCCTGATCGGGCGTGTTGACCATCGGCACGACGACGATGCGGGCCCCAATCTCCAGTGCCCTAAGAACGTGGCAACGCTGTGCGTCGGGAATTCGGATCGAGGCGATTCCGCCCGCAGCCTCGACGGCCTGGCAGATGGCCTCGGCGGCGGCGAAATCGGTCGGCCCGTGCTCCATTTCGACCCAAACGGTTTCCAATCCCACCCGAATCGCCAATTCGGCCAGTCGCGGCGAGCCGCTGTAGATGGCTGCTCCCCGGACGACGCGAGGGGCACCGTCCGGAGCGAGAAACAGGTCTCGACAGGTTGCACTCGACAAAGCACTTCTCCCACTCGCCGGAATTCAGGATAGGAACATGGATGTTGAGCCCTACATGTTTCGCCGGCTAGGTAACCCAAGCCGGGACAAAACGGCGGTCACGGATCTTCTCTTGTACGAGTCTCTTGCCTTCTTGGATGTGTTTTCGCACGATTCGCTCGGCTCTTTCGGGGTTGTCGGCGCCGATCGCTTTGAGGATCGCCAGGTGCTCGTTGCGGACGATGGCGGCGTTCCTCCCTGCCCTGAGGATCTTGCCCAGGACCCAGAAGTTCTGCGAAAGGCGGACCAACATGCTATTGCCCGACAACTCGACGAGCTGCTGATGGAACTCGCGATCCAGCGCCGCCATCTGATCCTGCTTGCCGGCTTCGGCCAGCGTGAACACCCTCTCGGCGACTTCTGCCAACTCGCGAAGCCGGGCGGGTGCGACCTGGCCACAGCAGAGCCGGGCAGCCAGACATTCGTGCGCCTCGCGAACTTCGAACGCCTCGATCAGCTTCTTCGCGTCGAGCTGGCTGACGAACATACCGCGGTTGTACGCAGTTTCGACCAGGCCGCAGACTTGCAGTTCGAGGAGCACCTCGCGCAGGACCGACTGCGAAACGCCCAACTGGGATGCGAGCCGCTGCTGGACGAGCTTTGTGCCGGGGCTGAGCTCGCCAGTGAGGATCAGGCGTTGGAGCTGTTCGCCGACGCGGTCTCGCACGTCGGGGCTGCGGCGTCGCGAACGAACCGCTCCGCGTCGGTGGATCCGCGTTGCCATGGGGCCCGCCTCAAGTAACGTTACATTCTTCAAACTAACGTTATTTTTGCGAAGCGATCTCGACGTGTCAAGACGCCCCGCAGGAGGACCACCTGCCTTAGTTGACCGTGGTTCTTCCGGACAGGTACACTGCGGCTGTCGTCTATACTCCGAAGGGGAGGGGCTCCGGGCTGCCTGGTATTGGCGCAACCTCCCATGCACGAGCCTTTTCCATACTCCCGCCAAGCTATCAGCCGACACGAGGAATACTATGCGGTTGCTTCGCATGCTCGCGATATCTAGTCTCCTGGTTCTATCCGGCGCACTTTCGCTGGCCGCCGACCAGTCTCGGAAGCTCGAGGTGGCGCCGACGCCCTTCGTGCTCCGCACGGCCGACGGGCCGGCCCGGCAAATCGACATGCGCATGCTGTCTGCTGGCAAGCCCAATCCGGCCGACGGCACGCTGACCATGTCTTTGGGCGACGTGCACCGGAAGCTGACCGTGACAAAGGCCCAGTTTCACGACGGCGTCTTTCCGCTGATCGTGCCCGAACCCGCACAGGCCGGCGAACTCCAGGTGGCCTTCGAGGAAGCCGACGGCGGGAAGCTCGAGGCGCGATGCGAGGTCAAGCCGGCGCGGCACTGGACGTTCTACATGACGCCGCACACGCATTACGACATTGGCTTCACGCATCCGCAGCCGGAAGTCATAGAGCGGTTGTCGCACGATTTGGACAAGGCGTTGGAGTTCTGCGAGAAGACCGCCGACTGGCCGCCGGAGAGCCGGTACCGCTGGACGGTCGAGGTCACGGCGTTGGTGAAGGAATATGTCGCGCGGCATACGGCTGCCGATGTGGCTCGCCTTATGGACCTGGTCAAGGGCGGACGCGTGGAGATCTGCGGGTTCTATCTGAACATGCCTACGGAAGTGGTAGGGCACGAGGAGTTGATCCGATGTCTGTATTACGCCGAGCAATTGCGGCGTCAGTATGGTGTGCGCATCGACACGGCGATGATCGACGACGTGCCCGGCTATGCCTGGGCGTTGCCCGAATTGCTGCGCGAGGCGGGGATCAGCCGCGTGTCGTTTCGGGCCAACGGCATTCGTGGCCAGTTTCTCTGGGACCGACCGGGGGCCGTCCCTCGCCCGTTCCATTGGCAATCGCCCGACGACAGCCGTGTCTTCATGTGGTACACCGACAGCTATCGGGACGGGAACTTCTTCCGCAATCGCGGGCTGCACGAGGAGTCGTTCGTTCGCATCATCCGCCGCAATGAAGCGGCCGGTTACCCGTTTGACGACATTCAGTTGCGCATGGGCGGCGACAATCTTCCGCCGGAGCTGAACGCGAGTATCAACACGCGGGCGTGGAACGAGAAGTACCTCTGGCCCAAGGTGACGATGGCCACGAATCGCGAGTTCCTCGAACCGTTGGAGGCACGCTGCGGCAGCCACTTGAAGACTTTTCGGGGCGATATTCCCAGTTGGTGGGCCGATGGTCCGGCCAGCTCGGCGAAGGAAAACGGCATGGTCCGGTTGCTGCACGATCAACTGGTCGCCACCGAGGCGCTGTGGACGATCGCCCACTTGGCCGAGCCCGGGCTCGACTATCCTCGCCAGGGATTTCGCCAGGCGTATGACAAGATGCTTCATTTCGACGAGCACACGTGGGGCGCCAGCCAGAGCATTACTCAGCCGAAGAGTGAAGCGACCACCGTCCAGTGGAAACTCAAGGCCGGATATGGATATGACGCGAAGAAGTTGGGTGACGACCTGCTGGAGAGCGCGCTGGAACATCTGACGCCAGCGTCGCCGTCGGCCGACAAGCAGGCCATCGCCGTTTGGAACACGCTGGCCTGGCCGCGTACGGATGTGGTGACGATTCCGCTGGCCGGATCGCCGCTGGGGGGCGCCGCCGGGATTGCGGTGATCGATGCCCGCGACGGAAAGCGGGTGCCGGCACAGCTCTCCGACGGAGGCAAGCAGGCGGTTTTTGTGGCCCGCGATCTTCCGGCCCTGGGTTATGCCGTGTATACGGTGGAATCGGCGTCGGCGGTATCGAAGAAGGCCCCTGCAGCCGACGGCGTTCTCGAAAACGGCTTCTACCGCGTGACGGCCAGTGCGGAGCGCGGCGGGCTGACGAACTGTTTCGACAAGGAGCTGAAACGAGAACTGCTGGACGCAAAGGCAGACTACCTCGCCAATCAACCGATCTACGAGAGATCGCTTGACGGACGCAATGCCATCTCGGAGAAGAAGCCCACCCGATTCGAACGTACGGCCCCGCACGGCGGCAGACTGGTGGCTCGGAGCAACGGACCGGTCTTCCAGGAACTCGTGCTGGAAACATCTTTGCCGTCGCTCCCTTCGATTCGGCAGCATGTGCGTCTGTACAACGAACTGAAGATGGTGGATTTGGTCAACGTGGTCACAAAGGAAGAGGTTTTCGACCCGGAGGGTGTGTATTTCGCCTTTCCGTTCGACGTGCCGTCGCCGCAGATCCGCTTTGAGATCGCCGATGCTTCGATGCGGCCGGGCAAGGATCAACTTGCGTACTCTTGTCAGGACTTCTACGCGATTCAGCAGTGGGCCGACGTGGCAGGACCCGACTTCGGCATCGTGCTGGCCCCGCTGGAAGCTCCGTTGGTCGTGGCGTCGGGTCTCAACGCCTACCGGTGGGCGGATCGGATCGACTTCAGCAACGGGCATCTGTACTCGTGGATCATGAACAACTACTGGATCTGCAACTTCCGCGCAGGCCAGTCGGGCACGATGCCGTTTCGCTACCGTCTTACGTCGTATGCTGGCCCACACGATGCCGTTCGTGCGACCCGGTTTGCCTGGCAGCCGTTCCACCCACCGATCGTCCGATGGTTGAAGCCGGACGGTCGAGGTCCGCGGCGGCCGTCGCAACCGTTGCTGACGATGGAAGGCGACCCGGTGATCGTAAGTTGTTTGAAGACGGCCGAGGCCGACGATGCGATCATCGTGCGGCTACTGGAGGTCGCGGGAAAGTCGGCGAAGGCGACGCTGCGGTGGAACTTGCCCGCCGGGCGCAAGATCGCCAATGCGTTCGCGGCCGATTGCGTCGAGCGGCCCGGCTCGCCGATCCCCGTCACTGAAAATGCGATGAGCGTTTCACTTCGCCCGAACGAGATCGCTACGGTTGGAATCGTGCTGGAAAAACCGTGAATGTGTCGCAAGAACATCGAGGGGGAAGATAAAGAACGATTGCAGGTGTGGAACGACCGCAATCGCGTCTATTGCCGGGACTGCCGACGGGCAGGATATGCGAGGCGGCAGCCTCGTGAAGCCGGGCGAAACGCTGTCGATTCAGTAGCTCGAAGGGTGAGTAACGGGGCCCATGGGACGTTATCGCCGCCCGGAATCGAGCGCCCTATGATTGCCCTACTTCTCGATGACGATAGGATTAGGCAGGCACCCCTTTCAACATGAAAGCAACGCTAGCTGGCAAATCACCGGGAGAAACGAAATTCGATATTGTCGATGGCTGTTTCCTCTGGCCGATGCTAGCTGCGAATTCCTCGGGAAAAACGACACCATGTTGAAAGGGGTGGATTAGGCAGGGCAATCCGTGTCGCTGGTCTGCGTGCAAACCTGCGGCGCGGCTAACGACGTTGTTCGGGCAGTAATGGTGGCGGGAATAATGTCGGTCGCGTCGTGACCGTCTTAGATGGCATCCACCACGCAGCGGTACATTGCAACCCCACCGCGTGAAACGGCCGAGAACCTCGACAAGCGGGCATCAGACGGTTAAATGAAGGTGTCTCGCATATCTGCGGGGGTGATGGGCATCCATTCGCGTTTCGTTGGGAAAGGGCGGGCAGACCAAAGGGCTTGCGGTTCGGGCCTGCTTGCGAACTGGCCGCGACCGTGTGAATTGCCGGAGGCATCCGATCCCTTCGTCGGCGCTATGAACTGGCAATCCAACAGATGAAAGGGGGTCTACCGATGAGAGCCAAGGGGTTCGTCGCATGCGTCTGCCTGCTCGGCGCGATTGCGGGATGCGGGCGGGCTGTGTCTGAACAGACTGCCGTACGGCCTGTACGGGCGATCCGAGTGGGCGACTTGCAGGCGATTCAGGGTCGCGAGTTTCCGGGGCGGGCCAGCGCCAAGGATGAGGTGGATCTTTCGTTCCAGGTCTCGGGACCGCTGATCTCGCTGCCGGTCGACGTAGGGAGCCAGGTTAAGAAGAAAGACGTGGTCGCAGCCATCGACCCGATCAACTTTCAGGCCGCGTTGGACAGTGCGCAGGCGAACCTGAACATCGCCGAAGCCAACCTCACGGCCATGGAGCGCGGAGCCCGTCCGGAGGAGGTCCAGCAACTCAAGGCGGCCGTCGCGGAGGCCGAGGCCTCGTATCAACAGGCAAACTCAGAACACGAGCGAAACGCCACGTTGCTGCCGCAGAAGGTCATCACGAAATCGGAGTTCGACATAAGCCTTGCGAGGCGGGATCGCGCGGCCGCACAAGTGAAGAAAGCCCAGGAGGACCTCAACATCGGCCTGTCAGGGGCGCGGCCGGAAGACCTGGAAGCCAAGCGAGCGGAGATCCGGGCTTTGGAAGCGGCGGTCACCAACGCCAAGAATCAGTTGAATTTCGCCGTGCTCAAATCGCCGCTGGACGGCACGGTGGCGGCCAGGTACGTGGATAACTTCCAGACCGTGCAAGCGAAACAGCCAATTGTTCGGCTGTTGGATGTGTCGAAGATCGAGGTGACCATCCAGGTGCCGGAAAACCTGATCTCGCTTGTGCCGATGACGAAGAAGGCGATCTGCCGCTTCGACGCGTTCCCGGGAAAGGAATTTGTCGGCCAGATCACGAAGGTCGGCAGTGAGGCCTCGCAGACCACACGCACGTTTCCGGTCACCGTGGAGTTGGATCAGCCGAAGGACGCCCAGATTCTGCCGGGCATGGCAGCGGTCGTCCGTGCCGTGCCCGAGAAGGACGAGAATGCCGCCCAAGACCTGATCGTTCCGCCCGGTGCGCTCTTCAGCGACGATGCGGGTCAGCAATCGTTCGTGTGGGTCGTGGACTCAAGCAGCCGGAAGGTGGCGCGGCGGGCGGTGAAGACCGGCGAGCTGACGCCCGTTGGCATCCGTGTCATGGAAGGGCTGAAGGTCGACGAGTGGGTGGTGACGGCCGGCATACATTCGCTTGAGGAGAATCAGGAAGTGAAGATTCCTCAAGAAGGGAGCCGGTAGCACCATGAACCTCGCCGCCCTTTCCATCGAAAAACAGGCGATCACCTATTTCGGCATCCTGCTGATTGTCGTCGGGGGAGCGTTCTCGTACTTCCAGCTCGGCCAGTTGGAGGATCCCGAGTTCTCCGTGAAGACGGCGGTGATCATGACCTCCTACCCGGGTGCCAGCCCAGAGCAGGTCGAGCTGGAGGTCACCGACAAGATCGAAACGAAGCTCCAGGAGATGACGGAACTGAAGAACGTCTATTCCAACTCCCGGGCGGGGCTATCGATCATCAAGGTCGACATCAAGAGCAACTATTGGTCCGACCGGTTACCGCAGGTGTGGGACGTGCTGCGGAAGAAGGTTCGCGACGTGGAAGGATCGTTGCCTCCCGGCGCCGGAAAGCCGTTTGTGGGCGATGATTTCGGCTATGTGTTCGGATTCCTTCTGGCCGTTAGCAGCGATGGATATACTTACGCCGATTTGGATCGCTACGTCAAGGCGATGCGCAAGGAGTTGAGCGTGGTCGCCGGCGTCGCGCGCGTGGATCTATGGGGAACCCAGGATAGGCGGATCTACATCGACGTATCGACGTCGCAACTCTCGGCGTTGGGCCTTACTGCCGAGCAGATGATGCAGACGCTGCAGTCGCAGAATCTGGTCGTCGACGCGGGCCGCGTGGACTATCTGACGCAGCGCATTCGCGTGGCGCCGACTGGCGAGTTCCGATCGGCCGAAGACATCGGCGAGCTGGCCATCGCCGACCCTGCAGCAGGTCGCAACGAGATGCTGCGCATTCGCGACTTTGCCACGGTTTCGTATGGGTATGTGGATCCGCCGACGGAACTGCTGCGGCAAAATGGGCGGCAGGCCATTGCAATTTCGATCGCGCCGAGTGCTGGCGAGAATGTCGTCCGCGTGGGACAGGCGATCGACCACCGACTGAACGAGTTGATCGCGGACCTGCCGGTCGGAATCGGTGTACAGCGAATTGCGTGGCAGTCGGACCAGGTGAGCGAGTCGATTCGGGCTTTCATGATCAGTCTGCTGGAAGCCGTGGCGATCGTGCTGGCCCTTCTGGCGCTGACGATGGGCCTGCGCGCGGGGGCCATCATCGGCATCAGCGGGCTGGTGTTTCCGATCCTCGGATCCTTCGTCGTGATGGCCGTCCTGGGGATCGATCTGCACCGGGTATCGCTCGGCGCGCTCATCATCGCCATGGGCATGATGGTCGACAACGCGATCGTGGTGACCGATGGCATCATGGTCCGCATCGCGCAAGGGATGGACCGCAAACAGGCCGCGATCGAAGCGGCCAGCGGACCGGCCTGGCCGTTGTTGGGGGCGACAGTGGTCGCCTGCATGGCGTTCTACCCCATTTTTGCATCGAGCTACGATACGGGCGAGTACGCCGGCAGCCTGTTCATGGTGGTGGCCATCTCGCTGCTGCTGAGCTGGATTTTCTGCCAGACGGTGGCGCCGCTGCTGTGCATCCGGTGGCTGCCTGCTCCGAAGCCTGGCCGGGAATGCAGTTCTCCCTACCAGGGGCGACTCTACCAGCGTTTTCGCTGGATCTTGTGGTGGGCGATCCGTCGCCGTGGACTGTTCCTGGGGAGCATGATTGGGCTGCTGGCGGTTTCCATCGTGGGTTTTCGCGCCGTACCTCAGCTTTACTTCCCCGACTCCAGTCGACTGCAGATCATGATCGATTACTGGGCGCCGGAGGGAACTCGCATCCAGCAGACCAGCGCCGGCGTGGAAAAGATCGAGGAGTATCTGCAGCACCATCCGGCGACGGCTTCGGTCAGCACGTTTGTCGGCAAGGGGCCGCCGCGGTTTTATCTTCCGGTGAGCGCGGAAGACCCGTACTCGTCGTACGCACAATTGATTGTGAACACGAAGACGCTCTCCGGCGTGGATCAGCTCCTGGCCGACACGGATGCGTGGGTTCGCCAGAACGTGCCCGAAGCGTTGGTCCGTGTTCGGAAATACGCCGTAGGGGCATTTGACGATTGGAAGCTGGAGGCGCGTATCAGCGGGCCGGCCAATGCCGATCTCGCGACCCTGCGCCGTCTGGGCGACGAGGGGATGAAGATCCTGCGCGACTGTCCGTACGCCAAGGAGGTGCGCACGAATTGGCGGACCCAGGTTCAGGCGTTGGTTCCCGTCTACAACCAGGAGCGCGGCCGCTGGGCTCGTGTGTCGCGAGACGATTTGGCTCGAACGACGCGTCGCGCATCCGACGGGGTGGTCGTCGGTCACTATCGGCAGGAAGACGACTTGATTCCGATCGTGGCCCGCAATGTGAAGCAGGAGCGCGATCGTGCGGCCACGACGCTGGAATCTCTTCAGATCACGCCTCGCTATGCGAGCCACACGGTTCCCGTCTCGCAGGTCACCGACGGGATCGCCATACCCTGGGAGAACCCGATCATTTGGCGTTGGGACCGGCGGCGGGCAATCACCGTGCAGTGCTCACCCAATGGGGTGACGGCGCCGACACTGCGCAGTGCCGTGCTGGCCAAGTTCGATGCGATCAAGCTCCCGCCCGGCTACCGTTTGGATTGGGACGGAGAGTACGCGAGTGCCAAGCAATCGCAGGAGGCGTTGCTGCCTGGAATCGTACCCGCGGCGGTGATTATGCTGTTCATCCTGGTGGCCTTGTTCAACGGGTTCCGGCCCATGCTGATCTGCGTGCTGGTCATTCCTTTCGTAATGATCGGCATCACAGCCGGACTGCTTCTGACCCGAACGCCTTTTGGGTTCATCGCGTTGTTGGGAGCGATGAGCCTTTCGGGGATGATGATCAAGAACGTGGTCGTACTGTTGGATGAGGTAGGCGCGAATTTCGCCCGTGGAATGACGGCCTACGATGCGGTGGTCGAAGCGGCCGTGTCGCGTCTGAACCCGGTGGTCAATGCGGCGGGGACCACGGTTCTCGGCGTCTTGCCGATGTTGCAGGACGTATTTTGGGTGGCGTTGGCGGTGACGATCTTCTTCGGGCTGATCGTGGGAACCATGCTGACGATGGTCATGGTGCCGACGCTCTATGCCCTGTTTTACGGCATCCGCGCGCCCAAGAGTGCGACCGTTTCTGCAGGGACGGCGCGAGCCGCGAGCGACGGTGTAGGGGCCGAATCGACCGACGAGACTTTCTGACGCGGAGGGGAACTTATGAGCCGGCCGTCTCATCGGACGGAGACCTACCCGGGACTGTTCGAACGCTTTGTCCACTCGGAAGTGTCTGGCAGCGTTGCCCTGCTGGCATGTACGGTGATCGCGCTGGTGTGGGCGAACTCGCCGTGGGCGGCTACGTACTCACACATCCTGCACACGAAGATCGGCGTCTCGTGGGCCGACGCCACCTATGCGTTGAGCGTCCATCACTGGATCAACGACGGCCTGATGGTCATCTTCTTTTTCGTTGTGGGTCTGGAGATCAAGCGGGAGCTGCTGATCGGCCATCTCTCCTCGTTCAAGAAGGCCCTGCTACCCGTCATGGCAGCGGTGGGCGGTATGGTCGTTCCGGCGGCCGTGTATGTCATCTTGAACATTGGTGGCGAAGGGGCGCGGGGTTGGGGTGTGCCGATGGCCACCGACATCGCCTTCGCCTTGGGAATGCTTGCCGTATTGGGCAAACGGGTTCCGATCGGACTGAAGGTCTTTTTGACGGCAGCTGCCATTGCCGACGATCTGGGGGCGGTCGCTGTGATTGCAGTCTTCTATACGGAGACCATCCGCATCGCGTGGCTGGTGGCCGCGCTGGTTCTATTGGCTGTGTTGTATTTTGCGACACGGGTTCTGAATATCCGGCGTTTGGTTATCATTTTGCCCGTGATTATCGCCGTTTGGGTCGCGGTCTTTGCTTCCGGGGTCCACGCCACGGTGGCCGGCATTCTCGTGGCGCTGCTGGTGCCGGTGAAGCCGACTGCCGACCCTCGCCGGCTACTGGGATTTGTGGAGGAGCGCGTCGGCCAATTGCGCAGCGTCGATCTGACCGCGGAGAGCATGGTGCTCGATCAGCGGCGACTCGAGACGGTTGTGGAGGTGGAAGAGGCGGTGCACGGTATGCAGCCTGCCGGACTGCGGTTGGAACACTACTGGCATCCGGTTCAGGCATTCTTCATACTGCCGCTGTTTGCGCTGGCGAATGCGGGCGTTCGGCTCGACCAGGGCATGTTCGAAGCGGTGACGAGTCCCGTGGGGTTGGGGATCATTCTCGGCCTGGTGCTGGGCAAGCCGGTGGGTTTCGTCCTGTTCAGTTGGATGGCCATTCGCAGCGGCAAGGCCGACTTGCCCGAAGGGGTCACGTGGATGCAGTTCTTCGGCATGAGTTGCTTGGCAGGCATCGGTTTCACGATGTCGCTGTTCGTGAGCGAGCTGGCATTCCGGTCCGAATCGCTGATTGCCAACGCCAAGCTTGGAATTCTCGTGGGGTCGCTCGTGTCGGCCATTGCTGGGTTCATCGTGCTCCATTCTGCACTACCGCGGCGCAGCAATTGACCGAAAGGGGGTGTGCGCCGCCCTGCCATGCGGCCAGACGACGGGAAACACGCTCAACGGCCGTGGGCAGGTCCAAACCCGATACTCCGGTAGGGCGGACGGCGAGCGAAAGTGAAGTTGCCCGGGCGGTCCGGCGCTGGTAGGGTACCACGATCGGGCAACGGTTCCGGATAGTACTTTCGTGCTGGAGAAGTGCGCATGAACGAGCAAGCCGACCCACAGGAAGCGTCCGATGGTACCGAGCGCCGCTGGTGTTTCGCCGTGGTGCTGGCCGCGTCGCTTCTGCTCGCGGTGGCCCAGCCGTTGATGTCAGGGCTTCTCGGCGAGCAGAACTCTTTTGACCTGTTCTTCTCGCTGTTGATCGCTGCGGTGATGCTGCTCATATTCGATGAGAGGAAGCACCGGCGCACTGCATTCTGGTTGGGATTCGGTGCGTTTCTGGGCACCTGGGTGAGCCGTGTATTGGGTGGTTTTGTCGGTTGGCTGTCGCTCATCGCTGCGTATTCCCTTGCGGTGTGTTTCTTTGTGTACGCTTTGTACGGGATACTGCGTGCGATCCTCACGAAGCGGGCGTCGGGAGACGCGATCTTCGGCCTGATCTGCGGCTACCTGCTACTGGGAATCATCTGGAGTGTGTTGTACTGCGCAGTGGAGACGGCTTCTCCGGGGTCCTTTGCCGCGGCCGGGGCGAAAGACGTTAATGCAGCCACTGAGCCGATGGATCGGGGCGTGCTCAACTATTACAGCTTCATTACCCTGGCGACGGTCGGATACGGCGACGTAACGCCAACAACGCCGTTGGCTCGCACGCTCGCATGGACGGAAGCCATTACGGGCCAATTCTACCTTGCGGTCCTGGTGGCGGGACTCGTGGGGCTCAAGGTATCGCAAGCCATGAGGAAATGAGTCGACCACGTGAATCGCTGGAGAGCAACACCATGCAATGGCTCATCAACATGACCTTTCGCCGCGCGGCGCGCTGCTTCCTGGCAGGAATCATCACGGTTCTGCCGCTGGTGATCACGATCGCTGTCGTGGTTTGGGCCGCAAGCCTCGTGGCAGGTTTGCTCGGCCCGAGTACCATCGTCGGAGAGGGCCTGAGGACCATGGGGCTTCAGTTCGTAACCCACGACATGTCGGCCTACGCGATCGGTGTGGCGATGGTTGTTGCGATGGTCTTCCTGGTGGGTACGGCCGTCGAGGCGGGTGCAAGAACGTTGATCCAGCGGCTGCTGGACGCGATGCTTCAGCGCATTCCGATCATCGGCAGCGTGTACGGCACGTCGAAGCAACTCGTCGGCATGGTCGACAAGAAGGACGATGACAGCCTTAAAGGGATGCGAAGCGTCTTCTGCTACTTCGGGGGGGAAACCGGGGCCGGCGTGTTGGCGCTGCTGGTTTCGCCGGAGCGATTCCGCCTCAATGGTCGCGAGTACCATATCGTGATTGTGCCAACCGCACCGGTCCCGGTGGGTGGCGGTCTTCTGTTCATCCCGGTGGAGATGGTGCAACCGGCCGACGTGAGCGTCGAAGCCCTGATGAGCATTTACGTTTCGATGGGCGTGACGGCGCCGCAGTTTCTGCCGCAGCCGGCTCTCACGGACCAGACGAGCTGATCTGGCCGCGTGTCGGCGTCGGTCTGGAGTCGTGCCGGGCGGCTCACTCCATGCCGAGATCCCTCACCAGTCGAGCGCGGAAGGTCACTGCTTCGGCGTCAACGCCAAGCGTGTCGACAAGGATCTGCATGAGTTGTTCCCATACGGCAAGACAACGCTCGTCGAAGGGAATGGCGATGTCGCGGGAAAAGTCCACATAGTTCGCTCCCAGGACGTAGCGGCACAGATCTTTGACCGTGACCATCCCGGAGGGAAAGGACTTTCGCAACGGCGCGAGTGCAGAGAGCACTTTGGCGTACGTTTCGACGAGCATCCAGATCGCCAGGAACCCCAGGAGGGGCCAGAGCCATTTCGCTCCGGGGATTTGCCAGATGTGGAACTGCTCGAAGACAGCCATCACCAGGGCTAGCAGCCTGTTGAAAATCTCGGGTTAATCGGTATCATGCGGCGGTTCTGGGGGTGTGGAACACCTTGGGTCGCGCAAAAGGGAATCGAACATGGCTTTGGGTCGTGGGCCGGAACAGCGGCAGGAGGAATTCTGGGTCGCCTGGCGGGACGTGCCGCGATCGGCGGGCCATCCGTTCTATCAGCGGTTGCAACAACTTCTCCGCAAGGCGGACTTCGACGAGTTCGTCGAGGATCTCTGCGAACCCTACTACGCCGAAGGCGGTCGCCGGTCGATCCCGCCGGGCCGCTACTTCCGCATGCTGTTCGTCGGATATTTTGAAGGGATCGACTCGCAGCGAGGCATCGCCTGGCGCTGTTCTGACAGCCTTTCGCTGCGGGAGTTCCTGGGCTTGGAGCCCACGGAAGCCGTGCCGGACCATTCCAGCCTCACGCGCATTCGGCAACGACTGCCCGAGTCGGTCCACGAGCAGGTATTTGTGTATATCCTGGAGATCGCCTCGCGGAAGAACCTCCTGCGGGGCAAGTCCGTGGCGGTGGACTCCACGACGCTGGAAGCCAACGCGGCGATGAAGTCGATCGTCCGCAGAGACACCGGCGAGGACTGGAAGCAATACTTGCGGCGATTGGCCGAGGAAGCGGGCATCGAGAACCCGACCGACGAGGACTTGCGGCGTTTCGACAAAGATCGCAACAAGAAAGGAGACAAGAAGGTCTCCAACGACCAGTGGCAATCGCCCGCAGATCCCGATAGCCGCATCGCCAAGATGAAGGACGGTCGCACGCACTTGGCCTACAAAGCCGAACACGTGGTGGATCTGGAGAGCGAATTCGTGTTGGCTGCGACGGTCTACACGGCCGATCAGGGAGATTCGCAGACGTTGATTCCCAGCGTGCTTGAGGCTCAAGATCATCTGGACGAAGCCGACGGGAAGAGAGACATCCACAACGCGGTTACCGACAAAGGCTACTACTCGACCGAGAACTTGGTGGCGCTGGGGCGGGATCATCACATTCGCGCATACATTCCGGAGCCGAAATTCAAGAGCCATCGCTGCTGGACGGCCCAGCCGGCCGAGTATCGCCGGGCGGCCTATGCGAATCGAAAGCGCACCCGAGGCAAGCGAGGCCGACGTTTGGGCCGACTGCGGAGTGAGCGTGTGGAACGGAGCTTCGCGCACGTGTGCGACACCGGCGGAGCGAGGCGAACCTGGCTGCGAGGCCTGGTGAACGTAAGCAAACGGTACCTGATCCAGGTGGCGGCGCGGAACCTGGGCCTGTTGGTGCGCAAGCTGTTCGGCATGGGCAAGCCGCGGTGCCTTCAAGGGCTTTGCGGTCTTTTGTGCGCTGTGCATCTTGCCTTGATTGACCTCCGAAAACGCTTTGCGGCCTCGGGCGCGCTGGCGTGGTGTCCCCACCCGATTCACCGCCAGATGGTCGAACGCCGTGTTACTAACTCGATCTGCGACCGAACTGTGAGCTTTTCAACGGGCTGCTAGGAGAAACCCCGCTGTACGCACGATTCTCGGATAGCCGAGTTTCCCGATGCGGTAGGGAGAAGCCTGGCGGAGTGCCTCCCAAGTCGCGCGGCGCGTCCCTCCCGGGAAGAGCGTTGCCAGCGGGGTCTTCAGTTCGATTTGTTCCAGCGGGATCTCCGTGACGGCGCCGATCAGCTCTTGCACGTTCGTCCAAAGCGCGTGGTTTAGGCGGATGTCGTTTCGACCCACGTCGCGCAGATGGAGCTTGCGGAGAATGAGGTCGTAGAGATCGCCCACCTGGACGTCTCTGTCGTGCAGAATCGATTTGAAATCGTCCTGAGAGAGGTCGATTCCGAACTGCCTCTCAATGCGAAACGTGATGTCGAGAAGATCAAGGCCCATGGTCGTAGACCGCCTTGCGCGAGAGGCCGGAATGGCCACACCCGGGCCACAACTCGTGAAGTGTTTAGCAGTTACGATCCATCGATTCTACACATTCCGCGTTCGGCGGCAAGGATCCCGCGGCAAGCGCATCGACGTTCGACGAGTTACAATCCTGTCACCGAGGTGCCTGCCAACGGACAATTGTGTCGCTAGAACCGTGTCGGTCGGTGGGTTTCGATGAGCACGTTCCGCCTGTTTCGCGGCACAACAGACGGCCGGATGGGCCTTTGCAGGCCCAGAGGCCACGTGATTGGTACGCCACTTGCGTACGGTGCCGACCGAGGTGCGTGGCACCCGTGTCTGTGAGTGACATGTCGAACCGGTGAGGTGAGCGGTACGATGAGACTTGGCATACTGGCGGGAGGGGTCGGACTGTTTAGTGCGGGAATCGGCGTCGGCGGCGGCGCGCTGCTCGTGCCTGGACTGATCCGTTTCGGTCCGTACGACTTCCGCCGGGCAAGCAGTCTGTCGTTGGCCACGATCGCCCCGATCAGCTTCGTCGGCGGAATCACACACATAGCGTTCCTGGGAGAGGGGTTTCCGCTGGCACAGCTTGTATCGTTCATTGCCGCGGGGGCGGTCGGCGTTTTGCTCGGAGGGAGCATGTTGCGCCGTCTGCCAACTCAGGGGCTGACGGCCGCGTTCGCCCTGTTCCTTGTCTTTGTGGGCCTGAAGATGCTGACCGGCTGGAACTTCGCATCGGTCGCAATCCACGGCATCGACGGATGTCGTGCCTTGCATCCTATTGCATCGCTCACGCTCTTCGGCGGCGCGGTGGGGGCGATTTCGGCCCTGCTGGGCGTAGGCTGCGGATTGATTATCGTGCCCTTCTGCGTCTATGTTCTCGGGTTCGGCATGCAACCGGCCATCACGTTTTCGTTGGCCGCGATGTTCTTCCTGACTTCGGCGGGGGCGATCGGGCGTTATCGTAAGGGACTGCTTGAGGTGACCGCGGCCAAGGAAATGATGCCTATGGCTCTTGTCGGCGCCGTAGTCGGTGCGACCATTTCGTCGCAATTGCCCGACGCGCTTCTGCGGCAGGCCTTTGGAGCCTTCCTACTGTTAGTAGGCGCGAAGCATGTGGTTCAGGAGCTCATGCAGGTTGTTGCCCCCCCGGCTAAGGAAGCACTTCAGCCAGATGGTCGGGAGTGAAACACCCATGGGTAGACGCGAGCCATCGACCGCGGAGACGGAATGACTGAACGAGAGGCAACCGACATGGAATCACATCACGTCCGATGCAGAGCGCTGACGCCTGCGCACGGCGAAGACGGCGAGGCGTACTGCGAAACGGAAAACGGCCGCTGGGTCGGCATCGTCAAGAAGTTCATCCAGGGCCTCGACTACGGCGAGGTCGTGTTGAGCGTCCATGCGGGAAAGGTCGTGCAAGTGGAACGCACTGAGAAGGTCCGCTTCCACTAGTGGCAGGCATTACGCGCTCATCAGAGGCGGCGCACCAACGTATCAAGGAATAACGGCCAACCGGACCACCGGAAGCTCGTATGTCCAATCAAGCGCACTCGACTCTACCTGACATCAGGAGAATCGGCCGTGGTGGTTCAAGCTTCCGGAGGTCTTCATGTTTGCTTTGGAACTCTCGTTGCATCGCGGTGGTTCGGCTGGAGCGCGTTCTCCTGGGGTGCGTGCTCGATCGGGGTTCACGCTCATCGAGCTGCTGGTAGTGATCGCGGTGATTGGAGTGCTCATTTCGCTTCTGCTGCCGGCCGTTCAGGCTGTGAGAGAAGCGAGCCGGAGAATGAGTTGCTCCAACAATCTCAAGCAGTGCTTGCTGGCAATGCATTGCTACCACGGCGCGTACGGCACCTTCCCGGGAATGATGCGCGTCGACCAGCAGACGTTTTCGGTCCAATCGAAGCTCTTGCCGTTCGCCGAACAGTCGAATCTGCAAAACCTTATCGATTTTAGCAAGCCCATTCTCGAATCCGGCCCGACCGGCGCGTTGGACGTCGACAACGGGGTGGCTGCGCGATACGTTGTGCCCATGTATCGATGCCCTTCTGACGGTGAAGAGGACATATACACCGAGTTTTTCACGCTGACGGCAGACCAGGCGTTTGCCGGCGGTAACTACATGGTGTGTACGGGCACGGCAACCGGGACGACGTACGATGTGCGTTATCCGACCGATGGATTGTACTATATCGACTCCTTCCGCCGGGTGGCCGACATTCGCGACGGGTCGAGCAGCACGATTGCCATGTCGGAGACGTTGCTCGGCGACCATTCGCAAACCACCGGAACTCAGCCGGCCAACTTCCTGCGGATCATGGGCCGCGGAAATGGTTGGGTCGCCAGTAGCTCGGGGCCCGGATATCCGGGAATCGCCGACCCCGACATCCAGGCGGATCTTCTCGACCACAGCGGTAACGTTTGGGTCGGCTGGCGGGCGATGGCTTGGATCATTAGCAAGTCGCACTTCACGGCCTTTTCGACTTACAGTACGCCAAACCCACCACATGCCGATTGGGTCGCATTCGGAAATGGATTTCTGGCCGCTCGAAGCAACCATCCGCTGGGGGTGAACGTCGCCATGTGTGACGGTAGCGTTCGGTTCATGAGCGATTCTATCGATCTGGCAACGTGGCGGGCGCTGGGAACCATTGCCGATGGCGAGGTGCTCCCCTAACCCAACGCGGATCGAACCAGGACGAATAGTGGTTTATACGTTTCCCGGTCCCACCAGTGCGTTCCGCACAAGGCGTTCATCGCAGAGCGGAGTTTGGCATGCGCATTGCAGAGTGCTGGAATTCACGTGCAAACCGCCGATGGATCTGTCGATCTGCGCGCAAAACGCGCAGGCCGTGCCCAAGGAATAGGTGTGCATCCGGACGATTCGCGAGAAGTGGCGATGTTACAAGCTCGTGCCGCCAATCGGTGCGGGCAGGAAACTGCATGGATACCGTTACCGACGAACAACGAGTCTCTCATCTACAGCAGCACGAAGCCGATTTGAACGTCCTGGCCGAAATCGCGGCCCTGGTCTCGGTGCAGTGTGAACCGCAGCATTTGCTCAGCTCGGTGTTTCAAGTGCTAAAGCGAACGCTCGGCATGCTGCGTGGCACGGTGATGTTGCTCCTGGGCGACGGCAAGGAACTCATTCTTGAGGCGGCCGAAGGCGCCGCCCGGGAAACGGTCGTCGGAGCGCGCTACGGCAAAGGCGAGGGCGTGCTCGGTCTGGTGGTGGAGACCGCCCGGCCGATCGCCGTTCCGCGCGTTTCCGAGGAACCGCGATTCCAGAACCGCATCCACAAGCGGCCGGCGTCGGAGTGTGCCGACGTGAGCTTCCTATGCGTGCCGATTCGTCTGGAGAGCAAGGTGATCGGCACGCTCTCGGTCGACCTGCCCGCCCAATCCCCAGAACTGCTCTCCGAGAGGCTCCGAGTGCTGGAGATCGTCGCCAGCATGATTGCGTATGACGTGCGAGCGCAGCAGGGCGAAGCGATGCGCCGCCAAGCGTTGGAGGCGGAGAATCTGCGTCTGCGCGACGCACTTCAAGAACAGTTTCGCCCGGAAAACATGGTTGGCAACTCGCACGGCATGCGGGAAGTGTACCTGAAGATCAAGCAGGTGGCCCTCAGCGATACGACGGTGCTCATTCGGGGCGAGTCGGGTACCGGCAAGGAACTCGTCGCTTCGGCCGTGCATTACAGCAGCCCCCGGGCGAAACAGCGTTTTGTAAAGGTGAATTGCGCTGCACTGAACGAAAACCTGCTGGAAAGCGAGCTGTTCGGCCACGAGCGGGGTGCCTTCACGGGCGCCCTGCACGCCCGAAGCGGCCGGATCGAGGAGGCGGAAGGCGGAACGCTCTTCCTGGACGAAATCGGCGATTTTTCTCCCGCGATTCAGGTCAAATTGCTCCGCGTGTTACAGGAACGCGAGTACGAGCGGGTGGGAAGCAACCGGACCGTGAAGGCGGACGTCCGCATCATCGCCGCCACCAACCAGGACTTGGAGGCTCGCGTCGCGTCGAGTCAGTTTCGCCAGGACCTGTACTATCGCATCCACGTGTTCCCGATCGCCCTTCCACCGCTTCGGGAGCGGCGGGAGGATATTCTACTGCTGGCCGACTACTTCGTGGCAAAGTACGCCAAGAAGCTTGGAAAGCCGGTGCGGCGGATCAGCACGCCCGCCATCAACATGATGTTCGCGTACCATTGGCCCGGTAACGTCCGAGAGCTGGAAAACTGCATCGAATACGCCGTGCTTTTGGCATCGGATGGTGTCGTCCATGGGCACCATCTGCCGCCCACGCTGCAAATGCCCGTGGCCGGCGAAATCGTCGAGCGAGGGACGTTCAAGGCACGCATCGAGTTGGTCGAACGCGACTTGATCACCGACGCGGTGAAGACCTGCCACGGAAGCGTCACCGCGGCAGCCGAGCAACTGGGCATCACACCGCGGATGGTTCGCTACAAGATCAAGAAGCTGGGGATTGACCACCAGAAGTTCTCGCGACCGCGTTCCGGCTCGTAGCGCCGAAGGTTCGGCGCCGCCGTCGCATTCTCGCAGGATCATTTGCGGTCCGAGTATCGTCGGCCGTGTCCGGCTCGTCGAAGCGCAGTCACGCGACGCCATTGTTGCCAGCTTCTGCGCCTCCTATGGCGCCGTATCCTACTGCTCGATGGATGGTCACAGGACGACAAGGCTTTCCATGGCCGGCGAGCAATCGACACTTTTGTCGCGCGATGGAAGTGTTTCCGACAACACAGGTTTGCGATGCCGATCACAATCGTCTAACGCTCCGATAACGTATCGCGCGACAAGTCTGTCATTACGATGCTCTCGTCAGGCGAGCTTGCCTACCGTTGCGGCCCGAGAATCTTGGCCATAATTCGGCCCTAGCGGTTTTTCGCGCCGGTGGCACACGGCTTGCAAACGATCAACGGCCGTCGAGAGCCGGCAACGAGGCAACAGCCCTGGTCCGGCGTGCTCTCGCGATCCAACTAGCATGAGAGGCAAGCCAATGCGAAAAATCGCCATCTACGGCAAGGGTGGAATCGGGAAGTCAACAACGACACAGAACACGGTGGCGGCGCTAGCCGAGATGAAACGCAAGGTGATGGTCGTGGGCTGCGACCCGAAGGCCGATTCCACGCGTCTGTTGTTGAACGGCCTCGCGCAGAAAACGGTTCTCGATACGCTCCGCGAGGAGGGCGAGGACGTCGACCTGGACGACATTCGCCGCGAAGGATTCGGCCAGTGCCTGTGCACGGAGTCGGGCGGGCCGGAACCGGGCGTCGGCTGCGCGGGGCGAGGCATCATCACTTCAATCAACCTGCTGGAACAGCTCGGCGCTTACGGCGCGGACCAGAAGCTGGACTACATCTTCTACGACGTGCTCGGCGACGTGGTCTGCGGCGGTTTCGCCATGCCGATCCGCGAGGGCAAAGCCCAGGAGATCTACATCGTCTGCTCCGGTGAGATGATGGCCATGTACGCGGCGAATAACATCTGCAAGGGCATCGTCAAGTTTGCCGAGGCCGGCGGAGTGCGTTTGGGCGGGATGATCTGCAACAGCCGCCGCGTGGACAACGAACAGGAAATGATCGAGGAGTTTGCCCGGCAGCTTGGCACGCAGATGATCCACTTCCTTCCGCGCGACAACGACGTTCAGCGGGCGGAGATCAACCGGAAGACAGTCATCGAGTGGAATCCGGAATGCCCACAGGCCGACGAGTACCGCAAGCTGGCCCGGGCGATCGACGCAAACGAGTTGTTCGTGATCCCGAAGCCGTTGGCGGTCAACGATCTGGAGACCTTGCTCCTGGACTTCGGCCTGGCACTGGTGTGAGAAGATTGGCTATTCAGGAGAGGTTCGCATGAGAATGATTCGCGCCATCATCCGACCGGACACGTCGCCGGTGGTATTGTCTGCCCTGCTGGAAGCGGGATTTCCCGCCGTGACCAAGATGGACGTCTATGGTCGAGGAAAACAGCGGGGCATGAAGATCGGCGAGGTAACTTACGACGAGTTGCCCAAGGAGATGATCCTCATCGTGGTTAACGATGAGGACGCGGACTTCGTGATCGACGTGATTATGAAGACGGCTCGCACGGAGCCGGACGGAGCGTTCGGCGACGGGAAGGTGTTCGTCTCGGCCGTCGAGGAGGTATACACCGTGCGAACCGGAAGCCGCGACGACGTAGAGGCCGTCACGACCAGTGCGGAAACGGCCGGATAGCGCGGAGTTTGCTACACAGCCGAGGGCGGCTGGGCTACATGGCATGGACAAGTGAGGGCGACAGGGCCATAGGAACGAGGGGTGTTATGAAAGAGGTTGTGGCGATCATTCGCATGAACAAGATGAACCAGACCAAGCGGGCCTTGGCCGACGTGGGAGTCGCCTCGTTCAGCGCCCGCAAGGTCGCAGGACGCGGGAAGGGGAAGGTGGACTACCTGCTTCTGCGCGGCGCCGAGGCCGGCTGTGAGGAGGCCATCGTCCAACTCGGCCCCGGCCCCAAACTCATCCCCAAGCGGCTTTTGACGATCGTCGTTCCCGACGAGTTGGTCCCCTCGGTCGTGCGGACACTGATTGCCGTGAACCAGACCGGACATCCGGGCGACGGCAAGGTCTTTGTCATGCCGATTCTCGACGCGTTGCGCGTTCGGACCGGCGAGCGGGGTGATGTCGTCCTGGACGAAGCATTGGCTTAAGCGCAGAAACCACTGGAGTTCGAGGTTATGTCGACTGAAGTACCGATGGATCCGGCGGAAGTGCGACAGGATTTGCTGAAGCTCTACCCGCCCAAGGTCGCCCGGAAGCGTGCGCAGCAGATCGTCGTCGCCGAGACGACCGACGCGGAGAGCCCGCCGGAAATCCTCGCCAACGTGCGAACCACGCCGGGCATCATCACGCAACGCGGCTGCAGTTATGCGGGCTGTAAGGGAGTGGTTCTCGGGCCAACTCGGGATATCGTCAATATCACGCACGGACCGATCGGCTGCGGGTTCTATTCCTGGCTCACGCGGCGCAACCAGACGCGCCCGGATACGCCCAGCGACGACAACTACATGACCTACTGCTTTTCGACCGACATGCAGGAGGAGCAGATCGTCTTCGGCGGTGAAAAGAAGCTCCGCGCGGCCATCCAGGAGGCCTACGACCTGTTTCACCCGAAGGCGATCGCGGTGTTTGCAACGTGTCCGGTTGGCCTGATCGGCGACGATGTTCATGCCGTTACGCGAGAGATGAAGGAGAAGCTCGGCATCAACGTCTTTGCCTTCAGTTGCGAGGGCTACAAGGGAGTCAGCCAGTCCGCCGGCCACCACATCGCCAACAACCAGTTGTTCAGGCACGTGATCGGTCGCGACGACACGGCGGGTACGGGCGAGTTCCGTATCGGGCTCCTGGGCGAATACAATATCGGCGGCGATGCGTTTCTGATCGAGGAACTGCTCGAGCGATGCGGCATCGAGCTGACAGCAACATTCAGTGGGAACTCGACCGTCGGACAATTCGAACGGGCACACACGGTCGATCTGAATTGTGTCATGTGCCACCGCTCGATCAACTACGTGGCCGACATGATCGAGAAGAAGTTCGGCATCCCTTGGATCAAGATCAACTTCCTCGGAGCCAAGAGCACGGCGAAATCGCTCCGCAAGATCGCCCAATACTTCGAGAATCCCGCGTTGACCGAGCGGGTTGAACACGTGATCGAGGAGGAGATGGCGGAAGTACTGAGCGCACAGGAGGAGGTGCGTGCCCGCTGCGAGGGCAAGACGGCGATGCTCTTCGTCGGTGGCAGCCGTGCGCATCACTACCAGGATCTGTTTGCTGAGATCGGTATGAAGACGATCGCCGCCGGATACGAGTTTGCACATCGCGACGACTATGAAGGGCGGCGAGTGATTCCCAACATCAAGATCGACGCCGACAGTCGGAACATCGAGGAATTGACGGTCGAGGCGGACGCAGAGAGGTATCGCCCGCGGCTGAGCGACGACGAGCGCGATCGCCTCGGCGCCACCGGGTTTCGCTTCAAGGAGTATGAAGGGATGATGCCGACGATGGAGCAGCGCACGCTCGTGATCGACGATATCAGCCACTACGAAATGGAACAGATGATCGAGATCTATCGGCCTGACATCTTCTGTGCCGGAATCAAAGAGAAGTATGTCGTGCAGAAGATGGGCGTTCCCTGCAAGCAACTGCACAGCTACGACTACGGCGGCCCCTACGCAGTCTTCCAGGGTGCCATCAACTTCTACCGGGAGGTCGACCGGATGGTGAACACGCGGATCTGGTCGATGATCCGCCCCCCCTGGGAACAGTCGGCGGCGTCGCTGGATGCCAAGTTCGTCTACGACGACGCGTGAGACGCGTGTTCGATTGGCCGTCCATCGCGTCGCTCAGTGCGGCGATTCCATTTCCAATGCCCAGGTGAAAACCATGCTACTTCGTCATACCACCGCGGAAATCACCGAGCGCAAGGCCCTGACGGTCAACCCGGCGAAGACCTGCCAGCCGATCGGCGCCATGTACGCGGCGTTGGGGATCCACCGCTGCCTGCCCCATAGCCACGGGTCGCAAGGCTGCTGTGCATACCACCGCAGCACGCTGACGCGTCACTACAAAGAGCCGATCATGGCGGCGACCAGTTCGTTCACCGAGGGTTCGGCCGTCTTCGGCGGCCAGGCAAACCTGCTGCAGGCCGTCCAGAACATCTTCGCCGTGTACGATCCCGACGTGATCGCCGTCCATACGACGTGCCTGTCGGAGACGATCGGCGACGACGTGCCGCAAATCATCGGCAAGGCGAGAGACGAGGGCAAGGTGCCATCGGGCAAGTATGTGATCCACACGAGCACGCCCAGCTACGTCGGCACGCATGTGACCGGTTTCTCGAACATGGTCCGCAGCATGGTCGACTATTTCGCCGTCGAGTCGGCAAGGAAATCGCCGACGATCAACATCATCCCCGGCTGGGTCGAGCCGGCCGATATGCGCGAGATCAAGCGGCTGGTCGGGTTGCTCGGCGTCCATTCCATCGTATTCCCCGATACGTCGGAGGTGTTGGACGCCCCGCAGACCGGCGAACACCAGTTCTATCCGCAAGGCGGAGTTACCGTCGATAACTTGTGCCGCACGGGCGCCAGTCAGGCGACGCTCGCGCTGGGGCCCAGTTCCTCGGAAGCGGCCGCCCGGTTGCTGGAAACGAAGTTCCGCGTCGCACCGCGTGTGCTGGAACTGCCCATTGGTCTGCGGGCAACCGATCGCTTCATCAACACGATGCGGAAAATCGCGGGCGTGAAGGTGCCGCCGGAGATCATCGCCGAACGCGGCCGGCTGATGGACTTGATCACCGACATGCATCAGTACTTCCACGGCAAGCGCGTGGCCCTTTGGGGCGATCCCGATCAGCTCGTTGCCCTGGCCGAATTCCTGGCCGACATCGACATGCGTCCGGTGTACCTTGTGACCGGGACGCCCGGCAAGCGGTTCGAGGAGCGCGTTCAGGCAGTCCTCGGCGACCACGTGCCCGAGGCCATTGTGCGTCAGGGCGCGACGGCCGACATGTTTCTCATGCATCAGTGGATCAAGCAGCAGCCGGTCGATTTGTTGATCGGCAATACCTACGGCAAGTACATCGCCCGGGACGAGGGCATCCCCTTCGTTCGCCACGGCTTTCCGATCCTCGACCGCGTGGGGCACTCGTACTTTCCCACGGTCGGCTACGCGGGTGGAATCCGCTTGTTGGAGATGATCCTCAACGCGCTTCTGGATCACAAGGACCGCAACAGTCCGGAGGAGAGCTTCGAGCTGGTGATGTAACACGTTCTAAACTCCCTCATTTGCTTCGCGTGGTCTCGCGGGGCGCGGCTGCCAGCCCTGGCCGCGCCCCCGCCACGGGAGGCGAGCCGGTCAGCCATGCTTGACATTCTTGACGCCAGAAAGCCCCAGATCCACGAAATGGGAACCGCCCCGTTTGCGATGGCCTGCGAGAAGCAGAGCTTGGCGGGCGCGGTGAGCCAGCGGGCGTGCGTATTCTGCGGATCGCGCGTGGTTCTGTACCCGATCGCCGACGCGCTGCACCTCATCCACGGTCCGATCGGCTGTGCTGCATACACGCGGGATATTCGCGGCGCGCTAAGCTCGGGGCCGGAACTGCATCGCATGAGTTTCTCCACGGATCTGCGCGAGCACGACGTGATCTATGGAGGCGAAAAGAAGCTCTACGCGGCCTTGGTGGAACTGATCAACCGTTACCAGCCGAAGGCGGCGTTCGTCTATTCAACGTGCATTGTCGGCCTGATCGGCGACGACGTGGCCGCCGTTTGCCGTCGCGTCACGGAAGAAAAGGGGATCGACGTGTTGCCGATCTACTGCGAAGGCTTCCGCGGGACAAAGAAGGACGGCTATCGCGCCGCGTGCGACGGACTGGCCAAGCTTGTCGGCACCGGAAGCACGGATGGGCTAGGCTCTCGGGGAATCAACATCCTCGGCGACTTCAACCTGGCTGGCGAGACCTGGATCATTCGCGACTATTATCGGCGGATCGGCGTGGATGTGGTGGCAACGATCACCGGCGACGGCCGGATCGATGCCATCCGCCGCGCCCACGGGGCCAAGCTGAACGTTGTGCAGTGTTCTGGTTCAACCGTTCACCTGGCCCGCTGGATGCAGGACAAGTACGACATTCCATTCCTTCGCGTGTCGTACTTCGGGCTAGAAGACATGTCCAGAGCGTTGTACGACGTCGCCGACCATTTTGGCGATCCGTCCATCCGTCAGCGAGCCCAGGAGTTGGTTCGCGATGAGGTCTCGGCCGTCTTGCCGGAACTCCGTGAGCATCGGCAAGCGTTGGAGGGCCGTCGAGCCGCGATCTACACGGGCGGAGCTTTCAAGGCGTTCTCCCTGGTTCGATCGCTGCGGACCTTGGGCATGCGGACGGTCGTAGTCGGCTCCCAAACGGGAACCGCCGAAGATTACGAGACGCTCCGTGAACTCTGCGACGAGGGAACGCTTCTGGTCGACGACGCCAATCCGCTGGAACTTTCCCGGTTCGTACAAGAGAAGGAAGTGGACCTGCTGATCGGCGGCGTCAAAGAGCGGCCGATTGCCTACAAGCTGGGAATCGGCTTCTGCGACCACAACCACGAGCGTCAGGTCGCGCTGGCGGGCTTCCAGGGGATGTTGAACTTTGCCAAAGAGGTCCGCTGTTCGGTCACGACGCCCGTCTGGGAGCTTTGCCCTCGCCGCAAAGGACGCGCATCGTGAAACGGACTGCGACCGAATCTCCTGCGAACTTCAAAGCGGTGGCCCGCAACACGTGCCGGCTCTGCGCCCCGTTGGGAGCGTGCCTGGCCTTTCGCGGGGTGGAAGGTGCCATGCCCTTTCTGCACGGCTCGCAAGGATGCGCGACGTACATCCGCCGCTACATGATCAGCCATTTCCGCGAGCCGTTGGACATCGCTTCGTCGAGCTTCGGAGAAGAGTCGGCCATATTCGGTGGCCGCGACAATCTGCGCATTGGGTTGGAGAACGTCGTTCGGCAGTACGCCCCGCAACTGATCGGTATTGCGACCACGTGCCTCACGGAAACGATTGGGGACGACGTGTCGATGTATCTCCACGAAATCAAGGCGGATCGAAACGCCGACTTGCCTGCGATCGTGCACGTCTCCACGCCGAGCTATTCGGCCGCTTACGAAGACGGATACGATGCCGCGGTGCTGGCGATGGTGGAGACACTGGCCGCGAAGGGACCGGCGCACAATGGGATCAATGTTATCGCGCCGATCGCCTCGCCGGCCGATTTGCGACATTTGAAGACCGTATGCAGCGAATACGGCCTGCAAGCGACGCTCGTGCCCGACTACTCCGACACTCTGGACGGACCGACGTGGTCCGAATATCAGCGGATTCCGGCCGGCGGAACACCATTGGATGCGATCGGTCGGATGGGCGCAGCCCGCGCAACGATCGAATTCGGTTTCGCAGGCTCCGAGAAACGTACTGCCGGGAAGTTCCTCGAAGAGCAGTATGGCGTGCCGCGTTACGCCGTTCCTTTGCCGGTCGGTGTGAAGGCTACCGATCGGTTTCACGAGGTCCTCGGGGAACTCGGCCAGGCAGTCGACCCATCGCGCCACGCGAGCGAAAGAGGCAGACTGATCGATTGCTATGTCGATGCTCACAAGTATGTCTTCGGCAGGCGGGCGGTCGTGTATGGCGAGCGGGATCTGGTGGCCGCGCTCGCTGGATTTCTGGCGGAGATCGGAATTGCGCCTGTCCTCTGTGCGTCGGGAAGCGACGCAGGCCGACTTCGGCGAGCGATTGCTTCTGCCGGGGGTGACCTGCCCGATGGAATCACCGTGCGTGAAGACGCCGATTTCGTCGAGATTGAAGAGCGAGCCGTTTCGCTACGTCCCGACTTGATGATCGGCAATAGCAAGGGATATCCGCTGGTGAAGCGGCTCAAGATTCCCTTGGTTCGAGTTGGGTTTCCCATCCACGACCGTATCGACGGTCCCCGGCTGCTCCATCTGGGCTACCCGGGTGCGCAGCAATTGTTCGATCGGGTGACCAACGCGCTTGTGGAAGCAGCGCAAGATGCATCGCCAGTTGGCTACAGCCATATGTAGGAGGCAAACGAATCGACCATGTCACGCGACTTGTCGTGCCATCCGTGCTTTAACGATGCTGTCCGGCACGCGTTCGCCCGCATCCATCTTCCGGTCGCGCCGGAGTGCAACGTGCAGTGTAACTTCTGCAAGCGGGTGTACGACTGCGTCAACGAGAGTCGACCGGGGGTTACAAGTGTGCTGCTGACGCCGCTTCAGGCGCTGAAATACTTGCAGGAATCGTTGAAACGCGACCCTCGAATCAGCGTGGTCGGAATCGCGGGCCCGGGCGACCCGTTTGCCACGCCGGAACGGACACTCCAAACACTGCAACTGGTTCGCGAGGCATTCCCCGAGATGCTGCTGTGCGTGGCATCGAACGGTTTGAATGTCGATTCCCATGTGGACCGCTTGGCCAGCCTGGCGGTTAGCCACGTCACGCTGACGGTGAATGCCGTCGATCCGGCCATTGGCGCGAAGATCTATGCCTGGGTCCGCGACGGGAAACGAATGTACCGCAGCCAGGTCGGGGCAGGACTGCTCTGGACCCGACAGGCCGACGCCATCCGCAACCTGAAACGCCAGGGAGTGACCGTGAAGGTAAACACGATTGTCATTCCGGGCGTCAACGACCAGCATGTGGTCGACGTTGCGCGGCGTGTCGCAGAATTGGGCGCCGACATCAGTAACTGCGTCCCGCTGTATCCCGTTGCCGGGACCGTGTTCGGGTGCGTGGAGCCGCCTAAACCGGAACAAGTTGCGGCACTCCGAGCCGAGGTTGGCCGGTACTTGCCGGTGATGGCGCACTGCGCACGGTGTCGCGCCGACGCCGTGGGGCTGCTGGGCGAAGCCTCTTCGCCGGAAGCCGAGCTGGCACTGCTCCATGCGTCGACCACTCCGTCATCATCCGACGAGGCACGCCCGAACGTAGCCGTGGCAACCCTGGAGGGCGTATTGGTGAACGAACACCTGGGCTCCGCTCAGCAGTTGGCCATCTACGGACCGCGAGACGGGTCGTTTCAACTGCTGGAGACGCGAGCCACGCCACCACCCGGCGGTGGACGCGACCGCTGGCAGGCATTGGCCGAGACGCTTCGCGACTGCCAGGCCGTGCTGGTGGCCGACGCTGGCGATACTCCGCGCAATATTCTGGCCGAATACCAGATCAAGGTGATCTCGATGGAAGGACTGATCGAAGACGGCCTGAACGCCGTTTATCGGGGGATCGAGATCCGCTCGCCCTCGCCCACGCGCCTCCGTTGCGGCAGCGGTTGCGGCGGCAACGGCCAAGGCTGTTCGTAGACCCGACGTTTCCACCCACGATTGAAGGACACAACCCGATGCACAAGCCCGAGTATCATTTCTTTCTCTGTAACAGTTTCCGGATGAACGGCGATCCCCGGGGTTCGTGTAACCGCAAGAACGCTCCCGAGCTGCTCCAGTACCTACAAACCGAAATCACTGACCGCGGCATCGACGCGATCGTGTCGACGACCAGTTGCCTGAACGTGTGCGAGAAGGGCCCCGTCTTGGTGATCTATCCGCAGGCGTGGTGGTACTACGGGCTGGACGAGGCGAAGATCGACCAAATTCTCGACGCCTTCGAAAGCGGCGACACGGTGCCGGAGCTGTTGCTAACATAACGGGACGTTGGGAATGGACTATCGCCCGGTTCGCCAACCCTGCATCCAGCTGGTCGACACGACGCTGCGCGACGGCGAACAGGCCGCCGGCGTGGCCTTTTCGCGACCCGAGAAGCTAGCCATCGCCAAGGCGCTGGCCGAGGCGGGCGTCGCCGAATTGGAGGTCGGCACACCGGCGATGGGCGACGAAGAGATCGACACGATCCGCGCCGTCGCACGGCTGGGGCTCCGCAGCCGACTGACCGTCTGGTGCCGGGCAACCCAGGGCGATCTCGATTTGGCGCGTCGTTGCGAGGTTCCGGGGGTCCATTTCTCCCTGCCCGTGTCGTCGCTTCAGCTTCATGCTCTCCGCAAGTCGAAGGCATGGGTCGTGGAGCAACTGGGCCGAATGACCGATTTGGCGAAGCAGCACTTCGACTTCGTCTCGGTAGGCGCACAGGACGCTTCGCGGGCCGATCCGAGCTTCCTGGTCCGATGTGCTCGAGTTGCGAGGGACGCCGGGGTCGATCGCTTCCGTGTGGCCGATACGGTCGGCATATGGAGCCCTTCCCAGAGTTTCGCCGCCGTATCGAGCCTGCGGGCCAGCGTGACAAACTTGTCGCTCGGGTTTCACGGACACAACGACCTGGGCATGGCCACAGCCAACACGCTCTCTGCGATCGAGGCGGGCGTTCAGAGCGTCGACGTGACGATCAACGGTCTTGGAGAGCGGGCCGGCAACGCGCCGTTGGAAGAGGTCGCCCTGGCCTTGCGGAAGTGCTTGCGGCGCCCGGCCGGCATCGATACCCGCGCGTTGGCCCGGTTGTCGCGACTCGTTGCCAGCGCGGCCGGAATCTTGGTTCCTCGCAACAAGGCCGTGGTAGGCGAAGCGGCCTTCCTGCACGAATCAGGCATCCACGTTCGCGGTGTGCTCCAGGATCCACGGACCTACCAGCCCTACTCTCCCGCGGAAGTTGGGGCGGATCCGGCCGCCATCTCGCTGGGTCGACATTCGGGAACGGCCGCAGTGCGCCACGTGCTTTCCAGCCGTGGCATTACGGTGACTCCCGACGAAGCGGTCGAGCTATTGGCTGCAATTCGGGCCCTGGCCGCACGTCGCAAGACCGTGAAGGCGCCCGAGGACGGATGCTGCCTCACGCGGTGAGGCTCAGCACTCGCTTTCGGCCAAGCGAACGATCGCGTCCTCCCAGCCGTTGCGCGCGGCTTCTCGAAGCCAACGCCTTCGCTCCCTGGGGTCGTCGGACACCGTTGCCAAATCGTACATGGCAGACACACACCCCTGTTCGGCCGCCTGCCGGAGGCCAATGGCCAGGCACTTGAGGTCTGGATACGCCGCACCCGAGGCATCTGTACGGGAAACCGACCGTCTGGGATCGGGTTTCCATCGTCGCGCATCGCTCGCTACACGGCCCTCGTTGTTGACAGCCGATGGCAATCGCCGCGCGTGGTCGGCAGCCAATCGATCGCGGCTTCTAAACGCGCGTTGGCGATCGATGGCGGTTGTGTTCTGGCACTCCTGCTTGAGTCTCACTGGATTCCTCCATTACGTGGTGAGAGCGCTGCTCAAGCCTCCATGCGATCTGCGCCTCCTTGACGACCTCAATCTCGTTAATGATCTGCTCGACGCCGTCCATGCCGGCAACTGCCTCCTGGGCCAGCTGCTTGTGGTAGAACCTGGACAACCGGCCGCGCAGGATGAGCATCCCTCCTCGGTACTCGCAGGACACTCTGCGAACCGGCGGATACGGGCTTTGGCTCAGGCGGTGCCCGGCATGGGTCTCCATCTTTACCGATTGCCGAACATCAGGCGGCCAACATTCCTCGAGTAGACGCATTGGTGATTAGTCTACGTTCCTTGCGATTACAAACGTGTAACACAGCCGTTAGGAACTCGTAAGGAAGACCTTCCACGCCGCGCTGGCTGCGTGTTTCCGAAACAGCAGCCATGCTAGCAACACGCTTCGGAAGTGATGTCTATACGAGTCATTGAAAGTATACGGGCCGGATGTTAGCAGAGGGTGAGTCTTCCGTCAGAACCCCGCACGCACTGGCACACTCCGATTTCTCACATCGAATGAACCGAGCGCTCACGGTCTTACCAGATGGCCGGATGGCAAATCTCCCATGGACAGTCGCGCATCACACGCGGCAGAACATGGCATGCTCAGACGGCTTGAGCCATAGGTTCGCCAAGAATGAGCCCACGAGCCGCGGCTACATTTGGATGCCCATTTCGCCGAGGGTTTGTGAGATCGCCAGGAGCAGAGCGTCTATATCGGATGGAAAGATGCGTCCAATGCTGCCGATTCGGAAGCAATCGGCGTCGGACACCTTGCCCGAATAGATGATGTGGCCCTTATCGTGGAGCCGGGTGTAGAACTCCATGAAGTTGAAGCGGGGATCGCTCGGATAGAGGAACGACGTAATGATGTAGCCCTGGCACTCGGGTGGCAGATACTCGCGGAATCCCAGCTTCCGCATGCCGGCGACGAGATGGCGGTAGTTCGCCTGGTATCGCTCGGCACGGGCAGCCACGCCTCCTTCCGCCTCCCATTCGGCCAGCGCTTGGGAACATGCCAGAATGACGTGCGTCGGCGGCGTGAAACGGAAAAGGCCGGTCCGCTCCATGTATTGCCACTGGTCCAGCAGGTCGAGACTGAGCGATCTCGCCCAACCCTCGGTGGCCAGCAGCGACTCGCGGCGGCAGATGACAAAGGTGAAGCCGGGCACCCCTTCGAGGCACTTGTTGGCAGAAGAAACCAGATAGTCGATCCCGCACTCGCCGAAGTCGATTGGCACCGCTCCGAACGAGCTCATCGCGTCGACGCAGAACACTCGGCCATGCCGCTTGACCACGGGACCGATCTGTTCGATGGGATTCATGATCCCGCTCGTTGTCTCGCAGTGAATCACGGCGACGTGGGTGATCGTTGTGTCGTTGGCCAGGAGGCGATCGACGTCGGCTACAACGGGAACTCGGTTCTCCGCACACGTGAGCATCTCTTGAGGGATCCCCAACGTCGCAACGATTCTGGCCAGCCGCTGGCCGTACGCTCCGTTGGTGATTACCAGCATCTTCCCGTCGGGCGGCACGGTCGAGGCGACCATAGCCTCGACGGCGAACGTACCACTCCCCTGCATAAGAATCGCCTCGTATCCCTGCTCTTTGGAGACGCCGCCTACGGCGAGCAGCGACTGGCGCACGGCGGCCACCACGGCGGCAAAATCTCGGTCCCAAGAGCCCACGTCGCGCAGCATGGCCTGCTTGACGGTGCGGCTTGTCGTCAGCGGCCCCGGCGTGAAGAGCCGAGGATCGCCGGCTGCGGGAAGGCAATGGTGGTTCGGTACCGGCCGCTCGTTGCCGGCATTCGATGCGTTCATTCGCGATACTCCCGTAGTGTAAATGATCCCCAGGCAAGCGAAACCATCACGGTCTCTCGCCCTTGGCCAGCATCTTCTCGATCTCGTCGAGGCATGGGATGATGTCGGCGATTCCATCGACGACGAAGTGTGCTCCGGCACCGCCCAGCCGAGCATAGGCGCGCTCCATGCGAGCCGCATAGTCGGCCGCCGGCAGCGCTTCGGCTTCCGACACGCTGAGGCCCAGCTCGTTGCCGGTCTTCGCCACGCCGATCGTCCACATTCCGCAGTTCAGGCCTTCTTCGATACCCGGGATCGTGTCGTCGACTTTGACCATGGCCTCCATCGGGTACACGCCCAACCGCTTGGCGTTCTCCAGGCACATCCAAGGGGCAGGGCGACCCGTCGGAACGTCGGACACGCACACGGCGGCGTCGGGCTCGTATCCGAGTCGTTTTGCTTCGGGCTCGAGAACGGCCATCATTTCCGCGTTGTAGCCGGTCGTAGCGCCGACCTTCATACCCCGGTCCCGCATCGCTGCAATCGTCTCAAGGCAGCCGGGAATCACGTTGGCACAATCGCGGATGCACTCGACCTGCAGCGGGATGAACTCGGCGAACATCGCATCCACATCGCCCTCCTCTGGCCGGCGACCGTGCACGCCTTCCCAACGGCGGCACACGGCCGGCATAGCGAGGACGCGTCCGAGATGTACTCGCTTGTGCGATCCCATCGGCTCGCGAGCTTCTTCCAGCGTGATCTCCACGCCATGGCGCTGGAACAGTTCCAGGAGAGCCCGTACCGGGGCCTGGCTACCGTAGTCGACGGTCGTGCCGGCCCAGTCGAAGATGACGGCTTTCAGTGGCCCGCGATAACTGCGTCGAAACCGGAATGGCATCATCAGATTTCCTGTGTGATCTCTTGCGAAATGGTCAGCATGGTGAAGTCGATCGGGTGTGAAGGACTCGGCCGCTTGTGGCCAATGGGGCCGGGTTCTCACTCGCGCATCGGGTTCGCCGGAGCGAGCGCTTGCGATTCTGAGGCAACCTGCATCGGCTTGCCCAGAAAGTAGACGCTCGTGGAAACCAGCATCAGGGTTCCCAGGGCCGACATGAAGTAGCTATAGTCGCGGAAGAATTCAAGCCGGCCCATGTTACCATAGGAGAAATCCTTGCACAACTGTAAGAGAATCGCACCAGTGTATCCCGTCGCGTCGGCAACGTAGATGGCGAACACGGCAGTGCCGGTGAAGCGCGTCGCCGCGATCAGCCGGTCGAACAGCAGCGAGTTGAAGGGTACGTACGCGAGATAAGCTCCCAGCCCGACTAACAGCATCCACGCCAAACCGGAAATCCATTGCCGATCGAGCGCCATGGTACTCAGCCCGACAAGTGCCATGCCCGCCGTCATGACGGCAAATACTGCGAGCAGGCCGTGCCGGTTGTCGCGGACGCAATTCAGCGCGGCCATCGCCAGCATGACCGCCAGTCCGATCGGCAACTCGGTCATGCTGAAGGCGGCCGTGAGCGATTCGTAGCCCAAGGCAGCAAGAATCTCACGCTGGAAGTTGTCGCGATAGTCGCGGAAGGCCGTGAGAAGGAAGTAGACGGCGCAGAGCAGCGTCATACCTAGAAGGAAATGTCGCAGGAACGCCATGCGCTCGGCGGCGTTCATCGGCTGGCGCCGGGTGCGGGCCTCCACGTCGGCCCGGCTAGGATGGGGAAGATGGTGGAGCAGCCACACCGATCCAAGAAACAACGGCAGGAAGCAGGCGCCCGTGACGGCCGGCATCCACGCTGCGGACACCCCGGCGGTGGACATCAACCCGCGGCCCACGTCTTTGACGGCCCCGCTGGAAACGATGAACGAACAACTCAGCGCGGCCAACAAGACTTCCGACGCTTGCCGACCTTCGAGATACCAAACGACCAGCCCCCAGACCATACCCAGAGGCAGGCCGTTAAGAAACATGGCGACCACCTGGCCGGCCGGCGGCAATACGGCAAAGAGTAGCAGCGCCGCTTCGGCCCAAGCGATGAGTACGACGAGCAGGATCGCCCGGCGCTGCGGCGCTGCTTCGGAACATACCTTGATGCCTATGTACTTCGACAGTGCATAGCCGACGATCTGACTGATGACCATCGCCGTCTTCAGCTCAACACCGCTGCCGAGGAAGTGCACTCCTTCGAACGTCGCGGCGGTGAACGGTTTGCGAAAGGCGTACATGCAGAAGTAGGTCGAGAAGCCCGCCACACTCGCCACGAAGACGAAAACCCAACCAGGGGCCGTCTCTAGCCACGCTGTCAGCGGATGTCTCTTCTCGACCATTCGACCATGCTCCTGCCGCCATGAAACGCAAACCGAAGCATGTCTTCATAGTCGAGCACTGTTACGATTCCGTGAGGGCAGAGTTGTCGTTCCATTAGGACACGGGATGGTCGCGGGAATCCCGCGTTTGACGGGCGTCTGCGCTGGCGACGGATACCCATCTGTGTAAGTCACGGCCCATTGCGACTTGTCAGAAGGGAAGATGCCGGCATTTCCACTCGCTCATCCCAACTGCGCTCCGCATGGAAGCTGTAGGAAGCGAGAGACGCTGCTGAGCGTGCTGTGACGGGAGATCGGCGGCTCGCGATACGAAGTCTTGGGGCCGAGAAGGGCCGTCCCAACCCGAGGGAAACCCGCTTCTCAACATCCCTCGGGTGGTTGACAATACACAACCCGCAAGGGTATTCTCGCAAAATAGCCACGGTTGTTGGGCGGTAGTTCTCGATCGTCCAGCGGCACTCGTCTTACGTGCTACGGAGTCCTGCTTCTCAGCGACATGATCCGAAGAGGTGCCGAAGATGATTCCGATCAAGGAAACCGGATTCGGGGCTCTCGTCTGCGGCCTGCTGGTGTGCTTTCTAGGCACAGGGGCCGAGCCTTGCCGTGGCGACGTTCAAGACCATGACATCTCTCGGGGTAATGAACTCATCGCGATCGACTTGGAGCATGGTTCGGGGCCGAGTCGCGTCGCCGTTCGGCGTGCTTTGGTCCGTTCGCCGTCCCGGGAGTCGCATTTCGGCAAGGGTTGGGGTGACCTGAACGTCGTACGGCTGAGGCAGCACGACGGCCGAGCCGTGAGCGTTTGGCGCGGCGGACGGCTTTGGCTGTACGCTCAGGGCAGCGAGGGTGTGTTCAAGTCGTCGTCAGGCCACACCCTTCGCAAGACGGCCGACGGCTGGAACATGGAGAATCCGCGAGAGGGTAGCTGGGCGTTCAACGAGGCCGGGCTTCTGGTCGCTTTCCGCAATCCGTTCGGCCAAGTCACCCAGCTTGCGTACGATCGACAAGGTCGCCTGCTTGCCGTTGAGCACGACGCCGACAACGTGCTGCGCTACAGCTATGGCTCAGGCACGAATCGCGTAAGTCGCATCGATGGCCCGGAAGGGCTCCGCGCGACTTACCAGTACGATGACGCCGGGCGATTGGCAGCGGTCACCAATGGTCGACATATTCGGATCGAATACGAATACGCCGCTGACGGCGCGCTTGTTTCGGCCAAAGACCAGTTCGGCGGTCGGCTCCAACTCGGTGCTCGGGTCGAGGTCGAGCCGCCTGATGAATCGGCCCAGGCCGAACTTGCCAGGCGGCGCGCGGCGGAGTTGGGCGATTCGGCCTCCGTCCCTCCGCATTCGTACAAGACCAATCCGCAAGGGCTGATTACCGAGGCACACGATTCGGGACGCACCGTTTCCCTGAAGTACGACGATACGGGCCGGTTGGCTTCGGTGGATATGGCGGGGCAGACGCAATCGTATGCCTACGACGCATATGGCCGGGTGACGGCCGTCACCGAAGCCGATGGGAGCGTCAACCGGATTGCCTACAACCGCCTTGGTCTGCCGGTCGAGATTGTGGCATCGGATGGTACGTCGACCAAGTTTGCATACAACGATCAAGGCCTGTTGTTGAGTTTGCAGCAAGCGTCGGGAACGTGCTCGGAACGGGCGTATGACGGCCGTGGGCGAATCGCGCGAGAAAGCGAACGACCGGGAGTTCAAGCGGACTACAGCTATGACGAACGGGACCGGATCGTGCGGGTCCAGCAGTCGGACGGCAGCGAGGTCCGATACACCTACGACGATCGTAATCGCCTGCTTGGTGAGGAGTGGAACAGTGGACAGGTTTGGCGATATGCCTACGACGACGCGGGTCGACTGGTCCAACAGACGGCCCCGTCGGGCCTGACGACCCGGTATGGCTATGACGAGGCGGGGCGGTTGCTCTGGCAGGAGGACCCGCTTCACGGGCGAACGACCTACGACCGCACGAAGGCATCTGAGAACGAGATGTCGGTCGAGCATGATGGCCAGGGAATCTGGAGCGTGCGCATGAATGCGTCGCTCCTGCCGATCGCCCTTACGGACCCGGCAAAGCGCACAACGCGCTATCAGTACGACGACTCGGATCAGGTGGCCGCTGTCAGTGCGCCGTCGGGCCGGACCTGGCGATACCAGTACGATCCAGCCGGCCGGCAGCTTGCAGTCACCGCGCCCGGCGGCCTGCGAACGGCACAAACGTACGATCGAGGCGGCCGGATCATGTGCGTGAAACGAGGCGAGGTCGTTTGGCGGGAGTACGATTACGACGCCCGAGGACGTCTTCATGAGGAACGATCACCGGCGGGCCCTGCCGCCGTCTATAGGTACAATTCCGCCGGATTGGTGGATGAGTTGACGTTGCCGGACGGCAAGGCGACGTTCCGTTACGATGCGCTGGGGCAACTGGTCTCCGCAAAGCATCCCAACTACGCGGTGCTGCAAGAGTACCATCCGGACGGTCAATTGGCGCGACGCGTTTACGAGCCGCCTGGACTCGAGCTTCGTCTTCCCCTCGACGGCGTCGGCCGGCGGGCCGGGATTCAGTTGAACGGCGTGGCGGTGACCTATGGGTACGACCAGCGCGGACAACTGGCCGCCATCGGCTTGCCCGGCGGATCGCAGATTTCGATCACCAGCGATGAAGCGGGCAGGCCCATCCGACTGTCGTACGGCGACGATGTTGCCGTGGGCGTTGCCTATGACCGCAACGATCGGATCACGTCGGTCGGCGCCATAGGTCGCAACGAAGAATTGGCGTTCCTCGAACAGTATGGGTACGACCTTGTCGGCAACCTGACGCAGATGACCCCTCAAGGCCAGCCCACCCGCAGTTACGGCTACGACGCGGACGACCGTTTGACCGAGGCGCGAACGCCCTCCGGGCCGACGTCCTATAGCTACTCTGCAGACGGTCACCTTCAGTACGTCACGAGCGAGGGGAAATCGGCGCATTGGACCCTCGACGCCTCCGGGCGGCCGACGCGACGCGATGCGAGCTGTTTCTATTCATGGGACGCTGGCGGCAATCTGACGGCCGTCCGCGGCCTCGATGCGTCGTCGGAAAACCGGTTCGATGCGGCCGGACGGCTCACCGAGCGGCACACACGGGACGGTCGGTGGTCGTATGGCTATCTGCCCGACGGCGATCGCCTATGGCAAGCGAAACGCACCGGCACTGACTCCGAAGCTCGCACGTGGTACGTGTACCTGCCGGAGGGACTGGTAGGACTAAAGGACTCCGAGGGCGTCACGTGGCTGCTGGTCTGTTTGCCGGGAACGGATTGGCCGTTGGCCTTATGCGGCTCCAATGGAACAGACTACTTCGTGTTGGCCGATCGCTTGCGCTCGATCCGTCGGCTGATCGATCGCTCAGGCCGAGTGATCGCCCAGGCCGACTATGGCCCATTCGGCGGCACGGTTCATCGCGAGGGCACGTCGCCACTCTGGACGTTCGCGGGAATGGCTTGCGACGCCAGTGGACTTTGTTACGCACGACAACGCTATTACGACCCGGAAATGTCGCGATTCATCAGCATGGATCCCTGGACCGGTTCGCACGAATTCCCCGCATCACACAATGCGTACGCGTACGCTGGCAACAATCCCTGCCGCAACCGTGATCCAAATGGAGCGGCTACCAACGAATGGTGGTGGAACCCTAATCCAGAACACATGAGCAATGAGGAGTTGGTCGAGTATTTCCACCAACTCAAGAAGCGCGGTAGCGACGGCTGCACACCGGGGACGAGCCGCTTGATCGATGACCATGCGTGGAACCAACTCATGAAGCGGATGGAGGAGGTTCGCGAAGAGCTCTTCAGGCGACACCTGGCCAAACCCGTCGACGGTCCACCCATCGTGAGAAACCCGAGACGAGGCGGCGCGTCGGCTTCGACCAAGGCGGAAACGGTCTATAACGGCAAACTGCCCAGGCCTTCGAAGGAAACGCTGGTCTCGAAGCCGACATCGGGCAACCGGACACGGAACGAGCGATTCGGGTATGGGCAGACGCAGCGCAATCCCAACACACCGGAACCCGGTCCGCACACGACGGAAGTCCATCCGCTCACGCCCGGAGAATCGACCCAACGATTGCCCGCATCCGGCGCGGAGAGCTCGACCGGCAGGACGGGATCGGCTCCAGCGGGTGAGACGCCGTCGTCTGCCGCCGGCACCGGCTCTCGCGCATCGGCGCAACCCAGCGGCGAGATGAGCGCTTCACAAACGGGCCGTGGTCAAAGCGCCCGGGTCGGTGAAGCGGTCCGCTCCGAGCCATCGGGATCGACCCCAGGCGGGTCCGGCGAAAGCTCGGGTGGAGGTTCGGCACGCGGCGGGCCTGGCGGCTCCGGGGTCGGAGCAGGATCGACCAGCCGCTTAAGGGAACTTGGCCGACAACTCGGCCAGGAGATCCGAGAGATGCCCGGCATCCAGAAAGCGCTCACGCTTCTCGGCATTGCAATGTCGGTCTATAGCATCAACGAAGCAGCCAACAGCGGATTCAACGAAGGCGGTCGGGCCGGAGCAATCAAGGAGGCGTCCCTGGAGGGGCTCAAATCCATCATCTCAACGTACCATCCATTGGGCGCGGCGGGTGTTCTGATAGGCGAGATGAACTATCAGATGATCGCCACAGCCATTGCGCGCTCCAGGGAGCTGCAGGCCAGCGCGCAGGCGCGCGCCGTCGAAGAGAACTTGAACCAAACGATCGAGCGGGTCATTCGCGCCGCTGTCGATGATCCTGAAGCCCGCCAAAACATCATTCCCCTGCAGGGCAATCCGGGGGCGATCGATCCCAACAATCCGGAGGCGACCGAAGAGTTCATCCGGAGTCTGGTCGCCGCCGCGATCAACAATGTGGCACAGAACCGACCGCCATCCCAGGGTATCTTTTCACCGACCGGACAGCAAGCCGCCGCCGCACAGTACAACGCGTCGAGAAACACGGCCATCGTGAAACTTGCCGAGGCGCAAGCGTTGCTGCAGCAGATCCGAAGCCGATTCCAGGAGGCAACCACCAGAGCCCAGACTCTTCAGCAAAACGCACGGCAGCAATTGGCGGCGCTGCAAACCAAGGCCCAGAGTCTGAAGACACATCGTCAAACGCTCGAGCAGTTAAAGGCGGAGACCAAGAAACTCCAGCAGTTGACACGCGAAGCTCGCGAGAACAAGCCCGATCCCGGCGAGAATGAGGCCAACTGGGTGAAGGTGGCCGAGCAGGCCGAGAAAGCCCGGAGCACGATCTGCGGCTACGCCGGCACTTGCCAAGGCAGCGAACAACCGTCGGTCCCGTCCTCGACCGGATCACAGTCAGGCGAGAATCTCGGACGTGTTGTCGACGTGGGGCCCGTTCCTGACCCGATCTCGAGTTCCAAAGATACCGCGCCCGGCACGGGCGGGCCGTTGGAAGGGACGGTCAACTCAAGTCTGCGACCACCATCCTCCGGCAACACAGAGACTTCAAAGCCAACCAAGGAAGGCTGCACCGAGGAAGAGGCCAAGGACCTCCGCAAGAAGGCGACGGCGCTGATCAAGGAGGTATCGAAGGCCATCGAAGAGGCGAACAAGCAGCAGCCGGCCGAAACCGAGACACCGGCGCTGGATGAGCTGCGGACCCAGATCTATACGGTGCAGGCGCTGGTCGAGTCGCTCCAGCGCGAGATCGATTCGTACGCCGAAGTGCTGCAGGGACTGACGGCCGCCAAGGCGGCCATCGACGAATGTAACTCGCTCGGCAAGGAACTCAACACGCTGGTGGAGCGGTTCAAGGCATTGAATCTCGTGGCGGAGGTGGAACGCTTGCTGGCCCCGTTTTATGCCAGCGGTGAAGCCTTGCGTCTGCGGATCCTGGCTCAGAACATGCAGTTGGAAGCGAATAGCTATCGGAGCATGGTTGAGTCGTGGGGACGATCGAACCTTCCGGAGCTTATCCAGCAAGCCGAGAGATCCAAAGCGGACTTGGAAGCGTTCGCCGAAGAGGCAAAGGCCGCCATCCGCACCGCGGAAGAGGCCGTGAAGGAAGCCCAGTTGGTCATTGATGAGTACGAGGGTCTGACGTCGGTCAAACAGATCCATGCGCGCACCGAGGCGATGAAGGCGTTGCAGGGTGCCCTGGAGTGCTACTCGAATATCGGCGCCACGCAGCAAGATCAGGCGGCACCGATGCAAGGCGATCAACTGCGAAAGACGCCGGTCCCTTCGGTGATCGGCCTGCCGGCTGAAGAAGCCAAGAGGGAGTTGACCGCCGTCGGATTCGTCGCCGACTTGCAGGTCGGCGACATGGCCCCGCCAGACAAGAATCCGTTCCAGGTATACGCACAGGATCCCGTTGCGGGCACACGTGTGATCAAGGGCCAGACCGTCGCCATCACGATCTACGCGGATCGCCCTACACAGGGCTTCCAGCCGGGCGACGGCGCCAAGGTTGATCCGCGTTTTGCAAAGGCCACGGTTACGGATGGAGAGATGAAGATCGAGAAGTTATCCGCTATGCACATCACTTCAGCGGGAGCGGGCCCGCACTGTGCTATCGAAGGCTCCGAAGGGATGGTACCGTTCGAGAAAGCACAGACGCGCGCGGGCTCGACTTGGTACTGGAGCATCAAGAAGCACGCCACCCCCGCAGGTGCCCGCCAGCTCCCCTCCCGCGTCAGCGAGTTGTGGAAGAACGTCGAAAGCCACGATCTTGGTCATAACGCCGGCTTCTTCCGGATTGTCCGAAAGAAGCTGGACAACGACGAGACGGTTCTGCACATAAGCACTCAAATGCCGGGCAATACGGCCGCGGGCGTTGCCGAACTACGACGTTCAACCTATGCCCACATCGTCATCTACCGCGACGTTTTCTCGATCGCGTATGGCGGAAGCGTTCCGGAAGTGAACCACGATTTTTCGCCCGAAGACCAGCGAATCCTTGAGAAAAGCAAGAAGCTGATCGACGAGCGTTTTCCTCCTGATAACAAATAGCCTAGGATCGTTCACGCGGCTCGTCGTCTGCCCGGCGTCTTGGAATCGACCACAGGCGCAAACCGCTCGCGTAACGAGCACGACACGAGAGGAGCAAATCATGCATCGGCTTGGTGGCCTGGCATTGCTCGCGCTGGCGGCTTCCGTCGGAATGCCGACCGTAAGGGCCGCAGAAGTTCGAGGCAGGGTCGCCGCGGTCACAGGCCAGGAGATCACGGTCGACATTGACGAGGACGTACTGCCCGCTGTTGGCGATTCGGTACGGGTGGTTGTGGCGGTTCCCAACGTCGGTGAGGCCAAGGTCGGAACGGGGCGCGTGACGGGGATTCGCGGGAAGCAGGTCGTCGCTTCCATCGACAAGGCGACCGGACAGCTTGCAGTCGGACAGGCCGTTCGAATCGTCGCCTCAGGAGGGCAACCAGCGCCAGAAGCGGCGGCAACGGTAAAGACGCCCCAGCCGACGCGGGCGCCACCGCGCCCCCGGGGGGCTGTGCCGACCTCGAACCCAGTCGAGCGGCCTTCGCTTGTTGCACCTGCCGAGCCGGTTGAAATTTCCAGCGCACTGGTCGGACAGACTGACCACAGCCGCGAAGTCGTCAAGGCGGTCGCCGAGGTTCTACCCCGACTTCACCTCTCGCGCCATCCCGTCGATGACGAAATCGGACGCCGCACGATCCGGGTGTTCATCGACCGGCTCGATCCCGACAAGCTCTTCTTCAACCAGGCCGACGTGGACGGATTTCTCGCGCAGGGCTCGGCCATGAGCGATGGCTTGCGACGCGGCGATTTGCCCCAGGCGTACGAGATCTTCCGCCGCTTCCTTCGCCGTCTGGGTGAGCGGGTCGCACTGGCCCAACAGCTTCTCGACACCCAGCATGATTTCACGATCGACGAAGAGCTCCTGCTTCGCGATCCATCGAGCCAGTGGCCTACGGATCAGCCGACCGCCCTGGAGACCTGGCGCAAATGGATCAAGTACCACATGCTAACCCATCGCGCAGTCGGCGCCGATTGGGTCGAAGCGCGAAGTCGGACTGCCCGGACGATCCGCGATCTGGTCCAGCGCATGCAGAGAGTCAGCGATAACGACCTACAGAATTCGCTCCTGGATGCGCTGGCCGGAGCCTACGATCCCCACTCAAGCTACATGTCTCAGAAATCGTTCGATGAATTCAATGCGGCTCTCAAGCAGCAGATGGTCGGTGTGGGGGCAGTTCTGGCAGAGGCCGACGGCTATGTCACCGTACAGAACCTGATTCCCGGCGGACCGGCCGATCGTCAGGGACGAATGAAGCCAGGGGATCGCATCGTCGGCGTCGGCGAGGGCCCTGATGGTTCGATCGAGGACGTCGTTGGTAGACCACTTGCTGAGGTCGTCGGCATGATCCGCGGCCCCGAGGGAACGGTCGTCCGGCTGCGAGTCATTCCGCAGGGGGAATTCGAAGCCCAGGTCTACAGCGCCAAACGCGACAGGGTCGATTTGACCACGCTGGGGACAGCCGTCCTGACCGGGGATCAGGTGCGCGCGAGTGAGACGGCCAAGATCGGGTACGTCTACCTGCCGACCTTCTACACCGACTTGGCCGCCCAGCGCGCCGGCCGAGAGGACTACCGCAGCAGTGCGCGGGACCTGCGTCCCAAGCTAGAGGAGTTCCGCAAGCGGGGCGTTCATGTCGTCGTGCTCGACGCGAGAAACAACAACGGTGGCGGTCTCCAAGAGAGTATCGACACGACCAGCCTGTTCATCGGTGGTGCGCCCGTCATGCAGCAGCGCAACCGCGAAGGCGAGATCGCGCAGCTTGCCAACGAGCGTGCGACGCTGGCTTGGGGCGGACCGCTCGTCGTGCTCACGGATCGGGTAACGGCAGGAGGCGCAGAGATCCTGGCCGCGGCGATCCACGACTACCGCCGCGGTCTGGTGGTCGGCGATTCGTCGACGTTCGGTGTGGGAACCATCGCGGACCTCTTCGACGTGGCCCGAGCTTTGGACCGGCCGGCGCCGGCGGGGAGCCTCGGCTATTTGCGAGTGACCGCGGCCAAGTTCTATCGCGTCAACGGCCAAAGCACGCAACGGCGCGGAGTCGTGCCGGACATCATCCTGCCCTCGCCTGCGGCCGACGCACCGCCTGGGGAAGCCCTGAAACCATTCTCGTTGATGGGCGACGCGATCGATCCCCTGCAATTCTCGGATTTCGGATACGACACGCCGCCTGAACTGCTGCAAACGTTGCGGCAACGTTCCGAGCAGCGACGTCGGGCAGATGCCTACTTCCGACGACTTGCAGCACAATTAACCCAAGCTCGGCGCGGTCACACGGGTACCGTCATACCGCTGAGCGAGCGAGCGTTTCTCGCCGCTCGGACACCACAAGGACAAGACAGCAACCGAACGACGAACAAGGTGCCGGGAATCCCCGCCGCCGTCCTCGATGAATACCTCGTCGAGGTCTTTGCCATTGCCCTCGATTACGCCGCGCGGGCGCACGTATCCGCAGCAGAGAGGATGTACCTTCGTGGCGACTACAAGGCCGCGCTCGTCGGCTATCAGGATTCGATCGACACTGCCCCGACGTTCGCCGACGGGCATTACCGGCTGGCCTGGACGTTGAGCACGTGCCCAGAGGCGAAGTTCCGCGACGGTGAGCGGGCGATTCGCCACGCGCGCATCGCCTGCGAATTGTCGCAATGGAAGGTGTGGTCCTACCTGCTGGGGCTGTCCATTGCGGAGGCCGAAACAGGGCGATTCTCAGACGCTCAGGCTCATCTCACCCAGGCGCTCGATCTGGCCCCGGAAGATCAGCGTCAGTCATATCAGTATCTCCGCGATCGGTTCAGCGCTTCCCGGCCCTACGCTCCGCCTCCCTGAACCGGAGGCCACGTGGGAGATCACCTTCCCAGGCTATCGCCCCAGCGAAAGATCCTCTTGGCACAGAGGCTCCTTTGAGAAGGGGCCATTGACCTCGGCAACTCCTGCGCCGCGATGAAAACAATGTCGAGGTCGGCCCTTTTCGTATGGGGACCGCGACACGCTACTCGATGTATCGGCCTAGGGGAGACGGAATGTCTGGCTTCTGGGCACGTCGCTGACCAATTCGTGATCGCCGTAGCGGATCTTGCCTGCGGCAGCCAGCACGAGAGTCACTTTGCTCCCACGGACCTGCACGGTTCCGGCAGTTCCTTCGAAGCCGATGTCGGCCTGCTGAAAGACGAACGGCTTGGGAGCTACGAACGCGTAGTCGACGCCGAATTGCGATTCGACGCGGACGCCGCAGCCGTCTGCCAGTTGCTCGAAGGTGGGCGGTTGTTGCGTCTGCAATCGGGGATAGAATGCGGCGACAACTGACTCCCCGCGGGGAATGGTCAGTTGCACTCCGTATTGACGCATCGACTGGATCTTGTTCGAACCGTCGCCAGTTCCTTCCGGGCAGGGAACATCGAGCACTCGCGACTTGACGAAGCGCGGCCTGCCGGTGGGCTTTCCTGCCATGTCGGTCACCAGGGCTGCCGCCTCTCGGTCGCTCAGTCGAGGGAACCGCTGTGCCCGCTCGCCGGCGAACCAGACGTCGAGATCGACATCGGCCTGGCCGTGAACGCGGAGGATGTCGCCGTCGCGTTCGGGCGGCATCCCGGTGTAGAACCACTGGTACCACTGGGCGTCTCCGTCGCCGGACGTCGAATCATGAATCAGGAAGAAGTTCGGCCCTTCCGAATCAGCGTCTTTGACGAACAGAATCTGTCGTTGCCAATCGCCCAGGTCGACACGAACGTAGTCGGTCACCGCTTGCGTGCTGAATGCGGTGACCTCGCCGTCGTTTCCGATGTCCATCATGCTGTGATCGGTAGACGGCATCCGGCCGTGATAGCCCCAATCGAGGCAGAGGGGCTGGCCCTTGCCCCAAAGGGCGAAGCTGCCGCGGTCGAAATCGTAGTGTTCGAAGAACTTGCCGTGCAGGACGTACAACTGCGTTTCTCGATGACTAGGAAAGTGAGACCGGAGGATGGTGCCGGAATTTGGAAAGACTTCGCTACCCCAGTCAGGCGGGCGACCGGGTCGGGAGTCGTCGACGAGGAAATCCATCACCTGGGCGATTTCGGAACCGCCGCCGATTCCCGTCCACATCGGTCGGCCGTGCTGTTGCCACATCCATTGGAGGTCGTCGGCGACCTGAGGATTGCGAGCCCTGTGCAGTTTGGCCAGGATGGCGAACAGCCCGGTCGTCTCGAACCGATAGGTGTTGCCGGCAGCGGGCATGTGGCGCCGATTGTCGAAGCGAGGATCGGGCGGGGTGCTGATCTTGGCGAGATACACGATGGACTTGAGCAAGTGTTCATCGTAGATCCGGTCGGAGAGGCCGGCTCGGTGTCCGGCCAAAAGCAGCATGATGCCGTCGCCGATCAGGCTTTGATAGTGCGGACATTCCAGCCAACCGCCGTTGGGCCCCACCCAGTTGTCCAACTCACGTGTGATTTCGGACAGCCCCACCTCGAACCACTGCCGCGATTTCGGATGATCCCAGAGTGAGCACGCCAGCAGCCCAACCACCGAGTGGCGCATCGTGGTCATGTTGGGATTGGCATGCCAGCCGCGTTCAAAGGAGTAGTAGTCCGGGTCGGCCATCTTGTAGGCGAGGAAGGCTGCCTGCGATCGAAGGCGCTTCCACTGCTGAGGCGGGAGTGCCTCCTTGCGGCCCAGGAGTTGGTCAAGCCAGATGGTTTGAACCATCACGAGTCGGCAAATGTGATGCGTCCACACGCTGGCGGAATGGCGGACGACACTTCTCTTACCCTCCGGGTCCCAATGTTGAACGTCATCGGTAAACGTTCTGACGGCCTGCTCGACATTGGGGAGCAATCGCTCGCGGAGTGCCTTGTTGGCCGCGTCGGAACGGTCGAGAAACGACTTTCGCAAGCGCTCGTATCGCGGATTGCTGCTTGCCGCCGATTCATCGATCCGCCGCCGAGTCGCGTCGAGGTCATCGGGGCCGAAAAACAGCCGCGGGTAGTCCGACGGTGTCGCTTTGCTCGGCCACTCGAGAATCATGTCTTTGACCTGATCGAGCGGCGTTTCACAGTATTTGATCATGTACCGCTGCGCGTCGGCAAGTTCCTGGTCGGCGACAATCGTCTTCTCCAAGGTTGTTGCGCCGATGATCCAATAGCGGCGATGCTCGCGCATCGGAAAGTCAAGGCAGACCTCGCCTTGGGGCATCGTTCGCAACGGGATCGCGGCGTCGGGGCCTGACTCGCCGGGCTCGACCCAGTCTCCCCCATGACCGGCGGCGACGAACACGACATCGTCGTTGGACAACTCGACCGGATGGCCGCCTCGCGCGATACGAACCACGCGATCCTTCTTGCTGTAGGTGCATGTGGTGGCGGGGTCCGTCTTGAAGAGGCTGACGCAGGAAACCGATCGTGGATCCCACCACTGCGCCCATGGGGACAAGAGGAACGGCGACTCGTCGGTCGCCTGTAGCAGCCCACGGACGTAGTTGGCATTGAGCGGAGCACCAGGCTCCAAATTGGTGCGGTACGCGGCCTGGTTCGGTTGGAAATTCGGGTGCAGGAGCAGCCGCCACTGAGAGTCGGCCGTTCGATCGAACGATTCACGCACCACGACGACGGGCTCGCCGGCGATGACTCGAAACGTTATCGTCCACAGTTTGCCGTCGGACCATCGGCACTTACATTCGATCTCGGCGAACACCGGGCCCGTCTGGGAGAGTCTCGCTTCGTATGCGTCGATCCCGGGCGTGCCCGCAAGGCGACTGCCGCCAATCCATCGCCCCGACTCCAGTCGGATGCCCTTGATAGGTCCCGCACCATCCAGTAGGCGTTGGCTGACCGCAATTCCGATGCGGTCGTTCCAGAGGCGGATCTCGCCAGGATCATCCTTCCACTGCAGGCCGGTTTGCGGCGTCCGGCCCGAATGGTTCGCAACCAAACGATATGCCACCTGCTGAAAGGCCGGCAGATCGGCGAGAAAGGCGATCGCTGCCTGGCCGTCTTGTTCGAGGATCTGAAAGGATATCGCCTCGGAGCGAGGATTCAGCAGGCAGGCTCCGCGTTGAGCGGCCCGGCGGGCGTCATCCGTCAATCGGAAGAACACGAGCTCGTGCGACCACTCGTGCCCAAGGTGCTCCTGGAGCTCAAAGGTCTGCACCGACCGCGCGGCGGCTTGTGCCGTCCCGCGACCTGCAATCAACGCCAAGGCCGCGATCAAAGGAACACCAGCCATTACGCGAAACCTTCTCATCGAGCGCGTCCTTTCTGCTCCTGCTGAAGCGATTTGAGAAGGACCAAGTTGAACGTGATGGATGCGTTTTGACTGCCGGAGCGTCGCTCGTATTGTCCACGGCGTCTAAGGGTGCGCCGCTCGTGCAGTCACGCGTTAGTCTACCATACCCGCTCAGCCACTATCGGGAAAGTACCAAAGCCGGTCGAGGCCAAAACGGCTTCGCACCTCGGACAGTCGTACCGAATCTGAATCGAGCATCTTGCTCAGCGCCCGGGTGCGTTTGGGAAGGCTCGCTGGTGTGAAGCCGCCATCGGTGGTCCGCGTTGCGATTGTAGCGTCGAGGTGCGCATGGAGAAATGCGCCGCCTGGGCGGGGATTCACCGAGTTAACCTCACATATCTCTTGTTCACACCATGCTGGTGAGGGATACTGGGTTGTGAGGTCATTCCGCTTTCACTGGGCTGGTAAGAGCGACTTCCATCGCCACGGCATGTCGCACAACTCAAATGAATTGCGCGACGCGGCTGCCAGGAGTTGCAGAACTGCAATCGGCTCAGATCATGCTTCAAGATTGAAGGTGAATCGTATGCAGGGGACATCACGGATTCCGTGGCGATGTTCGGTTCGCCCTGCGATGGGGGTGGCCGTCTTGGTGGGGTGGATGGCGATATCTGGCCTGGCAAAGCCGTCGACGGATCCGCTGTGAAAGAGCCTCAAGGACGAAAGAGAACGAAGGCCCGTGCTAGTAGCCGGTAGCAGGGGAGCGGTGCTGAAGACACCAAGCATGAGGAGCACGATCATGGGCACACGATTCACGATAGGCTTCCTGTTTGCGGCAGCTCTGGTCGCCGCCACGGCAACTGCAGTTCGAGCAACCGAACGCAAACCGAACATCGTGCTCATCTACGCCGACGACCTCGGATACGGGGACGTCAGTTGTTATGGCGCAACGGAAGTTCGAACGCCCAACGTCGACCGACTTGCCAAGGAGGGCCTGCAGTTCACCAGTGCGCACTGCACGTCGGCCACGTGCACGCCGTCGCGCTATGGCATGCTTACGGGCCAGTACCCGTGGCGTGAAAAGGGCACCAACGTTCTGCCCGGCAATGCGCCGCTGATTATCCACCCCGGCCGCACCACGCTTGCTTCAGTGTTGCAGAAGGCCGGATACGCAACCGGCGTCGTGGGAAAATGGCATCTGGGGCTTGGCTCGGGCAGCTTGGATTGGAATGGCGAGGTCCGGCCGGGTCCGTGCGAGATCGGCTTCAACTACTGCTTCCTCATTCCGGCCACGGGCGACCGCGTGCCGTGTGTGTTCGTCGAGAACCATCGCGTGGTCGGGCTCGATGCGAAGGACCCGATCGAGGTCAGTTACGGCAAACCGGTGGGAAGCGAGCCGACAGGCAAGGACCATCCCGAGCTGCTGAAGATGCACCCCAGCCATGGTCACGACCAAACGATCGTCAACGGCATCAGCCGCATCGGCTACATGAGCGGCGGCAAGTCGGCGCGATGGGTGGACGAAGACATGGCAGAGACGATCACTGGGAAGGCGGTGGCTTTCATCGAGCAGCACAAAGACGTACCGTTCTTCCTGTACTTCGCCACGCACGACATCCATGTGCCACGCGTACCCCACCCGCGATTCGTCGGCAAGACGAACCTCGGTCCGCGAGGCGACGCGATCGTGCAATTCGACTGGAGCGCCGGCGAAGTTCTCAGGGCGATCGACCGGCTAAATCTCGCCGAGAATACGATCGTCATCCTGACTAGCGACAACGGCCCTGTTGTGGATGATGGATACCAGGATCAGGCGGTGGAGAAGTTGGACGGTCACAAGCCTGCCGGCCCCTTGCGCGGCGGCAAATACAGTGCGTTCGACGGCGGCACACGCATTCCTTTGTTGGTGCGTTGGCCTGGACGTGTGAAGCCCGGCGTGAGTGACGCGCTCGTTTCACAAGTGGATTTTCTGGCGTCCTTCGCCGCACTGACCGGCCAGCCCCTTGCCGGCGACGACGCGCCCGATAGCCTGAATCTCTTGCCCTCGTTGCTTGGCCAGTCGCCCACCGGCCGCGACTATCTGGTCGAGCAGGCCGGACCACTGTCGCTCATCAGAGGCCAGTGGAAATACATCTCGCCCAGCAAACGGCCGAAGATCAACAAGAATACCAACACGGAAATGGGAACTGATCCCCAAGCCCAACTCTACAACCTAGCCAACGATCTCGGCGAAAGGAACAACGTGGCCGCATTGCACCCCGATCTTGTGAAGGAACTAGCGACGCAGCTCAAGGCAATTCGCGAGCACTCGAAAACGCGTCCGTGAGGGCAGCGACTTTGCTCTGATTCAGCTTGTTTGCTCGGCCGCCACCGCGTGATGCAAACAGCGAACCGAGGGCTGGAGCGTGCAAGGCATGCTCGACTGTTCCAATCCACAAGAGACACGATGGCGGACCGGAAAGGCTCCCCGCAGCATCTGGGCGGCGGACAGGGTTGAGCAAGATTGAGGGGATTACCGGCCCACAAGACTTCTCGCGGGTCTTGCGCGGCCGCTGATGTGCTGCCGGGTGTTGCGTACAGGCGGGTTTTCCCCTTTGTGGCGAGCGGCTGTATGTTGTTCTTCGATTCCCACGGGCCGCCGGCTCGCGATGGCCCAACGCCTGGTGAAGTCGCTCGCGACTGTAGAAGTGAAAACAGGCCGCCAAGGGTCCTCCACACCCAACAGGTCATCGTGGATTTGCTGACCGGCAAACGACTGACCCGGAGGGTCAGCTTAGACCCTCTCTTCACCTGGCTACAGGATCTGAATGCCAAGCATTCTGGGCAGCGGGCTTGCATCGAGTTGGGCGACTTGGAGGTTCTTCTCGCGTGCCTGTGCGGCGGCGAGGCCGGCGACTTGGCCGGTGGTCATCCAAACGGGCTCCATGCGGAGGACCGACATGGCCACGTGAGTGCTCGACATGGCCACAGGGACGAGCAGGTTGTCGATGTTCTTGGGCAGCATGGCGGCGTAGGGGATCTGGCCGGGTTGGGCCGGCCCTTCGGCCTTCTTCGGGTACCAGAGGACGCCTTCCATGTAGCCGTCGACGAGGAAGCGGCGGTCGTGGCAGGGGTGAACGTCGAAGGAATGTTCTCCCATTGCGATGGGGTGCTCGACGACAGGCGTGCGGCCGGTCTTCTTGTCGACCGTGAAGTTGTGTTGAGTGAGGATCGCCCGACCTTCGATGCGGCGCCCCTGGCGAACATAGATCTGCCAGGGCCAGTGGCCGTTGTCGACGAACTCCTCGTCGTGGAGACCGATTTGTTGCATCTTCTCGCGAATGGAATCGGGCATCCGAGGATCGTGCTGCAGGAACCAGATGAAACCCGCCGCATGGTCGACATGGAACTGGTCGAGGGATTGCCGGTGGCGGCGACCCGCTTCCGGGTAGCCCCAGTTGATGCCGGGGCAATTCAGGCTGGTCAGGTCGGTGATGCTCCCGTTCAATTGGTACTTGCGCCGAGGGATCGCCCTACCGTAGCTGTAGGAGCGTTTGCGACCCGTCTTGTAGTCTTCGATCAAGGGAAGGTAGTCGGGCAGATGCTGTTCGTAGGTGGCCGGTTTTTCGATCTCGATTCGGTGGTCCGGGTCGTCGGTGAAGATCGATCGGGCGCAGAACGCTTGGATCGCGATCGAGGCCTCGCCCGTATCGGCGGTGTGGATCTGCTCGCCGGTCCTCCAATTCATGTAGTGAATACCGGCTTTCGACTCGCCGTATTCGTCGCGAGGTTCGCGACCGACACGATAGGGGACGTTAGCCCTGGCTGCCAGGTCGCCTTCGTAGGTTGCGTCGATGAACGTTCGGGCAGTGAACTGAGACTTGGCCCCTGAGCTGTCCTCGAGTTCTACCTTGGTGATCCGGCCATCGGCCACCTCGGCGCGCGTCAGCCAAAGGCCGGGCGACCACCGGAGGTGTTCTTCTTCCGCCGCAAGCATTTGCCGAAATATATGCTCGGCGACAGATGGTTCGTAGTACCAGCCGTCATGAGTCAGCTTCAACCGAGCGGGATCGTTCCCGAGGATTTGTTTGTAACGATCGCGCACCCCGCGTATGAACTCGAGGACGAAGCCGCCGAACAGGTGCCGACGAACGGCGTCGGTCGTACATAGTCCACTCGCCGCCATGCCACCGGGGTTCTTCTTCGGGCAGGCAAGCACGACGCGTTCTCCGTGCCGCGCGGCTTCGATAGCGGCCGCGATTCCACCGGGTGTGCTGCCGTAGACGAAGGTGTCACACGAATGGCAATCGGGCACGGTTCGTGAGTCCGCTCTGGCAGTTTGGAGTGCGGCTGCGGCTGCGGCTGTGCCAACCGTAAGGAGGAATTCACGACGCTGCATGGAGTCGACTCCCAGAGTAGACTTCTAGCTTCCGTTTACAACAATTGTGGCGCGAACTTTGGTCAGATGCAATGGCTGGAAATGGTGTCAGTGATCACCGGCAATGCCGGTGGTTTGGAAACGGAGTGAGTCTTCGCACGAGTGAGGCAGAGATCAATGATCGCGGCTACTGTCTGGTGGGGATCATCCGGCAGAGGGTCGCTGGCCTGTTCCAGCATGACCTCGTGCCAGCGGTCCAGCGCCGTTCTGCGCTTCTTGCGTCCAGGCGTGAGCTTGACGGCGCTGCCACTGATCTTGACGTACCACCAGCCGTCTGAGCGGCGGAACCAGGGGTGGGGCTGCTCGGCATGATCGACCCTTCCAATCCAGAGGAAACACGGTGGTGGACGGGAAAGGTCCGCTGCCGCTTCCGATCCGGCTAGCACCCGGGTGGGAAGCCCTTCTTCAACGAGCGGCCTGAAAGGTGCAAACAACCATTTCGCCGCACGATACGATTGCCGAACCGAAGCCGCAACTCTTTGCCGCCATTCATATTCTGGCAAGAGCGGGAGACGGGATTCGAACCCGCGACGTCCAGCTTGGGAAGCACTCTTGGGGACCCGTCGAAAACCCTGAAAAACCCGAGGGTTTTCGTCATTCTACCCCCGAAAACGACTGTTGCAAGAGATTGCAGAGAAGTGCCGTTATCCTCGGGAAATTGCGGTATTCCAGAAAAGCCGCTGCGCGCAAAACGGTAGTATACCGGTTTGCGCTTGTGCGGTTTTCCTCGGGAAACGGCCTCAGAGCCCCGCCCGGCCGAAACCGAGCGGGGCTGGTCTGAGCGGGGGTCGTCTACTCTTGGTCACTCCAACTATGCAGCCGCGGATGGTCCCACCGGCAACCGCTGTACACGCTCATAGCTTCCGAGCGTACCCGCGGCGGGCGGGCGTCGATCTTCCCTTCCTGCTGCTGCGCCGCTAGCTTCCGGTAGGCGGTGGCCGTCTTCTGGGTCGACCTCAACGACACCCTCGCAGTTGAGGACCGCTAACGGCGTGGCAGCGCCAGTGCCTGACGCAATCATCGCATCGTCAACGAAAAACGCCGCCGCGTCGGCCAGCTTGCTGCCCAGCTCGTCTTCCATGCTGGCCGAATCGGCCAGTAATTCCGACGAGACCTGGACGAGGATGAACAGCTTCCGAGGTTTCAGCGCCAACTGCCGCAGCTTCGGCGTCGACGCATCAGGCTGCCCGCCCTCCTCCTTCCAGGTCGCGGAGATCCCGCCGTAGAGCAGGCCGGCGGAATGATCGGCATCATCGAAGGCCGGCACGCGCAGTTCGTTGGTAGTCATCCGCCGAACGTCGCAGTTCGACAACATGAACGACTTTTCGAGCGTGCCGGCAATGATCTCGCGGGCGAATTCGACGGGCACGGCGAAGCCGCCAGCCGAGTCCACGCCTTCCATCATCCCAGCAAAGGCGGTTGCCGCCGGCACTAGCCGGTTGTCGTGATGCTGCGGGGCGTTGCCGACGGCATTCAAAAAGTCGCCCATGCCGTGGAATTGGCCGGAGCTATGCGTCTGGCCAAACAGGGAGTCAAACCTGTTCGACCCGCCGCCGAACGGATCGCACGGCACCCTCGTGGGCTCGGCCAGGCCGGTGAGCTGATACGCTTGGCCGCTGCGGCGCTTCGGTTCGGCGGTCCACTTGCCGCCGCCGTAAGTGTATCGGCCCATCGGCAGCTTGCCCCAACCCGCTTGTGCGTCGGTGATTTGCACGCGCAGACTCTCCGCCTCTGAGAGCAATTCGGTGATCTCCAAATTCTCCGAGGCGGTAATATCGCGGCCCGAACGGGCAGCGTCGTCAACGATTTGACGCCCCTTGTCCAGCGCCGCTTGGCGTTGGTCGAGCAACTCTTGGATTCCATCACTCATTGTGTCGATTCCTATAGGAAACACGCGTTTCAAAACGACTGCCATTCTCTGGCAGCCCCAAGGCTCGTGCTACGTCTCGGCGTAGTCGGTCGCCTGTCGCATCCGGCCTTGGCGCTATCTCGGCAGCGTTTGGGGCCGGGTGCCTTGTATCCTATTCGCCGGTGTCGGCGATCATTTCCTTGTCGCTGGCCAGGCTACCCGCAGGTGCCGATGTTTGATCGACTTCCCAGCACGATGCCGTAAACGGTGTGCGGGATGTCATCCCGCCCTGTGCGATGAACATCTGCACGTCCTGCTCGCGATAGCGCAGCGTTGCAGCAACTTTGATCGGACGCGGGAACGCACCCAGCCGCACCCAGCGGTGGAGTGTTCCCCGGGAAACTTTTGATCCGTCATCGCTGAATCATGCAGTACCACGTGAAGATGCGGCAGTTGACTCCCTGGCGACTGGTGCTAGCATTGCTATTGACACCTGATGGGACACCCACCTAATAGAATTGCCACCCGGTGGAGTACATCAGAGGGATCGGGCGTTGAAGTCGTATTGGAGGCTATACCATGACGCATTCTCGCGCGTCCAAGGGCGGCGAAAGGCCTGCCAAGCCCCGTCCAGACTTTCCGCTGTTCCCGCATGCCACAGGGAGGTGGGCGAAGAAGATCAAGGGGAAGATGCATTACTTCGGGCCGTGGGCCGATCCAGACGCGGCGCTGGCTCGATACGTTGAGCAGCGCGATGACTTGTATGCTGGGCGGAAGCCTCGCCCCAAGGGCGGAGGGCTGACGGTTAAGGATCTGGTCAGCAGATTCCTCATCGCCAAGAAGGCGAGGGTCGATGCCGGCGAGCTGGCCCCGGGGACCTTCGTGGATCAGTACAAGGCCTGTAAGCGTGTGGTCTCTGTGTTCGGCAGTGATCGGCTTGTAGATGACCTTGCCCCCGATGACTTTGAGACACTACGCGCTCAGATCGCCAGGACCTACGGCAAGCTGTCGCGCAAGGTGGAAATCAAGCGGGTCCGTATGCTCTTCCGGTACGCGCACGAGGCCGACCTGATCGACAAGCCCGTCCGATTTGGGCCGGGGTTTATCGGCCCGAGCCGGCGTGAGCTGCGCTGTGAACGGCAGCAGAATGGGCCACGCATGTTCGAGGCGGCCGAGATCCGGGCCATGCTGGCAGCGACGACAGTGCCCATGAAAGCCATGATCTTGCTCGGCGTGAACTGCGGTTTTGGCAAGACTGACGTGGCGAACCTGAGTATCAAGAACCTGGACCTGAAAGGCGGCTGGTGCAATTACCCGAGGCCCAAGACTGGGATCTCGCGACGCTGCCCACTCTGGTCGGAAACCACCAAGGCTATTCAGGCGGCACTGAACGTACGACCGAAGCCTCAGGATAAATGCGATGCCGATCTGGTATTCATCACGCCCGACGGGCGGCGATGGGTGTGGACCCGAGGAAGACCATCGGATACCGTCGCTACCGACCTGGAAGAACTGGCGCACGTGTCCCGTGCGGACCGGGTGACGGCAACTATGGGGCAGTTGCTCAGCAAGTTAGGGCTGGCCCGCCGGGGCCACTCGTTCTATGCGCTGCGGCACACCTTCGAGACCATCGGCGGCGAGTCTCGCGACCAGGTGGCAGTGGACGCCATTATGGGACACTCACGCGAGGATATGGCCAGCGTGTACCGCGAACGGATCGCTGACGATCGCCTGCAGGCGGTTGTGGAACATGTGCGAAGGTGGCTGAAAGGAAAGTCGACGAGGACCATTCGGCAGTCAGTGAGATGACACCCTTGCCCACCTGAAAAGGTTATTTCTATTTGGCCTCTCGGAAATCGGGCGACTCGGCAAGGGTGAATAACATGAGCAAACTGAGAGCGGCTGTCCAGCAGGACCGAATCGAATGCCGCATGTGAAAGACGCTCGCCCCTGGCTCTGGCGAATTCGAAAGACCGATTGTCTTCCCGAGTGTGCGTGCTAGAATTGTTGTTAGTGGAGGGGTAGTATATCGAAGTCAGCCTCCCCACGTGATTGATCTTGATATAGTCGGATGACTAGATAGAGAGCAACTCGGTTCTGCCGGGGGGCTCGTTGACGAGTAAGCCGACGTGGTCGAATACCTCCGGGTGTTCCGCCACGTCGGCTTTCTTTGTTCTGGTTGGCCGCTGTGGTTCGGACGAACGATCCTCTCGCACGGAAAGAGCAACGGACATGAGACACGATACTGAACTTTCGGACGCCGGTCGCCAGTATGCGGCAGCGTGCGATGCACACTATACGCGACACGATCTGCCCGGGGCTCTCCGGTTATACATGACCATCGTGGCATCGCAACCGGACGCACAGGAAGCCGGTTACGCTCGCACACAGGTTCAGAACATCGCCAACGCCGTGGTGCCAAAGCAGGAACTCCTGGATGCTCAAGTGGAACTGGCACTTGCGCACCTGGAGAACGACGGCGCACCGGCTGCCGAGCGGATTCCCGTCTCGCTGCACGGCACGGAGCTGTCCAAGTAGCACCGGCATCAGCACGGGCATTCGATCAAGAGGGAGACTGGCGTCATGCTCGCGATTGGATTGGTGGAAACGAAGGGCCTGATTGCGTTGGTGGCCGCCACGGACGCCATGGTAAAAGCCGCGAATGTCCACGTTGTGAAGCGAATTGGAATTGGGGGAGGCCTGGTCACGACGATCGTCAACGGCGACGTGGGCAGCGTGCGCGCGGCCGTCGATGCAGGCGCCCGTGTGGCTGCTCGGGTGGGCGAACTGGTAGGCAGCCATGTGATTCCGAATCCGGCAGAAGGCGTAATCGAGGTGTTTCTGGCATAGCACACTCGTTCGTGCACGTCGATTGGCGTGAGGCACAACTTGCTCAGCACAATCAGATGGGGGGGCGCCGTTTGTGTGTCCACCTAGACGCAAATGAGACTCTTCCTGATTTTCTCAGTTTCAGATTGGTTGGGGCAGGCGACCTGTCAAAATCCTTCTGAGCCGCTTCGGTCCAACCCGTAGCGTGAAACACTGTCGAGCATCTTGAGAACCGCTGGGGTGATCGCTTATGAAAGTCCTTCTGGTTTATCCGGCGACGCCGGACACGTTTTGGAGCTTCAAGCACGCGTTGCGTTTCGTCTCGAAACGCGCAGCTTTCCCGCCGCTGGGCCTATTGACGGTCGCCGGCATGTTGCCCGCCGACTGGCAACTCAAACTGGTGGACCTGAACGTCACCCGGCTGACAGACGACGATCTCCGGTGGGCCGATTACGTGATGCTAAGCGCCATGATCGTGCACAAGGGATCCGTATCCGACATCGTGGGCCGTTGCCACCAGTTCGGTAAACAGGTCATTGCCGGAGGACCGCTCTTCACGACCGGCCACGCCGCCTTTCCGGAGATCGATCACTTCGTGTTAGGCGAAGCAGAGGACCTGATGCCGCAGGTCATCGAGGATATGCGCCTCGGGACCCTCCAGTACACGTACACGGCGTCAGACCGGCCCGACATCACGCGCGTGCCAATGCCTCGCTGGGACCTGATCGATCAACGCTCCTACGTAAGCATGGCCGTCCAGTTTTCACGCGGGTGCCCGTTCGATTGCGAATTCTGCGATATCATCGTCATGAATGGCCGCGTCCCCCGCACCAAGTCGCCGGCCCAACTGGTCGCGGAACTCGAACACCTGCGACTGAGCGGCTGGAAAGACACAGTCTTCATCGTCGACGACAACTTCATTGGCAACAAGAAACAGGCCAAGGCGCTGCTGCGCGAGATCATCCGATGGCGGACTCGCACCCGCACGACGATGGGCTTTCTGACCGAGGCCTCGGCCAATCTGGCGGACGATCTGGAACTCTGTGATCTCATGGTCCGCGCCGGTTTCAAGAAGGTCTTCGTCGGGTTCGAGACGCCGGCAACCGAAAGCCTCGAGGAGTGCCGGAAACTTCAGAACTGCGGCCGCAATCTCGTCGAAACGGTGAAGATCCTACAACGGGCAGGCCTTGAGGTGATGGGCGGTTTCATCGTGGGATTCGACAATGACCCGACGGATATCTTCAAACGCCAGTTCGAGTTCATCCAACGTTCGGGGGTAGTCACAGCCATGGTGGGGCTGCTGACCGCCCTGCCGGAGACGCGGCTTTATCGCCGGTTGATGGACGAGGGGCGAATCGAGACGGAGAGCACGGGAAACAACACGCAAGCCGCGCTCAATTTCCAGCCGAGACTAGACCGCGACTTCCTCGTCAACGGCTACCGCGAACTGATGAAGAAGCTCTACGAGCCGCGAAACTACTACCAGCGGATTCGCACCTTCTTGACAGACTACAGGCCGCAAGGCCCGCGTCTGAGGCTTGCCTGGGCTGACTGCCAAGCCTTTGTCAAGTCGCTGTGGCTACTGGGAGTGTGGCACCGCGGGCGGAGAGAATACTGGCGGTGTTGCGCAACGATGCTGTTCAGGCGGCCCGGCCAGTTCCATCGGACTGTCGAACTTGCCATCATGGGGCATCACTTCCGTCGTGTAGCGAGTTCGCTGTGAAGAGGAAACGAGGGGTCGCATCCCAGCACCAATTGCCTTGAGAGTCCAGCAGCCTCGCGGCGCTGGCTCCACGGGGCCACTTGCCTTCTCTGTTGCATTACGTAGAATGGCAACGTCAGACAAGGTGCAAGCGGATATGCAGCGCCGCAATCTGACTGCTTGGAATTCGTCGGATGACTAGATAGAGAGCAACTCGGTTCTGCCGAGGGGCTCGTTGACGAGTAAGCCGACGTGGTCGAATACCTTTCGGGTGTTCCACCACGTCGGCTCTTTTTCGTTCTTGGCAGCACGAGACGTTTCTGTCCAGTAGAGGGAGAGCCCCATGAAGAAGCCTAGTCCAACCATGGCGCAGCAGGTCGCCCAGGCCGTCAGTGCCTTCCAGCAGCGGCGGACCGGCTACGCGCCCAAAGCGGTGACCGTGGTGCTCAGCCATGACACGCTGGTCGTCACCCTACACGAGGCGCTGTCACCGGCCGAGAAGGCCTTGGCCCGCACGCCGGAGGGTGCCGTTCAGGTCCAGGAATTTCACCGGGAGTTGTTCAAGAACTCCGCCGACCTGCTGCGGGAGGAGATCAAGCGCATCACCGGGGTCGCGGTGGGCGAAGCAGCCGCGGAAGTCGAGACGACGACCGGCGCCGTCGTGCACGCATTCACGTCGGGCACGATGGTGCAGGTGTTCCAGCTTGCGGGCAGCATCCCCTCGGACACCTGGAATCGACAGATATCCGACAATTTGCCACACAGAACGGGAGCTCCGCCATGTTAGTGTTGTTGAGAAAAGACCGGGAATCGGTTGTCATCGGTGGGTCCGATGGCTTGCATCGCCTGCTGAAGGTCACGGTCCTGGGGATTCAGGGCGCCAACGTGAAGCTGGGCTTCGAGGTCGATCCCGGCGTTCCTGTCCGTCGCTCGGAAGTCTGCAAAGGCATCGGCGCCAACGGCCGATCAGACCGCTTGACCGGAGCCACCGCCGCGCGGGCGACGGGATGGTTTAGCTGATCACAGGCTCCGGCGGCAAGTCGCCGACTGGGCCTACCCTTCTTTTAGGAGAACCTGACCATGTTACAGCTAGCAATCGCTTGCCTCGTCATCGCTCTGCTTGCCGCAGTGCTCGGCTTCGGAGGAATTGCAGGTTCCTTCGTGGGAGTGGCGAAGATCCTCTTCGTGGTCTTCCTCATTTTCGCGGTACTGTCGTTCCTGGGAGGCGGGTTTAGAAGGAGAAGCTACTTGAAGTGACGGGAGTTGCCGACCGTCGTCGCCAACGGTGGCTCGTTGCGAGACTGCCGACCGAACACCTATCGCAAGAGTCGCCGTTTACGGGAGCGGCGGCATAGAGGAGCGGGACGCTCGGATTTGACCTGAGACTCAAGGAGTACGTCGATATCATCGCCACTACCACCACCAAGACGGGAGACTCCACAATGCCGTTCCAACAACCACCGCTGCCGTTTGGCATGAATGCCATGAAGCCGTTTCTCTCCGAGGAGCAGCTAATGTATCACTACGGCAAACACCACGCCGCGTACTTCAAGAACCTCAACGCGCTGGTCGAAGGCAAGCCGGAGGCCGGTATGTCGCTACGTGAGGTGGTCGTACAATCGATGGGCCCGGTGTTCAACAACGCGGCGCAGGCCTGGAACCACAGCTTCTATTGGGACTGCATGTCGCCCAGCGGCGGTGGTGAGCCTCGGGGCGACCTGGGCGGGGCCATCGCCCGCAGTTTCGGCGGCTTCCCAGGGTTGCAGAAGGCATTGTCCGAAGCGGCAGTCAAGCTGTTCGGTTCCGGCTGGGGCTGGCTGGCGGCCGACAAGCAGGGCAAGCTGGAGATCATGGCGTTGGGTAACGCCGACACGCCATTGAAGCACGCCAAGGCGCCCGTGCTGACGATCGACGTGTGGGAGCATGCCTATTACATTGACTTCCGCAACGAACGGGCGAAATACGTCGAAGGCTTCTGGAAGGTCGTCAACTGGGACTTCGCGGCGAAGTGCTTTGCCGCCGCGATGAATTAGGCGCCCTCGGCCGTCTGGCAAGGCTATTTCTTCTTGGTCTCTCGGAAATTGGGCGGCTCGGCAAGAGTGAAGAGAATAACCTCTTCGCCGGTTGCCGTGCTGACGTCATGATGCAAGCTCAGCACGTTGACGCCGGTGATTTCGGTAACCATCGCTTCTATGATCGGACGGGCGGTTTCGATCAGGTGAGTTCGCACCTGCTTCAAGAGGTCTCTTCCCTTCTCGGCCGGAAGTGACTTCACCAAATGCTGCTCGGCGGCCGTCAAGACACCCTGAAGGCGGACCACCAGGAAATCACCGATCAGGTGGGCGTGAATATCCTTGGGTCCCCGGCCCATGTAGTCTTGTTCAAACCGGTTGACCCCCTCGCAAATCGCGGCTTCCAATTCTCCCTGCGTTCTCATAAGGACCTCGGCGCGTACCCCAATTCATGACGGAACCGCCATCCACAGCCCCCCGGGGCTGTGACGAGTATCATCGCACAGATGTGGAGCAAAGACAACAGGTCGCTTGCCTTTTCGATGACTCCGCCTACAATCAATTCGGGCTGAATAGTTGAATTCATTCCCACTAATGGGCTGCTGCGCAAGTCGTCGGATGACTAGATAAGGGACAACCCGGAGATCCCGGGAGGTTCGTTGACGAGTAAGCCGATGTGGCTGAATACCTCAGGGTGTTCCGCCACGTCGGCTTTTTTGTTTTCTCCGGCGGCGAACACTTCACCTCAATCCGGGAGGAACCCGATGGTTCCTATCAACAGCGGGGCAGTTGCCCCAACGAGATCGAAAAACTTGGGAGAGTCGTTATGAGAAACGCGACAGCTTCTGGATTAGCGGCAATTGTACTTTCCGCAATGATGGTGCCGGCCGTCTACGCGCAGAAGGGCGTGGGCGATCAGGCCGGCGTGGCGCGGCAGGCCGTCCAGCCGCAGGTGGTGGAGGTCTCCGGGAAGCTGGTGGAAATCAGGATCGGGCTCTGCGAAAAGACCACCGGCCGATCGCCCGTCGGCACGCACGTTTTCCTGGAAACGCCGGACGGCAAGTCTCTCAACATCCACCTCGGGCCTGCTGCCGCAGTGGCAGATACCGTGGCCACACTGTCGGTGCGTCCAGGACAGGACCTGACCGTCAAGGCGTTTCGTACCGAGAAGATGCCGGAGAATCAGTACGTGGCCCAATCGCTCACGTTCGACGGAAAGACGGTGAAATTGCGCGACAAGGCCCTGCGTCCTGTCTGGGCAGGCAGCGCGAACGCCTCACCTGACCAAGGCACACCTCTGGGACGCGGCCGAGGACGGGGGCGTCTCAACCCGAAGCAGAACTAAGAACCACGGATTGCGACAAGAGACAAAGGGCTTTGTTTGCGTCGCCTAGCTTATTCCACGACGCCATGAGAGAAATCACTCGCACGAATCAAGCGAACAACCCGAGCCAACCCGTTGGCTCGCCGGGCCCTGCCTTCGCCGGCCTGAAGCCCCGGCGTGGGTTTGCCGAAGCAGACGCATTCCTGCGCGCCGCGGTGAAACATGGGGCCTCGGATCTGCATCTCAAGTCGGGGCAAACACCCTGCCTGCGGATCGACGGGAAACTGCGTAGGTTCGACGGAGTGGCAAGGCCCAGTGACCAGTTCGAGGCCGGGATTCTTGCGTTTCTAACCGAAGCAGAACGCCAGCGCCTATTGGCCGAGGGCTCCGTGGATCTGGCCTATGAACTGGATGGGATAGCCAGGTTCCGCGTAAACATCTACCGGCAGGAATCGGGCATCTCACTGGCGGCACGGGTCGTGCCGCGCCGCATTCCCTCGTTTGACGAACTGCATCTGCCGCCTGTCATCGCCACGCTCGCCGAACTCCGCCAGGGGTTGGTGCTCCTCTCGGGGGCGACGGGCAGCGGCAAGAGCACCACGATTGCAGCCGTCTTGGAGCATATCAACTGCACGCGTCACGAACATATCGTCACGATCGAAGACCCCATCGAATTCCTGTATACCGAGAAGAAATGCCTGATCAACCAGCGGGAACTGGGCATCAACGTCAGCGACTTCCCCATGGCGCTCCGCGCGCTGTGGCGGGAAGATCCCGATGTGGTGCTCATTGGCGAAATGCGCGACGCGACGACGTTTAGGGCCGCAATGCAAGCGGCCGACACCGGCCACCTCGTGTTCGGCACGATCCACGCCACCAGCGCGGCCCAGACGATTGAACGGGTGCTGAGCCTGTTTCCCGAGGGCGAACGGCCAGCGATGCGTCAGAACCTGGTCTTCAACCTCCGGGCCATCCTTTGCCAGAAGTTGCTGCGATCCAATGCCGAAGGCGTGCAGCGGGTTCCGGCGGTGGAAGTCCTCGTCTCCACGCCGATCGTGCGGAAACTCATCACCGAGAACCGCGACGTGGACTTGAACGAAGTGATCCGCGGCGGCGATGCCGGCATGTTGAGCTTCACCGACAGCCTCTACCAGTTGTTCCAGCAGAGGTTGATCGATCACGAGACCGGACGCCTGGCTGCCCCGAACGTCGAGGAATTTGAAATGTCCCTTCGGGGCATTCGGCAATCCCAACACGGAGTTCTTGGCTGATGTGTCAAGTTCCAACCGTGATAGCAGCGCAAGGGCAGACGTGCCCGCGATCGTCCGGGTGGTTTGGGAGCAGAGACATCATGCGATCGAACCAACCCAGATGGGGCGTTGTTCTTGCCCGTCCGCCTATGCGTTTGGTCACCGCGGGACGGATCACATCCCTACCGCAACAGAAAAGGCGTGACGAAACGCCCGGGAAGAATGGCGATACGCGACGGAAAGCAAATACCGCCTTGCTTTCCCCTTATTCGCCACATACAATTCAATGTTGACCTGAGCGGCAGTGCGTTCGAGAATGTTTCCGCGAAGAAGGTCATGGAAAGTCGGATGACTAGATAGAGAGCAGCCCGGTTCTGCCGGGGGGCTCGTTGACGAGTAAGCCGACGTGGTCGAATACCTTTTGGGTGTTTGACCACGTCGGCTTTTTTTGTTTCGGTGACACACGGGTACTCGGCAGCCGGAGGTAAGAACCCAGTGGGCAAGTCCAGTCGAACCATGGCGGAACAGGTCGCTCTGGCGGCCAGTGACTTTCACCGGCAGTGCACGGGGCACGTGCCCACCTCGGTGCCGACGGTCCTCAGTGAGGACACGCTGGTGGTCACGCTGCACGACGCCTTGACGCCAGCCGAGAAGGCCCTGGCCCGGAGCCCGGCGGGCGCCGCTCAGGTGCGGGAGTTTCACCGCCAGTTGTTCGCCAACTCCGCCGCCGAGCTGCGGCAGGAGATTGAGCGAATCATCGGGGTGGAGATTCGCGAAGCGACCGCGGAAATCGAAACAACGACAGGCACGATGGTGCAGGTCTTCCTGCTGGCGCAGAGTGTGTCTGCGGAGACGTGGAACGGCAGCGGATCCGGTAATCAGTCCCGAAAACGGAGGTTCAGTCATGTTGGTCTTGTCACGAAAAGCTCAGGAATCGGTCGCGGTCGGCGGGGCCGATGGCTTCCAGCCGATGCTCAAAGTCACGGTGCTTGAGATTCAAGGCGGGAAGGTCCGGCTTGGCTTCCAAGGCAATGCCGATATCCCAGTCCATCGCTGGGAGGTGTGGGAGCGAATCCTCGCCGAGGAACAGGCCACTAGCACAGCGGACAGTCTTGCAGCGGCCGTCCCTTATCCGGACCCCTAAGAAAACACAAAAAGGGTAATTCCATGCATGCACTCTTGTACGCTTTAGCTTTCGTGGTTGCGGCCTTCGTGGTCGTCTTTCTCCTGGGAATCAGGGTCGTCCGCCCCACCCACCGTGGACTGGTCGAGAGGCTGGGCAAGTACAGGCGGTTCGCCGATCGAGGGTTTAATTGGATCATCCCTGGGATTGACCGAATGATTCAGGTCAACATTACCGAGCAGATGGTGGACGCCCAGCCGCAAGAGATCATCACCAATGACAATCTCAACGCCAGGGTGGATGCACAGGTGTACTTCAAGGTGAAGGAGGACGAGGAGAACGTCAAAAGCTCCCAGTACAGCGTCAACAACTACCAATACCAGATCGTAAACCTTGCCCGCACGACGCTCCGCAACATCATCGGCACGCTCACGTTGAAATCGGCAAACAGCGAACGAGACAAAATCAATGGCGCGCTGCTCACAACGTTGAGCAGAGAAACCATGAACTGGGGAATGGCGATCGTCCGCACGGAATTGAAGGAAATCGACCCTCCCAAGGATGTGCAGGAAACGATGAACAAGGTCGTCAAGGCAGAAAACGAAAAAGTAGCGTCCTTGGATTTCGCCGACGCGGTCGAGAGGCAGGCGGACGGGGTCAAGAGAGCCGAGATCAAGAAGGCTGAAGGGATCAAGCAGGCCAGGATTCTCGACGCACAGGGCGAGGCCGAAGCCATCCGACTCGTCAACGAGGCTGCCAACACGTACTTCGTGGGAAACGCACAACTCTTGAGAAAGCTCGAGGCCCTCGAAAAGTCGCTGAGCACGAATGCCAAGATCGTCGTTCCTTCAGGATCTGAGATCGTGAATGTGATCGGAGAGATGGCCGGCGTCTTGCCGCTGACGGAACTTCCCCGATGACATTATTGAGGCCTGCATTGCCAATGCACGTCGAGCGGCAACCGGGGGCCCGGATTCCAGCCGTTTTGGCTGGTATCCGGGATGAATCGCGATCATTGGCTGCGCCGGTATCAATAGGCTCAGGACTACAACCCGGCTTGACGAGGTTTGGGTGTCGCCACCTTGTCGTTTGCAGGGTGAGTTGCATCGGTAGCCTCTGATCTGGAGTTAGGGAGGGACCTGAACATGCTTCGAATTGCGGTAGGTTTTCTCATCCTGGCCTTGCTCGCAGTCTTGCTTGGGTTCGGTGTGGGAACGGACTATGCACGGGAGGCGGGAGGGCTTCTCGTGGTTGTCTTCGTCGTTCTTGCCGGCGTCTGCATCCTGGGACGCGCGCACATCAGAAGCCGCCTCTCACGGGACAAAACAAACCTGACGCGGCTGAGTGCCTGGCGAGCTACCAAGAAACTCCAGAACAGCGGAACGAGTCATTAATGACGATGCCCACTGACCTGCAAAATCACCGAGAAGCGTTGTTGGGAATGAGGCGGGAGCTGCAATCCAACCGCGTCCTTCTCAAGGGGGTGACGAACGATTATGGGGTGTTTCTCTTCACCGGGGGTAATCTCCCGAGGGCGCCGTGCGACCTTGCTGCCATCATGTCGTATCTGCAACACCCCTTCGCGGCCGAACGCATTCCCACGGCGCACGTCGAGCGTTATCGACATTTGGCCGAGATGGTAATCCAGCAAGGGCAGGTACCCTCACCGAGCCCCAGGACGTTGCCATGCCGGAGAGAACTGACCGATGCGTTCAACCACCTCTCTTCCGAGATCGAGATCCTGGAAAGCACCCTGGAGCGTGACGTGGCAAGAGCCCTGCAAGCAACGGAGCGAGAACCATCTCGCGCGGACAATGATGTCTACCGCATGAACAGCCAATTCTGACCAAAGACAAGTGCGGGGAGCATGCCGGATACACACGCTTCCAACAACCACCGGAGGTGCGACGTGAGCACAGTTCGACCTCTCTTCCTATCGACCTACCCGCCGGAAGCGTGTGGACTGGCAACGTTCACCCGTGACTCGGCCGACGCCGTGGACCTGGCGGCATCTGAGCCGGTGTCGTCGGTGGCGGCCATCCAGAAAACGCGTGACCTTCGATACGACGACCCCCGCGTGGTCCACATGATCGACAACAGCCGCCCGGCCGCCTACCGTTTGGCCGCGGAGGCGGCCAACAATGGTCCGTACGACGTGGTGAGCTTGCAGCACGAGTTTGGTCTCTACCCCGGCGACTGGGGCAATCGCGTGTTGGACTTTGTACGTGCCTGTCGCAAGCCCATCGTTACGACATTCCACACGCTGTTGACCCAACCGGATCCACTGCCACGGCGCTTGATTCAGAACCTGGCGGCCTGTAGCCAGGGCATCGTGGTCATGACGGAAGTTGCCGCGCGGCTGCTGGCGAGCGTCTACGGGGTCTCCGGAGCGAATGTCCACGTCATTCCTCATGGAGTACCTGAGGTCCCCTATCAGCGCGACGCCACGCATAAGGCTCGGCTGGGACTCGTGGGACGGCGGGTCATCTGCACCTTCGGGCTCATCAGTCGCGGCAAAGGGCTGGAATTCATGATTCAAGCCATGCCCCAAATCGTCGCCGCCTTTCCCGAGGTGATCTACCTGATCGTGGGCGCCACGCACCCGCAGGTCAAACGACAGGAAGGCGAGGCTTATCGAGAGAGCCTGGTCAAGATGACCCGGGAACTGGGTGTCGAGGCGAATGTGCGTTTTGTAAACAAGTACCTCAGCCTCGGCGAGTTGCTGTGGCACTTGCAGGCCTGTGACGTTTATGTCACCCCCTACCCGGGAAAGGACCAGATTGCCAGCGGCACCTTGGCGTATGCCCTCGCAGCCGGTGGTGCCGTGGTCAGTACCCCGTACCTGTATGCCGAAGAAGTCCTGGCCGACGGGCGCGGGCTGTTGGTGCCTTTTGGCCAAAGCAATGCCATGGCGGATGCCACGCTGCGATTTCTGAGCGATACCGCGTTCCAGGTTGAAACTCGGCGTAGAGCATACCAGTACGCAACGCCCATGTTCTGGCCGAATGTGGGCCGGCAGTATTTGGAGTATTTCGACCAGGTTGGGTCGGAAAACCAAATAAGTCCGCAGTGGCCTGATCGCAAGGCGTTTCCAGCGCCGAGCGATCGGCGCATATCCAGTGAACCTGCAACGGGAGGCCGATAATGTGCGTCCGTCACCAAATCGCCTTGAACCACCTGGACCGCATGACGGACTCCACCGGGTTGATCCAACATGCCATCTACAGCATCCCGCGGCGCGAGAGCGGCTACACGACCGACGACAACGCCCGGGCGTTGCGACTCTCGACTCGCCTCTGGGAGCAACAGCCCGGCGAGCGCATGCTCGGCCGGGTAACCACCTATCTGAGTTTCCTGGAGCATGCCCGTTGCCCTGTTCGCGGGTTTCACAACTTCTTGAGTTATCAACGCGACTGGTTGGATGCCGAAGGCACGGGCGATAGCCAGGGCCAAGCGGTTCGTGCTCTGGCCGAGGTGCTTGGCAGTCATTTGCCCGAAGGATACCGCGCGTTGGCACGCGAGTTGATCAACGCGGTCACGCCTGCGATGGCCGATCTGCGGAGTCTGCGGGCACAGGCATACGTGATCTTGGCGTGGGGGCATCTGGCAACATCCGGAGTGAAGGAACTTGAGTCCGTCCAAAACGTCGCCTGGTCCGCGGCGCAGCGCCTGGTGGAATGCTACCGCCGTTCCCAACGGCCGGATTGGCCCTGGTTCGAGTCGCGCATGACGTATGCAAACGCGGTGTTGCCCCACGCCCTGTTCATTGCCGCTCGCTGCTGGCCAGAGGAGGGTTTTTTTGAAGTGGCGGAAGCATCGTTTGACTTTTTGGACGGCGAGACCACCGTCGAAGACGTCTTCTGGCCGGTCGGAAACAGCGATTGGTACTCTCGTGGAGAAGACAAATCGTTGTACGATCAGCAGCCGGTGGAGGCCGTCACCATGGCCGACGCTGCGCTGGCCGGATTCGCGATTGTGGGCGATGAGAAATACCGGGCTGCGTTCCGTCGCGCACACAGTTGGTTTCACGGCCAGAACAGCCTGCACCAGCCGCTGGTCGACATCCAATGCGGCGCCTGCTGCGACGGTCTGCAACCAACGGGCGTGAATCGGAACCAGGGAGCGGAATCGACGCTAGCCTATTTGTGGACAGAATTGAAAAACGAGGACGACTCAACATGCGTCGAGAATCAAGAGCCCCGAATCAGTACGCGGAGTTGTTCCATCGCCACGGCGACAACCCCATCCTGACATCGCGAGATTGGCCGTATCCGGCCCACACGGTCTTCAATGCCGGTGCGTGTCCGTTGGGCGAGGACACGGTTCTGCTTGCCCGCGTTGAGGACCGCCGCGGACACTCGCATCTGACTGTAGCCCGGAGCAACGACGGCGTGTCGAACTGGCAAATCGACTCGAAGCCCAGTTTCGCGCCCGATCCGGCAGACCGCTCGGAAGAAGCATGGGGCGTGGAAGACGCTCGCCTGACCTGGGTTGAGGACCGCGGCCATTGGGTCATCGCCTATACTGCCTACTCACCCAACGGACCGCTGGTGTCCTTGGCGGAGACGAAAGACTTTGTTTCTTTCTTCCGGCTCGGTCCGGCCATGCCCCCGGAGGACAAGGACGCGGCCGTCTTTCCCCGCCGGTTCGGAAACCGGTACGCGATGCTCCATCGCCCGGTCTCTGCCGGGAGTTCGGGGGCGCACATCTGGCTCTCTTTCTCACCCGACCTGAAGCATTGGGGAGATCATCATGTGCTCTTCCACGCCAGGCGCGGCGCATGGTGGGACGCCAACAAGATTGGCCTTGGTCCGCCTCCCCTGGAAACAGCCGAGGGCTGGCTGATTCTCTACCACGGTGTGCGAGTAACGGCGGGTGGGTGTTTGTATCGACTTGGACTGGCTTTGCTCGACCTGGAGGATCCTTGCCGCGTTCTTCGGCGGAGCGACGAATGGGTTTTCGCGCCCGAGTTGCCCTACGAGCGTCAGGGGGACGTCAATGGCGTCGTGTTTCCGTGCGGCTGGATTCTGGACAAGCCCGCCGGTACCATCCGTCTCTATTATGGCGCAGCCGACACGTGCCTGGCCCTTGCCACTGCCCAAGTCTCCGATCTGCTGAGCTATCTTGGAACGTGTCCTGCCCCCCAGTAGGCAAACATGTAGGAATGGCTCTGCTGGATGAAGAATAACGATTGCAGCCGAAATCGACCTACGATGTCTCCAAAGAACAAATGCATAAGCCGCCGTGCCCCTTTGAAGGTCCAGCGTCTGCCAGTCACCCTCACCAGCGATATACGCCGCGTCATTGCCCGGTTCTTCGATCCCGGCGGGGAGTCGCGAATCCGCGGCATCGTCGAGCGCGTCGGAGGTCTGAGTGGTGGGCAGGTTGACCGACTGCTGGACGAGGTGCTTCTGAAGTTCCGCGGCCGCCACGGCAACATCGCCTCAGTGCTCGAGGAGAACTACTGCACGGCCATGGCGATGATCGGCATGTCGGACGACTTCTCGCACAATCGCCGCCTGCTGATCGGGGCCTACTTGACCGCGGAATATTCAATCGAATCGGCGGCGCTCTTCAATCCTTCGATCGTCCCACATCACAAGCAGCGCAATCTGCCAGCCGGCGCGGTGCGGTTCATCATGAGTCTCCGCGCCACGGGCGAAGGGCACGTGTCGTCGATCGTCTTCCGCACCGGTGTAATCACTTCCGATCACCGGATTCAAATCGACCCGCCCGGACGCCTAGCCCGACCCATCCGCGTTGTTCCGGACCAGCAATACGACAAGCCCCTGTTCCGACGCAAGCTCGACGACATCGGCGTCCCGGAGGAGATAATAGCTCTCGTAATGGACCGCCTCGCCGACTCGTTCACGGCAGCCCAACTCGAACACGCCGTCGTCGAGGCGCGGGATGCGGCACCCGAGAAGCTTCGCCTCGAGGCGTCACTCCAAGACATCCGTTGGCTGGCCCAATCGAACTATCAGTTGGAGCTTCCGCGAGATGCGGCGGCGTCGGAGGTGGTTATCTTTCCCCAGACCGACAATGAAAGCCACGGCATTGAAGATCTGCGCATGGTTCGCTTCGTGGACGACGACGGCACAGTTACCTACTACGGCACCTGTACGGCCTTCGATGGCTACCGCGTGCTCCCGCAACTGATTGAGACCCGCGACTTCCTCAGGGTCGGCGTGCACACGATCAACGGCGACTGTGCCCAGAACAAAGGCATGGCACTCTTCCCGCGGCGAATTGGTGGGCATTATGTCATGTGCTCCCGTATCGACGGCGAGAATCTCTTCATCATGGTTTCCGACATCGTTCACTTCTGGGAGACTGCCGAGCTGCTCCGGCCGCCTCGCCATCCGTGGGAATTCGTCCAAATCGGCAACTGCGGCTCGCCCTTGGAAACCCCGGAAGGGTGGCTGCTGCTGACCCACGGTGTTGGGCCAATGCGCACGTATTGCATCGGCGCCATGTTGCTGGACCTCAACGACCCGCTCCGGGTGATCGGCTGTCTCGACGAGCCGTTGATCACGCCAACCGAAAAGGAACGCGACGGCTACGTGCCCAATGTGGCCTACTCCTGTGGGGCGATGATCCACAACGGGCGTCTCTACCTGCCGTTTGCCACGTCCGACATGATCACCCGCATCGCGATGGTCTCGCTCGATTCCCTGCTGAACCGACTCATCAACTAACATGACGGTATGTCGCCCGGCCGTTTGACAATCGTTTCCCGCTTGCACGAGATAGCCATGGGCGAATCTTGTTGCTCGCGATCCTGGCTGGTTTTGTACGGCCATTCCGCAGACTCCAGTAGTGCTAGCGAAATCCCCCGCCAGAATCTGGGTGCTCCCCGATTGCGGAGTCGGCGATGTTCCGCTATCGTGAGGAAGCAACACTCCGTTGAAGAAGTCGGCCTCCAGACCACGCACGGGGTGGCAATTGCCTCAGCTTCTATTCGCTCAACGTTCGTCCGCATGGTGGCCGGCCCTTTGGGTGGGGACGTTTGTAAAAGCATGCCACCGCGGAAGCCGCTCGCCACGGCCGGTTTTCTTGCCGACGCTGCTGTCCAGTTGGCTAACCAATACCAACCCTGAACCGGTCTGTCGCATCGGAGAGTCTGCGTGAAGAAATCCCGGAAGAAGTTCACCGTCTGGCGGCCCTCAGGTGAGTCCAACACCTGCTCGTCCGAAGAGATAGGACCGAGCCGCGATCGGGCCACCCCCTTAATCGTCGGCATGGGCGGTTCCGCGGGTGGATTGGAGGCATTCGAGCAGTTCTTCTCCAAGTTACCCTCGGACACCGGCCTGGCGTTCGTCCTGGTGCCCCACCTTGAGCCCACCCACAAGGGCATGATGCCGGAGCTGCTTAGGCGCCACACCAAGATGGCAGTCGTCGAGGTGGAGGACGGCATGCTGGTTGAGCCCAATCGAGTCTACGTGATTCCTCCGAATGCCGACCTCGCCATCCTCCATGGAAAGCTCCAGGTGCTCGAACCCGCTGCGCCCCGGGGTCTGCGGATGCCGATCGATTTCTTCTTCCGGCAACTGGCGGCCGATCAGAAGGAAAGGGCCATCGGCATTCTTCTCTCGGGCATGGGAAGCGACGGCACGTTGGGCCTGAAGGCCATCAAAGAAGACTTCGGAATGGCCATGACGCAGGACCCCGCCTCGGCCAAGTATGACGCAATGCCCCGCAGCGCCATTAACACCGGGCTAGTGGATTACGTGGCCCCCGCCGAAGAGCTCCCCGCCAAGCTGATCCAGTACGTCAACCACACCCCGCAGCCTCTCGACGACCATGATGTGGCGGAAGCAGAACCATCCACCGCACTTCAAAAGGTGTTCGTCCTGCTGCGCGCCCGCACCGGGAACGACTTTTCCTGCTACAAGAACAACACAATCAGCCGCCGGCTCGAACGGCGGATGAGCGTTCACCAGTTTGACAGCCTCCCGCGTTACGTTCGTTTTCTCCAAGAGAGCCCGCAGGAAGTCGATCTGCTCTACAAGGAACTGCTGATCGGCGTGACCAGCTTCTTCCGCGATCCGGGTCTGTTCGACTTTCTCCGGGAAAAGGCGATTCCCCGGTTGCTTCAGGACCGACCGAAGGACAGCCCCTTGCGGGTGTGGAATCCGGGTTGTTCGACCGGCGAAGAGACCTATTCGTTGGCCATCGTGCTCAAGGAGTGCCTGGAGGGCCTGCGACTCCAGGACAGCCCGACTATCCAGGTCTTTGCCACCGACATTGACAAAGACGCGATCGAAAAAGCCCGCCAGGGGGTATTCGCCGCGAGCATCGCCTCGGACGTGCCTCCCGAGCGGCTGGCGCAGTCTTTTGTGCGCGAGGACGACCGCTACCGCATCAGGAAAGAGATCCGCAACCTGGTGATCTTTGCGCCCCAGAACATCCTCGTCGATCCGCCATTTACGAAGCTGGACATCGTCTGTTGCCGAAACCTCTTAATCTACGTCAATGTCGAGGCACAGAGTAAGCTCCTGCCGCTCCTGCACTATGCCCTGAATCCCGGCGGCCTTCTGATCCTGGGCACGGCCGAGAGCATCGGCGGGTTCAGCCGCCTGTTCTCGCCGCTGGACCAGAAGTGGAAGGTCTTTCAACGTACGGAAGTGAGCGAGCGAATCTTCGCCGAGCTGCCTGCCCGCGTGTCGCGCCGCGAGCGCGCCGTTGTACCTGTAGCAGACAAAGCCAAAGAACCGGTCATGGACATTTTCTACGCAGCCCAGCGGGCACTGTTGGATTTGTACGGGCCTCCCTCCGTGGTGGTCACCGTGGAAGGCGACATTATCTACGTCAACGGACGAACCGGGAAGTACCTGGAGCCCTCGTCGGGAAAGGTCAACGTCAACGTCTTTGCGATGGCCCGCGAGGGGTTGCGCGAAGAGCTCGATATCGCCATCCACAACGCGGCGAGACAGAAGACTACCGTCACCACCAGCGGTGTGAGGGTGAAATCGAACGGCGGCTTCTCGACCATCACGCTCACGGTCAAGCCGCTTGCGGAGCCGGCTGATCTGCGGGGTATGTTGCTGGTCGTGTTCGAGGAAGTTGCGACCGGGCACTCCGAGGCGGCCGCGGAGAGGAGGCCGACGCCCGCCGGCACGGGCGAGCCTGCAACCGAATTGGAGGAAGAACTTCGTCGCACGCGCGAGCGACTCCAGAGCACCATCGAAGAAATGCAGGCTGCCCAAGAAGAGGTGCAGTCCGCCAATGAGGAGTTGCAGTCGAACAACGAGGAATTGCAGAGCGCCAACGAAGAATTGACGAGTTCCAAGGAGGAGTTGCAATCCCTCAACGAAGAGATGCAGACGGTGAACGCTGAGTTGCAGGCGAAGATCGCGGAATTGTCGCAGTCCAATAGCGACATGAGGAATTTGCTCAACGGTACCGAGATCGCCACGATCTTTCTGGACGACCATCTCTGCGTCAAGCGGTTCACCGCCCAGGCGTCGCAGGTCGTCAACCTGATCGCCAGCGACGTGGGGCGGCCGATCAGCCACTTCGCAACGAATCTAAGGTACGACCGGCTTGTCCAGGACGCCAAGGAGGCGTTGGACACGCTGGTGCCCAAGGAAGTGCAAGTCCAGGCCAGCGACGGCCGCTGGTACAACATGCGAGTGTTGCCCTACCGGACTGCTGACAACGTGATCGACGGGGTCGTGATGACGTTTGCCGATACGACCGTACTGAAGCAGACGGAAGCCCAGTTGCGGGAAGCTCGGGAGTTCGCCGAGAGCATCGTTGCCACGATCCGAGAACCCCTGTTGGTGCTGGATGGCGAGCTGCGGGTCATTTCTGCGAGCCGTTCGTTCTACGCGACGTTCAAGGTGGCCCCGGTCGAGGTCGAAGGCCGGCTCCTCTACGAGATCGGCCGACGACAATGGGACGTTCCCGAGTTGCGGCAACTCCTGGAGGACATCCTTCCCAAAAACACGCAGTTCGACAACTTCCGGGTGGAGCACGATTTCCCGGCCATCGGGCGCAAGACCCTTCTGCTCAATGCGAGGCGACTCACATCGAAAGAGTACCGCAAGAATCTTATCTTGCTGGCGATGGAGGACATCACCCAATCGTCAGCAGTGGGACAATAACTCGGGGATGACGCCGTGAATGAGAAACACGCGGTGGATTCGGGACCGCCCCAAGCGACGGACCTTCGCCGGGAGGCGGAGCAGCGATTACGCGGCAAGGAGGCCATCCCTGTCCACAGCATGGCCGAGGCGGACGTTCGCGCCCTGCTCCACGAATTGCAGGTCCACCAGATCGAACTGGAAATGCAGAATGAGGAGCTGCTCCGCACCCGGAAAGCAGCCGAGGAGGCATCGGAAAAGTACTACGATCTATTCGATTTCGCCCCCGTTGGCTATTTCTTGTGGGATGCCCAGGGGCGGATTCTCGAGGTGAACCTGGCTGGGGCCACGCTATTGGGCCTGGACCGAAATGCCGTGACCGAGAAGCGGTTCGGGCAATTCGTGACGATGGACGACCGCCCGGCGTTTGCCGATTTCTGCAAGCGTGTGCTGGCGGCCGATGCCCAGCAAACCTGCGAGGTCAAGGTTCTCAAGAACGGGCAGGCGGTCTACACGTTGGTCGAGGGCATCGCCACCCAAGATCGCCAGGGGCAAAAGAGACTTTGCCTCGCGGCGGTCGTTGACGTCACCCAGCAGAAGCACGCCGACGAGGCACTGACGCTCGCCAAGAGCATGGCTGAGCAGGCGAAGGCCAAAGCCGAGGCGGCCAACCGTGCAAAGAGTGAGTTCCTGGCCAACATGAGCCACGAGATTCGCACGCCGATGACGGCGATCCTGGGGTTCACCGATCTGCTGGCGTCACCCAATCTGCTCTGCCGCGAACAACGAGAGTTCCTCGTGGGGATCCAAAGAAACGGGAGAGCACTGCTGGAGCTGATCGGCGACATCCTGGACCTGTCGCGCATCGAGGCCGACCGGTTGACACCGGAGATGGCGGATTGCACTCTCCAGCAGATTATCGACGATGTGCTGTCGGTGGTGCAGGTCCGAGCAGCAGAAAAGGGCCTAAGTCTGGAGGTGAGCCATGTCTCTCCACTTCCTGAGATCATCCGCACCGACCCTGCGTGCCTGCGTCAAGTCCTCACCAATTTGATTGGAAACGCAGTCAAGTTCACGGAACACGGCACGGTGCGCATGATTCTCCGCTGCATGCAGGCCCCCGGCCGCCCTGCGCGCATGCAGTTCGCCATTTCGGACACGGGCATCGGCATTCCCGCCGACAAGATCGGTGAACTGTTTGAGCCATTCACGCAGGTCGATGGGTCTGCAAGCCGCCGCTATGGTGGTACCGGCCTCGGGTTGGCCATCTCCAGACGCTTGGCAAGGGCACTGGGCGGCGATGTGCAAGTCATCAGCCAGCTGGGCAAGGGTAGCACCTTCACCCTGACGATTGATGCGGGCTCTCCGAGGAACATGCGCGTGCGGCAATCGCCGCAGGTCCCATCGACCGCAGAGGAAGGACTCGCCTCGGACGAGCACGATGTGCCCCTACATGGCCGGGTACTCTTGGCAGAAGACGTCCCGGATCTCTTGGTCTTGTTTCGTCAAATCCTGGAGCAGATGAATCTGGAAGTGGAGACAGCCACGGACGGCAATCTGGCATGCGAAATGGCTGAGAAGTCGCAGACCGAGGGCAGGCCCTACGATTTGATCCTGATGGACATTCAGATGCCGAAAACGAACGGCTACGAGGCCACTCGGCGGCTGCGCGAGCACGGATGGCAAGGGCCCATCGTAGCGCTGACCGCCTGCGTCATGGTTGGCGACCGCGAAAGATGCCTGCAAGTCGGCTGCAACGGCTACCTCGCCAAACCGATTACCGCGACGGGACTGCGGGATACCCTCGCGCGGTATTTGCGGCGAGGCGCTGCTGCGGGAGATCAACATTCGGGCGGGAAAGGTACAGCCTGTGTCAAATAGGCGCCCCGGGGTAACGCCATGAATGAGAAACACGCGGTGGATTCAGGACTGCTCCAGGCGACAGCCCTTCGCCGGGAGGCGGAGCAGCGATTACGCGACAAGGAAGCCACACCCGCTCAGAGCATGACGGAAGTGGACGTTCGCGCCCTGCTCCACGAATTGCAGGTCCACCAGATCGAACTGGAAATGCAGAATGCGGAATTGCTGTACGCCCAGAAGGCATTGCAAGAGTCCTCCAACAAGTACCATGATCTTTTCGACTTCGCCCCCGTAGGCTACTTCCGTTTGGACAAGGAGGGGCAGATCCTTGAGGTGAACCTGGCCGGGGCGGCGCTGATGGGGCTGGATCGGAGCACGGCCATCCACAAGCGGTTCGCACAGTCCGTAGCGATTCAGTCACGCGCCCGGTTTGCCGACTTCTTGACCGACATGCTGCGGGCTGACGACACGCAAACTTGCGAGATCGAGCTCCAACATGATCAGACGCGCAGATACGCGCTGTTGGAGGGCATCCTCTCGGATGATGTCGGGGGAAATCCGTCCTTCCGCTTTGCCGCCATCGACATCACCTCGCGCAAGCGGATCGACGATGTCCAGATGTTCCTGCTGCGGTGCGGACACCGCGACTCAGGCGAAGATTTCTTCCAATCCCTGGGGCGATACCTTGCCCAGAGTCTGGGAATGGACTATGTCTGCATCGATCGGCTTGTGGGCGACGGATTGACAGCCCAAACGGTAGCCATCTACCACGACGGCAAGTTCGACGATAACGTAACGTATGCCCTGAAAGACACTCCTTGTGGAGACGTGGTCGGAAAGACGATCTGTTGCTTTCCCAAGGGTGTGTGCCAGTTGTTCCCCAAGGACGTGGTGCTCCAGGAGTTGAGGGCTGAAAGCTATGTCGGAAGCACTCTATGGAGTTTCGATGGGAAACCGATCGGCCTGATCGCGATCGTCGGGCGAAAGCCCCTGGGGCAGCCTCTCCTGGCAGAATCGATACTGAAACTGGTCGCGATCCGCGCGGCCGGAGAGTTGGAGCGCAAGCAAGCCGAAGAATCGCTACGCCTGGCCCATGATCACCTGGAACGGCGAGTTCAGGAGCGAACTGCCGAGCTTGCCCAGCGCGCGGAACAACTTCGAGCGTCGGCCGTGGAGTTGACTCAGGTGGAACAGCGCGAGCGCCGCCGTCTGGCCCAAGTCCTGCACGATCACCTGCAGCAGTTGCTCGTGGCCGCACGGATAAAGGTCGGCCTGTTGCGCCGCCAAGTCCAGGACGAGCGGCTCGGCACGACAATCGGCCAGGTCGATGACCTGTTGAATGAGACCATCAACGAGTCGCGATCGCTGGCAGTTCAGCTCGGCCCTCCGGCCCTCTACAATCAGGGACTTGCCGCCGGATTGGAGTGGCTCGCATGCGAGACGCGGGAGAAGTTCGATCTGGCGGTCGAGGTCCGAGCCGATCCGGCCGCCGAGCCGCCCGAGGAAACCCTCCGGGTATTTCTCTTCCGAGCGGCTAGTGAACTGCTTCTGAACGCAGCCAAGCATGCCAATGCCCGTTGCGTCCAAGTACGCATGACCCGCGTTGGGGCGCAGGCGTCGGAGGTACCACCCAGTACAGGCACGACGCCTGCGTCCCGAGGGCCGGAGCATGTGTGCATCGAGGTGTGCGACGACGGTGTGGGTTTCGATCCGGCAAAGGTGACCGAGAAGACCGGCCGCGGCGGCTTCGGCATGTTCAGTATTCGCCAACGTGTGGAGGTATTCGGTGGACAGGTGGAGGCCCTCAGCAGGCCGGGCCAAGGCACCCGGGTAACCATCTGGGTGCCGCTGGGTAACGCGGTCGAGTAGGTAATAGACAGGTTCGGCTCCCGTCCCGCGTAACCATCTACCTCGACTGAGCGTTTGCCTTCGACCTTCGAATGGCCCGCTGCTTCGCCCGCCGTTTCACATCCGAGGGTTTTTCGTATCGCTCCCGGCGCCGTAGTTCGCGCTTCAATCCCGAGCGTTCCACAATCTTCCGAAACCGCCGCACCGCCTCCTGAACAGACTCCCCCACGCGTAATACGATCTTTACCAAAATCCACTCTCCTTTACTGCCTGCTGGTGACGCCCTTCGGCCGACGCGAATCGACCATCTCGGTGCCCTCGAGTCGGAAATGGTCCACACCCCAGTGAAGATCGGCTTTCGCTGCTCGCTTCGACAGAGGATCACGTCCCATGGTCTTGCTCCCGTTGCGACGCACATCCGACGCACAGGGCCGCATAAGGGATGGCCTCCAGGCGGGACCTCGGGATTTTCATGCCGCACTCTTCGCACTGGCCGAAGCTGCCGTCTTCAATCCGCTTCAGTGCCTCATCGATCTGGTCCAGGGCGTTCTTCTCGCTCCCCAGCAGACTTAACGTGAATTCTTGATCGAAGTTCCCCGTGCCAAGCTCGGCCATGTCGTTCGGCATGCTGGTCGCCTTGCCGTGATCCTTGTTCAGAGCGTTATCTTCCATCTGCGTCATGTCGCCCTGAAGCCTCGTCCGCAAAGCCAAGAGTCTTTCGCGATAAGCCGTGAAGTCTACCTTCGTCATTCCGTGAAGCCTTGTTCGATAGGTCGGCAGGTGGTCTTAGCAAGCAACGGAGTTGGCGGTCAGGCCAACTGTGGTGAGGCAGGGCAAGTTCAAGCCGAGGAAGGCAACTTGGCTAACGGCGGGTTACTGTGAATGATCTCGCCTGTGTCCGACACCTTCAAATAGTAGGACGAGCCAATGCGGGGAGCGATCGTCACGGAGAAGCTCTCGCTCGGCTCGGGTTGCTCCCAAATGTTGACCCGGTAGTTGCCATTGTGGTGCCGGGACACCTCCACATGATCCAGTCGACGCGGCTTGCCGGTCTTCGCCAACACCTGGGACTTGATCTTCTCCGTGTGATTCGTCTCCTGAGGCTGTTTCAGCGGCGCGGGTGCTTCCTTGTTCCTGGACGACTTGCTGGTCTTTTCCATTTTTTGCTCGGGTTAATGGGCGGAGATGAGATGCCGTAGAGTATTGTACTGCAACTTGCCCTCGACAGGCAGCCTGGCCTGAGGAGTTCAACCCGTGGGCCGTAAAACGCGGTCATGCCGGCAAGGTCACGACCAAGAATCGTGCACGAATGAGGGTTTCCCCCCCGCGTAAACTCTGAGCCGCTGAAGTACCAAATCAGGGCAGCATATGCCGTACCACCGTCTCACAAAACCTCTCGTAGCGCTGCCGAGCAAGCTCCACGTCGGCATGCAGGTTGTTGATGCGTTCCTCCAACTCTCCAATCATCGATTCTCCTACCTCGGCCAACAACGTTCCCTCCGCAATTCGCCTGTGAAGCACCTTGAGTGCCGATTGCGATTTGTGAACGACGGCATCCAGACACGCTTTGTCGCCACACTCTCGAAGGTAAGCCAGGGTATAGGTCACAGCGGCATGGACTAGAAACGGCTCGAACACGCCTTTGGCAGCGTGACGGAACTGTTGCTCAAACTTCTCGTAGCGTAGTTCAAGCCTTTCTTCCTCGGTCTCTCCCGTTACCGGCCTCACAGGCGCTTCGAGGAATGCAATATAGATCCATGTGAGCATCCTGTCTCTTTCAAACACGTCCAGGCTGTCAAGCAGTCGAAACAGATCATCGGGGCTGTTCTTGTCAGGGTGCGGAGGCAAGGTAACATACTGAATGTGATGCATTTGGAAGTCAGTCATTTGCATGCTTCCCTGCGCGTGCAACACCAGGAGCGATGACCGTTGCAAACACTGCCCCAAACAGGAAACCCAAAACCGCAACTATCACCTGTTCGGTCAAACGCTTGGTCATTGTGGTCTTCCTTTCTTGACGAGTGATCCCAAGCCGCCGCATGTATTCTGAGCCTTTTCACGCTGGCTCTAGCATCAAGTCCACCTCAGGAATCGCAGCAAGGAGCTTCGCGAACTTGAGGCCGGACATTTGCGAAGTGTATTGCACCTGGAAGCTCGAACAGGCAGCGGCAATGTCTTCGTCGAGCGGTTCCGAGGTCTTGAAGACGAAGGATTCGCTGAGGCGTTTGAGAAGCCATTGGGCGTTCCGAATACCGTCGACTCGCACTCGGCAAACGCTGACCATAGGCCGTATCCGTACCTGAAATGGGTTCATGCTTCTGCTCCAGTAGGAAAGAGGACGTCATCGATGGGCCATTGTGGTTCTGGGCCGCACGCTACCTCGGCGAAGCCCGCTCGGCCCTGATAAGACTCGGTGGCTCACCGGACGCGGTCGGTCGTCCCAAATAGAGAAGTCGAGTAGAGCGTCGAAAGGATGGTCCGAATCGTTCAGCATATCGGCAGACGTGCTGCCTTCACGACGCTGAAGAAAATCGTGATAGGTGGTGGTTGGTTTGGGCATCCTGGGCTCCAGTCCCGTTGGTTCTTGGTGCATTGTCGAACGGCTCTTCACGTTTCCTTCACCACCTCTTCGCCACGCGCTCTCAGACTTCCTCTGGCCGCCATACGTATTTGCGGACCGCTCCCTGATAAACCAGCGGCGTTCGGCGTAGCTGCCACGACGCGTGTTCCACCTCATCCGAACTGAGGATGCCTTCCGGCTTCGCAACATAGTCGGCAGACTGTGTAGCTGGCAGGACGCTGAAAACGATTCCGCCCTTTCGGGTGAAATCACGATCAAGCCCAACTGAGAAGCTCACGGGCATTCCCTTCGGTGCGAGTGCCGCAGCCAAACGGCTCAACGGCGGCGGGAAAAGCCCGAGCATTAGGGCTATTCAGAACGGTTACATATGTATTGTATGCCTGCCCACGGGAATTGCCATAACCCGAACGGCAACAACGTTTGGACGATCGGCCGTGTCCAGTTGAGCCCGCACCCGCGATCAAATGGCGTCGGCCGATCAACGTTCCGCAGACCGTCAAAGTGAATAGCTGACAGCCGTGAATGTCCAACGGAGACTTGTCGGGTTACCCCGGCATAGTTGCCCCCTGGTTGAACCACACGGCGTGGATAGCGGCGGGGAATGGGGCCACCGGGGTGCTGGGAGCGTCCGGCGCCCGCGGAAATGACCCCTAAACGTCATAGCTGCAGCCACGGGTGGTTGGTCTGCGGGTTTGCCGTCGGCCATGCGTAATCACTACGAACTCGGTGGGCACGGATGGAGCGTGTTTTTGTGAACAAGCTTTGGCAGGTTCCCACGATTGATGGTTAGTTGGCACCTTGGAGCGAACAGGCTGTGCGGGTCTCCAGGACGCTCGCTGAGGACACTGGTACGATTGGCAACCGCCGCAAGCATGTTGGACAGCGATCGGCGCTGCAACCCGGTGGATGAGAACACGACGAGCAGGGCCTGCCTCGCTGGCCGCGGTCGTTCGGGTGTCATGACACCTGCGACCGCCGGTTCTCGTCGTTTTCCCCCGTGTTTCGACAATCCCTAGCAAACATGCCAAGAATGCAAGAAGACCCTAGAAAACACGGCACGGTTTGAGGTTCTTGGAGTGATCTGCCGAACTTCCCCGGGAAATTTGGAGTTGGTCGCAGACCTGTTTCGTCGTCAGCAGCGCCATTTCGGTGCCCTCGCGTTAGTGTGCTCGAATGTGGTTCGATGTGTTCATTCTAGACGGTCGTTGCGCTATTCCGATGGGTGTCTGTACCTACATAGGTATCCCGCGGCCGTCGCCGGATGCTGCCCGCGGGGACCACGGACTTCGCCGTCTTCCCGCATCTGGAGCACTTCAGAAACTGCACCTGGCATTCGCTGCGGCGGCGACTGCAGTAGACCCTGTACGTGCCGCCACAGTCGCAAATGTCGCCGCTTCTCATCGCTGCCTCGACTCCCTTAGTAGTGGGGATAACTCCCCTATGCAAAACTTGCCAACGCGCATGGCCGGCGGGCAAAACGGTCATAGCAACCGGCGCCGCCAGTCCTTACGGACCCCCTAGTCTGTACTGCACGCGGAAACGCGGACTGCTCGAATCGGTCATCGCCCCTGTCGTCTCTGCCACTGTGGCACGGTAACCGGCAGCGGCACACTGCTGTTGCCGCGCATGTAATACGGAAACACCCGTGATCACTCGGTGACGCATGGCGATCATATTTCGCCAAGGTATCAAGCGTGTAGATCGTCCAGGGCGACATCACGATCCTGGCATGTGACGCGGTTGTTAGCTCCACAAACTCGTTTGGATTCATGGATGGGGAGCTCGATTACGAGCTTTCTGAACGATTTGGATGGGATCTCCAAATATCGCCCCAAGAACAAATCCGCTCGCTCCCTGGGCTTAAACTGTTGGTTGGAAGGGCAGTGGTCGTCCCGACGAACGAAGTCACAATTCCATGGTTGATGGCTTCGAGATTGGCCTTCCGGTGTCGTGCAGGTATGATCGAAGGGTACTGAATCGCGTCACCTCCCCGGAGGTCGTACCGTGACCGCAAAAAGCAATCGTAGAACATTCCTTCGGCGAGCTTGCGCGGCGGCTTCGACGCTTTCGTTGGGGGGGGTCCCCGGGCAGTCGAAGGCTGCCGACTCGACGCGACGGCTTGCCTTGGCAGATGCGAATCGACCCGCCGGTCCGATCGACGTGGGCGACGGAAAACAGTTCATGCTCGACGAGATGTTCCTCGAACGAGCGGAAGACGTGGGGCTGGAGATCAATCCACCTCGAAAGGCCGGCGTTGTGCTCGGGCCGGAGCGTACCTGGGAGGAGTACCGCGTTGTTCCGCTTGCCGTCGTCGAAGATAGAGGCGTCTACAAGATGTGGTATGGGTGCGTGGCCGCCTATAGGGCAGAAACCCCCTCGATCACTTGCCCACGGTGCAAGCTGGCCCAGGATGGTCGAAACGTTGTCTGCACCCGATGCGGTTGGCCGACGATTGGCGTCGACCGTATTCAGCAGGAAGTCATGGGACTGGCCTACGCAGAATCCAACGATGGCATCGAGTGGCAGCGACCCAATCTGGGGTTGGAGGAGTTTCGCGGCTCGAAGGAGAACAACCTGGTTCCAGGGTTGACGGGCGCAACCGTGCCGTCGCTCAATCCCCGGGGGCCGGACGAACAGCGGTTCATGGGCCTTGTGGAACACAAAGGGGCAATTTGGATCGCTACCTCACCAGATGGCGTACGCTGGATGCGCAAGCCCAAACCGGCCCTGCCGTTTGCGGCCGATACCACCAACCAGATTCTGTATGACCCCCAACGCGGCAAGTATGTTGCATTTCTTCGTGGTTTTCCGGGACGACGAACAACAGTCCGCACGGAATTCGACTCGCTTGACGAGTCGCTGCTGCCGTTCGTCGACCGTAATCGAAAAGCCGGCACGACGGGCGTTCACTACATCACCGATGAACTGGAAACGGTATTGGACCGCGACTCGGAAGACCCTGCGATCGACCTGGATATCAACAACCTGAGCGCCTCCCTCTACGCCCCCGGTGTGTACCTGGGCGTTGCGGGCATCTTCCGCCATTATCCCGGCGACACGAAGGCCGAAGGCCGGCGGGGCCATCGGTACTTCGTTCAAGGGAATGACGGTTCGTTTGGCAATCAACTGGTCGTTAGTCGGGACGGACGCCGCTGGCTGCGTCCCGATCGGCGCGACTACGTTGCCAACGGGCCACTGGGCTCGATGGATGGCGGACTGATCCTTGTGGCCGCCGGCATTGTGGCTCGCGAGAACGAGTTATACCAGTACTACTTCGGCCAGCGGGTGACGCACGGCGTCTTTCGGCCCGGCTACGATCGGCACGTGGGAGCGGCCTTTCGGCTCGTGCAGGAAAAGGATCGTTTCCTCGGTCTGGCGAGCCGCTCGCGCGTCGGACGTTTCACTACGCCGCCGATACGCCACGGCGGTGGCCGACTCGAGTTGAATATCGATTGCGGTGGGCTGGGGGAGGCCTTTGTAGCGATTCTCGACGTGGAGGGCCGTCCGGTCCCCGGTTTCGACCGTGAGGACTGCGACCCGATCGACCTGAACCAGCCCCGGCATATCGTAGCCTGGCGAGGCAACTCGAATCTGGATCCACTGGCCGGCCGTCCCATTCGGCTTCAGTTCTTCCTGCGGAACGCGAAGCTATATACTTTTTGCTTCGCCAAGGGTGACACGTAATGGTGTCCCTCAGACGATCGATGACCGGCCTGCCCGCGGTTCTCTTCGTGCTGTTGATTTAGCCCGCATGGATCGCGGTAGTGCATGTCACGATCGACACAACCTCGGTTGTGAGTATCCTGCGGGGCGGCATCGGGGCATCGTAACACGCCATCGAGAAGCCCATTGCCATGAAGTATGATCCAGTATTCAAGATGTGTCAGCACGGCGCCAATCCGCAGCCTGAGGATGCCGCAACACGATCTTACCCTCATGGTTCTGCAAATTCTGCGCGCAGAAGCACGCCAGTGCCTCCGTCGGTGACGATGACGTTGTTGTCGTAGCTGATTACCGGATCGCGCTAAGCTACTTCCTGCGGATTCACGGACACTTCACCGCCTGCACTCGGATCGTAAACTCCTTAGCTGGCTCTTGCGAGGCACAACCCCGCAAGCAAAGCGTCTTCAAGAACTCGATCACCAGCAAGAACTCCAAGGTGTTGCTACTCGCTCGATCCCCCTCCGATGTTAACCCCACGACACTGCGCAAATGCGGCACGGCGCACGGTATCGCGTCAACCCCGCACACGTGAGGCAGATAAGCCGATTCATTTTGCGATCTTCAGGACCCAGGCGTTGGTGCTGGTCATCTGGGTACTGCCGTTGGCGGGAAGGCTGACATCGATCGTGTCTGGACGGAGGCTGGGTTTGAAAACAAGCGCTGGGCCATCGCCGCCGACCAGGGTGATCGCCCGTGCGTTGACGGTCAGGCTTGCGGGTAGGAGAACACTCGGGGGCATCGACTCGCCATCTTGTGAACTAAGGACGATCGCATAAACCGTGCCGTTGGCTTTGCCAGTAAAGAAGACATTCCCAAGTTCATAAGGCTTCACCGGGCGGGTCTCGTAGATCGCCTCACCGTTGATCTTGAGCCACGTACCGACTTCCTTGAGAATCTGGACGGCTTGCGGATCAAGTTCGCCGTTGGCGTCGGGGCCGACGTCCAGGAGCAGGTTGCCATTGCGGGCCACGGCCTTCACGAGATAACGGATGACAGTGCCTGCGCTAAGGTAGGCACTGTCTCTCGTCCATCCCCACCGGTCGCCCAAAGTCATGCAGGCCTCCCAAACTTCGGGCATGAAACGCTCTGGCATGGCATGCGTGCCTTCCGGTGTGAGGAAATCTTCATAGCCGCCGCCTGCGGTGCGATCCACCACAAGGAGGCCTGGCTGGAGCTTCCTTGCCATGCGAGCGATCCCCTGCATGTCAATGTCCTGTCCGGTACTGGGCTGCACTTGGCCGCCGTCCAGCCAGAGGATGTCCACCGGGCCGTAGTCACTCATCAACTCCTGGATCTGCGACCAGGTGAACTCCTTGAATTTGTTCCACACTTCCGGATGTTCACCAGGGGAGTAATTCGGATTGCGAGTCGTGGGCGGGCCGAACTGCGGGGCCCAATAGTACGGCACGTTCCAGTCCGACTTGGAGAAGTACGCGCCGATCCAGAACCCTCTCTTGCGGAAGGCATCAAACAGTCGTCGGGTGACATTGGCGTTCGGATTGGCGTGGTAAGGACAGTCCTTAGACGTGATTCTGTAGTCGGTCGTTTGGGTGTCCCAGAAGCAGAAGCCATCGTGGTGTTTCGTGCAGAACACCAGGTAGCGAGACCCTGCCATTTCTGCAATTTCCGCGATCTGCTCCGGTTCGAACTTCACAGGATTGAAGGTTTTGATGAGTCCCTCATAGGCTTTCTTGTAAGTGAGCGTGTCATCATCAACATGCGCGCCAGGACGTTTGTGCGAGGCAAACTTCTCGGGGCACAAGGTCCAGGATTGGTCGATTGTCCCCCACTGGGTCTGTGTTCCCCAACAGAGGAAGAATCCGAACTTGAGGTCTTGGAACTTCCTGAGTTTCTTCAGAGCCAATGGATCGGTTGGCGGCTGCCAGATCTTGCTCGGAACATAGACTCCAGCAAAGCCCGCACCGTCCTCGCTCGCCGCCTGGGCCCAGACGGATGAACCAATGCCCCAGATGCCGGCCAGAACAACAGCCGTGATGACAGTCATCTTCATCTTCATCATCTCCAGGATCCAGTGCTCTGCCGAGTTTGCCGTTCGGCGGTGCAGAAGTCAATCTTCCGGTTGCTCGTCTCGTGACGGCCGCCTGCACTTACCTACAGGGTGGGAGGACCGTTCCTTCGGTTCGGGCGATCCGAGATCTCCATTCTAGAGCACATTTCATTCCACGCTAGCGCGATCTGCGAAAACTGAGCGACTTGACAGCGGTGACTGAGGTTGCCGCACAAAAACACGCTGATCTCTTGACTTCGACGAAAGCCGACACGCTAACCCCATGCAGGCTTGGCAACCACGAGCCCAACTTACGTTGTCTCATTCCGATATTGGAGGAATGCAGCAAAGCTCGGAAGTCCGGGCATTCGACATGACGGCAACTGTCGTGTCGAATCTCCCCAATCGAAGATCGTTCGCAAGGCGAGTACGGCCTAGACCGATGCTGCACGGAGGCATCGTTTCGCGCGTTGCGATCGGCAGTGACTATGTGGTTGGCGGCGACAAAGTGCATGCAGACAAGAATGGCCTTCGGCCCCAACCGCTTGGCCGTTTCTCGCTGCCACGATGCCTCGCCCAACGAAGCCCCTTGCAGCACCGACCGCCCCGTAGCCAGAGGCCAAGACATCCGTTGCACTTCTCGTCCGTGCAGGTTCCTATTTCTTCTTCACGGAGAAGAAAGTCCCCACGATTTCAAACTGATCTTTTTGGACCCAGACGTTTGCCTTAGGATCGCCGCCGTCGACAAGCCGGTCGTACACGACTAGGAGCGTGTCGGGGGAAACCTCCAATACGGTGTTATACGAAGAAGAACCGCCGAAGTTGAGCCCCTTGTAGAAGCAGAACGCGCCCTTCCAGGTTCTTCCGCCGTCGATGGAGAACACCAGCCAGTTGCCGTCGCGGCCATACGTGCAGGCAACCACGCCATTGGTCATAACGCAGAGGTTCGGCCAGACCCCGCGGTCGGTAACCGGTTCCGGCTTGCTCCAGGTCCGTCCCTCATCGGAACTGCGGGCAGCATAGAGCGGATACCACTTCGGGAAGTTGCCGCCTGTGCGCATGACGCAAAGGAGGTCGCCCGAGGGCATGCGATCCACGTCTGGTTCACAGAAACTCTCCTGGCCGACGCTTGGATCGTAGGCCACGGTCACGGGGTCTTTCCAGGTCTTGCCCTTGTCGGAGGAAAAGACCACGATCGTCCTGGTCTTGAACATTCCGGGGAACCCTTCCAAGGGAACCTTGTCGCCTTTGTAGCAGCCATACATGGTTGCCATCAGACTGCCGTTCTTCAGTTGGACTAGACTGTGGTCGAAGACCATTCCGTCGAACGAACTTCCGTCATCGCCGATGCCGGCCGCGGACTCGGGAACATTCACGCTGCCATACTCCGTCTCGACCGTCTTCCAATTGCCTTTGGATCGAATTTGCGGCAATCGCAACTTGTTGTCCGGTCCCTTTTCAGTCTTGAACATCAGGCTGAGCACCTCGCCGTCGCCCAACTCCAGGCAGGCATTGCTCGGACCTGCCATGCCGATTTTCCAGGTGCGGCCGCCGTCCGCGGACCAAGAACTCTTGCCGCCTTTGAAGCCCATGTCGCCGCTAACCGCGATGCGTCCGTCGGCGAACCGAAACGCCGAGGGATACGAGGCGCCCTTCATGATCACTACGGTATCGCCCACTCGAACGTCGAGCCCCGAGATCGCAGCGGCGACGGCGTCTTTGGGAGCGATCGTATCCGCGGCAACTGCTTGTCCTGCTGAGCCGCACATCGCCATGACAACGATACAAGCCAGATTGAATTGCCGGCACGTCATAGTCTTAATCGACATGCTCCAGTTGACCTCCGCCCGGCTACGCCGCCGGGCTTCTGAATGAACATTGTACTTACTTGGCCAATCTCGCCCAAGGATTCGTTCGAAGCCCGACCCGTAATCGCCCCGTTTGCAGGGGGCCTAAGAGTCTCGACAACCAGATCGGCGGCGTAGCCGGGCGGAGGTCGGCTGGGAGATGTCGAATGGTACTCGCTGCACCGGAAATCCGTTCCTACACCCAACGCCGGAAAGCGGTTGTGACCCGGAACGTGTTCGAGTAGTATCGGTGTGCGGGTTCCCGGATTCACGCGGGCGGCCGTTTCCGTCGTGCCTGGGGCGCGGCGAAGGACCGGGGAAAGGCGAGAGAATCGCACCATGTACCATTTCGTGCGAGACATTACGGCGGTGTGTTATGTCGTTCTCGTGGCCGTGTTGGCAGAGGCCGCGGAGAAACCAGATTTCCACGTGCCGATCGGCCAGCGGCAGCTCTTTGTGGATGACTACGGCGTTGGCGAGATCCACAATCTCGTGCGCACTCTGCATCAGCCGGACAAGAAGGGAGCCGTCATTCGTCCCAATCCATCGTTCACCCTGATCGCCATTCGAACTCGGAGCGCACCGGTCTGGAACCCGAGAGCCAAGCTGTACCGATTCTGGGACGTCGGTACTCACAACGAACTCCACAGCCAGCAGCTCTATTGCGGTGGCTACCATGAGAGCAACGACGGCCGGCAAACAAGGATAGACGCGCGGGCACCATGCATTCATGGTGCAAGATTCAACAAAAGGAAACAGGAAGATGGTTAGAAGGGTTCTACTCGCCGTTTTGGGAATCGGCCCGTTGATGCTTACAACGGCGGCGGGCATGCAAGCTGGCAGCGACGCTCCGATCGCGTCGAAGTCAGACGCGGAGTGTTGCGATACGGACACCTGTCAGGGGAGACGGTATCGACTGAAGGTGACCATCCGCTCTCCGGAGCGATATCAGAACGTTCCCTACAGTATTGACTTGGACTTCGACAAGCTGCTGCAAGATAAGAAGGTCGAAGGCTCCTTCGACCGCCATTCCGTGGTGATCAAGCGACGCGATGCCGGCTCGAAGAAGCTCCACGACGTCCACTACAATCTCTCCCGGGACTTCCTGACCGCAAACAAGGGCCAAGTGAACTGGCTGATCGAGGATACGAACGACAGCGAATACTGGATCTTCTACGATCTTCGGGAGAATGGCCCTTTCAGTCCTCCCGCCTACTTAGGCTTGGTCGGCAACGGCGACAGCCTCCACTACAATGACGGCAAGCTGCACCCCTTGTTCGTAGGCATGTCTGCGAACCCCGTCGCCGTCGACTGGGATGGCGACGGCGTGACGGACATCTTGAGCACACAAAACTACGGCTTCACCAGAGGCAGCCCTGAGCACGTCATCCAGTATCTCAGGAACGAGGGAACCAACGAGCGGCCCGTCTTCGGTGATGGCATCCATCTGTGCTATCAAGAGAACGGCCAATCGCACTTCCTGCCCGCCGGCCTGTGCATCGACGTGATCGATTGGAACGGGGACGGATTGCTCGACGTTCTGGCTAACCAGTACGTGGGTCCGACGATAACCGTTTACCTGAACACGGGCCGGAAAGACAAGCACGGCTTGCCTCTTTTGGAGAAGGCGGGCCGAATTGCGACCCGCGCCGGACAGTACCCCTGCTTCAGGATCGTGGATCTCCACGGCGACGGCAGAAAGGACCTCGTCGTGTCGTATCTGACCGGCGAGCCGAAGCTGAACATCAACGATCCTCTGTGGTTCAAAGCCACGGAGCAGGAGAAGCAGAAGGCCAGTTGGCCGCGATGGTACTATCAATACTGCTTCGAATACTACGAGAACGTAGCGGGGCCGGAAAAAGCTCCTCAATTCGGCCCGCCGGTTCGCCTGAAGACTTGCGACGGCAAGGATATCCGCTGGTACATCTGCCCATCGTTCGAACTCATGGACTGGGACGGCGACGGCAAGAATGAGCTCCTGACGCTGTGCAATTCGGAGTGGTTGGACAGGGGATACGCCGGCATCCGGGTATATAAGAACGTCGGCACGCCCAAGGTCCCGGTGTTCGAAGACCGCGGCCTGGCGCGTGGGTTGCAGGACCGGTCCGGGATGTTCTTCCGCAGGGCCGACACGCCCGCCTTCAAAGGCCTGCTGGTCTCGCCATTCAGCCTCGCCGGCAAGGTGAGGTACTACCAGTTCGGCGACAGGGACCCTTCCGGACAAGTCACCTTCAGGGATCAAGGCTACTTGATGCAGCGAAATGCCTACGTAAATCCCGGTTCCGGCTACGTGCAGACGGACGTTTCCGACTGGGACAACGACGGCGACTTGGACTTGACGATGGGGTGCGAAACCGGTTGGATCACCCGATCTCGGAACCTCGGCACGCAGAAACGGCCGGTCTATTCGGAAAACGAGTTCCTCGAACAGGATGGCAAGCCGATCGAACTTCTGCACGGCCCGTTCAGCGATCCGGGATCGATCATGGAGAGTACGCTCGGGCAGACCGCGCCGGCTTATCTCGACTGGGACGGCGACGGTGTGATGGACCTTCTGGTGTGCATGGGGTGGAAGTTCCTCTTCTACAAAAACACGGGAACATCGGTTCATCCCAAGCTGCTCGCACCGGTCGACGCCACCACGTTCGACGGGAAACCCGTGCACGGCTTCCGGGACAAACCGGCGATCGTTGACTGGAATGGGGACGGACTCGTGGATATCGTCGGCAATACGGGGAGCAATACGTACTTGTTCAAACGGTATCGCGACGCCAAGAATGGGGAGCTCAAACTCGCAAACGGGGAGTTGCTGAAGTTCGCCGACGGCTCCGCGCTGAGCTTCGGCGGATTCTGCAACGCCGGCGATTGGCAAGGCAAAGGAGTTTTCGATCTCTTCTCGTGCAGTTGGAACAAGATGTTGTACTGCAAAAACACGGGGACCAACGCTCAACCGGCCTTCCTGCCGCCCATCACCATGACGGCCAACGGCCAGTCGCTCAGCGTGGGCAATCACGTAACGACCCCGCTTCCGGTCGACTGGGATCATAGCGGCAAGTTAGATATCCTGGCATCGGGGGAATCGGGCTTGCTGTATCTCTACAGGCGGAGTTATCTTGAGGAGATTCATCGAAAGATCTCATGCCAGGTGGAAGCGTTGTGAACCGTCGCTCCGGAAAGACGTTCATGCCATCGCGCACTTGTGCTGCTTCGGGCTCTGTCAGGAAAGGCTGCCGCTGATTCGAGGCCATCGTGAGAGAAGTGAACCATCGGGATGTGCCAATGTCTTGCTGAGCCGGAAACATCGCGCACGGCCGGTCATGCGCGAACTCAAGGAGATCTGAATCATGGGGACACACTCAGGTAAACAACCCGTAGGGGCCACCGCGAGGATCCAGACGAGACGCCGACATCTGGTAGGTCTTGCATGCCGGTTGCTGCAACTGTCGATGCTGCTGGCGGCATACCTGTTGATGAGCGGAGAGCTGACTGCCGCCGAGCCGCCGATCAAGGTGGGTATGATCGGCCTCGACACTTCTCATGTCATTCTGTTCACGAAGCTGCTGAATGTCCCCAATGCGGCCGACGACATGGCCGGCGTCCGGATCGTAGCCGCCTACCCGGGCGGCAGCGATGATCTCCCCATCAGCCGTGACCGCGTGAAAGGTTTTACGGAACAGTTGCGCGGTATGGGCATCGAGATCGTCGATAGCATCGAGGCGTTGCTGCCCAAGGTAGACGCCGTGATGTTGGAAAGCGTCGACGGCCGGTGCCACCTGCAACAGGCCGTGCCGGTCATCCAGGCAGGGAAACCGCTGTTCGTTGACAAACCGGCCGCCGCCTCGCTGGCCGATGTGATCAGGATCTTCCGCCTGGCCAAGGAGCACAACGTGCCCGTGTTCTCTTGTTCGTCCAATCGGTTTGCCACGCAGATCGAGGCCGTGCGTGGCGGGCGGCCCGACATCGGCTCCCTACGCGGCTGCGACATTTGCGGCCCGTGCGCATCGATCCAGCACCACCCCACGCTCTATTTCTACGGCATCCACGGCATCGAGATGCTCTACGCATTGATGGGGCGGGGCTGCGTGTCCGTATCTTGCGTGGCGACGCCGTCCACGCTGGCCGCCACAGGCGTTTGGCAGGACGGCCGCGTGGGAACCTATCGCGGCATTCGTCCAGGCGGCGGCGCTTCGGAGTTCAGCGGCAAGGTCTTCGGCGAAAAAGGTATCGCTTCGGTCCGCGATGGCGGCGAGGACGAGGCCCTGATGCGCGAATTGGTCAAGTTCTTCAAGACGGGCAAGCCACCGCTCAGTGCCGAAGAGACCATCGAGATATTCGCCTTCATGGATGCCGCGGAGGAGAGCTCACGGCAAGGCGGAAAACCTGTCGCAATCGCCGACGTTCTGAAAGAAGCGCACCGAGCGGCGGCAAACCGTATTCACGCAGGTGTTTGAGATCGGTCTTGGTTTTGTGGTATACCCGATTCCAGCAGATCTCAAGAGGGGACTCGCCGGGAGCATTGGTCGGCCCAGACTTGCTGTGTGCAGAGTTCGCGGACATGGGTTTGGGCTTCTTGGACATGGAACGTCGTCATCCGACAGAAAGGGGATAGCTTCGGAAGGATAGGAGATGGGTGAGCGACCCTGCTCACCCACCAACTGCTTTCAACCTACGCGCCCAATGACACGGATGCGTGGATCAGCTTCTCGTCCAAGGTAAGGGCCGAGGCCGCCAAGGCGGTGTCCTCGCCCCGGTGATCCTGTCCCTCACCGATGGTTTCCACCGGCTGCCACGATAAGCCACCAACCTTTGACACAAGAGCTTCTACGTCGTTCTTGCTGACCTCCTGGCCGCCAGGGGGAGTCTCCAGGGCATCCAGGACGTAGCCGCTCACTAGCCGATCCCAGACCTTCTGACACGTAGCTGGTCTGTCGAACACATCCAGACACACGATCTTGCCGCCGACCGCGACTGCCAACCCAATTGCGCCTTCCACAGGACGCAGCCTCTCCCGGTAGTCGCCAATCTTGCCTTCGTACGAATCAAAAATGTCGGACATCGCGAAAGTTGCAGAGGTGGTCCCCAACTCGCGATGCTTCCGCGCAACTTCCCTCCAGACGCCACTCTGATCGGATCGATGTCCCATTTTCGCACTCAGGGATGCTGCCACAGATCGCTTCAGGATGTGTCGCAAGGAAGATGGGGAGTGACCTCCGCTGCCAAACTTCTTGCCTCGATAGTCCCAACGGCCCTGTTCGACACACGAAACCGGCACCGGAGTTTTGGAATGGGCCGCAATCAGCAGGGACAGGTTCAATACCCGGTTCTGCTTCGCACCGATCAACTCCTCCCCTTCGAGGAAAAGCACTCGGATATCGCCCTGATTGTCAACCGACAGATTCGGCACGGAGCCGCCCTCGCTAACCTCGGTAACCGAGACGGTCTCCATGGCGATTGCTTCCTCCGAGAGAACGTAGGTCACGGTGTCAACGCCACCATCCCCAAACAGCGGGAAGATCGCCAGACTTTCGCAACTGATGGGATCACCAACACGGACTTCGGGAAATGCAACTGCCATAGTCTGCCTCCTTCAGAATGGGTCAATCAGAATAGGACACCACGAGCAGGCGCACGGTTCGCAGCATCCCCGTTGTCGCATTTGCCACCACCGTTCTGTCAATTTGCCTCAATCCCCGGCTCGCTCCGCTCGCCGGGGATGAAGAGGATGATATTTCTCTCCAGAGGATCGTAGGTCGTCCGAACGCGCCCTTCGGCAATCAGGCTGAAAAGCATCTCATACAAGACCCAGAGATCAATATCCATTGTAGGAGTCCCATGAAGAAAACGGCTCGCACTGGCGGCCCAAATCGGTGTCCGGAGTCCCAACCCCAGGGTTTTCCAAAACAATTTCGGAATTTCGTTTTTTGCAACTAATCCTCGGCCAACACGCGGTAGATGGTGGGACGCGAGAGCCCGGTGACCTTGGCGATGTGGGCAATCTTCTTCCCTGCCGTCTGCATTTCATGGATCGCCGCCACCTGCTCCTCAGTGACCTTCCATCGCCACCCCTTCTTCGAACCGCCCCATTTCTTTCCCTTGCGACGGGCGACGGCCTGACCTGCGGCAACCCGTTCCGCACGGACTTCGGTTTCGTATTCGGCCACCGACGCCAGAATGCGGGCATGGAGCCGACCAGCGGGGGAGGCCAGGGAGAATCCGTCCTTCAGCGATACGAGGTCAACCTTCCGCTCGGTCAGTTCGTCGAACAACTGGCAGAGGCCCTTCGTGGTGCGTCCCAGGCGGTCCAATCGCCAGACCACGATCCGCTCCACCTTGCCGCCCCGAAGGTCCTCCAGCAGACGATCCATGCTGGGCCGAGTCATGGACTTGCCCGTAAACTTGTCCCGATACCAGACCACCTGTCCATCATGGGCCTGCGTCCATCGCTCCAGGTCGGGAAGTTGGGAGGCATGGTCCTGCTGTTTGCTGCTGACGCGGACGTAAATGGAAGTGTGTTTAGCCATGGGATTGTAAATAGTCGTTTATGCGTGACCCGTTACGCGTCGTTCCCTGTTTCCAACCTGCTTTTCACCGGCTTTTGAGGGCATCATCTGCCGGATACTGACTGTTTACACTTTCGCGGGTAGAATACTGGCGTTCCCTGCCGCCGAAAGGAGTCCTCCCATGGAGAAGTCCGTCTTCGAAGCCGCCGATCCCATCTTAGACGAGATCGCAGACGCCACCACTGAACTGCTGGACTCGCCCCAGACGGAGCCGCTTCGCACTCTCTTGACGACGCTGAATAAGGTCATGGGTGCCCGGTATGGGGTTAGCCTCTTGCTGAACATCGAAGTCTTTGATCATGATGGGGAGCGTTCCCTGCCGTTGCTGCAAACCGGACTGGCTGGGTTCGACAGCGACAAGCCGTACCAAGCGTGGAATGATTCCACGCCCCAGCACTACATCGTCGTCGGCGAAATGCTCGTCGTCCCGCACGACCGCTGTCCCCAATGCTGGGAGGTATGGGACTTCAAGTTCAAGCATCAGATGTGTGCGCATTGTGGTGCAACGTTGGGCAAGGATGTCAAAGTGCTTCTCGATACGGACGTGTGTCCCTGGTGCGAAGAGGGAAAGGTCTCGATGTCCAACCCAACGTGCAGTCGGTGCGGGCATACGGTTGACCCCGAGTGCGTGGTCTGGGGCTGATTTCGCCTTTCCGGTCTGCGCAACGCAATTGATTCGGACGGTCACTGGACGCCTCTTTGTGAAATGGCCAGGGCCGAACGGGAAGAGACTGGCTGGTCACCTGTGTCCCCCTACCGAAGCCCATACAGATACAGCACGGCCGCCAACCCACTTGGCATTGGGCCGTCCAGGGTGCTCTGAGGTTGGCCGCCGTACTTGCAGACCATCTCCAGGAAGTAGCGGGCATGGAAGAACGCCTCCAGGATTGGGCAGGTTTCTTCCATCCACCGTTGGTTCGTCTCTGCCGTGAACGTCTTGTCGATTCCTTCGGAGACAATCTGCAAGAACCAGTCGTTCAGAGGTCGGTTTGGGGCGAGGCCCTGCAATGCGTGAACGATCTCGGTCGTCTGCTCTTGCAGGCGGAAGACCTTCAGGCTCTGGTGGTAGAAGCGGTATACGCCGTCCTCGTAGACCCGACGGTCGTTGGCTCGTTGGAGCAATTCCCCCAGTTGAGGTAAAGCGTGGGCGATGTTCTGCAACAGTTGGGATTCTTCTTCATCCATTGTATAGCCGCCTCCTATGTTCGGTTTCCGGACAAACGCCGGGGCTTCGGGGGAGGGTTGCTGGCCGCTGCTTTGATCTCGTGTCCCCATTCTGGAACTACAATTTTAGTTGCCTGCCGGAATCGGGCGGGGTTTTCGAGGTCCGGACGCTCATCGGACGCCTCTTTTACTGCTCTGATTTCGTTTTCGCCACGAAGTACGAAATACAGTCTTTGTTCTTCGGCAGCGGCAACGGAGGTATAATCTGGGGAGGAAGTTGCTTCGCCCAGTGCGCAGAGGAAGATACCGATGGCAATAACACAGTCGCCCCACGAAATCCGCAGGGTGGCGAAGCTACTTGACGACGCCGTGGAGTCCGGCGACACGGAAGCCGTCCTGTCTTGCTTTGCGGATGAGTGCGTAGTCGAGCTTCCGGGAGCAACCCTTCGCGGGAAGGCAGGCGTGAAGAAAGCGCTCGGCTGGATGTACGGGGAACTCGGCAGGATTGCATTCGATCCGGTTACGATCCTGGTTGAAGGCGACACGTTCTTCGAGGAGTTTTTGCTTCAAGCAAAGAGGGGCGTGGGCGCAGAGGTTCGCGTGAAGGCAACCGAGGTACTCGTCTACCAGGACTACAAAGTGACCAGCCTTCGTTTGTACTTTGACCGACTCGCCCTGGCAGCCGCGCTCGCACATGGCTTCTTGGAGAAGTGGATTGTCAGGAAGATAGAGCGCGTAGCTCTCCGGGGACTAGTGTAGTTGGCTTCGTGGCCATCGCCCGGCCACGTCGCTCGTCTGCGGCCTGCGGGTTGAACGACATGATTCCGGGAAACCGGAAGCCACCACCCTGGAGATCGCCGGTGGGAACTCCAGGGGCAGAGTCGTCTCGCCTTTTATCTATCTTCGAAGACACGCTGGACAGACAGGATCGTCACCTCGTCACCGTACAACTGGCGAACGAGGATTCGGGCACTGCACGCCCCGGATGCTTCTACGGTAACCTGGCTGAGAACCCCCTTGATCCGAAATCTGACGCGATACTTGGTCATGTCACTTCACCTCCCTTGGCTTGGATTCGGGAGTCAGGATGTCCCGATGCAAGCGAGTAAACTCCCGTTCCAGGAAGACGGCGGCCTCAGGTGCAGGCTGCTCATCCAGCATCTCCCTGACGATCTTGTCAAATTCCGTCCATCTGGTGGTCCCAACAATCTGTCCCTGGTCCGCCTCATCCCTGAGGAAGTCAATCTGTTCCAGCAGATCCAGCTTCACGGACATGTCCAGGCTGGATTCCCTGACGGTGCGGTGGTAGTCGCAGAGATCGGAGGAAACCTGGGACTGGCTAACTGAACCCCATCGGAGGAAGACCAGCAGAAGCACCAGACCGATGCCCGCACCGATGCTGTTCATGATTCGGCGCATAGCATTCACTCAAATCTGGGGAAATGAAAACGGGATCGTGGCGGTGCAGGGAAGTAGACGCTCCAGTCTCCCGCCTTCAGTCGTTCGGTGACGTTCAGCACCGCCTTGAACTGTTCATCAGTAGGACCAAGGGTACCGCGGGTTACAAGCTCGCCTTCCGAATACTGGAGGGCGAGTACCAGGGCCGGCAATTCTGGCATGATATCTGGCTGACGCCGACCGCACTACCGATGCCCAGTCGGTGAGTGCCAACCGCTAGATGAACGCGTGAACGTCCGAACGTACAACGCGCCGGTCGATCCGAACGGCGATTGGGTTCGGACCACTTGCCGGGTATGCGGCCGTTTCTTGGGCTACCGTCCCTACGAATCGGAAGGCGGGAAGGCGGTACTTCATGGGTATCGATCGAAAGACCGAGGTTTTCTGGCACTCCTCAAGACCCAAAGCCTACCGACGCACAAGAGGTTTTGTAGGCCCATAAGAATCGTTGTGAAATGAATGTGTGGAGATCGGCGGGGAAAGGGGGCCCACATAGGCATCGAATTGGGACCCACCTGGGTTTGGACGGGATAGGCAGCCCGCAAGACCCTTCCCAGGTCTTGCGCGGCTGCGGAAGTGCATCCCCCGCTATGAGTACCGTTTGATTTTCCGTTTTGTTGCGCGCGACGCGACTTCAGTTTTTCGCCGGTCCGGCGGCCTTGGCTCGCTTTCCTTTCATCGACTCGCGGAAGCGGTAGCTTTCGCCGTTCATCTCAAAGATGTGACTGCGGTGCGTCAGGCGATCCAGCAACAGAAGCAATGGGGATAGGTTCGCGCACATCGAAAGCACCTCCTTGCGAAAGTAGTTGATCGAACCGGCACATGCCTGCCCTGGACACTGATGGCCCACGTGAAAGCCCCATGCGCTCTTCCGATTTTCCACGTGTGCGAGCGGTCTCTCGGGTATGTTCGGGTGGCTGCTTCCAGGAGGTATCATGAGCCACATCGTCACGATCAAGACCGAGGTCCGGGATGCTGCGGCGGTTCGAGCCGCCTGTCGCCGGCTTGGTCTGTCTGAGCCCGTTCAGGGTAATGCCCGCTTGTTTACGCGCTTCGGTCCATGGTGGGTGCAGAAGTCCTGCAAGTAGATCTTCCGCTCGTAGAACGTCGACGGAGCATCTCTCTTAGACGAGTTCGGCGGCCGGAATCCACACGTTCGACACCCGACATATCGGACGCGGTGCTCGCCGACGACGCGCGTATTGACGACTTGGAGTCGATCGCCGCATTGTGGGCAAGTGTCGCCGGATTTCATCACCTTGTCCTCGCCGAAACACCGCCGAAGAAACGCAGCTTCCCATTGGTTGGCTCGTCGTCTGGCGTGGACGGGACGCGCATACGGGCACGGCTCGTGGGGTCCAAGCCCATGCGACGCGCAGCGCTGTCAAACTGCTTCCAAGCCGATGCGGCCATGACGGTTGCCTTGTAGGGATCGCCGCTGCCCGCCTGGAGTTGTCTGTCGAGTCGCCGCCACGTGGACCACCAGCGGCAGCACCCGGCCATCATGAGAACGTCCAACGATGCCAAAACGGCCGGATTGATACTGCCGGCGATTACGTCCCAAGCCCAGCCGGCGTCCGCGTCGAGCCAATCGGGCTTGGCGGGCGTCCCGCTGGCGATCGGCGGGCCGTCGAGGTGCCCGTGTCTATCCCGGCGATACGAGCCACGCATCTTGTGTTCTTCGCTTGACATTCCTAACGGGCCTCTTTCACCCATTTCTTTCGTCTCCCTTGTTAGTGGGGATAACCCCTATGTGAAAACTTGCCAGCAAACATGCGTACTGGGCACGTCGGTGTCCAGCCTTGGCGTCTCCCGTGATTTACCATGCCCTCCCCTCGGGTTCGATCCACGGAGCAGTGCCAGGCGGCTCCCTGCCCGAGTCGTCGCCGCTCACGACAACGCACAACAACGTGTTGTAGATCGCCCGGAATCGTCGCCTGTCGTACGGTGCGAGTCGTCGAACCTCATCGCCGTGGGCAATCCAGAACTCTTTCCAGCCGATACCATGCCGATGGGCATCTATGGCTCTGCGCTCCAAGTCATGGAATGTTGTGGTCATGTCACCTCGCACGGCTGCTCAGGTTCGAAGGTCGTCCCATTCCCGGATACGTTGGTGCTGTTGAGGTGGCTGTAGTCTCGCTGGCGTACGCGCCCACGGGTGCTCCGCGCGCCGGCCCATGTTCCGTTGGCCTTCGACTTGGGCCTCTCGACGGGCGATGTCGCAACTTCGATGAACGTCGCCACGTGGCCGCTGTCCCGAACGATCAACTCAAGCCCCAGGTACTTGGTCCCCCGGTCATTCTCCCCGCAGTGGTGCGGCGACTTGTGGCAGCCGTCGATGGCCAGGCAAAGATCCTCGACGGTATAGTCCTCTCTAAGCCGGTCCAGGATCTTTCTCCACTCTTTGGAGTCTGGACGTGGATTGGGATGCGCCCTTGGGTGGTAGGTCCTGTAATGATCGAACACGGCGAGCACATCCTCGGGCCGCGGCTTGGTTGCGCCTTTCTTTGGAGTGGACTCTTGGAGTGGATATATGAGTGGAGAGTGTCCCTGTAAACGTGGTAGGGTAGTCCCTGTAAACGTGGTACCGGTAGTCCCTGCGGATGCGGTACCCTCGTGGGTGGCGGGCTGGGGACTAGTCCCTGCCGATGTGGTACCCGGCCACGGCACAATCCAATAGGTGTTGGGGAGATTCTGCCCGCGCTCGGTCCTGCCGCCGCGGTCGATCCGGATTACTCCGGCCACCTCCAGCTTTGACAGCGCCTTCCAGATATGCTTCTGCGGAATGGCGGACAGCCGCACCAACTTCTCGGTGCTGGCCACCACTCTGCCGGTCCTCGAATCTGAACACCGAGCCATTGTCACGTAGAGCTTCAGCTCGCGCAGCGTCGCACGTGCGAGCCAGCCGGAGTCGACTATCTCGTCGTCGATACCGAAGTAGCGGCCGGGCTGTAGGCGTTCAGCGGTCACAGGTCGGCGCCCTCCAGACTTTCGACGAACTGTGCCAGCGTGTCACGCTCGGCATTTTCGACCGCCTGCAACCGCGCCCAGCGCTCCTGATCGATATGCCCCAGGATCGCGTCGCGAACACGCCGACGGAGTTCTGTAGGGGCCAAGGCATCGACTTCGGCGCAATCCGTACCGTGCTCGCGGATAAAGCCCTTGGCCCGTTTGTCAGTATCCTGGTTCCGTGAACTTGCTTTGCGTGTGAGCGGGTGAATGGCCTTGTTTTTCAGAGGATTTCGGCGATGATCGTGGGCAACAGCAGTTCACCCGTAAGGTGAGGCAGTGAGGCCCATGGAATTCATCATCAAACAGACCGACGAGGTCCTCGTTTCGCACTCGGGGTTGGCCCTGGCCGGAGCCCTGCTGGGACAGGCGTTGCTTCGAAAGCGGCTTAACGACATCTGCCTGGGAGAGCGAAAGCGTCCCGAGGTGCCGCATGGCGATGTGCTGGTGGCGATGATCGGTCTTTTGTGTTTGGGCAAGAGCGACTACGCCGACATCGAAGCGTATCGCCAAGAAGCATTCTTCCGGCGAGCGATGGGCCTGACCAAGCTTCCTTCTGAGGAAACGCTCCGGCAACGGATGGACGCTCTGGGGACGACCCCGATTGGGACGTTGCATGAGGAGTCGGCTCGGATGGTCGCCCGGCACGCCCCGGTCCTGACGCCCTGCCAGGACGACTGGATTGCCTTGGACGTCGACGTATCGCCGTTGGACAACAGCGGCACGAAGAAGGAGGGAGTGGCGTGGACGTACAAGAATCTGGATGGCTACGCTCCGAACTTCGCCTACTTGGGCCAGGAGGGCTACCTGATTCACTGCGAGTTGCGCCCCGGCAACCAGCATGTGCAAGAGGGTACACCCGACTTCCTGGACCAAGCCGTTGACTTGGCCAGGCTGATCACGCAGGGCAAGCTTCTGGTGCGGATGGATGCCGGCAACGACGACGGCGAAAACCTCCGTCGCCTGCGGAAAAAGAAGTACGTGGACTGGATCATCAAGCGCAATCTGCGGAAGGAGTCGGAGGCGGACTGGCTGGAGGAGGCTCAGGCGTATGGCACGTGTGAAGAGCCTCGGGTGGGCAAGGAGATCTGGACGGGCGAGACCTGGAAGGAACGGGACGGGAAGCCGTACCGTGTGGTGTTCGAGGTGATCCAGCGGACGATCACTGCCGAGGGTCAGCGCTTGTTGGTTCCGGAGATCGAGATCTCGACCTGGTGGACCAGTCTGAAGCTTGCCCCCAAGAAGGTTATCGCCCTGTATCACGAGCACAGCACCAGCGAGCAGTTCCACTCCGAACTGAAATCGGACCTGGACCTGGAGCGTTTACCAAGCGGGAAGTTCGCCACCAACGCCTTGATGCTGTCGTTGGGGCTGGTGGCCTACAACGTGTTGCGGCTGTGCGGTCAGACGGCATTGGCCGAAAACAAGTCCTTGCCGCCGGAAGGGAAGATGCCACTTCCCAAGCCGGTCTCTCGGCGTCGGTTGCGAAGTGTGATCCAAGACCTGATGTACTTCGCCGCCCGACTGACTCGGCACTCGAACCGATGGGGCCTGTCGCTGTGGCGAGGCAATCCGTGGAGATCGGTCTGGCAGTGCGTCTACACCCGCTTCTGCCAGCCAAGAGCACCAACCACCGGTTGATCTATCCCAAGAACAAGCCATCGAAGCTCACGGATTCAGGAGTATGCTTGACCGGCAGTCGCACTAGGTCGTGGTCGACAAAGTCCACAGCGGTAACTCCCAGCCGCCGCCAAACGAACGTATCCCCGTCGGCCATGCGGGAATCATCACAGCACACTCGGCCGCTGTCCCGCTCCAGCTTCTCACGAAGATCGCGCTCAAGGTCGAACCCCGACGCATCGAAATCGCCCAAATAGTAGGCGTATATGGGCTTGTCGATCTCCGACCACAGGTCGGCAATCTCCCCAGCGAAGGGAATCGACGAATACCCGCGGCACACCCGGAGCGCCACGTCGCACTCCCAGGTGACGGGCTGGATTGTGCCGGCAACCGCGTCTTTCTCGACGAACACCTCGATGTAATGCGGTAGACTCTCCCAGAAGTCCTTGCGGTAGCATCGACGAACGGAATCACTGAAGTCTGCCAGACCAGACCAGCTTGACGGCTTGATCGTGGACCGCGTGTGATCCACCAGCCAGGTCCGTGTCATACTGCCAGACTCACGAATCCGACCCATAATGCGGCCGAGGCGAGTGTAATCCTCTTTGGAATTGCGAATGAGGCCACGCGACACGCAGCGGTAGAACAATTGCCGCAATGTCATCGGGTTTTCGTCGGCCAGAATTTCGATGGCAGCCTCGGCCAGTACACGGTTCTTGCCGCGAAAATTCAGGTGTCCCAGGAAACCGTATCTAGATTCACTTTTGCGGGTGCGGGTCGCGGTGCTCATCGGTCGGCACCTATATCCCGGCTCGATCTAGCTCGGCATCCGCCACTGACATGGCCCGCTGTCTGGCTTTTGGCGACGATGAGAATGGACGCCCGTCCGCGGCCGCGGTGGTCCGCTCGATGAACCGCTGGATTGCCTCGCGGGAGGTGTACCGCCGCGAACCGACTACAACGGTTTCCAGCCGGATGCCGCCCCTAACGCCACTTCGGTGCCAACGCCAGATAGTGGAAGCGTTCGGGCGGCCGGGGAATACCTTGGCTGCTTCGGTGGGGACCCGAAGCAGACTTTCAGAAGCAACGTCGATCATAGAGAAACCCTCGCAATTAGATAGCAGTAATCGCCACTAATCGTGAGGGTAGCAGGTCGATGGTAGCCTGTCGGTCTTAAACAGGTATATACCTACTGCCACTCCGGCAGCCGGTAGCCCTCTAGCAGAATCCCGTGGCAAACCATCGCTGCGAGAACGACCTTGGTTGTTCCGGTGCTGGGAATCTTTCCCTTACGTGACAAGGCATCGAAGATCGCCTTTTGGGACCGGTCGCCGTCGGGCCCTATTTCCCGAATCACGTCGATGATGTCTCTTTCGGTTTCCGTCAAGCTAATCGGACCACGGATCTGTGCCGATTTGAAACTCCGCTGTTTCTGAAGGTCTATTTCGACCGCCTGTAAAACCATCATGGCCAGATCGGCAGTTCGCGTCAGTGCCCCTTGGGGCGGGAGAGTCGCCGCGCTATGCTCCTGGTCCCATGTCGCGATCGCGTCATATAACGTCATCAGGGGCGATGAATCCAGCTTGGGATACCGTGCAGTAATGCGGCCAATCAATGCGACCGTAGCGCTATAGAACCCGTTGGGGAGCGTTTGCCATTCTCGCGTCGGGTCGCCCGCGTACTGGTCTCGCTTGTCGGCGTCATTTCGCCATGCCTCGATGTCGTAAAATTGCTCGGCCGCAGTCTCTTTCCACTTTTCGATAGAGCGCAGCAAAGCATAGTCTTCGTCATCGGGAATACGTGACATAGTTCCACCTTCCTTTCTCAAGCCGGGCGGCCAGCCGACTGTCGTGGCGAAGGTGCTTCCACGGCAGCCGGCCAGCCTGCGGGTCATGACCCCCGCATACCCGGCAATGCTTCATTCTAACCAACTTGCGCAATAACGCGACGTGCCAAATCGATGTCCCGTTCCGCGTAAACCTGGGTGATGTCCGCCTTGCTGTGCCCCAAAACCACCTGCGCGGCTTCCAGACCGAACCGCTTACGGATCGCCGTAGCGGCTGTATGCCGCAGCCGATTGGGCGACCACTTGGGCAAAATGTCTTCCATGCCATCCTTGCGCCGTTGCCGATTGGCCAACTCCACGGCGCGGTGGATTGCCCCGCGGTAGGTCTTCGTCGTGTAGTGGTCCCCGGGCCTTCGTTTCGCGTTCGGCTTGCTGCGGTCGATCTGCGAGGGCTGAACCCGCGTCTTGCGATTGGCCCGCATGATGGCCTTCCGTTTCCGATCTGACTCGGAGGGCGAGAAGCAATAGGCATCGGTTGGGCGGAGCAGATAGGGCGTCAGAGTCTCTTGGGCCTGGGGGCCGATGAGGATGATTCTCTTGCGGTCGTGGTGCTCGGTCTTATGGTGCTCCGGCCGATACTCCCAGACCTCACGAGAGCGATCAAGATCGCACGGGCGAATCAGACAGACCTCCTCAGGGCGACAACCGGTCAACCGCTGGAAACGGACCATATCGTCGACTACGGGCGTCAGGCAGGGGATCGTGGCATCGACCACGGCGTCATCGACCGGGCCGACCGGCTCGTGGTCCGGGGCCTCGGTCCGCCCTTTCTGGAGTCCAGCAACGGATTGCAGGGCGTGCAAGACCGAGGGTGGAACCAACTCCTCCGCAACGCCCCACTTAAACACCCGCCTGATGATGCCGATCCGCTTGTTGACGTGTGCCCGGCATAAGCCACCATCCACCAACTGGCCGCGGACGGTCTTGAGCGCCCGGGGGCCGAATTCGGCCGCTCGTGTATGGCCATACAGATGTCGGAGGGGGCGAAGCGCGGCGCGGATCTCGTGGATACTGTTGGTCGGCTTGCCCGCCTTGCGGTAGTGGCGTCGGGCGAATTGCCAGTAGCGGGCCAGCAGTTCCGCCACAGTCTGGCCGTCATTAGCGTCGGCCGATAGGAGGGGCTGTCGATCGCCGGCAAGCCACTCGGCGATAAGACGATCGTATTCAACTTTGCTGGCGCGCGTGCCGTATGGACCCAAGTAGTGGTCCTGCCCGCAGATAGAAACGATTGCCTGCCCAGATGCCCGGTGTTTACGGTACCGAGGAACCGCGTGTGTAAGTCGTGGCATTGTGCGACCTTTCGGAGAAGCAAACCCGCAAAACGGTATTTACCGTTTTGGCTCGGGCTTTTCAGGTCGCACTGCCGACCATCGGCAGGTAATCTAACTTTTGATTTCGAGTAGGTTTGCGTCAAGAGCGGGAGACGGGATTCGAACCCGCGACGTCCAGCTTGGGAAGCTAGCACTCTACCACTGAGTTACTCCCGCAACAGTCGGTTTGCAGGAAGATTGGGCAAACCGGCACGACCCTAATCTCAAATATACACAGGGCCGAGACGGTTGCAAGGGCGTTGGAAGTTCGCCCTTGCCGTGCCGCGGCCCAGCAGGCTACACTCCGGCGTTTCTGCCGCAGGGCTGGGCAAAGCGTTCGGTGCGGCTTCGTTGAACCACGGATGGTTGCCGCCGCGAGTCGCTGGCGGTGGCGGGCAAGGAAGGGATTCCATGTCGACGCTCTTGATGGCGATGGCTTTGGCCATGTCTCCGACTGCCGGCGATGCGGTCGTCGTTTGCCCCGATGCATTTCGCGAGGCCCTGGCGCCCTGGGTTGCGTATCGCCAAGCCCAAGGTCATCAGGTGGTCGTTGTCTCCAACACCGGCACGCCTGAACAGGTGCGTGAAAGAATCCGCCAACATGCCCGGCAGGGCGATATACGCTTCGTTCTGTTGGTGGGCGATGCCGGGCCGACCCGGTCGGAAGCGCCAGCGGAACGTTCACGATGCGTGCCGCTACATTGGGCGAAGGCCGAAGTGAATATCGCTTGGGGCTCCGAGCCGCATATCGGCACCGACAACTGGTATGCCGATTTGGACGATGACCAAGTGCCGGACGTGGCCGTGGGACGACTGACGGCCGACACGCCGCAGCAATTGTCGCGGCTGGTGGCGAGAATTCTCGACTACGAGCGATCCGATGATTTCGGGCCGTGGCGGCGGCGAATGAACTTCGTCGCGGGTATTGGCGGCCTTGGGCTGCTGACCGATTTCGCTCTGGAAACGGCCGCTCGCTACTTCCTGACCCAAGAGATCCCAGCGCCCTACGAAGTAACCATGACTTACGGGAGTTGGCGAAGCCCGTTTTGCCCTGATCCGCGACTTTTCCAGGCTGTCGCGCTCAAGCGGCTGAATGAAGGCTGCCAATTCTGGGTCTATTTGGGGCACGGGCAGCCATTCGCGCTCGATCGGGTGACAGTCCCTCGTGGCGACTATCCTATCTTGTCGGTCGACGACGTGGCGAAGCTCGATGGTGGTGGGCGGCCGCCAATCGTGCTGATGCTGTCGTGTTATACGGGTGCGTTCGATGCGGTCGAAGACTGCCTTGCCGAACGAATGCTCGGCGCCGAGGGTGGTCCGATTGCCGTACTGGCCGGCAGCCGCATGACGATGCCCTACGGCAACGCCGTGCTGGCCACCGAACTGCTGCGAACCTGCCTGAAGCAGCCGTGTGCAACGTTGGGCGAAGCGGTGCTCCAGGCGAAACAGGGAATGATGCGTTCGTCGGGGCAAGACGGGACAACCCGCACTGTGCTGGATACGTTGGCAGCCGCTCTCAGCCCTGCGCCGGTCAAATTGGCGGCCGAACGGCGCGAACACGTGCTACTGTTCAACCTGTTAGGCGATCCCATGCTCCGCTTGCAGCAACCGAAGCACGTCGAGGTCGAAGTGTCGGACACCGAAACCGGCTCGATGCTTGACGTTCAGGGCACGTGCCCGATTGACGGTGTGGCAACCGTCGAGCTCGCCGTGCCGCGCGACCGCCTGACGTTCACACCGCCGGCCCGGCCCGCGTATCCCGAGACTCCCGACGAGTTGGCCAGCTTCCAGGAGGTCTACCGTCAGGCGAATGACCAGCGACTTGCGTTCTGCTCGGCCACGGTCTCGGGTGGACGGTTCCACGCGCAACTGCCGGTTCCGGCGGGAGTTGATGGCGCATGCCACATACGCGTGTTCGTCGAGGGGAACCGCGATTTCGCCATGGGCGCTGCTGCCGTACAATTGCCCGACCGCCGAACTGTCAGTCAGCCTCCGCCGACCGTGGATCGGACGTCGCGGGTGGAACGCGAGCCGAGCGCCGACCATCCTATGCGGTAGACGATTGCCGCCCACGTTGGTGAAGTGGGTCTCTCAGTCAGTGGCACTGCGGCAGAAGGTCGAGTGACGTGCGGGACTATGCGCCGCTCTCGGCATTCAACGGGGAGTCGACCGCACGCAGGAAACGGCCGCCGCTTTCGTACCACCCTTGTTTGGTGAACCGGCACCAATTCAGGTCGATGAGGAAGGCGAGAGGCTTTCCATCGACTACCTCGAGCGTAGCGATCATGCGCCGGTAAGGGATCGGCTTGGGGTGGTAGAAACCCAGACCGCGATCCGACAAGTGTTTGCCAACGACGACCAGGGACTCGCCTTGCGGAGTGATTCCGTCGCTGGCGACCGGGGTGAGATGCACGAGGTACGGGTATGGATACCGGCGTTCGCGCCGCCGCTCGATTTTGTCGCCTCGTGGGTAGAGGCTTCCCAGAATGCTCCAGACCTGGTCCCGAACACCATCGCACGCCGTGTCTGAGCGGTCGATCCGATTGTCGAGTTGCGGCCCGTTTGACGCCACGTTCATTTCCCTCCCCCGGCCTACCCGGCGCGTTCCGAGACCATCGCTCGTGGAAACGTGTGTCGGACAGGCCGGTGCAACAAAGCCAATGACAACAACGCAACGAAAGCGCACGTGTCAGACGGTGAAGAAGGGCACCGGCGTTGACGCAGAGCGCTGAGACAAGCGGAGAGACTCGGACCCAAGAACAATCCTTGGAGCCGCAGGCAAAACAAATCTAGGTCAAGAAGGCCAGGGCGTCAAACGACGCGGAGCCACATACCGAGAGTCGGTACAGGCGGCACAGACGTTGCAGGTGTTACGGCTCGTCGAGGACTGCGGGAATCGCGCCGGCCGTCTTGCCCGCGAGAAACGGATCGGCCTCGGCCTGCCGGGCAATTCGACGAGCCTCGGCTTGTTGGCCGTCGGCCAACAGACGCGAGATCCACTCGTAGTAGCCGTAGCGGACGTTGTTCACGAGCGGCGCGTCGAGATGGCCGGGTGTGCTGCCGTGGGTCGTGCGGCGGATCGCTTCGGCGAAATCGCCCTGTTGGAAGGCCGGCTCTGCCCAACGCATCACCATGGTGCGTCGATTCTCCAGAAGGCTCGTCGCACCGGTGCAGCACGTCAGTGCACGATCGAGCAGCTCAACGGCGTCACCCGCGCGGTCTTCCTCCAACAACGCGGCGGCCTGGCGGTTGATTTCAGCGACCTCTTGTTGACGCACCTCGGACACCGCGCCAAGCTGCCGCCGGGCCTGGGCGAAGACCTCGAACGCGTCGTCGGTTTGCCCCGATTGGAGGCAGGTTCGTGCCCAACGGCGATAGAGATCAAGCCGTGCTCGCTGGAAGTACGCTTCGTCGAGCTTCTTGAACTCGGCACTGGCCAGCACGTCGGCCGCTTCCCCATACTCTCCCTGGCGGCACAGGGCGTCGATCCACTGATGATGCACGTGGACGTAGTTCGTTTTGAAGGTCGGATAGGCCGCATCCAGAGCAATCCCCCGAGACAAGGTCGCAACGGCTTCCAGGTATCGACCGTTGCTGCCCAGGTCGATGGCCCAGTTGTTCAACGTGGCCAGCAGATTACCGCGAGCGGTGGAATTGGCGGGGTCCAGTCGCAGAGCCTTGGCGTTGGCCGCCACCGCCTCGGCGAAGCGTTTCTGCGCCAGCAGATCGACGCCGCGGTTGTAGTAGATCGTCGCCACCAGCTCGACGGCCGACACCTCGCGCCGCTGGGCCGGGGGCGTCGTCTCCATGTAGCGAATGCCGATCGTCTTCTCGACCACCGCCGCCTGTTTTTGGGGATCGTCCATCAGGCGAAACCACTCGGGGCACGTCGTTTCGACGTCCAACGTGCCATCGGTGAGCACGAGCCGACTCATGGCGTGTCCGGGAATCTCCAGCCCTCGCGCCGTCAGCCCGACGTCCTCGGCAAAACAGTTAAACAGGACCGAGGCGCTGACGCAATTGAAACGGCCTTTGTCGAGCGCGACGGTCAGATCGCTCGAGTCGAGCCGATAACCGCCACCGAGAACGCGCTGGTGCAGGAACTCGAGGATCGCCTGGGCCTGCTGATGCTCGGTACCTTGCATGGCGGCCGAGTGGCGCAGCTCGTCGACCAGCGCCGCCACGAGCGATTCGTAATGGGCCAGCCGCGACGGACTGTCGACGCCGCTGGCCACGAGCGCCGCGGTGAGGAGCGTGTGCTCGTCCCAACGGCTATCGGCCGCATCGGCGAAAAGCCGCCGCTCGACGGGACTGAGCGGGCCTTCCAATGCGAGATAAGGAGAGGCCGCCAGCGACCCACTCTCATCGGCCGGCTCCCGAATCGACAACTCCACGTCCGGCCGGTGCAGGTGAGCGGTGGCTGAGGGAGTTGTGGCGCGGACCGCATCGCCTGTGAGCGTCCAGGCGATCGACAGGACACATAGGCCCAGCGATGAGAGGGATCGGAGGTGTCGCATCGGGGAGGGTCGCCGCAGTTTTGCCGGTTGTGGGGGCTGTCCGTTGCCCGAGGGCAACAGCACGAACACCGATCGCCACAACCATACGTTGTGAAAACGCGACGTGCCGGCAAAACATAGGACTTGCGGCGTGGATTCCGGCAGTAGCCGGCCGATTTTGGGGGCTGGATCGTTTGGAAGGAAGAGGCCGGAAGACTGGCAACCCGGAAGTGCCAGTCATCGAGCGCCTAGTGAAGATCCTGCGGCAGTTTGTGACCCATCTTATCGCGTTTCGTGGCGATGTACCGGATATTGAACTCGTTGATCGGCCCGACGATGGGAACCTGGTCGACGACTTCGAGGTCGAATCCGCCGTAGATGAAGGCGTCGGTCTTTTTGGGGTTGTTGGTCAGAAGACGCACGCGGCCCAAACCGAGGTCCTTGAGGATTTGGATTCCCACACCGTAATCGCGGCTATCGACTTGGTGGCCCAGGGCGAGGTTGGCTTCGACCGTGTCCATGCCGGCGTCCTGGAGATTGTAGGCCTTGATCTTCTCGACCAATCCGATCCCCCGGCCTTCCTGCGGCAGGTAGACCAGCACACCTGCCTGCTCGCGGCCGATCATCTCCATCGCCATGTGGAGTTGGTCACCGCAATCGCAGCGCAGCGACGAGAGCAGATCGCCGGTGAAGCACGATGAGTGCAGGCGCACCAGGGGCTCAGGCACGCTGGCCGGATCTCCCATGATCACGGCCACGGGCTGTTGGGCCTCATGCTTCACGCCGTAAACGATGACGCGTCCAGGCCCGTACTTGGTGGGCAAGTCGGCTTCGGCCATGCGGTAAACGAGCTTCTCGATGCGCCGCCGGTAGCGGATCAGCTCTTCGATGGTGATGATCGGCAGGCGGAAGTGCGCGGCCAACTCGTACAGGCAGTCGCGCGTGGCGCGGTCGCCGTTGTCGCCGAGGATTTCACAGAGCACGCCCGCCGGCTTCAGTCCGGCCATGCGCGTCAGATCGACCGTGGCTTCGGTGTGCCCGGCGCGGCGCAGCACACCACCTTCCATCGCCGACAGCGGAAACAAGTGTCCCGGCCGAACGAAATCGGATGGCTTGGTGTTAGGATCGACCAGGGCGAGAATCGTCGCCGCCCTCTCCTGGGCAGTGATGCCGGTCCGGCACGTGCGGTGATCGACCGGTACCGTGAAACTCGTTCCCAGCGGAGCCGTATTCCGCTCAACCATGGGCGGCAAGTCGAGCCGCAGGCACACGTCCGGCAAGATGGGTGCGCATACCTGGCCCCGCCCATGTTTGAGCATGAAATTGATGATCTCGGGGGTGACCTTTTCCGCAGCACAGATGAAATCGCCCTCGTTTTCCCGGTCCTCGTCATCCATCACGATGACGATGCGTCCTTGGGCGATGGCCGATATGGCCTCATCGATGGTCGAAAGTTGCGGTGCCACGGGCGAAATCTCCCGGAATCCTTCCCAAAACGGTCATAGGCAATCCTTTATTGTAAATAGATGCGACAACCGTATCCAGAGGCCGCGCCGCCAGATACCCACTAGTTTGCTGGGATTCTGACTGCCGCCAAAGGGCGGTAGGGGCCAGGCCCGGCGCACAAAAACAACCGCTGCCCTTCATGGCTTTCGCAGTTGAGAGCAGCGGTCGTCGGACCCGATCCAGTGCGATGTGCGGGAACGCACGACGTACTAGGTTTTGGGTGGTGGCGGTGCTTAACCGCTGGGTGCCGGCGGAGGAGGACTTGCAGCCTTGGGAGCCGGCGGCGGGGCCTGCTCGACGGCAGGAGCCGGTGGTGGGCTCATTTCGCTGCTGGATGAAGATGTTGTGGCGCAACCGCCGCAACAACCGCTCGTCGACGAGCAGCTTTCGCAGTTCGACCAACCATAGCCGCACGTCCGTCGACAACCGCTCCACCCGTAGTCACAGGTTTGCCCACAGCCAACTGAAGTAGCGCACCCGCCGCAACCCGACCAACCGTAGTCACCGCAGCAGCCATACGTACCCCAGCCGCAGCACCTGGCCCGATGGCGCCAGCCCGCGTTGGCATCGGCCGGTAGAGCCGCTATCGCGATTGCAACCAAGGCGACCAAAGCCGCAAGTCTGAGCAACAGGCTTCTACTCATAAACGGGGTCCTCCTTAACGAGAAGGGAAAGGGTCACTCGAAACACGCAGCCTTGTGACGGGCTGGTTTCGCACAATTGTAGCGCCGGCCCGCGCTGGCCAATCGCTGAGGCCCCCATGCGACCGCCGAGGATCCCGAGCAGACTGGCCAGAGAACGCCCCTTCGGAATCGTCAAGCTGAGGGGGAACTCGCCACGCGACAGAATCGCCGGCAGTTCACGAAGAGGAATGTCTTGTCGCGGGCTCGATCGGCCCAAAGTCTCGACCAGCGTCTTCCTTGCGCGCGGCGTCTGCTGCGGCCGGTTCATTTACATGACAATGCGTCGCGACTTCTTGTCGCTCCTCGTGGCCCCGACTGACGGTTATCGGCGAATGCAGGCTTTGCGCCGCAGCGAAAGTGCATGGGCGATCGGCGCAACGCGAACATGCGGCTGCCCACCGGCGGTTTCCGACAGACACTTCGCACGAACGAGCTTCCGCTTGCCCAACGCCTAGTCTGTTGGCGTTCTGCCCGAGGGTCAATCGCCCGGAAGCGATTCGATGGCCTCGGCCACAGCCTGCCGCGCGTCGTAGAGCGCCTGTGGGTCGGGAAGAATCTTGCTCGAATATCGGCCGCCCGCATTGGGGACCGAGATCAACTGCTGGACTTGCTGCATGGCCGCTTCGGCCGCCTGCGGGTTGGCGCCGGCTGCCTTGGCTCGATCGATCTTCTGCTTGAGCAGGAAGAGATACTCGTAGTCCTCGACTCCTTCCCGGGCCTGCTCGAAACGCACGGAACTGACCGGACCGTCGTGGCCGATTGGCTTGCCAGGGTAGAGAAGGAAGCCATCGCCGTTGGGATATCGGATCCAATAGTGGTGCCCGGGCGATTCGCTTTGCGGAATGTACGCGTGCCAGCCGAACCGATAGGGATCGTACGTCAGCCAGGAGACGCCCCAGAACTCATACGCGTCGGCACCGTACTTGAAGCAGTAGTGGGGCAGCAGCCGTTCGATCGCGCAATAGGGCGTGTCGGTACACATGTGGCCATCGGTCGTAAACCATATCCGTCCGCCGGCGGCTCGCAGTTGCGCCATCTTCTCGGGCGTGACCACGCCAAAGTGGCCGATACCCCAGATGTTCAGATATCCGTCCCAGTCAGGCACGTGGTGCCACGTGCTCGAATAGATGGGGATCTTCGGATCGACCTCGTGGATCATGCGGCAGAGAGCCTTCATCTGCTCGCGAATCGGTTCCTGCGTGTAGAAGGGCTCATCGGAGAGGTACAAGATGAACTTCTTCTCCCAGCCCTTTGCCTTGATGTGATCCCAGAATGCCTTCAAGCAGGTCTGGTACGCTTTTTTGTACTCCGGCCGCAATTGACTGCGATCGGCATCCGTGTAGGGCGGCTGCCCGGGATACGGATGCTCGCCGAAGAAGTCCTTCGGTGGATGTCCCCAACCGAAGCCGTAGAAGAGCCAGGGGGTGTACGAGTGCGGCAGTCCCAACTCGTCGAAGTAGTACTCGGCGGCGCGGTCGAACTCGGCATAGTCGGCGATCACCTTGCCGTTTTCGTAGCGGATCTTCGGCGATGGCTGGACGGCGTCGGGGCACAGCCGGTTGGCGCTCATGAAAGGCAGAACCTGAGCGTACGCCTTTTCAAGTGGCATGCCCCAGTAGTGTCCGCCAGGGCCGAACCGCACATCGTACTGGGCGATCACGTGGCTCTTTTCAGGCAGCGCGAAATTCCAGACGCGGACAGTGAACGGCACTTCCGACAATGTGCGGCCTTCGCGCAGCAGGCGGACTCGACCTGTGTAGGCACCGGGCCGTTGGTCTTTTGCCGCCGCCACCGTCACCCAAACGGCGCCGGTCTGGTTAGCGGCCAGGTCGAGTACATCGCGCGGAAGGAGCGGGTCGGGCCACCAGCCGGGCCAGCCGTCACAGCCGCCGGCTCGGGTCGGGAATTTGCGCTGCCAAGCGGGAGTTTCGCTGTGATAGTAGCTTGTGGCATGGTCGATCGGCACGTAGCCGACGACGTGGATCGCGCATTGTTCGAGCTTGGCCCCGTCGGGACCGACGGGTGGATCGACGTCGATGTGAACGCCCGTCAGCGACTGCGCGGTGCGGATGGCCAACTGCAGCGGCTCCTTCTCGTTGCGGGCCATTCCGATCGATGCCGCGGCGGCCTGCGATGGCGCAGGGTCGTCGGGAAATACCTTCACGACCGCAGGAACCGGCCATACTCGCAAGCCATCGGAGGGCGCTAGCGGACGGCCTTCCCACGATCCGGCATTGGCAGAAACCACTTCCAGTAGTGCGAGTTGGTCGTGCCACAACGTGCCGGGCTGGTCGATAGTCAGATGAATCTCGAGCGCGGCTGCATCGGCGGGCATGGTTAGCGTGCCCGACATCATCGACCAGTCGCTTGTGCCCGGGATCGGCGGACCGATCTGGCCCATGGCGTTCTCTTTGCACAGGGCGCCACTGGCCGTCAGCAGGTGCACATACACGTGGACCGATCCCTGGACATCACGCGACTTGACCCAGGCGCGTAGCAGGTAGGTCTTGCCCGGCTTCACGGGTACGGCTTGGCGCCATCCGCGCCACTGCCGCGGCGCATCAGCAGGCACGTGCAGGCGAACACATCGGTGGCCGAAGTCGGCCCGTCCGGGATCGTCCAGACCGGCCGTAATGCCGGAATGCGGTGGGTCGGTCGCACAGGTCCAATTGTCGGGCATCGGCTGGCCCGATTCAAAGCTCGGGTTCTTGACTCGGTTGAATCGGTCCAACAGAGGCTGCCCCGAATCCGATGGCTGCGACAATCCGCCCTGCGGCTGATCCCATGCATCGAAGTACCAAGTGCGAGCGGTACGTGACGGAACATCGGCCTCGAAGAAGATTCTCTCGCCGGTCGTGTAAAAGGGGACCGGTCGGCCTTGATCGTCGAGCAACAATGCACACTGAGCGATGCGGTTCTTCGATCGCACGGCCAGGGCCGTAACGTCGAGTGAAGCGAGTTGCTTGTCGCTCGGCTTGTCCGAGAAGTTGAAAACTCGCACGGTCAAGCGGCGATCGGGGGTCGCAACGCCGGCAGGTAACGATGCGTCCCAGCCGGGTACGGCGGTCTTCTCCTGAAGGACACATTTCTCGGGCTTTTCGGCAGTGGCCGCGACGCCGTCGTTCTTGGCCGCATTGGGCAACTCGGTGAGATAGTCGGGCACCTCGCCGGCCGCCGGGTTGTCGAAATACACGTAGTAAGTGGCAGAAGTCTGCGCCGGGCACTCGGCGGGAAGCACGAGCGTGGATCCGTCGGCGATGGGCCCCTGGGTGACGAGTTCGCCGGCGGGCGTACGCACGGCGAAGAGCATCTCGGCCCCTCGATGGTCGACAACGCGGACGGATTGGGCTGACTGACCGGTCAGTTGCGCCTGGCCCGGGCCCACACCGACCGGCAACGCCACTGAACGCCCTTCCAGACTTGCGTTCTGCCCATTATGCACCTTGACGCAAATGCGCTGTCTCCAGTACTGACCGCCGTCGAGGGCCATGGGATGGTGCCAGTCGGCACCCACGACGTTGCCGAGAGTTGCCAAAACCGATAACGCCGTGAACAACGTTGGCAGAAATCGACGCATGGTAGGTCCCTTTCGGGCATGGGTCGGGGCGTGACGGTGCCGGACCGGTTGACCCAACCCGGCCGGCGCGAGATCTTCTTGGTAGGACGGAATCCAGCATACCGCAAGTCGGAACCAGCTGCCACAGCCGACGCCGCCATGGGCCACGTATTCGCCAAGACACCCGATCTGGAAGTGCTGCTGGCGAGCCTGTTTCGCCAGATTCCGCCGGGATGCGTGGCAACCTGCGGGGCGCTGGCCGGGGCCCTCGGCAATCCAATCGCGGCCCGCTGGGTCGGCCATTTTCTGCGGAACCACGAGCACGGGGAGGACTGCCCCTGCCATCGAGTTGTGCGTGCCGACGGGCATCTCGGTGCCTACATTGCCGGAAGTTTGCACGACAAAGCGCGGCGGTTGCGGCGCGAGGGCGTGAAAGTCGGCCGCGACAGGGTCGACGTGACTGTTTACGCCTTCGATCGTTTCGTGTCGGATCGGCCCCTGGACAAGCTGCGCCGGTTGCAGGAAGAGTTGGCGGCGCAGGTCCGGCTGCGAGGACCGCGAAAACCACCGAAGCTAGTCGGCGGTGTCGACGTATCCTATCCGACGACGAAGGAGGGCGTGGCGGCCTACACACTGGTCGAACTCGACGGCGGCCGGTGTATATGGTCCACCACGATCCGCCGGCCTATTACGTTTCCGTACATCACGACCTACCTGGCCTTCCGCGAGATTCCCATTTTGCTGGAGTTGATCGAAGCTGTGCGGGCCGAAGGTCGGCTAGCGGAGCTGCTCCTTGTCGACGGCAGCGGCATTCTGCACCATCGCCACGCCGGAATCGCCGCCCATCTTGGCGTCATCACAGGCACACCCACCGTAGGCGTGACCAAGACCCTTCTGGTCGGCAAGGTCGATATCGAAGGCATGGCTCCGGGAGAATCGCGACCTGTCTATCATCAGGGACAAGCCATCGGCGCGGCGATCCGCGCGACATCGAAGAGCCGGCGGCCGATCTTCGTGTCCCCTGGCCATCGCGTAACGTTGGCGATGGCTGAGAGCGTGGTTCACCGACTGTTGCAGGGGCGGCGTCTCCCCGAACCGTTGTACTGGGCGGACCGTCTCAGCCGTGCGGAGGGTCACAAATAAGCGAATTTCCAAAGCGTCAATTGCGAATTTGGGCGAATTCGGGAATCGTCCTTCCCAAATCGGCGTACGGCTGCTATGCTCCCGGTTTCCGGTGGTGGCGGCGATCGTCGCCCAAGGACGTTGCGGAGCGTGCTTGGCCGGGGAACCGTTGGAAGCCGGAAAGCGTAATAGTCCAGAGGTGAACGGGACTTGCGTGCAAACCCCAGTGCTGGGTGGCTATGGGGGCTTGGTTTGGGGTATTGGTGTCCTCGCAAGTTGGACGCTATAAGTGAAGAAGAGTTCCCGCCGCGCCCCCCAAGAGTTCCTTCCGATACGAGTTTCCTTTTTTCTTTGCAGTGGAGATTGAATCCCATGGCAGCGAATGTGGACGTGGAAAAGTGCTCCGCCTGCGGTGAGTGCGTCGAAGCCTGCCCGCTGGATGCCATCCAGATTCAGGACGATCGTGCGGTCGTCGATGAAGATACCTGCGGCGACTGCGGCGCTTGCGTGGACGTTTGTCCGACCGAAGCGATCACCGTCAGCTAGTTGTTGGCATCGCCTGCGACTGCGGAAGTACCTCAGGTTGATTTCCTCCGGTGGACTGCCTCGTGCGGTCCACCGTTTTTGTTGCGCATCGGCCGCGCAGGGTGACACCACTTGCCCGAATCGCTCCTTTTCGCTAAGAAGTCATTCATTGGAGACACCCGCATGACCGACCGTGACCGCTCCGACCCCTGGGAAATCGCCCTGGTTGGAGACCTGACCGAAAACCAGGCCGACCTCTGTCAGAAACTGCTCGACGTAGAGCCGGGCGGTTCATGCGTTCTGTATTTCGACTCGCTGGGGGGCAGCCCTTATGCAGGCCTGGCCCTCATGTCGCTGATCCTGCTACGCGATCTCCGCGCGACGGGCGTGGTCGTGGGCGAGTGTTCGTCGGCAGCGCTGTGGCCGTTTGCGGCCTGCCAGAAGAGGCTTGTCACGCGGTTCAGCTTTCTGTTATTTCACCCCATGAAATGGCAGAGCGAAGAAAACATCGGCCTGTTGGAGGCCACGGAATGGGCCCGGCACTTCGCACAACTGGAAACCGACATGGACCAACTGCTGGCCTCGCTATTCGGAGTGGCGACGGAGACGATCCGCGATTGGATCAGTCCCGGCCGTTACCTGTCGGGTCCGGAAATGGCCGAGGCGGGGTTGGCGGAACTCGTCGAGCTGAAACCCATGAGCCTCAAGCGAAGCAAGCGATGAGAATCGCCGTTGTGCTGCCGGGGCTAGTGCTGCTGGGGTGCGCCGGCTGCGAACGGACCAAGCCGGCTCCGCCTCCCGTGCAGAAGGTCGTCGATTTCGGTCGTCTGCCTGGTCTACGCGCTACGACTGATCGAGAGCTTCGGGACGAGCTGGCGCGCCTGGAACGGGAAGAGGCCACGCCTGAACTGATGACGCGCCAGGCGGCGTCCTCGGAAGACAACGTCGCCGCCGGGCTGGCGAGCCTGTTCCCCGCCGCGGACCTGCCACAACTGCTCGAGCAGTCGGCCGCGTTGTTCCCGTCTGCCACGTTCACGTTCGGGTCGCAGGAATTGGAAAGTGCCGTCCAGTTCAAGAACGCCTACAATCGGCAGCGTCTGGAAGCTCGCAAGGCGCTGCAACGAGCTGAATGCGATTTCGGTATTTGCTACACGGACGGTCTCGACGTCGAGCCACCCTCGGCCCAGGCGGCGCGGCTCTGCGCGCGGCTCGAAGCCTTCGAAGCCGCCGACTGTTTGAGCAAGTCGGACGTGAAGGGAGCGCTGAGGTGCGGCCAGCAGATGCTTCGATTGGCCACATGCCTGGCCGACGTGGCGGATGTGACGATTCGCGTGCACGGGGCATACACCCGCACCGAAGGCCTCGCCGTTCTGCAGGAAGTGGTCCAGCAGCCCGGCTGCCGGCGAGCAGACCTTGAACAACTGGCGGCCACGTTCGCCGATCAGTTGGCCGGCTGGCCCAGCGACGCCAAGGCCTGGCGTGGCGATCGTGCGATGGGGTTGTACGCGTACGAGCTGGTGCGTGCCGGCAAAGCTGACACGCTGCTGACTCAGGAGGAGGCCGAACATTTTCAGAAGAAGGGCATCCTCCCCCATTTCTCTGTGATTACCAAGTTGACAGTGGATCGTGATGAGCGATTCTATTTGCAGACGATGCGACAGCTCATCGATAGCTGTAGTCGCCCCTACTACACCCGCCAGAAGGTGTTCGCCGATCTGCACAACGAGTTGCAAGGCCGGAGCCAATCGACCGAATATCCGATTGTGGCCGGTCGTCTGCTGTTGACGGCGGTGCGTCAGGGACAGGAGGTTCAGGCACAGGATCGGGCCAACTGCGAGGCATGGGCGCTGGCATTGGCGAGGGCCACCGGGCAACCCGCCCCTCCGTATCAGATCAACCCGTTGACCGGAAAGGACTTTGAGATCCTCCAAGAGAAGGGCTGGGTCGAGGTCAGCAACCTGAGTCCCTTCAAGGGGAGCAAAGCGGTGCGCGTCGTGGTCCCCGACTTGTCGCTACAATAGAGAGGTAGACCGTCGGCGGGTGCCGGGGCCGAAACCCAATTCCCACGTTGTGCCACTCAAACGCCATGGCTCGCAGAAGCAATCGACGCGACTTTCTTCGCGGCAAGGCCGGGCTGAACGCACTGGACCCGCTGGAACCGGCAGAAGCGGAAAGCTACCTGACTCGCGTCGGTCGTGGTGCGATGGCCTGTCAGTTCGAGGTTCTTCTCAACGCCGGGCAGTACCCATCCGACATGATCGCTGCGTTGGAGGCTCTGGATGTTGTGGAGCGGCTGGAGGCACAGTTGAGCTACTTTCAGCCGACCAGCGAGATCAGCCGGATCAACGACCTGGCAGCCCAACAGCCTGTGGAAGTGGACGCCTCGTTGTTCGAGTTGTTGGAGCTGTCCTTGCAGTTGTGTCGCCAGACCGACGGCGCGCTGGACATCACCGCCAGTCCACTGTGGGAGATCTGGGGCTTCGCGCGCCGTGCCGGCAGAATCCCGCGCGACGACGAGATCGATGAGGCTATGCAAAGCGTCGGCAGCCAGTGGGTGGAGTTGGACCGCGAGCGGCATACCGTGCGCTTCCTGCGGCCCGGCGTCAAGGTGAGCCTTGGCAGCATCGGTAAAGGTTACGCACTGGATCGGGCAGCCGAAGTGATGGCCGCGTCGGGAATCGGCGATTTCCTTTTGCATGGCGGACAGAGCAGCGTACTGGCTCGTGGCTCGTGCCAGCACACGCAAGCGACGGGCCCGTCGGAAGCCCCGGGGGGATGGACGGTCGGGATTCGCCACCCGTTGCGCCGCAATCACCGGCTGGCCGAGATCCGTCTTCACGACCAGGCACTGGGCACTTCCAACTCTGCGGTCCAGTCCTTTCGGCACGGTGGCCGCCGCTATGGGCACATCCTCGACCCGAGGACGGGCCGACCTGCCGAGGGCCTGCTGTCGGTGACCGTGCTGGCGCCCACCGCCGCGTTGGCCGACGCGCTGGCGACAGCGCTGTTCGTGATGGGGGAAGAGGCGGCGCGTGCGTTTTGTGGCAAGCATCCAGAGATCTCGGCTGTTCTGGCCGTGCCGGGACGAGGTGGCATGGGACTGGATATTCGGCCGGTGGGAGTTCCCGCGGAACAACTAAGCCATTTGGCACCCCACTGAGGAACCGTCGTAGCCCGTTTTTGTGTTTCGCCGGGTAAAACCGAAGTGACCGATCCGCCGATGTTCGCTATACTACGACACTGGCCGCAAGATTGTGGCTATCTATACCCCCCAGCGGAGCAGAGAGTTCAGATGTCTGGGTTGGTTTGGCAGGCGCGTGGGGACGAAATCGCACGTCCTGGAGGGTATCGATCATCGATTGGGGAAGTGTCTGGATGGTTGATTTTCTGCTCGCCAATAGCTCCTATTTCGCGATCAGCTTCGTGCTGATTCTCACAGGAGCCGGATTGCCGGTTCCCGAGGAAGTGCCCATCATCACGGCCGGGGTGATGGCCGCCCACGGGCAGTTGAACCCCTGGCTGGCGTTCGCGGCCTGCCTGATCGGAGCTCTGGCCGGCGATTGCGTCATGTATTGGATCGGCCGCCACTTCGGCCGCAGCGTGGTTCGCGAGCATCGCTACTGGGCCCGCCTGGTCACTCCCGATCGGGAAGCACAGATGGAGAAGATGATCGCTGCCCACGGGTTGAAGGTCCTGTTTCTGGCCCGATTTCTCGTGGGGCTTCGTTCACCTGTATACTTGGCGGCCGGCGTATTGAAGGCGCCGTTCCGACGATTCCTGCTGTTCGATCTCTTCTGTGCGACGGCAGTCATCGCCACCTTTTTCACACTCAGCTTCTACTATGGCCAGGCGATCACCCACTGGATTCGGCGAGCTGAGATCGCCATAACCGTGACGGTGGTCATTGCGGTGCTCACCGTGGCCTTGTACCTGTGGAGGCGTCATCGGCTGCATGCGGCAATGGCCCCCCCTGAGCTGGAGCAGTCCGAATCGGCCCGGACGCCGACGAATGACGACAAGGACGCCGAAGTCGAGCATATCGAGCATGTCGCCTGATCTACGCCGCTTCTGGACGGCCGGGTGCTCGTTTTGGGCCTTCTCGGCCAATGCTGGTACAATAGACAGATGGGCGCATCGACGTTGACCGGCGAGTGCCGGTAGCCGAGTGTCCAGGTCTGCGAGCGTCAGAATGGCACATATTCGGCGTAGGATGATCCTGGTGGGCGGTGCGGTGCTTTGCCTGCTCGCCCCGCATTGGGCCGCCGGTGTCGAACCGCCGGAGACACCGAAATTTACGCAAGCGTGCCGATCGGCGTGGCTGAACTTCAGTATCGTCTCCGGACGGATTCGGCTGATTGGCACTCGCTTTGGCAATCTCCGTAGCTCCTCGCGCCGTGGGCTCGGTGAGCAGTTGACGATCCAGATCAAACCGTCTGGGCCGGTGGTGGCTTACGAACTGGTCGGCGAGGACGTTCGAGTGTCTGTCGATGCTTCGGCCGGCGATCACCTGGTCGTTCAGTGGCAGCCTCGAGGCGATTCCAAGTCGACGCCCTTGGAGTACCGCCAGCTTCCCGGCAAGCCGGTAAGCCTCAAGATCGGCCCTGAGGACAAGCAGGAGGTGTACGAGGCCGCCAGCCTATGGCACCTGATGCTTGCCCATCCGGAGCCTGCACGGCAGTACCTCGTTCCCTTGGTGCGGATGTTCCAGACCGACATCGATCCGGTGTCGTTTGCCGAGGAACTGGAGTCTGAACTGCTACGGGTCGATTCCCCCGTGGCCCGGCTGGCGGGACAACGTTGGGCGGCGTTGGTGACACAATTGGGCGACGACGCGTTCGCCCGGCGCGAGGCAGCCGACCGCGAGCTGCGCGAGGCCGGCGGCCTTGTGGTGACTTTTCTTCGCCAACTCGATCCGGCCCAGCTGGATGCCGAGCAGGAATACCGCATCCACCGCATCTTACAGGCGTTGACAGAACCGGCCGGAGCCGACACCCCGGAGTCGGTCGCGGCTTGGCTCGGGGGTGATCCGTCGGTCTGGCTGCTCCTGCTACAGCGCGACGACGGGCCGACGCTCGATATGGCAAAGAAACGGTTTGAGGAGCTTCTGGGCCATTCGGTGGCTTTCGATGTGAAGGCCGATCGCGCAACGCGGCGGAGGCAACTGGAACAATTGCGAGCGCAGATCCAGAATCGGTGAGTCGGGCCGAGCATGCACACCTGCGAAGTGTCGTGCCAGCCTTCAGCGTCCGACGAGGCGGCTCAGCCCAAGCTGCAGGATGATCCTGAGCGCTGCGGCGGCTTCCCGGCCATTGATCTTCGACGCGCCGAACCGGCGGTCGACGAACACGATGGGCGTTTCGCCGAACCGTGCGCCGGCTCGCTTCAGGTGCCAGAGAATCTCCTCCTGAAAGGAATATCCACGGGAGCGGATCGCACCAAAGTCGATTCGGGCCAACACTTCCGTGCGGTAGCAGCGGTAGGCGCCGCTGCAGTCGCGAGGCTTCAGCCCTAACAGCCAGCGGGAATAGGCATTTACGGCCCGACTCATGAAATGTCGTCGCAGGGGCCAGCCCTCGACACCACCGCCGGGAACGTAGCGAGAGCCGATCATAACGTCGACCGGCGGCCTGTCGCCCGGATCCATCCCCGCCAGCAGGGCAGGAAGGTAGCGGGGTGGATGGCTGAAATCGGCGTCCATGTTGAGCACATACTGGTAACCGTGCTCGATCGCGTCGCGCATTGCCGCCACGGTGGCCGTGCCCAAACCAAGCTTCTTCTCGCGATGCAGGCAGCGGAGCCGGGGCTCGGTGGCCGCCTGTTCGTCGCACCACCTTCCCGTGCCATCCGGCGAATTGTCATCGATGACCAGAATGTCGGCCTCGGGAGCATATTGGAAGATTTCCTCGACCAGTCGCGGCAGGTTTTCGATCTCATTGTAGGTGGCGACTGTGATCAGGGTTTTCCTGCCGGAGCCCATCATTCTTCCCCTTTCGGCATCGTGCACAAACCGTCCCGCCGCAAAACCTTGGCGACGCCACGGTGCATTTTAGCAAGGAGTTGTCGGGACCGAACCCGGTTCCCTGCCCACTTGTCAACCAAGAATACCGCGTGCCGCGTGGCGGAGTCCCTCCGCCGGGTTCTGGGGTCGGGTTGTCTCGACGGCCCATTGGCCGGCAGCCTCACACACGCGGAGCCGCCCAGCTCCCGGCAGTCGGACCAGCTCTCGCAATTTGGCGTATCCATGAACAGGAAGACGTACCAAAAGTCGTCCGGAACTCGCTCGACAATCGCGACGGCTGCGAAGGACTGGAAAAACTCGCCTATAAATGCACTTTTCGACTCGCCTCGTTGAACCTAGAATAGCCAGCATACGCTGTTTGGCATAGTAACCCCGCAACCCATGATCTGCCCTTCTCGTTCCGCGACTGCCTCCCCCCGGCTTCTGCCTTCACCCGCCTCTACGGTTTCCTCCCCTGTTGCCGCCGACGGATGTTCGGCCTACGGCGCGCCGTTTTGGCTGGCTTATGTGGCCAACTCGCTGATTTCCATGTCGGTGGCGTTGCTTTATCGGTACGCCGACCTGGTCACCCTGCTCGGCGGGACCGAGTTTCACCTGGGATGGATCGTCGGCATCGGCATGATCGGCAGCCTCGGAATGCGGTTCGCGTTGGGAACCGGCATCGACCAGTACGGCCCTCGCCGGGTGTGGTTGGGCTCGCTCATCCTGTTCTCGCTCGTGTGCTTCGCGCATTTGGGCATTTCCTCGCATCAGGGTGTGGCGATCTATCTGCTGCGAATCGCCTATTGTTGTGCGCTAGCGGGCATTTTCGGCGCGTCGATTACGTTTATCTCAGGCCGGGTCAGCATGGCGCGGATGGCCGAGTTGATTGGCATGTTGGGAACTGCCGGCTTCATGGGCATTGTGGCGGGAACACTGCTGGGTGACTTGTTCTGCGGCACGGAGACCGTCACACGGTTGCAGATCAACCGTGTCTTCGCCGCCGCCGGGTGCATGGCGTTGGTAGCATTTGCTTTCGCCTGGTTGGCAACTCGCCATCAGGCGTCTCCGACCGTTCGGCGCAAGCGTCCTCCAACGCTTTCCTTGCTGTGGCGTTATCAGCCGGGCACCGTGCTGCTGGTCGGTGTGACTGTTGGGGCCGCGTTGGCATTGCCGGCCACATTCCTGCGAACTTATGCCGCGGAACTGGGCATCCCACGGATCTGGCTGTTCTTCACTGTCTACTCCACCAGCGCTATCATTACCCGGGTCCTGACTCGGCGCATGCCCCAGCGATTCGGACTTGTGCCCATGATCCTCCTGGGACTTGCCATTCTGTCCGTGGCCGAGTTGGCCTTTCTGGTCGTTAGGTCGGAATGGCAGTTCCTGCTTCCAGCCGTTGGGTATGGCATCGCGCATGCGATCATCTTTCCGGCCGTCGCCGCAGCGGGAACCGTTGCCTTCCCTCATCGCTACCGCGGGCTGGGAACGATGCTGATACTGGCTACATTCGATCTGGGACAGTTGGTCGGCGCGCCGACCGCCGGCGCCATCCTCCACATCAGCTCCCGGCTTGGCCTGCCTCGTTACCCGACGATGTTTGCCGTGGTGGCATTCGTCCTCGCGATGACCGGCGTGATGTACGCGCTGACCTATCGGCCGAGCCGGCCACAACCGCGGCCGCGGCGAATCCGGCAGGTTCCCCGACGGCAGTTGCAGCCGCGACGCCCTGAACTGGTTCGCGCTGGAGATCTACCCTAGTGCGACCGTCTTCGACAGGGTCGGCGCGTGCAAGGGTTTCGCGGCAGCCCCTCCGCAGAAGCCGAATGAGCCGGTTGCCTTGACGCTCCACCGGCAGGCAAGTAGCCTATCGCTTGGCCTGCATTGACGTCTTCCCGCCCCACATCACGGCTCATCAACGAGCCCTTGCCAGAGGAACTGTCCCATGCTCCTTGGAACGCTCTCCACCGGTGCCGCCATGCTCTGGGCCTTGCCAATGCTCGTTATTCCCGTTTCCGTTGTGCATCAGGGTGCACCGGCGGCGGAAACGAACATCGCACTGGGAAAACCATACCAGTTGTGGCCGAGCCCCGATTACCAATACTGCACCGACCCCGGCGATAAGACACAGTTGACCGACGGGAAATCGACGAAGGAATACTTCTGGACCCAACAGGGCACCGTCGGTTGGAAAGCAGTCGACTATGCCCTGGTCACCGTCGATCTGGGACGCGTGGAGCCGATCTCAGGGGTTGCGTTCACGACGGCGGCGGGCGCGGCCGGAGTCAGGTGGGCGTCGGAAATCCGCATTCAGGCCAGCGACGACGGCAAGAGCTATCGTGACCTAGGCGACTTGATTCAACTGGACCAGAAACGCAACGGTCCCTGGCCGGAAACCTACGCCGTTCGGCGAGCGGTAACACACGAGTTGGCCACCCACGGACGTTACGTCCGGTTCCTGCCGATTCCACTATCGGGCACGCCCTATTTGTTCGTCGACGAGGTCGAGGTGTTTCGCGGCCCCGAGACGCTATTGGCGCTCGCTCCAGCCGGGAAACCGGCGAAAGACCCCAAGGTGTTCGTCGACGAGAACCGCGCTCGCCGCTCGATTCGTCTTCGCTTCACCAAAGACGTCGAGGCGCTGCGGGCGAGCATCGGCAGCGCCGCGAAGCTCGATCCGGCCGTCAGGGCTCGGCTTCACGAGCAGCTCGATCGGATCGCGAAGCAGTTGAACCCGGACGCCGTACCGGTCGGTTCCGATTTCCGCGCAGTGTTGCCGTTTGACCAGGCCCACGCGAGGCTCTTCCAGTTGCAGGCTCAGCTGTGGAAGGCCTGCGGACTGCCCGAGTTTTCGGCTGGGGCGGCCGCTGCGTGGGATCCGCTGGAGTTGATCGGAGTTCCAACCCAATTGGATGCGGCCGTGCAAGTGCACACCATGCGCGGTGAATACCGCGCCGCAGCCGTCAACCTCGTCAACAGCAGCGACCACATGCTGCAAGCTCGCGTGCGTTTCGAGGGCTTGCCCGACTCGCCGGCCCCCGGCTATGTCACCCTTCATGAAGTCCCCTGGACCGACACGGCGCAATTGAAACCGGTGGCGGCAGCGCTGCCCGAGGTGAGACCCGCCGACGGTGCATGGACCGTTTCGATCAGGCCGGGCATGGTGCAGCAGCTCTGGCTGACCTTCCACGTAACGGACCAGCCGGCCGGCGAGCACAAGGGGCAAATGATCATCGAAGCCGCGGGACTGCCACCGCAACAAGTGCCGGTCCAACTGCGCATTTGGCCGTTGGATTTTCCCAAGCAGACCACGCTGTACGTGGGCGGATGGAGCTACACCGATGGTGCGGGAAGTTATGGCGTTACGCCCGAGAACAAGGCCGCGTTCTTGGAGCACCTTCAGGCCCGGGGCGTCAACGCGCCGTGGGCCAAATCGGCAGTGATGATGAAGTTCGCTTTTGATAAGAACGACCCGAGCAAGATCCAGCTCGACACTGCTGGGTTCGACGATTGGCTTGCCCAGTGGCCCGCCGCCCGGCGCCGCCTCGTCTTCCTGTCGGTCGGCAGTTTCCGGGGGACTCACGCACCCACCTTTGCCGGCGTCGCGGTCGATTCGCCCGAGTTCCCGAAACGCGTGGCTGTGTGGATCCACGCTTGGGTCGCACATTTGCGTACGAAGGGCGTTGCGCCCAACCAACTCGGCCTGCTGATCCACGACGAACCGCACGAAGGGACGGATACTACGGCGCTGGTGGCTTGGGCAAAAGCTATCCGCGCAGCCGAGCCCGAGGTGCTCATCTGGGAGGATCCTACGTACGTCGCGCCGGCCAAGGCGCCGCAAGAGCTTTTCGAAGTCTCTAGCATCCTCTGCCCCAACCGCCCGCAATGGCTCGGGCATGCCGCCGCGTTCGAGAAGTTTTACGGCAATCAGCAGAAGCAGGGTCGCTGCCTGGAGTTCTACTCGTGTTCCGGGCCGGCACACTTGCTCGACCCGTACTCCTATTATCGGCTACAGGCATGGCAGTGCTGGAAGGTCGGCGCGACGGGCTCGTACTTCTGGGCATTCGGCGACACTAGCGGTGCATCGAGCTGGTGCGAGTACTACGCCAAGCGCCCGGGCTACACTCCGCTCTACATTGGCCCGAAGAGTGTCACTGCCGGCAAGCAAATGGAGGCGGTGCGCGAGAGCGTGGAGGACTACGAGTACTTCATCATGCTCCGCGATGCCGTGCAACGCGCCAAGGCTGCCGGCAAAACAGACACTGAGTTCGCCGCCGCAGACAAGCTTCTCCATTCGGCTGTCGACGAAGTCCTCGGCGCCGAGGGGGCCGACAATCGCTACTGGCACCTTCCCAAAGACCGCGGCTTGGCCGACGCCGTCCGCGTACACATCCTCGAGCAGCTTTCGGCGTTGAAGTGAATCGTTGCTCGGCACGAGCAGAGCAAACGAATGGCTTCGTGAGAGACCGCCGCACAGCCGTGGGCGACTGTGCTACGAGGGACTTGGCACGGCCGAGCGTGGGTGTGTTGCAGGGTTGTCTGTAACAGCGAAGGCGGTGGTGCGCGGGTTGTCTACACCCTCGGTTTCCCTGATTGACCCTCTTGCGGCTTATTGCCTATAATGCCCGCGGGGAACGTGCCGCGGTGTAGAAAGATCGATTGTTGGAAGGCGCCCCGTTCCTTCTTTCTTGTCTTTCACCTGATCCATCAGCAAGCAGGGGGGCACCGATGATCCGGCAAGCACAACTCGCAGATGCCTCGGCCATTCGGCTGCTCATGCAGTCCGAGCCACAGCTTTGGCAGGAATCGTGGCCTTCCGATGTTTTGGAGAGGGCGATCACGGCGGCGGACGGGCTGGCGTTCGTCTGGGAAGAGCAGAACGTCATTCTGGGATTCGTTTGTGCGCATGACGTGGGCTTTCGAAGCTACCTCAGCGAACTGGTCGTGGCAGAAGGAGCGCGCGGACGCGGAATCGGCAAGCAATTGCTCGGCCGCGTTCAGAACGAGTTGGCCGAGCGCGGCTGTGCCACCCTCATCGCCGACGTGACCCGGAGTGCCGAAGCCTTCTATCGCGGTCTCGGTTGGCAGCCGCCCGACGCCCTCTTGCTGGCCCGTCGCGTGATATAGGCGTCGCGGATTCCTCAGGAACTCTTGAGCTTGGCCAGTTCGGCTTCGGCCTGAGCGACCTGTTGCTCAAGCGCAGCCAACTCGCCGGGATCGTCCACCTGATGTTTGGCTCCAGCTAGCTGCTGCCGGAGTTTTTGCAGCCGCTGATTGAGCGTCTCGATCTTCTTCTTCACTTTCTTGTCCATGAGTCTCCCCTCTCGGAGTCGATCCTTGAATGTGGCATAGCCCTGCTCGACCGCTTCACAATTCCCTCACAGCCGAGGGTGGCTTTGCCACCATGCTGTACTCTGCCAGAATCCTGATCGAACTGGAATTGCCCTCCCCCCTGCTCTTCCCTGAAAGCAGCTTCCGCAATCTGCCCTATCACTGATGCTCCCTTGGCTCATCGGCCACGATCTGCTCCACCAGCGCGAGGGCATCGTCCCGGTCGTGAATCTCGCCATCGAGCTGGGCCTCGCGCACGCGCTCGAGGAGCAAGCGATACTGTGGGCCCTGCGGGATACCGCGGTCTATGAGGTCATCGCCCGTAATCAGCGGTTGTGGATCGAGTTGCTCTTGCGGCTGTTGGCGAAGCGCTTCACACCACTCGATCTCCTTCAGGTCCGCCAAGCCTGCCATGGCTTCGGATCGCTTTACGGCTAGCAGGTTCGGGGCCTCGTCGTTAGCCAGGATGGGCTGCAATTGCGACCACCGCCGGCGCCGAGCATCGTGTAATGCTTCGTGGTGTGTTAGGACCCAGTCGATCGTTGCCGTCTCCTTGTTCGACAACCGCCACCGCCGGCACATTTCCTTGGCATCACGCGGGCTGACCCGCCCGGCGAACAACACGACCAGCCCCAATGCCAGGTTCGGCTCTTGCAGGTGCCCAAGCACGTCCAGCGACTGCCGCAAGCGCTCGCGTCCGGCGTCATCAACCGGAACGATCTCGGGCAAGACGGCCGCTGCCAGGCCACTGTCCAACACGAGCCGGACCGCCCGAACACGGTGTTCGCCGGCCAGCATTTGCCGCATTTCGGCGGCGATTCGTTCGGCGCTGACGACCGCGATTTCGGCCGCGCGGCGTTGGATGGCCGCAGCGGTGGCAGGATCGACCTCGAACTGGAAGGCGGCGGCGAAACGGATCGCTCGCAGCATGCGCAGCTTGTCTTCGCTGATCCGCTCGTCGGGATCGCCGATGGCCCGAACGATCCGCCCCTTAAGATCCTCCTGGCCGCCGACGAAGTCGATGACTTGCTCTTGGACCGGGTCGTAGAACATACCGTTGATGGTGAAATCGCGCCGCAGCGCGTCTTCCTGCGCGGTGCTGAAGTGCACACTGTCGGGATGGCGACCGTCGCTGTAGGTGGTCTCGCGGCGGAACGTAGCAACTTCGATCTGGCCAGCCCCCGCAGGCCCCAGCACCGTAATCACCCCGAAGGCGGCCCCCAAGGGCAAGGTGCGGCGGTGGCCGAACAGCGAGCGAATCCGCGTCGGCGTTGCGTCGGTGGCGATGTCGTAGTCCTTGGGCACCCGTCCCAGCAACTGGTCGCGGACGCAGCCACCGGCCCAATAGGCCGTGAACCCAGCATCGCGCAGACGCCGTACCACGTCTACGGCAAACCGTTGCTGTCTTTCCGGGACGAGTTTTACCAATGCCATTCTCCGAAGCAGTTCCCCGTGAAGATTAGCGACTAACTCGCATCCTGACAACCAGAGTGAGGACGGCAATCAGCGGAAAAAGGTGCGAAGGAAACGTCCAGCGTTCGATTAGGCAAACGCAACACCATGGCAATATGCCCTGGCCACCCGGGCTCAGCGAGTCCAGGAGCATGCAGCCTCACTCAGTCTCTTTCGCCTATCGCCTCGCTAATCTGGCGGATGACTTGCTGGACGGTCGTATCGCTCCAAGCGACTGATTGTTCCACGCCCGGCCGCAGGAAACAGAGCACCAGTTCCTCAGGGGGCTCGCCGAGAATCTGTTGGACGGCCAGCCCGTAGAGCACCGCCTGGGCCTCGTATGCGGCTGCCACCTTGGGGACATGGCGCCGGTCCACACGGTGCGTCTTGTAGTCCAGCAGGCGCCATCTCCCATCGGCATCCTGGTACAGGCAGTCGATGGCCCCTTGCAGATAAGCCGGCTGAGGGTCCTGCGTACCCGGCGGCCACGCCAGGAGGAAATCCAACTCACGATAGACTTCCCGCGCGGCGGCCAACGATTGGGCTCGCGGAGATTGCACGAACCGGCGGATCATGTCGACGGCCACTTCCACCTCGTCGGCCGCTCCGGGCAAATGCCACGGTACGTGGCGCTGCACCAAGGCCTCGACTTCGTCGGGGCGCTGGAAATCGATATCGGCCAATACGGCGTGGACCAGATTGCCCAGATCCAACGGGTCGATTTCCGCAGCGTCTGCATCGACGGCCTCCTCAGCCGAGTCGTCGGATCGCTGAGGAGCAGCTTCCCAGGTTTCTTCACCGGGCGGTCGGCTGCGATCGTTGCCCAATCTGCCCGTGAGTCGCGAGAACGAGTAGACTCGCAGGTCGGCGTCCGGCGGAATCGGTTGCAGCCACGGCACCTCGTGCGCTTCTTCGTCGGCGGCCCTCCGCGCATCGTCGACAAGCTTGTCCAGATCGCTGCGTTGTCGCGTTGTGGCCGCCTTCTGTGCGACGGGCGGTTCGGTCGTGATGACGCTGATCTTCGGCGCCACATGTCCGGCCGGCAGTGACGCCCTCAGTGCCCCTGTAAGCGGATCGAACCGGCGCGCGAGTAGTTCGGTCCATGGCCCGCCGCTGGCCCCCAGCTCTGGCACGCCGCCGGCGAGAATCAGCCGATCGGCCGCCCTGGTTGTGGCCACATACAGCAGTCGCACGATCTCGGCCGCCTCTTCGTCTTTGCCCGCCATCGCGTGAAGCTGGTAGCCATCGAGGCCCGCAGTCTTCACCAAAGGGCCCAACTCGCGAGAGAACGCGGCCGGCGAAACCGGTCCTTGCATCCGCCGATCCATGTCGGGCACTATGACCACCGGAAATTCCAGGCCCTTGGACTGGTGGATCGTCATCAGTCGCACCACGTCGGTCGACTCGGCTTGGGTGGCGGCCAGCGGCTCGTCGGGCTGACGGGCCACGAATTCGGCCAGTTGCGTGATGAAGTCCCACAGCGAGAACACGCCCATCCGGTCCAGGCTTCGGGCCTGGTCGACCAGTTTTCTCAGGTTGGCCAGTTTGCGCTCGCCCAGGAACTCGGCCAGCACGACGGCGTCGTAGCCCGTGCGGTCCAGCGCCAACTGGATCAGCTCGGCCACGGGCAGGCAATCCTTCTGCCGTACGAGCTCACTCACGACGGACGCCGCAAACCGGACCCGCGCGCGCTGATCGCGGCTCACCTCGGCCGGTGGCTCCTCGGCCAGCAGCCCGCCGCGAAGCCCGTCGGTGTGCTGCGCGAGCCACAATAGCGTCTCGTCTTCGAGCGAGAAAAATGGGCTGCGAAGCACGCCTGCCAGGCTCACTTCGTCGCCAGGGCTGGCCACCGCCCGCAGGAGATTCAGCAGGTCGTAGATCTCCTGCTGGGCATAGAAGGCGTGTCCTCCGACCAGGTAGTAGTCGATCTCGTAACGCCGCAGCGCCTCCTCGTAGTATTGCACGTCCGACAGCGCACGAAACAGCAGCGCCACATCGCCCTGGCGCAACGGCCGCAGCGCTGGCGTGCCTCGCCGCGCGGCTTCCTCGTCCCACACGAGGGTTTCCCCCGAATCGAGCATGCCGCGCACTCGCCGGGCGATCCAGTCGGCCTCCAGTCGCCGCAGCCGGTCCTTCTGCCCCGTGCGCTGATCGGGCAGGGTATCGGCCGCCCAGAGCAACTCGATTGCCGGCTCGGGCGCAAGCTGCGGCCGCGAGGCAACCAACGGCTCGTATTCCGGTCCCAGATCGTCCCAGAACAGGGCGTTGACGAACTGCAGGATTGCCGGTTGCGAGCGGAAGTTCTGCGTCAGCGGGAGCCGGCCTTCGCTAGGCGTCGCCTCGCGAAGCCGCCGAAATACCTGCGGATCGGCACCACGGAAACGATAGATCGACTGCTTGTAATCGCCTACGAAGAACAGCTTGCCCTTCATCAGTTCGCCACCGGCCAAAGCCTCCACAAGCTCGACCTGCAACGGATCGGTGTCCTGGAATTCGTCGACGAGCAACAGCCGGATGCCCGACGCTATCCGCCCCTGCAGGTTACGATGGGCCGGATCGGTCAGCAGCCCCTTGGCGTGGATCAACAGGTCGTCGAAGTCCAAGGCGGCCCATTGCTGCTTCTGCAGAAAATAGGCCTCGTGGACACCGGACGCTATTTCCAACACGTGTAACCCAGCTTCGGCTGCCGAACGGGCTACATCAGGCTCAAACGTCAGGCCGTCGGCCGCCGCTTCCGCGGCCTTGCGCAGCCGGGCAGCCGCGTCGCGAAAACGCTCGTAGACGGCCGCACTGGGCCACGCGCCTTTGCCTCCGCCCGACTGGACTCGAGCGTTCTGGCGGATCGCCTCCAGCTCATCTCGCGGACTGCTGCTCGCGGCCAGTCGCTGAAGACTGTCGGCGAGGATCCGGCACCGCTCGCTCATCACCGCGTGGGTGGGCCGGTGTTCCCGCACGATTTCCAGGACCGCCCGGGCATCGGCCGATTCGGCCAGCCTCTTCAGCACGGCCGGCGCCACAACCTGCTGCCAGAACGTCTGCCACCGTGCGACCAACTGGTCGGGGTTCACCTGGCTCCACTCGGCCCAGTCGATGTCCTGTCGCCGTCCCAGCAGCACGGCGACCATCCGGCGAAGCGGCTCCAGCCCGAACTCGACGACCAACTCGATCGCTGCCTCATCGCGTCGCGACAGCCGATCGCGCAATTGGTCGTCGATCACTTCGTACAGGAGCATCTCCGACTGTGCCTGCGGCAGCACGCGAAACTGCGGATCCAGCCCAGCTTCGACCGCGAACGTGCGCAGCAAGGTATTGCAGAACGCGTGGATCGTGCTGATTCGCGCCGCGTCGAGCTGCCGGAACAGCCCGAGCCAGTGTTCGGCCTGGGCATCGGGACACTCCAGCAGCCGCTGACGGCATGCCCTGCGAATGCGATCTCGCATTTCCCGCGCCGCCCGCTCGGTGAAGGTGATCGCCACCAATTCGCCCAGCCGCGCGCCGCCGACACCGTCGGCGCCCGCGGGCTCGATGTGGGAGAGGAAGCGTTCGGTCAAGACATACGTCTTGCCGCAGCCGGCCCCCGCCGACAACGCCACCGACACGCCTCGCGCCGTCACCGCCCGGTGCTGCTGTTCGGTCAGTCCTGTTCGGGCAACGCCTGCCATTGCTTCTCCAACGAACGAACCTGGTTGATACGGCATATGGTTTTCATCGGGCATCGCCGCGTGCAATGCTCGTCCATGCTGAACACCGGAAAGCGGCCTTCGCGCATCGAGGCGAGCAACGCGCCGATCGTCCTTGCCACCGTCGTGCGGAGCTGCTCCCACTCGGGTTCCGGCCGCAACCGGCCCTCCACATAGGCGTGCATCCGCAATGCTTGCCTGGCCTTGAAGCCGGCTCCTTGGATCTCCCAGTACCCGGCCTGCCAGGCAGTCGCCTGCCGATCGGCCAGCAGGAGTTCTTCGACCGCCATCGCGTACAGCGGCAGTTGCAGCAGCTTGCCGCTGGCGACCGCATCTGCCGAGAACCGGGCCGACGAGCCCGTCTTGCAGTCGATGATGTTGAAGATCGCGCGTCCCCCGACTTCTCCCACGTCGATACGGTCGATGCGGCCGGCGATGCGCGTCGTCTGGCCGTCGATCTGGATCTCTAGTGGGCGTTCGGTCGACAACGCCTCGCCGCCGTGCCTGCGCCCGAACGAAACCTCAAACGCAGTGGGCACCGGCGGACGGTCGCAGTCGGACCACAGTGCATCGTAACTTTCGTGCTGATGCCGATACTCGCCGATCCACCGCTTCCAGAGCCGGCGGTCGATCTCCTGCATGGCCGCCTCGAGCGATCCCTCCTCGTAGCGTTGCAGCACCGACTCCAGCGTTTCCTCGGCGATCCGCTCGTACTCTTCCGGCGACAAAGAGGCCGGCGAAGTCGGACCGCCGCACTGCTGGTTCACCCGCTGGTGAAACGCCGCCAGGGCCTCGTGCACCATTCGGCCGCGAGCCAGGTAGTCGACCTCCAGCCCGAGGTCTTCCAACGGCTCGAGGTGCATCACTCGCTCGACGAGGAAGCGAAACGGGCAGTATACGTACTGTTCCAGCTCCGTGGCGCTGTAGATACGCCCCGCTCCGAACGTGCGGGCGCAGAATTCGTGCGCCGCGGGCCCGAACAACATGCCCTCGCTTGGGCCGAACTGACTGGAATCCTGCCGCTGCCGCGTCATTCGAATGCCGGCCAGCATGCTTTCGGCCAACCCTGGCAACGATTCGTGTTGCACTAGCGCGGCCAGCAGCCGCCCGTCGTCCGCCATCGCATTGGCCATCGCTTTGACGCGATAGTCGGCGGCCGTCAGAGGCTCGCCGTCGCGTGGGATCGGCGTCAGGTCAGGCAGTTCGGTCCGCACGATCGCGCCCGGGCCGCACGCTTGTTCCACTTCGTCCAGGTAAGCGCTCGCCGTCAACGGCTGGGCCGCGTCGTCCATCGCCGGGTAGCTCAACGTGAGTTGCCGCGTGGCCCGCGTGACGACCTCGTAGAAAAGGAACATCTCTTCGCGCGCATGCTCCGCCTGAGAGTCGGCCACGCCGGCCCCCTTCTCGGCCAGTTCTTCGAGCACGTCGCGACGATGCGGCTGCGGAAACGACTTCTCGGCCAGCCCCGCGACGAACAGATACGGGACGCTTAGCCCTCGAACGCTAGGCGCGGAAAGCACACGCACACGACCCCATTCGGCCGTATTGCGGCGGAACGTTACGTGGTGAAGCACGTCCACGAGGCTCGTCAACGCCTCGGCCCGATCCAACTCCGGCGATGGCTCCGCGCCGCCGAACACGAGATCGTCAACCCGGAGGGCCTTCATCAGCGCATCCCACGCTTCTGGTTCCGCCGTCGTTGATTGGCCCATGGTCTTGGACAATCCGACCTCGTCGGCCAGCCCTTGCCAGGCCGCAGACCACTGGCGAAGGGTTGCCCGTCGGGGCATCGCATCGAGCGATTCGGCCAGGCGTGTCAACACGGTCAGCGTCGTTTGGGCCTGGGTGCAGAAATCGTTGTCGGCATGTTCGCCGCTGGGTTCCTGCGACGTAGGGCTCGCCTGGTCGCGAAGCTGTTTCAACAAGAGTGCACGACCGCGCGGCACCTGCAACCGCCGCACGATCCGCTCGACCGCCAGGAGCGATCGGCCGCCGTCCCACTCGGGCCAATCAGGCTGGAAGTAGTTGCTCGCCAGCACGCCAAGCAGCTTGCGAAACGGCCAGTCCTCGGCGTCCAGCCGCAGCATCGCCACCAGGGCCGCCAGCGCCGGGACCCTCTCGAGTGTTTCGCTCGCTTCGATGGCCACCGGAATCCCCAGCTTGCCGAAGACCTCGCGGACCAACGGAGCGACCTCGTTGACGGAGCGGAACACGACCATCACGTCGCTGGGCCGAACCGGTCGACCGCCCGACCGCTTGCAACCATGCGTGAGCAATCGCCGGATGCGCGAACCGACAGCCTCGATCTCTCCCAGGGCTCGCGACGCCGCAACAATCTCCAAACCGTCCGTGTCGGCCGCCGGCTCGAAACGACGAGGATTGCCAAACAGCGTCCGCCCAAGATGGGCCATCGCCGGCCACGTCGGCGTCGCACCGCATGCGATCTGCTCGTGGACGAGGTGAGGGTGGCGGCTCCGCAGTTCCTGGAGCGTCGCCTGCGAACCGGCAAACAGCTCGGGTCGATCCGCTCCCTCTTCCAGCGGCAAGGTTATGCAGAGCGTCTGGCAGGTGCCGGCCAGGCGATTGAGGATTTCATGCTCTCCGGCCGTGAACTCTGCGAACCCGTCGGCCACAACCAGCCGGAGTCGCTCCAGCGGAGCCCACCGGCCCTCGAGGATGGTCTGCTTGGCAACCCAGAAGCACCCCTCTGCATCGTAGAGGTCGTGCGCCGCCAGATACGCTTGGTAGGTGTCGTAGATGCCCAGGAACTCGGCATCTCGGTCGCTCATGCCCTCGGCTTCTGCGATCTGGCGAAAGCGGCCCGGCCAGATCTCACGCCGCTTCAGAGTGGCGATCGCCTCGCAGATCAGGTTGGTCAGCCCTCCCATTTCGGCCAGCGACCGGTACGCACGGATTCGGCCGTCGGCCAGACTCTGCCGAATGAGCTGGCGAACCAGCCGGCGCCGGCGGAGTCGGTCCATGGGCCGGATGAGGATTGACGCGGAATGGGCAACGTTCGAAGCGAGCCGGTCGAACGTCATCACACCGGGGCTGAAACAGGCCCCCAACCCTTGCCGCATGAGAAGGCCCAGGACGGCCGTGGAGGCTCGCCACGTTGGGGCCAGCCAGAGCGTGGAGTTGGGACGCTTGTCGCCGAGTGCCGCCGTGTAGCGTGCCAGAACGCGTTGCGTCTTGCCGCTCTGGGCCGCGCCGGTAATTACCAGGACTTCCGCCGTCATTCGCCCAGATCCATCCCTGTCGGTAGTCTCTCGCAGCTTACGCCCCCCCAGTCCGGAGGAAACTCCCGCGCACTGTTCATTTGTCTCCCGGCATTCTGAGCGAGGACGCCGGGTGCCGTCAATCCGTCGGCAGGATCCGATCGAAGGAATTGGCCGATCGTAGGTTGTGCAACGCCATAAGTCATGCAAAATCCAACGCCGGGACCCGGAGGGGGCTTGAATTCTCCGGGCGAATTTTCTACAAGGAAATGATCGCCAGCCGAAGTGGCGGAATTGGCAGACGCGCTAGGTTCAGGACCTAGTCCCCGTCAAGGGGGTGCAGGTTCAAGTCCTGTCTTCGGCATTACGATGAGCCTCGTCTTGACAGGTAGTTGGGATGAGGCTTTTTCGTGCGCACCCTCGAGCCCTTCTCGCTGATTCAGTCCTGCCGTTGCTCAGCTTGGCGGCGCGGAAATTGGTCAACGCAGTTGATCCGGCGAAGCTAGGCATTGCCGCTCGTCCGCTGTTGGCGGCTGTGCGGCGATTCTGCACTTCGGCAATGCCTGTTGAAGCTTCTGTACGCCCTCGTGAGTAACGTGGGTTCTCGTAAGGTCTAGAGATTGCAGGTGATTAAGCCCACTGAGATGTTGAAGTCCGGCATCCGTGATTCGTGTGCCATGAAGAATCAATTGGACGAGCTCGGACAATCGCCCAAGGTGCTCCAGCCCCGAGTCACCGACTTGCGTTCCGGCAAGAGACAAGAGTTCTAAGCGTTTCAGGTCCTTGACGTTTACCATACCTGCATCCGTGATTCTTGTGCGGTCGAGTTCCAGGCAATTCACTGCCGGTAAGATACTCAACGATGCCATGTCTGCGTCAGCAAACTCTGTATCACTTGCCGAGACATAAACAATCGTCCTGAAGCATTCCCGCCCCAGCAACTCTTGAAGCCAATCAGGTCCGTGGGCGAAAGGCAGGGCGATTGCACCATAAGTCACTGTCCGAAGAGCACTTGTTCGAGATAGGAATCATCCCAACCGGCGGCGAGCCGTTTGTTCTTCACGCCGACCTTCAACGTGTGGTTGTTCTTCAGTAGGCTCAAGGCTGTACGGCGGAGGATGCTGAAGTTGGCGTCGGCGTGTCCGCGGCGGAGTCGGGATTGGTCTTCCTGGAACGTCACATCGAGTTGCCAATGCAGACGATTCTCGATCGACCAGTGGCTGCGGACCGCCTCGGCAAATCGCCGCGCCGAGAGCTTCTTGCTCAGGATGTAGTAACGCTCTTCATAGCACACCTTGCCGTCGCGCACGGTGTCGCTGATCGCCATGCCGATGGCGGCCAACTTCGGCCAGCGATTCCGGTCGGGAAGATCCTTGGGAACCTCGCAGACGAAGTAGACCCGCCGCTCCTGGCGACCGTGCCCTTTCTCGTCGGTTTGATGCCGGCTGACCGCCACGCGGGTAAAGTCTGCGTTCCGCTGGCAGAGGAAGTGCCACGCGATGCCGTCGTACAAAGTACGTTGGTTCTCCTTGACCGCCAACACGTAATGGGCCTTGGCATCAAGGATCGCTTGGGCAATCTCCGTCTGACAGCCCATCGCATCGATGGTCACCAGACAACCCGAGATTTCCAGGATTCTCAGCAGTTGCGGGATAGCCGTGATCTCATTGCTTTTCTCGTCCACGACCACTTGCCCCAGACTGATCTGATTGGCGGTGGCCCAGGCGCTGACCATATGAATAGCCGACTTGCTGGTCGCAGCGTCGAAGCTGCGGCGGAGAGTCTTGCCGTCGATGGCCACCACTTGGCCGTCGGTGATTTCATGCAACGCGGTGATCCAACTCAAGAGGCAGGCCTCGAATTCGGCAGGCTTGATCGCGCCCAGAACGGCATTGAAGCGGTCATGGGATGGAATGCCGCTGCTGAGATCCAGGAACCGTGCCAGCCACTTCCGCTTCTTGCGGCCATACTCGGCGATGGAAACGAAATCATCCGCGCCGCAGATCACGGCGCAGATGGCGATCGTGACAATGTTGATCAGCGGGTGCGTAACTTTACGTCGGCGTGGATCGGTGAGTTCTTCAAAATGCTCCTGAATACGGGCAGAGGCTCGTTTGGGCATGGCAGACTTCCAAGGCGACCACGATCCGTCCGCCAGCACCAACATGGCAGAACCAACGAATCGCATTGCCCTATTCATACCAGATTGCCCAATATGGCGCAATCGCCCTGGGGCGAAAGGGCTCCAGGCTATTGACCCACCGCGTCTTTCAATCACCTCGACCGCCTGCCGCTGGCGTTCGGCTTGCTGCAATCTCATGGCCAGCCAACTCATAGCGATGCTCGCCAGGACCATCACGACCAGCAATGTCCGCAGGCCGTACTGAAACCAGCGACGACCGGAGGGAGGTGCTTCATGTTGGTATTCGGCGTTGCTGCTCATGGCCACCTGCTCAGAGCCAACGGCTCTCCGATCGCCCCGGCATCTCGCACCAGGGCCCCCCCCTTGGTGGTTAATGATGCTAACACGGTCGCCTGAGGGCGGCAATGCCAATTCTCCCCATCGCCATTTCGCCTCTCGCGCAAACTGACTTGCCTGGGTCCGGTCGATCTTGGGACATGCGGTGCCCATGGAAATCAGGGCGAGGCACTTGCGACCTCGTGCGCCGCGAGCATCAGAGACTGAATGCCACGGACCGAGCCCAATGCCCAAGCTCCAGCTTGGAAACCAGTCGGGGCACGCCGTCAGGGTCAGCGATCGCTTCGCTGCCGAGGCTGTTCACAGGCTGGCGACGCGTTCACTGTTCGGCCCATTTTGGGTCGGGAAATGCGGCCGCCCTTTTTCGTCACGATAGGGGCAGTCCCCGTTAAGGGTTCTTCCCCGCCAGTTCCAGCGACACGCCGTTGAAGAACTTGACGCATTGGCGCATCTCCGGCATGTTGTTGCTGAAGTTGTGGGAGTATTCCAGGCCGATCAGTGTCGGCTTGATGCCGAGGCGATGGAGTTCCTGGAACGTCTTCTTCAGCTCCGCTTTGCCAGTACCCCACGGAACGTCGTGGCCTTCGGCCGACAGCTCGTTCAGGTCGTGGAGTTGGATCGTGATCAGCCGATCGCCTAGGGTCCGGATCCCGTCGATCGGGTTGATTCCTGCACGCATCCAATAGCCCGTGTCGGGGCACGCGCCGATTCGCTTGCTCCGGCCCTTGCACACCTCGAGGATGTTCTTCGGATTCCAATAGACGGGCGACTGCTTCGGGCCGTGATTGTGAAGCGCGAGGTTGATGCGGTATTCGTCGCAGAAGCGTTCGATCACGTCCAGCGATTCGGGCGGCGGCTCCGAGATGAACGTCTCCACGCCCATCTTTCGGCCGAACTCGAAGACCTTGCGGCAGCCTTCCTCGTCGCCGGGAATCTGTGCATAGAAACACGTCGGCATGCGGATTCCGGCCGCATCCATCTTCAGCCGAATCTGCTGCAATTCTTCATCCGTCAGGTTGGCGTCGAAGTTCTTCGCGATCTCCTTGCTGACCTTCTGGAAACTCAATCCGCCGATGTAATTCAACCCGAGTTCTCGCGTCTTGTCGATCGTCTCGAACAGCGTGAACTCGTGGAGCCCCCACGCCGTCACGCCGAACCGCCAACCGAGCTTCTCCTGGGCAGCCACCGCGGGAGTCAATCGGTTGCTCGGGGTGGTTGAGCCATCGAGGTCGCCCATGACAAACTGCAGGGCGCCCAGGTAGAACGCGAGGATCTTGGGATCCATGAAGTCGGCGGGGCTGTGGCCGATCGTGCAATAGACGACGCGCCCGCGACCGTAGTTGCGCGTCCACGCCAACGCATAGTCACTGTCGTCACGCTCGATGCCAGGACGCGTGCCTTTGGCCGGGAGATCCGTCTTCGCCGTATCGATGCTGAACAGCACACGAAGGCGATCGCGCGAGTAGGGACCGTGAACGCGAAAGAACTCACTCACGTGCTCGAACCCCTTGCCGCCGAACGGGCGGTTGAGGGGATGGTCCGGCGAGTCGAGCTTGACAACGATTCGCTCGTCCTGGGTCAGATGGGCCGCACCACGTCCGCCGATCATCTGCCCGAACTCGGGCCAGGTTTCCTTGGCGCCCTGTCGGAAATCGGTGAACGCCACAGTTGTCCCGTGGATTCCCAGCAGTCCACCCCCGCTGACCACGAACTCGATCAGGTTCCGCCGGAGCACCGGATCGGTGAACAGATTCCCAACCGTGTTGTTGAGGCAGACTGCATCGAACTGTTTGAGGTTCTCTCTCTTGAAGACCGCGGGATCGCGGGAAATCACCATCGTAAACGCCCCGGTCTTCTCGCCCATGCGCGTGAACGCGTAATTGGAAGTCTCGATCGAGCCGTGGCCGGGATAGTCCACGTTGCGATCGAAAATCAGGAGCTTGCGAGCTCGTTGCACTTCGGCCGGCGCCTTCGCAGGCAGGGCGGCTTCGACTTTCGCTTTCTCCTCCTCGGAGAGCTCACGCCGCGGCCTTTGTTCGACGGCTGAGATGCGGGATGCAAACAGCACGACAGTGATCAGTAAGGCGTGGAAGACCGGCTTCATAGGAGTGTGCTCCCGGTGAGGTTTTAGCGGCGAACTCCCGGGGCTCGTCCGGTTCAACCGTGCGTGAACCCCGAACCCCAAGGAGCGATAATTAACGTCACACGTTCCATGGTTCTCGACTCGATCGGGCTCGCAACGCGTTGGCTTCGCGATCGTCGATGAATTCTTCCTTGACCGGGTCCCACTTCAGGGCTCGTCCCGTCCATAGAGCGATGCATCCCAGATGGGCGAGGATCGTCGAGCATGCGCCGATCTCGACGTCGGCTCGGGGGCGGCGGCGCGTACGAATGCAGTCGATCCAATCTCGGTGATTCTCCACCACCGAATGGGACTTGGGGACCTCCGTGTCGAGCACGTACTCGGGATAACAGCGCAGCACCCCGAAACGCTCGACGTGAACCCAGCCTTCATCCCCCACGAAGAGGACGCCGAAGTTCTTGATCGGTGTCTTGGGATCCCAGCCTTTGGGAATGAGGTGCTTGCCCGGTTCGAGCACGGTCGCACAAACGATCTTTGTACCATCCGCGTAGCTGAACGTGAGTGACGGCACCCCATTGACGCCTGGCGGGATGATCTCGGTAGGGCCGTCGCCATCCTTGTCCAGGCCTGCGTGGGCCGAGTCGAGGTTGTGGACCAGCCCTGAGGTCATTCCCCCGGCACCGAAGGCACGGTTGCAGCTCCAAGGCACAACGTTCTTGGGTGGACCCGCGTGATGGTACTGGTAGTTGTACGGATACCAGGGACAAGGGCCGAGCCACATATCCCAATCGATACCCTTCGGCAGAGGCTCTGCCGGCAAATTCAGGTAGTCGCTGACGCCAGTTCCCGACACGTAGGCCAGCTTGACCTTTCCTATCCGGCCCGCCCGCACCATCTCGAAAGCCTTGCGGAACTCGGCCGAATTGCGCTGCTGCAGGCCGGTCTGAAATACTACGTTGTGCCGACGCACCGCTTCAACCATCGTGCGCGCCTGGCGGATCGTCAGCGAGATCGGCTTCTCGCAGTAGATATCCTTGCCGGCCTTGGCCGCACGGACGGTAATCGCCGGATGCCAGCGTTCTCCCGTGACGATCGTCACGGCATCGATGTCGTCGCGGGCCAGCAGTTCGCGGAAGTCGTTGTAGGCTTTGAAACCGTGGAACTGGCCACTCGGCTGCCGGGCCGCGTACTTCTGTTCGAGCAGCTTCGTGGAGTGATCTCGACGCCAGGGGTCGACATCGCTCAGCGCCAGAAGCTGGACCTCGGGGTTGTCGGCCAGAATGCTGAAATGGCCTCGGCCCATCATACCGACCCCAATGGAACCGACGGTGAGCCGGTTGCTCGGGGCAGTGGCGCCGTCGAGACCCAATACGGTCGAACGACACACGAGCGGGACCGCAAGCGAGCCGGCAGCGGTGGCCGTTCGTCTGAGCATGTCGCGTCGAGTGAGCCGTGCGTGTTGCATGCGTGTCATTGCCGCGACCTCCTACTTCTTCGGTTGTTCCTGTTTCCGGGCTTCGATATCGCGGAGCACCTTGGGAATCTGCTGCTGAAGGGCTGCGTCCTGCGTCATCGGTTGGATCTTCTTCAACGCGGCCATGGCCTGGTCAGGGTGGGACTGGCTGAGCCCCTTTGCCAGGGTGAAGACGGCCGGAACGGCAGATCCCTTCAACTCGCCGTCGTCGACAAAGGTGAGCAGCAGCGTCAGGGCATCGGGGACACGGACTGCCGCCAGACGCGAAACGAAGAGTTCCTTGTCTTCCTTTCTCGTCGCCACCTTCATCGCGTCCCGGAGCAGCTCAAACGTTTTCTGCGGCGATCGTTCGCTCGGCAGGGCCACGACGCGGGCGTAGGCCCTTAGCGACCAGATACGGTAAGGCTCCACGTCGCTCGTCTTCGCAATTTCCAGCAACTCATCCGCCACTGAGGCGTCCGGCCAGTTGGCAAGGGCCCGATATCCGGCGTCGCGAACCGCCTGGTCGGCGCTCTTCATGGCCGTGTGAACCGCCGGAAGGGCCGCCTGTCCGCCGATGCGAGCGAACGTTGGCAGAAGCGCACATTGGGCTTCGGCCCCACCCTTCTCCATGGCGGTGAGCAACGGTGCGGATTGCTGGGCAGGATCGGCGATCTGCCCGCAACTCATCCAGAGGGCACGGTCTGCTGCCTCCCGTTCTTCGCCGGGAGCCGTCTTGCACATCAGGGCCGCCAGGGCCTCCGCCTCTTTCGCCGTTGCCATGACCTCCAGCGCCTTGAAGGCCTCCAGGCGAGTCGCGCCATCGGACGAGCCGGCCGCCTTCAGAAAGACCGGCACGAAGTCCGGTGAGCGTCTTGCCAGGGCACACTGGAGGACGACCGCCGGAAGATCCTTCGCCTGAGCCGTCCACGCGATGAGCGCCCCGTCGACACCCTCGACAGGCGTGAGGCGCAACGTCTCGAAGGCTGCATGACGGACCGATTCATCTTCCTTGCCTGTCAGCAGGGCCACCAGTGCCGGCACATCCTCAGGCGTTCCGGATCGAATCAACGCAGCCAACGCAGCGGTGCGCACTCCCGCATCCTGTTGACCAAGCGCCTTCAACGCTGCCTCGCGGATCGCCGGATTCCTGCGCTGCTTGAGACTGACGAACGCGGCGATCTTCCCGGCCGCCGGGAGTCCGCCAATGGCCGACGCGACTCTCTCGATCTCCTTGGGCCCGCGGAGACCGGTGACCCAATCGGCAGCAACGGCTCGCTTCCAAGGTTCGTTACTCTTCAGACCATCGATGACCAGGGCCAGCGATTCAGACGGCTTGGCGGCAATCAGACCGCGAAAGCCGGCAGCTCGGACCTGTTCGGAATCGGCGCTCAGGAGTGATTCGCAGATTTCGGCAGCTTTTATCTGTTCTTGTTCTCCTCGCCGGCAGAGCGACGCCACCGCATCGAGTTGGGCATCGACCACAACCGGGCGCAGCGCCTCGGGAGCTTTTCCGGCAAAGGCCTGAATCGCCTCTGCCGCAAAAAGGCTGCCAATTCGTCCCAGGGAAATAAGGCATACTTCGCGGAGCTCGTTGTCGTCGCTCGCCAGCAGAGCGGCAATCGCCGGAGCAGCTTCTGTGTCGGCGAGTCGCCCCAGCGAGATGACCACGCCGACCTTCTGTCGCCCCTCCGTCTTGGCAAGCATCTCTCGAAGCGTCTTGTTCGCTGCCGGGCTGCCGATCCCTTCCAGGGCAAAGCGTGCCATGTAGGATGCGCGTGGATTGGGCAACAAGGCCGCCAAGGCCGGAAGTGAAGCATCGGAGCCGACGATCGCCAGTTGGCGGCACGCGTAGTCCTTTCCCAGATCGCTGGCGTTGCCCTCGAGTACGGCTACGAGCCGTTTTTCCAGATCGGCCCGGACCTTCTCGTCGGCTCGTGATGCGACGACGGCCTGACGGATGGGATTGAAGATGCCGAGGTCTTGACCCAATTCCAGCTTGACCAGCTTCTGAAACGCCTCGTCCAGCGCCGGGTTGCTCTCCGACGGGGGCTCTGCAAAAGCCGAACAAGGAACCAGGGCGAGAATCATGCACGCCCAGAAAGCGGCGACTCGACAACGTTGCTTCGGTACAGGAACGACGGTGGGTGGATGGCACATATCGTCAATGTCCGGAAGGAGGGAAGGTGAAATGGCAGGCACACGGGGTGGGAGCGCCCTCGACAGGGCACCTCCGTAAGTCTAGTGACTGCGCACACTCGACGCAACCAAGTTTCCTATTCGGCGGGTTGCACCGGTAAGCGTCTTCCTTCGCTCCGCCCACCGATCGAAGCGTGGGCCGCCTGTTGGAGTGTCGGCACGCAAGCCCCGGCTGAGATCCTGGGCTGTCAGCCGGCCCAAAGCCGCTCTTGGTTGACCCGGGCTTCCGCGACTCGCGATAATAGATCGCATTCGGCGTATCTTTAGCGCGTGTTCCGCTTTCTAAACCGCAGAAACACGCCGCCACAAACGCTACAGTTGAGTGCGAAATGCACTGGCCGCGAGTGGGAACCGAGTCCGCGCCGCATACGGCAACAGACGAGCGCGTGCCGTTGCTCTCCGGCCTTACACCCCTTCGAGTAGTCCGCAATAACCCAAGCCCAGACTTCCCGCACCGATGCCAACATCTTCGAAACGCCTGCTTTGCTTTGCCCTGTTCCTACTTTCCATCTTGTCCACAGCGGCCGGCGACGATACGCCGCTGGCAATTTCGGGCCGCTATCCGCACTTGGCCGTGTTCAACCACGGTGGTGAATGCGGCATCGGGGCGGTTGTGCCCTGGGCCGGTCATCTGTGGTTCACCAGCTACCCACCGCACAAACCCACAGGCAGCGACGACAAGCTGTACGAGGTCGACGAGCAACTGAAGATGGTCGCCCGACCCGAGAGCATCGGCGGCACATCCGCCAACCGGCTGATCCACCGCGAATCGAAGCAGTTGTTCATCGGGCCCTACGTGATCGATGCGGATGGCGCCGTCCGGGTCATTCCTTACCGCAAGGCGCCCGGCCGCCCCACCGCCACCACCCGGCACCTCACCGATCCGGCGGGCAAGGTCTACACCTTCACCATGGAGGAAGGGCTTTATGAAATCGATGTCAAGACGCTTCACGTGACCACGCTGAACAAGGACGCCAACTTCAAAGGGGCCGTCGACATCGTGCCCGGCTATCACGGCAAGGGAGCGTACTCGTCGCAAGGGCGGCTGGTGGTGGCCAACAACGGCGATAGAAAGGTCGACTGGCGCCGGCAGTTGTTCGGCGATACCGGATGTTTGGCCCAATGGTCTGGCCCCGGGCACGCATGGGAAGTGGTCCGCCGGCACCAGTTCACCGAGGTCACCGGGCCGGGAGGGATCCAGGGAAATGCCAACGCCGCCGATCCGTTATGGGCCGTCGGCTGGGACCGCCGGTCCCTCCGCTTGGAATTGCTCGATGGGGGCCACTGGTCGACTTTCCGCCTGCCGATGGCCGACTTCAGCTACAACGCCTCGCACGGTTGGTATACCGAGTGGCCGCGCATCCGTGAGGTCGTACCAACAGCAGACGGCCAACCGGCAACGCTTCTGATGAATATGCACGGCGGGTGGTTCGACTTCCCGCAAGAATTCCGCACGGCACACACCGCCGGTTTGCGTCCGCTGGGCAGCTATTTGAAGATCACGGCCGACGTCGCTACCTGGCAAGGCCGCATTGTGTTTGGATGCGACGACACGGCCATCACCGGCGGCAACGGTGTGGCAGGCCAGTCGCAGTCGAACTTGTGGTTCACTACGCTGGAAGGCCTTCGCCGAGCAGGAGAGCCGGTCGGCTGGGGCGGTCCCTGGCTGGACGACGACGTTTCGGCCGCTACGCCCAGCGATCCCTATCTGCTGGCCGGCTACACCCATCGTGTGCTTCATTTGGCGCACCGCTCGGATCGACCGGTCCGCTTCACGGCCGAGATCGACGTCGCCGGCAATGGTCAATGGCAAAAGTATGCAGACATCGACGTGCCTGCCAGCGGGTATGCCTGGCGAGCGATACCCGACGATCAGGGCGGCCAATGGATCCGTCTCTCCACCGACGTCGACGCGTCCGGGGCCACCGCACGGCTGCATTACGGGCTGAGCCGCGGGGCAGAGGCCGATCCGGCGATGTTCGAGTCGCTGGCCGAGGCCGACCAGCCCAGCCCGTACTCGACCGGCATCGTTCGCCCTCGCGGCGGCGATCGGGGTACGCTCCAATTGCTGTCGCAAACAGTGGACGCCGCCGGAAAGGTCACGGCGACCGGCTACTACGAGATCGGGGCCGACATGAAGCTCGTCCAGCGTTCGGACGATACCAACGGCCGCGCCGTGTTGGAAAAGAAGGCAGCCGTCGGCCCAGGCAGTTTTCAAGTCGACTCGGCATCAGTCATTCTCACCGACCGTGACCATCGCTACCGCTTGCCCAAGGCTCCGACGAGCGCCGATGCCTCGTGGCCCGGCAGCCCACCCCGGGTCATCCGTGAGGTCGCCACCGAACGCGACCTGCTCAACGTGGCAGGCACGTTCTACGTACTGCCCAAGCGAGACTATTCTATGGGAGTTCGCGGTGTCAAGCCGGTGTGCAGTCACGACAAGCGGATCGGCGATTTCTGCTCGTGGCGAGGTCTGCTCGTACTCACCGGAGCCAAGTTGACTGCGGCGAGTTCGGCTCACCATGTTGTTTCTGACGACGGGCGAGCGGCTCTGTGGCTGGGTGACATCGACGACCTGTGGAAGCTCGGCAAGCCGCAAGGCGTCGGCGGACCGTGGCGCGACACGGTCGTCGAGGCCGGTCAGTGGTCCGATCCTTACCTCATGACCGGCTACGACCACAAGCAACTGACTGTCTCGCACGACGCCACCGAGCCCGTCACGTTCACCGTCGAAGTCGACGTCACGGCCGATGGTACGTGGCGCCAGTACACAACGCTGGCGGTCGCGCCGGGGCAATCGCTCGTCCACGAGTTTCCTGCCGGTTTCAGCGCTCATTGGGTGCGATTGTCGACCGACCGATCATGCCGATCAACGGCCATCTTCCGGTACGAGTAGGCTGCATGGGGTTCGTCGTCGAGGCACGACCCACGTGTCACGGCTCGCTGGGTTTTGCATCGGCGACTGCCGCACACGCACGCCGCAGGAGTTCCTCATACGGGTACGCGCCCGAACCGCCGGTTTGGCGAGTGACAACCAAGTCGAGACTAGGCACAAAAGCAATCAACTGTCCGCCCGACCCCGGTTTGTCGCGCGCATCGGCGGGAATCCCTTTGCCGCTTCGCCCCTCACCGTTGAGCCGTGCGGGCAATTGCCAGCCGTGAGTGAACACATCGGCGTTGATCTTAAATCGCAGCTCTGGTGTTGTCACGCTGTGCGTGGGGGCGGCAGTCTGGCGTACGAACCACTCGGGTATCACTTGCTTGTCGCGCCAGCGGCCGTTGCGGAGCATGCAGTAGGCGATGCGAGCCAGGTCGCGGGCAGGCATGCCGATTCCGTGTGAAGGATGCCGGCCGATCTTCTCATCGTCGAAGTATTGGAACCACCAATGCTCGATGCCCAGCGGCTTGAACAACGACTCGATGGCGAACTGGTCGTACGGCTTGCCGGTGACCGTTTCGCAAACCAGCGCCGCGTGGCAAAGCGCATGGGTCGAATAGCCGCACGCCGTGCCCGGATCGAACGCGAGATTCGCGGTGCGAGGATCGCCGGTATGCCCGAGCATCCACTGCCAAGTGCCATTATTCGGCGCACCAGTGCTCTCGGGGCAGATACCCGAGGTATGGTTGAGCAACTGCTTGACGGTGATCTTAGCTTTTCGGGGATCGCTCAGCGGGTGTGCCCAAGGGATGAAATCGAACGCGAGGTCGTCGAACGACATCTTCTTCGGTGTCAGCCCATGCTGGCTCTGCTCCGAAGCGATCGACAGGACCGTCGCACAAATGGCTTTCGAAACCGACGCCACGCGCCGCGCATCGGTTTTGGCACTGTTGCCGCGTTCGACCTCGAGCACGATATACCCGTGGCGAATCACGACGGCTGCAAAGCCCCGGTCGTCGCTTCCCAGAAGCCATGCCTTCAGATCGGCCAGCTTGGCGGGATCCATCCCGGCCAGCCGCTGAATCTGTCCATCGTCGTCCAGCTTGCGCCACCCCCCCTGCGATTCGGGTGGCGGAAAGCAAGATTCGTCCTTCGGCTCGGCGGGCGGGAACGTCGAAGGTTCCCTCGCGACGTTGCCGTCGAGTTTCCCGCGGTCCTGCACGATGGTGGCCTGATCGCCTGCCCGCGCACCGCCGGGAAGGCAGACGACGACAACGATCAGCAGGAGTCGCTTTACCTTCCGAGCAAGCGTACCCTTCAAAGGGAATGCGTCTGGGACTGTATCACCGGTGCGCATGCGAACCACCTCTCGGAACTGGGCCACTGGAATACGCGGCCCTATTATACAGAGCGATGCGCGACCAGACGAAGCCGCCCGGTCGGTGCGAAGTGGTTGACCACGTTAGCACCCCCGAGATCGCGGGGACACGATCCCGCTGGTTTGGCCACAGACCAGCAAGCGGGTTTCTGCTCTTCATGCATCGGTTCCATTGCCCACCCCCCTCGTTTGTCGTTAGACTGAACAGGAAGCGGCGTTGCGTGTCGATGCAGACCGGCCGCGGCGAGGGTCTCGCATGGCTCGAACCGCCAGTCCTTTCACGATTTCAGGAAATCAGTGCGCGATCTCCTTCCACTAACCCACCACCTCCCCGGAGCCGCCGGATCGCGACGATGGCTGCCATGGACAGCCGCCGTGGTGATGGCATTTGCATTGCCATGGCCGGCCTGGGCCTGCAACGTGCCCGTGTTCCGCTACGCGCTGGAGCGGTGGCCGGCCGACACGTACCGGCTCAATGTGTACTTCTGGCACGAGTTAGACCCAGCGATTGAGAAGAAGCTTGACGGCCTGGCCGAGCGACCATCGAACGTAGCCGTGTCGTTTGTCGACCTGGAGAAGGCCAATCCCGAGGACACAGAATACGCGGACGTTAAGATCGAGCGCAAGGATTTGCCCTGGCTCGTGCTCCGATATCCGGATCGCGATGGGCCGTCACCTGTCGCCTGGTCTGGACGGCTCGAAGCCGACACGCTCGACCGCCTGATCGACTCGCCGCTTCGGCACGAGGTGGTTCGCCGCATCGCGTCGGGAGAATCGGCTGTGTGGGTATTCCTGGAAAGCGGCGATGTTGAGAAGGATCGCAACGCCCGGCAAGTGATCGAGCGGCAGGTCACCGCGGCCGAAAAGGAATTGCAGATTCCAAAGCCCGACCAACTCGATTACTCGGTGGCCGACTTGGCGCCGGCCGGCGACGACAACAACTCCCCCGATGGTTCCCCGGTGAAGATCCGCTTGAAGGTCGACTTCTCGGTGCTGACGCTTTCCCGCAGCAATCCGGCCGAGGCTTTGTTTGTTGCGATGCTTCTAGAGTCGGAGCCCGACCTGCGCGAGTATTCCGGGGAACCCATGGCGTTTCCGATTTTTGGACAAGGCCGGGTCCTGTGGGCACTGGTCGGCAAAGGCATCAATGCCGAGAACGTGGCGGAGGCCTGCGAGTTTCTCGTGAAGGGCTGCTCCTGCCAGGTGAAGAGCATGAATCCGGGCGTCGATCTACTCACGTCGGCCGACTGGACCGGGCTGCTGGAAGGCAGCATTTCGGTAGAGACCATCGGCCCGACCGACCTGACCATCGTTGCGCCGCGTCTGGGCGCTGGCGAGGAACCCGTTGAGCGACCCCAAGCGGGCGAGCTCTCCGCGGACAAGCGTATCGCGGCGACCGCACCCGTTGCGAGCGAATCGAGCTCGTCCGCAGGCAGCCGAAGCTACGGGGTTCTCGTCGGAGCCGGAGTCGTGCTTGGTCTGATGCTGGCAGTGGCCGCCATTGCAACGGTTGTGTTGACCGTTCGGAAGTCGCAATAGGAGTACCCGCGATGCCCTTGTACCGCGTCGTCCTCCGAGAGCTACTCCACTATCGGTGGAATTCGCTCGCCGGACTGGGCGCGGTGATGCTGGCCGTCTGCGCGATCGCCGGCACGCGAACGATCCTGACCGCCTATCAGGAGCGCACACGGGACGTGCTGGAGGCGAAACGGGCCCAGGTGCAGTCCAGCCTGGCCAGCCTCGAGGCAGACATTCACAAGGCCATGGGCGAGCTCGGCTTCAACCTGGTCATCTTGCCGGAAGGACAGGATCTGTCCGACTGGTACGCCGACGACGAGGCGACGGCCACCATGGACGAGAACTACGTGGATCGCCTGCTCCAGTCCGGATCGATCGCCGTTCGCTATCCGGTGGCCCAACTGCGGCGGCGCGTCCAGTGGCCGGAAACGAAGTGGACGATTATCGTCGTGGGGCGAGCCCTGCCGACAGTGCCGTCGCGCGGTGAGAACTCGCCACCGCCAAACGATGTGCCGGCCGCGCGCCACATGGAGGCCATTTCGCCCGGTGAAGTCGCGTTGGGACACGAGCTTCACCATGTGCTGGGAATGAAGCAGGGCGACACGATCGAACTGTTTGGCCGCAAGATGCGCGTGCACAAGTGCCTGCCACGCGAAGGTAACAAGGACGACATCGCTATCTTCATGAACCTCAAAGACGCCCAGGCGATGCTCGGCCAGCCGGGCCGTATCAACGAGATCCTCGCGCTCGGGTGCAGTATGGCGTCAGAGGCGTTCCAGGACGTTCGCGTCGCTGTTTCGCGGGTGCTGCCCGGCACGCAGGTCGTGGAGCGATCTCCCAGTGTTCTCGCAGCTACCAAGGCCGCCAGGGACGTGAAGAGGTTCGAGGAAGCATGCCTGCTGAAGGAACAGATCGTCCAGGAATCGCTGCTGCGCGATTGCTGGAGGCTGACAGACCTGGTAAATCTTCTGGCGGCCGCATCGTGCGCGCTCTGGATAGGATGGCTGGCCTGGAGCAATGCCGCCGAGCGCACCGTCGAGTTGGGCCTCTGGCGAGCGTGCGGGCTGGGTGCGCGCCGCTTGGTCATGCTGTTTCTGGGACGATGGATGACCCTGGGAATGCTGGGAACGGCCGCCGGCCTGGCGGTCGTGATGCTGGCAGGCGCATGGGTCGGCGACGTCCGCATTGCCGATCCAATGCTCTGGGGCCTGACGCTGAGCGTCGCGATCGTTCTTTCAGCCATTGCCAGCGTTACGGCGGTTTTGATCGTCCGCCGAAAGGACCCGGCGGCGGCCTTGCGGGGAAATGCGTAGGTGAGATCCATGAGCTTCTCCCGACTGATTCTCAAGGAAATCGCGTATCGCAAAGGAACGTTCCTTTTGGCGGTGCTGGCCGTTGCGGGCGCCGTCGCTTCGCTCGTCGCTTCGCTGGCCATCCTGGACTTGCACGATCGCCGCACCGAGGAGGTGCTCGCGTCGCTCGAAAAGCAGACGTCGGACCGCACCGCCGAGTTGGCGGACGATATGCGTCGGGCCACGCTCAAGATGAGCTTCAATCTGGTGATCCTTCCCAAGAACCAGAATCTGAAGGACTGGTACACCGACGACTTCGCAGCGCAGTACATGCCCGAGTCGTACGTCGATCGTTTGGCCGCGTCGAACATCGTGACGGTGCAGCATTTGCTGCCCAGCCTCCAACAGCGCATTCAGTGGCCCGAACAGAAGGATCGAACGATCATTCTCGTCGGCACGCGGGGAGAGGTGCCGTATCTGCATCAGAGACCCAAGGTACCGCTAGTGCAGCCCGTGCCCGAAGGCAAGATCGTCCTCGGCCATCAACTTCAGGAAACGCTTTCGCTCAAGGAAGGCGATATGGTGCGGCTGCTGGGCCGCGAGTTCGTCGTGCATCGTTGCCTGGAACAGCGCGGGACCAAAGATGACATTTCGGCTTGGATACCGCTTGGCGAAGCCCAGCAGTTGCTCGAACGCAAAGGGCAGATCAACGCCATTCTTGCCCTGCACTGCATGTGTGCCGGAAAGGACTTGAGCAAGGTGCGAAGCGACATCGAGGCCGTGCTGCCCGACACGCAGGTCGTGGAAATGGGCTCGAAGTTTCTCGCCCGCTACGAGGCGCGCGCCCGGGTTCGCCAGGAGAGCCAGGCAGCCCTGGAGCGGCAACGCGCCCATCGAGACCTACTCAGGACCCAACGTGAGGGGCTGATATCGGTGCTCACCCCGGCGCTCGTGTCGGTGGCCGGGTTGTGGTTGTTGGTCTCGGCGTTTCGCGATGTGCGCGTGCGGCGGCCCGAGTACGGCATCTTGAGGGCGATCGGCGTCGGTTCGTGGCGGATCGCTGGGCTCTTTCTCGGCAAAGCTGTTCTCCTGGGGCTCCTGGGCGCTGCGTTGGGATACGGCCTCGGCGTGACCGTGGCGATTTGCTTCGGCGAGCCGGCCGATACCAGTCGCTTCTCCGCCGCCGCGATCGGGTCGATGATTCGCCCCGCTTGGGCGGCCCTGGCCGTGGCGTCCGCCGTGGCGGTGGCCGCGCTGGCAACCTGGATTCCGGCACTCGTCGCCGCCCGGACCGATCCGGCAAGCATTCTCCGAGAAGGATAGCAATGACACTGGAAGCCACCGAACTGACGAAAACGTTTGCCGGCCCGACAGGCACGGTCACCGCGTTGAGCGACGTTACGTTCCGCGTCGAATCGGGCGAATTCCTGGCCGTCCGCGGGCCCAGCGGCTGCGGCAAGACGACGCTCTTGATGATGCTCGGCGCGCTGTTGCATCCATCGAGCGGCCGGGTCACGATCGACGGGTGCAATCCTTACGACCTGTCGCCCGAAGCCCGCAGCCGTTTTCGAGCCGAACATGTGGGCTTCGTCTTCCAGGAGTTCTACCTCGTGCCATATCTTTCGGTACTGGAAAACGTGCTGGCGCCGTCGCTGGCCATTCCGCGAGCCGACGCCGACGCCCACGGGCGCAGCCTCTTGCAGCGTTTCCAATTGGAACAGCGCGCGGCGCACGTGCCGGCCGCCCTAAGCACGGGCGAGCGTCAACGGGTGGCGTTGGCGCGGGCCCTCTTCCACGAGCCGAAGTTGCTTCTGGCCGACGAGCCGACGGGAAACCTCGACGCCGACAGCGCCCAGCGCGTGCTTCGCCACTTCGCCGAGTTCGCCGAGGGTGGTGGCACCGTGATCATGGTAACTCACGACACCCAGGCCGCTGCCTACGCTCACCGCTCGTTGGAATTGGAGGCGGGCCGAATGGTGCCCCTTGCCGCACAGCGAGACGACACCCACTGAAGATGAGAATCGCCATTTCGACGCAAACAACCCTGGAGGATGTGATGCAGTTCTGGTTGCAAGAGGGATCGAGACGTTTCGCGGCGGTCAGGTGCGTCAGGCTTGGCGTGCTCCTGCTGTTGGCTGTTGCGGCCGGCGCCGACTGGCCCCAGTGGCGGCACGATGCAGGACGAGGAGCGTCGACACCCGCTGCACTTCCGGCGCAATTGCGTCTGCAATGGATTCGCCATTTGCCCGAGCCGCAGCCTGCCTGGCCAAAGAGTCAGCCGTCGCTCCGCTTCGACGTCTCCTACTCCCCGGTGGCCGCCGGCAAACAGCTCTTCGTCCCGTCGATGGTCACCGACAGCGTGACGGCCTACGATGCGGAAACGGGCGCCCAACAGTGGCGGTTCTTTGCCGACGGACCGGTCCGCTTCGCCCCCGTCGTCTACCACGATCGCGTGTTCTTTGCGTCGGACGACGGTTACCTCTACTGCGTCACCGCCGAGGACGGACGGCTTGTGTGGCGGTTCTCGGGCGGCCCAAAGCAACGCAACATCCTGGGCAATCAGCGGCTGATCTCCACTTGGCCGATCCGGGGTGGGCCGGTGCTGTTGGACGACACGATCTATTTTACGGCAGGCATTTGGCCGTTCATGGGAGTCTTCATCCACGCCGTCGATGCCCGGACCGGCAAACCGGTTTGGACCAACAGCAGCGACAGTTGCCCCTATGTCATCCAGCCGCACAGAAGTCCGGCGTTCAGCGGCTTCGTTCCGCGGGGACACCTCGCGGCAAGCGAAGGTGGCCTGGTGATTCCCGGCGGCCGCACTCCGCCGGCGTGCTACGATCGGGAGACCGGCCAGCAGCTTCAGTGGATTTGGTCCCACAAAGGAGGCGGCACCTGCAACGTCGCTGCGCATATGGAGTCGTATTTCACCACCGACGGGTTGCGAAAGATCGCCGATGGCTCGGTCGTCTTGCCGGCAGACTGGGCCGTTCACGACGACACGGGTTTCTACAGTCTTTCAGACAACGAACTCGTTGCCCATGGCTTCCAACTGCACGAGCGGCCGCTCGAAAAGGCCGACTCGAAGGGGCGATCAGACGGCGTTTCCAAACGCGGCCTCGAAAAGGCCTGGAAGGTAAGCGTCGGGGACGACTGCGGCCGCCTGATGTTGAAGGCCGGCGGCCGCTTCTATGCGGGCAACAGCGGCAGCATATCCGCCTTGGACGTCGACGCCGCCGAGGGCAAGGCCACGATCGGCTGGCGACAGTCGATCGAAGGTGAGCCTTGGACTATGCTTGCAGCCGACGACCGATTGTTCGTGGTGACGGCCGCCGGGGATATCTACTGCTTCGGCGGCAAATCGGTCGCTCCAACCGCGTACGACCGGCCGGCGCTCGGCAACGCCGTTCAGCAGGATGGCAACGCTCGGAACATCCTCCAGGCAGCCGGCGTGAGCGAAGGCTATGCCCTCGTGTTCGGTTTGGGCACCGGCCGGCTGGCTGAAGGGCTGGCGCGAGCCTCGAAACTTCACGTGATCGCCATTGACCCGGATTCGGAGAAGATCGACGCATTTCGCCGGCGTATGACCGATGCCGGTCTTTACGGAACCCGCGTCGAGGCGCGCACCGGCGACCCGACAGACTATCCGCTGCCGCCGTACCTGGCCAGCCTCATCGTCTGCGATGATCTCAAGGCGGCCGGGATCGACCGGAGCGAAGCCTTCTTCCAATCGGTCTACCATGCGCTGCGTCCTTACGGCGGGACGGCCCACCTGCCCCTAGCAGCGAAATCGGTGCGCGAGAAGCTCGCCGCCATCGATCTTCCCGGCGCCGAGATCAAGGCCGACGGAGACGACGCGGCGTTGCTGGTTCGCACGGGCCCGCTTCCGGGCGCGGCCGATTGGACGCACCAGTACGCCGACGCGGCCAACACGGTCGTTTCGCAGGACTGCCAGGTCAAGGCGCCCTTAGGATTGTTATGGTTTGGCGGCCCTCCGAACGATGAAGTGTTGCCGCGGCACGGCCATGGTCCCAGCCCTCAGGTCGCAGCCGGACGGCTGTTCATCGAAGGACCCGACATGCTGCGAGCGATCGACATTTACACCGGCCGGCTCCTCTGGCAAACGGCCCTGCCGAAGCTGGGGAAGTTCTACGACAACACATCGCATCAGCCGGGGGCCGGGGAAATCGGTAGCAACTATGTCTCGTTGCCCGACTCGGTCTACGTGGCCTACGCCGACTCGATTCTTCGACTTGACGCCGCAACCGGCCGTCTCCTCGATCGGTTCACCCTCCAAACCGAGTCCGATCGGCCTGCACCGCGTTGGGGCTACCTGGGAGTCTCCGAAGATCTGCTCGTCGCCACGTCGACGCCGATCGCGGTGCCGGAGAAGAAGTCGTCGGTCATGGATTTCATGTCCCGCTCGGAATCCGCTCGCTCGGAACAATCGCCCTCGCTTCAGAAGCTTCTCACGCCGGTCCCTTACGCGTCGACGAGCCAGCGGCTGGCGGTTCTCGACCGCCGCACGGGGCGCGTGCTTTGGGATCGCACGGCCAAGTACGGTTTCCGCCACAACAACATCGCCTTAGGCAACGGAAAACTGTTCTGCATCGACGGCCTTTCCACGATGCAGCAGCAACTGTTGGCACGGCGGGGAATCGATCTGGCCCAGTTCTCGGAAAAGCTGATGGCACTGGACCTGCGCACCGGCAAAGAGTTGTGGAGCACTTCGGAAGACGTCTCGGGCACGTTCCTCGGATACAGCGCCGAGCACGACATTCTGCTCCAGGCCGGCAGCGCGGCGCGCGATCGCGCGGCCGACGAAACCCGCGTCGGCATGGTGGCGTACCGCGGGGTCGACGGCCATGTGCTCTGGCAGGATCTCGACCGGTCATACAGCGGCCCCTGCATGCTCCACGGCGACACGATCATTACGCAAAGCACTTCGTTTTCACTGCTCACCGGTCAGCCGCAGATGCGCCGACATCCTCTGACGGGCGAACCGATTCCATGGCAATACAAGCGGAACTACGGCTGCAACACAGTGATCGCCAGCCGCAACCTGCTCACCTTCCGGTCGGCCGCCGCTGGGTTCTTCGATCTGGCTCGTGACGGTGGCACCGGAAACCTGGGTGGCTTCAAGTCGAGTTGCACGTCGAACCTGATCGCCGCGGGCGGCCTGCTCAACGCGCCCGAGTACACGCGTACCTGCATCTGCAATTATCAGAACCAAACGTCCTTGGCCATGATGTACGATCCGGAAGTGGAAATGTGGACCTTCAACGATCTCGAGTGGGATGGCGCGCCAGTGAAACGCGTGGGAATCAACTTCGGCGCTCCAGGCGATCGACGGGCCGACAACGGCACCCTTTGGCTCGACTGGCCGAGCGTCGGCGGACCCTCGCCCGATCTGCCGTTGGAGGTTGCGCCGGAAAGCGTGGAGACGTTTCGCTACCATAGCTCGCTGATCCGGTCGGTACCCGAGTCGGGCGCACTTCCCTGGGTGGCTGCATCCGGGATCGAGGACGCCAGGCGCATCGTGGTGACGCTGGCCAAGGCACCAGCCGAACCACGTCGCTGTACGGTCCGCCTCCATTTCATGGAACCTGACGAATCGTCACAGACTCACCGCGTCGTTCGTGTCCGACTCCAGGGCGCCGTAGTGCTCTCTGGCCTGGATGTCGCCGCCGAGGTCGGGCACATGACTGCCTTGGTCAAGGAATTCCCCGGAATCGAAGTCAGCGATCGGCTGGTCGTCGAACTGGACCCTACCGGAGACGATTCCAAAGCAAAACCGATCCTCTGCGGACTCGAAGTTGTTGCCCAAGAGGCGACGACGACGCAGCCGCACGAACAGCCTTAGGAAGGCCCGAGCGTTTCCGTCTCCGGCTAGACGGCTTGTTGCTCCTATTCCGGCGGCAGGTGTGAGGAATCTTGCGGCCGGCGAAGGCGGAGTTTAACATTGACAGAACATCGTCCTTCCGCACCGACCCATCCACGCCACTGTCGCCTGCCAGACGAGGGTATCATGCCATTCACCAAGTCCCGGCCGATTCGTTTGCCTCGCCACGCCTTCACGCTCGTGGAACTCCTCGTGGTCATCGCCATCATCGGCGTGCTGATTGCGCTGTTGCTGCCGGCCGTGCAAGCCGCTCGCGAGGCGGCCCGACGGGCTCAATGCGCTAATAATCTGAAGCAGCTCGGGCTGGCGATGCACAACTATCATGACACCATGAAGTGCTTTCCTCCGGGCTTCATGGTCCTGGACCACGAGGGAACGGTCACCGGCGGATGGGCCTGGGGCGTATTCCTCATGCCTTTCATCGAACAGAGTCCGCTTCAGGGTAAGCTCAGTCCCACGATGTACACGCTCTCCGAAGTGGTCTCGGACCCCGCGCTTCTGCCCATGCTCCAGATGAAATTGGAGGTCTTCCGATGTCCTTCGTCCCCCATCGAGGACCTGAGAGAGTACCTGGGCGGTGGAGAGATGGTCGCCACGGCAAACTACACTTGCTGCCGAGGGTTCTTCAGCATCAAGGGGGCGGCGCACTTGACGACGCAGAACGACGGCATCTGCTACGGCCAAAGTGGTACGAGAATCGCCGATGTGACCGACGGCACGAGCAACACGATCGCCTTGGGTGAGCGCACTGTCCTGAAGAGGTATGCCGACGACCCGACCAAATGGCCCTCGTGGTGCGGCCCCGGAGGACTCGGAATCGGCAGCACGGTCAGCTCGTGCGTCGCCTATCGGCTAAACGATCCGGATTCGATTCACGGCTTCAGTAGCCACCACCCTGGCGGAGCGTCCTTCTGCTTCGTCGACGGTTCCGTTCACTTCATCGCCGACACGGTCCACTCCGATACGGCCGGTCTGGACGACGTCACCGGGACCCACGCCGACTTTGTGAGCGCGGCCGAGTTGGGGCTGGTCGGCGTCTACCAATTGCTCGGCGTTCGCAACGACGGCCAGCCGATCGGCGAGTCGTACTGATCCGTCGGGCCAAGTAGCGTGCCGTGGCAGACCTCACGTGGTCTTTTTACCCGGCCCAATCACGGTGCCAGCCACTCGATGCCCTGGGGTGTGGCTCGAAAACGCCGGTAGCGGATGCTCGATCCGGCTCCTTCCTCGTAATAGACGATCAGGACCGAGCCGTCCTTGAGATTGACCATCGACGGATAGGCACCGCCGACCGTGTCGACCGGCACGTTCTCGCTCCACGTCTTGCACTCGTCGAGACTGTAGTGCAGGCTCGTCGCTGGCAACCGGTGCGCCAGCAGGATGATGTTGTCCCCAGTGCGCAGCAGATAGGGACAGTGCCCCACGAACCCGATGGGCTTCGACACGCTCCAGGTTGCTCCGTCGTCCTTCGACACGGAGTAGCACATCGCCGGTCGCTCGGCGGCATACAGTGTTCCATCGGCGAGCCGGATAACGTCGGTTTCGGCGTCGAGGCGGGTCCCGCCGTTGTCGATGTCCACCGTGCGCCACGTCTTGCCACCGTCGTCGCTGAGTCCGACGGCCCCGGCTGCACTCTTTGGCAGTTCCCGGTAGAGACCCAATACAAGGCGGCCGCCGGGAAGTTCGCGGATCGGCGAACTACAGTAATAGTCGGCGGCAATCTGTTTCGGCTCCGACCATGTCTTCCCGAGATCGCTCGAAGTGACCATCCACGTGCCCAGCCCCGTCCACGGCGGCGATTTGCCCTCGCTCTTGCGCAGCGAGAAGAAGTTGCACACCAACAGGCCATTGGCCAATTGCACGATCGAAGGATCTCGATCATCGTCGGGCCCGTCGTAGAGCACCTCGGCCTTGCTCCACGTGTGGCCTTCGTCGGCCGACGTGCAGTACGAGATGCGGCCACCCTTAGGCAGCTGCTCATTGGGCAAGGCCACGTGTCCGTAGCCGGCGTAGAACACGGCCATGAGCCGGCCGTCGCTCAGCCTGCACACGTCGGGAAACGCCTCGTAGCCGCCCGCGCCAGCGTCGGTGCACACATATCCAAACAGTGGCGGCGGGACGACGAAGTCGCCCTTTGGCTTCAGCGGCTCTCCCTTGACGACGATGTTCCGCACATGCGCCCGGCCTTGGTTGGCGTAGAAGCCGATCCGGCCGCGGTCCAGCGAGGTGTCCGTCGCTTCGTAGAGGAGCTTGCCGTTGAGGACGACCCTCAACGTGTCGCCCTTGGCTTCCAGTTCGCCCGTGTGCCATTTTCCTGCCGGCTTGTCGAGACCGCTGACGCGTTTGATCTCGATCCACGACTGGTTTCGATCGGATTTCGCAAGGATGGCCTGGCCGCGATCGAAATGCACGTAGTAGCATGTTTCGGCATCCTGGGCCCGCACGACAAACCCGCAAGCCAGCACGCCCTCCGGTTGGGGTTCCACGAGGAATTCGGCGCGAAGGCTGACATCGGTCCATTCATGGGGCAGAAAAACGGCCCTGGACATCTTCTCGCGTCCGTCCAAGACCAGTTCGCCGCCGGTCACCGACGCCGTCTTGTCCAGCAGTATCCACTGGCTCGATGCGTTCGCGGCCGCGAGGTCGATTGCCAGCTCACCGGCGTCGACTTGGCCGCCCCACCCGGTTGCCACCACGATGAAAAACACGCCGATGTAGAACCAGAGCGACGATTTCATAACCATGCTCCTTTTCGATGCACAGGTCTATCTGCGACGCGATACCGTGCTACTTGGCCGCCTCGGCCGCCAGCTTCTTCCACGCCTGGATCGAGCGACTGAGGATCTCTCGCCGGTCCCCCTTGATGCCATAGGCGATGATGCCGATCGGCCCCTGGTAGTCGATCTTCCGCAACGATCGGAGGACCTTGCCGACGTCGAACGAACCCTCGCCCAATACCTTGATCCAACGGCTGTAGTCCTTCGGGTCGTAGCCCGACGTGCCGTTGATGGTGACCATCGTCAGGTACGGCCGCGCCAGTGCCAATACGTGGTCCAGGTTCTTGGCATCGTCCACCGCCAGGAAATGACAGAAGGTGAACGTCACGCCAACGTTCGGCCGATCGGTCTTTTTTGCCACCCGCACGACGTCTTCCATGCGCTCGGTGTAGCAGCCCTTGTGCGGGTAGAGCGAGATCGACACGCCTGACTGCCGGGCCAGATCGGCGATCTTGCGCAGCAACTCGACCGCGCGGGCGTCGCCCTCGGTCGACGACGGTTTGTACCGTTTGCTGTTCAACACCAACCACACGATCGTGCCGTGGCCTTTCAGCTTCGGCATGAGTTCGTCGAGCCGGGGATCATAGCCGGGGTCATCGGGATCGACGACCAACGGCGTATAGACGGCCAGCAGCTTCTGCCCGTGCTTCTCCAACGCCTCGAGCATTTCCGTGGCTCCATCCAGTCCAACGTAGGCCATTCCCGCATATCCCAAGTCGGCCAGCATCGGGACCAGTTCGAGCTGGGCCTTCAGCGTTGCCGCTTCCGGGCCGGTGCCGATCCCTACGCAGTAGGCGTAGAACGGATTCGGCAGAGCCGCCTTGTCGGCCGCCGCAGCGTTGGGCGACAGTCCCATTGAAAGGCTCGCCAAGAGCACACCTACAATGATTCCGCATTGAATTGCGCGGCCCATCGCCTTCTCCTTCGCATCTGCAGTCGGCTGGAAGCAAACATACCCCGTGGCCGCTATTGTAGTCGGCCGGTGGGCGTACGGGAAATCTCTACCCGGAAAAGATGCTGAATCCGGCTCCACGCCGCTCTGCTGCGGCCGGAGAGGTCCGGTCCGCATTCCCGCATCTATGGCTTGCGCCGCTCTTTCTTCCGATTTGGCTTGGCGCTCGGTGCGGCGGTCGGTTTTGTGGCTCCTCTTGCCGCAGCGACAGCCGCCGGCTCGAAGATGCGCCCTTGATCGTCGGTCTGCTCGATCCACTTATCGAGAACACCTCGCAACTCGGCCAGCGCCGCACGATGTTCCGGACGGTCCGACGACGCCAGATTGTGGATCTCGTCGGGATCGTTCTCCAGGTCGTACAGTTCCTCCGGCGGCATGGTCCGTTGGCACAAGGCGTCCTGCGCCGGCGTGAGCTTCCCCTGCTCGTGAAGGTCCTTCAACAGGTTCCACACCGGGTACTGCTTCTCCTTGTAAGCGTTCGTCGCGAGCAGCGGCGTCTGGGGGGTGAAGTTGCGAATGTAGCGGTACCGCTGGTCGCGAACCGAGCGGATGCGCATGACCGTCTCGTCGCAACGGTCGCGACTGCCGAAAACGTACTTCTTTGCCGGCCCGCAATGCTCGCCAAGGAACGCCTGACCCTGCATCTTCGGCGGCTTGGCGCTGCCGGCGATCGCCAGCATCGTCGGGGCCAGGTCGATGCCTTCTAACAGTCGGTCGTCGGACGTGCCGGGCTTGAAATGCGCCGGCGGCGGAAACCGCTTGGGCCAGCTGATAAGGAGCGGAACATGGAGCCCTTCCTCATAGCAGAACTGTTTGCCGCGCGCGTGCGACTGACCGTTGTCGCCGAAGAAGACGACGACGGTATTGTCGGCCAGTCCGTCCAGGTCCAACTGCTCCAGCACCAGGCCGATCTTGCGGTCCAGCTCGGTGGCGGCGTCGAGATACTCAGCCCAATCGCTCCGCACGATTGCATCATCGGGATAGTACGGCGGAATCGCCACCTTCGCCGGATCGGCCCGCTTCGGCGCACGGTACTTCCGATGCGTCTCCGAGAAGTTGATCTGCGCGTAGAATGGTTGGTGCGTCTTCAGATCGTCCCAGTCGGCCGAGTCGAACGGACGGCCGTCGTAAGTGAAGTTCCAGTCGGTCTTGCCCGTCCCGCGGAAGCCGCATCTCGTCGGCAACTTCACGATGTTGGCCGTGAAGTAACCGGCATCCCGCATCCAATCGGGGAGCACTCGCACTCCGTTGGGCAACCGGAAGCCGTCATCGCGATGCGAACGGTGGTTGTGCGCGCCGATGGTCGTAGCGTACATCCCGGTCATGAACGACGAGCGGCTGAGAGAACAGACCGGCCCGACGTACATCCTCGTATAGCACACGCCTTGGCTGGCCAGCCGGTCGAGGTTGGGCGTCGAAGCCTCGGGCGTCCCCGAAAGGCTCAGGGCTTCCGGGCCCATGTCCTCGGCGATCAGCCAGAGGATATTCGGCCGCTGCCCGTCCGGGCCAGCTTGGGCGCCCTGCACCAGACAGTTGCCGACACCCAACGCCAAGAAAAAGACCCCTATGGAAATGGCTGCACAAGCACGGCGCATGAGCATCTCCTTATCAGCGATTGTCGGGCGCAAGGATAACCGTCTGGCACAAGGTCGGGGCGGTAGCCGGCCAGACAATCTGCTTGCCAGAGGCGGTCTCGGCGGTCAGGAAGTACTCGATATCGTTCGTGACAGGCGGGAGCGACACGGTGTGAACCGACCGGCCCACGCCTTTGGCCGGCAACGTGGCGAACTCACCCACACCCATCGGCCGCCAACGGAGGCTGACGGAGCGAACCGGCTCACGATCGACGGCAAGCGTGCGAAGCGCGAGTTGCTCCCCCTTCTTCGCCGAAGTGCGGACCGTCAGCACGATGAGCCTTGCCGGGCCGGCATACGTCTTGCCAGGCTCGATTTCCTTGGGAAGCGGACGGCCCAAGGCGTCGCTCAAGACCGCGTCATGGATGGTGAGGAATTGCAGTTGCATGCGGCTGTGTTGCTCGAGGTTGGCCAACGTTCCCAGCTCACCCGGTGTGTCGGTGGCGGCAACTTGCAGCGAGATCATCCTCTCCCACAGTCGCGCCAACTCCACGCGCACTGGCAACACCTGTTCGGCCAGCGTCTTCCGCTTGGCGGCATCCTTCTCGGCCTTGATGGCGGCCGCCGCCCGGTCCAGTTGACCGCGAACGCAACCAGCCTGGGCCATGGCGGCCATCATGCGGTAGGTATTCAGCCAGTAGTCGAAACGTTCGAGGTTCCCGGGGCCTTCGACACGGTCCCGCAGCGCGGCCAGTTCGTCGACAAATTGGTACAGTCGCCGGATCTCGGACCAAGGTTTCGGCTCGGACTTGACCCCGCCGGGTCCATTGAGCCACGTTGTGGGTTCGGGCAGGTTGACCCCGTCGACCTTGGCAAGGATCTTGCCCAGCGGCTCGGCAACCAAGTTGCCGAAACTGGCCCGGGCGAAATCGACATAGAACTCCTCGACCGGCATGGTGCGGGCGCGCAGATCCATATCTGGACGACTTGCCGTGTCGGCTTCGTAGTCTTGGTACTTGTCGCCGCCACAGTTGATCTTTCGCAGCAGCGTCTGGCCGGCATCGGTCTTGCCCTCGATGACGATTCCAGCAATGCAGGGGTACTCGACCCGGTACTTGAAGCCGATTCTCAGCCAACCGTTGTCGACGCGAACGTCCGAAAAGCGGAAATCGATCACCTTGTTCTGGCCGGCCTTCGCAAACATGTCGAGCCGATCGATCACTTGCTTGCCCTGAAGCGAGGCCCCGAACACCCGCTTGTTGGCCGCGGTATAGAAGGGCTCGTTGAACTTCAGCGTGACGATATACGTGCCGTTGGGAACGGTCAGGTCGTAGCCCCGCGTGTTGTACCGGACCGATTGGTAGACCGGCTGCTCATCGGTGCCAGAAACGGGCGCGGTGAAGCGAGCGATCGCGCCGCCGAGGGGCCCGGGCACGCTCGGCTTCGGCTCGGCCCTAACCGGGCTCATGTCGAAATCGGCAGGCACCCACGACTGATCCCAGCCCGCCGCCGCCAGCGCAGCAACGTTGCCGGCGAGGATCTTCGTGCGCCAGTGAATGCCCAGCAGGCCGGTGCAGCCCAGCCGCCGTGCGTCGACCGCGTCGTACCTCATGCGGCCGACCCAGGGCTGCGGCGCCGTCATGTTCGGATCGTTTTCCATCCAGGGAATCACCCATTTCGGCCGGCCCTCGATGTCGGCGAAGCCCGGCTCGTCGGGTGCGTGGCCCACCTGGCGATTGATGCAGCTCATCGGGCAATCCTTGGGCAACACCTTGTCCAACGCGGCGCGGTCGTCTTGCGGTCCCAGCACCCAACCGCAGGTGGCCAGCGTGAACGGCTTGCCGATCGCTTCCAGTGCGGCCAGTGCGGCTTGGATGTCGCTCACGGTCGCTGCAAGCTGTTCAGGCTTATTGCCTTCCCAAGTCCACCCCTCCGGTGTCCACAGCCAGTAGTAGTCAACCGGGTAAGCCTTGGCGATCCGCCGGAACATGCCCTCGTACAGTTCCCGGATTACCGCGGGGTCCTTGAAATCCTTCCCCTGCTCTGCAAGCCGCTCCCGCATCGGCTTCGGCACGGTCAGCGGGGTTTCCGTGCCGATGCACGTCTTCACACCGAGCGTGCGGGCCTCAGCGAAGGCGTCGCCAAACATGTCGCCTACGCGATCGAACAGTTGGTTGCACTCGTCGGGTGTCTTCGGCGAGGGGATCATCCCACGCATCACGTCGGGGCCGAAGTTGTCAATCTCGAACAGCATGGCAGCGCCGCCGCAGTAATCCGAGGTCTTCGTTGGGGCGTATCCCCAGGGGCCTTGACGTGCGGTGCTTGCCCAGCACGACGGGTAGCTGAATCGGACTCGGCCCTGCGAGTCCAAGTCGCCCGCCCTACCGATCCACACGGCTGGCTCCGGCCCGACGCCTCCCTCGGGATAGCAGTGCAGCCCCAGGAAGTTCATCCGCATCTTTGGCAACTGAGCGATGTATGCCAGGTAGTCGTCGCGATTCCACCAGTCGGGGCCTTCGGGAAAATCGTGAAACGGCTGAATGCCCCGCGTGTCGAACAGCGGCTTGCCCACCTCGTCGAGCTCCGGAACTCGCACGGCGATCTTCGCGTCGGGCACGACGTCGCCATGCAGATAGAACCGCACGCCCAGATGTTCGACGGCCCGGTAGGCGCCGTAGAGCGTTCCCACGTCATCCCCGCCGACAATCCACAATTGTTTGTGCCCACCGGCCGGTGTTGTTTTGAGCAGGTACTGCTGCGGTCCGAGGTCCTTGACCGCCGCTTGGATGGCCGCCGTAGCACCCACCGGAGCACGGTCCTTGCGAACGATGATGATCGCATCGCCCGAGGGAGCAGTCTCTGCGGCAGCAATCGGCAGCAACTGGTCCGTGCGGACGTACACGTATCGTCGCACTTCACGAGCCGCAAAGCTCTCCAGGGCCGACGTTCCTGGGGCAGTGGCAATCGTCACAGCGGTGGCCGCCGGCGCCGCTTCGGCCGCATCCAACCCCAGTGCCGCGATCGCAACGGTCGACGTCAGGACTATCGCTGCGCACTCCAACAGCCGCACGATCGTGTTCATGCCGTTCTCCCAAGTTTCGACGACTCACAAAGTGGTATCCGCAGCCTGGTTCCAATGTTGTTCGATTTCCTCGAGCGATTTGCCCTTGGTCTCGGGCACGAAACGCAGCACGAGCAGCACCAGCACCACGCAGAACCCTGCGTACACGTAAAACGGAAACGCATGATTGAACCGGCTTACCAGCCAGGAATCCTTGGCGTCCATCAACGGGAAGGTCTGCGTGACGACGTAATCGGCCACCCAGAGAAAGAACGTAGCCAACCCCAGCGCCCGGCCGCGGATGGCTGTCGGATAGATCTCGGCCAGGATCACCCACGTAACCGGGCCGACCGACAGACCGAAGCACGCGATGTACATGAGAATGAACACGAGCATCGACGAGCCGACGGCGCCTGGGTCACCCATGCGTTGTGCAAGCACTCCCATGGCGGCCAAGCTGAGGCCCATCCCCGCGGCGCCCGCAATCATCAGCGGCCGTCGCCCCCAATAATCGACCGTGGCGATGGCCACGACCGTGAAGAGCATGCCCGAGCCGTTGATCATGATCTGCTGGAGCAAACCGGCGTCGACGCCCGTCGAGGCGCTCAGTGTGCGGAAGATCGTTGCGCCGAAGTAGAGAAAGACGTTGATGCCCGTCACCTGTTGCAAAATGGCCAGGGCGATGCCCAACAGAAGCGGCACCCGCAACGCCGGCGAAAACAGTTCCCCCCAAGTCCCTCGTTCCTGCGAAATGGCCGCCTCGATGCTGCGGTACTCCGCGTCGCCGAAGGCCTCGCCTCCGATCTTATTAAGAATGCCGATCGCCTCGGAATGGCGTTTCTTCTCGATGAGCCATCGCGGGCTCTCCGGAATCGGCAGCAACAACAGCGCGAACAACAGCGCCGGCAGGATCTCGGTGCCGAACATCCATCGCCAACCGAACTGGACGAGCCACTGCTGCACCTCCGGCTGCGAAGGATCGCCGTGTGAGTGAGCGATGAAGTAGTTCACGAAAGCCGTGGTGGCGATGCCGCCCGCGATGGCAATCTGGTTGACCGCCACCAGACGACCGCGGAGGTGGGCCGGTGCCAGCTCGGCGATGTACATCGGCGTGGTAATCGACGCGATGCCGATGCCGATGCCACCGACGAATCGGAAGACGATAAACGTGATGATGTCGGGCGGCACCGTCGTGCCGATCGCCGATATCACGAACATCACGGCCGCCAGAAACAACGACAGCTTGCGCCCATAACGGTCGGAAACCGGCCCAACCAGCAGCACGCCAAGGGCGCAGCCGATGAGCACGCAGCCCGAACTCCAGCCCTTCATGAAGTCGCTCAGGTTGAAGTTCTTGGTCAGAGGTTCGATGGCCCCGGAGATAACGCCCGTATCGTAGCCGAAAAGAAGGCCGCCGAGCGTGGCGACCAGGCACACAGGAATCAGATAGGCAAGGTTGGTACGGACCGTCACACGAGCGTCGCAAACGTCGGTCGAATTCATCGTCGGCCTTCGCGGGGTACGGGGCTTGTCAGTACGCTTCCTCGTCGAGAGCCAACCGCACGTCGTCAATACCCACGGAGTTGCCCGCGTCCAGCACGCGAACAACCGTTGCATGGTACGCGTCGCCATTGCCCAGGACAAGCATCCTTCGCGGTGCCTGAGGGCCGTCGAATAGCTCGCGCAGCTTGACCCGCAGCTCCTGGTCGCTGGGGATCTCCTGGTCCTGAATCCACACGCTGTTGTCCTGGTCGATGCGCACGATCAGATAGTCGCTGTCCTTCTCGAAGTCGGCGATCGTTTTCGCACCTTTGGTCGACACCTTCTGAGGATCGGGCGTCGGCATGCCGATCGACGCACAGACGCCCTGCATGGACGTCACCAGGAAGAAGATCAACAGAAAAAAGACGATGTCGACCATCGCCGTCATGTCGACAAGGTCCAGGGGAAGCTGGCTTCCTGAGGTCCGTCTCAGCGGCCCGGCGTCGTCTTCGCCACCTTCTTCGTCGGCGGGAAGCACCGAGACCACCTCCGGCACGATCACGGTTGCCCCGCAGCGCGTGCAGCGCGCCGCGCGGCCAGACGTGCCGTCGGGCGTCTTCAAATGCTTGTCGCACTCGGGGCAGCGGAAACGAATGACCATGCCCTATTCCTTCTCCAACACCGCCAGCTTCAAGTTCATCCCCTCGACGCCCATCGCTGCTGTCGCGACGCGCAGCACATCCCGCAAACAGACCTTCTTTTCGGCCTTCACCAGCACGGTGTCGCGTCCTTGCGTCCTCCCTTCTTCCACGGCCTGCCGGATTCGCTCGTCCAGTTGGGCATTGTCCTCCAGCGCATTCCCTTGGCGCAGCTCGCCCACGTAAACGACCGCCTTGCGATCCTCGCCGGCCAACACGGTGAACATGACCGACATCTCCGGATCCGCGGCCGTGCAATGGCTCGCGGCAGGCAGGTCCACCTCGGCGAGCGTGGCCGTCACCCACGTGACGAGGAAGAAGATGTTCATCATGAACACCAGGTCGACCATCGCGGTGATGTCGAAATGCGCGTCTTCCACCTCCGGCCGAGGTGCAACCAGCGGCTCACTGTCCAATGCTTTTGCTGAAGAAGACGCGTTCATGTTCAGACGGTTCCGGCGACGGATTTCAACTGCTCCAAAACGCGGGTAATCCCGGTTGTCACCGAGTCCTGCAAGGCTCGCACGCGAATGTTCAGCGTGGCCAGAACGTAGGTGAACGGAATGGCCGTGAGCAAGCCCATCGCCGTGCAGATCAAGGCGATGCTGATCTCGTGCGCGATTTGCGACGGCTGCACCTTCTCGCCCGTGCCGATGCGACCGAACGCAGCCATCATGCCCAACACCGTCCCGAACAAACCCAGCAGCGGACCGCTCTTGACCACCGTGGCGATCCAGCTCAGACGGTGCTCCAAGTCGGCCAGCACTTCCTGGTGCACCAACTCCGAAGCCAACTGCCGAAGCTGCGAGTAGCTGAGGTGAACGCTATTCACAACGGCCGTCACTACTCGCGGCAGCGCACAGTCCAGACCTTCGCACGCCTCCGTGGCCCCTTTCAGGTCGCGACGGTCCAGGCACTGCCTCACCTCGTCCAGAAAGGCGTTCTGCATGTAGTCGTTTCGGAATCTCAACTGGCGAATCCGTCGCCAGAGAAGAATGGCACAATAGAGTCCCCACAAGAAATTCAGTGTCAAGAAGCCATAGCAGGCGTCCCCCGCCGCGCTTGCCAGAGCATTGATGTCCATCGCGTACCTCGTCGGTAAATGAAGGGTATAAGAGCGTCCCAATTCTCATACTACTGCTCCCCAAAAGGGGTGTCAATCGGCTGCCCAGTTCCCCCGTGAATGAGATTCCATGCCCGGAACAACCTGCTCCGCTGGATTGGTCTCTGCCGACTCGTCACCGCCCGATTCAGGCTCGCCATGGCCGTCCGCCGCGTATTTCCCTGGAGCGCTATCCCACCTTGGATTTCATAATATAATATGATTAATCCCAAGGGATGAAATAACCTCCAACGCGGCCAGTCCGCCTGGCGGCAAGCCTACGGGGAATGGCCCGATCGCCGCGCCCGGAAAGCCGCCAGGCGCGGTTGTGGTCACGATCTGGAAAGGACGATCACCGACCGTCAGCGCGATCCTACCTGCCCTGCCCGGCCGATTCCCAAATCTTCAACACTTGCGTCTTTCGCGAATCGCTCGAATCACGGTACGCCTCGACGGCGTGGGCCAGCCCGTCGCACAGTTTGGTCGTCGTGTCGAGGTACGATTTGTCGGCTGCCTGCTGCGATGCGGCCGGCAGCTGCGCGAGCTTTCCGTCGGCAAGCAGCTCTGCCCGCCGACAGGCGGTCGCCGCACATCCGACGACCAATCGGGCATGGGCGGCCTCGTACGTGTCGGAAAGCCCGGCCTCGTCGAGCAGCTTCCAGAAGCGGGCCACACGGGCGACCTCGCGGTCGAGCTTCCCAAGGTCTGCGGGGAAGGAGTGCTGTACGGTGGCCACCTGCCGCCCGTCGACGTAGAGGGCTTCGGTGCCGTCGGCCGCCACGGTGGCCGCCACATGAATCCACCGATCACCCGCGAGGTGCGCGCCGTGTGTGAGCGAACCGCGACTGACAATCAACCGCAGGGCGTTGCCGGGATGCGTGTCAAGCAGGTAGCCGTTGGCCGTCCCGGCGCGGCTCTTATCGATGATTCTCCCGCCACCGGCCGCCTGTGCTTCCGGCCGAATCCAGGCCGCCAGGGTACAGGCGTCGGTCAGGTTCAGCCGAGGATCGCTCTTGACCTCCAGATATCCGTCGCCGGACAGATGTATCCCCTTCCCTTCAGGCGTTTGAACATCCTTGACCTCACCAACGACGGTCGCCGCCAGATCGGCACCACGTGCATTGGGCACCACCTTGTCCTTCCTGGCATCGACCTTCCAATCGCCCACCAGCGCCTCGTCGCTGTCGAGCTTCGACGACTGCCGTTTCGCCAAGCCGGCCACTTCATCGGCCCCTAGCGCTCGGCGGAAGAGTTGAACCCGCGCGATATCGCCCCGGAATCGGTTTTCGCCCTGGCTGTCGGCTCCGATACGGAGCGGCAGATCGTTTGCAGCAATGACCGGGAACCCTCCGGCGAACCAGGCCGACTTGGCCAGTTCGGGCAGCGCCCCGTTCGACTGCGGCGACTTGCGGGGAACGAAGCCGCCGATCTTACCCTCACCCAATGCGATTTCGATGGTCGCCTCATTTGGCGTCTCGTCGTAAGGCAGCGTGATCGACGACTTGTCGAATTGCTTCCAGGGCTGTCCGTTGATCGAGACGGCCCGCACCGGTCCGCTTCCCGTCGTGGCCAAAAAGAGCCGCTTCTCGCCGAACCGGACGGGGAAGTTCTGCTGGAGCGCAGTGATCCGCGGCGGGATGTGAGGAATGAGCGTCAACGCGTCGGCCCGATAGAGATACTCGAACAGTCCGCGGACCATCGCCGCCGCTGGACCTAAACTGTCGTAGCACAGGTTGACCGGTTCCTTTGGCTGATAGACAGCGGCACCGAAATCCACCAGGGGATTGTCCATACGAAACTGGCGCGCAAACGTCATCATCTGTTCAAGGCTACGACGAACGTCGTCGTACTTGCCCAAGCGGTAGTAGCCCATAATCATGCGGGCTTCACACGTCGACCAGTGTCCGCCGTTGACCCACGTGCCGAACTTCCACAGCCAGTTGCTCGTCGGGTGGTACATGTCGTCCAGACCGGGGCAATTCGTAACGATCAGGCTGTGCGGTCGCAGCCCTGGAATTGAGGCGATCTTCCGATAGATCTTCTCGGCCTGGGCGTCGTCGACGACACGGAAGCAAATCGCGTCGTGATTGCAGACCGCCTCAAAGTAGCCGTGCTGCGGGGCTCCGTACACTCCATGGCGTGTTCCGTCCGGATCGAGGTACTTGATGAAGTATCCCTCGTCGGTAGTCAGTTGCTTCAGGCCCTGCCGCGCCAAGTCGCGGCGTGTGCGGCAGAGCTCTGCTAGGTCCGAGTGTCCTGCCAGCTTCTCCAACTCGATCAGGCGGTCCAGCGCAGCGATGTAGGTTATCGACAGTCCCGCTAGATACGCCTTGTCGTAGGTCCCGTCGGGCTTCTTCCATCCGGCGTAGCTGGGCGCCAACAGGTTGCCCGCCGCACCGGCCAGGAACAAATTGTTGGCCGGATCACGCCGCGATTCAATGAAGTTGACGCACCGCTGCAGTTTGGGAAGATAGTGGTCCAGCGCCGCACGATCCCGGCTCACGAGCAGCAGCTCCGCTTGCATAAGCAAACCGGCAGCCGTGAATTCCATCCCCCAGTCATGGATGGCCACATTGCCATCACCCTGTTTCGGAACAACCCAGCCGGGCGACGCCGCATCGCAGAGTTGGCCATCGGGGACCACCCAAGTGTGATCCCTCCAGGTGAAGGTCCGCTTGCCGTCGCCCATCTGATCGAACCACAGAGCGTGGGAGTTGCCCAGGAACGTGACAAACGGCTCTTCGAGGAACGGAAGCGCGCAATAGGTTGGTCCGTAACTGTTCTGGATCCACCATGCGCCCCACGTCGGTCCCTCGACCAGTCCGTTCCAGGCGGGCGTGTAGAGCATGGGGAGATTCTGGAACTCCGGATCGGGGGCGAAGATGCGCCGTGAGATGTCCAACAACTGGATGTACGGAACATCGCCCTGCCCCGAATAGAATTCACCCTCGAATCGGTCCGTGGCAGCCGTCACTGCCGAAGTAGCCGCGAAGACCGAGAAGGTGACCACGCCAAGGCAAACCAGACTGCGTAATACCGACAACCTTCTGCTCATACAAGGTTCCCTATTTCGCTTCAAATCGGCGCGACGTCGCGTACACGTGAACGTCATGGCCGCGGATACCGTCATGGAACGAGCTGTTTTTGACGACGTGCCCTTCGTCGGAGTTGAGATGGTATAGGGTCTTGCCCTCCAGCGCCTTCGGCAGATCCTTCACATCGAAGGCAACACCCGATCGCCATTCGTTGACGGCGATGAGGACCCAATCGTCGCCGACCTGGCGCAGAATGAGCTTCGGATCGCCGCCATTGAACGTTGTATAGTTCGGCTCCGCAACCACAACCGGCGATTTCAGCTTCGGGGCTACGATAGCCAGCTCCAGCGCCCGAAGTTCCTTGCCCAGCTTCATCACGTCGTTCCACAGCGTGCTGTCCTTTTCGATGGCGCTCGTACCCCAGTAAAGGATTGCGTTCGCGCCGTGAAGCAAGGCGTCGTAGGCCATGAACCGCGTTTCCTGCAGGTTTGGCCGACGGCCTCGCACCGGGTCAGTCGGATTGAAGGGATCATCCTTGAGGTCTGTCCAGCCAAAGCCTTGGAGAACCATCCAGCAGGCCTTGCCCGGCGCGCCCTCGCGCATCACATCTGTCGCCACGCCAACGCCCGTCAGGTCCGAGTCGCTTAAAGCCTGGCCGTGGCGTACGCCCATACCACCCGGAGCCGGATAGATGTCGCATCCGGCCGCGTCGACCGCCCTGTTGTGGACTCGAAGGTCGGCAACTGAATTGCAGGGTGCATGGTTCTGCCACAAGACGTGTTTCGGATCGTGCTTGCGGACGCACTCCCAACCACGGGTAAGCCGGTCGCCAAGATCTTGCGCGGCCTGGAGGCGGGCGGTCGGACGCAGGTCGGGCCGAGGGTCGCCATCTCCAAGAGCTTTCCAGAGGTCGTCGTAGAGCGGCTCGGCCTCTTTCCACATACACCGCTGCGTGTAATCGAGCGCCTTCTCAAGCATCTTGCCGTACTTTGCGGCATTGGGATCGCCCTTCGCGGCGGCCTTTCCGATCCGCTCCATCAGCTGTTTCGGCTGTTCACCCATGAGCCAACCATAGGCGGCGAAGTAGGTCATCCATAGCGCCTCGTCGGGCCCCTCCCAGCAAAGCAGCGCGGGATGGTCCTTAAGAGCATCGACAGTCTCGATGAGTCGATTCTTCGCCTCTGCGTCGCCCTTGGGAAGATCGAGTTGGCCGCCGAGCGGGATCCACGCACGCAATCCAAAGGCCTGGAGCCGGTCGAGCGTTGCTTTGTCGGTGTTGGCGCAGACCAGATTGAACCCGCTCTGAGCAACCTGTTCGAGCAACGCATCGTCGTCGGGCCGTTCGTAAAGACCGAGAATGAGACGAGGCTTGCCGTCGATCAACAGAAAGCCCTCTTTGTTGAATCGCACTTGATCGGGTGCCGCGGCGCCAACGCACAGAAACGCAACAATCGCCAATACAAAGTGAACTCGCATGATCTCCTCCCGGGTTGATCTTCAGACTCGACCTGATGCCGCACAGCGTCAGTATCGAGGTAGAAGCATCGTGCTACGATGACTGAAATGCGGATCGTCTCTTGCAGGCCTATCTCATTCCTGGATCTCACTGACTCGCAGCACCTCCTCCGGAAACATCGTCTGGCGGATGTCTTCCTCCACCCTATCCCAGTCAACCTCCCGTGACAACGGTCGCCAGCCGAAGGCGTCGCCCAGGAGGTTGAGGGACCATCTGAGCTTGCCCATGCAATCAGCTAGATCCAGAGCAGCTACCGAGACGCCTGTTTCATTCAAGGCAAATCCACCCGTGGTCATCGCGGAATAGGCAAAAAGGATCTTCTCGGTGGTGACCTCCTTCACTTTGAGGTCGCCCGCACGAACCGCCTCGTCGATAAGACGTCGCACGATATCGCCTGTGGCTCGTTCTGCACTGCGCAGCCGCTCGATGCGATGAAGGGATGCCCGCTCGCAGACGGTCTGGGTCGCCTTATACATAATGGAGAAGTGCGCAGGATAGAGTTGCGAAAACAGCGTGGATCCGACCAGCACACCCGACATTCGAATGCGAGTGGGTCCCGGATAGCTCGCACCGCGTTCCAACAGTGTCAGACGACGTTCCCACGCCCGGCAGGCCAGAGCTACAAGGATGTCCTCCCTCGATACGAAATGCAGATAGATCGTGCCGCGGGGACATTTGCTCTTCTGGGCGACACGAGCCATGCTCATGTCCAAGAAGCCATCGTTGATGAGAATCTTCTCGGCAGCAGCTAGAATCGTGTCCTCCCGTTTGAGGATATCACGCTGTTTGGCAGAAAGGCCCGCCTCTTCATGGTTCACTTCGGACATTCCATTTCCTCATGTTACGTCGACACCGAGTCGACACGGTGATTTCAATCTCGCCCATTCTCCTGTTCACCGAGAGACGTTGCAAGGGATCAAGCCAGCATACGGCGCGGTTTTGAACCGGCAACGCCAACGGGTACGCGCCCTTGCTTGAGAGTTCATCATGACTGATTCTATTGATTATGCCCAAATCTGCTTCTATCGGGTGTCCCTGACGCGTTGCCAAATTGGGCGACCGGCAACGACATCTGGCTGACGTCTGCCCGACCGACTTCACCTCCAAACGCCTGGATCATTTGGTCGTGCCGCTGCCAGCGGGTATAGTACACGGAAGAAACTCGCTTCCCCCCCCCCGAGAATCCCTTTTGCGAGAGAAACACGTGATTCCCGAAACCGTCACCGCGATTCTGCTGAGCCTTTGCCCCTTGGCTGGGAGCGATTCCTCACCGATCACCCCCTCCTCAGCTCCCACATCGGCTGCGGTCGCTGCGCACGCAGTCGACATCCACCAACGAGCGACACAGTTGAAGAACCTCCGCTGGGGAATGTTCATTTGCTGGTCGCTAAGCACTTACTCAGGCAAAGAATGGACCCCGGGCGTTAAGGATATTTCGCTCTTCCGTGCGAAAGATTGTGATGTTGACGGGTGGGCCAGAACTGCCAAGGAAGCGGAAATGGGCTACATCCTCTTCCTTACCAAACACCACGACGGGTTCTGTTTGTGGGACACGAAGACGACCCAACGCAAGGTAACCAACGCCCCATTGGGCCGCGACGTGTTGGCCGAACTGCGCAAGGCCTGCGACAAGTACGGCATCAAACTGGCCCTCTACTTTTCGGAAGGCGAGTTCCAGGACAACAAGGATTATCATCCGGGCGGCTATACGCCGGCCATGAAGAAAGCCCAACTCAAGGAGTTGCTGACGCAATATGGCCCAATTGAGTACATCTGGTTCGACCACGCCCAGACCGACGGCGGACTGAGCCATTCGGAAACGACGGAGTGGTGCAAGCAGTTCCAGCCCGGCTGCTTCATCGGTTACAACCACGGCCAGGCGTCGGGCAACATCCGCTTGGGCGAAATGGGACATCCGTCACCTTTGACCGATCCTTCCGGCGCGGGCTTCGGCGACAAGTCGAGTGCCGGCTACCAGGGCTACCTGCTTGCCGAGTTTACCTACCCGATCCAGCCCAAACACAAGGGCGGCGCCATGTGGTTCTACTCGCTGCCGGAGCATGATCAACTCTGCCTGCCGGCCGCGAAGCTTTACCAGGACTATCTCGGCGCAGTTAAATACGGCAACATCTTCTCCCTCGACGTCGGGCCCGACTACGAAGGCAAGCTGCGCCAGGTCGACGTCGAGACGCTGCGCAAAGTGGGACAGATGATCCGAGAAGGGAAGTCGAAGTAGGACTCCACGCTGAACATCTCCCGTACCTGGGAAGCCGAAGCCCCGGTCACGGCTGCGCCGGTTTCAGCCCCGCGGTGAACTGCTTGATGTAGCCGGCCTTCTTCAGGTCGGGCAGGTAAGGCTGAATGGACGCCCATGTGAAGAACGCAGCGCCCTGCACGTCGTGCCGTTTTGCGACCTGGAGGTAGCCCTCGATGTCTTGCACCGATTGAATCTTCCCGTGGCTCGTGCGGATGCCAACACAGATCGTCAGCTCGACCGGTTTGTTGAGTTCTCGCAGGATTTCAGCTACGTCGGCGAACCGCTTGTCGACGACGTCGAGGTACTTGTCTCCGTATTGGTTGCGATAGGCATAACCGGTCAGGTTCAACATGTCCAGATATCCGCGGTCCGCCCAGGTGCGCCAATCGCGGGTCCCATTGAGTTCATGCGCTCCCCACATGTACACGGCGATTTGCGGCTTCGGTTTCATCGCCCGCAGGGCATCGCTGATCTGGCCGACCAACTCGGTGAGGCACTGTCGCTTGAATAGCAGCAGTTGCTTCTTGTAAAGGCTGCCGCTTCGTGGAAACTGCGCAACAGGATGTGCTGCATCGAACTTTGCCTGGGACACCGGATCCAAGGCGGCTTCGTCGCCGGGGAAGCGGAGATAGTCCAAAAGCAAACCGTCCGGTTGGTACTTCGAGACGATCTCTTGGAGCATCGCGACAACCCATTCGCGCGCTTCGGGATGGCCCGATGAGATGAACCCCGTCGGCTCACCGGCTTTGTCGCGCAGGGCCCACTCTGGGTGCGCCTTCAGAACGCCCTGAGGCTGCTTATGCCCGGAAGCCAGAACGCAGACAGCCGGATAGACTTGTAGTCCGCGGCGACGCGCCTCGCGGACGATCACGGCCAGCGGGTCCCAATCGCCGTATCGATTCTTCGGAAAAAGCCGACTCTCATAGGAGGCCTCGCCCCCATTGACCACGTAGGGTATCAATACGCGCAGCCCCGCGTCGCGAAAGCGATCCAAGTTCTCGGCAATCACACGCTCGCGGGCAGCCTGATCGGTATCGGCGTCGAACCATCGCGGGAAATGGATGTACGCACCCAGGAAAGGAACGAAGGGCTTCTCGGTACCCTGGGCACCGCCCGGTGTGCTCCAAATGACGCCCACGATGAGCAAGACGGCGATCGCAAACGATTTCCTCATGTCCATGGCGAGGCTCCTTTGGTGGCCAGCAGGTGGGAGGTTGCCGATGTCACGTTCCATTGTCGTGATGCAGTACCCGGAATCAAGTGGACGGAGTCGTGTGTCTTCAGAGACCTCGCTGTGAGCGGCTCGCAGAGGCCGCATCGCGAACCAACATCTTCGGGGGGTACTTTTTCGGAATCAATGCCAAAATCAATGGCGATGCACGGCCGCCTCTCGCGTTCTTGGTACTGGAGGCGGATCTTGTAGCCATTCACCATGGTCGCAACACGGAGAAGAGGTATGAACGCAACACTGCGACTGAAGACCTGGGCCGGCCCCTTGACGATCGGATCGTTTGCGGTGGTGGCAGTCACCGGCGTGTTAATGTTCTTTCACCTGGATTATGGTCTCGTGAAGCTCGCCCACGAATGGATGAGCTGGCTCTTGGTCGTGGGTGCGATCGCCCACGTAGCTTTGAACTGGCGGCCGTTTCTCCGATACTTCGCCCAACCGACCGGACTGGCGATCATGGCCGGACTGCTCACGCTGGGCGTGTTGGCCTTCCTTCCGGCTGGCCAGCACCAGCACCGCGGCCGTCCTCCGTTCATGGAGATGTCTGGCGTACTGGAGCAGTCATCGCTGGACTTGGTCGCACAGGTTGCCAAGAAGAACACAGAGTCCATTCAGGAACAATTGGCCGCACAAGGCATTCGAGTCCGACATGCCCAGCAGACCATCGCCGAAATCGCGTCGGAGAATCGCATTGGGAGCACGGAGCTTCTCGGCCAGATCCTGAATCGTTCGGCGGCCACGCTGAGCAAGCGATCCTGACGGTGACCGGCCCCATCTGCTCCCGTCTCGTGTGGAACTGTCACGGCCGGCGTGGTAGCAGACACTTCGTCGGTGACAATTCGCTAACACAGCAAGACGTTTGCTCGCAGCGCGGGCAGTCCTCCAGGACTCAAGTCTCGGCACGCGATCCTTGCGACCGCAACATGTGAGGCGCCACGGCCTGGCTCGCCGGATGTGCTTCGCCCCACTTGCCGTACCAAGCTCCGGTGCCATAGACCTGCTGCGTCTCGTCGGGAAACACGTTGCGCCGAATGTCGGCGGCGATCTCGTCCCAGTCGACTTCCTTGGTCAGCGGGCGCCATCCGTAGGCGTCGCCGATCACGTTCAGCGACCGCCGAAGCATGTCCATCGAATACGGCGTGTCCATCGTCGCCTGGGGAACTCCCAACTGGCGCAACGCAAAGCCGCCCATCACTTGCGCGGAATAGGCGAAGACGATCTCGTCGACACTGTAGTCCGCCGTCTGAAGCTCGCCGGCTTCGACGGCCTCAACAATAAGCTCGCGTACCACCTCGACCGACGCGCGTTCCGCTCGGCGCAGCCGTTTCAGGCATCGTGGAGACGCGTTCTCGCAAACGGTGTCGGTCGCCTTGTAGAGGATAGAGAATCGCTCCGGACAGAGTCCGAAGTGCAGGGCGAAACCTTCTCCGACGCCGGCCATGCGAATTCGTGCCGGGCCCTGGTACGCCGCACCCCGTCGCATCAGCGCAACACGTTGCTCCCACACGCTGCAGGCCAAAGCGACGACGATATCTTCACGCGACGCGAAATGACGATAGATGGTTCCGCGAGGGCAGCGACTCTCCTCGGCAATACGGGCCATGCTCATGTCGAAGAAGCCGTCGACGATGAGAATTCGTTCCGCGGCAGCGAGGATTTCCTGCTCTCGCTTCATCATGCCGCGTTGTTTTGTGGAAAGTGCTGGTTCGTCGTAAGCCATTGCGGTTACTCCCCTTGTGAGCACCGGGTTATCTAAACGTTGACGTTTTGCAACCAAAGAGTTGACATAGCGCCAACGTTCAGTATATTCTACCCTTGTCGGCCAGTTCGTGCAAGCGCGTGAACTTTGATCCGTTCGGATGTATAGAAGAGGAAGGAAGGCATTCACGACATGGTGGCCAACTGGTGGTTGCCAGCGGATGCCGGCCTCGTGGGAGGCACATAGGCACAACACGAGAGGGATCCAATGAAGTCGCGAGTTCTTGTCACGGCAAGTGTTCTCTTCTTAACTTGTCTTTGGCTCGGATGCGGCCCCGACAATCCGCTGAACCGCAAAGCCGTCAGCGGCAAGGTCACGTTCAACGGGCAGCCGCTTGAGCGGGGGAACATCATGTTCTACCCGACAGACAAAGGCCCGGTTGTCACCGGCGCGTCGATCACGAATGGCCAATACGCGATCGCAACAGCGAAGGGGCTCACTGTTGGCAAGTATACGGTTCAAATCAGCTCGCCCAACCCAAATCCAGGGCCTAACGATCCACAGGGCCCCGGCATTCCTTTGCCGGAGTTGATTCCGCCCGAGTACAACGTCCAGAGTGACAAGACCGTTACCGTGACGGAAGACGGCCCTAACGTGTTCGATTTCGACATCACTAAGAAGTGAGACAACGAGCCTAATCGGCATGGCCTGGCGTGCCGATGGTCTCGACCATGGCGACGGAGAAGAGGCTGACGCGAGTCGGCGGTAGTTTCGGAAGAGGCTGCGTCAAGGTGTGCGAGGTCGTATCGTAGCGTATTGTGACTACTTGTTTCGTTCCTAGCTATGGGAGGTGTTCTGGTCATGAAGGTTAGAAAACGCGGTTTCACACTCGTGGAGCTATTGGTGGTGATCGCCATCATCGGCATCTTGATCGCGCTGCTGTTGCCAGCGGTGCAGGCGGCTCGGGAAGCTGCCCGGCGAGCGCAGTGCACGAACAACCTGAAACAGATCGGGTTGGGAATGCACAATTACCACGATGTGTACAAGACGCTCCCCGTCGGTATGTTCAACTATGCTTGGGGTGGCTGGAATGTCGAGATCCTGCCATTCGTGGAGCAGCAAACGGCGTACACCCACTGGGATTCGGGGCTGATGTACGACTACGATTCCGGCATGGCCCATCCTTGGGGTGAACCCCTGCTGGCTGCTTTGGCTGGCGTGCCCATCGCGACCGCCCTGGCGGCCGACCTCACCGGAGCTGCGATGGCGACGACCAACCGGGTAATCACCACGCAGCGGTTCGATTGCTACACCTGCCCGAGCAGCACAGAGGTGTCGATGCGATCGACGGCTGCCAGCCTCGACTCGCCCAAGCACAACTACGTCTGCAACCTGGGCAATACGGCCATCCGCATGCCGTATTTCGGTGTCGTGATGAGCACCGGGCTCAGCACCTACAACGGTGTGGTGATCCCAAGCCTCACCGTCGGCACCCTGACGGCGACGTTCGGTGGCGCCCCATTCGTTATGGCTGGCAAAGGTACCGGGATCCCCGGTGGCGGTGCTGCCGTTGACCCGCCCGCGTACGGCTTCCGCGATATTACGGACGGTACGAGCAACACGCTGTGTGTGTCGGAGACCGTCCAGACGAACGCCAGCACGTTCGAGGAGATGATGGCTGCCTCGCCGAAGCGGTGGGATGCTCGAGGTTTCGGCTGGATGTACATGGGAGCGCACTTTGAAACGTTCCTGACGCCGAACTCGAACTTTGGCGACGTGTGCAACACGGCCACAAGCCCGACCGCCATGTACTACTGCGAGCCGTCCCTCAATCCTCGTCATCCTTGCCAAGACGAGACCGCTACGCTGCCGATGATGAACGCTGCCCGCAGCGAGCATCCCGGTGGTGTGAATGCCGCCTTGTGCGATGGTTCGGTTCGGTTCTTCTCCGACAACATTGCCTGGGCAACCTGGCAGGCCCTCGGCACCTCGCGCGGTGGCGAAGTGTTCGAGATGCCGTAGTGGTGACCTGATTTCGGGTCGCCAGCGCCATGTCTTCCCGCGCCGCAGCTTTGCGGATCGGGAGGCAGGGCTTAGTTGACAACCGCAGTCGCGCACGTACGCCCAACCTCCGGGCGTGCGTGCCCCTCAGCCTCCCTCAGGGCGATTGGAAGTGCACCGCCCTGGCCTTTGCCCCCCTCCAGCTCGTAGCCGGAGGGGGGTTGTGTTGCGCCTGCTCTCCAAACAAGATAACCAGTGTGGGGCCAGTATACTCAGGAATGCCGTGATGACCCGTTCAGCTAGACCGAAGTCGCTCTGTCTCGTGCCGCTGCTCATCTGGGGCATGTCCATGTTCCCAGTTACTCTCCGCGCCGCCCAAGGCGATGCCAGTCCCCTGCAAGTTGTTAAGGACGGATCAAGCAAATACGTGATCGTCCACGATGCGAAGGCAAGCGAGTCGGAGAAATACGCCGCCAAGGAACTCCAGTCCTATCTGAAGGATTGCACCGGCATTGAACTCCCGATCCTGACCGGAAAGCCAGAAGAAGGGCAACCGATGATCGTGCTCGGGTGTGGCCCGACCGCCGCCGCTCTCGGTGTCCGCCCTCAGTCGCAGGAGCTCGGCGAGCAGGGATGTGTCATCCGCGCGGTGCCGCCACACTTGGTCATTGCCGGCACTCCTCAGTACGGCACCCTGTACGGCGCACGCAACTTCCTGGAGAAAGAGTTGGGCGTTCGCTGGTACGCGCCCGATGCAACGCGAACTCCGCATCACGCAAGTGTGCAATTGTCCGCGATTGACCGCATCGTTCGGCCCGCGTTCCTGTGGCGAAGCTGCAGCTATCGGTGGCCCGGGGCCGGCAAGGCTTTTCGCAGCCAGCGCGGCCTGAATTCGGGCCCGGCGGGCCCCGACGACCCGCTCGGCGAACAGTATTCCTTCGACGGCACGTGTCATACATACTTCCGGTACATCTCCCCGAGCGAGTTTTTCGACAAGCATCCCGAATACTTCTCCGAGATCGGTGGCAAGCGAGTTCGCGAAGAGGCGCAGCTCTGCCTCACTAATCCCGAAGTGTTGGATATCGTCACCGAACGGATGCTCGAGCGGATGAGAAAGAACCCCGGAGCCCGTCAGCATAACTTCTCGCAGATGGACTGGTACAACTACTGCGAGTGCCCGAAATGCCGAGCGATCAACGAGAAGTACGGCACGCCGGGTGGCACGCAGTTCTGGTTCGTCAACGAACTGGCCAAGCGAACTTCAAAGGAGTTTCCAAACAAGCTGGTCGGCACGCTCGCCTACACCTACACCGAGGAGCCGCCGAAGGGACTTGAGATGCACCCGAACGTGGCGGTGTGGCTGTGCCACATGTTCCCTAGTTGCGATAGCCATTCGATCGAGTCGTGCCCGCGCAATGCCGACTATCTCCGTCGCGCGGAAGCATGGTCGAAGATCTGCTCGCACCTGTACGTGTGGCATTACGTCGTCAACTTCGCCCACTACTTCGAGCCCTTCCCGAATTTCGGTGCGATCGGCAAAGACATGCGGTTCTATCAGCGCATCGGCACCGAAGGCATCTACGCCCAGGCGGCACACGGGGAGTTCGATCTCCTGCGTGGTTATTACGTGTCCGCGTTGCTCCAGGACCCGCAGCAGGACCCGAAAGCTCTCATCCGCGATTTTCTCGAGGGCTACTATGGCGCAGCGGCCAAGCCGATCGGACAGTATATCGCGTTACTGCAGGACAAGGTGGACAAGGACAACGTCCACATGCACCTCTACACCAACCCGGCGCAGGGTTATCTTACCGATGAGGTCATGACCGAAGCGAATCGGTTGTTCGATGAAGCCGAAGCTGCCGTTAAGGACAACGACGAGCTTCTGGAACGGGTGCGGATCGCCCGGATGCCGTTGGTCTACGCCAACGCGTTCGCGCGCAACGGATACACGATTAAGGACGGTATACTCCGCTTCAAGGGCCCCTTGGCTTCGCTCACCGAGGTCGACGAATTCGTCGCCCGCATCAAGCGGCACCAATTCGGCTCGATCCGGGAGCACGGCGGCGCACCGGAACAAATGGCGCTGACCCGCCTGTTCCACGCCCCGATGCCATTGGTCGTGCTTGAGAACAAGCAGCTCCGCGTGGAAGTGGCGCCGCTGTTGGGCGGGCGTGCACTGCGGATCATTGACCGCAAGACCGGCGGCTGCGTCACCGCCTACAATAGTAAGGCCGATCTCTTCTTCCCCTTCTGCGGCGGCGAAGAGAGCCGTGTCGGCGAGTACTTCGCCATTTTCGCGGGCGGCCCCATGTCGCAGTTCATCACGACGGCACAATCGCCCAGCTCGGTTACGCTCGTGGGCCAAACCGCCAACGGCTACACCATGCTGCGCACGCTCACCCTGGCCGAGGATGCTCCTATTCTCAACGTGAAGGTCGAGGTCACCAATCCGAGTAGCAAACCACGTTCGGCGCAGTTGCATGCCCACTTGGCCCTCGATTTGGGCAAAGCGAGGTCGACCCGCGTATCGTTCACGAGCCGCGACGGCAAGAAGGTCGACCGGGACATGACCGACGTGGTTAACGAACTCCGCGAAGGCCGGCGGTTCTTCCAAGGCGACACTCCCGCCGAAGCCTGGACGTTCAGCGGGCCCAAGGGTCTGTCGCTCATTCAGCGATTCCCCCGAGACCAGGTCGAGTCGGCGTGGATCTACTGCTATCCGGAAGACAACAACGAGCTTGAAGTGGAGCTCTTGGCACCGAAGGTGATGCTCGAACCGGGCAAGAGCGTCAGCCTCGAACACAGCCTGGAAGTCCGGGCGGACAACTGACCAAGCTCAGACAACGCCACGACGCGGCCGGAAGCCATCCCCGCTCTCCTACCTTGGCGGGCGGGGATGCGCGTCGCGTATCCAGAACTGGATCCCTGGACAGTTGCAGAACCGCCAGGGATACGACCCGATTGGCCGGTGTGGCAACGCCTTGCCCAAGTACGCCAGCGTAAGGGTACGGAACCAAGTCGGGAACATCCCGCTCTGATCGTGGCCCGCTGCCAGCAACGGATGTCCGTATGTGAAGGCCGTGTCGCGCATGAACACAAAGCCTCCGTCCGGGTTCTGGTTGACCAACACCCTGGCCAATCCGCGCTCCAGCGCCCGCCGGATGTCCTCGCGACGGTAATCCATCCGCACAAGCAGCCGGCACAACGGATCGATCGAGTCGATGTCTTCGCAGGCACTGCTGTTGGTCGGACACCCGCCATTGTGGACTCCCTGGCCGAAACCGCCGACGGAGTTCTGGGTCCTCAGGACCTGATCCACCGCCCGTTTCGCGTAGGGAATGGGTACCTTGTCGTAGAAGTAGAGCAACCAGAAGTGATAGGCCGCCTGTACGGCGCGGGAAAGCTCCTTGAGATCGTCCGGGTCCACCGATCCCCATAGTCCGTAGCGGGCGTCCATGTGGTGCTGCGTCATCCACTCCAGCAGCAGCTTCAGCGCCGGCCCACACCGCTCATTCTTCTGAAAATCGCGAGCATACTGTAACAGCGTTCCCACGTTGAGCACTTCATTGCCCACAATGTCGGTCTGATCGCGCCACCCGCGGGACTCCAGCCATTTGACCAATCCGCCTGGCTCTAGGAATGGATCCAGAAAACGCATTGGCTTGGCGGCCGCGGCCCCCAGGCTTGTCAGGGCAGTGACTACGTGGCACGTCAGATGCCGACGTCCACACCATTCAGGATCGTCCCGATACCAGCCCTGGCCGAAGATCAGCGGGTCGCGAAACAGCCCGTCGTCGTCCTGGTGCGACTGAAGATACTCGATCCACTGCCGGCGTTGGGCCTCCGTCTGATCGCCCAAATCGTTGTACAGGTCGCGGGTCATCGCCGCGTACGCGGAGCTATACAGCGTAGGCTGCGGCATCCCTTCCGCATATCGATACCGGCCGTACGGCTCCCCCTCGACTCGCATCCGTTCCACGTAATCCAACGTTTTGGCGCGAATCGTCTCGATCGACACCGGTTGCGCATCGTTGGCCCGCAGTCTGCCGCCGAGCGTTCCACCGAGGACCGCCGTTGCGGCCGCACGCGCCAGGAATTCGCGGCGTGAGTGGCCACCGGAGCGAACTGGCATACGATCTCGAAGCCTCTTCATGGCTCGAACTCCAACCTTCGCTATCGGAGGAACGCCCGCGCACCGCCCTCCGCACAGACAGGGCGGGTGAACTCATCTCAAGAAGATGAGCCCTCCACCAAGCAGAACGCGCGCTCACTATAATAGAATAGCGTTCGATGGTCAATCGGCGAGGATCGGCCGTCCCCTGCCTCACTCGCCCGGCTGGCGAATGAAGCCGTGATACACGCCCATGTAGTAGGGCAGTAGGAACACGGTGCCGCTGGCCAGTTGCCGTCCGTTGCCGCCGTAGTCGAGTTCCCAGGGATCGGTGTTCCAGTGGTTGAAGTGGCGGTTTTCCACGGGCAGAACCTTGCCATTAACGCGGAATCCGTTTCGGCGCGCATGATGGCTCCTTCCGGGCTCGGGCCCACCGCCTCCGGGAGCGGGCACAACATCCAAGCGATGGCTGTTCTTGCTGGGCCAGTTCAGCCGGTCCAACGGGAATCCCTCGAGCGTCGCCAGCGAGTCTTCCAGCCAACCTTTCTTCGGCTCCAAGGAGATTTCATCCCCGAAAGCGTCGATCTTCGCGCCCACGCCAAACGTCGCATAGGCGAAGTTGAAGAACGGGTTCATCTCAGGTTCTTCCACGACCCACGCACTGTAGAACGAGAAGAGCATCATCATCCGAAGTTCGGGATCCTTCGCGTACTTCACCAGGTTGTAGTACGACATGAAGGCCATCTCGTCGTCGGACTGGTTCCCGGTGCCCATTCCGCGGTGGATCTTGTAGGTCATCGCGTTTGTGTCGTAGGCATGCTTCTTGACAAGCTCCTGCATGCACCGGCCGTACTTCGGATCGCCCGTCACGTGCCCGGCGACCGCCAGATAGGAAAGCATGCTGAGCGACTTCAACCCACGTTCGGGCCACCAGTCAGGATCGTGATTGAGCGATTCGGGGTTGTAGATACCCCACCGCGTCGGCTTACCGTCGAAGTCGACCAGGTTGTAGCCGTGGTCGATCATATGGTCCGTCAGATCGCGAACCACCTCGCGAACTCGCTCCTTCTCTTGCGGCGTATCGGCGACCAGGTCGTAGTACAGCGGGTAGAAGAAGTAGTGACCGTCCAACTCGTCGGAGCTGGTGTCGCTCTTCCAGTACCACTTGCCGTCGGCGCTCTTGGGCCAGCGAGGTTCGTACACTTTCCACAAATGGTCACCCGTGGCCTGGGCCTTCCGGTCCTCCTCGATACGTCCCACGTTGGGATCGGGCCAGTCGACCGGGCGGATCGTCCGCGCCACGTAGCCCTTGGGTGGGCTGTGTTTGCATCCCTGGGTCACCTTCTGGAGGAATCGCAACGCCTCGAAGGCCTGTTTCGCCCGCATCTTCGCCTTGGGGTCCTTCGTCGCTCCGTAGGCAAAACACTCGCCGGCGCCGTACATGGCCGTCCAGAGGCCGTCGTTGTCGCTGTCGGAGTAGATGATCTCGCTCTTGTCGCCCGGTTTGCGCAACGCAACTTCGGAAACGTAGCCCAAAGGCGTTCGGCGGATATATCGCTCCATCTCGTCCTCATAGAACGCCGCCTTTTCGGAAAGCGTCATCATGCGCCGCTCGATCTCACCGACGCCCCCGGCGGTCGCAAACCATGCGTTCCCCTTGGCGTCGACGGCAATGTCGCGGATGTCGTCGTCGGGCAGCCAGCGCGGCCCCTGGCGATAGGCCCAGTCCGAGCCGTCGAAACGAACGGCCCCGATGTGCGTTCCGAACCAAACCACGCCGTCCGGCCCCGCCCTTACCACGGTGAAATCGTTATACGGCAGTCCCTCGCGGCCTGTGTAGAACTTCCAACCGTCGGCCGCGCGGCAGGCGACACCGGCGAGCGTGGCAAACCAGAGCTGACCCTTGCTGTCGACGGCAACTCCTCGCACGTCGGAAGTACCCCACGTGCGTCCCACTCCGTCCTCCACGACCAAGGGCACGAACCCGTCGCCCGACTGGATCATAAGGCCCTTCTTCGTGGCGGCTACGATCCTGCCATCGTGATCCAAGGCCACTTGCCTGGCGATGTCGGCAATCGCCGCGTATCGCTTCGGGTCGATCGTCCCGGCCAGCATTTCGGCCGTCGGTGCCTCGCACTTCGACCAGGAACCATCGCGGAAAACGGCCCACCCGGCTTCAGTCCTGGCAAACACTTGCCCCTGCTCACCAAGTTGTATGGCCCTCACATCGTTCGACGGCAGACCGTTCTCGACGGTGTAGCACGTGGCCACGTCCTGCGGAAAACGACCGACGGTCACGTGGGGCACATCGGCGTTCGCCGCCCATGCCACCGTGGGAAAAGCGAACAGAACGGCAAACAGCAGCGTCTGAAGTTTCATAGGATCACGTCCATCCCGTATTGCTGACGATTGGGTTCCAACTTAGAACGTCTTTCACACTGGTGCAGCGTGCAAATCGCTTTCGGAACTGAAGAAACACTCCGCCGCGAACGCTACAGTCCAGTGCGACTCGCACTAGGCGATTTTGCCTGAAGAGCACAGCCCGCGTCTTCAACCATACCACGACCGGCGACAGGCTTCCACAGACCCCGGCAGCAATCCCACACGATGGGTGGATTGCAGCGCAGTCCCCGTTTCGCGTCACAACGGGCCCCCCGCTTCTCGCGGCCTGTTATGCCAGTGCGATCGTCGGCACTGGAACGGTCAACTACAGGGTCGCCAGCCGCTGCTCGAACTGCTCCAACTCGCGGCGGTACGCCTCGACCCAGGCAGGGTTCGGCTCGACGGGATCGCGGAATTTGACAAGCACGTTCACCGCGTCGGCCACGGGGCAGGGCGTCTCGATCTTGCGCTGCCGGCGCAGGTGGGTCTCGTAGGCGGCCAGGGCTGTGACGGCGGCGCCCAGGGCGGGCCCTTCGTCTGAAGCCAGACGCTCCAGACGACGGCCAAGCACCGACGCGAGGATCTCACACATCAGGTCGCTGCGGGCGATTCCGCCAGAAACCGTGATGCGCGTGATCTGCTGGCCGGCGCGCTCGTGTTCCCGCACGCCCAGCTTGATCAGGTAGGCCAACGCTTCTAGACACGCCCGGAACTGGCGGCCCGGCGAACCGTCGGCCGGCTGAAACCACTTCAGCCCGACCTTCTTCTCGTCTACGCCCAGTGACGGCTCCGGGGCGATGAACGGCAGAACGGCCGTCCCGTCGCAACCCGGCGCGACGGCGCGAGCTTCGGTCTCAAGACGCGGCCAGTCGGGGTTCGCCCCAACCACGCGATCCAGGAACTGAGCGCCGTTGTTGTAACACCGCATCCAGAGATGCGGCCCCCAGTTCAGGCACATCACGTCCAGGTTGCTCGGCTTGGGCAGCTCGCTCGACGACGAATTCACTACCGCCGAGTTGCCGAGGATGATGGCCATCTGACCGCTGTCGACGGCACCGCCGCCAACGAGCCCCGCCTGCTGGTCATCCGACGTGGGAAAGACCATCGGCCTGCGCGTGGGGTCGATACCGGCCTCCAACGCCACGTGGCCTGAGAGTCGCCCAACAGACTCGAAATGATCGACGATCCGCGGCAGGTGTTGCCAGGCGAGCTCTTCGTAGATCATGCCCGAAACGCTCTTCGGCGTCCGAACGGCGCCCAGCATCTCGCGACACCAGTGGCGGGTGCGGAGGTCCATCATGCCCGTTGAAGCCGCGGCCGAAACGCTGACGACCTCGAAGTTGCCGGTCAAGTAGCCGGCCGCCAATGGGCCGTGCGGTAGGATGCGATAGGTACGCTTCCAGTCCGCCGGGGTCAAGTGCTCTTCGTCTTTGACCAGATGGCTGAGCGAGTAGCGGATTGCCCAGGGACCCCCGATCAGCTCTCGCACGCGACCTTGGCCCCCGAGACGCTGGAGACCCTTCTCGTGGTACTGCGCCAGCGTGTGATCGTTCCAGCAAATGGCCCGTCGAACCTGGAGCAAGTCGCGATCGATCCGGCCGGCCGTGTGATGCGTCGCAGAGATGCCGCCGGCTACCCAGTCATCCAGCCGACCCAGTTCCCTCAGCCGCGCCGCAATCGCGCGAACGCTCGATCGAGCCTGACCTTCCAATTGCATCAGGTTCAATTCCGCGGGATGGGCTTGCCCCGGCCGAGCCATCTCCTCAGGCGTGCCATACCAGAGATCGGTAGGAAGTCGCACCTGCGCGAGGACTTTGCCCTCCATGTCGAACGCCAGACACTTCACGGCGCCCGTGCTGAAGTCCCAACCCGTTACGACGCTCTCCTGGCGAACGCAACGCAAGATCTCGGCCATCGTGGTACCCCTTCGCCACCGTGTGCAAATTCGATGCTGCGGTTGTTGTACCAGGGCAACCCCGCCTGCTCAAGGGTCCCCACCACAGCCTCCTTCCACCCGCCGCAAGCCGACCTCGCCAATCTCAGCAGAATCCCGCTGCTCTGCTTGCCAATCCCCACTGCCTCCGTGCCCATCCATGAAATCTCTCCTTCTCTGAAAAGTCCTCTTCCCGACTTGCGTCTACCCCGATGGGCATGCCACAATCGATCCGGGGCATTCCGACCGCGCAATGATCGATGGAGACCCACCATGACCTGCCAACGGCCGCAGTTCTTGCTCGCGTTGTTTCTCTTCGCCATGCTCACTCAGGCTGCACGGGCCGAGGAAAAGCCGCTCGACTACCGAATCGAACTCGCCACGGCCTCCAAAGGCTTTGACGGCAAGACGTGCTGGGTCCACGCCCGTGCCGGAATTCTCCCGCCGGGCACACCCGCCAACTCCGGCCAGATTCCCTTGGTCGTCATGACACTGCAGAAGCTCCTCCTCACCGGCTCCGACGTCTTCTATCCGCTCCACACCACCATTACTCGCGACCTGGGCGCAACCTGGTCCCCGCCAAAGCTCGAACCGGTGTTCGCGCGACAACAGAAGGGCGACAACATTGAGATGACCGTCTGCGACTTCTCGCCCAAGTGGCATGCGGCGAGCGGATCGCTGTTGGGGACCGGACACACGGTGTGGTACAAGAACAACCATGTCATGCCGGTCCGTCCAAGGCACACGGCCTATGCCGTGTTCGATCCCGACAAAGGCGATTGGCTTCCCTGGAAGCAACTCGATATGCCCGACGAGCCGCGGTTCAAGAACGCCGGGGCCGGCTGCACCCAGCGTTACGATCTGCCCAATGGCGACATCCTCCTACCAATCTCATTCAAGATACCGGGATCAAAGTGCGCGACGGTCACCGTGGTCCGCTGCCGTTTCGACGGCCAGACACTTCAGTACGTTGAGCACGGCGACGAGCTGACGTTGGACGTCCCGCGAGGCTTCGGCGAACCCTCGCTCACACGCTTCGGCGACCGATTCTTCCTCACGCTCCGCAACGACCAGCACGGCTATGTCACCTCCGGCACCGACGGACTCCACTTCGACAAACCGCGCCTCTGGACCTTCGACGACGGCGCCGACCTGGGCAACTACAATACGCAGCAGCACTGGGTCACCCACAGCGACGGGCTGTTCCTGGTCTACACGCGGCGCGGCGCGAACAACGACCATGTCTTCCGCAACCGTGCACCGCTGTTCATCGCTCAGGTCGATCCTCAGCGGCTCTGCGTGATTCGCGCCACCGAGCGGATCCTCGTGCCCGAACGCGGAGCGCGGCTGGGCAATTTCGGCGTGACCGACGTCAGCCCGCAAGAGACCTGGGTCATCGCGGCCGAATGGATGCAAACCATAGGCCCGAAGTGGTCGGATCCCAAAGCCTGCGCGAAATATGGCAGCGACAACTCGGTCTGGGTCGCCAAGATCCTCTGGAACCGGCCGAACAAGGCTGCCGAAACGGGTAAGTAACAACGGGCATTTTCGCGGACAACATCTTTGGTGAAGGAAACAGAAGATGAGAATGCACTCAGCGATTGGACTCATCGCCGTATTGAGCCTCGGGCTGTGCAACGACGGTTGGGTACACACGGCAAACGCTGCCGCACCAAAAGGCCCATTCGAGGCGGTCGATCATCAGCGCCAGACCATCTACCATTCGCCACAAACACCCGGCTACACGTGCTGGGCCTATGTGTGGCGCATGCCCGATGAAACCCTGATGGTCACCTTTCTGCAGGCGACCGGGCCGCTGGAAGGGCGGAAGCGAACGCCGGCCGACATCCTACAACACATGCCCAACGCGCAGCAGAAGAACCCCGCATACGACTTCACCGGGCTGAATCTGGAAAACGTCTTCTTGCGTTCGTCGGATGGCGGGAAGACATGGAAGAAGGTGGGCTCGGAGCCGTTCGTCTCCTGCTTGAACGGCTTGCTCGGCGGCGGCGTCCTCTCTCTTCAAGACGGTTCGATCCTGTGCAACGTTTGGGGCCAAAACCTGGTCTACTCGCCCGACATCCTTCCGACGGGATTTCTACGCCGCTCGGTGCAAGCAGTGGCGACTTGGAGCAAACCGCAGTACATCGCCCATGATCCGAAGAAACTCCAGACATGGCCAAAACGCCTGCGCCGCTTGCACGACGGCCGGCTCGTCATGACCGGGGGTGCCTGTCCGTACGATCCGGAAACCTGGGTCTGGGAAGAGCAGTTCCCCAACTTTCAGGCGTGCCTGTGGGTGAGCAAGGACTCGAACGGCAACGCGTGGGACGATCCCATCTACGTCGCCCCCAAGGGCGTGAGTACCGAGGAGTGGGACGTAGCCGAGTTGGACAACGGCGATCTTTTGGGCGTGTTTCGCACGTACGACTGCAAGCGATGTCAGAGTCTGCTGGTGAAATCGGGAGACACCTGGAAGCCCGGGCCGCTCCAACCCGCCCCCTTCCCCCATTCCGGCCAGCCCGAGCTTCTGGTGACGCAGGAAGGCCCAATTCTTCACATCGCGTCCAACGGGGTCTGGTCCACCACCGACCGTGGCGCGACGTGGACCAACATGGCCGTGCCCGGCTCAGCCTACTACCCTAGTGCCGTCCAATTGAAGGATGGCGACATCGTGGTGGTCAGCCACATCGGCAGCGACGACCCGTATGGCAGAGTCGATCAGAAGATTCTCACGGATCGGTTCCGCCTGAAGGCGAAGTGACGTGACAGACTGACGAGCGGCATCTGGCTTGTCGGACGAGTGGCGGCGAGCTACCGCAGTATCGCCTATTCGACCGAATTGGCTGCGCGGTGAGCAACCGCCACGACTCACGGATCTTCGATCCCTATGCTTCCACCCAGCGCTCTTCGCGGGCCGAGCGGCGGACGCAGTCCATCAGGTGCTGCACGTAAATCCCCTGTTCCAAACCCGGCTTGCCGGGCCGACAGGCGGCCACGTCGTACAGGAAATTCGCCAGACAGGCCACGTGGGCGCGGAGCCAGCCGGGTGTGTTCTTCGGGCTGGGAAACCCGCTGGCCGGCTCGGGATAGCGCTGGCCGGCGTCGATGTGCGTCCAGCCGCGCATGCCGCCGATCGGTTTGTCCGGTGCGCCGGCATCGTAAGCCTCCACATGATGCGGATCCATGCCGTTGAATCGCAGGGCTCCCTTGCTGCCATGGATCTCGATGCGGATTTCGTCCTCGGTCCCAGTGGCCAGCTTCGTCGCTTCGATCGTCCCCAACGCTCCGCAACGCAGCTTCGCCAGCATCACCACGCAGTCTTCCGTATCCACGGGTACCATCGTCGACGGATCGCCCAACGCGGGCCGCTCCGGGTAAGCGATCTTCGTGGCCGAGAGCAGGCTCGCGTAGTCCCCCAGCAGGAAGTGGGTCAGGTCCAAGGCATGCGAAGCCAAATCGGCGATCACTCCTCCGCCGGCGGCGGCCGACAGCTTCCACTTCAGCGGCGCCTTCGGATCGATGCTCCCACTGTGCAAGTAAGTGCAACGGAACTGGAGTAACTGCCCGAGAAATCCTTCGTCGATCAATTGCCTTGCCCGCATGGTGGCGGCGTAGAACCGGTTGTGAAAGGTCATCTGGGCCGTGCCTCGATAGTCGGCCAGTGCAGTGCGGATTTCTTCGGCCTCCTCCATGGTCGCCACCAGCGGCTTATCGCAGTAGATGTGCTTTCCGTGGCGAATGGCCGAAAGCAGGGCGTCCTTGTGAAGGTGGTTCGGCGTGCAGATGTGAACGATGTCGATATCCGGGTTCTCGGTTATTCGCCGGTAATCGGTCACTCCCTCGTCCGCCTCCGCCAACACGCGCGCTCGCTCGGCTGTTTCCGGCCGACTGGCAGCGACATGGGTGATGCGAGCCTGAAGCGGAGCCGGTTCGTAGTACATCGCCAGGTTCCGATAGCCGAACGTGTGAACCTTGCCGATGAATCCGAAGCCGAGAATGCCGACGCGATAGATCTTCATCTGTGTGGTGTCCCGTAGATGCGTTTTGACGGGGTCAACTCTGTTTCACGTATGCTCGGCGCGAGCATGCGAGGCCGGGTGTGCCGCTGCGGCGATCTCGCCGACCGCATAGATCGCTGTATCAATCTCCTCGACGTTCGTGAACGGTCCCAGACTGAATCGGACCGTGCCGCCCGCCCCAAGTGTTCCCAGGGCCCGATGCATCAGCGGCGCACAATGGATCCCTGCACGCACCTGAATGCGGTAGTTCGATTCGAGAATCGCCGCCAACTCCTGCGGTGAATAGCCATCGAGCGTCATGCTCACCACACCCACCCGCTTCTGCGGATCGGCCGGACCGTAGACCTGTGCGCCACGGACCGTCGCAAGGCCTTCGCACAAGCGTCCGGTCAACTGCACGGCATGACGGCGAATCTGCTCGATTCCTCGCCCCTGGACGTACTTCACGCCCGCTTGCAACCCGCACACACCCGCCGCATTGACATTTCCCGGCTCATACTTGTCCGGCAAGTGCTCGGGCTGGCGGTCCTCATCGCTCCGGCTGCCCGTACCGCCCTGACGAACCGGATCGAGCTGCCCCTCCACGCCCGGACGGACGTAGAGCAAACCGGTGCCCAACGGGCCCAGCAGTCCCTTGTGGCCTGGAGCCGCCAGCAGATCGATGTTTGCTTCGGCGACCGAGAGCGGCACGTGCCCCAGCGATTGGGCCGCATCGACCAGGAAGACCGCACCGTGCCGTCGCACGATCTGGCCCACTTCGACGATCGGCTGCAACGCGCCCGTAACGTTCGAGGCATGGACCAACGCCACGAGGCGCGTGTCGCGGCGCAGTGCCGCGGCGATATCGGCAGGATCGACAATCCCCTCCGAATCGCACTTTACTCGCGTGACCTCGATCGTTCCCCGATCTTCCAGCCACCGCAAGGGTCTTAGGACCGAGTTGTGATCGACGACGCTGGTAACCACGTGATTGCCTTGCCGCAGAATGCCGTGGATCGCCAGGTTCACCGCGTCCGTGCCGTTGAGCGTGAAAACCAGGTGCTCGGCTCGCTCGCCACCGAGAAACTCGACGATGGCCGCCCGCGTGGCATCGATCGTCTCACCTACCTCCACCGCTTCGGGATAGACGCTTCGCGAAGGCGATGCGCCCAAGTGCCGCTGATAGTGGTCCACCGCCCAATAGACGGCTTCCGGTTTCGGCCAACTCGTGGCCGCGTTGTCAAAATAGATGCGAGGTCGAGTCATTGCCCGAAAAGAACGCCCGAAGGATCCTCAATGCCGCAAGCATCGGCCCAGCGCCGATCCCCGTTCATTATGCGCATGCCCGGCCGGAAGACAACCCGCACACGGCGAAAGGGCCAACCGCTCGGAATACGTCCGCAACGCCCAGTCCACAAAGTCGACTCTAGCGGTTCCGGTTCGGATTTGGTTTCGGCATCTGGGCGTTCATAGCACTTCGCCACTCATGGAGCTGTTGCCGAAGCTGCGCGGCTCGATCGGGCATGTCGGCGGCCAGATCGTGTTGCTCTGCCAAGTCATCCGCCAGGTTGTACAACTCGATGTGGTTGTCTTCGAAGCACTCCAGCAACTTCCACGATCCCTGGCGGATCGCACCCACCGGCGAAGTCGTGGGATAGTAGTGAGGGTAGTGGAAACAGAGGGTATCTCGCTCCAACTTCCCATCGGGATGCCGTAACAAAGGCACAAGACTCCGCCCATCGACCGTCGCGTTATGCTTGGCATCGCCGGTTTGGCCGGCAATCTCCAGGATGGTGCGGTAATAGTCGCTGGAAATGACCGGCACACGGCACTCTGTCCCCGCAGGGCTCACGCCCGGCCAACGAATCATCATTGGCACGCGAATACCGCCTTCATACAGCGAACCTTTGCCGGATCGAAGCGGCGCATTGCAGGTGACCGTCTGCCCTTGGAAGGCATTGACGAAGCCGCCGTTGTCCGAGGTGAGGACGACCACCGTGCGCTGGGCGATGCCGAGCTTGTCGAGTTCGGCGAGCAACCGGCCCACGTTCTCGTCGAGCTTCTGGACCATTGCAGCGTAGGTGGCATTCTTGTGATGAAGCCCTTCCTTCAGCTTCGGCGTGAAGTAGCCAACATTCTCTTCCGGCGCCTCGATCGGCGTGTGCACCGTGTGGTAGGCGAGGTTCAGCAGAAACGGGCGATCCCGAACCTTGCGGACAATGGAAATGGCCTCGTCGGTCAATCGGTCGGTGAGGTACTCGCCCGGCTTTCCCCACGGTAGGCCTGGCACGTAGCGAAGCTCGCCTCCAAAATACTTGGAACCGCGATACGGCCAGAAGAACGTCGGCGGGGCGCCCCAAAGCGTACCGCCGATGTTGATATCGTACCCCTGGGTCTCAGGATAGTAGCCGGCCGCACCCAAGTGCCACTTGCCGACGTGGGCCGTCGTGTATCCCGCCTGGTGAAGCACCTCGGCGAACGTGACCTCCTCGTGCGGCAGGTCCGTGATGGCGACCGGGGGAATCAGGGCCCGATTGGTGGGCGGGGTGGCCGCAGCCTCACGCCAAACGGTCATGTGCAACCGCGCAGGACATTTGCCGGTGAGAATCGATGCCCGTGTGGGACTGCAAACCGGTGCGGCCGCGTAGGCATCGGTAAAGCGTATCGCTTGCTGAGCGAAGCGGTCGATGTGCGGCGTCTGGTGCAGATCGGCCCCATAGCAGCCCAAGTCGCTCCAACCCAGGTCATCGACCAGAATGAACACAAAGTTCGGAAACGTTGCCGCCGCCGTGTCCGCACCGGCGACCGGCCGGCCCGCAACCGCCGTGAACAGAGCAACCAAACACAACAGCGCACGGCATTTCATGACAACCCTCCCCACGGTCAGAACCACGATTCTCGGTGGCCAGATGCCTGCTGCCATCATAGCCAAGGCGTCGCCATCCTGCCACCTCGCAGGCGCGATGAGACGTTCCGGCGCGTCGTCCGGAGAAATCCCACAGCATTCTTCTGCAACGTCTCGCAGATATTCCACGTGCTATCACTCGGCACGCATAGAACGAAGAAGGGGGGAACGCCGGACAGGGACAAAACGCGAAAATGTCCCGTGCGAAAGGCCCGGATTCTGCGACATGCCGTCGCACCGCGAACGTCGATTGAACCGGAAGAGGGCCGCCGAGTATACTGCAAACAGTCCGGTTCGGTCTCTTCTTGGACGCCACGGCCAAAAGTGCCCAACCGCGTTTGGGCACTGCCGGCTAAGCCAAGAGGGGCACGCACCCCGTGCTCTTGCCCGGGCCGGACTACTGCCGTGAATGACTGCGATCGCCCCGCGCCGCATTGATGGGCTTTGTCTCGGCGCATCGTGACACATGTCGGACGACAAGCTGCGTCACCGGCTCGCTTGGGAGGCGGCCCGGCTGATGTACCGGTGGGAGGAATCCGAGTATATTCGGGCCAAGATGAAGGCGGCACGCCGTCTCGGTTCCGGTCAGCCCAAACCCCACCAACTGCCTACCAATCGCCAGATCCGGCATCGTATCCGGGAATTGGCGATCGGCCAGGAAGGCCGCCTGACTAACGGCGACGACGACCAATCCGAGCGATTGGAGTGGGACGCCCTGGTGGCCCAGCGGTCGGCCGCTGCCAAAGCCGATTCCCAACCGCGCCTGGACCGTTTCCTGGTCTATCGAACGCTCCTCCTGCCGCTGGAGCTAGTCAAAGAGAACCCAAAACGCCACCCTGAAGGCGACGTGCTCTACCACAGCCTGCAGGTCTTCGAGTTGGCCCGCGAAGAGATCCCCTACGACGAAGAATTCCTTCTGGCGGCCTTGCTCCACGACGTCGGCAAGGCGATCGATCTCCAAGACCATACGGCCGCCGGGCTGACGGCCCTGGAGGGATCGATCACGCCTCGAACGGCTTGGCTGATCGAGCATCACACCGACGCTCACGCCCTACTAGAGGGGGTCATTGGTGCCCGCTCGCGGCGGCGGCTCGAGGCTTCGGAGGATTTCGAGGAGCTTCGGCTCTTGGCGATGTGCGATCGTCAGGGACGACGACGGGGTGTCCAGGTTCCGGATGTCGACGAGGCCCTCATGTACCTGCGAGATCTGGCGTTGACTTGCGGCGAGTAACGCTTTTTGGGATTTCTGACGTAGAATTCTGTGTCAGGCCGTACAGCGTATGCGGGCACACGTCCTCCCGAGTAGGAGGAGTGCCGCCGGATCTGCCGTCTCGGGCCTGAAGGACAGGACGACTGAAGTCCAGAAATGACGGGAAAGGACTACTATGGCAGACGAAGACCCCAAAGAACCCGAAGTACTCATCAGCGTCCCCACGGAGGCCGAAGCGGCGATTATCGTCGCCGCCCTCGTCGACGAAGGCATCGAAGCCGAAGCCACCGGCGGCTACACCGCTTCCTTCACTACGGCAGCCCCGGGCTTTGCCCAAGTGGTCGTTCACCAGGCCGACCTGGAACGAGCCAAAGAGATCCTGGCCGAACTGCACCAATTGGGCGCCGACATGGAAGCCGAGGCGGAAGTCGAGGAAGAAGACGAGAACCAAGCCGAATCCGAGGCCTAGGCGAGTCGCACTTGCCTGTGGCGTTCCCGGCGGCGTGTTTCTGCCGTTCCGAAAGCGATTTACCCGCAGCACCGGCGTGAAGAGCGCGCTAAGGCCGGCGGCAAGCATCCCGTAGGTTATGCTTCAGCCACCCCTTTCAACATGAAAGCAACGCTAGCTGGCAAATCACCGGGAGAAACGAAATTCGATATTGTCGATGGCTGTTTCCTCTGGCCGATGCTAGCTGCGAATTCCTCGGGAAAAACGACACCATGTTGAAAGGGGTGGTTATGCTTCAGCATAACATGCCATTCCGAGAGCGCTCGCTCGACACGTCATGCACTGGCATCCCAGCGTTAGCGCTGCGCGCAGCCAAGTGCGCTGGCTCTCCGTGTTACGCTGAAGCATAGCCACCCCTTTCAACATGAAAGCAACGCTAGCTGGCAAATCACCGGGAGAAACGAAATTCGATATTGTCGATGGCTGTTTCCTCTGGCCGATGCTAGCTGCGAATTCCTCGGGAAAAACGACACCATGTTGAAAGGGGTGGCTGAAGCATAGCCCACGACATCCTGCGACGCTCGGCCGTCCGTTTCCTGAAAGCGGCGGCTACTGCTTCTTCAGTGCCGCCATCACACGGTCGGTGATCGCCTGCACCAGGGCTTCCGTGTCGGCCGGGGCCGAACCGTTTGTCGCGGCATGCGACGGTGCGCCGTTGCTGTTCGGGATCACGGTCCGGAAGGTCGGCGGCTGAAACGCCTCCTGCGTAACGCCCGTCTTCTTCCAACTCTCGCGGAAGATGTCGTTGGCGCAGATCTCGCAATTCTTCATTCCGATCCGCGGATCCTCGAAGCCCCATTTCTCCTTTAGGTTGAGCAGATCCTGCGCTTCCGGTTCGGTGAAGTAGTTCACCTTTCCCAGGCCGCGCGACAGCATGAGGATGCGGCAGTAGGCGTCGAGGATCTCCGTCCACCAGTACGCTCGCTCCACGTTCTCACCGAAGCTCACCGTCCCGTGATTGGCCAGGATGATGATGTTCGACTTGTGGACGAACGGCAGAATCGTGTCGGCAAAGTCCTGACCGCCCGGCGTGCAGTACTTCGTAATCGGCACGTCGCCCAGGAACACTTCGACCTCCGGCAAAACGCACTGCGGAATCGGCTCGCGAGCTACGGCGAAGGCGGTCGCGTGGGGCGGATGGCAATGGACCACCGACTTGACCTCGTCGCGCTCCTTCATGATCGCCAGGTGAAGCATGATCTCGCTGGTCCGTTTCCGGTGGCCGGCGATCTGGTTCCCCTCCATGTCGACCACGCACAGGTCGTCGGGCTTCATGAAGCCCTTGCTGATCATCGTCGGCGTGCAGACGACCTCTTTCTCGCTGACGCGATAGCTGATGTTGCCGTCGTTGGCCGCGGCAAACCCCTTCTTGTACAAGCGGTCGCCGATCTCACATATCTCTTGCTTGACTTTGTACAGATTCACCATGGCTCACTCCGGCCGCAAAGGATCATTTGGAAGCCCCAGGTGGGGCAATATCTACACGATCGAGGATCGCGGCAACGTACGCGTCGATCGGCTTCACGTCGGGATAGAACGGCATCGCCGCCTCCCGCCCCTCGCTGATCGCGATTTGGCTGCCGATCCCGGCCCCCAACTCGTCGAACACGATCAGCTCTTCCGCCGATTTATCACCGCGGCCAGTCAAGTCGTCCAGCGTCAGCGGCACGACGACCTTCCACCGCGCCCCAGTCACGCTGGGATGCCGGCGGCTGAGCGTCACCGTGCCGATCACTTCGCCGATTCGCATTCGACCGTCCTCTTACTTCAACTGTTTCTCAAACACCTTCGGGCACTCCTGCACGCCCTGCCGGTGGAACTGCCGCACGATCTGCCTGGTGCGAAATGGGCCGCTCCGCACCGGATCGACGACCAGCAAATTGGCGCCCACCGACGCGGCGTCGTCGGCCACGTGATCGACGTCGATCCCTAGAATCGCTCGGACGCCCGCACGCCGGTTTGCCAGGCACATTCCGGCCGCCGCATACCGGGTTAGAAGCACCCCAAGCGTTCCACCGTCGGCCAACTGCCGCGCCAACAACTCGGTCCCTTCAAGGATGCACTCCGAGCGATTCAGCTCGACACGGATTCCGTCGCTGGCCAACGCCTTGACCAGGGAACCTACGTCGATCTGCTTGCCGTGCACGAGCATCACCACGCCGGAAATCGAGCTCGGCTGCGCGGCGATCTCCTCGCCCGACCCTAGCACCAGATCGATGTTCATCCGCCGCAACTCGTCGCGGACCGACGGAGTGACAATCGCCTTCGGCGACACGACCAACCGCCGCACGCCATCGAGCCGCTCGCCCACCTCGGCCAACGTCACCACGCGACTGCCGACGACCAATTCGCGAGGGTCGCGCGCCGCAAGTCCCGCCGACGGTTTGGACCCATCGCTCGGGCATGCTGCCTTGTCGGTCTCCGGCTTTGGCGCGCGCGCCAACTCCGCGAGCACTTCTCGCACCAGCCGTTCGACTTCGATCGATACGTCGGCCATCAGTCCACAATCCCCAGTACCGACCAGCGGACGGGCGTGTTCTTGTGCCCGAGCAGTTCCCGGGTGCCTTGCCCATCGCTGGTCACGATCACGGTCTCTCCTCTTCCGGCCCCCAATGCGTCGACGGCGATCACCGGATCCCCGTCGGGCGTGCTCCCGTCGGCCAACAGCGGCTGCACGATCATCAGCTTCCATCCTTCCATGGACCGGTGCTTCACCGTGCTCGTCGCAGTTCCTAGGACGCGGGCAGTCAACATTGTCTTAATTCCAGGTCACTATCTTCCCAGGATCCGCAGGTTGTCGATCATCGAGCAGCGACGCTCACGCGTGAAGGTCAACGGCGTCGTAATGCCTTCGCCCGTCGGTCCGGCGATCGAGTACGAAGCATAACCCTCACCGCCCAAGCCCAATCCGGCCATGCTCGGTCCGTTCTTCACAAACAGCGTGGTGTCCATGGCCTTACCCATCTTCGTCATGTTCGTCACGTTGTTCGAGTGGATCATCGCCGTGTGACGGAAGCCGTGCTCGCTGATGCGGGCTTTCTCGATGGCCTCGTCCACGTTCCGACACCGAACGAACGGCAGGAAAGGCATCATCTGCTCGACCGGAATGAACGGGTTCGATTCGTCGGTCTCGCCGAAGACCAGCTCGACGTCCGACGAGATCGTCTTTCCGGCACCGCGGGCCAACACGGCCGCATCCTGGCCCAAGAAGTCGCGACTGGGCACGTCGTGCTTGTTCTCGCCCTCGCCCACCGAAACGATCGCCGCCTTGGTCAGCGCGGCCACTTCGGAAGCCGACAATCGCACGGCCCCGGCCCGCTCCATGGCAACCATCAGCTTGTCGAAAATCGAGTCCACCGCAAACACCTGCTTCTCGGCGATACACAGCAGGTTGTTGTCGTAGGCAGCGCCTTGAATGACGCACCGGGCCGCCCGATCCAGATCGGCCGTCTCGTCGACAACTACGGGAGGATTCCCGGGACCGGCGACGATCGCTCGTTTGCCTTGCTTCATCGCCGCACGGGCAACGGCCGGCCCTCCGGTCACGCAGATCAGGTTGATCCCCGGATGCTTGAACAGACTGTTTGCACTCTCGATGGTCGGCTCGACGATCAGCGACACGAGGTTATCAATTCCCAGGTCCCGGTAGATGGCCTCGTTGAACCGCCGCACGCCCTCGGCTGCAACTCGCTTGCCGCTGGGATGCGGATTGACCACCACCGTGTTACCGGCCGCGATCATACTGACCGCATTGCCCGTAATCGTCGGCAGCGAATGCGTCACCGGCGTGATCGCGCAGATCACGCCGAAGGGGGCGTGCTCGATCACCGCCAGACCGTGGTCGCCGCTGAATACTTCGCTATGCAGGAACTCGACACCGAGGGCGCGTTCGCCCAGGGTCTTGAGCTTCTCGATCTTGTGTTCCAGCCGGCCGATCTTGGTCTCTTCCATCTCCATCGTGCCCAGCTCGACGCACTGTTCGATGGAAATCCGCCGGATGTGCTCGATGATGCGGCGACGGTCTTCCAAGGTGCGCCGCGACAATTTTTCAAATGCTTCGCGCGCCGCGGCGACCGCTTCGTCGACATCGGTGAACATGCCGAAACGGCCCTGGTAGCCTCGCATCGGACTCGGCGGCACTGTGGCCCCGTTGCCCAGTCGGCTGAGGACTTCCTGGACGACGCTTCGGATCAGGGTTTCATTGGCTTGCATGGCAGGAACGCCTTCAGACCTTTGATTGGTTCAGGTTGGCAGTCGCCTCTCGCACACCGCGAGAGGACAGTGGTGGGAGCGGGCACTCCCCGGCCGCAGCCGGTTCACGCGCCGCCGGTTGGTTTGCCTTGGGCCTCCTTGCTGTACACGCATTGCTGATCCACGTGGACCGAGTCGACAATGCCGATGACGACGGTATCGACCGGCAGATTCTTCGTCTCCGGTGTCAACCGTGCACTGGATCCCTGGCAAACCAGCACAAGTTCGCCTTCGCCCGCTCCGACCGTGTCGACGGCAACGAAGGTGCGCCCGGTCGTCTTCAGGCTCGCGCGCGTTTCGCCGTCAATTCGGTAAGGCTCGACCACCAACAGTTTGCGGCCGATCATGGCGTCGGTTTTCTGCGTAGAAACCAGCGTGCCGGTCACTTTGGCGACAAACATCGCTAGCCCTCCAACAATTGCTTGGTCAGCCGGGCGACGATCAGTTCCTCGTTCGTCGGAATCACCCAAATCTGGGCGCGACTCTCCGCAGCGCTGATCTTCGCTTCGCCCTTGGCTTGTTCGTTGGCTTGCGGGTCGAGCACAATGCCCAACTCGCCTAGGTCGTGGCATACCATCGTACGGAAACTGGCCCGGTTCTCACCGATGCCGCCCGTGAATACGATCGCGTCGGCCCCGCCCAGTTCGACCAGGAAGGCACCCAGGTAGTGCCGCGTACTGGTGGCGAACACGTCCAGGGCCAATTGGGCCGGTCGGCTTCCCTGCTCGGCCGCTTCGGCCACGTCACGCATGTCGCCGCTGGTTCCACTGAGCCCTTTCAGGCCGCTCTCCGTCGCCAGCATGGAAAGCACCTCCTGCAACGACTTGCCCGTGTACTCCATCACCGCCGGCAGCGCGAACGGGTCGAAATCGCCCACGCGGTTGTTATGAGGCAACCCGGTCTGCGGACTCATTCCCATGCTATTGGCCACGCTCTGGCCGTTGCGAATCGCCGACAGCGAACTCGACCCGCCCAGGTGGCAGGAGATGATCCGCAGGTCGTTTCTTCCCAGCAGCTCCGCCGTGCGCGTGGCGATATAGCGGTGGCTGGCACCGTGGTAGCCCCAGCGTCGCACTTTTGCCTTCTCGGCCCACTCCAGCGGCACCGCGTAGTGGCGGTTGCGCTCCGGAATGGTCTGGTGGAAGTCGGTCTCGAACGCCGCGACCAGCGGAATCTCCGGAAGCTTCTCGTTCAACAGCCGCATGGCCGTGATATACGGCGGATTATGAGCCGGAGCAATCTCGCTCATTTCCTCCATCGAATCCAGCAGCTCGCGGCTGACCCGCTGCACTCCGTCGAACTTCCCGCCATGAACCGCCTTGAATCCAATGGCCGACACCTCGTTGGCGCTCTTCAGGCAGCCGTCTTCCGGATCGGTCAACTGGGCCAGGCACTGGTGGACCGCTTCGGCATGGTCCGAAACGCTCAGGAACAACTCCCGACGCCGCCCCCCGATGTCGACGAAACAGCGGCTCTCCGGCGAACCAATTCGCTCGATGCCGCCTCGCGCCAACGGGCGTTCGTCGTCCATATCCAGAAGCTGGTACTTGAAACTCGTCGATCCCAGGTTGGCTACGAGGATCTTCATAGGCGGAGCACCTCCTTACGGTCGCACAGGCGCGGGCAGACATGGCACCCCGAACACCTGCGGCGCGGTTCCTTCCATCGCTCGGGTTAAGACAGATATGCGTCGATCACGCCTTCGGCGGGCCGCGGAATGAGGTGGCTGGCGACCAACTCGCCCACCCGCGAAGCCGCGTTCGCGCCTGCTTCGACGGCGGCCCGAACACTGCCGACATCGCCGCGCACGACGGTCGTAACCAATCCGCCGCCGATCTGCACTCGCTTGACAATCTGCACGTTGGCCGCCTTGGCCATGGCGTCGGTCGCCTCGACCAATCCCACCAGGCCCTTTGTTTCGATCAATCCAATGGCGTCTTGCATCGCAAATATCTCTGTTGGCTAAAGGGTTGTTTTCAGGTTCGCACGCACCGGCCTCAGTCGGCCGACTTCTTCTTGCTGGCCGGGGGCGGCAAAACGACGTCGATATCGTCGTGCGGCCGCGGAATCACTTGGACGCTGACCACTTCGCCGATCCGGCTACCGGCGGCGGCACCCGCATCGGTGGCAGCCTTCACGGCCGCAACGTCGCCGGTCACAAACGCGCTGACCAGCCCGCTGCCGACCTTGTCCCAGCCCAAAAACTGCACATTGGCCGCCTTCAACATCGCGTCGGTCGCTTCGACCAGGGTGACGAACCCCTTGGCCTCGATCATCCCCAACGCTTCCATCGTTTTTGCCATGACTGTCGCTCCAGAAAAAGGAAATCCGAAAACTCCCCCTCTCCCTTTGGGAGAGGGCTGGGTGAGGGCATCGGGCATCGCCTCGCGCCCCCGTTTCTCATCACGGTTTGATCAACTCTACACTCTCAGCGTGATCGATGTCGCAAGCGTTGCCCTCGTCCGTATCCAGGTGGACCTCCAGCTTGCTCGTATTGTCGGCTCGCACCAGAACGCCCTCAAAGGTCGTCGTGCACGACGACGTCACCCGAAGGCCGACTCGATCGCCATCCTTGAACCCCAGATACTCCGCATCGCGAACGTTCATGTGCGCATGACGCTCGGCCCGAATGACGCCCTCCTTCAGCTCGACGACGCCGTGCGGCCCCACAAGCACGCAGCCGGGCGTACCGTCGATCTTCCCACTGGCACGCACCGGCACATCGATGCCCAGCGAAATAGCGTCGGTGAACGACACCTCGACCTGGCTCCTCGACCGGGTCGGCCCCAAAACCCGCAGCTGCGGCAGCATGCGGCGCCGCGGTCCGACCAGCATGACCGTCTCCTCCGCCGCGAAAAACCCGTCCTGATAGAGATCTTTGAACGGCGTCAATTTGTGTCCGGGGCCAAAGAGCATCTCCACGTGCTCGTCGGTCAAGTGACAATGCCGGGCCGACACGCTCACCACGACTTCAGGCTGGCTCGGCGGACCGCCGACGTGCTTCAGCACGATTTCGCGGACGATACGCTCGATCGTGCTGCGATCCAGGGAAGAGGCTATGCTCATGGGTTCTTGTCCTGCGGTTGTCCGTTCATCTGCACTTCAGCGACCAATAGATCCACACCGGCCGCCATAATCTTCTCTCGCCAGGCATCACTCATCTCATTGTCGACGACCAGGTAATGGACCGCCTCCAACGGGCAAAGGTGCGTCAGGCTGCGGTGTCCCAGTTTCGAGCTGTCGGCCACCACGATCACCTGGTCGGCGGCCCGCATCATCGCTTGTTCGGTCTGTCCCAGTAGCAGGTTGTTGTTGAAGTATCCCTCGTCGTTTATCCCCGCTACGCTCAAAATCAGCTTGCGCACCCGAAGCGAGGCAATCATCTCGTCCGCATAAGGCCCCTGTGAAACGCCCGTCCGAGTACTGATGTTACCGCCGATCATGACCAGGTCGCTGTTGATGTCGGCGGCAAACAGGTTCGCCACCGGAAGCGAATTGGTCACCACATGCAACGCTCTGCCGACCAGCAGGCGTGCGACTTCGTAGGTCGTACTACCGCCGTCCAACAGCACCGTGTCGCCGCTGTCAATCAACTCGATGACCCGCCGAGCAATCGCCCGCTTCTGCTCCAGACGCTCCGGTTGCTGGGCGTCGAAATGGGGCAGCCGCGGCGTTACGTCGCAGTAAAGCACTCCTCCGTGAATCCGCCGGGCACTGCCTTGCTCCTCGAGCTGTTCAACATCGCGCCGTACAGTCGACTCGGAAACCTGCAACTCCTCGGCCAACTCCGGCAAGGAAGCGAACCGACGAAACCGCACCAACTCCAACAGACGCGTACGACGCTCTTCTGCCAGCATGCAAATCCTTCCCCGAACGTCATCTCCTCATACCTAGCATACGATTATCCCTCACGGCGTGACAGAATACAATCACCGCTATGAACGATTGTGAAATAATTCTTCCACGATTATGACATATACCCGCCAGATCTAGGCCGGGATTTGCGGCATGCCTTAAGATAGGCAATATCAATACCTTATGTCGCGCGACGGGCAAGTGAGGAAGATAAGAAGAGTTTGCGGGCAACCACGCTTTGGTGCTGATATTACCCCCAATCTACACCATGGGCGCATGACAAGCGACCTCCGTCGCCACTGAATACATCTCAGGAGGGGATCAGGCCTATTTACTTGTCGCTCGCCAGCACAGCCAGTATTCTGGGCCAAGGACCAAGTCGTACGCCTGTATAGGAGCATCCTCCATGTCGCCAACCGCTTCCCTGAAGACCCTGGCCATGATCGCCCTGTTCTGCTCGGCGACTGCTGCCGCTGAGCCGATCGCCATTGGTTCACGGCTGGAGCTGATGGTCGACGACCACCTCATCGATTCCATGAAAGGAACGCAGTTCCTGCTCCATCATCCGGTGCCCAAGGAAATCGTCGTGGACCACAACGCGCCTTGCGAGGGCAGTGGCTGCGGCTACCATGCGATCTTTCGCGACGGCGACATCTGCCGCATGTACTACCACGCCTGGCATCTGCCGGTCCAGCAAGGCAAACTCGGCCCGTCACACCCGATCATGACCGGATATCTGGAAAGCAAGGATGGTCTCCACTGGGTCAAGCCGAAACTAGGGCTATTCGAGTGCGAGGGCTCCAAGGAGAACAACATCGTTTGGACCTCGCCCGGCTCGCACGATTTCACGCCGTTCCGTGACACAAACCCCCAGTGCAAGCCCGAAGCTCAATACAAGGCAGTGGCGCTCGGCGACGAGCGCGGACTGTTGGCCTTCCAATCGCCCGACGCGATCCACTGGTCCTTGATGCGTCCTGAGCCGATCCTGACGGGCTGCGCCTTCGACACGGAAAACCTGGCCTTCTGGGATGAGATCCGTGGGGAATATCGCGCGTATGTTCGCGACTTCCGCGATGGACGGCGCGATATCCGCACGGCTACCTCCAAGGACTTCTTCGACTGGACCACGCCGGCCTGGCTGGAGTATCCCGGTGCCCCGAAGGAACAGCTCTACACGAACCAGGTCAAGCCGTACTACCGCGCCCCGCACATCTTCGTCGGGTTTCCCACACGCTACATCGAGCGCACGTGGGGCCCCTCGTTCAACGCGATGCCCGAGGTGGAGCACCGCAAGATGCGATCTAGCATTCACCAGCGTTATGGCACGGCTGTCACTGAGGGTCTATTGATGACCAGCCGCGACGGGCTGAGTTTCCACCGCTGGAAAGAGGCCTTTTTGCGACCGGGAATCGAACGCCCCGGTGAGTGGAAATACGGCGACAACTATATCGCCTGGGGCATGATCGAAACGCCTTCCGACATGCCCGGCGCACCGAACGAGTTGTCGCTTTACGCGACAGAGGGCTACTGGACCGGCACCAGCAGCCAGTTGCGCAGATACACGCTACGAATCGACGGGTTCGTTTCTCTCAATGCACCCTACGATGGGGGCGAGACGGTCACCAAGCCCCTGACGTTCCAGGGGAAGAAGCTCGTGCTGAACTTCGCGACCTCCGCCGCAGGCAATGTCCTGGTGGAAATCCAAGACGAGCAGGGCAAACCACTGGACGGTTACCGGCTGGAGGATTGCACCGATGTGTTCGGCGACTCGCTCGAGAGAGAAGTGGTTTGGAAGGGAGGAGCCGACGTGAGCAAACTGGCGGGCAAGCCGATTCGCCTGCGGCTGGTCATGAAAGATGCCGATCTGTATTCGCTCCGATTCCGCTAACAGGACCACCGCGCGCACGACATCACTTCGCGTGGACGGGCCCTGCCACCGCCGCGCACCGCTCTGAGCATAACATCCGCTCCATGCTCATCGACATCAAGCTAGCCTTAGAAGCTACCGCTCACGGAAGGTGATGCGCCCGCGACTCAGATCGTAAGGGCTCATCTCCACACGCACTTTATCGCCGGGAACCACGCGAATGCGGAACTTCCGCATCTTGCCTGCCAGACGACACAGTACAACATGCTCGCTGTTGTCCAGCTTCACGCGAAAGGCACCGCGAACTTCCTCGACGACAAGCCCCGTAGCTTCAATGGCTTGTTCCTTCTCTTTGGTTGGCACAAATTCTCCTTGTGTGTCGGACCGAGGCAACGGAAAACGGCCCGCCTGCGACGGGCCGCATACTATCCTATTCTAGCCGATTTCGGTCGTCACGCGAACCCCGCCCCGATTTCAGTATCGGGCGGACGGGTCGCTGGCCGGAAACGATTCTTCCGACGCCTCATCCACCTCATCACTACCGTTGCACGATGGGTGAGAAAGCGACCCCGCGCTCGCCACGCCGGATCCAGCGCAACCACCCCCATTACAGGTGTAACAAATCAATCCAACACCGGCTGCGGTCGCAAGCATCCCCGCAAGAGGCCACTTGCGCACCCCCCACAACACAAGTGCTGCCCCGCCGATAAGGGCAACACCTTCCGCGAGACTTCGCCTTCGGACGGCACGATTCGTTGCTGTTTGAGCCATCTGTTCTTGCATTGCATCGCTCCTTACGCATAAGACCAAGCGTACGTCGCAGGTATTGATACATCTAGCAGTTTCCATGCCGGACGAAGCGTAACGTGTTGACCGACCGCATGTCGCCACACCTGCACGCGCCGGATCGTCCCGCTACAATGCCCCGGGTTTCTCGTCACCGGAATCGGGGGATGGACCAGAGCCCGCCGTGGTACTCCAGGTCGTCGCCGGCTGAGAAAGCGAACCACTATCGTCGGGCCTCGTGACAACCGGCGTCTGTTTCGTTGCCGGCGGTCGTGACGGCTTCGGCTCGAACGAATTGACTACTAGCTGCACCATGATGAACAGAAGCACGACCACCGGGACCGCCGCCGCAAAGCCCATCATTACATAGATCCAGGGATGGCTGCGTCGCGATGCTGGCGGCTGTTTCCAGGTGAGCCCCGCCGATGCCTCGCCAGAAGGGATGAAAAGACCTTTCCACAGATCGTCGACCGTCGGCTCGAGTTCCCCAAAACCCTCCGCATCAGAACTAATGGGAGCCAACTCCTCGTTGGCCGAATCGCTCGGGGTTCCCGCCGCGTGCGCCGTCAGTCGTCGACGCGTCTCTTCTCGGCGGCGAGCCTGTTCGTACCGGCTGGCGTCTTCGTAGCAACGCCGATGGTAATAGCGCCCTCCGGTGTCCTTCACCAAGTCCGATTCCGTCGAGAAGTCCTTGCCGCACAGGAAACAGTTCGCCGACGACGGCAGTTCCGATGGTGTCGCCGGCAGTTCATTGATGGTGCTGCACTGCGGACACCGCACGCGCATGCCCGCATAACGGTCCTGAGACCGGAGTTCTCGACCGCACGACTTGCATGCAACGATCAAGGTCACAACTGCCTGCTCCGTCTGCCCTTCCGCAACGCCACAAGGATTGCTCCCTGAAGTCTACCCCAAAACCATCCGGTGAGCACGACCACCGCTGCCCCTCCCTGCAGCCCACCATGACGCGCCGTCGGACCGACCTCGGCGGCGCATACCCCTACAGCATGGTATCGCTTCGGCGTGAAAGCCCCCCAGCGTATCTTGTCCCGCCGTAGCCACGTTCCGTAACGGACTTCTACCCCGACACGGCCGACCGGCTGATCATGTGGTCGCCGCGATGCGGACGCGACGATTCTCCACCGAAACGCGCCCTTGGGCAATCAACTGTATCGCCTCGGGATATGCCTCACATTCCGCGGCAAACACCCGCGATGCCAGGGTCTCTGGGGTGTCGTCGTCGAGCACCGGCACGGCCTTCTGCAAAATCACTGGCCCATGGTCATATTCGTTGTCCACGAAGTGGACGGTACACCCACTCAGTTTCACCCCGTATCTCAAAGCCGCTTCGTGCACATGATGACCGTAGAAGCCTTTTCCGGAGAAGGCGGGAACCAGCGCCGGGTGAATGTTCACCACGCGGTTCTCGAAATCCGAGGGAATCGTCAGCCGTTTGATGAAGCCGGCCAGCACGACCAGGTCCACCTCGGCTGCGCGACAGCGGTCGAAGACCGCGTGGCTGTACGCTTCCTCGGAAGCATATGTCCTCCGTTCCTCAACCGCGATGGGAATGCTCGCCTTTTCGGCGAACTGCAATCCCCGTGCACTCGGAGTGCTGGAGATGACCAAGCGAATTTCGGCACGCAGCCGGCCCGCTTCGATGCACCGAAGCAAGTTGTCCAACGACCGGCCAGTCCCCGAAATGATCACGGCCGTACGTAGCGGCCGCTCTGAGTCGATGGCGTCCATGGTGGTCCTGTTTCGCGCGGGGGCTTTGCCCGCCGTCCAAGCTGCAAGTTTCTTCGGTTCGAATCGCAAATCCAAAACTACACGGCGACGACCTTCACGTACAACGTCAACGAATGGCTTGCCACGGCCAATTCCACCGGCTCCGCATCCGGGATGGGCTGCAGGCCGAGTTGGACCGCCAAGGTCTCCCGGCGAATGTACTCGCCGAATTGCTCCACGGCCTTCCGCAATGCGTCGGAATCGGTCACCACGGCCACCTCGATCCGGTCGGTGAACTCCAGGTTCATTTCCTTGCGGCGATCCTGGATGGCACGAATCAGCTCTCTCGCAAGGCCCTCACAGATGAGGTCTTCTGTCAGCTCCGTAGACAGGATGACCACCGAGGATCGCCCCTGAGCGGCTGCCCAGCCTTCCTTGGCCTGTAGACGCACCTGAATGTCCTCGCGATCCAGAACCGCCGGGCCGCCTGGCAAGTCGAACGTCAGATGGCCCTCCGCTTCCAACGATACCAGCAGCCGAGACGCATCGGCCTCGCTCAGCTGCCTGCGCAGCGCCGGCAACTGCTTTCCCAGTCGCGGGCCAAGCCGCTTCAGGTCGGGCAGCACCGTGTAATCAATGTACTGATCGGCCTTCTGTGTGAACTCCACTTCCTTGACGTTCAACTCTTCGGCAATCAGTTCAGCATGATTCTCCAACCAAGCCTGCTGGCTCGCATCGGCCAGAACAACCTCGACCCTGGCCAGCGGCTGCCGTACCTTCAGCTTGGCACCCATGCGAGCGCTGCGGCCCAGCGACGTGACTTCTCGCACCAACGCCATCTGCTGGGAAAGGTCCTCGTCGACGACGTCGGCGGCGGGCGTCGGGTAGTCGCACAGGTGGACGCTCTCTCGCACGCGATCCCCAAATTCCTCCACCGCCAGGTTCTGCCACAACGTCTCGGCCAGAAACGGCACGAACGGCGCGATGAGCTTCGCTGTCGTCAACAGACACTCGTAAAGCGTCCAGTGCGCGTCCAGCTTGTCGGCCGAGTTGTCGCCACTCCAGAAACGGTCGCGGCTGCGGCGGACGTACCAGTTGCTCAGCCCGTCGACAAACTCGTTCAAGCGGGAACAGGCAACGTAGTTGTCGTAGCCATCCATCGCCTGAACCACGGCCTCTACGGTTCGATTCAGCTCGCTGAGGATCCAGCGATCCAATTCACTCCTCTCAGCAGGTGGACGGTTATCCTGCCCCCGGGCCAACACGTCGGCCGTCAACTGGTCTGGATCGCCCGTTATGGAAGCGGCCGGGTTGAAACCGTCGATGTTGGCATAGAGCACGAAGAAGCTGTACACGTTCCACAACCGCAGCAGGAACTCGGGAATGCTCTCGCGAATCGCCTGCTCGTTGTAGCGGATCGACGTCCACGGGGCCTGATTGGCGAAGAAGTACCAGCGCAGTGCGTCGGCCCCGTACCGGTCGAAGACCTCCTGCGGCTCGCGGTAGTTCCGCTTCGATTTGGACATCTTGCCGCCGTCCTCGCCGAGCATCAGCCCTAAGACGACGCAATTGCGATACGGGTGCGGGAACTCGACGGCCGGACGCTCAGCGTCCAGGAATGCCGACGGCTTGCCGGCCGACCGTTTGTCGCCATTCTCGCCGAACAGCAACGTGCTGATCGCCAACAGGCTGTAGAACCAACCGCGTGTCTGATCGATCGCCTCGCTGATGAAATCGGCCGGAAACTGGTCCGCGATTTTCTCGGCCGAACCTTCCTGCTTCGGATAACCCCACTGCGCGAACGGCATCGCCCCGGAATCGAACCAGCAGTCGATCACCTCGGGCACGCGCCGCATCCGCGCACCGCGCGCTTTCGGCGAGGCGTACGTGACGGAATCGATGTAAGGTTTGTGGACCTTCAAATCGTCGGCCAGGTCCGCATTGGCCTTCTTGGCGTTCTCCCAGACCTCAGTCCCCTGAAGCCCCGGCTTGGCCAGCAGCTCGTCGTAACTGGCGATTGCCTCCGCATAGCCGGTCTTCTCGCAGATCCAGATCGGCAGCGGCGTACCCCAGAATCGCTCTCGCGACAGGGCCCAATCGACGTTCGTTTCCAGGAAGTTGCCGAACCGTCCATCGCGAATGTGTTCCGGCAGCCAATGAATTCGCTCATTGTTGGCTAGCATCCGATCGCGAAATTCGGTCGTCCGGATGAACCAGCTCTTGCGGGGATACTGGATGAGCGGATCTTCGTCGGCTCGCCAGCAGAACGGATAATCGTGCAGGTACTGTTCCTGATGGAGCAACTGCCCCTCGCTGCGGAGTTGGCGGATGATGTCGCGGTCGGTCTCCTTCACCCACCGGCCCTGGTAGTCCGGCGCCTCGGCGGTGAATGTCCCGTCGGGCGCGACGGCGCAGATCAGCGGCGGCCCTTCGCCGTCGACGAACCGAGCCTGCTCGGCAATGAGCACGTCGAAATCGACCTCACCGAAAGCCGGCGCCTGGTGGACCACGCCGGTGCCCGTGTCGATCGTCACGAAATCGGCCGCCACCACTCGCCAGGCGACATGCTCGCGTCCGCCCGCCTTCAGTTGGCCCTGCTGCTGGCCGGTGGTTTTGTAGTAGTAGTCGAACGGCGGCACGTAGCGCCGGCCCACGAGTTCCTGGCCGCTAAGCGTCGCGACAACCTCGCAGGGCTTGCCCGTCTTCGCGGCGATCGACTCGACCAGCGCTGAGGCAACGATCACCTTCCGCGGCTCGTCGTCCAGCGTGATCACCGAATATTCCAGGTCGGGTTTGACGGCCGCAAATTGGTTGCTCGGCAGCGTCCAGGGAGTGGTCGTCCACACCAGCAGGTCGGTGTCAAGTTGATCGACCAGCGGAAATCGTACGTAGACGCTCGGGTCGGCCACTTGGCGGTAGCCCTGCCCGACTTCGCCGGAAGAAAGGGCCGTACCCCCTTGCGCCCACCACCACACAATCTTGTGGCCCTGGTACAACAGTCCCCGATCGAACAGGTTCTTCAATGCCCACCAGACACTCTCCACGTAGCTCTGATGGTAGGTAACGTACGCCTCGTCCAAATGGATCCAGAACCCCAGCCGCTCCGTCAGATGCTCCCACTGCTGCATGTAGCGGAACACGCTCTCGACGCAGCGGTGGATGAACGGCTCCACGCCGTACGCCTCGATGTCCTCTTTGGAGTGGATACCCAACTCCTTGCTCACTTCGACCTCGACCGGCAGGCCGTGCGTATCCCATCCGGCCTTCCGCAGACAACGGTAACCACGCATCGTGCGGTACCGCGGAAAGAGGTCCTTGATCGCCCGGGTAAGGCAGTGCCCCGGATGGGGAAGGCCATTGGCCGTAGGCGGCCCCTCGTAGAACACGAAGGCCGGGGCGCCGGCCCGGGCGTCCAGCGATTTCTCGTAGATCGCTTGCTCCCGCCAGAACCGGCCGATCTCTTCTTCCAGTGCAGGAAAGGAAACGGAACTCTCAACAGAGCGGAACATGAGCAGCCTGAAGTGGGGTCAGGGTCCGAATACACGAAACCATAAGTAGACCGCCTTCCCGCGACTTTTTCAATCGGACAGCTCAAGAAGCGGCACCCCGCCAGCCAATCCGGCGCCGCGTGGCGGCATCAGACAACGGCCGCAACCAACGGCCTGGCCTGCGTTTTTGGCCGGCGAACCCCATCGAGGCGACTTCGCCACTAGATTTGCGCCGCGGGAATCGCCGCCTAGCCTTCTTCGGCCGCCTCTTGGGCGAGGGCCCCCAGCACGATCTTCCGCAGCTTCGGGTCGGCCTCGGCAGCGATCGCCAGAATCTTCTCGATGTTGGCCGGCTCCAGGGCGTCGGGCAAACACATGTCGGTAACGATCGACAAACCCAGTACGCGCATCCCCGCGTGAATCGCCACCAACACCTCCGGCACCGTGGACATGCCAACCACGTCGCCCCCGATGGCTCGCAGAAACCGGTACTCGGCCCGCGTTTCCAGATTCGGGCCGGTCACGCCCACGTAAACGCCCTTGTGCGCCGCGAAGTTCTCGCGACGGGCGATCTCCAGGGCACAATCGATCAGCTTCCGATCATAGGGCGCCGACATGTCGGGAAAGCGGGGCCCTAAGTCATCGTCGTTCACCCCGATCAACGGGTTGCCGTTCATCAGGTTGATGTGGTCCTCGATCACCATGATGTCGCCGTGCGAGTATTGCGGGTTCATGCCGCCGCACGCATTCGACACGATGAGCAGCTCGGCCCCCAGTGCCCGCATCACCCGCACCGGAAAGGTGATCTGGCCGTACGACCAGCCTTCGTAGGCGTGGAAACGCCCTTCCATGGCAACAACCGAACAGCCCTGCAAGTGACCGCACACGAGCTGGCCCGTATGACCAATCGCCGTGGATCGCGGGAAATGAGGAATCGACTCGTACGGAAGCGTGGCCTCGGTCTGGATGAGTTCCGCCACTCCACCCAAACCGGTTCCCAGAATGATCCCTGCGTTAGGCCGCCCGGTCCAGAGTTCCCGAATAGCCTCAACTGCTTCTTCGATCTGCGCTGCGAGTTCGAGCATGGTGGAATGTGCTTTCGATGGGTATCAGTTCTGCCAGATCCTGTTGCAAATCTCTTGGTGGCTTTCGCCGTGCACCGGGCGGCTTGCTGCCATTCTAGAACGGATTCGGTGTGTGTGCAGCATGTCTCCCGCTTTCAGCCCCACAGAAACACGCCGCCAGGAACGCTACAGTTGAGTGCGACACGCACTAGTTCGGCTCAGTCACTCTGCGTCGGTCCATCAGATCTTGCAGCCAAGGAAGGTCTCCATACGTCCGCACAGAAGCGAACGTGGCTGGCGGCGAAGATGGCGTGCCAGTTGGGTGCCTCATGCGTTGGCACCGCCTTCGCTCTCGCGGAAGTTTATCTACAACTCCGCATCGAATTCTTCTCCGCCAAACTCTTCGAACTCGTCGCCTTCATCCGAATTGCTGTCGTCCGAATCGTCGAATTCGTCGCAATCGTCCTCCGTCTCCGCTCCCCCGTCGGCGTCGTCCAGCCCTTCGCCGTCCATCTCGAGCAGATCTTCGTCGTACTCGTCGTATTCATCCTCAAAATCATCGTCAAAATCGTCGTCGAAATCATCCTCGTCAAACTGCTCGCCCTCTTCCTCGGCTTCATTCACGGCGATTCGGTCCGCGTAGCCGCCGGGGGCCACGACAGTCTTCATTTGTCGACGCTCGGGCACGCCAGGGGAGGCGTGGTGCGGTTGTAGCTCGAACGACATGGGGATCACCCTCCGAGATTAATGCTCCTTGCGCTACTATCGGTTTACAAATAATTGAGGAAACCGACAAGTCGCCGAGCTCGTTTTTCGCGCAATGAAAAAGGACAGGATCTTCCCAGTCGAAGATCCTGTCCCAAAACACGGGGGGTGAGAAAGCCAAATGGATCAGGCAACCGTGTGCACCATCGTGCACCGCCTGCATCCAAATCCTAGTGCGCAGGCCCACCATGTCAATTTGCGACATTTAGGATAAATGGCGATTTGGTGAGACTTTCGTCCGTCGGCTATCGTCTGTGCCGACTGTGCCGATTGACCGGTGCCGGCAGCCATCCGGCCCCATAATTGGCGGCAGCCCGACGGCGGTCGCGTCATACACCTCCGGCCGTCACCAATCACATGCCGTGATCGCCGCGAAACCGCTCGACGCCATCCTCCCGCCCCATGGCAATGACCGCATCGCCGACCTCAAACTGGGTGTCCACGTCCGGATTGAAGACCAGGTTGCCGTCGGCTCGCCGCACCGCCACGATCAGCAGTCCATACCGGGCGCGTGCCTCCGACTGGCGAATGCTTTGCCCCACCAATGGGCTCTGCGAGGAAATCGTCAGTTCGTCGATACACACTTCCGCGGTATGCCGTCCGGCGACCAGTTCGATCAGCTCGATGGTCGAGGGCCGCATGATCATGGCAGCCATTCGCAGGGCAGCGGCCGCAGCGGGCAACACCACCCGGTCGGCACCTGCCTGGAGAAGCTTCTTCTCGGTGGTGCGGAGTTCGCCGCGTGCGATGATGTGCAAACCCCGGTTCAGATTCCTCGCTGTGAGCGTGATGAATACGTTATCGGCGTCGCTCGGCAATGTCGTGACAATCACCTTGGCACGCTGAACGCCCGCCAGCAACAGGACTTCTTCTTCGGTGGCATCGTCGCCGATAGCCAGGTAACCCAAGCCCGTTGCCTCGGTAACCTGGTTCTGATCCTTCTCAATGACCACGAACGTCCGCTTCTGCTCCTTCAGTTCGTGGGCAAGAATCTCGCCGGTGCGGCCAAACCCGCAGACAATCACGTGGTCGCTCAGCCGCTTGACCTCGCGCGTCACGCGGCGCAGGCCCAGGGCCCGATTGATTTCCCCTTCCGTCATCATCTGCACGAACCCTCCCATGACGTAGAGCGCGGTCGACAGTCCAAAAACGATGAAGGCGATCGTGAACAGCTTCAGCCCGGGCGTCATCTCCCCCACCTCGCGATAGCCGACCATCGCCAGGGTGGTAACGACCATGTACACGGAGTCCAGCAGGCCCCAGCCCCCGATCCAACAATAGCCGGCCACGGCAGCGACCAGGATCGCCGCCAGTGTGATCAGACCTGCCCGTAATCGCGCAAGAGGCGACTTCATGTATGGTAGTCGGCGTTCAGCCGCACGTACTCAGCCGTCAGATCGGTGGTCCAGAACCGCGTGCGAGCATCGCCTTCGCCGAATCGCAACTCGATCAACGTATCGCGGCTGTTGCGAATCGATTCCGATACCGTCTTCCCGTCGAAGTCCACAGGCGTCCCGCCCCGGTACAGCAGGAACCCGTTGACGTGAAGGCTCACCCCCTTCGGATCGAACGGAACGTTGGCGTACCCTACGGCCGACACGATGCGTCCCCAGTTTGGGTCGGCACCGCTGATGGCCGTCTTGACCAGCGGACTGTTCGCCACGGTCTTGGCGATCTGCAGGGCAGCCTCCCGACTCGCACAGCCGCTCAGCTCGAGCGTGATCAGGTGCGTGGCCCCTTCGCCGTCGGCCGGGATCGACTTGGCCAGCTCGACACACACTTCGTCCAAAATCTCCTGGAATTCGACGAGTTCCGCACCGGCCAGCCGCTTGCCGCCGGCCGCACCGTTCGCCACCAGAAGCACCGTATCGTTGGTGCTCATGTGCCCGTCGACACTGATACAATTGAAGCTGTCCCGTACGGATGTCGTCAGGCACTGCTGGACCGTCTGCTTGTCCAGCGGGGCATCGGTGTACACCAGCGCCAACATGGTGGCCATATTTGGCCCCATCATCGCCGCACCTTTGGCCATGCCGGTCACGTAGATCTCGCGCCCGCCGATGGTCGCCGACCGACCCGCCAGCTTGTGGACCGTATCGGTGGTGAGCATTCCACGCGCTGCACCAATCAGGGCGTCCTGGTCCGTGCCTAGCCCCGCGGCGGCCGCTTCGATCCCGGCACTGATCTTCTCCATCGGCAAATAGCTGCCGATAATCCCCGTCGAGAGAACCAGGGCCTGATCCTCCTGGGCACCGACGGCCTCAGCCGCCAGCCGAGCCATTGTCCGTGCATCTTCCAGGCCACGTTCCCCGGTGCAAGCATTCGCGTTCCCCGAATTGACCACCACCACGCGGATCCGATCGCTCGGTGTTCGCTCGCGGTCCAACGCCACGGGTGCGGCGTACACCAAATTCTGTGTGTAGACTCCGCCCGCCGCCGCCGGTCGCTCGGACACCACCAGAGTGAGATCCTCCTTGCGCGGGTCTCGTTTGACACCCGTGTGGACGCCCGCAACTCGATATCCTTTGGGGACGCGAATGGTCATTGCTCTGAAACTCTCCTATGAACTGACGAAAACCAAGCTGGTGGTGCCCCACGCTGCCCCTCGCCCACGAAGTCATACTGGTGTGCAACGTGCAGGGCCGAAAACTCTCTTCGCTGAAGATGACATGACACGAACCGCCCCACTACAGCGCCGTCGTTTCCGGATACCCGAACATCACGTTGAAGTTCTGCACCGCGGCCCCCGAGGCGCCCTTGACTAGGTTGTCGAGGCAACTGATCGAGAGGATGCGGCCGCGGACTACGCGAGCGGTGATATCGCAGTAATTCGTATCGGTGCTGTCTTTCGTGGCAGGCAAGTGATCGACCACCCGTACGAACGGCTCGTCGGCATAAAACTGCCTCATCACTTCCAGCACACGCTCTTCGGTCACCTCGCCGGTGGGACGTGAATACGTGGTTGCTAGAATTCCGCGGTCCATCGGGACCAGGTGCGGCGTGAAGATGACCTCGGGCGATGTCCCGCTCGCCCGGCCGAGGATCTGCTCGATCTCAGGCGTGTGCCGGTGACGTCCCACGTTATATGCTGACAAACTCTCGTTGCACTCCGGGTAGTGCGTGGTCAACTTCAGGGTCCGGCCCGCACCCGACACGCCGCTTTTCGCGTCGACAATGACGTCCTGCGGTTGGATCATCTGCGACTTCAACAGCGGTGCCAGGGCCAGAATCGCGCACGTCGAGTAGCAGCCGGGGTTGGCTACCAACCGGGCCTCGCGAATCTGCTCCCGAAACAGCTCCGGCAAACCGTAGACGACCTTGCCCAAGCGATCCGGATCCGGGTGCTTCTCGCCGTACCACCGCTCGAACGTTTGCACGTCGTCGAGCCGGTAGTCGGCACTGAAATCCACAACGCGGCAGCCGCCCTCGAGCAGGTGCGGCACAACGGCCGCGCTGGCAGCGTGTGGCAGGCAACTGAACACACACTCGGCGCGGGCGGCGACCTCTGCGGGGGCCAGATTCTCCAAGACCAGATCCAGGCGCGCGGTCAGGGAAGGATGAATCATCGCAATGTGCGGATTCCCCTCCTGGCGACTGGTGACGGCCACAATTTCCGCCTCCGGATGGCGGAGGAGGATCTTGATCAGTTCCAGAGAGGTATAGCCGGTGGCGCCGAGAATGGCGATCCGTGTCATGGCTTCGGTGGGCGACTATCGGTAGCAGGAATGGTTCAGTTTCAGAGGCGGCAATCGCTGAGTATACCCGCGGGGTACGACGCCCGCCAAGGGGTACTCGGCATAGAGGGACAGTCTCCAGCGGGCTCAGGTTCAGCCCGTCTGCCTACAGAGTATGGCCGGTGAAGAGGGGGGAAAGGCCTCGCCCCGGGCACACCGAGACGAGGCCTCACGTAGCTGAGCCCGCCGGCGCGTGGTTGTTCGGCGCGCTATACCGATTATCACGGCCGGATGGCGGAATGCTGACGATCGGGCTCACATGCAGGAGGGTGGCCCTGTGAAAAGGACCGCCCCATGGCCGCCATCACAGAAAAGCAAACCTCGTGCCAGTCTGCGAAACGTTGTCCATCGGCCGGCACGACAAACGCGCAAACCGGTCGAAAGCCATCGATTACGCGCGAACCCATCCCCTACACGTCCGCGCTGCAGTCGAGCAGTTGTCGCGTCCTGGCAACGCCGCGTTGCCTCGACACGCCTTGCCGGCCGCCGCTACGCAATGTACTTACCGCGAGCCAGATAGTGGGTGTGCAACAGCCTGTGGCTGCGGTGGCCGCAGGGGCCGTCGGTAAGGAATCGCTCGTACAGCGCCACGACCGCCGGGTTCTCGTGCGACTTGCGCACCTCGTACGCCCGGTCCTCGCTGTAGATGGCTTTGGCGCGAGCGGCGCGGATTTCCGGACTGGTAGGAATCGGTTGCCCACCACCGCCCAGGCAGCCGCCGGGGCAAGCCATGAACTCGATGAAATGACATTGGCTGAACCGCCCGCCCGCCCTGATGTTCTCCATCACCTTCTTGGCGTTCGCCGTGCCGTGGCATACGCCCACCTTCAACGTCGCGCCCTTGAGCCAATTCCAATCAGGCACTGCGTGCTGGATCAACTTGGGCACGGGCCCCACTTCGGCAATCGGAATCTCTACGTAGCGCACCCCGTCGAATCCGCGCACGGGAAGCACATCGGCATGCTTGTAGAGATCTTCCACGCGCTCGCCCGTGACCATTTCCAGCACGGTGCGCAGGGCAGCCTCCATGACACCGCCAGTAGCGCCGAAGATCACGCCTGAGCCAGTCGCCGTCCCGAAGGGATCATCAAAGTCCGATTTAGGCATCTTGGGCAGATCGATGCCCGCCTCGCGAATCATCTTGGCCAACTCGCGCGTCGTCAGACCGTAGTCGATATCTTTGAATCCGCTGGCACACATTTCCGGGCGGTTGCACTCGAACTTCTTGGCCGAACAAGGCATGAGGGCCACCGTCACGATGTCGCGAGGGTCAAGCTGATTGACCTCCGCGTAGTAGGTTTTCAGCAGGGCGCCAAACATCTGCTGCGGGCTCTTGGCGGTCGAGGCGTGGTCCAGGTACTCGGGATAGAAGTGTTCCAGATACTTGATCCATCCCGGCGAGCAACTAGTGAATTGCGGCAGCGCGACCGAGCGATCCCCTTCGACCAACGCCCGTTTCAGCCGCAGGATCAACTCGGTTCCCTCTTCGATGATCGTCAAGTCGGCCGTGAAGTTGGTATCGAATACGCGATCGAACCCGCAACGGCGCAGGGCCGTGTTCAACTCGAAGGTCAACGCGCTCCCCGGCGGCAGCCCAAAGCACTCGCCGATCGCCGCCCGAGGACTCGGTGCCGTCTGGATAACCACGTGCTTCGATGGGTTGTCGATGGCCGCCCACACTTCGTCGGTCGGATCGTTCGCCCGAAGCGCCCCCGTCGGACAGCGATTGATGCACTGCCCGCAGTTGATGCAGACCACATCGGCCAGCGGCTTGTCCATGAAGGTCGCAACCTTGGTGCGGTTGCCGCGCCCCAGCGCCTCCAGCACGCCGACCTCCTGAAGATCGATACATGTGCGGATGCAGCGGCGGCAGAGCACGCACTTGTTCATGTCGCGAACCACGGCATGGCTCGAACGGTCGATCTCGAACCGCGGCTGCTCGGGCCGGCCGAAGCGCAGGAAATCGACGCCGTATTCCATGGCCAACGCCTGCAGTTCGCAGCCGACGTTGCGGCTGCACGTGTAGCAGTCGCCGCAATGTTCCGATAACAGCAGATCGATGATGTGCCGCCGAGCACGGCGCACCTCGGGCGAATGCGTATTGATCTCGATGGGAACGGTCACCGGGTAACTGCACGCCGCCTGCAGCGTACGTTGCCCGACCACCTCGACTACGCATATGCGGCACACGCCGGCCAAGCAGAGGTCGTCGTGGTAGCAGAGCGTGGGAATGCGGATCCCCAATGTCTTTGCCGCCTCGAGAATCGTTGTCCCCAGCGGCACTTCGATCGAGTTGCCGTCGATGGTAATCGTCACTCGCTCGCCGCGGGCCTTCGCCTGCTGGATGGCCTCGACCGTACGCACCGTCTGGCTCTTAGGTGCCCGAACTTCTCGTGCGTCGTCTGTCAGATCCTTTTCCATCATCGACTCCTTGCGAGCCGCTGGTGCCGGCTCAGTTCCACGGATTTGCCAGGTGATACCATCGCTTCGCGGCTTGCCTAGCCGCCGGCTCCCCTACGGCCGAGAATCTCGTCCTGAAAATCTCGGGCGATGGAAAGAAACGCGTTGGGAGCCGATTGTCCCAGGCCGCACTTCGACGCCAGACGCATCGTCTCGCCGAGTGAGCAAAGCTCTTTGAGATAACTCATCGAGCACGCCCCTTTCTGAAGCATCTGCACTCCCTCGAGCAGCCGCGGGACGCCTTCGCGACACGGCGTGCACTGCCCGCACGACTCGTCGACGAAGAACTCCAGAAAGTTGCGGGCGATCTCCAGCATATCGCGCTGGGGGCCGAAGACGATGATCGAGCCGCCTGTCGGGATGTCCTCGTAGGCGATCGTGCGATGGAACTGAGCGGCGGGCACACACTGGCCCGAAGCCCCACCCACCTGAACCGCCTTGGCGTCCTGCCCGCCGACCTCCTCCAGCAGTTCGGCCACGGTGATTCCCATGGGAAACTCGTGAACGCCCGGCCGCTGGCAGTCGCCGGAGATGCTAAACAGTTTGTGTCCGGTCGATTTCGCCGTGCCGAAGCTCTTGAACCAGTCCGCTCCCTTGGCCAAGATGCAAACCACCCAGGCAAATGTCTCCACGTTGTTCACGATCGTCGGATGCCCGAGGTAGCCGGTATCGATGGGGAACGGCGGCCGATTGCGGGGCTCGCCGCGGTGCCCCTCGAGCGACTCGATCAGTGCGGTCTCCTCGCCGCACACATACGACCCGGCGCCCATGTGGATTTCGATGTCGAAGTCGAAACCCTTCTTGCCGTCCACGTCCTGTCCCAGAAGCCCTTCCTTGCGGCGACGCTCGAGTACGCCCTCCAGGTGCCGGCGCAGATAGCTGTATTCCGCTCGCAGATAGACGGTCCCCTTCTGCGCGCCAATGACCCTGGCGCCGATGGTCATTCCCTCAAAAACCAGATCGGGGAACTCGGAGAGAATCAACCGGTCCTTGAACGTGCCGGGCTCGCCCTCATCGGCATTGCAGATGACGTACTTATCGTCTTCCTCGAGTTCGGCCGCCAATTTCCACTTAAGACTGGTGGGAAACCCGGCGCCGCCGCGGCCCCGCAGGCCCGATTGGCTGATTTGTTCCAGCACGTCTGCTTGCGGCATCGCCAGCGCCTGGTTCAGCCCGCTGCCCGCCTCGATCGTCGTGAACGTGAGCGTCCCGGTACCGACGGTGTTGGTCATGTTCATCGCTCCTTCGCCCCGGCCACCGCATGCACCCCGAACACCTGGCGGCAATCTTCGAGAATTCCGTGCACCTTTTCGGGCGTGACCCGGGTGAAAATCTGCTCGTTGACCAGCAATGCGGGGCCTTGATCGCACATCCCCAGGCAATTGGCCCATTGGAGCGCAAACTTCCCATCCGGCGTCGTTTCGCCGAACCGGATGCCCAGATCGTTCTCCAGCTGTCGAGCGACCTGGTCCTTGCCCGCCATTTCACACGTCACCGTGCGACACAGTCGAATGACGAACTGGCCTTGTGCCTTTTCATCGAGAAAACTGTAGAACGAGACGACGCTGTAGACCTCGACCGGATGGATATCCAGCAGATCGGCGATCACCTGCATACAGTATTCGGAGATGCGGAAGTGCCGCCGCTGCACCTCCTGAAGAATCGACATGAGCGAGCTCCGCCGGCGGCCGAACGTGTCCACGATGGCCACCAATTCGTCGCGGAGCCGCTCTCGTTCGGTCACGAGCATCGGCTCTCTCCTTGTGTCGACTCGAAGCACCGCCGCCGCGAAAGCCAGTCTGCTCCCAACGACGGGCCATGCGCAAATGAAGAACATATGATGAATAACATATTGAGCGAGAATTGCAAGGCAGGCTCGCCGCTAGGTGGGGTTGTGAGGCCAACTGCCGTTGAAATTGCTGTCCCCCCGAATCCCCGGGGAGTATAATCGAGCCGACACACGCGACTCGATCGACCAGGAGCTCTCTCATGGTACGCCGCTACGTCACTATCGCGCTCATCAATCTTGTAGTCGCGGTCTGCGGACAGTCCGAGGGGACCGCACAAGCCGCCAAGAAGCCCGTATTTCGGGCCGGCGCTGCCGCCGTCGATATCACCCCCACCGAGTTCCCGGTCATCGTCAGCGGCGGGTTCCTCGAGCGGAAATCCAGTACGCTCCACGATCCGCTGCATGCCCGGTGCCTCGTTCTCGACGACGGAACAACCCGTCTCGCCGTCGTCGTGGTCGACAGTCTAATGATGCCTCGCGAATTGATTGACGACGCCAAGGCCCAGGCCGAGAAGACGACGGGTATTCCCGCGGATCGAATGCTGGTAGCCGCCACGCACACGCATTCGGCACCTTCGGTATGTGGCGCGCTCGGGAGCGGTGTGGACGAACGCTACGCGGCCAAGTTGCCGGCCTGGATTGCTCAGACGATCGAACGGGCAAATCGCGGCTTGACGCCTGCCCGGATCGGCTGGGCCGCGGTCGCCGATCCGCAACACACGAATTGCCGCCGTTGGATTCGCCGCCCCGACCGCATCGGTACGGACCCGTTCGGCGACGAGACCGTGCGCGCGATGATGCACCCGGGCTACCAGAATCCCGACTATGTCGGCCCCGCTGGCCCCAAAGACCCGCTCCTGACCGTGCTCGCCGTACAAACGCCCGAAGGTCGCCCCGTGGCCGTCCTGGCCAACTACTCGATGCACTATTTCGGGTCACAACCCGTGTCGGCCGACTATTACGGTCTGTTCTGTCAGAAGTTGGCCGATCTGCTCGCGCCGGCGGCCGGCCAAACGCCGCTGGTGACCGTGATGTCGCAGGGTACCAGCGGCGATCTGCACTGGATGGACTATAGCCGTCCCGCCACGTCGATCCACATTGACCAATACGCCCAACAAGTCGCCCAGGTGGCGTTCGACGCGTACCGGAAGATCGCCTATCGGGACTGGGTGCCGCTGGCGATGGCCGAGCGCAAGCTGACCCTCCAACGCCGCGTACCCGATGAGAAGCGGCTCGCTTGGGCCAAGAAGATCATCGCCGAGATGCCAAGCCCGCTGCCCAGAAATAGGCCCGAAGTCTATGCTCACGAGCAGATCTTCCTTCACGAACAGCCCCAGCGCGAACTGAAGTTGCAGGCCATTCGCGTGGGGGATCTCGGCATGGTCGCCATGCCTTGCGAGGTGTTCGGTCTGACGGGCCTGAAGATCAAGATCCAAAGCCCCCTCGAGCCGACGATGAATTTCGAGTTGGCCAACGGTGCCGAAGGCTACATTCCGCCGCCGGAGCAACACAAACTCGGTGGCTACACCACATGGCCGGCTCGCAGCGCGGGCTTGGAAGTCCAGGCTGAACCGACGATCGTCGCCGCAACGCTCGAACTACTGGAACAGGTGGCTGCACGACCGAGGCGCACGGCCGTCGAACCGCTGGGCATGTACGCCCGGTCGGTCCTCGCTTCTCGGCCGGTTGCCTACTGGCGGCTAGGCGAAACGGCCGGCCCTCAGGCCGCCGACGCGACGGAACACAACCACCAGGGCGTCTACGAAGACGGTGTGGCCTTCGCCCTCGAGGGAATGCCGGATCCGGGAGCTTCGGGCATCGCAGCACATCGAGCCGCCCATTTTGCCGGCGGTCGCATGAAGGCCGCCCTCGCCGGTCTTGGCGACACCTACTCCGTCGAGCTGTGGTTCTCTTGTGGCCTGCCGTCCGATGCGCGAGCAGTGACCGGCTATCTCTTCTCCCGCGGCCCCGATGGTTCGCCCGACGCCGCCGGCGAGCACCTGGGTATCGGCGGCACTCACAGCCACCAAGGCAAGCTGATCTTTTTTAACGGCAATACACCCAACGAACTTCTCGGTGGCACGACCGATATTCAACTGCGAGTGTGGAACTACGCAGTGCTGGTGCGCGAAGGCCGCCGCCTACGTGTCTACCTCAACGGCAAGCGCAGCCCGGAGATCTCCGGCGAAGCCGCGTCCAATCTTCCGGCCGGCGCCGACCAGGTCTTCGTCGGCGGGCGGAACGATCGACGCTTCAACTTCGAAGGCAAGGTCGATGAGGTCGCCGTCTATGATCGGGCCCTCTCACCGGAAGAAATCGACCGCCACTACACGACAGCGCGGCCCCGCTAACTCCCACCCTCCCCTCGCCCGCGAGCGGGAAAGGGGCCGCACCGTGAGGGCGTCTCCCTTTCGAGAGCCCCTGCCCTCACCACGCAATCTCATACACCTGAAACCCAAATCGCTTCGACTGATCCTCGATCACGCTGCCATCGAGCTTCGGTTGCGTGTCGGCAAGCAGCCCTTGGACCTGCTTGGGCGTCTTCGGCAGCTTGAAGCGGACCGCACCCTCGCCATCACCATCGTTGACAGCGAAGAGGTAAAGCTTGCCGTCCTTGGCGCGAGCGGTCCAATGGAGCCAGCCGGGCGTCTCCGCCGAAACGGTCAGTGCCGGATCGACCGACAACAACAGCGGTGCGAAGCGGTCGATTTCCTCCACGATCTTCGTTAGCCGCTCCCACTGTGTGTTGAATGGCACGTCTGGGTTGCGGTGAATATCGGACCACGAATAGAACACCAGCCCGCTGGCCCCCTCCGTAATGCACTGCCACGCCATGCTCCGCATTTCCTCGGCCGTGGGTGTGCGATACTCGGGCTTCGGTGCATCCTTGTGATAGTTCACCCAGTTAAACACCTGGGGCACTTGCCACAACGGCCGCGCTCCACACACCTGCCGGCGAGTTTCCACGGTCCATGCGGCGGCATTCGACGCCGGTTGACGTCCGATCGGATACGGATCAGTGCCGATCACATCGAAGCTGTTGATGTAGTCGCCGACGTCCGAGGGGTGGCAAAGCACGACCCACGTCGGATGATCCGGATCTTCCTCGGCCACCCAGCGCTGGTGGGCGTTGAGTTGCTCTATGTAGGTCTCTGGCAATTCATCGTTCAAATACCATGCCAACAGCGCCGGATGATTGCGGAACCGGCGTACGCGATCGCGGACCTTCGGCTCCTCGTCGGCCTTCGAACGGATGTCCGCCGGACAGTAGTGCGAACCATAATACCAGTCCTTGATCGAGTAGATCACCTTCAGCCCATAACGCTGGGCCAGGTCCATTTGCTCCGGTTTCGGCGAACCGTACGGCATCAGGCAGTTGAACTTGCTCTTGGAGTACACTTTCAAATCGTCTTCATTGATGCCGCCCCAGTACATGCCCAAGGGAAAGAACGGCTTGCCCTCGACAATGACTCGATCGTGTGAATCGATGGTGCACTTGGGGCGGAAGTCGTCCGGCACACGCCGCAAGACGTGCGAAACCGTTTGCATCTCCTGCCCGTCGGGCCCGAGAAGCTGAAGCGTCAACTGGTACATGCCGGGCGTGAGCTTGTCGACCGGATATGCCAGTTCCGTCTCGTTGCCCTTGGCGAACAGGGCTCGCTCAACGATCGGCGGGCCGGCCGGCTGCCCACTCAGCGGCACCGCGTGGCCCGAATCATCGGTCAGTTGCATGGCCACGCTGAGTTGTTCCGCCCTCAGATCGTAGTCCAACAGGTTGATCGCCAGGTGAACGCGCACCTTGTCCGGCCCCTCGGACGTAATCCGTCCACGATACCGCGGCGCGAGGACCACCGAACGCATGGGCTTCTCGATCACGCGAACCACTTCCACATCGTCGAACCAAGCCGTGCCGGTCATCCTGTTTCGTGCGTAACAGGCCAAGCCAAACGAACGGGCCTCCTTGGGAACCCGAGCGCACGCTTCCACGTGCTTCCAGTCGCTGGTGCGCCGCGGGCCGCCCGGGTAAATGCCACCCATGTGTTTGCCCGTCGCGTCCGACCATTCCAGGCATATCGTGGCGCCGCTCTCCTGGCCCTGCAAATCCTCAGTCTTGACCCAGGCGCTGATGCGGTACTTCTGGCCGGGAATGAGGTTCAATTTCTGCGTGGCCAGGCGGTAGCGATTGGCGTCGGCATTCACGTACTTCAGCGAGACGGCGCCCGAATGGGCCACATCCCGGCAGATGCTGTACACGCTCGTATCGCCCGACCAGGAAGCCGGCAGTCGCGCGTCGGCCGGTGATTGCTCAAACGACGGATTCTTCACCAAGTTGGGTCCAACCACCGTGTCCTCGGCACGGGCCGACACGGCCAGCAACAACACGGCAACAAGCCATCCGCAAGGACGGCCACGGAAAGCGCATCGCGAAGACATCGGCGGGCTCGCAGGAGATTAGGGAGGATATGAAGGCAGGAACTACCGGTCCAGGCTACCATGTCTCGCAGGGCCATACAACGCCCCAACTTGCGGCCAGACCATTCCTGGCGTAGATTGATCGCTGGAAGTCCCAAAGCGACTCCACCCTGTCGCACGGTCGCCCTCGGCTATGCTGCGCGACGAGGTCTTGGATCGGCTCACGCAAACGAAGGAAGGACCCTCATGACTTGGGAGCAACGGTGGCATCCGTTGCGCGAGGAATGGGTAATCGTGGCGGCCCACCGGCAGGATCGCCCCTGGGGTGGCCAGACGGTTGCCGACGCGTCGCAGACTGCGCCGCCGTACGATCCAAGCTGTCCGCTCTGTCCGGGCAATGTACGTGCCAGCGGCGTCCGAAATCCCGACTATCGCGGCGTCTTCGTCTTCGACAACGATCACCCGTGCGTCGGCCCAAATGCCCCCGTCGACCTGGAGCCTTCACCGGGCATCTTTCAAAACCGCCCCGCGCGAGGCGTTGCCCGCGTCGTCTGCTATACGCGCCGGCACAACGTCACGCTGGCCGAACTGCCGGTCGCCGAGATCCAGGGGCTGCTCCGAGTATGGCAGGAACAGTATCGTCAGCTCGGCGCGCTCGATGGCGTGAACCACGTTCTGATTTTCGAGAACAAGGGCGAGGTCGTCGGCGTCTCCAATCCCCATCCGCACTGCCAGATCTACGCCACCGATTTCGTCTTCAAGACCATCGAGACGGAATCCGCGGCTGCGAGGCGGCACTTCGAGCAGACCGGCCACGCGCTGCTGGCCGACGTAATCCAATCCGAGGTGCAAGACGGCCGCCGGTTGATCGCCTGTCGCGGCGACGCGATCGCCTTCGTGCCGTACTTCGCCCGCTACGCCTACGAAACGTTCCTCGCTCCGCTTGAGCCGCACGCCAGCCTGGCCGATCTGGCCGGCGACGAGTTGGCCGATCTGGCGGCCGTCCTCCAGGAAACGCTCATCCGGCTAGACAATCTCTGGCAAATGTCGATGCCCTACGTGATGGCACTCCACCAAGCACCGACCGACGGTGCCGAACATCCGGGATTCCACTTCCACATCGAAATCCATCCGCCACTGCGGAGGCCCAACTTGCTGAAGTACCTGGCCGGGCCGGAAATCGGTGGCGGCAGCTTCCTCAGCGACACTTCGCCCGAGCAGAAGGCGGCCGAACTGCAGGCGGTCTCACGCATCCATTACAGGCAACAGGAGCCGATGACCGATGACTGAGCTGGATCGTGCGCCGGCGGATTTGCGAGCACTGGTCGGCGTCCTGCGCGGAGCCGGCCCGGCGGCCAGCGAGCTGCACGGGTTCTTCGATCCGCGACGCCCGTTGGTCCTCGCCCGCGCACCGGGCCGCCTGGACGTGATGGGCGGCATCGCCGATTACTCCGGCTCTCTGGTGTTGCAGTTGCCCACGCAGGAAGCCACGCTGGCCGCCGTACAATGTGACGACGAGCCGGTGCTCCGTATTGTGAGCTGCGGCGGGCCGGACGGCGCATCGACCCGATCGCTGGTCCTCCCCATGCGCGTACTGGAACGAGGCGAGGCAAGCAGCTATACGTTGGCCCGGTCCTATTTCAGCCGTCGCGACGGAGAGCAGTGGGGCGCCTACGTCGCCGGCGTGCTCCTGGTCCTCATGCGGGAACACAACGTCCACATCAAAACGGGATTGCGGATCGCGCTCGTCTCCAAAGTGCCCGAAGGGAAAGGAATCGCCTCGTCGGCAGCGTTGGAAGTGGCCGCAATGACGGCCGTCGCCGAGACGCTCGGCGTGAAGCTCGACCCGGTCGAACTGGCCCTGCTCTGCCAGAAGGTGGAAAACCTGGTCGTGGGCGCTCCGTGCGGCGCCATGGACCAGATCGCTTCGACATGCGGAAGGTCCGGACGGCTACTGGCCCTGCTTTGCCAGCCGGCCCAATTGCAGGGACTGGTCGAAATCCCACCGTCGATCTCGTTCTGGGGCATCGATTCCGGGATCCGGCATGCCGTTTCCGGATCCGATTACTCGTCCGTCCGCGTGGGCGCATTCATGGGCTACCGCATCCTGGCCGATTTGGCCTGCCTCACGGTTCGTCGCAGCGATGACCCCGGGGTGGTCGCAATCGACGACCCTCGTTGGCACGGATACCTGGCCAACGTCAGCCCGTCGGAATTCGAATGGCACCTGGCGCCACACGTGCCGCTGGTGCTCCAGGGCAACGATTTCCTTACCCGCTACCAGGGAACCACCGATGCCGTAACCCAAGTCGATCCCCAGCGGAAGTACGCCGTCTTTCAACCGACGGCACACCCGATTTACGAGAATTACCGCGTGGCCACATTCGCCCGGTTTTTGCAGCGCGAACCCGACGAAGCCGTTCTGCGACAGTTGGGCGAGTTGATGTACCAATCGCACCAGAGCTACAGCGATTGCGGTTTGGGTTCCGACGGCACCGACCTTCTGGTCCGGCTCGTTCGCGAAGTCGGCCCCGACGCGGGTCTCTTCGGAGCCAAGATCACCGGCGGCGGCAGCGGTGGAACGGTCGCCGTCTTGGCCCGTGCCGACGCCGGCGATGCCGTCCGCCGCGTCGCCCAGCAATACGCCGAGCGAACTGGCCGCCAACCCGTCGTCTTCTCCGGATCCTCCGACGGCGCCGCTGCCTGTGGGTGCGTACGCCTGGAGACCATCGCTCAGTAGGCCTTCCGAAACACGTGGGCTGATCCTGCCCGACAACCCCAAACCGACCGTCGTCTGCTTTCCAAGAGCATCACGCCATGACTCAACCTTCCATTTCTCCGGAGACAGTCCTCCGGACGGCCCGCGAAGTTTTGGAGATGTCCCTCAGCACGGAGGAAGCCCGCTCGTTGGCTGAGTTGCTCGGCCGACTCGCGGTCGAGATGGAGCCCATGCGGAGAATGGCAACCAGCGATGCCGAGCCTGCGACGCTCTTCGAGGCGAGGCCCTGACCATGGAGATGCCGAAGACTTGCCGCGAAATCGCCAGCGCCGTCCAGTCGGGCGAACTGTCGGCTCGCGAAATCACCGAGCATGCCCTGGCACAGGCCCAACGCCGCCAGGAACGTTGGCCCGTGTTCATCACGCTAACGCCGGAGTTGGCGCAGCGGCAGGCCCACCGTGTCGATCAGTGGTTGGCTGCCGGCCGCCGATTGCCCCTGGCCGGTGTTCCCGTGGCACTCAAAGACCTGATCGACGCGCAAGGCGTCCGCACAACCTGCGGATCGCGCGTGCTGGAAGACCACTTTGCACGGGCCAACGCCACCGTGGTGCGAAAACTCGTATCGGCCGGTGCGGTGATCCTCGGCAAGACGAACATGCACGAGTTCGCCTTCGGGTTCACCGGCGCGAACGCCACCTATGGCGACTGTCCTAATCCCTGGGACCGCCAGCGCTTCGCCGGAGGCTCCAGCAGCGGCTCGGCGCTGGCTGTCGCGTTGGGAATTTGCCCCCTCGCGTTGGGTTCCGACACGGGCGGCTCGATTCGCCTGCCAGCGGCCCTGTGCGGCGTGGTGGGCATGAAGCCGACCTACGGCCGCGTCAGCCGGCGGGGCACCGTGCCTCTCGCCTGGACCATGGATCATCTCGGCCCTTTGGCCCGCACGGCGGCCGACGCTGCCATGGTGCTGCGAGTCATTGCCGGTCGCGACCGCACCGATCGGACCACCGTCCGCCAACTGGTCCCCAACTACGAAGCCGCCCTGGAACAACCGCTCGCAGGCCTGGCTATCGGCATGCCGCGCGACGGGTTCTTCCGGCGGTCCGTACCCGAGGTCGCGCAGGCCGTCGAGAAAGCCGCGGGTGTGTTGACCGACTGTGGAGCGAAGTGCGTGGACGTAACGATGCCCTATCTCGAGGAAGTGCTGGGTGTCCATCGTGCGACGATTTTCGCAGAGGCCGCCGCGGTCCATCGTCCCCTGTTGGCTCAGTCGGCCGAGCTGTACGATCCGGCCGTCCGTTTGCGGCTGCAAGCCGGGTTGTTCCTTCCTGCCGCCGACTATCTCAAGGCCCAGCAGGCGCGCCAAGTGATTCGCAAGGCCTGGGCAAACGTCTTCACGTCGGTCGATTGCCTCCTGACCCCAACCGCGCCGCTCCCGGCCGGCCGCTTCGATCAACAGGCGGTCATACTACCTACCGGCGAAACCACCTTGCTTCAGGCCTACCTGGGCTTGACACTGCCGCTGAACGTCACCGGTAATCCCGCGCTCTCGGTTCCCTGCGGATTCGCCAGCGATGGCCTGCCGATCGGCATGCAACTCGTCGGCCGCCTCTTCGACGAAGCAACGCTCCTGCGCGTCGCCCATCACTACCAGCAGCAAACCGACTGGCACCGGCGGGAACCGTCGGAGGCATGTGCCTAGCGGAACCAGATCGAGCGTTCTCGCTGGACGACGTCGGAAATCCAGCGGGCTTCGCCCTCCGTCAAGTGGCGAATCGTGCACACTTCGGCATTCGCTTCGTCGATAAACACCAGCTTCTTGTCCGCGTCCTCGTCCGAAAAGAGCGATGCCTGCGTACGCCGCTTGGCTCGTCCGGAACGCCGCATGCCGACCAGTTCGATGCGATCCAGCCCATCGACCCAGTACTGCCGGATCGGTCCCAACCCGAGCCATTTCACGCGGCAGTCGATCAGCGCATCATCGAACCGCCACGACGTGCGGCGCAGCGGCTCCAGCACGACGGCGACCAACGCAAGAAACATGACTGCCCCAATCACTTCGAATGGGATCAGGAAAGCAAACATCCCCCACCACCCGATGCCGTTCGGCACTCCGTTGCCCTGGCCGAACCAAAGCTGGAAGACAAACACGGAAACGATGCCGTTCCAGAACGCATTGATGAACAACAGGCCGAAGAACGCCGAAAGGCTGAATCGCCCCCGCTGCGTGAAGGTGATTGCCGCGAAATCGTCCGTCCGCTCCCAGCGACAGTCGCTCGGTGGTTCCGCGGCAGTCGTACTCGGCGTCAGCACTTCCGCTGCGGGCTCCTCCGAGTCGGCCTGGCTATGCTCCTGCGACGGTGGCTCGCTCGTGGCCGCAATCGTCTCCACATCCGACCCGCTCAGCGCCGCCAAACACGCGTTCAACTGATGCTGCAGCCACTGGCGCTCCTCCGCGTCCAGTCCCCAGGCAAAACGCACCGGTCGGCCCAACGTCTGCATTTCGATCCCCCACTCCACCTGATTCGACTCGCTGTCGACCACCTTGGAGCAGATCTCGAATCGTTCGATTTCCGTTAGCGGTACGTGCCTCGAACGGATCGGCACGATTACGCGGCGCACGAAGTCCACGCCAGTGGCATCCAAACCGACATAGTCCCGCCCGAAGAACGTGTTCAGGAGCCAGCAGAAGACGAAGATCCACGACGCCCAGAACGGTATCCCAAACAGGATGTTCTGGATCGACGGATCACGGATTACGATACCCGCCAGGAAGACACACCCGACCGTCCAGCCGATCAGCCACAGCAGCAGAAAGCCCCCTTTGCCCCAGCCCCGCCGCCGGTACGTGAACACCAAACGGTCGCCCGACTCCACGAACCGAATCGTCAAGCGTGCCGGCTTGGCTGGCGGCCGCGGTGTGCGGGGCGTTTCGTCAACGGGATACGACGGCATTCTGCGCGTCCTGGCTCTATCGGAAGCCACATTCAGGTCGGTACGAACGTGCCCAACGGCACCCCCACCCACACCGCGGTGAAGTCGCGCACCTCATCTTGGCGATTGGACCGCCAAACGTCAATTCCCAGACCGCCGCGTCTCTCCCGCAAACGGGTGAGCAAACCCGGAGCACGGCTACTTCGTCGACGGTCGCAGGTAGCGGTCGAAGAAACCGAGAACCAGCGGACGAAGATCTCGCTGGGCCGGCTGAAGATGGAAGCTGTGCGGAGCGCCTTCCACGATCACCAGTTCGCAGGGTGTGCCCGCCTTCTTCACGACCTCGGCCAGTTGCACCGACTGCTCAACGTCCACGGTTTTGTCGCCCGTCCCGTGGAGGATCAGGATGGGTGGGTCGTTCTTATCGGCATGCGTGCCGGGCGAGGCGAGCCGAAACAGTTCTGGCTTCTCCGTCCGCGATGCCGGCAGCATGCCGGTTCCCTTCCCCATCCGGGGCCAAGTCAACAGATCGGCCGGGCCGTACAGATCGACCGCGGCCTGAACCTGGCATGAGAATTCTCCGTACGGCCCCGGCGGATCCAGGCCGACATCAGGCCCCGTCACGGCGACCATAGCCGCCAGATGCCCGCCTGCCGAACCGCCGATGACGCCGACGTGGTCGGGGTCGATGTGCAGCCGATCGGCGTTCTTGCGCAACCATCGCACGGCCGTCTTACAGTCATAGAGGTTCTGCGGCCACGAAGGCTTGCCTTCCGACCACAGCAGGTAGTTGATGCTGAAGCCTACATAGCCATGAGCGGCCAAGTTCGTACCGATGTTGATTTCGCGGGCGGCATGCTTGTCGCCGTGTGCCCAACCGCCGCCGTGGATGATCACCACGGCCGGACATCGTGTCCCCGGCTCGATGTCGACCGGCAAATACAAGTCGCCCTTCTCCTGCCGATCCGGACCGAGATACGCCACGTCCTTCTCCACACGAACCTTCTCGGCTGCCGGCACTGACGCGGGAATCGCCAGCAAAAGGCCCAACAGAATGCGTTTCGTGGAACGGATCATCGCATACCTCCGAGTTAGTAGCTTTGAGTTTCAATCGCGAGAACGGAGCGGAGGGGTGTTCGATAGCCGAGCCCTTTCCTATTTGCCGGTTCGTCATCTGATGTCGTGGGCTTGACGAGCCGATGTTGTGGGATTCGGGCCGAGCTCGTTTGTTTCGGGAAGAACGTCTGGATCGGGCCTAGGACGTTCTTGTTGCCAAGGTACTGTCGGCCATAGTATCAACTGACAAAGGGAGGTCAAGTTCAGCTCGGATTATGACATTGCCCCACCCAACGGGTTTGACCATCACCCTGCATCTGTGCGGTGACTTTGCGATCGTCCAAAGCAGAGTGACGTAGGCGGGAGCCGAAGATGCTGGGACAGGCAATGACTAAGAACCTATCCCGTAACGTAACAGTTTCGCCAGAGGACTTGGGCAAAGACCAGATGCAACAGGCCGACGTAGTTTTCCGCTTTCTTCTCCCACCGCACGAGGATGCGGCGGTAGCGGTTCAGCCACGAGTGGATGCGCTCGACAACCCAGCGTTGCGCACGGTGCCCGCGGCGGCGCTGCGTTTGTTCCTCACCGCGCGAACGGATGTGAGGGGTGTAGCGTCGTCGTCGGGCTGCACGGCGAACGGCTTCGGCGTCATAGCCCTTGTCCCCGCAGAGATGTTGTTTACGCCGGTGAGTTGGTCGAGGCCGGGAGACGGGAATACTATCGAGAGTGGCATCAACGAGTCGTTGATCATGCACATTGGCGCCAGCCACGGCCAAGCCGATCGGCATGCCTCGCCTGTCGGTAAGCACCGACCGTTTCACGCCGAGTTTACCGCGATCCGTCGGGTTTTTCCCCGTTTTTTTCCCCGCCCAGCGGCGCCTTCGTCTGCGCCCCGTCCAGACTCTGCCACTGCCAAGCGATGCCACGCCGAGCGTCGTAGCGTTCCAACTGCAACTTCCACAGTCGGTGGAAGACACCCAGCGCCGTCCACTCTTGAAAGTAGCGATGGATCGTGCTGCCGGAGCCGTAATACTTGGGCACGGCTTTCCACTGGCAACCAGTGCGCAGCACATAGTAGATGCCATTCATTACTTGCCGCAACTTCGCCCGTGGCCGTCCGCCGCGTGGAGAAGTTGGGTACTTGGGCAACAGCGGCTGAATGTGCCGCCAAAACGCATCCGACATCAACCAACTCGAACCGAGAAACTCCTTCCTCACGTGACAACCCTCCGTGTCAGACTGAAGTCTTGCCCCACGGAATTCAATACGTGTTCAGGCGTTCACAGGTTCTGGGATAAGTTCTTAGGTCAGAATCCTGAGTTCGCTGGCCTATCTGAGGGCGACACGGCAGGCTATCTTAGGTGCCGATCATGAGTGAAAGGACGCTACCTGGTGTGCGACGATGAACTGGTCGTCAAAGCAGAGCGAGGGGACTCAATAGCCGGATCTACCGGACATACTCTCGACAAGATCGAGTTGATGAAGACATCGATGGGACTCGTACTCGGGTCGAGACAACTCGATAGTGAGAAGGCCGTCCGGACGTCGCTCATCCCATGTTCATGGTCCCCGATTGCCTGGTAGATCGTGCTTCGCATCCGGTATGCGTTCGGGTTTGACGGGTCGATCTCAATGGCGTCACCGCAGTCATCTAGAGCGTGCTTCGTGTCCAGGAGCATCCGATGAGCGATGGCTCGGCCAAGGTGAGGATCTGCATCGGTTGGGTAATGACGGACGAGGGTATCGAACACCTCGCGGGCTGTCCAAGGTCGATTCGCTTTTAGCAAACAGCAGCCGTAGATCCAGCGAAGTGCCGCATCATCCCCGTTCTCAGGTGTTCGGTCCAGCATTTCTGCTGCCAGATCTGCCGCCTTCTCGTACTTGCCCTTGTTCAGGAACGACTGCAGAACTAGCCAGTCATACTGTCGCTCATAGAACTGCCGAGGACGACTCCCGACCTGTGCGGTGAGAAGAAGGCCTTCGCAGGGATGCAGCCCCTGGCCGATGAACCACAAGGCTGGGCGGGTGGATATGGAATGCTCCGCGGCCCAGGGGAGAAATGTGCCGATGAAGAAACCGCGAGTCTTGTCAGCGGCCAGCAATTCATGCTTAATGGTTCTTTCCACATATTCCGCTTTCGAGAGCTCACCGCTGATTGCTTGAGCCTGTAATTGCTCGAAAGCCGCGGCGCTCGAGACGTTGTAGAGTTCGAAGACGGTGTCTACCCACAGTTCTTCAAAGGGCCGTGTGTTCCCCTTGTCTGGCCCCTCGCACACGTTCCCAGTGACGCGAATACTGCCTGGCCCCGTAGGCGACGCGTTGCTCGCTGCTGTGGCGCCCGCTGGCGGTTCCTGCGGGCTCCAGAAGATACGACGTCGCAAATCCTCGCCGGCAAACTTCCGGACCGTCCACTGGTAGAGTAGATCGGCCTCCTGCCCGTACTTAGCCATTGCGGGCCGATCCTTGAGCATCTGTCGCAGTTGCTCCTTCCCGTGTTTCAGGTCCGCGTCCGCAAGGGAGTCTTTGGGCAAAGCGTCGAAATCGTAGACGGGGTCGGCATATTGTTCAAACGCCGATCTGAGATCGGCCATTCCACCTTTCACATCTCCGCTTTCGACCCGAATTACCCCTCGCATTTCATACAAACCTGGGGACTCAGGGCTTAACTGGATCGCCTTGTCCATGTCCGCGATCGCTTGGTCATACTGCCTTAGTTTGCACCTGGCGAAGCCACGACTTGTTAGCATCGCAATGGACGATGTCGGATCGAGCCGGATCGCCTGGTCGAGATCAGGAATCGCTCGCTCCCAATCATCTAGCTTAAGATAGCACACAGCACGATTGCGAAAAGGATGCACTTGTGTCGGGTCGAGTTCGATCGCCTTACTCAAGTCGACGATGGCCTGACGTAACTCGCCCTTCATCATGTGGGCGAATCCCCGACCGCGAAAGCCCATCGCGTTGTTAGGCTGGTCTTTGATAGCTTGGGTGAGGTGCGACACGGCAGCATCCCAGTCCTGCTTTTCGAGCGATTGGATGCCCAACTCAAGGTGAGATGCCGGTGGGGCAGCGCCGGATGAGAGGAGCAAGAGGCCAAGGGCGAAGGCAACAAATGCCCATCGTCTGCACGATAGGATCGCGTTCATCGGCTCCCTCCGTGATCTGCTTGTCATGCCGGGCTCGTGCTGGACACGGCGAGCGCATCGGACGTGGTTTCGAGAGCTGTTGTTAGGACAGATCGAGCAAGCAGATGATACCGTTACTGCCTATGGGGGGACAACACCAGAAACCCCGAATTCCGCCGATTGTCGGCTTTGCTCGTGGTTGCCAAAGCAGCAATACTTGCGCCAATTCAACGACCGGAGCAATCTCAGCGAAACGCTGTCGATCCCGTCCTGGACAGATCAAGGCGAGCCCCGTGTTGGCACCGCACGCAAGACCAACTGCTAAGAGATCGAGTTGCTCTTCAGGGACTTGCCGCTCTATTCATGCCGGGTGGACTCTACCAGGAATAGACTCGCGCGCCGCACATGGGTCTTCTTGTCGGATCAACGACAACGATCATCAGGCGGAAACCCCTTGAAAGCGCCCTCATGCCAACCTTGCGAAGCCGCTGTGGCGCACCGGCCCGCCGATACGCTGGGCGATGTCGCCGTCGTGGATCGCTTGGGCAAGTTCGGCGAAGATCTCGTCGGCCGCCGCCACATATCGGGCGACATGCTCCTCCTTGTGAGCGAGGCAGACGCTGAGCTGCGCACCGGCCAGTATGCCATGATCAAGCATACGGACCGTTAGCAGTGTCTGTAGGGCCAGCGATTCGGGATGATCGAAGCTGAGCACGACGAGCGCCGGATGCCCCGAAAACTTGACGGCGATCCCGCGCTTGTCGGCCACTTCCTGCATCGCAGCCCGCCACTTCGAGCCGATCGCCGCCACGTGTGCGGGCACGTCGACCTGCTGCATCTTGCGGATCGCGGCCAGGGCCGCCGTCGGGCCAACGCCTTCCGTCCAATAAGTGCTCGATATGAACGACTCCTGGGCCGCCTGCATGGCCTTCGCGCGGCCGATAATTGCCGCCATGGGATGCCCGTTACTCATTGCCTTGGCGAACACGGCCATGTCGGGCGTTACACCATAGCGAAGGTGCGAACCACCGAGGGCCAGCCGCCAACCGGCCGTGATTTCATCGAACACCAACAGCGCGCCCGCGCGATCGCACAGCACGCGCACGCCCTCCAGAAAACCCGGCTGCGGATCGGCCGACCGCGTCGGTTCCATGACGACCGCGGCCAGGTTCTTGCCGTGCCGCTCGACGATCGCCGACAGTTGGTCGAGATCGTTATACGGAAACGTTAGTGCCGTGCCGGCCAGTTGAGAGGGGACACCATTGGGCGCCAACCCTGGCAACAGGTGTCCGACCAGCCGGTCCTGGTCCCCCTCCGCCACACGGTTGGCCGCCAGGTACCAGTCGTGCCATCCATGATATCCGCAGAACGCCACCAGATCGCGCTCGGTGGCCGCCCGCGCGATCCGCACGGCGATCGTCATGGCTTCCCCGCCCGATCGCCCGAAGCGAACATTCTCGGCCCACGGATGGAGCGCAATGAGGAGTTGTGCCAGTTCAACCTCTTCGGGGTTGTTCAACGTGCACATCGAGCCGGCCTGCACGCGACGCACCACCGCCGCCGTTACGTCCGGATCGTTGTAGCCAAGCAGGCAGGAACTGACACCCATGATCGTCATATCGAGGTAGCGGTTGCCGTCGAGATCGACGACCTCGCAGCCCTGTGCCTCGCGGTAGTAGGCCGGCCATTGATCCGGCGCAAACATCTCCGGCCGCTTGCTGAGCAATTGGGTCCCGCCGGGAATGAGCGTCTTTGCCAATCGATACAATTCCAGCGACGTTGAGCGTGTGGTATCCATCTTCGCGTGACAACTCCAAGGGCGACTTCTCGTGGGCAGCAACGGCGCCGGCGCGCCTGCAAGCGTTCCGAAGGAGGGATTATAGCACAGCCCCACCTGGCACAGAACAGACTCCCGGACACAAAGGGCCGACTCCCCACCGCAGGGAAACCGCGCTTCACTTTGCCCGGCAATCCCTTGCGTCGGCCACCCCGCCATGCCACACTGGTAGCATGATGGTGGAAAATACCGCGATCCCGCGCCGGCAGGGGACGCGTTGGCGAGCGCAGAGCGCCTTTGCGCATTCCGAACCGTCTTCCCGAGAAACCGGCATCAGCTTGAGACAACCTTAGCGCTTAACGGAGAAACGCAATGGGCAACACGACGAAGCGGACCCTTCAAGGTGCGGCCTTGGTCGGCGCGGCAAGTATGGCACAACGGGTACATGCAGCGGGCAGCGATCTCATTCGCATCGCGCTGATCGGCTGCGGCGGCCGCGGGACCGGTGCGGCCGTGAACGCCCTGAACAATGCTTCGCACGGCAACGTCAAGTTGGTGGTCATGGCCGACGCGTTTCAACCGCGTCTGGACATCAGCCTGCGCGGCATCTCGTCGCATTGCAAGGACAAGGTCGACGTGCCCAAAGAGCGGCAGTTCGTCGGATTGGACGCTCACCAGAAAGCCGTCGACAGCGACGTCGATCTGGTGCTCATCGCCTCCCCGCCCGGATTCCATCCCATGCAGTTCGAAGCGGCTGTCAAGGCAGGCAAACACGTCTTCGTCGAGAAGCCGCTGGCCGTCGACGCGCCCGGCGTCCGCCGCGTCCTGGCCGTCAGCGAACAGGCCAAGCAGAAGAAGCGGGCAGTCGCCGTCGGACATCACCTCCGCCACGAAATCAAGCATAAGGAAGCCATTAAGCGCGTCCACGACGGCGCTATCGGCGACATCAAGTTCCTGCGGGCTTACTTCGATTCCAGCGGCGTTTGGGTGCGCCCGCGGCAGCCGGACCAGACCGAAATGCAGTACCAGGTGAGCAACTGGTACTACTTCAATTGGCTCAGCGGCGACCACATCACCGAACAGCACGTCCACGACCTCGACGTGATGAACTGGTTCATGAAGGACGCCCATCCCGTCGAGGCCAACGGCATGGGAGGACGCCAGGTCCGCGTCGGCCCCGACTACGGCGAAATCTTCGATCATCACTCCGTCGAATTCACCTACCCCGACGGAACCAAGATGTACAGCCTCTGTCGCCACATCCCGCGGTGCTGGGATAGCTTCTCGGAGCACGCCCACGGCACGAAGGGATCCGTGAGTATCCAGGGACACGGCCACGCCGACCTGTTCGTCGATGGCCAGCCGCCGAAGCGTTGGGAGCGCGGCCCCGACGGCCACCAGTTGGAAATGGACAGCCTCTTCGCCGCCATCGCCGCCGGCAAACCGTACAACGAGGTCGATTACGCCGCCCCCAGCACCATGACCGCCATTCTCGGCCGCATGGCAACCTACTCGGGCAAGACCGTCAGTTGGGACGAGGCGATTAAATCGGAGCTCGATCTGTCGCCGAGCGGTTACACGTGGGACGCCACGCCGCAACCGAAATGCGGCCCCGACAAACTCTACCCCTGCGCCATCCCTGGCATAACCAAGGCCTGGTAGCCGCGGTCAGGCAGACGTCTCAGAACAACGGGTCGTTACTATCTCGCAAGACATCGTGCTGCGTGAATCGAGCGCATCGGCCGATTGAGCCCCAGTCTTTGTTGCCGGCTCATTCGGTGGTCAACGAAACATCATTGGAGTGGACCAGCCATGATCCGAAGCAACCTCTGGATGCTTGCCGTCCTTGCTGTACTGTTGAAGGCGCCCTCCGGAGCCCTTGCGGCGGGCGTTCTGGAGAATCGCGTTCTCCTCACCTCCGGCGTGGGCGGCTACCACACGTATCGCATTCCGGCCTGTACATGCACGGCGAAGGGGACCGTGCTGCTGTTCTGCGAGGCCCGTAAGGACAGCGCGAGCGACTTCGCCCAGACCCATCTCCTCTTGATCTCCAGCAACGACCAGGGACGGACTTGGAGCGAGCCGCGAATCGTCTGGAAGGATGACTCCGAGCCGAGCGTCACCATTGGCAACCCCTGCCCCGTATGCGATGCCCACACGGGAAAGGTCTGGGTCGGGTTCACACGCGACAACCAGCGGGTGTTCGTGACCAGCAGCACCGACAACGGCCGCACATGGGAAACGCCCACCGAGATCACCGAGGCAGTCAAGCCGACGAACTGGAAACGTTACTGGACCGGCCCCGGGCATGGACTCCAACTGGCCCATGGTCCGAAAGCCGGACGCCTGCTGTTCCCCTCATACCACATCGTCGACGAAGGCGATCGCCGCGTGATGCGGTCGCATGCGGTGTACAGCGACGACCACGGCCGCACATGGAAGATCGGACAGCCGACCAGGATCGGACCGCCCATCGACCCTGCTGGCGTACACCTGTCGGCTTCCTGGGTCCCGGGCCCCTACGACTGGGAGGGTTGCGAGTGTCTGGCCGTCGAACTGCCCGACGGTCGCTTGTATCTCACCGTGCGCAACGCAGCCAGCTACCGCCACAAGAAGGCATGCGCCGTCAGCAACGACGGCGGCGACACTTGGAGTCCCTTGAGCCTGCAAACAGACCTGCCGGGGTGCGTATGCCAAGCGAGCATCCTTGCCCTACCAGCTCCAGCAGACATCAAGAGTCCCATTCTCTGGTCCGGAATCACCGCGTCGAGCAGGCCGGCGGGCCGTAGGGACCTGACCGTCTTCTTGTCCGAAGATGACGCACGTTCGTTTCCCAAGTCCCGGCTTGTCCACAAGGGACCGTCGGCCTATTGCGACATGACCTCGCTTCCCGATGGCAGCGTGCTGCTCTTCTACGAGGGCGGAAAAACGCATGCCTACGAATCGATCCAAATGGCCCGATTCAACTTGGATTGGCTGCGTGAAGCCGGCCGGTGACGGTCGCACGGCGAACGCCGAATTCCACCGGCAGCCTGCTGGTGAAATTCACCCCCAGTCAGCGCCTGTCACGGCAGCGACCAATCGATGTGGAATCCCGACCGTCCAAGCCAGCCGACCACTTCGGCCGGGGTGCGACGGTCGCACACGGGAAACTGCTCACCCGATTCTGTCGTCTCGGCCGCCTCATAGCCGCCGGGAGCCGTCGAACTGCCTGCGCTCATCTGGGTGATGCAAATCCGCGCCAGGCGGTTGCGCAACTCGGGAGCTTCGCGCGTCGACAGCACGAGCATCGCTTGGGGAAACGCGATCCGCAGCGCACAGTACATCCGGAGAAACGTCTCGTCATCCACCGTGCAAGGCGCGGCAAAACCGGCCGGCGCGTCGTGAATGCGCGGCAGGCTGAACGCCAGTCTCCGATCGGGGAAACGCAACTGCAAATACGCGCCGTGCCGCATCAGCGCCAACAAGTCCTTCCGAGGATCGGCCAGCCCAAGGAGCACACCAAGCCCGAGACGCCTAAACCCGGCCTCGGCTGCCCGCTCCAACCCTTCCAACCGCCAATCGTACGCCCTCTTGCTGCCACGGCGGTGATAAGTCGCGTAGCGGTCCTCGTCGTACGTTTCTTGATACAACGTGATGCTGCACGCGCCGGCGCGGAACAGCTCGGCATACACGGCCGTCGACTGCGGCGCAATCTCGATGCCCGGCTGAAACCCCTCGGCCGCCAAAAGGTGAAGGACCGACGCGAAATACTCGGCGTTGGTCCGGCTGGGAAAGTCGCCGGCCACGAGCAACACGTGCCGGAATCCGCGGTCTCGGAGGATGTGCGCCTCGCGAAGGACCTCGGCCGGGGCCAGTTGCTTTCGCGGGATCCGAGTCGGATGCCGAAATCCACAGTAGGTGCAATGGTTGACGCAGTAGTTGGAGAGATAGATGGGCGCATACAGCAACATCGACCGGCTGCCACGCAAGGTACCCGTGCAGTCCGTCGCACGAAAGTGTTCCTCGGTGCGCTCGGCCGCTCGCCGCGATAGCTCCTCGACCCCCACGCCGCGGTCGAGGCAGGCCATCGCGTCGGCGATTGCCGTCGAATCGGTTCCCGGGCTGCAAATGGCCGCACGCGCGGCGCGGGGGGATCGCCGCTGGCGGCCGGCCAACTCGTTGGTAGCCAGGTCCAACGCCGCGGCTAGTTCCTCGCCCGTCGGATCGAGCTGCGCGGAAAGCGTGCTGAGCAATTGATAACGCCAGCGTTCAAGCCGCTCAGCCAGCGACCGCCGCGCTGCCAGGGAAGCGGCATCGCCGAGGGCACGCAGTTCTCGGACCTCACGGACCAGCCCAAGGCGATGCGCCGCATGGTCGTCCGTCTGCTCAATCCAGGCCGAGAACGACTCCAGCCCCTCGGTCTCGGCTCCCGCATCAGGCACGGCACGGCCGGCGTTCCGGCTCTCGGCCAGCCTTGCATCTGGGCAATTTCCAGTACTTGCTGTTCTCACACTCGTTTGCCACCCTCTTCATCACTTCCGTCGTTGCACTCATCATCGCATTCAGTCGCCTCGACCTCAAGAACCACCCGGACCGCACAACGAGCGTGGCATCGCAAGCGGTTCCATGAAAACGGCTTATGGCCGTGCGCCGAGTTGTGCGCAGCGAGCGGAAAACCCGATCGAGTGGACATATCCCCCACTCCCGTGCGACGGCCGTTTAGCGACAAATTCGGCTTCCCCAAAAGAGGCAGTGCTGGAAACAACATGGCAGACGCTTGGAGCGCATTCGGCGTAACTGTAGCGTGTTTTTCGCTTTCGGAACCGTAGAAACACGCCGCCGCGAACGCTACAGTTAAGTGCGACTCGCACTAGAATGGGCCGTGCCCGGACGCTATGCTTGGCCGGCTCGGCCGGGCAGGGAGTACCATCTGCGGAACAGCCATTTTGTGAAGGAGCCTCCATGGCATATCGCATGCTGCACAGCCGTCTGATCCACGCATACCTGTTGCTGGCGGCAACGGCGATCGTACTGCTGACTGATCCGCAGTCCGTCCACGCACAAATCACAGGCCAAGCGATCGTCGGACATCCGTTTGGCGTCGGGCATCTGCAAGTTCGGCTCGACAAACGGCAGCGACCCCAGCCGTTGGGATGGGAGGGACTTGGCCTTTCTGAGAAGAACGGCCGCGTGCTCTATCCGGCCATCGACCGGCGAACACTGTCACCGTTGGTCAAGGAGCTGCTCGGCCAACTGCCTCTGCGCGGCGGGCCGGTGCGTGATCTGGCCGGAGGGCTACTCCGTGGACTGGTCCTGGAACCTCCGCAAAAGGTCGAGGTCTTCTTCCTCTTCACCGGCGACGCCCCGTTGGAACTCACGGTCCAATACCGCGAGCAGGCCACCGGTCAACTCATACCTCAGAACGACCCGCCCCTGCACGACATGCTTCTTCGCCGCTGGTGGGACGAGTACACGTCCCGGCCCGGTGCGCTGACGAAAAAAGCCGACTACCCGCCCTTGGTGGAAAACTACTTGCAGGCGATGCTCTCCAGCCGATTGCAGTTGCCGCTTCCCGAGCAGAAGAGCAACTCGCTTCAGGATCGGCTCGAGCAGCAGCTTGGGTTGGCAATAGGAACCGAGTCGGCGCAGATCGCCATGGAACGCGACGAAATGCTCGGCAAACTGCCGACCTCGGAGGCCGCCGATCAGCCGTTGCCCAAGGCATTCGACGTGCCGCCTTTGGAACTGCCCGAAGTGGACAAGGACGTGAAGGTCGACACGCTGGCATCGCGCGTCCCTGAGGAGTGCTTCTACGTGCGATTCGGCAGCTTTTCGCACTTCCTCTGGTTCCAAGACATGCTGGCCACCTGGGGCGGCGATCTGCAGAACCTCCTCGCCCTGCGTGGCCTCGATCATCGGATCCGCCAGCGCATGGAGAATCAGTTGGTCCTGCGGAGCACGGCTCTGGCCAAGCTCCTGGGCGACACCGTGGTCGCCGACGTAGCCATCATCGGTACCGACCTGTATCTGGAGGACGGGGGAGCCTATGGGCTGCTCTTCCTGGCCAAGAACAGCACCTTGCTGGCCGGCGATCTCAATGGCCAACGCGCCGAGCGGCTTCAGAAGAAAGACGGTGTGACCGAAGAGAAGGTCAAGATCGGCGGTCGAGACGTGTCGTACTTGTCGACGCCGGATGGCTCCGTGCGATCCTATCACGTGAGCGACGGAAACTACCACTTCGTTACGACATCGAAGACACTCGTACAGCGGTTCCTGGAAACCGGCGACGGCAAGAGAGCCCTCGGCTCGTCGGCCGAGTTCCGCTATGCCCGAACGGTCTTGCCCCAGTCGCGGGACGACACCGTGTTCGTGTACATCTCCGACGCGTTCTTCCGCAACCTGGTCAGCCCGCACTACCAGATCGAGCTGGCTCGGCGCATCCGTTCGCTGGCCGATATCGAGCTCGTGCAGCTGGCAATGCTGGCGTCCGCCGCCGAGGGCAAGAACGACACCACGATCGAGTCGCTCTCCAACAATGGCTTCCTGCCGCCGAAGTTCGGCCGCCGACCCGACGGCAGCCAGACGGTGTTGAAGGACGGCAAGGTTTTCGACACGCGGCGTGGCTTCGCGGGCCGGTTTGTGCCGATTCCCGACGTCGAGGTCTCGTCGGTGACGCCGTCGGAGGTGAGCGACTACGAACAGCTTGCCGATCGTTATCACACCAAGTGGAAGCGGCTCGATCCGATCATCGCCGGCCTCAAGCGGCACGAGTTACCCGACCGCCGTGAGCGTATCACGATCGATGCGAGGCTCACTCCAGTCGCCAAGGAGAATTACGAGCGGCTCCAACAGTACGTTGGCCCCGCCGACGAAACCCAACTGGCTCCGATCGAGGGCGACTTGATCGCCTTCGAACTGGTCCGGCCGAACGCCCGAGTATTCGGCGGCTTGCGCGATCTGGGCCTGCCAGACGATTCGGGCGCCGGAACGTTGCTGTCGGTGGGAACGCTTCGCGACATCGTGGTCGGTTACCTCGGCACCACAGGCTCGTCGCCCTTGCTGGGCGTCTTGGAATTGGGAATGAGCCCGCCCGACGCCCAAGGCATGTCAGGCACACCGGCCGGGCTGTGGCGGCGGCAGTATGGCCCGATGGCCGTCTACTCATTCCAGCCGGACCTGCTCATGAGTGTGACGCCCCAGTTGCGTTTTGAGCCGACCAAGACGGCAGCCCAGCTACGAATTCGCGTGGCCGACCTGACCCAGTCGGGCGTTCCACCGCTCTTGAACCGGCTCGGATACGTGCGCACACGTGAGACCACGTTGGGCAACCTTCGCCTATTACACCAGATCTCGCAGCAACTGCGCGTCCCCGGCCCCGACTGCAAGGCGACCGCCGAATCGCTGCTCGACGCGAAGCTCATCTGCCCGTTGGGCGGCCAGTACGTGTACCGCAGTCCGGAGGGCGCACCGGGGTGCTGGACCTCGACCTTCTTTGAATCGGAAGCCAGCACCCAGGCATCCGTGCCGCCAGGATTCGTCACCCCGCCACTCAACTGGTTCCGCGGCCTGCTCCTCGACGCCCAACTAGAGCCGAGCACCCTGTCGGTCCACGCCGACGTCGAGATGCAATTGCCGAAGAAATAGGCACGTACGGATGCCATTCAAAGCGTTGCATGGTCGCGGCGAGCGCTCGACATGACGCGTATCACTTCGCTCCCTTCGTCTTGAAGCCACCTTCAAATCGAAGACGTGCGACGACAGGAAAGTGATCGGACGGATAGCGTCCTTCCTTCTCGGTCCGAATGATGGCCGCATTCAACACGCGTGTGTCTTGCGGAACAAATACGTAGTCGATCTTTTCGCCTGACGTGCGGCCGCCAAAGCCGTTAAACGTGCCAACCACTTTCTCGTCAGGATGAACGACCCGAAAGGAATCCCTGAAGCAAATTGGGCTGCGGTCCTTGCCAGTGCCCGTCCCTTCCAGATAGGTGACTACGGGATTCTTCTCCCCGGCGTTGAAGTCTCCCGTCAGCACAAATGGGTCCTGATGCTTGCGTTCTTGGATCCGTGCTACGATCAATCTGATGCCCTTTTCCCGGGAAGACTGGGACTGATGGTCCAGATGCGTGTTGTACATATAGAAGGCATGGCCCGACTTCTTATCAATGAGCCTTGCCCATGTACACACACGAATACACGCATTTCCCCAATGGCGGGAAGGTTGTTCCGGTGTCTCCGAAAGCCAGAAGGTCCCCGAGTCGTCCCGATCCACCTCGAACCGATCATGGCGATACAGGATTGCGGAGTACTCGCCTTCCTGACCGCCGTCTCGCCCCTCACCAATCTCGCCATACTCCGGCAGCGCTTTTCGCAGGTCGTCGAGCTGGCCGCGAAGTGCTTCCTGCAGGCCTATCACGTCCGGCGAATGCTCGCCAATGACGTCGAAAACAAGTGGTTTCCGGTTCTTCCACTGGTTCTCACCGTCAGCGGCTGTGCCGTAGCGGATGTTGAAGCTCATCACAGAAACTGCGGCCCCCTCTTCTTCGCTTGCCGCAGAAGAGTTGCCGACAAACAACAGTGCTACAATCGCCAGGATTAGCAGATTCGTTTTGCTCATCTCGTGTTCCTCTGTCGAATGGTCGGAATAACGCGGCGGCGAGAACACATGGCCGACGGAAGCAAGCCCGCAAGCCATCAGCAGCGAAAACCGGCACACTCCGCCGGCCTCGCCACAACGAAATCACAATTCCCGGGATGGCGGGAAAACGCCTGTCGCTTAGTCGACTTTCCACTCCAGAATCCCACCCGACCAGGGGGCGTCTAGTTGAACCTCCAGTCGCAGGGCGGTGGTTTCGACCGGCTGAAACGTAACCCGGTTGAACTTGTCCAGCTCCGTCCCATAGGCCGACGCCCCGGTAACCGGCTTCCACTGATCTCCGTCGCGGTACACCAACCGCCACGACTTCGGCACGCGGCAGTTCTGCTTCACCCGCTCATCGTCGAACCAGTAGACCTCTGCGGCGGAAACCTTCGTCGGCACGGCGAAGCTGTATTGGACCCACTCCGCCGTCCCACGGTGATCCCACCAGGTAAAACGCGGGATATCCAGATCGCACGAGTTCTTGGGCGTGCTTCCGTCGCCGAGGGCAATCAACGAGTCGCCCGAGTGGCAATGCGACGCCGAGGGCACGCTCAACTCCATCGGAGTCAGCGGCAGCGACGGCCCGAGCGTGGCCGGATCCAACGTCCGATACAGTTTGCCCTGCCAACTCGGATCGTTCACTTCCGGCTTGCGCGCTTTGCCATCCTGCCAAACCCACACGTCCATTCGGCCCGGCTCCCGATGGTCCCACGCATAGTACGGCACGGCGACGATCTTGCGGCCCGCGTGGTCGACGCCTTCCAAAACGGTCACACCGCCCAGCAGGTCCGGCCGAGGATGGGCGACGAACTTCGGATCGCGAGCCAGGATGACCGGCTGGAGAGAATCGCCATTGTCGACGCCTTCGAAGCAGTAGACGATCGGTCCGCGCTGGACAGCCACCCGGCCGCGGTCTGCCACGACGGCCGGATGAGCCTCGATGCGTTGAACGTCCATCGGCAGATTCAACAAGATTGTGTCGCCCGATTGCCACGAACGATTCAGGCACGCATAGCCTTTCTCGATCGTCGGCGAGGCGAGCTGCTCGCCATTGACGGCGATCGTTGCGCCGTGCGACCAAGCGGGAATTCGCAACCGAATGGTGAATGTCTGGGGTTTGTCCAGGGCAACGGCCAGCTTAACAGCACCATCCCACGGGTATTGGGTTTCCTGCGTCATTTTGACCTTCGCGTCGCCCAGTGCCACCTCGCCCGTCCCCGCCACGTACAGATTGACGTACACCGATTTGCCGTCCTGGGCATACACGTATCCCGGCAGCGAGGGAATCAGCCTCACGACGTTCGTCGGGCAACAGGCACACGGATAGAACGGCTGGCGATGGTGCTTGCCCACGCTAGCCAGCGGGTTGACGTAGAAGAAGTGCTCGCCGTCCATTCCGACCCCGGAAAGCACACCGTTGTACAGAACCCGCTCCAGCACGTCCGCATACTGGGCGTCGGCGTGCATAAGGTTCATGCGGTGGCTCCACAGGGCCAGCCCGATCGCGGCGCACGTCTCGCAATAGGCCGTGGCGTTGGGCAGCTCATAGGCGTCGCCGAATGCTTCGCCTTGGTGCCGGGCGCCGATGCCGCCGGTAACGTACATCTTGCGCTCGACGACGTCGTCCCAAAGGTGCCCCATCGCGTCGATAAAGCCTTGGTCGCCCGTGTACGCGGCCACGTCGGCAACGCCCGCGTAGAGGTACATGGCCCGCACGGCATGCCCAACGACCTCCTTCTGCTGCCGAACAGGCACATGGTCCTGACAATACGGGCCAGCGATTTTCCGTTTCGACTCATCGCCGCGGACGTCGAGGAAGAACGTGGCCAAGTCGAAGTATCGCTTCTCGCCAGTCACCTGGTACAGCTTCACCAGTCCCAGTTCGATCTCCTCGTGGCCCGGAACCCCGGCGCGCTTGCCTGGCCCAAAGATCCCGTCGATGCAGTCGGCGAAACGGATCGCCACGTCCAGCAAAGTACGCTTGCCGGTCGCGCGGTAATGAGCGGCCGCCGCCTCGAACAGGTGGCCGGCGCAGTAGAGTTCGTGCTTGGAGGGGAGGTTCGTCCACCGCTTGTCCGGCTCGACGAGTGTGAAATAGGTGTTCAAATAGCCGTCTTCTCGCTGTGCGGCCGCCATCTTGGCGATGATCTGGTCAATCGTCTTCTCCAACGCCGGATCGGGGTGTTGCGACAGCGAATACGATGCGCCTTCCAACACCTTGTACACGTCGGAATCGTTGAAGTAGATGCCCTCGAACTTCCCCTGCATCAGGCCGCCGGCCTTGGCGAAGTTGGCGATCCGCCCAGTCTCCTCGCACCACTTGAAGTTGTGAGGTAGTGACTTCTGGCGGTTCGTTTCGAGCCGCGGAGCCCAGAAACCATCGCTGAACTTGACCGCCGTAAAAGGTACCGCGGAGAGGCGCCGATGAGTGGGCTCACCCGCGCGGGCACAGACGCCACAAACCATTACAATCGATGCTGCTAGGCCAAATGCTCGGATGGGTCTCATGAGGATCCTCTCGCGGGTGATTGTCGTTTGCCCCAAGTCTAGCCAGGGCAACGTACGCAAATCAACTCACCCCCCTCTTCCTGCAGGGAAGGGTGGGCCTAGTCGCACATCGACATCTGAGCCGCTAGAATAGGTGGATACTGGCTGTCGACAGCGGCCGTGCCTGAGCACTGCCAACGCGTCAATGCAAACCGTCTCCTCTCCACGATGAATTCCACCGCCGCTGTGCCCGACTCCGATCCCCGTCTGCTCCGGCTCGCCCCCGAAGACAACATCTGCGCTGTCACATCAACCGTCGAGGCGGGCGAAACAGTGCAGATCGAAGGCCGAGCGGTGCAAGTCCCCATACGCGTTCCCATGGGCCACAAGATCGCCATCGCCGTCATCCCGGCGGGCCAGCCCGTGCGCAAATACGGCCTGCCGATCGGCACGGCGGCGCAGCGGATTCGGCCGGGTGACTACGTCCACACGCACAACCTCAGAAGCAGCTATCTTCCCACGTTTACGCTCAGCCGCGAGTGAATCGCGAGATCGCACGATGAGAGGCTTCCTCAGATCCGACGGCCGCAAGGGCATCCGCAACCTCGTAGTGGTTGCCTATCTCGTTGAGTGCGCCCACCATGTCGCGCAGGAGATCGCTCTGCCTTGTCGCGATCGCGGTGTGCATCTGGTCGGCTTCTCCGGATGCTACCCGAGCGTGTACGCCGACCGCATAATGACACAACTTTGCCTGCATCCCAACGTCGGCGCGGTACTCCTGGTCTCGCTCGGTTGCGAGAGCTTCGATCGCTACCGTCTCGAACGGATCGTCGGTGCCTCCGGGCGTCCGGTCTGCGCTCTGGTGATCCAGGACTCGGGTGGAACCGCAGCCGCCGTCGCCCGAGGGCGATCCTGGGTGGAAGAGGCGATCGGGCGGCTTCAGCAGACACAGCCCGTGCCGATGGACGTCCAGGAATTGGTCGTGGGAACCATCTGCGGAGGCTCCGACGCCACCAGCGGCCTCTCGGCCAATCCGGCGGCTGGCCGCGCCTTCGATCTCCTCGTCCAGCAAGGGACAACCGCCATCTTCGAAGAAACCGGCGAATTGATCGGTTGCGAGCAACTCATGGCCCAGCGAGCGGTCACGCCCGAGCTGGGTCGAGAAGTTGTCGCCGCTGTGGCCAAGGCGGCCCGCTACTACGCCACCCTCGGCCACGGCAGCTTCGCGCCGGGTAACGCCGACGGAGGGCTCACGACGATCGAGGAAAAATCGCTCGGCGCCTACTGCAAGAGCGGGCAATCGCCCATCTCGGGCCTGCTCAAGCCGGGAGACCTGCCGCCGCACGGCGGCTTGTACCTCTTGGATGTCGTGCCCGATGGGGAGGTCCGTTTCGGGTTTCCCAATATCTGCGACAACGCCGAGATCGTCGAGCTGATCGCTTGCGGCTGCCACACGATCATGTTCACGACCGGACGCGGATCGGTGGTCGGCTCGGCCATCGCGCCGGTGGTCAAAATCTGCGCCAATCCGGAGACCTACCGCCGCATGCCCGACGACATGGACGTCGACGCTGGCCGTATTCTCGAAGGTCGGGCCACCTTGGAAGAAGTCGGCCGCGAGATCTGCACACTGGTTCTGGATGTGGCCGACGGTCGGCCCACAGCCTCGGAAGCACTGTGGCATCAGGAGTTCGTGCTTACCTATAAATCGTTTGAACCGATCGGCCCCGCATGTTTGCCCGGAGTGTAGCCCCGCCGACCGCGGCTGTGCCAAGGCAAGTCACCCTGTCCCGTTCGATACAACCATGATCTCCCAGCGATCCTGCTACGCGGTGGTTCTCGTGGCGTTCCTGTTGGGCCTCGCCGCGATCGGCTGCCAGGAGGCAGACAATCCTACGGCCGAACGATCCGACACACCAACCGTGACACAACCGCACACGGCGAGCGACGACACGGGCTCGCCGAAACGTGTCGAGCGCCATTGCGAGCTAATCCTCCTGAACCCCGGATCCGGCACCCCTTCCAAAACGACGGAAGCAAAGAAAACCGACGACGAGTTCCTCACCAAGCTCCACCAGTACGAACGAGACCACGAGCCTGCCAAGGTCCAGCCGGGCGTGGAACAGTTCAAGCGACTGCATCACCCGATTCCGGACGCAGTCAAGCAGGCCATGCACAAACACAACATCTGCAATTACACTGTATACCTAGCACTGGTCCGCGATGAGTATTACGCAGTGAGGAATTACGAATACTCGGGAACCGACTACCAGGCCGACATGGCCGGCTTGGAAAGGGATCCCGACTATCGGCAGTGGCGCGACGCTTGGGAGGCCTGCCAGGTCACCATGCTGCCCCTGTCGGCGAATCAATGGTGGGCCCCCATGCAAGAAATCGGCCATGTCGATTGAGATAATCGCAGCAATCCGAGGGAGACTGAGAGTAATGAGAGCTTTGGCGTATAGCACGCTCCTGGCAGGCGTGATTCTCGGAGATGCGTTTCTGGCGCGTGCCGAGTGGCAGGTTTGGACCGTCACCGATACCCGCCGTGTGCTCCGCGAAGATCCCGCCGAGAATGGCGTGGACGTCCGCCTGGGCGCAGCGAAGAACGAATGGGAGAGCTTCCAGATCCTCCTTCGCTCCACTGAGCCGATGCCGGCGGTACAAGTCACCCCAGGCGATCTGACCGGCCCCGAAGGCGCCGTGCTGCCCGCCGGCAACGCCCAACTGTATCGGCAGCACCAGCTTCACCTCACCATACCGACCTATCGCAACGAACAGTTCCGCCCCGGCTGGTATCCCGATGCCCTGATTCCAGCCTGCCATCCGCTCACCGGCAAGCCCCTCGAAGGCCACTACCGCGCCATGCCCTTCGACCTGCCTGCCAACGAGACCCACGGCTTCTGGGTCGACCTGAAGGTGCCCGCCGAAGCAAAGGCGGGCGTCTATCGCGGCACCTACCGTGTGACCTCCGGCGATGGCCCCTCCGTAGCCGTGCCCGTCGAGCTGACGGTTTGGGATTTTCGCCTGCCCGACACCCCGACCTTGGTCACGGCCATGGGCGATCCCGTCGGTCGGTTGCGAAGCTACTTCGCCCGCCGGGCCGAGCAGGCCAAGGAACCGGAGCCGCAGGATTGGGAAGCGGTCCGCCGCCAGGTTAGCGAACTGCTCTGCCAGAACCGGATCAATGCCACACCGCCGGACGAGCTGATCCCGGTCGCCCAGCCGGACGGCTCCTTCACCATTCCCAAGGAGAAGATCGACGCCTTCCGCAAGTTCGTCGATCGTTACCACATCAACGCCTACCAGACGCCGCATCCCTCCAGCGTAGTCAAAGACCCCGACAAGCAGCACGACCGTTTGCAAGCCTGGCTCTGGTCGTTCGATCGGGCTTACAAGGAACTCGACCGCCCGCAGGTCGTCTTCTTCACCTATCTGCGCGACGAACCGAACGATAAGGAAGCCTACCAATACGTGCAGAAATGGGGCCAGGCGGTGCGTTCGGCCCGATCGGTCGTCAAAGTCATGGTCGTCGAGCAGACGTGGTCTCAGGACAAGGACTGGGGCGATCTCTACGGAGCCGTCGACATCTGGTGCCCGCTGTTCTCGCTCTTCAAACCCGAGAGCGCCGCCAAACGCCAAGTGCTCGGCGAGACGATATGGACCTACACCGCGCTTTGCCAGCGCGAGCCGACGCCGTGGTGGCACACCGACTATCCGCTGTTGAACTACCGCGTGCCCGCTTGGATTGCGTGGCGCTATCGCATTCGCGGCATTCTCTATTGGGGCGGCATGTCGTACTGGAATCAGGTCGATGATCCCTGGACGCAGCCAGAGACATTGGACCGCCGCAAGAAGAACGGGCCGCTCTTCAACGGCGAGGGCAGTCTCCTCTACCCCGGTCGAGCCGTCGGCTACGATGGCGTCGCGCCCAGCATGCGGCTGAAGGCCCTGCGCGACTCCATCGAGGACTATGAATACCTGGCCATTCTCGAACAGCGCGGACTGGCCCAACAGGCCCAAACGATCGTGCAGCCGCTGGCCGAATCGTTCCTCCACTGGGAGAAGAATCCGCAGGCGTATGCCGTGGCGCGGCGGAAGCTGGCCGACTGGATCGTCACCGCGGGCAAGCCCGCAAGCGGCAAATGACGGGGCGTCCTTCGCCAATCGGGGTTGAGCACCGAGTACGCTCCTGGCCGCTCTTATTTGTCATTTCTGTCCTCTCTTGCCGTGGGCGCCTTTGCCCGAAATTGCACGGGGCTGAGCCCGATCGCTTTCCGAAGAACACGACTGAAGTAGAGCGGATCAGCGTATCCGACCCTGGCCGCGATCTCGGTTACGGAAAGGTTCGTGCTCTCAAGCCACATCGTGGCGTGTTGCAGACGGACATCGCTGAGGTACTGTCCGGGGGAGACGCCGGTCACGCGACGAAATGTTCGCTGAAGATGGCCCACACTGCACCCAAGTCGCTTGGCCAGGCTCTGGATCGAAAGCGGCGACGGAAACTCGGCATACATCACCTGGATCGCCTCTTCGACCAGTAGAATGCTGGCACCCTCTTGTGGTTGATCGACCAGGCGAAGGAAACCGCCGAGGATCGCACGGGCCAGCCCATCCAGTTCCAATCCCACCGCCCGGCTGCGATGTTGGGCTAACAGCCAGGCGTGCTCGAACAGGCGAGTCAGCTCCGGGCTTCGCACGCTCCGAGGACCGCTCCAGGCTGGCGTTAGAAATCGGCCTTCCAGCCCCATCCAGATCGACTCCAGCACTTCGTCCGACGATTCGGCATGGGCGATTCCCGGCGGAATCAGATAGACCGTTGCCGGCCCCAGTGCCAGTGTCGTGACACTCCGCAGCGTGCCGTGCCCGGAGAGAATACACGAGAACTCCCAACCGGCACTGACCGCCTCGAGGCCCATGCCGCGCGCAGCTCGGTAACGAGTCAGGTACAGCGGCGTGAGCTCCTGCGATCGCTCATTGCCGTCGACCGCGTCCCACAATCCCTCGGCAAATCGAATATGTGTGCCGGGTACGGAGCCTTGGTTCATTTGGTCTATCTCCCATATGCTCCCGATGCGGTGCCGACCGCACTATCTTCTCCACTGCTATCACTTTTGTCCATGCATTGCGCACAAAAGTCCATTGCCCGGCGACTCCTCCGCTGCTAGATTGTCGGTGTTTGCAGCGGTCAACCGTTTCTTCACGGTGTTGCTCTTTGGGAGGCGTGCCATGGAATTCGATCACGTCGGCATCGTTACGAACGAAAAGAAGCCTGGGGCGGTGTTCGTCGAGGCGACCCGAGTCTGGGTGACCAATCTAGAGGATCATCCATACAAGGTGGAATGGCTCTACTTTGAGCCCGACAGTCCCGTGGCCGGTCCGCTCCGCGACGGCCCGCACATCGCCTTCCGCGTCGATAGCGCCGAAGAAATCAGCGAGCGTGGCAAGGGCATGAAGGTGCTCTTAGAGCCCTTCGATGCCGGCTTCGCCATGGCCGGGTTCTACCAAACGCCCGATGGTGCCACCGTCGAGTTCGTAACCTACAAAGACGGCCCCTCCCCCTGGGATCGCCCGGCGAAATGAGATCTGTCTCCTGCGGACAAGGAAATCGCCATGGATAATGGAAAGCTGGGAGTGGCCATCAACGGTGCCGGTTGGGTCGCATCGGCCCACGCTGAATGCTGGAAACGCAACCCGCACTGCCGGATCGTCTCGGTCGGAGACATCGACCGCCGCAAGGCCGAGGAGTTTGTCAAACGGCTCGACTTGAACTGCTATGTTCACGATCATCTCGATGACGTATTGGCGAACCCTCAGGTCGACATCGTCGACATCAGCGGTCCCAACCAGGTGCATACTCCCCAAGGAGTGGCCGTGGCCGAGGCGGGCAAGCACGTTCTCGTCGAAAAGCCCATCTGCCTCTCCATGCGGGAGAACCGGTTGCTGCGCGACGCCGTTGTGTGCAACGGAGTGAAGAGCATCGTGAGCTTCGTCTTTCGCTGGACCCCCCTCCTGGACAACCTCAAGTCGCTCGTGGCTGCCGGCGCACTGGGCGATCTGTTCTACATCGAAGTGAACTACTGGCACGAGATCGGCCCCTGGTGGAGCGGCTTCGAGTGGGGCCATACCAAGGCGTTGGGTGGCAGCGCCGAGCTGTTGGCCGGCTGCCACGCCATCGATGCCCTCAGGTACCTGGCCGGCGATGAAGTGGCCGAAGTCAGCGCGTTCTCCAACAATCAGCGCGGCCTCTTCGAGTTCGACGCGAACGTTGCTGCCATTTTCAAGTTCCGAGGCGGCGCCATCGGCTATAGTTCGACCCTCTACGACGGCGAAGTCCCCTACCAAGTCGACATCGATCTGGTCGGCACCGAAGGAACCGTCCGCAACAACCGCTTCTGGTCCGAACGCCTCCTTCCCGGCCAAAACGACTGGACCACAATGGCCGCTGTCTCGCCGACCTCGGGCGATGTGGCGCACCATCCGTTCCAGGGCGAAATCGACCACTTCATCGACTGTATCCGCACGAACCGCGAGTCCCACTGCAACATCGCCGACGCGTACCGGACGCATGAACTATGCATGGCGATCGACCGATCCATCGCCCAGGGCGGACGGCCGGTGACTCTGCCTCTGGACGACGAGCAGACTTGACGATGCTACACGGGTTGCTCCACGTTCTCGACCGACAGCAAATGGACCGGCTGCACGACGGAGCGTTGGCCGTCCTCCGGCGCACCGGCATGCAAATACAAGGCGATTTCCTGCTCCAAGCACTCGCCGAAGCCGGCTGTCGCGTCGATTTCACCGCACACCGCGTATGGTTTCCGCCGGAGTTGGTCCAAACGCAGCTATCGGCACAGCGCGAGCGATGCCGAATGGTCCGCTCCTCGCTCTGGTTCCCGTTCTGCCGCGAGTTGCCCCGCGACGACGTGGCTACGCCCGACACGTTCACGGTCGATTACGGGTTCGCCACGCCTTGGATCTTCGACTACCCACAGCGGCGCTACCGCAAGCCGACAGCCCACGACCAGGTCGAGGCGATCAAACTCGGCAATGCTCTGGCCGCCGTGGCGGCCATCAACGCACCATACATTTGCGGCGATTTCGACCCGCGGACCGAGAACATCGAGTCGGCCCGCCTGCTGATGTTGCACACCAAGAAGCCCGGCTGGGTCGGCACCAGTTCGGGCGCGCAGGTGAAGTACCTGGCGGAAATGGCCTCGCTGGCAGTCAACGGCAATATCGAACGGCTGCGCACCTCCCCGCCGATCATCGTCACGGCCTACTGTACAACGTCGCCGTTGAAGCTCGACACGCGATCCTGCGAAGTGCTCGCCGAGGCCTTGAAGTACCGTTTCCCCGTCAATTTCGCTCCCATGCCCATCCTCGGCGCCACCACCCCGATGACCCCGGCGGGAAGCGTCGTTGTCGCGGCGGCCGAAATCCTCGGTTGTCTGACGGCTGCGACCCTGGTCAACCCGGACGTCTACTACTATTCGACCAGCATTAGCGCCGAGATGGACATGCGCACCACGCAGGTCTGCTTCGCCACACCCGCCGCCGTCCTCACCGACGCGGCCCTGCATCAGTTGTTCCGTTACAAGTACGGCATGGTCCACAACATCGAACCGGCGTACGTCGAGGCAAAGGTTCCCGGCATCCAGGCAGCCGCCATGAAGGTGTTTCGGCAGATGGCCTTGGGGGCGACTGCGAGCCTACCCCTGGCCATCGGCGCTCTAGACAGTGCCGCGGTTTTCTCGCCGACTCAAGCCATGATCGACATCGAGGTGAACGAGGCACTGTTCAAATTCCACCGGGGCATGAACGTCTCGGACGAAACGATGTGCCTCGACCTGATCGCGGAAATGGAGTTCTGCACCCGGCGGAGCTACCTGGAAAGCGAGCACACGGCAAGGTATTTCCGCGACGTCGGCTGGCTGTCGCAACTGATGGACCGCGGATACTGTGATCACAACGCTCCGGCCAACGTCGACGATCGGCCCATGCTCGAGAAGGCCGACGAAACGTGGCGCACCATGGTGGCCCGGCAAGAACCAATCGATATCGAGCCGGCCTTCCGGCGCGAGCTCGATCGCATCGTTGCCGCGGCGCGCGCTGAGCTTCTGGCGGCAGGGTAGTCAACACGTCGACTACTGCCGCTTCAACCGCACGGCAACGTCGGTCGCAATCTCGGGGAGCGGAAATCGAGCTTCGCCGTCGGCCGCCACGTCGATCATCCGCTCTCCGGCAACCTGGCCGGTGTGCGTGTCCCAGATCTCGGCTTTCCACCGTCCCGCGGCCACCTCGGGCAACACCAACATCGACGGTGCACACGGCGGAAGCGATTCCTTCAACACACAGACTCGCGTCCACGCCCGGGCTTCCAAACGCACCCAGGCCAACACGTTCGATCGCCCCACGGTGGCCCAACCTAGCAACGGGGGCGTGTGGCACTCCACGGCATCGCGCAAACGGTAGCTGCACGTGAACCAGTCGGGGCCACCATTCTCCAGTTCCAGCACATGTCTGCCCGCCGGAACATCGACTTCGTACGAACCGCAGTACTGCAACAGCGTTTTGTGCTCCCCAGGCGGATTCGTGTCGGAAAAGTCCTTCTTCAATACTACGCGGTCGTCGAGGCGAATCTCCAACGCAGCGCCGCCCCATCCGGAAACCCCGTGCACGTTGACGCCGAATCGAATCGGCCACGGCAGGTCTGTTTCCAACCGCACGGGATTGTGCTTGTCCTTGTGACCACCCATCCCATGTTGGATGCTGGCCAACGGGATTTGGCCATGCACACCCGACCGGTCCAGTTGCACGGTTCGGGGCCGATTGTACTCCGACGGCGACCAGGACTCGCCGACCGTATCGAGCACAAGGTCCTTGCGCGGCAGCGGCTCCGTTGGTTGTTCCCATGTGAAGCGAGGCTCGACCGACCGCATCTGCTCCGCCGGCCAATCGATGCCGCTCGTGAACCGAACGACGGCCCCGAACAGCGGATGCAGATGGCGGGAATGAATCTTCTCCCAGAACCAGGGCTGCGCGGTCCCACTGCCGCCGTTGGCCACAGTGAGCCAGAGCGGATCGTGCACCTGCATGCCGTCCGGATCGTCGGCAAAACGGTCGCCACCCGAGTCGGCTCCCACTTCGCCCACATAGTGGGGTTTGCCATACTCGGCCTTCCTAGCCTGATAGCTGGCCAAATCGGCGGCTGGGTCGAATCCGCCATAGCGATGCGTCTGCACGTAATCCAGCTCGGCAAGCTGATCGATGGTCGGCACGCCGTTGCTGTTGGCAAAACTCGTCGTGATCAGGTGCGCGTCGGGGTCGATGGAGCGCACGTGGCGGGCCATCCGTTGGTGCCACTCGCGGACCGGCTCAGCCTTGAAGTCGGACGTAATGTCCACCTCGTTCCAGAATTCCCACGAGAGAACGTGCGTGAAGCAACCGTAGCGTGCCACCAGATACCGGAGCTTGTCGCGGTAGAACCGCTCCATCGCCGGATTGGTCCAGAAATCGGTCGGCACGGCCAGCGGGCCGCCGTTGGCCGCGTTGTGCGGCGTACGCTCCCAGTGCGGATATGCGTTGCGCGGTCGCAGGATGTTGTACGAATCGATGCAGAGCTTCACGTACATGCCGTGTTGCGTGGCCAATCGCAGCACGTAGTCCAGCCGCCATGCAGCTGCCAGATCGAACTGCCCCATCCCGAAGCCATCTTCCGGCCTGCCGGATCGCTCCAGGGCCAGCACGATCCAGTCGGGCGAGAGCCAAAGCCGCGTTGCATTACAGCCCACCTTCGCGAACTCCGGGATCCACGCGTCGTAATCGTAGGTTCCACGCGCCCCACCCGGCCAACACAGGTTCAGCCCGATCGGAAAGTACGCCCGCCCGTTGTCGAACTCGAAGTACCGGTGATCGCGTGGACTGACCCGCACGAAGCCCGGATCGTCACTCGCTTCGACTGCAAAGCGGACCGGCTCCGACTGTCGCTCGCCCGTGCGATCGCGTGCCACAACCACGACCGTGTACTCGCCGGCCACCGGCGCCGCAAAACGCACGCGCCAACTCGGCTCACCGCTGGGCAAAAGCACCTCGCGCGATTGCTCCTCCTTGCGATCGAAGGGCCGATACAAGAAACCGGGAACGCTGCGGACCTTCCCGCCAGGCAGCGTCACGCGAGCATCCAAGGCAATATCCGACGCGTCGAACGGGTTGTCGTACGTCGCCGCCAACTCGACGACCAGTTCGACCACACCATACTGACGAACCGGCGACGCCGGCGGCACCACTCGGCGAATCTGCAGCGGTTCGCGGCGTGCGTAAGGCGTTCGAATCGGCTCGGCCCCAACGGCAATTCCGGCACCGAGCACAAACAACCACAACATCGTCAAGGCAGGTCGCACGAGGAATTCTCGCAGGCGGGATCGCTGTAGGAAGGTCCTCAAACATACTGTCTGCAGCATACTCACCCGCCACATCCAGAGCAAGGCAGCCCGTTCGCGCGTGAAAACGCCCTACCCGTGGAGCTGGCTCCCCTTGCCGCGCGATCACTCCTTCCAGGAATCGTCCCGATGCGATCCCCAGAGATCCGTCTGTGGCAGGATCAATTCGGGCAGGTTGCCCTGGGACAACGATTCGGGCAAAGGGTAGTGCCGGGCAGGAACACCGTAGGCCAGCGTGTCGGGCGGCACATCCTTGCTTACCACGGCCCCCGCGCCGATCAGGCAGTTGCGTCCGATCGTCACGCCCGGACACACCGTCACGCCGCCGCCGATGGTCACGTGGTCTTCGACGCGAGGTCCTTCAACGGGTGCGGCACGGCGCATCGGATACTTGTCGTTCAGGAAGGTCGTACCCGGCCCGATGAACACCATGCTGCCGATCACCGCTGTGCTCGGAAGATACACGTGGGCCATGATCTTCACGCCGTCGCCGATGCGGATGCGACCCTCGAGCGTACACTTATGATGCACCACGCAACGATCGCCGATCACCACTTCCGCACGGATCAACACGTGGTGTCCACACTGGAAGCGGTGCCCGATCGTCGTATTCGCATAGATCACGCTTCCCGATCGGATGATGGCATGGTCGCCGATGCGAAGCGGCTGAGAGTCGCCCGGGTAGCGGTAACCAAGCACCACACCCTCATCGATCTGCGCATGCTCTCCGATCTCGCAGTAAGCCGGCTCAGCGATGGGAGGACTCCTTCGCAAAAGTCCGCAGAATCTCGACCGCTCGTTGAGCGAGCACATCGCCCGCCGGTTTCGCCAACGGCGGCCGGTACTTCGTATAGCGGTAGAACGCGCTCATATACTCCCGGCCGCCCGTGTTGGCACCGTCGGTGATATAGCCGTGCGTTACGTTGGCGTAGCCGCATGGGATGGTCAGCGCCAAAGGCGAATCGCGGCGGATCTGCCGGCCGATCCCTTGAAACGGTTCGCACGGTAGCCCCACAATGCCCACGTCGCCCACGCGAAGGACAGTGATCTCCATTTCCAGGAACTTCGCGACCGAATCGGCCTTTCCTTTCTCATGGAGGTCCAACGCCCAACGGTCCCAAGCACGTGGTGGATCGATCAGCCGGGCGCGGTAGCGAGGCGACAAGGCCCGCGGAAAGTTGAGCCCGACGCACGCCCGCGTGTTTTCGTCGCCAGCGTCCGCTCGCCGGACAAAGTCGTCCATTTCTTCCAACTCGGCGATCAACACCTCCCTGGACGGGAGCGGGGCCAGCGGTACGCGGACCGTCTCCACGGTCAAGTCGAAACCGTCGTGTTTCGACGGCTGCAGCTTGCCGAGCGCCTGGCAGTAACTGTCGCCCAGCATCCGGCCGAACTGTGTAGCTCGCTCGACGCCCCCCGTGAACATCTCCTTCGAATTCACGTCGCCCGCGCACCCTTGCATGAAACCCACCGGCACGCCGCCGGCCGAGCCAAGACGTTCGGCCACCATCTCCGCGGCGACCTGTGGCCAATCGCCGAACACCACCGGCTTCTCCGGCTTGTAGCTCGTGACCGGGTGGCCCGTGAACTGGCACAGCGCGGCGACCGCTTGTCCAGCCTCGTTTTTGAATACCACAACCGGAGCCTGCGTGTCGATGTCGCCGTTGAAGTCCTTACCGACCAGCGCTCGGTCTTCCTCGCGCATGAAGTACGTCGAGCCGTCTGCCCGGCGGCCTTTGCGGTTGTACGTGATGCGCGACTCGTACCCCTCGGCCCACCACACGCTCACCGGCTCGAGCATGCCGGGAAGCTCTCGGACACGCTCCACCAGCTCCGCAACGAACTTCTCGCCGACCGGCAACAACTGCGCCGGCGGGTTCCCTTTGGCCGGCTCTTCGTAAACCGAAATCGGATTGCTGGCCAGGTCCACACTGCTATGGTTGTGCGACGAAAAGAGCCACACACGCGACACGGGAAGCCCCAATTCTCCGGCCACCGTCTCGCGCAACCGCGTGCTGACATTGATCGACGAGGTAGCTTCGTCGATGTGCGACGTCACCATGCACAGCCGCCCGTTCGGACCGTCCAGCAATAAGACCGTTGCCTTCAATGGGCCGGCCACCTCGGTGGCACGAGCGCCGGTCATGCTTCCGGTCGATGCGTCAAGCTCCGGCAGCACACTGAACTCCGCAGCGGCCACCCGCAAGCGCGGTTGTTGCACCGCGGGATCCGCTGCCCATGCCATCGTTGCACACACCGGCATCAGGCTGGCAAGCAGCAGGCTTCGCCACAACAGACTTCTCGCCGCGCCCTTCAGCCCCTCCACAACCACCCTGTTCTGGAAGCCCGAAGCGGTCGCCGCCGTGCGACTCACCCGTGTCGCTTTCGCTCCAGCGTGTTGGAAAGGTGGCAACGTCTCTCGGTATCGCAAGTCGCTCATCTGCACTGACCTGACACACGTAATTCCGACAGCCCTCTCACTCATCATTCTAGTGCATGTCGCACCACGCCCGCCATCCACGCTGCTAGCCTTTCGGTTGGACCGGGTTGGCTGCGTCGGCCGGCATCGGCTTGGCAGCAGGCGGCCAGGGGGTCGGCCCCGGCACGCTGAAGAAGCACGTCACCCGACGGCCGGTCGCCAAATCGCGGGCCTCGATCGTCCAAGCGCCGGGAACATCGTTCGAAGCGATATCCAGCGGAATCTCCACGCGGCCATCCACGGCGCCGTACGATCCTGTGAACTCCGCCGCTGCGCCAGTGGCATCGCGAATAGTCACCTCCAGCGGCACGACGGCGTCGATCGCCTTTCCGTTCGCATCGACGACCTCGATGGCGCACTTCGCCGCGTGCCCGCGCTCGATCGTCTGGGGCACCTGTACCCGCAAACCGTCGATGGCGCGACCGGTCACCAGGTAGCACCGCCCGTCACACGGGCCCAACACCGTATCGAACACCAGGCTCGGCCCTTCCTGCTTGACGTCGACCGACTGGTGGCGAACCAGGTCGTACACGAAGCCCGACTTACGGCCGATGCGCACCACGGCCGCCGACGGCAACCCGTTCTCCATCACGCGTCCGTGTTGCCCGACGTACTGACCGAACTCACGGTGGTCGTTCACCAGGAAGATGTAGTCGGAATCTTTGTACTGCCTGCGGTACGGAATCACGTCCGGATTGTTGGTGTCGACATAGCGGACGTAGCGGCCATCGAGTTGCTTCCGCAGCTCTCCGGCCCGGGCGACCAGTGCCGCCTTGTCTTCCTTGGCATGCGCCGTCCGCTTGTACCACGTAAGCACGATGTCGGGCTTGATCGCCGGAGTCAGATGATCGTCGCCCACGACGATTCCCCCGGCGGCCTGGAAGGCCTGGATCCGCTCCAACATCTTCTCGGTAATCACGTCGCAGTCGGCCATCACCAGCACTCGATAGCCGTCCAGCCCTCGCTCGACGATCGTCTCATCGTATACGATCTCGGGCTGCAGGTGTGCCCACAGCGCCACGAGGTAGACATCGCCACCCCAGCCACCGCCCCAACCGTACGTACCGCGGCCGGCGAACACCTGCGAGGCAAAGCTCTCCAGGAAAGCCACGTCGCTCTTGACCGCCGGCACCTGCAGCAGCGTCGGCCCCAGCGGGCGCACGACCTCGCGGATCAACCGAGCCAGCTCGTGTTGTGTCTGCGGATTGGTGAAGCAATAGCCGGTCGTGGTCCCGCACGGCACCAACGATTGCCAGCCATGGTACATGATGCCCTTGATGGGCCGGGCGATCTTCGTCCAGAACGCCTCGCGCAGATGCATGGGCGCAATCGTGATGAACGGTGCGCCAGGCAGTTCGCGTTCCCAATCCGCCTGATAAGGGAGCACGTCGCTAGGGCTCTTGGGACGCGGCGCCGTCTGGTCGCGGTACCAGATGATCTGCGTCATCTTCATCACGTTCTGCCCCGGTCGGCCGCCGGCCATCGCCAACAACTCATCGGTTGCCGTGGCGATGCGAATCGGGTCGGGATACGAGTACGTCCACTGCGATATCACGTCCACGTCACCGCCGCTTCCGTACACGCTCGCCACGCGAACGGCCGGGTCGTTGAACGTCCAGAAGTCCTTCCGCCCTATCTCCTTCAGCCCGCGAACGACCTGCGAGTTGAGCTCGTTCCAACCGTCTCCATTTTTCCAGTACCAACGGTAATAGAGATAGATCGGATTATTGTCCGCAATGACGCGCGACGCCGGAAAGCCCGACAGCTTCGTATAGCCAACGCCCCGCTTCGCGCCGACTTCCGCCGGGACATCCAGACCAGTCGCCTCGCGAAACGCCTCCATGTCGTGCGGGTGGAAGCAGGGATTCGCGCCGTCGCGAACCTCGGTATGAATCAGCGCCGCGCCGAACGCCGGGAACCGCCCATAGCCCCGGGCCATCGAAACGCCCACGTTGTAGCAGTACTTCTGCACCTCCGGAAACAAACCGCAGATGTTCTCGCGTCCCTCGAGCTTCGTGCCCGTTCGATCGACGCGCAAAAGCTCTTCCGTATCGCGCAGATACCGCCCCGGTGACAGGCTCGCAACCACCGTCAAGTCGTTCGCGAGTGCCTCATCGAGTGACTCCTTGGCCGTCGCCATCGCTTCCGGCTCGCCCGGATCGGTCGGTTGGCCGGCCTTCCAGATTTTGCCGCAATTGGCCCCCAACCCAAGCACATGGGTGAAGCCAATCCGTTTCAGTCGCTCGATCTCCTTGGAAACGCTGCCGTAGATACCCCACATAAGCACCGGAAACTGGTTCGACGGGCACCGCGGCACAATGCGCACCGAAAACGACTCGGTGACCGTCACCGGTTTGGGCGCCGTGGCGGCAAGCGTGGCGTCGACCGTGTATTCACCCGGACGCAACCGCGTGTCCAACGGGAGATCGATCGTCGTCGATGCGCCCGGAGCCAGGTTCGATACGGCCGCCTCTCGGCCGCCCACGCTTCCGATTGCGAACTTCACCTTCGCCGCAGCCAGCGGCACCGACTGCAAATTCGTCACGGCGAAACGGACCGCCGCATTCGGTTCCATGCGCACGAAGCACGCGCGATCCGAAACCCGCTCGAACTTCGCCCGGCGAAACTCCAGCGCACCGTCGCAAATCCGCACCTGGTCGATGAGGCCTGGAAAGCCGTGGTAGTAGCTGCCGATCCGGTCGCCAATCGACAACGGGTGATCGCCGGGGCACACCTCCTTACGACCCTCGACCACTTCGCTCCCCCACGGTACGCCGTTGAGATAGAAGCTACCGGTCCCTGCAGCGTCGTACGTGAAAGCCACATGGTACCACGTGCCAGGATCGAGCTTCAGCGGTTGCGATTGCCACGATTCCGAACTGCCGCCGAACCCGAGACACGCTCGCAACGTGCGCTGGCCGCTCCGGTCGGCGCCCCCTAGTATCATCTGGTAGTCGCTGTGGGCGACGTACTTCTTGTCCAACAGGAAGGCCTCCGGATACTCGTCATTGAGTTCCGGCTTGGGACAAATCCACATTTCCAGCGTGAAGGCGCCCTTGGGGCTCAACTTCGGACAACGCCTGACGATCGCTCGATGCGGCTTGTCCTCAACCGGCCACCCACAGAACGTCTCCAGCGCCCCGCCGAAGCGACCCTTGGGCTCAATCTTTGCACCGGCCAACACCAGCGTGTGGCCGTGGCCAGAGCTATCCTCCAACTCGGCCCCAGGTTTGAACTCCCAAAGGGCGAGCACATGTTCCCCCATCGCCGAAGGACCGGCGTATTCCGTATCCCATGGCTCGCAAAGTTGCACAGCCAGCGGCTCGGCCGCAACCGCCGAGCTAACAAGAAGAACAGCACCGACGACGAGGCAAAGAGGTCGCATCGGAACACCCCTTGAACAAATGGAGGGTAGGAAACAGAGCACCGTTGAGCACTCGGGCAGGTGCCCCCATTGTAGCTACGGCCCTGGGGCGTGCAAAGAAGAACCGGTCGACGCTCCGACTACGCGGTCCAGAACCACAGATCCAGCCCGTGCGAGTTGATCGTGTTGCACCAACCGGTCACGTCGGATACCAGGTCGGCGATCAACTCATTGCCCTGCAGATCCGGGTTGTTCTTCCAGAACTCCTGAAGTGCGGCCCGCAACGTCTCGACCTCCTGTCGCTCCAAGTAGGCGTAGTAGCTCCAACCGCTCTCGATCCGCTGGCCGAACAATGCCCGGCCCTCGACAAAGTACTTGAACAGCCGTCGCCCCTCCGACGAAAGCAACTCCCCACAGAGCTCCCAGAAATCCCAGAACCCAAGCATCTTCCAATTGCTGGAGTCGGTCTCCACGTACTCCTGTCCGTGCGCCGCCAGCAGCAGGGCCAAATGCACGTGCGGCTCACCCTCTACCTCCAAACTCGGGAAAGGCACGCCGTCTTCGATCGCCCGATGCAGGGCTTTTCGGAACGTCGCTCGGTACTCCTGGTCGAAATCCTCCGGCTCCTCCTGGACGCTTGCCACGAACTTCGCCTCGATCGCATCCAGCAGCGCTTGATCTCGGCTACCGAACGCCGAACGGAGTCTGGCCAAGTCGAACCCACGCACTTCCGGTCGCAACGACATGACACTCCTCCCGCTTCCAACCGACAATCACCCAGCACAGCCACCCTCGGCCGTGAAGACCACCGCTCACTCACCTCGCTTGCGCAATCAACCCAACACGGCCGGGGGTAGTCATGCTGCACATTCGGCGACAACAAAGGGTCCTACCAATTTCTACCGCTTTACCTGCCCAGTGGACACCCCCGATGTGGTTGCTACAATGTGCCTGGAGCCTGGGGGCCGACCAGGCAATGCGCCCCGTCCAACGAGTTCTTGCCATGCGTGCCGCCGTGATTCGACGTTTCGGCCCGCCCGACGTCTTCGAAGTCTGCGAGATGCCGACGCCCAAGATTGGCCCGGGCAAAGTGCTCATCCGCGTGCAGGCTGCCGGGATCAACCCTATCGATTGGCGAATCCGCAACGGCTCACTCCGATTCGTCATGCCAACACGATTCCCGCTGGTCCTCGGTTACGACGTCTCAGGCGTCATCATCGATGTCGGTGCGGCAGTCACCGACTTCAAGCCCGGCGACGAAGTGTTCGCCTTTCTCGACACATTTCGGCAAGGCGGTGGATACGCCGAGCTTGCGTCGGTCTCTGCACATGTTTTGGCGATGAAGCCGGGCAATCTCAGCCACTCCGAAGCCGCGGCCGTGCCGCTGGCGGCGACCACGGCACTACAGGCCCTCCGCGACCTGGGCAAGATCGATGGCCGCTCCCGCGTATTGATCAACGGTGCTTCCGGCGGCGTCGGCTCCTTCGCTGTGCAGATCGCCAAGACCTATGGAGCCGACGTAACCGGTGTTTGCGGTCCGAACAACCTGGAACTGGTTGGCCAGCTAGGCGCCGATCGAGTGATCGATTACACAAAGGTCGACTTCATCCGGGAAAACCGGCACTACGACATCGTGTTGGACGCGGTCGCCAAGCGTTCCTATCCCGAGTGTCGCCGTGTGCTAAAGCCGCGAGGGCATTACATTTCGACCGTGCCGTCGGCGAAACAGTTCCTCCACCAGGCGTGGACATGGCTCCTGCGAGGCAGGCGCAGCCACACGTTCTTCGCTCGCCCCAATGGCAGCGACCTACTCGATCTGAAAGACCTGATCGAGTCGGGCAAGCTGCGTCCGATCGTCGATCGGGTGTATCCGTTGACGGAGGCGGGAATCGCTCACGCGGCCAGCGAGGGGGGGCACGTGCGTGGAAAGCTGGTGCTCGATCTCGCTGTAATGTAGCGTTCCATCTACGCAGAAAAATGGGCTAGAGGGGGCTTCCCGCCGCCGCCCGACTACGCTACAACGATGTCCAGATACCCCCTTTGCACCTGACGGAGAAGTGTGATGCTCAACCAGTCGGACGTCACTCAAAAGCTGGCCGTCGACGGCGGCCCGAAAGCAGTCACCAATAAGCTGGTCTCCTGGCCCAATTTCCACGAGAACGCGATCCAGGCGGTCGAAGGCGTGCTCCGCTCTGGCAAGGTCAATTACTGGACCGGACCGCATGGGATGGAATTCGAGAGGAAGTTCGCCGAGTGGCAGGGAAGCAAGTATGCCATCAGCGTCGCCACCGGTACCGCAGCCCTACATGTGGCCCTGTCGGCCTTGGGAATCGGGCCAGGCGACGAAGTGATCGTGCCCAGCTACACGTTCATCGCCTCCAGCTTCTCGATCGTTCAGGCCGGCGCTGTGCCTCGTTTCGCCGACGTGAATCTCGACGACCATTGCATCAGCATCGAGTCGGCCGAGAAGCTGGTCACCAAGCGGACCAAGGCCATCATGCCCGTCCATCTCTACGGCAACGTGTGCGACCTGGACAAGGTCCTGGCCTTCGCCAAGAAGCACAACCTCTTCGTGATTGAAGACAACGCCGAGGCGTTCGGCGGCGTCTACAAAGGCCGGAAGACCGGCACGATCGGCCATATCAATGCCTGCAGCTTCTGCCAGAACAAAACCTTCACCACCGGCGGCGAAGGTGGCATGGTCACGACCGACAACGAAGACCTCGCCTGGGAAGCTCGCAGTTTCCGCGACCACGGCTACGACGTGAAGCAGCGGCTGAACCTCATGGCCCTCGAGCAGAAGCTCCCTTACATTCACAACCGCGTGGGCTGGAACTACCGCATGACCGAGATGCAGTCGGCCATCGGCCTGGCCGAACTCCAGCGCATGGACAACTGGAACATGCCCGCCCGCAAGCGCAACGCCCACATCCTCATGGACATCCTCGGCGAGCTGCCGCAGGTCAAGTTCATGCCGATCGACACGGAAGAACGTCAGAACGGCTGGTTCGTCTGCGCCTTCTCGCTCGACATTGAGAAGATGAACTGCGACATCGCTAAATTCGTCGCCGGCGTCTGCGCCGAAGGCGCCCCCTGCTGGAAAGTCTTCTGGCCCCAGTGCCACACGGAGAAGGCCTTCACCGAGCGCCACGCCTTCGGCAACTCGGGCTTCCCCTTCACCTCGAAGGAATACGCCGACCCCGAATCGGTCGATTACAGCAAGGTCGACGTGCCCAACGCCCGTTGGCACGAATCGCACACGTTCACCTGCTTCGCCTATCCCACGTTCACCGAAGATGACATGAAGCAGATCGGCACGGCATTGGTCAAGGTGATCAAGGCGTACAGCTGACGTCGCCATCGCAGGCGCGTTCCTCCCGTGGCGGCCGACGTAACGCCGAGCCGCTGCGAGCACGCCAATCGCCGTCATTGCTCACCCCCTCTCCTGCACGGTCGCGGGAGAGGGGAAATGTGTTTCCGGCCCCCCAATCAACAATCGCCAGCCACGCCCCATGCTCCACTTCGGCATTGCCACCGTCGACTGCACCCCCGAACCGGGACTGCCCCTGATGGGCAACTTCCGCGACGATTACGCCGCGCGCGGCGTTCACGATCCGCTTTGTGCCAAGGCCCTGGTGTTGGCCGAGCCGGGTGGGACCAAGGTCGCGCTGCTGGCGGTCGACGTCTGCATTCTCGACCGCAAGAATGTCGCCGACATTCGTCGTTCCGTCGCCGTCGGCTGCGACATCAGGCCCGAGAATGTGCTGGTCCACGCTACGCACACGCACAGCGGTCCTGCCACGACGACCGCCCTCGACTTCGGCCTCGACCTGGTCCCGCATCAGCCGGCCATCGATGCATTCCTGAACCAGGCCTCCTCGGCCATCGTCCAGGCCAACGCTTGCCTGGCGGAAGGCTCCATGGCCGTCGGATACGCCCGCGAAGACCGGATATCCTTCAACCGCCGCTTGCGTCGGCACGACGGAACGACCCAAATGAACTGGGAGGCCTTGGCGCCCGGCTTCGACCCCGACAAGGTCGCCGGCGCCTGGGGCGGCACCGATCCGCAAGTGACGTGCCTCGTCTTCCAGCGCGATGGTCGCCCGGTGGCCGGCCTGGTCAACTTCGGGCTGCATCCGGCGATCCTGGCCGGCGACAACTGGCTCTACTCGGCCGACTACCCAGGCTATCTGTCCGAATCGTTGCGGCGAGTGTTCGGCGACGAGTTCACTTGCCTCTTCTTCAACGGTTGCTGCGGAAACGTCAACCATGTCGACTACCGCGACCCGATCCAAGGACGCGGCTATCAGGCGTCGCAGCGGGTTGGCTACATGCTCGGAGCGGCCGTCAGCAAAGCCATCCGCGGCCGCGCGCCTCTGGAGGCCGATAGCCTGGCCGTCTCGCGCGAGCACGTCGAGCTGGACCGCCTGCAAGTGACCGAACAGAAGCGCCGCTGGTGCGAAACGGTGCTCGACGAGGCCAGCCGAAATCCACCCGAGGGACAGGTCGATGGGCTCCCCGATTCTTACTACGCCTCCACGCTCCTGCAGATGTTCCAGAAACAGCACCAGCCCGACTCCGTGGAAGTGATGGCCGCGCGCATCGGCCCGCTGGCGATGGTCGGGCTCCCCGGCGAGTGCTTCTGCGAGTTGGGTCTGGAGATCAAACAGCAGTCCCCAGCCGCGCACACGCTCGTGTCGGGCCTGTGCAACGACGAAATCGGATACATCCCCACCCGCGAGTCGTTCGCCCAAGGCGGCTACGAGCCGCTGCCCGGCAGTACGTTTTACCAACCCGGAACCGACGCCCGCCTGGTCGAATCGGCGCTGCGGCAGTTGCGCCGGCTTTTCGACTGAACAGGCCGAACAACGACAAAGACGTCGGTTCATCTCAAATCCGCGATCAGGAGACATCCATGACAGACAAGGTCAAGTTCGGCGTTCTCGGGGCCGGTGGCATCGCGCGACGAAAGACCATCCCCGGCATGCTCCAGGCGAATAACTGCGAACTGGTCGCGGTGATGGACCCCGTAGCAATCGACCAAATTGCCGGCGAGTTCGGGGTCCGTGGCTGCCAAACGGAAGAAGAGCTACTGGGCGACTCCCAGATCCAGGCCGTCTACATCGCCTCGCCGGTCAACTGCCACCTGCGTCAAATCCGCCTCGCCGCCGAAGCGGGCAAGCACGTGCTGTGCGAGAAACCGCTGTGCCTGAGTCTCCACGACGCTCGCGAAGCCGTCGACGCCTGCCAGAAGCATGGCGTGTTCCTGCAGGAAGGCTACATGATGAAGTTCCACGGCGCCCATCGAAAGATCAAGCAGTGGATCGACGAGGGCCGATTGGGCAAGATCGTCTACATGCGAGCACAGCTCTCGTGCTGGTATCCGCCCATCCCCGGCGCCTGGCGGCAGGATCCCGCATCGGGCGGCGGTGGGGCTCTGATCGACATGGCTACACACTTGTACGACCTGCTGGAGCATTTCGCCGGCCCCGCGCGCAAACTGGTTGCCATGACCGGCAATCTGGTGCAGGACTATCGCTCCGAGGACGCGTCGACCACACTTCTGGAGTTCCACTCCGGCGCGCACGGCACGGTCGATTGCTTCTTCTGCATCCCCGATGAGGCCAGCCGAACGCGACTCGAAGTCTACGGCTCACAAGGAGCCATCCTCACGGAGGGAACCATCGGCCAAAGCAGTGCCGGCACGATGGAAGGGTATTTCGTCCAGGGCCTTAGCGGCTACGACGCGGACCAGAACAAAGACGTCGCCCGGCAGTTCGAACCGCTCGCGTTCGACAGCGTCAATCCCTATACGGCCGAGTGTGAGTACTTCGCCGAGTGTATCCTTCAAAAGCAATCGCCGGCGATCAACGACGGCACCCACGGCGTGCACATCATGGAGCTGACTGAGAAGGCCTACGCGTCCTACAAGTCCGGCCGAGTCGAGTCGGTCTAGTCAATGCAACCGCTGCCTCGCCGTCCCCCACGGGTGCAGAGTGGTCCCTCTGGTACCGAACAACACCCCGATACTGGAGCTATTTCACAGGCTGCCCGGCCCTCGTTCCTTGGTCGCTCGGGCAGGCTGATGACGCTGGAAGTTGGTTGGGTTGCAAATGTTGCGGCTTGTCGTACAATGGGCGATTCTGTGTGATTTGTCCAGGTCTTCCCTGTATGGAGTGCTGGCCACAGCCGACCGATGAACCCAACCGCGATCGTCGCCTATCTGGCCCTGTTTGCCACGGTGGGCCTTCTGTTCGTGTTTGCGGCGCTTTTGCTCGGTCGGTTTCTGCGCGCTCACGCCCCCAGCCCCACCAAGCTGGATGTTTACGAATGCGGGGAAACCCCCATCGGGCCGGGCTTTGTGCAGTTCGACCTTCGATTCTATGTCGTGGCCCTGTTGTTCATCGTGTTCGAGGTGGAGGTCGCCTTCTTCTTTCCCTGGGCGACCGTGTTCGGCAAGGCGGCCCAACTGAGAACCGCCGCCGCGACGAGCCAGGCGGTTGACGAAACCCTGCACGAGTTGGGTGTGTATTCCCCGAAAGCTGCGACTCCCCCGCCTACCGACCCGACCCAACTGGAGCAATCGGCCCGTAACCTGGCTCGGATGGCCATGGTCGACATCGCCGTCTTTTTTGGCGTTCTGTTGCTCGGTTTTGCCTACTTGTGGACCAAGGGCGACTTGAACTGGGTTCGTGCGTCGAGCGACACGGCATCGACGTCCGGCCCAGTCCACATGTTCAACCCAACTCCAGCCGGGACACTGCAGCAGGACGAGCCATGATCGATATCCCGGCGGTTTTGGAACGACTCCAGAAGAAATTCGCGGCGCAGATCGTCGGCGCCGACCTGGAGGCCGTCGATCCCTGGATCGAGGTCGCCGCGGAGGCGTTGCCCGAGGTCGCCCGCTTCCTGTGCGACGAGCCCTCGCTGCGCTTCGCGATGCTCAACTGCATCACCGCCGTCGACTACTACGAGCCGGACCCCAAGAAAGCGGCCAAGGTCACTTGGCAGCCGCACGTCGAGGTGCTGTTCCACCTGACGAGCCTCGCCCACAAAGCCCGCCTGGTGCTCAAGGTCGTCCTGCCGCGATGGAGAGACGACGTTGCCGGCCAACTGCCCGAGGTGCCCAGCATCACCGGCGTGTTTCGCGCGGCCGACTGGCACGAACGCGAGGTGTACGACCTGTCGGGCGTATATTTTGTGGGTCATCCCGATCTACGCCGCATTCTCTGCCCCGAGGATTGGCAAGGCCATCCCTTGCGCAAAGACTACGAGATGCCGCTGGAATACCACGGCATCCGGGGGAAGTAAGGCCAATGACCCTCGAGCGCGTCGATCCCGATCTCGTCGAATTCGACGTCCAAACGGACGAGATGCTCGTCAATATGGGACCGCAGCATCCCAGCACCCACGGCGTGTTGCGGCTCGTGCTGCGAACCGACGGCGAGATCGTCTCCGAGGTACGGCCGCACATCGGCTATCTGCATCGCTGTGCGGAGAAGATTGGCGAGAACATCACGCCCCGGCAGTGGATTCCCTACACCGACCGCATGGACTACTTGGCCGGCATGAACATGGATCTCGGCCTGGCGCTGGCCGTCGAGAAGCTGGCCAAGATCGAGACCACCGAAAAAGCCAGTTGCATCCGCGTCATCATGTGCGAGCTGGGGCGAATCGCCAGCCATCTGGTCGCCGCCAGCGCCTACGGCCTCGACCTCGGCAGCTTCACGCCCTACATGTATGGTTTCCGCGAGCGGGAGCGAATTCTCGATCTGTACGAAGCGGCCTGTGGCGCGCGGCTCACCTACAGCTACATCACCGTGGGCGGGGTCATGGCCGACCTGCCACCCGGCTGGCTCGACGCCTGCGAGCAGTTTCTCGATGGGCTCGATCCCGTCATCGCCGAGCTGCACTCCATGCTCACCAGCAACGCCATCTTCATTCGGCGCTGTGCGAGAGTTGGTGTACTGCCGGCCGAGACTGCCATCAACTACGGTTGCACCGGGCCCGTGCTGCGAGGTAGTGCCGTCGACTGGGACTTGCGGCGCGACGGCGAGTCGATCTACACGGACCTGTACAAGGATTACCAGTTCGACGTGATCGCTCCCGACGCCGAGGGTCGCTATCCGAACGGCTCGCAGTATCCGGCGGTCCCGCCGCAGGCTGTGGTGGGCGACTCGTGGCATCGATTCTTCGTACGAATGATCGAAGTCGTGCAGTCGATGCGAATCACACGTCAGGCCATCCAGCGTTACCGGCAGGCCTCCGGCACGGTCGGCGAGCCGATGCGACTCACCGAGAAGCTGCCCGCCGGCGAGGTCTACCTCGAGACGGAAGCCCCCAAGGGTCAAATGGGCTTCGGCATCGTCAGTGTCGGTGCGGCCGTTCCGTGGCGAGCGAGAGCCCGCAGCAGTTGCTTCTGCAACCTCTCCGTACTCTCGGAGCTTTGCCGCGGATGCATGATCGCCGACATCCCCGCCATCGTCGGTTCGCTGGATATCGTGTTGGGAGAGATCGATCGGTAGAGGGGAAGTAAAACGGTAAGGGGATTAGGAATTGGGGATTAGAGACTTGGAAGCGGGAACTGGAGGTTTGGACGTGCGGAAGAAGAACGTATTGGCAATGCCACACTTCCAGTCCTTCGTCTCCAATCGCTGATTCCTGAAATGTGGTTCTTGCACAACAAGGACAACGGCATCGTGGCGCAATACCTGGCAAGTTACTTCAGTCCCGAATGGCAGTGGATGGCCTACACGCTGTTCGCGCTGGTCCAGGTGACGATCCTATTGGCAATCGTCATGACGCTGGTCGCGGCCTTCACCTGGGCGGAACGCAAGGTGGCGGGCCGCCTGCAGGACCGCCTCGGGCCGACGCGCGTCGGTGGGCGGTTCGGCTGGCTCCAGGTGGTCGCCGACGGGCTGAAACTGATCGCCAAGGAAGACATCGTGCCGGCCGGCGCCGACGCCCTCTTGTTCCGTCTGGCCCCATACATCAGCTTCGTCGCCCCGTTTTCGGTCTTTCTGGCCATTCCGTTGGCCGACGGGTGGGTGCCTCTGCGACTGAACGTCGCCGTTTTCTTCGTTCTGGCTGTCGCCGGCCTCGAAGTGCTCGGCGTGATCCTCGGCGGCTACGCCTCAGGCTCCAAGTGGTCGCTCTTCGGAGCCATGCGAGAGGCAGCCCAAGTGGTCAGCTATGAAGTACCCCTGGCGATGTGCGTCGTCGTGCCGGTGATGGTCGCCGGATCGATGGACCTCGTCACAATCGGCCAAATGCAAGCCGGTTGGGCTTGGAACTGGCTGATCTTCCACGATCCGTTCACCTTTCTCGTCTTCTGGGTCTACTTCACCTGTGCCTTGGCCAGCGTGAACCGGGCCCCCTTCGATCTGCCCGAGGCCGAAAGCGAACTGGTCGCCGGCTTCATGACCGAATACTCCGGCTTCCGCTGGAGCGTCTTCTTCATGGGTGAGTACACCTCGATGCTCGCCGTGAGCATGCTGGCCGCCATCCTCTTCTTCGGCGGCTGGAACGGGCCCATCCCCGTGGCCAGCCTCGTGGGCCTGACGCACGAGCACGGACCGGTCGCCGAATACGCGGGCAATCTGCTCGGCGCCGGCAACATGCTCTTCAAGGGCATCTTCGGCGTCATCGTAATGATCTGGGCGCGCTGGTCGCTCCCCCGGCTGCGAATCGACCAGGTGCTCACGACCTGCCTGAAATACTGCGTGCCGCTCGCCTCAGTGATGTTCCTCGGCGCGATGCTGTGGTTGTATGCGTTTCCCGGCGGCGTGCTGACTCGGATGGGCGCCGGCTCGCCGGCCGTGGACCACCCCGCGACCGCTGCCGTGGCCGCCGAGAAGGGAGGACCGTGAGCATGGATTGGGCCGCCATCAACTGGCACAGTTTCTTCTTCCTGCTGTTCGGCTTGGCCGCTTGTGTCTTCGCTCTGGCCATGTTGTTCTCCAGCAACATCGTCCGCATGGCCTTCTACCTCGTGATGGCGCTCGGAGCCGTGGCCGGCCTGTTCTTCCTCGCCGGGGCCGATTTCGTCGGTGCCATGCAGCTGATGATCTACGTCGGCGGCACCGTCGTCCTGCTGGTCTTCGGCGTGATGCTCACGGCCCGCGCGCCGTTTATCAACATGAAGACTGGCGCTGCCCAATGGACCATGGCAGCGATCGTTGGTGGTTCGCTGTTGTATGTCCTCTTGGCCGCCGCGGTGAGCGTCGAAGACTGGCAAGGCCGAAGTCTCGCCCAGCAGCCTCCCGCTGTCCAAGCACAGCCCACCGCGGCCCCACTCGGGATGGGCCTGTTGGGCGTCCGCGTCGACAAGCTCCAGCAAACCAACGCCGCCCTTCAGAAAGGGATGGCCGGCTACCTGTTGCCGTTCGAGATCGTTTCCGTTCACCTCGTCGTCGTGCTCGTTGGAGCAGCCTACCTGGCCCGCGCGAGACGGCGGCCAAACAGAGATCCACAACCACAGCAAGACCTGGAAACATGAGCCGCATGGTGCACGGCAGCCCTCGGCTGTGCACATGCCCATGCAACCGCCCGGCGGCTAACCAAACATCTGGACAGTGTAAACCCGCTATGGAACTCCTCACGCAACCCGTTGGCGTTTCCCACTACCTCGTGGTCGGCGCCGTGCTCTTCGTGGCCGGTGTCGTCGCCATGGCCACCAAGCGCAACGCGCTGGGTGTGCTCATGGGGATCGAGTTGGTGTTGAACGGGGCCAATCTGAATTTCGTGGCCTTCGGCAGCAGCTTCCTGCGGGCCGACGGTTCCAGTGCATTGGGCCTCGACGGACAGTTGATGGCCCTGTTCGTGATCGTGCTGGCGGCGGCCGAGGCGGCTGTTGCCCTGGCGATCGCGCTGAATTTCTACAACAACCACGCCACGATCGACGTGGATCAAGGTGACGAGCTAAAAGGCTGATGGATACCGCCACAATCTTACCGCTGCTGTTGGGACTGGCGTGGCTATTGCCGCTGGGCAGCTTCGCGCTGATTGTGCTCTTCGGGCCGCGTATGGGCCGCGCGGGCCGCGGCGCCGGACTGCTGGCCACCGGGGCCGTCCTGACGTCGCTCGTCCTGTCGTTGGCGGCCCTATTGGTGTGGCTCTACGCACATCCAATTCCCTCGCCCTCGCATGAAACCAGCGCCGCCGTCGAACACGCCGAACAGTCGCCCATCGCCCCGCACGGTGAACCGCCCCATCATGCCGAGGCCCCTGCCTCACCTCATGTTGCGGGCAACTGGTACACGTTCTGCCAATTCGGCTCCCTGCAGCTCTCGATCGGCTACTACATCGACGCCCTGACCGTCGCCATGTTCTGCATGGTCACGCTCATCGGCAGTTGCATTCACATCTACTCGTTCGGCTATATGCACGAGGAACTGCACGAGGTAAGCGATCCGGCCGTCCGCATCGCCGGACAACCTCTCCGCCGCCGCGGCCGTTTCCACCGCTTCTTCCAGTACCTCTCGCTCTTCTGCTTCAGCATGCTCGGGCTGGTCGTGGCCGGCAATATCTTCATGGTCTTCGTCTTCTGGGAGTTGGTGGGCATCTGCTCGTACCTGCTCATCGGTTTCTACATCGAGCGCCACAGTGCCTCGTGCGCTGCCAACAAGGCCTTCATCGCCAATCGGGTCGGCGACTTTGGCATGCTCATTGGCATGATGGCCCTCTGGAGCAGTCTCGGTACCTTCACTTTCGGCAGCCAGACCGACGCTCAGGGCGTCGTCCATCCGGGCATTTTCAGCCAGGTGCGGCCGGCCCAGACCGAGTTCACCCTCACCGTCCCCGACGGCATGGTCCAGGCCGCCGCCCGCAACGAGATCGACCAGATCTACCGCGATGCCCCCGACCCGGCCGCCGCCGATGCCCAAGTGGCCGCCATGATGCCCCGCTGGCGCCAGCTCGGCTACGGACATTGGCTCCTGGTCGTCGCCGGGTTGGGGATCTTCTGCGGCTGCATTGGCAAGAGTGCCCAGTTCCCGCTGCACGTTTGGTTGCCCGACGCCATGGAAGGCCCCACACCTGTCAGCGCCTTGATCCACGCCGCCACGATGGTCGCCGCGGGCGTCTACCTGGTCGGGCGTTTCTACCCCGTTTTCACGCCCGACGTGATGCTTGTCATCGCCTACGTCGGCTGCATCACGCTCTTCCTCGCCGCCACGATCGCCATTACTGCCACCGATATCAAGCGAGTCTTGGCCTATTCGACCGTCAGTCAGTTGGGCTACATGATGTTGGCCCTGGGCGTCGGCGGATGGATGGCCGGACTGTTCCACCTGTTCACCCACGCCTTCTTCAAATCGTTGCTCTTCCTTTGCTCGGGCTCGGTGATCCACGCCACCGGCACCAACGAAATGCCCGAGATGGGCGGCCTCCGCAAAAAGATGCCCTGGACCGCTTCGACGATGCTCGCCGGCTGCCTGGCCATCTCCGGCGCCGGCGTTCCCTTGTTGATCGGGCTGAGCGGCTACTACTCCAAAGATTCCATCCTCGCCCAGATCTTCTCCTTCAAGATCAACAACCCCGTCCAGGGATGGATCTTCTACGTGGCCGCCGCCGGCGGAGCGGCGATCACCGCCTTCTACATGTTCCGCTTGTGGTACCTCACCTTCGCCGGAAAGCCACGCAACGAGCACGTCTACGAGCACGCCCACGAATCGCCCAGTGTCATGTACGTTCCCTTGGTCGTGCTCGCCTTTTTCGCGGTGACCGTGGCCTGGACCATCCCGCTGACGAACATCAGCCTGAGCGGGCTGTTGGAAGAGGGACGCCCCGTCGGCACATCCGAAGGGTTCGCCGGCCTCACCATGCTCGGCGTGAGCATGCCGGCCGAACACCTCTCGCATGCGTCGGAAGTCCACGTGCCCGTTTCGCTCACGGCCTTCGCCGTAGCGCTCATGGGCTTCTCGCTGGCCACCGCGTGTTACGGACTGCGGAAGCTCGATCCCGCTGATGTCACCCGCCAGTTTCCCTGGATCTACCGATTCCTGAAGAACAAGTGGTGGTTCGACGAGTTGTACGATTTCCTTTTCATCCGTCCGATCCTGCGGATCGCCGGTTGGGTGGCCGCGTTGGACAAGCGCGGGATCGACTGGATCATCGACGGTATCGCCCGCGCCACCCGGGGGCTCTCGACCGTCGACGACTGGATCGACCGCACGTTCGTCGACGGAGCCGTCAATCGCATCGCCGCCTGGTGCTACGGCGTGGCGATCTGGCTCCGCTCGTTCCAGACGGGCCGTCTGAGGCAGTATGTGATGATTATTGCCGTGGGCACCGTGGCCTTGTTCGTATTGATCAGCCTCTATTGGAATTTTGCTGTCGCCGGTTAGGAGCAGATAGAGCATGACTGGTTCCGTGGTACTGTTGAGCCTGATCGTTTTCCTGCCGACGCTGGGAGCCTTGCTGATCGGGCTGGCAATGATGCTCGTTCCGAAGCTGGGCGATGAGCTGATCAAGCGGTTCTCGCTGCTGATCACCGCCGTCGTCTTCCTCCTCACCGTGTGGATCGCCATTCCCGCCGGCACCGACGCTCACGCCTCCACGCGATTCGCCCTCGGCGTGGCCTCCATGCAGCAAGCGTTCTCCCTGCCGTGGATCCCCTCCTTCGGCATCCACTACTTCCTCGGCATCGACGGCATCAGCTTCCCGCTGGTCATCCTCACCTCCTTTCTCAGCCTCCTGGCAATGGGCGCCAGTTGGCCCATCACGCGCCACGTCAAAGCCTACTGCATCCTCTTCCTCCTCCTGGAAACGGGCATGTTGGGCGTCTTCATGGCGTTGGATTTCTTCCTCTTCTACGTGTTGTGGGAAGTGATGCTGCTGCCGATGTACTTCCTCATCGGCGTATGGGGCGGACCACGCCGCGAGTACGCGGCAATCAAGTTCTTCCTGTTCACCCTGGTCGGCAGCGTGCTCATGTTGATCGCCCTGCTGATGCTCTACTTCACCAGCGATCTTCGGGTGCTCAGCGATGAACAGCTCGCCGCCGCGCACGTGCCGGCTGCCACGGTCGCTCAGGTGCGAGCGCCCGGCTTTCAGCCCGTCCACACGTTCAACCTCCTGGCCATGGCGCAACTCGGGCAGTTGGACGATTCACCGTTCAGCCGCGAATTGCTCTGGGGCAAGTCGGTCCAGTGGTGGGCGTTCCTGTTGCTCCTGGTCGGCTTCCTCATCAAGGTGCCCGCCGTGCCTGTGCACACTTGGCTCCCCGACGCCCACGTCGAGGCGCCCACGCCCATCTCCATGATCCTGGCCGGGGTCCTCCTGAAGATGGGCGGCTACGGCATCATTCGCATCTGCTACCCCGTCTGCCCCGATGCCGCCTACGAACTGGCTTGGCTCGTCGTCGGACTTGGTGTGCTCAGCATGGTCTACGGAGCGTTCGCCGCGTTGGCGCAGAAGGACTTCAAGCGGTTGGTCGCCTACAGCTCGGTGAGCCACATGGGCTACGTAGTCCTGGGCCTCGGTGTCTGGAGCATCTCGGCCGGGAACTTCTTCGATCCCGATTATTGGGCGATGGGTATGAACGGAGCCATGTTCCAGATGATCGCCCACGGGCTGAGTTCCGCCGGCATGTTCTTCATGGTGGGCGTCATGTACGATCGCGTCCACCACCGCGACCTCGACGAATTCGGCGGCCTGTTCGCCCGCATGCCCGTGTACAGCGGCTTGGCCTTGGGTATTTTCTTCGCCGCGCTCGGCCTTCCCGGCCTGTGCGGCTTCGTCGGCGAAGTGCTCGTGTTGTTCTCCGCCTGGAGCTACAACATGGTCTTGGCCGTCGTGTCGGCCTCCGTGGTCATCCTCACGGCCGGCTACATCCTCTGGACCATCCAGCGAGTCTACCTCGGACCGCAGTACAAGGGCCCCCATGCCGACGCCATCCGACCGATGTCGGCCCGAGAGTTCGCCATCGGCGCGCCCCTTCTGGCGTTTGCGATCGTCCTGGGCGTGTACCCGCAGGCACTGTTCGCCTACATGAAGCCCAGCGTGAGCCAAACCGTCGACAACCTGGCCGTGTGGATGAAACAGGTCAAACAGCCGACGCTTCGGGTCGCGGCGACCGACGCACTTGCCGCTCTGCCGATCGCCCCTGAGCATCGTTCCGGCCATTCTCCGGAGGGACAGCCGCAACCGTGACCTTCTATCAACTCGTCCAAAGCACGCTCAACGATACGGCACCGTCGCTGATGGCGTTTCGGCCCGAGCTCACGCTCTGCGCCACGATCCTCGTGCTCCTGTTGGTCAAGATGTTCGATCAACGGAATCGCACCAACGCCTTCTACGTCGTTGCGACTGGCACGCTGCTGGCCCTCTATTTCGCCGCCCCCTGGCAGTACCTCGGCTCACAAGCAACTGACGTCCAGTTTGGTCCCATCTTCACCGGCCTGTTGGTATACGACACGTTCGCCGTCTACCTGCGCGGCCTGTTGCTGTTGTTCGTGCTCCTATTCGTCGCCTTCACCCAGCTCTCCGGCATCCCGGGCCGCGATCACGACACCGAATTCTTCACACTCATCCTGGGAGCGACGCTCGGCATGTGCTTGATGGTCTCGGCCAACCACATGCTCATCGTCTTCCTCGGCGTGGAAATGGTCAGTGTGCCCTCCTATGTTCTGGCCGGCCTGCTGAAACAACGCCGCCAAAGCAGCGAGGCGGCGCTCAAGTTCGCCGTCTTCGGGGCAGGCACCGCCGGGGTCATGCTCTACGGGATCAGCCTCGTCGTCGGCACCCTCGGCTCCGCGCACCTTCCCACCATGGCCACCCAACTGGCCGCGATGATCCAAACCCACGCGGTCACCGATCGCACGCTGGTCCTCGTGCTGGGCGGCCTGATGATCGTCGTCGGAATCGCCTTCAAGCTTTCCGCCTTCCCTTTCCACTTCTGGGCACCCGACGTGTTCGAAGGCGCCACCGCCGAGGTGGCCGCCTTCTTGTCGATCGCTTCCAAAGTGGCGGCCCTCGGCCTTCTGGTGCGTCTGGTCCTCGGCCTGGGAACTGCCATGGAGCCGGCCGTCATGGCCACCTTGGAGCCGGTTCGCCACTACCTGTACGGCCTGGTGGCCCTGCTGGCGGCCGTCACGTGCACGTTCGGCAATCTGGCCGCATACGGGCAAACCAACATGAAGCGTCTGCTGGCCTATTCCACCATCGCCCACGCTGGCTACATGATGATGCCCATCGCCGCCGCCCTGGCCATGGCCGGCAGCGACCCGGCCGGCGCCCAGGAAGCGATCGCCTCGTTGGTCTTCTATGCGACGATCTACCTGTTCATGAACCTGGGCGCCTTCGCCGTCGTTGCTTTTCTTCGCAATACGCTCGGCAGCGAAGAGATCGCCGACTACGCAGGGCTTGTCCGCACGTCCCCCGGCGTCGTCGTATGCATGGCCGTCATCCTGTTCAGCTTGGTGGGCCTGCCCCCGTTGGCCGGCTTCGCCGCCAAGTTCACCATCTTCGCCGCGCTCTTCAACAGTGGGCTCTACTTGCTCCTCACAATCGGTGCCCTGAACACCGTGCTCAGTCTCTTCTACTACTTGCGCGTCATTCGTGTCATGGCCATGTCGCCCGACGGCGAACTTGCACCGCCGGCAGCCTTCAAGCTGTCGTCCTTCCCCGGTGCGTATTGCGTCCTCATGGCGTTGCCGCTGCTGGTGCTCGGTATCTGGTGGAACGGACTGATTAGCTGGGCCCAGGCGGCCGCTGTAAGCCTCCTGTTCTGAACCATCCGCCCTTTGCGAGCCCCTCCATGGACCACAGCCAAGCGATCGACGTGCTCAACCGGCTCCTGCAAACACTCTATCGCTCGCTGCCGATGTATCTTCAGGGACGGCGTGTTTGGGCAGGCGCACCGCCCTTGCGCGACGCGCTTGCCGACCTCATTGCCGACCAACAGCATTACGTCGACCGCATCGGCCAACTCATCTACGAGTGGGACGGCCGCGTCGCGCCTGCGCAGTTCCCGCTGGATTTCACCTCACTGAACGACGTTTCGCTCGACTGGCTCTGGAATCGCATCGTCGACGATCAGCAACAAGCGCTCGCCGCTATCCAGCGATGCGTTCAGCAGTTGAGCGATTCGCCGCGGGCGCTGTCGTTGGCCCAAGAGATTCTCGGCAACGCCCGCGGACATCTGCTCACGCTCGAAGAGATCGTGGCAGCTCGCGAACCGGTCAACGGCTGACCGCCGCAGCGTCAGGATTTGACCGAAATCTTCTTGGGCTGGGCCGCCTCGCTCTTCGGGATGGTGATGTGCAGGACGCCATCCTTGTACTCTGCGTTGATCTTCTCCGCCGCGACGGGCGTGTCCAGCGGGATCACCCGTCGGAACTGACCGTAGCTCCGCTCCACGCGGTGCCACGTCTTCTCCTTCTTTTCGCACTCACACTTCCGCTCACCCGTAATCCACAGGTGGTTCTCCCGCAACTCGACGTTGAAGTCGTCGGGCTTCATGCCGGGCAGGTCAACGCTGATCTCATAGTCCTTCTCGGTTTCTCCAACGTTGACCCGCGGCGCAAACAACGCCAGCTCGCGGCCCCCGTCTTCGGTCCCAAAGAACTGCTCCATCAACTGGTCCATCTCATGCCGAAACGTGTCGAACAGCCGCGGCGTTCGCACATCCCAAGGTACTAACGAACGTGTCATGATCTTCTCCTCCATTCACTTAACCAACGCGCCCGGTGAAGCGCCGGTTCGGCCCGCCTTCAGGAGCCCCCTGCCATCATCGTTGCGGGAGGCTGAACTCGGCGTCATCGCTCGGGACAACCATTGTTTCGACGAGCATTCCCGGCTGCCTTCGGCAGCACTGCTCTTCCATGACTTCTACCAAGCAACGTCCATGCCATTTTTATCTCACAAAACCTCAGACCAGGAAGATCGCCACAACCCGTTTCCAAGCAGTATATTACGATCCACACCCAGATCTGAGATGATCGCCGAGCTGCATAGAGCGCACCAGCATGCCTGCCAAAATGGCCGCCAGCCCGACGTAGTGATGTCGCCAGCTCACCGCCAACTCAGAGCCGGACCTTCATCCATTGCTGTTGGAGCCGTTTGCCAGACACCGTCATGGCCGTTCCCAGCTTCTGAGCGAACAGCGACACGCGATACTCCTCGAGCATCCAGCGGAACAACTCCAATTCGGGGTCGTCGATATCCATCTGGCCATGCAAGGCACTTCGCTCGCGGAAGCGCTCCCACCACGCGCAAATCTCTTCGGTCCCCTGCCGGTCGCGCGCCAGCCCGCCCGTACGAAGCGCCGCCAGCCTCGCTTGGATCGCTCGGAAGTAGCGAGGGTAGTGCCGCAACCATTGCCACGGCGTCGCATGGAGGAAGTCGACAGCCAGCAATTGTTGCATCTGTCGCCGCACGTCGTCGGCCGCATACTCCCATTTGGAACCGGGCATCTGTTCCAAGGCAAGCTGCGCCCCGTGATACGCCTCGAACAACGGCGCCGCCAACTCCGCAACCTCCTGCGTGGCAACGCCCACTCGCTTCTGACCGATCTCAACACACTCCCGGAACTCCCCACTCGTGCGCGGCAAGGCGTTCACCGCCACCAGCGCGCGGTCTGCAATCAGGTCGGTCAACTGCCCCTTCAGGTCGAATCCGTGAATCGACGATGCATGCACGGCCAACTCGCCGATCTTCGGGAGCCACTGGACCTGCGTCCTCAGTAGCCGGCCGCTGGCCAGTACGAACAGCCGCCGCAAACCGCCGCGGGTTTGCCGTGCTGCCCGCTCCGCCGAATCGGCCAAACGAATCCCCACGCTCTGCTGCTGGTCGACCAGCACCGGATACGCCTTCAGCACCAACGAACCGCGCCGCACGTCGACCGTCTCAGGAAGCTCAAAGTCCCACTCGGTCAGCCCGTCGCGGTTGAACTGCGGATCGTCGATCGTGGAGAAGACCGACGCCGCCTCTTGCCCCAGCCGTCGCCGCAACTCGTCGAGATCCCGGCCATAGCCCAGCGGTTGTCCTTCCTGGTCGACTACTCGCAGGTTCATCTGCAAGTCGGCGGTCAGCTTCCCCACCTCGAACATGTCGGGCGAAATGGCCTGTCCCGAGAGCTTCGTCAGTGCGCCGGCCACTGCAGCCGTGATCTCCCCTTCGCCGAAGCGGAGGTGCGGCACAATCCTCTTCGCCGTGTCCGCCGCCGGCACCAACCCTCGCCGCACCGGCTTCGGCAGCGTCTTGATCAAGGCGGTCACCTTCTGTTCCAACAGGCCCGGCACCAGCCAGCCCAATCGCTGAGGGGCGACCTGGTTCAGCGCTTCCAGCGGCACATCGACGGTCACGCCGTCTTCTTCCGCCCCGGGTTCGAAGCGGTACTCAACCGGCAACTCCATTGGCCCGCTGCGGATCGCGTCGGGAAAATCCCCCTCCGCCACCTCCAGCGAATCCTGCCGAACCACGTCACTCCGCTGCATCAGCAGAAGCTGCGATTGCTTCCGCCCCATTCGTTTCAGCCAGCGGCCCAGTGACTGCCCGTCGAACACGTCGTCCGGGATGCGCCGGTCATAGAACTCGAATAGCGCCCAATCGCCCAGCAGGAAATCGTGCCGGCGGAGCTTCGCCTGCAGTTGCTGCATCTGATCGACCAGCTGGCGGTTGTGCACAAAGAATTCCGCCTTGCTATCCAGTTCGCCTTCGACCAGGCCGTGCTGAATCATCAAGGCACGCGATACTTCGGGATTAATCGGCCCGTAGCGCACGCGCCGCCCGGGCACAATCGTCAGTCCGAACAGGCTCACTCGCTCCAACGCCATTGCCGACGTGTTGGCTCGCTGCCACTGCGGATCGCTGTACGACCGCTTGATCAGATGCCCGGCGATCGGCTCGATCCACCGCGGATCGATCCGCGCGCACGTGCGCAGGTAGCGTTTCGTGGTCTCGACCACTTCGGCTGCCACGATCCAAACGGGGCGTGCCTTGAACACGGCCGAGCCGGGCCATACAAACGCCTTGCCGCCCCCCGAGACCGAGTACCCGCCCGCCTCGCTGCGGAACCCAAGGTTGGAAAGCAGCCCCGTCAAGATGGCACGATGAATATTGGCATACTCGTCGCGGCGCTGGCCCGGCTTCAGTCCGGCCTGGTCAACCAATTGCTTCAGTTGCAGGTGGATGTCCGCCCATTCCCGCATGCGGTTGTGCGAGAGGAAGTTGGTGTGACACGCCTTGCGAAGCTGGCTCCGTGAAAGCTTCCCCTTGAGTTGATGGTAGAAGTCCCAGAGCTTCAAATAGCTGAGAAAATCCGATTGTTCATCGGCGAATTGGGCGTGTGCCTCGTCGGCCGCCTGCTGCTTCTCCAGCGGCCGCTCGCGAGGATCCTGCAACTCCAGCACCGCGGCAATCACCAGTACCTCCGCCAGGCACCCCTCGTCGTGTGCCGCGAGAATCATGCGACCGATCCGAGGGTCGACCGGCAAGCGGCTCAATTGCCGACCGATCTCGGTCAACTGGCCGGCGTCGTCCAGGGCGCCCAACTCAAATAACGTCTTGTAGCCGTCGCGAATGGCCTCCGCCCGTGGAGGATCGATGAAAGGAAACTCCTCGATTGCCCCCAGCCTCAGCGCCTTCGTCTGCAGGATGACCGAGGCAAGGTTCGTCCGTTGGATCTCCGGCGCCGTATAACGGTCGCGGGTCTGGTAGTCGTCCTCGCCAAAGAGACGGATGCAAATTCCCGGCGCCACCCGTCCGCAGCGCCCCTGCCGCTGGTCGGCCGATGCCTGCGAGATCGGCTCGATCGGCAATCGTTGCGTCTTGGTGCGCGGCGAATACCGGCTGATGCGGGCCGTACCCGGATCGATCACGTAACGCACGCCCGGCACGGTGAGCGATGACTCGGCCACGTTCGTCGCAATCACGATCCGACGGTGCGAGTGCGGCTGGAAGACCCGCTGCTGCTCCTTTGTCGACAGTCGCGCATACAGCGGCACAATCTCCGTCTTCTTGGCGCCGATATCGCCCGGAATCGGCCGGCTGCGCAGCGACTTGGCCGTTTCGTGAATATCGCGTTCCGTCGGCATGAAGATGAGGATGTCGCCCGTATCGATGCGTGCCAGCTCTTCAACCGCCCCGTACACCGACTCCTGAAGATCCGGTTCGTCACCGCCTTCGTCCGGCACCGGCGGCCGATAACGGACCTCCACCGGGTAGGTCCGGCCCGACACCTGGACTACCGGAGCCGACTGTCCGCCGCTGCCGAAATGCTCGGCGAAACGCTCCGCGTCGAGCGTGGCCGACGTAACGATCAGCTTCAGGTCGTGGCGTTTCGTCAGAAGGCGCTTCAGGTAGCCGATCAAGAAGTCGATATTCAACGACCGTTCGTGGGCTTCGTCCAGGATGATCGTATCGTACTGGTTCAGGTACGGATCGCCTTGCGACTCCGCCAGCAGAATGCCGTCGGTCATCAGCTTGACGTACGTCTCGGGCGATGTGGAGTCGGCAAAGCGGATCTTGTAACCCACGTCCTTGCCCAGCGGCGAAGCCAGCTCGTCGGCAATGCGGGCGGCCACCCAGCGTGCGGCGATCCTCCGCGGTTGCGTGTGGCCGATCATCCCCTCCACACCCCGCCCCAGTTCCAAACAGATCTTCGGCAACTGGGTCGACTTCCCCGAACCCGTCTCGCCACACACCACGACGACCTGGTGATCGCGAATCGCCCGGGCAACCTCGTGCCGCCGCTCGGCAACCGGCAATTGGTCGTCGTACGTAACCTTGGGAACGTTCTCGCGCCGCCGCACGCGCAGGGCAACCGATCGCTCAACGTCCTCCGCAAGTCGCGCCAAACGCCGATCCACCGGCTTGCCCGCCGCCTCCGTCCGCCGAATGGCCTCCAGCGCGCGCCGAAACCGGTAGCGATCGGCCTTCATGGCCTTGCCGATATCGCTCTCCAGACCTTCACGGGCAGACATGGGATCGCCAACGGCAATTCGTTCCTGGGGCAAGAGAACTCAAAGAACCTATCCCGAACCCCCCTCTGTTGCCCCACGGACCCAGGACCAGTGTCCCAACCATCCCACATCCCCAGGCAACATGTAGCACAGCCGCCCCCAGCTGTGCCGCGTTCCAGGACAAGCCTAAGTCTAACACGCTCGCCTGTTCGCCGGCAGGGCCCCATCTATCTACCGCACTCACCTCCCCTCGCCCTCGTACGAAACGCGGTAGATGACCCCGTTTGCGTCGTCGCCGACCAGCAGCGAACCGTCCTTAGCAACCGCTAGGCCAGCCGGACGGCCGAAGAAGCCTCGGCCTCCATCGATGAGGAATCCGCTCACGAACTTCTGAAATGCCACAGGCTGGCCCCGCCGGTCGAACCGGATCCGTACCACCTCATGGCCAACCGCCGGATCACAGCCCGACGAACCGTGCATGGTCACAAAGGCATCGTTTCGGTACCGCGGCGGAAACTGATCGCCCGTGTAGAAGACCATGGCCATCGGCGAGGAGTGCGCCTCGTACGTCAACACCGGAGGAACCGTGGTCTGCGCCAGGGCCTGTAGTGACTCGATGTTGACCGCATCAGTCGACACCAATTGACCGTCACCCCAAACGAAAGGCCAACCGTAGTCCTTGCCCTCCTCCACCCGGTTGAGTTCCTCCGGCGGGCCCACACCGCCAAACCCGTCGTTCCCGTCATCCATCGCCCACATCTGATCCGTCAATGGATGCCAGCCGAAACCCGACGCATTGCGCAATCCGCGAGCAAACACGCTCCGCCGCATACCGTTCGGACTGGCGCGCAAGATCGTCGCATGCTCGGGATTGCTCTCCTTGCAGCAATGACCGCTGCTCCCCACTGCAATGTACAGGTGCTCGTCGGGTCCAAAACCGATCGTTCGACACGGGTGTCGGCCTCCGAACGGCAGATTCTCCAGTAGCAACTCCGGCGATCCGACGGTAGCGTCGTCGCGAATCCGGCAGACAAACACCTCATCCACCGTCGCCAGGTACATCTGCCCGTCGTGAATGCAGATCCCGTGCACTTCGGGCAAGTCGGACACCATGACGCGCCGCCGGTCGGCGCGGCCGTCCTCATCCGTGTCCTGCAGGGCAACGACTTGCCCGGTGCGCGGCAGCGTGGCATAGACCGTGCCGTCAACTCCTACGGCCAGCATCCGAGGGCTATCCAAATGGCTCGCAAACATGCCGATCCGGAAGCCCCCCGGTCGCATCAACTCGCCGACTCGCTGCGCCGTGGCGTCGCGCCGGGCAAGCCGCAGAGCGCCGGCGCGGCGACGCGCTATCAGCTCCACATGAGGCCGTAGCGTGGGAAACCAATCGCCCGCCGCGCCCTGGCCCGGGCCGGCCGAGTGCACCGCACTGCTTCTCATCGCCACCAAGAAACGCCGCCGGCGCAAACGTCGCAATTCGAAAGGCGATACGGCGTTCTGTTCAGATGACACTGTCATTTGCGTCACGACGACTGGGACGACCCGGCATTACACAGACCTCCACCGCACAACAACCCGCAGGGCGGACGACATCCATCATACCCATCGGTACCCCATTTTACACGTCCTGGTAATCTGCGGCAGGTATAAGGGCATGTTCTGTCGTCAGCTTAGGCACGTTCTTCCCTCGCAAAACGAACGGGCACAGTGTCGTCAGCCGCGGGACGACACCGAGTTATGCGATCCGGCAGACACTCCCATTTCTCCTCTTCACCTCGACTGAAATCATCCCCACCGACATCCGGGATTTGCCGATTGGCCGGGGGCTAGACTCGGCTCCGCAGAGTTGTAAAATTGGGATTGCTTTGGAACATAAGCATCGGAGCTCTTCCGCCAGTGCAACAGGGGGTGCTCTCATGTCCCATTCCACTCTTCACGACACGCAGCCTTCAGCCCCAGCGGGACCTCCCGACCAGCCCGACGCGCCGGACACAAGAACCGGCACGACCGCCGAGGCCCCTTCCCGCCTTCGACAAACGCCGTACGCCATCGAGAACCGCGTCGCGCGGCGATTGATCTCAGCGCTAGGCGACCCGGCGATCGCCATCGCGCTCTACGACGGTCAGCTCATCTCGGGTCCCGCGCCGCCAGTAGCCACCGTCGTCGTCCACGACCGCCCCACGTGGCTGCGGATCCTGGCCAATCCCTACCTGCAGTTCGGCGAAGCGTACAGCGAAGGGCGGATCGAAGTCCAAGGTGACCTGCGCCGATTGCTGGAATCGATCTACCATGCCCAGAACAACCGTCGACCGCCCGGGTGGCTCCGCCGCTTGCGATGGCGGCTCGGCAACATGCTCCGAAGCAACACGTTGCGGGGTTCGCGCGCGCACATCCACCACCACTACGACATCAGCGACGACTTTTACCGTCTCTGGCTCGATCGCGACATGCTCTACACCTGCGCGTACTTCCCTACTCCGGAGGCCTCTCTCGAAGATGCGCAGCAGGCGAAGATGGATTATGTTTGCCGCAAGCTCCGCCTCAAGCCCGGCGAGACGGTCGTCGAGGCCGGTTGCGGCTGGGGCGCGCTGGCGCGCTACATGGCTCGCCACTACGGTGCCCGCGTCAAGGCCTACAACATCTCTCACGCTCAGATTGCCTATGCCCGGCGGCGAGCCGCCGAGGAAGGGCTTGACAGCCAGGTCGAGTTCATCGAAGACGATTACCGCAACATTTCCGGCCGGTTCGACGTATTCGTTTCCGTCGGCATGCTCGAGCACGTCGGCCCCGACCACTACCACCAACTGACGCACGTGATCGACCGTTCGCTCGACGAGCGAGGGCGAGGCCTTCTCCATTCCATTGGCCAGATGTACGCCGGCGTGCCCATCAACGCCTGGATTCGCCGCCGCATCTTCCCGGGAGCCTATCCACCCGCCGCCAGCGAAATGACGCGTCTTGTCGAAGCCGCCGGTTTCTCCTTGCTCGATATGGAAAACCTCCGGCTCCACTACGCCAAGACCCTGGAACACTGGCTCAATCGCTTCGAAGCCTCCGCCGACGCGGTCGCTGGGATGTTCGACCAACGGTTCGTTCGCATGTGGCGACTCTACCTGGCCGGCTCGTTGGCTTCCTTTGTCGGCGGTGCCCTGCACTTGTTCCAAATCGTCTTCGCCCGCCCGGCGTGCAACGAAATCCCCTGGACCCGCGCCGACTTGTACACACCGGGCAAAGCGGCGGGCGAGTGAACTATGCAGTCATGCGACGTGCTTATTGTCGGAGGTGGACCGGCCGGCTCCTCTTGCGCCTGGAAGCTACGGCAAGCGGGATTCGAGGTCGTCGTGCTCGACAAGTCCCCGTTCCCGCGCCACAAGGTGTGCGCCGGCTGGATCACCCCCACCGTCATCGACGAGTTGAATCTCGACACGCAGGCCTACTCGCAAACCAACATCCTGCAGCCCATCTCGGCGTTTCGAGTCGGATGCATGGGCGGCCCCGCCGCCGAACTCCAATACGGCGACACCGTGAGCTACGGCATCCGGCGCACGGAGTTCGATAACTACCTCCTTCGCCGCACCGGCGCAAGGCTCGAACTGGGCCAGCCCTTGGATTCCGTCCACTTCGAGGACGGCCGCTGGATCGTCAACGATGCCTACCAAACGCCCCTACTCGTGGGCGCCGGGGGGCACTTTTGCCAGATCGCACGACGGCTGGGCAGTGAACACAACGGAGCCGACGTCGTTGTCGCCGCCCAGGAAATCGAGTTCGAAATGGACGCCTCGCAGCAGGCTCGCTGCCGCGTGGCACCCGAGCGACCCGAGTTGTATTTCTGCGAAGACCTCCAGGGGTACGGATGGTGTTTTCGCAAGGGCAATTACCTCAACGTTGGCCTGGGTCGCATGGATCGCCGGCAATTGTCCTCCCACGTTCACCAATTCTGCCGCTGGCTCCAGGAAGGCGGTCGTATTCCCGAAGACTTGCCGACCAAGTTTCGCGGACACGCCTACTATGGCTACAACGAGTCGCCGCGAAAACTGTTCGACGACGGCGTTCTGCTGATCGGCGACGCGGCCGGACTGGCCTATTCCGAAAGCGGCGAGGGCATCCGACCGGCGATCGAGTCCGGACTGATGGCCGCCACAGTCATCCGGCAAGCCGGCGGCGACTATCGCGTCCAGCGTCTGGAAGCCTACCGCGAGATGATCCGCAGTCGTTTCGGGCCGCGCAAGGGCGTGCGGCTTCCGGTCGACTCATTCTTCGCCCGGCTGCGCTGCCGTGCTGGTCGCCGTCTGCTGGCCAACCGCTGGTTCCTACGCCACGTGGTTCTCGACCGCTGGTTCCTCCATCGCCAGCAGCCACCATGGCACAGTCCATGATTCGCGATCAGCGGAACAGGAACAACGGATACGGCGATTGCCGAACCATGTTCGCGGTTGTTGAACCGGTCAAGAACTCGCGCACCACGCCACGGCCAAGGCAGCCCATCGCAATCAGTCCCACACCCAACCGCTCCGCCTCGGCAAGAATCGCGGCCGACTTGTCCTCTTCGGTAACGACCGCGTGTGGAGTCGCCGCGACCTCGTGCGAGGCTAGGTACTCGATGGCAAAACCCGTCCGGGCGGCCGCTTTCTCCGCCGATTCCGAATCCACGCTAACCACGTGAACCGGGCCCAACCGCGCCAGTCCACTGGCTTGTAGCGCGTAGAGCGTTCGCGACGCCTGCACACGACCATCATAGGCCACCAGCACACCGGAACCCTCGCGGAACTTGTCCGGCACGGCGACCACGGGCCGCGGGGCAACTCGCAACACCTCCCATAGGATCTGGCTGGCCGATTCCCCAATGCCAATGTCAGATGCGTCCTCGGAACCCAGCACGATCAAGTCGCAGGACTGGGATTGCTCCAGGATGAGCTCGTGCGGCGTTCCCGAGCGTAGGAGAACATGGTGCGCAACACCGGCATCGCTCAAGCGGGCATCCACCGCATCTAAACCTGACCGGATGATCTTCCGATCGCGCTCCATCAAGTCGTGATCGCGAGCCTGCCTCTGTTCCTGGCCGCCCAGCGGCACTGCCGACGGTGCCACAATCGTCTCGTCGAAAACTCCCAGCGCGCTGACCGTCGCTTGAAACTCAACCGCCAATCGTTGGGTCAATTCTGCGGCCGAGAGACTGATGACACTGGGTTCGTACGCCAGCAAGATCGAACGAAGCATGCTTCCTCCCCCATATATGGTTAATGCCCTGTTTGGCAACCGAGTTTCCTTTTCGCAGCCCCCGCGCCCACCGGGCGGCAAAACCATGTGGACAGCAAATCACTTGGACGGTCTCCGGATGCCACCGGTTCTGGCCACTGCGTTCAGTTGTGCACAAGGTACACGAAAAGCCCCCCAACAATATAGCCGCCACGTTTGATTGGGCACTCGACCTGGACTCATCTTTCCACACCTGCCATGACCAAGATATTCACCCTAAAGAAGCCACTTCCCCGAATACCTACCCTTTGACATTCCTCACTCGGTGTAACCGCTACATTTTCTCACGCAACCCACCCGAAATGGCGGCACGGTTGCTTGAACTGTCAAGGTTTTCGTGAGACAATTGAGAAATCCTTTGTCCGCCTGCCAGTTGCGCACCGAGCGCGACAAGCCCCTGCCTTGGGGTATTTCGTCGGAGATTAGAAGTCTATTGGCGCTCCGCTCCACATCCTCTTCGACTTTGAAGGACATTTCAATGAGTCGCACTCTCGCCTGCCTGGGGGTTGTTGTCGTCGTTCTTGCGACCGTGTATGGCGGCCCGGTGTCCGCCGCCGAAAATCAACCTCAGACGGCGCTGGCGGCCACAGTGAAAGCCGAAGACGCCTCGGCAAAGAAGAAGGCCAAGAAGGCCGATCGAGCCAAGGCCAAGCCATCGCAGCAGAAGGTCGACGCGAACACGAAGCCCGCGACCCAGGAGCAAGCCGAAACGGCCGCCAAGCCCCAAACGACGCCCGTTGCGAAACCCGCGCCCGAGGAAGAGAAGAAGCCGGAGCCAAAGAAGACCGAGAAACCGGCCACGTACACGGTCGTCCGCGAGCCGCTCAAAGTCGAGCTGAGCCTCAAGGGAATTTTCGAGGCAGTCGATGCCGTTCCCGTGTGTGTCCGAATGAAGCAGTGGAAGGACCTGACCGTGCTCGAGGCAGTTCCGCACGGCGACAAGGTCCACAAGGGCCAAGTGCTTGTTCGATTCGATGTCGAGAAGATCGACGAACAGATCGCCGACCTGCGCAAGGACCTGCAATTGGCCGACTTGAGTCTGAAGCAGGCACAAGAGAGCCTGAAGATCCTCAAGCAATCGACGCCGCTCGACGTGGAAATGGCCCAGTGGAACAAGCGAATTGCCGACGAAGATCTCCAACAGTTCCTGAAGGTCGATCGCCCCTTGTACCGCAAGATGGCCGACTTCATGTTGACGATGTCCGAGCGGAACTTGGAGTACCAAAAAGAAGAGCTCCGACAACTGGAGAAGATGTACAAGGCCGACGATCTAACGGAGGAGACCGAGGAAATTGTCCTCAAACGGCAGCGCAACGCGGTCCAGCAGGCCGAATTCTACGTCGAACTCGCCAAGGTTCGCCATGACGAAACGCTGAAACTGGACTTGCCTCGTATGGAGCAAAGCGAAAAGTACTCCACCCGCCAACAGGATCTGCAGTCGCGCAAAACCCAAATCGTGTTGCCGCTGGCATTGAAGCAGCAGGAATTGGAGTTGGCCGGGCGCACGGTCGATCGTCAACGCGCACAGAAGCGGCTCGACGAATTCGAGGCCGACCGTGCGGCGATGACCGTCAAATCGCCGGCCGATGGCGTGGTCTACTACGGCCATTATGTCCGTGGGCAGTGGATCGGCGCCACGTCGGCTGCCGAAGACCTGCAGCCTCATGGCACGGTCACTCGCGACAAGGTCTTCATGACAGTCCTTCGCCAACGGCCCATGCAAATCCGTGCCGACGTCCCCGAGGAATCGCTTCAGTACGTTCACCCCGACCTGGAGGGAACAGTCGAGCCGGTCAGCTATCCAGACATGAAGCTCTCCGCCAAGGTGCAAAGCGTCGACACCATGCCTCTGGGCAACCAGTACGCCGCGATCATCAGGCCGTCGCTGCCGCACAAGGCCGACGTGCTCGTGCCGGGAATGAACTGCACGGTCAAGTTCGTTCCCTACCTCAAGAAGCGTGCCTTGGTGGTGCCGGCCTCTGCCGTCTTCACCGACAAGATCGACAGCGAAAAGAAGTACGTCTATCTCTACGAGGATGGAGCTAAACCTCGGAAGCAGCCGGTCACCGTCGGCAAGAAGTCCGGCGACAGCCTGGAAATCCTCGATGGACTGGATCGCGGCGACGAGATTCTGCTGGAAGAGCCGAAAAGCCCGAAGGACGGCAAATCCAAGGACTAGACCGCATTCGGCGTATGGGTAGCGTGTGCTCCGCTTTCGAAACCGCAGAAGCACGCCGCCACGAACGCTAAAGTGAGTGCGACACGCACTAGGGTAGGCCCCACCATGACCAAGAACTCCAAGGCGGCCGGTCGATGGCTTCTCTGGGCCATGCTGCTGGCCGCCGTGTGCCTACCCTTGGGCGGTGCCCGCGCCGAGCCGAAGGCCAAATCGTCCCACGAAACCTCAGAGGCCGAGAGCGTGCCAAGACCGCCGTCGGTCAAACCGCTCAAGCCGGAAGAGCTCGACGCCTCGATCGCGCGCGGAGTCGCATTCCTGGTCCACCGGCAGAACCCCGACGGCTCCTGGGGATCGGCCCGAAACACCACCGGCGCCGACGTCTACGCCCCCGTGCCCGGCGCCCACCAGGCGTTCCGCGCGGCCGTCACCGCGATGTGCGTCTCGGCACTGATCGAAGTCGGCTGCAAGAACGAATCGCAAACGCGCGCTTTGGAGCGTGGCGAGGCGTGGCTCTTGGAGCATCTTCCGAAACTCCGCCGCGCCGACGCTACGGCCATCTACAACAACTGGGGACATGCGTACGGCATCCAGGGCCTGGTGCGAATGTACAACCGGCTGCCCGACGACAAGCAGCGTCGCAGCAAAATCAAACATGAGATCCAACAGCAGATCGAACTGTTGGGGCGTTACGAGTGCGTCGACGGCGGCTGGTGCTACTACGACTTCAATGCCAGGACCCAGAAGCCTAGCGGCTCATCGCTCAGCTTCGTATCGGCAACGGTGCTCGTCGCGCTCTACGAGGCGCAGGAGATCGGCGTCGAAATACCCCAACGGCTGGTCCAGCGCGCCGTCGCATCGATCGACCGTCAACGGAAACCCGATTTCAGCTACATGTACGGCGAGTATCTCAAGTGGTGGCCCATGGAGCCGATCAACCGTCCCGGCGGCAGCCTGGGGCGTTCCCAGGCCTGCAACCTGGCCACACGGCTCTGGGGCGACAAGACCGTGACCGACACGGTCCTCGTGGACTGGCTCGATCGGATCTTCGCTCGCAACCTGTGGCTCGACCTGGGGCGAAAACGTCCTGTCCCTCACGAGTCGTGGTTCTCTGTGGCGGGCTACTTCTTCTACTACGGGCACTACTACGCTGCCCGCTGCATCGAGCAACTCCCCTCCGCCGAACGGCCGCGGTACCAAGACCTGCTCACCCACGTGCTGGTCAGGCTCCAGGAGAGAGATGGCTCCTGGTGGGACTTCCCGCTGTACGACTACCACCAGCAGTACGGCACGGCCTTCGCCCTGATGTCGCTCGTGCGCTGCCGGCACGGCAAGTCGGGCTCGTGAAGCAGCCTTGCAGCCCTACGTCTTCTGCTGCCCGTCACCCGCGGCCGTGCCGCCCGTAGACAGTCCTCCCCGCTTGCAGCCGTCGTAGGCGGGCCGCCCCAACAACTCTTCCACCTGCCGCTCGGTGAGTTCCTCTTCTTCTTCCAAGGCATGGGCCAGTGCATCGAGCTTGTCGCGATTCTCGCGCAGAACCTCCAATGCCCGATCCGCCGCCGCGCGCAGGATCCGCCCCACTTCCTCGTCGATCACCTGGGCCGTGTGTTCGCTGAACTCCCGCGGCTCGGCCATCTCGCGACCCAGGAAAGGATGCTCTTCCCCGGTGCGGAAAGCCATCGGCCCCAATCGTTCGCTCATGCCCCAGTGGGCGACCATCCGCCGGGCCAATTGCGTGGCACGCTTCAGGTCGTCTTCGGCTCCCGCGGTGAACTCGTCGAAAACGAGCTTCTCAGCCGAGCGACCGCCCAGCAGGAACGACAGCCGCGTGTGCAGTTCGCTCTCACTGATGTTCACCCGATCCTCGTCGGGAAACAACTGAGTTGCTCCTAGCGAACGTCCCCGCGGAATGATCGACACCTTGTGCAGGCGGTCGGAGCCCGACATCTGCCAGATCAGCATCGCGTGTCCCGCCTCGTGATAGGCGGTCATCCGCTTCTCCTTGCCCTGCAAGATCTCTTCGCGTTTGGCTCCCATGACCACCTTGTCGTGAGCATAGTCGAAATCCGACATGCCAACCCGGTCCTTGCCGGACCGTGTTGCCCACAGCGCGGCCTCGTTGACCAGGTTCTGAATGTCGGCCCCAGTCAGCCCCACCGTGCTCGCCGCCAGCGATTCCAGGTCCACATCGTCGGCCAACGGCACGTTACGGCAATGCACCTTGAAGATCGCCGCGCGCCCCTTGAATGTCGGCCGATCGACCGTGATATGGCGATCGAAGCGCCCCGGACGAAGCAGCGCGGGATCGAGCACATCCGGGCGGTTCGTAGCGGCCACTACGATCACCGATTCGTTTTGCGAGAAGCCATCCATTTCGCTGAGGATCTGGTTCAGCGTCTGCTCACGCTCGTCGTGCCCGCCGCCGAGACCCGCTCCCCGATGCCGTCCGACCGCATCGATCTCGTCGATGAATAGGATCGACGGCGAATTCTCCTTCGCCGTGGCAAACATGTCGCGCACGCGGCTGGCGCCCACGCCCACGAACATCTGGATGAACTCCGACCCGCTGATCGAAAAGAACGGTACTCCCGCCTCACCGGCAACCGCCCGGGCCAAGAGTGTCTTCCCCGTGCCCGGCGGACCGTTCAGCAAAACGCCCTTGGGGATCCGGCCGCCCAACCGCTGGAACTTCGCCGGGTTCTTCAGAAACTCGACGATCTCCTGCAATTCGTTCTTGACCCCCTCCAGACCGGCCACGTCGTCAAAGGTCACGGCCTTTTCACCCGACTGGTACCTCTTGGCTGGACTCTTGATGAAGCCGCTGAGCAACCCCCCGCCGAGTTGGTCGCGTGCACGCCGAAACATGAACCACAGGCCCGCAAACAACAACAGCGGGACCAGCAGATACAGCACCAACAGAAGCCCCGTATTGTCCGAAGGCTCCGACGCCGAGTAGTTCGTACCAAGCTTCTCCCGCAACAGCTTGTCGAATCCCGGATCGTCCAATACATAGGGCGGAACCACCGTAAAGAACTTCTTGGGCAGCATCACCGGCTTGCCTTGAGAGTCCTTCTTGTTGCCAGGCGCGGGACTCGACTCTTTGAACTCTCCCGCGATCTGCTGCCCCTTCACCTGCACGCTCGCCACGTTGCCCTTGTCCAGCTCTTGCCGAAACACGCCATAACGTACCTCGCGCGCCGGCTCCGACGCATCGCGGAACAGGAGATAGGCGGCCACCGCAACCAACATCAGCAGCATCGCCACCGCTGGCGTGTTGATCCGCTGTCGCGGCACGGGCATCTTGGGCGGCTGCCCCCCACCTTCGGGCCGATTCTCCATAGCTTTCCTCTCGCTCATTGGTCACATCACTACCACTACAAGTATTGTACCGCAGGGTACTGACTTTTTCGACGCACCACTTACGCGGTCCCATCGGGTGGGACGTCCTTGACTGGCCTGCCTGCGTGAAATGAAGCCTCATTCCCCGATGTCGAGCGCGAAGATGCCGTTGCAGACCTCACGATCGCGCGGTCCGGACCGATGCACGTCCCCTCACCGGCCGTGCCCCATCGCTATTGGCTCGCCCGCCAACGCAGCCGCCGGATCGCGACACCCTCGTAGCCCGGTAACAGGCTGGACAGGTAGCAGCGATCTCCCTCGCGTATGATCTCCGCAACCGCCGCTTTCAGCACGGCGACCAGACGCTCGTCGCCGCGGCCGAAGAACAGCGGATCGTCCGAGCGATACACGGCCGTCTTGAATCCCGACGAAGGCCCGATTTTGAACAGATAGTAATAGCCGTCCAGATGCACCACGAACGGGCATTGCTGAGCGGTGGCCCCCGTGCCGCACACCCCTCCTTCACTGGCGATCCGCGCGTCGGACCAGGGAGCACCGATCGGCTCACTTGCCGTGCGCACGGCGATGACCCCTTGCTTCTTCAAGTCGCCCGCGTAGTACATCACGTAGCCCTGGTCGGTGCGCAACACCATGGGGTCCCGAGCATACCCCGGCCCGGTGAACAACTCGGTCTGTCCCTTATCGTCAGTCAGCCGGCGGAATTGGATGCCGTCGTCGGAAGCCGCCGCACTGATCTGCACCTTACCGTCGCGATTCTTCCCACCCCCGTAGTAGAGCAACCAGCGCCCTTCGTGCTGCAATACATACGGCGCATGAATGAACTCCTGGCTGCCGGTTTTGCAACTCTCGCCGCACTGCCGGTCCGCACGCCAGCAGATGCCCCGCGGCGTCCAATCGGCGGCTTCCAACTCCTCGCCCCCTTCGCAGCGATAGAACAACCGCCCGACGGCCGTGTCACGGATCTGCATCCACAACTGCCACCGCCCATTCTTCGCGCGAAAGAAGCAGTGGTCCACAACCTGCCCGCGCTTCGAGTTGATCTCCGGTAGCTCAGGACTGGCAGCCACACGTACCCACGGCCCATCGAACTCGGGCACACGAGCAACCCTGACTACATCGCCCTCTCCACTGGCGTGCCCGACGCCACTCCACAACGGCCCAATCACCAGCAAACCCAAGCCCCATACCACGAGAGAACGATTCATGCGACTCATTTCCCCACGAAAACCACCCAATAAAAGACGCTCTCCTATCCTAGCCTCCCAGCAGCGACCCTCTCAACCCTCACACCACCACACCCATCCCCAGTCCCCGCGCATCGAAAAGAGCCGCACCCGTAGGGTGGGCCGAGCCCGTCGGCTGGCCCGAGCGAAGCGAGCCCCACCAGAACCAACTCCACCAACCCGACCCTACGTCAACCACGCATCTTGAACGGGCATCCCGTCAGCCCGAGCCTCCTGAACGTGACGGACGATCGTGGCCCTTTCCAATCGCCGGATCGTGGCACACTCGGCAACGGAAAAGCCTTGCGAAAGCACCCGCCATGTCCAGTAGTAATCAGGGTGCGACTCTTCCGCCTGCAGCGCGGCTGATGGGGTAACAGTTTCCGGCCCACCCTCCAGAAGCCTGATCAAGTCGCCTCCGTAGCGATTCACCTTCGTCTGACCGATGCCTCGCACGCCCAGCAGCTCGCGCAGCGAACGCGGCCGCCGACAGGCCAACTCCTCGAGCGTCGCATTCGAGAGCACCATGTACGGCGCAATCCCCGCCCTGGACGCTACTCGGCTGCGCCACTGTTTCAGCGCCGCCATGAGTTCCACGCCTGCCGGCAGTTCCTCCGCATCGGACTCCGACGGCCGCTCCGATTCCTCCAACGGAGGGCTTCGACGCAGTCTCGCCAGCAAGTCGCCCGGTATCGGCAGGCTGTGGTCCAGTGGCGCGGCGCCTTTCATCACGTCGATGCCCCGCGCGGTCAGTTGCACGACGGGCCGCCGCGGCTCGATCTCCTCCTGCTCCGCCAGGTCCGCCGCCACGAGAATGTCGATCAGAATCGCCACGTCCTGTTGGGTCAGGCAGCTCAGCAACCCGAACGTGCTCAGCTTGTTCAGATGCAGTTTCTCCAACCGAGCCGAACCCGAGCCGCACAACATCTGCGCGATCAGGTTCTTGCCGCAACGGAAGCGGCTCTGCGTCCTCGCGATGCCGCTGAGCGTCTTCCGCACGGCATCGACGACGCCGTCATCCAGAACAACGCCGCTCGCCTGAACCTCCTTCGTGGCACGACTACGGCGGCAGTTGTCGCAGTGGCCACAGTCGTCCTGATCGGCGTCACCGAAGTATTGCAGGATCTCCGCCTGCCGGCAGTGATGGCTCAGTGCAAACCGCACGACCTGGTTGAGCTTCTCGTATTCTGCCGTCTTTAGCCGTTCCATGGCCTCGAAATCCAACGACAGTTCGTCGAACGGCACATCGCGTTTGAGCATGCGGACCGCACGGCCCCGAAACGGCGGAACATAGGTGAAGACCTGTAGTTCGTTCAAATCGTTTAGGGCGTTCGTGACCGAGTTGTAGTCGCCATCGATCGACGCCACCAGGCTGCGCGGCTGGAAGTAGACCAGCTCGTTGCGGCGGTCGCCCACCAACTGCTCGACCGCCCGAAGCACCCGGCGTCGGACCTTCGCCTGTTTGGGCAGCAGATCGACCAACGTGGGCAAATCGCTGTCCAACCGCACCGCCGCCATGTTCTGCGAGGCGACCAGCCGCTCCAGCACGTCGGCCGATTCCAGCAATTGCTCGCATGCCCCTACCCCCTCGGCACCAACCGGCAATCCCAGGCGTTCCTTGATCTCCTGCTGGGTCAGCTCGATGGGGTCGGCCGGGATGCTGCGAAGCAGATCGTATACCGCCGCCACGATCTCACGCGAAGGATAAGCGCTCTCGATGAAGAACTCCTGGATCTGACGATCCGCCGAATGGTACAGCAGCAGGCATCGCGAGGGCCTGCCGTCGCGGCCCGCACGCCCGGCCTCCTGGTAGTAGCCCTCCAGCGTGCCCGGCATGTTGTAATGAACCACAAACCGGACGTCCGACTTGTCGATCCCCATCCCGAAGGCGTTCGTGGCTACGACGATCTCGACCGCCCCGCCCATAAACGCCTCTTGCGCCGCATGCCGCTGCTCCGACAGCATTCCCGCATGGTAGACGACCGTCGAGCGGCCCTGTTCGGCGGCGATCTGTTGGGCAACCTCCTCCGCCTTCTTCCTGCTCGACGTATAGACAATCCCCGAGCCAGGCGTATCGCGCAGAAACGCCCGCAGAAGTTCCACCTTCTGCCGTTCGCCGCGGCAATACTGGACTTCGTAGAACAGATTCGGACGTGCGAAACCGGCAATGAACGTCCTCGGTTCGTCGAGCCGCAACTGCTCGACAATGTCGCGCCGTACCGCATCGGTGGCCGTGGCCGTCAGGGCAATCGTCGTCGGACTGCCAAGCATCCGGCGAAATCGCCCCAGCCGCGCGTAGTCGGGCCGGAAGTCGTGCCCCCACTGGCTGATGCAATGCGCCTCGTCGACCGCCAGGAGCTTCACCCCCACCGCCCGCACCGCCTCCAGAAATCGCCCGCTGCGAAAGCGCTCTGGAACCACGTACACGAGACGATACGCGCTCGCCGCCATCTGCGCCAGACGCGCATATTGCTCATCGAGAGCGAGCGTGCTGTTAATATAGGTAACCGGCAGCCCCCGCGCAGAAAGCTGGTCCACTTGGTCTTTCATCAGCGCGATGAGCGGCGAAACGACCAGGGTCAGCCCATCGAGAACCAGCGCAGGCAACTGGTAACAAAGGCTCTTGCCGCCGCCGGTCGGCATGACGCAAAGGCAATCCCGACCCGCCAGCACCGTTTCAACCACGTCCCGCTGGCCAGCCCGGAACGATTCCAGGCCGAACCGCGCGAGATACGGTTCCAACTCGATTTGTGTATATGGCATCTCGAACGACGAGCCGTCTTCATCCTGAAACGATGACTTGGCCGCGATTATACCGGGCGGGGATGCCCCCTCCAAGGAGCCGAAGTCCGATAGCAGGTTCCGCATTTCACTCGACGCTCCCGGAATTGGCCGTTCCCCCCTCGCCCGTTGCATGTCGGATCGAGCCGATCTACGATAGCGCCAGTCCCCCATCCTTTCGCGCAGGAGAGACTTGCACCATGCAGCGCCCTATCGCGATCCTGATCTTGTTTGTGCTTTTGCCAGCCAGTGTGGCAACGGCCGCACAGCGCCGCGCTCGGAACGTCGACGAAGGCAGAGTCCCGTCTTACACACTTCCAGACCCGCTCGTCATGTCCAACGGCCAGCGCGTCGCCGATGCCGCCGTGTGGCGACAGAAGCGGCGGCCGGAGATACTGCAATTGTTCGAGACCTATGTCTGCGGCAAGTCGTTTCCGCCCACAAAACAGACCTCGTTCCACGTTACGTCGGTCGACAAGCACGCCCTGGACGGAAAGGCTACTCGCAAGCAGGTGACCATCGCGTTCACGAGCGATCCTCATGGGCCGAGCATGGATCTGCTCCTTTACCTGCCCAATGCCGCAAAGAAACCCGTGCCGGTCTTCTTGGGCCTGAACTTCTTCGGCAACCACAGCATCCATCCCGATCCGGGCATTACGCTTTCCACGCGATGGATGCGCGATGATCCAACGCGCGGGGTCGTCAACCATCAGGCGACAGAGCAGTCGCGCGGTGCGTGCCGCAGTCGCTGGCCGGTCGAACATATCCTCGATCGCGGCTACGGTCTGGCCACCGTCTATTACGGCGACTTGGATCCCGACTTCGACGACGGATTCCACAACGGCATCCAACCGCTCTTCTATCGCAAGGGACAAACGCGCCCGGCGCCCGATGAGTGGGGGGCGATCGGAGCCTGGGCGTGGGGTCTTAGTCGCGCCATGGACTATCTCCAGACCGATGCCGATGTCGACGCAAAGCATGTGGCCGTCCTCGGTCACTCGCGACTGGGCAAGACCGCGCTTTGGGCAGGTGCGCAGGACGAACGGTTCGCCCTGGTCATCTCCAACAACTCCGGCTGTGGTGGGGCCGCGTTAAGTCGCCGATGCTTCGGTGAAACGGTCGCCGCCATTAATGACAATTTTAATCACTGGTTCTGTGACAATTTCAAACAATTCAACGACCGGGAGACCGCGCTGCCGGTCGACCAGCACATGCTTGTCGCCCTCATCGCTCCGCGGCCAGTCTACGTTGTTAGCGCCAGTGAGGATCTGCATGCCGACCCGCGAGGCGAGTTCCTGGCGGCCAAGGGCGCCGATCCGGTCTATCGACTGTTGGGGACCGACGGCATGGCGGCCGATTCGATGCCCGACGTGGAGCAACCGATCCACAGTACCATCGGCTATCACCTTCGCCGCGGAAAGCACGACGTGACCAGTTACGATTGGGACCGATTCATGGACTTCGCCGATCGTCATTTCCGCCGCGATTCGCACCGCTGACGGCCGTCTTCCATCCGCCTCCGATTGTCGCATCTCCTTTTACGGCATCATATTACGGCACCATCAATCTGGCGGCCCCATAGCCTCGCCACGCCTCGGATGCGCGTCTCACCGCACCGTTCTTCTACGCTTCCCACAGTTGCAGCCTGCCAAAGTCGCAAACGCCCGCAGTGTGTTGGATCGAGCGTCAACTCCAAGACCCCGCTCCCCGCAAACCGTTCAATTCAGGAAAACGAAATCACTTAAGCGGGCCTGCCTCATCTTGAAGCCGGACCTAAGCTGCCTGCCACAACACTCCCGCGATACCTCGTTGAGCACCTTCGTCACCGTGCGACGGCAAGAAAAGGTCTTCTCGCAGGTCGCGCTCACCGAAAAAGAGATCTCGATTCCAAAAAATGTCCTTCGCCTACCAGACTTTTTTTGGAGGTCAAATCGGGCATGCCTGATCGTCTCATCGGTCTTCGCAGCAAGCGCAGCCGCGACCGGGTTCGCGGCGTTGCCGTACGTTGCGAATCCATGTCGTTTTGGCGCCGGCAACACGGCGCCGCATCACGTTATCACCTACGACGCAGTTCACATGATCGCGTTGGCTAACGCACATGGATCCGTAATTCGACATCCGTATCCGCACAAGCGATAGCCATCTCTTCAGAACTTCGCAAACGATCATCGCAGCGCAGTTTCTGCCGAGAATTCACGGCACTTCATAAACCGCAACCCATTGTCGCATAATGCCTTACGAACCGCGCTGCGCGCAGCCATTTTGCAATCGCATCGGCTCGCTCGGTCGTACGCTCGCTCACTCAACGCGTGCCAAGATCGTTCATCGCAGCGACCGAGAAAACGCACCGACGACTCGCCGCTTCACAACTCACATCGCGCAACGCAATTAGTCTTCACGCAGCGCAGGGTGGCGCAACTCGACACACGCATCATGTGCTTGGCCATCGCGAACACACTTCAAATGCAACAACAGCGCGGTCACTCTCAGTCGATATCGATGAGCCAAATTGCATCGCGCAACACAGAGCGCATCAGGAATTTTTTCTCCGCAATCAAGAATTGTACTTGCAAGATTCTCTAAATTTCGTACGATAATTCAGAATTGAAGCCCGTAGATCGGGCCGGAGGTTTTGGGTCTTGTGCCTCCGTGCAAAGGATGGAGGCCGGCAAAGGAGTATTCAGAACAGTGATGGGTTGCTTCATCGCAAGGTTGCGATGAGAAAATAAGTCATCCTGTTCTTACTTTTGTTTCTGGGCGAGCCACCTGTCGAGCTTCGGACCCAGCCCGACTGTCGGCAAGGAGAGATCGCCCGTAACGCTTGTTAGGAGGACGTGAGGTGGCCAAGAAGAAAGCAGTCAAGAAAGTGGCTAAGAAAGCCGCGAAGAAGGTCGCCAAGAAGAAGGTCGCCAAGAAGAAGGTCGCCAAGAAGAAGGTCGCCAAGAAGAAGGTTGCCAAGAAAAAGGTCGCCAAGAAAAAGGCAACCAAGAAGAAGGCGACCAAGAAGAAGTAGGCCTGGAAGCGTCCTTCGGACGCCTTCCTGCCGGCAGATCTTCGATCTAGCCACTGTTACGACGAGAAAGGGACGCCCAACTGCTGGATGTTGGGCGTTTCTGCTTTCTTGGCCCCCTACGGTGCATCCCGTCGTATATGTAGCGTGTGGTTCCGCTTTTGAAACCTCGCAAACACGCCGCCGCGAACGCGACTCGCACTAAAGCGGTCGCAATGCCAGGACCGCCTCGCTTCTCTCGACGCACACCGCTTCCCTTCGCCCGCCGGCCGTTCGCACCTGAACCTCCGCATTGCCTGGATCGGCCTGCCGGGTGTAGCGGACCAGAATCGCACCCGCGGCTTGGCATGCCGCTCGATCCGTACACCCCACCACCAACGCCGCCGGTCCGACGAAATTCCCCGGAACCAGCAGCACCGTTTGCTCCGGCTTCTCCAGCGCAAAGAAGCGCTCCAGCCACGCGTTCTCCTGCTCGTTGCGACCGACGATAACCTTGGTCTGAGGATCCAAACGCATATGCCGGCCGACCGTCAACAGTTCGAAATGCGGTCGCGCCGCCTCAGGCTGATGCCTGATCAGATCTCGCACACGGGGCGCGAAGCTGATCTCAGTCAGCGCGCAGCCTGTCGACGGTTGCGGTATGCGGCGAACGCCGAACTGTCGGGCCAATTCAACCAACGGCGCACGCGCACGTCCAGAGAACGCATACAACCGCTCGCGATCGATCAGACCCTCTGTCTCCGGGATCGTCGGCGGAAGCAGCTTCGCCGACAGCGGACGCAGTAGCCTACCTTCGAGGCCGGAACGCCCCGCGATGATGGACAGATCGCGGCGTTTCTGGCTCATTGGCCGCTGGCCGAGGATCTCTCCGCTGACCACAACGCATGCGCCGATTTCCTCCATGAATCTCCGTGCCATAGCACCCATATAGATTCGGCAGTCGACACATGGGTTGATCCCTTTGCCGTATCCGAAAGACGGCCGGCGGATGACCTCGACGTAATCGTCGGCCACCGTCAACACCGTCAGTCGCACACCGAGCTCCGCAGCTATCTGCGAGGCCGGAGTCTTGCAGCAGCGAAACGTCGTTCGGATATTCAACGCCTCCACCTCGAACCCCTGCTGCTGCAGAGCGCAGATCGCCAACGTGCTGTCGAGTCCACCGGAAAATAGCGCGACGGCGCGGGGCATGGGCACAAGACGGATGATTCGGTGTTTGGCCGTATTATTCAAACCGCGCGCCGGCGAAACGTCCTGCCCGCGGCAGCCGCACGGTTCGGCGGCGTCAATCGGAGTGAAACGGAGGCGGATCGCCGTTCAATTCGTACAGCGCGTTTCGCGCTGCACGCTGTTCCGCTTCCTTCTTATTGCGACCCCAAGCAGCCTGATAACGATAGGGCCCAATCTGTGCCGAGATCTTGAAGCATTTACTGTGATCCGGCCCCTTCTCGTCAAGCAGTTGGTAGGTGGGAGTGGTCCCATGTTCTCGCTGGGCCACCTGCTGCAACAGTGACTTGTAATTGCCGCCCGATTCCCCCATTGCGGCTCGCTCGATCTCCGGCCCCACGTGATGCTCGATGTACCGCCGTGCAGCCTCGGCACCGCCGTCGAGGTAGATCGCCGCAATAAGCGATTCGAACACATCGGCCAGCAAGGACGAGGGAACGGTTGGGTGGGTGGTCATACCCTTCCCCAGGATAAGAAAATCCTGCATTCCCAATTCCTGGCTGATTTTGGCGCAGGTCTGCCGGCTCACCACGATCGATTTCAGCCGCGTCAGATCCCCCTCCAGGTACTCGGGATACTGGTGGTACAGCAGCTCACAGACCACTGCCCCGAGAATGGCATCCCCCAAGAACTCCAGCCGCTCGTTCGACGCAAGACGATGCTGGGCACCCGACGCGTGGGTCAATGCTGCCCGCAACATACCCCGATCGCCGAATACATACCCGATCCGCTCTTCGCACTGCTCCAGAAGGGGCTGCAGTTGAGCGTCAAGATCGGACTCAGCTTCCAACGCCATACGGCAGGTTTCAACCGACAGGGCCACAAGACGGCAACAACAACCTCTCAATCATAAACCTAACTGGGGGTGCGAGTTTTGTCAACCGCGATACTCGTTCTGTGGCCGCCCCTGAGGCAGCGCCCCGCATCAAACCTCCCATCCGAACATTGCTCGCTCGCATGGGCAGGCGAAAGCCCGCTTGACTCATGCCGCATCCACCCGAAGAATGCTTGCGGATGGCTAATCGATGCAGTCACCGTAGACGGCTGCATACGGGAACGCTCATCACTGGTCCTAGCACTCGGTCGTGCAGTTTCCTCAGGCTCCGGGACTCTGTCGACCCCCTCCATATTCCAGGCACGCTGCCATGCCACGATTGCCCCGGCTCGCGGTGGGAACAATTCAACCGGAAGCCAACTCTCAGGCAATCCTCTCGGCGTTGTTCGAGGTGCTGCGTCGGGCGGGGCTACAAGTTCAGAGCTTTCTTTCTCGGTCATATTTCTCAAGGCACGCCGCTACGGACGCGCTGACGGGGCTCAATGTCCGGCATCTCGACAGTTGGGTCATGTCGCCTGACGTATGTCTCGACACGTTCCTGCGCGGCTGTCACACGGCCGATTTGGCACTGGTTGAAGGCCAGTTTGCTCCGGCGATCAGCAAGGGCACGTCGGGCGGACGACTGGAACCGCTGTGCCGTTGGCTCGATTTACCGCGGCTGGTCGTCATCGATGTCTCGGCGATGGAACCGCACCATCTGCCTCGTCGCCCCAAAACGGCCGACGGCGTCTTGCTGGACTGCGTGCACGACTATCGACACTTGGCCGCACTGCGAACCAATATCGAAGCCCTGTGGGGCATCCCCGTTCTCGGCGCTCTTGAATGTCTGCCCCACTTGCGAGGCGCCCTCAGCGCTATCCCCTCGGGCGGTCGGCTGCCTCCCGACTTGTGCACCGCCCTCGGCGACTTCTTCGAACCGTTATCGCAGCGAAAGCGCATCTGGCAACTCGCCGTGCGCCGCGAGCTTCCATCGCCCATCCGTTGCGGATGCTTCGTCAGCTTGGCTCGCAAGCTGACGGTGGCAATCGCGTATGATGAAGCCTTCCACTGCTACTTTCCCGACACGCTCGATCTGCTGGAGCTTCGGGGCGCCAGCGTCGTCGATTTCTCGCCGCTGCACGACGAAACACTGCCTCCTGGAACCGACGTCGTCTACCTGGGCTGCGGCCACCCGGAACGTTACGCGCGCGCCTTGTCAGAGAATCACTGTATTAAGGCGGCCCTCCGAAGCCACATTCGTTCCGGGGGCCGCATCTACGCAGAGGGGGGCGGCGCCGCTTACATCTCGCAACAAATGGAAGGTGTGGACGGCCAATGTCGGCGCATGTTGGGCATTCTGCCTGCCGTCGCTCGTTTGCAACCTCGCCTGCTCGCCCCAAGCCCTGTGGAACTCACGCTCACTCAGTCTACTTGGCTTGGTGGGCCCGGCACTCGGTGGCGTGGCTATCGCAATCCGAATTGGCGGCTCGAGCCCGTGGGCCCTCTATCTAGTTTGACCAACACCGGCACCGATCGCTACGAGGTCGTAGGCAGTCTCGGAGCCGTCGGAAGCCTGGTCCATCTGAACTTCGCAGCCCTCCCCGAATCGCTCCACCGCTTCTTCTATCCCGACTGCTCCGGCCGCGATGCTGTCGATCCCTGGGCACCGGCGAGCTGACGGTCCCAAGGCTGCCGCTCTGGAACGCATCCAGATGGGGGCAGCCCCCTTGGACAGTTGGGACGATCAGCGTTATTCCTCTAAGCGGCCTTTGACAGGTTGTCTTCCACATCGGATATTCTAGGGGTTGCACTCCGTTCGCGCAAACTTGCCATCTTCGTTCTAATCGTTCCAGACGCTAATGACCAACACCCTCTACTTACCCGAACTCCGCGAAATGCTCGCCGAGAACAACGCGACAGAACTCCAGGAGTTCTGCAGCGCGTTACACCCGGCACGGACAGCGGAGTTCATGGAGGGGCTCACGGCCCCGGAGATGTGGGCGGTCCTTCAATACGCCGATCCACAGCTTCGGGTGCAGATCGTCAACTTCCTCGATTTCGAGAAGCAGGTCCAGATCGTCGAGACCATGGACCGGCAGCAAATCGCCCAGTTGATCACCGATCTGCCTCCTGACGATCGCGTCGACCTGCTGGACGAGGTCGACCCCGGGGTGGTGGCAGAACTGATGCCCCTGTTGCCGCTGGAAGAACGCCGCGACATTCAGCGACTCAGTTCGTTTCCCGAACACAGCGCCGGCGCGATCATGACCACTGAGTTCGCCCGGCTCAGCGAAGATCTCACCGTCCGCCAAGCCATGGAGGAGATCGCCCGCCAATCGGAAGATCTGGAAACAATCTACTATCTGTACGTCGTCGACAACGAAGACCACCTGCGCGGCCTGGTGTCGGCCCGGCAGTTGGTCTCCGCCATCGGCAGACCCGACATACGCCTGAGCGACCTGATGGAACGCGATCTGGTCACGGTCAACGTCTTGGCTGACCAAGAACAGGTCGCTGAGAAAGTCGCACACTACGACCTTCTGGCCATTCCGGTCGTCGACGACCAATGGCACATGCTGGGAATCATCACCCACGACGATGTCATCGACGTCGTTCGCGAAGAGGCTACCGAAGACGCCTACCACCGCGGCGCCGTGCACCCCCTGGAGAGGAGCTACCTCGAAACGGGTTTGCTCACCCTCACCTGGAAACGCGGCTTGTGGCTGACCATCCTCTTCTTCGGCGCCGTCTTGACGATCACGGCGCTGCACCAGAACGAGGAAACCCTCGAAGCAGTCAAGTGGCTGATCTTTTGTCTCCCGCTGGTCGTGTCGACGGGTGGAAATTCGGGCAACCAATCGGCCACGCTCATCATCACCGCCCTATCGGTCGGCGACGTCACGCTCAAGGACTGGTGGCGCATCGTGCGGCGTGAAGTCCTCGTCGGCGTTCTCCTGGGCGGTGCCCTCGGCACCATCGGCTATCTAATCGCTATAGTCGTCGCCCCAGGCTATTACGAGGCCTTGGTGCTTCCGTTGACACTGGTCCTGGTCGTCCTCTGCGGGACCATTGCCGGATCGATGCTGCCGCTGTTGTTCCGCCGGCTTGGTTGGGATCCGGCACTGATGAGCAACCCCTTCGTCGCCGGCCTGATGGACGTCCTGGGGATTCTCATCTACCTGAACGTCGCCGTTGTCGTCCTAGGCCTTTGATCGCCAAGGCGCGGCGCGGAACTCTAATCGCTCGCGACCAGAGCGCATCTGGCACATACGTAGCGTGTATCTTGCTTTCGGAACCGCGGAAACACGCCGCCACGAACGTTACAGTCAAGTGCGACTCGCACTACCGACTGGCCGGCGCAGTGGTCGCCTTACCGCCCACCTTCAACTGGTTGTCGACGTGCCAGATGCCGGCTTCCATCCGCACCAGTTGCTCGGCCACCGCGCGATCGTACGACGTCGCCACCGTCCCTCGTAGCGTGGCCGTCTGCCCCTTCACGTTCACCTGAATGGGCGAAACGACCTGTAGCTGGGGCGTTTGGTTCAGTTGCAATGTCAACTGCGCCTGCGTTCGCTCAGCCGTCGGCTTGGCATAAGAGAAATCCGGTCGAAACGTGGTGTACGTTCCGCCCGGCGTCTGAAGCGGGCTGAGCACCTGAGGACCGGCCACCTGGGGCGTCGTAGCCGCAGCGGCCGGCGTCGACGCGACCTGTGCCCCACCGGTTGGCACCATGGTGGCTCCCGGCGCTCGTCGCAACGGAAGCTCCGGAGCCGGGGCCGCTGGCTGTCCCGTTGGAACCGTCGGTTGCGCCGCCGGCACACTTGTCCCCACCGCCGGTTGCAGGGCCGACGGAATCTGTGCCTGAGGGGTTGTCACTTGGCTCGACGCTGCCGCCGCCGGCTGCGGTTGCACAACCGTCACCGGGATCGGCGGCTGAGCCAACAACGCCTGATAGATGTCGGGCAAATTGCCCGTCCCCGGAGCGATCACGTCTGTCGGGATCGCCGGAAGAGTCCAGTTCGATCGCAGCCCCTCAAACGTGCCGCTGGGACCATACTGGAAGTTGTTGAAGTACAACGAGCGCTTAGGCTGCAGCGAACTACCCAATACGCGGGGACCAAACATCCCGTGGTGCACTACGGTCGAACCCGGCTGGGCACGGCCCGCGTTGGAGATCCCGAAAACGAGCAAAACTGCCGTAATGACGATCGCAATGTTTCTTCGCATGGTATCGACCTTTGTTCCTGTCCTCTTATATCGTACGGTTGCGGGCCAGGACCTTCCCAGAAAGCGCACGCACGCACACTTTCCCCCCGTACACAGGGGCACATTCATCCCAAGCTGCCCAAACTGCGGTCACGCGACCGGCGGTAACTCGGCTTTCAAGCCGGCCAGCACGTCGGCATAGCGGTCTCCAAAGGCTGCCATACGGAACTGCCGCGACTGCGGACCGGTAACCTCGATATGAATCTCCAGTCGCTCACTGGGCAACTCGCCCGCTACGCGATCGGCCCATTCGATCAGCGTCAGTCCGCTCGACTCGAAGTACTCTTCCGGCCCCAGGGCCAGAAACTCGTCCTCGTCGCGCAGCCGGTACGCATCAAAATGGAAGATCGGCCGCCGCCCGCAATACTCTTGCACCAACACAAACGTCGGGCTGACCACGCTGCAACGGTCCACTCCATCGGCTTCCGCAATGGCTTGCACGAGCCGCGTCTTGCCTGCGCCCAACGTACCGCACAATGCGACAACGCTTCCGTCCGGCAACACCCGATCCAACGCCGCTCCCAACCGCGCGGTCGCCGCTTCATCGGCCGATTCGAAGATCCATTGCTCCATCAGTCGAACCCATGCTCGTAGCCGCGCACCGCCAGCGGCTGCCGTGCTCCGCTCGCTTCGCTCTGCCAGAGCCCCGGCTCCTCCACAAACTGGCCCACATCGGTCACCGCGATGTCCAGCGGCTGGTCGGCCACCAGGCGCGCGGCATCGTCGGGCGGAACCGCCAGAATCAGTTCAAAATCTTCGCCGTCCCCCAAAGCATGCTCCAGCGCCGTAACGCCGTCCCCCAATTCCGTGGCCAGTCGCCACGCATCGGCCGAAATCGGAACCGCGTCTGTCTCCACAAGCGCCCCGCAGCCGCTTTCCTCCGCAACTCGCGACAGGTCCAGCAGCAACCCATCGCTCACATCAATTCCCGCATGCAGCACGTACTGCTTGCTGAGCTGCAGCGCTTCGGCCACACGCGGTTCGAAGTCGAGGTGATGCCCAAGTATGCTGCCACCAAACGAACCGGTAACCAATATGCGGTCTCCCGGCTTTGCACCCCGCCGAAGAAGCGGCCCCTGTGGCGTAACCCGCCCAATGAGCGTGATGCTCACGACCAATGGGCCGTCCCAACTGTTCGTATCGCCACCGGCCAGCGCTAGGTCGTAGCGCTCGGCCAGCGGAAGCAGACCCTCGTACAACTTCACAGCCAGGTCCATTCCATGGCGACGTGGCAGCGCCAGGGCGATCACTCCGGCCAACGGCTGGCTAGCCATGGCCGCCAAATCGCTCAGGTTCACCGCCAGGGCCTTGTGTCCCACCCGACGAGGATCGACCTCGGCCAGGCGAAAATCAACGCCATCGGTCAGCAGATCGACCGTCAGCACGCATTCCGGGCTGGCGGCCATGCTGAGCACTGCTGCATCATCTCCGATGCCGACGCGCAGGCAGCGATGGGCCGGCAATTGCTCGCGAAGATGCTGGATCAGATCCCGTTCCACAGCGTCGATTCCTGGTGGTCTAGAGTTCGCACCATGATATCGACGCGTCTCGGAAGCGTCTACCCGCTGCCTGGGCAGTGAAGGCTCCGGCCTCGGAACCGTGGCACGAGCGGCCGCAGGCAAACGTCGGATACAGAATCCCGGCCCCGCTGTCCGGCGCTACCGCTGGAGCGTCCCTTTGCGGTTGACCGACAGGTATCCGTAAAGCGTCTCGTTCCCCCGCAGAATGAAGAACTTCACGGGGTTGATGCTGGTGAAGTCGGGCCGATTGATGATGTACATCACGTTTTCCAGCGAAACCGTTTCCCATATGTGCATGCCCACCAGCACATCACCTGAATGAATTCCTTGCAGGGCCGCCGGGCTGTCGGGCCGCACCTCCAACACCATCAAGCCGCCCCGATATCGCGTCTGAAACCGTTTCTGGAACTCGTCCTGCGGAATCGCCTTCAGTTCCATTCCCAGTACGCTCCAGATCGGGCGGTTGCCGGTGCCACTCGCCGCCGCTGGCTCGTTCAACGTAAGAGTCATGCTAAGCGGCTTGTCGTCGCGTCGGACTTCCAAGGCAATCTCTTCGCCCGCCTCGCGATCCAGCATGACTCGCTGAAAGTCGATCGCTCGATGCACTTGTTGGGTGCCCACGCGGGCAAGAACGTCGCCGGGCTTGATGCCCGCAGCGGCAGCAGCGCTGTCGCGATCGACCGTGCTGACCACGGCGCACTGCTGCTCGTTTCGCATCTCGCTCTTCACGACCAGACCGTGCTGACTCCTCGTCGCGTTGTAGTCGGCCAGAAGGTTCGACGCAACCGCCATGACCGTGTCGACCGGAATCGCAAAACCGATGCCCTGCGCACCTGCGCGAACCGCCACATTGATGCCGATCATGTCGCCGTCGATGTTCAGCAACGGGCCGCCCGAGTTCCCCGGATTGATGCTTGCGTCGGTCTGGATCAGGTCGTCGTAGAACTGCGCGTCGCTCACTTGCACGGCACGGTGCAGCGCGCTGACAATACCGCGAGTCACCGTGTCCTCATAGCCGTACGCGTTGCCCACGGCCACCACCGACTCGCCGGCCATCAGGTCGGCCGACGTGCCGATGGGAATGGTCGGCAACGCCCGTGGTGCGTCGATCTTGACGATCGCCAGGTCCGTCCGTGGATCGCGCTCGATCAAGCGGGCGGTGTACCGCTCGCCGTTCTCCAACGTCACCTGAATCTCGCGCACCCCGTCGACCACGTGATAGTTCGTCACGATGTAGCCGCGACCATCGACGATTACGCCCGTGCCCATCCCGTTCACCCGCCGGCTGGCGTCGGCATCGGTCGCCGCAACCGTCTTTTCCCCACGGATGTTGACTACGGCAGGACGCGCCCGCCGCACCGCCTTCACGATCGGCGTATTGCGCAGATCGGAGGCACAGCTAGGCACCGCCCCCTCAAGCAATCCGCACCAGGCAACTAAGCCAAGACAAATTGCCCAGCGCTGGACACTTACCAGGAGAACAGGTCGGTCGGCCATAGGTGATATCGAAGCTGGTTGTGGGTACCTCAGAGCAAGGCCGTTCGCCGCGTTCCGACACGAGACCTTGGCCTCCGGACGATCGATTACACCAGACTAATCGGTTATGCGATGGGAGAGCCTTGACGGGTGGAAGGATAATCGGAACAGCCTGCCTAGACTCTCACGGCGAGGTGCAGCATCGCCAGAACCTGCCTCTCCTGGCGTCCGCGCGCCCGTACAGGCCTTTCCAACTCCCTACGTGTGGTCGAACACGGCTCGTCTCGACGTTCGTGGGCCTCCAAAGGTCAACCAATGGTGGAAACGCTGATCGGCTCAGCGCACGCGTTTTGTCTCCAACGGCAGTTGCCGCACGGTCTGGATCTGGGCAGCCGGCGCGGTCGGCTGAAAAGCCGGTGCAAAAATCCAAGACGAGTTCGGTGAGGCCGTCGCAATGTCCGCTCGCCCGTTGTCCCCCAAACGGCCGGAGTGTCCGCTGGGTGTCGGAATCTCCTCCGGCTTCGGCGGCGGGGGCAGCAGAGGATCGTCCATGGTCGGCTCGGGATCCGGCGCCGGTGGCTTTGGAATGGGCGTGCTTTCTTGCTTGTGAGCATCGGCTAGATACGGCAAAGGTGAAAACACTGGGCGAGTTGGCACTGGGAAGAAACGCGGATGATTGTAGTAACAGGCCTGGGCCATATCGGCCCGAGTCGGCCCCAATGCAGGTGCACCGGGCGGACACGGTCCGGGGCAGGCGGCCGATTCCGTAATCCCCTCTTCGTTTGGAGCTTGCTCTCCCGTTTGCGCCACCTGGCCCCGTGCCAGGCAACCGTGGCCCCCGAACAAGAACCCGGGTCGAGCGCAAACCGGCATGCATCCCAACCACGGAAGAACCAACAACGCGACCCCACCCACCCTGGCGATCACGCGCAGCCTATCAGCCACGGCATCCCTCCAAATGGTGGAAGACGGAGTATTCGAGCGCATCTCACGACTAGGGTGCGTGTTGATCGCTTCGCCCAACCGTCGAAACGCGCCGCCGGAAACGCTGCAGTCAAGTGCCACACGCACTAGCCGCGGCCGTACCGCCGGCGCGAGGGATTCCACATCTCGATACTCTCGGTACATCGGCGCCGCACAGCCGGAACATTTAGTCTTACCGGCCAACTCAGCGGAATCGACAAAGCTTAGCCAAGATCCAGCAGCTAGCGAGAATCGGAGAAACCCGACGGATGGGCAAAGCTGCGAGTCACCGGCAAGAAACTCGCGTGCGCCGGGCCCCCTGTTCGCATTTCACGCCACTGCAGTGTGCCAGTCGCTTTCGGAACCTCAGATGCACGCCGCCGGGAACGCCGCAGTCAAGTGCGACTCGCACTAACCCTGGATCAGCATACCCACCTGGTAGGTGATCATCGCGCCGACGTACGCAAGGACGGTCATGTAGCCAAACGTGAAGGCGGGCCAACGCCAACTGTTGGTCTCTCGCCGGATGACCGCCAGCGTTGCCGCACACTGCGCGCAAAGTGTGAAGAAGACCATGATCGACATCGCCACCGGTACGTTCATCAACTTCCGATCGCTTCCTTCCCATTTGGCGTTGCGAAGCTTCTGGTCCAGTTGCGAGAAGCCCTGCTCGGCGCCCGAGTTGATCTCCTTGTCCAGATCGAAGATGACGCCCATCGTCGCAACCACCACTTCGCGTGCCGGGAACGAGGCGATCACGGCCGAGCCGATCCGCCAATCCCAACCCAAAGGCCAGAAGACCGGTTCGATCGCCCGACCGAATCGCCCCAGGTAGCTCTGTCGCTGATACGCACCCGAAATCTGTCGCTCGATCCGACTCTGGTCTTCCACGAGCGACGCCCGCCGTGCATCGTCCTCAGGCAGTGAATCCAATTGGGCGCGTATCTGCTCGAGCTGCGCGCGATACGGCGCCTCAACCACTTGGGCGTTGTGCGGGTAGTACAGCGCCGCCCAAACGACAATCGACACTGCAAGGATGATCGTTCCCGCGCAGCGCACAAAAGCGGCAAGCCGCTCGACCACCCGGTGGAAGACGGTCCGTGGCGACGGCCACTTGTAGCTGGGCAATTCCAGCAGAAACGGCGGAGTTGTTCCCCGCAACAATGTCCGCTTCAACACCAACGCCACGAGCACCGCGGCGCTGATCCCCAACGCGTACATTCCCAGAAGCGTCACTCCTTGGAGATTCACCAATCCGCCCAGGTACGTTTTCGCGGGAATGAACGCGGCAATCAACAGGGCATAGATCGGCAAACGCGCCGAACACGTCATCAACGGCGCCACCACGATCGTCGTCAGACGGTCTCGCTCGTCTTCGATCACCCGCGCTGCCATAATCCCCGGAATGGCACAGGCGAATGAGGAAAGCATGGGAATGAACGCTTTTCCACTCAGTCCCGCACGCACCATCAACCGGTCCATCAAGTAGGCGGCCCGAGCAATGTAGCCGCAGTCCTCCAGAACGGCAATAAAGAGAAACAAGATGGCGATCTGCGGCAGAAACTCCAGCACTCCGCCCACGCCGCCGATCACCCCGTCGACCAACAGGCTGCGCAGCGCTCCGTCGGTTAGATGGGCTTCCACGAACGTCCCCATGGCACCCATGCCGCTCTCGATCAGGCGCATGAACGGATCCGCCCAAACAAACACCGCCTGAAAAACGACCGCCATGACGACGGCGAAGATGGCGGTTCCCCAAACGCGATGCGTCAACACGCGATCCAGGCGGTCGGTCACCGTCGTGCGATGCGACGCCGGTTCGGTGGCGATCCCTTCCAGAACATCGTCGACCCAGGCGTAACGGGCCTTGGTCTCGACGCCCGGCACCGGGTGGCCCGCCTCGGCCAGCCGTGTTCGCGAAAGTTGCAGCTCCTGGCCGACTTCGCCGTCGGCATCCGGCAGCAACACCCTCTGCAGATAGCCGCTGGTATCCAACAGCAGCCGCTGCACCAGGAATCGAGGAAGCGGCGCCGCACCCGGCTTCCCAAGACCGTTGATGATCGGCTCCAATCGCGTGACTTCCGCTTCGAAGTCCTCTGGCAGAGGGCTCCTGTGCGAAACGACTTCAACCGGTGCGTCAACGATGGCCGATTCGTGCCCTCTACCGTGTCGGCCGCGTTCCCGGCCGCAATGACCGTGGCAGCCTCTCCCTCGACCTCCCATCCCTTCTCCCGAGACGGCCAGCAAGGCCGCCTTCAGGTCGCCGATGCCGATCGAGCGGTTGGCCTGCATGGGAATGACCGGAACACCCAGTCGCTCCTGCAAGCCCTCGACGTCGACCGAAACTCCCCGGTCAGAGGCAACATCCAACATGTTTAGCGCCACAATCGTGGGCAACTGCAACTCGAGCACTTGGCTAACCAGGTACAGATTTCGCCGCAGGTTCCCCGCATCGACGATCAAGACGACGGCGTCGACCGGCTTCGCATCGGCCCCGCGACCCAGAAGCACATCGACGGCCACCATCTCGTCGCGCGAGCGGGGCAAAAGGCTGTAAAGTCCTGGCAGATCCACCACCTCGAAACGTACCCCGCCGAAGCATGCTTCCCCAGTCCTCTTCTCGACGGTCACCCCGGGGTAGTTTCCAACTCGCTGGTGAATGCCGACCAAGGCGGTGAAGAGCGTCGACTTGCCCGTGTTCGGATTGCCGATCAGTGCGACGTGAGCAGCGGTTCGTTGGAGGGCTGGAGTCATGGCGACTGGTGATACAATGCTGCACCCTCGCTGGGCGGTCCCAAGCCGTCACGGGGGTCTTCAGCATTCCCGTCGAACGGCTTGTACCGGCCGGCTATGCAACCGAAAGTCCTGCGTCGCCCGGGGTTACTAGGACATTGAGTTGGCGATCCGCCCGAATGCACACCTTGTTGCCTGCCATGCGGATGATGCACGGATTGCCGGGCCTGAACATCTGCACCCGCGTCCCGCACCGAAGTCCCAACTCCTCCAGCCGGTGCACGTGGTCCGGCTGTCCGACGACATGACTGATCCTCGCCCACTGGCCCACAGCCAGGCGCTCGAGCGGAACTAATGGGTCAACTTGTTTCACCAGAGAATCTCCGCATCACCCATGAGAGTTACGCTCGCCCAGGCCTAGAAATTGAGAATCAGTCTCACTAAGCGAAGTTTAAATCATCTGCGACCGCAACGCAAGCTCTCCCCAGAGAAATCGCCCCTCAGCAGCCCCCTGCCACACCGCCCACTCCTCACAACCTTCTCCCCACCTGTAGCCCAGCCACCCATGTAGCACAGCCGCCCTCGGCTGTGTCGCCCCTTTACCCGCCCATCCAGCGCCGCACGGCCGACCACGCCTGACCGATGAGCTTGCCGGAAAAGACATCCTCGGTAATGGTGCTTTGACCGGCGGCGAAGTTCTCCCAAACCGCCTCTGTATAGGGTTTACTCGCCTCGGCCAGGGTCTGGTAGAACCCCTTGTCGCGGATCGTTCCCAGCGCCTGGCTATAGTGATCGAACACGTGCTGACGAAACAGCGACCCGGCGACCCGGACCGTCGATAGGGCCCCCCTCCCTGCGGCGCCGATGCGCTCGAGCGAATACAGCGTCATGGCGCTCGAAACGGCCAACGGGTCCACGCCTTCTGTGGCCGCAATCTGGTGAATCTCTTTCCATAGCCGGGTCAGTTCCGCCTGTGGAATCATCTGCGTTGGATCGATCGACCCAACGGCCTGGCGGGTGTCGTCGATGGTCTTTTTCAGACCGTCCACCGACAGCGGAGGTGTGTCAAACGCCACGGCCGTCGTACCCGCCGCCTGTGCGATCGCCGAGAGCAGATCATCCGCATGATCGATCGTCGAATCGGCGTCGATAACTCCCTGCTGTTTCAACTCCCCGGCCAGTTCCTTCAGATAGGCCTTCGAGCCGTAGGCCACGTCACTGACCACCGCCAAAACCAGCATCGGCGACAAGTGAAACGTCGCCCAACCCGCCATGTCGACAAAGTTGCCCACCGCCTTCCTCGCAACAAAGTTCTCCACCGACGGCGACGCTCCCTCCGGCTGCAGCCGTTTCACGCGGCCGACGTCCTCCGCCATGAAGTCCAGCATCTGCCGCACCATGACCGAGTACGTCTTCGAGTTCTGAAACGCCCGGGGAACCAGCAGCGCGGCCGACTCGCACAACGCACCGCTTACCAGCCCCGAGGCGCTCCGCAACGTCCGCTCCGGCAGCGACAGCGAGTAGAGCAAATAGTTGCGAACCGAGCCGTAACCCGGGTCCTCCGTTTCCGGCGTGCTGTGCGAATCGTCGCTCATTGTTCATCCTGCTTCAGGGGAGATACAGATTGACCCACTCACCACCAGCGCCCGAACCTCGCACCCTTCAAGCCGAAAACCGCACACGCCGCCCACACGTTCACGAAGGCGCTCTTATTGGCGACCGATACGCCACTCGCGTTTGCCCTCGCGCGCGCCCGAACCCTTGGCGTTTGCCCGCCTTGGGATTCTTGCCGTCAGGCCTCGCGGGTTGCTGCTTGATCGCAGGGGCTGCCGGCTCCTGAATCTCACCGGACGACGGTCTGGCCCATTGCGGCCACCACTCGGGCAAGTGCTTGTACGTGTGCGGGGCAAACGGCAGCGGAACAGAAAACCAATCGAACTGCTCGCCCCGGATGAGGTTCAACGCATAGTACGCAATCGGCAGCGCAAGCAACCCACCCAGAATAATACCGACCAACTGTCCCACAAAGCTCCCGCTAGATTTTCGTCGTCTCGCCAAGTCGTCCGAGGCACGACCCGCGCCGTTCGGTGCGCTCTGTCCGAAATCGAACGCAGACGACGAAGCAGCCGTCTCGATGCCCTGCCAAGGGTTCGTCGACAGATCGATCCCTTCGCCGGCCGTGACCGATCCCACTCCAAGAGCCTCGGCCAGTCGCGCGGCATCGAGCGGTTGATCGGTCGCGGCCACAATCAACTCGCCAAGTTTCGACTCGGCCTGGCAGTGCGGACAACGAACGACCAAACCCATGTCCTCCCCCGGCGCGACGGCATCCACGGCCACGCTGTCCTCCGATTGCCGTGCGACAAGACCCTCGAAGTCATCGGCCGTTGCTTCCGACGACGCTAACGCGTACTCCTCGCTGATCGACCCCGCCGGCACTGGTTCCGACGCGTCTTCGGCCGGGTCATTCCCGTCGGCTTCCGGCGAATCCGCCTCGACTGGAACCACCTCGGGAAACAGCTCACACAGGTCCTCCTCGGCGGGGTGGGCCTCGCTCGGCGGGAAGACCGTCTCGCACAACGGACACCGAACCCGCACCGCCTCGGCGAATCCCTCGGGAATACCAACAAGTCGGTCACAATAGGGGCAGCGCGCAGTTCCCGCCATACACTCTCCACAACCGAAAGCCTGATACACTTCGACAGGCCGTACCCCCATAGCATAACCGATCGGGCAGGTCCCCGAAACGACGATAGTTGCGTGCCGCGCCAACGCCGACTACCATAACGGTGGCGACCCGCCGGTCTAGGGGACCCGCAGTCGCCGGCTACGGGATGCCGTTTCCACCACAAGCAGATCATCGTCTGGCTGCAAGAGGTCACTATGAAGACTTTCAAAACGCTATCGGGTTGTAGTTGCTGCAGTGTGAGCCGTCGACAGTTCCTTGCAACGTCCTGCGCGGCGTGCGCCGGCGCGGCGGCCGTGCTGAACCCGCATCGCCTCGCGCGAGGTGCCGACGAAGCGGCAAAGGCCCGGATCCGCGTGATCTACTCGCTACACGCGGTTAAGCAGCCGGGTCCCGACTGGCCTAATGTCGGCTTCGACTTCCAGCCCGTCATGGACCGCTTCAACGCCACCCTGACCTCGCAGTGCCCCAACATCGACTTCCTAGTGTCCATGGCCAACGGTCCGGAGGCCGCCCAGAAGATCGTCGAGGCCGATAAGAACGAGAAGATCGACGGTTACATCGTCTTCCAGATGAATTGCTGGAACCGCGTGATCCAGACGGTCGCAGCCACAGGCAAACCCACGCTCTATGTCGACTTCCAGTACGCCGGCAGCGGTGGTTTCCTGGTCTACACCGCCGGATTCCTGCGGAGCAACACGCCGAACGTCGGGTTCGTGGCTTCGTCCAACCCCGACGATCTCGTCGCCGCCGTCAAGTGCTTCGAACTGGTCAAGAAAGGCGCTTCGCCCGCCGAATTCGTCGCCGCCACGGCCAACGCCCGCAAGAGTCGCACGCCCAAGCCCGGTGATCTCACCTGCACATCCGACGCGGTCACCACGCTCTCGCCGCAGGAGTGCCTCAAGCGCATGAAGCAGTCCAAGATCCTGGCCGTCGGCGGTGGATGGCCGGGAGTCGCCCCAGCGGTCACCAAGGAAATGGGAATCGAGGTCGTCAACGTACCGTTCGCTGAAGTGAACGACGCCTGGGCCGCCGCCGACAAGGACCAGGCCAGGGCCATCGCCGACCGCTGGCAGAAAGAAGCCGCGGTGATCAACGACGTTTCGCGAGAAACCCTGGAAACATCGGCCGCAATGTACCTTGGCCAGAAGGCCGTGCTCAAGAAGCACGGTGCCAACGCCATCACGATCAACTGCCTCGGCGGCTTCTACGGCGGCCACATCCACGCCTACCCGTGCTTGGGGTTCCACGAGCTGTGCAACGAGGGCCTCATCGGTGCCTGCGAGTGCGATGTGCACAGCACGGCCACGATGGTGGTCTTGACCGCCCTCACCCAGGGCCGACCCGGCTTCATTTCCGATCCCGTGGTCGATACCGCCGGTCGCAACATCATCTACGCCCATTGCGTCGCCTCGAAGAAACCCTTCGGACCGCAAGGCGCGACGACTCCGTTCCAGATCCTCACCCACTCCGAGGACCGCCAAGGTGCCGCCGTCCGTTCAACGTTGCCCCTCGGCTACATGACCACCACGATCAAGTTCGCGCCCGAACGCAAGGAGATCATCTTCCACCAAGGCAAGGCGGTCGCCAACTCCGAGGACGACCGCGCCTGCCGCACCAAGCTCGTGGTCGAGCCGGTCGGCGATATCGAGAAGCTGTTCACCGAATGGGATCAATGGAGTTGGCACCGCGTGACCTGCTACGGCGATCTCAAGGCGCCCATCTTCGCCCTGGCCGACACCCTCGGCTGGACGGTGCGTCAGGAAGCGTAGCGCAATACAAATCGTAGGATCTGGTCTTTGTCCCGAGGAGATGGATGATGCCCCTCAATCGACGACAGTTCGTCAAGCGAACCACGGCAGCGGCCGCCGCTGTTGCCATTCCGATGCTCGGAGCCGGACGCGTTCTGGGAGCCAACGACACCATTCGCATCGCGGTAATCGGATGTGGAGTGCGCGGTGGCACGCACAGGGCGCGCTTCGGCAGCCAGCGCGGTGTGAAGCTCACGGCCGTTTGCGATCCAGATCGCGTGCGTTTGGCGTCGGCGGCCAAGGAAATCGAAACCAAGTTCGGCAACAAGCCCGAACAGGTCGTTGATGTCCGCCGGCTCATGGATCGCAAGGACTTCGACACCGTCGCGATCGCCACCATGCAGTACTGGCACTCGCTTCCCACCATCTGGGCATGCCAGACCGGACGGCACGTCTACGTCGAGAAGCCCCTGGCCCACTACATCTGGGAAGGCCGCCAGATGGTCAACGCCGCGCGGAAATACGACCGGCTGGCACAGGTCGGCACCCAAGGGCGTTCCCGCGAAACCGATCGCCAGGTGATCCCCTACATCCGGTCCGGCCAGTTGGGCAAGATCCAGTACATCGTCTGCTTCGCCAACAAGGCACGCACGCCCATCGGAAAGCGAACCGAGCCTCTGCCCATCCCCGACACGCTCGATTACGACCTCTGGTGCGGCCCGGCACGCAAGGAGCCCGTCTATCGCGACCGCATCCAGTACGATTGCAGCTTCACCTGGAACATGGGCGATGGCGAATCCTGCAACCAGGGCGTGCACGAAGTCGATGTCGCCCGCTGGTTGCTCGGCGAAACCCAACTGCCGCGCCGGGTGATGAGCCTGGGCGGCCGGTTCGTCTTCAACGACGCAGGAAACGTCCCCAACACCCAGTTGGCCTACTACGATTTCCCCTCCGCCCCCGTACTCTACGAGGTGCACAACCTGCGGGCAGGGAAGAACGACAACGGCTCACCCAACTTCCGCGGCCACCGCGTCGATACCTGTGTCCAGTGCGAAGGTGGCTACGTGATGATGCACGCCGGGAAGGTCTACGACAACCAGGGCCGAGAGATCAAGTCGTTCTCCGGCGGCGAAGACCACTTCGCCAACTTCATCCAGGCGCTGCGAAGCGGCAAACGCGAAGACCTCAACGCCGAGATCCTCGAAGGCCACCTTTCCACGAACGTCTGCCATGCCGGCAACATCTCGTACCGGCTGGGCCAGACGGCCAGCGTCACCGACATCCGCAAGCAAGTCGGCGATCTGCCGCCGATGCAGGCGATGGTCGACCGCTACCTGGAGCACCTCAAGGCCCACGAGGTCAGTCCCGACGAAACGACCCTCGGCCCTTGGTTGCAGTGCGACCGCGAGAACGAGTGCTTCCAGGACAACGTCGAGGCCAATAAGCTCGTCAAGGGGTTCTACCGCGAACCCTACGCGGTTCCGGAGATCAAGCTCTGACACCGGCGGCAGACCACTGCCCGGCCGCCAGTGATTTCACGGCGACGCCCGAACGGTGTGCGTACCGACTCATGATCGCGGGGCGCGGGGGGAGTTCCGACGAGCGGGCGGGAGCCGAGCGTGAGAACGAGAGCCGAAAACAGGCGTGTCGTGGGCGAACCACGAAGCAAGCGGGGCGCCGGGGCAGGCGAGACGATTATCCGTCGCGGGGGTCTAGCCGCGACGGGTTAATCTAGCTGGCGACACTGTTTACAATGATCGCCCACCCCTTCTTGGGTCTTAAACGAGCTCTTTCTTCGCACCGATGAGCGTGCGGAGCCGCTCGGCCAACAGGGCCGCGTCGAACGGCTTCTTGAACGTCTCGTTGATGCTCGAACGATCGAAACTCGTGGAACTGCCGTCGTCCGGCAGCAACGCGATCAGGATCACTTCGGCGAATTCGCTGTTGCGACGCAGATTCTGGCAGATCTGCAGCGATTCCGTCCGGCCGATCGAGAAATCGACGATGATACAGTCCGGATGGAAACTCTCGGCTTGAATGCCGGCGTCGAAACCGCTGCCAGCCACCGCAACCTTGAACGAACGTTCCAGAGGAAGTTCGCGCTTCAGGTTTTCCACCAGTACCTGATCCTGAGCAACAACCAAAACCTTCGCCATCGACTCATCTTCCAGGTCGCCCAAAGGCATCCCGTGTTCCTTGAGGAACTTGATGAGGTACTCGCGGGGAATTCGCCGGTCTTGCGATCCGGGAATTCGGTAACCCTTTAGACGGCCCGAATCGAACCATTTGCTTACGGTGCGCGGGGCCACCTTGCAGATCTTGGCGACCTGACCAGTTGTGAAGACCTTCATTGCAGGCTCTCCGATATCTCACTCGCCTAGTTTTCCACTGCGTCTCCGTCGGAGAATTCCGTCGGAAACGGTTCGGCCCCTTGTCTGCAGTTTCCCGCCGCTGATCGATCCATCGAGCTGACTACGTCAGTCAGCCGGGCAACCGCAAACGTCTGGGTCGGGGCTCGACGTTATTCGCTTCGTACTTGGCTGTGGCTCAGCTCCCTCTGACCCGCGCCGTGCTAATACCATCGGCAATTCGGGCATCCGGAAGTCAGTGAAAATCCGTAAAATAGAGAAGCCGCGTTCCAACCAACCTATTCTGGACGGCACGACTACCCGGCACATCCGACCGGCCAACTACGCATCCAGGGGAAGAACGCAGACCGCCCGAAGGTGTAGCCCGACGGACAGCACAGGCATGAGATTCATGGCAGGTTCCCCCCTGCGACCTGCCTCCTCGCGGACCCGGGGTGCCCTTAGTCCGTTGTGGAACAGGTCTTCCGATGTTTAGTTTCGAGCCGGATCGCCATGCGACTTTAGAAACTTTCTCCTGTCGTAGCGGCCATTACACACTTGTCGGTTCTGCCGCCGCTGCCGGAATGTCCGACTAGGTAAAATCGCAGCTCTAGACAAGGCCACGACCAATACTCTGCGTCAGCAAGGCAAAATAGATGGCAACGAGCGCCCAGCGCCATACCCCCCAACAAATCACGCGGCACGATCTCCTACAATCAGTCCGCCCCCGGCCGCCCAATGTCAGCGCACAGCCGTCCCGCGCTTTGCACCGACCAGATGATCCGGTTCACGCGGCCTGAGTCTCATCCTCGTCGGCCGCCGCGTCCGACGAATACCGATCCGCCGCCACGCGGATCTCGCCATTGTCGCTCACGTCCTCGAACCGGACCGAAACCTGCTTTGAAACCCCCGATTCCTGCATCGTCACCCCGTAGATCGTGTTGGCGCACGTCATCGTCTTCTTTGAATGGGTGACAATGATGAACTGGGTCCAGGCCAGGAACTCCTGAAGGACCTTGGTAAAGCGGTCAATGTTCGCTTCGTCCAGCGCCGCGTCGACTTCATCTAGCACGCAAAAAGGACTGGGGCGGCTGCGGAAAATCGCCAACAGCAGGGCCACGCACGTGAGCGTCTTCTCGCCACCGCTCAGCAGGGAGATGCTCCGTGGCTCCTTTCCAGGAGGACGAGCGACGATTTCGATGCCGCTCTCCAGAATATCAACCCCCTCCTCCAGCACGATGTCGGCCTGACCGCCGCCGAACAGGCTGCGAAACAGCGATTGGAAGTGACCCTTGACCGTCTGCAGCGTCTCGGCGAACAACTGCCGGCTGTCGCTGTTGATCTTGTCGATGATCCGTTCCAGCGTCGCCTTCGCGCTGGTCAGATCCTGGTACTGGCCCGAGAGCGTATTGAAGCGGCCTTCCAACTGCTCCAACTCTTCCAACGCTTCCAGGTTCACGTTGCCGAGATGGTTGATCTTGCGGCGAAGCTCGTCGATTTCCTCCTGGACCGCTTCCCGTTGCTGCTGTCCCTCGGCCGTCGGATCGTGTTCCAATTCCGACAGCTCGATGCCGTAATCCTCGCGAAGCCGGTCGGCCAACGTCGTGCGTTCGTGGCTCACTTCGTTGGCGGTGAGCTGCTTAGCGTGAATCTTCTCTTCGATCTTCCGCAGCCGCGAGCGAATCCGCTGGACCTCGCTCGTCCGCTGCGTACGTTGTTCCTGGACCGCTTCCCGCTGGTTGATCAGATCGACCGTCTCCAGCGCGAAGGCTTCCTTGCGCAGATAGAGTTCCGCAACCTCCGACTCCGCACGAAGGATCGACCATCGCGACTGCTCCGCCCGCCGGATACAAAGCTCCAGCTCCTCGCGCCCTTCGGCGATCGCCCGGTGCCGCTCTTGCCGACTTTCTTCGTACTGCTTCATGCGCGACCGCAGGTTTCGCAGGCGCTCGTCGCTCTTGGCCAACTCGACCTTCACCCCGGTCGTGTCTTGGTTGCGCGTCTGCCAGTCGGCCTCCAGTTGTGCAATCTGCTCCACCAGCACCGATTGCTGCGATTCCATCTCGGCCAGCTCGCATTCCATCTCGGCATGCCGCGTCCGGGCTTCATCCAGTTCCCGGCAGGCCTCGTCATGCTGAGCCGTCACGGCGCTGAGTTCTGTCTGGAGCGATTCACGCTGCTGCACGTGCTGGCTGCGCCGTTCGTCGGCGGCCGTAATGCGGTGGCGATGCTCGCCGAGGGTCTCCAGCATCTTCTGGTGGTCGGCGGCACACTGGCCCACACGTGTCTCGTCCTCGCCGATCTGCTCCTGGAGCCGCTCAATCGCCTGCTGCTTCTCGCCGAGCTTCTCTTCCACCTCGCCCAACTGCGCGGTGAGTTCGCGCAACTCGCTGCGTCGCGAGATGATGCCGCCTGCCGCGTGCCGAGGCCCGACAGTTACCGAGCCGTCAACGGCCACGAGTTCTCCGGCCAGCGTCACGTATTGCAGACCAGCGTCTTCCTCTGATTCCGCCAGCGCCAGTGCTCGCCCCAGCGTGTCGACGAACCACGTCCGACCCAGCAGCCGGTATGCCAGCGGTTGATACTCGGCCGCCGTTTCCACGAACCGATCGGCTCGCCCCAATACACCGGCCTTCTTCTGCAAGTCGGGCTCCGAGGTCTCGCTTGGGTTGGCCGCTTCCAGCCATACGAAGCCGACCCGTCCTGACAGTTGCGACGATTGGCTAGCCACATATTCCAGCATCTCGCGACTGCGCGGTACAACCACGTGCTGCGTAGCTTCGCCCAACGCCACCTCGACCAGCGGGGCAGCCTCTACGCTCACCTCCAACAGGTCCGCCACGAGGCCGCGCACGCTTTGAAAGGGGCTCGTCGCCTGGGCGCGGGCAAGCGAAAGCACTTCCTTAACGCCCGGGCTGACACCCTCGTATCGTTTCTCTAACTCCTGGAGCACCGAGATCCGTTCGGCCAACGCCCCCTGGCGGCGATAGAGCTGCGACATCTGCGTTTCGTGCGAAGCCAATTGCTCACGGTGCCCGGCCAATCGCATCTGCGCGGCCGACAGCTTCTCGGCGCGGTGATCCGCCTCCTCCGTCAGCCGCTGCTGTTCGTCGTGCAATTGTTCGAGCTGCCCGGCCAATGCCGCAAGCTGCTGCTCCAGTTCATCCAGTCGCTTCCGATCTCGCGCCTGCGCGGCCGAGGCCGCTGCCACTTGGCTTTCCAACCGGCTGATCTGGTTGCCCGTGGCGGCTACTTCGCGCATCTGTTCCATGTAGGCCGCGCGTCGCTGTTGGCTCTCGCCACGGATTTGGTCGAGCCGAACGATCAGGTCGCTCAGCCGGCGTTCGCCTTCAGCCAGATGTCGCGTGATCTCGCGATGCTCGGCTTCGGCCGCCTCGACCGAGGCCACCGTTTCCTGGAGTTGTTGTTGCAAGTCGCCGGCGCGCACGTTCAATTGAGCTACTTGACGCCGATGACGCACGATCTCCTGCTCCAAATCGGTGCTGCGCGTCCGCTCATGCTCGATCGTCGACTCGGCCGAAGCGATCCGCTCGCGGTTGGCCGCAATCTGCGCCCCCGCCTGGCGGATCATCTCATTTACCTCGCCGATGCGCGTGTCGGCCTCAAGCAATCCGGCCTCCAGCACCTCGATCTCCGCAGTTGCCGTCTCGCCCTGATTGCTCAGCTCGTTCAACTCGGCTTCAAAACCGCCGAGTCGCTCGGTCAGACGGGTCCAGTCGACCAGGGCCACCTGGGTGCGCAGCTCCTGGAGCCGATCCGAGTACTCCTTGTAACGCCGCGCCTTGCCGGCCTGCGCACGCACGGCGCGCAGCCGGTTATCGACCTCGTCCACGATATCCGACAGCCGCAGCAGATTTTGCTGCACCCGTTCCAAGCGCCGCAAGGCCTCCACCTTCTTGGCCTTGAAGCGACTGATGCCGGCGGCTTCCTCGAAGATCATCCGCCGCTCGCGTGGCGACGACTGAAGCAGTACATCGACCTTGCCCTGTTCGATAACGCTGTACGCCTGCGTGCCCAAGCCGGTCCCAGCCAGCAAATCGCGGATGTCGCGCAGCCGGCTGGGCTGACGGTTGATCAAGTATTCGCCTTCGCCGCTGCGATACACCCGCCGGGTAATGTGCACCTGGGGGGTTTCCAGAGCTAGCCGCCCGTCGGCGTTGTCGAACGTCAGCGTAATCTCCGCCGAGTTCATCGCCCGTCGGGCGCCCGAACCGTTGAAGATCACATCGGCCATTTCCTTGCCGCGCAGACTCTTGACGCTCTGTTCGCCGAGTACCCACTTGATGGCATCGACGATATTCGACTTGCCCGAACCGTTCGGACCCACGATCACCGTGATCCCGGACGGAAAGTCGAATCGAGTCTTGTCGGCAAAACTCTTGAAGCCGACGATTTCCAGCGCCTTGAGCATCATTCAGCAACAACCAGGCGAGTCAAACCGGCCCGACAGCACACCTGTTCCACCAGGTGCAACCTGTGCGATGGGCCGTCCCGCGAAAATGCGGCAATCCAGAAGGCCCACGCGAGACACCACTCCCGCCAATCCCCCGCAAATGGGACCAGCAGGGAGAACTCCCCCAGCGAGCCTACTCACTTCTGCTACGTCCCATTATTCTAGCAAGGAACCCCTTGGCAGGCCCCGGTTTCTCCGCCGAATCGTCCTCTTTCGGGGCCTCGTTCGGTTCGTGGTCGGAACCACCCCACAGTCCCCCATCCCGGGAGAACAGATCGGGCAATGGGCTGGCCGGCCGCTCTTCGGACTCTGCGTCCTTCGCGACCCGATCGTAAGTCCGGCCCGCCTTGGGAAGCGCGTCGACCTCCAACCGGGTGTCCAACGCGCCCTTGGCCTTGGCCTCTTGCAGGACCTGAACGATGTCTGGGTAGGTCCCCCCAAGTTCAACCACCGCACGAATCACTTCATCCACTCGGTCCGATACGAGCCGCTTCTGATCCGCCTCGTGCACCGCGAACTTGGCAACCGACACCTCACCCGGCTTCGTGCTTGTCACCAGGATCTGGTTACCGGCCTCCAACGCCATCTCCCCACGGAATCGCTGGTCGCCCCCGAAAAGCACGATTTCCGGCAGCCGGGTGCGCGTCAGGTGAATCATCGGCGGGCCCTGCGTCTTCAGAATGTGGTAGTTGAACTGCCCGTCAAGTGACTCTCCGCGCACCAGCGGGTCTGACGAGTTCATGGTCCATAACGCCCGGAAGGCACCGTATCGTGTCTCCGCGCTGTTGCTGTCCAGCAGGCCGCGAAGTTGGTCGTACGCTGCGAAGTCCTGCATGGCGCCCAACGCCGCCAGTGCAAATACCCTGAAGGCAGGCTGATTGCGCGCAGCGTCGGCCAGCGGCTCGACTGCCGCCGTATCGTCCAGGTAGGCCAACGCTTCACCCGCGTAGAAACGGACCTCCGGATCTTCCGACTTCGCGCCTTGCTTCAGCACATCGATCGCTTTGCGGCCGATGGCCTCCAATTGCAGCGCCGCCTGTTCCGAGGTCACCGGATCGAGCAACTGCTTCTCGAGCGATCCAAGCCGCTCGATCTGCTCGGCCTCTGTCTCACGCAACGCGGTCGCCTTCACCACCTGAACGTATCGTTGAATGTTGTCTCGATAGCGAGGGTGGATTGCCAGGTCGACATAGTCGTCTTCCTTAGCACGGGCCATCCCGATCTTGATGCCCCGGTTATAGTTGTGAAAACGGCGGTTGACGGCCGCTTCGATCGCCGCACTGTTACGCACGCTCTGCATGTGAGGCTTCAGCGCAAGGATCAACTTGCGGTCCTTGCGAGCTGTTCCTCCGCCTAGGATGCGCGCCCTCCCTAGCAGCACCTTGTTATCCTTATCACTGGCCGAAGGATCGACCATCAGGGGCCCCTCGGCTACGGCCAGCACGTTCCCTTCACGGATCTGGCCGCCCAACACTCGCATTTCGGTCAGCCGCGTTTCCAGGAGGAATCCGCCCCGAAGACTCGTCGTCTCGTCGCGCGAGGGAATCCGAATCTCGATGTCGAAGTGATCCCCTTTCTGAATGCCCGGCGGAAGAATACCGCGCACGATCACCAACGCCGTGTTCGGCGATGCCAACACCGCTTCGGGATGCTTCACGCCTCGCACTTGCATCTCCGAGAACAGTACGTCGCGCTGCGGCGAAGGGTGAGGATCGCTCCCCGTGCCGCGCAGCCCTGTCACGAGCCCGATGCCCTCTAGCCGTACTAAGTGCAACCCGTACGGTCCGGCCAGATCACCGACCAGCCGCGTCCGCCGTTGCGCCGGCTCGTCCGGCTCGGGGCTCTGCGAGCGGACCGACCAGGGGGTCCACGAAGTGCAGCCACCCACCACGAACATAACGCTCAGAGCCGCAATCGGTGTCAGCATCGCACCGCATCGCACCGAGATCCGATGGAACTTCATGTTCTGCTCTGCTCCTTGCAGTCCGTTGACGCACCGACTCGACTTCACGCAATCCTTGCGTCCAGGCAAGTCGTGGCTGCTGAAAAAGCCACCTGTCCACCGCGTTGCCATGCCATGCGGTGGCTCCGGCCGACATCCGCAGGAAACACCACCGACTTGGCGCGTTGGGGAAGGTTCCCCCGATAAGGGATTCGCGGGCAGGACAATAATGAGAAGGGGCGCCGTGGTCAAGAGGAGATTCTCACCCCCCAAACGGCCGGCCACCGATGCCCGTGCGCAACACGCGCGGCCTCACGGCGGATCTTCACCACCGGGATGCCAGGGATGGCAGCGGCAGATCCGCAGGATGCCCCGCCAAGTTCCCCGCACGGCCCCGTACTTGCGAACCGCCTCGATGAAATACGTGCTACAGCTCGGCTGGAAGCGGCATACCGGCCCCACGATCGGGCTGAGGAACAGCTTATAGAGCTGCACCGCGCCAATGAGAATCCACGCCGGCACCTGCACGACAATCTGCCAGACGTACTTCAGGGTTCGCATCAAGATTCGCGTCTCCCCAAACACCCCCTCACTGCTTGGCCACCCGGGCCGCAGCCCGACGAGCCAGCCGCGGTAGCGATTGCTGCAATTCAACCAGTCTCGGCTCCACGCCCTGGCGAGGGATCAGCACCAAGTCAACGCCGCTGGGCAGATCACGGCGAGTCAGGCGAAATGCCTCGCGCAACAACCGCTTCCAACGGTTGCGCGCCACCGCGTTGCCCACTTTGCGCGACACGGAAAGCCCAAGCCGGGCATGCGAAAGGCCGTTCCGATACGCGAACACTACCAGTCGCCCATCGGACGCCACCATACGTGCATTATACGCGCGGCGAAAGTCACCATCTCGCCGAATGTGGTACTGCCAAAGCAATCGCTGATCACACATCTTCTCACCAACGAAGACTGGCACGCACGTCGCGCGGCGACTGTTCGTCCAGCTTGCGGATCATCTCGCGCGCCTCTTCGTCGAACTCCTGGGGCAGCACGATCTGCAGCTCCGCAAGCAGGTCACCCGGCGTGCCTGTCTTGGGCACGATACCGTGCCCCTTCACCCGCAGCTTCCTGCCGCTCGACGAACCTGCAGGCACTTGCAGCGTCACCGTCCCCTTCGGCGTAGGCACATCCACCTTGGCCCCCAACGCCGCTTCGCCCAATGTGACCGGCACTTTGACAACCAGGTTGTTTCCCGCTCGCTGGAAAAGCGGATGCGGCGCCACGCGCACGGTCAACAGAATGTCGCCGGGCGTCCCACCACCGTCGGCCGGCTCGCCTTGGCCGCGCAAACGAATCTTCTTGCCGTCTTCGATCCCCGCCGGAATCCGCACGGAAAGCGTCTCCACCTTGCCTCCCGCCCGCTGCACGCTGATCTGAGCCTCCCCACCGGTCACAGAGGTCGCAAACGGAATCTGAAGTTCGTGCTGAAGATCGGCTCCGCGCCGCCGGCGGCCGGCACTGCTACGGGTGCGCGTCGTCCCGCCCCCGCGGAACTGCGAAAAGATGTCTCCCAAATCGACGGTTGCCCCGCCGCCAAATCGCTCGCCGAAAAACTGGCTGAAGTCGACATCCTCACCGCCCGGACCGCCCTGAGGACCCGTACTATACGTGCGCCATGGGCCGCCCCCCTGGGGTCCCTGCCCGCCCATCGTCTCGAACGAGCTGCCGTAGCGGTCGTACATCTCCCGTTTCTGGGCATCGTTCAGAACATCAAACGCCGCCTGGACTTCCTGAAACTTCGTTTTGGCGTCCGGCGACGGGTTCACATCCGGGTGCAATTTGCGAGCCAGGCCGCGGTACGCCTTCCGGATCTCATCCTGGGAAGCATCTCGCCGAACGCCCAACGTCTTATAGTAGTCCTCTGCCATGCGTACTGATCGATCCTTGCGTTAGGACGGGGGCCGACTTGGCCGCGCTCCATTGTAGCGCTGCGGTGGTAAACGTATCAAGCGGGGGGGAAGGGTCACTTTCGCCAATCGCCTGCCTCGACCATGCTACAAGCGGATATTGCTGCAAGCTACGCTTATGAAGTGTTCTATCGGGCAACCGGAAGGGGTCCAAGAAATGGTTCACCCACCCATCGAGCCGACTTCCCGCCACCATAGCAGTACGCGAGCGATCGTATCGGTTTGCGTGGCCGTCGCCGTCCTGCTCTGTGTCGTCCCGGCGCGCGCCCGCGACGGACAATTGCTGCTGACCGTTGTAGACCGAGAAACCGGAAAAACCATCCCCTGCCGCATGCATCTGCAGGGCCCCAACGGCAGACCCCGCAAGATCCCCCGATTTCCATTCTGGTTCGATCATTTTGTCTTCCCCGGCGAGTTGACGCTGCGTCTGCCCGTGGGCAACTACGCCTTCGACCTCGAACGCGGGCCGGAGTATGTCGTCCGCGCCGGCCGATTCACCATCAACGACTCCGCCGACGATTCCAAACAAGTCGACCTTCATCGCTTCGTCGACATGGCGGCCGAAGGCTGGTGGTCCGGCGATCTCGATGCCCGCCGCTCGCCCGACGATATCGAGTTGCTTATGATGGCCGAGGATCTCCATGTCGTCCCCCTGGTGACTTGGGCAAACGAACGCAATCCTTGGATTGGCAAGCGAACGCCCGAGAAGCCGCTCGTCTGCTTCGACACCAACCGATACTACCAGCTCTTCGGTGGCAGCCAGACGCTCGCCGGCGGCGGAGTGCTCATCTTCCAGCTCACCTCGCCCCTAGTCCGCCAAGAAAAAGACCCCGAGTATCCATCCATTGCCCACTACCTCGAACAGGCCCGCCAGCAGCCCGATGTTTGGATCGACGTCAGCCGGCCCTACTGGTGGGATCTTCCCATGCTGGTCGCCAACGGGCTGGTTGATTCAATCCAAGTGCTCCACGGCCAGATATGCCGCGACCGCGTGCTGGCCGATGAATCGCAGGCCAATACCCGCGATCCCAAGCTCTACCCCGGCCCCTGGGGAAACGCCCTCTGGTCCCAGGACATCTATTTCCGACTCCTCGACTGCGGTCTGCGCATACCGCCCAGCGCTGGCAGTGGCTCCGGCGTCTCGCCTAATCCGCTCGGCTACAACCGCGTGTACGTCCACGTCGACGGCCCCTTCACTTACGAGAAATGGTGGCAGGGGCTGCGCGACGGCCAGGTCGTCGTCACCAACGGGCCCCTCTTTAAACCCGCCGTCCAGGGACAGCCGCCGGGCTACATCTTTCATGCCGGTGAGGGACACTGGCTCGAGTTCGAAATCGGCCTCGGCCTCTGGAGCCGGCAGCCGGTCGGCGACAAGGAATCGATCCAATACCTGGAGATCATCCAGGATGGTCGCGTGGCGCATTCAGTTCGCTTCGAAGAGTTCGCCAAGACCGGCAAGCTCCCCACAGTCCACTTCGACCATAGCGGCTGGTTCCTCGTCCGTGCCGTCACCGACGTCCAGAACACATACCGCTTCGCAATGACCGGCCCCTACTTCGTCGAAATCGGCCCCGAACCGCGTATCAGCAAACGAGCCGCCCAGTTCTTCCTCGATTGGGTCTACCAGCGCGCCCGCCAACTGAAGCTCGACGATCCCCAACAACACCGCGAAGTGCTCGAATACCACCGCAAAGCCCGCGATTTCTGGCAGAACCGGGTCTCCCAAGCCAACGCCGACTAGCCGTCGCAAACGACTCCAAGCCGCTTTGGTTGGCGTGAAGCACTCCGACGGGTATATTGTTGTTCTACCACCTCCGCTTCTGCCATTCAGGTGACTCCTCCATGCCCGCGCACGACGACTGGCGACCGCTCTACCCGTTCGAATCCCACTACCTTCAACTCGATGGCCTCCGCTATCACTACCTCGACGAAGGTCAGGGGCCCGCCGTCCTCTTGGTCCACGGCAACCCGACCTGGTCCTTCTATTGGCGCGAAGTCATCAAGGCGCTGCGTCCCCACTACCGCGTCATCGTCCCCGATCACATCGGCTGCGGGCTCTCCGACAAACCAAGCGCCTCGCAATACAGCTTCCGCCTCGCCCAACGGGTTGACGATCTCGGCCGCCTGATCGAACATCTCGACCTGCGTGATATCGCCCTCGTGGCTCACGACTGGGGCGGCGCCGTCGGCATGGGCGCGGCCGTGGCCATGCCCGATCGCTTTGCACGATTCACCCTCATGAACACCGCCGCCTTTCTGGCCGCTCACTGCCCGCGACGCATCCGCCTCTGCCACGTGCCCCTCTTGGCCCCACTCGCCGCGCAGGGCCTAAACCTGTTCGTCCACGCCGCCATACGCATGGCCCCGGCGCATCCCGAGCGTCTTACCCCCGCGGTGCGAGCCGGCCTTATGGCGCCCTACGACTCCTGGCGCAATCGAACGGCCGTGCTCCGTTTCGCCATGGACATCCCCCTGCAGACCACACATCCCACCTACCAAACCCTGCTGAACATCGAACGAGGGCTCCCCCAGTTCGCCGACCGCCCAATCTGCTTTATTTGGGGCATGCGCGACTGGTGCTTCACGCCCGACTTCCTCGATCGATTCCTGCAGTTCTATCCCAACGCCGAAGTTCATCGACTAGACGACGCCGGACACTACCTGATCGAAGACGACCCCGAGCAGGTCATCGGCATCCTGGCAGAGTTCCTCGACCGTACAGGGCAGCGCGCCTAGAATTGCTGGCGGTAGGATCTTGCCATGGAACACTACTCCGTCTGCATCTCGAAAGACCAGCTCAGTTTCAGCGCCGGCCATTTCATTACATTCGAAGGCGGTGCCTGCGAGCGACTCCATGGCCACAACTATCGGGTTGGCGTCGAAGTGCATGGCCCGCTCAACGAGGCTCACTACGTCATTGACTTCCGCCTCCTCCACGAAATCGCGCAAGCCACTCTTGCCGAACTCGACCATTACGTGCTACTGCCCAGCGAGCACCCTCAAATCCACGTGACCACCGGGCAGGACGAGGTCGAAGTCCGCTTCGGCGACCGGCGCTGGGTGCTTCCGCGCGGTGACTGCCGACTACTGCCAGTGGCCAACACGACCGCCGAACTGTTGGGCCGCCACATCGGCCAACGGCTGAAGGAAGCCCTGCAACGTCATACCGGCAGTTCCCCCCACCTCATCCGGGTCGAGGTCGAAGAATGCTTCGGCCAGTCGGCGATTTGCGAGCTGCACGACGCCTGACTTACCCCCCCCGCAGGTTGAAGCGGCCATTGTGATCGGGCGCCGCCACAGCGCCCTTTTTCCACCTCCCATTCAACCCCTCTTCCGCATCCTCACTCCTCTTCCACGATCCATTTCCCCGTCGGCCACCCAAGCTCAAGTTCCTCTCCTTCCACAGCCGATACGGCGATGCGCGCCGTTAGAGTCTCTGTAGTCCGCAGAACCTTCTACGAGCGTCGCATGGCAAACGCGTGCGGCCGCCAAATGGGGCACGCAACCTTGCCACGTGCATAGCCTGAGCAAGATTCAATAGGATCAGCAGTCCCGGCGCGTTCTGACCAGTGGATGTTCGCAGGAACCTCGCCAAAGGGCCACCATGGCAACACCGGCACCCGCTTCCCGACAAAGTCCCAACATCCGCAAGGCCGCCGTCTTCCTGATGACCCTTCCGCCCGATCAGGCGGCCCAGGTGATGAGCCGGCTCGATCCCAAGCAGATCGAAGCCGTATCCATCGAAATCGCCCGGCTCGACGCCGTCGCTGGTGACGAACAGGAACAGGTCATCCAGGAGTTCGCCCACGCCAACCCCGCGGCTTTGGTCGGCGGTGCCGGCGGCCTCGACGTCGCCAAGCTCTTGGTCCAGAAGGCGCTCGGCACTCAGGCCAACGTCACTCTCGAGAGCGTCCGCCAATCGATCGAGGCGCTCCCCTTCGGTTTTCTCCAGAAAGCCGACAGCCAGAACCTGCTCACCTTCATCATCGACGAGCACCCGCAGACGATCGCCCTGATCCTCTGTCACGTGCCCCCCTCCCAGGCAGCCGACATCATCAGCGGTCTGCCCGTCGAACGCCAGCTATCGGTCGTGCGCCGCGTCGCCACCATGAGCCAGACCAGCCCCGAGATCATCCACGAGGTGGAAAAGGGCCTTGAACACCGCATGGCCAGCGTCATGAGCCAGCAATTCGAAAATGCCGGCGGCGTGGCCAGTGTGGCCGAAATCCTCAACGTCATCGATCGCACCACGGAACGGAGCATCCTCGAGAATCTTGCCCAAGAAGATCCCGACCTGGTCGAAGAGATCCGCCGTCTCATGTTCGTCTTCGAAGACATCGCCAAACTCAGCGATCGCGACATCCAAACGATCCTTAAGAACGTGGAGAACTCGCAGTGGGCGATGGCCCTCAAGGGCGCCAGCTCCGACCTCAAGGAGAAGATCCTCAAGAACATGTCGAAGCGCGCCTCCGCACTCTTGATGGAAGAAATGGAGTACCTCGGCCCGGTCCGCGCTTCCGGTGTCGAACAGGTTCAGCAGCAAATCGTCGATATCGTCCGTCGCCTGGAAGACGTCGGCGAAATCACCGTCCACGGCGACGACGAAGACGAACGCCTCATCCAGTAACCAGCCGCTTCAGGAACAGTCAAACCCACGCGGCCACCATTCGTCATTCGTGATTCGCTATTCCTCATTCAACATTCCCCCTATCCCCTTGAGCATCGCCCAACCACTCTGCTAGCATTGTCGGAATGAGCAGCACCGCCACGCCGATGATGAAGCAGTACCAGGAAGCCAAGAACGCTTGCCCGGACGCTCTCCTCCTGTTCCGGATGGGCGATTTCTACGAGCTCTTCTATGACGATGCCAAGGTCGCTGCACGCACCCTCAACCTGGCGCTGACCAGCCGCGACAAGGGCGAGAACGCCACGCCCATGGCCGGCTTTCCCCACCACCAGTTGGAATCCTACCTGGGCAAACTCATCGCAGCCGGCCTCCGCGCCGCCGTCTGCGATCAGGTCGAGGATCCCAAGCAAGCCAAAGGGTTGGTCCGCCGCGAGGTCACGCGCGTCGTCACCCCCGGCACCGTTACCGACGATGCCCTCCTCGACCCGCGCACCAGCAACTACTTGGCCGCCGTCGCCCCTGGCGATCCCTTGGGCCTCGCCTGGGTCGAGCTCTCCACAGGCCGATTCATCGCCACCAGTTTCCCCGCCCGCGAATTAGCCGATCAGTTGGCTCGCATCGGTCCCGCCGAATGCCTGCTAGGCGAAGCGGCCGAACCGTTACCTCCGCACCTGACCGAGCGCATGATGGTCACGCGCCGCCCCGATTGGGCGTTCTCAGCCGCCACGGCCCGCGACACGCTCGCCAAACACTTCGGTACGGCCAGCCTCGAAGGATTCGGTTTCGACGACAGCCCCGCCGACAAGCAGGCCGTCCGCGCCGCCGGCGCCGTCTTGGACTATCTCACCGAAACGCAGAAGAGTTCCCTCGACCATATCGATCGGCTGACACCCTATCGCAAGGGAACTGCTGTCGAGATCGACGAGGCCAGCCGCCGCAGCCTCGAACTGGTCCGAACCATCCGCGAAGGACGCCGCGAAGGCTCGCTCTTGGCCGTGCTCGACGGGACTGTCACCGCCATGGGCTCTCGGCTGATGGCCGATTGGCTGGCCAATCCGCTGACCGACGCAGCAGCCTTGAAACTGCGGCTCGACGCGGTCGAAGAACTGGTCGGCAACGCAACCCTCGCCGCCGGCATTCACGAAACGCTACGTCACGTCTACGACGTCGAGCGGTTGCTGGCCCGCGTGGCAACCGGCCGGACCAATCCTCGCGACCTGAGCTTCCTCGATCGCACCCTACGGTCTCTGCCGGCGTTGAAAGCGAAGCTCGCGGCGCGCACCAGCGAGCTCCTCAACCAACTGGAAGCCCAAATCGACCTCTGCCCCGAGCTGCGCAGCAAACTCGACGCCGCCCTCGTCGACGACTGCCCGCTCACCAGCCGCGAGGGCGGTTTCATCCGCGACGGGTACAACGAAGAACTCGATGCCCTGCGCGAGCTGGCCCGCGGCGGAAAACAGTGGATCGCCCAGTATCAGTCCGACGTGACCGAACAAAGCGGCATCCCCAACCTCAAGGTCGGATACAACAAGGTCTTCGGCTACTACCTCGAAGTGACCAACGCGCATCGCGAGAAGGTGCCCGACTACTTCATCCGCAAACAGACCGTCAAGAACGCCGAGCGATACATCACGCCGGAGTTGAAGGAGTACGAGGAGAAGGTGCTGACGGCCGACGAGAAGGCCAAAGACCTCGAATTCCAATTGTTCCTCGAACTCCGCGACGCCGTCGCCGCTTCCCAGCGCACCATGAAAGCCACGGCCGCTGTGCTAGCACAATTGGACGTCCTGGTTTCCCTCGCCGAATTGGCCCGCGCCCGCAACTACCGCCGCCCCACGATCGTCGACGAACCGCTTCTGGAAATCTACGACGGGCGCCACCCCGTTCTCGACATCATCGAGCCGGAGGGCACCTTCGTCCCCAACGATGTGCTGGCCGGCGGCCGCTGGGGTAACATCCTCCTCATCACCGGTCCCAACATGGCCGGCAAGAGCACGTACATTCGCCAGGCGGCCCTTCTGTCGATCATGGCCCAGATGGGCAGCTTCGTGCCCGCCCGCGAGGCGACCATCGGCATCGCCGATCGCATCTTCGCCCGCGTCGGCGCCAGCGACGAGCTCACCCGCGGCCAGAGCACCTTCATGGTCGAGATGACCGAAACGGCACGCATCCTCAACACGGCCACCAAGCGGAGCCTCGTCATCCTCGATGAGATCGGCCGTGGCACGAGCACCTACGACGGAATCTCGCTCGCTTGGTCCGTCGTCGAGCACCTGCACGACCACGTCGGCTGCCGTACCCTGTTTGCCACCCACTATCACGAGCTGACCGACCTGGAGAAATCGCTCGACGGCGTGCAGAATTTCAACGTCGCCGTTCGCGAATGGGAAGACGAAGTCGTCTTCCTCCACAAGATCATCCAAGGAGCCGCCGACAAGAGCTACGGCATCCACGTCGCCCGCCTCGCCGGCGTGCCCCGCGAGGTCATCCAGCGAGCCAAAGACATCCTCGCCCAGCTCGAAGAAGAACATCTCGACGCCGAAGGCCGCGCCAAGATCGCCCGCCACAAACCCACCCAGCGCCTCGGCGACCTCCAACTGACCCTCTTCGGCCCCGCCGACCATCCCCTTCTCGACGACCTGCGCAAGGTCGATCTCGACCAAACCACGCCAATGGAAGCGCTCCGCCTCATCCACCAATGGCAAGAGTCACTCACGGCCGAGAAGAAGAACTCCAAGAAACGCGGCCCGAAGTAGCAACGGTCTCGCCGCGATCCATGTCGTGCGGCCCACCCAACCCTTGCTGCTGCAACTCCAGAGGCACCTGTGCGACGACCAGGGTTCGTGTCAACAGTTCGGCAAATAGGCCCCCATCGCCTTCAACCGCCGCTGCAATTCAGCAACCGCCACCGCTCGCGCATCACCGCCGCCGCTGGCGGCCATGGCGGCGGCCACCCCGATCGCTTGCCCCGTGATGAAGCAACCGGGCATCACCCGAATCGAACTTTGCATATACCGATCCGTGCTAATGCACCGGCCTGCCACCAGCACGTTGCTCAGCTTCTGCGGCACTAGGCTCCGGTACGGCACGCCGTAGCTCTCGCCTTTCCCGTACCGCAGGCTTCGAAAGTCCTTGGCGTACTGCTGGTAGCTCGCCACGTCCGGCTTGGCCGCATGGATGTCGACCGCGTAGTTGTACCGGCCGATCTCGTCCGCAAACACGGCCCGCGACTTGAAATCGTCCAAATTCAGCACATAGTCGCCCACAATCCGCCGACTCTCCCGGGCACCAAGATGCGAGCCCGTCGACACCAGTTCCATCTGCTCGAAGCCCTTGAGATACTCCTTGTAGTACCGTTCGTACTCCAGCAGCGATTTGCGAGCATGCAGCAGGGCCTCGGTTATCGAGCGCTCGTCGGTCGAGTCCAGCCCAAACGTGTGACCGATGTTCCCGCCGCCCGTGCGCTCGCCCACGCGGAACATGCCGGGCAAGTGCCGATCCTCGATCGTGAACACCTTGTCTCGAAATGCGTCCTCCAAGCGTTTCTCGCCGGTGCCAAGCCCACCTCGACGGACCGCCTCCCAATCGATATCGGCCCAAAGACTGCACAGCGTCCCGGCCATCATGTTGCCCTGCGCATCGCCCTTCTCGAACGGCGCCCCCGCCCACGCGGCCAAATCGCCGTCGCCCGTACAGTCGAGATACATGCGGGCTTTGACCGCAAACAGGCCGCTCTTGCCGGCCAGCACGGCGGCCAACACCTTCCCGCCCTCGGCTTCAACCGCAATCAGGTTGGCCTGAAACAGAAACCCGACACCTGCTTCCAGCAGCAGATCATCGTAGACCCGTTTGAGCACCTCGGCCCGAATCGTCACGTCGCTCCCAGGCCCCGTACCGCCGGCCTTCTTGAGCCGCCGCAGGACATCCTCCCCCACGCCACCGGCCAACATGTGGACGCCGTCGGTCAATGGCATGAACAACGGCAACATGCCCGCCGTCCCCATGCCGCCCAGGCATGAATTGCGCTCCGCGAGAAACACCTTCGCACCCTGCTTCGCCGCAGCCACCGCCGCAGCCACGCCCGCAGGCCCGCCCCCAGCTACGAACACGTCCACCTCATGCCGCACGGCCACGCGCCGCTGAAAACGCACCTCGTTTCCGTCCGATTCCGCGGCCGAACCCGTCAGCGATCCCAGTCCGCCCATCGCTGCCGCAGCGACGGACCCACGAATGAACTCTCTTCGGCTAGTAGCCATGGTATTGCTCGCCTGCTGGAAAACCTTCTACCGACGGCTCACTAGAGTGCATTCGGCTCATCGAAGCCGACCCCGTAGCCTGAACGATCCTCGCCGCCCTTGTCGTCACTGTCGGTGGCTGGGCGGTCTTCAAGAAGCTCAACGGTAGCTAGTCCGCCACTTGGCCACGAATCGTCGCCGCAGACTTCGTGATTACACCTTCGGTAATTGCCAAGGGTCTCGCCGCGCGCGATCCAGCCACGTATTCGCTTCCGCATCGCTGACGAACTGCCACTTCGCCGGATCCCATTTCAGCTTGCGGTGGTTCCAATACGCCAGGTTTCCCAGGTGACACACCGTCACCGATCCCGCCCCGATCTCGACGTCGCACACCGGTCGCTGACGCGTGCGAATACAGTCGATCCAGTTGCGGTGATGTCCCGGCGAGTGGAACAGATGCACGTCCTTGGCGCCCAACGGCTCCTTGGCAATGCTCTCCGGCTCGCACTTCATCCCGGGCCGGGTCAGCGTGATCTTCCCGTCGGTCCCCTCGAACACAATGCCGCCGGGCCCGCCGTGAATCACTTCTATGCCATTGGCATAGCGGTACTTCACTCCAACCGTCGCCGACGGATCGTCCGGCGGGGTGATCTCGATCGGCCCCGACCCGTCCATACCCAACGCCCACTGGATGATGTCGTACTCATGGGCGCCGATATCGGTGTACGCCCCGCCCGAATACTCCCGGTACTTGCGCCATTGCGGCCAGGTCTTGGGCATTCCGCGTGGACTGAGAATCGAGTTGTACGGCCGCATCGGCGCCTGCCCCAGCCACATGTCCCACTGCAAGCCCGGTTCCATCGGCTCTTCCGGCAGATCGCACCAGACGCTCGACGGACCGATGCTCGTGTACACCCGCTCCACCTTGCCGATCCGCCCGCTCCGAATCAACTCGCATGCCAGCGGATAGTGGGAAAACTCCTGCCCGGATCGCAACTGGCTGCCCGTCTGAAACACCCGCTTGTACTTCCTCACCGCCTCGATCAGCACGGGTCCTTCGTGAATCGTCAGCGTCAACGGCTTCTCACAATACACGTCCTTACCGGCCTTGCACGCTTCGATGGCAATGATCGTGTGCCAATGGTCGGGCGTGGCCACCAACACGGCATCGATGTCCTTCCGCGCCAACACCTCGCGAAAATCGTGGTACTCGTCGCAACCTTTGCCCGTCGCCTCATAACGCTTATCCACTCGCTCTTTCGCGTGGCGGCGCCGATTCACATCCACATCGCACACCGCCGGCACGTGCACATCGTCCAAACTCAGAAGCGTCGTCACATGAAACCCATTGGCCTGCATACCCAACCCGATGATGCCCACGTTGACTTTCTCGCTCGGGGCCGGCTTGTCGCCGCCAAGAACCAAACGGGGAACAATCGTGGGAACCGCCACGGCAGCAGTGGCCCTGCAGAGAAACTGTCGACGTGTGAAGGACGATTTCCGCGTCATGGCGTGGCCTCCTGGTCGGTAATGGTGCGCCGATTCTGCCTAGATCATAATGCCTGAAATCCACCGTGCAAGCTTTCCGCCCGCATGTAGCACAGCCGCCCTCGGCTGTGCCCCCACTCACCACCTCCTCCCCCTCGACTTGCATTTCTTGCCGCTAACTGCCATCATGCAGCCGTCGTGATCGCCCTCTTTGACGCCCCTTACGCCGAGGTGCCCTGTGACCAAGGAGACATTGACCTCTCGCCAACGGATCCTCAAGGCCATCAACCACCAGGAACCCGATCGGGTGCCGATCGACCTGGGCGGAAACCAGACCGGCATCCATAAGTTCGCCTATCAGGCCCTGCTCGAATACCTCGGTATCGATGACGACATCGTCATCATGGACGCTGCCCAACAGTTGGCCCGCCCTTGCGAGGCGGTGCTCGAGCGGCTCCGGGTCGACACTCGCTACATCGCTGCCGGCGCACCCGCCGATTTCAAAGGCGAGATCGAGAAGGTCCAGCGCAACGGCCGCCTCTGGCACGACCTCATCGACGAGTTCGGCGTTCGTTGGTCGATGCCCGACGACCAGCCCTACTACATGGATATCACCTACCACCCTATGGCCAACGCCACCCTGGCCGACGTGGCCGACTATCCGTTCCCAAAAGGCGATGATCCCAGCCGGTTCGTCGGCCTCCGCGATCGGGCATTGGAAATCCGCAACCAAACGCCCTACGCCGTCATCAGCGGCATCTCAGGCGTCGTCTACGAAACCTGCTGGTACCTGCGCGGACTAGAGCAGTGGTTCATCGACATGCTTACCCAGCCCGACTTCTGCGCGGCCCTTCTGGACCAAACGCTGAAATTCTGGATGGACTGGTTCCGCCTGTTCCTCGACGAGGTTGGCGACGTCGTCGACGTCATCATGGTCGGCGACGACTTGGCCGGGCAAAAGGGTCCGCTCTTCAAACCCGAATTCTATCGCCGCGTCGTCAAGCCCCGTCAGAAAGAGTTGGTCCAGTACATCCGCTCGCGGACCGAAGCCAAGATCTGGTACCACACCTGCGGCTCGTGCGCCCAATATATCCCCGACCTGCTGGACAATGGCGTCGACATCCTCAACCCCGTCCAGATCAGCGCCCTCAACATGGACCCCGCCGACCTCAAGTCCCGCTTCGGCGACCAGATGGTCTTCTGGGGCGGAGCGATCGACGCCCAGCATGTTCTCCCCTCTGCCTCGGAAGAAGCGGTCCGCGAGCACGTGCGTCGAAACATGGCCATCTGGAAGCCCGGCGGCGGCTACGTCTTCAACAACGTCCACAACATCCAGGCCGGCGTCCCCGCAGCCAACATTGTCGCCATGTACGACGCCGCCTACGAGTTCGGACAGTACCAGTAAGATCGCTCCAGCGCTGTCCAGAACGCAGAATCACCGCCGCCACGAGGATCTCCATGGCCTCCTTGCGCTACTCCCCCCTGACTGTTCTGGTCCTCATCGCTGCCGCATGCAGCGCGTTGGCCGACGACCTCAACGTGCCGCCCGAGAAGATCGATGGTGGCCCGCCCGGTGGCATGATGCACCGCTATCTGGAACGCCAGGTGGAACAGGCTATTGCCCAGTGGCGCGCCGCCTACGAAGAGCGAAAATCGCCCGAACAGATCGCCGCATATCAGAAACAAATGCGCGAGAAGTTCCTCACGGCCATCGGGGGGCTGCCCGAGCCGACACCCCTCGAGTCGCGGGTCGTCGGCACCGTGTCGCGGCCCGGCTATCAGGTCGACAAGATCATCTTTGAGAGCCAGCCAAAGCACTTTGTCACCGCCCTCCTGTTCCTTCCCGATGCCAATCGTTTCAAGCCGCCCTACCCAGGCGTGATCATGCCGTGCGGCCATGCTTCCGATGGCAAGGGACACAAGGAATATCAGACAGGCGCCGCCCTGTTGGCCCTCAACGGCATGGCGGCGCTCGTGTTCGACCCCATCGACCAGGGCGAGCGAGGCCAGTATCTCGGTCCCGGCGGCTGGCCCAAGCTCTGGGGCACCGCCGCGCACACCGTCGTCGGCATGGGCTGCGTCCTGCTGGGCCAGAACACCGCTCGCTTCGAGATCTGGGACGGCATGCGAGCCATCGACTACCTGCAATCGCGCCCCGAAATCGATCCAACACGCATCGGCTGCACCGGCTGCAGCGGTGGCGGTACGCAAACCACCTATCTCATGGCACTTGATGACCGCATCGCCGCCGCCGCGCCCAGTTGCTATGTCACCAGCACACCCCGACTGCTCGAAGTCTACGGTACCGACGATTCCGAGCAGCAGATCTTCGGCCAGCTACTCGGCGGCCCCTTCGAGTCCGACATGGTTATGATGCGGGCTCCTTCCCCCGTGCTGATCCTCGCCGCCACCCACGACTTCTTCGACATCGTTGGTTCCTGGCAAACGCTTCGCAACGCAAAACGCCTTTTCACCCGCATGGGCTATGCCGAGCGAGTCGACATCGTCGAAAACGACGCCAAGCACGGCTACGCCCAACTCCAACGCGAGGGCATGGCACGGTGGATGTCGCGATGGCTTCTAGGCAAGGACCTTCCCATCACCGAACCGGAGATTGATCTCCTCGCCGAAGATGAGTACCGCTGCACGCCGGACGGCAAGGTCATGATGCTCCCCGGATCACGCTCCGTGTACGACCTGAACGAAGACTACGAAAACAAGCTCGCCGTGCGTCGCAAGGCATCATGGACCACCGGCGACCGTGCCGCCCTCTTCGACGGCGTGCGACACCTGACCGGAATCCGCATCCTGTCCGACCTCCCCAAGCCGACCGTCGAAACGGTCGCAACCATCCCTCGCGACGGATACGCCGTCGAAAAACTGGTGATCCGCCCCGAACCGGGCATCTGCCTTCCCGCACTCCTGTTCCTCCCCGCAAAGCCGGGCCAGGACCGCGTCGTCCTTCATGTTCACCAGCAAGGAAAGACGGCCGAACTGGCCGCCCTGGAGGAACGCGCCAAGAACGGCGTGGCCATCCTGGCCGTCGATCTCCGCGGAACAGGCCAAACCCAGTCGACCACCAAGGGATGGGGCGGCCCGCAACATCAAGACTCCTATCTCGCTTATATGCTCGGCCGCTCAATCGTCGGAATGCGAGCCGAGGACGTACTCACCTCCGCCCGATACGCGTCCGAACGGGTAACCGGCGGGCGGCCCGCGTCGATCGAACTCGAGGCCGTCGGCAACGTCGGCATCCCCGCGCTCCATGCGGCCGCGCTGGAACCTGCACTCTTCCACAGCGTGAAACTCCGCGGAACGCTCGCCTCCTGGTCCAACGTCATTCACAGCCGCCTCAACCGCGACCAGGTGACCAACTTCGTCCACGGCGCCCTCACCCACTACGATCTCCCCAACCTCGCAGCGACCTTGGGCCAGAAACTCTCGATCGAGCAACCAGTCGACGCCATGGGAGCCCTCACCCGGACACAAGCCCCATAGCCAAATCCTACCGATAGTCTTCGCGACCACCTGAAGGGTGGGCCGAGCGCAGCGAGCCCGACAAGCCATCATCCGAACCCATCCGCGCAACAATCGCAGTGGTCCGTCCGGCAGCAATGGGCTCACACAGATCTCCCCACCCGACCGAAGAAGCCCAACGCCCCTCCCCTTGCACACGCACCGCCAATCATCTAGAACGCATCCGGCGTAACCGTAGCGTGTATTTCGCCTTCGGAACCGTAGAAACACGCCGCAGCGAACGCTACGGTCAAGTGCGACACGCACTAGCCTTTCCTGAACTGATCCACGGCCTCACCCTGGACGTCGAATCAACCGGATGGAAATCGCCCCAACGTCCGAAAACGCTCCCCTCGAACCGTCCGCGCCCACCGCGCCGACCCCCTGGGGCTTCTGGGCGACAACCGGCTTCTCACTCATTGTCCTGACCACGTTTCTCGTCCTGCAGGTGATTGTCGCGGCTGGCTATATCGCGATTAGCGCGGTACTGCAGCCGGGGGTCGATTTGATGAAAGTCGCCGAATCGGCCTCCGCCAACGGGCTGCTGCTCTCCATCGCCACCTGGGGGACCATGCCGATTTGCCTGGTACTGGTGCTCCTGTTTGCCAAGCTGCGCCACGGCTGGACCGTGGCCGACTATCTCGCCTTGCGACCAGTGCCGGTACGCACGATCCTGTTGTGGCTGGGCGCCTTGCTCGTGTTCTGCATCGCGTCCGATACTGTCACCTACCTGATCGGCCGCCCCCTGGTACCGAGCTTCATGCGCAAGGTGTACGCTACTGCCTACTGGACGCCCTTGCTTTGGTCCGCTCTGGTAATCGCCGCACCCGCATTCGAGGAAGCGTTCTTCCGCGGCTTCATGCTCCGCGGGCTGCGCGCCTCGTGGCTCGGCGCAACAGGCTCGGTCCTGGTCACGTCCGCTGCCTGGACGGCTCTTCATCTCCAGTACGACGCTTGCTCGCAAGCCATTCTCTTCATGGTGGGCCTTCTCTTCGGCGCCGCCCGCCTCAAGACCGGATCACTCTACCCGGCGCTGGCCATGCATGCCACCATGAACTTCCTGGCAACGCTCGAAGTCGTTCTACTGTAGCGGTGGGTCCATCACTGGCTCGCGAATACCCGCAGCGTCGTCCGGTCCAACGGCCCCTACGGGTTCAACCGCACCGTGACCGTCTTGGTCTCGTAGTAGGGTCGAAGCCCCTCCTCACCCAACTCGCGACCGATGCCCGACAGCTTGAACCCACCAGCCGGCGCCGCCACATCCAAGGCGAAATAGCAATTCACCCAAACCGTGCCGGCCTTGATTCTGGCCGCCAACGTGTGCGCCTTCTCGATGTCTCGGGTCCACACGGCCGCGGCCAGGCCGTAGGCCGTATCGTTCGCTCGGCGCACCACGTCGTCCACGTCGCAGAACCGCAACACGCTGAGCACCGGGCCGAAAATCTCCTCCCGGGCGATCCGCATGCTGTCGCCAACGTCAGTGAATAGCGTCTGCTCCACGAAGTAGCCCCGCTCGCCCCACCGGCTCCCGCCCGTCAGACACTTGGCACCCTCCTGCCGGCCGACGTCGATGTAGTTGAGCACCCGATCAAACTGCTCTTTGCTCACCTGGGGCCCGGCCTCGGTCTGCGGGTCCAGCGGATCGCCCAGGCGGGTCTGCCGATTCTGCTGCACGAGCTTTTCGACAACCTCGTCGTAAATCTTGTCTTCCACGTACAGCCGACTTCCGGCACAGCAAACCTGACCCTGATTGGCGTACAGCGCCGCATGAGCGGTCAGGGCCGCCACGTCTACGTCCGCATCGGCAAAGATGATGTTCGGACTCTTGCCGCCCAGTTCGAACGTCAACCGCTTCATTGTGGCCGCCGCCTCGCGCATGATCGTTTGGCCTGTGCGGGTTTCCCCCGTGAAGGAAATCTTGTCGACCCCGGGGTGACGCACGATCGCCGCGCCCGTCTTGGGCCCATCGCCCGGCAGCACGTTGACCACCCCGTCCGGAATGCCCGCCTCTTGGCAGAGCTGCCCCACGCGCAGCGCCGATAGCGGCGTCTGCTCCGCCGGCTTCAGCAGCACCGTACACCCGGCAGCCAAGGCAGGTGCCAGCTTCCACACCGCGTTGACCAGCGGATAGTTCCATGGGATGATCTGCCCCACAACGCCCACCGGCTCCAAACGCGTGTACGTCAAGTTCGGACTGCAAACGGGAATCGTCTTGCCGTGCATCTTATCGGCATAGCCCGCGTAGTAGCGCAGAGCCTCTGTGGCCAGCGGTACGTCGTTTCGGGCATCGCGGATAGGCTTGCCGCAATCCAACGTGTCCAGGGTGGCCAGTTCCTCGCCGTGGGCCTCGATCAGTTCTGCCAGCCGGACCATCAGCCGGCCGCGATCACGGCCGTACGTTCGCGACCACGGCCCTTCCTCCAATGCCCGCCTCGCAGCGCTCACCGCGCTGTCGACATCCACCTCGTCCGCCTCCGACACCTCCGCCAAGACCTCTTCGGTGGCCGGGTTAACGGTGGCAAATGCCTTGCCCTCCGACGACGGAACCCATCGACCATCGATGAAACACTCCGTGTACCGGATCTTGGGAATCGTCACTTTCGATTCGGCTTTGGCGGGCGTTGCCACGGATCACCTCCTGGACAAACGAATGACTTGAGTAGTATCGGCGAAGCATTCCTCGCGATCCGCTCTGTCCGACGAACGAACAGGGCGGCCGCAACTCCACCGATAAGATACCCGAGATCGTCCCCGCCGCAAGTCGGTCCAGAAAGGACCCTGCGCGGCCGGCGCAAACCCAATCGCGAAACGACCGAAGCCGACACAAAGTCTTTCGGCCGGTTGGGCGAGACCGAGAACTACTTCCGGCCGGTCCGAGAGAACGACCCTCGCGATCACGAAGACCCGCCTCGCCCACAACCATCCACACTGCCTACGAATGGCATGGGGAGGGCCCGCACCGGCCCTCCCCACGTTTCGATCGCGGCAGCCCCAGGTTCCTGTCGCCCTATAACATGCGCCGCCGGTCCTCAGCGGGCGCCAGAATGCCCCACACAACGGAGAACAGACTGGCAACCCACGCTGCTTCAACAAGCCGCCAGCCAGACGAGCACTCTCAACCGCGAGAACTGGCTCGTCTACTGCTGCCATCGAATCACGGATGCAGCCAGTTCCATTCCGAAGTCTCCCAAATTATAGCGCCCCCGTGAAGGGCTTTCTGCAAAAAAGCCCCAATACACAGATGGGTTAGGGGAATCCCCCAGAATACGTCCCGGAACCTTGAATCCTGTCCCGCGGCGCGCTCAACGGCCCTCACTTCGCCGCGCCGCCGAGATTGCCGCAGTGGCAACTCGCAGATTGAGCACCAACGCCTGGCGCTGGGCAAGACAGCAGGTCGTCTACTTCGTCTTCCCGTTCGACGAAACGATCTCAAACGTACAGCAGGGGTCACCATGATGCCGGCAACTTGTTCGCCGTACCGGCGCCCCGACAACTGCGGAGATCATCTCCTGATCGATGCAACAAACCGCCTTCGTACGTTCCTCGAACATGCTGTAGAACGGACAACTGCGCCGATACAGGACCAATTCGCCGTCCCCGTTCTCCTGCACCTCGACTACGCCCCCCTCTTCGTGCAGAAGCCGCATCATCTCTTTGAGCCGTTCGCCGGGCGTGCGGCCATCAACGCGCGGCCGATAGTGCTCGGCCATCGCTAGGGCGACCCGCTGCATCACCTGACGCACCAAATCATCACCACCCAAGTCGGCAATCGCCTGCCACATCGCGGGAACCAGCACGTGCTGATTGCTGGCGAACAGCAGCAGCAGAGCATTCTTGGTCGCCGAGTACAGGTGCCGCGGCCGCCCACGCCCGCTCAGCCGCTCGGTCGTGCGCTGCACAAAGCCGGCTGCCACCAGTTCGTTAAGCTGCTCGGTCACCGCGGTACGCGTTACGCCGGCACCTCGGATCAGGCTGGCCACAGTCACCGGAGGCCTACCAACCATCAGCCGAATGATGCGCATCCCCGCCGCACTGACGGTCGTTTCCGGCACAAGGCCATTCTCTCCGCTCACTATCACTCTCCTCAGCCCGCGAGCGCGAAACATTTTACTCAGCGCAACCTGATAATAACTCCGCGCCCAGCACTCTGTAAACCCCTGACAACCCCAAAAAGGTCACAACCGACCCCACCAAAGCAGGTTCCCGTGACTAGCGGTTTGACTGCCATCCAGCGACGGAGGCAGCCCTCGCATTTCGAGTGCATAGCCGGCCGGTGGTCGCTGTCGACTCCGACACTCCCACTCGCGCGAACACGTCGGGCGGGCTAACAGCTATGCTCACTACTCAGGAAAGACACCTCGCTCCCCCGCAGATGACAGCCGCCTCCTCGCCAAAAACCACGCTCAGGCCGACCCTCATTCCGACCGGCTCGCCGACATCGGTGCGATGTGCGGCTCAGGAACCCGGAATGGGTTCACACCCAGTTTCTCACAGATAAGCCTTTGGAGCTCGCGAGGATCGGTCCGGTCGAGTCGGTCCAGGACTCGCTCCCAGCGGTACGCAAAACTACCGCCTTCGTCGCGACGGCGGTGCTTGAAGAGCGTGGCAAATGCTCGTCGGCGCTTGCGGTACTCACGTTGGATGTTGAAGAAGCGTTTCAGGAAGGCGGTCAGGTAGATGCGGGCGAACATCTCGGGATCCGGCACGAACTCCAGACGCCGATTGATCGGTGCAGCGTACGCTGCGGCCATACACGGCAACTCGTGGATGTAGTCGACGAACGTGCCGGTTTGATCGGCAACGACCAGATCGCAGGGCATTCCCGTCTGGTCCGGCACCACGACCTCGTCGCCGTCGTCAAACAGTACATTGAACTTCAAATCGCATCGGCCGACGATCATGTTCGGAGCGGCCGCCCCGCCGAGGAGCCTCGCAAACTCAAACGCGAAACGCTCATTGGCGAATTTGTGACGCGGCATCTTGTCCGTGGCGATACCGTGAATATAGTCTCGCTCGAAGTAGGGCGACCAGATCATGATCCCCCGGCAACCTTCCTGGCTCCCCTGGTATCGCTCGCCGATCTTTCGCGCCGTGACCCGGCTCGGCAGATTCATGCCCAATTGCCGGCAGCCCAAACGGCGGTCGAGGATGTATTCCGTATACTCTTCCGACTCGATAATCGCGTCCAGCAGCGATTTGCCGCAATCCAGATGCTCGCGGATGCCCCACTTCTGCATGCGAATGATGCTGATAATCTCCTTCTGCACACCGCGCTGCTTGATCTGGGCGATGTACACGTCGCGACGCCCCTGCGAACCCGGGCGGCGCGAGAGCGAGCCGATCACCCGCCCGATATTCACGTACTCCAGATCGCCATACTCCCGAACGAAGTTGTAGATGAACTTGCGGGCCTTCTCGTCGCAAAGGTGCGCCAGTTCCGGCCGCCGCCGATCCTCCTCGAAGATCGGATCGAAGATCAATTCCCCTTCTTCGATGCTGCCGCCCGGCAACCATTCAATCTGCATGAAGAACTCGGAACTCAATCCCAGCAGCGTCTCCTCCGGCACCACCTCCTCGTCTCGACCGATCAGCGCCGCGCACATCCGGTTGCGCCATTCGATGCTATCCAGGTCGTCGCGCAGACACTCCGGCCGCACGGCGTCCTGAAATACTTGGCCCAGCTCCTCGTGCGCCGCGCGCAGTGACGGCCCGTCCATACCCTCGAACGAGTACGCCGCCAAATGGTCCTTCGTCAAGCGGTTTCCCGCCGCGAAAAACGCGATCTCCGCACTCCCCTGCGGATTAGTCGTCCCAGCATATCGGGCGATCTCCAGTAGATGCTGCCGCAACCCGGTGTCATCCATCGTTCCCAAACGCATGAACTCCGCGCAAGTCAAAAACCGCGTTCCTGTGCCCTTGTTGTAGTAGTACAACTCCTCGCCACCGATGCCGATCCGCGACGACGTAATCATGCGACGCATCTCGACTGGTGACTTGGGCAGCGGGTTCACCCGCCAGCATTCCCCACGCTTCTTGATCGCGTCGCGCACCTGCTCGTTCAGCACGTAGAGGAACTGGATGCGCTGCTTCGAAACTACTTCCTGCAGAACTTCGTCCGCGCGGAAAGCCAGCGCCATGTTTGCCGGGTCGGGCCGGATCAGAATCCGGTCCCCCTCGATAACCAGGTCGACTGACTGATCCCACAGCTCCGATTCCTCGGCTCGCGACAGCGGCGGCAGACCCTGCTGCACCCGCTCCCGGCCGAGAAGCTCGATATATGCCATGCGCTGGGTGGCATGGATTCCCGGCAACATGACGATGGCGCGGTGTGCCGGAAAGACGGTCCCAATTCGGGACTTCGGTTTGTCGTGGGCATCCTTGGCCAACGGATGCTCCCCGACGATCCTGACCGCGGTTGACATGCCTCGCTGTCCCTTAGAATAATCCGATGGATGTATGCTCTTTCCACAGACCAGCTCGACTATCCCATACTACTCTCGGACGAAATCCGATGCACGCCCCCGTTTGGGCTAGGCCTGTTCCCCTGCCCGACGCCGTCACACCCCGCGCCGATTCGCAACACCGCCTCATCGGACGACCTCCCATTGCTCCCGGTGCCCACGGCCCTTCTCCTTCGCCGCCCCTTGCCCAGGCCGGACCAACCCGCCATCCCAAACACGCCTGCCGAGAATCGCCTTGAATCATTGGCTGCCAACCCCTCGACGATTCGCGCGCCCCGATTATAAAATGAAGGGACTCAATTCGGCCCGCCACGTGCGGCTCGAAAGGACCGATCCCCCTACGACCACGCATGAACTGGGCCATTGGAACTTGGAAGGCGCCAGCCGGAGGGTGAATGCCGGTTCATCGCATTTCCCCCGCAGAGCCCGCGTAGGAAGCCATTGATGAGACATCGGATCGAAAGTCGCGGACGGATCCCCGACGGACTTCAGAAACCTTACGCGTTGATCCAAGACGATCTGGACGCCACAGACCGACTCCTTCTCGACGAGTTGCGAAGCGACTACCCCTTCGTCGATGAGTTGGCCAAGTACGGGTTCCGACTGGGCGGCAAGCGAATGCGGCCCGCACTCGTATTTCTGTCCGGCATGGCCTGTGGCCGGCCCAGCCGCGATCATCTGCTCCTGGCCGCCGCCGTCGAAATGGTCCACACGGCGACCTTAATCCACGACGACGTTCTCGACGAAGCCACCATTCGCCGGCACCTCGCCACGGTCAACGCTCGCTGGGATAACGAGGCCAGCGTGCTCTTGGGCGATTACCTCTTCAGTCGGGCGCTCTGCCTCGCAGCCGACGTCGAGACGACTCACGCCTGCCGCGTGCTCTCCGAGACCGCCAAGATCATGTGCGAAGGCGAGTTGCGACAGGTCTACAGCCGCGGCGACTTCGCCCTCAGCGAACAGGCATATCTCGATATCATTGCCGCCAAGACATCCGAACTGTGCGCCTGCTCCTGCCATCTCGGTGCGCATTATGCCGGCGCCGATCCAGACCACTGCGCCGCCTTGACCCGCTACGGCCGCCACTTGGGCATCGCTTTTCAAATCACCGACGACATCCTCGATCTGGTCGGCGACGAGCGGGCCACCGGAAAGTCACTCGGCACCGATCTGGTCAAGCAGAAAGCGACCCTGCCCCTGATCCGCCTCCTCAGCCAGTCCACCCGCCCTCAGCAGGAAGAGCTACTGGCACTGCTCTCTCGATCGGAGAACCACCATCGCGAGTCACTCCGACCGTGGATCCAACAGGGGGATGCCATCGAGTACTCGCAGCAGAAAGCGGCTGCGGAAATCCAGCAGGCAAAACGGCAATTGGCTGATTTGCCTCAAACACCCGCGCGAGATGCCTTGGAAACGATGGCCGAATTCGTCATCGTCCGAAAGCAATAGAGCGCATTCGGCGTAACCGTTGCGCGCAGTTCGCTTTTGAAACCGTAGAAACACACCGCCGCGAACGCCACCGTCGAGCGCGACACGCACTAGCCCGGGGCTATCCGGCCTTTGTGCTTCCTTGGCAATGCTTGCCGTGAACCCCTACGCTACCCGACCCCCTACCGCGGCGGTCGTGGCGCGTCGGAAAGCATCGGCCGCAGTTCGTCGACGAAGTCTTGAACATCCTCAAACTGCCGATACACGCTGGCAAATCGCACGTAGGCGATCTTGTCCAAATCGCGCAATCGCGTCATGACCAACTCGCCCAGGCAGCGGCTCTCAACTTCCGATTCGTATTGGGCTTCGATGTAGTTCTCGATGTCGCTGACGATCGTCTCCAATTGCAGATCGCTGATCGGCCGCTTCCAGCACGCCTTTTCCAGACCGGCCTTCAGGCGATGGCGATCGAAGGGAACGCGAACCCCATCCTTCTTGACCACCTTGATCGTCGTACGCTCCACACGCTCATACGTCGTGTACCGCCGCCGGCAACCCAGACACTCCCGGCGTCGCCGGATGGCATCCCCCTCCTCACACGTTCGTGAGTCAATGACTCGGTCATTATCGACGTGGCAGAAAGGACATTTCATGGGCCGAAGCTCCTGGCCGCACCTGTCGAGGCCATTCGGCGTAGGTGTAGCGTGTGTTTCGCTTTCGAAACCGCAGAAACACGCTGCCACAAACGCTACAGTCAAATGCGACACGCACTAGAACCTATTACTATACACCAACATATTGGGCCGCGAAGAGGGAGGGCCGCAAAATGTGCTGCGCGGCCCACTGAACGGGCGTCCACAAGACAGGCGTTCGCGGCAAGACTAGTGCCTTTTCCCCACACGAAATACAATTGAGTGGAACGAGCCCATACAATGGCGAAAGGGACGGCCCACGAAAACGGCCGCCCAAGGCGTGGTCTTCGGCTCGTCCGCTGCTTTCGGTTTTCGCGGTTTTGTTCATAGCTGGCTTTTCACGGGGTACGAACCCTCGCAAAACTCTCTCTGCCAATCAAGGATGCCTGGGATGAAGTGTCGAGCCTGCGGTGTCGAGGTTGCCGAGAACTCCGTCTTCTGTCACAAGTGTGGCGAAAGGGTGGATCCCGGGGATCATTTCCGATCCGCCGACGGCGATGCCCCTTCGCCGACCCCCGCCACCGAATCGCACGCCGATGCTCCGGAGGCCCACCGCCAGCCCGAAACCCGGCCGGCCAACGGCCCGCTGGACCGACTCCGCCCGCGAGACGCGTCGGACGACGTCGAGGAGCAGCTCTGGCAGGGCCGATACTCCAGCAAAGACATGATCGGCGTATGGCTGCTCGACGGCCTCGCTACGGTCGCCCTCGTCGTGGCCGGCTTCTACTTCGGGAAACCGGTCCTATGGTGGATCATCTTGGCGATCATCGTACTGATGTTCGCATACTCGCTGATCGTGTACGTCCGCCGGCGGCTGGGCGTCCGCTATCGGCTCACGTCGCAGCGATTCTTCCACGAACGCGGCATCCTCCGCCACGTGACCGATCGCATCGAGGTGATCGACATGGACGACATCAGCACGGAACAATCGCTGCCGCAGAGATTCGTCAACGTCGGGCGCATCAGGATCGCTTCCAGCGACCGCACCCATCCTGAACTCGTACTCGAAGGAATCGACAACGTCCATCGCGTCGCACAGATGATGGACGACGCACGGAGGGTAGAACGCATGCGGCGTGGCCTACACGTCGAGTCCGTCTAACGCATTGCGGGAACACCATGAAATTCTTCCTTACCCTCTTGGCCAGTCTGGCCGCAGCGCCCGTTTGGGCCGTCGATGTCAGTCCCAATGTCGAGACCTATCGGCTGTTCGGACCCGAGCATCCGGGACTCTACAAACACCCCGCGTCGATCACCCAATTGGCCAACGGGGACCTTTACGTAGCCTACTACGGGGGCTCAGGCGAGTATGGCACCGATACGGCCGTCTTCGGCTCGCGACAGAAGGCCGGGACCAACGCCTGGACCAGTCCGGTCGTCATCGCCGATACGCCCAACCGTGGCGAAGGCAATCCCGTCGTCTGGCAGGCCCCCGACGGCGTCGTCTGGCTGTTCTACAACAACCTCTTCGGACCCACGTGGTCCCACGCCATCGTCAAAGGAAAGATCTCCACCGACGGCGCCAAGACCTGGTCCGATTCGTTTCTTTTGGCCATCGAGCTGGGCTCCATGGTCCGCGGCCAGCCGATCGTCCTCCAAAGCGGCGACTACCTGCTGCCCATGTACCACGAGACGGGCGCCGACACTGAACGGACGGCCGCCGACACGTCTTCCTACTTCCTGCGGTACGACCGACAGAAGAAGATCTGGACTCCTACCAATCGGATCACCTCCCCCGAAGGCAATCTCCAGCCCCAGGTCGTCCAGCTCACCGACAACCACCTAGTCGCCTTCCTGCGGCGGGGAGGCAGTTTCGAACCGACCACCAAGGGCTGGATGCTTCGCAGTGAATCACACGACGGTGGCCTCACGTGGAGCCCGGCCCAGCGCACCGACTTCCCCAATCCCAACTCGGCCGTCGATTTCATCAAGCTGCAAAACGGCCATATGCTGCTGGTCTACAACAACGGCATGAACGAACGAACGCCGCTGACCGTGGCGATCTCCGTCGATTGCGCCAAGACCTTCCCCTACCGTCGCGACATCGCCGGGGGCGACAACACTTTCGCTTACCCCTACGCCATCCAGACCGCCGACGGCAAGATCCACGTCGTCTACACGACGAACGATCGCACCACGATCATGCAGGCCGTGTTCGACGAGCTGGCGGTCTTCAACCCGCAATTCAAGAAGAAGTGAGCCGCCAAAAGGCACGCCACGCTCAGGCGTCTTCGGCCTCTTCCGAGGCTTCGTGGTGCTCTTCACCGGCCGGGCCCAACGTCCAGTCACGGCGTTGGCGCGAGCTGGCGATGTTCATCGCCTTGCGGTACTTGGTCACTGTGCGCCGTGCCACCGTGATCCCCTGCTTGCCCAGCTCTCGGACCAGTTCCTCGTCGCTGTACGGATGCTGCTTGTCCTCGCCGTCGACGATCTCCTGCAGCTTCAGTCGCACGGTATCCCAGGCAACCTCCTCACCGTCGGCGCTGACCGTCCCGCCGCAGAAGAACCGCTTCAGCGGAAAGATGCCCCGCGGCGTCTGGATCCACTTGTCGTCCACCGCGCGGCTCACCGTGGTCACGTGAACGCCCACTTTGTCGGCGATCTGCTGCATCTTCAGCGGCTCGATCGACTCCGGCCCCTTGTCCAGAAATTCCTTCTGATGATCGACGATCGCCTGGGCAACCCGCGTCAGCGTATTGCGACGCTGCTCGATCGAGTCGATTAGCCACTGCGCCGAACTCAGCTTCTGCTTGATGTAGTCGCGTGTCTCCGTGTTCGTGTCGCCGCTCAGAAGCAGTTTGCGATAATACGGGCTGATGAACAGGCTCGGTGTGCGGCCGTCCTCCAGCCGCACCTTATACGCGCCCTCTTCGCCCGGCTCGACGAAGATGTCCGGCGTAACCGTCGGCACCGGAACATCGTCAAAATCCTTGCCTGGCTTCGGATTCAGCTTCCGCAATTCCTGCAGCGCTTCCTGGATCGTCTCCAGCGAGTAGCCCGTGCGCCGCACGATCACCGGCAGACGGTTGTGCTCCAGGTCTTCCAGATGGCTGGCGATCAGCGTCTGCAATTGCTCGTAGTAGGGCATGCCCGGTGTGAGCTGCAATAGCAAACACTCCCGCAAATCGCGGGCGCCCACCCCCGGTGGATCAAGCTTCTGCACCAATGCCAACGCCTGCCTCGCCAGCGCAAGGTCGGCCTCCGTGGCATCCGAGCCGATCAGGTCCTCCAGGCTCGATTGCAGGTACCCGTTGGCGTCCAGGTTGTAGATCACCCGGTCGGCCATGGCTCGCAGCGCCGGCTCCAGGTCGAACCACCCCAACTGGTCGTGCAAATAATCCTGCAACGACTGCGGACGCGCAGCCATGTTCGCCATGGCATCGTGCTTCCGCTCCCCCTCCTCCTCCATGCGATTGCTCGACGGCCGCGACCGCTCCTCGAAATGGTCCGGCCACTGCTCGTCCATCTTCAACAGCCGTTCGAAGTCCGCCTCGTTGTTCGTCGTGTCGTCGATCACCAACTCGCGTTCTTCGTCGGTCGGCCCGTCCGACGGCTCGTACTCGACCTCTTCCGCCGGCAGGTCCGGGTCGTCCTCACGCAGCTCCAGGATCGGGTTCTCCTGCATCTCCTGCTCGATGCGCTCCTGCAACGCCATGATCGGCAATTGCAGAATCTCCATCGACTGGATCATCCGCGGAGCCAGCACCTGCTTCTGAACTAATCGGAGCTCTTGGCCGAACGACAATCGCATGACTTGCGGGCTCACTTCCCGGGCGGCGACCCGGGCCTAACCCTTTCTCCCTTTCCTAACTCAAAACTCGCGACGCCCATCCAGTGCGTCCGAGAGAATCTCCTTGTTAGCATATTCCAGCACGCTGCCGGACGTGATACCCCGCGCCAACCGCGTGATCCGCAACGACACCGGCAGTTCCGAAAGCACGTTGGAAATGTGCAATGCCGTCCCGTCTCCTTCAACCGTCGGGTTGGTCGCCATCACCAGTTCCTCAAACGATCCCTCTCGCACACGACGAACCAGTGCGTCGATCGTCAGTTGCTCAGGCCCGATTCCCTCCAACGGAGCAATTCTCCCCAACAACACGTGATACAACCCCCGATACATGCCGGTCTGCTCCAGCGCCATCAGATCCCGCGGCTGCTCCACAACACACAGGATGCTCCGATCGCGCCTCGAATCCCGGCAAATGACGCACTCATCTCCCTCTGCCAAATTGTAGCACGTCCGACAATAACGCACGTTGTCTTTCACGTCCCGAATCGCTTCCGCCAGCGCCATGGCCTCGTCGCGCGGAATGCGCAAAATATGATACGCCAGACGCTCGGCCGATTTCTTGCCGATCCCCGGCAATCGGGCTAGTTCGTTCACTAGTTTGCTGACCGATTCCGTCAGTTCCGACACGGCTCAACCCCAAAATGCTCCGCGGCACGTTGCTGAAGACACCCCCGTTTCGTCGGGCGGCCCCGATTCATCCTGCCACACTCAAACCGACTTTTCCGGTTCCTCTGGCCCCTGTGGCTCCTCAGGCTGCGGCGCCTCGTTCACATTCAGAAATCGGCCCAACGCCTGATCCAACCCCGGAATCTCCAAACCGCCGGCCATCGACTTCACCGCGTCGGCGTGGAGCTGTTTCCCTTTTACGATCGCCTGGTTCACGGCCGTGGCAACCAGGTCCTCCAACAATTCGCGATCGCCCTGCTCGAACAGCTTCGGATCGATCCGGCAACCGAGCACTTCCATCAGCCCGTTCACCTCGATTTCGACCATGCCCCCGCCGGCCGAACCGACAACGTGCTGCTGTCGCAGTTGGTCGCTCAGACCCTGCATCTTGCCGCCGATTTCTCGCGCCTGCTGCAGCAACGAACCCAGATTCGCAAGTCCTTTGAACACGTTCTCACTCCTGTAGCGCTCGTCGCATCACCGCCACGCTCGCACACTACTGAAACACCGGCTCACCCCCCACCTCGACTTCCGCCTCCACACCGACAGTCGATACGATGCCGCCTACGGCTTCCCCGGCGGATCGTCGACCCGCACCGGCTGAGCCCCAAACAACTCGCTCGCACGGCGCACCATGGGATGATTGGCCACTTCCATCAGCCGTTGATGCGGCAAAACCGCTCGCACCGGCTCTGGGGCCGGCGCCGCACCCGGGCTCTCCTCCATCAGTTCGAATTCCACCCGGATCGCCTGCCCCGTTACCTCACGCAATGCCTCTTCAAAAGCAGCTGCTCGCTGGGTGCAGTAGGTCTTCGCAAAAGTATATCGCGGTCGAAAGGAAATTACCAGGCGATTTGGCGCAGGACTTGCTACGCGATCGAACTGCTTCGCGTGCTCCGCCGCAAAACCCTTCATCCCTTCGATGGCCCGCGACCAGATTTCCCCCGCATTCTCGCGGCTCAGCATCACCGCCGGCGCTTCACCCGTCGCCTCCGATGGCTCATCGGACGGCTCCCGCTCAGGACCGACTACGGCCGCTTTTTTTTTTGCCATCGCGGCGGACGCTTCCTGGGAGACGGGCGGTGGGACCCGCCCAGGCCTATCGTCCCCCCCCGTACCAACGGCCGTCCCACTTTGCAACTGAGCGATCAGGCTCGACAGCTCGTCGAGCTCCTCCAAGCTGCAAATCCGCACCAAGGCCAGCTCCGCCAGAATCCGCCCCTGAGTGCTGTAACGCATCCGCGACAGAGCCTGGTCCAGGATCTGCATGGCCGCCATGATCGTCTCCAGCCCCCAGCGGCGGCTCAGCTCGATCACCTCCTGCTGACTACTCGGCGCGACCGTAAGGAAGGTTTCCGCTGGGCCGCCGGCTGCCGCCACCATGCAGTCGCGTAGATAGGCTAGCACCTGCTCCAGTAGCAGCGCCACGTCGACCCCCTCGTCGATCGCGGCATCCAGTTCGGCCATCGCCCCCGCCGCGCTGCGCTCGGCCAGATGCTTGCTCAACGCACCCAGCCGCTGGTCATTGGCCGACCCAAGCATCCCGTGCACGTCGGCAACCGTGATCCGCTCGGGAGCGAACGCCAGTAACTGCTCCAACAGCGACTGGCTATCGCGCATCGACCCTGCCGCCCGCCGGGCAAGCACCTCCAAGGCCTCCGGCTCCGCCGAGATCCCCTCCGCCTCGACGATCTGTTCCAGCCGCCGCACGATCGATGCCGCCGAAATCCCTGCAAAATCGAACCTCTGGCAACGTGAGAGGATCGTCACCGGAATCTTCGTTGGTTCGGTCGTGCAGAAGATGAACTTCACATGCTCCGGCGGCTCCTCCAGCGTCTTCAACAGCGCGTTGAACGCCTCCCGCGTCAGCATGTGCACTTCATCGATAATGTAGATCTTGAATCGCGCGCGGCTCGGCCGCACGTTGACGTTCTGGCGCAACTGCCGAATCTCGTCGATCCCGCGGTTGCTCGCCCCGTCGATCTCCAACACGTCCACATCCTCGCCGGAACTGATGCTCCGGCAAATGTCGCACTCGTTGCACGGCGATGCCGATGGCCCGCTCACGCAGTTCAGCGCCTTGGCCAGAATCCGCGCCGTCGACGTCTTCCCCACTCCACGCGCGCCGGTAAACAGGTAAGCATGGCCCACCCTCCCCGTACCGATCGCATTGGAAAGCGCCCTCGCAACATGCTCCTGCCCCAGAAGCTCTTTGAACTGTTGCGGTCGATACCGCCGCGCGACGACCACGTACTGCTGCGCCGGGGCGGAAGGCGGATCGGGAATCAGCGACGACTCGGACATGCGCGTCAGGTGCCTAAGAGGAGTGAACACACGAAGCACCGGCGGGTGGCAAACCTCGCCCGGCGACCAATGAGGGGCCCGTTGCACATGAGGTCAACTGCTTATGGCTGCTGACTTTCGTCCCTGACCAGGTTCACAGCCCCCCATTGCAGGGGCCCCTCATCGGTCGCCGGCCGCAAGGTGCCGACCCTCTACGTTGTACGCTGTCACAGCCAACTCGTCAAAGGGGGGCGTCCCGAGGGTGCGGTAACCGATTTCTGGCGCTGTCGGCCAAACGCCGAGACGTAGCGTGTGCCGAGCAAAGCGAGTCCCACCAGTGAATCTGGCTTCGCTCGGCGACTCGTCCAAGTTACCCAGCTTGACCAACAACGTTTACTACACCCGTCGCCGACACGTTCCCCCAATCGACCCACCACGGACCCACGCCACATCGCCTAGCTCCGCATCGGTTGCGACAAAGTTGCCCACCCCATAAACTCAGTACCCACGACAGCTCGCCGTCTACAATGCCGCACTCGCACGATCCCGACGACCCGCCGAAATCCACAAGATGCCTGCGCCCGCCACCGCAACCCCGAACCCCGTCAACGTCGCCTCGCGTCTCACGGCCATGGCCCAACAGATGCCCGAGGCCGTAGCCATCGTCGAGACCTTGGCCCCCGACCGCCAGGGAAACCGTCGCTACCATCACGTGACCTTCCGTCAACTCGACGACGATAGCGACCGCATCGCCAACGGCCTCCATCGCATGGGCGTTGCACCCGGCATACGGCTGGCCCTCCTGGTCCGCCCGGGAATCGACTTCATTACTCTCGTCTTCGCCTTGTTCAAAGCGGGCGTGGTCATCATCCTCATCGACCCCGGTATGGGCCGACGAAACCTCATCCGATGCCTCAGCGAAGCCGAGCCCCAAGGGTTCATCGCCATTCCCCCGGTTCACGCCGTGCGCACGCTTCTGCGTCGCCGCTTCCCCTCCGCGCGATTCAACGTCACCGTGGGCCGGCGCTGGTTCTGGCGCGGCCCGACCTTGGAAGACCTCCGCCGCTCACCACGCGGCGGCCCGCCGGCGCACACCCAAGCCGGCGATCCGGCAGCCATCATCTTCACCACCGGCAGCACCGGACCTCCCAAGGGCGTCCTCTACAGCCACGGAAACTTCGACGCCCAGGTCGAGGAAATCCGCGACTTCTACGGCATCCAACCAGGCGAGATCGATCTGGCGGCCTTCCCGTTGTTTGGGCTGTTCAACTGCGCGATGGGCGTCACCGCCGTCATTCCCGACATGGATCCTTCCCGCCCCGCCCGGGTTGACCCTAGCATGATCGTCGAGATCGCCCGCGACTGGAAGGCTACACAGGCCTTCGGATCGCCGGCCGTCTGGAACCGCGTGGGCCGCTACTGCCGTCAGCATGGCGCCCGGCTGGACACCGTTCGGCGCGTGCTTTCGTCCGGCGCGCCGCTTTCCGTCGACGTGCTGCAAATGATGAAGGACTGCATCCATCCCGAAGGCGACATGCACACGCCCTACGGCGCCACCGAGTCGCTGCCCGTCGCATCCATCGCCGCCAGCGAAGTCCTCACCCACACCGCCGATCAAACCCGGCACGGAGCCGGCGTCTGCGTCGGCCGTCGCTTCGCCCAAATCCAATGGAAGGTCATCCGCATCGTCGACGGTCCCATCCGCTCCCTCGACGATGCCGAAGAGCTCCCGCCCGGCGAGATCGGCGAGCTCATCGTCCAAGGCCCCGCCGTCACGCGCCGCTACGTTACTCGCGTCGAAGCGAACGCCACCGGGAAAATCCCCGACGGCCCCCGTCTCTGGCACCGCATCGGCGACGCTGGCTACCTCGACCCGCAAGACCGCTTCTGGTTCTGTGGCCGCGTCGCCCATCGCGTCGTCACCGCCGACGGCCCCATGTACACCGTCCGTTGCGAAGCGATCTTCAACCAGCATCCCGACGTCTTCCGCAGCGCCCTGGTCGGCGTCGGCCCGCCCGGCAACCAGCGCCCGGTTATCATCCTCGAACCCCACCGCGGCCACATGCCCCGCACCAAGGCCGCCCGCGATCAGTTCCTCGCCCAAGCCCAACAACTCGCCCAGTCCAGCCCGCTAACCACCTCCATCCACGACATCCTCCTTCACCCCTCCTTTCCCGTCGACATCCGCCACAACGCCAAGATCTTCCGCGAAAAGCTCTCCCTCTGGGCATCCCACCGCCTCTAACCCAAACCCCACGTAGCACCGCAGTCCCCGCGAATCGTCGTACCAACGATTCGATAGGATCATTCCCACCGCCCGACCAAACCCGCCACTTGACGCCAACCCCAAGCAGCCGCAAACTATTGAAATACAACACCATGCGAGAGTGGCGGAACTGGCAGACGCGCTGGACTTAGGATCCAGTGGAGCAATCCATGCGGGTTCGAATCCCGCCTCTCGCATCTTGTTGACTCACAAGCAGTTGCATCCTTCCCACCCCAAATTCCTTCCCCCGGCCGGCAACCCGACCTCGGCGCTTGGTCTGTCGTCGCTGCCCTGCGTGATCGTTCAACGGCGGTCCCTCTTGGGCTCCACCTGGCCACCCCTTTCAACATGGTGTCGTTTTTCCCGAGGAATTCGCAGCTAGCATCGGCCAGAGGAAACAGCCATCGACAATATCGAATTTCGTTTCTCCCGGTGATTTGCCAGCTAGCGTTGCTTTCATGTTGAAAGGGGTGGGCTCCACCTGGCCTCAACAGCCCAGCCCCCCAAGTTCGTTCGTTACGCCTTCCCCGGGCGAGGACGGTAGCCTCCGTGTTCCCTCGTATTCCTCACAACTCACGGCCTCATCTGAAACGAGTCCTACCATGTACCGTCGCATTCTGCTGTCTGCTGTAACCATCGCATCCTGGCTTGCTCTGACCGTACCTGCCCTGCCGGTGTCTGCCGACGAAACGGCGGTGCGCGTCGGAGTTGCCGATAGCATGGCGACGATTCTGCGTTCCCCACCAAAGCCCTCCGCCGAGCAGGCAGCCGAGCCGATCGCCTGGCAGAAACCGATCCGCGTTGACTTGGCCAGGAACGAATTCGAGAGTGCCCAACTTGTCGTCGAGGCGCCGGCCGACCGGCAGCTAAACGATGTCTCCGTAACCATCACACCGCTCACACGCGACACCGACCCGAAAGATATCTGGCCGTCGCGCGAGATCTCGCTGTGGGAAGTAGGGCAGGTCGAAACGTACAACCTCTGGCCGCCGCATCAAAGCCTCGGCTGGCTTCCCGACCCTTTGCGGCCGCTTGGCAAACCGTTCGTCGTGCCGGCCGGGCATCGCTATGCCATATTGGTTCGTTTCCATGCCAGACCGGAACTTGTGGCCGGTACGTATCGCGGAAAGGTAACCGTCTCGGCGGCCGGAATGCCCCTTGCGCGGCTGCCGGTCGAAGTCACCGTTTGGAATTTCGCCCTGCCGGTCCAACAGCACTTCACGTTGTCGATTCCTATCTGGGGTGGGCAAATGGACAAGATGTATCCGGGAAGCCAAACGCCCGAACGCCGACGCGCCTACCTCGACATGCTCTACGACCATCGCGTCGCGCCGTTTCCCTTGGGCACCGACGACATCCCGCACGCCATCGAGCGCGGCATCCGCGACTTCTGCCTCATCTGCTTTGCCAAGGACAGCGTGGAACCCGACAAGGCCAAACAAGTCGGCCAGCAGATGGACGAGTGGCGGAAGAACGGCTGGGACAAGCAGGCACACACGTACGTTCTCCTGGGCGACGAGGCTCCGCTGAACTGCTTCCCGCACTTACGGGAACAGGGCAGGTTGGTCCGTGAAGCGGCACCGACGGTCGCCCGGCGATTCACCGTCTCACCGGAAATCACCCAAGACATCGCCTGGATCGGCCAACAGATGCACGGCTTGGCCGACACGCTCATCCTGGGTGTCGCCCCCGGCGCGAACGATCGGCTCTCCAAGGCCGTGCGTGCCACCGGGCTTGGCCTCTGGTGGTACTATGTCGCATTACACTACTACATTCCCACCGACAAATCCGAAGCTCGCGTCGTCTTCTGGCGACACTGGAAGTACCAAGTGCCCGGCCAGCTTCACTGGGGCATGACCTACTGGGGCGATGCCAATATCGCCGGCCACGACGGCAAGAAATGGCCCGACATCCCTTGGGACACCAAGGCCTGCCGCAGTGGCGATGGCTATCTCGTCTATCCCGCCCCGGGTGGCACCGCCTATTGGCCCTCAGTGCGTCTCGAACAACTCCGCGATGGCGTTGAGGATTACGAGTACTTCCATTGGCTCAAGACGCTCACAGGCCGCCTGAAACCCCAGACCGGCGACCCGGCCGCCGCCCGCATCGCCGAGAACGACCGCTTGCTCGGCATCGACCCATCTCTGGTCAAGTCCTACACCGAGTGTGCGACCCAGCCGGCCGCGTACCGTGCTTACCGCCAACGCATCGCCCAGGCTATCGTTGCCACGCAGCACTTGCTTGAAGAAGGCAACCGCCAATAGAACGGGCAAACGTCACGGTTCCTTGGGCGATTCCGAATGCCCCGCAGCCGCCGCGTTCACCTTGTCCAGAAAACAGCCCAGCGTCTCGTAGTATGCCCGAGGCGGGGAGTCGTTGTGGTCCAGGCCCTCCAGAACGACGAACTGCTTGGGCTCGTTGGCCGCCTCGAACAGCCGTTGGCCGAACACGAAAGGAATGATCGTGTCGGCATCGCCGTGACTCGCCAGCAACGGACCGCGATACGATGCAATCTTGCTCAATGAATCGAGGCGATTGCGGATCAGCCACCGCACGGGCAACCACGGATAGTAATGCGCCGCCACGTCGGGAATCGAGGTGAACGTGCTCTGCAGAACCAGCGCCTTCGCCCCGTCCTTGGCCGCCAGATCCACCGCAACGCCGCCCCCCAGCGATTCGCCCATCACGACGACCTGATCCTCCGGAATCCCTTCCCGTTGGGCAAGCCATTTGCGCGCCGCCCGGGCGTCCTCCAGAATGCCGCGTTCGTTGGGCGATCCCTCGCTCCGGCCGTATCCCCGATAATCGAATACCAGCGCCGAAGCCCCCACCTGGTCCCGGAGCACTTGCAGCACGTCGCTGCGATGCGTGACGTTGCCTGCATTGCCGTGACAGAACAGGATCACCGCCCGCGGCTTGTCGTGGTGCACGTACCAACCGTGCAACCGGGTTCCATCCGCCGCTTCGAACCACGCATCTTCTGGATCCAACCCCGGCTGGTCCCACAGGCCATCGGGGTAAGGCGTCGGGAAAAACAGAAGCGATTCTTCCAGGAACATCATGGCGACAACGATGAGTGCGTACGCCAAGACCAGTGTCACCGCTGCTTTGCGGCCAATCCGAAGCCACGTCTTCTTTCCGGCGGAATCGGGAGGACTCACTGCGACCAAGCGCAAACCGATTGACTGGCCAAAGACTGCCCTGCCGACAAGCATAACGGCACTCTGCCGGCGAGGGAAACCGGCCACCAGCCGCTCCGCGAACACCACCAACCTACACCCACTCTCCGCGACTTCCTATTGGGTCCTGCATTGGAACTGGAACGAGGCCGACCGTCGGGAGGCCGAAAGATCAGGATTGGGTCGGACCCCTTGTTCCGTTTTCAATACAGGCATCAATAGAGCGCGTTGCGCGACGGTGTAACGTGCAAATCGCTTTCGGAACCGTCGAAACATGCCGCCGGAAACGCTACAGTCAAGTGCGACTCTAGTTCGCCTTGAACTGGTAATTCGGGTTTCGGGTGTCGAAATCGGCGTCGGTGAAGCCGTTGTTCAGCTTCAGGTTCAGATACGTGTACTCTTCCATCAGTTCCGGCTGGGCGCCCGGCGCGGTAGGCCAATCGTACGATTCATACCGCACCGGCAGATTCAACTCGTCGTCGACGAAGATCCTCGCGATGTGGAAGAGAAAATTGGAGCGGGGAACCGGATGGGTCACCTGGATGCACGTGCAAACGCGGTTGTTGATCTTCGCACCCTGGATATACTTCACATCGCACTCGCCGTACTGCGAATCCTTCTCGCCCACTTCAATCAACCGGCGGAGCAAATTGGCCAACCCGAGTTCCGTGATCGGATATCGCTGCCCACGCATGGCAAAATAGCCAGTCGGGTCCAGTTTCACCGTTCCTAACGCCTTCTGCAAACCCGTCCCGTGCGCCAGGATCTTGCCGTCGTTCTGACCCTCGATGAAAATCACTTCCTGCCCCTGCACACTGGGCGGATCGAGGAAGTACAGATAGACGCTGAACGGCTTCTGGCGAATCTTGGCAAACAGGTACTCGTGTTTTCCCAGTTTGCCGTCGATCCGCTCCCTCTTCACAACGGTGGCCGAGTAATCCTGGATGTTGTCGATTTGCTCCAACCCCTGATACGCCCACCGAATCGCTGGTGCCAGAGGATGCTCGTTCGGAGATCCGGCCGTTGGCCCCGCGCCCGGACGGTCCGGAACCGGTACCGACCGCTCCGCCATCTGGTACGCTTGGCCAGGGGTGGCGCCCTGAGAAGGCGACGGATTCTGCGCGACTCCGGTATCCCCGGACGAGAAACAGGCCGCCGCCAGCAATGTCAACCACCATCCCTGACGCACCGATTTGCTCAACCGCATGAACCTGACTCCTTGTTCCTTGCCTCAAATCGCGGATTCCGTCCCTCCCAGCTGGCGGGGGCTTCAACCGCAACGGACTACCCCTTCCGCCGGAAACTATCCGGAGCAACCTTTATACCATAAAGCACTGTCCTCGTGACCCGAGGTCCGACGGCCGCAAAGCTTGCCTGTTTTTCCCCGTGAAAAGAGTCCAGCGACGCCGGCCGCGTTATCCGGTATGGACCTTATCGCTGTTTCTTGTCGACAGAATTACAATGTTTGGTTCAACGTGGTCGCTTTGCCCAATCGTTGTCGTCGCCGACACTGTTACTGGGCACGACATTCACCCCATTCTACGCAATTACACCACGCTGTGGAGGTCCCTTTTGTGGCGCAACCCGAAATGACGCTCACTACCCTCGTATCGTTGCCATTTGAGGAAAACACCTTCGTGGCCCATCTGGCCGGCAGAACCGACTGCCTCGTTGTCGACCCTGGCATGGAACCCGATCGCATCTTCGACTATCTCAACCAACACGGCCTTACGCCCGCGGCCATTCTCAATACCCACGGGCACAGCGATCACATCGCAGGCAACGCCCCGCTCAAGAATCGCTGGCCCGACTGCCCTCTGGTGATCGGTACCGCCGACGCCCCCAAACTCCTCGACCCGCAGTCGAACCTCTCGGCTCTCTTTGGAATAGGCCTGATTAGTCCGCCGGCCGACGTCACCGTCGACGATGGACAAACCTACTCAGCGGCCGGTTTCGATCTGGAAATCCTCAGCATTCCCGGTCACTCCGTGGGGCACGTCGTCTACCTTTGGCGCGGACAAACGCCTTACGTTGCCTTCGTCGGCGACGTCATCTTTGCAGGCAGCATCGGACGGACCAATTTCCCCGACGGCAACCATCGTGATCTCATCGATGGTATCCGCTCCAAACTCTTCGCTCTGCCCGACGACACCGCACTGTACTGCGGCCACGGACCGGCGACGACCGTCGGCGAACAACGGCAATTCAATCCGTTTGTCGGCGATCGAGCCCTCGGCTAGAGCGCATTCGCCATATGTAGAGCGCGTGTTTCGCTTTCAAAACCGCCGAAACACGCTGCCGCGAACGCTATAGTCAAGTGCGACACACACTGAAGCATGCCGCAGGGCATACTATTCCACGCGGAAACCGACGCTCACGGTCACCTGATACTGCTGGATCTTCCCGTCGGCAACGCTCCCGCGCTGCTCGATCACTTCGAACCAGCTCACGTTCTTCATGGTCTCAGCCACTTTGGCGATCGCATTGCTCGTGGCTTCCGTGAACGAATTGCCGGATGTGCCGACCACTTCAATCTTCTTGTACACAGGATCTGCCATGGGTGCTCCTCATTCAGGTAAAGGTCCGTAGAGCGTCTGTGAACCGCTGCCCGCGGCAACGGCGGGCAATTCAAGCGTGAAACGGCCGCCACAGCCCGGAGTGCTGTCCACCAAGATGCGACCGCCGTGTTCGTTCAAAATCTTCTGACTCACCGGCAACCCCAAACCGGTGCCGCGCCCCTTCTTATTCGACACAAACGGGCTGAATAGTTTGTCCATCTGGTCTGGAGCGATTCCCGGACCGTTGTCGGACACCACGACGCGCAGCACGCCCTCATCCGCCCCGTACTCGGTCATCACCTCCACACGGCCGGACGGCTCCTGGTTCTCGCTCACCGCGTCAATCGCGTTTGTCACCACGTTGAGAATCGCCCGGTGCATCCCCTCGGGATCAAACACCAGTTGCGGCATCTCCACAGCCAGATGGCACTCCAACTTCACGTTCAACTCCTCGGCCCGCACCTGCATCAGTTCCATCACGTCGCCGACGACTTCATTCATGTTGGCCGGACACAGGTCGGGCTCGCGCTCCTTGCTGAACGTCAGCATATCCATCACCAGCGAAGAGATCTTGCCCTGGTTCTTCTCCACAATCTTCCATCCCTTGGCAACGACCGACTCGTCGTGCTGGTCCAGCCCTAACTCGATCAAGTAGCTCCCCCCGCGAATACCCTGAAGAATGTTCTTGATATGGTGCGACAGCGTGGCAATCGTCTGCCCGACAGCCGCCAACCGCTCTGCCTGCACCATCGCCGAGTAATACCGCGTATCCTCGATCGCCAAAGCCGCCTGGTGGGCGATCGCGATCATCAGTTTCAGATGGTCTTCGTTGAACTTGTTCACCGCCCCGTGCTGGAGCACTTCCTGCGGCGTCAACGACGTATCGATGTAGATCACGCCCACCACGTCATAACGCGCCTGCATCGGTACGCAGATCGCTTCCCGCACGCCCATCTGCACGATGCTGGCCGCCGGGTCCCAACGCTCATCCTGTCGGGCGTCGCTCGTCAGCACGCCCTCGTTCCGCTCCATCACGAAGTCGAGTATCGTCTTGCTGATCGTGATCTTCTCATCGGCCGACACACCGTGACGTGTCAGCCGCACCTGCGGCGTTAGCTGCTTGGTCTGCGGATCGACCAACATGATGCAGCCACGATCCGCCTGCACCCACTGGAAAATCAACTCCAGGATCCGCTTGAGCAACTGATCGATATCCAGCGTGTGGCTGATCGCCAGTGCCGTCCGGTACAAAACCTGAAGATTGCCCCTCGCCCGCGCAAGCCAGGAGCTCTGCGGCAAATCGGAATCCAGGGTAAAGATCCGACTCCCCTCCTCCTGGGTAACCGATCGGATAATCTGCGAGCGGTCGCCCGTATTCTGAGGTGGCGCGATAGAGATCTTTCCTCGCAGATCTTCGGTCGGCGCTTCCGCCGGGCCCGTGTAGAGCATCAGCGTGCTGCCAACCTGAACGTGGTCGCCGCTGGAAAGTCGGTGCTGTTGAACGCGGCGGCCGTTCACATAGCTGCCGTTGGAGCTGTTCAGATCGGTCAGCACAAACGCATCGTCGATCCGGCGCAATTCGGCGTGCTGCCGCGATACCTCGGTATCGTGAATCTGTATCCGATTCGACGCATCACGCCCCACCCCGAAGGCATCACCTTCGAGCTTGAATCGCGTGCCCTGATCGTTGCCTCGGATGACGAACAGCGAAGCCACAAGGGGGGACTCCGGAACCATCCTCGCCCGGAACGAAGGCGCTCCCCTGGCACCAGCACTTCTCGCCGTTTCGACGCGTTGGGAGACCGTCTGCCCGGTAGTTTTCAACAGCGCCTCGATTTTACGAATCAGTGGGGGATAGTGATAGGGCAGGGCCGCAAATTCCCCGCTCATCCATGCTTTTTCCCGCGGGCCACGCAAATGCGATTACCGTCTGCTACACGAAGCTTCGACAAGGACTCGACCCACTATTACCGTGCCGAAGCAACCTGCCCATCGCCGCAACGACGGCACAAACGTCTCCGCTCGGCGAGCAGTCATCCCACCTAACCCCAACATCCTCGACGAATGCGCCCTAATCGCGCCGATTTGCCCCTTCGGGTGGGACAGCGTCGTACCCATGGTTTCACACCCCCGACATGACGGGCTGGCAAACGCGTCTTCCTTGCTGATCGCCTTCAAGTTGTGCGTCTCGAACACCGATCGAATTCTGGTCTTTACCTGTTCCGGCTTTGCGGGCAGAATACCGCCTCCTGAGCGAGCCATTCTGAGTAACCGACGTTTCCTCAGTCGGTGCGGCGCCCTCAGCCAGGAGGAGCCCTAGGTCAAGGAAGACCGACTTTTGCAGCAAGGAGCGCTGAACGTGACTAAGCCCTATCGATTCGCGGCCATGGCGACGGTGCTGCTGGCCGGTGCCCTCTTTGTCTCCGCCACACCGGCCCGGGCCCAGGCCCCCGCCCAATCGCGCCCGGTCGGTGGAATCGCCCTGTTGGACGTCAACGACGTCTTCAAGGATCATCCCCGCTTCAAGGCGGCGATGAACGACCTCGAAATGAAGGTCAAGATGGCCGAACAAGAGGTCAAGCAGGAAAAGGAAACCATCAAGGGTCTCGGCGAACGCCTCAAGGACTTTCACAGCGGTTCGCCCGACTACAAACAGATCGAGGAAGAACTGGCAACGCGGCAGTCCAAGCTCAGCGTCACCGTCGGTCTGCACCGCAAGGAGTTCCTCCAGCAAGAGGCCAAGATCTATCACACGATCTACCAGGAGATCGAGCAGGAAGTGCAATACGTAGCCGCCAGCAACGGCATTGCGGTCGTCCTGCGATACAGTGGTGCCCCGGTCGATCCCGAGAAACCCGACGATATTCTCCGCGACATCAACAAGTCCGTCGTCTGGTACCAGCCCGGCCTCGACATCACGCCCATCATCAAGCAACGCCTCGCTGCCCGCGGCGGAACGCAACCGAGCCCGGCAGGCAATGCGCCCGTGGCCCCCTCGGCCAACCGCATGGGTGTGCCCTACCAGCAGTCGCAACAACGCTAATCGCGCCGTACGTGGGCTCGGCGGTTCGCGGGCATGGACGCTTGCTGCCGCCAGATGAGATCCTATCAGTCAGGGACGACTTGCATCTTCTGATGTTCACGACACGAAAGCAACAGACGTTGGCCGGCCCGGTGTCCGTCGAGGGCTTCGGCTATTGGAGCGGACGCGACATCCGCGTCGAGTTTCGGCCGGCGCTTCCCGGCACCGGCATCGTCTTCGTCCGCCACGATCTGCCCGGCAAGCCTCGTGTCGCCGCCCGCGTCGAAAACCGCGTGGAAATGCCGCGACGCACCACGCTCCAACTCGGTTCGGCGCGCGTGGAGATGGTCGAGCATATCATGGCCACCATGGCCGGATTGCACGTCGACAACTGCGAAATCTGGGTCGATGAAACCGAAATGCCCGGTTGCGATGGGTCGGCGCTCCCCTTCGTCCGTGCCATCGACTCGGTCGGACTCGTCCAGCAGGATGCCGACCGGCCCCAAATGGTCCTCGATCAACCGATCCGTCGGGAAAGCGGTGACACCTGGATCGAGGCCCGTCCTCCCACCGAGCACCCCTGTGTGCTCCGCTATCATCTCGACTACGGCCGATCGAGCTTCATCGGATGCCAAACGTTCGAGTTGGCCCTGACACCTGAGTTGTTCCGCACGGAGCTGGCCCCCTGCAGGACCTTCCTCCTTCAGGCCGAAGCCGAACAGGCAAGGGCCCAGGGAATCGGCAGCCGTACGAAGTACTGCGACCTGCTGGTCATCGGCCAGCACGGCCCCATCGACAATGAATTCCGAATCGACGGCGAGTGCGTCCGGCACAAAGTGCTCGACATGGTCGGCGACCTCGCCCTGACCGGATGTGATCTGGGCGGACGATTCTGCGCGTCGCGCAGCGGGCATCGGCTCAACGCCGAACTGGTGCGCGGACTGATGGATCGCCTGACCATCGAGGAGCGTTGGAGGCGATGCGCCTGAGGCATGACGTAGGCATGAGGAGCCGCAACAATGGCTATTTACGTTGCCGACAATGTAGCGATCGACCCGCGGGCTGAAATCGAGGATGAGGTCGAAATCGGCCCGTTCTGCGTTATCGGCCCCCACGTACGCATCGGTCGTGGAACACGCCTCGAAAACAGCGTTACGCTGATGGGGCACACCATCATCGGCCAGTACAACCATATCTACCCCGGCGTCGTCATCGGTGGCGACCCTCAAGATGTCAGCTATCGCGGCAGCGAGACGAAAGTCGTCGTCGGCGATCACAACATCATCCGCGAATGCGTCACCATCAACCGTGCCAGCGAAAAGGAAGAAGGGATCACCTCCGTCGGCGATCACAATTTCCTCATGGCCTGCTGCCATGTCGCCCACGATTGCCGCCTAGGCAGTCACATTATCATTGCCAACGCCACGCTGCTGGGCGGCCACGTCCATATCCACGACCACGCTTCCCTCTCCGGCGGCGTCGCCGTGCATCACTATGCTACCATCGGCAGCTACAGCTTCACCGCCGGCCTCGCCTGTGTCCGTCACGATGTGCCCCCCTACATGCTCGTCGAGGGCATGCCCGCCCGGCCGCGGTGCATCAACATCGTCGCTCTGAAACGAAACAATTTCCTTCCCGAAATCATCAACTGCCTCGCCGAAGCTCACCGACTCCTCTACCGCGCCAAGGTCGGGCAGGACGCCGCTCGCGATATCCTCCGCGCCAACGGCCGATTGGTCCCCGAAGTCGAGTACCTTCTCGATTTCATCGGCCACCAGGGCGAAGGACGCCACGGCCGAGGCCGGGAGCAAAGGAGGGCCGCGTGACGAAGCTGCGGGCAGCCGTTGTCGGAGCGGGTCGACTCGGAGGTTTCCACGCCCAGAAGCTGGCTGCCTTGGACCAGGTCGAGCTCGTCGCCGTGGCCGATCCGGTACCGGCCCAACGTCAACGCGTGGCCGACCAGTGTCACACAACCGCGGTGGCCGATCCAAGCGAATTGTTCGACCGCGTCGACGCCGTCGTCATTGCGGCTCCCACCCGACTGCATCACTCTCTCGGCACCGAGTTTCTCAGCCGCGGTATCCACGTGCTCATGGAGAAGCCGCTGGCCGCCTCACTGGCCGAGGCCGACGCGCTCGTGAAAACCGCCCGCCAGCACAACGCCGTGCTCCAGGTGGGCCACGTCGAGCGGTTCAATCCGGCCCTCGACGCCGCGCTACAACACGTCCAGTCGCCCAAATACATCGAAGCCGTGCGAGCCAGCGGATTCACCTTCCGTTCCACCGACATCGGCGTCGTCCTCGACCTCATGATCCACGACCTCGATCTGGTGCTCTCCATGGTCCGCAGCGAGGTGCAGCAGGTTCAGGCGTTGGGCATCTCCGTGCTGGGCGGTCATGAAGACATTGCCCAGGCACGCTTGCAGTTTGAATGCGGCTGCGTCGCCACCCTCAGCGCCTCCCGCGTCAGCTACGAAGCCGCCCGGCGAATGCAGGTTTGGTCGGCCCGCTCCTACGTCGGCATCGACTACGCCAGCCGCCGCACGTCCGTGATCCGCCCAAGCGAAACCTTGCTGCAACGACAGTTCAACGTCGACGCCCTCTCGCCCCAGCAGCTGGAATACTACAAAGAGCATCTCCTCGAAGAGCACCTGCCACGGCAGGAGTTCGAAGCCCCGGCCGTTGACGCATTGGCCTTGGAAGTGCAGGACTTCGTGGAAAGCATCCTTGCGTCGCGCACGCCCCGCGTCAGCGGCGATCAGGGACGCAAGGCGGTCGAAATCGCCGAGTGGATCCTCGACCGCATCCACACGCACGCGTGGGACGACTCGGCCGATGGCTTGGTCGGCCCCATGGCCGCACCTCGCCCCAGCATCATCCCCGCGCCCCATTGGCGTCAGACTCCTTCCCCCTCAACGCTCGCCCGCAGAGAAGCCGGCTAACGCCCGGGCAGGCTCCCCTCCGCTCAGTCATCCGCCACGTGGTACCCACCCAGCGCCTCTAAGTGCCGCGTTAACCCCTTGACGATGCGCTGTTCCGCATTCTCTCCCTCGCCTTCCGAGCGAAGCTGCTCCGGATCCACGGGATCGCCGAACGTCACTTCCATCGTGCGTCGCTGAAATGTGCGTACCTGCGACGGCAGCACTCCGTCGCTGTCTTGGACCCAAACCGGCACCACCGGCACCGGCTGTGCCAACAGCAGCAGCCCCACACCAAGCTGAAGCCGGTGCAACCGCCCGTCCGGTGACCGGCTCCCCTCCGGAAACCAGACCAGGTTGTTCCCTCGCTGCAAAATGGCCACGCCGAAAGCCAGGCTGGTCACCGTCCCACCCACACCTGCCACCGGTACGACGCGAACCGCTCGGCTGATCATCCGCATGAACGCGTTATCGAACATGATGCCCGTGAAACCGGCCCAATAGGTGCGAGCCAACACATCCCGCGGCATCGCCGCGCTGATCGCCGAAGGATCCAGCAGGCAACGATGATTGGGCGCAAACAGGACCGGCCCTTGCCGTGGAATTCGCTCGACGCCTTCCACCCGGATCCGGTGGTAATGTCGCATCATGGCGTGCCGGTTCACCATCATCAACAACCCGCCGAACGCCCGCGTCGGTGCACTGCACGGTTCCACCCAATGTCTCTCTCCGACAGAAAGCAGTTCCTCCGGCTTTGCCAGCAACTCCACCATATCTTCCGGCGGCGCCGCGTCCTGGTCCGCCTCGGCTGACTGTTGCAGCAGGTCCGCCACTGTCTCCACCTTCGCAATCGCCTCCGGCTCCAAGTCCGCGCCCGTCTTCTGCCGGATTTCCAGCGTCAGGTTCAGCCACTCCATCGAGTCGATGCCCAGATCCAGTTGTACGTTGCTCTCCGGCGAAAGCCGCACGTCGGCAAATCGTACACACAGCAGATCCCACACCTTCCGCACCACGGGATCTTCCAGTAGCTGACGGTGCTCGGCCGCCATTCGGTCGATGGGCACCGGCCCAGTTTCCTTGACCTCTCTGCCGCCCTGGCGAATCACTTCCTCGTAGCGATCCTTCAACAGGTAACGACGGAGCTTACCCAATCGTGTGCGAGGCAGCGGATCGTGCACGATGACATAGTCGGCAATCCGATGATGTGTCGGCAAGCCGCGGTTCTGCTGGTGAACCTCCTCGCGGATCGCCTCGACAAGGCTCCTGTGGCTTTCCTCAGAATGCACGGCATCGTGCTCAGGCACTACCAGCGCAACCAACCGGTCGCTGTATTCCAGCACGCCCGCTTCGCGAATGTGCTCACCGCGTTCCAGTGCCTCCTCCACATTCTCCGGTCGTACGTTCTCGCCGCCCGGCAGAACGATCAGCGACGAAGCCCGGCCAACCAGGTACAGGAAACCGTCCTTGTCAAGATACCCCAGGTCGCCTGTGCGGAAGTACCCGTCTTCGGTAAACACCTCCCGCGTTTTCTCGGGCAGGTTGTGATAGCCCGCGAAGACGTTCGGTCCTTTGGCCTGCACCTCGCCGTGAGTCGCTTCCTCCTCCGGCTCGGCAATTCGCAGATCGACGCCCTTCAAGGGCCGACCTGTGGACTCCGGACGGCGATCGTCGGTCACGGTCAACGCCAACAACGGCGACGTCTCCGTCAGCCCGTAGCCGGTTGCCACCGCCCAACCGAGCCCCTCCAGCCGCCACGCCAACGCCCCGTCGATCGCCGATCCGCCGGAAGCCACAAGCCGCAATTGCGGCGCGAATCGCTTGTGCAGGGGCCGGAAGAGGATCCGCCCCAACCGCCACCCCATCGATCGCCGCGCGGCAACCGATAGCCGCAATGCCGCGCCGAACACCGCCGACGCCACGCGGCCACCCTGGCCGATGCGCGCGTGAATCGCCGCATCCAGAGCGTGCAGCAGTCGCGGCACGCCAACCAGCGCCGTGGCCTTCCCCTCCTGCATCGCCCGCAGTATCTGCGGACCGGTCAGCGAAAACGGCAGAACGATCGCCGAGCCGCTATTCAATGGGATGAAGATCCCGATGCTGAACGGATACACATGATGCAACGGCAACGGCAGCAATACGCGATCGCGCGCGTCGACCAGCTTCACATCAATCAGCGACTTCAGATTCGACGCCACGTTGCGATGCGTCAGCGGCACACCCTTCGGTGGCCCCGACGTCCCCGATGTATAGAACAACACCGCGCGATCCTCGGCACTCGCCTTCGGCAGCTCGCGCGGCCGCTCGGCCAGATAACGCCGCCAGTCGCGCGGGTCCGTGGGCTCCCCATCCAGAAGCACCCTGATCCGATCGTGCGACGCCTCAATGTCGTCCAACCGTCGAAGCAGCCCGGTCGTCGTGAAGATCCACTTCGCCTGGCTGTCCTCCAGCACTACGGCCAGGTCTCGATCGGTCATCTGGGTGTCGATAGGCACCGGCACGGCGCCGGCCAGAATAAGGCCGAAACACGTGGCAATCCACTCGGGCCGGCTGGACGCAAACAAGATCGCGTGCATCCCGGGCTTCAGCCCCGCCTCAAGAAAACCGGTCGCCAAGCGCTCGGCTCGATCGCTCAAGCCGGCGCCCGACCAGGTTTCCACCCGATGTCTGCGCATGGCGATGATCGCGGGCCGATCACCGCGCTGCGCCAACCCCCGAACGATGTCTTGGAGCGTTTCCACAGTTCTCATACCACACTAGGCTCTTCGTTCGTCCGCCGATCGCCACTAGGTCGAGCCGGCCATCGCTGTTCAGATCCGTTGCGACGGCACCTTCCGCCGCCACCGTCCGGTCCAAAACCGTCTTCGCCACTCCGCCTTTGCCATCCTGCTGATACAGCGCCAATCCACCGCCTCCCCCACGCCAACCGGCAATGATCTCGTCACTCCCGTCGCCGTCGAAGTCGGCCACAACCAGCACATGTCCCTCGCGAAGTGTATCGTCGACCACCACACGTTCCCACCGGCCCGTTTCGGTCGGCCGATAGACCACCACCTGATGCCCATGCCAAGGCTCGATCGCTGCCAAAAACGACACCGATCCCCACTCCTTCATCCCAGGCGCCGTGCCCGACCGCGTCGCGCCAGACCTTCCCGGGACAATCTCGCTGGTGCCGCGCGCAGCGCCCGCTTCAGGCCCAACGGGCGGAGCCCCCGCGGCGATGAACGTCTTATGCCATCTCGCCTCCGTACCGCACCCTTCGCAGTCAAAACGCCAAATACCCTCGAAACTCGCCGTGAGAATCTCGTCGCGGCCGTCCTCGTCCACATCGCCCACATAGATGCCGTGCAGTACCGTGAGCGCCTCGTCGATCTTCCACGGCTTCCACGCTTGCTCTGCCGGATCGGCCGGAACGCGAAACGCCCAAAGGTGCGCCGGCTTCGGCTCGCGGGGTCCATTCGACCCTGGCCCAAACAACGACGCGTGTATCAGCTCCGCCCGCCCGTCCCCGTCCACATCACCCCAACGCAGCCGATGGACCACCGGATCTGTCGCGATCCGATGCGCCGGCCACAGTTGCCCTGCCTCGGCGGGCCGCCGCAGCCACGCGACCTCGCCCCCGCGATTCGACTCCGAGAAGTAAAAACCGCTGGCCAGCGCAATCTCCGGCCGGCCGTCGCCGTCGAAATCGCGCGGCGCCAAGTCAATGTTCTTCGGCGTCCGAGCGATGGGACTCTGTCGCCAGGAAGGGTTCTCGTACCAATCCACCCGGTTGGCCTCCGTCGACAGCGCCAACACATCCGGCCGACCGTCACCGTTGATGTCGGCGACCGCCACCTGGTAACCACCCGGATAGGCCACATCGATCTCATGACGCTCAAACTCGATCTGCCCGAAGGCAGCCAGAACCAACGGATAGACGATCAATGAAGTCATGGCATCACCGCCTGCGAACAAGGAAAGACCTGCAACCGACGGTAGCATACCGCCAGCCGATTCCGCCGACAAGAACCGCTCCGGCGTACTGTCCGTCCGAGCTGCCCCTCGCCCGGCATGCCTCCCATAAGAATCGCCGCTGGCCGACCCTCGTCAGCGGCGGATCCGGACGGAGAAGTCCGGACTGTCGGCATACTTCGACGCCAGATCATTCACCCGGGCGCGTCGCTTCGTCTCCTCGAACGGCAGCTTCGTATCCAGCAGCCCCAGGTCATACGCCAGCTCCGGCGAAAGCCCCGGCAACAGCACGCGATAGTCGTACGGCACCAGGTTCGGGGCCAGGTGGTTCACGTGACTAACAATATTTGTCGTGCAGTTGTTCGTAAACGTGTTATAGAACTCCGGCTCGTACCTGAGCTTGTTCACTCGTTCGAATACGTCGACGAACAATGCCCGCATCTGCTCCTTCGTCGCTTTGGCCGGATAGACGTACACGTCGTCCTTCCGATAGTTCGTCCGCAGACCGATCAGGTCGTGCTCGTCGCCCACCACGTACATGATCTCGTATTGCCGCAGGACGCCGTTGAGAAACTCATAGTGCTCGCCCTTCTCCTTGCGGATCTCCACCGAGACGGCCACATAGTCGTCCCCTTCGAAACCGAAGCTCAGCATGGTGTGTGCCATGCTGGGCATTCCCTTGAACGGCACCGTGATAAAGTCGACCGAACTCAGCTTGCTCAGGTCGAACGTCTTATCATAATGGGCGACCACATAGTTGTCTTCGGTCAGATACGTGCAGTTGCGGATGTTGTGCACGTGTATCTGGTCGCCGTCAAACTCGGCGTGGGCCAGCACCGCTTGATCCGGTGACCAGTCGCGGTAGTTCGACGGCTGTTCGATCTTCGCCACCTTCTCGCGGACCTGCTCCAACGGCAAGACCGCCTCTTCCGGTGAGCAGGTACGCAGATCGACCACCGCGCAGCCCGACGCCCCCAGCAATGCGAGCATCGCCACACCTGCAAAGCCCCCACTGAGCCGTTGCGCCGACTGCGCAGAACGCGAGGCCCACGCCGCGGGTCGTGCAATCAGGCGTCTGAAGATGTGCGCCATCGGAACTTACGCCAGTTGATGGATGTCGCCCTGCTCTGGCACGGTCTCCGGCAGTGCCGCAACAGTGGGCAATTTGGTTCGGGTACGGAGCGCCGATATCCGGCCGCCATTTGCCATCGCTCGAACGGAACCACTCGCCCTCAGTCCTGACCTGCCGCCCCTGAAAATGGGACACTTGGACAAACTGCGTCAGGGCGCACTCGACGAGGTTCGCCGATAAGATGGCCGATCGCGGCGTGGGGACTACATAGCGAAAACACCCATTCGCAGCAAGACCGTTCCCCTCCTTCATCCAACATCCCCCCCCAACGGCCCCAATGCCCGCCAGAAACCACTCCGGCTCCAGTCCGCAGGCCAAGAAAAGAAATCGCCTCCGAGCGCAGATCGGCCCCAAAGGGTCAATCCGCGACGGAGGCGTCGCGCCTGTTCTCTGTCTCGCTGATCGCGTGGGCGGCGATTCGAAATCGACCGTACCCACGCTCTATTTCACCAGTTGCAGCGGCCTCGCGTTGGCGATCTTCTGGAACACCTCGATCAGCGCCGGCCCGTAATCGGTGATCGTTGCGCCGCCGGGTACCACGAACCGAAAACCGTTCGTCGTCTCGGCGATCGTCTGCAATAGCGAGCTGTCGGCTTGCTGGCCCAGGCAGATCGTCAAGATCGGGTAGTGCTTGGCCGCCGCCGCCTGCGCCTGCTGAATGGCAAACGATCGAGCATAGGACTCATTGTACGGACGGTTGGCATTGCCGTCGGTCATCAGCACGATCATCTTGAACGCTCCCGGACGCCCGTTGTCGTTCAACTCCTGAATCGCGTACTGAATGCCCGCCCCAATATTGGTGAAGGCATCGTAGTGGGCGGCCTGACGGTGCTGAATCGTGTCGGCGACCGACGAGAAATCGGTCGTCAAATGCTCCTCGATCTTCGCCGTTTGCGCCTCCGAGTTGTAAAGCACGAACGCGACCCGGTCGTCGGTCTGCACCTGCTGGATGAAGTCGAAGAACATCCCCGACGCGTCCTTCACCGTCGCAACCGGCTGTGCGTGTACTTTCCACAAGTCGGGAAGCTCATCGTGCGGCCGTTGCACTTCCAGCCACCAGTTGATCAGTGTCATGCAGCCGTACTTTTTCTGGTAACCGGCGTTGTTGACGTAGTAGCTCGACTTCACATAGTCGATCCAACTGTTCCAGCTCCCGTACGGGTACGGATACGAAGCGTCCGTCAGGTGGAAGAAATCCTTGATGGTCGAATAATCGTCCGACAGCGATATGCTGGACTTATTGTTATACACCGTCACTGTGTCGATTTGACTCGTTCCGGCAAACGTCCCCGAAGTGCCGCTCGTATTGTAAGTCTTCGTCCAACCGTTGCTGTACGTCAACACGATCTTCGTGAAGCTCACCGAACCCGTGCACTCTACCTGCACGTCGTCGGACCGGAAGGTCACCGTCACATCTCCCGATTTCTTCTTCCGGCCGGAGCCATACGACCAGGCCTTCGTGCCGCTGACGTACTGCGGTGCGAACGTCATCGTGCTGCCGTACGTCGGCGAACCCAGATCCTCATAGCATTGTTGCAAACTGGCCTCCACGGCCGCCCGCGCCGACGAACCAAAATCGCTGATGCGCTTCAACTGGCTGTCGTACGCCATCGATCCCGAAAAATCCAGCACCAGTACGATGTCGCGCGGCTGGTAACGGGCAATCGCCTGCGCTGTAACCTTGAAACTGTCGACTCCCAGCGCCTTCGCAAAAAACGACGGCACGTCGCTCCGCTGCGTCTGCAACCAGATGGCCGACGGCAGCGTATCCGCCTCCGTATAGAAGCGGTTGTCCTTGGTCGGGTCGTCACCCGGTGCACGGGTCGGATCCCAGTGCCCCAATTGCATCTTGAAATCGTCCGGATGCTGCGCGAGCCATTGCTCCGCCATCGCCTGCCAATTGTCGTCCTGATACAACGCCGACCCTGCGACAGGGTTGCGGGCAAAGAACTCAAACGCCCTCGTCTGCGCTACGCTCGAACCGTCCACAAGCGCGCCGGCCCCGGCCAACGCGGCGGAGTCGGTCGCCCGCTGCAATTCCGACCTCGCCGAGACCAGGTAACCCAAATCGACGACCATAGCCAACACGGCCACCATCACCGCCAAGCAAAGTGCTGTCAGCACAATGATGGCTCCCTTGCGTGACCGACCGCGTCCGCGGCTACTGAAGAACGCGGTGACACGTAGTTTGCGCACCATAAACACCTCCCAAGCGGCTAGAAGCGCCGTTGACTGAAAAGAGAAGTCTTGTTGAAGAGAGAATTCTGGTAGTCTAGTAGAAACTTAGCTCAGTTTTCTTCCTCCCGACGGCGAATTCCCACAAACTGCATGACGGGCCCTCTCTAAACTCCTCCATAGCCCAAGGCCTCTCCCCGTCGCGTTGCCCATTTCTCGCCTCGCCGAGCCGCCTTTCGCAGTCTCAACTGGCCGCCGCCCGTTCCCATCGCGCACGGTTAGAACCCTTGTGCTGGCAACCACCGGCATTCAGGGGGGCAACACGCGACGCATCACTGGCTCACCTCGAACGAACGCTGCCGCCACAATCGATCGATGCACCGCCGATCCCAAACCTCATCTCCTCGTTCGTCGCAATGCGAGCGCACGGGAACGCCTGCTTCTCTTCCCCCCAAGTGTGCTCCAGTCACCTCGCAACTTGCGTCGCATGGCGGCGCAGTACTAGACTGTTACGCGTACACACCGACGAACTCGCCGAGCCTTCAGCCCGATATGCCCGCTGAAGCAACGACCCGCCTACTTTTGCTGCAAATGTTCCACCACCTCGTGTGCGTTTGATCCACAAGGAACTCATACCATGCTCCCCCGACACCTCCTCGTCGCGATCGCGCTGGCCGTCACCTTGTCGCCCGTCGCGTCGCTGGCCGTCGAAGACAAGAACGTTCCCGCCGCGCCGGCCTCTGTCGCGCCGAGGGAGTTCGCCTGGAACTCGCTCAAGGACCCCGAAACTCTCTTCTGGCCCTCGCTCTTCTGGTGGTGGAATGGAACTCTCGACCCGGCCCTGCTCCGCGAGCAGATCTCCGACATGAAGGCCCACGACGTCCGCAACGTCGAGATGTTCTTCCTCTCCAACGATCATCGCCCCGGCGACTATCACATGGACCCCGACTATCTCACGCCCGAGTTTTTCCAGCGGGTCAAGTTCGCCGTGGACGAGGCCGCACGCTTGGACATGGACTGCTGGCTCTACGACGAAGGCGCCTGGCCTACGGGTCGCATCTTGCGGCACCGTCCCGATTTCGCCAGCCGCTATGCCACGTGCCAATTGGCCTACCGCGATGGCAAGTGGACTCAGATGCGCGACCCGTCTTCTTACGTACATGCCGACTTCCTCGATCCAAAAACGACCGCCGTCTTCATCGAGACGACGCACCAGCCCTATGTCGACCTGCTGGGCCCGAAGCTCGGCTCCACGGTCAAGTTCATGTTCACCGACGAACCCGCCTACCAGTACATCAGCCTCGGCCGCTCCATTCCTTGGACGCCCGGCGGCGACGCCCTCTTCCAAAGCCGCTTCGGCTACAACGTGCTGGACGACCACTTGCTCGACGCCTTTGCCGTCACCGACGTCAGCAAATTGACCCCCGCACAGAAGAAGGTGCGAGTCGACGTCTTCGACTTCCTCTCGGGTCGCTACCGCGACACGTTCTTCCTGCCCAAACGCGATTGGTGCCGGCAGCACGGCCTCGTCCATTGTGGGCATCTCGGCGGAGAGGACGAATCCCTCAGCCCGGTCCGCCACGGCTACGGCAGCGCCATGCGCCAGCTTCGCACCATGGACATGCCAGGTGTCGACGCTATCTGGCGTCAGATCTTCCCCGGCAAACGCTGCGAAATGAACTTTCCCAAGCTCGCATCCTCGGTGATTCATCAGAACGGCACGGCACTGGCCTTCACCGAATCGTTCGCCGTCTACGGCAGCGGCCTGACGCCCGCCGAAATGAAATGGGTGATCGACTACCAGTTTGTCCGCGGCATCAACATCTACCTCGGCAGCAACTACCCCGTCACCACGCGCGACAACTCCATGACGGGCGAGCGTCCTCGCTTCAGCCCGGTCGAGCCCCTCTGGGATTTCCTTCCCGATTTCCATCGCTATGTCGCCAGGCTCAGCTACCTGATCGCTTGCGGCCAGCCGGCCATCGACACCGCCGTCTACTATCCTCTGCGCGATATCTGGGCCAATGGCAGCCCGTCCGACCCCGCCCTGTGCACATTCAACGCCATCTCCCAAGCGCTGCTCGACCGGCAGTGCGACTACGACTTCATCGACGACGATGTGCTTTCCGATCCGGCCACCCATAGCGACGACGGCCGCCTCGCGGTCGGACCGATGCGCTATCGCACGATCATCGTCGGGCCAACCCAGTGGATCACCGAGTCCGCCAGGAAACGTCTCGACGCATTCCAGGCTGCTGGTGGACATCTCATCCGCCTCGCCGATCCCGCCCAAATCGACACTGCTCTGGCCAAGATCACGCCGACCGTCCAACTCGATCCCCCGTCGCCCGACATCCGGACACTCCTGCGCCGTTGGCCCGGTGGCGGCGCGGTCTTCCTCTTCAACGAAGGCGAAAAACCATACTCCGGCCGCGTCTCAGTCGCCCTCGACGGAACCCCATACCAACTCGACCCCGTCACCGGCACGACCCACGCTCTCCCCTCCGCCGTAAGCGGGAAAGAGTCCCGGGGTGAGGGCGGCCCAGAAACCAACATCGCCATCCACACCGCCCCCCTCGGCCTCTCTCCCGGACAATCCGCCCTCTACCTCTCAGCCACGCAACCTCCGCCCAAACTCGCTCCGCCCATCGCCAGCCATTCCACCCAGTCCCTCGACCTGCCCGACGCCTGGACCGCCCGCGTCGACCGCCAATACGTCGTCGGCGAGCACGACTTCGAAATCCATCCCGCTGACAATCCCCAGTTCAAGCCCGTATCGCTCAACCCCTGGGCAAAGACACTCAGTCTCGGCGAAGACTTCTCCGGCTGGGTCACCTATCGACGCACCATCGACGTCCCCGAGTCAATGCGATCCGGACGCCTCCTCCTCGACCTCGCCCCCTTGCAGTACGCCGCACGCGTCTCGATCGATGGCCGCCAGATCGGCCGCGTCCTGTGGAGCCCCTGGCAGATCGAACTCCCCTCCCTCGAAGGCCGTGCCCGGTTCGTGCTCGAAGTCCAGGTGACCAACACGCTGGCCAACCAACTCACGTCCGAGCGTGTGCAGAAAGACTGGTCGAACCGCAAGGGCCCCGGCTGGCCCACCCGCTATAACGCGAGAGAAATCGAGTTCGAGAAGGAATCGCGCGGCGGCGGACTCCTCGGACCGGTGCAGCTTCACCTGGCAACACCGTAGCGCGATTCCCGCATCTCCCGCTACCGCACCCGAATAACGACGGCGCCCGCTCCCGGAATCGTCAGCGAAACGCCCTTCCCGAGCAACTGCCCAACATCCACGTTCGCCGCGGCCTCCTGCTCCGCACCGGTCGGCGCAGGAGTCGTCGCCAACCTGGTCGCAGCACTCGGATGCGCCAACGGATGAGGCAGTTTCTCCGCGTGCAGCACGCACGTAACCTCATGCGGGCTGTCATCCAAATTCGCCAGTAGCAGATACGCCTCGCCCTCACGGCTGTACACGGCCGAAGCACAACGCGGATGCGACAGCTTCACCGCCTCGTTGCGCCAGTCGGCGAACTGATACGTCTCCAGATCGCCCAATGGCTTCAAGAACTTCGCCAAGGCAAACGCCCCCTCGCCCGCCGGCCATGGTGTGACGCCTCCCAAGAACGCTTCCAGCGCGAAGGCCCGATGAAGGTATTGCGGCGCATTGCCGGCGAGCAGCCCATAACTGATCACGCCCCGCGGCACGGCGCCCGCTAGCGACCATTCCAGCGGCAAATTCGCCAGATCCGGCGCCCGCTCGGTCCACTTCCCATACCCCCACTCCGTCGCCACCACATAGTCGGCGAAATTCTCCGTCGCGAACATGGGGGTTGTCGTGTTGTGAATGATCACCAGCCCGTTCGGGCCCACGCGGCGCCGCGTCCACTCCATCAAGTCCAACAGTTCGTCCATGTCCCAGTGTCCCTGGGCCGTTTCTCCGTCGCCCTTTCCCTCATGCCGCGGATTGCAGCAGAGCAGGGCGACGTTCCAGTCGTAGTAGACGCCGTCCAGCGGATGGTTCTTCAACACTCGGTCGATCGACGACTTCAAGAAATCCAGCCATCCCGACCGCAGACACATCTGCGCGCCGAATTCGCGCTGCGGACGGTAGAAGTTGTGCCTCAATTCGCCCTTCCGATCCATACGTCCCCACTCGGTCCCGTGCTTCTGGAACGCCTCGGTGCTCGGATGCAACTCGTGGTCCGAGAAATACGTGGCCGTTCGGATTCCGGCCCCGCGGCACTCCTGAAGAACCTTGTCGAATCGGTCCATGTCGGGATAGGGCGGATACGACCCGTCGCGCCAGAACAGGCCGTCGTCGAAGTAGTCGCCGTCGTTGTGGCAATGCACCGTTTGAACGCCCTTGTCGGCCCATTGCCGGATCTGTTCCGCCGAAACCCAGTTCCCCCGATTGCGGTTGAACGACGCATGCAGCCACGGACGATGCGAGTGTCCTTCGAGGATCGGAAACGCGATGTAGAAATCGAACACGCTGTGTTCCGGCACCGACGCCGCGGCTTCCGGGCTCCACAACGGCGAAACCGCAATCGCCAGCCCCGCCGGCTCGGCACTGCGCTGCAACACGCACTGTCCCTGTCCACGGCGCCCGCTCAGCTGCAACTCCCACTGCGACAGCTCCGATCCGACGAACCATTCCAGGCCCTCGACTCCCGGATCCGCCAGCATCATCGATCGCGGCACGTACGGTGTCTTCACCGCCGGATCTGCCTCATGCCCCGGCCGCAGCTTCCCCCAGCGATTGCTGCCGAACGCAAACGGCGCCGCTCCTTCCTCCTCCGTCGTCCCCTCTCGGTAACCGTAGTCCGTCAGGCTCGGCGTCACAACGACCGACAACGGGCATATTTCCCTCACTCGCGCACCCGCCGGCACAGTCAACTCCCGACGAATCTTCAAATACCCCCAACGATACTCGATCGTCGTCCGGACGCGAAAACCCGAATCTTGCCCGTCCGCCCCCTTCAGCGCACACTCGACCGTCACAATCTCCTTGTTCTCCCCGTGGCGATGCGTCACGGCCGCAGCCGCATCATTCCCATCCGAAAACGCCGCTCCGCTCTCGTCGCGAACGCGCATCTCCAACGGGCGCACCAACAGGTTGGTCGCTTTCCCATGCTTCAAAGCAATCCGCCGCACGGTGCCGCCCTTGTGGAGATCCTGCTCCACAGTGTAGTAGGGCGTGCTGAGCGTCAGCACACCCGACGCGTCGTTACGCTCGACCGCATAGGGCTGTGGCCACGTGCGCCCCGGTTTCGGCCCCGCCTCGCCACCGATCGCTCCTGCCGCCGAAATCAGCAGCGCAAAATACAGCACGCCCGTCCGCCTCACCGCAAGGCAACGACGGCCGCAACGCACGGAACTACCAAACGGCTGACGCGAGAAGGCTGTGGTCATCGCAGTATACCAGCGGAGGATGAATCGGTGGACGGTTCGGTTCGGCGGCACGTCGCCGGGAAGGTCAACATTATTATTGACACCGCGAATCCCTGTGCCAAGATATCAACATACCGATTCGCCATAGGCAATCCCCGCTTCACTCCCTCCCGCCAACCGCACAAGCGACAGCCGACGCGAGCCACCCGCAACCAACCCGGAAGTTACCGATGCAAACGATCCGCCCCTATGTGCCCCACTGCTGCAAAGCAGCCCTTCCGCTGCTCGCGATCTGCTGTCTGGCAGCAGTGGCCCGCGCCGCAGATCCCGCACCTCCCGAGAAGAGCAACGCCGCCTCGCCTGCCCTGATCGTGACCCCCAACCAGTTCGAAGGAACCGATGTCGAGCGGATCAACCGCGCCGTTCAGGCCGCTGCCGGAACCGGTCGCGTCGTCATCCCGCGAGTCAACATCCGCGACGGCCAACGGTGCGACGTCTGGCTGATCGACTCGGCCATTCTCCTGCCTAGCGACACCACGCTGGAACTCGACAACTGCCACATCAAGCTCTCCGACCGCTGCCGCGACAACATGATCCGCAGCGCCAACTGCGGCCTGTCGCTCACCGATGTCCGCCCCCTGCACAACATCCACATCCGCGGCATCGGCACCGTCCTTTTCGAAGGAGCCGACCATCCCCGCGCCACCGGCGACAGCGGCAAGACCATCGGCCAGCGCACTTACGGAACCGATGCCGGCGTCCAGGGGGAAAGCCAAACCGGCGACTGGCGCAATATCGGCATCCTCCTGGCCTTCGTCGACGGCTTCAGCATCGAGAACATCACTATCAAGGACTCCCATTGCTGGGCGATCTCCCTGGAACGTTGCACCCAAGGCACCCTGCGCGATCTCAACTTCGCCTCCAACGGCTTCAAGATGATCGACGGCGCGCGTCAAACGATCCTCAACCAGGATGGGCTTGACCTGCGCCTTGGATGTCACGACATCATCGTCGAGAACGTCACCGGATACACGGGCGACGATCTGGTCGCGCTCACCGCCATTCCCAACAACGATCGCCCGGCCGGTAGCACCAACTCGACTATGGTCACGTCTGCCCGTGCCCGCGACGATGGGCTCGACGACATTCGCTACATCATCCTCAGGAACGTCCAGGGATACTGTCGCGGAGGCCATCACATCGTGCGTTTCCTCAACACGCCCGGAGTCCGCTTCCACGACGTGCTCCTCGATGGCCTCATCGACACCTCCCCATCCGAAATGCAGTGCAAGGCCGCCCTGAAGATCGGCGATCGAAACTATGGGGGCGGTGCCGCGCCGTTGGGCGATACGTGCCGGCTCATCATCAACAACGTCGTCAGCCGATCCAAGTTCGCCATCTTGATCGGCGGATCGCTCTCCGACTCGATCATCAACAACGTCATCCAACGCGATACGAAGGCCGAAGTCGTGACCGTCGAGGGTGGACCCGACTACATCCGAAACGTGACGATCACCAACGCCAAGTAGCGACTCGCCCCGCCAAAGCCGTTCCACCGCCTACACTCGGACCGTCTCGCGGTTCGTGCGATCGAGAATCCGGTCGAGCCGTCGGCTGCTGCCGTCGCTCACTAGAATCGCCAGGTGCAGTAACTCGGTCGGCGACTTGATGCCGAGTTTCTTCATCAGCTTCGCGCGACGATTCTCTACCGTGCGCACGGAAATACCCAGCTCTCGGGCGATCGTGCGGTTCGACTTTCCCTCCGACAGCAACTCCAGCACCAGGTGCTCCTTGAACGTCAACACACCGATGTAGTGGTCCAGGGCCCGGTGCTTGGCGCGCTCGGCGCGCTGCTGGCGATCTAATGCCACCGCCTCCTGAATGGCATCCCACAACTCATGCTCGCGGAACGGCTTCTCCAGAAACGAAACCGCGCCTGCTTTCATCGCACGCACCGCCACGTAGATCTCGCAATGCCCCGACACGAAGACCACCGGCGGCGGATCGGCCATCTCCGACAACTGCTGCTGAACCTGAAGACCGTTGATCCCCGGAACCTTCACATCCAACACAACGCACCCGGGCCGCGCGTTGTCGTATGCTTCAAGAAACTCCTCGCCGGAAGCGAATCGCTCGCTCTGCAGGCTCATCATACGAGCCAACTCACACACCGCGTCGCAACTTGGGCCGTCGGCATCTACGACAAATACCGTCGGTTCCATCTCCATGGCTTGCCCCTTTGACAGATCGGTCCCACTGCCCCATGCGTACCGGGGCATCCTACCACCAACCAACGTAGCATCGAATTCTGTCACTGGACGGCCCGAACGGCTATCGGGGGAAGACCCGTCTACCCATAGGGTCAAAACCGTATCCTTGTTAAGCTTTTCCCCTAGCGCGTGCGTACCTGGCGACGTTTCGCCCTCACGCATTTCGCCCATTTCCCGCTAACAATTGGGCAGATCGGCCCCCGCAACTTCGCCCGTCTAACCAGCGAACTCGATGGCCGGCACCCCGCCCACTGCCACTCGCGCCACGAAGATCCCACCGGCTTGTGGTTGCTGCTGCAATTCCTCAACCGTCGCCCCCGTCCGGGCCGTCGTAATGTACAGATCGCGCAGGTCCGCTCCCCCCAACGCACACGAGCTAGTGCGCGGCGTGGGAACGTGGACCGTCTCCAGCAATCGGCCCGCTTGCGGATCCCATCGGGTCACCTGACCACCGCCCCACAACGCCACCCAGAGCATTCCTTCCGCGTCGATAGTCATACCATCGGGCTTTCCTAACTCGTCCGGCACAACCACCACGGGCCGGCGGTTTCCAATCTGCCCCGTATCCACCTGGTAATCAAAAGCATCCACGCGGCGCGTCGCCGTGTCGATGTAGTACATCGTCGCCTGATCCAAACTCCACGCAATGCCATTGGAGTTCGTCACACTCTCCAGCACGCGCCGAACCGACCGGTCCGTATCCATACACCACAAACTCGCCGCCACCGGTGTACGCGTCATACTGATCGTCCCCGCCCAGAAACGGCCGGCCGGGTCGCACTTGCCATCATTGAATCGGTTGTCTGGCACATGCGACTCCGGGTCGACAATCACGTCCACCCTGCGATGTTCCAGATCCAGCCATCCCAGGCCGTGCTGCAACCCCACCATCACGCCGCCCCGCGCTCGCGGCACGACCGTCGAAACCCGCTGCCCAACGTCGATCGCCTCGTCAACGCCACTGATCGCGTCGAACAAATGGACCTGATGTCCTTCAATGTCGACCCACCAGAGCCGTTGCCGTCGCGAGTCCCATAAGGCCCCTTCGCCCAGCGTGGCCTTGGCGTCGAGGATCAGTTCTGCATCCATCGCTCCACCTCACAGGGGAATGGTGCTCACGCGCGCTCCGTCGCTTCCTGGCAAGATCCTTGCCAATTCTCTCGCTCTTCCGCCCGCAAACAACCCCCACCGCCGAGACGGACCGCTACTTCCTGTCCCACAGATTTCGTTCCGATGCGGCCCGCCGAATCTTGGCGCCGTCCTCCTCCAGCAGCAGCCGCTCTTCCTGCAGCCGTGCACAACTCGCCGCCACCAGATCCACGTACGCCTGCTGCGTCGGATACCGCTCGAGCACCGATCGCCGCGAATCGCCCGTCTCACGTTGTTCCTGCGGCGTCAACGGAAACGGGAAGCACGAGCCGATGAACCGCGACAGCATGCCCTCGGCACCACACGCCTTTCCTCGCACATTCCAACCCGTATACGTCGCCAGCGGCACGGCGACATCCGGCAGTCGAATCCCCGCCACCGCGTTTCCATCATCATTGATGGCCGGTACGAGCGTCACGTACGGCGCTCCCGTCTTCGGCGGAACGTTGTCGGCGATTCCTTCCGTCAACCAGCGAGGCCCCGGATCCAGCCGCAACGGCCGATAGAAACTCTCCGGCACGTGAACGCCCGGAATCCGCGGGAACGACTCGCGATAGACCTTCAAGCTCACCAGCGTGCCGTCATCGATCCGCGGATATCTCGAGGCCGGCGGTTTCTCGCCCGTGCTCACCCAGCGATCCAACGCCACCAGAAGCGCCCGCAGCGCCGGCCGATGATCGAGCGTGTTGCGCAAATACTGATACATCCCCCGCGCCGGCGAACTCGACACCACGTGCTGCGCCCCGGTGATGAAGTAGATCCGTGCGTCCGGATCCACTCCCAAATCGCGCGTGCCCTCCACGTCGGTATGCAGCAGCGACGCCGCTCGACTCCAATACTCGGCCGATGTCTCTGTGAAGAACATCTTCGGCAACGGCCCTCGGGCTCGGGCGCGGCTCAAAATGTCGCCTTCCTGGCCCGTCTTCGGGTCTTTCTCCGGTACCGTCGCAAAGGGAAACATGTCGCTCGGATACAGGTTCTCCTCAAGGTGCGAGTTGTACCGCGTCGTCTGCACGAATCGGCCGTTGAATTGTCCCCGCCCCGCGCCGCCGACGTGCGCGATCGCCCCATCGAACACGGCCCGCCCTCGCGCATCGGCGTTGCGCCCCTCGTAGACGAAATGGTGAATGAACCGTCCCGACTGCGAAATGCCGAACACGTACGCGTGCTCCACCGCGCCGGCCAACGGATTGGGCACGCCCTGGCCATCCTTCTTCTCATAGCGGAAGAACGACACCACGTCGCGCACCGCGGCGAACCCCAGCCCCGTCACCCGCGGATCCTTCGCCACATAGACTAGCTCATAGATCCATCCCGGCCGGAAACCCTCTTTCAAGTAGAGCTGCTGCGGATCGGGCACCGCCTTGCCGTCCTCCCGGCGTGCAAAGGCCCAGCCGTCGCGACGCACCTCCACGGCCGGCTCCTCCCGGCTCGGTCGCATCGTCAACGTGGCCGTCGCGTTGTCCAGGCTGGCACTCGGGTACGAGTTGGAATTGCCCCAATACAACGGCTGACTGAACGCTTTCTGGTCGACAACGATCTCCGTGTACACCGGCGCCGTGATCGACTTGCCGTTCTGTCGCGCCACCGGAAGCGCGATCGTCAACCGACCGTTGCCCGGCAGCACGTCGCCATTCCAGCCGCACCACAAAATCGCGTATCCTTGTCGCATCAGAAACCCGTTGCCAGCGTCCGCCAGTGTGGTCGGATCGTTTCCGCCCCGGTCGTTCATCGCCCCCAACATCAGCTTGTTGCCGCGATTGTCGACCTCGTAGATGATGCGGCGGTTTCCCCGTTCCAGGTCAGTGGGCATCAGCAGGAAGAAGTCCGTCTGAAACTCCACCCGCCCTCGCTCGTTGCGGGGAGCTAGACGCAGATCGACAATCCCCTCGTTGACCGGACCCTCCGGGTCCACCTCCAGGTACAACCGTCCGGTCAACTTCTCATAAGACCCGCTCTCCCCGAACGCATGTCCCTTGGCAAACGGCTCCCGGCGATCCACTTGAAGACGCACCACCTCCGCCAACACCGGCCACGAAACAGTCGCCGCCCATAGGGTGACGAAGGCCAAAGCGACGATCCTCACCCGTCCACGTCCCATCGACTCAACCTCCTACATCCACTGAATCGGATCGCACTCTTCCCGGCTGGCCCACACCTCCAACTCAGGAAACTGCTTGGCAATCATCTCCGCCAAATGTTCCACCGCGAAACGCTCGCTCGCAAAATGGCCGGGCAGAATCAGGGCGACTCCCCTCGCCTCAGCCTCCAGGCACGTGTGAAACCGCGCTTCGCCCAGCAGCATGGCATCGCTTCCCGCCTGCACGGCCGCGCCGAGAAACTCGTCGGCCGCGCCGCAGCCAATAGCCAGAGTACGGATCGGCCGCTTCAGATCGCCCACCACGTGCAAGTGCTCGATCCCCAGCAACTCCCGCACACGATCGACCACCTCGGCCAGCGAACTAGGCTCTTCGAACTCCCCCAGGCGCCCCGCGCCCGATCCATCCTCGCTCGGCACCAGCGGCACGACGTCCTGCAACCCAAGTCCGATCGCCAGGCGCTGGTTGATCCCCTCCTCGGCCGAGTCGAAAGCCGTATGCAGGCTGTAGACCCCAACCCGGGCAGCGATCAGCTCTAGCAGCAGCCGTCCGACGGTCGTGTCGGCGTTCAACTGCTTCACCGGGCGAAATGGCAGCGGGTGATGCGACACGATGAGATCCGCCCCCCGATTGACGGATTCTGCCGCCACGGCCGGCGTGATCGTCAGGCAGGTCATCACTCGCTCAACCTCTGCCCGCCGATCGCCCACGAGCAAACCGACGTTATCCCACGATTCAGCCAACGGAAGCGGAGCCAACCCTTCCAGAAAACGGCCCACGGTTTCAACGCTCGTCATGCGGTCTTCTCTAGTAGAGCCGGTGAACATCGTTGCGGGCAAGTATATCGAAAACGGAACCGGCAACCCAGTCTCCCCGGCCCTCTCCGACTCGCCGTTTCTTGGGGGGAACTTGCCAGCAATCGGCACACAGATGAGACCATAAACAACCAATATGAAATACTTTATGAGATTGACTCTCCGGAGGCGGGGGACCAAAGCCTCGTGCTCGGGTACTGGAACACGCCCATCGAGTCCGCTATAATAACACCCCGCCGCAAGAAGGGGCACCTGTGGCTCGGTGGCTTATCTCGGTTACTTGTCATCGCGTTTGTCGATCGTTCACAACCTCGGGTTGGAGGGGACAGCAGTGACTGCAAACCTAGCCGTCTCCCAGGCGATTGCCGGCCTTCCCGAGCTGCTCAAGCCGCTTCGAGAACGCCTGCTCGCCAACCTCGTCATGATTGCCCAGGTCCCGGCGCCTCTGGGAGCCGAAGAGCGACGCGCTCGCTTCCTCCTCGACCGCTTCGCCGAGGCCGGACTCAGCGACGCGGCCGCCGACGAGGCCGGCAACGCCGTCGGCCGGCTCAACGGCACCCGCCGCAACCGCACCATCCTCTTGGCCTCTCACATCGATTCGATCTTCCCGGCCACGTCCAACCACGATGTTACCGTCGAAGCTGATCGTGTGACCGGCATCGGCGTCGGCGACAATGCCCTCGGCGCCGCGATCGTCTCCATGATGCCCACCGTCCTGCAGCACCTCGGCATCCAACTCGATTCCGACTTGCTGCTGGTGGGCACAACCGGCTCAATGGGCCGAGGCAACCGCGCCGGCATTCGCTTCTTCCTCGACCACCTGCCCGAGAAGGTCCATTTCGGCATCTGCGTCGAGGGGGTCCAACTCGGCCGCCTCAACTCCTTCTCCATCGGCACCGCCCGCGCCGACCTCGTGTGCGACGTCCGTTCCCTCCCCAGTACATCTCCCGGCTACGGCTCGGAAAGCGCCCTCGTCGTGCTCAACCATGCCCTTAATCGCATCCTCGCCATCGCCACCCCCAGCCGCCCCTACACGCGCATCCTGATGGGAAAGATGCGCGCAGGCGTAAGCTACGACCTCGAACCCGACCACGCCGAGCTGGGACTGGAAGTCGTCAGCCACGAGGACGAGATGATCGAGCAGATCTGCAAGCAGATCAAAGACATCGCCCTCGAGCTGTCGGCACGCCACGCCGTCGACGTCACGGTCGACATCTTCTCCACGACCAAGGCCGGCGGAATCCCCTTCGCCCATCCCCTGGTGACCTGCGTCACCGACGTCATGCAGCAGTTGCAGATCGAGCCCGACCAAAGCCACAGCCCGTCCGAGCTCTCCGAACTGATCGCCCGCGATATCCCCGCCGTCACCCTCGGAATCACCCGCGGCGGAAGAACTCGTAAGAAGGAAGCGGACCATGTAATGATCGAGCCGATCCTCACGGGCGTGGCCCAGTTGGTCGGCGTCGTCCTGGCCATTGATCGAGGAGCTTGCGATGAATCCTGAAAAATGGCTTGCCGAGCGCACCTTCCATCACTCGAACTTCTGGGACATCAAGTGGCTCGTCGAGGAGAAGCAGCGACAAGGCCTGCGTATCTCTCTCTGCCTGCCCACCCTCAACGAGGAAAAGACGATCGGTCAAGAGATCGTCATCCTCAAGGCCGAACTGGCCGATCGCTATCCGCTCTTGGACGAGATCGCCGTCGTCGACTCCGGCAGCAGCGATCGCACCTGCGAGATCGCCGCCAGCTTCGGGGCCGACGTGTACGTCGCCTCCGACCACCTCGTCGAAGAGGGCAGCTTCCGTGGCAAAGGCGAGAACCTCTGGAAGGCACTCTATCTGCTCGAGGGCGACATCATCGTCTACATCGACGCCGACATCAAGAACATCCACCCCCGCTTCGTTTACGGCCTCGTCGGACCGCTCATCATCAACCCCGACATCCACTATGTCAAAGCATTCTACGATCGCCCCATCGCCTTCTCCGGCGAGTTGCGTCCCACCGGCGGCGGCCGCGTCACCGAAATCCTCATCCGGCCCTTGTTCAGCTTGTTCTATCCCGAGCTGACCGCTATCTTGCAACCGCTCTCCGGCGAGTATGCTGGGCGGCGTTCCATCCTCGAGCAAATCCCCTTCCCCGTCGGCTACGGCGTCGAAACCGCCATGCTCATCGACATCTACCAGCGACTGGGAATGTACGCCCTCGCCCAAACCGATCTCGACCGCCGCGTCCACCGCAACCAGGAAACGATCGCCCTCGGGCGCATGGCGTTCGGCGTGTTGCGAACCTTCATGTCGCGGCTTCAGCGCGAAGACATGGTGCGAATCCAGCGAGAACTTCCCACCATCATGCGCCAATTCGAAGTCAGCGACGGCAGGTATCGCCAGTTAGAGCACGTTATCGAGGAGATCGAACGGCAACCCATCCACGACCTGGAAAGCTATCGGCAGAAGTTCTACCCACAAGCGCAACCGGTCTTTGAATGAGGTTCGCATCATCCACGCACGGACGCCGCGTGCACCCGCCGAAGATCGGGCGGACAGAGCACCGAACCAACACAAGCGGTCCGGCGCCGTGCATCGCCCGCACAAGACTCGATAGGTCTCCATGAACCTGGCGATCCTCCATTATCATTTGAACCGGGGAGGTGTCACCCGGGTCATCGAAAACCAGCTCCGCGCCCTTGATGCGGTGCTGGATCCCCGCCACCCGTGGACAGTCGCGATCCTCTACGGCGGCCGGCACGAAGGCTGGAACCTCCAGCTCGCCGAGCGATTCAACGCAATCCACCTTTCGCTCCACGAAGTCCCCTCGCTCGACTACGACGGAGTCGCCCCGATCGATGCGTCCCGCAACCAATCGTTGGGCGACGTTCTCTCCGACGTTCTCGCCCAATTGGACTTCGCCCCGCGCGACACGGTCGTCCATGTGCACAACCACGCCGTCGGCAAGAATGTCGCCCTACCCGCCGCAGTGACGTCGCTGGCCGAGCAGGGCTATCCTCTCCTGCTGCAAATCCACGATTTCGCCGAAGATCTGCGCCCCGGCAACTTCCGCCATCTCGCCGACGGGCTCTCCCATGGGCAACCTGCCTCCGTCTGGCACGGCCGACTCTACCCACTGGCGCCCCAGGTACACTACGCCGTCCTAAACGGGCGCGACCACAATATCCTGCAATCTGCCGGCGTTCCCGCCCCGCATCTGCACCTGCTGCCCAACCCTGTCCCCAGTCCGGGCCACCTCCCGCCACGGCCGTTGGCCCGCCGCAAGCTCGCCGATCGCTTCCATATCGACCCCGAACAGCGGTTCATGCTCTATCCGGTCCGCTGCATCCGCCGCAAGAACGCCGGCGAAGCACTCCTCTACAGCCTGCTCGCTGAACCAGGAACGGTCATCGGCCTCACGCTCCCACCGCTGAACCCGGCCGAGCTGCCCATCTACGAGCACTGGCGCACAACGGCCGATCGCCTGAACCTGCCATGCCATTTCGGCGTCGCCGCGCCGGGAGCCTTGTCCTTCCACGAAAACCTCGCCGCCGCCGACGCCATGATCACCACCAGCGTTGCCGAGGGTTTCGGCATGGTTTTCCTCGAATCCTGGCTCACCGGCAACGTCCTCGTCGGACGCGATCTGCCCGAAATCACCGCCGATTTCACCCGAGCCGGGCTGCGGCTGGACCTTCTGCAGCCCAAGCTGCTAGTGCCCGCCACCTGGGTTGGGGTCGATCGGTTGCACCGCCGTCTGGTCGAGGCATACTGCCACACGCTCGCGGCCTATGGCCGACCCGCGCCCTCCGATTTGAACCAGCAGGTTCATGCCAAGACCGCCGATGGTCTAGTCGATTTCGGCGACCTCGACGAACCGTTGCAGACGAGCGTGCTCGAAGCCGTGCGTACCAACCCACGCCGCCGCGACGAACTACTCACTCTGAATCCGCAGGTCGCCGCATCCCTGGAAGTCGCCGACTCAGACGCCGCAGAACTCATCCGCGCCAACGCGCAGACGATCGAGGCCAACTATGCACTCCTCCCCAGCGGACATCGTCTGAAAATGCTCTACCAACACGTCACCGACACCTTCAGCGGTCCCACCCAATCCGGCCCCATCCCCCACCCGGACCGAATTCTCAACTGGTTCCTCGACCTCAAGCGGTTTCGCTTGGTGCGAAACTAAGATACAGAGCGCATTCGGCGCGAATGTGGCGTGTATTTCGCTTTCCAAACCATAGCCGCCGCGAACGCTACAGTTATTGACGGTCGCAGAAGTAGTGAACTGATTTACAGGTCGGTTCGTATGGGTATGCATGGGACGAACACTTGGAACCAAGGCGGAGCAAGAAGCTCGGCGTGTCGCAGCCGGCCGGCTTCTTCTGGCCGGCAGCAAGAGCATCGACGTGGCTTGCGCTTTGAATGTAGCGACCTCGTCGGTTGGGCGATGGAAAGCGATTGTCCAATGCCAAGGCCTCGAAGGCCTGCGGACCAAGTCGCCCACCGGGCGACCACCCAAGTTGCCCAAGGCACGATTGAAAACGCTCACACGCATCCTTCTCAAGGGCGCCCTGGCTGCCGGATTTTCGTCCGATCTGTGGACCGGGAAACGCGTCGCTCAAGTCATTCGCCAAAGATTCAACGTCGACTACCATCCCCATCATGTGCTGAAGATCCTCCGGCAACTGACCCTAACACTGCAAAAACCGCAGCGTCGAGCACGACAACAAGACCCCGACGCACTGGAGCGTTGGCGAAACGTCGAGTGGCCGCGGATAAAAAAGGGGCGGCCCGTTGGCGTCGGCCGATAGTGTTTTTGGACGAATCCGGCTTCCTGCTTCAGCCGACCGTCCGTCGAACCTGGGCACCATCGGGGCGGACGCCCATCTTGGTCGAATCGGCCCGGCGTGATCGACTCTCGGCGATCGGAGCCTTTTCGATTTCGCCTCTTCGCCGACGAATGGACTTCTTTTTTCAGTTGCACGGCCGCAACATCGACACGTCGCTTCTGATCGCGTTCCTGCGTAGCCTGCACCGTCGTTTTCGGCGTCGGCTTGTGCTCGTCTGGGACAATCTCCCTGCCCATTTCAAGACGGCCAAGTATTTCGCGATCAAGCATCCGTCTTGGTTCCGCTTCGAACCCTTGCCGTCCTACTGTCCCGAGTTGAATCCGGTGGAAGGCGTGTGGAGCTACGTCAAACACGGGTGCCAAGCCAACTTCGCGCCCACCGACGCCCACCATCTCCGCCAACAAACCACCCATTCCCTGTCGTCTCTCCGCCGCAATCAGAATCTCTTGCCCCGTTTCCTCGAACACACAAAACTCCTGCTCTAATGGACTCACTACTTCTGCGACACTCAGTAGGTACGATTCGCACTAGTCTCCCATCAAGCACAGCCCCGCCCACCCCCACAACCCTTCCCGTGTAAAGCCACCTCTCCCTTCTTCAACTCTCAATACGACTCAGCCCGCACTGGACCACAGATGTGCGTTCGTGCTCACCGATAAGGAATCCATGGCAGCCCCTTTTAGCGAGATCCTCAAACGACTGTACCGGCCGCTCCGGCCGCTTCCCACCACAGAGAGCCCCCAACTGCCCATTCTCGAAGGCATGCGGGCCGTTCTCTTCGACATCTACGGCACCCTGTTCATCAGCGGCAGCGGCGACATCGACACGCCCCGCGATGCCGACTGCCCGTCGGCCCTGGCCACCGCCATGGCAGCCGTCGGCCTGCACTTGACCGGTCCGCCCGATGTCGTGGTAACGCACCTCCGCAGCCGCATCCAGATCCTCCATGCCGAAGGCCGCCAGCGCGGAATCCAGTACCCCGAAGTCGATCTTGTCGACGTCTGGCGAACGATCCTGACAGATCTCGTCACCGAGGGTGTGCTCGCCCCGGAGCCGCCGATCTCCACCGAGCTCGTCCAACTGCTCGCCCTGCAGTACGAGGCCCGCGTCAACCCCGCTTGGCCCATGCCAGGCGCCACCCGCTGCCTCCGGCATCTCCGCACGTTCGACCTCGCCTTCGGCATCATCAGCAATGCCCAGTTCTACACCCGGGAACTCTTCCCCGCCCTGCTCGGCCACCGGGCCGAGGCCTGGGGATTCGACCCGGCCTTGCAGTACTACTCCTACGAGCATGGCGTGGCCAAGCCCGGCGTGGAACTCTACGCCATGGCCCGCGACACCCTCCAAAGTCGCGGAATCGACCCGGCCGCCGTGCTCTACGTCGGCAACGATATGCTCAACGACATCCTGCCGGCAAAGAGGGTCGGATTTCGCACCGCTCTGTTCGCTGGCGACGGCCGCAGCCTCCGCCGACGCCAGGGCGACCCGCGTCTCGCAGGCATTGTCCCCGATGTCGTTCTCACCGAGTTGATCGAACTGAAGACGTGTTTTACCCGATAGTATGCTGCATTTTCCCGCAACTTGCCCGATGCCACTCGGCACATTGCGACCGTTTGAGTACTATAGGAAGAGCCTTGCGGAAAAGGGGACGTTCTCACATCCTCTACTGGACACGCTATTCTCCAGCACACAGGGTTTGGTATGACCCCCGGCCCGGTTCCTCGTAAGATTGGCTTCGTCTCGACCCGTTTCGCCGGCACCGATGGCGTTTCCCTGGAAAGCGCCAAGTGGGCCCAGGTGCTCTGGGACTACTATCAGCACATCAGTGTCTGGTATGCCGGCAAGCTCGACCGCGACCCCGCCGCGAGCATGCTCGTCCCCGAGGCCTATTTCTACGACCGCGACAATGTCTGGATCAACGAGCGCGCCTTCGGCACGCGAACCCGCTCCCCCGAAGTCACGCGCAAGATCTTCGAGCTCGCCGACCACCTCAAACAAACGCTCTACGAGTTCATCGAGCGGTTCTCCGTCGATATCCTCGTCGTCCAGAACGCACTCTGCCTCCCCATGCACATCCCGCTCGGCGTCGCCCTCACCCAGCTCATCGCCGAGACGGGCATCCGCACGATCGCCCACCATCACGATTTCTACTGGGAGCGTCCCCGCTTCGCCGTGAATGCCGTCGAAGACATCCTCGCCATGGCGTTCCCGCCGGCCCTTCCGTCGATCGAGCATGCCACGATCAACACCTTCGCTCAACAGGAATTCGCTTGGCGCAAGGGTGCGTCCTCCGTTCTGGTTCCCAACGTCCTCGATTTCGACAACCCTCCCGCCCTCGAACCTCCCAATCCCAATTTCCGCGCGCAGCTCGGCCTCACCCCCGACGACATCATGTTCCTGCAGCCGACGCGCGTCGTCCCACGCAAGGGAATCGAGCACGCCATCGCCCTGGTTGCCCAACTGAAAAACCCCCGTGTGAAACTCGTCGTCTCCCACGAGTCGGGCGACGAGGGACACGACTACCACGACTCCCTCATCGAATTGGCCCAGCAGTCCGGCGTCGACCTCCGCTTCGCCCCCACGCAACCTCCGACAACCGCCGTGTTCAACGCCAACGGTGCCCCTGGCACCCCGCTCCACGAGGTCTACGCCCAGGCCGACCTGATCACCTATCCGAGCCTCTATGAAGGTTTCGGCAACGCCCTTCTCGAAGCCTTCTACTACCGCAAACCCGTCCTCGTAAACCGCTATTCCATCTTCGTCGCCGACATCGAGCCAAAGGGCTTTCGCGTCATCTCCATGGACGGCTTCCTCACGCGTCGCGTCCTCGACCAGGTCCGCCGCGTCATCGACGATACCCAGTACCGCGACGAGATGGTCCAGAAGAACTTCGAGCTCGGCAAAGCCTTCTTCAGCTACTCCGTATTGCGGCGCAAACTCCGCTCGCTCATTACCAACTTGACCGGCCTCGACTTCGCCTGATCCCCACCTTCCCGCATCATGCCCGTCGCCGCCCAACTCCACCAGCGTCTCCGAGCCCACCTGACCTTCCTCTACGGCTCACGCGCAACCGAATACCTCCCCCGCATCGCCACCCTGATCGAGCAATACGCCCCAATAGTCCCACCACTGCGCAAGCCGGCATGGGACCAACGCGACGTCGTCCTCATCACCTACGCCGATCAGGTTCGCCGCCACGGCGTCAGTCCCTTACACGCCCTGGACGAGTTTCTCACCCACGCCGGCCTGAACCATCTGCTGAGCACCATCCACCTCTTGCCCTTCTTCCCCTCTTCGTCCGATGACGGTTTCTCCGTGATCGACTACTGCACAGTCGACCCGACCCTTGGCGATTGGACCGACGTGGCCGCCCTCGGCGAACATTACGACCTCATGTTCGACCTCGTCCTCAACCACGTATCCCGCCACAGCCGCTGGTTCACCCAATATGCCGGCGGCACACCACCCTACACGCACTACTTCCTCGAAGTCGAGCCATCCGCCGATCTCTCCTCCGTCGTCCGCCCGCGCAGTCTGCCGCTACTGACCCGGGTCGACACTTCCCGCGGCCCGCAACACGTCTGGACCACCTTCAGCGACGACCAGGTCGACCTGAACTACGCTGAGCCCGAAGTCCTGATCGCCATGCTGGAGGTCCTCCTGTGCTACCTTCAGCACGGTGCGCGGATCGTCCGGCTCGACGCGATCGCCTACCTCTGGAAACAGATCGGCACCCCTTCGATCCACCTACCCCAAACGCACGAGGTCGTGAAACTCCTCCGCGACGTCGTCGACGCCGTCTCTCCCGGCACGATCCTGCTCACGGAGACGAACGTCCCGCACGCCGAAAACATCAGCTATTTCGGCGATGGCGACGAAGCCCGCATGGTCTATCAGTTCAGTCTCGCCCCGCTCCTGCTCGACGCACTGATCAGCGGCGACGCCACCGTGCTGACCACCTGGCTCCGCGAATTGGGTACCACATCGCCCGGCACGACGTTCTTCAACTTCACCGCCTCACACGACGGCGTCGGCGTGCGCCCCCTGGAAGGCATCCTCCCGCCTTCACGGCACGAGAAACTGCTCCAAACGGTCCGCGCCCGCGGTGGACAGATCAGCACGAAACGCAACGCCGACGGCTCCGTCAGTCCCTACGAGCTGAACATCAGCTACTTCTCGGCCCTCTCCGACCCGCACGACCCCGATCCCCGAATATCCGTCCGCCGCTTCCTTGCCAGCCAGGCCATCGTCCTCGCGCTCCGCGGAATCCCTGGCGTCTACCTCCACAGCCTCGTCGCCACACCCAACGACCTCGCCGGCATGCAAACCACAGGCCATGCCCGCTCGATCAATCGCCGCAAGTACGACCTGGACCACCTCGAGACGCTCCTTCTCCCTGCCGACGGCGCCCCGCGACAAGTGCTCGATGCATATCGCCATCTGCTCGCCGTCCGCCGCCAGCAGCCCGCCTTCCACCCCGAAGCCCCTCAGGAGACCGTGCTGCTCGGTCTGTCCTCTGTGCTCGCGTTCACGCGAACCAGTCTCGATGACCGTCAACGGCTCCTGATCCTGGCCAATGTCGGCCCCACCATGCAGCAAGTCGACTGCTCGGCCGCCGGTTTCCATCCCCAGACCGACCTCCTCGCCGACGCCAGCCAACCGCCGCCAAACGACACTGTGCCGCTCGCTCCCTATCAGGTAGCATGGCTCGTTGTATGAAACCTCCCCTCGCCCGCAAACGCCCATGGCGGCCCGAGGTGAGGGCAGGCAGCGCCTCGTCAACGACTTCATCACCTGCCGAGACGAAACCGAACCGTCTTTCCCATGCGCGACCCCGACGACCTCTTCGCGGCCCTGGCCCGCAGCAAGTTCCGCAGTCGCCAGCGCCTCGGCGACAAGGAACGAGCCTATCTCCAGACCAAGTCCCTCCCAACCATCCTCGACCACGGGCGCCAGTTCCTCATCGACCGCCTGGCCCCCGCCGAACCCCGTAACGACGGCCGCCAAACGCCCATGCGCGGCCACCCCGTGTTCATCGCCCAACACGCCACGGCCACCTGTTGCCGCGGATGTCTAGCCAAGTGGCACGGCATCCCCGCCGGCCGGCCCCTCTCCGAAGCCCAAATCGACTACATCCTGGGCGTTCTGCGCCGTTGGCTCGTCCAACAGTCGCCCAGTGGCGAACCGCCCGGCGAGCGAGTAGACTAATACGACACCCTTCACTCGCTCGCCCCTACGGGACCTGATGGCGGGCATGTCCCCGTTCTCCCATCGCCTACTCACAGGGGAGGGACCGGGGCTGAGGGCGTATTGAGCCTGCATACAGTGTCTAAAAGACACCCCGTCTCCACACAACTACCCCAAGGACTCTCAACATGCAACGCCCCATCGCCCTGTTCGGTCTCACCGCGTTAATCCTGCTTCTCCTCAGCACCTCCAGGGCCACCGCCCAGCAGCCCGACCCCCAGAAACCCATCTCACCCACCGACGGCGTAATCAAGCTCTTCAACGGCAAAGACCTCACCGGCCTCTACACTTTCCTCAAGGACACCAAGTACGAAGATCCCCGCAAGGTATTCACCGTACACGACGGCTTGCTGCACATCTCGGGCGACGGCTGGGGTGGCGTCTGCACCAAGCAGCCGTACCGCGACTACCACGCCATCTGCGAATTCAAATGGGGTGAGCGTACCTGGGACAACCGCGCCAAGCGCGCCCGCGACTCCGGCCTTCTCGTCCATTGCTTCGGTCCCGACGGCGGCTACGGCGGCATCTGGATGCAATCGATCGAAGCCCAGATCATCGAGGGCGGCGTCGGCGACCTCCTCGTCGTCCGCGGCAACAAGGAGGACACGTTATCGCTCACTTGCGAGGTCACCAAGGACCGCGACGGAGAAAGCGTGTGGACCAAGGGCGCACCCAAGCAGACATTCACCGCCGGCCGGATCAACTGGTACGGCCGCGACCCCGATTGGGCCGATGTCATCGACTTCCGTGGTCCCAAAGACATCGACAGCCCACACGGCAAGTGGACCCGGATCGACGTCGTTTGCGACGGCGGCCACGTCCAGTACTACGTCAACGGTGTGCTGGCCAACGAAGGCTTCGACGCCCAACCCTCCGCCGGCAAGCTGACCATCCAGTCGGAACTGGCCGAGATCTTCATCCGCCGCTGGGAACTCTGGCCGCTGGGCAAGGCCCCCAAGTTCGATCCGGCGTCCCTCCAGAACTGATCCGCACCCCTCATGCCTCCTTCACGGCGGCGACCAACTCCAGCACGGCCTTCTTCCCGTCGGCGAAGTACATCAGACAGTTGTCGGCCGCAAACAGTGGGTTCGGAATCCCCGCAAAACCCGGGCTCAAGCTGCGCTTGATCACCACAACCGTCTTCGCCTTGTCCACCTCCAGGATCGGCATGCCCGCGATCGGGCTCTGCGGATCGGTCCGCGCCGAGGGGTTCACCACGTCATTGGCACCGATCACTAGCGCGACGTCCGTCTGCGAGAACATTGGGTTGATCTCGTCCATCTCCTTCAGTTGCTCGTAGGGGATCTCCGCTTCCGCAAGTAGCACATTCATATGCCCTGGCATGCGACCCGCAACTGGGTGAATCGCGAATTCCACCTCAATCCCCTTCGCCTCCAACGTCTGCACCAAATCGCGCACTGCGTGCTGTGCCTGCGCCACCGCCATCCCGTAGCCCGGCACCACCACCACGCGCCGTGAGCTGTCAAAGATCATGGCCACTTCTTCAGCGGTGGTCGATTTGATGCGGCCGTCGTACACGTCGTCGGCAGTCGGCCCGTCCTCGCCAGCCGCCAACACGCCGAACAGCACGTGCACCAGCGACCGGTTCATCGCCTTGCACATGATCTGTGTGAGAATCACTCCCGACGCTCCCACCAGCGAACCGGCGATGATTAGAACCGTATTGCCCAGCACGAATCCAGTCGCCGCAGCCGCCAACCCCGAGTACGAGTTCAGCAGCGCGATCACCACCGGCATGTCCGCACCGCCGATGGGATTCACTAGCGTGAACCCCAACACCGACGCCGCGACCACCAGCACCCAGTAAATCCAAACGCCCTGCTCCGGCCACACAATCCCTGCGACGATCAAGCCCAGGCAAACCAGCCCCAGCAGTGCGTTGATCGGTTGCTGCCCCCGATATTGGATCGGCCGCTTGAACTTCGCATATTCTTCGAGCTTGGCGAACGCCAACAAGCTTCCCCAAAACGTCACGGCTCCGATTAGCCCCGCCAGCAGTGCCGTCAACACGGTGAACCAGAACGATCGCGCCCCGACGTCGGCCGGGCCCAGCGTAATCAACTCCGCTCCCGCCACCAGCACCGACGCTCCGCCGCCGAAACCGTTCAGCAGCGCCACCATCTGCGGCATCGCCGTCATCGGTATCCGCAGAGCCAGTACCGCGCCCAAGACCGTGCCGACGACCAGTCCCAGCCCGATCAACCAATAACCCGTCGGATGGCTCAATACCTCGTTGTCCAACAACGTCGCGATAATGGCGATCAGCATACCCAAAGCGCCGATCAGATTCCCTCGCACGGCGGTCCGTGGATGCGTTAGCCCTTTGAGTCCAAAGATGAACAACACGGCCGCAACCAGATACGCCAAACGAATCAACGTTGCCGACAGAGTTGGCTCTTGCACGGTTTGCGTCTCTCCAGATAGTCCAGCACTCGCGTCCGACAGCTCAAAGCAAACGCCGCCAGCCGATCCTCCTACTTCCGACGGAACATTTCCAACATCCGATGCGTCACCAGAAACCCGCCCACCACGTTGATCGTTCCCAACGTGACCGCCACGGTTCCCAGCAACGCCGCCAGCACACCATGGTCCGCCCCGGCGGCAATGATCGCCCCGACCAACGTTATCCCCGAAATGGCGTTCGAGCCCGACATCAACGGCGTATGGAGCGTGGGCGGAATCTTCGTGATAATCTCGTACCCAACGAACAACGCCAACACAAACACCGTCACCGCAACAATCAAATCCACGGACCAGCCCTCCTCATAAGAACACCCAACACAATTCCCTTCGCCCACGTGCGGGAGACGGGCCGGGGGTGAGGGCGTGCTGACTTCTACCAAGCCCGGCCACCAATCATCACCCCTGTGGCACAGCCGCCCTCGGCTGTGCACCCCAACCGTTCCGCCCCGTCATGCCACAGAAGGCCCCTCCGCCGGCAACAACTCAACCACCTTCGGATGCACGATCTGCCCGCCGTGCGCAACCAGTGTACTGCGAACGATCTCATCCTCCCGATTCAATCGCAACCGATGGTCCGTCATCAAGTGGAGCAAGAACGTCGTGATGTTCTTCGCATACATCTGGCTCGCGTCGAACGGCACGTCCGACGGCAGGTTCGTCGGCCCCAGAATCGTCACGCCATCCTGAACGACTGTTTCGTCCGGCCGGGTCAGCTCGCAATTGCCGCCGTGCTCGGCCGCCAGATCGACGATCACCGAGCCGGGAGACATGGCCGACACGATCGAAGCCGTTAGCAATCGCGGCGCCGGCTTGCCGGGAATTAGCGCCGTCGTAATGACGATGTCGCTCTCGGTAGCCACGCGGCCCATCAATTCCCGCTGCCGCCGATAGAATGTCTCGCCCATCTCCTTCGCGTAGCCGCCCGCATCTTCCGCGGCCGCCGCGTCCAACTCCAACTCCATGAACCTTGCGCCCAGACTGCAAACTTGCTCCTTGACCGCCGGCCGCACATCGTAAGCCGACACGACCGCTCCCAACCGCCGCGCAGTGGCGATCGCCTGCAATCCAGCTACCCCGGCTCCCACAATGAACACTTTCGCCGCCGCGAGCGTGCCCGCAGCCGTCATCAGCATGGGAAACATCTTCGGTAGCGTCATCGCCGCCACGAGGACCGCCCGATACCCGGCCACCGTCGCCATCGACGACAGCACGTCCATGCCCTGTGCCCGCGTAATCCGCGGCATCAATTCCAGAGCAAATAGGCTCACGCCGCGCTCCGCCACCTCCTGGACAGTTTGGGGATTCGACAGAGGATCCGCCATTCCGATCACAATCTGCCCGGCCCGCAACTGAGCCAAATCCGCCTGACCGGCATGTCGATTCCCTCCGGCCACGCGCACGTGCAACAGAATGTCGCTCGCCAGAACCTCCTCCCGGCTGGCAACGATCTGAACCCCCTTCTCCTCATATTGAGAATCCGAAAATCCCGCCCGGCGGCCCGCGCCAGCTTCCAATCGCACCTCCAGGCCCGCCTTCACAAGCCCCGGTACCAACGTCGGCACCAACGCCACACGTCGCTCGCCGGGAAAGCTCTCCTTCGGAACTCCAATGACCAAGGCCTGCTCCGCTCCCACCATGGTTGCGCCTCACTACACACGTTCGGGTTCGTAGGTTTGCGGGTCCTCTGTTCTGATGCCGGAACCTTACCATCGGGCACAAGATTCTGACCAACTCTCGGAATTATTCCGCTGGCAAACATGCGAGACACCACCCCTAAAGAGGGTGTGCTGGAGACAAAAACTATCGCCGGCCGTCCCTGGGAAGCCTTGTGAATGGAAACGGAAAGAGTTAAATTACGTGTTTCGCGTTTCTCCGCAGAAGGGGTCTGTCTGGAACCAACCAGCGAGTGACGATGATGAAGACCTACATGGCCCGGCCGCAGGAAGTGCAACACGAATGGTGGCTCGTGGATGCCAAGGACAAAGTCGTGGGCCGCCTGGCCAGCGATATCGCCGTGATCCTCATGGGCAAGCATCGCCCCACCTACACCCCCCACGTCGATACCGGCGACTTCGTCGTTGTCGTCAATGCCGACAAGGTGGTGTTCACCGGCAACAAGTGGCAGCAGAAGCGATACACGTGGTACACCGGCCATCCGGGACTCCGTTCCGAAACAGCCGCCCAACGGCTGGCCGCCGACCCCGAGCGTATCCTCTACGACGCCGTGCGCCGCATGCTCCCCAAGAACAAGCTCAGCCGGCAGATGCTCTCCAAGCTCAAGATCTACCGCGACGAGCAGCACCCTCACCAAGCCCAACAGCCCAAGCCGATCGAGCTGGGCATCAAATAACTGCATGTAAGGGATTCCCATGTCAGAAGGCTCCACACTCGAAACGTCCGTCGCGCCCGACGTCGCGCTGGGAACCGGCCGGCGAAAGACCTCCGTGGCGCGCGTCCGTATCCGCCGCGGTCAGGGTCAATTGCGGATCAACAAGCGTGCCCTGGAGGAGTTCTTTCCTAAGGCACAGCAGCAGACGGCCGTCCTGGCCCCCTTGGCCGAAAGCGGCCTTCGCGACCAGTTGGACGTCACCATTTTCGTCCACGGTGGCGGCATCACCGGTCAGGCCGACGCCTGCAAGCTCGGCTTGGCCCGCGCCCTGAAGCTCCTCGCCCCCGAAACCGAGGGCGCCCTCCGCGACAAAGGCCTGCTCACCCGCGACGGCCGCATGAAAGAACGCAAGAAATACGGCCTCCGCGGCGCCCGTCGTGGCACCCAGTTCTCCAAGCGTTAACTCCAACGGGTTTTTCGCCGGGAGAAGACCTCAAAGAACACAATCGGCTCGTGGCGGACCCTTGTTCGCCCCGAGCCGTTCTTCTGCGCCCCGGTTTCCCGAAGGGCCGTTATTTCGCCGTCGAGCCGGCCGGAGCCGAACCCTGCCCCGGATACTCGTCCACGCCGCCCGTGACAGGCTTCCCGTCCAGAAACACGCGACCACCCTGGTCGACCCAACCTGGGGCCGTATTTGACAGCAACTGCGTGTTGTCGACATGCGTCTCCGACAGCGGCAGCGTCAACAATTGGGCTTCTCCGTTGTTGCCCAGTAGCGAATCGACCAGGGACACGCTCGACGCCCCGCCGACGGTCACCCCGCTCCGGCCGTTGCCCCGGCATGTCAATCGCACCAATCGAACGTTAACGGCGCTATTGAACGCACTCACCCCGTCGATTTGGAATCCCTGGACGGTCAGGTCCTGGATCGTCACGTTCCTAACCTGGTACAGCGTGATGCCCGTCCGCAGCAGCGTGTAGCTCAGCTTATAGTTGTCCGGCAGCTTCATCGGCTCGACGCGGAAATACACCCACCCCTCGAACAGACACCACTCCATCGGCTTCAGAGCCGCAGGGCTGTCCGACCAGCGCGAAACGGCTGCCCGCTTCACCGGCTTGCCGTCCACAAACAGCTCCATGTGCCCCAGCCTAGGCGGGGCAAAACGGAAGATCGCGCCCTGGTAGTTCTCCCACGCGTCCGAAGGAACGGCCACCGATCCATCCAAAACCGCCCCGTTTCCCTCGATAATGAAGTCCCGGTGCGGAAACCCGCTGTTTCGGCTCCCCACCAAGCTAATGCTCTCCCGATACGGCTCGGTCGTCTTCTCCAAGACGATCCGGTCTCCCTTCTCCGCCAGCCGCAGCGCCCGGGTGATCGTGCGGACGGGTCCAGACCGATCGGGGGTCGGAGCCGGCTGAAGACCCGTCGCTCCGTTCTCTCCCCGCGTGTTGCTGACGTAAATGTCGCGCGCGTCGGCCGCACTCGGCCACGCCAACACGCTCGACAATACAATCAGACAAAACGGGGTGCGCATCGACAGGATTTCCCCAAGGTCCCTCACCGAATGTTCAAGTGTAGCACAGCCGAATCGGCGACCGTGGATAGACCGCTACAATTAGCGATGGGGAGATTGGCAACACACCCCCTCTGACCAGGGGCCCCATGGATCAACTCCCGTCAAACCGGCATACTCCACCGGTCGGCACTACTTCAGGAGGCGTCTTCTACCTGGAAAGGGGTTCGCATGCAAGCACAAATCGAGGGCCGCGTTCTCGAACTCCATCAAGGTGACATCACTCTCCAGGAGGTCGATGCCGTCGTCAACGCCGCCAATAGCCGCCTCGCCGGTGGAGGGGGTGTCGACGGTGCAATTCACCGCCGTGGTGGTGCCGCGATCATACAGGAAACCCGCGCGAAGTACCCCGATGGCTGCCCGACGGGCTCCGCGGTTATCACCGGCGGCGGAAACCTGCCGGCAACCTACGTCATCCACGCCGTCGGCCCGGTCTGGGGTGGCGGGCAGCGCGGCGAAGCCGACCTCCTTGCCGGTGCCTACCGCCGAAGCTTGCATCTGGCCGCCGAGAATCACTGTCACACCGTCGCCATGCCGGCACTGAGTACCGGAGCCTACGGCTACCCGATGGATCAGGCCGCTCGCGTCGCCCTGGCCACCACCATCGAGTTCCTGAAGTCTCACGACCATCCCGGCCACGTCCGTTTCGTCCTCTTCGACTCCGGCGCCTACGGCGCCTTCGCCGCTGCACTCGAAGAACTCACTGCAAACCCCTCGTAGTCGTCCTGCCGCCAGCTTCCAACCCCGAGCCCCTGGTCTTCCACCCATGCCGTACGTCGACACCCACGCCCACCTCGACGCCGAGGAATTCGACACCGACCGCAACGATGTTCTGGCCCGTGCCCGCCAGGCAGGCGTCCAGGCCATGATTTGCCCGGCCATTTCGGCCGACTCAGGCCAGGCGATCCTCAAGCTGGCCGAAACGCACCACGACATCTACGCCGCCGTCGGCATTCAGCCCAACTACTGCGCCGAGGCCGCCAGCGACGATTGGGACCGTGTCGTCGCCATGGTCGACCATCCCCGCATCGTTGCCCTGGGAGAAACCGGCCTGGACCGTCACTGGGACTTCACACCTTTTGCCGTTCAGCAAGACTATCTCGACCGGCACCTGCAATTGGCCGCACGCCGCAACCTCCCGGTCATTCTCCATTGCCGCGAAGCAGCCGCCGACTTGCTCCCCATGCTTCGCGAAGCAGCCCAGCGAGGCCCGTTGCACGGCGTGCTGCATTCCTTCAGCGACGACCTCCCCATGGCCGAGGCCTGTCTCGAACTGGGCCTCTTCATCAGCTTCGCCGGCGCGGTCACGTACCGTAATCGCAAGTTCCAGCCACTCCGCGAGGTGGCCGCTGCCGTCCCGTACGATCGCCTCTTGGTGGAGACCGACAGCCCCTATCTCGTTCCCCATCCCCTGCGGGGCAAGCACGAACGCAACGAACCGGCCAATGTGTCGTACACGGCGTCACTGCTTGCAGAACTCCGCGGCGTCTCGTCCGAGCACCTGGCCGCCCAAACCGCAGCCAACGCGCGGCGACTATTCGGGCTGGCCGGCTGAACCGCGTGCGTATAATTCTCCTATCGAGGCGGCAGCAAGTTCCCAGACCTCGCCGATCCGCGATTCAGCAGCGGCGTCTTCCCTCGCAAACGATGGCCGCCCTCGAACCATGCCAAGGAGATTCACGATGGTTGCTACTGTAAGCTTGATGCTCCCGTTGGGCACGCAAGCGCCCGACTTCTCCCTCCCCGACATCGATGGCAAGATCGTCTCACTTTCCGATTTCGCCGATGCGCCCGCGCTGGTGGTCATCTTCATGTGCAATCACTGTCCCTACGTGAAGCACGTGGCCGACCAGCTGGCCCAGTTCGCCCGCGAGTACCAACAGAAGCGTCAGGTCGCCTTCGTCGGCATCAACTCCAACGACGCCGAACACTACCCCGACGACTCGCCCACCAAGATGGCCCAAGAGGCCCGGCACCGCGGCTATACGTTTCCCTACCTGTACGACGAGTCGCAGGAAGTGGCCAAGATCTATCGGGCTGCCTGCACCCCCGATTTCTTCGTCTTCGATGCCGATCGCACGCTCTTCTATCGCGGCCAGATGGACGACAGCCGACCGGGCAACAGCGTCCCCGTCACGGGCAAGGACCTTCGCGCCGCGCTCGACACGCTCTTGGCCGGCCAGAAATTCTCCGGCCCGCAGCGCCCCAGTCTCGGCTGTAATATCAAGTGGAAGCCGGGCAACGAGCCCGATTACTTCTGATCGCGACGTTCCTCGCCGCTTGCAGCCATAGAAACCGATGGCGCCGTCGTTGCCTATCGTTGCCAACGCCACGGTCAAACACGACTTGCGCTAGTCGGCAAACTGCGGCTCGATCGCGCCGGGAATCACTCCGGCCGCCGCCCCTCGCGCGAGAAGCTGCGTAACCGCTTCTCGCCCCCGCGGTCCGAAATCCAGCGTCCAGTCGTTCACGTACATCCCCACGAACTGGTCCGCCAAACCGCTGTCCAAACCGCGTCCGAAACCGAGCGCGTACTCCAGTGCTTCCGGCCGATGCTCCAGACCGAACTCGATGCTCTGCCGAAGCAGCCCGTTCACGTCGCGGATCGCGTCCCGGCCAAGATCCTTCCGAATGGCGTTGGCGCCCAGCGGCAGCGGTAGCTCGGTCTGCTCGAACCACCACTCTCCCATGTCGGCGATCGACTCCAGACCCGACTGCCGATACGTAAGCTGCCCTTCGTGGATAATCAACCCGGCGTCCACGGCCCGACCCTGATACTCGCCTGCGGCAACCACTTCCAGGATGCGATCGAACGGCACCACCACGTGCGCGAAATCGCCTCCCAGACTCATACGCAACGCCAAATAGGCCGTCGTTAGCGTGCCGGGCACCGCGATGACCTTCGAGCGAAGCGCCTCCAGCCCGCACGCCTCCCGCGCGACGACCATCGGTCCGTAGCGGTCTCCCATGCTCGCACCGCACGTCGCTAGCACGTAGCGATCCGTCAGATACGCGTAGGCGTGAAGGCTGACCGCCGTCAGCTCCAGCTCGGCCGCAAATGCCCGCCGATTCAGAGTCTCGATGTCGACCAGCTCATGCTCGAAACGGTACTTCCCCGTATCGATCTTGTCCTTGGCCAGCGCGTAGAACATGAACGCGTCGTCCGGGTCAGGACTGTGCCCAACGCGGATCAGTTGCCGGCAGTCGCCCACGTCTGATTCTCCCTGAAGGCTGCAGTGCGAAGCACGCAGTATACCATTCCGGCCAGTGGCGCACACCGGCACCCGAAAAACGGCCGGAAGTACCGCCTACGCTTCCAGGGAAAGACCCACGTGCACGTCGCCCATGTCGTCACACAGCGGCAGCGCCGCTCCCGGCGGTGTGCCGGTCCCGTGCGATGGCAACGCCGTCTCGGCCGGCGTCGATCCGTCGCCCTTTGCGTTCCCCGCCTGCTCACAGACTTGGCGCCACGTCTCGCGTTCCACTCCCAACACCCTCAACGCGTCCTCTAGCTTCTCCGCGTCGCGCCGATAGTTTGCCGCGGCCAACGACCGAAACACGAACACGTAGATCGAGGCCACCTTCCTCGCCAAATCCCGGTCTGGACTACTCTCCAGGTTGCACAGAATATGGCCAACGATTTCCTGGGCGCGAATCAACGATTCGCACGCCGCCTCTTCCTCGCCGGCATCCCATTGGTGTCGCGCGCGCTGACCGAAGCGAATTGCTCCTTCGATCAGCATCAGTTGCGTCTTCTGTGGTGTGGCGGTCATCACCGCCGTCGTCAAATAGCTGTCTTGAGCCCAAGACGGCATAAAGACTCCTTTCCCTACGTGCGGGCGTTCGGGTCGTGACGGCCGGCGTGAGGTGGGTCGTGGGTCGCACCGGCCACGGTGGGTCCTTACGATTCTCAATTGCTCGAGTTGCTCGAGGTGCTCGAATAGAAGCTGGACGCGCTGCTCGCCATCGCCTCGATGACCGACATCTCGCTCTGCATCTTGCTGATCGCTATCTCCATCTGGTAGAAACTGTTGGTCAGGCGTTCCCTCTGCGCCTCCAACCGCTCGTTCATGAAGGTGATTCGGTCCTCGTTCTCCGCGATCTTGTCGTCCAGCGTACTGTATCTCTGCATCAGTAGCGAACTGTCGGTGCCCGCCAGCTGCTCCGCCAGCGCGCAGAACCGGGCCGAGAACCCCGTATCCTCCGCGGTGAAAAACTCTTTCACTGCGTCCGGATCCTCGGCATATTTCTGGCTGAGTTTGTCCTCGTCCAGCACGAGCGTCCCGTCATCATTCAGCGTGATGCCCAACTCAGCAAGCGACCGGATGGAACCCGCCCCGTAGATACGCTGGCTCAGCAAGGCCGACAACTCCGTGTCGAGCCGCAATGCCGCCGAATCCCCGGTCAGCACCGACTTCGTGCCCGAGTCCGAGTCGTACGCGGTGTATCCCGTCAGCTGATCGCGGAACTTGTTGTAGTTGGTGATCATCGTCTTGATGTTGGTCACCAGGCTCGTGTCGCTTGTCGTAATGGAAATCGTCACCGGCGCGGAAGAAGCGCTTTTCACCGTCAACGTCACGCCCGGCAACACATTTACGAAGTTGTTCGACGACGAACTCACCAGTATGTTCTCGCCACCGCTGCTCAGGCTCCCATAGACCAGAAGTGCGTCGCGCGCTTCGACGGTTTCTTGGAAGGAGAGCCCCACTTCCGAGCTGTCGATCACCAGCGAGCCGACCTCGCCAGCGTGCTCGCTGGCCAATGAAAGCCGGTAAGGCTTGCTCGACCCGTCGTCGAAGATCGCCGCCCGAACGCCCGCCCCCAGGTCGTTGATCTTCTCGCACAGATCCTCCAGCGTGTCGTCAGCCTCAATCACAACGGTGTAGGTCGTCGAACCATCGATCACCTGGGTCATCTCGCCGTCGATCTCGACATCCTCGGCCGTGCCCAGTATGTGCAGCGCGGCGGCCGTGCCCGTCGATCCCGATTCGGCGATCTGCAGCTGCCCATCGCCGCCGCCCGTATCGCGAATCCAAATCCCGTCGCCCGTCTCGTTGATCTCCGCCCGCACGCTCAGACCACTGCGGTTGATGGCGTCCATCACGTCGCCGATCGTCTCGATCGTGTCCTTTTTCAGTTCGATCGTCTGCTTATTCCCCGTGCTGTCCGTGATGACGATCGATCCTTTCGGCACGCCCTCACCGCCGTTGAACTCCGACAACAGGGTGTTGTAGCTCACAACCTGAAGGTGCATATCGCCACTGCCGACTGTGTCCTCTTCGCTGTCCGCCACGATTCCCAACTTGGTAGCTGTGTTCGTAGCGTCCATGTCAGCCACGATCAGATTGCTTGTCGACGCCCCTGTCGTGTCTTCCAGCACGATGCCGTTCTGAGCAGCGTTGATGCTTGCCGTCACGCCCACTTCCGCCGTGTTCAGCAAATCGACCACGTCCTGAAGCGTCTTCGCTCCCGACAGATCGACCGTGTCCGAGGCCCCACTTCGGTCGGTGATCTCCACCACGCCCAACGAGCCGTATCCGTTGCCGCCGTTCAGGCTCGACAACAGCACCGTCTTCACGCCGCCGAGCACCCGTCGACCGGTGATCACCCCGTCGACCGCCGAACCGTCCAACCCCAGATCCTGCAAGGCTCCCGAATCGTAGAGCGCCCCCAGCGTGAACTCATCCGAACCCGTGGTCAGGTCCTTGATCACAAGCCGGTCGCCGTCTTCGAAAACCTCCACGCGAAGCTTGTCGGGCGCCGCGGCGTTGACCACGTCCATCACCTCGCCCAGCGTCATTTCCTTGTCGACGGTGCTGCCGCCCGGAATGATCGGCGACAGGTCGATCGTCCCTTCCGTGCCGTCACGAAGGTGGTACGAAATGTCGGCCAGCGACGTGCTGACCGACACGCCGTTGCCGTCGTTCAATGCGTCGATGTCCACGTCGCGCGACAATTCGATCATGTCCTCGCCGTCGGCCACGCTGGCTGCCACGTTGATCCCAGCCAGTCCCAGCGAAGCGGCCGTCGTTCCCCCACCGACCTCCTGCACCATCAGGTTCGATGTGGTCAGCCCCGTGTTATCGACCAACCGGATACAGTCGCCGTTCGCCACCGCCGTTACGTTGATCGATGTCGCCGAGTTGATCGCTTCCAGCACATCGTCCACCGTCTGCACGGTCGACAGATCGATCTGTGTGCTCGCCCCGCTCCGGTCCGTAATGCGAATCTTGCCGCGGCTGACGCCTTCTCCGCCACCGAACAAACTCAGGTCGACGCTACGCTCGACGTTGTCCCCAAATCGGAAGCTGAAGGTCCCCTCGCCGATCGCTTCCGAGCTCGAGCGGAGCCCCGAGCTAAGGAACTGTTGGCTCTGAACCGTTCGCACCGGGGTATACTGATACGACCCCTCGGGCGGCGTACCGGTAACCGTGGCCGACACCGCCGAAGAATTGCTGCTGGTCGCGGTTCGCGTATCGAACAGGTCGTCCTTACCCAGGTTCGTCGCCACGTACTCCGTGGCTAGCAGCAATGCCGCCAGTTCTTGAATCGCCGTCTGCTCACTCTTGTAGGTATCCGTGCGCGTTTGCAGCAGGTCGCGCGGCTTGGCGTTCAACGCCATCAACTGGTCGACAAGATCGCCAATGTCGATCCCCGACGCTAGACCTACGCTCGTTTGGATACGTCCCATGAGATTTCCCAGCCTTCGACTGCTGTCTCCGTCGAAACCCGACAATACCGGGTCACATCAACAAAGGATCGGTTACTCCTCGCGGCAAAGTTCAACGATTGCCGAGGTTCTGACGGTTGCGGGCGATTGAGTGTTATGTCCACAACCGTCGCATCGGTTATGAAGACCACCCTCCTCTTCCACCCATTCCTAGCACACGCAAACCACCCGTTCGCCGGAAAATCCATGCCGTTACTGGGTGCATCTGTGATCTATGCTTCACATGGTTGGTACACAGCCACCATTAGGGGAATCAGGAAATCACTCCATGGACTCGTTGATCGCGGCCGACTCACCGCCAAACGACGCCCCTGCCCTCCAGGAGGTGCCCAACGCCGCAGATCTGGTCGTCACCGACGTCGACGACCTGGTCGTGGGTCGCGTGCTGCGCTATCCCATTTTTGATACGGAAGGCCTTCTGCTGCTGGCCGAGGGCGTATCCCTCACCGAGGAGTTCAAACGGACCCTCGACGGGCGAAACATCCGCGTGGTCCAGGTCCACACCAGTGATTATTCCCGCCTGACCGCTCGTGGTGCGGAAGATCCGTCCCTGCAGAAAACCCTCCTGGACGAGGATCTCGTCAGAAGACTCGACGAAATTGTCGACTCCGGCTTGCTATTCGTAGTCAATTCGGAATCCGCCCTGCTCGACCAGATCACCCATCACGGAAGCACCAACTACGATCGCCGGGAGCATCTGGACCGGATCAGCCGTAACAAGGAAACCAGCGTTTTTGTCGACAATCTCATACGCAATGCCGTGCGAGGCAAAGCCGTCAATTGTGGTGAGGTGGCCCGCCTGACCGCCAACTATCTCAACGACATCACCGCCGACATCGACAGCACGCTCGCCTCCAGGCTCGACACGATTCGCCACAGCGCGATCAGCGACCACTGCGTTGCCATGGCCGTGCTGGGCATGGCCCTCGGCATCGAAATGGGCCTCGACGCTCGCAACGTGCGAATGATCGCCCTGGCCGGCCTTTTGCACGACTGGGGCATGATCCAGGTCCCCGAGGAAATTCGCGACGCATCGCACCGCCTGACCGAGGAAGAGTACTTCGAGATCATGAAGCATCCGATCCACACCCTCAGGATGCTGGATCAGATGTGTGGCGTCCCCCCCTCCGTGCCAGTGATCTGCTACCAGGTCCACGAACGCCCCAACGGCGATGGTTACCCAAAGGGGCGTAAGGACACGCAAATCCATCTCATGGCGAGGATTCTGGCCGTCGCCGATGCCTACAATGCCCTGATCTCGCCGCGGCCGTTTCGCCCTCCCTTGACGCCCTACGCTGCCATGGAGTGCCTTTTGCGTCAAGCCGCCTCCGGCGACTTCGATCCCCAGGTGGTCCATGCCCTACTAACCGTACAATCGCTCTTCCCGATCGGCAGCTATGTCGTCCTCACCGACGGCAGCGTAGCACGTGTCCTCCGCCGAAACGGCGCCAACTACCTTCAACCGATTGTGCGGATCATGCAGGATCCGCAAGGCATCGACGTCCCGGAAGACTCCCAGGATTCCATCGTCGACATGAGCTCCGCTGGCGTCAATGTCGCCAAGACGCTCCGCACCCCAGGCACCAAAGCCATCGGACTCAACCCGGAGATCCTCAACCTAGGGCGCCGCATTGCAGTCCAGGCCGATCGCGCTGCCGACGACGTCATGGCCGATCGACTGATGGCCCAGTTCGCAGCCCTCACCGCACACCTTCCTGCAGTGCAGACCCCCGATGCAGAGGTGATCAGCCTGCAAGCCTATACCGAGAAGCAGCAGCGGCTCGCCCGGCGAGCGCTCGATCTTCTCGATGGCTCCCGCACGCTGACCGATCGCCAATACGCCTCGACTCGCAACCATCCCCGCACAGCGGCCCGCACGGTGGCAACCATCTGCCTGCTTCACGCGCAACCGTCGGTCGTCGATGTCCAGTCGGGTCTCACCTTCCGCGCGATCACCCAGGACATCTCCCAAGGCGGAATCTGCTTCATCCACCCTGGCCCACTCATGGCCGGCGACATCCTCGTCGGGCTCTCCCTCTCCGACGATGAGCGGAAATGGTTCCTGGGCCAAATCGTCCGACGTCGCGAAATCGGCGACACGACCTTCTGGGAATACGGCGTCGCCTTCCGCCAACGCGTCACCCTCTGACACCGCCGGCGATCGCGGCCCCCCTCTTGCTCCTCGTGCCCCTCGTGAAAGTCGCAGGAATCTACCTGCATTCCCCTCTCCGCGTGCGCCGCTGCGCGCTGTTCCGATTCCACTCGCCCAGCCCCCAAAAGACAACCGGCCCACCCCATCGCTAGGGCAGGCCGGTTGGTATCAGTCACTCGAATTCCCCGCAGTCTACCGCAGCAGTTGCAGCACGTTCTGCGGATTCTGGTTGGCGGTCGCCAACACCGAGACACCGGACGAAACCAGAATCTGGGCCCGGGTCAGATTGGCACTCTCCGCCGCGAAGTCCGCATCGCGAATCGAGCTTTCCGCCTCGGTCAACGCTTCCAGAGTGTCGTTCAGGGTGTTGATGTTCGTTTCCAGAGTCGTTTTCTGGAAGGCACCCAGCCGACCACGCAGAGTCGTGACCTGCGAAATCACTTCGTCCAGTACGGCGGCCGCACCGATGATGTCACCAGTGAGACTCTTGTCGCCGCCGGACTGCAACTCGTACAACTTGCCCGCGGAACCACCCAGGTCGGCCGTGTTGACGCTGCTGATGCCCACGCGGCTCTGTTGGTTGCTCACAACCTCCGGACCGAGTTGGAACAGCGCTCCACCACCTGTGATGTTGAAGCTGATGGTGCCGGTGAAGTCGTTGGCGATCTCCATGGAGATGTCGAGTCGGGAGTTGCTGACAAGCAGCGTACTCGCATCGCCAGTGGCCTCGATGCCGTTAATGCTGCCTTCGATGTTGGTACCCGCATCGCGGGTGCCCTCGCCAACCGAAGCCGTAAACGTGCCGCCGGCCGCCTCGGAAATCACGCGAACGTCGACAAAGGCCGAGGTGCCATAGGCGCTCGACTTCAACTGAAGCGTCGTACCACTGATCTCGGCGGCAACGCCGGTCGAATCGCTCAGAGCGTTGATCGCAGCGCTCATCTGCGTGATGCTGGCACCCGCGTCGAACGAAAGGACTTCCGTACCATCCTTGCCGCCAACCGAGAACGTCACGCCCGTATCCAGGCCGCCGCTAGCGTCAGCACCGTTGGCCATAGCCACCGTTGCGCTGGTATCGGTAACCACGGAGGCCTTATACGTCGTGTCGCCGGTGGTGGCCGTAATCTGTGCGCTGTATCCGGTCAACGCGTCGATGGCGGCAGCAATGGCGGCATGCGTCACGTCCGCTGCATTGTTCACCTTGATGATGATGTTGTCACTGCTGTCGAGCGTGGCGGTCGCGGTCCCAGCAGTCACAGTGGCGTCCTCGCTGAACGTGACCGTCTTGCCGTTCACCGATGCGCCGGCCGAGTCGGCGGTGATCCGAATGGTCGTGTCCCCCGCATCCCGACCTCCCGCCAAGCTGAAGCCGGTATCGGCGAGGGCAATGTTGAATACGCCGCCGGCGCCGTTGACGGTCACGTCGAACTCGGGATTACCTCCCGCTACCGGATCCTCCATGGCCGTCTCGATCTGCGCCCAAGTGGTGGTCGTGCTTAGGCCGTCGGCAGCCGTGCCAACGTTGACAGTCATCACGCCGTTAGCCACAGACACGGTCGCTTGGCCGTTGGCACTCGTGTCCTTCACGAACACGATTGAAAGATTGCCCGCGGCGCCGTCATATGCCTCGCCCGGTTCAGCGTCTACGTCCACGGTATTCGTCCCATCATACGTGAACGAACCGGAAGACTGAGCAATGGCGTTGGTCAGTGTCAAGCTGCCCGTGGCATTGACTGCCGCGGTCGCTGCAGGAACGCTGCTGATGTCAACTTCGGCCTGGGTGGCGGCCGCCGACACATTCACGTTCATCGCCAGCGTGCTGGCAGTTCCCAGGTTGGCCTGGTTGATCGCGAGATTGTTTACGTAGCTGAAGTTCGTCCCGCCTTCATACAGAAAGCCCAGGCTCCCGTCCAGCAGCTTCCTGCCCTGGAAGGTCGTCGTCTGAGCGATCCGGTTGATGGCAGCCAGCGACGAGTCGATCTGCAATTGGTTGGCCGCGATCTGATCGTCGCTCATCGCCGCGTTGTTGGCAGCCTCCGTAACCAACCCGCGAATGTCGTTCAACAGCGAACTGACCTGACCGAGGGCACTGTCGGCCGTCGCGATCATCTGGTTCGCACGCTCGCTGTTGGAAATGCCAGCCTCCGTCGCCGTGATGTCGGCTCGCAACGACTCGCTGGCAATCAAGCCCGCTGGGTCGTCCTTGCCGCTGTTGATGCGCAAGCCCGTGCTCAATCGCGTCAAAGCCTCCTGCAAGGAGGCGTTCGACTGCGCCAAGCTCTTCTGCGCGTTAATTGAACTCACGTTCGTGTTGATTCGGGTCATGCTCGACACCCTTTCAAATTGAAGGACTTCCTCCAAGCAGGACCGGAGTGCGGGGGAGTCGACATTTCCGGGCGAGCTTGGCTGCGAACCGCGGAGCTAACCGAAAACCTAGCTGCGGGGTACAGCACGTACTGTGGTTGCCTCTGGCAGGATCATGGAGCTAGTTGCAGTCAACCCGAGCCGATCCAACGAGGATCGGGCCGCGCAGACATACCTGTGCGGCAGTCAGCCTGCAATGATCTCTAGGGAGCAGTATCGGTTTGGCAATATGGGCACTTTAGTCAATTTGGTTAATTTCAGGCTCCTTATATACCTGCTCTTAATGATCCGTTTCGGCATTCCAATCCAGTCAGGCAAAAAAAAGACCCCACAATCCAGGAACTTTCCTTGTGGGGTCAAGACAATCGCTAGATCAGGTATAAACGTTATACCCTACGGATCACCCGTGGGTAGGGCTCCCCGACTGCGCGGGATTCACTCCGCCTAGCTCCCGCATGTCATTCGGCTCAACCTGACTGGCGCGAAGATTCTCGCGCTGGATCGCTTCGTACACTTCCCGACGATGCACCGGGATCTCCGTTGGGGCCTCGATCCCCAATCGAACCTTGTCGCCCCGGATATCCACAATCGTCACGACAATGTTGTCGCCGATAATGATGCTCTCGTCGCGCTGTCGGGACAAGACAAGCATCGTTGACTCCTTCTGCTACGCGCGCTGCTACGCGCTTTTCTTCAGGGCTGGTGATACGCTGCTCACCTCATACTGCATCGGCAGCTCGCCGTTCGTGATCACCTGCCGCCCCACCCGACGCTCTACGTTGATCACAAGCGGCGCCTTCAAATTCAGCGTCACCGCACGTCCCGTCTTGCTCACAATCACCAATACCTGCGCCGCTCGCACGTCCTCCAGAACTAGCGGCTCTAGCTCCCGCCGCGCTACCCGCATCTGGAATCCCGGCACGAAACGGCACGGACTCACCACCGCCATCGCAATCTCCGGATGGTCCGTGCTCTGCATCCAGACCACCGCTTCATTCTGCACGTCGGCCAACAACACCCAATCCTGGCATGCTGCCAACCCCAGCAAGCCCTCCGGAAAGTGAAGCACGTCTTCCGGATGGGTTTCGACCGAGCCGAATCGCGTGGTATGGATGACCATCGTGGCAACCTATCACTATCTGCAGGACGCGAACCCTCCGCCGGTCTCTACCCCCTCTGCCGACAGGGCCGCCGCCCTGCACGAGTCTCAACACTGAGATCGCGGGGTGCGGTAATGCACACAGGTTGTATCGGACAAGGTAAAGCCGGTAGAAGAGAAAAACTGCTAGAGATAGTTCAGCAACGACATCCCCGAGATCTGGGCCGTCGCTCGCAGCGATGCCTCAAACGCCGTCTGGGCCGTACTGAACTCTGTGATAACCTGCACGAGATCCGCATCGTACTGAACAGAAAGCACTTGGTTCAGATCCGTATCTTCCGTATCCAGCCGATCGCTCAGCAGATCCAAGCTCTGCTGCCGAGCCCCGAGGTCGGCACGGCAGAAGCTCAGGTTCTCCACCGATTCGTTCAGCAGCTCCATCGCCCGCGATATCTCCCACTGATCGTTCGTCTCCAGCCCGTGTTGTAGGCGAACCAGCGCCGTGAACATGCCCTCGGCCTCCGACGGGTTCACGTCCGAACCCGTCAGCACGGCCGGCTCACCGGCCACCCCTGCTTCGCTGTTACTGGACATTCCCTCAGGAATCAGCCCCAACCGGTTGGCCGCTACACTGAAGTTGCTCTGGCTCACCGTTAGCGTACCGGGTCCGTCTGTCCGATCGACCAACTCGATGCCGTTCCCGTAGGTAGCCAAACGCGCCTCCAACGGCCGCTCGCTCAAGGGCAGTTCGGGATGGTTCGCGGCCTGGTTGTTAATCGCGTCGAGAACCTCCTGAATTGTCGTCACCCCTGCGACATCCACCTCCATGCTCGTGCCGTCCCTCAGCGTGATGATGAAGACACTGTTGTCAGCATCGCCGATCGGCTCTCCGTTCTCATCCAGGTCGACGATCCCTCGGCCGAAGTTGAGGTCCTCCAGGCGTGTCTCCCCTGTGAAGCTCCTCAGCCCAAGTTGCGTCGCCGTCCGTCCCCCATTCTCGCCAATCGAAAAATCGGCCCCGCTGTAACGCGAGTGTATGTCGATCCCCGTGGCCGAGCTGTTGATCTCGGCCAGCAGGCCGGCTCCTTGGCCATTGATGGCGTTCAGAAGGTCTCCTACCGTCTCTACGCTGCTCAAACTTATGGTCACTTCCTGGTCGCCGTTGACGAGCTGCAGCCCGTGCTCCGTGTCCAGGTCCTCGCCCCAGCCGCAGTCGGTCGACACGGCATTGCTGGCGTCGGTCCGCGCCACCAAGCCCTGCCCGCCGTCTGACGAGTCCTGCGGATCCAGTTCCGCCGTGAATGGCATCGTCTCCGGATCGTAGTATTTCTCAAACGCGGCCACGACGTTCGCTGCCGTGGTTGCCCCTTCCTTGATGCGGATCGTCAGTGTGCCAGCCGCATACTCGACCGTCTCATTGCCGGCAACCACCGTCGGGTCCGCAACGACCACCACCGGAATATCGTTCAAATCCCCGTTGTGGTCTGCGCGGATGATCAGGTCGTTGTCCGAGCCCGACGAGTGGAGAAACGCCGTCGATCGTGCCCCAAGAAGATCCTGGATGTTGGTCGTTGCGCGAAGGGTCGGATGCAGCGACTCGCCCACAATCTTCGAACCGCTCGCCTCTTCATGGAGAATTCCCAACTCCGACGCCGTCGTGCCGTTGCCCACTTCGCAGATCGTCAGCGACCCGGCCGGACTTCCGTCAGACGCGTGCAGCTCGACAACCAGCCCTTCTGACGTCACGTCCGCCGTAACCCACTTGTCACTCGCCAACTTGGCTCCCTCGCTGCGGATCATCAAGGCAACATCGCCGATCGTCGCCGAGTTGCTCAGATCGACGTTCACCTTGTGCACGCCGTCGGAAAGCTCGATACTGCCCAGTTCCACGCCGGCGCCGCCGTGCAGGTCCGCCAGCCGCGTCTCGAACGTCAACGCGGGATGCGTATCCGTGCCCGCAACCCCGGCCGAGAGCGCCCCAAACGCCTCGTCACCCGTCACATTCGTCTCGAACAACAGGTTCGTGTCGCCGTAGCTCGACAACCGCTGTTGATTCCCCACGTACTCGATGTAGTTCCCCTTGGCGATCTGGAACGGACAAACCGACGTACGGCTTCCCGCAAACAGGTAGCGCCCCCGCGACTTCTGGTTCGCGGTCGTGTACATCTCCTCGATGATCTGGCGAATCTGTTGCGCGGCCGCCTCGCGCTGCGAGTCGGATGATGTCGCGCCGATCGCACCCAACCCGACGCTGCTGGCCTCCGCCGCTAGGTCTGCCACCGACGACAGCGCGCTGTCCGTCATCGTCAGAAACGACTGGTTCGTTTGGATGTTGGTCTGAACCTGCGTCTTGCGCTCCAGAAGTCGCTGCAGGCCGATCACCTGCATCGCCGACACGGGATCTTCGCTCGGCAACTGAAACCGCTGCCCCGTGCTGAGCTGCATCTGCAGATTGTACAAGCGGACCTGATCGCTCTGGACTTGTTTGAGCAACCGGTTGCTGATGAATAGATCACTGACGCGGGTGGTTGGAATGCCGCTGACGGTCATGGTTCTGGGCCCGAGGTCGGGCGCCCCTCTCCTAGATGCTCACAAGAATTTCCAGCAACTCCGTGAGCGTTTTTATGTAGCGTGCGGTCGCCTGGTACGATTGTTGATAGGCGAGCATCTTCACCGCCTCCTCATCCAGGCTCACACCGCTCGTCGCAAGCCGCTGGCCATAAAGTGTCTCCTGGAAGGCGGTCGCCCCTTCCGCCGTGGCCTGCGCGATCGTCGACGCCTGCGTCGTCTCGCCCACCATGCGGTCGTACACGTCGGTCAGACTGTCGCCGCGCTGCGAAGCGAGCGCCTTGTCCGGAAAATCAGCCAGTTCGACCGCATTGGCCGTGTCCACACCGATCCCATTTTTGCTGCCGGCGAACAGCGACGGGTCTTCGCGCACCGCGCTATTGACGCCGATGTCCGTAGCGCTCGATCCACTGAAAAACGTGTTGATCCCCAACGCCGCCAGCACCCCGCTGGTGTCATTGGCAAACGCAAATTCCTGGTCAGCGGCGTCGCTGCTGATGACCAGCTTCCCCGCTCTCGTCACTTCCGCACTGATCCCTTCCACGTCGTCCAACTGCCGAGCGAGGTCTTCCAAATCGGTCTCGTCCCCAAGACCGTTAAGATCCACCCGTATGTCGGCCGTGTACGTCAGCCCAGCCTCCTGGTTATACACCAACACCTGGAACGATCCGTTCACCGGCAGAAACTCCAGCCCGGTGCTTGCATCGTCTAGCGGCAGCGTCTTGTCGTCGACGGCAAACTCGCTGGTCACCTCCGTAAAACCCCTGAGCCCCTGGCCGCTGCTGTAGATCTTGTTGAACTCGTTGATCAGCGTGCGTGCGAAGTCGTTTAGCCTGTCCTGGAACCCTCCCAGGATGTCGTCGCGCGCGGCAAGCAATCCGTACAACTCCCCTCCCGACGCCCCCAACTCGCTGCTGGTCTCCACGATCTCGATGTGCGACGTCGTCAGCCCTCGGTCGCTCTCCTGCACCACTTCCACATGCCGCGACATCCCCTCATACACCAGGTAGTCGCCGCCGCAGTACACGGCCACTTCGCCGCTCGGCTGCTCCTCCACGCGAATGTCGATCAACTCCGCCAACTCCTGGAGGGCCGCCAGCCGCTGGTCGCGCAGCCCCACCGCGTCGCTGGCCAATGTGCCGCCCACCTCCGTCTGTGAAATCCGCAGATTCAGCGTCCGGACCTGCTCAACCAGCCGGTTGATGTCCGAGGCCATGCCCTCCACACGTTCGTTGATGTCGCTCCGCATCTCCAGCACGCGTTCGGCCAATTGCTGGATGTCTTGACTCAGCGTATTCCCCTGAAGCACCGCCAGGTTGCGCACCGTCGCGCTCTCCGGCTGATTGAGGATCTCCGAAATGCTGTTGAAGAAGTTGTTCAACGACGTGCTCAGATCCGTGTCATTCAGCTCCCCGATAGCCGCCTCGAGCTGGACGTAAGTCTCCGCCTGTGTCTCGGCGCTCGCCTGATCGCTGATCGCCCCCCGTAGCCGCTCCTCCAGAAAGTTGTCGATCTTCTGGATCACCCCCTGCACTTGGACGCCTGTGCCCAGCAGCAAGCCTCCCAGGCTCTGCGTCGGCGCCGGCGTCAGCACGATCTCCTCGCGAATGTAGCTCGGCGTGCTCGCGTTGGCGATATTCTGACCGACCACTTGCAAGGCGATGCTGTCGGCTTGCAGCGTGTTGCCCGCCATTCGAATGGAGCTGAACAACGACATAACAAACGGCCCCGCAGTTTAACAGGCCTTCCCCTCTTGACTAGACCGCGTGATCCACGAGAACGCCGCCCTGAGCGGGGGCATCCTTTTCATATGTCGGCCTCATCCGGCCTCCAGTCGCGATAATCTCCACCATCTGGGCTAGGTGCAGGAGGGCCCGCTGAACCAGCACCCAGTTCGTCAGACTGTGGTGCTGCAACAGCCGGGCACGACTGCTCGACTCCTGAAGCGGCCCCTTCAGTTGCCGTCGCTGCTGGGGCGACAACGCCGTTGTCAGCGAGCGGATGCTGCTCGACGGAAGTCCTTCCTCAGCCGCTCGTCGCAGTAGTTCCTGCCGGCGCGCCAGGCAGTCCTGGAGCCGTTGGATCACCGCTTCCTCCCGCTGGCCCATGGCTGCAAGGCCCTCCAGGTTCGACGCCTTGATCATCTCACGCTTCTGGGTGAGAATCTCCAGCGTCTCGTCCTGTACGGCCGACAGGTCGGTCAGAAACTTCGCCAGTTCCGACTCCCAAGCAGTTTCCATCGATTTCCCTTCCCCAGCAGGAACCAATTCCCAACGACTCCCCAGCAACAAACCCTTCAAACCCCACTTCCCGCTTTCCGCCTTTCCCCGCTTCTCTCACCGCCGACTGGCGCTGAACAGGTCATACATCGGCCCCGAGAATTGCTCGGCACTCGCACCGCTGAGCTTCTCCGCCAGAACCTGATCCAGTTGCTGCTGGAAGATCTTCTCGGCCTGTCCGCCGTTGAAGTACGCCGCGTTGCCTACCGTCTTTCGCATCGCCTTGAGCATCTCCCCGTAGAACGTTTGCCCCACGAAGTCCTCGAATGCTTCCCGCGTCTTGGGATCTGCTTGGCTGCCGGCCCTCGGCTGTGCCGATGCCGTTTGCACGTTCGTCGCAAACCGCGACGAGGACGATACCGCGTTAACGTTCATCTCATTCGTCTCCGGAGGGGACACACCGGCTATTGAACGATCAACTGGGCGTTCAATTTTCCGTTCCGCTCTAAACCCTTGATGATGTCGATGATGTCTTTCGTCGGCACCTGCACGGCGTTCAATGCCTCGACCAGCGCCTTGAGTTTCGGATTGTCCGGCCGCTCGGTGTTCATAGCCACGAACCGGCTCGCTGGCGCCGGTTCGCCGGTCTCGATCACCACGTTCTTGTGCGTGACCACCACAGGGCTGATCTCCACGTCGCCGCTGATCACGATGCTCCCCGCCCGCTCGTGGATCACCACCCGTGGACCGGTCGGCACGTCCAGCAACGGCAGTTCCAGCACCTGCGCCACGAACAGCACCGGGTCCTCCTTGTACTGCGGTGGGATCGTTACCTCGATCGAAACCTGGTTCAAAGCCTTGGCCAACGGCACGCCCGAACTCTGAAATCCGATCTGCTCGTCGATCTTGGCGGCCACTTCCTGCGCCACCTCAAACCCAGTGTGGTTCGAATCCAGCACCAACGTGATCTTGCCATCCTTGACGAACGCGTTGAAGAACTCCTCCTCCAGCCGGCAACCGCCAAAAACCCGCCCCGTCATCGGCTGCTCGGCATCCTCAATCGTGATCGCTCCCTCCGCCAATGCATAAACTCGCGGATTCTGTGGGTTCGGCCCCAACAGCGGCGTCAGAAACAGCCGCCCGCCCGCCAGGCTCTTGGCACCGCCAATCGAGCTGACCACGCAGTCGATCTTGTCGCCCTGACGTGCGCCCGCGCCCGGAACCGTCGCCGTGACCATAACCAGAGCCACATTCTTGGCGTCCTTCAGTTCGCCAGCGCCACCCTTGCCCACCGGAGCACCCATCAGTTGCATCGTCGTCGCCAGGCTACGGATGGTCGGCAGAAAGCTCGGGCCGTCGCCCGTCCCCTTCAGCCCCATCACCACGCCCAGGCCGTTCAGCGTGTTCTCTTCCTGCCCTTTCACGCGACAGATGCTCCTCAGCTTGGTCTCCCCCAGAGCATTCCCCGCTCCGAGGCAAATCGCTGCTGCCAGCACCGCCACCGCCAAGTCTCGAACCCGATTGCGTCTCATGCCTTCACCCCAGAAGTCAAAACGGCTGGTAGTGGTCCAGCCACTTCAGCAGCCAGCCACGCTGGTAACCATCCACCACGTGTCCCTTCTCGCGTTTGAAGATACGCTTGTCCGCGAGGTTCTCGCTCAACACGGTGTTGTTCGGCAATATGTCCTCGGGCCGCGCCGTGCCCGAGAGCGATATCTCCCAAACCTCCTCGTTCGCCCGAAGCATTTGACGCCCTTCGAGAACCAGTATCCCGTTCGGGCGGATGTCGACGACCTCGGCTGCCATCCGGAACTTCATCGCCTCGCGCGTTTCCAGTTCCGAGTCGGCCCGGTATTTGTTGTCCACTTTGCCCGCCATGGTCGGATCGCCGTTCCGCATCGGGGCGGGAACGACCTGCTTCACGCCTTTCAGAACGATCCAGTCTTTCAGCGTCAGTGTCCCGTCGGCCTTCTTCTTCCGGTCCACGGACCCCTCGCTAATCACCTGCGATTTCTCGTCGACAACCACCGTAATCAGGTCGTGTAGCTTGATTTCCCGCGGCGGAATCGGCGGCTGATAGGTCCACGACGAGTTCACCAGCGTCAACGGACGCGCCTCGCCCGTTCCACCGCTATAAAGGCTGGAACTCTGCGCCGCCGCCGTGCCGGCCAGGACCAACGTCAGCAACCCCAGCGCCAGGCCGACAACCGATCCTCGATAGAAACGCCCTAAACTCATCGCACTTGTACCCTCGCGTTGTCGACCGTTACCTCTCCACATCCTGGCCCCACGTGCACGCATCCTCGGTACCCGCTCAACGCAACTGGGCCGATGCTCCCATCGGCCGTGCCGCCGTCGATTCCGCCTGCGCCGATCGTGCAAACACCTCCAGTTCGCGGATCCCGCACACCCTCGCAATGAAGCTCTTCCGGTCTGCCAACGATTCCGCCGACACCAGATCGCCCAGGCTGCCCTCCTGGCGCACCCGGGCGACGGTTCGCACATAGATACCCGCCGCGCGTGCGTACACGGTGACGATCTCGCCCCGATGCACCAGCAGCGGCGCTCGCACGACCCGCTTCATGATGGCTTCCCCTTCACCGACCGACTGCGTCGTCTCGCCGCCAACCACTTCCTCAATCGTGTGAAAGCAATCGCCCAACACCGTGTCCGGCCCCACCGGCTCCAATCGCACGTCGGCCGCGCCGATCACGCTGCCGCGAGCCAGAGCATGTGCCGTCACGACCACCGACGGCAGCATCGCTACAGCGGCCTCTACGGTAAACCGCTCGGCTTTCGCCCCGGATCCGGCCGTCACTTCAAACACCTGTCGCCCTACCCAAGGCGGCGCGCCTCCGCGTACCGACACATCCCCTAGTGCCTTGGTGACTGCCCGCGCCTGTGCGTCGTCCAGTTGGATCGTCACATCTCGGGTCTCCGACTTGCCGCTCGCCTGCTGCAAGCAACGGGCCGCCGCATCGCTCACGATCCGCTCCGCTTTCCTCAGCAGCGACGGCGAGAGCGACTCCACGTTTGCCTCCACCCGAATCTCGGCCCCGTGGATCGCCACCTGGCTGCTCCCCGTCATCCGGTGCTGAGCCAGCGCGAAACCTCGTAGCAGCAACAGGTCCTGCAACTCGCCGACGCGGAGAAACCGCTGCTGTCCGGGTGGTGGCGACGGAAACAACTCCGCGGCGGCCATCGCCTCGGCCTCCCGCGCATCGGTCGAGTGGATCACCGCCACGTCGCCGAGCGTGACGACGCCCTTGCTGGCACGGCACTCCCGCCGCAGTTCGATCTCCGCGGCGCCGGCGACCAACGCGCCGCTGCCAAACACCGCCAGTACCACCCAAACTCGCAACGCAGCCATCAGCTTTCCTTTCTCACACCCGCCTCAGGTTGGCGATCAACTGCATGATCTCGTCGCCGGCCTGGATCACCTGCGAATTCAGTTCGAATGCACGTTGCGTCGTGATCAGGTCGATCAACTGGTTCACCGGCTGCACGTTCGACGCTTCCAGCATCGTCTGCTGAAGCACGCCGATTCCGTCCTGCCCCGGAACGCCCTGAATCGGCGGCCCCGACGCATCGGTCTCCGCACAGAGGTTTTCGCCCAGCTTCAGCAAACCCTCCGGGTTGATGAACGTAGCCAGTTCGATCGAACCGACCTGCTGCAATTGGGCCGAATCGGGCGTACGCACCGACACCTTGCCTTCGGGGCTGAACACAATGCCCTCTGCGTCGGGCGGAATCACGATCGGCGGCTCCAGCAGTCGCCCCGTGCTCGCCGAGCCCATCACCAATTCACCGTTGGCATTGATCGAGAACGTGCCCGCCCGCGTATACACGAACTGCCCCGTCGAAGGTTCGATGAGCTGGAAGAAGCCCTTCCCTTCGATGGCCACATCCAGTTCGCGGCCCGTCTGCTCGAACGGCCCCTGACTATAGTCCGACTGCACCGACGCCACCCGGCTTCCCAAACCGATGGCGATCCCCGTGGGCGTGTATTGGCCCGATGAGTCCTCGGCGCCGGGCAGCTTCTCGTTGCGATAGAACAAGTCCTCGAAGTTCGCCCGGCCCGTCTTGAAGGCCGTCGTTTCGACGTTCGCCAGGTTATTGGCGATGACGTCCATCTTCGTCTCCATCGCCTTCATCCCGGTCGCCGCCGTGTAAAGTGATTGTACGGTCATCTGTGCTGGATCCGGTTTTCTTGAGTAACCCCCACGCGATTATCGAGGCCTGCATTGCCGATGCGCGTCGAGCGGCAATAGGGCCCCGGATTCCAGCCGTTTCGGCTGGATCCGGAACGAATTACGATCATTGGTTGCGCCGGCATCAGTGGTTTCCGTCTAGCGCTGCCTAGGCCTTCAGCACCCGGCTCACCAGGGCCGACAGCGTTTGGTCTTGCAGCTGCATCATGTTCACGTTCGCCTCGACCGCCCGCGAAGCTTCGATCATGTCGACCAGTTCCGTCGTCGGCCGCACGTCCGACATCTCCAGGTAACCATTGGTCACGCGGCGTTCTTCCTCGGGCACGGCATCCAAAGGCCCCAGCGATCGAAACATGTTCTCGCCCTGCTTCGCTAGGTCGCCCAGCGATGCCGGCCGCACCAGCGCCACCTTCTGCGACACACCCCGCTGTTGCACGATTCCCGTTGGCGTCACCGACCACGGGCCGTTCGCCGGATCGATGATGATCGGCGTATCGTCGGCGCTCATCACCGGATATCCCTCCTGCGTCACCAACTCTCCGGCGCCGGTCAGCATGAAGTTCCCCGCCCGCGTCAGCAGCCCCTCCCCGTCCTTCTGCACCACGAAGAAAGCGTTGCCTTGAATGGCCATGTCGGTGGGAATCTCCGTGCGCTTCAGCGGCCCGGGCGAATAGTCGGTCAGCGTCTGCTGAAACAGCACGCCGCCGCTCAGGTCGTTGATCGAGCCCGAGCCCGGCATCGCCGTCCCCTTTTCGATCGCCTCGCTGTAGTACGCCTGAAATACCGGCACCTCGCGTTTGAAGGCCGGCGTCTCTGCGTTCGCCAGGTTATTCGCGATCACGTCCAGGCGTTTGGCCTGCGCGTGGGCTCCTTGCGCCGAAAGATACAAACCGTACGGCATGAACGCTCTTCATCCAGCCTGAAACGCTCCCCTGCTCGCCGCCGCTCGATGCGGTCCATTCGACGCGACCTCCCTAAGCAAGCGTCGTGCCGAATTGCCCTACAAGAACACCTCGCCCGCTTTCGGCTTCGACAACCGCCGCACACGGAACGACTTACGGCGCAAGAACGGCCCGGTTGCCCGACCAAGCCGCGACGGCACACCGCCGGCCGACACGCGAGAATTGCCGAACCGACGCGCAGAATCGGCCGATTGCCTCTCGGAGCGCATCCGACGCATGGGTAGCGTATGTTTCGCTTCAGAAACCGCCGAAACACGCCGCCACGAACGTTACAGTCAGCTGCGACTCGCCCTAACCACGCCGCGCCGAGCGAATCAGCTCCGCCGCTCCTTCGGCCAGCAGCGCTTCGGCCACGCGCCGCCCCAGATCATCGGCGGCATCCAGATCGCCCACAAGCGTCGCTTCCAGGCAACGCGTCCCCTCCCCGTCCAACACCCGGCCCGTAAGATGCAGCCGCCCCGTCTCCCATCGCCCCCACGCGGCGATCGGCGCCAGGCACCCCCCCTCCAATGCGGCCAGCATCGACCGCTCCGCGTCCACCGCCCCGTGCGTCTGCCCGTCGTCCAAGGCCGCCAACACCTCCCGCGTTCCACGATCCTCCGCCCTCGCTTCCACACCCAGGGCCCCCTGCCCCACCGCCGGCAGACTGATCGACCCCGGCAGCACCTCCGTAATCCGCTCGCCCAGGCCCAATCGCACCAGTCCCGCCTCGGCCAGAACAATCGCATCGTACTCCCCGTCATCCAGCTTCCGCAGCCGTGTTTCCACGTTCCCCCGAATCTCCCGTGTTTGCAGGTCCCTGCGCACGTAGCGCAGTTGGGCTCGCCGTCGCAGACTCCCTGTCCCGACCACCGCCCCCTCCGGCAATTCCGCCAACGACCCATACCGATTGCACACCAGCACGTCCGACACCGAAGCCCGCTTGGGAACGGCCGCCAAACACAGTTCCGGCACTCCTTCCGTGGGCAAATCCTTCAGACTGTGAACGGCCACGTCGACCGCCCCGTCCAACAGCGCCCTCTGGATCTCTTTGGTAAACACCCCTTGCGTGCCGATCGATCCGACAGGCTGCTTACGGTCCAGGTCGCCGCTGGTCGTGATCGGCACCAGCACAACGTCCGCGCCGAGCTCCGTCAGCCGCGAAGCAACCCACTCCGCCTGCCACCGAGCCAACGGGCTGATGCGTGTCCCGATCCGAAGCTGCCGGCCTGAATTCATCACTCAATTCCGTGCAAAGGTTACCTGCTGTCCTCTCCCGTAGCGCGTGCAAGCACCGCGACGGTCACACTCGCCGCAGCCCCGTCGCGCTTGAGCACCTTGGCCGCCTCGCTTGCCGTCGCACCGGTGGTCAACACATCGTCGACCAGCAAGACTCGCGCCCCGCTCAAATCATACCCGCCACGCATGCGGAAGGCACCGCGGACGTTCCTGAACCGCTCTCCGGGACTCAGATTTCGCTGCAAATGCGTATCACGGCATCGGCGCAAAGCCCTGCTCTCCACCGGTAATCGTAGCCACCGCGCCATCGTTTCAGCCACCAACTCCACTCCGTGCACTCTTCGGGCCAAATACCGCCGCCAGTGCATGGGCACCGGCACCACTAGGTCCGGGCTCGCGGCCCGAATCCTGTCGCCCCGCTGCTGGCCATGCAGCCGCCCCATCACCATCGCCAGCGGTTGCCCCTTGGGGTACTTCGCGCGCAGAACCGCGTCACGAAGCTCCTCCCGATACGGCCCCAAGGCGACGACCGTGTCGAACCAGAATCGCCGTCCTCGGCAGTGCGCGCAACGATCCGCCGGCGCAAACTCGGGCAACCCCGCCCCACAGCAACGACATGCTTGCCAATCCCCAGGCGCCAGCAAGGCAGCGCACTTCCCGCAAAGAAACATGCCCTCGCTGTCCGACTCAATCTCGTCGTAGCAATAGACGCAGTGCGGAGGATACAACAGGTCCGTGGCCTGTCTTATCCAGCCGGCCGCGCGCTGATACCCCCACTCGACCGATCGATTCAATCCGCGCCATAGCGTCGTGCCAGTTCCCATCCGCACCACGCACTCGCAGAAAACGAGGCATTCCTGTTCTTCACTGCGGACTGCATCGGCATCAACAGTCCCGCCAACCGCAGCGACTCACCAATCACTTCATCCCGCCCACGCCAACCTTGCGAGCCTTCAAGCTCGGGTCGCCGGCAAGCGGCAGCGTCACGGCCCGGCCAGTCTCGGCCGACTTGTAGATCCCCAAAATGATCTCGACCGAACGCCGCCCTTCGCGCCCGTCGACCAGGGGCGCACTCCCCTTCTGAATCGCCCGCACCACGTCGGCAAACTGCTTGGCGTGCCCGTGGTGGCCGATCGCCGCCGGATCCGCCGCCCCTCCGCCGCCGCTCTTGTGTTCGGTCATGCGCCGCAGGATGGCGTCGTCCGCCGCCTTGCGCTTCGCAAAATCCCACTTGATGAAGTCTTCTTCCTCGATCGCCGCCGACCCGGTCGTCCCGTGGATCTCAATCCGCTTCAAGTATCCCGGGTAGATCGCCGTGCTGGCCTCGATGATTCCGAACGCTCCGTTGGCGAACCGCACGGTGGCCATCGCCACGTCCTCCACGGCGATCCGCTCGTGAGCCAGCAACCCGATCTGGGCGCGGATCTCCACGACCGGCCCCATCAGCCACGTCAGCAGATCGACGCTGTGAATCGCCTGATTCATTAGCGCCCCGCCGCCGTCCAGCTCCCAGGTTCCGCGCCAGGCACCGCCGTCGTAGTACTGCTGCGTGCGATACCACTTCACATAGGCATCGCCCACCGTCAACCGGCCGAATCGGCCCTGCTTGATCGCCTTCTTCAATACTTGGTTCGTATCGTGGAAACGCGACGGAAAGATCGTCGAAAGCACCACGCCGGCCTTCTCGCACTCCTCGATGATCTTGTCGCAACGCTTCAGCGTAATCTCCAGCGGCTTTTCCACGATCACGTGCTTTCCGGCCCGCGCCGACGCCACCGCCGGTTCCAGGTGCGCGCCGCTCGGCGTACCGATCGTCACTACGTCGACCGCCGGATCGGCCAGCATCGCCTTCAAGTCCGTGTACGCCTTGCATCCGACGGCCTCGGCCAGCCGATTCGCCGCCGCTGGCACCGTGTCGTAGCAAGCCGCCACTCGGGCGCCGCGCACGTCGTGGATCGCCTTGGCATGGAAGTTTGAAATCATGCCGCAACCGATAATGCCGAATCCCAAAGCCATCGCACGTCTCCTTCCCCGTCTGCCAAAAGAACGAACCGCGTTGTCGCCGGCCTATAGACCGCGCCACGCCCGAATCCACCGAACCTGCCCCGGCTCGGATAATCGCGTAAGACCCGGATTATAGGCAAGCACCAATGGCCTGAAAAGGGTCAGCCGCCCAGTGCCCAGGCGATCGCCAGGCTGGTCCCATTCAGCGCCATATGCAGCGCAATCGAGGGTACCAGCCGATGCGTGCGGAAATAGAGCACCCCCAGCACCGCCGCGAAGCAACTCAATGTGATGGGATCGGCCGCCGCCACGTGCCCCAGCAGCCACTGCAACGCGCCCTGCATCAGGTAGATCGGCGCGGCCACCGCGAGGAATGCCACGATCCCCAGACCGACGTCGGCCGGCAGCTTCTTGGGCACCAGCCCCAAATCGGCCCACGTCGCCTGGCAGTTCACCCGCAGCCACGCCAGCGCGATGCCCAGCGTCACCAGGTTCCACACGGCCACTTGCGCCAAAAGCATTACCAGTTCTTCTGGTTTCAATTGTGGCTGCGCCGTCCGGAAATGCAGCGACGCAAACAGCACCGACGTCATCGCCACCGGCCAGAAGCCTCGCGCCGGCGCCCAATACCACCAACGCCGCCGGCATCGGGCATCCACCTTTTCCATCCAACCTTGCAGCACCAACCGAAACAGCACTTCCTCCACGATCGGCGCCACGGCAACCACGGTGAATATGCAGAACAGAAGCGTCAAGTCATTCGGATGGCTTTGCAGCAACACGAGCACCGGGTGCGTTACGTCCTTGCCCCCCGGCTCGACCGCTCCGGCGGCGGCGCCGTTTCCGTGAATCCAGCTCAAACACACCGCCACGAGCGCCGGCAACAGATAGATCACGAAGATGACCGCCACGTCCCGTCCACGCCAAGGCACGCGGCGACGCCCTTCGTATGGCACGACCGGCTCACCCCGGGCGGCTCTCTGGTACATGGTCGTCCAAATGGCGATGCACGCAGCCACGCCGAAAGCGAAGAGACCGCCCACCACAGCCGCCGCGCCCGGCAAAGCACAGATCGGCAATCGCATCACCCGTTCAACTCTCCCGCAGCAGACTCACCGCCGCCCGAATGTACACCAACCCCGAATAGACGGTCAGTACCAACGCGGCCCAGAGCGAAACCACGAACAACCACCATGTCCACGCCGGAGCGGTCGACGCCGGGTTCGGATAGTCCAGATAGAACAACCCGGCCCCCGCGGCAATGCACTGCAGAAGCATCTTCAGCTTCCCCGACATCTTCGCCGAGAAATCCGATCCCCGATCCTCAATGAAACTCCGCAAGGCCGTTACCAGCAGCTCCCGCCCCACGATCACCACGACCATCCACGCGCTCAGCCCCCACGGCGTCTCCGCCATCCCCGGTGCCACCAGCAGATACACGAACGTCCCGCAGATGATCACCTTATCGGCGAACGGATCCAAGATCCGGCCCAACGTGGTCACTTGCCCATAGCGCCGGGCGAAATACCCGTCCAGCCAATCCGTCCCGGCCGCAATCGCAAACAACACCAGCCCCGCCAAGTAGTAATGCCACGTGATGACCGCAAACAGCACGACCGCCAGGATCAGTCGCAGACTGGTCAATTGGTTGGGCAGGTTGAATAGCGACCCCCGCGCCGATCCAGAACGTTCGTTGCTCATGCGAAGAATCTCTCCCCCAAAAACCCGCTCCAAACCCCGTCACACGGCCCAGCGCGCGCCGCTCGTCGTCCACAGAGGGCATCGATGCCGCTTCTCAGCGTGGGCTCCCCGTGGCCACCGCTATTAGATCATACTCTTTGGCCGCGACAACCTCACAGCGTACAATCTGGCCCGCCGAAAGGTCCTCCCCAGTAACATACACCACCCCGTCGATTTCCGGAGCGTCGGCATACGTTCTTCCCACATAGGCGTTCGGCTGGTCGGAAATGTCACGGTCGATCAGAACATCCCACTGTCGCCCCACTTGCGCCTCGCCCCACGCAAACGCGATCTCCTGCTGCGCGGCCAACAATCCCTCCCGCCGTCGCTGTTGGACCTCCTCCGGCAAATGCCCCTCCAGCCGGGCCGACGGAGTATCCGGCTCCAACGAATAAGCAAAAACGCCCATCCGCTCAAACCGCCGCTGAACCACGAAATCGAGCAATTCCTCGTACTGCTCCTCGCTCTCACCCGGAAATCCGGTCAGCATCGTCGTTCGCAGCACCAACCCTTCAATCCGCTCCCGCAACCGATCCAACAGCTCCTCGGTATCCCGGCGCGTCAACCGCCGCCCCATCCGCTTCAGCACCTGATCGCTGATGTGCTGCAACGGCAGGTCCAAGTACGGCAACACCTTCGTCGAACTGGCCACATGCTCGACCAACTCGTCTGTGATGTACATCGGATACAAGTACATCAGACGAATCCACTCGATGCCCGCCACCGCCTCCAGCCGGGCAAGCAGTTCCGCCAGTCGCGGCTGCCCGTCGCGGTCGACCCCGTAGTACGTCGTGTCCTGGGCGACAACGATCAGCTCCCGCACTCCACCGCCCGCCAACTGCGCCGCCTCGTCAACAACCTCCGCGATGGGCTTGCTGATGTGCTTCCCCCGAATGTTCGGAATCGAACAAAACGTACAAAGCCGATCACACCCCTCCGAGATCTTCAAGTACGCCAAGTGCCCCGGCGTGATCCGCCAGCGATCCCGATCCGACAACGCCCGCGTCGGAGCCGGCCGAAACAGCGTTCGCTGCTCCGTCACCCCATCCATCAGCCGCTCCGCCACCAACGCAATCTCATCCCGGCCAAATAGCCCCACCACCTGATCGATGCCCGGGCACTGCTCCAACAGCGCTTCCCCATCCCGTTGGGCCATGCAGCCCGCCACGATTACCCCACGGGTCCGGCCCCGCCGCTTCAGCTCGACCATCTCGCGAATCACGTCCAACGACTCGTCCCGAGCCGCTTGGAGAAACCCGCATGTGTTCACCACCACAAAATCCGCCCCCTCCGGTTGAAGCGAAATCCGATAACCCGCCTCCCGCAACAGTCCCAACATCCGCTCGCTGTCGACCAGATTCTTCGGACACCCCAGGCTCACCAACGAGCATGTCCCCTTCGACGGTCTTCTACCCGACTTGCGACGCCCGCGCATGACAACCGCCCTCAATCTCGTTCCCACAAAAACCAAACGCCAGCCGCATCCCCGCTTTCCGCTCTCCCCTTTCCACCTTCCCCCCCTGAATCCTATCCGATTCACATCACCCACATAAGTGGCCCAATCCGGCCGATTGACCTCACTGAATCCCAATATATACTATACATGCGTACACTATACAGACTCCTCATCGACCTCCCCACCATGCTCTCCGAAATCTCCCAAGAAGAACTCTCCGCCACCCTCGACGCCGTCGTTCGCGATCTGTTGTCGAAGGCCGCCGTCACACAACCGCCCATCGACGCCTTCGCGCTCGCCCAGGCGCTGGGAATCACCGTCGCTACCGACGATCGCCAGTCGGGCCGCGCACGATTCGTCCGCCTCCGTGGCTTGTGCGGGCGCGCACCCCGCCCGACCATCCTAGTACGATCCGACCCGCGTTCCGAGCGTCGGCAATGGGCCATCGCCCACGAGATCGGCGAACAGACCGCCGTGCACGTCTTCCACGCCTTGGCAGTCGACCCTCGCGAGACCTCCCCCAACGCCCGCGAAGCCGTGGCAAACCACCTGGCAGGCCGCTTTCTGCTCCCCGGCGAATGGTTCGCCCGCGACGCCGTCGCCTGTGACTGGGACCTGTTGGCCCTGAAACGTCGCTACCTCACCGCAAGCCACGAGCTCATCGCCCGCCGAATGCTCGACCTGACGGTCGCCGTCATCGTCAGCATCTTCGATCGCGGCCGACTATCGCTGCGACGTGCCAACGTCCCCGGTCGCGTTCCGCCCCTCTGCCAGATCGAAACCGACTGCTGGCAGACGGCTCATCATAGCGACCGCCCCGCCCAAGCCCGCGATGGCACCCGTCTCATTCAATCTTGGCCCGTCCATGAACCCGATTGGAAGCGGGAGATTCTCCGCACCGAACTTCCCTGGGACCCGCTGGGCTGAAAACGGCCTGGTCGAACGTTACCGGTCGCCGCTCCGCGGATCGGACTTCGCCGCAGGCGGTGCCGGAGGCAGCCACGTTGCTCGCAGTTGCTTCAACATTTCGTGCCACTTCTGCTTCTGCTCCGGCCGCAGCACGTCGTCGACCTCCTTCTCGACCAGGTCGATCTGGGCCTCCACTTCCGGCTGAACACGCCGACGGATGTCCTGCAGCGCCACCTGCCGCTGCCGAAGGATCGCTTCCACCTTCGTCGCCTGCGCGTCGCTCAACTCCAGGGAACGCCGCAGCCGGTTGGTGATTCGCTCAGGCCCCAACTCCGGATGTCGAATGGCACGGAGCAGCCGGTTGTGGATGACGACCACTGACGTGCCCGCCCCCGCGGCAAATCCCGATGCGAACACCACGACCGCCAACACCAGCGACAGCCAGCGGCGCCGCCGGGGCGCAGGCGGCAATTCCATCGCCGTTGGGTATTCCGGTGGAAACGTCTCGCTCATTGCATCACCATGACCAACGAAGTGAATAGTCCCGCCAACGGGTCGGTCAACACCTGCCAACAACTGACCGCCGCCACGAGCATCAACGACGCGGCGACCATCGAAACCCCGCCGCAAACCAACCACAATTGCCCGACCTCGCGACGGGGTTCAGTCGCCTCGATCCGCCGTAGCACGCTGGCTGCAATGTCCAACGAAGGCGCCGACTCCTGGCGAGCTCTTGCCGCCCACGCTTCGAATGTCGATGCGTCGTTCATGATTCGTTCTCCCCTCGATCCACCAGTCGCTTCAGCCGCTTGCGGGCACGGTGGGCTTGCACCTTGACCATCGTCTGGCTCCATCCCGTCAGTTGCGCCGTTTCGGCAACGCTGCACTGCTGAAGATGCAGAAGCGTCAGCACCAGCCGGTCCCGCGGCGACATTTGCGCCAGCAGCCCATGCACCACTGCCGCGGCGTCTTCGACGTCCACTTCCTGCGGACTTCGCTCGGCAAGCTGTTGCCATACCTGCGGCGACACCGGTGTTTCCCGCTGCCGTTGCGAGCGTTTCCACCAGCGGTAGCCTACTCTCGTCGCAATGCGGCGAAGCCAGTGAAGAAGCGGGGCCTTCGCCCGATACGTCGGCAGACTGAAATACGCCTCGACGAACACCTCGTGGACCAACTCCTCCCACTCCAGCCGATCCCGCGTAAACCGCCACATGTACGCGGCAATCTCCGACTGATACCGTCGTACCAGCCGGCCGTAGGCGTCCCCGTCGCCGGCCAACGAAGCCCCCACATCACGCCGGTCCCGATCGTCGACGACCGCCGTGACCGGCGCCGGCGACACCGCTCGTGACGAGAACCACGCCACCAATAGAGCGTTTTCGGCGAAACTGTAGCGCGTACTTCGCTTTCCGAACCGCAGAAACACGACGCCACGAACGCTACAGTCAAGTGCGACACGCACTAAGCCCGGGAGCCCCGCCTCTGACCCGATGGGGCTCCCGAGCAGCCTCTCGATGCACGCCGCGTGAGGGTTCATTCCGCCTTGCTTGCTTTCGCGAAGAACTTCTCCACTGCCTCCACATTCTCCGACAGTCGTTTCTGCACCAATTGCCGTTGCTCGTCGTTGAGCACCGGCGCGATCTCGCCGCGCAGCTTGGCCGCCAGCACGGCCGCGTCGCCGATCTCTTGCCCCATCTCGCTTGCGGCCCGGCGAATCTCCTTCTCGTCGGTGCCCGGCTTCAACACCGCCTCGCGCAGGGCAACCCGTTTCTTCCAGACAGCCTCCGCTTGCTTCACGATCTCCTGCCGATGGCTCTTGAGGATCTTGCCAATCTCCTCGCGCTGCTGGTCGCTGAGGTTCAGCTCCGATCGGAGCACCATCATCCGACCAATGCACCCCGAGATAAGCCGTCCCAGCGGACTCCCCTTCAGCCCTCGCGAGGCATCCCCCTCGGCGGCCACGGCAACGGTCACGACCGCGGCCAGGGCGACCCCCGCCACGAGACCTACCAACGATTTACGGCGAAGCATGATCTCCTCCTCTGCTATTGTGGTCCGGCACTTTCCCCATTCCAAGCCCCGGAGCCGGACAAGCACCGGGCCTGGTACAGGAATAGTGGACACCCACACCGCAAAGGTTACAGGCAAGAAATCGCCCAGAATACAATGCCTGTCGCTCGGCTACACGCTGTACGCCCCACCGCCCTACGTCGGATCGCTGGGCAACTGCCGCGGATGGGGTGGATCGCCCTGCGGCGGCAACGGTTGCCGATACGCTCGCGCCCACGCTTCGCGCTCATCTTCCGTGGCGTAATAGCGCAGCCAGACTTCCGGATCTCCGCTCGCCCCGGCACAATCCCAGTGCAGATAGTGCGTCCCCGAATCGATCTTCTTTTCCCGCGACGGCAGAATGTCGCGATAGATGAGCGTATACAGCTCGCGATCTGTCAGGTGATCCGTGAAATCCAGAACGATTCGCTTCTCGTGAAGCCGCCGGATCACATCCCAGAGAATCTCGTGCAGGTCGTCGTCGCTCAGCACGTCCGGACGCGGCGGCCGCAGCTCCGTCTCGAACCACTTGTAGATCGGCAGCACCGGAGCCGTTTCCCACGCCAGCATCGACGCGAGATACTCGTTCTCCACTGCCAGCGGAAGATGATGCACGTCGACCCGGCTGATCGACTCGTCGTAGTAGGGCTCCAACTCGTCGCGCAGCTCTGCATTGCGCAGCAGTTGCTCGATCTCGTCCGGCTGAGGATGACGTGAACTTACCATCGATCCCACGCTTTACGGCACAGAACAGGTGTTACCGACCTCACCTGCTACTTTACCAACGGCCGCAAATCGTTCAAGCAGGAATCCCTGCGGACCGATAACATTTGTTTGGCCCCGCCTCAGAAAACCGCTATGACCACGAAGGTCCAGGGCCTCGCCTCCGCACAATCGGAACAGACCGTACGCTTCCGCCTGTTTCCGCCCCGTCCCTCAACTGCCTGGCCTCTCCAACTGCGAAATCTTCTCGACACGCCGGGCATGTCGCCCACCCTCAAAAGGCGTTGTCAGCCAGATCTCGATCATGCGGTCGATCAGGCGCTCCCCCAGCATGTCCGCCGAAAGGCACAGCACGTTTAGATCGTTGTGCCGGCGACTCATCTCCGCGGTCAGGTCGTCATGGCACGGCGCCGCTCGCACCCCCGGGAACTTGTTGGCTGCGATGCACATCCCCAGACCCGTGCCGCAAATCAGAATCCCCCGTTCCACCTCGCCCGTGCTCACCTTTTGGGCTACCAGTGCAGCAAAGTCGGGGTAGTCGACCGGCTCGTTCGTGTCACAACCCAGGTCCAACACCTCGTGCCCCAGGTGGCGGAGCAACCCCACGACCTTCGAACGAATGGCATATCCACGATGATCGCTCCCGACGGCAATGCGCATGGCCATAACCAGAAGACAAGTAGGTAAGGGGGGAAAAGACTAGGGGGTCGAACCGCCCGAAGCGGACGACCAAATCGCAACCGGTGTTCACATTCTTGTTGAGTCCAGCATTACCGATGCGCGCCGTGCGGCAACCGGAACCCCGGATTCCAGCCGTTTCGGCTGATGGCCGGGATAAATCGCGAGCGTTGGCCGCGCCGGCATCAATAAAATCATAGTTCGATCGCGTCCAGCCGTAGCTGAAGTTCCGACTCAATCTGGCAGGCACACCGCTGGTACCGCTCCAGCGGACCTCCAATCGGATCCGCAATATCGCCATAATCCGCACAAAGCAAATGCGTCCGCTCCGCAGCTCCGGGCCACTGCCCTACGATCGCATCTCGGTGCACCCGAGTCATCGAGAAGATCAAGTCGGCATGACGCACCAGCGGCTCGGTCAACGGCTGGGTCTCATGCTGCTGAAGATCGATCCCGTAGCTCGACATCACTTCGACCGCCTCGGGCGTCGCTCGCCCGCCGCCCAACGCCGCCAACCCGGCCGACACCACGACCACTCCCCGGTCGTCCAACTCTTCCATCGGGCACGCCAGGCGCTCCGCCAGGGCTTTGCGGCATAGCCATTCAGCCATCGGGCTGCGGCACGTGTTTCCCGTGCAGACGAACAAGATCATCAGGCTCGTAAGCCGCCGCAGCGTCGTTTCCGGCACAACGCCGGCCCGCAATACCTCGTAGCGATTCTCACACACCTTCACCACCGACGACGGCTGTCCGAAACGTGTCGGACCGTCATCCAGAATCAGGTCCACGTCGTCGCCCAAGTCCTCGATCGCTTCCTGGGCCGTCCGCGCGTCCGGCCGCCCGCTCCGATTGGCGCTGGTCAGCGCCAGCGGTCCGGCCACCATCCGCAGCACATCCAAGATGATCGGATGCCCCGGCACGCGCAAACCGATGGACTGCGCCGGCGACACGGCCTGCTGCACCAGCGGCGGCAAGTGCCGTACGAGGCTCTCCGGATGCGAATCGTCGACGACCAATGTCACCGGCCCCGGCCAGCACCGCCGGGCCAATCGCAGTGCCAAGGAACTCATGTTCGGCACGAAATCCCGCGCTTCGTCCGCGCTCTTGATGGCCAGTGCCATCGGATTCCCCGCCTTGCGGCCCTTTACTTCGATCAGCCGCGCCACGGCGTCCGCATCCAGCGCCTGCGCGGCCACTCCATAGACCGTCTCCGTGGGAAAGACAACCAGCTTCCCTTCCGCCACCGCCTGCACCGCCCGATGAACCACATCTCGGAGATCGTCGGCGGCTCGAACGTCAATCAGAACGGGGGGCATAGCGACTCGTGCCCAAGGGCGCGTACTCTCCGAGGTCTCTGCGTGGAAACATATTACTATACCGGCGCTTAGCCCCAAACGTCAAGCACCTCCGCCCCCTGCTGGCGGCATGAACCGACACGTCCGCGCCGTCACTGGCAATCTCGCCCCGAATGAGTTACGCTCACACACGTGGGGACAACGGAACGCCCCGAGAGAACGTCTGTGCTCACTCATCTGCTCGCCTCCGATTCCGGACTCCATCGACTACCGGGTGGCCCCCGGGTGCTCTCGGTTCGCCGTGTCGTCGCATCGGCCCTCATTCTGCTGCTGCTTCTGCCCACCGGATGCACTCGCGATCCACATCACCTCGGCCGCCTCGAAGCCATCTGGGGACGCCGCGGTGGATCCGAAGGACGCTTCCAAAAACCCCGCGCCATGACGATCGACTCGCACGATCACATCTACGTCGTCGACATGACCGCGCGCATCCAGGTCTTCGACCCCCAAGGCAACTTCCTCCGCGGCTGGCAGACTCCCGAGCACGCCTCCGGTCGCCCCACCGGCATGTCGATCGCTCACAACGGCAACCTGCTCGTCGCCGACACGCACTACCATCGCGTGCTCATCTACTCGCCCCAGGGCAAGCTGATCCGCACGATCGGCGGTCACCCAGGGCAAGACCCCGGCAGCTTCGGACTCGTCACCGACGTCGTCGAAGACTCCCAAGGCAATCTCTACGTTGGCGAATATGGCGATTGCGACCGCATCCAGAAGCTCTCTGCCGACGGCCGTTTTCTGTTAGAATGGGGCGGCCACGGCTCCCAGCCCGGCCAGTTCGCCAGACCGCAGGGACTGGCCATCGACGAACAGGACCATCTCTGGGTCGCCGACGCCGGCAATCACCGCATTCAGGTCTTCGACAACCGCGGCAAATTGCTTCGCTGCTGGGGTACCCAGGGCAAACAACTCGGTCAGCTTTACTATCCGTACGATCTCGTCCTGGCTCCCAAGGGAATCGTCTATGTCGTCGAATACGGTAACAGCCGAGTCCAAAAATTCACCCGAGATGGCCGTAGCCTGGGCTGCTGGGGAAGCGAAGGTCGCACTCCGGAACATCTCTTCAACCCCTGGGCCGCTGTGTGCGACAGTGGCGGTTCGCTTCACGTGCTCGACACCAACAACCACCGCGTGCAGAAGATCAGGATGTAGACCAACGTAACCCCGCTCGGCAACACCCGCCTGAGCCACACCGCCAGACGCGACGGAAGAGATCGCCAGCAGCGCGAAACCCTCTATGCTCGACTATCGCATCACCTTCGAATCGCCGTGGTACCTGCTCCTGCTGGTCCTCGTGCCAATCGTCTGGTGGTACAGCTATCGCCGGCTGGCCCTCCTCGGTCCTTGGCGCCGCTTGGCTGCCTTGGCATTTCGCACCATCGTCCTCATCCTGCTCATCCTGGCCCTTGCCGAGGCTCAGATGGTCCATACCAGCCAGCGGCTGACGGTCATCTATCTCCTCGATCAGTCCCAGAGCATTCCGGTCGAGCGGCGCAGGGCGATGATCCTCTACGTAAACGCCGCGATCGCCAAGCATCGTCAGCGCGACGACCGCGCCGGCGTGATCGTATTCGGCCGCGACGCCGCCATCGAAATCCCCCCTTTCGACGACAATGTCCGCGTGCCGTTGCTCATCGAATCGCTCCTGGATCGCGATTTCACCAACCTGGCCGGCGCCATGCGTCTCGCGCAAGCCTCGTTTCCCGAGGACGCCGCCAAGCGAATCGTCATCGTCAGCGACGGCAACGAGAACATCGGCAACGCCCTCGAACAGGCCCGCGCGCTCGGCGGCGCCGGTGTGGGCATCGACGTCGTCCCTGTCCAGTTCGATCGGCAAGGTGAGGTCATCGTCGAGCGGCTTACGCTCCCCAACGACATCCGCCGCGGCCAACCCTTCGACATGAAGGTCGTCATCACCAATACCAAGCCGGCCGGACTCGGCAAGGTCCCCGGCAAGTTGGTCGTTCGACGGCTCGCCGGCGACCAGTCTCAGGTCATCAGCGAGCAGAAGGTCGAACTCCCGCCCGGAAAAAGCGTCTTCACCGTCCGCCAGCAGATCGATACTCCCAGCTTCTATACCTACGAAGCCGAGTTCCTTCCCGACCGGCCCGACGACGACACCATGCGGCAGAACAATCGGGCCACGGCCTTCACGCACATCCGCGGTAAGGGCCAGGTCCTCCTCTTCGTCGATCACGAGGAAGAGCAGCGCGCCGTTGCCGAGGCCGAGCCCCTCCGGCAGGCCCTCATGCGGCGCAACTACGAGGTGACCGTCTATTCCAGCAAGCCAAGCTTCGCCAGCCTCGCCGAGCTGCAGCAGTACGACACCGTCGTCCTGTCCAATGTGCCTCGCGAGAATTTCACCGACGACCAGATCCGCATGCTCGCGCGCAACACCCAACAGCTCGGCGCGGGCCTGGTTATGCTGGGTGGGCCCAAGAGCTTCGGCGCCGGCGGCTGGTCCAACACCGACCTCGAAGCGGCCATGCCGGTCGACTTCCAGATCAAGAACGCCAAGGTCGTCCCCCGCGGCGCCCTGGCAATGCTCATGCACGCCTGCGAGATCCCCGAAGGAAACCACTGGCAGCAGATCATCGCTGAAGAAGCGCTCAAGGCCCTCGGCGATCGCGACTATTGCGGCGTCGTCTACTGGTCCGGCAGCGAAGAATGGCTCTGGAAACCCGGCTTGCGGGAAATCGGCAACGATCGCCAACAGATGCTCGCCCGCATAGACCGCATGACCCCCGGCGACATGCCCGACTTCGATCCCGGGCTCAGGCTGGCCCAGAAGGAATTCGCCCGCGTCACCCAAACCGCCGTCCGTCACATGATCGTCATCAGCGATGGCGACCCCTCGCCCCCCAGCAATGCGGTCGTCAACGCCCTGATAAAGCTCAAAGTAACGGTTTCCACCGTGGCTGTCGGCGCCCACGGCCCGGCCGAAAGCAAACGACTGGCCGACCTAGCCACGGCCACCGGCGGCAAATACTACAAAGTGAACAACCCCCGCGCACTGCCGCGCATCTTCCAGCGCGAGGCCCGCCGCGTCGCGCAGCCACTCATCTATGAGAACTCCAACGGCGTCCAACCGCAGATCCGCTTTCCTCACGAAATCCTCAGCGGCATCGACGGCCCCTTGCCGCCAATCAACGGCTTCGTGATGACCACCGTCAAAGACAACCCGCTCGTCGAGGTCTCCCTCCTCTCGCCCCTGCCGCCCAACGAAAAGAACGCCACCATTCTCGCCAGTTGGACCTACGGACTGGGACGTGCCGTCGCCTTCACCTCCGACACGGGCGCCCGCTGGGCCCATCAATGGTCCGGATGGCCCGACTACGACAAGTTCTTCGGCCAACTCGTCGGCTGGTCGATGCGTCCCTCCGGCGACGAAGGCAGCTTCACCGTATCCACCGAACCCGTCGACGGCCAGGTTCGCGTCGTGGTCACCGCGCTCGACAAGAAGGAAGAATTTCTCAACTTTCTCAACATGTCCGGTACCGTCGTCGGCCCCTCATTGGACCCGGTCCCCATGAAGATGGAGCAGACCGCGCCGGGCCGCTACATCGGCACGTTTCCAGCCCGCAAGGCCGGCAGCTACTTCCTCATGATCAGCCCCGGTGCCGGACGCGCGCCGATTCGCACCGGCGTCGACGTCCCCTACTCCGACGAGTTCCGCGCAAAGACCGCCAACCTCGGCCTCATGGAGCAGCTCGCCGAGCTCAAGCCCAAAGGCGGCGCCCCCGGCAAGCGCATCGACGCGCCCACCGACACCGACACGATCGAGCCCATGCTCGCCGTCAACAGCTTCCGCCACGACCTGGCCCGCGCCACCAGCAGGCAAGATATCTGGTTCCAACTGGTCTTCGCCGCCGCTTGCCTCTTCTTCTTCGATATCTTCGTTCGTCGAGTGCAGATCAGCTTCGCCTGGGTGCCCGTGCTCGCCGGCCGCGCTTGGCGCCGCGTCCTCGGCCGCACCCAGGAAGCCCCTCAGGCCGAGACCATCGAGCGACTCCGCAGCCGCAAGGCCGAACTCACCGAGCAGGTTGATCGCATGAAAGCCGCCACGCGCTTCGAGCCCGTGCCGGGTCAGTCCACACCAACCGAAGTCCAACAGCCGGCCTCCCCGCCGCGCGCACGCCAAGAAACCAGTCCCACCCCCGAAAACAAAGAAGAAGACAGCTACACCTCGCGGTTGTTGAAGGCCAAGAAGAAAGCGTGGGAAGATCGAGACAAACCCAAGGAGTGAGCCCCATGAGCGTTGCGGAAACCATGGAGAAACGGGCGCGGCAGTTCGTCGACCGCTATTCAGCTGTCCGCGAACAGATCTCGCGCGTGATCGTCGGCCATGAAGAAATCATCCATGGCACACTGAGTTGCCTGTTCGTCGGCGGACACTGCCTGCTGGAAGGAGTGCCCGGCCTCGGCAAGACGCTCCTGGTCCGCACCCTCGCCCAGGTGCTCGACCTCGAGTTCTCGCGCATCCAGTTCACGCCCGACCTCATGCCCGCCGACATCCTCGGCACCAACATGGTCATGGAAACGCCCGAAGGCAAGCGATTCTTCGAGTTCCAACGCGGGCCGATCTTCACCCAAATCTGCTTGGCCGACGAAATCAACCGCGCCACGCCAAAAACGCAGTCGGCCATGCTCGAAACCATGCAGGAAGCCGCAATCACCGCCGCCGGTGTTCGCTACGATCTCAAACGCCCCTTCCTGGTCATGGCCACCCAGAACCCGATCGAACAGGAAGGAACCTACCCGCTCCCCGAGGCCCAGCTGGACCGCTTCTTCTTCAAACTCCTGGTCGGCTACTCCAACCGCGAACAGTTGACTACCATCATCGATCGGACTACTCGCCAGGAAGTCATCCAGCCGAGCAAGGTCATGGACGGCAAGGAAATCCTCCAGTGGCAATCGCTCGTCCGCGAGGTGATCCTGGCCAAACACCTCCAGGACTACATCGTGCGTCTGGTGCTGGCCACGCATCCCGGCGGCGAGTTCGCCCAACCCATCACCAACAAGTTCCTCCGCTGGGGCGCCAGCCCCCGCGCCGCGCAAGCATTGGCCCTGGGAGCCAAGGTCCGCGCCCTGCTGGACGCCCGCTACAACGTCAGCTTCCAAGACGTCCGCCGCGTCTACCTCCCTGCCATGCGCCATCGCATCATCGTCAATTTCGAAGCCCAGGCCGAAGGCATCGAACCCGACCAGATCCTCCTCGAAATCCTCGAAAAGGTCCCCGAAAAACCCGACAAATAGCCGGCACGCCCGGCCAAAGCCCCAACACCCCCACGTCAACCCAAACCCACGCATCAACGCCGCCCATCCATGTCTGAGACGACCGCCAACTCGACCCTCCTGCCTCCCGCCTTGCTCGCGCAGCTGGAACGCATGGAGCTGGTCAGCCGCAAGATCTTCCGCGGACGCATGAAAGGCGAACGCCGCAGCCGGCGCAAAGGGCAAAGCGTCGAGTTCGCCGACTTCCGCAACTATGTCGCCGGCGACGATCTGCGTTTCATTGATTGGAACACCTACGCCCGGTTGGATCGGCTCTTCCTCAAGTTGTTCCTCGAAGAGGAGGACCTGCACTTCTACGCCCTGATCGATGCCAGCCAGTCCATGGACTTCGGCGAACCGACCAAGTTCCACTACGCCAAACAACTCGCCGCCGCCCTGGGCTTCGTCGGACTCGTGCGTGGCGACCGCATCAAGATCGAGTTCCTCGGCCAGCCCGCCAACAACCCCGCGCCCATCCTCCGTGGCCGCCGCAGCCTGTGGCGCATGCTCGACTACCTCGACGGCCTCCAACCGACCACCAACACCTCCTTGGCCGACGGCCTGAAAAACTTCTGCATCCGCAACTCGGGCAAGGGAATCGTTGTGCTCATCAGCGATCTGATGGACAAGGCCGGCTACGAAGGCGCCCTCCGGTACCTGCTCGCCCAGGACATGGACATCTACGTCGTCCACCTCCTCTCCGTCGAAGAGATCGAGCCCGATCTCCAGGGCGACCTGCGACTGCTGGATTGCGAAGACGGCGACGTGGCCGAGGTCTCCGTCAGCGCTGCCCTGCTGAATCGCTACCGGCAGACGCTGGCCGCCTTCCTCCAATCCGCCCGCGAGTTCTGCAACCGCCGCGGCATCGTATATCTGCCTGCTCGCAACGACGTCTCCGTCGAAGAGCTCATCCAAGGCTATCTCCGACAGCGGGGGCTGATCCGCTCATGACCGTCCTCAACATGCTAACTTGGTGGCAATGGGTGGTCTTGGCCGCGGTTCCGCCGGCCATCGTCGTCCTCTACTTCCTCAAGCTCAAGCGGCGGCCCGTCGAAGTCCCCAGCACCTATCTCTGGCTGCGATCCATCGAGGATCTCCACGTCAACACCATCTGGCAGCGGCTCCGGCGGAGTCTCCTGCTCATGCTCCAACTGCTGCTGATTCTGCTGGCCGTGCTCGCGCTGCTCCGGCCCGGCTGGCGCGGCACCCACCTCACCGGCAACCGCTTCATCTTCCTCATCGACAACTCTGCAAGTATGCGGGCAACCGACGTGAAACCGACCCGCCTGGACGAAGCCAAACGCCAAGCCCGCCAACTCATCGACGCAATGACCTCGGGCGACGTCGCCATGATCGTCAGCTTCGCCGACACGGCCCGCGTCGAGCAGATGTTCACCGACAGCCGCAGCCACCTGCGCGAAGCCCTCGACAACATCGAGCCCACCGACCGACCCACGTCGCTACTCGAAGCCCTCAAGGTCGCCGCCGGCCTGGCCAATCCCGGACGCACCGGCGAAGACGCCTCCCGCGACGTCCTCGTTGCCGAGGCCATGCCCGCAAAGGTGCTCATCTTCAGCGACGGCAAATTCCCCAGCGTCACCGGTTTCTCGCTAGGCAACCTGGACCCCGAATACATGCCGATCGGCGACCCCGGCGCAGTCAACGTAGGCATCACCGCCTTCAGCATTCGCCGCAACGAAGCCCACCCCGAACAGTTGCAGGCCTTCGCCCGCCTCGAGAACTTCGGCACGCGCCCCGTCTCCGTCTCCCTCGAGCTGCGCTCTGGCAACCAATTGCTCGACGCCGACAAGGTTCAACTCGACCCCGAGCAAGCCCGCGGCGTCGCCTTCGATCTGGGCACCATCGAGCAAGGCGTCCTGAAACTCTCGGCCCGCACCGACGACGTTCTCGCCGCCGACGACACCGCCTGGGCCGTCATCAACGCGCCCCGCCACGCGCGAGTCCTGTTGGTCACGCCCGGCGTCGAACCCCTGGAACTGGCCCTCGCCACGCAGGCCGCACGCGAGCTGGCCGACGTAACGGTCCAGGGCCCCGAATTCCTCACCACCAATGTCTATCGTCAGCAGGCCGCCACCGGACAGTACGACCTTATCATCTACGATCGTTGCCGGCCGGAGCAAATGCCCCAAGCCAACACGTTCTGGATCGGGGCCGTTCCACCGGTCGACGGATGGAAAGCCGACCAACGCGTCAATCTGCCGCAGATCCTCGACACCGACCCGTCGCACCCGATCATGCAGTGGCTCAATCTCGACCGGGTTGTCATCGCCGACGGCACTCCCCTCGAGTTACCTCTCGGCGGCACCGTGCTCATCGACTCACACGTCGGCCCACTCTTTGCCATCGCTTCCCGAGGTACCTTCGAGGATGCCGTCCTCGGTTTCGTCTTCATTGGTCAACAAGCCGGCAAGGACAAGAAGCCCGAACAATACGTCGGCACCAACTGGCCGATCCGTGCTAGCTTCCCTTTGTTCGTGCTCAACGTGCTGCACTACCTGGGCGGAGGCCGCACCACGATCGGCGGGGAAAACGTGCGTCCCGGTCAGCCTGTTGTCATGGAGTGTCCTGCACGCAACAAGAAAGTCGACGTGCTAACTCCCACGGGCCAAACCGTTCGCGTCGAGCCGACCAGCCAAGACAAAATCAACTTCGCGGCTACGGACCAACTGGGGGTATACGAACTCCGTGCCGGTGGCAAACCAGTCCGTCAATTCGCCGTAAACTTGTTCCAACCCCTCGAAAGCAACATCCCTCCCATCCCCGAAATCCAAATCGGACACGTCGAGATTGCGGGTCAGTCGAACTGGGAGGTCACCCGTCGGGAAATCTGGAAGACACTCCTGATCTTGGGACTGGTCGTTCTCTGCGTGGAGTGGTATACCTACAATCGCCGTGTCGCTTGGTAACGGCCGGCAAGCAGTGCGATTGCCGGTCAAGGTTTCGGAATTGTGATCCCAGGGCTTCGTGAATGGCCAAACCTCACCTTGCCAACTCCAAACGGCACCTGTCCGATAGCAGACATCCCGGTTCCGGGCGAACCCACCCGCAACCGAAGATCCTCAATCGACTTATAGAAAACCGCCTTATCAGTCGCGTCAGCTACGAGACCTACCGCGATAAGGTCCGGGGGGTCTACGATGGCCCCCAAGGAGCCATCCTCGCAACCTGTAGCATGCTTTCCCTCCATACGACGATGGGGGATCGGCTCCTCCGCGAACGCAAGTTCGACCTCGCCGGATCCAAACAGATCCTTGATGTCGGCAGCGGGGCCGGCCAAATCGCCAGGCACCTGCTTAAGTACGCCGACCCCGACGCACACGTCACCTGCTTCGATCTGTCCCACGAAATGCTTCGCCGCGCCCGCCAACGCCTCAGAAGCCGCCGGCCCGAATTCGTCGTCGCCGATCTGACGCGACTCCCCTTCGCCGACAACTCCTTCGATTGTGTTACGTGTGGTTACGTGCTCGAGCACGTCCCCGATCCTCGTGTTGGGCTCAGCGAGCTCTGCCGCGTCATGCGCCCCGCCGCGCGCATGCTGCTTCTAGCTACCGAAGACAGCTTCTCCGGCGCTTGGACCAGCCGCCTCTGGTGCTGCCGAACGTACAACCGCAAGGAACTGTTTCGCACGTGTGAAGAGCTCGGTCTTCACTGGAAGAAGGAACTCTGGTTCACGCGAATGCATCGCGTGTTCCGCGCCGGCGGCATTTGTGTAGAGATTGTCAAGCACTAGCCCGCGGCCCGCCGTTGCGCACAGGCGCGTTGCCTGCCGGACGTCACTTCTGGCTCGCGCGTCTGACGCGGCTGTCGGACTGCCCCCGTTCCGATGCCCGATCTTGCTGTCTTCCCCGTTGCGTCGTCCGCCGACCGAAAGCGATTCTTGAGCTTTCCCTGGCGTCTGTACCGGGCAGATCCAAACTGGATCCCGCCGCTCCGTCGCAATCAGGCAGAGTTGGTCGGATACCGAAAACACCCCTTCTACCTGCAAAACGAAGTCCAGACCTTCCTCGCCACGCGCAAAGGTGAGGTCTGCGGGCGCATCGCCGCCATTCTTAACCAAGTGCACATCCAGCGCTATTCCGAGCCCCGTGGCTTCTTCGGCTTCTTCGAATGTGAAGACGATCAGGACGCGGCCAACGGCCTGTTCGACGCGGTTCGCCAGTGGCTCGCCCAGCGCAACGCCACCTTGCTCCGCGGCCCGATCAACCCTTCCTTGAACTATGAACTGGGCACGCTCATCGACGGCTTCGATTCCCCGCCCACGTTCATGATGACCTACAATCCCCCGTACTATCCCCGCTTGATCGAAGGCTATGGCTTTCACAAGACCCAGGACCTCTACGCGTACTGGGGCAACATCGACATGCTGCCGAAGGTCCAAGCCCGCTATCAGCGCAATGTCGATCAGATCCAGCAGCACTGCGGCATCCGCCTCCGCCCCATGGACAAGTCCAGGTTCCTCGAAGATGTTCGGACCTTCCTGAATATCTTCAACCGCTCTCTGTCCAACACCTGGGGCTTCGTCCCCATGACGCCCGAAGAAGTCGAGCACGCCGCCCGCGGTCTCCGGCATCTCATCGTTCCTGAGCTCGCGCTGGCCGCGGAAGCCGACGGCCAGATCGTTGGAGCCGTCCTCGGCCTGCCTGACTACAATCCGCGCATTAAGCAAATCGACGGGCGCCTGTTCCCTTTCGGGTTTCTGCGCCTGCTCCGTCGCAAAGACCGTATCCACAAAATTCGTATCCTCAGCGCCAATGTCCTCCCCGAATACCAATTGCTGGGGGTAGGCTTGGTCCTCCTTGCCGGCCTGGTGCCCAAGGCAATGGAGTGGGGCATCTGCGAGGCCGAGTTCTCCTGGGTCCTCGAATCCAACGCCCTTTCCCGCGGCAGCCTCGAGAAGGCCGGTGCCAAGCGGACGAAGACCTACCGCCTCTACGACTTCGACGCATAACGCCCCACGCCCGCACCCATCGCCATTGCGCAATCTCGGGTTGACCCAAGAAGGCCGACAGAAGTAAACTCTGCCGATTGCGAAGTTTTGGGAAGTTTCCAGGCCACTGCCGCCCAATGTCCGAAGTCGTCGTCAAACCCGTCCTCACCCATCGCCAGAAATCCGAGTTTCTCCATTTCCCCTGGCGACTCTACCGAAACGATCCTAACTGGGTGCCCCCGCTGCTCGGCAACCAGAAGGAATTGCTCGGCTATCGATATCATCCCTTCTACGAAACCAACGAGATCCAGACGTTTCTCGCCTATCGCCGCGGCGAAGTCTGCGGCCGTGTCGCCGCGATCCTCAATCACGGACACTTCGAGAAATATCACGAGCATCGCGGCACGTTTGGGTTCTTCGAGTGCGACGACGATCAGGATGTCGCCACCGCGCTGTTCGACGCGGTGCGCGCATGGTTGGCCGAGCGCGACGTCCACGCCGTCCGCGGCCCGTTCAGCCCGTCGATGATGTACGAGATCGGCCTCTTGATCGACGGCTTCGATTCCCCGCCCACGTTCATGATGGCCTACAATCCGCCCTACTATGCCCGGCTGATCGAGCGATGCGGCTTCCACAAGGCCCAGGATTTGTTCTCCTACATGGGCTATCTCGATATGCTCCCCGGCGTGCAGGCCAAGCTCGGCCCGATCACCGATAAGATCCGCGAGTACTGCAACGTCTGCATCCGACCTCTGGATCGAAAGAACTTCATCGAGGATGTCGAAGCCTTCATCAACGTCTTCGGCCGCTCGCTCATCAACCACTGGGGATACGTCCCCATGTCGCCTGCCGAGGTCCGCCAAATCGCCAAGGGGTTGCGATACCTGATCGTTCCCGAGCTGGCCATCGGCGCCGAAGTCGACGGAAAACTTATCGGCGCGGTCTTCGGACTACCCGATTACAACGTGCGGATCAAGAAGCTTAACGGACGGCTCTTCCCCTTCGGCTTCGTCCGCTTGTTGGCCAACAAGTCCGCCATCAAACGCATACGCCTCTTGAGCACCAATGTCATTCCCGAGTACCAGCGGATGGGCGTTTCGCTGTGCCTGCTGGCCGGCCTGCTGCCCAAGGCCATGCAGTGGGGTATTGAAGAGGCTGAGTTTTCCTGGGTGGCAGAGTCCAACACGCTGTCGCGAGGCAGCCTTGAGAAGGCAGGCACGAAACTGGTAAAGACCTTTCGCGTATACGACTTGGACTAGGGGCTCCTGAATGTCCGGCTCAGATCTGACTATCCGCGAAGTCGCCTCCCGCAGCGATCTAAATCGCTTCGTCGCGCTTCCCTGGCGGATCTACAAGGACGATCCCTGCTGGGTGCCACCCCTGAAGGCCGAAGTCAAGGAATTCCTCAACCCCCGCAAACACCCCTTCTACGATCACGGCGCCGCCATCACCCTGTTGGCTCTCCGCGGTCAGACGCCCGTCGGACGCATCCTCGTCAGCGACGACCCTCGCTACAACGAACAGTACGAAACGAATCTCGGCTGCTTCGGTATGTTCGAGTGCCTCGACGACACCGAGGCCGCCCACGCCCTCCTCGATGCGGGCGCCCGTTGGCTACGCGCCCGCGGACGAGCTTCCATGATGGGCCCCATCGACTACTCGTTCAACTATCCCGTCGGCCTCCTGATCGATGGCTTCGATACGCCCCCGCGTATCATGATGAACCACCACCGCCCCTACTATGCTGCGCTCATCGAGTCATGGGGTCTCTCCAAACTCAAGGACCTCTACGCCTGGTGGTTCGTCGACCCTAACAACATGGTCCAACGCTGGCGCCGTCTGGCCGGATGGCTCGCCGAACGAGGGCAAGTCACAGTGCGCCCCTTCCGTAAGAAGAACTTCGATGTGGAAATCCAGCGCTGCAAGGAAGTCTACGACAAGGGCCTCAGAAGCACCTGGGGAATCGTCCGACTTACCGACGCCGAATTCCGCTACTTCGCCCGACGCCTCGAACGTATTGGCATCGCCGAGCAGATCCTCCTCGCCGAAGCCGACGGAAAGGCCGTTGGCTTCTCCGTGACCGTCCCCGACTTGAACGAAGCCATCCGCCCCCTCAATGGGCGACTCTTCCCCTTCGGATTCCTGCGGCTCATGTATCGCGTTCCCCGCATCAAGACCGCGCGAATGATGGTCCTTGTTGTCCTTGAAGAGTATCGCCGGCGCGGCGTCGCCGAACTGCTCATCCTCAACACGCTCGACTACGGCAAAAACGTCATCGGATACACCGGAGCCGAACTCGGCTGGACCGTCGAAGACAACCACCCGATCAGCCGAACCGTCGAAGGCGTCGGCGGAAGACGATACAAGACCTATCGCATCTACGAGAAGTCGTTACTCGACCCCGTGGAACCCCCTGGAGACAACCCCCAGGCAGCCACCTGAATGGATCCGCCAAATACCGCTCGTGGCAGCCGACGCAAACGCGGGTAACCACGCCCCGTCCGTCGTGGTCCCACTTGAATCTAACCGCACACTCTACCAACAACCATCTCTTGTTTTAACGATTCGGACGCCCCAAGCTCTCAATTCCATGACAAAGGTCCTGGTCACCGGAGCTAATGGATTCATCGGGTGGAACCTTGTCGCGCGACTCGTGCGCCGTGGCGACGACGTCACCTGCCTGGTCCGTAGCACATCCCGTTGCGAAACGCTCGCCACCTTCGACGTTCGCAAGGTCCATGGCGACGTCACGGACCCCGAGTCGCTGGCCAACGCCGTCCGCCACGTCGATGTGGTCTACAACCTCGCCGGCCGCACCAGGGCGATGCATCCGCGGCACCTGTATCTCGTCAACGAAATCGGCGCCGCCAACGTAGCCGATGCCTGTGCGGCACGCACGTCCCCACCGGTCCTTGTCCACGTCTCCTCGCTCGCGGCCGCCGGCCCCAGTCGCGCCGACCGCCCGCTCATCGAGGCCGATCCTCCCCAGCCTGTCTCCCAGTACGGCAAAAGCAAACTCGCCAGCGAACGCCAACTCCGCCAACGTGCGGCCCGCCTGCCCATCAGCGTCGTCCGCCCCCCGATCGTCTTTGGCCCCGGCGACCACGACTGCCTGCCCATGTTCAAATCGGTTCGGCTCCGGCTCCATTTCGTCCCCGGCTACAAGCCAGAGCGGTTCTCTCTCATCGACGTCGGCGACTTGGCCGAGTTGCTCACCCGCACCGCCGAGCAAGGCGTGCGATTGGATGGCCTCGAAGATTCTTCCTGTCAGGGAGTCTACTACGCAACATCCCCCGAAACACCCACCTACGTCGAGCTAGGTAGGCTCATCGCTCAAGCCATGTCCCGCCACCGCGTGCTTGTCGTTCGAACTCCCCACGCACTCGGTTGGCTTCTGGCCGGCGTCAACATCGTCCGCGCCCGAATCATCAGGCGCCAGCTCCTGATCAATATCGATAAGATGCGCGAAGCCACAGCCGGCTCTTGGACCTGTTGCGGCGACCGCGCGGCCGAACAACTACAGTTCCGCCCCGCCGAAAGCCTCCCGCATCGTCTATCCCAGTGCGCCCAGTGGTACCGCCAACACGGCTGGCTCTGAAGTACACCTCTTCACCTACGGCTTCGAGGCCAGAACCACCGACTCCATCTCGTCCGACTTGATTCGCAGTTCCGGGCTCCGGAACCCCGCTGCTTCCAGGTCTTCCGCGATCTCCTCGAACGTGAACGTGCCGCCGTCCTGCGTTTGAACTAGCATGTTGATCGCAAACAGCGCCCCGGCGACCGGCTGCACGCGATCCGCCTCCATCACGATATCGCGAATACCGATGCGTCCGCCGGCCCTCAGCGCCTCATGGACCTTCGTGTACAGTTCCCGGCTCTTCGCTCGGCTGTGCTGATGGATGATCGCGCTGACCCACGCGAAATCCGCCCCCGACGGGAGTGGATCCCGGTAGAAGTCCCCTGCCGCAAACGACACTTGTGGCTCGAATTCCGTCCCCGCAATCCGCGCGCGAGCCTGCCCGATGGCGTCCGGAAGATCGAAAATCGTTGCCTTCGCGTGCGGCACCGCCCGTAAGAACGCCAACGTCCACGTGCCCGACGCCCCTCCCACGTCCAGCATGTGCTCGAATTCCAGTGGTTGCAGCCGGGCGACCAGCCCATCGGCCCGCGGACCCGAAACCGTGTGCATCGCCGCGATGAAGGCGGCACGGTCCGCGGCCGCACCTCGAAGGCTCGACTGGTGCGGCGCCGGAAACCCCGCCTTCGCCGTCCATGCCAACTGCGACCACCCACGCAGCATGTTCATCCGATGTCGCACCATCGGCAGAACGGCCGCGTCGCCCCCTTCGGTCAGCAGAGGCCGCAATTCCGCCGGCACCGAGTAGCACCCCTTCTGCTTCTCCAGAAGCCGCAGAGCGGCCAGGGCGTCCAGCAGTGTGGTCGTGCCCCTTAGATCCGCTCCTAGTCGCAGGGCAATTTGCTCCGCGGTCAGCGCCTCGTCGCCCAAACGCGTGAACACATCAAGTTCCGCTGCCGCCCCCAGAACACAGGCTGGCACAAACCCGCCCGCCATCTCCAACAACTCGTTCGCATCCGGCCACTTACTCGACGACATCGGACTTCCCCATCTTTGAGTCTTGGTCAGTGCCACATCAGCCAACACTGCAAAGAATAGGCGACACGTCAACGGCCGCAATCCCACTCGTCGTCTCGTCCAGCACCACTGCGACCCCATGACCCCCAAAGTACATGACAATACAGAATTTGCGCCAATTTCGCGACTTTTCCTATTACCCCAGGCCACCCCAACTTAAAATAGGATCAGATGGCGCACGGCCCTTCTGCGCCGCCAATTTCGCTAGAAAGGTCTCCACCGTGCACTTCCGAAATCTCTGTCTCGCGGCGATCGTGCTGGCCGGATCTCCTCTCGTTGCCCAGGCTCAATTCAAACAAGGTGACACCAAAGGTCCGCGTCTCGGCGAGTTCAAGATCGAACGCTGGCAGGCGGGAACGATCGTCAGTGCCAACAGCGGCCCATGCACCGGTATCGCGGCCTACCTGCCGGTCCCCATCGATTGGCCCGAACAGGAAGTGCGTGTCGTCGAGGAAGACGTCTCCCCCTCGGTGAAGATCACCTATCAGACCATCGATCGCAGCGTCAAGGTCATGACGGTACGCATCGCCCGACTCCCCGCCGGCGACAAAGCCAAAGCGCTTTCTACCATGGAAATCAAACGCTTTGCCCTCTTGCCCCCGGAAAACACAGATACCTACGAGTTACCCGATCCGCGAAAACTCGACGCTTCGGTCCGCATCTACCTCGGTCCCAGCCCCTACATCGAGAGCCGCAATGCCAGGATTCGCTCCGTGGCCAAGGAGATCGGCACCGACAAGCAGAAGGCCTGGGAACTCGTCGAGGCCATCTACGATTGGGTCCGCGAAAAAGTCAAATTCAAGAACGGACCTCTCAAGGGCGCGATGGCGGCACTGCGCGACGGAACCGGCGACTGCGAGGAGTTGACCTCCTTGTTCATCGCCATCTGCCGCGCACGCGACATCCCCGCCCGCACCGTCTGGGTTCCCGGTCACTGCTATCCCGAGTTCTACCTCGTCGACGAGGAAGGCAACGGGCACTGGTTCCCCTGCCAGGCGGCCGGTACGCGAGCCTTCGGCGGCATCCCCGAATTCCGACCCATCCTGCAAAAAGGCGACAATTTCCGCCCCCCCTATGGGCATGGTGGCGAGCGCCAACGATACCTGGCCGAATATCTTACCGGAACCGGTGGCAAACCCCGGGTACAGTTCGTCCGCAAGCTGCTCCCCAAGTGAGTTCCAGCGTCCGCATCCAAACATTTGCGTCGGCCAGCCCTTGCAGGTATTCTGAGCTTGATGGTGGACCATCGGCTGATGTCGACGACTGGTTTTGAGTCCGATGAAGGTCCAATCTTGAAGCTGTGGGAGGTTGATCTATGAAGTGTGCATGCCGGATGTGGACGTTGGCCGTGCTGGTGACGCTTTTGGTCCAGGCACCAACGGTCGCCCAAGAAACCAAAACCAACGCGGCTGTGCAGCCAGCGCCGAGAACCGACAAGTGGTGGACCGACCGTGATGCCGCAATGACCGCCCGGGCCAAACAGGGCAAGGTCGATCTCATCTTCGTCGGCGATTCGATCACGCAAGGCTGGGAAGGCAACGGCAAGCAGATCTGGGCCGAGTTCTACGGCAAACGCAACGCCGCCAATCTCGGCATCGGCGGCGACCGCACCCAGCACGTCCTCTGGCGGCTCGATCACGGCAATATCGACGGCATCGCACCCAAACTCGCCGTCGTCATGATCGGCACCAACAATTCCGGCGACAACACTCCCGAAGAAATCGCCGCCGGAGTCAAGCAAATCGTCGAAAAGCTCCGCGCCAAGCTGCCTCAGACCAAGGTACTCCTCCTGGCCGTCTTCCCGCGAGGCCCCAATACGCAAGACGCGCGGCGGCAGGTCAACGAAAAGACCAACGAGATCATCGCCAAGCTCGCCGACGGCAAGATGGTCGTCTATCAGGATATCGGCAAGAAGTTCCTCGAACCCGACGGCACCCTCAGCCGCGAAATCATGCCCGACCTGCTCCACCTGAGCCCGAAGGGTTACCAGATCTGGGCCGAGGCCATCGAACCAACGGTCGCCGAAGCCGTCGGCCCCAAGTAGGAATCTTCCAACAAGCTCCGCTCACGGCGCCCCCGGTGCGCCGCCTTCGGCGATCGCGCCCACACGCCGTGCGCGGAGCAACTCCTCCCGGCATATCGCAATGCTGCTCGGTCCACTCACGCCGAGTTTCACGCGGTTCCCGCGCACCTCCAGCACGGTCACCTCGATCTCTCCGCCGATCAACACCCGCTCACCGCGTCTCCTGCCTAGGACCAGCATGGTTCCATCCCTTTCGCTTGAGACGTACGGAACAGAGTTTTTGCCAATTTTCCCTGGCACAATTGCCAATCATAAGCTTTCTGTCCTTTCCGTCAAGACAACTACACGATCTACCCGTCTTTCCTGCAACAACCCCCGCAAATGGTCTCGCTGTTCGCCTCCCGATCGTTGATTTCCCCGCTCGTCTGAACTACGCTGGTGCTCATTCAGCGTATTATCTGACAATTAACGGCCCCAATCTCACCTCACCCTTCGCAACCGAGTGACCGCCCACCAAGGCGTATAACCAAGAACCAACCATCCGCAGTCGCACAGCCGCTGCACTGGCTATCAGAGGAGAAGCACGATGCGAGTCACGTCGATCACCCTGACGCTCTGTTTGACGGCCGTCGCCTTCGTCCACGTCGAACACTCATGCCGCGCTGCTCAGGCCAACGCCGAACGTCGACCAACCACCGTGATCACGTCGCTCGATGGCGACCACTGGCTCCTGGCCCCCGATCCCGACAACGTGGGCCGCGATCAACAGTGGTGGAAGGCTCCCGTCGCCGGCGCTAAGCCTACCAAGGTCCCCTGGATCATCCAGGATGCGTTTCCCGGCTACCACGGTGTCGCCTGGTACTGGCACACCTTCACGGCTCCCGCGAATCCCCACGCCGATGGGCGATTCCTCCTCCGATTCTGGGCCGTCGATTATCTTGCCGAAGTTTGGCTCAACGGCGTGCGCCTCGGAACGCACGAGGGCGGTGAAGAGCCTTTCCTCTTCGACGTCACCGCGGCCATCAAGCCGGGCGCCGAAAACCTCCTGGCCGTGCGCGTGCTCAATCCGACCCACCAGCGGATCGACGGCATCGTGCTCAACGAAACGCCCCACCGCAACAAGGCCCTGCCCTACGGCTCCGGAAGCGCCTGGGACCAAGGCGGCATCATCGATTCCGTCGAGTTGCTGGCCGTCCCCGTGGCGAGTCTCGCCGATCTCTTCGTCCGCCCCGATCCCAAGACCGGCGATATCGCCGTGCAGATCAAGGTGACCAACGCCTCCGACCGGCCGGTTTCCGCGCAGTTGGATCTCTGCGTCGCACCCGATCCCGCCGGACCATCGGCCGACGCCCGCACGATGAACGTCCAACTGCCGCCGGGCAACACACAGCTCGATGCCCGACTGAAGGTCGATTCGCCACAACTCTGGCAGTTGAACGATCCGGCCCTCTACCGCGTCACGGCCCAGCTCGCCAGCTCGCAAGGCACCGACCAGCAGTCCACGCGATGCGGCTTCCGCGACTTCCGCTTCGCCGACGGTTACTTCCGCCTCAACGGCCGGCGCATCTACTTGCGCTGTTCGCACACCGGCAACTGCTGCCCGATCGGATTGGAGCTGCCGCACGATCCCGACATCCTCCGCCGCGACTTGCTCAACTGCAAGGTGATGGGCTTCAATTCCATCCGCTTCATTGCCGGCGTTCCCAAGCGCTACCAGTTGAACCTCTGCGACGAAATCGGCCTCATGGTCTACGAGGAATCCTACGCCGCGTGGTGCCTCGGCAATTCGCCCCAGATGGGCGAGCGCTACGATGCCTCCACGCTCGGAATGGTGCGGCGCGATCGCAACCATCCCAGCGTCGTCATGTGGGGCCTGCTCAACGAAACCCCCGACGGCCCACTCTTCCGCCACGCCGTCGCCTTTTTGCCAAAACTCCGCCAGGTCGACGACAGCCGCATGGTCATACTCAGCAGCGGCCGCTGGGATCTCGGCGGCGGAGGCGTCGTCGGCATCGATGTGTGGCGCAACCAGGACCGCGACAACCCCTGCGTCACCTACAATCCCACCAAGAACACCATCAAGGCCCTGGGAATCACCTGGGTTCCCGGCCAGCTCGGATTCCATCCCGGCAGCAACGGCGAATACGGCGTCGTCCGCTGGTCGGCACCTGCCGACGGAACGATCACCGTCAACGCCCAGTTCGCCAGCATCGCCGAGCAAGCGACCACCGATGTCCACCTCCTTCACAACCGCACGCCGCTGTTCGACGGCTTCATCAACGTCCAGGGTGGTGGTCCCGCGGCAGCCGCCGAAAAGCAGCTCACCGTCCGCGCCGGCGACACGATCGACTGCGCCGTCGGCTTCGGCAACGGCAACTACGGCGCCGACTCCACCGGACTGAAGCTGATCGTCCGCGACGCCGCAGGCAAGGTCTACGACGCCGCGGCCGACATCAAGTCCAACGCAAATCCCAACGGTCCCTGGAGCTACGGCTGGTACGCCGCGGCCGCCAAACCCGACGCCGCCACGTTCAAGCCGTTTGACTTCGGCAACACGGAAACCCGCATCGGCAGCCTCAGCAATCCCGGTTCCGACAAGTGGGAGGACGTGCTCGACGATATCCATCCCTACAAAGGTGTGCCCCACACCGCCCAGATCATCCACGAACTCCGCACTGCCGGCAACGAACCCCTGCCCGTCTTCATCTCCGAGTACGGTATCGGCAGCGCCGTCGACCTCGTGCGCGTCGTCAAACGCTACGAACAACTCGGCAAGGCCGGCGTCGAAGATGCCCAGTTCTATCGCCAGATGCGCGACCGTTTCCTCGTCGACTGGCATCGCTGGCATCTCGACGACACCTTCGCCCGTCCCGAAGACTACTTCACCGCCTGCTTGGCCAAGATGGCCGACCAACGTGCGCTCGGGCTCAACGCTATCCGTTCCAATCCACGCTGCGTCGGCTACAGCCTCACCGGAACGGTCGACCAGGGCATGACCGGCGAAGGGCTCACCACGACCTTCCGCGAGTTCAAGCCGGGCACCATCGAGGCCATCGCCGACGGATTCGCTCCCCTGCGCTGGTGCCTCTTCGCCGAGCCGCTGAATGTCTACCGCGGCGCCAAGGTCCATATCGAGGCCGTGCTGGCAAACGAAGACGCCCTGCTCCCCGGCGACTACCCCGTCCGGTTTGAAGTTGTCGGCCCCAACATGCAGCGGCTGTTCCGCAAGGACATGACCATCCGCATTCCCGAGTGGAAACAGGGCGAAGAGCCGCCCCTGGCCATTCCCTTGCTGGCCGATGATGTCGTCATCGACGGCCCCACCGGAACCTACCAGTTCTACGCGTCGTTCCTCCAGAAAGCCGCGGCCACGGGCGGAGCCACCCAGTTCTTCGTCACCAACCCGGCCGACATGCCCGCTGTCCAGACCGAAGTCGTCCTCTGGGGCGACGATCCCGAACTGGCCGCATGGCTCGCTCAGCACGGCATTCGCACCCACGCGCCCGACGATCAACCCACGGCGCGCGAAGTGATCCTCATCGGCCGCAAGGGCCCCGCCGACGCCAAGGCGTTTCGCGACTTGGCCACCCGGGTTGCCCGCGGCTCCACGGCTATCTTTCTCTGTCCAGAGGTCCTTCGCAAAGGCGATCAGTCCATGGGCTGGGCCCCGCTGGTCAACAAAGGCAACTACGTCTCGCGCCCGAGTTGGCTCTATCTGAAAGACGAATGGGCCAAACGCCATCCCATCTTCGACGGCCTGCCCAGCGGAGGACTCCTTGACTTGGCCTACTACCGCGAACTGATCCCCGCCCAATACTTTGAAGGCCAGGATCCGCCCGCCGAAGCCGTTGCCGGCGCCATCAACGCCGCGCAGGCGTACTCCTCCGGATTGCTGGTTTCCGTCGACCGTCTCGGGGCCGGGCGATTCATCCTCAACACGCTCCGCATCCGCGATTGTCTCGGCCAACATCCGGCTGCCGAGCGTCTGCTCCGCAATATGCTCCGCTTCGCCGCGCAGAACGGCGACCAACCACTGGCCGATCTACCTCCCGACTTCGACCAGCAGCTCAACTCGTTCGGCTACACGCAGCCATAAATCCGCTGCCCTCACATCGGAAACGACGGCTGAACTCGACCGTCACCGCCACCACGCGGCGACGTCCAGCGTTGCAGTCTGTCGCCAAGCGACTAAAATAGGACGTTTTCCGAATCCTGATTGCACCACGCCAACAGCCGGCATCGCTCGTTGAGTACGCTAAACCTTCTGGGAGTGGCCCTGGGCTTGGCCATGGACGCGTTCGCCGTGGCCATCGTGGCCGGCCTGACGCTGGCAACCATCACTCCGCGCCATGTCTTCCGTCTCGCCTTCCACTTCGGGCTGTTCCAGTTTCTCATGCCCATTTTGGGCTGGTTCCTGGGCTATGGCCTCAACCGGCAACTGGCCGCCTACGACCACTGGTTGGCCTTCCTCCTCTTGGCCTACGTAGGCGGCAAAATGCTCTGGCATGCCTGTCGCGGCGACTCGCCCGACGAACACTTCGACCCGACGCGCGGTGTCCACCTCATCATCCTCTCCGTGGCCACCAGCATCGATGCACTCGCCGTCGGCTTCAGCATGGCCCTGCTCGGTGTGTCAGTGTGGGGTCCGGCCGTCATCATTGGACTCGTCGCCGCAGGCCTGACCACCGTGGGCATCACCTTTGGCAGCCGTCTCGGAAATCGCGTCGGCCGCTGGGCCGAGGCCGCCGGTGGAACCGTCCTTCTACTGATCGGCCTTCGCATCCTCGTCTCACACCTCACAGCGTGAGCCGCCCCCGGCCGCGAAAACTCCCGCCACTGCAACCGTCACTTGCTCTGTGCGGCCCGATCGATGCGGTGCTGACCGTGACAGTCGGTACAAATCGGCGCCTTCTCCCGCGGGAGCTTCCGCTGGACGAATCGCGCGATCACCTTCATCGCCGGCACATCGTGCGACTCGTGACACTTCTTGCACGCTGGATCCACCTGTTCACGCTTGAACATAATGTCCGGTTTCGTGGCGCCAATGTGCTCATCGTTGGCATGCGCGCTACTCACCCCATGACACTCGATGCACCCTACCTTCGCCGCTTTGTGTACCTTGGCAAGCTCTTCATGCACGAACGTCATGTGGCACACGTAGCACGCCGCATTCGGCCCCAGCGGATCGATCATCTCTTCGTCATCCGACGAATCGCTCTCCTCGGCGGCCGCTGGGCTCGCCTGGACCTCCTTCTCCTTCGCCGGGTCCGCGCCGGCCACATGCGAATATCTCGCCAGCAAACCCCAGAACAACACCACCAGCACGGCCGCCAGTATGGACGCGGACCTCCTCATACGACCTCCCAATGGCGAAGCCATTGATAGTGCGGCGTCAGATTCGCATAGAAGTTCTGCGTGCACTCCAACAGGGCCTGCTCCTCCTCCGGCGTCTTCGGCAGATCCCGCTCGTACGAACCCTTCACGTTCTCTTCCAGTTGCACGGCCGTATTCACGCCGGGAATCACCGCCGACAGCCGCTTCTCCTGCAGCATCCCCTTGACCAGGAAATGGGCCCGATTGTCCACGTTCCCAAGCTTCAGTTGCTGCGGCTTCAAGCCGAATGTCGTTCCCGCGCCGAACGGCTTCAGACCGATCACGCCGACGTCCTTCTTCGCCGCCAACTTCAGCAAACTGTCACCGCCAAACTCCTTCGTCAGGAACAGGTACGGGAAGATGATCACCGAAAACTGCGGATACTCGTTGAGCACGCGGCGGAAAACCTTCGGATTGTGGGCCGAAACGCCCAAAAACCGGACCTTCCCCTGCTGCTTCGCCTTCTCGAACACCTCGACGACCATGTCCAGGGCCTTGTTGCTCACCATCAGCATGCTGATGATCTTGGTCTGCCCTTCGCCCCACGTCGCTCCCACCGGACGCCACATGTCGAGCATATCGGTCTTGTAACTCCGCAGCCGATCCTCGATCGACTTCATCATCTTCTCAGGCGTCAGATTCGCCTCGTACTCCTCCGTGATCTTCTGCGGCCACGACGCAAAACCGATGAACCACTTGTCGCGCTTGGCCGTGGCCGATCGGGCCATGGCCTCCCCGTACATGTCACACTCGCCGTCGATGTTGTTATCCACATAATTGATGCCCAGCTCGACGGCCTTCTCCAGCACCGGCACACGATCCTCGGCCGAGCGACCTCCGTGCCCGCCCAAGGCAATCTCCGAAATCATGTACTCCGTCTTGCCCAGCCGCCGGTAGTGCATCTTCGCATGCTGATTCTGGATCTTGGCCTCCTTCCCAGCTGGCTCGGCCCCAGCCAACGTGCCAACCGAACCTCCAGCGACTGCCACCGTAGCCGTCTTCAGAAACTCCCGACGAGTGTTGCCTCTAGCGCACATGTTTTGGTCCTCCTGAATGTGGATGCCGTCATTGTAACCACGCCGCCGCCCCATTTGAATCAATTCCCGGAAAGGCCTTCCCAGACCCCAACCGGCCGACACCTGCTCCCGGCGACTCGCCACGGCCCCACGCCTTCCCTGCCCCTGGTACTTTACCAGAAACGGGCCTCCTCGCCACGATTGTCACCCGCCCCCGAAACCTCAGTGGAACCGGCATCCGGCCACGGTACGCCTCGTCGCTCGAACAGTACCAAGCCGAATCATCACCCCCACGCGTTCAACCGTGACGATCGCGCCGACTTCCCCCACCGAGTGCTCCAGGCGCAAAAGACTGCCACCCCCCTGCCAGAGATCGAAAGATCCAAACGCCGGCCGTCGGCAAACTCCGCTGCCCTAAACCGAACCCGTCCGTCAGCTCCCAGTTCAACCGTTGCAGATCGCCGTGAACCTGTGTAATAATAGGGGCGTTCGACCCGGCCGTCGGAACGGTGGCGAGTCCGCCCCCAAAGCGGCCACAGAATTCTCATCGTCTATGAGGCATGGCCTTGCGGAATCCATCGACGGCCAACCACGCCGTTGCCGCGCCGGCCATTGAGTCGGCAGCAGAGAAAGGGCATTGCATGGGCTCATCGACGCGATTTCTCGCGTTCGGCGTCTGGGCCGTGGCCGCCGCATACGGCGCGCTTGCCGCCGACGCTCAGGCGGCAGACGTCAAGGTCGCGGCTCCGACCGTCACTGTCCAGCGCGCTCCGGAAGCCGCTAGTCCCGCGCCAATGGCACGCCCGGCGCCCCAGGCGACGCCCTCCGGGCCGGGCGCAGCGCCCGGCAACCCCAATAAACCACCCGAAGAGCACGGAAAACCAGGCTCCGACGAGAAGAAGCCCGACGGCCCCGACAAGAAACCCGGCGAAGGCGACAAGAAGCCGGACTCCTCTAACGTCCCCACCGTCCAACGCCCGTCGTCGCCGCCAAAGCCCGGCAACCCCGACGAGTTGAAGCTCAAGCCCGATGCTGAGGGACGAATCCGCTTCAACTTCACCAATCAGAAGTGGCTCGACGTCCTTCAGTGGCTTGCTGACATTTCCAAGATGAGCCTCGACTGGCAAGAAATGCCGGGCGACTACCTGAATCTCGTCACCAGCGAAAGCTACACCCTCGACCAGGCACGCGACCTCATCAATCAACATCTCTTGGCCCGCGGATACACGCTCTTCCGCCAGGGCGAAGTCATGTCCGTCGCCAAGCTCGACAAACTCAATCCCGCGATGGTCCCGTGGATCAAGCCCGAGGACCTCGACCGCCGCGACCCGCACGAGTTCGTCAAGGTCATCTTCCCCTTGGACTGGCTCCTCGCCGAAGACGCCGCCGAAGAGCTCAAGCCGATGCTCAGCCAATACGGCAAGCTCAGCCCGCTGAAGAACACCAACCGCATCGAGGCCGTCGACGCCGTCGTCAACCTCCGCGAGATCCGGCGTCTACTGACCGAGGAGCAGTCGAACACCGCCGATGGCAACCTCGTCGCCAAGTTCGAGCTCAAGCACACGCGCGCCACCGAGGTCCGCGAATTGCTCATGCAACTGCTCGGCATCGAAGACAAGAAGAAACCGACAGGCCCTCAGCCGGGACAGCCGCAACAGCCGCAACCGCAGCCCCAGCCGCAACAAGGCAAACCCGGTGGCGCACCCCCTAAGAAGGAACCCGAGGTACAACTCGTCGCCGACGAACGGCTCAACACCATCTATGTCAGCGCTCCGCCCGACAAGATGGCCATTGTCCGTCAGGCAGTCGCGGCCATCGACGTGCCCAAGAACGGCGACGAGCCGCCGGCGCACAGCGTGACCCGCATGAAGGTCTACCGGCTCGAATCGCTCGATCCCGACGCGCTCATGAAAACGCTCAAGAACCTCGGCGGACTGAGCGTCGATGCCCGTTTCGAGATCGACAAGGAAAACAAGGCCATCATCGCCTATGCCTCGCTCGCCGACCAGGTGATCATCGCTTCCGTCGTCGACAAACTCGACGGCGGCGCCCGCCGCTCCCACATCATCCCCTTGACCGGTCTCCGCGCCGATTCCACCGCACGCACCGTCGATTACATGATGGGCGGCGGCCCCGAGCCCGACGACAAGCAGGACGATCAGTCCAATGAGGACTCCTACAACCCCTTCTTCTTCTCCCCCCGCTCCTCCTCGCGAAACCGCGGCCCCGAGAAGAAGCACGAGGATCGTTTCCGGGTCGATGCCGATGTCAAGGGCAACCGCCTCTTGCTCTGGTGCAACGAGTTCGAACTGGCCAAGGTCGAAGAGCTCCTGGAAAACCTCCGCGTCACCCACCAGGCAGCCGACGACGGCCAGGTCGTCCAAGTGCATCGGCTCGTCACACTCGATCCGGAACCCTTAATCAAAACGCTCCGCGACATGGAGGCCCTCAGCGTGGGCAGCACCCTCCAGGCCGACAAAGAGAACCGCGCCATCATCGCCCACGCGTCGCCAGCCGACCACGCCAAGATCCGCGACCTCATCACTCGTCTCGACGGCAGCGGCCGCCAGTTCCAGGTCGTCCAGCTCCGTCGCCTCGAGGCCGATTACGTCGCCGGTACGATCACCTTCATGATGACCGGCAAGGGCGAAGAGAAAAAATCCGGCTACAGCAGAAACTACTACTTCAACGAGTACTTTGGCCGCTCCTCCCGCGACAAGCAGAAGAAGGAAGACGAATTCCGTGTCGACGCCGACATCGAATACAACCGCCTCCTGCTCTGGGCGAACGACGTCGAGATGGAAGAGGTCCAAAAACTCCTCGTCAAGCTCGGCGAGATTCCGGCCGAAGGCGGCGATCCCAGTACGATCCGGCTGCTGGATATCCCTCCCGGCCCCGAGCGCGACCAGTTGATCGAGCGGCTGCGGCGCGCCTGGCCTTCGATCGCCCCCAACCCGCTGAACTTCCCCGACAAGAAACCCTCCGACGCCGAACAGAAGAAGCCCGAAAAGCCCAAAGAGTCGGACACGCATCCCGCCAGAGCCACCACTCAGCAGCAACTCCCCGGCCAAGCTCCGTTCGCCGCGTCCGGCAAGCCCAACTGGTTCCACCTCGCTCAACTCCAGCAGCAGGAAAAGGCCGCGCCGCCGAACTCCGAATCGCCTCCTTCCACTCAACCCGCACCGTCTCCCAGTCAGCCGGACGCCGCCAACCCTCAGGCATCGCCATCGCCGCCGGGTGAGTCGTCCGCCGCCGCCAAGACGCCCCCGCCCGCGCCGATCACCATTACCGAAGGTCCCGACGGCCGGCTCATTATCAGCTCGCAAGACACAAAGGCCCTTGACCGTCTCGAGATGCTCATGGGCCAAACAGGAGCGGCCCGAAAAGACTACGACGTCATTCACCTCAAGTACGCCGAAGCCTATTGGGTCGCCCTCACGCTCGAGGACTTCTTCGGCGAAAACGACAAAAAGACCAACTCCAACAGCCAATGGGACCCCTGGTGGGGACCTCCGCCGTCCGACGAAAAGGACGACACTCGCCGCCTGTCTCGCCGCAAGCCGCTGAAGTTCATCTCCGATGATACTACCAACACGATCCTCGTTCAGGGCGCCACGGCCGATCAGCTGCGCACCATCAAGGACCTCGTCGAACTCTACGACCGGCCCGTCATGACCGATTCCGAGTCCGCCCGCAAGACCGAGATCTTCCAGATTCGCCATGCCAAGGCGGCCGTCGTCGCCGAGGCCATCAAAGACGTCTATCGCGACCTGCTCAGCGCGAACGACAAGGCCCTCATCAACTCCAAGAAGCCGCAGCAGGATAACAAGGCCGTTAGCATCACCTATGGCGGTGGCGCCGGCGGTGGAACCGACAACGAGGTCGAACGCAAACCGAAATTCAAAGGCTATCTGTCACTCGGGGTCGACGAAGTGTCCAACACGCTGGTCATTTCCGCGCCGGAATTCCTCTTCCGCGACATCGCACGTCTCGTCGAACAGCTGGACGCCGCCGCCCGTCCCACCAGCGATCAAGTCTTCCTCATACCCCTGAGCCACGGCGTCAACCGCGCCGAGTTGCAGGAGAAACTCTCCAGAATCCTTCAGGCGCAAATGGCTCCTGCTGGTGACAAAGGAAAGGAGCAAAAAGCCGCATCGTCCGAGAACCACGAGTCGGCAAAGAGCCAACCGGCGAAAGACTGATCGCAACTCCGGGGTCTCCCCCCGGTCGTCTCGACCCGCATTTCGAAGCCGAGGCCGTCGGACCGCAAGTTCACTGCCCATACTCGGCAACTCGCGGCACGCCGCGCTCGCCAAATGCCAGAAGGTACTACTCTGCGTAACCGATCCGTAATGCGAGGTCCCGAGACAACCGAACAGAGCCGGTAGACATCCTGGTGAGATGGATGACCAAGCGCCCCGCCGGACCGGCTCCACGCTCCCTCAACGCAAGACGCCTCGCGACGCTTCCGCGGCCTCACTCCTTCAAGCCAAGAATTCCCCACTCCACCACCGGCTGCCCCACCTGATTGCCGCCATGACAACCCACCGACATCGCTTCCTCGATTCGTCGAACATTCTGCTCGCCCTCCTCGCCCTGACCGCGTTGCCTCTGCCGCTCGCGGCAGCACAAGTCGTGCGCCCCGACCCGGCCGAGGTGTTGGCCATCGAGCGGGCCAACGAATCCCTTTCGCCCGGGCAGGCACTGAAAAAGCTCGATACCAGAGCCGGCGCCTGGCGGGTCGAGCAACAGTCCCTATTGCAGTCCGACCGGTCCGAAATGTACGCCAGGACCTTCATCAAGGGACCGCGCTGGGTCGACTGCATTGTGAAGGTCAAGCTGCGCGTCGATGCCATCGGCCCCTCCGGTGCGTCGAACGGCATCCGCCTGATCCTCCGCGCCGACGAGAAGACCGACACCTTCTACACGGTCGGACTCTGGGCCGGCAGCCGTGAGGTGCGCATCGAGAAGTCCCGCCGTCTGGCCTTCGAGCAGATGACCTGCAACCAAGTCGGAACGCTCGCCTCCGCGTCCTTCCCCGTGGAGCTCGGCAAGACATACGAAATGACCGTCGTAGCCGATCACGCCACGATCTACTGTTACATCGATGGCAAGTTCGTCGTCCTGGCCCAAGAGCCCGACTTCACCACTCAGCCCGCCGGTCGTGTCGGCTTCTTCACGAGCAACGCGGTGGGCGCGTTCTCCGACGTCTCGATCAAGGCACTCCCGTATGTCACTTCATCGCCGGTCACCCCATATGCCGGCAATCCGCTGAATGTGCCCACCTACGCCCCTGCCGTGGTCAAGGACGACAAATACCGCATGTGGGACGGCATGGGACGTTACGCCGAATCGCCCGACGGAATCACCTGGACCCGACCCGAAGGCGCCGCTCCCGTCGTCAACCGCGGCAACCTCAGCGATTGGCCGACCGGCAACCAGTGCGGCGATCCTGACGTCCTGAAACTCGACGGCCAATACTGGATCACCTTCTGGTCGACGTGCAACCGCCGCAACGGCGCCTTCGACGGCATGGGCATCAAGCGCTCCACCGACGGTATCCACTGGAAACCGGAGCCCGCCAACCCAGTCTTCTACATGGGGCCCTACGGCGATTGGGATGAGATGGTCGTCGGCGATCACGCACTCATCAAGGACGGAGATCTCTTCAAGCTCTGGCATGTCGGCATCACTCGCTGGCAGCGCGGCTATCGCAACGAGTTCGGCTACGCCGAGAGCCCCGACGGCATCCACTGGCGCAAGTGCCGGCTCAACCCCGTGCTCACCCAGGGCAATCCCGGAACATGGGACGGCGGCTGGATCTATGCGGCCGGCGTCGTGAAGCTGGACGACGAGCAACTCGACACCCACATCTATGCCGGCAAGCCCGGCGCTAGCTACCACCTCTTCTACACCGGCCAACCCACCAACAACGAGATCATCTGCGGCGTCAAACGCGTCGGCTATGCCTTCTCGCTCGACGGCATCCATTGGGTCAAGTGGAACGATCCCAAGACCACCGAGCCCCCCTTTCAAGACAGCGATCCTGTGCTGAGCTGGGCCGAGTACGGGCGGAAAGGCTTCATCGGCGTCGGCGCCAGCACCGCCATGCGAGTCGGCGATGAAGTCCGCATCTACCATTCCATGTACGACGAACGCTTGGATATCCCGCGCATCGACGGCGTTGTCGGCACCGGTTTCGCCACGGTCAAGGTCGACTCGCTCCGCAAGATCGTCGCCGATGCTAAGGCGCAGGGCCTGTTGCCGTGTGCAACCCGCCAGGAGGTCCAGGCCACTCTCGACGCCCCCCTGCCCCAGTCCATGTGGGACGATTGGCAGGGACACATCCTCCTGGCCGTGCAAGCCCGACAGTCCGGCAATGCGGACGCCGAGAAATCGGCCCTAGCCGACGTCGCGGCCACCCACGCCAAGTTCACCAAGGCCCTCCAGCGCTACTACGAAAGCACCTTCGCCCCTCTGAAACGGGTCGTCGACCAACTGCAGTCCGGACACCCCATCACCGAGAAACTGCTCTGGAGCCTTCCAGAGCCCCGCATGGAAAGCAAAACGCCCGAGATTGCATTTACCGGCCTGAACCTCGCCGCCGGCAATCATCCCGTCATGATCGAAATCGAAGCCAAGTGCGACCGCTTCGACATCGCCCGGTTGGCGTGGTCTACCGACGACGCCTTCCAGTCCGCTGGAGAGATCGAGTTCACCATGGGCTACCCGAGCCCCAGAACCCCGACCTACCGTCTCACGATCGCCACCGATGGCCAACCCATCCGCGCTCTGCGCCTTCGTCTCCCCGCCGGGTCCACCATCGACCTGCAACAACTCCGCGCCCGTGAATTCGCCTTCTGATAGTCGTCTCGCTTCCGCAGACTTCGGCAGTACGCAAGAAGCGACCCCCGACCCTCTGGTGTAGAATCCGGCACAGAATCGCTGCACGTGTCGTCCACTGGCCAAGCCAGTCGGTCAACACTACTGCCCTGCAGCTTTGGTAGCGTTCTCAGGCTGGGCCACCGTCAACCGGTTCTCCACGCGGCGCACGCCCGGTTCCAGGGCCAGCAACTGCTCCGCCAACGCCCGATCATGCTCGCTCGCCACGGTTCCACTGATCGTGGCCACGCCATCCTGGAATCCCAGTTGCACCGGCATCGGAAGCGTCAGTCCCTTCGACTGTTCAATCCTCGCCGTCAGCACCGCACCGACGCCCTGCATCGGCACCGGAACGAAGCCCAGCGACAACAACGGCTGAGGCTCGGTGGTCGTCAAACCGGTTCGGTTGTTTCGCAACGCACGGGCACTGCGCTGAGTATTCCGCGACCGGGACGACGACGCAGACCTTCTCGTAACCGTGCTGCGCGACTGGCTCGCCCTACTACTAGAACTCGAGCTGCTCGTGTTGCTGCGGCCAAAGGACTTTGCGGCTCGCTCGCTCGAAAACGCATCGCTGCTGTTCGACTGGCTGCTGCCCGACATGTTGCCGATGCTACTCTCCAGACGCGAACTCAAGGTCGACGCGCTTTCACTAAGCGACTGAGTGTCGGTCGAGCTTGAACTGCTGCTCTGCGCCCGGCACTCACCCGACATCACGCTCAAAACCAGCAGAACAACACCTGAAATACCAAGGGCACTTCGCACAGCACTCCTCCTCAACCCATGCCGGCGTCTCGGTTCCCTCAACCGCTTCGCCGATCCATCTCATTATCCACTCCCCCACGTCCTCTCTGTCAAGTACAACCCCTGGGAATCCCGGCCTTCGTCGTGACTGCCGACACACATCCCGACAGTCCGCCCACCTAGTCGTCCACCGGCAGGCTCGTTCCATCCACTTCTCTCCCCAAACGTCTCATCCGTCACGACATCCGTCAATCAAAGCCGTCAACCATACTAACAAGGGGATGGCTAACGGTAGTGATCGCGAAAAGATGAAGGTTTGGAGAAGCTTTACCGATTATTCCTATCGCGAAGATCCTATGGCAACATGTCTCCCTCTTTGTGGGGGCTTTGATGAACTATCTTTCCCGCGTCTGTAAAAAGCCTCCGCTCGGAATGCTGGCGGCAGTGCTCGCCATCGCTGGTCTGACCGCCCTGTTCCTCGGCAGCCGCGTCAACTCCCAAGAGGCCCAACCCGGTGCAGCAGACGGCGCTCAGGCGGCCTCCGCAAAGGCCGTGCTTCGATCCTATCCCTGCGCGCTCGGGACCGCCGAAGCGACGGCCAGTCGCTTGGAGCAGCAATATCCGCCCAGTGGACCGGTCCGCATCGTGGCCGATTCGCGAGCCTCCCAGGTCCTGGTCATCGCGCCCCCGGACATCCAAACCCAGATCGAAGGACAGCTCAAGCAAACGTCGCCCCCGGCCGCCACGCCTGCTGCGCAACCTCGCCAAGCTAGCTCCTCGGCCGCCTCCGCGCCGCCCGCCACGCTCGATCTCCAGCTCAACAACACTTCCGGCCGCGACTTGGAAGCGGCCCTGCTCCGCACACTCGCCGAACGCCTTTCCCCCGTCTCCAGCCAAACGCCCGAGTCTTCGTCCTATCGGCTGGTATTACCCGGAGGCGAACAACTCCTCATCACCCTCGACCGCCAAACGAATCACGTCAAGCTTCAGGGAGCCAACTCGGCGGTCAGCTCGGCCGCCCGGCTGATCCAGGTCTTGGACCATCGCTCGCAAGCCGGTCAGGGCGAAGTCGGCCTCTGCTCGCTCAACAAGGCCTCCAGGGCCGACGTGGCCATGGTCGCCAGTGCTCTCCAGGCCAATTCCCAAGCCGCCGGCCCGACCGTTCCCCCTGAAGCGCCGAACGCACCGGCCCACCCCCCCACTCCTCCCGCCGACGGCCAGCCCAAAGGCCCCGCCCCCAAACCTGCACCCGGTCCAGCGACAGGCCCCGAAACAACGCAAATCGTCCCTCTGCCCGGCGCGCCAGCCACAGTTCCTCCCAATGAGTCCGAAGGTCTGATCGGACCCGTGCAGATTCAAATCCTCGATGGGCTGGACGTCCTCGTCGTCCGCGGACATCAACGCGACGTTCAGCGAGTCATGGAAATCATCCGACAAATTGAGCAGCTCTCCACCGAAACCAAGCCGGAAATCAGAATCCTGACACTCAAGCAGGTCGATTCCGTGGCCCTCGCTGCCCTGCTCCGCCAGGTCTATGCCGAAGCCTTCGCCGCTCGCCTCGGCACCCTGAGCATCACGGCACTGGGAAGACCCAATTCAATCCTCTTCATCGGCCGGGAAGAGACGGTCCAGATGGCGGTCGAGTTGGCCGGCCGTCTCGACCAGCCGGTCGCACCCAACAGCCAGTTCCAGGTCTTCCGGCTCAAGACCATCGCCGCCGAGGAAGCTCAACAGACCGTCCAGACCTTCTTCTCCCAACAGCAAACACCCACCGTGGGCCAGCAGGCGAGAACGCCGCAACAGCAAGCACAGACAGAGGTCGGTGCCCTCACTCCTCGCGTGCAGGTCGTGGCCGACTTCCGCTCCAACTCGCTCATCGTCCAGGCAAGCCCTCGCGAGTTGGCCCAAGTCGCAGCCCTGATCCAGCGCATCGACAGCAGCGACAACGCGGCCCTCAACCAGGTCCGTGTCTTCCGACTCAAGAACTCCCTGGCCGAAACACTCGCTCCCGTGCTCCAAGACGCCATTACCGGCCAGATCTACGGCCAGAAGACCAATCGTGGACAGTTCGCCATGGCCAGGGCGACCGGCCAGACGCGCCAGGACTTCGAGCGCAAGTCCTCCCGGCTGCAGTTCATTGCCATCAATGCCGGCGCCCAGCAGGCCATCAACTCTGGGATACTCACCGACGCCCAAGTCACCGCCGACGCGCGCACCAACTCCATCGTCGTCACCGCTTCCGCCGATAGCATGCCCCTGATCGCCGCCCTCATCGAGGAACTCGATCAACCGCCCAATATCGAAGCCCAGGTCAAGGTTTTCACACTGGCCAACAGCGATGCCTCCGCCATGATGGAGATGCTCCAGCAAATCTTCGGCCAGACCAATGCCGCCGAAGGGATCGCCGTCCAGACCGGCACCACAGCCGACCAGAACTCTCTCGTCGGGCTGAAGGTAGCCGTCGACGTGCGTACAAACAGCGTCATCGCCACCGGATCGGTCTCCGCACTGACTGTCGTCGAAGCCGTCCTCATCCGTCTCGACGGACGCGACTTTCGCAACCGCCAGACCACCGTCTATCGGCTCAGAAACGTCAACGCCGAAGATGCCGCCACGGCCATCAACCAGTACCTCACCAACGTTCGACAGGTCTCGCAGATGGAGCCCGGGTTGCTGAGCCCCTCCGAGTTGATCGAACGCGAAGTCGTCGTCGTTCCCGAACGCGTCAGCAATAGCCTCATTATCAGCGCCACGCCACGCTTCTACGACGAGATCATGAAGGTCATCAACGATATCGACATGCGGCCCCCCATGGTCATGATCCAGGTTCTCATCGCCGAAGTGAGCCTCGACGATACCGACGAATTCGGCGTCGAGTTGGGCCTCCAGGACAAGGTCCTCTTCGACCGCAGCAACGTCATCGGAAGCGGCGAAAACGCCACCCTCGTTCCCGGCTTCCAGTTCAACAGCCAGAACATGGGCAACAGTGCCCGGTCTTCCTCCGTCGCCACTGCCGGAACCGTCGGCGGACAGTCGATCACCAACTTGGGCGTCGGCCGCACCGATTCGAACCTCGGCTTCGGCGGCCTCGTCCTCTCCGCGTCCAGCGAGTCGGTCAGCCTGTTGATCCGCGCCCTCGAACAACAACATCGCTTGCAGGTTCTCAGCCGTCCCCAGATTATGACCACCGACAACCAGCCCGGCGAAGTCCTCGTCGGCCAACAGGTCCCCACCATCACTGCCAGCCAGTTGACCCAGTTCGGTGTGGTCAACTCCGTCACCTACACTCCCGTCGGTCTCAGCCTCACGGTCACGCCGCGAGTCAGTCCCGATCGCCTTATCGTCATGGACATCCAAGCCATCAAGTCCAAACTCGAACCAATCTCCCAGGGAATTCCTATCGCCATCAGCAACACCGGCGAGCCCATCCGCTCTCCCATCATCGACACCACCAGCACGCACACGATCGTCAGCGCCGTCGACGGCCAAACGATCGTTCTGGCCGGCATGATCGCCACCTCCAGCGACAACCTCCAGAACAAGGTCCCCTACCTCGCCGAAATCCCCGTCCTCGGACACCTCTTCCAGTACACAGCCGTTCAGAAGTCACGCAGCGAACTGCTCATCATCATGACGCCCCGCGTGGTCACCAATCCTCAGGACGCCGACTCCATCCGACGTGTTGAAGCGGCCCGGATGCACTGGTGCCTCTGCGACGTTATGGCCCTTCAGGACGGTGATGGACTCGGCCAGCGCGGTCCCTCCTGGTACGACGGCGACGCGGCGGTCGTCTATCCCGACCTCGATCCCACGCTGCGAACCATGCAAGAACTGGTTCCACCCGAGGACGGAACTTCCACCACCCCGCCCGAAGTCATCACCACGCCCCAGGCGAGTCCGCCCCAGGCGCCCCCCGCGCCGTATCGGAACTCGCAGCCTGCGGCAGCGCCTCCTCCCGCCGCCGGCGCCACGACATCGCCAAAGAACGCGTCTCGTATCGCCACCAACGTGCAGATTGTCCCGCCGGCGCCCGCTCCGCCGGCGCAGCCGACTCCGGTGCCCGACAACTCCCAACAGACCGGCTATGTCCAGTCGCCAACCATCACCTACCAAGTCTCACCCTCACCGACAGCTAATCGTTGAGCGAGAACGACCATGATCACCAGCATACGCCTCTTCCGTCGGATCCTCCTCACCCTCGGCATCGTGCTGTCGTTCGGCTGTGCGCCGTTCAACCTGACATCGCCCAAAACGTGGTTTCCCGCCGACGATGGCAAGCCGCAGCCCCCCGCCTCCGTCACGGCCATATGGAGCCCGGCGCTGCTCCAGCGCGCCGACGGAACGCGCGCCCGTGGCTTCGGCGGTCGCTTGACCTTCTACGGCACCAAAGGACAATCGTCCATTGCCGTCGACGGCGCCTTGGTCGTCTACGCCTACGACGAGTCCCAAAACACTCAGAACGCCCGTCCCACTCGCAAGTACGTCTTCACTCGCGAGCAGTTCGCCTCGCACCACAGCAAGTCCGAGTTGGGCCACTCCTACAGCGTCTGGATCCCCTGGGATCGCGTCGAGGATACCGCCAAGCAAGTGAGCCTCATCGTGCGATTCAGTCCCGTCGAGGGCTCACCGGTCGTCAGCGAATCGGCCAAGTCCACTCTGCCCAGCAGCAACGCATCTCCCATCCAGCAGCTTCCTCCCTCCGCTCCACCGACTCCGCAAGCCGTTCCGCTTGCCCCCATGCAATCCGCGTCGCAGCAGGTCCCCTACCCTGCCCCGGCACAACCGGCGTCGAATCAACTCCCCTACCCCGCCCCCGTGCAACCGGCGTCGTATCAAACCACAACCCCCGCCCCCACCACACCCGTCTTCGCTCCACCCCAAACTCGCAGCCCCCTCTCCACCACTACCATTCCCATTCCACCCCTACCCAGCCAACGCTGATCCGACACCAACACAACCCTCAACCAATCTACGTGGCCTCCGTGCACTCCGTGGTAACCTCCTCTCCAATCGCGCGCAACGCCACCCCGAACACTCCCACCGCGAAGCCGACGAAAGAACTTGCACGCCGCTGCGAACGCTACAGGCAAGTGCGGCTCGCGCTAGCGCGGAGCGCCAGCCCTGCTGCTTCGGCCACTCGCGCCTCGGTTCGAGTTGCCGCGAGTCCCTCCGCTTCGTAGACCGCGAAGGGCTTCCATCCTGCGTTGCATCCGCTCGAGATCGCTGGCGGCGCCGGCACTCGACGATCTCTGGCCGGTCCGCGAACTGGCAGTTCCTGTCGCGCCGGCGGCACTCGACGTGCTCCCCACCTGCGCCGACGATCCCATCAGCGTGTCCAACGCCTCCTGCACCACTTGTGGACTCGCCCCGTGCAGACTCACGACGCCCACAGTCTCATTCGACTGCGTCGCCGCATCGTCCAGTTCCTCGACGAGTTGCTTGACCTCCTGGAACAACGGGTCCGTCGCACACACGATCACCGAATTCGTTCGCGTGTCGACGCCCAGCGACATCCGGTCCACCTGTTCCGTCGTTCCCCCACGCGAACTGCTCCCCTGCTGCGAATCCCGCCCTCGGCCTCGCATCATTTGGAAGAACTCCATCGGGTTGAAGCCACGCCCGCCGCTGGCGCCGCTACCCCCGCCTGCCATCCGATCCTGGTACACCTGTTTCAGAATGTCCACGATCTCCGTCGCCTGCGTGTTGTATACCGGCACCAACCGAGGCTTCGGCTGCGCGAGGATCTCCTCCGGACCCTCTCGCTGATCCAGAACCTTCAACAACTGCTCCATGACCGCAACGTCCGCCGGTGCCGCCTGAACGAACAGTGCGTTCAGCCGTGGGTCGGGCGTGACCTGCACCGATCCGGTCAGCTTCAGGCCCCCGGTTCCGCCAGGGCCAAGCACATAACCCATCACGCCGCCCGGCGCGGCACTTGACGCCCCCGCCGAAGTCGCCGGAGCCGCCGAGGGCGCCGTCACGACCTGTGGCACCGCGCCCGCCAGAATCCGGCTCAGCGTGTCCGCCACCACTTGCGCTTTGCCGTACTTCAAGTAGAAAACGGTCACCTTCGCTCCCGCTTCCGGACCGCCGGCCAACGCACTGAGCAACCGCTCGAAGTCGTCCAGAGCCTGTGCGTCGTCCGAAGCGATCATGACCCCGCCAGGCCCCGGAGCCACCACGATCGGCGCCGCGCCGCCGCTCGGCTTCGCCGCCGCCTCGATCTTGTCACCGGCATCCGCCGCACCCGCTGCCCCGTCCGATGCCAAGCGGAACCTCGGCGAACCACTACGGTTCCAACGTGTCGTCTCCGGCCCTTTCGCAGGCGGCGCCCCCTGCCCTGCCGGCACGACCTTTCCATCGTCGCCTGTTGCCTTGCCCGTCGTTGGCGTCTTCGACGGCGCGGCACCCGGTTGTTTCGGCGCTGCCGTTTCCGGACTCAGCGTCCGCTCGTCGATGATCCCGTCCTCCGTCGGCGGCATCCCCGGGCTCTGCGAAGGACTCACTCGCCGAATCGGGTTGGAATGCAACGCCGGCCAGATCTGCTCCATCCGATGCAACGCGGCCTCCATACCCTGCCCGCTGAATGGAACCATGCGGACGTTTCCGCTCCCCGCCGCGGTCGCTGCGCCCCCGCCCGGCTCACCCATCTTCTCCAACAACGAGCGAATCTGATCGATTTGGGCCTGGCTCCCGCGAGCGAACAACTGCCGCGTTCCCGGATCGGCGTCCACACTCGGCGCCTTCGTTCCTTCGTTGGCGAACAGCTTGGCAATCGCCAGCACCGCAAGTTGCGGGTCGAGCACGCGCAGCCGAAAAACCTCCATCCGTCCCGCGTCCTGCTTCATCTGCTCGATCGTCGCCCGAATCGTCGCGTGTTCCTCCGGCCGCGCCAAGGCGATAAGATTGCCCGTCTTCGGATCCGTCGACAGCCGCACACCCGGCCGCCCCACCAACAGCGTCTGCAACACCTTCAGCGATGCCTCGGGGTCCGCCGGCGAAACATCGTACACCTCCAACTGAAGCGGAACCTTCGCGCTCCCTTCGTCGAAACCCTCAGGCCCCGGTTGGTCGATGATCTGCAGCACCTTGCTGATTTCGTCCAGCTTCTTGGCGCTGCCGCTGACCAGCAGTCGCGAGCCAAGCGGATCCAATGCAAAACGAATCGAGCCGTCCGACGACGCGTTCTGGTCCGGCGGAATGTTGAACAACTGCCGCACGATCATCATCGCTTCTTCCGGCGGCGTCGAATGCAACTCGAACCATTGCACCTTCTCGTCGCCCGAGTCTTCCGCCGAGCCGTCTGCCTGCTTGATCACCCCTTCGATCGTTCGCAGCCTCCCCGCGGTCTCCGTCACCAGGATCTGCCGCGCCTTCGGCAGCACCACAACCGAGCCCTGGGGACCGAGCAGCTTTTCCACCTCCTGTTGCGCCTCTTCCGCCGTCAGGTTGTTAAGATGGAACAGGCAGCTCACCAATTCGTACTCGCCGCGCTTTCCCAGCTCTTCCACAGGAACCGTGTCCACTAGGTTCGGCGGGATCCCGTCCTCCAGATTCACCAGCATCAACATCCGATCCCGCAGCACCAGCGTGTAGCCCTTGGTCAACAAGATGCTGTTCAACAAGTCGATCGCTTCGGACGGCGTGTAATTTCGGCTGTCCGAATAGTTGAACGTGCCGGGCGGGGCGGCGTCCATCACCAGCGAATACCCTGCCTGCTGCGCAAACCACTCCAGCACGTCTTCCCACGGCTGAAATCGGAAGTTGAACGAGACTCGCACCTGGGAGCTAGCTGCCGGCGTCTTTCCTGCCGACTCGCCTTCGCCCTTGGTGTCCGACGCCGACGAAGCCACTGCGGCCGCCTCCGCCTGGGTCGCCGGCTCGGTCTTCGCTTCGGTCGCGGTCGCAGCCTCCGGGGCCTTCGGGGCCGAATCGTCCGCCTTGGGTTCTGCCTTCTCCGGCGCCGGCTTAACGGTGGCCGGCGCCGCCGATGCCTGAGCATTCGCTTGCGCCGGCTCAGCCTTCGCTTCGGTCGCGGTCGCGGCTTCCGGGGTCTTCTGGGCCGGATCGTCCGCCTTGGGCTCTGTCTTCTCCGGCGCCGGCTCAACGTTGGCCGGTGCCTGAACGTTCGCTTCCGCCGGCTCCGCTGCCACACCCACCGGATTCCACCAGCAAACCGCCGCCACAAACAGCAGCACAACCAGAGCCCATTTGGCGCATGTGCAGCGTGTCTTTCGCTTTCGAAACCGCAGAAACACGTCGCCACGCACGCTACAGTTAAGTGCGACACGCACCAGCCCCGCCCTGCCGGCCGGCACAGTTCGCTTCCACGTTCTCAAGCAGTCGTAACTCAATGCGCACACTCCTACTCACCGCATCCACCAGGGCGTCGACTCCCCGCCGCTCTTGGTTGCTTTCTTCGTCTTCGTAGGTTCACTTGAAGCCGCAGTCGTTTGACTCTCCGGCTTGGTTCCTCCTGCCTTCAAACACTCCTTCGGCGTCACGAAACCGTCGTCGTTCAAATCCAGGTCCTCAAATCCCTCGGCCGTTGCGTTTGACCAGGAACTTGCATATTCGGCCATCGACACCTGCCCATCACCGTTCTTGTCGCGATCGACGAACCAGTCGGGCAATCCCTCCGGCAAACGCTCATGTGGCTGCAGAAACCGATACGACTTCCGCCCGTCCTTCTCCGACTTGCTCACCTCCGTCAACTCCTGCTCGCCCCGCGGCGCTCCGGGGCGTCCACCCGCAGCTCCTACCGGCGACACGGCCGCACTCACGTACTCTTCCAACGTGATACGGCCATCGCGATTCCGGTCCAGCGCCGTCGGATCTTCCCGTAGCCTGCCCGACTCCTCACGATCCAAAACCCCGTCCCGATTCCGGTCGTAACGGCGGAATCGCGCCTCTCGATACGCGCGTTGTGAATCGCTCAGTTGCCCAGCCCCCGCTTGCGATGCCGTGGCCCCTGCACTGGCCGATAACTGCTCGCCGAAGCCCCGCACCTCGCTCGTACCGAAGCCCGGCACCAACGGCGCCGCTTCGTCCGTCTTCGACGCTCCGGCTCCACCCGCCGCGTCCGGCTTCTTCTCTGCCGGCGACGTAGCGGGCGGAGTTGCGGGCGGGTTGCCTCCCGGCGGGCCGCCACCCATCAGTTCTCGAATCCGTGCGATCTGGATCGGCTGCGATGGATCCAACCCCATGCGCCGCGCGAAATACTCGACCATGCCCGCTCGTTCCGGCGGTATCTCGCTCGGCTCGATGATCCCGTTCCCGTTGGCGTCCAGACTCTGCAAGAACCCTTCCAGCCGCGACGCACGGTCGCCGCCGCCACGCCGACTGAACCGCCCATGTCGGCCGCCCCCATGCATGTCTCCGCCATCCTCCGCAGCGCCCCCCGGGCCCAGCCTGCCCGGCGGCGGCCCCTGCCCAAGCAGGGCGGAACACGACCACCAGCTCAAGGCCACAACCATGCTCGTCCAAATGAGGCGCTTCATCGCCCACACTTTCCTTCGCTTTGCAGCCCGGCTATGATACCTGGTGTCCGCCGGCCGTTTCTCCCCAGCGCGTCGCAGCAACCACTGACGGTCAACCGATTTCCCCGCGCGCAGCGGATTCCCCTTAGTATAAACACCGCTCGGCTGCATGAGTCTCGGTTTTTCCCTTCCGACTACGGAACTTGACCTTTCTGCCGGGGTTTAACTGATTAGGGCGCCGGCGCTATGGGTGGTCTCTGGTGCATACCACCCAAAGGTTCATGGTACCAATTGAGGAGTATCGGTATGTCTTTTCAGATGCGTACGATCGCACGTTCGATCGCTTTTGCAACCCTTCTTGCGCTGGCCACAGGTGCCATGGCACAAGACCAACCCGAACGCGGGGGAGCACGCCCTCGCGGTATGCCTCGCAACTTCGGCGGCCTACGGCTCTTCTTTTTCTCCCAGGTGCAGGACGAACTGAAACTCACCGACGACCAAAAAACCAAGCTCCGTGAGCTCAGCGAAGAACTCCGCGCCGAGCGCCAGAAGCGCATCGGCAACCTGGATGACCTCTCCCCCGAACAACGCCGCCAAAAGTTCGAGGAGATCCGCCAGCAGATGCAGAAGGAAGCTCCCAAACTCGCCGAAGACCTCCGCAAGAAGGTCGGCGCCATCCTTAAGCCCGATCAAGTGAAGCGATGGCGCCAAATCGAACTCCAACAGGAAGGCCCGCAGGCCCTCTTGCGACCCGAGGTCGCCGAGGCAGTCGGTCTCACCGCCGACCAGAAAACCAAACTCGAACAAATCAGCCACGATGCCCAGGAGAAGGCCGGCGCCCTGTTCCGCGAGCTCCGCGGTGGCGACAGGCAAACCCGCGACGAGCGCATGAGCCAACTCCGCGAGAAGGCCCGCAAGATCCGCGAAGAAGGCGAGAAACAGGCCATGGCTCTCCTCAAGCCCGAACAGAAAAAGAAGCTCGTCGAAATGATGGGCGAGCCGTTCCACCTCGAACGCAACCGTTAACCCGTTTTAGGGGCCAGCAAGCAATTCGTTCATAGGCCAGCAACCCCGCCGTTTCGGCCGCTTGGTCGCCGTCAGGTGTCCGAGCCGTGCCCTCCACCGGTTTAACCGTTGCGCATTTCGACCGCCTTCGATTAGACTGGTTATCAGGTACTCATTTGCCGTGGTTCTCCCGGCCGGACGCCCAATCGTCCCCCGCCGGCGCCCGGCTTCGTTTTCGTAAGATGTCGTCGGACCGCGGCCCCTTTCCACAGGCGTCGCGTCGCCGATGCATCGACCTCCCTCGCATCACCGGAGCAGTCGATGGACGCGGGCCAGATATTGCTCGAAAGCGGACTCCTCGACCAACGGCAACTGGAGTTGGCCCGGCGCGCCCAGTCGACCAGCATGCGGGTCGACGAAGCCGCCGTCCAGTTGGGGCTGCTCACCGAAGAACAGGCCCTCCGTGCCCTCGGCCAACGGCTGGGACTCGACTACGTCGATCTCACCGAAACTCAGGTCGACCTCTCCTTGCTCCCCGTGTTCCCGGCCAGGGCCATCTACCGCGAGTCGCTCTTCCCCATCTCCCAGACAAATGGGCGTCTCGTCGTCGCTACCTGCGATCCCTTCAACCTCTATCCTCTCGACGAACTGGCCACGGCCACCGGAAAGTCGATCATCCCGGTCCTGGCGGCCCGCTCGGAAATCTCCCGGCTCATCAAGACCCACTTGGGCGTCGGCGGCGAAACCGTCGATGGCCTCCTCGCACAGGCCGACGACACCCTAGAACTCGTCGAGCAGCTCGAGAGCGACGGCTCCGAGCTCTCCCAAATGGCCGAAGAGCCTTCCGTCGTCCGGCTCGTCAACGAAATCCTCCTCGAAGCCATCGAGCTTCGGGCCAGCGACATCCACATCGAGTCGGACCAGTCCGGCCTGCAAGTCCGCTATCGCCTCGACGGCGTGTTGCACCCGCAGCCCATCCCGCCCGAAATCAACCGCTTCCAGGCGGCCATCATCAGCCGATTGAAGATCATGGCTCGTCTGAACATCGCCGAACGGCGGCTCCCTCAGGACGGCCGCATCCAGTTGAAGGTTTCCGGACGCGAGGTCGATATCCGCGTCTCCGTCATACCCATGATTCACGGCGAAGGAATCGTCCTCCGTATCCTCGACAAAGGCAGCATGGATTTCTCGTTGTCCAGCCTGGGGATGGACGACGACCTTTACCAGATGTTTCGCGAGCTGATCCGCCTGCCCCACGGCATCATCCTCGTCACCGGGCCCACCGGCTCCGGCAAGACCACCACGCTCTATAGCGCCCTCCGGGAAATCTACAGCCCCGAAACCAAGATCATCACCACCGAAGATCCCGTCGAGTACCAACTGCCGGGCATCAGCCAGATCCAGGTCCATGCGAAGATCGGACTCACCTTCGCCAATTCCCTGCGAAGCATCCTCCGCCACGACCCCGATATCATCCTCATCGGCGAAATCCGCGACCTGGAAACCGCCGAGCACGCCATCCAGGCGTCCCTCACCGGCCATCTCGTCTTCAGCACGCTCCATACCAACGACGCCGCCGGCGCCTACACGCGACTGATCGATATGGGCGTCGAGCCCTTCCTCGTCTCCAGCACGGTCGAAGCCGTCATGGCCCAGCGCCTCGTGCGAACGCTCTGTCCCGAGTGTCGCCAGGCCTATCGACCCCAACGCGAGGATCTCCCCGCCGACTTCCCCTTCGACCAGCTCGACGCCGGAGCAACCCTCTACCGCGCCGCTGGCTGCCGCACTTGCCGAAACGTCGGCTACAAGGGACGCCTCGGCCTGTTCGAACTGCTCGTCACGACCAACCGCGTCCGCCAAATAGCCCACGAACGCACCAGCTCCTGGGCCATCCAGCAAACGGCACTCGCCCAAGGAATGCGAACCCTTCGGCAGGACGGCTGGCGCAAGGTTCTTACCGGTCGCACTACCGTAGAAGAAGTGGTGCGCGTGACAAAGGGAAACGACTTGGTGAGCGATGCCCCCGTTTAACTACGTTGCTCGCAACCGCGAGGGTGCCCGAGTCTCCGGCACCCTCGAAGCCGCCAACCGCCGCGAGGTCCTCGCCTCGCTGGCAGGCATGGAGCTGTTTCCCCTCAACGTCGACGGCGGCACGGCCACCGAGGGCGAGCTCCGTGTCGGGCGCGTCCCGCCCCAGCTCATGGCCACCACGCTCGGCCAACTGGCCGATCTCCTCTCGGCCGGCGTCCCCGTCCTGCGCGCCCTGGAAGTCATCCGCCGCCAGACCTCCCACAAGGCCCTCCAGCAAGTTCTCGCCGATGTCCACCGCCGGGTCGAAGACGGTGCCACGCTCTCCGAGGCCATGGTCCGCTTCCCCCGCGTCTTCGGCGAAATGGCCATCAGCATGGTCCGCGCCGGCAGCGAAGGCGGTTTCCTCGAAGACGCCCTGACTCGAGTGGCCGCCTTCACCGAAGCCCAGGAAGACTTGAAGAACCGCACGATCGGCGCCGTCGCCTATCCCTGTTTCCTCGCCGGCGTCGGCACGCTCGTTGTCACGGTCCTGCTCGTCTTCTTCGTCCCCCGGTTCGAGAGCATCTTCGCCACCATGCGCCAGCGAGGCCAATTGCCCGCGCTCACCGAATGGCTGCTCGGCGTCAGCGCTTTCGCCTGGCAGATCGGCCCCTGGGCCCTCATCGCCGCCGCCATCGGTGGCTGGTTCCTCTGGCGATGGCTCCGCACCGAGCAAGGCCGCATCACCCGCGACCTGATTAAGCTGCGGCTGCCCCTGGCCGGCCGGATATTCCGCAACCTCGCCGTGGCCCGCTTCTGCCGCGTGCTCGGAACCCTGTTGCACAACGGCGTCTCCATCCTCCGTTCGCTCGAGATCTCCAGCGATGCCGCCGGAAACCGCATTCTTGCCGCCGCGATCCGCAAAGCGAGCGAAACGATCTCCGCCGGCAAGACGTTGGCCGCTCCTTTGGCCGCCTGCGGGTACTTTCCGCCCACCGTCGTCGAGATGATCTCCGTCGCCGAAGAAGCCAACACCCTCGAAAAGGTCCTCCTCGACATCGCCGACGGCCTTGAGCGCCGCACCTGGCGACAGATGGATCTCGCACTGCGACTGCTCGAGCCCATGATGCTCTTGCTCCTGGCCGGCATCGTCTTGGTGCTCGTCATCGCACTGCTATTGCCCATGTTCAGAATGGCCACTACCGTATGACAAGTCAAAGACTCGGCTGCTCGCAGCCGCGAAGGACAATCGTGTAGAAAGGAACAGAGAGATGACTGATCGTAGTCAGCGTCACCCGCGTCGAGGTGGCTTCACCTTGATCGAAGTGTTGCTCGTACTGGTGATCCTCGTGATCATCGCCTCGCTCGCCGTCACCGCCTACGGCCCCATGCAGCAGAAGGCGTATATCAACGCCGCCAAAACCCAACTCAACGCCTTCAAAACGCCGCTCCAGGCGTACAAGCTCGACCTCGGCACCTTCCCGAACACGGGCGAAGGACTGGAGGCCTTGCGAACGCCCCCCTCCGGCCTCACCGACCAGACCCGGTGGAACGGCCCCTATCTCGATAGCCCCGTTCCCTTGGATCCGTGGAAGAACGCCTACCAGTACGAATACCCCGGCAAGCAGCAGACCGATCTGCCCGACATCTGGTCGCTCGGCCCCGACGGCATCAACAACACCGAAGACGATATCGGCAACTGGATGAGAGAGTAATGAGCCTCGCACAGCCGACCAGTGCGCGCCGCGCCCTAACGCTCATCGAGGTCCTCCTCGTGCTGGCGCTGCTGGTCATGCTCGCTGCCGTCGTCTGGCCCGAATTGGAGCCCGTCGTCGCCAGCCTCGAGTTGCGCAAATCCGCCGAGCGAATCCGCGTGGAATGGGAGCGCGCTCGCGTCGATGCCCTCTCCACCGGGCGGACGATCCTCTTCCGCTACGAACCCGACAGCAACCACTACTGCCTCCAGCGGTGCCCCGAGCCGCAGTTCACTCCCGGCGGGACCGCCGACCAGACGACCGATTCCACCTCGAACGGCGCCGAGGCCCCCGACCGCGAGGCCTTCCTCCCCGAGAAGATCCATTTCGACTCCAGCGAAATCTCCGACAACGCCACCGACTGGCTGGGAGACGTCACCCTTCCGGCGACTTCGGGCGAGTGGTCCGACCCCGTCGTCTTTTATCCCGACGGAACGACCTCCGACGCAAAACTCGTCCTCACCAACCAGCGCGATCAGTCCGTCGAGCTCTCCCTGCGAGGCCTGACCGGCGTGGTCACCCTGGGCGATGTCATTGCCGATGCGGAGACCGGATCATGACTCACAGCCGCCGTCGCGCATTCTCACTCCTGGAAATCGTCCTCGCCCTGGCCATCCTCGCCGGTGCCGTCGCCGCCTTGAGCCAGTTGAACCGCAGCGGCCTCGACAGCGCGCAGCTCGCTCGCGACTCAACCCGCGCACAACTCTACTGCGAAAGCAAGATGGCCGAAATCGCCGCCGGCCTCGTCCCCGCCGAGTCCCAGTCCAGCGCCCCTTTGGAAGACGAAGACGAAACGACCGTCCCCGATTGGCTCTGCACCGTGGAAGTCAATCCCGCCTCCCAGTCCGGGCTCATCGAGGTGTGCATCACCGTCAGCCAGGACCCCAACGTCTTCGCGCGCCCTGTCGACTACACTCTCACGCGCTGGATTGTCGATCCCAGCACGACCGCTTCGTCAACCGGCGAGAGCACCGACACCTCGACAGCCGGAGACTCGCAATGACCGGCAATCGCGCCTACACGCTGCTCGAGGTGGTCCTCTCCCTGGTCCTCACCTCGCTCGTGCTTCTTTGCGTGGCCATGGCCGTCGACTTCCAACTGCGCATCGCCGATGCCGGTCGCACCCACGTCGAAGAGGCCCAACTCGCTCGCGTCCTCCTCCACCGCATCGCCGACGATCTCCGCAACACCGTCGTCGCCGACCCGCTCGACTTCGAGAAGCTGACCGCATCCGCCTCCACCACCTACGGTTCCACTTCCGAATCCGGCACCGAGGACGAGGACTCCTCTGCGGCGCTCGCCGACGAACTCGACGACGATACGTCCACCGATCAGATCACCGCCGAAGAAGTCACCGATCCCAGTCAGGCCATGCTGGCCCACACCGTCGTTGGCCTCTACGGTGGGCCCGATTGGATCCAGGTCGATACCGACCGCCCCGCCAACCCCGCGCACGGCGCAGCGCCTTCCGCCGACGATCTCTCCTCGGCAGGCCCCACAGGCGACCTCAAAACGGTCATCTACTACGTCGTCACTCCTGACGATTCGGCCGTACCGACCGGCCCCGAACCCCGCGCCGGCCTGATCCGCCGCGAGCTCGATCGCGCCGTCAGCCAGTCTGCTGCGCAGGAGAGCTCCACCGGCCAACTCCTCCTGGGCGAAAAGCCGCTCGCCCCGGAGGTCGCCGAACTCGCGTTCCGCTACAGCGACGGCACGACCTGGTACGACTCGTGGGATACAGCCCAGTCCGGCAACGTCCCCTTGGCCGTTGAAATCACGCTCACCTTGCGACCTCGCACGGAAGGGGGTGATTGGACCGCCGCACTCGCCGACTCCGACGACACCGCATCGACCAGCGATCAAGAGAACACCGTCTACCGTCTCATCGTCGACATTCCCATGGCCAAGGCCGCGCCCGCCATCACCACGGAAGAGTCCGGCAGCACCGATTCGCGATCGTCCACCGAGTCGTCCGGTACGGAAAGCGGCGGTTCGTCTTCCTCTTCTTCGGAGTCACCGTGATGTCACCTCGCCGCCATCATCACGCCACCTCGATCGCCGCGACGCCTCGGCGTCGCCGGACCGGTATGGTCCTGATCGTGGTCATGGTCGTGGTGGTCGCGTTGAGCTTGGCCGCCTGCACCTTCGCCGAGTGGATGTTCACCGAGCGCCAGGCCGCATACCTTTCCGGCCGCCAAGCTAAGGCGCTGGCCCTCGCCGAATCGGGCGTCGAGGCCGCTCGTCAGGTCCTCTCCAGCGATCCGCAGACCGCGATCGATCTCGGCGGCTGGTACGACAACCCGGACCTCTTCCGTGGCATTCTCGTCCTCGATGGCGACCTGCCTCGCGACCGTGGCCGCTTCACCGTCCTTTCGCCCATCATGGACCAGGGCCAGTATGCCGGCACCCGCTACGGTCTGGAGAACGAGTCCGCCAAGCTCAACGTCAATGCCCTGCTCTTGCTCGAGAAGAGAAGCTCCGGCGCCGGCAAGGCCTTTCTCATGGTGCTGCCCGGCATGACCGACGAAATCGCCGACGCCATCCTCGATTGGCTCGACGACGACGACGAGCCACGCGCCAGCGGCGCCGAATCCGAGTACTATTCCACACTCGACCCGCCCTACGCTCCCAAGAATGGCCTCCTCCAATCGCTCGACGAACTGCTCATGGTCCGCGGCGTCACGCCCGAGCTGCTCTTCGGCGTCGACCGCAACCGCAACGGCTTCGCCGACGACACCGAACCCGATCCTTCCACCCTCGCCAGTGTCGATTCCGCGCTCGCATCGCAGGACCGCGGTTGGTCCGCATACCTGACCCTCTACAGCCTCGAGGCAAACCTCCAGACCGACGGCCAGCCCAAGATCAACGTCAACCAAGACGACCTCCAGAAACTCAACGACGAGCTTCAACAGGTCCTCGACCCTGCCTGGGTCAAATACCTCATCGCCTACCGCCAGCAAGTGCAATCCAGCTCCAGCAGCTCAAGCAGTTCCAGTGGCTCCAGCAGTCAGCAGCAAGACTCGCAGTCGCAGCAAGACGGCGAAGCCTCCTCGAGCGACCGCGACGGCCAACAGGGCGACGAACAAGAACAATCCAAGAAGTCCTCGTCCACGCAGGATCAGGCCGTCGATACCGGCTCCCGCGAGTTGGACCTCACTCAGCCTGGCAAAACCAAGCTCACCAGTGTCCTCGACGTCATCGATTCCAAAATCCAGGTGAAGTACAAAGGCCAAACCAAGGCGATCGACGTCGAGAACCCGTTCCAGTCAGGCAACGTCCGCGAGTACCTCACCAAGCTCATGGACGTCCTCGCCATGGACGACAACAAAGTCATCGCCGGCCGGATCAACATCAACGAGGCCCCAGCCGCGCTGCTGGCGGCTATCCCCGACATGCCCGCCGACGCCGTCGATTCCATCCTCTCCCACCGCCAATCCGACATCACCGGCAGCGACTTCGAACTGCGTCAGGCTACCTGGCTCCTGAACGAAGGAATCGTCAACCTCCAGCAAATGAAGAAGTTACTCCCCATGATCACGGGTGGGGGAAGCGTTTATCGGGCGCAGGTGGTCGGCTCGTTCGACCGCGATGGCCCCGCCGCCCGCCTCGAAGTCGTTTTTGACACTACCAAGTCACCCGTCCGCGTCGTATCCTGGAAAGAGTTGACCCAGTTGGGCCGCGGCTACCCTCTGGAATCCCTCGGCATCGATCCAAACGCCGAATAGTCCCCAACCTCTAACCTCTATTCCCCAATCCCTAATCCCGAATCCCTCTCTCCCTCCATGCAACGCCTTCTCGCCCTCCAGTGGAGTCCCTCCGAAGCCAGCGCCGTGGTGGCCGTCCTCCGCGCTGGCCGCATGCGGATCGAGCAAGCCTGGTCGATCGATCTGCATTCGGCGGCTGGCGATGCCGACCCGCTGGACGGCTCCTCCCAGCGACTGACTGCCGCGCTGAAAGCCAAACGCCTCGGCCGCATTCCCACGGTCGTGGCCCTCGGGCGCAGCCGCGTTGAGCTGCGTCACCTCACGCTCCCCGCGGCCCCCGACGACGAGTTGCCCGACCTCGTCCGATTCCAGGCGCTCCGACAATTCAACAATCTCGAGGAGCACTGGCCCCTCGACTTCATCCCTCTCCCCACTGAGGGCGATCAGGAGCGATACGTTCTCGCGGCGGCCGTGTCTCCGGAGTTGCTGGACGAGATCCGCGGCGTTTGCGACAAGGCCGGCCTGAAGCTCGCTCACTTGGTGCTCCAGCCCTGCGCAACCGGTTCGCTCGCTGCCCGCCGTCTTGGCCCCCGCGCCAACGGAACGCGCCTATTGGTAAACGTCGCCGGCGGCGAGGCCGACTTGGCCGTCATCGTCGACGGCCGCGTCTCGTTTCTCCGTCAGGCCCACCTCGATGGCGATCCCTTCACCGACCCTGCCTTCATGCCGGCGCTCCTGCTCGAGCTCCGCCGCACCATCGCCGCGGTCCAGAATCAGCCGGGAAGCCGAAACGTCGACGGATGTGTGTTGTTGGCCACCGGCGATCGCCCGGCCGCCGCCGCCAAGATCATCGCCGCCGAATTGTCTCTGCCTACCGACCTGGCCGATCCTTACGAAGGCGTCGACTGGCGCGGCACGGCCGATGAGCAACTCCAGAACGACTCCGGTCGCTGGGCTCCCCTGGTCGGCGCACTCTGGGACGAGGCCACCACTACCGAGCCCGTCCTCGATTTTCTCCATCCCCGCCAGCGCCCCGAGCCGCCCAGCCGGCGAAACACCTACGCCCTCGCCGGGCTGGCCGCCGCGCTGTTGGTCTTGGCCGTGATTGTCATGGGCTGGCTCCGGTCCGAGGGACTCTTGGCCGAACTCCGCAGCCTGCAACGCCAGTCCACAGCTCTCGACGACGGCGTCAAGAAAGCCGAGCAGTCGGAGAAATCGGCCCAAGAGGTCCGCCAATGGCTCGCCGGCCAGGTTAACTGGCTCGACCAGCTTCGTTGGCTCTCCGAGCACATGCCCCCCGCCCAGGACGCTATGCTCACCGGCCTGAAGCTCAGCGCGACGGCCCAGCGTGGTGAGATGACGCTCGACGGAGTCGCTCGCGATGTCGACGCAGCCGCCCAACTCGGCCGCGGCCTACAGGACGCTTCGCACCGCGTCGACCCCAAGACGACCGACAAGACCGCCGCCAAGCCGCCCTATGGCGTCCAGTTTCGATCCTCCCTGCTAATCGGCAAGGAGTCGAAATGACTTTCAAGAAGCGCGAGCGCATCCTGGCCATCGTCACCGGCGTGCTGGTGGTTCTCTTTCTCGGCCGCTTCCTCATGACCACGTGGGGCGGTTCCGGCGCAAAGAACGAAGCCAAACGCGCAGAGCTGCGCCGAGAGATCGAGCGCAAGAATCGCCAGATCGAGCGGGGCAAGCAAGCCGAAAACGACCTAACCCAATGGCGCCGCCAGTCACTCCCCAGCGATCTGGAAACGGCCCGCCTCTTCTACCAGAACTGGCTCCTCGCCACCGCCGAGGCGGCAGGCTTCAAAGGTCCCAAGGTCGAAGCCGGCCAGGGACGCCAGCAAGGTAGCACCTATCGCACCCTGCGATTCCGCCTCCAGGCCGCATCGACGCTCGAGGACCTCACCAAGTTCCTCCACGCCTTCTACAGCGCCGGCTACCTCCACCAGATCCAGATCCTCAATCTACTCCCCAGCAACGAAGGTAAGAAGGTCGAGGTGCAGCTCTCCATCGAGGCCCTCACGCTCTCAGGCGGCGACCCCAGAGACAAGCTCCCCGAGAAGCCCGCCGAATCGCTGCTGGCCGACGATGCCGCCACCTACTCCAAGGCAATTGCCGACCGCAACTTCTTCGCCCCCTACCACAAACCCGAAGAACCCACCGCTCCGCCCGAGTTCGACCCCGCCAAGTTCGTCGTCCTCACCGCCATTGTTGTCGTCGGCGACCAGCCGGAAGCCTGGATCGTCAATCGCACCTCCGGCGACTGCCTCAAGCTCCGTCAAGGCGAGGAATTCAAAATCGGCGACCACGAGGGCAAGGTCAATCGCATCGGCCAGCGCGAAGCCGAGATCGACCTCGACGGTCGACATTGCCTCCTCCCCCTCGGCAAAGACCTCGAAAGCTCCGCCGCATCCTCCCCAAAACACAAGAAAGAGTAACCCTCCACCCCTCCCGGTAGCACAGCCGCCCCCGGCTGTGCCGCATCGGAAACGCCAACCAACCTCCCTCGCCCGCTTGCGGGAAAGGGGCCGGGGACATCCTCAACCCCATTCGAGTTCTCTTCCCCCAACTAGCTTCCCTCACCGCCAAACTCCTCAGCAATCACCGCTGCCGCCTCATCACAGAGCCGCTTGGCTTCCTCCGCCGTACTCGCCTCCGCAGCAGCCCGCACGATCGGCTCCGTATTGCTGGGACGCACCAGCAGCCAGCGGTCCGCCCAATCCAGACGCAAACCGTCCAGCCGATCCACTCGCGCATCGGCGAACCGTCGCTGGATCGCATCCAGCCCCGCGCCCAACCTTTCCGGCGCCAAGGCGATCTTCGTCTTCACGATCTCGTAACGCGGCAGCTCGTCCGCCAACTGCCCCACCTCCATCTGCCGCGCCGCCATGGCGTCCAGCACCAGCGCCATCCCCACGAAGCTGTCCCGCACCAGCCCCACGCGCGGATCGATCGGACCGCCGTTCCCCTCGCCGCCGAAGACTGCGCCGTGCGCCAACATCGCATCCACCACGTTGGCCTCCCCGACCGCCGACCGAAACAGCGTCACTCCGTACTTCGCCGCCAGATCGTCCGCCATTCGGCTGCTGCTGCAGTTGGTCACAATCGGCCCCGACCGCTGCCGCAGAACATGATCCAGGCACAGCGCCAGCGTGTACTCTTCTCCCAGGTATCGTCCTGAGGCATCGATCACCGCCAGCCGGTCGGCGTCCGGGTCCTGGCAGAAACCCACCTCGGCGCCCACCTCCGGCACTTTCGCCAACACACCCGCCAGGTTTTCCGCCGTCGGCTCCGGCGTATGCGCGAACCGGCCGTCCGGCTCCCCGCCCAGCAGCGTCACCTCGCAGCCCAATGCGTTCAACAAGCGCAACCCCAGAACACTCCCCGCCCCGTGATTCGAATCCAGAAGCACCCGGAACTTGCGGCCGCGGATGCGCTCCGCATCGACCGTGGCAAGAACCGCGTCCAGATGCGCCAACGTCGTATCCGGACACTCCTGCCCCGCCCCGAGCTCATCATGGCGCACCCAGTGCGTCGCACCCGAGCGATAGCTCGCCAGCACCTCTGCCCCCGGCCCTGCCGGAATGACGCGTCCTTCGCCCGAAAACAGCTTCAGACCGTTGTACTGGCCCGGATTATGGCTGGCCGAAATCTGAATGCCGCCGGCCGCCCCGCAGTGGCGAATGAGAACGCCTGTTGTTGGCGTCGCGGCAACCCCCGCATCGATCGTCGCCCGCCCCATGGCGTGCAGCCCCGCCAAAACGGCCTCCGCAAGCATCCGACCCGATGGCCGCCCGTCCTGCGTCACCACAAACAACCCCGGCGGTGTCTGGCCGGCAAAGGCCGCCACGTAGCGAATCGCCACCTCTGGCGTCAGCGATTCCCCCACAATCCCCCGCAACCCGGAAACGCTGATGATCAGCTCGCTCACGCCACCGTCCTCCTTGCCTGCCGGTCCGCCGATTCGCAAACTCCGACTCTGTAATCGCAAGACCAATATAGAGACCACGCGCCCCCAGCAAAAGCCCCTTCGCCCCTCCGCGCGATCGCGTTCCGCCCGTCGTTCGTGGCCTCGTCACCACGGGCCGGCCCCCCTTTCTTCAATTCGCACGATGGGCAAAAATGAAGTCTTCTTCACCTCATCCGAGTTACCGGAGCAACGATGTCGTCCACGCCCGCCCCCCTTGATATTCCCGCCGCACTCGACAAGATCGCCCAAGCGGCCGCCGACGGATTGCTCTCCGAAGGCGCCGTCCGCAATTTGCGAATCTGGCTCGTCGAGCCGCGCTACGCCGCGTATGCCCCGCAGGTCGTCGCCCACGTCGTCCAAGGCGACTTCCAACAGCTCGACGACGTCTTCTGGACCACCATCCCCTTCGGCACCGGTGGCCGGCGCGGCAAGATGTATCCCATCGGCAGCAACGCCATCAACGACCGCACCATTGGCGAAAGCGCCCAAGGCCTCGCCGACTATGTTGACCGGCACGTCACCGACCGGCCCCGCTCCTGCGCCATCGCCTACGACACGCGCCATCGCTCTCGGCACTTTGCCGAGCTCTGCGCCGAGATCATGGTCGCCAACGGCTATCAGGTCTACTTCCTCGACGGCTATCGCAGCACGCCCGAACTGTCCTTCACCGTGCGTTTCAATCGCTGCTCCTGCGGAATCATGGTCACCGCCAGCCACAATCCCCCCAGCGACAACGCCGTCAAAGCCTATTGGGCCTCCGGCGGCCAATTGCTGCCGCCTCACGACCAGGGCGTGATCGATTGCGTGATGAGCGTCGGCGATATCCAGCGAATCGCTTTCGCCGATGGGCTTGCCCAAGGAAAGATCGTCTACGTGCAGGACGAGGTCGACCGCGCCTTCCTCGATGCCGTGGTCACCCAAAGTTGCCCCGGCCCTCGCGACTTGAAAATCCTCTATTCGCCGCTGCACGGTGTCGGCGCCTCGGCCGTCCTACCGGCGCTGGCCGCGTCGGGCTTCCGCGATGTCGAGCTCTTCGGCCCTCATGCCGACCCCGACGGCGACTTTCCCAACGTTCCCGGTCACGTTTCCAATCCCGAAAACCAGCGCGTCTTCGATGCGCCCATCCAGTACGCCACCCAGGTCCGTGCCGACCTCGTTCTCGCCACCGACCCCGATTGCGACCGCGTCGGCTGCGCTGCGCCCATAACGCTCCAGCCCAACGCCCCCTGGCAGTGCCTAACCGGCAACCAGATTGGCGCCCTCTTGGCCGACTATCTCCTCCAGTCGGGCCGCGCCGCCGGCACGCTCACCTCCGAACACTACGTCGTCAAGACCCTTGTCACGACTGAGCTCATCCGCCGCATCGCCGACGCCTACGGCGTCCGAACCATCGGCGACCTCCTCGTCGGCTTCAAGTGGATCGGCGGCGTGATCGACCAACAGGATCCCGACCGGTTCGTCCTCGGTGCCGAAGAATCCTACGGTTTTCTCGTCGGCACCCACGCCCGCGACAAAGACGCCGCCGTCGCCTCGATGCTCTTGGCCGAGTTGGCCGCCCGAGCGAAAGCCGCCGGCCAAACGCTCCACGAAAGACTCGACGCCCTCTTCATCCAATTCGGCTGCCACGCCGAGCACACCATTTCCGTCACCATGCCCGGCGCCGAAGGCATGCAACGCATGACGGCCCTCATGGCCCGCTTCCGCCAGAATCCGCCGCAAGAACTGGCCGGCCTCAAGACCGTTCGCCAGCGCGATTACCAGAACAGCGTCATCCGCACGCCCGACGGCCGCTCGCAGCCACTCGAAGGTCCCGTCGGCGACCTCGTCATGCTCGATCTCCAGACCGACGGCAACTACGTGGCCGTACGCCCCTCAGGAACCGAGCCGAAGGTCAAGTTCTACATGTTCGCTTTCGAGCCGCCCCAGAGCATCACCGACCTGGCCGTCACAAAACAAGCCCTCACCGCCCGCCTCGCAGCCCTGGAAGCCGACCTCCGCTCTTTCTCCACCGCCCAATAACCCCCACGTCGAACTCGTCGGGTGGGCCGAGCACAGCGAGCGCCGTCAACCTCACTCGCACAACGCCGCGATCGCCGCCACCGCCTCCTCGCCCCCAGAAACCGGCTTCCCGCACGCGAAACCTTCGCACACGAACAACGTCGGGCCGGGCGGAATCGGCTCTTTCCCCGCAAAGATGCCGCTCAACGCCTCGCACTGCCCCTCCGTACCGGCCGACGGGTCCCGATACGCCACCACCTTATTGGGCAGGAACCGGCGATTCAACTCCGCCATCACCCCATCTCGAGCCGACTCCGTACCGTTACCCAAGATGACGATCTCCGGCGCCGGCCCCAAATACATGTCTAGCGCCAACAGCAATTGCCCCGCACCCATCGGCGCCTTCTCCATCAGCCCGGCCGACGCCTCCAGCGCCACGGCCGCCGCCCGCAGGTAGTCGTCCCTCCCACACAACTTTCCCAGCCGCAAAAGCGCCGTCACCGCCATTCCGCTCCCGCTAGGCGTAGACCCATCGAACATGTCCTTCTTGCGAGCAATCCGCGGCTCCTCGCTATCCCACGGCACCATGAAGAACCCGGCACCCTGCGGATCGGCGAATCGTCGAAGAATCTCATCCACCAAACCCACCGCCTTCTCGATCCACACCTCCTCGAACCCCGCCTCATACAGCGAAATCATCGCGTTGGCCAAAGCCGCGTGATCGTCCAACAACGCCTCACCCTGCGCGCGGCCCTTGCGCCAAACGTGCAACAACCGCCCGTACCCATCGCGCAGCGTCACGTCGATGAACCTCGCCGCCGCGGTCGCCGCCTCCACATATCTCGGCTCACCCAATGCCGCCCCCGCGCGCGCCATCGCCTCGATCATCAGCCCATTCCAGTTCACCAGCACCTTATCGTCCCGTGCCGGCCGCACTCGCCCCTCCCTCGCTGCCAGCAGCTTCCGACGGCCGTCGGCTAACTCGACCTCCAACCCGTCCGCATCGCGCCCCAGCATCTCGGCACACTGCCGAACCGACCGCGCCAGATGGAGAATGTTGCGACCCTCGAAGTTGCCCGCCTCACTCACGTCATACACCCGGCAGAACGTCTCTCCCCGCTCGCCGCCGAGAACTGCCCGCACCTCCTCAGGCGTCCATACATAGAAGCGGCCCTCCTCGCCCTCGCTGTCCGCATCTTCCGCGCTGTAGAACCCGCCTTCCGCATCGGTCATATCGCCGAGCACGTATTGAAGCGTCTCGCGCGCCACCCGCGCATACTCCTCCCGTCCCGTCGCCTGCCACGCCTCCACATAAGCCATCGCCAGCATCGCGTTGTCGTAGAGCATCTTCTCAAAATGCGGTACCAGCCATCGCGCGTCGGTGCTGTAGCGATGGAAGCCCCCGCCGAGCTGATCGTACATCCCGCCCGCCGCCATCCTGTCCAGCGTGGTCGTAACCACCGGCAACAGGCGTTCGTCCTTTGTGTGGCAATACTGTCGTAGCAACACCCGCAGCTCGATCGAATGCGGAAACTTCGGCGCGCGGCTGAACCCGCCGTGCTCCGCATCGAACGTCTTGGTCAGCGCCACCTGCGCCGCCCTGAGCAGCGCCGCGCCCAGCTTCACGTCTCCCGACGCACCGGTCACGTCGTTGCCGCGCACCACTTCGGCCAGCTTGCCCGCCTGCGAAACCACTTCTTCGCGCCGCTGCTCCCAGGCATCCCATACCGCGCGCAGCACCTGGTCAAATCCCGGCATTCCACCCCGGGCTTGCCGCGGCCAATACGTGCCGCCGAAGAACGGCTCCAACTCCGGCGTCAGGAAGACCGACAGCGGCCAGCCCCCCTGCCCCGTCAGGATTTGCACCGCTTCCATGTAGATCTGATCCAGGTCGGGCCGTTCCTCGCGGTCCACCTTGATCGAAACGAAATGCTCGTTCAGCATCTCTGCGATCTGGGCGTTCTCGAAGCTCTCGTGGGCCATCACGTGGCACCAATGGCACGCCGAGTAGCCGATCGATAGAAAAATCGGTTTCCCCTCGGCCTTCGCCCGCTGAAGAGCCTCCGGACCCCACGGATACCACTGGACGGGATTGTCGACGTGTTGGAGTAGGTACGGACTGATCTGCCCCGCCAGTTGATTCGGCATCACCCGCGCTTTCTATTGGAATGTCTGTTCCGCCCCAGGAAACGTCCCCTCGCGGACCTCCTGACAGTAGCGCGTCACCGCCTCGGTCACCTGCTGCTTGAGATCGGCGTACACCTTCACGTGCCGCGGCACGCGTCCGACGGTCAGCCCCAGCAGGTCATTCAGCACCAGCACCTGTCCGTCGCACGCGCCCCCAGCGCCGATGCCGATCGTCGGAATCCGCAACGCCTCCGTCACCTCCCGCGCGATCTCCGCCGAGATGCACTCCAACACCATCGCAAACGCTCCCGCTTCCTCCACCGCCTTGGCATCTGCCAGAAGTCTCTCCCGATCCCGCTGCAGCGAGAACCGGCCCATCTGGTGAACGCTCTGGGGCCGCAAGCCACAGTGTCCCATCACCGGAATCCCCGCCGACACCAACCCGGCGATCACTTCCGCCTGGTCCACCCCCCCCTCTAACTTCACCGCTTGGCACCGCGTCTCCTTGAGAATGCGCCCTGCGTTCTCAATCGCCCGGTGAACACCCAAGTGAAACGTCGGGAACGGCAGATCGACGATCACCAAGGCGTGCTGCACCGCTCGGCCAACCATCTCCGCGTGGTAGATCATCTGGTCCAGGGTCACCGGAAGCGTATTGCCGTGCCCCTGCACGACCATTCCTACCGTATCGCCCACCAGAATCCCGTCTGCCCCCGCACTGTCCACCAGCGAAGCCATCGTATGGTCGTAGGCGGTCAACACGGCGATCTTGCGGCCTTCGGCCTTCATCGCGGTGAACTTGGGAACATTCGTTCGGCTGGGTGACGTCGACATCGCTCGAAGCTCGTAATTCCGGGGGGGTGGTCGGTCCATCTTTCCTAGAGACGATTCCCTATTGTAGGGTTCGTACGATCGCATCGGGAAGTGGTGCGACCGGGCCGCCCGCACCCACGATCCCTCGAAAAGAACCCCCTCTGCCGCGAGAATTTGCTGTTCAACCGGTCCCCCGAGCGGTATGTTCGAGAGAGGAGCCTGCAGAAACGCTCTCGTGCCCAACGCCAAACCATGTAGCACAGCCGCCCCCGGCTGTGTAGACAGATCCCGCAACCACACAACGAAGACTCACGCGGCCCCAAAACAGCCTCACCGTCCGCGCATCTTCCCAGGAAAAGAAAACGATGAAGCGTCGATTCCTCACAACTGCAGCGGCTATCGTCTCGGCCAGCCTCGTCGCGACCATTCTAGCCGACTCCGCCGCGGCGCAATGGCAACAAATCCAGTCCTATCAGCAGCAGCAGCGGGACCAACGCCGCAGGCAACGCGATGCCGCCGCACAACGGCAAATCGACGCATTGACGCTCAAACTCAGCGGAGTCATCGAAGCGCTGGCCCCAGGACGCATCCAAATGGTCACCGATGCCGGCGAAGCTTGGCTCCTCCAAGTCATGTCCCAGGCCGACGTCGAAGTTACTGGCACAGCCACGCCCGAGTTTCTCGCCCCCGGACAGTTCGTTTCGTTCGTCGCCCAGGTCGATACGCGCCATTCCAAAATCGACGCGCAGGTTGGCAGCCTGACCATCTTCACCCCTGACCAGGAGCACATGCTCGGAGCGTTCCCCGAAGGACCCGCCGGCGCCGGACCCGGTCAACCAGGGCCGGGTGGCGACCAGCCCGCTGCGGTCCAGCCGCCGCCCGACGCCAGAGCTGCCCGGGCTGCTCTCCCCGACCTGCAAACCTTTGAAATCGCCGGCCGAATCACCCGGCTGAGGAACGGCGAGATGATGGTCGCAATCCCCTCGGTCAGGGCGCCCGTGAGGGTCCAGCTCGCCGAACAGCTCCAGATCGACGTCCACCTCTCCGGCACCAACGCGTACGGCTGGGCGAAAAAAGGCGACAAGATCGAAATGGCCGGCATTCAGTCCCCAACGGGTGACCGCTTGGCCCAAGCGGTCAAAATCACAATCAACATGGCCCAACCGCTCGGCGCAACCGAGCAACGAAAGCCGCTGCGCCGGCCCGTGCGATTGAGAGGCAAGGACGCCGAACAGCAAGCTCCCGCCGAAACGCCCCAGGCCCCGGCCGACGCTCCGGCCGCACCGGCGCAATAGCTGCCCCGCAGTTCCCCCAATGCGTCGCCACGCCATGGCCGCAACGGGCCTTCCTTCCGGCGTCGTATCCAACTACGCCCGCACATCGTCACCGCTCGCTCCCCCGACGGCGAAGCGATCCCCCGCATAGAGGGGCGGCAGTTGCTGATCGCCCAGCCCCTCAGTATAATGCCCGATTCTCTCGCCGCCAAAACGCCGAGCTTTCGGCATTGCGATCCTCGAGCATCCCCTCCGTCAGGGAGGGAATACCGTTTTTTTCAAAGGAGATGCACTGTGGCAATTCGTGTTGGTGTGAATGGGTTCGGCCGCATCGGTCGGCTCGTGTTCCGTCGCATGATGGAGAAGTCGAAGGTCTTCGAGGTCGTCGGAATCAACGACCTGACCGACAACCGAACGCTGGCAACCTTGCTGAAGTACGACAGCATTCACGGTCGGTATCCTGGCACCGTCGAATTCGATGACGAGAACCTCATCGTCGACGGCAAGCAGATCCGCGCCACGGCGATCAAAGATCCCGCCAAGCTCCCCTGGGCCGAGCTCGGTGTCGACATCGTCCTGGAAAGCACCGGCGTGTTCCGTGCTCGTGCCACCGCCGAAAAAGGCGGCTTTGACAGCCACCTCCAGGCCGGCGCCAAGAAGGTCGTCATCAGCGCCCCGTCCAAGGGTGAAGACCTCACCTGCGTCCTTGGCGTCAACGACGACAAGCTCAGCGCCGAGCACAAGTGCGTCTCCAACGCAAGCTGCACGACCAACTGCCTCGCCCCCGTCGCCAAGGTTCTCTACGAGAAGTTCGGCATCGTCAAGGGTTTGATGACGACCGTCCACTCCTATACCAACGATCAGGTCGTGCAGGACTTCCCCCACAAGGATCTCTACCGAGCCCGCGCCGCCGCGTTGAACATCATCCCCACCACGACCGGCGCCGCCGAGGCCGTCGGACTGGTGCTCCCTGAAGTCAAGGGCAAGCTCACCGGCATTTCGCTGCGCGTCCCCACGCCCACCGGCAGTGTCGTCGACCTCACCGTCGAAACCTCCAAGCCGGTCACCGCCGATGCGGTCAACGCGGCGGTCAAGGAAGCGGCCGAAGGGCCCATGAAGGGCATCCTCAAGTACACCGAGGACCCGATCGTCTCCACCGACATCGTCCACGACGAGCACAGCTCCATCTTCGTCGGTCCCTGGACCAAGGTCGTCGGCAACACCATGCTCAAAATCCTGAGCTGGTACGACAACGAATGGGGCTACAGCTGCCGTAGCGCCGACCTGATCGAGAAGATGGCCAATCTCTAGATCATCTGACCCGACGAAGGCACCCGACTAGCCGCCGTCGCTTCTAGAGCGCATTCGGCGTAATCGTAGCGTGTTTTTCGCTTTCGGAACCGTAGAAACACGCCGCCGCGAACGCTACAGTTAAGTGCGACACGCACTAGTCCGTCACCGGGGCACTGCCAACGCCGTTTGGCAGTGCCCCGCCTCTTTGGCGGCCACCCCACCGCCACGAAACCCCGTGCACTCCTCCCACCCACCTGCGACCACCGATCGGCACCGCCCTGCCACGCATCACAACCACTTCACACAAAACCACTTATATCGCCAAACACGCTTCCAGCAAGACTCGCCCTGCGTCGCACCGTATTAGGCAGACTCTGCCGCTTGTGCCGAATCTGACGATTTTCTCGATTGTTCTGCCACGTCGGCCGATAAGCTCTACAGGACCCCAGGCTTCTTTGATTGCCGGGCCGTGCCGTGCGAATGCCGCATGGCCCCAATCCCGGCAATCACTCGCCCTCAGGCGAGAAGCCTTGGCCGCATCGAGGCTGCGACCCAAGGGGCAATACGACGGCCTCAGGCGAACAACAAACGATGGACCTGCGAGCCCTCATCCGCTCGTCGGTCCTCTTCGACCTGACAAGGAGGGGTTGTCATGCGATCCATGATGGTTGTCGGTCTGTTGGTCAGTGCGATGGCACTCACCCTTGGAGGCTGCTGCTGTTTCTACAATCCGTGCGCCCAGGGCGTGTTCGACTGCGGCCCGTGTGGCGGCACGTGCGGCGGTGGATGCGGTAGCTGCGGTGGTTACTGCGGGGCCGACTGCGGAACGTGCGACGGCTGCTCCGGACCACCCTGTTGCGGAATTCGACCCGTGCGCTGGGTGTTCCGCGTGCTGGGCTTCCAATGCGCACCCGCCTGTACCGGCTGTGGCGAGGAGTACTGGGGCGACTGGTGCAGCAACCCGCCCGATTGCTGTGATCCGTGCGACCAGTGTGGCAACTACGTCGGCCCCCAAGGCCCCGCCTGTGCGTCCGGCCAGTGTGCCGACCCCGGCTACGCCGCACAACCCCGTACCACGCGAACCGTAGCGAAGGCCCCCCGTCGACCCAGCGCTACCCTGGCATCTCAGCGTGTGGTTCAACAGCAGCCCGAGCCCGAGGTCCTCTCCGAATCCGACGAAGCCATCGAACCCGTCTCGACAACCACCGATTGGCAAGCACGAAGGACCCGTCCGGCAGCGATTCAGCGCTGACAAGGGCCCTTGCCCTGCCCCACACAGGCGGCAACAAAGCCAGACCAACCGAAGCCCGGCACTCAGCCGGGCTTCTTCGTTTCTTGGCCACCACACTCCCCGGCTCCCGTTTGCGCTGGCATCCAACGCGTTGAAGCCAGAACCCGGCACCGCTAGACTGGGAACCTGCAGCGACCACTCCCCCTCGACACCATCAGGCGCAAGCGATGCCCCCTTCCGGCATGGACGACTTTCTCGACATGCTCGCTGGCTACAGCGTGCCCTACTTGTTCGGCAACCCCGGCACCACCGAGCTCCCTCTCATGGATGCCCTGGTGCGCCGCTCGTCGCCTCAGTACATCCTCGCGCTCCAGGAAATCCCCGCGATGGCCATCGCCGATGGGTTCGCCCAGGCGTCCGGCGTGCCCGGCGTGGTCAACCTGCACATCTCCTGCGGCCTGGGCAACGCGATGGGCATGCTCTACAACGCCTATCGCGAGGGCTCACCGTTGATCGTCACCGCGGGCCAGCAACACCGCCGGCTCGCGTTCGAGGAGCCGATTCTCTGGGGCGACATGGTCGCTGCCGCGAGTCCCTGGACCAAATGGGCCGCCGAAATCACCCACCCCGACGACATCCCCTCCGCCGTCCGCCGCGCCGTGCAGACCGCGCTGATGCCGCCCACCGGCCCCGTCTTCCTCTCGCTGCCGATCGACGTCCAGGCCGAGCCGGTCCGGACCGAGCCTCCAGACTTGGCCCCTTCGCCGCTGCCCGATCCGCTGGTCCGCCCGCCCGTCGAAGCCATTCGCCGCGCCGCTGCCGTTCTCGCCGAAGCCAACTCGCCCGCTATCCTCGTCGGCAGCCGCATCTGTGAAGCCGACGCAGTCGCCGAGCTGGTCGACGTCGCCCAGCAGCTCGGTGCGCCCGTCATTCACGAGGCCACGACTTCCCACGGCCGCTCCAGCTTCCCCTCCGACCATCCCCTGGCCGCCGGCTTCCTCCCCTTCTGGTCGCCCGACGTCCGAAAGCGTCTGGCCACCTTCGACGTCTTACTCGTTGCCGGCATGAAGCTCTTCCAGCAGTATATCTACCACGAACCCTCGCGGCCGATTCCCGAGCACGTCCGCCTCGTGCAGATCGACGATCACGCCTGGGAATTGAACAAGAACTACCCGCTGCAAGTCGGCGTCATCGGCCATCCGAAGCCCGCCTTGGCAGAACTGGCGGCCGAGCTTCGCCAACAGATGACCCCACAACAGACTGCCGCCGCAAGCAAACGTGCCACCGCGTGCGCCAAAGCCCATCGCACCGAGCGCGAAGCCCTCCGTCGCCAGGCACAGTCCCAGTACGACGTCCGGCCGGTCACGCCCCTGTGCCTCACCGACCACTTGGCCCAAATCCTGCCCGACGATGTCGCCGTGATCGAAGAATCCCCCACAACCGCCGCCGGCTACTTCGAGCGCATCGGCGCCCTGCCCAATACCACCGGCTATTTCGCCCATCGCGGCTGGGCCCTGGGCTGGGGCCTCAACTGTGCCATCGGCGTCAAGCTCGCCTGGCCCCAGCGGCCCGTGCTCGCGCTGATCGGCGACGGCTCGGCCATGTACGGCCTCCAAGGCCTATGGACGGCCGCCCACTACCGTATCCCCGTCACCTTCGTCGTCACGAACAACACCGAATACCGCATCCTCAAGAACTGCGCTCGCGTCATGAAGCTACCCGAGGCCTCTGCCGATCGCTTCGTCGGCCTCGATACCGTCGATCCGCCGATCGACTTCGTCGGTCTCTCTCAATCGCTCGGCGTCCCGGCCCGCCGCGTTACCGACCCGGAAGAGCTCGCCCACCTCGTCGCCCAATCGCTCAGCGCCGACCACCCGCAACTCATCGAGATTCCCGTCGCTGCGCCCGCAGGCGACACTTCCGCATAACACCACCGACCGTAGATTATGCTTCAGCTTAACAACCACCCCCCGCTCTCCGCCTTCCGCTTTCCTCCCCACCGCGTCCCTACGTCCCATAAAACGTCGCCACCGGCAACCCCGTCTCACGTCGCACCAACTCCGCCAGGGCATCGACCTCCTCGTTCGTAAGCGCGCTGACCCACCTCTCCGCCGGCGGACGTGCAACCGTATGCACCTGAACCAGCTTGATCGCCCCACCCTGGGCGAGAATCCCTTTCAACTGCTCGCAATACGCCTGTTGTTCTTCCAACGACGGCGGCTGTTCCTCCAGACGCAGAAACAACGACTGGATCACGATCGGCCGCACGCGCGCGGCCTCCAGCAAGTTGTCGAGAATGCGCCTCAACGGGATCGCGGCGCGGACGATCCGCTTATAGTACGCCTCCGTGCCGGCGTCCAGCTTGCCCCAGATCTCGCCGTTGTTGGTATCGAGAATCTCCAGCGCGTGGCGGATCCGCTCGCGGTGCAGCAGGCTGGCATTGGTAATCAGCACCAGCTTCATCTCGTCCAAACTCCGACGGCGACGTACCTCTGCACATGCGGCAACCACGTCGTCGAAGTTCCGGTAGATCGTCGGCTCACCATCGCCACTGAACGCGATATCGTTCAGCCGGCGCAAGGCCAGTGGCGTGTCTCGAAATCGTTCGGTCTCGAAGATCCTTCCCGACGTAATCCAGTCCAGCGTCGCGTCCACTTCCGACACCAGGCGGTCGATGGCGATGAAGTCCCCGATGCCCTTCTCGGTCCGATCCACCTGGCAGTAGACGCAATCGAAATTGCACGCCTTGTCCAGGTTCAGATTCACCCCCACCGAGAACCCGCCGGCCCGCCGGCTCACCACCGGGTACACGTAGCGGTTCTGTTCGAACAAGCGGGGATGCGCCGAGAACAGCGCGTCAGAAGCACGATCCGAGGGCTGGGTCATCAATTGCCGGTCAACCAAATCATCCTTGGCGGCACTCGCGAGGCCGTCTTCCGCTAACGATCCGTCCGCTTCGGCCTATGCCGGTCGGAGAACCGTGTACTCATCCATCGTGATCGCCGTCAACTCGCCTTCGGGCGACTCTAGCAAAATGACGTCGCTGAACACCTTGTCATCGATCTGACGCCGAAAGTGCAACCCGTGCCGTCGGCGTTCGGTTCGCACAACTGTGCCTGCCATCCTGGCAGTCCAGCTCGCCGAACCCACGGTGACCCGATGCTCGACTTCGATGCGATCGCCTGGTTTGAGCTCCTCAAACTTGGTCTGAATATCGCTGGCTACCATGAAAAACGTCCCAGCTCCCGGCCTGATCCCCGTACACTGGCTGCGCCAGCGCACGACTGTCAACTTTTTCCCCTACAATATTCTCGCATTCCGCCGTCGGTAGGCAAGGCAGAACGAGTATTTCCGAGGGGGACACATGATCGCCGAGAGCCGGTAACAACTACTTTTCCGGCTGTTCGGGCCAAACGCGGTCCGTCCCGTCTAACTTCGCCGGGTCCGGACCGCTCAAACATGCCGCCCTACTGCCCCTCGACCGCGGTCACCGTGGCGGCACCCATGCCGGAAGTCTCTACACTTCCTTCGCGTTGATCCACGACATCAGCCGCCGCAGCCGGCGACCGACCTCCTCGACCTCGTGGGCCCGCTCTTGCCGGCGCATCGCCTTGAACGCCGGAGCGTTGGCCTTGTTCTCCAGGATCCATTCCTTGGCGAACTGCCCCGCCTGGATCTCCTGAAGAATGCGCTTCATCTCGGCCTTCGTCTCGTCTGTGATGATCCGCGGCCCGCGCGAGTAATCGCCGTACTCGGCCGTGTTCGAGATGCTGTACCGCATGTAGTTCAGCCCGCCCTGGTAGATGAGGTCAACGATCAGCTTCAACTCGTGAACACACTCAAAATAGGCCATCTCCGGCTGGTACCCCGCCTCGACCAGCGTTTCGTAACCCGCCTTCACCAGCGCGCTGACGCCGCCGCACAAAACGACCTGCTCGCCGAACAAGTCGGTCTCGGTCTCTTCGGCAAACGTCGTCTCGATCACGCCCGCCCGCGTGCCGCCGATCCCCTTGGCGTACGCCAGACCCAACTTGAAGGCCTCCGGCGACGCCCCATCGCCCATGGCGATCAGGCAGGGAACGCCCGCCCCGCGCACGTATTCCGCCCGCAGCAAGTGCCCCGGCCCCTTCGGCGCCACCAGCACCGTGGAAACGCCCTTGGGAACCTCGAACTGCCCGAAATGAACATTGAACCCGTGCGAGCAAACCACCACGTTTCCCGGCTTCAGATTCGGACGAACCTGGTTGCGGAAGATGTCCGCCTGAAGCTCGTCCGGCGCCAGAATCGTAATCATGTCCCCCTGCTTGACCGCGTCTTCCGTCGACAGCGGCTTGAACCCGTCCTTCACTGCCTGCTCGTAGTTGGCCGTGTCCGGCAACTCCGCGACGACCACGTTGCAGCCGCTGTCGCGAAGGTTCTGGGCGTGCGCGTGCCCTTGCGAACCGTAGCCCAAAATGGCCAGCGTCTTGTCCTTCAACAGCGACAGATCCGCGTCCTTATCGTAATAAACCTTGGCAGGCATGATGACGTGCTCCTTGGGGGGTTACTTGTTCTCTTCGGCTGCTTGACGGGCGCCCCGTACCATGGCGATCCGCCCGGTCCGCACCAACTCCACAATTCCAAATGGCCGCATGAGCTCGATGAACGCTTCCACCTTCCGCTCTTTGCCCGAAATCTCGATCATTACCATCTCGGCCGCTACGTCCACGATCCGCCCGCGAAATACCTCGGTCAACTCGCGGATCTCGCTCCGACGGCCCGCAGGTGCGGCCACCTTGATCAGCATCAGATCGCGCTCCACGTGGTCCTGGGCACTGATATCGTCCACCCGAACCACCGTCACGATCTTCTCCAACTGCTTGCGGACCTGCTCCAAAATGGCGTCGTCACCGACAACCACAAACGTCATCTTCGATAGATGGGGGTCCTCAGTCTCCCCCACCGCCAGACTGTCGATGTTGTAGCCACGAGACGCCAGCATTCCCGAAATGTGCGACAGCACACCGGGCACGTTCTGGACTAAAGCCGAAAGCACGTGTCGCATAACACACTCCGCAAACTATCGAGAAACGATCATGTTACCCCCCGCAATAGGCTCGGACAAGAGGCCCGCCCAAAGGTTCGCGCACCGACCGACCGCTCACGACCGGCGTCTCGTCCCGCGGCCCGGCTTTTTCGCAGGCTCGAGCGGCGTCCCCAGCATCCGAACGCCGTGGAACAACAGTGCAAACACGCCGATCACGGCCAGAAACGTCTTGAGCTGATCGCCCACCGTCGTCTCCGCCGAATCGGGGGCTCCGCCGCCAACGTCAGCCGACTCGCCGACCGGCGGCACAACCGCAACGGGTGCAGCCGAACCGCCCGCGCCCACAGCCGTTGCTGCCGGCATCGCCGCCGACTGCCCCGTCGAAACCGGCGCCGACGCCGATTCCGTGGCAATCGCAGCCACAACCGGCGACCCAACCGCAGATGGTTGACTCGGCGTCACAGCCTGGCGCGACGGCGGCGCGGCCGTCCAGTAATTCGCCGACGGCTGCCACGGCACGGCGTCCGGCGTGGCGGCTCCCGTCGACGGCGCCGCCGAGGCGGTCTCGCCGGGCGCACTCTGCTGGGCGATCATCAGCGGATTCGGCGCCAACCGCCGGAAATCCCCCTCGACCGTGGCCAGAAATCGTTGCACCCGGCCGCAGTAGCTACCGCTCGTGCAACCCAGCCCCGATCCGAACAGCACGCCCGCCAATTCCCCTCGGCTATTGAGAATGGGGCCGCCCGAATCCCCTTGCCTCGCAGCAACCGAGAGCTCGACCATCTCGAACGCCTGCCCCGACGCCGGAGCCACGTATTGCGTGCACGTCCCGCTCGCCGCCCGATACGAACCCCCGCCATACCCGGCAATCGTCAACGGCTCGCCAGGCCGCGGCGGTGCGCTCGCCAATCGAACCGGCTCCACGTTCGGCCGCCAAATCGCCAGCGCCGCCAAGTCCCAAACGCGGTCGGTCTTCATCACTGTGGCTGGCGATCGGAACCCGTTCGGAAACGCGACCCAGACGGTGTCCGCGGCATCGCGCACCACGTGCCAGTTAGTCACCACCAACCCGTGGTCGCCCTCCACAGCCACAAGCGTCCCTGAACCGAGCGACATCCCATCGCGTTCCGGAGCCATTACGCGCACCACCGCTGGATGCACGCCCCGCGATACGGGATAGGTCTGGGCGGGAAGCGGTCCCGCCGTCGCCGGTGGTCCCGGCGTGGCGGCCGCAATGGCCAGCAAGATCGCCAGGGAGCCCAGGAATTTCACGCCTACGTGCCCTTCGCATGAAGAACGAGCCGGACGATCGACCTCGCGACCGCAGTCCCGCGGTACGCCCCGGCCCGTAAACGATGCCAAACTCGAGTCGAAGCCTCTACTTGGCCAACGTGCGGCGCGTGGCTTGCCGGCGATTTTCGTTCTCCACAATCCGCCGAAGGAGCTCTCGGCGCAAACGCTCCAATTCGGCACTTCTGGACGACTCCACTTTGATCGATTGCATGGGAACGCCCTATGCGGCGATGGGACGGCCGCCCTTCAGGTCGGCGGTCCGAGGGGGGAAATCCTGGCCGTCATGATGTTCCTCCTTGAGCCGGCGCAGTTCTGATCGCAGGGCATCTTCCGCCAACCGCGTCAGCGTCAAACGAACCGGGTAGCCGGCCAGGAATACGGCAGCATCGCGGGCCTCCTCCAGCAGCTCCGCCGGCAAGTACAGGGTCGCCCGTACTTTCCGCGACGCACTGCTGATGTGGATGCTCTCCAAGGTACTCTCTCCTTTCAGGTGGCACACGTTGCATAAAACGTCCGACGTTTTACGACCTCTTCTTCATTCGGACGTTCTCCACACACTCCCCAAACTTTCGCCCACCCCCGGAAACACTTGTGCGACGTGCGGAGTCTGGCTAACCCGCAGACCTCCGCGTCCGATCGTAACGCTCGTAACGATCATGCGGACCAGCGCGCCCCGCCTCCTCGTGGGCTGCCCCAGACATCCCGTTCCACCGTCGCCGTCGAATTCAAGTGAATAGTCCGACGACGCGCCAGCTTCACTCCTCCTCCACCCCCCGAAGGTCCGTGGAACACACATCCTCCCGGAACCGCTCCTCGGGCACTTCCTGGCAAATCCCCCGCAGAACCTCCGGCAGTTCCAGCTCCGCCAGCGATACCCAGCGGCCCGCAATCTGCCGGCCGAATACCAGAAAACGGCACCCGCGAGCCGCCATCCGTTCCAAGGCCTGCCCACATGCCCCCTCGTCGCCGTGGTAGTAGCGCGGGTCGGCAATCCGCGACAGAGTGTCAGAACCGACCACGAACGTCGCGCCTGGAAACAACCGCGACTTCTCCTCGAACGTAGGCAGCCGCGTCAGCCACAACGCCTCGTCCGACGCAAACGGCGCGATCCGCTGTTGAATCTCCACATAGTCCAATGGCGGCTTGTCCACGTTGAAGATCGAGATCTCGAACTGCACCCGTTGCCCCAGAATCTCCTCAGCAACCTCTGCCATCCGCCGATGCCCCACGTGCAACGGATGGAACGCCCCGGGATACAGCACCCGGTCTGCCGTCGCCTCAACCCCGAAATCCTCGCCCTGGCATACAGCCTCCACTTCGCCCAATAGCAGACCTCGCCACGCCGGTTCCGCCGCCGCGCGCTCCGTCCGGATCTCCTCTGTCGCCAACAATCCCAATGCCAGCGGCTCCGCCAAACCGCACGCCTCGCCGATCACGTTCAGCAACAAACGACTCACCAACGACTCTTCCTCCGCGCGACTCCGACTTCCCTTCTCCAGCGTCACCGACCACGTTTCCGTAATGTCATCGGTCTGCACCGCCAGATGCGCGCGATGCGAGCCACGCTTCGGCCGATCCGTAGCCAGGCTCGCCGTGCACGCCACGCCCAGAAGCGGATTGCCGCTCTGGTCGTAGCGCCGCGCCCGACAGTACGCCGCCATCGCCATCGCCCGCGCCGTCGTCACCGAGCAGATCCTGTCCGGCTTGCCGCCCAGCAGCACCACCATGGCCTCTTCCGAATACGGAACGACCGCCTCCAGCACGGTCCGCGACGCCCCAGGCACCTCCAGCAATTGGCTGGCCGTCCGGCTACCTCCGCCCGATACGATCAGCACCAACCGCTGGGGCGCCGCGTGAATCGCCTCGACAAGCTGTTGCACTTCTGGGTCCATCGACTCGGTCTCCTCGCTTCTGCCCGCCGTCAGTTCAGCACGCCCGGCGCCCCGCTTCAAGGCCCAAAACGGGTCTTCAGGGGGGTATCGCCAGGAATTCACCATCTTTCAAAGAATCGGGCCCGGTCCGCGAATAACACTTCGTGGCGGGCGGAAGCCACAGAAATCCCCTCGTTGCGTACGCCGTAACGCACGATACACCACCCTGTTCGGAGGAGACCAGTCATGATCAAGAAGCTGATTCTTGGTTCCAGTGTAGCGCTGCTGTTGGCGCTGTTCTTTTTCGGCCGCGACGCGGCCAGCTATGTGACCACCTCGACCGGATACCTCAAAGACGCCGTCAAAGACAGCGTCCCCATCGGTTTCGAGATCGAGCGCGCACGACGAATGATCGACCAGTTGGTCCCCGAAGTCCGCAAGAATATGCACGCCATCGCCAAGGAAGAGGTCCTCGTCGAACGCCTCGACAAGCAGATCGCCGATGCAGAATCCGGACTGTCCAAGGACAAAACCGAACTGATGCGCCTGAAGACCGACTTGGCCTCCGGCGCTCCTACGTTCCAGTACGCCGGCCGCTCCTACAGCGCCCAGCAGGTAAAGCTCGATCTGGCCAACCGCTTCGATCGCTACAAGACCAGCGAAGCCACCTTGACCAGCCTGCGCGAGATCCACGCCGCGCGCCAGCGCAGCCTCGATGCCGCCCGGCAAAAACTCGAAGGAATGCTCGTCGCCAAGCGGCAACTGCAAGTCCAAATCGAGAATCTCGAAGCCCGGCTGCAGATGCTCGCCGCCGCGCAAACGACCAGCGAGTACAGCTTCGACGATAGCCAACTCGGCCGCGTCAAGGAGCTCATCAGCGACCTGCGCACACGCCTCCAGGTGGCCGAGCGCATGGTCAACGCCGAGGGACGCCTCCACGACGAAATCCCCCTGGAACAGCAGGCACCCGAAAACATCGTCCAGCAGGTGACCCAGTACTTCGACGCCGAAGATCTGGCGACCCAGCCCAAGGAGAAGGCCCTTGCTCACGAAACCCCGACCCCTGGCCACGATGGCTGACACACACAACCGTCCGCAGCAACACGACCGACTCCCCACCATCCACGACCCCCTGGCTGACGCCTTGATGGTGTGCGACAATGTTCAAACTGATCACCGGTATCCTCGCACAGAATCCCATGGATCCTTTTTCTGGTCGAAGCTGCGATCGGTTCCTGCTCTGGATCGACGCGGTCGGCGGCTATTGGGTCTGCCTCGCCGACGAAGTGACCTTGGGCCAGCCGATTCCGCAGCCGATCGCGGAAATCCCCATCCTAGGGGACATTTCCGGACGGCACGCGGTCATCCGGCGCGACGGCGAGGGCTACCTCCTCGAAGCGCTCCGGCCGAGTTGGCTCGACGGCCAACCGGTCCGAAACCCACAGCTCCTGAATCACGGCAGCGTGATTCAGTTGGGCGATGCCGTGCGACTGGCCTTTCGGCGGCCCCACGCACTCAGTGCCACGGCCCGGCTCGACTTCCTCAGCCGCCACCGAACCCAACCGTCGGCCGATGCGGTCCTACTCATGGCAGAATCCTGCGTGCTCGGGCCTCGTCCCCACAGCCACGTCGTCTGTCGCGACTGGACCGAAGACGTAATCCTCTATCACCACGATGGCAAGCTCTTCTGCCAAACGCGCGGATGGTTGGAAATCGACGGCGTCCGTTACCGCGATCGTGGGCCGATCCACTGCAACTCGCGAATCGTCGGAGAGCAGTTCTCCCTCAGCCTAGAAGCCGTGAACGAACGTAGGTAAACGCAGAAACACGTATGGGGGGGCGGCTACAAGAAAACCCGCACCAACATCGATAGAGCGAATTTGGCGTAACTGTAGCGTGTATTTCGCTTTCGGAACCGTAAAGACACGCCTCCGCGAACGCTACAGTTGAGTGCGACACGCACTGGTGCACGACCTGCTCGTGATACAATGGGTAAGCGAGACTTCGGCCGACACGGCCGGGGCCTCGCAGGAGTGAACCGATGAAATCCGCGGTGATTGCCGTGCAGTCCAACGATCAACCGGCCGATTCTCAGCACCCCACTCAGTCCGCCGTCTTTGAAGCGGCGCCCGTGCGGTTCACCTACCCCAGCGGCTCGCGTCCTCTGGAGGGGTACACCATCAAGCGGGGCGTCGGCCACGGTGGATTCGGCGAGGTCTACTATGCCGTCAGCGATGCCGGCAAAGAGGTCGCCCTCAAGCTCATTCGCCGCAACCTCGACGTCGAGCTGCGCGGTATCCGTCACTGCCTCAATCTCAAACACCCCGACCTCCTCTCCGTCTTTGACATCCGCCAGGACAAGAATGGCGACAACTGGGTCGTCATGGAATACGTCACCGGCGCATGCCTCGAGGATCTCATCGCCGCCCATCCCAACGGCGTGCCGTTGGACGAGGCTCTCGCCTGGATGCATGGTATCGGGGCCGGCGTCGCCTATCTGCACGACCACGGCATCGTCCACCGCGATCTCAAGCCCGGCAACATCTTCTCCGACGAAGGCATCGTCAAGATCGGCGACTACGGCCTCTCGAAGTTCATCTCCTGCAGCCGTCGCAGCGGCCAAACCGAAAGCATCGGCACCGTCCATTACATGGCGCCCGAAGTCGCCAACGGCCGCTACGGCAAGGAAATCGACGTCTACGCCCTCGGCATCATCTTCTACGAAATGCTCACCGGGCGTTTGCCTTTCGAGGGCGAGAGCGTCGGCGAGGTGCTCATGAAACACCTCACGGCCGAGCCCGATCTCTCCCCCCTCACCGAACCCTATCGCAGCGTCATCGGCCGCGCTCTCCAAAAGGATCCCGAAAAACGATTCTCCTCCGTCGACGAAATGCTCCGCCTGCTTCCCAAGCCCGTGCAGCCGCGCGTTGGCTCCGGTCCGCTCCCCAGCGGCAGCGCTCCTCGCCCGCGCCGGCGAGTGCCCCTCGGTGCCGCCGACGCTGCTGCCGCTCCGATCGCTGCCGAAGCCGTCGACGAGGAGGAGCCCATCTGGCGGTTCGTCCGCCAGCAATGGCAGCGCGGCATCGGTGCGTTTCATCAGTTGAATACGTCCGCCAAGATCGCCGTCGTCGCCATCGGCATTTTCCTTCTCCTCACAGCCTCCGGGCCGCTGGTCGCCGCCCTCATGTTGTTGGGCCTCGCCTATGGCTGCTACTGGGTGGCGCGGGCGATCGTTCTGAGTGTGAAAACTCCCGCTGCGCCGACGACACCACCTCCCGTCGCTCCGGCCACGGCGGCCGCTCCGCCCGCTGCCACCCCCGACCCTCCCAAGCCGCCTCCAGTCCGCGCCGTTCGGGCCGAAGTCGGACGATGGAAGCGGCGTCACGAGCAGCCCGTCGAAGCCCTGGTCATGCGGTCGCGGCGCCAGCGAATCGCCGAGTTGCTCGGCTCCATGGTCGGCGGAGCCCTGGTCGCCATCACCATGTGCCTCGTGATGGTCACGGTCACCAGCTTCGATTCCACCGTGCCCAAGCCCGAAGTGTTCGCGTGGCTCGCCCTCATGAGCATCGCAGGCATCTGGACCTTGATGATTCCCGCCAAACTGTGGGAAGGCACCGAGGGCGACTCGCTCACGCGCCGTTTCGTCCTCATGGTCCTCGGACTGGCGGTCGGGCTCGTCGCCTTCGCCTCGGCGTCGTACCTCGGTGTAACGCTCCCCTACGACCGGCGATTTGCGGAACTCCTCGACCTCCGCCCACCGTCCGATTTTTACCTCGACGGCCAACCGCAACTCATGGCCTACCTGGCCTGCTTCGCGACGCTCTTTGCGGCGGTTCGCTGGTGGCGCCAGGCCGATCCGCTGCGACGTGCGCGAATGAGTGTCGCCGCCCTGATAATCTCCGTGTTCGCAGGCGGCCTCGTCGCCGCGATCTGGCACTTCCCGCAGCCCTGGCTGATCATCCTCGCCGCCACCATGTCGGTCTCGCTCCAGGTGGCATGCCCCTGGCTCCACCCCAAACGCCGCCGGCACGAAACAAGGCACCACTGATCTTGGAAAACAAATCACCGTGACAGTGACGAATTCAGGAGTGACGTGGATGGGCATCATCGAGGTCATCTTGGGCGGCGCGCTCCTCCTGGGCCTTGCGCTTGCGCTCCTCGCTTTGCTTGCCAGGAACCAGCGTAACCCCCTTCTCGCAATGGCGATCTTGGTCTTCCCCGTGCTGTTGGCCGTCGGCCTCGTTATGTTGGCCGCCTTCAGGGCACCCGTCTTTCACGGCACTCAGGTATCCGAGACCGTACGCGTCTTCCCCCAGGTCCCCGCCCCCCCGCGCAAATCTCCCCGTCCCGTCGAAATCCCGATCGAGTCGGCAATCCAGCCCACCAAAAGCCCTCCGCCGGCAGCCAGCCAGCGCATGACGGTCATCCTCCAGCCCGCCGACGCCAAGGGCCAATCCGACGGCAACTCCTCCGTATCCCTCGATATCCGCGCCGATGGCGACAAGCAATCGCAGGCAGCCGGCCTGCTCCGCGCCCTGGCCAATGCCCTGGTCAAAGTCGCCTCCGAGACTCCGTCCGCCGAAACGGCCATCAACGTCGCGGCCAAAGTCATCCCCACTCCGACGCCCGACCCAGCACCCACGCCACAGCCCCCCGACTGGATCGAAGCCCCGCCGAAACTGGTCGACGGCGTGTACCAGGTCCCTATCATCGTTGGACCGTTCGAGTCGCGCATGAAGTGCGATCGCGAACTTCCCGAAGCGCTACGGCAGGCCGTCGACGCCTATGTTGACCAATACTTGGTCCCCGAGGCCGTCGGCCGTGTCACGTTGCCCAAGGAGTACCTCCAGTCACACCTCGTCCGCGAAACCTGGACGGAAAACCGTAGCGTCGCCGTCACCTCCACCGACAGAGTGCCCATGGTGCTGCTCCACGTGCTATTGGGCTTCGATACCGACGTGAACAACCGGCTCAGCGAGATGTGGCACCGCGTCGTCATCTTCCAACGCCTGCACCTGGTCGGCCTCGTCGTGGCCGGCGTGCTGGTCGTGCTGGCCACCTTCTGGGCCTACCTGCGAGTCGACCTGGCCACCGCGGGAGCCTATCGCAATCGGCTGCGCGTGGCGGCGGTACTCGTGCTCGCACTGCTGGTCGTCCTCGCAACGAGGTTGGCGTGATTCCGCTCCGCGCCCCATCGAGCTGGCGGTTGCCTGGGGAGGTCAACTCCGGTAATCTGGTCTACGTACGAAGTTCATCGATCCGGAGCACGCTTGCGGCCCATGTCCACATCCAACCAGACCGACAGCCTGCTCATCAGCCGCATTCGCTCCGGCGATAGCGATGCCTGGACCGAGCTCATCGCCCGCTTCGAGGGCCGTTTGCTCGCCTTCGTCGAACGTCGCACGAGGAACCGCGAGGCCGCCGAAGACGTCGTCCAAGAGGCCTTCATCGGCTTCCTCACCAGCCTGCCCAACTACGACATTCGCCGCCCCCTCGAAGGCTACCTCTTCTCGATCACCGCCCACAAGCTCACCGATTACCTGCGCCGCGAGGGCCGCCGCCCCACGCTGCCCCTCGTCCCCGGCAGCACCGCGCCCAGCAGTTGGGAGCCCGCCGGTGCTGCCCGGCCCGCCAGCAGCATACTTCGCAGTGGCGAGCGCCGCCGATTCGAGGAAACGGCCCTCGTCGCTGCCGTCGGCCAGCAGCTCGACCATTGGCGCCGCCGTGGCGATTGGCAGAAACTCCAGTGCGTCGAACTCCTCTTCGTCCGCGGCTGGGCCAACAAGGAGGTCGCCTCGCGCCTCGTCGTGTCCGAGCAAACCGTGGCCAATCACAAGTTCGAATTCCTCGCCCGCATCCGCAAGACCGTCCGACACCAGCAACTCCCCGACGAGATCTTCCCCGAACTCTACGAGTGAGTCGCCCCCATGCCCAACAACATTCGCCAATCCGACCTCGACGCCTATCTCGACGAAGCCCTGCCCCCGGACGAAATGGCGCGGATCGAGCACGCCCTGCGCAAGAGTCCCGAACTGCTCCAACGCCTTGCCGCCGTCAACACCCGCCGCGACACGGGCGTCCACTCCTTGGGCGCTATCTGGCGTCGTCACCGCCTCAGTTGCCTCACGCGTCAGCAACTCGGCAGCTACCTCCTAGGCGCCCTCCCTACCGACGTGGCCTCATACGCCCAGTTCCATCTCGAAACGGTCGGATGCCGCTACTGCCAGGCAAATCTCGTCGATCTCCAGAAGCAACAGGCAGAAACGCCCGAAGTGGTCGAAACGCGCCGCCGTAAGTACTTCCAGTCCAGCGCCGGCTATCTCAAACGCGACTGAACCGTCGTCAAGATACAGCTGCAAGCGCGGCTCGCGACCGAACAGAACCCGACCGACGACCACTCCTCGGCCGCCGCCTCGTTACGTTTCGGCTCGTCTGCAACGCCGCCGCCAACCCAGCAATGCCACGCCCCCCAGCGCCAACAGCGCCAATGACGACGGCTCGGGCACCGACGACAACACGCTGATCGACGAACTGAACTTGATCGGCTTGCCGCCAACGTCGAACAGCAGCTCGATGAAGAATGCCCTCGCTCCCGTCTCAGGCGAGTCCAGGTACGCCATGTACGTCCCGTCCCCCAGGTCCGACAGCAGGCTGCTCGTCCAGTTCGCCCCAAACGTGTAGTTGCGAAAATCATGCGACTCGGGATTCGTCGCTTGCCAGAGAAGCACCTCCACCGGCTCATCTTCCGTGCTCACTGTGATCGTGTGGCCGTCGTCCTCGATGCTCCACTCGTACTCCGGCAACGGCGTCCCTTCGACCACGGCTTCATAGAAGTTCAACACGCTCTCGATTGCGTCCTCGTTCAGGCCGTGGCCCGCATTGGGCACGTACCGTAAGTACGTCGGCCCCGAAAGTTCGTCGATGTAGAAATCGGCCGAGCCCGGCGTAAAGAACTCATCCCCTGCCGCATTGACGACATACTTCGGCACCGACATGCTCGTACGATCGAAGTACCGGTAGGGATCGACGATGTCCAGCAACGCCTCCCCTTCCGACGTTCCCAGACGCTCGATCACGTCGTAGTGCAGGTAGTCGTGCAACTCCACGGAATAGCCTTCTTCGACGTTCACCGTCACGTCCGCGTAGTTCTCGTGATGGTACTCCATCTGCGCCGCTAGGTTAGGCAGGTCGGCAACCAGTGGAATCGCCGCGATCACTCGCCCCTGCGGATCGACCGCCGTCGTGAGCCACGTGGTCCAGCCCCGCTTCGACGCCCCTGTCAGCACGAAATTGTCCACGTCGTACGTTCCGGTGCCGACCGTCGGCACGAACTCCTGCACCGCATCCATGGCGCGCACCGCGCTATTGACCATCGGCAGATACGCAACCGCACTGCTGTCCCCCGTGTCGAGAAACTTGTCGAACGTGTATGCGACGATTTCGTCCTCGCTGTGATTGAAGCTCTCGTCGGCAAACTGGAGCGGCTGGTTGGGAACCGTTGGCAAGTAGACGCTGATCGAGTTGGTCTGTAGCGCCGCCGAAACGGCTCGCTGGGCATCGTTGTTCAAAGTGGTCGGCGGCGTGGTGCTGGTGCTGCCGCCACCGATGATCATCAACGCCGTGTCGCTGGTCACCGTCGTCGGAACGACCACGTGAACGTAGTGCTGCCACTCCGTCTTGTTCGTGGCCTCGTCCCAAGTTTGCGAGGTAAGGTCCAGGATATACACCGTGTATCCCGAACCGTTGATCGTGCCCACCTGGTTCCAACTGTACGATGCATCGGGCGAGGCAACGTAATCGTCCAGAGCTGTCGGCGACCCCGCACTCGCCTGCGCGACAACGATGATCAGCAACAGAAACGCCGACACGATCCGTCGAACCATATCGCACCCCGTTGATTCTGGCGACCGGCCCAGATTTGGAATCCCGCAAGATATGACGGCAGTATACCACGCCAACCACCCGCGCCAACCATGCACTGCAACCCCTTCTAGGCTGTGATTCCCACGACACACACCTCCGGGGGCAACCCATCCGCCAGTTCCGGGTAGCCATTCGCTCCCATGGCTTCGACGGTCGCATCACTCGCCAGCCCCTCAGGTCCGTCTGCCCGAAGGCCTACGAAACGACGGCCACTTCCCCTGGAGGCCCGTTTCACCGTACAATCCGCACGTGGCCCACACATTTGTTTTCTGGTCCCTCTGAGAACCTTTCAACGCAGGAACACCCATGAAAACCATGCCCTTCCGTCCGACGGTCCTCATCTTCCTTGCCTCGCTCCTGGCCGCACATGCCGTTGCCGCCGAGCCGGAAACACTCTCCATCAAGCGTTACACCAAGTCGGGCGACATCCTCGACATCGCTCAACAGAAGCTCATCCAGAAGCCCAAGGAGCAACAAAGCATCCTCGGCTTGCTCAAGCTCGGACAATCGGACACAGCCATGCTCTGCCTTGAAAAAACCGATGGCGGCATTCTCGGCATCCTGGGCAAGGCCGACGTTGTCTACGCCGACTCGTCCTCACTCGACCAACTGCGGAAGCTGCCCGCCGAGAAGTGGGACGAGGCGATGGCCGAGTTCAAACCGCTCACGACCGCAGAGGCAACCAAGTCTCGCGAAGAACACCCCGACAAGCCCCGTCCCAGAAACCCGGTCGCCATGGCTCCCAAAGTCCTCCTCGTCCCCTTGGTCGATCGCCCCGCCGATGTCATCGCCTGCAAGACCGGCGGCAAGATCTATCTCATCCAGATCGTCAAGTTCGAGAAGGGCGGCTCCGAAGTCGAACTCCGGCTCTATCCGCCGAACTGATCCGCCGCCCGACATCCTTTCCTGCACCCCAAACTCAGCAATCAACCCGGCTCAGTTCGTCCAGCTTCCCAGCGAAGAAGTTGCGCACATTCGCCAGGCACGCCGCAGCCATGCGCCGGTGCGCCTCGTCGGTATGAGACCCCAGGTGCGGTGAAAGCACCACGTTCTCCAGCCCGCGAAGGTCCTTCTCCGGCAACACCGGCACGTACGGCTCCGCCTCGAACACATCCAAAGCCGCTCCCGCCAAGCGCCCTTCGGCCAACGCCTCATACAGGGCCGCTTCGTCTACCAGCGCGCCACGCGCCGTGTTGATGAGCACCGCGCCCGGCTTCATCAGTGCCAGCCTCGCCGCATCGAAGAACCCCCGCGTCTGGTCCGTCACTGGCAGGTGAATGCTCACCACGTCCGCCTCCCGCAGCACGGTTTCCACGTCCGACGTGTACGCGCTCAGACCCAGCCGTTCCAACGCCTCCAACGCCGTCTCTCCGCGTTTCGTCAACTGCTCGATCGGGCGCACGTCCGCCGCCAGCACACGCATCTCCAACCCAAAATGGGCCATCGCCGCCACTCGTCGTCCGATGCCCCCGAATCCCACCAGTCCCAGCACCTTGCCGGCCAATTCCATCCCCACCGGCGCCGAAAACCCGCCCGCCCGAAAGGCCGCGTCCGCCCTCGGCAGCCGCCTCGCCAGGCTACCCATCAGCCACAACGTGTGTTCCGCCACGCTCCTTTCCAGCACGCCCGGCGTGTTGGTCACCACGATCTTGTGCCGTCGGGCCAACGTCTTGTCGATGCTGTCGTGCCCCACGCCAAAACGCGCCATGATCGCGCCGCCCGTCCTGCCCGTCTTGCCCAGTGCTTCGTACAACGCGCCCCGATAGGGCTGCGTGCTCAAAATCACGGCGCGGCAACTGCTGCTCAGGACGGCCTCCGCCAAAGCGTCCTCCTCTGGAGCCGCCGATCGAATCTCCAAATCGGCCACCTTGCCAAAAACCATCTCGCCGTTTCGATACGTGCTTCCCGCCGCAAGGACCGTTTCCTTCATCGGTGTATCCCCGTCCCCAAGAAACCACCCTCGCAAAACCGCCAGTCAGAACCCCTTCAACGGCCCCCATCACACAAATGCAGACATCACCGCGCCCGTAGTTTATCATAGCCGTGTATCAAATGCCGCCATGTGGCACCCACCAAAGCCCTCCTTAAGGTGCAACAGTGACGACCCATGCCACGCGTCCTCGCCTTCGTCCTCCACTCTCCGTCCTTGGACTCGCCCTCCTGCTGGCCATCGTCGGCCGCTACGTGACGATCTCCTGCATGGCGGCCGAAAGAGCCCCCTCCCCTGCCGACACCGACCCACGAAACCTCACCACCGGCTTCCCCATCCCCGACGAAGGCTATTGCGATCAACCCTACGTCGTCATCACTCGCGACGGCAATTGGCTCTGCACGCTCACCACCGGCCCGGGCCGAGAAGGCGCCAAGGGGCAGCACATCGTCTCGACCATCAGTTCCGACCAGGGCCACACCTGGTCCAAGCCCATCGACATCGAGCCCTCCAACGGTCCCGAGGCCTCCTGGGTCGTGCCCCTGGTGGTTCCCAGCGGACGCGTCTACGCCTTCTACACCTACAACGGCGACCACGTCGAGACCCTCCACGGCAAGCCCATCCGCGCCGACACGCTTGGCGACTACGCCTGGAAATACTCCGACGACAACGGCCGCTCCTGGTCCTCGCAGCGATACCGCCTGCCCATGCGCGTCACGGCCTGCGACCGCGCCAACGACTGGTCTGGCAAGGTCCTTCTTTTCTGGGGAATCTGCAAGCCGGTCGTAGCCGACCACAGCGCGTACTTCTCCTTCACCAAGCTCGCCCGCCACATGCTCGACGACGGCGAAGGCTGGCTCTTTCGGTCCGACAACATCCTCACGGAATCGGACCCGGCCAAACTACACTGGCAAATGCTCCCCGACGGCGACCAGGGGATCCGCGTCGACCGCTTCGGCTCGGTCCAGGAGGAGCACAACCTCGTCCCCCTCGATCACGACGCCCTCTATTGCGTCTACCGCACCACCAACGGCTATCCCTGCCACACGTACAGCCGCGACGGCGGCCACACCTGGCAGACGCCCGAACCCATGACCTACACGCCCGGCGGCCGGATGATCAAAACACCGCGCGCCTGCCCGCGCGTCTGGCGAGCATCCAACGGCAAGTATCTCTTCTGGTTCCACAACCACAGCGGAAAGTCCTTCAAAGGTCGCAATCCCGTCTGGATTGCCGGCGGTATCCTGCGCGAGGGCAAGCTCTGGTGGTCGCAGCCCGAAATCCTCCTGTTCGACTCCAACCCGGCCATTGGCATGAGCTATCCCGACCTGATCCAACAGGACGGCCGCTACTGGTTCGCCGAAACCCAAAAGACCATCGCCCGCGTCAATCCCGTCGACGCAACACTCCTCGCAGGGCTCTGGAACCAAGGCCAAGACAAGACCGTCACCGACCGGGGACTCGTCGCCGACGTCAAACCGGACGACTCGACCAAGGAAGTCCCCCTGCCCAAATCGCTCGACCTCGGCGCTTCCCCCGGATTCTCCCTCGATCTCTGGCTTCGCCTTCCGGATCTGTCGTCCGGCCAAGTTTTGCTTGATGGCCGTGCTCCCACCGGATCGGGCATCGCCCTCACAACCACCGATCACGGCACCGTTCGGCTCGATCTGAGCGACGGCCGAAATACGGCCTCCTGGGACTGCGATCCCGGTCTACTCAAGCCGGGCAAGCTCCACCACGTCGTGGCCATCGTCGACACCGCCCCGCGCATCCTCAGCTTCATCGTCGACGGCCAACTCTGCGACGGTGGCACCCATCGCCAATACGGCTGGACCCGATTCCCGTCCAACCTCCGCGACGTACGCGGCTCAGGCACCCTACGGCTGGCTTCCTCCTCCACCGGCCGCATCGAGCACATCCGCGTCTACGATCGCTACCTGCGCACCTCCGAAGCGATCGCCAACTTCCACGCCGGCCCCCATTGAGCCCTGCATTGCCAATGCGCGTCGAGCGGTAATCGAGACCCCGGATTCCAGCCGTTTCGGCTGGTATCCGGGATGAATCGTGATCCTTGGCGGCGCCGGCATCAATAAGCCGTTCTTCCGCGGCCTACCCGACGATCAACCGCACTCCGCCCAGCGCCGCCAGAGCCAGCACGATCCCGTCGAACCAGCGCTGCGGGACCAGCGGCAACATCACCACGCCCACCAGCGCGCTGATCACCACGATCGGCGCCAGTTTCAGGTCCAGCATCAACGTCTGCGCCGTGATCATCCCCATCGCACGGTACGGAAGCACCTTGGAAAGGTTGACCACAAAAAAAAGCCACGCCATCGTGCCGACGAACTGCTGCTTTGGCAGCCGGTTGGCCAGGAAGTAGATGCTCGTCACCGGTCCGGCGGCGTTCCCCAATGCCGTTCCGAATCCGGCCAGCACGCCCATCGTCCCCACGAACCACCACGACTGCGGGACGTTCTCCCACTTGAACCATCGCCGGCCGATCTCCAGGCTCAGTAGTCCCAGAATCAGGTACCCCAGCACCGGCCGCAGTTGCTCACCCGATGTGACGCTCAGCACCAGAAAGGCCGGAACCATCCCGATGGCGATGAACGGCACCAACCGCCACAGCCGGTCCCACTGCGCGTGGCGTCGGTAGAAGCTCACGGCGAACACATCGCCCACCAGCAGCAGAGGCGTGATGATGCCGACCGAAGCCTTGGCGTCGCGCACCGCTTCGGCCATAAGCCACACCGACGGAATTGCCGCGCCCGGCATCCCGGTCTTCGAGAGCCCCACCAGAAAGGCCGACACGCTCGCCGGCAACCAGTTGACCTCTGCAAAGACCATCACCATCCCCCGGCAGCTACCGACCCCTTCTCGAACCACGCTTACCGCGCGGCCATGGCCTCGGCGAGAATCTGGGCCGTGCTTTCCCGCATGATCCGCGGATCGACCGGTTCGCCGTTGACGAGCCACTGCCGAACCTGCTTGCCGGAGATGAACACCGGTTTCTCGTCCTTGTGGTTCTCCATCAGGTCCACCCGCCCCAGCGACTCGTAATACGCCGCAAAACCCACCTTCAACGGGCGGATCTTCAAATCGCCGGCCAGATTCTCGAAGATCTCCTGCGCGTCGAAGTCGCCCCAAATCGGCGAGCCGTCGTGGTACGGAGCGTCGGCGTGCTTTCGCCCGATGATGATGTCGGTAAAGCCGAAGTTCTGGCGATAGATCGCGTGCATCACCGCCTCTTTCGGCCCGCCGTAAAACATCTTGATGTCCAGCCCCAACAGGATCACTCGATCCGGTACCGACTCCCCGCGAGGCTCCCACAGACTGGGATCGCTGTCGCCTTTTCCGAGGCTGCGACTGCCGATCAACGCCTCATAGGTCCGCATGCGCACGTCGGCGTGCACGTCGTCCCCCTTGGTTTCGCCGATCAACGGGTTCAGGCACGCGCCGGCGTTGTGCCCGGCTCGCAGCAGCGTCTCCAACCCATACACCAAGGCGTACTCATGCGCGCGGTGCAGAGGGTTGCGCGTCTGAAACGCCACCACTCGTTCCCAACCCTTCTCTGCCAGCAGCCGGCGCACTTCGCTCGGCTTCAACACGTACTTCCCGAACTCCGCATGTTTTGGTTGAGGCAGAACGCGAATCTTGCCGCCCACCAGATGCGTCTTGTCGGCATCGCCCACCAGCACCATATCCGCGCCCGGATGATCCGTGCGATCCGTCAAGTAAACGCGGCTGAGATACTTCTTCTTGTCCCACGCAAAGACATCCTCGACGTCCAGCGTGCCCACGGTCTCGCCGTCCGTGTTCACCAAAGCTACGCGCACCCCCGAGCCCAGCTGCCCGGCCACTTCCGCCGTCACCGGCAGCGATAGCGGGATCGTCCACGCGTACTTCTTCCCCTCAAACTCGATCACCGATTCCTCGAGCACCCGCTCATAGGTCTCCGAATCCATCGGTCCGCTCAAGGGGCTCAGCCCCCCGTCCCCGAACCGATACACCGTCGACAGGTCGGCATCCGAGACCGCCACTTTCGGCAAATCCCGCGATTCCCCCAAGAAACCCTCCACTTCCTCATCCGGCACGCTGCAGCACATCGGTTTCGACAGACCGCCGTGAGGAGGCACGAGATCGCTCATGATTGTTCCTTCCCGAGATAATCGAGTTTTGACAAAGGGCTCAGTATAATGCGCGCCGGCACCCCGATTCAAGCTGGATGCCCCACAGAAGCCAAGAGCGTACGAGCCTACGTGCCCGCCGCTCCCGGCAGAGCAGATGGCGGCCGCCGGCCTGCCACTCAGATGTAATACATGTGCTCGTCTTGTTCGCGAGCCTGCTCCAGCAGTTCTGCGAAGGTGATCCCCATGAGCATGTCGTGCTCCACGGTCGCCACCTCCTGCCAGGCTCGCATCAACACCTTGACCGCCGGCGAATCCGGCGAAGCGCTGCTCGCCTTCGCCTCGCCGTCCCCGTTGGCAGACCCGTCGACGACATCCATCACCTCACCCAACGAAACCGACTCCGGCGGCCTCAGCAGGTGATATCCCCCCGCTGCGCCGCGCGTGCTGGCAACCAGCCCGGCGCTCTTCAATTGCAGCAGAATCTGCACCAGAAAACGGGGAGGAACGTCGTGTCGCTCCGCAATCTTGCGAATGCGAACCGGCTCTCCGGATCCATATCGGGAGGACAACTCCAGCATCGCAATACAGGCATACTCCGTCTTTGCCGAAATCTTCATGCGAGTACCCATTTCACTCTTCCGAAGTGGCCCTCTCGTTGACCCTTGCTCACCCAGTCAGCGAATACTGGTGCATTGCCGCTGTCCACTCCGCCAACCGCTGGCCTTGCCGCTCTTGGGAACACGATCCAGGCAACGAAGCACTTCCCTCAACGCAACATCGCGAGCCCTAGCCACCCCGGCATCCCTCATGCCCGTAGCCCTGTAGCCCGCGATACATTTTGCTCGCTCATTCGTTGCTCAACTCAGCAATCGCTTTCCATTATCTCGTGTCACATGACGTTTGGCCGCTTCTATCCCTTATTTTACTGCTCACATTGCGAAAAATAACGACCACCATGCGGGGAGTTGGCATATACTCCCCGCACAGGCGGGCGCGCCGACTCTCCCCGCGGCCATCTAGGTGGAATGGACCAAATCGCAAGCACGCCAAACGCCCACTTTGGCTTGGTGAGCCACTTTGCCGGTTGCATCACGCCTGTCGTCTGTTGCGAATCCGAACCCCGTCGTTCACCCGAAGGGCCACGCTGGGTACTTGACTGCCGGGGCCTAAGGCGCCACGATTTGGCTCTATGCAGAGGCGCCGTATTTCGACTGGACACTTCCCAAACTTAGAAGCGGACCCAAACCATGGCTGAGAAGGCTTATCTGGCAATCGACATGGGGGCATCCAGTGGCAGACACGTCGTTGGAACCTTCGACGGAGGAAAGCTCAAACTCGAAGAGGTCTACCGCTTCGAAAATGGTCCCGTCGAGGTCGCCGGGAGCCTCTTCTGGGATCTGCTGGGCCAGTGGGCCCACGTCCGCCAAGGCCTGCAAGCCGCCGGTGCCCGCTTCGGCAAACAAATCGCCAGCATCGGCGTCGACACCTGGGGAGTCGATTTCGGCCTCCTCGGCCGTGGCGACGTCCTTCTCGGAAATCCATACCATTACCGCGACAGTCGCACCAACGGCATGATGGAAAAGGCCTTCTCCATCGTCCCTCGCCACGAGATCTTCCGCCACAGCGGCCTGCAGTTCATGCAGTTCAACTCGCTCTATCAGCTTCTGGCCATGCGACTCGGCAAGTCCCCGCTGCTCGACGTCGCCGAGACCTTCCTCATGGTCCCCGACCTCTTCAATTGGTTGTTGACCGGCCAGAAGTGCAACGAGTTCACCGAAGCCACCACCAGCCAGTTCTACAATCCGCTCCAAGGCGGTTGGGCGACCGAACTCCTTCAGCAGTTCGAGATTCCCTCGCACATCCTCGGCCAGATCGCCCCGCCCGGCACCTCCCTCGGCCCCGTGCGCGACAGCGTAGCCGCCCAATGCGGTCTGCAGGCCGACGTCGTCCTCCCCGGCACCCACGATACGGCCAGCGCCGTCATGGCGGTCCCCGCGGCCAGCCAGCCCGGCGCACGCCCCGACTGGTGCTACATCAGCCTCGGCACCTGGGCCCTAATGGGCGTCGAGTCTCCCGAGCCCGTCGTCAACGACAAGGTCCTGCAACTGAACTTCACCAACGAAGGCGGTGTCGGCAATACCTTCCGCCTGCTCAAGAACATCGCCGGACTCTGGCTCGTCCAGGAATGCCGCCGCGTGTGGAACCAGTCCGGCCGTCAATGGGATTGGGAAGACCTCAATCAGCTGTCGGCCGCGGCCAAACCCCTCGTCTCCTTCATCGACCCCGATGCCCCGGAGTTCCTCGCCCCCGAGAACATGCCCGAGGCCATTTGTCAGTTCGCCCGGCAGACCGGCCAAACCGTCCCCGACACCGAAGGCGCCGTACTGCGCTGTGCGCTCGATAGCATCGCCATGAAGTTCCGCCAAGTCCTCGGCATGTGCGAAGATCTCGTCGGCGGAAAGCTCGAAACCGTGCACATCGTCGGTGGCGGCACCAAGAACCGGCAACTCTGCCAGGCCGCAGCCGATGCCTGCGGGCGTCAGGTCGTCGCAGGCCCTGTCGAAGCCACCGCCACCGGCAACATCATGATGCAAGCCGTCGCTTCCGGCGATGTTTCCAGCATCGCGCAGGCCCGCGAAGTCATCCGAAACAGCTTCCCGGTCCAGCAGTACCAACCCCAGAATGCCGCCGCCTGGGACGAAGCCTACGAGAAATTCCAGAACGTCGTAAACAGGAGCACCTGAGATGATTAGAGTCGGCATCGCCGGAATCGGTTTCATGGGCATGACGCACTTCAACGCCTACAAGGACGTACCCGGTGCCAAGGTCGTCGCCCTCTGCGAAAAAGATCCGGTCCGCCTGGCTGGCGATTGGCGCTCTATCAAGGGCAACTTCGGCCCCCAAGGCGACATCGTCGACGTCGAGCCCTTCGCCAAGTATGCCGATCTCGAGGAAATGGTCAGCAATCCCGATATCGACCTGATCGATATCTGCCTGCCCCCTTCCTTCCATGCCGATGCCGCCGAAACGGCGTCCCGCGCCGGAAAGCACGTCCTCTGCGAAAAGGCCATCGCCCTACATCCCGAAGATGCCGATCGCATGGTCCAGGCCGCTGCCAAGGCCGGCAAGATGCTCATGATCGCCCACGTCCTTCCCTTCGTCCCCGAATACCACTTCGCCTACCAGGCCGCCGTCCAAGGCACCTATGGCAAGTTCCTCGGCGGCAGCCTCAAACGCGTCATCTCCGATCCCTTGTGGCTGAAGGATTTCTACGATCCCGACGGCTGCGGCGGCCCCATGGTCGACCTACACATCCACGACGCCCACTTCCTCCGTCTCCTCTGCGGCATGCCCAAGTCGGTCTGCAGCGTCGGACGCATGCGCGGAGAGGTCGCCGAGTACTTCACCTCGCAGTTCTTCTTCGACGATCCCGACATCGTGCTCACGGCAACCAGCGGCGTCATCAATCAGCAGGGACGCCCCTTCACCCACGGCTATGAATTGCACTTCGAAAAAGCCACCCTCGCTTTCGACTCGTCCATGCAGTTCCCCCTGACCCTCTACGACGAAGCCGGCGGCGTGGTCCACCCGGAGCTCGGTTCGCCCGACATGTTGGAGGCCTTCCCGAAGGAACTCGGTGAAGCCGTCGGCGCCGTCGAGAACAACACCCCGTCCACGCTCCTGGACGGCTCCCTCGCTCGCGATGCCCTCGTGCTCTGCCAGAAGCAAACCGAATCGATCGTCGCCCGTCGCCCGGTCGACATCTGATCCTGTTGTAGCGTAGCCGTCTCCGTCCCGTCAGAGTCCGCATATTCGGAACTCGACAAACATTGCCGTCCGTGCCGAATGCGCGGTGCGTGCCGCATGCGATGCCCTCCTGCGCCGCGGCTCTCTTCCAACTCGCACGACCCGCGCTACGGATTTTCCCGCCAGTCCACGCACATTCCCTGCAACGAGAGGTGGGGGCGTGTTGTCTTGCTGGTTGTGCTGATTCCCCGGCCAAGTTTTGCTCACGTTTTTTTGACGCTCTCCAAAACGTGTTCTATATTGAACGTGGCCCGTGCTAAGGCCGGAGTTCCGTCAAGAAAACTCGACAATCCTGCTGTTGCATCGATTGGTTCTCTAGCCTTCCCTCCCTCTATGGCAACCCCCTATTTGACACCATAGGGCAGCGAGCCACGACGCGACGGCAACAACACTCCAGATGGATACGACGATGCGACGAAGGATTACGTCGATTGCCAGCGTGCTCTCGCTCGCACTGCTGGCTGTTTCTCTTTCTGCCGCCACGGCGCTTTCGCAAACAGCGGCCCCCTCTTCGCTGCAGTCGCTCGCAGTTGGCGATATGCTCCGCCGTGGGCAGCAGCTTGAGATCGAGCACCGTTGGAGCGAGGCCGTTGTTCATTACGAGGAGTCGCTTCGTCAATTCCCAAACAACGTCAGCCTTCAGCGAAGGTTCGACTTGACCCGCCTCCACTTCGACGTAGGGCGCCGCTACAACGACACCAGCTTTCGCAACCTGCTCAGCCAACTCTCCTTTCAGCAGGCGGTCGAGCTCTACGGCGAGGTCATGCTCAAGATCCAGTCCCACTACGTCGAATCGCCCCACTGGAAAGAGCTCGTCGAGCGAGGCACCAACAGCCTCGAGGTCGCCCTCAGCGAGCCCCTCTTCCTCAGTGCCAATACGGTGACCCAGGACGGGCAAACGATCGCCGCCTTTCGCCAGGAATTGCGAGGCGCCCTTGGGCCGATGGTCATTCAGTCGCGCGTCGATGCCGTCAATGCCGTCATGCTCGCCGCCCGATTGGGCCAACAACGCCTCGGCATGAAACCAAACGCCGTCGTCTTCGAATACACCTGCGGCGCTACCAACTCGCTCGATCCCTACACCGCCTACCTCACCCCCTCGCAACTCAACGAAGTCTACTCGCAGATCGAGGGAAACTTCGTTGGACTGGGCGTTGAGTTGAAGGCCGACAACGGCGCGCTGCTCATCGTCCGTGTCATCACCGGTAGCCCCGCTCAGCGTGCCGGCATCGTCGCTGGCGACCGAATCACCGCCGTCGATGGCCAGCCTACCGCCGCCGTATCCACCGAACAGGCCGCCAACCTCCTCCAAGGCGAGGCCGGCACCCTGGCCAACCTCTCCCTGGCCGATCCGACCGGCAAGCCCCGCCAGCTGGCCGTGCGGCGCGAGCGGGTTGAGGTGCCCAGCGTCGATGAGGTCAAGATCCTCCCCTCCACCGATCACGTCGGCTACGTGCGTCTCACCTGCTTCCAGAAGAATACGACCCAAGAACTCGACAACGCCCTCTGGGCGCTCCATCGCGATGGCATGAAGAGTCTCATTGTCGATCTCCGCGGCAACCCGGGCGGATTGCTCGTCTCGGCCGTCGAGACTGCCGACCGCTTCCTCTCCCACGGCGTCATCGTCTCCACCCACGGCCGCGGCACCCAGGAAGACTTCACCTACTCCGCCCACGAGGCCGGTACTTGGCGCGTGCCGCTGGTCGTGCTCATCGATCAGGACAGTGCCAGTGCCGCCGAGATCTTCTCCGGCGCCATCCGCGATCACCACCGCGGAACGATCGTCGGCACCCGCAGCTACGGCAAGGGCTCCGTCCAGGGGATCTTTCCCCTCAACGTCACCGATGCTGGCGTGCGGCTCACAACCGCCAAGTTCTACTCGCCCAACGGCGCGCCCTACAGCGGCGTCGGCGTCGAGCCGACCATCGTGGTGCGACGCACCGCTCGCGCATCCAACGAACCCGGCCCCGCCCTCTCACGACCCGACGATGCCGTCCTCGATGCAGGCGTTCAGGCCGCGCAGCGACTCGTCGTGCAACGCTGAACGTCGCGCATCGTGCCCCTGGGCCTCACAGCAACGCGATGCTGCGCTCGTCGGCTGCCGCTCGCAGCCGATGCAGCGCTCGCGATTCAAGCTGCCGAATCCGCTCCTTCGAAACCCCCAGGTTCGCACCGATTTCCTTCAGCGTCTGCGGTTCTCGATCGCGGTCCAGCCCGAAACGCATCACGATGATCTCTTGCTCGCGACGGCTCAGGCAGTGGAGGATTCCTTCCACCTGCGCTTCGCGCTGCAACTGCACGGTCTCCTGCTCCTGCTCGTCCGATCGCACGTCTTCCGTAGCCGAGAAGAACTCCTCCTGGCCCGTGCGAAAACGATCATTGTGCCGCAACTGGCCGGGAATGCTCCTCGCGAAGTTCTTCATGATGGCCCACGTCGCGTAGGTGCTGAACTTGTTCCCCCGCGAGTAGTCGAACTTCTCCACCGCGCGGATCAGCGACATGTTCCCGTCGCTCACCAGCTCGAAGAAGTCCACAGTCGGACCGATGTGACGCTTGGCGATCGAAACCACCAACCGCAGGTTCGCCCGCATGATCTGGTTCTTCGTGGTCACCGACTCGCTGTACAGCGTCTCGATACGATCCATCAGCCGCCGCTGTGGCCGCTTCGCGTTCAGCTTGCCGCGAAGCTGCGCCGCCTTGTACTTCAGGTAGTTCATCCGGCGGAACAAGTGCCATTCCTGCTCCCGCGTCAACAGCGGTACCTCGTACAGGCTCGCCAAATAAGGCGGAAGCCCCTGCGGCGGGCGAACTCGCTTCGTCGGCTGCCCCGCCTCCGGCATCGGAACGAGCAATTGCCGCTCCGCCTTCGGCGAGAGATCCTCGGCAAACTCCTCGCTCGGTATGTAGTCCAGCGGCAGCTCCATGATCCGCTGCGCGCGCATCTGCGACACGACCTGCTGGATGCTTGCCTTCGAGCGACGGAAGCGCTTGCTCAACGCCTCGACCGAATCGCCGTGACAATGAAGCCGGTAGATCTTCTGCTGCGTCTGGCTCGACATCGGCCCGTGACACTCGGGGCAAATCGCCGACTCGGGATGCTCTCGGTCGTACTGTTTCAGAATGTACCGGACCGTCTCTGTGCTCCGCCCCGTCCGACGCGCCAATCGCCGGATCACTTCCGTCGGCCAGCAGCCGGCCTCGACCGCCTCCCGGGCTTGCTCGACGATCTCTCGCCGTTCCGACTGCGTCAGCTGACTGAACTCCGACGCCCGGCGCACTCGGTCCGAATTCGCTGTAATGAACCGCTCGATCGAGCTGGCTGCGAAGCCGATTCGCGGCCGCCCCTCCGAAAAGAACCGTCGACTCACCAAACCCTGCTTCCGCCACCGCGAAATCGTCTTCGTGGAAACGTTCAGCTTCTCGGCCAGTTCCTGCGTCGTCAGCATCACCTCTCGACTCGATTCCGCAGGCGTCCGCGCCGTCTCCGCCACACGCTTGAAGGTGTAGCTGGGCCGCACTTCGTGTTTCGGTTCATTCCAGTGGGCACGATTCTCGCTGTACATCGGCGTCGTCTTCTCCTCTCTCGTGGCTCGTTAGGCCGGCTATCGGAACCCCTCGCTGCATAACGGTTCCGCGTTTCACTCCTGCGCAACTGCCTCGTGCCGGTCGTTGCTCGCCACCGCACATATCAGCATGCGATAAGCTCTGTCCTTCGAAGCCCAAATCATCAATGAGCCCTAGCATCGCAATAAACGAATAGTTCCGGAATCGAGAAAAACACCTTCCGCGCGTGCGGAATTTGCTATCCCGGGCATAGGGCGATCCCCGAACTGCTTCTGGGGGGACGCCTATCCAGCTCGAAATGCCGGTCAAAGAAGAGACCCACAATAGCCTGATTAGCCCAGCTTGCCGCCTCAGGCACATCGAACGACACTCACAGCCACCTGCCCCCGAGATCCACTCTGATCGGCTTGCGTGTCAACCGTCCGCAAGGGCCGCTTTCACGATCACGATCGTCATGTCGTCCTCTTGGTCGGCATTGCCCTTGAACTCGCTCGCCGCCCGATACAGGGCCTCGACGATCTTCTGGGCAGGCTGTGTGCGGTGCGCGTGAACGATCTCGATCGCCCGCGTGCGACCGAACACATTCCCGTCCGGCGAAATCGTCTCGGCAATCCCGTCACTCAGCAGCAGCAGGATCTGCCCCGGACGAAATTTCGTCACCGCGCCGCACACGATGCGCGAGTCCACCTCCACCGCAAGCGGCAATCCGGTGCTCGGCAGCGTCGTCACGTCTCCCGAGTTCTCCAGCAGATACGCCTGATGACCGGCCGCCGCATAGCGAAGCGTGTTCGTCCGCGGGTCCACGTGCCCCAGAAATGCCGTCGCAAAACACTCCTCCGATGTGTCGTCGTACACCAGTCGGTTCGCTTCCGTCAGAATCTCTCCCGGATCGGTGTGCGTCAGACTCAAGGCCCGCAGATAGGCCCGAATCAGTGCCATCACCAACGCAGGCCCGACCCCATGCCCTGTCACATCCCCAATCGCAATCCCCACACAGCCGTTCGACACCGGCATATAGTCATAGAAATCGCCGCCCGTCGCCGCCGCGGGAAAACACGCGCCGCCCAGTTCGATTCCCGGCAGCTCGGGTGCTCGTGACGGAAAGAAACGCTGTTGAATACGCCGTGCAATCTGCAAGTCATACTCCACCGTCACCAACGTCCGGTGCGTTCGCCGCCACCGATTCTGCAAAATGCTGACCAACCACGTCGCCCCCGCAAACGTCAGCAGGTTCACGCTGTTGTTCAACAACTGCAAGTGAAACGAGTAGATCGGCGATACGAACAGAAAATCCAGTGCGGCAATCGAAAGCACGGTCGCCACCAACCCCGCCTGTTCGCCCGCATACCAACTGGTCAACACCACCGCCGCAAAGAACAGAATCGTCGGCGGCTGATCCCGCAAAGGCTGGATTGCCCCCGTCAGAACAAGCGCCAATCCCACCGTCCCAGCGGCCAGCCCCAACTGCGCCAGTAAGCCGTACCCGGCCAACAACGGCCGCTCCGGCGACGCGTCGGCCCCAGGAAACGTCCATGTCGACCCAACTCTCCCGCGGCTTGGGTTGGTGCTCGGCGACGTCTTGCGAGACTTCGAGTCCACAGGTCTGCTCCCCGCACAGCGTGCAAGCTACCGGCTACAAGCCCTCTTCCCTGCCCCCACGTCTCTCCGCCCTACGCACGACCGCCACCCCGAGCCCCCGTCGCAAGAAGAAAGCCCAATTTCCGACAGAGGCAGCGCATCCCGGCCAGCGACGTCCGCCGCCGCTCCAACTCTCATACTCAGCGCATGCTCCTTCACCTCACTCACCAACCAGAAGTCCATTCTCGCGGTCATCCGCCGGGCGTCAAGCAGGGAGCACGTGTGCGGGGGGGAACTACCCGCCGCAAATCCCGTAGGGCTTGTCATACTTCGGCCCGCTCGGTTTTCGGGCAATCCCAGCAATTTCGCCAGGGTCAGGCCACAGTCTGCGTTGTTCCCTGCGTACCACAGCATCGAATCTTGATGACCACCTGTCGTTGGGATCACGTCCGAACTCTCCACACGCGCTCGCGGTGGGCCGGCACGTAGGAAGGCCCCATCGCATCTCAGTCCGATCGAGCAGCCGCGGCCCACAGACGGTGAGCCTGCGCTGATCATTCGCGACACGAACTGTCCGGAATACCAGGCAATTCGGCCGGCCAAGGTGCGTTGAGCACCGTACGGGCTTCCCCACATAGACTACTTCGGGCCCGGCGATTACCATGTGCACTGGACAAAGCGTTTCGGCAACTTGCCCCCGGCGTCCGAATGGCTTCGGTATCCGCGCAAAGTATAGCTCGCCCAGGGCGACGCGGATCCAACAGGTGGGCGACACACCGATCCAATTGTCGTGCGCCGGCCACGGAAACCACTGCCAAGAACACGACCGACAAATGAGATTGTGCGAGAAGGGCATCAAATGACGACTCTGCGAATCACCTGCGAACGTACCCCGTTCGCTTCGTATCGAGGTTGCGTTCGGGCCACTTGCCCGCGTGCGATGCGACCTTTGCTCGTCGCTTCGACTTTGACCGCCTGCCTCGTGACGGCGTCTCTGGTACTCGCCGCGGAAGGAAAGCCGCAGCGAGCGGAAGACGCCGCCGTGACGATCACCGCTGGTCCCAACTGGCTTCCGTTGGACGTCTCCCTCGACATCGAGCCCGGCTCGGCGCTCGATTTCAGCAGTGTGCTGCCGCGCCATGCGCCCGCCGGCAAGTTCGGTCGCGTCGTGGCCACCGAAGCCGGACACTTCGCGTTCGAGCAACTCGCGACGCCGGCACGTTTCTACGGCGTCGACCTGTGCTGCACCGCCCAGTACCTTCCACACGAGCTGGCCGACCGACTCGCCGAGCGATTGGTGCGGCTCGGTTACAACGCCGTGCGCATCCATCACTACGAACGCTGGTTGGTGGGGCCCGGGCCGGGGCCGCTCCAGTGGCGGGCCGACTACCTCGACCAATTCGACTACCTCTTTGCCGCACTCAAAGAGCGTGGCATTTACGTAACCACCGACTTGTATGTCTCGCGGCTCATCGCACTCGCCGCCGTCTACGACAAACGCCCCCGCGACGCAGGCACCGGCACGGCCGACCCGTCCGAGCGGTGGACGTTCGAGAACTACTACGACGTCGGCCCCACCGACTTCGGCGTCCAGAACTACAAGATGGCCGTGTACGTCAACGATCGGGCATACGAGAACTTTACCGCATTTGCCCGTGCGTTGCTCGACCACAAGAATCCCTACACGAACCTCCGCTACGCCGACGACCCGGCCCTGGCCTGGATCAGCCTGATGAACGAGGATTGCCCCGGCAACTTCATCGACGGCCTCCGCGGCGAGCCGCGCGACGATTGGCAGCGCGCGTGGAATCGCTGGCTGGCCGCACGCTATCCCGACCGGCTGAAGCTCGCCGCCGCGCTCGGCGACCTCGCCGATGGCCAGGACCCCGCGAAGGGCACGGTACCCTTACCGCGCCTCCGCGGCCAGACACCAGACGCCGCGCTGTTCAACACGTTCATGGCCGAGGTCCAACGCAAGTTCTTCGAACGCACGCGGACGCTGCTCCGCGACGAACTGCGCTGCCGGGCTTTGCTGACCGACTGCAACGGATGGACCAACCCTGTCCAGTTGCAGGCCGTGCGTAGCCAGTTCGACTACGTCGACGACCATTTCTATGTGGATCATCCGCAGTTCCGTTCCGTTTTGCGTCAACCGCCTTCGCGCTGCTCGAACACCAATCCGATCACCGGCGGCGCGGCCGGCGGCCGGGGATGCGCGTTCACGAGGCTTTTCGGCAAGCCTTTCACTATCACCGAGTTCAACTACTGTGGCCCCGGCCAGTTCCGCGGCGTAGGTGGCATGCTCACCGGTGCGCTGGCCGCACTGCAGGATTGGGACGGCCTGTGGCGCCACGTCTACAGCTACAACAGCCGGAACATCACGCAGCCGGCGGCCATGTACTACTTCGACGTCGTCGCCGATCCGCTGACGCAAGCCGCCGAACGCGCCGCGCTGTGTCTCTTCCTCCGCGGCGATCTGCAACCGGCCAAGCACTCGGTCGCCATCAGTTCCTCGCCCGAGGCCCTTCTCTGGCCGGCAACCGCGTTCTGCGACAAAGCGCCCTCCTGGAACGCACTGGCTTGGCTCACGCGCGTCGGCTGGGCAGTCGGCGACGCGCCCCAGCACACAGATCACGATCTCTCGCTCGCCTATCCCGGCGGCCAGGCCAATCCCCTCGCGGCCGGCGCCGAGACGACCATTCTCGACACATTTGGCCAGAAGGGTTGGTTGCCCGCGTCCAACCGCACCGACGTCAAGCAACGGCGCATCCAGAGTGAGACCGGCGAGGTAACCGTCGACGCGCCCGAGGGCATCCTCACACTCGACACGGCGCGCACCGCAGGAGGTTTCGCCCCTCCGGGAAAGAGCATCAAGACGCGCGCCGCCACGATCGATGTTCTCGACACCCACGCCACTGTTTGGATCAGCAGCCTCGATGGTCAGCAGATCACCCACAGCAAGCGGCTCCTCATCACCCACCTCACCGATCTGCAGAACACCGGTACTCGCTACGCAGACACCAATCGCCAAGAGCTTCTTGCGTGGGGACAACTGCCGCACCTCGTCCGCGCCGGCCGCGCAAGCGTCTTGCTGCGCCTTCAACACGCCGACAACGCGAAGGTCTACTCGCTGGCAGTCAATGGCAAACGCACCGGCGAAGTCCAGGCGAACGCCGTCAACGGTGGGCTGTCCGTTCCCCTGTCGGTCTCCGCCGACGGCAAGGCGAGGATGCTCTACGAGGTCGAAATACCGTAGATACAGACCGCAGCGCCGAGAAGTCCATGAAAACGCATCACACACGCGGTGCGACTGCCACTTCCGCGATCCGTTAGAGCGCATTCGGCGTAACCGTAGCGTGTATTTCGCTTTCCCCAACCGTAGAAACACGCCGCCGCGAACGCTACAGTTACTGAGTGTCGCAGAAGTAGTGAGTCCATTAGAGCAGGAGTTTTGTGTGTTCGAGGAAACGGGGCAAGAGATTCTGATTGCGGCGGAGAGACGACAGGGAATGGGTGGTTTGTTGGCGGAGATGGTGGGCGTCGGTGGGCGCGAAGTTGGCTTGGCACCCGTGTTTGACGTAGCTCCACACGCCTTCCACCGGATTCAACTCGGGACAGTAGGACGGCAAGGGTTCGAAGCGGAACCAAGACGGATGCTTGATCGCGAAATACTTGGCCGTCTTGAAATGGGCAGGGAGATTGTCCCAGACGAGCACAAGCCGACGCCGAAAACGACGGTGCAGGCTACGCAGGAACGCGATCAGAAGCGACGTGTCGATGTTGCGGCCGTGCAACTGAAAAAAGAAGTCCATTCGTCGGCGAAGAGGCGAAATCGAAAAGGCTCCGATCGCCGAGAGTCGATCACGCCGGGCCGATTCGACCAAGATGGGCGTCCGCCCCGATGGTGCCCAGGTTCGACGGACGGTCGGCTGAAGCAGGAAGCCGGATTCGTCCAAAAACACTATCGGCCGACGCCAACGGGCCGCCCCTTTTTTATCCGCGGCCACTCGACGTTTCGCCAACGCTCCAGTGCGTCGGGGTCTTGTTGTCGTGCTCGACGCTGCGGTTTTTGCAGTGTTAGGGTCAGTTGCCGGAGGATCTTCAGCACATGATGGGGATGGTAGTCGACGTTGAATCTTTGGCGAATGACTTGAGCGACGCGTTTCCCGGTCCACAGATCGGACGAAAATCCGGCAGCCAGGGCGCCCTTGAGAAGGATGCGTGTGAGCGTTTTCAATCGTGCCTTGGGCAACTTGGGTGGTCGCCCGGTGGGCGACTTGGTCCGCAGGCCTTCGAGGCCTTGGCATTGGACAATCGCTTTCCATCGCCCAACCGACGAGGTCGCTACATTCAAAGCGCAAGCCACGTCGATGCTCTTGCTGCCGGCCAGAAGAAGCCGGCCGGCTGCGACACGCCGAGCTTCTTGCTCCGCCTTGGTTCCAAGTGTTCGTCCCATGCATACCCATACGAACCGACCTGTAAATCAGTTCACTACTTCTGCGACCGTCAATAAGTGCGACACGCACTAGAAGGAGACAAGGCACTCGGCAAAACGGTCCGGCATCTGCCTGAGAACCAGGAGCCAACAATCCCGTCTCAACGAGGCCCAAGGCCGCAAGACATTCCGAAGCAACTGTGGAGAACCACCCATGCGCCGGCGAGAACTACTCAAGGCGGCCGCGGCCGGAACCGGCCTCTGGGTCGCAGGCCCGCATGTCGCGTCCGCCGGCGAATCGGCCGTGACCAACGCGGAAACCGACGTCCTCGTGATCGGGGGCGGAACGGCCGGTACGGTCGCCGCCATCCAGTCGGGCCGCGCCGGTGCGCGGACGATGTTGGTCGACATGCTCGGCCAGTTGGGCGGCACCACGACCGTCGGAGGCGTCTCTTATCCGGGCTTATTCCACGCCTGGGGCAAACAGGTCATCGCCGGCATCGGTTGGGAATTGGTCCGCAAGGCCGTCGAACTGGACGGCGGGACCATGCCCGATTTCGCCACGCCTCCGCCGCCGCGGCACCACTCGCGCCACCAGGTGCGCGTCAACGGCCCACTCTACGCCGCCCTCGCGGAAGAGGCCGTACTGGCGGCCGGGGTCGAACTGGCCTACTACGAACTGCCTCTCGCGATCGAACAGACCGACTCCGGCTGGCTCGTGGACCTCGTCGGCAAAGGCCAGCGCCGCCGGGTTCGTTGCCGTCAGCTCATCGACTGCACCGGCGGAGCCGACGTGGTCGGCATGATCGGCCTGCCCCGCCTGCGTGAAGAGACGACTCAGCCGGGCACGATGATCTTCGAGTTGGGCAACTACAATCTCGCAGATCTCGACGCCAAGCTCATCCAGCAGCGTTACGAAGAGGCGATGCGCGAGGGCCGGCTCCGGCCCGGCGATTACGCACACTCGCACGGTCAGTTCATCAACTTCCTCGCTGGCAAGGGATGCAACGCCGAGCACGTCTTCGGCGCCGATTCCTCGACGTCGGCCACGAAGACTCAGGCCAATATCACCGGACGCAGTTCCGTCCTGCGGCTGTTGCGTTTCATCCGCACGCTGCCCGGCTGTGAGAATGCCCGGCTCGTCCGAATGATGACCGAGACCGCCGTGCGCGAGACCTATCGCATCCAGGGCGAGACGCTCATCACGGTCGACGACTACACCTCAGGCCGCCGCTTCGACGACGCCGTCTGCAACGCGTTCTATCCCGTCGACCTCCACGACGAAAAGGGCGTCGAACCCAAAGCGCTCCAGCCGGGCACCGTACCGACGATCCCGTTGCGAGCCTTGGTGCCCAAGGGCAGCCGCAACCTGCTGGTAGCCGGTCGCTCGGTGAGTAGCGATCGACTGGCCAACAGCGCGCTGCGCGTCCAGGCATCCTGCATGGCGATGGGCCAAGCTGCCGGCGCAGCGGCCGCGCTAGCCGTGCAGAACCGCTGCTCGCCCCTCGACGTGTCGTTCAAGAGCCTGAAAGGCCTGTTGATTCAGCACGCAGCGCTGGTGCCATGATGTGACGCTTGCAGGGCCAGGAGCCCTTTCCAAGACCCAATACACCTCCGATCGCTCGATCAGGGCTGAAGCGTCCAGGCAGGGCGCAGCGGCATCGGCTGGTTCCAAGTCGCTTGCCCATCGTAGACGGCGGTGAACAACCATGTGGCCCGGCCGTCTTCCAGCAGCAGCCACGGCCGCTCCCGGCGGACGGCGTGCAGTTGCGAGCCATCCTCCCAACGGATCTCATGGTCGTAGGCGGTCGCCGGCGAACAGGGCTGCCAATCGTGAATGCCGTCGGCCGACGTCAAGCAAGCACCCCACTTCGTGTGCCCGGTGATGCTTGCGCCGGCATCTTCACAGATCAAATAGTATCGACCGCGATCTTTCAGCAGGAAGAAGTCTTCGATCTTGCCCTTGGGCCACACGTTGTCGTTGGCCACGCGATACGGACCGCGGAACGAATCGGCCGTCGAGATGTAGACCCGCAGGTCCTTGTCGCGCCAGATCAGCTTGACGCTCCCGTCCGGCTCGAACCAGGCCGCCGGATTGTTGGCGTCCGACGCCACGCCCAGGTCCAGCGGACGATCGCTGCGAGTCCACGGACCGGTGACGGACGGCGCACTGGCCGCGCCGATCTGTCGATAGCGAGAACCCTGCTTCGAGGCGTTGTGGAACAATACAAACGTCTCTCCCACGCGATAGATCGCCGGGTTGTGGACCATGCCGCCATCCCACGCGCCCCGCCGCGCCGAGATCACGACCTCTTGAAATGTGTACGGACCTCCCGGCCGGTTTGCCGTCGCGCGGACAATCTCCGAATGCGTCCGGTATCCGTCGGGAAACTTCGTCTCCACGGGCCACCGCGAGGCGAACATGTGGTACGTCTCGCCCACCTTGATGACCGAGCCGCACCACACGAAATAGCCCTCCATTCGCAGTCCGGTGCCGCGTGCCACCGGCTGCAGACGCTCGCCCAATGGCAACTCGTCGGCCCGGCCGCCGGAAACCTGCGACAAGACTCCGATCGCGATCGCCAGCACCCCCGTCACACACCTTGCGAAACAACTTCGAATCATGTTAGTTCTCGTCGGCGAAACGTGGTATCCTGGATCAGGCTGGACCGCCCCTAACGACGCACCATCGATCGTAACCCTACGCGGCGGCGTCCACAAGCCACATCGCCGCGAAAGTGCGCCGGCGGATCCTCCGGCAAACGGCCGACTCACAGATGAAGGAGGCAAACGTGGCGAAGAATGATCGACGATGGGTTGCGTGCCGACGAGCAAGAAAGGCAATGGCCCGTGCAATCCTAGCGATTGCAGTTTGCGCCGTCGGAAGCCTCAATGCGTGGGGCGTTGATGAGCAGTCCGGCGAAATCCTCACCCCTGCGCCGGCTCCCCAGCCACGCATCAACGGCGCCAAAGTCTTCGGCGTCCGGCCGGGCCATCCGCTGTTGTACACCATTGCCGCAACGGGCCAACGACCTATGACGTTCTCCGTCGGTGATCTGCCCGACGGCCTGAGCGTCGATCCACGGTCTGGCCAGATCACCGGTTCCTTGTCGAAGCGGGGCACCTACCGCGTCAAGCTCCGTGCCGAAAACGCGCTGGGACATGCCCAGCGCGAGCTGCGGATCATCGTAGGCGACGAACTCCTCTTAACACCGTTGTTGGGCTGCAACACGTGGGGCGGATGGGGAGCCAAGGTAACCGACGCCAATCTTCGCGCGGCCGCCAAGGCGATGGTCGATTCCGGCCTGATCGATCATGGCTGGCAGTACATCAACATTGACGACGGCTGGCAGGGACATCGCGGCGGACCCTACAACGCGATCCTTCCCAACGACAAATTCCCCGACATGAAGGCCCTCTGCGACTACATCCACAGCTTGGGGCTAAGGGCCGGTATCTACTCGACACCCTGGACCACCAGCTACGCCGGCTTCATCGGCGGTTCGAGCGACAATCCCGACGGCGCCTGGCAACCGCCCCGCAATCGCCGCGACGGCTGGCGTTGCGGCAGACACCTGTTCGAAACCAACGACGCCCGCCAATGGGCCGCCTGGGGATTCGACTACGCCAAGTACGACTGGGGAGTCGACCGAGTGGAACTCACGCGGCGGATGGCCGAAGCGCTGGCTGCCTGCGATCGCGACATCGTCTTGGAACTGTCCAATTCCGTGCCCCTGGACAAGGCGGCCGAGCACACGAGCCTGGCCCAACTGTCGCGAACGACCGGCGACCTGGTCGACTTCTGGGATCGCTCGCAGATGCCACCCGCAATACGCGGCTGGGCCGAAGGGATTCGTGAAGTCTGGCTGGCCCACGACGCCTGGGCGCCCTTCCAGCGCCCCGGACACTGGAACCACGCCTGCAATATCCGCATCGGACTGCTGGGCGGATGGCGAGACAAACCCCTGACGCCCACCCACCTCACCCCCGACGAGCAATACACGCACATCAGCCTCTGGTGCCTGTGGGGTTCGCCCATGATTATCGGCACGCCGATCGAGCGGCTCGATCCATTCACCCTCTCCTTGTTGTCGAATGACGACGTGTTGGAGATCAACCAGGACCCGCTGGGCGTGCAAGGTCGACGGTCCCAGGCCAACGGCGGCGAGGCGGTCGTCAAGCCGTTGGAAGACAAAACCAAGGCCGTCGGCCTCTTCAATCCGGGCGACAAGCCTGCGAAAGTGTCGATCCAGTGGTCCACGCTGGGCCTGAAGGGCAAGCAGCAGGTACGCGATCTCTGGCGACAGAAAGACCTCGGCGTCTATTCCGAAAGTTACACCGCCGAGGTTCGTCCTCATGGCGTCGTCCTGGTGCGTCTGACGCCGGCTGCCACGGCCGATCCGGCGCGATCGTCGCACCAGTGAACTGTGTTGGTCCATCCTCTCCGGAACGTAATCCCGGCCCCATTGCCCACAAGGAATGCCTGCCATGGACAGTATCGATCGTCGCGAGTTCCTAAATCGTTCGAAGAAGAGCGTGGTCGGGCTGGCCGCGACCATGCCGATCCTCGCCGGTGCGACGGCCGCGCTTGCCGCTCAAGACGCTCCCAAGCGTCGCCCAACCGTCGTATGCGTCTATTACCCCCACTGGCACAACTACGACCACGGTACCGCCTGGAAAGGCGAAGGGTGGACCGAATGGGAGGGCGTCAAGGCCGCCGTGCCTCGCTTTCCCGGACACCAACAGCCGATCGAGCCCACGTGGGGATATTTCGACGAGAGCGATCCAAAGTGGTCCGCTCGCGAGATCGACCTTGCCGCCGACCACGGCATCGACGTCTTCCTCTTCGACTGGTACTGGTACAGCGGCGTGAAGAACATGGAGGAGGCCCTCGAGCAAGGGTTCCTCCGCGCCGACAATCGCAATCGCATGAAGTTCGCGCTCATGTGGGCCAACCACGACCGCAGAGACCAGTTCTGTCCCGACATCAACGAGAAGCGAACCGTCTGGCTCCCCTCGCGCCACTCGCCGCGCGACCTGGAACGCGTAATGGACTACTGCACGGAACACTACTTCCGTCAGCCGAACTACTGGCGAGTCGACGGACGCCTGTACTTCAACATCTACCAGGCGAACAAGTTCATCGACGAGCTGGGCGGTCCGCAGCAAACCCGCAAGCTCTTCCAACGCATCGACGACCGCCTGCACCAGGCCGGCCTGCCGCCCATGCATTGGAGCGGCATGGTCTCCGGCCCGAAAGCGGCCGCAATCCTCAAAGACGCAGGCTTCCTCAGCACGAGCCGATACAACATCCATACGGCCGGCAAGGTCGGTCCCGACCTCACCGAGAAGTACGACGATGTCATGCAATCGCACCGCGAACACTGGCAGACGATGACGGCACAGGCGCCGCTGGTCAACATGCCCGTCGTGACGACGGGATGGGATGCCACGCCTCGCTGCGCCAAGAACGCGCCCTGGCCGTTCCCGGTGGCGCCGCGGTCCGGGAGGCGCGAATATCCCTATATCTCGGTCGTCGTAGGAAGCACGCCCGAGCGGTTCGAGCAACTGCTGCGCGACGCGTCTGAGCACATCCAGCGCGACCCGCATCAGCCCTTCGCCCTGCTCCTCAACGCCTGGAACGAATGGACGGAAGGCTGCTTCCTGCTCCCCGAACAGCGCACCGGCACGGCCCGCCTCGAAGCCATCAAACGCACATTCGGTACCGCGAACCGCTGACCGCCGGCGCTTGCCGGAACGCTCGCACACGGCGTTTCCTGGCAAAACGATATCACCGAACGTATCCTCAAGCGAAGACATGCGCCGAAGAACCGCGCTAAAGGCCCCCGCCGCGATAAGCCACTACGGCTGCTCGTCCAGCGGCGGAAGCTTGGCGGCCAGATAAACGGCCTGGTGCCGGTTATTGTCGAACACGATGTGGAGCCACTTGCGATCGCGACTCACAAAACCCTCCGGATAATTCAGCCTGCCGCTGGGACCGTCCACCGATTCGGCCACCAGAGTGCGGCGGTAGGGCCATGTCTTCATCCCATCGAAACTGATCCACAGCGCCAGCGGGCTGCGATGCTTGGGATTGGGATTGTGCACCAGTGCGACCGTGTCGCTGCCGAGCGAATGCAGCGTCGCCTTCGAGCCCGGATTCGGAATATCCGTCGGCGTCGCCCGCTCCGGCCAGGTTCGACCGCCGTCCTTCGATTCGCACGCGTATAAAACGCCGCCCAGTCTGTCGGCGCGGATGATCATCTTGATGGTGCCATCCGGCAGTTCCACGATGCTCGGCTCGGCCCATCCGAAATACTTCGGGTCGTCGGTGAGGCGAATGTCGCCGTGTTCCTTCCAGGTCTTGCCGTTGTCGCTGCTGATCAACACACCGTTGCGCGGATCGCACAGCTTGCGATCCTCGCCATAGCTGCTCTCGTCATCCTTGGGCAAACGAAGATAGTGCTGAAAAGGTACCATCAAACGCCCGTCCTGCGTGACGATGCGGCTGCGGATGAAGCAATTGTGCGCCAGCCGGCCAGGCAAGGGCTCCGGCTTGCCCCATTGCTGCCCGTCGGCTGTGCCGCGCAGCAGCCACGTTCGCCACTTCTTTCCCCAGGAAAAGCTATCCCCGTGCGTGGCGAAAAACAGAATCGCCTCGTTGCCCTGCACGAACAACGCCGTTGGCCCCTGCCCCACAGTGTCGCCCGATCGAGGCAGCCCCGTGTCGAATGCCTCCAGCTTGCTCCACGTAGTCCCTCGATCCTTGCTACAAGCCACACCGATGTAGTTCTTCGGCGAGGGTTCCCTACTGTCGCCGGCCAGGATGAGCAGCATCCAGGTCCCGTCGGCCATCTCGCAGAGCGTCGTGTCGCACACCATGCTGTCCGGCTTGATTCCGTCGTGAGCCAGCACGATTCGGTCCTGTCGGGCGTCCTCGCGCGCCTGCGCGTCCCAATCCTTGGCCGCCGCGTCGGGAGCAACCGCCAGCAGCAGAACAACACACAGTGCAAATCGTCTCATCGGTACCTCCCATCTGCACAGCAACAACATATTCCGCGAGCCATCACCATGGCTCCGCTAATGGCGGGCCTCCACCGGCTTGGCCGCGTAGTTCAACATGTTCCGCAGCAATCGCTCCGCGGCCGGGTGACGGCCGAGGTTCTCGCGCACCAGCAGCGTGTTCAGCACAAACCGTCCGTCACCCCACGGGTACACCGCCACCATCAATCCCGACGAGTAGTCTTGCGACGCCTTGATCGCGCCGGCCACGGCCTCCGCCGGCGGGTCCTGGCCAATCAGCACCAAGTCGGGGATGATCTCGCGGTAGAACGTGTAATCCATCAACCCGCCGCTGGGCAACCCATCGAAGATCGGGTGCCGCTTGGCCCATTCGTCCTTCAGATACAGCCACCCGCGAATCGGCGACGCCGTCCCCTTGTTCGCCAGCGGCAGCCAGCCCAGCGGCTGATCGCCTTTCCGCAGGACCTCCGGCGTTAGGAAGATCGCGGTCGCTCCACGCTCGACGCGCCGCCACAGCTCCTCGAAATCCGCCGGCGCCTTGGAAACGAGAATCACCTCGCGCCCGCCCGCCTGCGCATCGGTCAGCTTCCGGCATCGGATGCCATGATCGCCGAGCCATTTCGCCAACTCGGCGTCATCGCCGGCCACCACGACCTCACCGTTCACGGCCGGCATGTCCGCCGGGTCGGCCACATACAGCTCGGTCTCGCCGCCCGTCGCCGCGCCGCCCTGCTCGAAAGTGGCCACGAACCGGTATCGGCCCGGCGGACCGTCAACGACCACGTCCTCCGCGAAGAACGGCACCGCGAACGGCGACTCCTTGGCGACCGCCACTTTCATGCGTTTTTCAAAGATGCGCTGGTTCTGCGGGCCAACGACCTGCAGCCGAACCGGATATTCGCCGGGCATCAGCGCGTCCTCGTTGGCCAACACGGCCTCGAAGCGAACCGGCGACCCGCGATAGACGTTCACCGGTTCGGCGAACAAGCAGAGCCGCAGCGGCGCCAGCCCCTCGAACATCGCGTCCACCGTGCCAGGCTTCAACTCGCGAAACGTCGTCGTCAACCCCTCGCCGCAGCTCACGTGGTCGTTCATACCCGTGAGACTATAACCGACCATGTTCGGGTTCGAGCGGATCGCGTCGAGGCCGAGCGTTCTCTGCCCGGCCATCTTACGCACACTCTCCGTGAAGAAATCCGATGGCTGCGCATACAGTTCATCGAGCCGCCATCGCTTCCAGTCGGCTAGGTACCGGTCGAGCTTGTCGCGATAAAACTGCGCGTCCTCGACCTCGGTCTTCCCGAGTTGCTCGAAATGCCGTGTTGTCCGCCACAAGTCCACCGCGCTGCCGATACCATATTCCGACAGGAACAGCGGCTGCGGATCGCCCCCGGCCGTTCGCAGCAGCCGGATGGTGTCGGCCGTGTGCGGCACGCGAGGGTAGATATGCCGGTCAGCGACCACATCTTCCCATTGCGACGAACCCGGATTGGCCAAGCTACCCAGTTGCAGTTGGGTCTTGTTTCGCGATTCCGTGTAAAGCTGCAACGTCGCGACGTTCGGCCGTTCGGCCGGCGCCAGCAAGCCGCACGACCACGGACCGGCCGGGTTCTTCTCGCGAGGAAAACCGGCGGCCAGGTCGAACGTGTCTCCCTTGGCCGATGTGATCGTCGCCGTCAGCGCCGTGCTGTCGCTGCCATAGCTCCCGTCTCCCCAGCCAACCACGAAATCGACCGTATCGCCCTCGGCCAGTGTCACTTCGCCCCCATGCGCCGCCTCGTTCGGGCTGCCGCTCAAGTTTAGCACCGTGTTGAATTGCGACCGGCCATTGCAAAGAACGTGCACATCGGTCGTGGCGTGGAACAGGCCGGCAAACTTGGCCGCAATCTTGTAACGATCCGCCGCCGGTGCAGTCCAGCGAACGACGCTATACTCACCGCGCGGTCCCGGATGCAACGCCACCTGCCGAGGCGGCCAAGTGAACTGGAAGGGCGTTTCGACCGGCTGATCCGACGGATTGAGCGTCGCCCACGGCTCGCGGCCGACCTGGCCGTGCCAGATGTCGAGCTTCGCGAACACCCCATCGTCCCCGCCCGACAAATCCCAACGGCCACTGTTGAGAAACACCATGCGGCTATCGTCCAGTTTGCGGATCATCGGCAGCGACAAGGCCGCCAGCCGAAACTGCGGCGAATCGTGAATCTCGTTCAGCAGGCCCCAAATCACCACGCTCGGGTGATTCCGGTCGCGGCGGATCAACTCAGAAACGGAACGCTGCCACCGCTCGGCCTGTTGCGGCGACACTTGCATGGCGGACGAAGCAAACGACTCCTCGTACACCATCAATCCGATTTCGTCGCACAGGTCGAGCTGATACCGCTCCGCTCCGCCCCAGATGAAACGGATCATGTTGAAGCCCATCGCCTTCAGATCCACCAGATCGCGCCGCGCCATATCGGGATCCGGTGGCAGCTTCAACCCGACCGGAAAATGGTTGCACGTGTGCGTCGAACGCAGAAACAGCCGCCGACCGTTAAGGCGGAAGTAGCCGTTGTCGAACCGAAACTCGCGGAACCCGCACCGCACCGACTGCTCGTCGTCGCCCGTGCGAGCGCTCACCCGGTAGAGAAACGGGTCGTTCAGCTCCCACAAGTGCGGCTCGTCAATCTTCACTTCCGTTTCGACGATCGTGTCGCCCGGCGGCAGTTCCCGCTCGACCGCCACCGCTCGCAAGGTCTCGCCACTTGCCGCCGGCGCGATGGTGAACTCCACATGTCCCTTCCCAGCCGTCGTACCCGCGTTGCGCACATTGGCCTGAATCTTGATCTTCCCCGTCTTCGGATCGGCCTGAGCGAACAGGTCTTCGATGCGCACCTCGGGCACGGCGAGCACCTCGACCGATCCGGTGATGCCGCCGTGGTTGTACGCGGCTCCGGCGCTGTAAGGAATCACTCGCGCCTGATGCGGCGTCTCGCCGAGCACAATCCCGTCGATCCGCTCGTGCGTCGGGTTCAACACGCGCACCGCCAGCACGTTCTTCGCGCCCGGTCGAATCGTCTCGGTCACATCGAGCACAAACGGCGTCTCGCCCCCTTCGTGGCCGCCCACGCGCACACCGTTCAGCCAGACTTCTGCCAGATAGTCCACCGCCCAGAAACGCAACAGCGCCCGTGCGGAACCTCCGTCGGCTCCGGCAAGCTGCGGCGCGTCGAACTCCCGCCAATACCATGCCACACCGTGATAGCCGGGAAACGCGTCCTGAATGATCCATGGCACCCGGGCTGGCTTGGCTCCTTCGACCGTCGTCTTCTCGAACCACCGTTGCTCGCGTCCCACATTCTGCGGATCGGTCGCCAGCATCCACTGCCCGTCGAGCGACAACACCGACACCCCCCTGCGCACCTCTTCCGCCGAGGCCATCAACAACGCTGCCAGCACGAACAACCCTGCGCACGCAACCCTCAACGTCCACCGACTCATGGCGTGTCCCCTACATCTACGCTACCGCTCGGTACGGCCGTCCACTCCGAGCCTTGGCAACTGCACGAAACATCAAAGCACGGCCCACCCTATCCACGCATCCCAGTCTACCACGGCCGACCGCCCATCGACAGCTTCTCGCCATCAGGCACGATGCCCCGGCCGCCCAGCCCATGCGCTGTCCACTTCAGACCGCGATCCAAAGCTTCACCGCAAAATCGCGAACAGGTCTTGCGCACAACGGGGCACTGCTCCATCGGGACCTTGCCTCAGAATCGCTCCCGCGACGATTCCGTACCCGTTCGGCATCAGCCCACCTTGCTACCCCAACCTCTGTGCGTGCACGCGCAAAAAGAAAGCCGACCTGCGAAAGCACCCGCAAGTCGGCCCAGTGGAGGCGGCGGGACACGCGTCTTCGGTCACCTCGGCAACCTGGTATCTAGACAGTTTGCTGTTACCACACAAACACTTGCGTCATTGACTCGCACGGGAGCCCAACTCGCTGCGGCAGCCCTTATCGCATCCAGGTATCATACCATTATCGCATCCGCCTCGGCCGCCACAACCATACCTGAATTCTACGTGCTGGCACGCGCTTTAGTGGAGTCCGATGTAGTCGAACCTGTATCGTGAGAACAGGTCGGCTACCGATCCGACGATCTACACGACAGCGAGGCGAATATCGTCACCCTGCTGCTTGGTGGCACGACTTCTTCTGTCGTCCGCATCTGCGCGGTGGCGGCGGCGCGGCAATCCAGGACCAGGGGTGTTTGGCCCTCATAGAGTGCGGCGTAGGAAGCGGATGGAAGCAGTAGAAACCAGACCGTTTGGGCTGGCTTCTATCCATTCGTTGGGACCACCACTTTACACTCTCCAGATTCCCAGCTCAGTGCCCGCCCTTGCCATCCCGTCGTTCGCCCTTTCCGCAGTCCTCGCCGATTGCCCCCGAATCCCCGCGCCGATAGACTGATACTGCACCCAGTGAGGCGGATGACATACTTCCGGACCTGCAAACCCGACTGTGCTGAAGCCAAGACGTGGAGCCGACTATTCTGGAACGCATCGCCGCGGGTGACCCTTCAGCGGTCGGCGGATGCCTGGAGCAGTACCGCGGCCTAGTCTGGTCGATGGTAAGGCGGGCTTTGGGCAACCACGCTGACTCCGAGGATGCCGTTCAGGACATCTTCGTCGACCTGTGGCAGCATGCCGGGAGCTTCGACGCGACCGTGGCAGCTGAGAGCACGTTTGTCGCTACCGTAGCGCGCCGGCGGCTGATCGACCGGCATCGCCGGCGGGCGCGGCGACCCGAGGCAGTCTCGTTGGGCGCCGAACCTGTGGCGTCGGTGCGTTCGGAGGCGGACCGCCTAGAGACGCTCGAGGAGGCGAAGCGCGTCCGCGGAATGATCGAACGGCTCCGACCCGAGCAGCGCCAGGTGCTGGAACTGTCGTTCGATCAGGGAATGTCACAGCAGGAGATAGCGGACGCGACGAGACTGCCGCTGGGGACGGTCAAGACCCATGCGCGCCGGGGGCTTATGCGGCTCCGCCAGTTGCTGGAATCGAGACCGGCCGGTGCGGCGCCCGACGATGCTCCAGCCTTACCACACCATGGAACCGAGCCATGACGCAACCAGAACAGGTGCTTGCCAGGATTCTAAGGACCGGCGCCCGGGCATTGGCGGGCTATGCCGCGGCCGACGTGCCGCCCCTTGTAGCGGAAACGGTCCACGCTTCGGCACCCACGCGGTTTGACGGCTGGCAGAACGTCCTGGTTGCCCGGCTGGAAGAACTGGCCGTCGCAGTCTCGACAAAGCGGCCGGAGAGCTTCGTCGAACAGGTCCGCTGGACCCAAACCGCCCTGGCCGCCCGGGATGTTCCACCTGAAATGCTAAGGGCGGGGCTTGAGGCCCTGCGCCGTGTCCTGACTGAGCGGATCCCGGCAGAACTGGTGCCGATGGCGACTGACTACCTCGACCATGCCCTAGCTGAGTTTAGCGGCGAGCCCGTCGGGATGACGCCGCGACTGTCGGCCGAGACGCCTGAGGGGAGGTTGGCAGCGACGTACTTGGTGGCGGTCCTCGAAGGCGACCGCCGTCAGGCCAGTCGGCTGATCCTCAAGGCGGCCGACGAGGGGCAGAGCGTGCCCGACCTGTATCTGAAGGTCTTACGGCCAGCGCAGGAGGAACTAGGCCGCATGTGGCTGCTGGGAGAGATCAACGTTGCCGAAGAGCATTTTGCCACGGCGACGACCCGGTTGGTCATGGCCCAGCTTCAGGCGAGGGCCGTCTGCAAGGCGGCCAACGGCAAGACGTTGCTCGCAGCGGCCGTTGCCGGGAACCAGCACGATCTGGGCATCCAGGTCGTCGCCGACTTGTTCGAGTTCGACGGATGGCGGGTGATCCAACTCGGCGCGAACGTGCCGCCTGAGGATCTAGCTCAGGCTGTCGAGTTCTACAGTCCGGACCTGGTTGCGCTTTCTGTTTCCCTTGTGACGCAGCTACCGTCGCTGGAGCAAGCCCTGGCGGCTGTGCGTGCGAGTGAGCCCGGTGCGAAAGTCAAAATCCTGGTGGGAGGGGGCGGGATGATAGGTGGCACGGAACTAGCCAAGACCTGGGGTGCTGACGACCACGTATCGCACGCCTTGGAGGCGGTCGCCCGAGGAAATGCCCTCGTCGGCTTGCCTGCAAGCATCGTGTAGAAGAGTCGTTTCCCGAAAACCAGGGATTCAACACGTGTGGTCCTGCCGCCGAACCAGTTTCGAGGTCAGTCGGGCTTCGAAGTCGTGACGGGGATCTGGACTTCGAAGAAATTCCTGTCACGTGGCACAAACGGACTGTTGTAGCCCATGACTCGCATCGGGCCGGCGGCCGTGTACCCATCTTTGTTTTCAGCGAGGAACTTCAGCAACTTTTCGCGTGCCTCGGCGACTGCGGAAGAAGTTTGACTGCCGCGGCAGCCAATGCTGACGACCTTCATTGCGGGAACGTCGATCACCTCGACGCTACCCTGCTTGCCGACCGATCCCTGATCGGGCCGTTCATATAGAAACGACATCGAGCGATTCTTCGAATTGCGTGAAAGAGGGTCGCCGTAGTACATTTCTACCGGCGCGGTCATCGTGACATTGTTCTGTTTGATGTGCGAAAACAGCGTCCAAAACGCCGCACCGCCCGAGGCCGTAGCCTTCCGGTAGGCTGGGTACTGCTTGACCTCGATCTGACCGACCGGCGTGTAGTCGGGGAATCCGACCGGCATCTCGGCCTCCTTGATCGGCCTAAAGCCCTCTGCCAGCGCAGGGTCGGCTGTTAAGGTTCGCAAAGCCCAAACCGCCAAGCCCAGTAGGGCTGAAAGGGAAATGCTTCCTACGTTTCCAACGGACCAGTGCATCTTTCTGCTCCCATCACAAGATCAGGCTCAGTCATTTTGGAACCGGAGGCACATGGCACCTTGAAGAGCCGTCACCTCAGACTCGGGGCGACACATGGACTCCCAAAGGGGCCTTTGCTCACACCACAGCATATTGTTCGCCGACGGGGTGATAACGGATTCAACAGGAACCGTTCATGTAGAAATGAATCGGGCAGGTGAGTCTCGTTGATCGCGAGAGCTCACCTGCCCTTGGAAGGGGATGGACAGGACAAGACGCCGGGCAGAAGAGTGAAAGGGGGGCTTTCGGCCCCCGATCGATAGCCCGCCACTTCACTTCGGCAAGATCACGGCGTCGATCACGTGGATCACACCGTTGGACGCTGAAATGTCAGTCTTCACGACGTGAGCATTGTCGACCATCACGTTACCCTTCTCGACCCTAATGGTCAGTTCCGAGCCTTCCACCGTCTTGGCCGCCGATAGTTTTACGACGTCCGCAGCCATGACTTTTCCTGGAACAACGTGGTAGGTCAAGATTTTCGTGAGTTTCGCCTTGTTCTCTGGCTTCAGCAGGTTCTCGACCGTGCCCGCCGGTAGCTTGCCAAAGGCCTCGTCTGTCGGGGCAAAAACCGTAAACGGCCCCTCGCCCTTCAAAGTGTCAATCAGCCCTGCCGCCTTGAGCGCCGCAGCGAGCGTCTTGAACTTGCCGGCCGCCACTGCGGTATCCACGATGTCCTTGCTGGCGTGGGTTGCGTGCGTGCAAGCCGCGACGCAGGCCGTATAATGACAGCACCGTCTGCCGGCCACAGCGGTCCCAGCCAGTGCCGTCAACATCGAAGCAATCGCCATCAACCAAACGAGTGACTTCATTTCTGTTTCTCCTTATTTGTACCTTCCGAAGGTGGGGCCTTGCCGGCCCACGTAATTCCATAGCCGGTTCAGTATTCGCACGAAAGGCGGAGGCGGATTCAGCATCAAGGGCCAAATGTTCGAATCCGCTGGTGACTCGGCCCATTCCACGTCGTCCACTTAAACGGCCAATTGCTGCCTGTGGACTTCGCGAGGATCGACTCCCAACAGGAGTACGAACAGGCCGGTGACCATCAGCCGTAGAATCTGGTGCGCGCAGCCGAATGAAATCCGAGAATCCGGTAATACTGCTGACAGGCGGGACGGGCTACATTGGCGGTCGCCTGCTGCCGCTGCTTGAGCGGCGAGGTCTTCGACTGCGTTGTCTGGCACGGCGCCCGGAAAATCTCCGTCCCCGCGCGGCAGCTACTACCGAGGTAGTGGCAGGGGATGTTCTCGCCCCGGAGTCCCTGCCCGACGCCTTCGAGGGCGTCGATACCGCCTATTACCTGATTCACTCGATGGGAACCGCTCGGGACTTCGAGCGTGACGATCGGCAGGCTGCGGCAAATTTCGCGGCTGCCGCCAGGCAAGCTGGGGTTCGCAGGATTATCTACCTGGGCGGCCTTGGCAACCCAAAGCACAGCCTTTCCGACCACCTTCGTAGCCGGCAAGAGACGGGGGAGGTGCTACGAGCGTCAGGCGTACAAGTGATCGAGTTCCGAGCATCCATCATCATCGGCTCGGGGAGCCTCTCCTTCGAGTTGATCCGGGCCCTGGTCGAGCGGCTTCCGGTGATGGTATGCCCGAGATGGGTGGCCACTCTTGCGCAACCCATCGCCATCGAAGATGTTGTCGACTACCTGCTTGCCGGCTTGGATCTGGCGGAAGGGGACAACCGGATATTCCAAATCGGCGGCCCTGATCAGGTGTGCTACGGCGACCTCATGCGCGAGTACGCCCGGCAGCGCGGCTTGACCCGCTGGATGATTCCCGTTCCTGTGCTTACGCCATACCTGTCGAGCCTGTGGTTGGGTCTGGTCACTCCCGTCTACGCCAGGATCGGGCGGAAGCTGGTCGAGGGCTTGCAGAATCCCACGGTGGTTGAGGATCGGTCCGCCTTGGAGGCTTTTCACATTCGACCCCGTGGACTTCGTGAGGCGGTTTCGCGGGCGATTCTGAATGAAGACCGCGAGTTCGCGGAAACGCGCTGGTCAGATGCTCTGTCGTCGAGCGGCCTGAGACCGCGATGGGGCGGCGTCCGATTCGGGTCCCGAATCGTGGACTCGCGAACCGCGACGGTCAAGGCGCCGGCCGAGGCGGCCTTTGCGCCCATCCAGCGTATCGGCGGCGAGACCGGCTGGTACTACGGTAACTGGTTGTGGCGACTCCGCGGCATACTCGACTTGTTGGTCGGTGGTGTGGGGCTGCGGCGCGGCCGCCGCGATGCGTTCGGTCTTCGAGTCGGAGAGGCGGTGGATTTCTGGCGCGTGGAGCTATTCGATCCCGGTCATCTGCTTCGACTTCAGGCGGAGATGAAGCTGCCGGGGCGTGCCTGGCTGGAGTTCGAGGTGACCCCGGTAGGCGACAGCTCCATGATTCGGCAGACCGCCATCTTCGATCCTTTGGGGCTCTCGGGCCTGGCCTACTGGTACTGCCTCTATCCTTTGCACCGGATGATCTTCGCAGGTATGCTCACTGCGTTGGCCCGCGCCGCCGCAACCCCCGTGGTTCCTCTACCGGGCCATCACGACAGCCCTCAAGCCCAACAAGCTGACCGCCACCACGATCGGACATTCCCAAGAGAGCTGTTTTGATGGTTGCCAACGAAGGTAGTCCAAGCACGCAGCCCTTGAAGGCGGCCTGCATCCGTTATGGCGTTTCAATGCGCGAAGCGTCCGTGACTTTTCGCAACAACCGGAAGGGCGCCAACACGTCGTCACGTAGCAGAGTGCGCGATCCGTTGGCGCAGAATAGCACGAGGGTCGCATCGTCTTGCGACAGATTTCCCGGATGCAATACACCGATTGCGTCTACTATCGACGAGAGAAATGACCGCTCGCCAGTGTCCCGGATCGAGTTGACGATCTGCAGCACGCCCTGAACACCCAGGAGTTCCCCATCGGGCCCGTGAGCCTCGCTAAAGGCGTCGGTGTAGCAGAGCACCCGGTCCCCCTTGTCGAGATGGAGCTTCAATTCTTGATAGCCAGCCTGATCGACGACGCCCAGGGGCAAGTCCGTGACACTCTCTGAGGAATCTTCTTGAGGGGTCGTCAAGTCCAGCGTGGTCCATTCTCGCTGCGCAGCCCGGAACAGAAAGGGGTTAGGGTGGCCGGCGTTGCAAAGCGATAGCGAATGCGTAGGTGCAAAGAACGAGCTGACGACCACTGTGGCAAAACGGCCGGTGCTGTTGACCGCAGAAAACTGCCGGTTCATGGCCGCCACGAACCGCCGCTGACTGATGACGTTGACATTCTGCCGCATCAGGTCGCGCAGACCATCCGCAGTCTCAGCCACCTGTTGGCCGTGGCCGCTGACGTCCGCCAACAAGATGCGGGTGATGCGACCCGAGGCGCAGGACGAGAGGTAGTACACGTCGCCACCCGCAACCGCTTGCCCCACGGGCTGGCAGGAAACCCAAACGTCCAGCCCGGGCATCTGGAAATGCTTCTCCACACGCACATTGCCTCCCCAGACCTCCATGCATTGCATTCGTTCGGAATCTTGGGCGTCTTGCATTGTCTACTCTCGGCTTCGGCCACCATCCCCCATCTGTTGCTCGCGTCTCCATTCACGTGCTATTGTAGCGCGGCGCAAGCACGGGTCCACCAAAGCAAAGGCGAGGGGGTCCGGCATCGCCCTCCGTTGGCTCTCGTCGCAGGTCCTTGGGCACGGTGCATTCCTGGGCTTTTTCGGATATGCTATACCAGATCGCTGGCACTTCCGCGAAGGAGTGGACTATGGGGTCAGTTCGGGTTGGAGATCGTGCCCCGGACTTCACCGCTTACTCGCAAGCCGGCGAGCCTGTGACCCTGAGCGATTTTCTGGGCAGGCAGGCGGTGGTGCTCTTCTTCTACCCCAAAGATGGAACGGCGGTCTGCACCAAGGAGGCGTGCAGTTTCCGCGACGCCTACGAGGACTTCGTCCACGCGGGTGCTGTCGTCATCGGAGTGAGTTCCGATTCCGCGGAGAGCCACCGGAGTTTTGCAGAGGACCATCGGTTGCCCTTCCTGCTTCTGGCGGACGGGGATGGTGTTCTACGAAAGTCTTTCGGGGTGCCGAGGGCGTTGGGGCTCTTGCCCGGCCGCGTTACCTACGTCATCGACAAAGAGGGCGCAGTCCGGCACATCTTCAACTCCCAGTTCTCGGCGGATCGGCATATTTCCGAGGCTTTGGCTGTCGTTCGACAACTGTCCGGAAGTTGAATACTCGCTGCACCCGAAGGCCCAGGTGGAGTGGCATATATGAAGATCGCAATCATCGGCTCCGGGATCAGCGGCCTGCTCTCGGCCCGCCTGCTTGCGGGCGATCACGACATTCACGTCTTCGAGGCCAACGACTATGCGGGAGGGCACACGAACACGGTCTCGTTCGAGGCGTTCCGGCGCCAGTATGCCGCTGACACGGGCTTCATGGTCTTCAACGACCGCACGTATCCCAACTTCGTCCGCATGCTTCAGATGCTGGACGTTCGGACGCGGAATAGCGACATGAGCTTCAGCGTGCGGTGCGACAAGACCGGACTGGAATACCAGGGCACTTCGCTGAACGGCCTGTTCGCCCAGCGCCACAACCTTCTGCGTCCGTCCTTCTGCCGGATGCTCGCGGATGTGCTTCGATTTAACCGCCGCGCGCTCGAACTGCTTCAGGGCGAGGACTACGACCTGACGTTGGGAGACTACCTGGAACAAAGCCGTTACAGCCGGGAGTTCATTGAGCACTACCTCATCCCAATGGGGGCTGCCATCTGGTCGGCCCCCCCGGAGCGGTTTCGTCAGTTTCCGGCGCGATTCATTGTGAACTTCTTCAACAATCATGGGCTCCTGACCGTGCGCGGCCACCCGCAATGGAAGACCGTGCAGGGGGGCGCGGTCCATTACGTTGAAGCCCTCACTCGCCCGTTTGCAGACCGGATTCGGCTCAGCTGTCCCGTCGTCTCGGTGCAGCGATACCCGGATCGTGTGGCCGTGACTTGGCGAAACGGCCGGTCGGAGGATTTCGACGCCGTGGTCCTGGCTGCGCATTCAGACCAGACGCTTGCCATGCTTACGGACGCCAGCCAAACGGAACGGGAAATCTTGGGGGCGTTCGCCTACCAGCGGAACGAGACGGTCCTGCACCTCGATCCGACGTTGCTACCACGCCGGCGCCGTGCTTGGGCGTCCTGGAACTACCGGATCCCGCGGGAAGAAGGCCAACCGGTGGTGCTGACGTACAACCTGAATCGGCTTCAGGGGCACGACTCGCCCGACCCGATCTGCATTACGCTCAACGGGACCCGCTGCATCGACGAGAAGAAGATCCTGCGCCGGATCGAATACCATCACCCGGTCTACAGCCGGGAAGCACTCGCAGCTCAGAAGCGGTTTCACGAGATAAACGGCAAGAACCGCACGTACTTCTGCGGCGCCTATTGGGGACACGGCTTTCACGAGGACGGGGTCAATAGCGCCTTGGCCGTCGGCCAGTCCTTCGGGAAGCGATTGGAATCATGCACAGTTGCCTGTACCAAGGGTATGTCCAGCACCGACGCCTGAGTCCCGCGGAACATGTCTTCCGCTACGGGCTGTACCTGGCGTACTTGGACCTCGACGAATTGCCGGCCGTGACGGGCGGCGGTTGTGGGTTGTATCGCGCTACGTTTTCCCCAGCGTCCTTCCTTCGCAGGGATCATGTGGGTGATGCAAAAGTTCCCCTACCGGACGCCGTCCGGACTCTGGTCGAAGAGCGGACCGGTTGGCGGCCGAACGGGCCCGTCCGCCTGCTCACCCTGCTGCGAAACTGGGGTTACTATTTCTGTCCGTTGTGCCTGTACTACTGCTTTGACGGCGGCGGCCAAACGGTGGATGCCGTGGTCGCCGAGGTCAGCAACACTCCTTGGCTGGAGCGGCACTGGTACGTGCTTTGGCAGGGCAACCGCGTCGGCGAGCCATCGCAACTGCGGTTCCGACACCCTAAGGGTTTTCACGTATCGCCCTTCATGGACATGGACATGCTGTACGAATGGCATCTGAACGAGCCGGGGGCAGACCTGAGAGTGGCGATTATCAACTCACGCGGCGACGAGCGATTGTTCGATGTCAGCCTCGTGCTGAAGCGTCGGGAGTTGAGTCGCTGGTCCATGCTTCGTGCATTGGGGCGTCACCCGTGGATGACGGGGAGGGTCGTCCAGGCCATCTACTGGCAGGCTTTCCGCCTGTGGCGCAATAAATGCCCGTTCTATCCCCACCCGAAGTACCTCCAGGAATCGGAAACGCGAGAACCATGACGGGCGCCTCTCCGCATAGCGTTGAACGGTCCAAGGGCGTCGGTAGGCACGTCGAACGTGTGCTCCGACGCCTCGTGTGGCGCCAGGTGGAGAAGCTCGATGGTGGCCGATTGGAGATTGACGACGACGGCCAGCACCAGGAATTCGGACTCGCAGGCGAGGGCTGTCTGGCGGCCAGCATCGTGATCCGCGATCCTCGCTTTTACCGGCACCTGGTGTTCGGCGGCAGCCTGGGCGCGGCAGAGGCCTACATCCGTGGATACTGGGACTGCGACGACCTAGTCAGCCTTGTGCGGATCTTCTGCCGGAACGCGGCGGTGTCGACCGGTCTTGAGGGCGGCCCGGCTCGTGTTCTGAGCTCGCTTGCAAGGGTCGGCCACTGGTTGAGGCGGAATACGCCGTTGGGAAGCCGACGGAACATCGCTGCCCATTACGACCTCGGCAATGAGTTCTTCGCGCTCTTCCTCGATGAGACGATGGCCTACTCCTGCGCGATCTTCCCTCGTGCCGAGAGCACGCTTCACGAGGCGTCGGTGGCCAAGTTCGATCGCATCTGCCAGAAGCTGGCTCTGACGGCGGATGACCACGTGCTGGAGATCGGCGCGGGCTGGGGTGGCTTCGCACTCCATGCCGCGCAGAAGTACGGCTGCCGCGTCACCACGACCACCATCTCCCGCAAGCAATACGAATACAGCCGGCGGCAGGTCGAGGCCGCAGGCTTGGCAGACCGTGTTACCGTGCTCTGCGAGGACTACCGCGCGCTAAAGGGTTCGTTCGACAAGATCGTCTCTATCGAGATGATCGAGGCTGTGGGCCATCAGTACTTCGACACGTACTTCAACATCTGCTCGGAACGACTGAGACCTCACGGGATGATGCTGCTTCAGGCGATCGTGATCCCCGACCAGCGCTACGAGCGCTATCGGCGCTCGGTGGACTTCATTCAGCGCTACATCTTCCCAGGCGGCTGCCTGCCATCCATCGGGGCCATCTGTCATTCGCTTGGCCGGGTGACCGATTTATGCCTCTCGCATTTGGAGGACATCACGCCCCACTACGCCGAAACCCTGGCAACTTGGCGGCAGCGGTTCCGCGCGAACCTCGATCAAGTGCGAGCCTTGGGGTTCTCGGAGGAGTTCATCCGCACCTGGGACTTCTACTTGTGCTACTGCGAGGGGGGCTTCCGGGAGCGAGCGATCGGGGACGTGCAGATGTTGCTGACCAAACCGGCATGCCGGCGGGCAGCAATCGTCCCCTCGCTGAACGGGATCGTGAGTGTAGCTGCCGGAGGAGGTTGAGCGTTTTGATGACCGTCCGATGGAGGAAGTTACTGAACTTCGCATGCTTCCAGGCCGGATGGTTTGCCTGCGCCCTGGGGGCGGCGTGGGGGTGGCCTCTTCTGGGGCCATTGGTGGTCGGGGGACTCCTGATTCTTCAGCTTCCCTTGGTGCCAGCTCCCCGCCGGCAAGTTCTTTTTGTCTTGGTGGTAGGGCTGGCCGGTTGGCTGATCGACAGTGGGCTTGCTTCTGCTGGTGTGTTTACCTTTTCCGGCGGGGGCATGTTCCTCGGGCTAGGTCCCCTTTGGATGGCTGCCTTGTGGGCAAACTTCGCCGGGACCTTCCACCTCTGCCTGGACTGGTTGCGAGGGCGTTACTGGCTCGCAGCCACGCTAGGAGCCTTCGGCGGACCGCTAGCCTACTACGGCGGCCAGCGACTCGGCGCGATGCACCTAGGCGGCGATGTAGCGATGAGCCTTCTGGTAATCGCCGCGGAGTGGGCCCTCGCAACGCCGGCCCTCGTCCGTCTTTCAGAAGTCGGCCCTTTCGACGGCTTGAGGAGGATATTGAACACGTAGGTGAGCTGGAGCAGGAACATTTGCAATGCTCCTTCCTCAACCAGGCGGAAACGGCGGCCAGCGTCCGATCAGGTAGCCAACAGCAGCAACCGACGCGCCTAGAATGGTGCCCCACACCATGTCGACAACTGTCACGATCCACGGCCAGTTTTTGACCGTTGCGAGGTTCGTTAGATCATAAGTCGCATAAGTGACAAGGCCGAAGAAGCCGCCCAGAACGACGGCCCTGCGCAGCGAGCTGGCCTGCACGCCGGGGACAACGGCGAATACCAGCAGCCCCACCACGAACAGAAGGTAAAAGGCGATGGCTGCCCACCAGTTCGGCTGGTCGCTCAGCAGGAACCCCAGGTGCTTGCGGTAGAACCCACGGGCCACGATGACCAGCCAGACCATGTCGATCGCCAGAAAGCTCACGAGCGCCGCCAGATAGATCTTTAGGTAATAGGCAATCACTGGAAGTTCTCCGTATCCTTTGAATCGCGGGTTTCCGGTTCCCCTGAGCGGTCGCCTCCGGCCGGCTTGGAGAAACGATAGTGGGAGACGAACCACTCGCCCCCCGCCCGATAGTTGAAAAGCTCTGCACACGCCATGAAGAACATGCGCCACCGCTGGAGTTGACGCGCAGCTTCCTTTCGCCCAAGCGTACACTCGAACAACCGAAGGAGTTCGGGCCGTTGTCGGTCGCACTTGACCAGCCAGGCCTCCAGGGTCCTTGCGTACTGCGTGCCCGAGAACCGCCAGTGTTCCTCCAGCACCAGGTCGCGCTGGAAGTACAGTAGCAGGTCGTCGGACGGCATGATGCCGCCCGTAAAGAAGTGCCGGCCCATCCAGTTCGCTTCGCCCACTGTCTCGAAGGGGTAGGCAAACCGGGCGTGGCAGAAGATGTGGACCATCAACTTGCCGTGCGTTCTTAGCCAGACGGCGATCCGCCGGAGCAACTCCTCGTGGTTACGCACGTGCTCGAACATCTCTACCGACAGAACCCGATCGAACTGCCGCTTGGTACCGAAATCCGCGACGTTGGCCGTCAGCACTTCTAAGTTGTTCAGTCCGAGGTCGCGACAACGCGACTCGATGAACTCCCGTTGGGTCCGCGAGTTGGAGATCGCCAGTATTCGGCACCGCGGGTATTGCTGGGCGATCCAGAGGGATAGAGAGCCCCAGCCGCATCCCAGCTCCAGGATCTCCATCCCGTCTTCGATCTCGGCGCGCTGGCAGAACAAGTCCAGCATGGCGTCTTCCGCCTGCGGCAGCGTCGTGTCCGCTTGCGGCCAGTAACAGCAACTGTACTTCAGCCGCGGCCCGAGCACCCGCTGGAAGAACTCGCTGGGGACCTCGTAGTGCTGCACGTTTGCGGCGTCCGTGTCGATGGCGACGGGGCCGTGGCGCAACTGGACGATGAACTGCCGCAGGGATTCCCTGGGCTGACCGCTGTCACGACGCGACTCCTCGCGGAGGCGGGCCACAAGCAGCCGGCGCATCCCCATGCGGATCAACCAGTCTGGCAAGATGGCCCGTTCGGCCAGATCGATCAGGTCCATCAGGGCCCGTCTCCCTTCTTGGGAAACCACGGCACGAAGGCGCTGGTGGTGCGCTGGTACTCGCGGTAGTCCTCGCCACGGCTGGCCAGGGCCTGCGCCTCGGTCGGCGGGATGCCCGTCACCTTGAGCAGAAAATACAGCATCACAGCGGGCGCCAGCAGCGTGACCCACCAATGGGCCGCGCCGACCGCTAAGGCGACATAAGACCACCAGTGCAGCCATTCGAAGAAGTAGTTTGGGTGCCGCGAGTAGCGCCACCAACCCTCGCGGCAAGTCTTGCCACGGCTTTCCGGACGCCGCTTGAATCGGGCGAGCTGTCGGTCAGCGATCACAGTATTGCCGACACTGACGCACCAGATCACCACGCCAGCGGCATCCCATACTGTCCAGCGGTCTGCCAGATGGTAGGCGACCACCAAAACAGGCATGGCGAAGAACAAGGCGGCAATGGCCTGCGTCTGGAAGAAAAGGAATAGTCTTCGGTTGGCCGCCGCCCCCCACCCGGCGCGGAACGTGCGGTAGCGGCCCTCTTCCGGGCGTCCGAGAACTCGGTCCAGCAGAATATAAGTCGCCAGCCGGGCGGCCCAAACGCCAATCAGCAGCGCAACCAGGACGCGGCGCGGCAGGTAGCCGTCAGACGTCGCCGCGAAGAAGACGCCCAGAATGCCAACGCCAGCAGCCCAGCCGGCGTCGACAATCCCTGCGTTGCCCGTCCGCCGCTGGACCAGCCAAAGGACGGCCATCATGGCGGAAACGACGATCAGTCCGACAAGGAGTTGCGTTCCGGCGGCCAGCACCATCGTCATCGCCCTCCGAATCTCCTGTGCCGCGGTTGTTGTCCGGCCCCACGAGGCATCCGAATTCTCGCTGCCTAGTGAACCTTCTGGATTCTTCAGCCTGGCGAGGTCTGACCGGACCGGGAATCCTGGACTTGTCCCAAAGTGCCCTTGGTTTCTTCTGGCGACACGGCGTGCGGCATAACCTACCGGCATCGCGCAGCCGAAGGGCATTCCCCTGGCTTCACGGCGTCGTTGACATCATAGAACGTAGGCGGCTCATAGGTCCAACCCCTGGCCAATCGCCTTTCCCCCTGACGCATTCTCCACACAATATACGCCCCCCGACGGCGGCAAAGAGTCGCGACCTCAAGCCGAACTCTCGGTTCATGTCGTCCAGAAGTCCCGACAGCTTGAAAAACAACATGGGATCGCTGCGGTACTACCGCCCCTCGCCATGATTTTCAGCCGGCTTTTCACAAACTAGAGCGCATTCGGCGTAATCGTAGCGTGTTTTTCGCTTTCGGAACCGTACAAACACGCCGCCGCGAACGCTACAGTTAAGTGCGACACGCACTAAAAAAGCCACTTACGACTTCTCGTAAGTGGCTTAGTAACTGGAGGCGGCGGGAATCGAACCCGCGTCCCGTGACATTTCCATGGAGGCCTCTACGTGTGTAGTCGACTCATTTCCGAAGTTTCACTCACCGACCCCCTGCCGACGGGGTGCCTGGCTCGCTATTCGGGAACAGGGTTTAGTCTCGAGCGTGCCCGACGTGACTCGAAACGATCCGGATTTGTTGACCGGTCTTTGGACCTCTCCGGCAAAGGTCCTCAACCGGGGCTACGTGTTTCTACGCAGCCAGGACGAGGTTATCCTCGGCAATTAAAGTTGTGGTCAGCTTTTTACGTGGCCCACTGACCAACCACGACACGCCACCTCCACTTCATACTGTCCGGTCGAAACCTGTTCGCCCCCGAATCGTCCGGCAACGCACCAACACCTGTCCGGCACTTCCAACCAAACTCGCACCCACCACCCGAATATCCGGATACAGGGCGTCCTTGAAGCACCATCGGTGCTGGCCACGTCGCCACCCTCCAATTGTACCATCGCCTGGGTTCACGTCCATCTGTCGGCCACCTCTTCGCCTGCTCCCCGCTCTACCGCACCCCCAGAAACATCCAAAGCTGCCACACGATGACGACCGGCCCGACCACCAGCAACCACCAGGCAAAGAAGTAAAGCCGACCTTGCTGCAACCACCGCAGCAGCCACCACAGACAGCCAAATCCGACCACAAAGCTCACGATCGCGCCGAGCATGAGCAGATCGGGGGGCACCGACTGGCTCGGATGCCGCAACAGGTGAAGCCCCTCCAGTACCCCCGCTCCGCCAATGGCAGGTATGGCCAGCAGAAACGAAAAGGCCGCCGCCTCGTCGCGTTTCAACCCCACTCCCAGTCCCGCCACGATGGTCGACCCGCTTCGCGATATCCCCGGCAGAATCGCCACTGCCTGAAACACACCAATCAGCAATGCCTTGCCAAACGACAAATCGCGGCATTCCAGCGAGCCGGCCGGTTGCCTCGCCGTCCACAGCAGCATCGCGGCCGTCACCAGGAACATCAACCCGGCCAGCAACGGATTCTCCAACACATCCTGGCAGTACGCTTTGATCGAAAGCCCAACGATCACCGCCGGCAGCGTTCCTACCACCAATAGTCCAATCACCCGCCGATCCCGCCCCAACAACTGCACGATACGGCGCCCGTAGAACACGAGAATCGCCAGCAGCGTCCCCAGGTGGAGCACCACATTCAGAGCCAGCTTCTCTTCCAGCGGAACGCCAACCTGGTCAAACAGCGCAGCCAGCACGACAACGTGACCGGACGAGCTAATCGGCAGAAATTCTCCGATCCCCTGAACGATCGCCAGAAGTATCACTTCGATGATTAGCATCGCAACGACGCCCTGCAACCCTTCCAACCGACAACCACGCAACCCAACAAGGCAAACGCTCGAGCCCTGTTTGGCAAACCAACCGCCGCCGAACTACGCAACCACGAAACGAGGAGCCGACGTCCCGAGACCGCACGTCAGCGGCGCAGGATCCGAAAGTATACCTCCTGCCACCGAGGAGCCAATGCCACTCCCCTGCAAACCACCGGTTCGCCTATGCCTCTCCCCCCTTCCAATGCCGGGAGCTCTCTGCCATACTATGAGTTTCGCCCGTAGCCCCCGCCTCTCTGCGGCTTCCATTGGCTGCGGCCCGTTCGATTGTGTTCGTCGGAGGAGTCCATGTTTAAGAATCTCAGTCCGTCCGCCCTGGGCATCTCAAGTCAACAAAGTGAAATCATCGAACTCGCCTTGACCTACGGGTTCCGAGGCATCGACATCAATATCCAGGAATTCGCCTCGCGGGCCGAGAAGCACGGCATGTCGTACGCCCGCCGATTGATCGATAGCGCCCACGTCCGCGTGGGACGGTTCCAACTTCCCATCTCCGTCGACTCCGCCGACGAGACCTTCCAAGACGACCTCAAGCGTCTGACCGCCGAGGCCGAAACGGCCCACGAAATTGGCTGCACTCGCTGTATCTGCACCATCGACCCGGCCGGCAACGATCGCCCCTATCACGAGAATTTCGAGTTCCATCGCCTCCGCCTGGCCGAAATCTGCAAACAACTCGAACCGTTCGAGATTCGCTTGGGCGTCGGCTTCCGCGCAGCACAGAATCTCCGCAAGGACAAGGCGTTCCAGTTCATCCACGATCTTGATGCCCTCTCGCTGCTCGTCAGCATGACCGGTGCCGCCAACGTCGGTATGCTGCTGGACGTTTGGGATCTCCACGTGTCGGGTGCCTCCGTCGAGAAACTCCAGAACTTGTCGGCCGACCAGATCGTCGCCGTCCACCTGGCCGACCTTCCTGAGGAAACGCCGCTCGACGAACTGACCGACGCCGACCGTCTTCTGCCCGGCACCACCGGGCGGATCGACAACGCAGCAATCCTCGCCCTGCTCAAAGAAAAAGGCTTCGCCGGCCCCGTCACCGTCAAGGCCTCCCGTAAGGCCTTCGACGGCACACGCCGAGACGACATCGTCAAACAGGCCGGCGCGGCGCTCGATCAGGTGTGGCGCGATGCCGGGCTCGCCACCAACACGCGCTCCGCCGCACGCACCCCGTAGCCAACGCCAACCCAACGCCCTGCATTGCACCTGGCAACTGGCCCGTTGCGCCGTCGCGCAACTAGGCCCCACCTTCGTCATCTCAAACCGCCCCGCGAAACCTGCTGCCACAGAACCAAACTCTTCCGGGGGGCCCAAAGAAGATTGCTCACACGATCCGTACCCGCGTCCGTGCGCATCCCCGCCCGTCCCACTTTTTCCTTGGCTGCGCACTACCGACGCGATATGTTAAAAGGCTGTTTCACAGCCAACCGTCCTCGCATCGACCCCGTCGCCCGCTCGGCGGGCGAGAAGAGATCGTCCGTCGATCCCTCAGGGGCGGTCGCAGGCCCATTTCTCTCCCATGCTCACTCCCGCCTTACTTGGAGGAACTCTGATGAAGCGTCGTGAGATGCTGAAAATCACCGGTGCCGCACTGGGACTCTCCCTCTTTCCGGCAGGCTGGACCGCACTGGCCCAGCAGAAGAAACACAAGGTCCTCTACTTCACTCAGAGCGCAGGCTTCGAGCACTCGGCCGTGAAACGCAACGGCGACCAACTCAGCTTCTCCGAAAAGACCCTCATCGACATCGGCAAGCGTAACGGGATCGAAGTGGTCTGCACCAAGGACGGCACGGTCTTCGACGGCGACCTCGATCAGTACGACGCCATCGCTTTCTACACCAGCGGCGATCTCACCGAAGGCAAGGACAAGTACGGCAATCCGCCAATGTCCGTCGCAGGCAAGAAGAAGCTCCTCGACACCATCGCCGCCGGCAAGGGCTTTGTCGGTTTCCACTCGGCCACCGACTCCTTCCGCAATCCCGGCTCGCCGAAGAAGGACCCCTACATCGTCATGGTCGGCGGCGAGTTCATCGGCCATGGCACCCAGCAAAACGCAAACCAACGGATCACCTCACCGAAGTTCCCCGGGCTGGCCGGATTGGGTGACTCCTTCGGCTTCCAGGAGGAATGGTACACCTTCGACAAGTACGGCGATGATCTGCACGTGATCCTCGTCCAGGACACGACCAAGATGAGCACCAAGGCCGATGTCGACAAGAAGCTCTACGACCGGCCTCCCTTCCCGGCCACTTGGGCTCGCATGCACGGCAAGGGCCGCGTCTTCTACACCTCCATGGGCCATCGCGAAGACGTCTGGACCAATCCCATCTTCCAGCAGATCGTCCTCGGCGGATTCGCCTGGGCCATGCACGACGCCGACGCCGACGTCACCCCCAACATCGCCAAAGTTACCCCAAAGGCCAACCAACTCCACAACACCTAACACCCACCATGTAGCACAGTCGCCCCCGGCTGTGCCATGACCTATATCCCAGCCGCCCACCATGTAGCCGCCCCCGGCTGTGCTACAAGCGGCTCTACGTGCAAAACAACCCACATCCCACGCCCTCGGCCACCCCATACGAAACCAACCGCAACACCCACTCCACATCCAGGAAAGGATCTCGCGTGAACGGAATCCCCGTGTTGATGGCCGAGGGCGCCTGTATCGCTCAGGCGTGGGAGAATGCCCTGCTATTGCTCTACCGCTCGGGCTGCGATATCAAGACCCAGTACGACAAGCCCGACGACTCGCCTAGCAAAGACGCCACGATGATCGTCACCGTGGCCGATCCCCTGGCCGAGCCGATGATCCATCGCGACTTCCCTGGCGGCTTCGAGGAGTTGCAGGAATACGTCATGGAGGTCTGCGACGGGATCAAGGACCATTGCGTCCGCGACCCCAACGACCCCAACGACACCCGCTGGGAATACACCTATCACCAGCGACTCTTCCAGTACAGCGTCCCCACGCTCGCCCCCCTGGACCAGATCGAGCACGTCTGCCGCCAGTTGGCCGACACGCCCTACACCCGCCGCGCCCAGGCAATCACCTGGAAAGTGTGGGAAGACAACTCCTGCTACGATCCGGCCTGCCTCCAGAGCATCTGGTGCCGGATCATCGAGCATGCCGGCCGGCCCGTCCTCAGCATGAATGTCCGTTTCCGCTCCAACGATGCCTACAAAGCGGCCTTCATGAACATGTTCGCCCTGGCCCACCTCCAGGCAAACATCGCCGCCCGCATCACCGAGCTGTCGGGCCAACCCGTGGCCCTGGGCCGCTACTGCCACATGGCCGACAGCTTCCACATCTACGGCTCCAACCTCGCCGAGTTCCAGGCCCGCTTCCTCGGCGCGATCGAGAAGCGCTCCTTCGAACAGCGCACCATGCGCTACGAGGACGTCCGCGACATCATGGAGTCTGCCCGGCCCGCAATCCTCGAAAAAGCCCGCCGCATGGGCCGCACCTAGAGCGCATTCGGCCTGACTGTAGCGCGTATTTCGCTTTCGGAACCGCAGTAACACGCCGCCGCGAACGCTACAGCTGAGTGCGACACGCAATAGGCAACCGTCGCCAAGGCAGAATCGCCCGGCCCGCTCAGCTTCGCGGCACGATCCGATCCTTGCCGACCCAGCCGCGCAATACCTCGGGAATCACCACCGAACCGTCGGCCTGCTGATGATTCTCCAGCACCGCGATCAATCCCCGACTGATTGCGATCGCCGTCCCGTTCAGCGTGTGCAGAAAATGCGTCCCCTTCTCCCCCTTGATCCGATACCGCGCATTCAGCCGTCGGGCCTGATAGTCCGTACAGTTCGACGTGCTCGTCACCTCCCCAAATTCCCCCCGCCCCGGCATCCATGCTTCTAGGTCATACTTCCGATACGCCGGTCCTCCCAGATCCCCCGTCGCCGTATCAACGACCCTATAGGGAATCTCCAGTTCGTCGAACAGCCGGCACTCCATATCTCGCAGATGCTCCAACATCGCCTCGCTCTCATCCGGCCGCGTGAACGCAAACATCTCCACCTTGGTGAACTGGTGCACCCGATACAACCCGCGCGTCGCCCGGCCGTGTGCCCCGGCCTCCGTGCGGAAGCAGTGGCTGATCCCGCAGTACTTCAGCGGCAGCTTCTCCGCGTCGACGATCTGGTCCGCCAGCAGTCCGCCCAACGGAATCTCTGCCGTCGCCACCAGGCTCAAATCGGTCCCCTCGATGCTATAAATCTGCGTCTCCGGCCCACGCGGAATGTAGCCCGTGCCCTCCAGAATCTCGTTGCGTGCCAGGTCGGGCGTGCCCACCGGCGTGAACCCCTCGCGCACCAGCGCACGGATCGCGTACTGCTGCAATGCCAGTTCCAACAGCACCGCCTCGTTCTTCAGAAAGTAGAAGCCGTGCCCGGCAACCCGTGCCCCTGCCTCGAAATCCACTAGGTCGAGCTTCTCGCCGAGTTCCACGTGGTCCAACGGCGTGAAACCCAGCTCTTTCACCGGCGTCTTGCCGCGAAACAACTCCAGGTTCGATTTGTCATCCACACCCACCGGCGCCGCCGGATGCGACAGGTTGGGAATCGACCGATGCACCGTGTTCAACTCATCCAGCAGCCAGTTCAACCCAGTCTGCAGCGCCGTCGTCTGCTCGCGAAGCTGCCGGCCCTCTTCTTTGCGAGCCTCCCGCTCGGCGGCATCCTTCGCCGCCCCGATCGACTTGGAGACTTCATTCGCGCGGCGGTTCACCGTATCGATCTCCGTCTGCTTCGCCTTCCGCTGGCTCTCCAGCTCCACGAAGCGGTCGATATCGACCTTCACACCGCGATTCTCGCAGTTCCGCTTGACCAACTCGGCATTCTCAAGAATGAATTTGCGATCCAGCATGTCACTATGTCTAGGATTAGAGACCCGAGAACCAACCGTCCACCTTCTACCCCACCCGACCCAACTCCTCCCACAGCCGCGCGCTGGCCCGAATCCCTCGGTGAAAATCGGCCAATGCCAGTTTCTCATTAGGGCTATGGGTATTGTCGTCGTCCTGGCCCCAGCCCAACAGCAGGATATCCACCGGCAACACCTCGTGGAAACTCGATACAACCGGAATCGAGCCCCCCTCGCGAGTCAGCAGCGGTGCTCGCCCGAACGCCCCTTCAATCGCATCCATCGCCGCCTGAACATACGGACTCTCCAGCGACATCGTCACACCCGGGGCCCCATGATGCTCCTCCAATTCCAGTTGAATTCCCGGTGGACACAACCGCGCCAGCATCGTCCGCAATGCCCGCGCGATCTTGTCCGGATCCTGGCGCGGCACCAGCCGGAAACTGAACTTCGCCGCCGCCGACTTCGGCAGCACGGTCTTCGCTCCCTCCCCCTGATACCCGCTCGACAGCCCGTTGATGTCCAGCGTCGGACGCGCCCACCGTCGCTCTAGGGTCGTGTAGCCTTCCTCCCCACAAACTCCCGATACGCCGATCTGCCGCATGTACTGCCGCTCGTCGAACGGAAGCGATGCCAGTTGCGCACGCTCTGCCTCCGATAGCGGCTCCACGTCGTCGTAGAACCCTGGCACCTGGATCCGCCCCTGCGAATCGATCAACGCGGCCAGCATGCTCGCCAACGCGTTGGCCGGATTTGTCACCGATCCACCGAACGACCCCGAGTGCAGATCGCGGTTCGGACCGGTCAGCCGCAAATCGAAATAGCAGATGCCGCGCAATCCGTACGTGATCGCCGGCTGGTCCGGGCCAAACTGCGCTCCGTCGCTGATCACGATACAGTCGCAGGCCAATCGCCGGTGGTTCTCCCTCAGAAACGGCACCAACCCCGGGCTGCCAATCTCTTCCTCACCCTCGATCAAGTACTTCAGATTCACCGGCAGCCGTCCCTCGGCCTCGATCCACGCCCGCGCACTGAACACGTGCGTCAGCATCTGCCCCTTATCGTCGCTCGACCCGCGAGCGTACAGGCAGCCGTCGCGCTTCGTCGGCTCGAATGGCGGCGACGTCCAAAGCTCCAATGGGTCGGCCGGCTGCACGTCGTAGTGACCGTAGACCAGTACCGTCGGCACGCCCTCTCGCTGCGGCGACTCCGCAAACACCAACGGATGCCCCGACGTTTCGATCACCTCCGTCGCAAACTCCATCGCCCGAAAGCGGTCCGCCACCCAAGCGGCCGCCTCGACCATATCACCCCGATGGGTTGGATCGGCGCTCACGCTCGCGATCCGAAGCAGTTCGCACAGCTCCTGCTCAAACTGTTCCTGCTGCGATTCCAGATACGAATCCGGCCGTGTCATGGACTAAGCATCCTTCCGCCTTCCGGCGGGGCCAGGGGGATGTTTCGCTCGCTGCAAAGGCTACAATATAGTGACCTTTGGACAATCCGGCCATCGGGGGCCCGCGAAAAGCCCCGGAGAACCCCTCATGAACGACCTCGACGGCAGCGCGAGTGTCGCAGACCCCAAGCAGCGCCCACTCCGCCGCCGCACAGAAGAGCACGAAGAAGAGCCAAAACGCCAACCTCGTTACAACGTTATCCTCTGGAACGACGACGACCACACCTACGCCTACGTCATCGTCATGCTCATGCAACTCTTCGGCTACACTCGCCAGCGCGGCTTCCAGCTTGCCGAACAGGTCGACCGTGCCGGCAAGGCAATCCTTCTCACCACGACCCTCGAACACGCCGAGCTCAAACGCGATCAGATCCACGCCTTCGGCCGCGACACCATCGTCGACGGCTGTGCCGGATCCATGTGGGCAACCGTCGAAGCAGTCGACGCCTGAAACCAAACCACAAACAGCCCCACTCTCCAATCCCTATTGGGTCCTGCATTGGAATTGGAACGAGGCCGACCATCGGGAGGCCAAAAGATCAGGATTGGGTTGGACCCCTTGTTCCGTTTTCAATACAGGCATCAATAGTCTCTAATCCCCAATCCCCCCCTCCCCGATGCCCACCTTCAAGGCCGTCACCCTCGGCTGCAAAGTAAACCAGTACGAGACGGAATACGTCTGCGAGGGCCTCCGTCGCCTCGGGTATCGCCGTGCCGACCGTCACGAGCCAGCCGACCTCTGCCTGGTCAATACCTGCACCGTCACTGCGGCAGCGGACCTCAAAAGCCGCAAGGCCATCCGCCAACTCGCTCGCTCCAATCCCCGTGCAGAGATCATCGTGATGGGCTGCTACGCCACCCGCGCCGCCGCCGATGTCGCCGCTCTGCCGGGCGTCGTCGAGGTGCTGACCGAAAAGCGCCAACTCCCCGACTTCCTCGCGCGCCGCGGCCTCGTCGACATTCCCCGCGGAATCTCCGCCTTCGGCCGTCGGCACCGCGCTTACGTCAAGATCCAGGACGGTTGCCGCCTACACTGTAGCTATTGCATCATCCCCAGCGTCCGGCCTGTCCTCACGAGCCGCCCGCCCCACGACGTCCTCGACGAAATCACCCACCTTCTCGACCGCGGCTTTCGCGAAATCGTCCTCACCGGCATCCACCTCGGCCACTATGGCATCCACCAAGACCGATCCGAACCGTCTTCTCCAAACGGTCAGCCGGCAATCGCAGAACGTCCCTCCCGATCCCGGCCCAACCTGGCACAGCTTCTCCGCCGAATCGTCGCCCTCGACGGCGATTTCCGCGTGCGGCTCTCCAGCCTCGAAGCCGCCGAAGTCACCCCCGAGTTGATCACCGTCTTCGCCGACCATCCCGATCGCGTCTGCCCCCACTTGCACCTCTCCCTTCAGAGCGGCTCCGATGCAGTCCTTCACCGCATGCGACGCCGCTATCGGGCAGACCATTTCATCCGGCAGTGCCACCAGATCGCCACGGCCCTCGACCACCCCGCCCTCACCACCGACATCATCGTCGGGTTCCCTGGCGAAACCGAGGCCGATTTCGCCGCCACCTGCCGGACAGCCGAACAAGTCGGCTTCGCCAAGATCCACGTCTTCCGCTTCAGCCCCCGGCAGGGCACACCCGCCGCCGACATGGACGACCAGGTCCCCGGCTCCGTCGCCCAGCGCCGCGTATCCGAGCTGATCGCCCTCGGCGATACCCTCCGCCACCAGTTCTTCGACAGCCTCCGCGGCCGCCGCATGCAAGTCCTCGCAGAAACCCCTTCGCAGCAAACCCCAGGCATGCTCATTGGCACCTCGGAGCGCTACGCACCGGTCGAGCTACCCGGCACACTCCAACAAATTGGCCAGTTCTCCTGGATTACCGCCGGCCCGGTCGTAGATGGCCATATCCATCCCGTCGACATGGGGGAGAGTCATGTCCTTGACGCTCCTAGCCGACAATGATACAGTAACGAATCGCCTACGACTCACGGGCACAGCCCCTCTGTCGCAGGCAATCCCGGGGGATTAGCTCAGTTGGGAGAGCGTCTGGCTGGCAGCCAGAAGGTCATCGGTTCGAGCCCGTTATCCTCCACTCGGCCAAGCCTTGCGTGACAATCAGTTACGTAGGGCTTTTTTGTGCGCACGGTGCGGATCGTCGTTTGTGCCGGTGTTGGCGTCAAACAGACACAAATGACGGCGACATGGCATGGCACCAACGCCGGCGGATGGTTGTTGCCTGGGCCGTCGCACAATCATCCATAACTGTGGACGTGATGGTGCGGTGATCGCAACTCGCATAGGGTACTCCTTTCCCCATGTGTTGAGTTTCAAGAACCTGCCTGTGCCCACGCTACGATTCCGGGCTGCTTGACACCCCCTAGCGTGAGCAGTATTTTCACCGGAGTTGCCAGGGCTACAGGAGACAGCCCGCTCTTTCCGAAAAACAGCCGACGTCATTTCTCGGATTGGAGGATGTTACCATGCCAGTACCGTTTACTAGAAGTGGTTTCACAACTGTCTGAGTGCTATCAACAGGCAGGCGACATGGACGAAAGCGTAAAACATCGTAATCTGCCGCTCGTAACGCACGACCAATCGCCGGAAATCGCCGATCCAGGCGATCGAGCGTTCGATTTTCCAGCGGCGTTTGTAGCGTCGCAGCTTCCGTCCATCCTGTCGTTTTGGTTTCTTGCGATTTGCCCGATGCGGGCAAATCAGGTCGATTCCTCGTTTCGCCAATCGGTCCCGCAAAGGATCGGAATCAGCGGCCTTGTCGTAAATCAGCCGTGGGGGATTCTTGCGTGGGCGGCCTCGCCCTTTCCGCGGGACGGCCACTTGTTCAAGCGTGGTTTCAATGAGCGTGACTTCATTTGGTGTGGCCGAGGCAAGGTACACTCCCAGAGGAACACCCTCGCCGTCTGCCACCACCATAAGCTTCGTACCCTTTCCACGTTTGGTCTTGCCGACGCACGCGCCCCCTTTTTTGCCGGGGAAAACGTGCCGTCTGCAAAAGTCTCCTCCCACTTCAAGCGGCCTTGCTCGTCCAACTCGGCGAGAAAGGTCCGCCATACTTTCAGCCAGATGCCCGTTCTTTCCCAATCCCGTAGCCGTCGCCAACACGTACTGGCCGATGGAAATCTCCGTTTCGGCAGGTCCTTCCATCGCGCCCCACTTCGCAGCACCCAGAGGATGCCTTCAAAGCACGGGCGATTGGCAATCGGCCAAGGTCCGCCGTTGGGGTTCGGTTTAGGTTCGGGAATCAATGGGGCAATCTTGGCCCATTGTGCATCGGTAAGTTCGCTTCGTTGTCGGGTCATGGAAAAATCCTCCTTCCCATAACCCATTATATGAATCCACACTCTGTCTTACGGCGTTTGTCCACTGCTGGCAACGCTGTCATTCGAAACCACTTCTAGGAACATGGTGCTCCATATTCTCGAACGCGAACAATTGGTCATACGGTTCGAAGACATGTGCGTAGCTACCATGAGCGACTTTGATCAAGTCACCTACGTTGCAACATCCCGCACGTACGACCTCGGACGCGATGGGCGGGTAGCGGGAATACGGTCGGGCAACGTACCGCCCTTCATTTGTTGCAGCTGTGTGCAACATGAGAGAGTCGTGGAGAAGGCAATTTTAGACTTCCAACGACTCTTAGAGAATGCACGACCAGAGCATGTTGTGTTCTGTTTCACTGATTCACAGTTCACCGAGTACACTGCAAACACGATTGAGAAGGAAATTCGCCGATTACTTCCCGAGATCGTGACGGTAAGGTCATTCGGTCCGCGACAATTGAGTGAGATCGTTGTGCGGAACCCCAGAGGATTCGAGCAACTCTACGCTGCCGAAATCTCGGACATACGTAGCGCGCTTTCAATGAAGAGCACAAACGCAATTGAGGTTGAGTTAACTGGCCTCCGGCTGGCCCTTACCACCAACTTGAGCGATGACGCGGAGACAAGACGACAGGACCTCGTTCGCAACTTGGTTCTTACTGTGCTGGCTACCAAGGACGCTCTCACACCGTCCCAAATCGCCCAGGAAGTAAGCCGGGAGCTGCACCTAGCCCGGACGGTTCATGTTGGCTGGCTGCAGTCGCAACTCAATGAACTGGTAGCCAGTAGTTGTGTAGAAACCAGTAACGGCGCCTTTTCCATAACTGACGCTGGCAAGGAAGAGATACGCCAGAGAACAGAGCGCGGTTCTGTGAGTATTTTGGATGGTAAGAAGAAGATTGCCGATGCCATTGAGGAAATGACGGGCACGGCACCATCCGAAACCGAGATTCGGCAACTGTGGAATATCTTGCAGGACAGCATCAGCACAATGTTCACGTCGCATGGGGAGACGATTGTGGAGTCGGTTGCCTCAGTACTAGGCGGACTCTCCAACGTGCAACAGCATGAGACCCTCGTTGAACAAATCAACCGGATCGGTCAACGCATTCGCGGTCTTCCCGGCCAAGGCGCTCGAATCGAGGAGGTCGCGCAGGCAATCGTGGACGTGTTCACGGAACGGACGAGCGATGCTTTTTCTTGGCTTGCGAATATTTGCGAAGTATTCGTGCAGGTGTGCGCTCTCGGACTGGAACCGTCCATTCAGGAGCAGATTTCCAGCCAATTGAAGGAAGTGGATCTAATCCTTGATACAGACGTAGTACTCTCACTCCTCTCGAAGGGCGAGCCGAACCATGACGCCGTTGTCACAATCGCTCGCACATGGGAGCGAATTGGAGGAGCAATCTACGTGACGGCACCAGTACTGGAGGAAGTTGCGCATCACGCGGATATCGCACAGGTTGACTACGAAAACGTGTGGCGTGATTTGGACAAGACAGAAGACTCACAATTGCCGTATATTGCCAAGAATGTGTTTGTTCGCGCGTTTGCGATCGAGTCACGCAGCGCAAACGCATCCGTGACGCCAAACCACTGGAACAAGTTCATATCAGCTTTTCGAGGACGCCATCACCTGGACTATGACAAGATACTCGATCTATTACGTGATGAGCAGTGTGACTTTCTTTCGGAAAGTGACGTCGACGCGGACTTCGCTCGTCGCATGGAGAAGTCGCTGTTTGATCAACGGAAGACTCGCATTGGTTCAAGTGTTGGTGCGATTGAGGACTTGCGTCACAAGTGTTCACGAGATGGGCGATTGCTGGCCATTATTCTGTGGTACCGAAAGAAGCTCACCGAAGAGGGCCACCGCACAGCATTCATTGTGTCCGGCGGGTTCCGAGCCGCAAGTCGGATACTTCAGCACGAGCTTCAAGGGCCGGAGCCCGTGTTGTACCCAGCGGCGGTTGCGTGGCTGCTGTCATTGGTTCCTGGCGTCAAACTGAGCGGAAGCACTTTGCGGGCAGTCCTGTTTGATGCTAATCTCCACGTGCAAGTCGACCCCTTGGACCGGACAATCTTCCGAGTCCTTCAGTCTTCGCAGGAATACAGCATACATCGTTCCCGGCGCGCTACTCTAAGAAATGCGATCCGAGGTCAGATCCGAAAACGCGCGACCGACATCGGGATTTCAGAGGGTGAGTTGACTGCCAAGGTCGTCGCGGGAGATGTTAGCACGGAGCGGCTGACCACAGAAGTTGTGGCGGAGGCGATCGACGAGGTTGCGAGGTCCCGATCTGAGGAGGAAGTTGCGGACCTGCGCGGGCAAGTCGAGAAACTGACGCACCAACTCGAGGAAGAACGACAGAAACGGCGAGGCCGAGAGACACGTAGAGACAGATGAAGCTGCGTGGAATGACACGTCTGCTTCTGGCCCTGCCTGATAGAATTATCTGTTTCACCACAAGTTTAAAGGCCGCATAGTCCGCCCCCGCCCGCCACACTTGAAAGAACCCGCGAAAATGAACCGAGTACTCCTGACAACTCTCTCCGCCATTGCCTGCCTGCTGTCACCGGCACTCTTGCCGGCCACTGCCTCGGATGCAGAACCAACGCCGTCAACGCCCAACGTGATCTTCGTGCTGGCCGACGACCTTGGATGGGCCGAGCTGGGCTGCTACGGAAACCGGTTCAACGAAACGCCACATCTCGACCGCTTGGCCAGCCAGGGCGTGCGATTCACCCAAGCCTATGCCGCCTCGCCCGTCTGCTCGCCGTTTCGCGCCGCGTTGATGACCGGGCAATATCCCGTTCGCACCGGCATTAACGACTATCTGCGTCCGAACGATCCCAAGCACCTCTCGACCGATCTACTGACGCTCCCCGAACTGTTCAAGCAGCGCGGCTATGCCACGGGCCTCATCGGCAAATGGCACCTCACCGGCTACGCTTCGGCCGGCGCCGAAGAAGTTCCGCCAACGGCGCACGGCTTCGACGAAGTCATCGTCAGCGAAACGCACGGAATCGGCGGCGGCAGCTACTACCATCCGTACCATTTCAACCCCGCGGTCGACAAGCGTCTGCCCGGCCCGCGAGAATACCTAGTCGACCGTCTCAACCGCGAAGCGGTCGACTTCGTCCAGCGGCACCGCGAAGAGCCGTTCTTCCTCTACCTAAGCCACTATGCCGTCCACACGCGACTGGTGGGCAAGCCCGAGCTGGTCGCCAAGTACGAGAGCAAACCCAACGCCGGCAAGGGCTCCAATGCGCCGAAGAACAACCCCCATCTGGCCGCCCAACTGGAGACCATCGACCAGGGCATGGGAATGCTGCTGAAGCGGCTCGACGAGCTGGGTCTCACAGACCGCACGATCATCATGTTCATGGGCGACAACGGTGGTGAGTCGCGCGTGACGACCAACGGGCCGTTGCGGGCCGGCAAGAGCACCCTCTACGAAGGCGGCATCCGCGTGCCGCTGCTCATGCGCTGGCCCGGCCGGATCCCCGCCGACACCGTGTGCGACGTTCCCGTAATGAACATCGACGTCTATCCCACCCTGGCCGCGATCATCGGTGCCAAGACCAACCCCGACCAACCCTTCGACGGCGTCTCTCTCCTGCCACTCTGGAACAATCCCGCCGCAGACCTCGGCCGCCAGGCGCTCTACTGGTACTACCCGCTGACCAAGCCCCACTTCCTCGGCGGCGTTTCGGCCGCAGCGATCCGGCTGGGCGATTGGAAACTCATCGACGAGTTCACCACCGGCCGGCTCCAGTTGTTCGACCTGAAGCACGACCTCGGCGAAACCACCGACCTAGCCCAAACGATGCCCGAGAAAACCCAAGAACTCTACGACCGGCTAACCGCCTGGCGGACCAAGGTCGGCGCCGAAGTCGTCAAACACATCCAAGCGGCCTCGCCCCCGAAGCGTTCGTCACCCCGGTAACTCCGCAGCAAATCCACTGCCAAGGCGCATTCGGCGTGTATGTAGCGTCTATTTCGCTTTTATTGGGTCCTGCATTGGAATTGGAACGAGGCCGACCATCGGGAGGCCGAAAGATCAGGATTGGGTTGGACCCCTTGTTCCGTTTTCAATACAGGCATCAATAACTCGACTTTTGCACTTATTGTGCTAGCAGTAGTGGCTTTCTAGAAAAAGGGCGAGCCTCTGCCAGAATGGTTTGAATGGACAAACACAAACCGTCTGACAAGGAGGACTCGCCATGATCATCGTACCCTCAGTCTTGGATATTTTGCAGGCATTGGCCGGAAAGATGACGTCCCCCAGCCGGCAAACATTTGTGCGAATTGCAGCGGGATGGCTGTTGGCCCAACACCGAACCGTGACGAGCATGCTTCGGGCAGTTCCTCAAGTACTCCCCAAACACTGGTCGTGTTTCCATCGTTTCTTCTCCCACGCGCATTGGTCGCTGGATGCGCTGGGGCTGTCCCTGGTGCCCTGGATGGAGCCCTTCCTGGGAAAGACCATCTTCTTGGTTGTCGATGACACGCTGGCGCGGAAGCGAGGCAAGAAGATCTATGGGGTGGGTTGGCACCATGACCCGTTGTTGAAGAACGTCAAGGCGGTGACCAGTTGGGGACATAGTTGGGTCATCTTGGGAGTTGTCGTGCGGTTTCCTCAACTGACGGATCGCTGCTTCTGCCTGCCGATTCTCTTTCGCCTGTACCTCAACCAGGCGAAAGCCGCCCAACACCGTCGCGTCCACCGCACGCGTCCGGAACTGGCCCTGCAACTGGTACAGTTGCTGTGCCGATCCTATCCCACTCGCCGGTTTCACCTGCTGGGAGATGCCGCCTACAGCGGATGGACGTTGCGCGACGGGCTGCCGAGCAATTGCGAACTGACCAGCTACCTGCGTTTGGATGCGCGGCTGTATGCTCCCCCACCTCCGCGACTTCCTGGCAAGGGGCGGCCCCGGAAGCGAGGCGAACGTTTGCCTACCCCTGCGACCCTGCTGGAGGGGCGTGCGCGGCGTGTGACGGTCGATCTTTATGGTCGCCACGATACGATTCGCCTGGTCGATATTGTAGCGCACACCTTTCACCATCCTAACCGCCCAATTCGCGTCGTGGCCATCGACTCGCTCCAAGGGAAACGGGGACGGCAGGCCTTCTTTTCGACCGTGGCTGAAGCGTCGGCCGAAGAGATCCTGGGCTGATACAGCCTCCGCTGGACCATCGAGGTCACTTTTGAGAGTGCCAAGGGCCACTTGGGATTCGAAGAACCACCGAGTTGGTCGCGACGAAGTGTCGAGCGCACGGCCCCTCTGGCCATGCTCTTGTATGGCGTTGTCGTCCTCTGGTTCGCCACCGTCGGATATCGCCATGCGCATCTTCCGCACCATCCGTGGTATCCTCAGAAGGCAACCTACTCCTTCGCCGATATGCTGGGGACCTTGCGCCACGAAAATCTCCGCTACACGATTTTCTCGCTACCAGTTTCCAAGCACGATCAACGAAAAATCCTCGATGCCCTACAAAACACCGCGGCCGTTGCCGCCTAAAAGTGCAAAAGTCGAGTCAATAAAACCACAAGAACACGCCGCCACGAACGCCACCGTCGAATGCGACTCGCACTAGGCTACTCCCCGGCGATTCCCAACTGGTCGAGCTTCTTCCTCAGCGTCGTGCGATGCAGCCCCAAACGCCTGGCGGCCGCGGCACACTGGTTGTGGTACCGCTGCATGGCCGCCTCCAGCAGCGGCGGTTCCACGAGTTGCAGCAACTGCTGATACAGGTCCGCTCGCGGCGGCTCCCGCCGAAGCTGACTCTGCGTCCATTGCTCGACCAGCGCGGTGATCGATTCCTCCAGCGACGACGGCGTCACGGTCTGCGGCGATGGCGGCGGAAGATGCTCCACAGCAACGCACCCGCCCGGCGCTAGGATCATCGCATGCTCGATCGCGTTGCGCAGCTCGCGAACGTTCCCATACCACGGACGACGTTCAACTTCGGCAAGCACCTCGTCCGAGAGCACCGCTCGCGGCACGTGATTCTTCGCCGCCAGAACGTCGAGAAAGTACTCGGCCAGCAGCGGAACATCCTCCTGGCGTTCCCGCAGCGCCGGCAACGCGATCTCGAACGTGATCAGCCGGTAGAACAGATCGTGGCGAAACGTCCCCTTGGCCACCTGCTCCGCCAGGTTGCGATGCGTCGCCGAAATGATGCGGAAATCCGTCTGCACCGGCCGATTGCCACCGACGGGTAGAATCTCGCTGTGCTCCAGCGCGCGGAGCAGCTTCACCTGCAAATCCATCGGAATGTCGGCCACTTCGTCCAGGAAGATCGTCCCGCCATGCGCCCGCTCCAACAGGCCGGCCCTCCCCTGATCCGCCCCCGTAAACGCCCCTCGCACGTGCCCGAACATCTCGCTCTCGGCCAGCGACGGACTCAGCGACGCCACGTTCACCGCCACAAATGGCCCTTTCGACCGCCGGCTATGCCGATGAATGGCCCGGGCGACCAGTTCCTTACCCGTGCCGCTTTCGCCATACAGATGCACGCACGCGTCCGACGGCGCCACCAACGCGATGCGCTTGAACACGTCCTGCATCACCGGCGAATGGCCGACCAGCCGCAAAGGCTCCTCCTCGCCCGCCGATGACGGCGCCGCGGAAACCGCCTCGGGATGATACTCCAACACACGGCGAATGACCCGCCGCGCCGTCTGCAAGTCGAACGGCTTGGTCAAATAGTCGAATGCCCCGTTGCGAACCGACGTCACCGCCGTATTCAGATCGCCATAGGCCGTCATCACCACGATCGGCACCGGACCGCAGCGGTCGCGAAACCGCCCCATCGCCGTCAGCCCGTCGATCCCCGGAAGGCGAATGTCCAGAAGAATGGCGTCGGGCAGCCGTTGGTCCGCATCAGCCAAGCCCTGTTCGGCCGAAGCCGCCGTGCTCGCCGAATGGCCCATCTCCGCGGCCAGCTTCGACAGGCCCCAGCAGATGCTCTGTTCATCATCGACAATCAGCAGGTGTGCCATCTTCCTGGGTCCGTACAAGCAAGGGGAACTGGACCTCAAACCACGTCTTACCGTCTTTCCGCTCGCAGCCGACCGTGCCGCCGTGCGCCGTCGCGATCTGGCGAACCACGTACAACCCCAACCCCGTGCCTTCCGGCTTCTCGGTCACGAACGGTTCGAACATTCGTTGGCGGGTCGCCTCGTCGGGCCCCGGCCCCGTATCGCCGACGGCCAGCACGGCCTTCCCGCGATCCGTGCCGATCTGCAACACCACGGCCCGCGGCTGCGGACTGCTCTCACGCGAAGCCGCTTCGATCGCGTTCACAACCAGGTTCACCAGCAACTGCCGCAGCGCCTCGCGATCGCCCTCCACTTCTACCGCATCCGACGCCTCGCGAAACTCCATGCGTACGCCGCTATGCGAAGCCATCGGCCCAACTAGGTCAAGCACCTCCTCAGCCAGCGCTCCCAAATCCACGGGCCCGCGAGCTTCCGGAGCCGGCCGCCCCAGCGTGAGGAACCGCTGCAAGTACGATTCCATCAGCTTCAACTGCCGCAATGCCACCTGGAGTGCCTCGGCATCGAGCCCCTCAGGACACGACAGCCCGTGCAACTCGATCGCCATCCGGGCTCCGGTCGCCGAGTTGCGAAGCTGATGGGCGACAGCCGCTCCAAGCTGCCCCAGCGTCCGAAGCCGCTCGCTGCGCCGCACTTCCCCCTCGTAATCGTTCAACTGCTGCGTCATGCGGTTGATCGACACCGCCAAATCGCGTATTTCATCGTCCCGGCGAGGCACGGCAACCGGCTCGAAACGCCCGCTGGCAATCGCGGCCGTCTGATCGCCCAGCTTCTGGATCGGCCGCACGAATCGCTGGGCCAACAGCGTCGTTACAAGTACCACCACCAGGCTCGCCAGCGCCCCGGAAACCAACGCCGGATACGTCGCCCGCCGCGTCACGGCCCCCCATCGGTCTTCCGGATACAGGATAATCAACCGGCCCGGGTCCCACGCAGCGCCCCGCTGCGGCGTGGCAACGCAATCGCTCAAATACGCCTGCCCACCGATCACTACCCGCGAGCCAGGCGAGAACCCCTGCGGTTCGTCGTCGACTTGCACCATGCGAAGCAGCCGCGGATCCACCTTCGGCAGCGTGCTGCTCTGAACCCGGTCCTGCATATCCAGGAAGACGATCTCCGCTCCCGACAGTTGGCTGGCCTGCTGGAGCACGCGTTCAGTCAGCGGAAAACTCCCCTTCGCCAGCGTGTCGGCGATACGGTGAAGACTCTCCTCCTGCTGCCGCCTCGCCTGCGTTGCCCCAAGATACGCACTGGTACCGCTGGCCAGCACGATGGCCAGGATGACCACCGAAAGCGTAGGCAGCAGAAGTTGGATACGAATGGGACGACGCATGTCATAAACTCGACCGTGCAACGCGGGACACCCCCCTCACGTTACCCTCTCATCGCGTGAACCGTCAACTCGCCCTCCGCGGAACCTGGCAATGTCGACCGTTTCGACACGCATGGCGGCCGAACCGACACACGCGATCAGCACCACCGACATGGACGTTCACCGAAGTCCGCCAATTCAAATCGCTTACGGCAATGCTGCAATTGCGCAACGACTGGCATGCTAGCTGCATAAGCCTGCGGCGACCAAGTGTGCGCCGATTTGGGGATTGGCGCCTGCCGGGAAGTCCAAGGGCTGAGCATGCCTGACGCAACGATCCACACACTGCGGCCGTTTGCCAATGGAGTCCTCTCCGATGAGCGGCCCGTTGTGGAAGGATCGCCGGGGTCAGACCGTCGCGGTTTCACCCTCGTCGAGCTCCTGGTCGTGATTGCCGTGATCGGCATTCTCGTGGCGCTGCTTCTACCCGCGGTTCAGGCCGCCCGGGAGACCGCCCGCCGCCTACAGTGCCGAAACAACCTCAAGCAAATCGGCCTCGCACTGCACAATTACCTCTCCAGCAACCGCGTATTCCCGTCGAGTTTCTGCATCGAGCCCGGCACCGTCCTCATCACAGACAACGGCTCGTGGTCCGTTCATGGGCGAATCCTCCCCTACATGGAGCAGAACACGGCGTATAGCCGCGTGCGGCTCGACATCGCCTGGGACGAACAGCTCGACACCGACGTTCCCACGCTGCGGATCGACAACTACCTCTGCCCCAGCGAGATCCACGATCAGGTGCGCGTCAACGCAAGTGGGCCCTACGTATATCCGCAAACTTACGGCTTCAACTTCGGCTCGTGGCTCGTATACGACCCCGCCACCGGAAAGGACGGCGATGGAGCGTTCTACGCAAATAGCCGCCTCCGACCGGCCGATTATCGCGACGGCCTGAGCAACACGCTGGCTGCCGCCGAGGTCAAGGCATTTACCTCCTACTTCCGCAACACGGCCGACCCCGGCCCGACCGTCCCCGACCTGCCCAGCGACCTATCGGCTTTCACCCCCGGGGCAAGCTTCAGGCTCGGGCCGGAAGTGAACGACAACACCGGCCACACCGAGTGGCCCGATGGCCGCGTCCATCACAGCGGCATAACGACCGTCTTCACGCCAAATACGGCCGTCGACTACGTCCACACCGACGGCCGGACCTACGACATCGATTACAACTCCATGCAGGAAGGCAAAAGCGCCACCCAGCCGACCTACGCGGCGGTCACCGCGCGCAGTTATCACCCGGGAATCGTCAATGTGCTCTGGATGGATGGGTCGTCCCGATCGATCAGCGACCTCATCACCCCAACCGTCTGGCGCGCCTTGGGAACACGAAGCGGAGGCGAAATCCTCGACCCACCTTGATACCATAAGAACGCCCAACACGACTCCCCTCACCCGATCGCGGGAGACGGGCCGGGAGTGAGGGCACGTTGCCTTCTGGCAGAACCTCAGGAAACAGAACCCAAACAAATCACTCAACAACTTGCGCCACTGCCTGCCGGTCATTGCCTGTAACTCACAGCCCGTTCAGGCATTGCTGTGTCTCTAACACAGCCCGACTTCCCACGGCAGGCAGTGGCCTCTTTTCTCTCCGCAACTCGGGCAACCCCGTGGTAGAAGAGAGCCGCGCCGCCCGCGTCCGCACGCTGTCCCCAAAGCAACAGGGACTGCCCCGGTCTTCGTTCACACGAGAACCGAGGCAGTCCCAAACCGCAAAAGCTTCATCATCCTCACACCCTGCCTCTCTCCCGCGCGGGCAGGAGAGGGCAGACGTGCTGAAAGACGTTAGTACATGTCGTGGCCGCCACCGTGGCCGGCAGCCGACTTCTCTTCCTTCGGCTTCTCGGCAATGAGGGCATCGCTGGTCAACAGAAGCGTGGCAACGCTCGAAGCGTTCTGCAGCGCGGTCCGCGTGACCTTCGTCGGGTCGATCACGCCCGCGGCGACCATGTCCTCATAGACGCCTGTGGCCGCGTTGTAGCCCTGGTTCCCCTTCGACTCGACGACCTTCTCGCACACGATCCCGCCGTCCTGGCCGGCGTTGGCGGCGATCTGGGTCAGCGGTGCGCGGGCCGCGCGAACGATGATCTTGTAGCCAACCTCTTCGTCCTGCGTCAGCCCTTCCGGCTTCAGAGCCGCCGAGGCCCGCAACAAGGCCACGCCGCCGCCGGGAAGAATGCCCTCTTCCACCGCCGCACGCGTCGCATGCAACGCGTCCTCGACGCGGGCCTTCTTCTCCTTCATCTCGCTCTCGGTGGCCGCGCCGACGTTGATCTTCGCCACGCCGCCGGCAAGCTTCGCAAGCCGCTCTTCCAGCTTCTCGCGATCGTAGTCGCTGGTCGTCTTCTCGATCTCGCGGCGCAACTGCTCGATCCGCCCCTTGATCTCGACCGTCTTTCCAGCGCCTTCGATGATCGTCGTGTTGTCCTTGTCCACGATGACCTTCTTCGCCCGGCCCAGGTCGGCCAACGTCACGTTCTCCAGCTTCGTGCCCAGGCTTTCGAACAAGGCCTGTCCGCCCGTCAAAATGGCGATATCCTCCAGCATGGCCTTGCGGCGATCACCGTAGCCCGGCGCCTTGATCGCACAGCACTTGAACGTGCCGCGAAGCTTGTTGATCACCAGCGTCGCCAGCGCTTCGCCGTCGATGTCCTCGGCCACGATCAACAGCGGACGCCCCGCCTGCACCACGGCCTCCAGCACCGGCACCAACTCCTTCACGTTCGACAGCTTCTTCTCGTAGATCAGCAGATAGGCGTCCTCGAGCACGGCCTCCATCTTCTGCGAATCGGTGACGAAGTAGGGCGACAGATAGCCCCGGTCGAACTGCATGCCTTCGACGAACTCGACCTCGGTGGCCAGGCTCTTCCCCTCGTCGACCGTGATCACGCCGTCCTTGCCGACCTTCTCCATCGCCTCGGCCAGCAGGTTCCCGATCTCGCTGTCGTTGTTGGCCGCAACGCTCGCAACCTGGGCCATCTCCTTCTTCGTCTTGATCGTGATCGACATCTTCTTCAACCGCGCGATGATGTCGGCCACCGCCTTCTCCATGCCGGTCTTCAGATGGATCGGATTCACGCCCGCCACGACCGCACGCAGCCCTTCGTTGAAAACGGCTTCGGCCAGAATGGTGGCCGTCGTCGTCCCGTCGCCTGCGATGTCGCTCGTCTTCGAGGCCACTTCGCGCACCATCCGGGCACCCATGTTCTCGTAGACGTCCTCCAGGTCGATCTCCTTGGCGACCGTCACACCGTCCTTCGTCACGGTCGGCGAGCCAAAGCTCTTCTGCAAAATCACGTTGCGCCCCCGCGGGCCCAAGGTGACCTTAACCGCCTGGGCCAACTTGGAAACGCCCCGACGCATCGCGTCGCGGGCTTCCTGGTCGAATGCAATCATCTTGGCCATTGAATATGTTCTCCTTGCTGAAGTGAGGCGAGCCTGTGGCCGCCGCCAATGAGTTCATTGCTGGAAACGGGCTGCAATCCCCGTTCGCCGCCAGCGACCCGAGGGGCCCGTCGGAGCAGTCCGCGCCGTTCTCAGACCCCCTACGGCAATCGCGCAGCGGGCTACCCGATCACCGCCAGAACATCCTCCTCCCGCATCAGAAGCAGCTCGCGGTCCCCGACCTTGAACTGCTCGCCGGCATACGAGCTGAACAACACCCGATCCCCAACCTTCACCTGAAACGGCGCCCGCGACCCGTCTTCCAGAAGCCGGCCGGTGCCAACGCTGATGATCACACCGCGGGCAGGCTTGTCCTTCGCGGTGTCCGGCAGCACGATGCCGCCGCTCGTCACGGCCTCGGCCGACTCACGCTCGACCACCACTCGGTCGCCAAGCGGCTGGAGCTTCAGATCGCCCCGGGCAGATTTCTTCGTTTCGCTTTCCTTCTTCTTCGCCATTGCTTGCTCGCCTCCGAAACTACTGGGAAATAACGACTTGTGCTCAAGACAGTCGCCGCAACTGCGGTCGAACCATCGCGTGTACTGCCTGCCATTGCTGCGTACGCTTCGCGCGTGAGCCGCACTCAAAGCAATCGGCGCGCCAAAAGGCGCCAATGGGCGCAAACCCCTATCAAAATTCATCTTGTGAAACCGGACCAGCCACCAGCCCTCACACCGAGCCGCCACGCTGGCAGAACGATACCACAGCGAACCCTTCCGCCTGCCATTCTGGCAGACCAGTACCGAGAGGCCCCACAACGACAAGAACGACCGCCAATACCCCACCCATGGTTCTTCCGGAGTTGTTCATGTACCATAAGAAGGGGATGTCAGACCGCGCGTCCAGTCACGAATTTCAACGCATCTCGTCACTGAATGGCCTCATCACCTGTCGAGGCGAAAAGCTGTGACCAATTCCGAAGGTGTTCCCGCCGACGGCCCTGCCAGAAGTCACCAGCTCAATCTGAGGAAGACCCTCGGGTGGCTCCTTTGCATACTCGGCGATGCCGAACCTCGAGACGTTGGACGTTTCCGGAACCAAGATCGGCGATGCCGGCATTCTCCAACTGAAGACCAGCAAGACGCTGCGATCGCTCAACTGCCGTGATACCAAGGTAACCCGCGACGCCGTCAACCAACTGCAGAAGTCTCTACCAAACTGCGCTATCTCGCACTAGCACTAGAGGTGGAGGGCGACGTTCTGGTCGCCGAACTCTGCGTCGGATGGCCGGGCGGGATGATTGGCGAGCACCTTGAGCAGGTGCGGTAGCGAGCGCGGCTCGCCGTGGGGACGCTCGCGGTGCCAGTTGCGATGGGTGGGGACGAGCGCGTCGTCCAGCGGCCAAGGGTCGAAGGGGTTGTAGCCCAGGGCGCCGATCAGCTTGCTGGAGTCCATGGTGACGTTGCCCGCGCGGGGCGGGATGGGACCGGCGTGATTCCGCGGCATGCCGAAGAGCAATTCGGGATCGTATCCACCGACGCGATTGATGATCTGGGCGATCTCGAAGAGGCTGAGCCGCCGCGGTCCGCCAGCGTGGAACAGCCCGGCCAGTTGGTTGCCGAGCATCTTTTCGCACAGTCGATTGAGGCAGTCGCCGTAGGTGGGTGTGCGGACTTCGTCGTAGTAGAGGGTTGCCGGGCGCGATTTGCTGAACCGGGACAGGATCCAGTCGATGGCGCCGGCGTGGCCGTTGAAGCTGATCGCCATGGGGAGCGAGATGCGCAGGATGCACGCGGCGGGGTTGCCTTCGAACGTGACCTTTTCACCAACGACCATCGTCTTGCCGTAGGCACTGACTGGATCGGGGATGTCGTCCTCGGTGTAGCCACCATCGCGACGGCCGGCGAAGACGAGATCGACCGAGACGTGAACGAGCCGGCAGGCGCGGCGGGCCGATTCGCGAGCGAGATTGCGGGCACCTTCGACGTTGGCATTCCAGGCCATCGCGCGGTTCAACTCACAGGCCTTCAGCGCACAACTGCCGGCGCCGTCCAACACGGAACGGAACTGGAAGCGATCGAACAAGCGGGCGATGCCCTGGGGATCTTCGGCGTTGCAGGGGATGACGCCCGGGCCGACTTCCTGGGGCGGGTACTCCTGGCAAATGCCCACGACCTGGCCGGGGTACTTGCGTTGGAAGTAGCCCATCGCGGCGTACCCATGGACCCCGGTGGTTCCAGTGATGAGCAGGGGGAGGGGGAGCTGGGCTGGGGGCTTGGCGGCGAGATGCATCAACGGTGTGCGTAGGCCGGAGGGGGCGGCAAACGGGGGAAAGAACTTGGCGCCGTAGCTGAATGCGACGTGCCCTCACCTCTAGCACCTAAGGGCGCAAGCGGACGAGGGGAGTTCTGTATTCTAGCAGCGGGAGCGGGCGGCGCCGATGAGGGTTTGACGGGGTGGCGGGGGCTCAGTCCAAGCCGTGTTTCTTGCGGTAGCAGGAATTGCAGAGCAACTCGATGTTGTCGGGCGTGGGCTCGGTGCCGGGCCGTGGGGGCGTAACGTAGTCGAAATCGAGCGATTCCCATCCTCGGCACTTGCTGCACTTGCCGCCGGTGCGTCGCCAGACGTCACGCCGAAGTTGCTCGGGAATGTAGTTCTCGCTGGACTTGGCACGCACGATGGTGGCGCTGCGGCTGACTCGACCATTGGCCTGGCAATGTTTGTCGGAGAGTTCGAGAAACGAAAGGATGATTCCTTCGGGGCTTTGCTCCGCCTCGGAGGACTTGAGCTCCCAGACCGACTTGCCGAACAGGTAGCAGGGTTGGCCGTGTGGGCCGCGTTGCCACCAGGGAAAGGCGGTGTCTTCGCCGAGTGCTGCGTTGACTTGCGCCAGCGCGTTGTGGTCTGGGAAGTCGTGGACGGTGTGCAGCGGGATTTCCAGCTCGCAATGGAGGATGGAAAACGGGTCTTGGATGGGATACTGTTGCTGGAGGAATCGCGAAAGAGGCACGAACATGGGCTCCTGCCGGACGGGCCTCAGACTGAAGCGTGGCCCGAAGGCCTCGACGAAGTTCTTGAACAGCTCGTCGGCTTGGATTTTGCGCCGGCGGAGGTCGTCGGAGAAGGGCGAGAGGTCGCAAGCTTCCTGGGCTTCGCGCCACTGGCGCATCATGCGATTGGCGAACTCCAGATACTCCTCGAACGCCGAATTCGGCGGCAGGTCGGGAGCGTAAACGAAGTTGCCGCTATCGAGCATTTGCGTGCGGATGGGCATTTGCTCGCCTCGGTTGGTGTTGCGATAGAGTTTGTGCGCCGTTGGCTTCCAACGGTCGTTCCAGCTCGGTGCAAACGTTCCCCCATTCAAACATAGGGTATCCACGGGACCGGTGCTTGTTCACAGGTCGATTGGGCGGCGACCGGGGTGTGGGGGAGTGCTTTCAGGGGCCGATCGGCGGGGAGTAGAGGCTGTGAGGGCGGCGTGGATGATGCGTAGGTCGGGTGATGGGTACCCGGGTTGGGGTGTGCAGGGGTAGAGGCTGCGTGGTGCGGACACCGGAATATCGGCACATTCGTCCCAGGAGGAATGGTACGAGGGGTTGGCGGCGTGCAACTGGGAGGTGTGGGCTATTCGTGTGGCGATGCTTGACACGGCCCCCCTGGATAGGCGACGATTGGGGTTGGATTCCGGTTGCGCTGGGGTTTATCCGGCGGAAGCGACTGGGATCTCCCCGCAATTCATGCCTGCCCATCCTCACGAAGGAGAACCACCATGCCCGATAAGTCGCCCCTTTCGCGTCGCCGATTTCTGAAGACGGCGGCCGCGACCAGCGCTTTGGCAACTGTGCCGTATTTCGTTCCTGGTGTTGCACTTGGAAAGGGCGGCGCGGTGCCGCCAAGTGAGAAGATCATCGTCGGCGGCATCGGTATTCAGCATCGCGGCATGCACGACCTGGGATGGATCATTGGTCATCCGGACGTGCAGTTCGTGGCAATCTGCGACTTGCAGAAGAAGCAGCGCGTGGCGATCAAGACGTATGTAGACAAACACTACGGCACCAACGACTGCGCGATGTATCCGGAGATCAACAGTTTCCTGGAAGCGCGACCCGACATTGACGCCGTGTTGGTCGCGACCGGAGATCGGTGGCACGCGATGGCCTCCATTCTGGCCATGCGGGCGGGGAAGGACGTGTACACCGAGAAACCCTCGTGCATGACGATCGCCGAGGGGCGTGCCGTGGTAGAAACGGCTCGCAGGTACGCCCGGGTCTATCAGACGGGCACACAACGGCTGAGCGAACCCAACCACGTGTTCTGCATCGAGATGGCCAGGACCGGCCGACTGGGCGATGTCCGCACGGCTTACGCCCACATCGCTCCGTGGGATGCGGCCGAGATGCGCCACGACTGGCTGCCCGCCGTGCCCGAGCCGCCCAAGGAGGAAGTGGACTGGGACGCCTGGCTGGGTGCCTGTCCCTGGCGACCGTACAACCCGAGCTACGTATCGGGCGGTTGGCGGGGTTTCTACGACTTCCACACCAGCTGCATCGGCGAGTGGGGTGCCCACACCTTCGCCCAGGCGCAGGCCGGCTTGGGCTGCGGCGAGTCGTCGCCGGTCGAGTATGAATATGTTCCGAACGACAGCGGCGACGGGATGGTGACTCATTTTGCCAATGGCGTACGGATGATCCTGTCGCGTGGGAACAAGTACTGGCACGGTTCGTGCGGCGAACGGTTTGACGGGACCGAGGGTTGGGCTGCGGCGGCTGACGGCTATTCCCAGCCTGATGTGTCCTCGCCGGCCTTGCTCCGCCAGTACAACCGCGTGATCAGCGAGTATGTGTCGCGGACGGGCCGGTCGTTGGACCACATGCAGAACTTCCTCGATTGCGTGAGGAGCCGCGAGCGTACGGTCGCCAACCCCGAGGTCATGCATCATTCGATGACCACGGTACACGCGGCGAACATCTGCATGTGGCTGAAACGGAGCCTGAAGTTCGATCCCGTTAAGGAGGAATTCGTGGGCGACGACGAGGCCAACCGGCTTCGCTCGCGAGCCATGCGGGAACCGTACGTTTACTAGTCGCTGAGCAGAGTGAGTTGCAGGTCCTATTCCTCCTTCCTTACCGTCAATGGGAATTCACCACCATGTGGAAAAGCTATACCTATCTGATTTTGGCCGCAGCCTTGCTGGCCACCACTGCTACTGAGTCATTTGCCCAAGAGGCCCAGCTGCTGGGCGTGCTCCGCTCGGACGCGACGCTGCAAGAGAAGTCGGCGGCGTGCCGACAGCTGGCCCGAGTGGCTACGAAGGAGTCGGTTCCGACGCTGGCCGCGATGCTGGGCGACGAAAAGCTGTCGCACATGGCACGCTATGCCATGGAACGCATCCCCGATCCGTCGGTCGACGAGGCCCTGCGGGCCGCCCTGCGAAAGGTTCAGGGGCGACCCCTGCTGGGAGTGATCGGCAGCATCGGCGTGAGGCGCGATGGCAAAGCGGTGGATGCACTGGCCGGCCTGTTGAAGCAGCCTGAGACGCTTGCGGCGGCTGCCCGCGCGTTGGGCAACATCGGTACGCCGGCCGCTGCGAAGGCCTTGGAAGAAGCGCTGCCAGGCGCAACGGGTGTGAGTCAAACGGCCATTTGCGAAGGCTTGTTCCGATGTGCCGAGGCATTGGCGAAGGAGGGGCAAGGCGGAGCTTCGCAAGCCATCTACGATCGGCTGCGCGAATTGAAAGACGCGCCGCAACAGGTCCGGGCGGCGGCGATTCGGGGCGCGATTCTGGCTCGCGGCAAAGAAGGCGTTGGGCTGATGGTGGATGCCCTGACGGGGCCGGACTATGTTCTGGCCGCCGCAGCGACGCGATCGGCGATGGAATTGCCCGGCCCGGAGGTGACCGACGCGCTTCTGGCCGCTTTGCCGAAGGTGCCGGCGGATCGGCAGGGTCTGGTGATTCTGGCGCTTGCCGATCGCCATGAGGCCCGCGCGCTGCCGGCCGTGCTCAAGGCGGCGCAGAGCGACGACGCGAAGCTCCGGATCCTGGCGTTCCGCGCGTTGAGGCGAGTTGGCGACGCTTCGTGCGTGCCCGCGCTGCTGGACGCGGCGGCCGAGGGGAACGACGAAGTGTCGAAGGCGGCGATCGACTCGTTGGAAAGCCTGCAGGGCAAGACGGTCGACGAGCAGCTTGCGGAGAAACTGGGGAAGGCCCAGGGGAAGATGAGGATGGTGCTCATCGAGCTGACCGGTCGGCGCGGTACGACCGCGGCGGCGGGTGCGCTTTGGCAGGCTGCCGATGACGCGGATCCGGCCGTTCGTGTGGCGGCATTGGCCAGCTTGGGCGCCGTGCTTCAGGCGGCCGACGTGCCGAAGCTTATCGCACGCATGGGCGCCACGAAGGACGACAAGGAGATGGCTGCCGTGGATGGGGCTCTGCGCGACGTGTGTCTGCGTGCAGAGAATCGAGAGGCCGTTGCCGCACAGCTTGCCGAAGCGTTGGGGACGGCAAGTGCGCCGGTGAAGGGCAAGATTTTGGACACGCTGAACGCGGTTGGCGGAGCGACGGCATTGAAGGCGGTCGCGACGGCCGCGCAGTCCAGCGACAAGGAGCTTCAGGACGCGGCCTTCCGTGTGTTGGGGCAGTGGAAGGCGGTCGATGCCGGGCCCGTTCTGTTGGACCTCTGCAAGACGATGGACGACGAACGGCTGAAGGTGCGAGCGATCCGGGCGTACATCCGGATTGCCCGGCAGTTCGACATGCCGGCCGACCAGCGCGCCGCCATGTGCCGGACGGCCTTGAAGACCGCTAGTCGCGGTGAAGACAAGCGGCTCGTGCTGGAAGTGCTGCTTCGCTATCCAAGCGACGAAATGCAAGCGATCGCCTTGGAGGCAACCAAGGATCCGGCCTTGAAGGAAGAGGCGCTGCTGGTCGCGATGGGCATGGCCAGCAAGGGGATCAACCGGGCCGAGCTTGGAAAGGCATTGGCGCAGGCCGGCCACACGCCGGTGGAGTTGGAGATTGTCAAGGCTGAGTACGGCGCCGACGGCAAGACCAAGGACGTTACGGCGATTCTTCGCAAGTACGCCAAGAACTACCGGATCATCTTCCTGCCGAGCATGAGCTACAACGAGAGCTTCGGCGATCCGGCACAGGGTGTCGTGAAGCGGCTGACGATCCGTTACCGCGTCAACGGCAAGGAAGGCGAAACGTCGCTGACCGAGAACGCGATCATCGTGCTGCCGATGCCCAAGTAGCAATTGAGAAAAGGGGGTCGGACTGACGCGAGTCGTTCCGATCCCTTTCTTTATGCGCGTGTTCGGAAGTCCGGACGAAGCGCGATGCGCCCTCACCCCTCACCCCTCGTCTGCTTGCGGGCGAGGGGAGTTGTCTCACTGGGGCGTGTTGGCGAGGTCGAGGAAGACGATGCAGGAAGGATTGCCGACGGGGGCGTAGTGGCCGGTGAAGGTGAGGCCGCCGGTGGAGCCGTCGACCTGGAAGACGGCGACGTGGTCGGCTCGCTGGTTGCAGCAGTAGAGGAACCGGCCTGTGGGGTCGAAGTTGAAGCTGCGCGGATAGTCGCCGCGGGTCCATCGGTCGGCTTGGAGGGTGAGGTGGCCGTTGGGTCCCACGGCGAAGATGCCGATGCTGTCGTGGAGACGGTTGCCGGCATACACGTGTTTGCCGTCGGCGGAAACGAGGATCTCCGAGCAGAAGTTGCTGCCGACGAAGCCGGGGGGCAGCGTGGAGATCGTTTGACGCTCGGTGAGGCGGCCCGCTTCGGCGTCGTAGTCGAACAGAACGATCGTGGAGCCTTCTTCCTGGATGGAATAGAACCAGCGGCCATTGGGATGGAAGTGGAAGTGCCGCGGACCGTCGCCAGGGGGCAGCGAAACGAAGGGTGGGTCGTTGGGGGTGAGCACGCCTTGCTTCTCGTCGAACTTCCAGATGAAGATCTTGTCGAGGGCCAGGTCGGCGTGGAGCACGAATCGACCGGTGGGATCGGCTTGAATCATGTGAGCATGGGCGCGATCGTGTCCACTGATGGCAAAAGTGCCGGGGGGCGCATGAGTCGCCTTGGTGGGGCCAATCTCGCCTGAATCCTTCTTCACATCGGTGGCGGCGCCCAAGCGCCCGTCGGGCAGGATGGGTAGAACGGCGACTGAGCCGCCGAAGTAGTTAGCCACGAGCATGAAGCGGCCTGAGGGATGGAGGCTGAGGTAGGTTGGGCCGGCGCCGCCGGCGGGGACCGTGTTGAGCAAGGTGAGGTGGCCATCAGCCGGATCGACGGAGAACGCGCTCACGGTGCCTTGCTTGTCCGTGCCCACGCGGTCGGTCTCGTTGGCGGAATAGAGTCGGGTTCCCGTGGAGTTGAACGCCAGGCAGCTCGGGCTGGTTCCCAACTCGAAGATGCCGGCGGGCGTCATCGCGCCGGTGGTGCGATCGACGCGGAACAGGTGGATGCCGCGTCCGTTCCCGGGCGGTAGATCGATCTGGGTGGGCAAGGTGTCGCGAAGCGGCGAGCTGAAGGTGCCGACGTAGGCCATCACCGGGCGGCGGGCATCGCTGGATTGGGCGCGAAGGATGCCGGACAACATCGGAGTAGTGCCGGCCAAGGCGAGCGAGGTCTTGAGGAAGGAACGTCGCGAGTGGTCAAGTGGCGTCATGGGGAGCATTGCCTGGGAGTTGGGGGCGATGGGGACCGCGGTGTAGGCCAAGGGGTGGCCTGCTGCTCCCTATAGTACAGGGCATCGCTGCGGATTGCGATTGGTGGGACGCCAATTGGATGTTATCGGGGGTGTTGGTTGCGTCGAGGTGGGGCGTGGGGAGTTGTTGCTGTACTGGCGGTGAACGGGTTGGGTAGAATGGAGTTGTGGTTGGATGTGGTGGTGGGTGTGGGCTTGGAACTCTGACGGAGTGCTGGATCATGGGATGCAAGGTCGTTGCGCCGGGTTGGGGATGCGGACGGCTGGCGAGCGCGGGCAGTGTTCTGACGGTCGGTCTTGCGCGACGGCTTTGGACGCGAGGGGGTGTGGTGTGCGCTGTGATGGTGAGTTTGTTGGCGCCGGGCAGCGGGGTTGTGGCGGGCGAGATTGGCCCGAAGGTGGCGGGCTCTCGGCCGGAACGATTGCGGTGCGAGTTTCTTGTCGATCCGGAGGGGATTGATGCGGTGCAGCCGCGGCTTGGCTGGGTGGTGGAAGCTGTCGGGCCGCAGGCCGAGATAAGAGGCGTTGAGCTGGCGGCGTATGAGGTGCTCGTGTCGTCGAGTTTGGAGCGGCTCAAGCGAGATGAGGGCGACTTGTGGAAGAGTGGAAAGGTGCCGGGCGACGGCGAGTTCCGAGCGGTTTATGGGGGGCGGCCGCTGAACAGTTGGGAGCCGTGTTTCTGGAAGGTGCGGGTGTGGGATAAGAGCGGACGCCGGTCGGAGTGGAGTGAGCCAGCGCGGTGGACAATGGGGCTGTTGAGCAGCGATGACTGGAAGGGGGCCAAGTGGATCGGCATGAAGGCGGGGACGCCGGTCCCGGCAGCCGGCAAGGTGACCGAGGAGTTTCGCCCGCTGGCAGCGCGCCAACTGCGATCGGAATTTGATGCGCGGCAAGGGGTGCGTTCGGCGACGGTCGCGTTGTGTGGACTCGGGTTGTCGGAACTGTATCTGAACGGCAAGAAGGTCGGCGACGAGGTCCTGTCGCCGCCGTTGACGGACTACGACAAGCGAGTGATGTACGTGGTGCACGACGTGACGTCGCTCGTTCGGCACGGCCGGAACGCGGTGGGCGTGTGGTTGGGCAACGGTCGCTACTGGACACCGCGCAGCCCGGAACCGACGCGAACGTTTGGCGCGCCGACGGCACGATTGATCTTACGCATCCAGTACGATGACGGGACGGTGCAGGAGGTGGTCAGCGACGAGGCGTGGAAGGTAACGGACGAGGGGCCCATTCGAGCCAACGACGAATACGACGGCGAGGAGTACGACGCACGGAAGGAGCTTGCCGGCTGGACGGAGCCTGGCTATGACGATGTGGCCTGGAAATCGGCCGAGGTTTTGGCGGCGCCGGCTGGCAAGCTGCTGGGTTGCCCGATCGCGCCGATCCGCGTGATCGAGAAGCGGCGGCCGATCGCAAAGACTCAACCCAAGGCGGGCGTGTATGTGCTGGATATGGGGCAGAACCTGGTCGGCTGGTGCCGGCTGCGGGTGGAGGGGCCGGCCGGAACGACGGTGCGCTTGAGGCATGCGGAGACTCTGCAGTCGGACGGCACGTTGGACATGAGGAACCTGGGCATCGCGCGTTGTACCGACACATATACGCTGAAGGGTGGCGGCCGCGAGGTGTACGAGCCGCGGTTCACGTACCACGGTTTTCGGTATCTGGAAGTGACCGGTTATCCGGGCGAGCTGACAGACGATGCGGTCGAGGCTTGCGTGGTTCACGACGACCTGGAGCCGGCGGGTGACTTCGCTTGTTCCAATGAGCTGTTGAACCGGATCCACGCCGCGTGCCGGTGGGGCATTCGGGGGAACTATCGGAGCATTCCGACAGACTGCCCACAACGAGACGAGCGGCAGGGCTGGCTGGGCGATCGATCGACGAACTGCTGCGGCGAGGCACAACTGTTCAACGTGGCGGCGTTCTACGAAAAGTGGCTCGCCGACATCGCCGATTCGCAGCGGCCTGACGGGAGCATTTCGGACGTGTGCCCGGCGTATTGGCCGTTCTATCATGCGAACGCGACGTGGGCCGGGGCGATCGTGCTGGTGGCGAACGACGTGTGGCAGCAGTACGACGATCGGCGCCTGATCGAGCGGCATTACCCGGCCATGCGGGCGTGGGTCGAGTTCATGTGCGGACTGATTGTGGACGATCGGATGCCGCGCGACACCTACGGCGACTGGTGCTTTCCGCCCGAAGACCCGACGGTGGCACATTCGAAGGATCCGACGCGGACAACGCGGGGCGAGGTGATCGGCACCGCGTACTTCGCGCACATCCTGCGGCTGATGAGCCGGTTTGCGGAGGTGGTGGGCAGGCCGGACGATGCGGCGAGGTACGGTGCGATGGCCGAGCGGATGAAGGGGGCGTTTCACGAGCGGTTCTTCCATGCCGAGTCGGGCGCGTACGACAACGGTACGCAGACGTCGAGCCTGCTGCCGCTGTCGTTTGGTTTGACGCCGCCGGACGAGCGCGGCCGGGCATTCGAGCGGCTGGTGAAAAACATCGAGGGGCCGTGGAAATCGCACGTGGGAACGGGCGTGGTAGGTGTGCAGCACTTGATGCGGGTGTTGTCGGACAACGGCCGGCCGGACCTGGCGCTGCGGATCGCGACGCAGGCCGATTGTCCGAGCTGGGGGCACATGATCCAAAAGGGCGCCACAACGATTTGGGAACTGTGGAACGGCGACACGGCGGGCCCGAGCGAGAATTCTCGCAATCACGTGATGTTGATTGGCGACCTGCTGCCATGGATGTACGAATATCTGGCGGGCATACGGACCGATCCGTCGGCGCAGGGGTATCGCCGGGTTGTGCTGAAGCCGGTGTTTGTCGACGGACTGGATTACGTGCGTGCGTGGCGAGAGACGAATGCCGGGCGGATTGCGAGCGAGTGGAAACGTGCGGGCGGGGACGTGCTGTGGGACGTTTCGGTGCCGGTGGGCGCGACGGCGACGGTGTGGGTTGCCGCCGAAGGCGCGGGCCATGTGTCGGAGGGCGATCGGCCGGCGGCGGAGGCACCGGGAGTGAAGCTCGTGCGCGACGAGAAGGGGACGGTCGTGTTCGAGATTGGGCCGGGGACGTACCGGTTTCGGGTTGGCAAGGGGAAGGTTGGGTCGGGCCGGTAGGGTGCGTTTGCAGGGAGGGGCTTGTGGCTACCACGGAGTGCGCGGAGGAACAGTGGAGCGGGCTTCCCGGTCGTGGTTGGCTTCGTGACTACGGCCGTCGTGTGCTGCGGCGATAGACGGACAGGCCGGCCTCTGGAACGACGGTCTCGCTGCCGCCAGAGCGATCGTGGATGGCGTCGGCAAAGCACTTGTTCCAATTGCGCCAGTAGCAGAATACTTCGAAATCGGCGCAGTCGGTGAACTGCATGGCAACGGGAAGGACGTCGGGCTGGTTGTAGTGGACGCACTTGAAGGAGAGATTCTGTGAGTTCCGGGCGTCGATGATGCGGAGAGCGGCCTCGGACTGGAGTTGCCAGAAGGTGACGTTCTTCGAGTTGGCAATGAACACTTCCGGTTTCTCCAGGCAGTGCTCGAAACTCATCCCGTAGAGGTCGAGGGGCTCGGAGGTTCCGTCGATGACGAGTTGACCCGGGCCTGAGCATCTCGCCCAGGGGCACGCAAGGTTGCGCAAGTGTCCGCCGCCATGACCGGTTACGACCACGGGGGCGAAGCCCGTCTGACGTTCTCCACGATACGCGACGCTGAAGCTGTGAATATCGTCGAGGATCGAGTGCTCCCCCACTCGCCAGCGGATGCCAATGAGGCCGTTGAATTCGACGGTTTCGGCGGTGGCGGGATTGTCGGCGTACAGGGATGATCCGAAGTGAGCGAATACTGCCGATCCGGCGGCGTCATCCACGGTGTCGATCAGAGGCTTGGGATGAGCGGGATCGTCGAAACTTCGATCGCCGGGCGCGGGTGCCAATCGGATCTCGGTCAGGATGCAGTGCTCTCCGATGAGCTTGGTGTCCTTGTTCAACTGGATCGTGTCGGTGACCTTGTACGCGCCGATGGGAAACCAGATGGGTTTGTCGCCGGCCTTGTCGATGGCGTTGCGAATGTGGGCCGTATCGTCGTCGACTCCGTTGCCGTGGGCGCCGAAATCCGTCTTCACGTTGAGGCAGTCGGCCTTGTTGGGAATTGGATCGACAAAATCGGCTGGGGCGAACTGCGGCGCGGCAACGTCTGACGTAAGCCTGTGAATGCTGGCGCCGTCGGAAGCGATTTTGACGCCGTTCTCCCAATGGTTGCCGTGGGAGATGAGGTCGGCGCGGCACCAGCCGGAGGCCTGGCCCATGACGTGCGCTGCGGAGGCGTCGGACCAGTGAATGATGGATGGGACCTTCTGGAAATACACGTTCTTCATGGCCAGCAGCCAGTCGAAACGAGAGGCGTTAGTGCCGAGGACGGCCTTGCCATCGCGGAGATTGATGAAGATGCAGTCTTCGAGGTAGAGGCGCGCGGCAGGGTAAGGGTGCTCAGCGCCGCTGGGGACACGAATTCCCACGTTGCAGCCGTCGAAGAGACAACCTTGGAAGACCAGTCCGCACTGGTACGCGTCGACGGCGGCCACGGTCTGGTTCTGGAATGTGCAGCCTCTCAACGTGGCGGGCCATTGTCCTTCGGAATGTTGAATGCCCAGTTGGCCGCCGGTGATGACGATGTTCTCGTTGACGCTATCGCCAGGCAGCCAGGATATGCCGGCCAGATTGCCGTCCATGGTGATCGCGCAGTTGCGGATGTAGCTGTTTTGGGCTCCGGCGTGGAAGATGCCGACGGCGCCGGCGTTGTCCTTTTCCATCACGATATCGATACCGTCAAACTGCGAGCCGTAGGTGTCGCACCATGCGGTTTTGATCTTGGGGGGGCCGTGCTCGTAGAATCGCACGACATACGCAGGCTTTGAGGGATCGCCGAAACCGGGCGTCTTCTGCTTCAGCAGCAGCACCGGTCGCTTGCGTGAATAGTCGCCTAGCAACTGGGCTTGCCCGTACTGGCCCCAGACCTTCAACTCCTGGCTGACTACATATGTTCCGGAGGGAAAGTAGGTGATGCCGACTCCCGGACCGATGGCAGCTTGAATGGCTTTGGTGTCGTCGGTTATGCCGTCACCGCGGGCGCCAAAGTCGCGGACATTTCGGACTTTCGCCGGGTCGAATGTGTCGGGGGCTGCCGAAGCGGCCCTGTGCGCCCCGGAGAAGATGACGCAGGGAAGCATGAGAAACGCGAGCAGGGTCGACAACGTCTTGGCTTGCAGACGAGGAGTGCCGGGCTTCGGGAGGGAAACGTCGACTGCGTACGGTCTGCTGATCATGCAGGTTGCCTCTGGTATATGGTCCACGACGGACGAGTGCCGTGGATGGCCGGAAGGTCGTCGTGGAATGCGGGCGCGAAAGAGACATTCCTCTCAGGCGGGCAAATTCGTTCTTCCGCTGCACTTCCGGGAGCGAACAAGCAGATTGGAGCTACTTGGGCTGGGTGTAGGTGATCTTCAGGTCGATGTTCGAGGGGTTTTCACCTAGTTCAACGTGCGAGCCGGCAGGGCTTTCGACGGTGACTTTGCCTTGGATGTTGGAAAGGCTGTACTTGTTGTTGGACTTGCCGCCGGCCAGGAATGGGCGATCCTGCGTGTCGACGACGAGGCAATCGTCGAAGACGAAGCCGCCGGGGTGCGTGACCAGGTTGGGTCGGCGCAGGCAAAGGTAGATGGGGTAGCCGCCGTCGATACCGGTGTTCTTGAGCGTGCAGCGCACGAAGCGGACGACAGCGGACTGGGCCGATTTGTCGAAAACGTAGATGCCGCAGTTTCTCGTGCCATCGACGGTAACGTTGACGAACTCGATGAAGCCGCCGGGACCGTCGTCCTTGACGGCACCGACACACATGCCGCTCTTGCAGTTGCGAACGACGCAGTTCTCGAAGCGGACGGACAGGTCCGCCGATCGAGCGCTGAGCGGTTTGACGTAGACCTCGAGGCCGGCACCGCGATTGCCCTCCGAGATGCAGTTGCGGATGACGCAGTTGACGAGGCGCTCCTGGTCGTTGTTCGGTTCGAGATCGATGCCGGCTTCCGGAGCGGTGCCGCCGGTGTTGAGGAACCGGCTGTTCTCGATCAAGAGGTCCTTGGCAGAGATGACGCTGACGCCCTGGCGGTGGTTGTTGTCGCAGATGACGCCCGTGACGTGGACGTCGGTGCAGCCCTTGTGCCCGTGGCTGCATCCGAGATAGAGGCCATCGCCACCGCTGTCGCGGAGGGTGAGGCCGGAGATCTCGACGTGGCTGCATCCAACGATGGAGAGGGCGTGACGCCACTCGGCCTTCTTGTAGGGCGGGTTGGTGTAGTCTTCCTTGTGCATGCGAAGGGTGGCGCCCTCGCCGCGGATGGTGAGGTTCTGCTGATCGGCGGCGGCCATGAGGCAATCGCCGCCGCCGATGAACTTGCCCTTCATAGCGGCGACCACCGCGCCGGGCTGGAAGATCAACTGCTGGTCGCCGACGAGGCGGATCGTACGGGCGACGACCCAGTCTTGAGACATCTTGGGGATGATTACGGTCTTGGCGCCGGAATTGATGGCGGCTTGGAGGGCCTCGGTGGAGTCGGCCGGATCGAAACCCCACCACGCCGCGTTGGCCACCGTGCGTTGGCCGGACTGGACTTGCTTGACCAGGTCGGGGCTCTTCTCGTTGGGGCCGGCCTCTGAAATAGACTGCTGCGCGCGCGCGGCCGACACCAGGAGGAAGCTCAAAAGGACCGTGGAAGCGAGAACGCGGAGAGTGTTTGCGGATGGCATGAATGTGTCTCCCGGGTGTTGAGTTCTGCGGTGTCGGGGGAGAGTTGCACGGCGGCGACGTCTGCGTGCCGAGTCGGGAATCGTCGGCGATTCGCGGACACGCAGACTTTAACAGCCCCTATTATGCGGTCTTGCAAGGCGGCGGAACAAGGGGCTGACGGGGCGGTTTGCGCAGAGGGTTGGCGTGGCTGGGGTGGGGAATGAGGTGGTGCACAGCCGGGGTCGGCTGTGCGAACGATTGGGGGCGGGTTTGAGATTGGGGGTTTTGTTACTCGGCCTCGATGCGGTAACTATAGAGGTGGGTGTTGTCGAGGTGAAAACGCAGGCGAATTGCGCCTGGCGGCAGGGTGGAGTGCTCCTTCCAGCTCACCTCGTGGCGCAGGGAGTCGCCGGTGAGTTCGAGGCAATCGCCGCGGGAATAGCCGGGGGCTGGCTGCCCTTGGGCGTCGAGGACTTCGACGGCGATGCGGCCTTTGGCGGCATCGGCATTGATGGTGAGCCGGTTACCGGTGGGCTTGAGGAGGACGGTTTCGACGATGCCGGGCTTTTGGGAAGCGTCGAGCGATACGAAGCCGTCGCGTCGCCACGCGGCGCGGGCAATGGTGATTTGCTTTTCGGGCAGGCAGCCGCCGTGGGTTGTTGTGATGGCCGTGTAGTAGAGCCACAACTGGTCGTCGACGCTGACCGGGCCGTTGGCGACGCCGAGGATGCAGCCGGCATCGTAGGGATAAGGACCGTTGGGGATCACGGGTGAGCGGTCTTTCAAGCGGTGCCAGGTGCGGCCGTCGCGGCTGTGGACGAGTTGCACGTCGATGGGGCCGTCGTGTTTGCTCTGTTGCGGTCCTTCTTTCTCCGGCAGTCCGGAGTAGCGGAAATGGGTTATCAGTCCGAGCCACTGCCCGGCGTAAGGGAAGACGGACATGTTGTAGAACTCGGACCAGAGACCGCCTTCGGCTTGCGTTTGCTGGTCATCGATTTCGTCGGCGGCCATCACCAGCTTCGGTTCGGTCCACTGCTGCATGTCGCGGCTGGTGGCCAGATAGACGAGCCGACGCTTGTGGCCGCGATAGGTGTGGTAGATTCTGTGGAAGGCGAGAAACTCGCCTGACTTCGGATCCTGCGCCAGGCTGCAGTTGTCGCCGCCGGCGAGGACGGGATTCTTGGGATACATCTTCCAGTGCAGGCCGTCGTGGGAATAGGCTGCGCGATAGCTGCCGCTGTAGCCGAGAAGCTTGTAGCGTTTGGCGGGGTCGCTTTCCCGTTGGTCGTAGACCAAGCTGGGACTGTGCAGGCCCTGCAGCACGAGGTTGTTCTGTCCGGACCCCTGAAAACGGATCACGTCGAGCGAGGGACGCTTCCACTGGACGCCGTCCGTGCTGGTGGCGTAGAGGAGGTTCCTCAGGCGGTTGTACCACATTTGGAATTGGTGCGTGTGGGGATCGTACAGAACGGTCCCGTAGATGTAGACACGGCGGTCGTCGGGGAGCCCTTCCCAAGGATTCTCCGAGACGAGAACCGGCTTGGGGAGCTTCTGGCAGGCATGAACGCGGCGGACGACGTCGGACTTGGCGGCAATCAGTTCGTCGTCGACGAAGATCTGCGGGGTGTCGTCGATGGGGACAGGCTCGGCGGCACGGCTCCAGGCGGACGCGCACATGCAGAGCATGGCAACCAACGCAAGGGCAAAGGGGAAACGGCGGGCGCAGTGCGTGAATTGCATGGTTGCCTCCTCGGATGGATGGGTCATTTCTGGGTGGTCGAGAGCCGGGTTCGGTGATGGTTCTCCAGAAACTCGCGGCAGCCGTCGCGGATGTGCTCGGACAGGAGGCGAGCCGCCTGTTCGGCGTCGCCGGCCCCGAGCGCGTCGAGAATGTGACGGTGCTCCTCGGCGGCGCGGAGAATGGTCGACAGGGGCTTGTGGCCGATTCGCGCCCCGTAGATTCGCGATGACTTGCGGAGATTGCGGAGGGTTTCCAGTGCGCGAAGGTTGCCCGATGCTTGCACGATGAGGTCGTGGAAGCGGGCGTCGGCCTGGCTCCATCGCTCGAGCAGTTGAGGATCGCGTGGACCGGAACTGAGCGATTGGAGACGCTGGAACGTGTCGGCCATGATTTGGACCTGCCGGCCTAGGTCGTCGAGAGTTTCCGAGTCGAGCAGGGCGCCGACCCTTCTTATGGCATGGCACTCGATGGCTTCGCGGAGGTCGTAGATGTCGAACACTTCGTCGTAGCTGGGCTCGGGCACAAAGGAGCCGATGCCGGCTTGATAGGCGACGAGGCCTTCGCTCTGCAACTGCCCAATCGCTTCGCGGACGGGAATAACGCTGATGCCGATTTGCGAGGCCAGTGCACGATTGGAGAGGCGGGTGCCGGAGGGAAGCTCGCCGTTTGCGAGCTGCTTCAGGATATGGTCATAGGCTCGTTGGCGGAGCGTTTCGGTCATGGGTGGGCCTGTAGGTGAGCGCTATAACACGCGTTGTGGCCAGTATAGTCGGCAGGGCGAGGACGTCAAGCGTGCAGTGGTCGTGGTGAATGAGGCATGTGTAAGTGAATGACAGGGAATATCTTATAGCTATTGTACTGAGGTGCGCATCTGTTGGGGCCTGGTGATCGGCGGAGAGGATTGGCAGGTTGGCGTCTGGGGAACGGCAAAGGATAAGTGGTTTGTGGATGATGGTGTGGCGTGTGTGATATAACGCGCGCATTTGTGGCGATTCGAAGTTGGGGTGTGGACGGGGAGCGAGGAGGAGTCGGGATGGGATGGGTGACGTTGCGGCGGTTGCGGGAGTGTGTGCCAAGGGGCCGAGCAACGGGCGGGGGCGTGGCGGCGCGGTGGCAGGGAATGGCGGAGGCGGCTATAATCCCGACCGCGGATATGGGATGAAACGGCAACATTTCTGTGGAATGGCGTCCATGCGAGTGGAAGACGAGGGCTTGATTTACGACGCGTCGCAGCAGCCGGAGTGCGGACACGCGGCTTGTTTTGCGTCGCTGGCACCGTTGGCGTCGGGGGCCGTGCTGAGCTGTTTTCAGGCGGGACCGAAGAAGAATGCCGCGGACTCGACGCTGAAAATGTGTCGCTCGGACGACGGGGGACGCTCCTGGAGGGAGGTGCCGGTGGTGCTGCCGACAACCTTGGGGGGCGTGCCCGGTTCGCTGTCGTCGGGGGAACTGGTCGAGGTGGAGCCGGGACGGTTGCTGCTGCTGGCGACCTGGTTCGATCGCACCGATCCGGATCGCCCGTTGTTCGATCCGGAAACGGAAGGCATTTTGCATAGCCGATTGCTGAAGGCGGTTTCGGAAGACGACGGGGCGACCTGGAGTGCCTGGGCGATCGTGGGAACGTCGGGGTTGACGGGATGTGCGGGGACGGGGCCGCTGGTGAAGTGGCCAGACGGGACGATCGCGTGTCCCTTTGAGAGCTACAAGGAATACGACGATCCCAGGCCGGGCCGGCATGGTGCGTGGATAGTCGTTTCGCAGGACGGCGGACGGACGTTCGGGGATCCGGTGCTCGTTGCCCAGCATCCCGATCATCGCATTTACTACTGGGACCAGCGGTTGTGCTTCGGCGGCGAGGAAGGGAAGTTTCTGGCCATGTTCTGGACGCATGACCTGGAGCACAAGCAGGACCTGTCAGTGCATTTTCAACGTGCATCGCTGGCACCGAGCGACGGCGGGCGAGAGCCGATCGTGGCGACGACGATCCCGGGTCAGATCGCTGCGCCGTTGGTCTTGGACGACGGCCGCGTGGTGACGTTCGTGGTCGATCGAGGCCAGCCGGGGACGATGACGTTGTGGCAGTCGGCCGACGGTGGAGCGACCTGGCCGGAGGACGACGCGCTGGTGGTCTACACGCACGACGAACGAGCGTTGCTTTCACAAGGGAGGAGCAACGTCGATTTCAAGCAGTACTGGGAAGATATGGGCAAGTGGAGCTTTGGACATCCGGCCGTCCGCCAGTTGGACGACGGGCGTTTGTTGGTGGCGTATTATGCGGGGACGCCGGAGTGTTTGAGTGTGCGTTGGGCGCGGGTGGTAGTGAGCGAGTAGGGGCGCTAGGGCTCGGTGTGATCCGGCCTCCGTGTGGTTGTGGGTTTTGTCATGCTGAACCACAACCTACGGGGTTGGTGAGTGGTCAGCGGTGCCGCGGTTCCGGCGGCTTGCGGTGCCGGTGGAAGAGGAAGCTCAGGCCGGCGCCGAGCATGGCGATGGGCAGGACCAGTCCCCACTTGCCGGCTTCGAGGGGCGTAACGACGCCCGGGTCCTTGAGGTAGACGAAGCCGAGGATCTGGCCGTCTTGAGGGTACGGGTAGTGGAAGGGATTTGCCCAGAGGCAGTACATGAGGTTCAAGAGGACGGCGGCGACGATCAGGCTCAAACCGAAGCATCGCATGTGGAACTTCCTCCGGGGGCCGGTAGCTGCCGCGACGGTTTGAGAGTCGACGGACGGCGATGACCCCACAATAAGGCCCTGTGTTGGATCCGGCCGACCGATGGGCTGGTCGGCGACGCGGTTGACGCCTCGCTCTTGTGTTCCGAACACGGGTGCCATGATAATCCGGTTGACGTGAGCGTGGCAAGACGCGGGGAGCAGAGCGGGGGGCTGCAAGGCCGAGGGCGGCTGCTTCACATGGGGAGGGTTGATGATGGGCGATTCGAATGTGGCGTTTGTCAGGAAGCAGATTGAGTTTGCGCGTGGGTACACGCTCACGCTGCTGGGGGATATTGAGGAGGATGATTGGTTTCGGCAGCCAGCGGGAACGCCAACCCATCTGGCTTGGCAGGTGGGCCACCTGACGATGGCCGAGTATATGTTGTGCCTGGTTCGGTTGCGTGGGAAGTTGCCGGAGGATGAGGCGATCGCGCCGAAGGACGTGGTGAGGCGGTTCATGAAGGGGACGACGCCGGAAGGAGATCCGTCGAAGTATCCGCCGGTGGAGGCGATCTTGCAGGCGTTTCACGGAGTGCACGCCCGGGTGCTCGAGGAATTGCCAGGTTACCAGGATGAGGATCTGACAGACACCATCAGCGAGCCGTATGCGGTAAGCAACACGAAACTGGGTTCGCTGGTGTTCTGTTCGCACCACGAGATGCTTCATGCGGGGCAGATCGGTCTGCTGCGGCGGTTGTTGGGCAAGGCGCCGGTGCGGTAGCAGAGTTCAGGATCGGCGATGGTTCTGATCAACCTTCAAATACTGGGAGTCGTGGCCGCCGCAGTGGCGGCGCTGGTGGATATCGAGTCGATCGTGTTCTCCGGGCCGATCCTGAGCACGACGGGGAGCATTCTGGCGGCGAGGTCGTTTCGCCGCGATCGAGCCATCGGGTTTTATATGGGCCTGGCGGCGCCGACGATGTCGGTCTTGTGTTTCTCCCTGATCTGCGGACTGGAGTGGTCGCCAAGGGTGGCAGAGGTGCCCGTGGGGACGCTGGTCGTGCTCTTCGCAGCCGTACATATTAATCTGGGAGTGGCTGCGCTGATTGAAGCGCACCGCGTGAAAGATCGGCGGCGGCCGCTGCAATACAGTATTCTGACGCTTCTGGTGCTGATGTTGGTGCTATCGGTCTTCCTGGGAATCGTGCGCACGGGCTGGCAAGGCGCCATCGCTCTGGCTGCGCTGATTTCGTTCGGCACGGCTGAGGGCTACGTGCTATGGCGATTCCATGCCGGGCGCAAGTCGGAAGTCCATGAGCCGATGGACTGGCAGATTTGAGACGGGTGCGTCGCGCCGCGGAGACTCGGCGATCGCGGAGGCAAAAGCCTACGCTTCGTCGCGGAGAATGGCGGAGCTTTCGTTCTGCAGGTCGTCGACGATGAAGCGGATCGCGGCGCGAGCCTGAAAGAACGCATCGATGACCTCGGGATCCCATTGCCGGCCGGCGCCGGTGCGGAAGATCTCGTCGATCTTCTCGTCGGGCATGCCCTTGCGATAGGGGCGATCGCTGCTCATGGCGTCGAAGGCGTCGGCCACGGCGATAATGCGGGCGGGCAAGGGGATTTGGGGACCGGGCAGGCGGTAGGGGTAGCCTTGACCGTCCCACGATTCGTGGTGGTGAAGGACGACGGGCAGGACTTCGTCGAGCTTCTTGAGGTCGATGAGGATCTTGTGGCCGATCTCGGCGTGGGTCTTGATGTGTTCGTATTCCTCGTCGGTGAGCTTGCCGGGTTTTCGGAGGACGGCATCGCTGACGCCGATCTTGCCGATGTCGTGAAGCAGCCCGGAAAGGTAGATCGCGTCGACGGCTTCGCGTTCCAGACCCAATTGATTGGCGATGCAGACGGCGACGCGGGCGACGCGGTCGCTATGGCCGCAGGTGTAAGGGTCTTTGGCGTCGATGGCCGAGGTGAGCGCGCGGATGATGCCGGCGAGCAGTTCGGATTGTTGCCGGTAGAGCTCGATGTTGCCGCCATGAATGCCGAGGATGGCGCCGACGGAGTTCAAGAGGTTGGCCTCGGTGGAGCCGAACTCGGCATCGGAGGAATGATTGATGGCGGCCAGCCAGCCGTAAACGTTCTCGCCTTCGGTCAGGGGGACGGCGATCAGTTGGCGCACTTCGGCGAAAGGCCAACTGGGCTGTTGGGTAACGGGCGGGTTGAGAACCACGGGGCGGCTGCCTGCGCGGTGGGCCACGTGATCGAGCAGTTGTGTGAACTGCTCGCCGTCGATGGGAAGATCTCCCCAGGTGAGCAGGACGGTCTCCGTGCGTGCCTGTTGGGTCAGGCGTTCGCTAGGGTCAGCCACGGGGAGTAGTTGGACCGCCAGTGCGCGGGCCGGCAGGACGTCCTGCATCCATTCCAGGGCAATGCGGCCGAGCTCCTCGTCGCTCTTCGAGAGTTTCAAGTTCTGGGTGATTCGATGGAGGAGGCTGATTTCTTCGAAGGTCGCCGCAAGGCTCCCTGAGAGGTTTTCGGTTTCGGCCTGGAGTTTCTGGATCTGTCGGCGTGAGGCCAACTGGTCGAGTGCAAGCGATCCGACGCGTTGAAGGCGTTCGGGCAACCAGGGCGTTTGCTGGCTCGCCCATTGCGCTGCGCACGCCGGGTTCATCGCCAGATGCCGGGCGGCTTCGGAGACGTCTTCGCAGGGATCGACGGGGCGCGTGATGAAGACACCGACGGCCACGGGGCAATCGTCGCCGGCGTCGAGGAGTGGCAGGGCGAGAACCAAAAAGGGCGGCTCGTCTTGGAGGAACTCGATGCGACCGCGGCGGGCCACTTCCTGGCACATCGACGACCACAAGGCCCAGTTTGCGTCGGGTTGGCCGGGGGCGCAATACAGCGGTTGGCCGGTCATTCCGTCGATGGCGCTGAACTCGACGCCGAAGGCGCGCTCGAGCAGGAGCGCGGCCGATTCACGCATGAGGCCACCGGGGCGAGCCGCTTCAAACGAGTCGATACTAGGCGTGAGGGTGTCGGTGGTCGTGGACATCGAGTTAGCCGTACATCAACTGCAAGTGTTTTTCCGAGCTGCACTTGGAAGAGAGTATCTCTAGAACTCTAGTTCACATCCCCCGGCAGGGCAAAGATGGACTGGCACGGCGAACGCTGGTGGCGTGGGACACGTTTGATGGATGGGTAACGGTTGCGTCAATCGGCACGGCGGGGCCCATCACACAGTGGGCCGTCACGTCCCGGCTAGGTGCTGGTTGGCGACGAGGCCGGTTGTAGAGCCGTGGTCGAGTGAATTATGATCTACCGTCGTGTCGGGAACGATTGTCGGGTATTGCCGATGCGAGCGTCAAAGGTGGGGTGTTTTCATCATGACTGAGCCGGAACTGCTTCTGGAAACGTCGCGTTTCAAGGTTGTTCAGAGATATCAGGCAACGCCGCAGGGACCCCTGCCGCGGCAGATTGTGGAGCATCGCGGGGCGGTCGTAATTCTCCCCGTTTTAGAGGATGGGAGCGTGGTGCTGATTCGCAACGTACGGATCGCCGCGGATGAGGAGTTGATCGAGTTGCCGGCGGGGACGCTGGAAGCGGGCGAGAATCCACTGGTGAGCGCGCATCGGGAGCTGGCCGAAGAGACGGGCTACCGAGCTGGCTCGATGGAGCTGCTGACGCAGTTCTTCTCGTCGCCGGGCATTCTGACGGAGCGGATGTATCTGTACCTGGCAACGGGTTTGGAGGAAGGAAGTCCGGAGTTGGAGCAGGGCGAGGAGATTCGACCGCTGCCGGTCGCCTGGGAGGAAGCCATCGCGATGGCCCGAGACGGGCGGATTCACGATGCCAAGACTCTGGTGGGACTGTTGTACTACGGGTCGTTCCGGAAAAAGTGAGGGAAACGAAAAGGGCTCGGCAGTTGCCGAGCCCAGGTGGCCCTACTTGATGAACCCAACGTCTTCAAGGCCGCTTGTGATGTTGCCCCACATGCCGTGGGTCTCACCGCCGACCATCCCGATGGTGCCGATGATGGTCAGGAGGATCATGGCCAGGAGAACGGCATATTCCACAGCGGTGGCGGCCTCTTCTTCCCAGAGAATGTTCCAGAGTATACGCATGGTGTAGTCCGCATAGCTGAACTGCTGAGTGAACGAGGAGAGTGTGTGGAATGGGGCGAAGTGCCATTCCATGGAAAGTCTAGGTCACAGCAGGCCTTTGTCAAACGTGGGGGGGGTGCGACAGGGGCCTAGGCCGCGCCGGGCACGTTCACGAGCCCTTGGTGGCCTTTTCGGCCTGTGGGGCCGCGTGGGGAAGAGGCTTGCCGGTCTTTTTGTCCCACAGAACCGTGCGAGAGGGGAGGCGGTGGTGCCCGTGGCAGTCGGTGCAGACGATCTTGTCGGGGTTCTGCTTCGTGGGACAACGCTCGCACCAACGAGCGACGACTTTCTGCGCGGGGACGTCGTGGGTCTTGTGGCATTCCTGGCACATCGGCCCGATTCGCTCGGGCCAGTACATCTTGTCGGGCGGAGTGATGTTGCCCTCGTCGCCACGGTGGGCGAGTGACGGGCCGTGGCAGTCGACACAGCCGATCTTCGCCTTGGCATGGACGGTGGCCAACGGCTCTTCACGGTAGTTGCCATGGCAGCAGAAGCAGGCTGAGTTGTCGGCCACCGGTGCCGCATCGGCGGACGGCTGGGGAGCCGGCTTGCTGAGCAGCAACAGGGGAGCGCTCTTGTCGACCTTGAGCGGCGGGAGGGGCTTGGCGGCTTGCGAGTCGGCGGCCGAAGCGTCGCGGAGTACGCTACTGTGCAAGAGGGCCGCGAGGGACAGGAGAGCGCCGATCGACAAGATCCACCAAGCCACCGATTTCATGTGCGAAGCTCCTTGGTGCGAGAGGGTGTACAGTGGACAGGTTGGCAGAGAGGAACGAGCCGGCGCGGCGATGCCGGCGCCGGCGCGCGAGGTCGAATTGGCGGGCCGCGATCAACGTGCGAGCATTGCGGGCCGGTCAGACGTACTTCCAGTCCTCCAGCCAACGGTAGTGGTAGGGGAGGTTTGCCCAGGCGCGATCCATCCACTGGCGGAGCTCCGCCTGCTCCTTGGCATCGAGTTCGCGTCGTTCCTTGACGGCCAGTGCGGCATTGTCGACCTGTTCGGTGGTGATCATGCCGGGGATCGGGGCGGTGATTGCGGGGTTGCAGAGGATATAGCGGAGGACGAGCCTCGCGTGGCGATTGTCTTCCTCGGCGTTGGGATCGTCGGGTGCGCCGTTGCCTTTGAAGGCGGTATTTCCGCTCAAATAGGGCTTGATGCCGAACCAGCCGACGTCGTGCTTCTTCATGGCGGCCCAGAGCCCCGCTTCGTCCTTGACCATGACGGTATCGGCCGTGTAGGGAGTGACGATGACTTCGAGCTGATCGGGATAGGTTTCGATGAGCTTCTTGATGTGGGGGCGGTCGTGCGATGAGATGCCGGTGTGGCGTGCCCGACCGCTCTTCTTAGCCCAATCGAGCGCCTTGATAAGCTCTTCGATCTCGCCCTGGGTGTGGGTACCGCTCTGTTCGTTACAGGTGATGCGCCAGAGATCGACGTAGTCGAGGCCGGCTTCCTTGAGTCCTTCGTCGAAGCCTTGCTTGAGCTTCTCGCACGTTCGCCAGTCTTTGAAGCGGACTTCCTTCTGATAGTAGGAGTAGCCGAGGTACATCTTGTCGCGACGGCCCTTGAGGGCCTTGGCATAGGCGATCACTTCCTGGCCGGTGCAGGCGTCGATGTAGTTGATGCCGCGATCGATGCAGCGGCCGACGATATCGGCGCGGTTCTTCTCGAAGCGAGGATCGTTGATCGTGGCGCCGAGCCAGCTTTGGCCTTTGAACAGCCCGGGGACGACGACGTTGACCTTCTTCCAGTGACCGCCGAGGCAGACGGCGGAGACCATGAGGTTGGTCTTGCCGCAGCGGCGATACTCCATGTCGGTGTTGTAGTTGAGGATCTTGGTGGTGTCGGCCTTCTGCGGATTGCCGGCGGCGACGGTAAGGGTGGGCGTGAGGCCGGCAGCGATTCCTGCAGCGGCCGCGGCGCCGGTGCGAACGAACTGGCGGCGAGTCCATTGGTTCTGCGACATGGAGAAGCTCCCTTTTCGGCTGGCAGGAAGGTGATTGCGAGGGGGAGAGACCGGACGATGATCGCTGGGGCCATAGTACCGGCCATTTGTGCGCGGTGTCAAGCGCTTTGCTGGTAAGGGTTTCGATCGCGGGACGCACCCTCCATGGTTATGGTTGGCGGAGGGAGGATCAAGTACGATCTATGCTTTTGCGGGAGCGGCAGTTACGCCGCTTGGCCCATGGTCGGCAGGCGGATGGTGTCGGCCTGACGCGCGGCGGCGCGTTGTATGGAGGCGAGTACCGAGCCTTTGTAGATGCTTGGTGCGTCACGGAGGTGCAGGCGCTAATAGCGTCTGAGACACCGATCGTCGGGGAATCGAGGGGGGCTTATCGCGGCGGTAGATTGTCGAAACGGGATCGAATGGTCTTGTGTGGGGAGGCACGGCCGTGGAAGTCATCGTGGCGATTGTGGTCGTCTTGGCGATTGTGACGATCTTCCTGTGCGGCCTGTGGGTGGTCGGACGCACGGTGCTGCGAATTCTGTTGGGCAAGCCGGTGTTGGGCGATCCGGAAAGCCAGGTGCGGTGCAAGCATTGCGGCCGCTGGACCTCGAAGTTGCACGGCACGTGCGGACAATGCGGGAGGGAGCTGGTCTCGCCAGCGGATATGGAGCTGGAAGACTTGGCAGCCTTCGAGCGGCAACTGAATCGCTTTGCGGCCAAGGAGAGTCTGGCACCGGAGACGGTTGCCATGCTCTTGGAGAAGATCTCTGAGCGGCGGCAGGCATTGGGCAGTCCCTGGTCGCGGCCGGTGCCGGAAGAGGCGGCTGCGCCGACCACGGCACAGCAGCGGCAGGAACCGCCGAAGCCGGTGGAGGTGAAAGCGGAGCCGCGCGAGGCGATCATACTGGCCGACAAGGTCGCGGAAGTGGCGCCACCTAGGCGCGTTGCGCCACCGACGACTAAGGCGACACCTGCAGTTGCGAAGGCCGAGCCGATCGCGCCGGCCAAACCTGCCACGCCCGCAGTCAGCCCACCGGCAGCACGCCCAGAGCCGCCACGCGCGGCGGTGCCGGTTGCCAAGCCGGAGCCTGTTCGGCCGCCGGTGGTGCCGCGGCCACCGATTTGGGAAACGATCGCGGAGTTCCTGGAGAAGCGGAACATCGAGTGGGCCGAGCTGGTCGTCGTCGTGCTGAGCGGATTGTTGATTGTCGGCGCGTCGGTGGCGCTAGTGATTAACTTCTGGGGAACGCTGAGGGCGATTCCCTGGCTGAAGTTCGCGATCTTCGTCGTCTATTCTTCGGGAATCTTTGGTGTGGGGCTGCTCTGCTACCGGCGCTGGAAGCTGGAGACGATCGGACGCGGGCTGTTGATGATCGCCACGCTGCTGGTGCCGCTGAACTTCCTGGCGATGGCAAGTCTGTCTCGCGATTCGTGGGACTGGATGCGCGCGGGGTTGGAGTTGGCGTCGCTGGGAATCTTTGGATGGCTCGTCTATCTGGGCGGCCGGGCGCTGGTTCAAAGCGGGCGATGGATATTAACGGCGGGTGTTGTGGGCAACTCGGCGGCGGTGCTGCTGGTGGCGAGGATGAGCGAGAGCGGGGCGGCGGGCTGGACGCTGAGCCTCGTGGGGTTGATTCCGGTGGCCGTGTTCGTGGCGGCGATGGGCATTTATCTGTATCGCCGGCCGGCAGGGGAGATGGAACCGTCGGCGGCGAACGAGCTGTTTACGCTGTTGGGGACGACGCTGTTTTCCCTGGCGAGCGCCTTAGGGCTGCTGGTGCAGAAAGGCATTCAGGTTGATCAGCTGGCGGCGACGCTGGATCACGCCTCGGTGCTGGTCGTGTTGACGGCGTTTCCGATTCTGGCAGCGGGGCTGGCCGTGATGCGCGGGATGAGCGGCGAAAAGGGCTCGGCCGTTCATCGAACGGTGGGAACGGGGACCGCGCTGGCATCGCTGCTATTGATGGTGGCGGCCGTGGTCATGGCGTGGCCGAGTCCGCTGGCGATGCTGTTGGTGGGTGCGGTTGCCATGGTGACGCTGGCAGTGGTCGCGGTGCGCTACGAGTTGCCTGTGGCTCACGCGGGCGCGATTGCGGCTGCTGCGGTGGTGTATCTGACAGGGTATCACCTGGCCGTAGGCAATGTGGCGCTGCTGGAAGGAGCAACCGGTTCGTCGATGATGCGGGCGGTGATGGGACCGCAAACGGGAGCGGCGTTGATGGGCCTGATCGTCCTGCTGGGGCTGGCGGCGGAGACGCTTCGCCGTATCGGGCGACAGCAACACGCCATCTATTACCTGGTTGGCTGCGGTGTGGTGGCGGCGATCAGTCTGTTCCTGGTTACGGCGCATGGGCTGCGGGGCAGCGCGACGGAGATTTGGATTGCGATGATCGCTTATGCGATCTACGGTGCCGGAGCCTTGGCGGTCAATGTGAGCCTGCGCAAGCCGGTGGTGAGCTACCTGGGGTCGGGGCTTGTGGGAATCGCCGCGTTATGGGCGTCGCACGCGCTGGCCCAGCCGTGGGCGAACGTGATTCGCGAGCCGTGGGTGGCGGGGCTGTTGGTGCATGGCACGTTGGGCGTCGCGGCGGTTCTCTTGCTGCGATGGTGGGTCGAAGGGCGTGGGACGGACACGGTGGCCGAGGAGCTGCAGAGAGTATTCGTCAAGCCGTTGAGCGAGACGGCGCTGGTGTCGTCGGGGCTGGCTGCGCCGGCGTTGGCGCTGCTCAGTTCGTCGCAGGCAACGATGTGGGTGGCCGTGTGTTTGTGGTGGCTGGCCGTGATTTGGTTGGTGATCGCGTGGATGGACCGGCAGTCGACGCTGTTGGCGCTCGGCCAAGTGGCCATGGCGGTGGCTACGGTGATGACGACGACCGTTTGGCTGAAGCATCATCCGCTGGGCGCGGCTGCGGCGGTGGATCTGACGGATCCGCGGTGTTGGCAGGTGTATGGCATCGGGTTGGCGCTGCTGGCGTTGGGTTGGCTCGGGGCGCGACTGGCGTTGCGGCGGTCTGTGGTCGACACGTCGCTCTTGGAGCCGGATCGGCCGAGCGTCGATTGGATCATCGCGCACGGGGTGATCGTGCTTCAGTTGCTGCTGGTGGCCGTTTGTCTGGTGCCGTGTTGCGCGGCGGAGCTAACGCAGTTGTTTGGATCGAAGGCGAGCGCGGCGGTCGGGCTGCCATTGGAGGCTTTTGGGACGCCGGCATGGATCCTGGCCGGGCTGTCGGCCGTGTGGCTGGCGGGCAGGTTGTGGTATCGGTGGCGGGTGACGGAATTGGTGGCCAGCTTGCTGGTGGCGGCGACGGTTCCGGCAATCGTGGCGGGAGCGTTCGGGAGTCAGCTTGCCACGGCGTCGGCAACGCGATGGGCGATGGGCGCCGCGCTGATGGTGGTGTCGGTCGCCGTGTGGCAGCGAGAACGCTTGCTGGCGTGGGCGCGGATGGTCGGCGCACGGATTGACGTGGGACCGTTCGGACCGAGGGTTGCGCGGACGACGTTGATGACCACAATGGTTCCGCCCGTGGTGGGAATTACCCTGGCCGCAGCCTTGGTGCGGCTGGCAGGCGCCACTTCGGCCGGTCCGGCAACGGGAACGTTCTTCGCGGAGATGGGGATGACGTGGTCGTACCTGGTGCCGCTGGTGCTGGTGGTGGCCGCGATGGTCGGGTTTGCGGTGCGAGAGTCGTCGGCCGCCTATGCGTTTGCCGGCGGGCTGGTCGTGGAGATGGCAGTGGTTCTGGGGTATCTGCTGCACATCAAGACATTTGGAACGGCCGAGGGGGCCGCGGTGATTCAACTGGCGACAATTGCGGCGGGCATGTGGGCCATCGCGTGGCTCGTGGGCCGACGCTGGGTGAACGTGTGGCGCGAGGGAGACGAAGATCGAGAGCCGTTGGCGGAGAGCGGTCAGGCGATGCTTCGCAAGGCGGGCGTCGGCCGGATTTCCTCGTCGGCGACGCTGATGGACGTGCAATTGGGGCTGGGCTTGTTGGGCAACGCGGCGCTGCTGATGCCGGCGTGGTTGGCGATCGTGGGGGAACCTTATGCCGAACACGTCTGGGCTCGGGCCGTGGGAACGCCGCTGGGCTGGATCGCATTGGCGGTGGTGGTGGCGGCCGTCGTGTTGCGGGAGGTGCAGCTTGGGCGATTGATTTCGCCGCATTTGGCCGGCATTGTCGGAATGACCATGTTGGGGCTGCTTGCCTGCACGATCGAAACGATGCTGCCTGGAGCGCCGCAGTGGGGCTATCGGACGTTGATGCTGGGGTTGGCGGCCTATTCGTTGTTCGTGGTGTTGGTGACGTGGTGGGTGGCGAGTTTGCGGACGGATGCCGAGGCGCAAGGGCCGCCGCAGGCGTTGGTGCGAGCGGCTTCGAGTTGGGTTGCCGCGGCGGGACTGGCGGCCGTGGCGCTGGGATTGAAGGCGGCCTTCCTGCATGAAAGCTATGACGATTTACTGTGGGCGGCGGCGGCGATCGCGGTGGCCAGCCTGGCGGGCGCTACGATGGCTTTCTGGCGACGCGAGGAAGGTTGGGCCTTTGCGGCGGCGCCAGGTGTGAATTTGGCAGCGTCGCTGGTGGTGTGGTACGTGCAATGGCATTCGGCGAAGGAGTTGAGCACGGAACAGTGGCTGATTCTGATGGGGCAGGCCAACGTGATTGCCAGTATGGCGGTGGCGCTGGTGTGGTTGGCGGCGCGGAAACGGCTGTATGAGCTGCGCGATTTGACGATTCGCACGAGTCCGCTGCTGGGCGTGCAGACGTCGCTGGGCGTGGCGGGTAGCGTGGCGTTGCTGGTTCCGCCCGTGCTGAGTATGTGGTGGGAGCCGCAGTCGGTGCTGACGTGGAGGGCGTGGATTGCGGAGCCTGCCGGATGGCTGGCGCTGCTGCTGACGGCTGCGGCGGCCGCATGGTACTTGTGGCAGACCGGGCCGGAGAAGTTGGGCCACGTGTTGGCCGGCGCGGGGCTTGGAGTGGGCGCGCTGGCGGCTTGTTTGATGGAACGCGTGGGCGGGGCGACGGCGCTGGACGCGTGGAAGGCGTATCATGTGCTGGAAGGGGCGTGGGTTCTTGTGGGGTTTGTGGTGTTGGGGGTGGGGCTGGCAGGGCGTCGTTTGAGGTTGGAGGGTCACGCGCCGTTGCAGGTGGAGACAGGTTCCGACGGCGGTGGACGTTCGGGCATTGAGAAAGGAATCGTCTTTCCGGCCGGATTGGTGCGGGTGTGGGTTGCGGCCATTGGTGTGTCCGTACTCGTGCTGAGCGTGCCGTATTGCCGGCTCGATCCGGCGGGGCCTTGGTGGTCGATGGGGGCGATTCTGAGTGTGAGCGTGCTGGCCGGCGTGGTGGGCGTGTGGCAGCGGCAGCCGGCCGAGGTGCTGGCTTCGGGGCTGTTGCTGAACGTGGCGGCCACCGCTTATTGGTGGGCGGGCGGCAGGGTTGAGTTTGCGGGGCTGGCCGGGACAAACATGCTGGCGTTTGCGTCGTCGTCGGTGGTGTGGTCGATCGTCGAACGGTTGGACCGGCGGGGCGTGCCGGCGGTTACGCTGGGAGCGGAGGAGGTGCCGGCGGCGCACTTGGCGGCGCAGTGTGGGTTGGTGTTGCTGACGATCTACACGGCGGTGATGTTGATCGGCGATGCGGCATCGATGGCGGGCGTTGCCGTGGGGCGCCTGGGATGGAGCGGGTTGGCAGCCTTGGCGGTGGCTGTGGCGATGCTGCTGTGGGATCGGCGGGCGCGGTTCGCGTTGGCAGGTTTGTATGTGGCGGCATTGTGCGGAGCCGTGATGACAGTGGTTGGACAGCCGCTTGTGACACGGGAGCTGGCATGGACGATGCCGCTGGCGATTGGGGTGTTTGCGTTGGTTGCCGCGTTGGCCGGTTGGTGCTTGCCGCGGATGCGGACGGCGTGGCAGGCGATGGGCATTGCGGAGTGCGAAGGCGGGTGGCCGATCGATTGGTTCCCGGCGGCGCAGGCGTGGCTGGCGGCGGTGGCGGCAGGGATCGGAGTGTGGATTTCGCTGGACGTGAGTTTCGAAGCGGTGGCCAACCCGGCGTTCGCGTGGCTGGCCGGGCGCGTCGGTGGTCCGTTGGCTGTGGCGATGTTGGTGCCGGCGGGCATTCTGACGGCGAGGTGGGCTCGCGGGCCGTGGCGCAGTGGTTGGCAAATGGGTGTGCTCGGGTTGGGATTGGTGCTGTTGAGCACGGCGGGCTGGGCGTGTTTGGACGCGCAGATCGCGGCGCCATGGCTGCATCGCGGTGTGGTGTTGCTGGTGGCGGTCGTGGCGATGAGTCTGGCGGCCGGGCTGGCGCTACAGCGGATGCTGCCTTCGACGAGCGATTGGTTGGCGGCTGCGCGGCGCAGTGTGCCATGGTTGGCCGGATGTGCGCTGGCGGCGCTGGCGGTCGTGCTGGTATTGGAGGTGGCGATTTACGAGCCCGGCAAGGGGACGCCGATGGCGCTGCCGGCGGTCGCGGTCGTAGCCGTCGCGTTGGCGGGTCTGATTGCGGGGGCGATTGTGGTGGCGGTCGCCGGGCGTTTGGATCCGCTGCGGCTGAGCGATCGGGGACGCACGGCGTACGTGTACGCGGCCGAGGTTCTGGCGGCGCTGGTGGGCGTGCATCTGCGGTTGACCATGCCGTGGCTGTTCGAGCTCCATCTCGTGGAACGTTACTGGATGCTCATGGTGCTGGCGATCGCGTTTGGCGGGGCGGTCTTGAGCGAACTGTTCCGTCGCCGCGGGTTGCCGGTATTGAGCGAACCGCTGTGGCGCACGGCCGCGCTGCTGCCGATCGCGCCGGCCGTGGGATTCTGGTTCTTCGCAACGCCGTCGACGCTGCTAACGCTGTCGGGGAAAAGCCCGGCGCTTTGGTTCCTGGCGGGTGCGTTCTACGCGATGCTGGGCGGGATGCGACGGTCGGCCGGGTATGGGATTCTGGCGGCGGTGGTTTCGTGCGTGGGGTTGTGCGTGCTGTGGCAGCAGGCCAACTTGCACTTCCTGGATCATCCGCAACTGTGGCTGATCCCGTTTGCCTTGGTGCTGTTGGTGGCCGAGCACGTGAACAGCGACCGATTGAGCGAGGGGCAGAGCACGGCGCTGCGGTACCTGGCGTTGAGCGTGATATACGTTTCGTCGAGCAGCGAGTATCTGCGGGCGCTGGGGGAGTCGATTTGGTTGCCGATCGTGCTGATCCTGCTTTCGCTGGTGGGCGTGGCGGCGGGGCTGGTGTTGAGAATTCGCTCGTTCCTGTACCTGGGAACGGCGTTTCTGGGGTTGGTGGTGGTGACGATGATCAAGTACGCAGCGGTGGACCAGAAGCAGGTGTGGATCTTCTGGGTCTTCTGCATCGTGGTGGGTTCGGCGAGCATTGCGATGTTGGGAGTGTTTCAGCAGCGGCGCGAGGCGATCCTGGCGGCGTTGCGGCGATTGAGGACATGGGAGCGGTAAGGACGTGCCGAAACAGCCAGCGCTGCAATTCCGTTTGCGCTCGATTCTGGTGATCACCGTGGCGATCGCGATGTTGTTCGGCCTGTTGCGGTGGTTGGGAGTGCCGCCGCAGGCGAGTGTGATCGTGATGGTTGTTCTTGGGGTGAGTCTGGCGGCGGCGGTGGGGTTGGTGGTGGTGATCGCCCGGGGAATGGATGGTGGGCAGGAGTAAGCCAGGGGTCTTGCTGGTGGGGCCAGTGTGCGGGTGACTGGGGTGTGGTGTTGGGGCTCGCTTCGCTCGGCCCACCTACGGTCAATGGACGCGGTTGCGGGTGGGGAACTGATCTGGGCGCCCCCCTCAAATTAGCGATTCGCTGGAAACCTGATTCTGGTAGACTTCGCGCGTTCGTCAGGATGGGGCGGGTGCCGGGGTGGGTTCGCCCAGTGGGAGTGGCCCCTAGGATTAAAGGGGATGGCATATGTGCGGAATTGTCGGATACATCGGCCACGGTGAGGCGGCGGCCTTCTTGCTGAGCGGTCTGCAGCGGCTGGAGTACCGCGGCTATGACAGTGCCGGTGTGGCGGTGCTCGATCGGGATGCGGGCATGCAGATCGTGAGGTCGGTGGGGCGGATCGAGCGGTTGGAGACGGAGGTATCGGAATGCGGACTGTCGAGCCGCGTTGGGATCGGCCACACGCGGTGGGCTACCCATGGTGCGGCGACGCTCGACAACGCCCATCCGCATCTGGGCGGAGACGGCGTGTTGGCGCTGGTGCACAACGGGGTCATCGAGAACTATCAGTCGCTGAAGGATCGGCTGGAAGGCGAGGGTTACGAGTTCCGCTCGCAGACCGATACGGAGGTGATCGCTCACCTGGTGGCCAGTTGCCTGAAGCGGCAGTCGGCGGTTGAGGACATGGCGGCGGTGGCCTATGAGCCTCTGGTGTCGGCGGTGCAGGCGGCACTTGCCCAGTTGCAGGGGACGTATGGGCTGGCGATCTTGTTCCGCGACTATCCCGAGGTGCTGATCGCGGCGCGGCTGGGAAGTCCCTTGATCGTCGGGGTGGGCGAGGGAGAGCATTTCATCGCCAGCGACGCGTCGCCCTTGGCGGGCCAGACGGACAAGATCGTGTACCTCGCCGACCATGAGTTGGCGGTGGTTACGGCAGGGTCGCTACGGGTGATCCATCGGGACCAAGGGCAGATTCGGCATCTGGTGAAGGTGTTGGATATCGCGGCAGACGACGTGGGGCTGGGCGGGTATGCACACTACATGCTCAAGGAGATCTTCGAACAGCCGGAATCGATCGAGAACGCGATGCGCGGGCGGCTGGATTTCGACGCGGCGACGGCGAAGTTCGGCGGATTGAACCTGACACCGCAACAGTTGCGAAGCGCGGGCCGCATCATCCTGACCGGATGCGGGACGAGTTGGCATGCGGGGTTGGTGGGCGAGTATCAATTGGAAGCGCTGGCTCGCGTGCCGGTGGAAGTGGAGTATGCCAGCGAACTGCGGTATCGAAATCCGCCGATGGAGAACGGCTCGCTGGTGTTCGCCATCACGCAGAGCGGCGAGACGGCCGATACGTTGGCCGCATTGCGCGAGATGAAGCGGACGGGGCATCCGACGCTGGCGATCTGCAACGTGGTGGGGAGCACGATCGCCACGGAAGCCGACGGAGGGATCTATCTGCACGCGGGGCCGGAGATCGGTGTGGCGTCGACGAAGGCGTTCAGCTCGCAGGTGACCGTGTTGGCGCTTCTGACGCTGTATTTCGGGCGGCTGCGGCACCTGGGCTTCGACGCGGGCGTGCGGATGATCGAGCAGTTGCAGGATTTGCCGGAGAAGGTGTACCGGGCGCTGGATGCCAACAGCCAGATTCGCCAGATCGCGCAGAAGTACGCGCACTGCGACAATTTTCTTTACCTGGGTCGGCAGTTCAATTTTCCTGCGGCGCTGGAGGGGGCGCTGAAGCTGAAGGAGATCAGCTACATCCACGCCGAGGGTTACCCGGCCGCCGAGATGAAACACGGTCCGATCGCGTTGGTCGACGAGCATACGCCAAGCGTGTTTCTCGTGCCGCAGGGCTTGGTGTACGACAAGGTGATCTCGAACATGCAGGAGATCAAGGCGCGGGGCGGGCCGGTGATCGCCGTGGTGGATGAGGGTGATACGGAGGCCGCGCGATTGGCCGACGATGTGATCGAGGTGCCGGCGACCGTCGAATTCCTGCAACCGATCGTGTCGATCATCCCGCTGCAGTTGCTAGCCTATCATATTGCCGTCGCCAGGGGTTGTGACGTCGACAAGCCTCGGAACCTGGCGAAGAGCGTGACGGTGGAGTAGAAGTCACGCAAGCCTTGCCGATGCTTCTGGCATCCGGTATGCGCTGCCGGGAAGAGGAGCCGATCGAGGTGTTCGGTGCCGGGCCGGGTTGGTGCGCGCCGGGGCTGCCTCGGCTGGGGGCGGCTGTGCAACAGAGAGGTTTGCACACTGCATGTGGCGGCGCAAGGCTGGATGGCCTTGGCAGAGTCGATGCGCGTCGCCAGGAAGTGGCGATTTGTCTTCGGTTTCCCCAAGCAGGCTTCGGCCGGTGTTCGCGGAGTGCGTTCGTGCGCAATACGCACATGATTGGCAACCGGGTGGAAATCGGAAGGCGGGGAAGAGAAACACGAAGGCGTTGGTGGAGGGGAGTGTGAGTGTCGGAGGTCGGCAGATGGCAGCGGTATCTTCGGCGAGTTTCCTGTGTGTTGCGTGTTGAGTACAATGGGTCGTTTCGTGGTGTTCATGTGTGACATGCGGGTAGTGGAAGATGATGGAAGCGAGAGTTCTACCGGAGTTCGAAGGGGCTTTGAGGGGGGCGGTGCGTGGGGAGGTTTCGTTCGACCTGGTTACGCGGGGCCTGAACGCGACGGACGCCAGCCATTACCAGATGATGCCGGAGTGCGTCGTCGTGCCGCTGGACGAGGACGACTGCCTGGCAGCCATGGAGATTGCCAGGCGGTTTGGTGTGACGATCATTCCGCGAGGCGGTGCGACGTCGCTTTCGGGGCAGACGTTTGGCACCGGCATGGTGCTGGATCTTTCGAGGCACATGGATCGCGTGATCGAGGTGAATACGGCCGAGCGATGGGCACGAGTTCAGCCGGGAGCGGTTCGCGATCAGATCAACGCCGAGCTGAAGCCGTCCGGCCTGCATTTCGCTCCGGATCCCGCGACCGGGAATCGGGCCACCGTGGGCGGGATGATCGGCAACAACAGCTCGGGAACGCGGTCGATTATCTTCGGCAAGACGATCGATCACGTGCTGTCGTGCAAGGTGGCGTTGTCAGACGGGACGGTGATGCGGTTGGAGCCGCTGGAAGATGCCGTGTGGCAGGAGCGATGCGGCCAGGAGTCGCGCGAAGGAGAGACCTATCGGGGCGTGCGGCGAATCGTCGAACAGAACCGAGAGGAGATTCTGCGGCGGTATCCGAACCTGATGCGGCGGGTGACGGGCTACAACCTGGACGAGTTCGTGGACGGCGCAGGCTATACGGGACCGATCGGCGGCCGGAATCGCGAGGCGCATCGCACGTGGAACCTGTCGAACCTAGTGGTGGGGAGCGAAGGGACGCTGGCGCTGGTGTTGGAGGCGACGATCCGATTGGAGCCGTTGCCTGCGGCGACCGTGCTGGGGATCGTGCATTTTCGCGACCTGATGCAGTCGCTCCGCGCGGTGCCACGGATCAACCGGCACGAGCCGAGTGCGGTGGAGGTGCTGGACGAGGTCGTGCTGCGGGAAGCGGTCGTCAATGCGGCGACGCGCGATAAGGCTGGGTTCATCGAGGGCACGCCGGGGGCAGTGCTGCTGGTAGAGATGTGCGGTGCGGATTTGGGCGACGCTTTGAAGCGGATGGGTCGGTTGGTCGATGAGCTGGAGAAGGAGGGAATCGGCTATGCGTGGCCGGTGCGGACCGATTCGAAGCAACAGGCCGAAGTATGGGAGGTGCGCAAGGTCGGTTTGGGGCTGATCAGCAACGTCAAAGGCGCGACGAAGGGGCAAGCGTTCGTCGAGGACGCGTGCGTGCCGGTCGAGGCGTTGCCCGAGTACGTGGCGCGGATGAAGCAGGTGTGCGAGCAGCACGGCGTGCGAAGCAGCGTGTACGCTCACGCGAGCGTGGGGTTGCTGCACTTCCGACCGATGCTGGACCTACACCGTGAGGAAGACCGCGAGAAAATGGTGTCGATCGCCAAGGCGGCGTTCGAGTTGGTGTGCCAGTACCGGGGGACGTTTGCCGGAGAGCACGGCGATGGGCTGTCGCGGGGCCAGTTCGTGCCGCAGTACTTCGGACCGCAGCTCTACGAGGCGTTTGGCCAGATCAAGCGACTGTTCGATCCGAACGGCTTGATGAATCCCGGCAAAATCGTGGACTCGCCGCCGATGACGAGCCATCTGCGCTACGGCGATTCGTATCGGCCGGGGCCGACCGGCGGCCTGTTTCACTATCGCAGCCAGGGCGGGTTCGCGTTGGCGGTGGAACAATGCAACGGCGTGGGGGCGTGCCGCAAGATGGGCAGCGGGACGATGTGCCCTAGCTTCATGGCGACGCGCGATGAAGAGGCGAGCACGCGGGGACGCGCCAACGCGCTGCGGCTGGCCATGTCGGGGCAGCTCGGCCCGGAAGCGTTGGCCTCGGATCGGATCGGCGAGGTGTTGGAGCTTTGCCTGGCGTGCAAGGCTTGCTCAGCGGAATGTCCGAACGCGGTGGACATGGCGAAGCTCAAGAGCGACGTGCTTCAGATGCATCACGACGTGCACGGAGTGCCGTTGGGTTACCGGTTGATCGGTGGATTGCCGGAGATGGCGCGCTGGCTGGTCGGGCCGTTGGCGAGGATCATGCAGTTGGTGCAGAGAGTGCCCGGCTATGGGTGGATGCTGGAGAAGGTGACGGGCATCGACCGGCGGCGGGTGTTGCCGCCATTTGCGACGCGGTCGCTGCGATCGACGCTGAAGAGCCGGAAGCCGATTGCGGGTGCGGGGACGGCGGGCAAGGTGGTGCTGTTCGACGACACGTATGTGAACTGCATGGAGCCGCACGTGGGGTTGGCGGCCGTCGAGCTGTTGGAATCGTGCGGGTTCGAGGTGATTCTGGCGCGAGCCGGCTGCTGCCAGCGACCGCGGCTTTCCAAGGGGCTGGTGCGCGCCGCGAAGCGCGCGGGAACCAAGACGATGGAGAGACTGGACGCATATGCACGGCAGGGGTTGCCGATCGTGTGCTTGGAGCCGTCGTGTGCGTCAGCGCTGGTGGATGACTTGCCCGACTTGATCGATGACCGCGAGTTGGGACAGCGCGTGGCGCGGTGCGTGGAGATGATCGACGTGTTCCTGGAACGGCAGGTGGCCGCGGGCAAGATTGCCGCGCTGAGGTCGACAGAGCGGTCGATTCTGCTGCACGGGCACTGTCATCAGAAGGCCCTGTTCGGAACGAGCGCCATGCACGGTCTGTTCGCTCGCATGGACGGTATCGAGTGCCAGGAGGTGGAGTGCGGCTGTTGCGGCATGGCCGGCTCGTTCGGCTACGAGCATTACGAGCTATCGCAGGCGATCGGCGAGGATCGGCTGTTTCCGGCGGTTCGCGAGGCGGTGGGGCAGGGGCGGACCGTGGTGGCTTGCGGAACCAGTTGCCGCCACCAACTTCGCGACTGTCTCGGTGTTGGGGCCAAGCACTGGGTGGAAGTGGTTCGTGCGGGCGGGGCAGAACGGAAGTAGCGCCGCATGCCACTTGGTGATCTTCGCGCAAGTAGTGACACAGCGGCGCCGTCGGTTCTGCCACGAATGTCGGGCTCCCGCTCGTCGCCCTGAGTCCGCTACTAATGCGGCGCTCAATAGGAAGTCACCCGGCAGGGCAAAAAGGGCGGTCGCTGCTTGACGGCGCGGTCGGCGTGGAAGACGATAAAGGAGTCGCTTCCGGAATGTGGCCGGTGAGCAGGATCTATGGGGGCGTTGATTTGATGATGGAGGAACCATGAATATCTCGCGACGAAATATGCTGAAACTGGGCGTGGGCGCCGGGGCGATGCTGGCTGCCGGAGTGAATCGGTTGGAAGCGTTGGCCGGCGAGGATAAGAAGATTCCCATCGCACTGGAGATGTACTCGGTTCGCACGGACTGTGCGAAGGACATGGCGGGCGTGTTGGCCGCCGTGGGCAAGATGGGCTACCAGGGAGTGGAGTTCGCCGGGTATCACAACCACAAGGCCGAAGACTTGCGGAAGATGCTCGACGACAACGGCCTGAAGTGTTGCGGCACGCATGCCGGCCTGGACACGATGAAGGGCGACGCCATCAAGAAGCAGATCGAGTTCAATCAGATTCTCGGCAATAAGTACCTAATCATTCCGTGGATGCCGGGGACGTATGCGAAGTCGTTGGAGACGATCAAGAAGGCTGGCGCCATGCTGGACGGGATGGCCGAGAAGGCGAAGACCGCCGGGATGCGCGTGGGGTACCATGCACATCAGCACGATTTCGCCAAAGTGGGCGACAAGACTGCCTGGGAGTTACTGGGCGAGAACACCAGCCCGGAAGTCATCCTGCAGATGGACACGGGCAACTGCCTGATGGGCGGCGGGGATCCGGTTCGCATTCTCAAGGAATTTCCCGGCCGCGCGGTAACCGTTCACCTCAAGGAGTTCGGCGGCAAGCAAGGCGCGCCGGTGGGCGAAGGCGACGTGGATTGGAAGCAGGTGTTCGAGATTTGCGAAACGACCGGTGGGACCAAGTGGTACATCGTCGAGCAGGAGAGCTACATCGGCACTCCGCTGGAGAGCGTGGCGGCGTGTCTGAAGAACCTCCGCAAGATGGGAAAATAGCAACAGCCACCCTGAAAAGAGCGGCGGGGCTGGCCGCGGCAGCGTTACTGCGGCCCGCGGGGCAAGTGTTTCGATGTGTGGATGGGCTCGACGTGGATGACGACGCGTCCGAGATTGGGCATGCGGCTGCGCAGATAGCTTTCTAACTGTTCGGTGTAGCTGTGGGCGTCGGTGATGGCCGTGGCGGCGTCGAGCGAGCAGTGGAACGAAACGGTCAGTTCGCCGTCGACCATCTGGACAGCGATATCGTGCGGATGGGCGTCGAGCCCGGCATTCTCGACGAACTGTCGAATGGCGTTGCGCACTTCGGCCGCGCCGGTGGGCTCGGCATGGCGGGTTGCGGCCTGATCGCCGGCGGGTTCGAGATGGGTGACGATGCGTTTGAGGTCGGGCATCGCGTCGCGGACCGCGTGCTCGAACTCGGTTGCCTTACGGTGCGCCTCGTCGAGAGAGAGGGACGCGCCGACCTCCAAGTGTAGTTCGAGGGACCGCTTGCCACCCTCTTCGTAAATGCGGATTCCATGCGCGCCGAGGCCTCGACGGGAAGCGAGCAGACGAATGGCCGCGGAAGCGTCCTCGGAGTCGCGGGCGATCGGTTCGACGTGGACGACGACGTCGGCCTTGGGCAGGACGGAGCGTACCGCCTCTTCGGCCCGATCGGCGATAGCGTGAGCGCCTTCGAAGGCGGCGCCACGATCGACTGCGAGCGTGACGTCGGTGAACACCTCGGGGCCACTGCGCCGGACGCGAACCTGGGTGACCTGCTCGACGCCCGGCACGCTCGCCGCGGCGGCAACCACTTCTTCACGCAAGTCGCGAGGTACCCGGTCCAGTAGATCGTTGATGGACTTCCTGCCCAACTGGATGCTGACCCAGATGACCAACAACGCGACGCCCAAGGCGGCCACGGCATCGGCGTTTGCAAGCCACGGCATCGCCAGACGCTCGGATAACAGCACGCCGAACAAGCCGAGCAGAACGACAACGGACGACCAGATATCGGTCGAGAAGTGCAGGGCGTCGGCCTCGAGGGCCTGGCTTTGGTGCTTTCGGGCGGCGCGCATCAGTGCCCTGGAACGACCGTAATCGATCATGATCGATACGATGACGACCAGGAAAGCCCAGATCGTGGCGTCGACGTGGACGGCTTCTTCGAAGAAGAGGCGGGAAACCGACTCCTTGACAATCCATACGCACGTGCCAAGCAGCAGGAGCGTCTCGAACAATGCCGAGAGATTCTCGAACTTGCCGTGGCCATAGGTGTGTTCAGGGTCGGCGGGCTGGCTGGAGATACGCACAGCCCACAGCGTGACGCCGGCGGCGACGAGATCCAGGCCGGAATGCGCTGCCTCAGAGAGGATGCCCAGGCTGTTGGTCGAAAGGCCGACCGCGAGCTTGATGGCCGTGAGCACGAGAGCCGCCAGAAGCGAGGTGAACGCAACGCGGCGTTTCTCTCGGTCAGCCGCTGCAGCCGCTTCGGATATCGGCTCGACTGACGCCATGCTTCGCTCCCGACTAGACGTGGAGAACTGGTTGGACAGGTTCAGTAGGAAAAGTGAAGACCGAATGAACTCAGCACGCCCTCTGCCGAAATGGCTGAGCACAGCACTCCATTCGGCCCCGGCCGCACTGGGCCGAATCCTCCAGGAAACCGCACGACATGGGCCAGCGGGGAGGCGAACGCCGCCTACCGCCGCCCCGTTCGACCACCCGCAACAGTCTGGCCGCTTCTTGGAGTACTTATTGGGTCCTGCATTGGAACTGGAACGAGGCCGACCATCGGGAGGCCGAAAGATCAGGATTGGGTCGGACCCCTTGTTCCGTTTTCAATACAGGCATCAATAAGTTGCGTGGAATGGACCACTTACAGGAATCTATCATATTCCAGTTTGCGGGCCTATCCCTGATGCGACGGGACGCTGCCGTAAAGTGCGATTATATATCGGGTTGGGAGCTGCCAAGGGCTGCCGAACGGGGTGCTGTGGATTGGCCGTCGATGGCCGCTTTGCCGAGAAGACCGTCCGCGGAAATGGGCAGTCGCCTGGCTGCCTGGCTACGCGCAAGATGTGTCGCTAGTCAGTGGCAGGCGGATCGGCTATCTTGGTCGTGGGCCCGTAGCTCAGCGGTTAGAGCAGGGGACTCATAATCCCTTGGTCGGGGGTTCGAATCCCTCCGGGCCTATATGTACGTTCGTACACGTTTGTAAGACCTCGGATTCCTCGGGAAAACCGAGGTTCGGCAGAATCGCTTCCGAGGGTTTACGACCCGTTTTGGGCGTGTACTGCGTCGGAATCTGCGTCGTCTTTGCAGCACGCTCGAAGTGCACGTCCAGAACGTGCCGATAGTGGGCGTCGGCAATCCGTTCGCTGTGGCCAAGCCAGGCCGCCGCCACGTGTCCGGGGTAGACTTCAGCCAGCTCCGTTGCTCGGGATGCTCGCATGTTCTGCCATAGCCGGGGCCACGGAATCAGGCCACTCCGAAGGATGATTCGCTCCAGCCGCGTCCGCAGGTTCCGGTGGTCATTGCGGATCGTGGGCAGCACGTAGACCACACCCGGCTCGGCCAGGTCGAACGCCTCGGCCAACAGTTCCCGAAGTTCCGGGAAAAGCGGAACCTGCCGAGTGCCCTTGCCCTCATGCCGTTCGGTTTTCGGTGCGTGAATCGTCAGCCGCCCGGCCTCCCAATCCACATCGACCCACCGCAGCCGCACGGCCTCAGACGGCACCCGCAGCCCGCCAAATCGAGCCAGCCCGACCAACAACCGCCATTCCATATCGGGGCAGGCTTCCAGCAGTGCCCGGGTGGCCTCCTGCGTCACGAAGTAGAATCGGCTCCGGTTCTCTTGCGTCCCGCCCTTCACTTCGTCAAAGGGATTGGCGGGAATCAGTCGCCGCCGCACGGCCGCCTTAAAGAACTGTTTGGCGTGTTTGACTCGTCGGCCGACAGTAGCTTCCGCATACCGCTCCCCAAGGAATAGACGGAACTCGTCAGCATCGCCGGGGGTGACGCTCCGCAAGGGCTTGTCGGCCCCGAAGAATTCCACCAGACTGTCCCGACCCTGACGGTAGGCAATCGCGGTCCCGGGCTTCACGTCGCTCCGTTTGCTGATGTAGCTGTCGATGAACCCGGCCAGCGTCGCACGTTCCCTATGCGGAATCAGGCCGACGGCCGCCAGCTTGTCGGCCAGGTCATCGTCGATGTCGGCAACCCAATCCGCCGTTGGCCCGTCATACGGGCTGTGCGATTTTCTGGCCGACAGAATATGCTCCACCCGCAGCTTGACCGTCTCGGCGTTTTTCTTCGGCATGTTGCCGAGGTAGATGGTTTTCCGGCTGCCGTCGGAATCGACGAACAGAACCCGCCGGTTGCCGTTCTTGTCGGTGCTCAGACTTGCCACGTGTCACCTGCCTTTCTTCTGGCCTTCGGCCACGATGTGCAGCCCGAGGCAGTCACCCAGCTTATCCAACGAATCCATCGAAAGCCCCACCTTGCCCTGAACGAACCGGCAGAGGCTTCCCGCATCGATGCCGGTCTCTTGAGCAATCACGTACCGAGTCTTGGCGGACTGCTGCACTGCCTGCCGGATTTCGTCACTCAATCGCTTGCGTCGCTTTTTTGTCATGTCGGCATTTTACCGAATAATTGGTACAGTGTCAACTATACTAGTTTCGCGGTATTCCATCGTACCGGGCTGTTGCCCAATTTGACACCCGTCACAACCCGCCAGAATCGCTCCAGACGGTCGGTTGCCGCCGACGTGCTCCAGGTCGGCCGGAGCCCCTGGAAGGCATCCGCGGGCCGGAATGTAACTCGATGCATCAGAATTCCGTTTCCTCATCGCCACCTTCTGCCAGCCGCATGTTGATTTCGTCCAGGTCTTGGGTGACACCGTCACCGGAACCCCAGTTATCGCCGGGTTTCGCGGGGGTTGTGGTGACGGTGACGCTCGGCAACAGCCGAAACACGCGGGTAGCCCGGCCGCCGCGCGGACCGGGTGGGACCGGCACCCATTCCCCAAGTCCCGCCTTGACCAGGGCGTCCAGCGCGGCCTCTGCGCCCGCCGTATCGCCCCGGAATCGCCGAATCCCATGGCTCACATCACGCGGGGCAACTGTCCCGCCCCGATGCTCTATCCAGTCGAGTAGCTCCGCCTGACGCTCGCTTTCGGCCGTTGGAACCATGCCGTATATCCGCCTTGCATGCGCAAACAGATACCACGCCCATCCCACCGCCTTGTCCAGTGCGGGGAGGCTCACCGGGCCGCGTCCGCCGTCTGCCAGGTGGATCAAGAGCGCCAGACTGGGAATCAGGCTCCGGTACTTCGCAAGGACGGCTTCAAGGGCCGCCGGCAGATCCCCCGTCCGCAACGTGCGTTCGAGGTCACCGCGCCAAGAGTCAAACCCTGCTTGGGCTCCAGGTGAAAACCGGAGGAAAGGGACCGCGTTGTGGTCGTCCTGCTGTGCCTCGACACGGAACGATTCGAGGTCGGCCAGCCCCTCGATTACCTCGGAAGCCCGCTGTCGGGCTTCCGTGTCGGGCCACCGGTCCACGTTGCGCCAGTCGCCCGACACGTCCGGCCACACCGCCAGTTGAAATCGAGGCATCAAGCCGTCGTCGCCCGTGCCACCGTTCACCGCGCCGAACAGATAGGTTTGCAATGGGCCGGGCTGAATGGTGGCCAGGATCGACAGGCAGCACGCGGGAATATCGAGGGTGCCGCGGCCGATCCGATCGACCGTAAAGCGGCCGTCCCCCTCCCAGCATTCGAGGTAGAAGGCGCGGGCATCTTCGCGGCCGGGCTTGTCGAGCGACCGAAGTAGCCCTTGGGCCTCATCCCGCAGCAGCAGCACACCGTTAGGATTCTCCGCCAGGATCACTTGCGCCTTCTCTGGTGTCGGATCGTTCACGATGAAACGTCGCCGGACCGGCTTGGGTTCCTCTTCGGCGATGCTATCCGCCGCGATCGCGGCGGGGTCGGCGTCACCTTTTCTGATTGCGCGCCGCAAGTCCACCTCTGCCACCTTCCGCCGGGCCTCAGTAACCATCGCTTGGTTTGCATGTTCAGCCGCCGCTAGGTCGTACTCCTCTTTGGCCTTGATTTCCAGGCGAGTAAGCGGCCGTGTGGCCTCTTTCATCGGCGGGGATTTCATCACGCCCGGCCGGCCGATCAGAAGGCCCCAGAGGTTCGGGATTACCTGCCAGTCGTCGCGCTGCTTGGGCCGGATGCCAAGCCGTCGCCCGACCACGGCAGCGATCGCGACCATCGCTGCAACGGCCACGAAATCCAAGGGGCATTGCATCCGCTCGGCAATGTCCACACACCACGGCCCGAGAGCCTTGGGCAGCAGATCGGCGTCAAACGCCCGCACCGGACGCAGAGCCGGCTTCTTGTTTTTGGGGCTACTCATCATGCCCTCCCTGCGCACCGCCTCTCTGGGCAGCAATCCACGCCCGCAAGTCATCGACGGCATATAGCACTCGGGCACCGATTCTGATGGCAGGGATGGGGCCTCGGGGCTGGGTGAAAGACCAAAGCGTTTTTTCGCAGACTGACAATGCCCGGGCCGCCTCCCGGGCAGACAACAGCAGTTTCGGGGCCGTGTCATTTCGCATCGGCCACCCCCTTGCCGGTTTCAGCGGCAGTCTTCAGCGCCTCAACGACCCGGGCCAAGTCGAACCGCACTACCTTGGGCGATAACCTCACCACGGGAATCCGACCCTCATGGGCCCACCGCCGAACAGTACTTGCTCGCAAGTGCAGATGGACGGCCAGCTCGTCGGCCGTCAGCAAATCGGTCTTTTCCATCGCGTACTCTCCAGAAAGAAAGGTTCAGGGGTGCATCCCTTCTTTTCTGGTGAATATGCAAACCGGACTGCGCATAGCGCGTGCATAGTGGTGCCATACTTGCACTTACGTGCGCATAGTTTGGCTGAAAGAGAGTTGTTCAGCCGTCAGAATCGGCATCTGGGTCACGCCGGGAGCGTTGCCGCGGGGTGCGACCATCTAACCGAGGCCCCATGTCGAGAAAGCCCGGGTCCATCGCCTGCGGCTTGGCATTTAGCTTCTCTACATCAGGAACGATTCCGCCTGCTTTCTGGTACTCTTCCACCTGCCGCAGCCACTTGGAAACCTGACCTTGGCTGGCGGGCACACCCCCTTCTGTCATCTTCTGGGCTATCTCCGTCTGGTTGGAGATGTTCAGCAGTTCCCGGACCCAGTATGCCTTGAACGCATTTTCAACCGGGCGGCTCGGCTGAAGCCTCGGGGACTGAATTTCTGGTACAAACCCCTGGATAATCGCTGCCACCGGTCCGCAGGCATTGACCCAAGAGCCCAATCGCCCCAAGTCAAAAGTCCGCAAGTCAGCCAACTCTTTGCACATCTCCAGCCTTGGCAAAAGAAGCCCAATCGCGTTATCCCACGCGACTATCCACCGGTTGCCGTGGGCCAACTTGTAGCACACCCAGTCGGTCTGCACACGTTCCAAATCCGTCGGGATGGGATCGTCTACGGCTAGCTGAAGCTCTACGTATTCCTTGCCAGAAAACGCGCCTTCCCGAACTGCCTCTGCCAGCAGTCGCGCCGCTTTCTCAGCTACTTCACTGGGGTTGCGTTTGGACAAACCTAAGGCCACCAGACGGGAAGCTACCTTGGCGAGAGTAACGGCGGTGGTCATAAGCCTGCCTTTCTGCCGGGTCGATGGGCAGCCTCCCTACTTAGCGCCCTGAGCCTTCTTCTCATTCAAGAGTTTAGCTGTTAGGACAAGGTACAAGTCGTAGACTGAGGTGTTTAGGAACCCCGGTATACTGAGTTTCTCCCTGGTCTCCATCGTAACCTCGACACCCGAATAAGTGCGTCCAGCTAAGTCGGGGGCATAACGGTCCCAATCTTCGTCAACTCCTGGCTTGTATAGGTCGAAAGAGCAGTCGCCCCATTTTCCTGACCTTTCCGCATAATTCGTGAGGCAATCATCAAAGTCCTCATCCTCTTCGTCCTCGTCATCCCTTACCCGTGTGACGAAATCACCGCCGCAACCGAAGAACGGCGCGCCCATGCCGAATTCTCCCTCATCCTTCAAGTACTCCAAGTATTCCTCCCAACCATACATCTTGATGTCGATTTTCACGCGGTCTGCAAATGTCCGAAGCTGGGACACTAGGAATTCCGCGTTCTGCATTCGCTGCAAGGCATCGTCAACCGTCAATTCACCGTTTGCTACTCGCTGCAAGATGTCCCTCATTTCGCACCTCGCCAAAGTGTCTGACACGCCCGGTTCAAGAGGACAAAGGCCCTGGGACGTATGTGCCATCGCACGCAACCCACACCGATGCGAGCGCTACTCAGAGACGCCCTTGACGCCGTAAGAAGAGCGTACCAGCGGTCTATAGCCTAATACATTAGTGCTGGCTCCAGCGTTAGACAATAAGGCCGGCCAACGTGAGCCAAAGGACTGCTTGACATGCGGTCGCAGTCATTCGGGGCCGGAAAACCCCGCCATGTTTACCACCCCAGCGTCGAATTTCAAGAAAGCCCAGCAGAGTAGTGTACCCAGATGGGACCCAAAACGGGTTGGGGGCCACCCGGGGGGGCCACAGCTTCCCTGCGACCGCGGAACGGTGCCTGAGTCATCGAGTGCCAGGGTTGTCCGTGATTCCGTGCCCTGATGCTAGCCCCCCCGCAGCACCGTTAGAATCGCTTGCCGGGTAACCACGGACAGTGTCGGCCATGCTGCGACCACTTCGGCCAGATCGGAAGGGGCTGCGTCGCCAACTGCGTCGGATTCTGCGTTGCCGCCTCGGGGCGATTTCCCTAAGTCCTTGCTTCTGCTACCATTTACGTCCGGGGGTTCGAATCCCTCCGGGCCTACTTGTTGCAGGCTGCTGCCAATCGCTGACATCTGCGGACGTAAGTTCTTTATCTGCCGCATCTTTTCTGCCGAGAGCTTTCGACCGCTTGGTTGCATTTTGATGACATCGCGGGCCACACGGTCGGAGTCCGGGACAGGAGTATGGTGTCCACGCAAGGGCACCACTGACGGCCCTACTGATCTCCCGTCGGTTCCCGTGGCCCGGGCCACAAGTCGGCGTCCTCGGGCAATGGTGGAGTGCCCGGCAAGGGCTTGGGCCGTCTTTCGGGAGCAGGCTGAAACGGCATTTGTGCGTGCATTGCTGGCGAGGTGCAGCCGGCGGTGCCGTCGACGGCTTACCGCTTTCGCCCCCACTTCGGAAGTAGTTCTGCCAGTCGTTCATGACCAATCGCGCCAGAATTCGGCAATGGGTCGTCGTCCTGCTCTGGGCGGCTGGATGAATCGAACAACTCGGCCAACGCACGATCTTGCACCTGCTGTCGGACGTTTGGCCCGGACCATTTCCAGAGTTCCTCATCCTGGAGCCGATTTCCGGAGTCCCCTAGGACACCAACGGCCGATCGAGCAGACGATTCCGGTTCTGTCGGTTCCACTTCCCACGGGCCAAGCGTGCGGCGCGCAGCCATCGGCTTCAGCGACGTCCTGCCGTCTCGACTCAGCAGGCTGTCCAGCAGGAACGGATCTATCGAGGCCGCAATCGACTGGCCGCTCGGCGAGGCCTGGTCGCTGGCAAGGCGACTCTCAAGAGTCGTGTTCTCATTCGCAAGGCTCGCCTGGTCCGCTAACAACCCAGCACTTACCATCAGGGGCGCTTCACTCTCTCCCTCGTACAGGCGGATATTGCTGAACCAATTCTCCGCTAGGGCATGCGAGTCGTCGTCGCCAGCGAAAATCAGGTAGGACATCGCGCCGCTAAAGAACTCTCCCACCGGGATCGCGTAGTGCACCGTCTCGCCCGCCGACGCGGCGTAGTTGCGGTACGCCTGCAGGCCCCACTTCTGCGTGCCATAAAGTTGGAAGAACGTCTGGTCGCTGAGCACCTCGTCATTGTCGAAGCCGATCCCCTGAATCTCGCCCTGGACGCTGCTCTGGAAGTCGAACTCCAGGATCGTGTTGGCTGTCACCGTGTATGCGGAGTCCAAGGCAACTTTCTTCCAAGCATTGCCCGCAAAGTGGAGCGTTTGGAAACCGTCGGTACCGGGCGTGGCGTCTTCCATCGACAGCCGCTGTACGAGGACGTCCTGATCGGCATAGCTGCTGATTCCCAGCGATTCAGAGACACCTTGCACCTCGACCGTCAGCTTCGGCTCATAGATGCGCAGGTTACTGAAGGTCACTTCCCCGGTGGCATCCGCGTCGTCGTCACAGGAGAGCACCAGGTAGGGCAAATCGCCCTGGAAGTACTGACCCACGGGGATCACGTAGTGGACCACTTCGCCGGCCGATGCGGCGTAGTTGCGATACGCCTGCTTGCCCCAGGTCTGCGTGCCGTACAGTTGGAAGAACGTTGCGGTGCTGAGCGTCTGGTCGCTATCGAATCCGATGCCCTGGATCTCGCCCTGGGCCGTGCTCTGGAAGTCGAACTCCAGCACCGTGTTCGCCGTGATCGTGTAGCCCAGGTCGATCTTCTTCCACGAGTTGCCGGCGAACTGGAGCGTTTGGAATCCGTCCGCGGCAGGTGCAATATCGTCGAGCGACAGCAGACGCTGTGTCAGATCTTCGGCGCCGTAGCTGGTGACAAGGTACGAATCGCTCACGCCCTGTGTCTCTACGGCGAGTGTCGGCTCATACAGCCGAATGTTGCTGAAGACGACCTCGGCGGCCGCATTCGCATCGTCGTCGCCCCCGAAGACCAGATACGACATGGCGCCAGTGAAATACTTGCCTACGGGGATGGCATAGTGCTTCATCGTGCCCGCTGCGGCCGCGTAATTGCGATACGCCTGCTTGCCCCAGGTCTGCGTGCCAAAGAGTTGGAAGAACGTCTGGTCGCTGAGCACTTCATCGTTGTCGAAGCCGATCCCCTGGATCTCACCCTGAGCACTGCTCTGGAAATCGAATTCCAGCACGGTGTTGGCCGTCACGTCGTAGTCCAACGCGATCTTCTTCCACGCGTTGCCCGAGAATTGCAGTTGTTGGAAGTCGTCAGCAAGGGATAAGGCTTGCGTCACCACGTCCTGCGTGCTGAACGCGGTGACCAATCGCGACTGCGACACGCCTTGCACCTCGGTCGTGAGAATGGGCTCGTATACCCTGATATTGCTGAAAAGGCTCTCTCCCGAGGCATCGGCATCGTCGTCCGTGGCCAGCACCAAATAGGACATGGTACCCTGAAACCATCTGCCCGCTGGAATAACATAGTGTTCCACCGCCGGCGAGGAACTTGCGTAGTCGCGGAATGCTTGCAATCCCCAGGTCTGCGTTCCGTAGAGTTCGAAGAACCTGGCCGCGTCCGTATCATTCAGCGTATTGTCTGTATCGAAACCGATCGCGTGGATTTCTCCTTCCGCGGAGCTCTGGAAATCGAATTCCACAATGGTGTTGGGCGTTACTTCGTAGGGAAATTCGATCTTCTTCCAGTGGTTCCCACTGATCCGCAGCGCCGCGCCATCGTCCTCGATCGTCTCACCGCCCGGCTGGTCTGTGTCGTACGAGCTGACGGAAAGAACATTGAAGTCCACTGGCGGCACCTCGTTCACGTCATTCACGGCGATCGTGAACCCTTGTTCGTACCACAGCCCGGCAGCGTCGCTCGTCCGTACGCGGATCGAGTAGGAGCTCTTCGCCTCGCAATCGAAAGCAGCCGTCGTTCGCAGCTGGTGGCCGACGATCTCGAATGAGGCATTGTCGACGTCGCCATCGCCGGCGACCAACGCGTAGGTGAAGCTGTCGCCCGGCGTGAGATCCGTGGTACTGAAACTACCCACGAGGGTGCCGGCCGGCTGATTCTCATCGACGCGGTTCGGAAAGAGGCGGATGGCGATGGGCGCGGAATCTTCCGTAATCGTGGGTACGTCGGCAGCCAGAGAGACATTGCCGACGGCATCCGTTGCAGTGACCACGAAATCATTGGCTGCGTCTTGAGCCAGGCCTACCAACACCGAAAACTCGATCGCGCCGCCAGCCAATTGTTGCTGGCCCGCCACGGGTTCTCCGGCGTCTACCTGATTGTTGTTGTTTGTGTCGATGTACACGGTTACCAGGCAATCTGCCTCCGCCGTTCCTTCGATCAAATAGGTATCGGCATTGACGGTGACCTGCAACGCTGGGCTGGTTACCGCCGGGGCTGCTGGGACTGTGGAATCGTTCACAGTCACCGTGAACGCGATCGTATCTGACAACTGAGGGTCACCATCATCGACGACTCTGATGGCAAACAGGCGGGTCTGTCCCGCGTCGGAAGCGATGGGAGTCCAACTGAACGCCCCGCTTCCACCGTCAATCGTTGCCTCTGGTGGGAAGTCACCGATCAAAGAAAACGTGAGACCGTCGGGAGGATTGTCCGGATCGCTGGCAACGGCTGTGAAGGAGACCGTCTGCCCAAGCTCAATGGCCCAGTCATCAACGGGCTCCAGAAGCGGAGGATGATTGGCCGATTCGACCTCCAAGAAAGCTCCGCCTGACGCGAGGCCCACGGCAGACGCCGAAATGACGACCGACTGCGTTCCGTCGTCCTCAAAGTCATCCACCGCATCAACGTAGACGACCACGGACATTTGTTCGGCAGGAATCTGGGCCGTACCGGAAATAACGGCTTCCGTCTCGTCGCTGCTGCTCAAAGTGATACTTAACGGTAGGGCCAGATCGGCGTCGCTTACGTTCCGCCGAGTTACCAGAACAGCGGCTGCGCCATTGCCAGCGGTCTCGGAAATCGTACCCGGCAAGATGGTCACATCGAGTTTCGGCGAATCGACCACTTCGGCCGTGAGATTAACGAAAAGTGGCACGGGGTCTACATCGCCGCTGGCCACGTCGCTTGAGTCGTTATGCTCAATCGTCAAAGCTGCAGCGTACGATCCAGAGTTTGCTGGATCGAACGTGACCGTCAGTGTCCGCGACTGTCCTCCCTGGAGCGTGAATGCGGTGTCGTCATCGAGGCTGAAGGCCGCCGCACCGTTGCCGGAGAGAACCAGGTGCGTGACAGAAAGCTCGGCGTTTCCATCGTTTCGAATCGTCACGTCGTACGCAACAGGTGCGCCGGCAGACACTAACTGGCCGAAGTCGATCGTAAGATCATCCGGCGTGCCGGCACTGTCCAACACTGTGATCTCCGGCTCGTTGATGTCGGAAAGAGGGTACTCCAGGCCCTTTATCGCGAGTGCGCCCGACACTCCGCTCCGCCAAGCGAGCAGGAACCGGTCATCCTGGTCGCTGGCAATCGCGGGAGTATCTTGGTCATTGGCTTCTTCTTGATTCAGAATCAACTCGGGGCCGACGCGGTGGCCCTGGGCGTCGTACTGCTGTGCAGCAATCCCTTTGCCAGAAGTGTCGCCGGTGACCGACACGACGAGGAATCGGCCTTGAGACCCGAAAGCGATACAAGGTTCAGTGAATACCCCAGAACCCGCCAGGGGCGAAGTCGTTGCCTGAAACTCATCTCCTAGAGGCAGATGTTCGTCGGAGAAACGCTGTGCGTCGCCGTACCAGACCCCGTCGGCTCGTTGGCTCATCCACAGAATGACATAGCCATACCCGTCGGGAGACGCAGCGATCATGGGCGTTCCCTGATAGCGCGGCAAAGTGGTATTCACCGTGAAATCATCAGTCACGGGTGCTCCGTCCGAGAACGCGCGCGCCGCAACGTCCAGAGAATCGGTGCTGTGCAACACCGAATGCCAGGTAACTACCCATTGCCCGTTCGACAAGTACGCGACTTGCGGCGAACTTTGGTAGCCATCGGTGGTCTGATTCACGTGGATTTCCGATCCCGCCGGCGACCCGCTGGCGTTGTATCGCTGGGCGAAAATGCCTCCGTCCGAATCGCCATTGTTGAAACTCGTCCAAACGATGACGAACTCACCGGCGGGCCCCATCGCAATGTCTGTCTCGGTCGGGCTTTGTGTCGCGCTGGCGAATTCGGTCTCGCCGGAAAGAGGGACGCCGGTGGCACTGAAGCGGCGGAACACATTGTTCCATGCGACCACAGAGGTACCATCGGGGGCGACGGCAACGACCGGATGGAAAGAAGGAGAATCGTACGATCCTCGGTACAATTCGACCTCAGTGCCCGCTGGCTGGCCATCCGGACCGATTCGCAGCGCATGGATCGTGTTGTAGCCAAAGCCATCCTCATAGATGTTGGCGTTCCAGACGACGACGCCCTGGCCAGCGGCATTACGATCCACGTCCGGCCACTCGTTCGAATTGGAGATGCTGCTTATCGGGAACTCATTTCCGGACGTGACGGGGTAGTCCGGATTGTAGTCGAGATGGAGTTGATATTGACCGATCGTGAAATCCTTGCCTGCCACCGTGATGTAGTATGTCGCCCCAGGGCTGACCGACAGATCTTGCACCATCTCATTTGCCTGTTCGCCGCCAGCGTCGAGTATGCGCACCACGTTCCCATCCGCATCCGAAATCCGAACCCACGCATCCAGGACCCAGTCTTCGGGGTGCGCAGCGGTCGGGATATACTCCATCGTGAGGTCAAGCGTATTCGAGAACGCTGGCACTTCGGTTCGGTAGATGTGATAACGCTCGTTGTTCAGAATGGCCCCGACGCTTGAACTGACGGTTGCCTCCAATCCTGTGGGCATAAGGCCTGCGATGCCAACAGCCGGCGACGAGATCGACAACGAATAAGACCCGGTCTCGTCGTTACCAGATCGCACCAACACGATGTACTCTTCGGCCTGGTCAATGACCAACCGGGCATTTCTCCCATCCCCACCGTCGTCGTTCTCTGCCACAAGCGATGAATTCGAGTCGCTGAAGCGCTGGTAGAGGCCTATCCGGGTGTCCAAGCTCCCCGTTGTTTCGATGACCAATGGAAGCGATCTGGGTGTCAGCAAATAGTAGTCGAATTCAGCGGGCACATCGATCGACAGACCCTCGACCTGCAGCGATCCGTCGGGCATGGGAACCAGCCATTCGGCTTCCGGGGAGGGGCTTAGCTCGGCTGGCAACCCAGACTCGTCGGGATAGAAATCGGCCGTAACCGTATAGCTACCGTCGGTGCCGTACAAGCCGAAGGCGGTGATGTAGTAGACGGTGTTGGGTTCCACCGGAAGGCCAGTCAGTATTTGGTCGCCGGGGCGGCCCAACCCAATCAAGTTATTGTTCTCGTCGGCGACGCGGACCCACAGTTCCAAGGATGGATCACTATCTACGGTAACGTCTAGGACAGTGGCGCCCTCTGGGGAAAGCAGGCTGAAGTAGTCCAGTCGATGGTTGTCGGAGAAGCTCGCTGACACGGAGCCGGCATGGGTCGATGGATCGAGCGAGATCGCTCCCGCCGTCGTCTGGTTATGGCCAGTAACGTAGAGGTCATAGTCGCCCCCGTCGCCCGACTCGGCGGCAACCGCGATATAGTACGTGGTATCATCGTTAAGCGTGACGACCAGTTCGCCATTTTCGTCGGGGCCGTTGCTACTATCCCATTGGCCGATCCGATTGCCCTCGGCATCATACAGAGCGACGATCGTGTCGCTGGTCCCTTCTGTCCAGAACGCGAATCCTCCGCCCGTACGCGGGGTGAGCTCCCAGAGATCGATTCCGTTGCCGACAAGCGTATTGCCTGGAACGGTCACGTCGCCATTGCGGTGGGGCAGGAGGATCAGGATGTCGTCAGGATTGATCTGGACTGCGTCGGGCATGCTTGGTGGCTCGGGCAGTACGACTTCTTCCTCAACCGTCAGAGTGATTGGGGCGGAAACTGCCGCTGATCCGCTGAACGGCAACAGCATCGCATAGACGTCGAAGGTTCCCGGCCCGAGCTTGACCGTTCCGATCTGTCCGCGCCAGTTCTGGTTCCGGCCGCGGAACTGGCCTAGTTCGGTGTCGACGTTGGCGTTGTACTGGCCATTGCCGTCTTCGTCGACGAACAGAACCAGCCGGGCCCAGTTCGGCTCAGCCGCATAGACGGTGAAGACAACGCTCTCGCCTTCGGTCACGACGTTCTGGTTGATGGTGAAGTCCGTGATCTCCGGCGTGGCGGCCGCCGACACTTGAACTCCGCCTTGCTGCGGCGACGCGACGTTCTGTTGCTCTTGCTGACGACTGTTAATGCGGTCCTGCCGTCGTTGGACGGTACGGTCATTCATTACGGAGACGTAGTCTTCGGCCGTCGCGTCGACAACGTAATCGCTGGGGCCAACGATGATCGTATCGCTGTCCGCCCCGCCGGTGATGTAATCGCCGCCATCACTCCCGTGAATCACATCGTCTCCAGCCCCACCGAACAAACGGTTTCCGCTACCTGCGATGGCATAGATTTCATCTGCCCCGTCGCCAGCCCGAACGAAGTCGGTCCCGCCGCCGCAGTAGATGATGTCGTTAAACGGAGAACCGTAGATTTCGTCATCGCCATCGCCACCAAAGAAAATGACGGGGACCGGGGAGTCGCGGAAGTCGAAATAGCCGCCACCCGACCCGGAAATGACTTCGATGTGTGTAATGCACCCACTCTTGGCGTCGAAGGGCTCTCCCGACAGCGGTAACAGCTGCTGTCCGTTGTAGTTGATGATCACTGAACCGGCATCCAGCGAGATGATGTCCCAGCCTGAGGTGCCGAAGATCGAAAGTGTGCTACCAGCTCCAGTCAGGCCAATACTGGGATGGATGGTACCTTCCGGAATCAGGGACCTATGACAGTCGATGAATTCTGATGGATCTGTCCAACCCTGGGGAGCCGGTGTGTCACCATACCCTGGGCCTGGACTTGGAATGCCACCCCAGTTAGGACAATCTGGGAATCGCACCTCAAAATGCAAGTGTGCATACTCATACAATCCTCCGCCATCACCGATTGTGCCAATCTGCTCGCGGCGCGCGACATCACCGCTCGTCTTGAAAATGCGCTCCAAATGGCCATATAACGTCTCGACCAGTGCGCCATCTGCCAGTTGATGGCGGATAATGACCACATTTCCCCAGCCGAGTGCTGCCCCCGCGTATACTACGGTCCCTTTCGAAGCAGCATAGACTGGTGAGCCATAATCAGCGTTTCCGCCTGCCTCGCTATTCCAGTCCTCGCCCATATGAAATCCGTTAAACACCTCGTTGAAAACTCCGAAATCCTGGGCATTGTACCACCCGTCTCCGTCACGCGCCTCCGTACAGTACGTGCTCGGACCGACTGGGTAATCAAATCCGTCGGACATCGCGATTGAAAGAAGTGCCCGCTCCTCCAACGGCTCGCACCGCAGTCTTCGCACCGTGAGGGCGCGATGCTGCAATCGGTTGTATTGGGCTCCTACCTGATCGCGTAGGTGCCGTCCCAAGCGGTTTGCCAGTGCAGAGAGCCAATACATCTCCGTATCTCCTTATCAACGGACACGCTTCTATTGGGAACCTGAATAGAATTCCTTGAATTACCGCGCTGCGAAACATCAGTTGTTGAAAGGACTGCGAAACGAGCAAGACGAGGGCCACGACAAAACGCGCGCCGGAGCGGCACCACAAGCGTTGCGTGCCACTAGCAACATTGATGGGAACGCCAGCAAAAGCACGGACTGGCCCTACACACCTGCGGTGGTTATGAAAAAACTTGCCTGAGTCTGGTGGTCCAAGAGCGGGGTGTCAATCCCGCTGTAGTGGGAATATGGGGCTCGGTGGCGCGAATCGTGGCGATGTGCGCATCACGATCAGTAGTCGGTTGGAGGTCCAGCCGCATCATCTTGGAAGTCTTCCGACCGGCCACGGGAAAGACCGGCTGGCTCGCCGGCCTACCTTTGAGCCACCTTCGCAATTGCTCGACCACGGAGGGATGCAACGGCAGAACATCCTCCCGGCGGTGTTTGCTGTAGGCAGCATCGACCGTGACGGTGGCGGGATCGGTACTGAGATCGAACGACCGCCGCGTCAGCGAGGCCAACTCGCTACGGCGAAGGAGGACGCTCCCCGGCCAAGCCTCCAATCCGAGGCGTCTTCGTTGAAAGCAACCGGGGACCGCCTCGGACGAGTTCTCGGACTTCTGGAAAACCGAGAACGACAAGCGAGGGATCGCCTCCGTTCCTTACGGCTTCTGCTGGCGGGCATCGACTCGAAGCAGGTCGCCCTCAAATCACTCCGGCGAGCCGTGGAGGTCTGCGAAGCTGGCTCCCCCGACTTTCGGTCGGTCGAAGCCGAAGTCAAGGAACTCGAATCGGCCATCGACACCGACTTGGAGTTCAACGAAATCCGGTTGAACGACTTGAGCGTCGATTGGGACTGATCCGCGAGTTGCCGGACGTCGTCTCCGGCGCCAGTTCGCTTTGCAGGAGGTGGAACTGTGAACCTTTCAGATTTGCTTCCGGCGTTGCCCTGGCATTATTCCTGGATTCCGGCGATCCTGGCGACGATTTGCTGGGGATTGGTGTGCCTCGCAGCGCATTTTGCAGCGATCCCGATCGTCCGTCCATGCTTTCGGTAGGTGGAGTTCTCGGTCGATCAGAGCGTGACCATGCTTGCTGCGGTAGCCCGGAAAGACGCCAATCTGGCAGTTCTCGATCCGACCTGCCGTACCCGAGTATTGTCGCACGACGCCCGCCGATTTCGTCCCCTTCTTCAGGAAGCTGGTCTCGTCAACGATCAACACTCCGTCTTGCTGGCCAAGGTGTTCGACGACATACTTCCTCAGGTCATCACGGATCCCGTTGGCATCCCGCGTGCGTATAGCGCGTATTTCGCTATCGAGACCGCCGAAACACGTGGCCATGAACGCTACAGTCAAGTGCGACTCGCACGAGGCAATGCTTCCCCCCACGCCTCTCTCGCCCATACGGCCTACCGCGGCCACTCCGTATTCACGAACTGCCCGTTCTCGCCGATCACCTTGCCGTCGGCAAACACTTTCCCGCCCGATCGCAGGTCGCACACCATATCCCAGTGCAGCGCCGATTCGTTCTTACCGCCCGTTTCCGGATACGCCGTCCCGATCGCCGCGTGAAACGTCCCGCCGATCTTCTCGTCGAACAGCGTGTTTTTCGTATACTGCTCGATGGCGTAGTTCGTCCCCAACGCAATCTCTCCCAGAATCCGCGCGCCCGGATCCTGCTCCAGCATGGCCAGCAGAAACTCCTGGCCCTTCGCGGCCGACGCATCGACCACGCGGCCTTCGCGAAACACTAACCGAATTCCGTCCACCTCGCGTCCGCCGTGCACCGCCGGAAAACTGTAACAAACCACGCCTTCGGTCGCGTCCTCCACCGGCCCGGTAAAGACCTCGCCGTCGGGGAAATTCTCGTGTCCGTCGCAATTGATCCAGCGGCGCCCTTCCACACCCAACCTCAGGTCCGTCCCCTCCGGCGTCGTGAAGCGGATCTCCCGAATGCCGTTCAAGTAATCGGCCATGCGCTGTTGCCGCTCGCTGATCTGACGCCATGCGGCCGCCGGCTCCTCCTCGTCCAGCAACCCCGCCTGAAACACGAACTGCTCGTACGCCGCCAGCGACATCTGGGCGTCCTGGGCCGCCGCGTGGCACGGAAACTGGGTCCCCACCCACCGCAACTCACCCTCTGCCGCCCGCTGCAAGAACCGGTTCAGGTACCGCTTGCGCGCCTGGCTCACCATCGCCTGTCGCTTTGGGTCGGCCCCACTCAGCGCTTTGGTGTTGTCTTGTCCCCAAATTCCGATCGACACGTCCACCCGTTCGACCATGAAGAGGTCCAGGGGATCCTCAAACCGCAGTTGCTCTTCGCTCGCCTCGTCCAGCTTGATCTCCGCACATTCGTCCGGGACCATCGCCACTGTCGGATGGCCCCCGGCCTTCAGCACAGCCCGATAGATGGCCGCCACCAGCGGCCGAGCTACCGGCGGCCCCGAAATCCGCACCAAATCACCCGGCTTGACGCCCGTCGAATAACCGACCAACACTCCTGCAAGCTTCTCAATGCGGGGATCGTACATGGCACCCTGCAATCTCACCGATTTCCAGAAACATGCAACCTGCTCCGGCACCCCGACCGCAGCCGTAGCTCACGACTGAGCATACCTTACGGGCATGCCTGCCTTCTGACAAGGGCCTGCTTGCCCCCGCAGTCGCCTGCGCGCATTCGGCGATGCTCCCGTGCACACCGATTCCCGCCCATTCACCCAGGCTGGGTGCCGTGCTCCGCGTTCCAACGCTTCAGCTTGCGTTGCAACGTCCGCACGGAAATCCCCAGTGCTTCGGCCGCACAAGTCCGGTTGCCGCCGTGCTGTTCCAGCGTTTCCAGCATCGCCAGCCGCTCGATTTCTGCCAGCGGCTTCTCCTCCGACCGCCGCCCAGTTCTGCCGGCCACACCCTCGCCCCACCGCGCCGACAGGCACAACGCGCCACCCGCCGCCCGCTCGCGCCCCGTCAAGTGCACCATGCTTCGCAAACACTCGCGAAGCTGCCGCACGTTGCCCGGCCACGCATATTCCTTCAGCAGCCGCAACAGCTCCGGCTCCGGCGGCCCGACCGAACGCCCCTCGCCTTCACCGATCTCCTCGAAGAAACAACGAACCAGCGGCAAAATATCCTCCCGGCGATCTCGCAACGCCGGCACGCGGATGACCAGCACGCCCAAACCGTAGTACAAATCGGCCCGGAATCGCCCCTGCTGCGTCAACTCGTCCAATTCCCGGCTCGAACCCGCAATCACGCGCACGTTCACGCGGCGCTTTGGCCCAGCGTTCACCGCGCCGGCCTCGCCCTTCTCCAGAGTTTGCAACAGCTTTGCCTGGAGCGTACCCGAAAGCTGGCTCACCTCATCCAGGAAGACCGTACCGCCCTCGGCCGACGCAAACTCGCCTCCGCATGTACCAGAAGCATTCCCCGTTTCGCCGTCCAACATGCCGAACAACTGCGACTCCAATGCAGCATCCCGTTTCATGCCCAAGTGCACACGGATCAGCGGCCCGTGTCGTCGTTCACTGTTGCGATGGATCGTCTCGGCGATGAGCGACTTGCCCGACCCGGCTTCCCCCAACAACAGCACCGGGAAATCCCCTTCGGTAGCCCGCTCCACCAAACGCACCACTTCTTGCATGGCCGCCGACTTGGCCACCAGCGGCGGAAAACCGGCCTCCGCCCGCCCCGTATCGCGCTCCACAACGTCCCTCTCCGCATCCAACACACCCGACTCCCCTGCCATGATATTCGTCCCCCGCACCCTCGATCGAAGCCGTCACTGCCAATCACCAACTCCACAGCCCGATATCTCCAACGGCGGCGCTAGCAGGCTCCAACAACTTGTCGCCCCCGCCCCTCCGCCGCCAGCACCTCCGGTAAGAACGCCCGTGTCCATGCACTGGCATCCGTAGTCTTGCAAAAACTATGCCGCATCCGCCACTCGCCGGTGGGGAGATCTCTGCCCGTTCTGCCCTCTGACGCAAAAATGGTCATTAACGCGCCTGGCCCGAATCCACGCCGTGCAGAATCTGGCCTGCGCATGCCATCCGAACTCGATTGCCTCGTCGTCCCACGGCAGCGCCCTCAACAGTCGCCCCATCATCTCCTGCCAGAAAGACCGACACCAGGACACTTTGCCGCACCACACGCCCCCGCCTCGCGTCCCATGCCCAACATATGCCCCCGGAGTCATGGTCATTGCGCCCATCCGGCTCCAGACGGCTCGGGTTCGGCATCGGCCGCTTTGCCACGGCCGCCGCGGTCTGCCCAATCAGCCAGACACAGCCAGCCATCGGAGGCAGCTGACACCATCCACACGTCGGTCCGAAAAGGCGATCGACTCCGACACACTGCCCAGCACTGAGCATCTCCCCATGGACGGCTCAAGAACTCCCCTACAATTCACATCGGGCGATCCACTATCCGGCCGACCCACGCCACAATCACCGACTGGCGATCGGCGCGGTTCGGCGCGTCCTTTGCTATATACTAGAGGTGACGACTGCCACGCACGGAATGGCAGATGGCGACTGGCAACGATGGACGACGACGGCGATCCAGCCGCCACATGGACGGTTCCCTTCTTCGCCTCGCCGAACCTGGGAACGGTCCCATGGGACGCGGAACGATCCGCCCGGGATGATTCGCCATGCTGAAGATCACCAACACCGCCGTTCAGCGGCTCCAGATCACGCTTCAAGAAGTCGCCGAGTCCTCTGACGACTGTTTGCGAATTGTCAGTACGGACGATGGCCCAGAACTCATCGTCGATCAGCCCCGCCCCGACGACGACTTGCTCGAGCGCGACGATCGGCTCCTCCTGGCCATTGATCCGAAAACAATGGCCCATTTCAACGGCCGCGTGCTGGAAGTCGACGAAACGACCTCCCTGCTCATGCTCAGCTAGTGCGCACCGCCCTCCGCGCGCCGTGTGAGCCAGAACCTATTCGCGACTCATCCCCGCGTCCTTCCGCCGCTGACGGCCCCCTCGGCTAATCGACTCCAACCGCTTGACAATCACCTCCCCCAAGGGTACACATGCCTTCGCCCCCAATAGGCAACCCGGTTTCAAGCGCGTCTCACGATCGTTGACCCTGCCCATCGCTCGCTCCAACCGTAGAAACGCGCATCGCTACACTCAAGTGCGACACTACACTAGGAGACCGTGCCGTGAGCAGTACAAGGTCGGTTCGATGGGGTATCATCGGCTTGGGCTGGTTCGGCGAGATCCACGCCGACACATTGGCCGACATGCCCGGCGTCGAATTATCCGCCGTCTCCACCCGTCGGCCGGATCGGCTCGCCGAAATCGCCCAGCGATACCACGTTCCACACAGCTACACCGACTACCGCAGCCTACTGGACGACGATTCCGTCGAGGCCGTCAGCATCACCACCCACGTTATCGATCATCGCGAGATCGCCGTGGCCGCGCTCGATGCCGGCAAGCACGTCTTCCTCGAAAAACCCATGGCGCCCAACGTCGACGATTGCTCGGCGATCCTCCAGGCCGCGCGCCGCAGTTCCGGCCTCTTCATGGTCGGCCACATCTGCCGCTTCGATCCCCGCGCCGCCATGGCCAAGGAAGCGATCGACGCCGGCCGCGTCGGGCGGATCTTCTCCATGCACGCCCGGCGCAACCTCTCCGCCGCCATCGGCCGCGCCAATCTCGACAAGATCTCCGCCCTTCTCGGCGACGGCATCCACGACGCCGACCTCATGCTCTGGTTCGCCCAGGCCAAGCCCATCAGCGTCTACTGCCAGGAAGTCCATCCCGGCCCGTGCAAGTACCCCGACGCCGCCTGGGCGATGATTCGGCTCGACAACGGCGCCGTCGCCGTCATCGAGTCGATCTGGCACCTCCCCGACACCACTCCCTATCAAATCGATGCTCGCATGGAGATCATCGGTACCGAAGGCGCCATCTACGTCAACTGTGGCGAAGCCGGCCTGACCATCCATGACCCGTCCGGCCCCAAAATGCCCGATACCATGTACTGGCCCCAGGTCTTCGGCCAGCGTTTCGGCATCTTGCGCGCCGAGCTCCGCTACTTCAACGATTGTATCGTCTCCGGCCGCGCCCCCGATCGCATCACTCCCGACGAATCCCTGCAAGTCGTCCAACTGATCAACGCCGCCGAAGAGTCCTCGCGAACCGGCAAAGTCGTGCAGGTGGGATAGCAGCAGCCATGCCAACGATCCAACGCGTTCTCGTCACCGGCGCCAGCGGCAAGCTCGGCGCGGCCGTCTGCCAGGCTCTCGTTGCCGACGGGTACCGTGTCACCGGCCTGAAACATCGCATGCCGGTCGCCGTCGATGGCGTCGACGAAGTCCAGGCCTCCCTCGCCGATGCCGACGCCGTCGAGCAAATCGTCGCTCAGCACGACGCCATCATCCACCTGGCCACCTGCAAGGAAGACCGCCAGGGCCTCATCGACCTCAGCGCCCGCGGAACGTTCAACCTCTTGGACGCCGCCATGCGCACCAAAGCCCCCAAGCGAGTCATCCTCGCCAGCGGCGATGCGGTCAACGGCATCTACTTCAATCCCCAGCCAGTACCCATCCGCGAAGACATGCCCATGGTAGCCTACCCCGGCTACTATGCCCTCTCCAAAGTCCTCGAAGAAACGCTCTTCCAGCAGTACTACCATCAGGCCGGCGTGCCCACGGTCATCCTCCGCATAAGTTGGATTCACGCCGAGGACGACATCCTCACTCACCTCACCGTCGCCGGCGAACCCTTCGGCGTGCCCGTCTGGTCCGACCTCATGACGCCCCAGCAGCGCCAACAGTACGCCGCCGGTGGCGATGCGGTCGTCGCCCTGCGGCATCCCGACGGCACGCCCATGCGCCGTCACATCGTCGCCGTCGACGACTGCGTCCAGGCCTTCCTCCTCGCCCTGAGCCAGGACGGCGTCGAAGGCCAGACCTTCGCCATCGCCATGGACCAGCCGTTCGACTATCCCACCGCCGCCGCCTATGCCGCCCAACGTCTCGGCATCGACGTCATCGATCTGGTCGACCCCGTCGGTCAGGACTTCTCCATCGACATCGCCAAGGCCCGCTGGATCCTCGGCTACCAGCCCCAGTTCGACATCCACGACCTCATCGACGACGCCGTCGAGTTCCGCCGGACTGGCCTTCCGCGCCGGCAACGGGCAGGGTACAAAGGGTAGATTCATCGCCATGCCCCGACCCCCAGTGCCACCCCCCCAATGAACGACATCTTCTCCGAACTCACTTGGCGAGGCCTGATCGCTCAAACGACCGACGACGCCACGATCGGCCAATGGCTGCTCCAGCAGTCCCGAACCCTCTACATCGGCTTCGATCCCACCGCCGACAGCCTCCACGTCGGCCACCTCTTGGCCCTCATGACCCTCCGGCGCTTCCAACAAGCCGGACACCGCCCTATCGCCCTCGTCGGCGGCGCCACGGGAATGATCGGCGATCCCAGCTTCAAGAGCGAGGAACGCAAGCTCCTCTCCGAGGAAACTCTGCGCACCAACGTCGCCGGCATGGCCCGGCAAATGCAGCGGTTCCTCGATTTCGACTGCGGCCCCAACTCGGCCCTCCTCGTCAACAACTACGACTGGATGGGCCCCTTCAGCTATCTCAGCTTCCTTCGCGAGGTCGGCAAGCATTTCCCCGTCAACGTCATGCTCACCAAGGACTCCGTCCGCAGCCGCCTCGAACGCACCGATATCGGCCTCAGCTACACCGAGTTCAGCTACATGCTCCTTCAGGCGTTCGACTTCGTCCATCTCTACGACGCCGAGCACTGCGAGCTCCAAGTCGGCGGCAGCGACCAGTGGGGCAACATCACCGCCGGAATCGATCTCGCCCGCCGCATGCGGTCCGTACAGCTCTACGGCATCACCTGCCCGCTGCTGACCAAGAGCGACGGCACGAAGATGGGCAAGACCGAGAGCGGCGCCGTCTGGCTCTCCGCCGACAAGACCAGCCCCTACCAGTTCTACCAGTACTGGATCAACGTCGAAGACTCCGACGTCGATAAGTGCCTCCGATACTTCACCGAGCTCGGCCGCGACGAAATACAATCCATCATCGATGCCCACAATGCCGACCCTGGCCGGCGCCAAGCGCAACGCCGTCTTGCCGAAGAGCTCACCCGCCTCGTCCACGGCGACGAAGGCCTCCAAACGGCCCAACGCGCGACCGACATCTTCTTCGGCGGCGAAATCAGCCAACTCACCGACGCCCAGTTGCACGGCATCTTCGCCGACGTCCCCAGCAAGGTCCTCGCTCGCAACCGCCTCGCCGACCCGGGCATCCCGCTCATCGACGCCCTCGTCGAGGCCGGCCTTGCCAAGAGCAAAGGCGAAGCCCGCCGCGTCATCACCCAGGGCGGCGCCTACGTGAACAACCGCCGCATCGAGGCGATCGAAACCCAACTCGGCCCCGACCACCTCGCCAGCCAGAGCGTCATGGTCCTCCGCTCCGGCAAAAAGAAATACGCCCTCCTGCGCTTCCAATAGGAGACAGCCGCATCCAGCCCAAGCCGCCCGCCCAACCCAGCGCGCCTTCGCGACGCCGTCGTCTCATCAAGTGGCTCTGGATCGCCGCCGCCGCGATCGCCGGTATTGCTGCGATTGTCGTCATCACGGCCCTGCTGCTCTATCGCGCTTCGCAACAGGTGCCGACCTTCTACAAGCAGGCCCTCAAAGCGACCCCCGCCGCCCAACGTCGGGCGAGCGACGAGATGCTCCGCAAGACGGGCGATCTGATCAACGACGTCAAGAAGAAGGAACACTGGGAAGCTCTCTTCACCGACGCCCAGATCAACGGCTGGCTGGCCGTCGACGTGCAGCAAAAACACCCCAAGTCCCTCCCGCGCGAAGTCCGCGACCCCCGCGTCATTATCGAGCCCGACCGCTTGATCCTCGCCTTCCGGCTCATCCGCGGCAAATGGTCCACCGTCGTCTCGCTCGTCCTCGAGCCCTCCGTGCCGGAACCCAACGTGCTCGCCCTGCGAATCCGCAAAGCCCGTGGCGGCACCCTCCCCTTGCCGCTCGAACGCATCCTCGACGAGATTTCCAAAGTCGCCGAACGTTTAGAGTTCCCGCTCCAATGGCGCCAAGCCGACGGCGACCCCGTAGCCCTCATCTCCCTCCCCCCGCCCCACGACGACGACCACAAGCTCATCCAAATCAACACGCTCCGCCTCGGCCAAGGCGAACTCTTCCTCAGCGGCACAACCACCAAACGCTAGCCCCGCCACACCGATCCTCACCCGAAACCGCACGTGGAATGGACGACCCGAACCCCTACACATCACCGCAGTCAACCACCTTCGAAAGCGACGATTCGTCGCGCGATCCACGCGTCATGCGTGGTCGAACGATCATCCTCGTGCTGATAGCCGCCAGTCTGGCGTTGGACCTCTTCAACGCTGCCATCTTTCACAGCATCCAGACGCATCCGATCCAACTCGTCCTTCAGGCCGCTATTACGTACGGCCTCTGGTATGCCGTGTGGCAAGGCTACCGTTGGGCCGTACTCCTTACCGTGGCGCGGCATGCACTAGGAGCATTTCTTACGCTGCTCTTCGTGCCGATCGAGCCCCGCATCCCCTATCTGCTCTGGTTCGCACTGGCGGCCGCTGTCATCATCAGCTTGACCGCGTCGAAGAGCGTTCGCGTCTTTCTGCAATCCCAACGAAGCTCCCGGGAAGGCCCTCCGGACAAGCCGAAGTAGGCTCTCCGCACACGTCCCTGAGCGGCCGATCGCCTCCGCCATGTAGCACAGCCGCCCCCGGCTGTGCCCCCACCAGAAACGCCCCACCACACTTCCCCTCGCCCGCTCGCTGGAGCGGGGCCGCACGGTGAGGGCAGATGGCCATCCAGACCTCAACGCCGCATCACAATGCCCCGTATCCGCACAATATCCACCACTCTCTTGGCGCACGCCTACCGCACGTTTACTGTATAAACTGCTGTTTCATCCGTCAGCCAAACCGCGGCGCCTCGAGCAACGTCGCAATCCACGCGCCCCTTTCAATTCCCTGGAGATTACGCATGTCATTCCGAACGCTGAAATGCCTGTTCGCCGCGTTGCTGGTTAGCGCCCTGCTGGCCCAGTCCGCCTTCGCTGCCGAGAAATCGACGTCCAGCCGGTCGCAGTCACCTCCCAAGCTCCTCCTGTCGCTCCCCGACGAACTCAACACGCCCGACGGCATGCGGCCCGATCCCAAAACCGGCAACGTGATCCTCGCTTGCCCAAACTTCAACGACACAAAGTACCCTGCCAAACTCATCCAAATCACGCCCGACAACCGTTGGGAAGTCTACTTCGACAAATGCCCCAAACATCCTGAAACCGGCCTCGCACACCCAATGGGCATGGACTTCGGCCCCGACGGAAACCTCTACTACGCCGACAACCAGTACTTCAACGACAAGGACAAAACGCATCGCTGGTCGCGCATCATCCGCGTCAATGTCCGCGACGGCAAGCCCGTCGATGCCGACGTGGTCGTCGACGGATTCAAGCTCTCCAATGCCGTCATGTTCCACGGCAACGACCTCTACGTCACCGACACCTTCTTCGACCTGCCCAACCAGAACAAGAGCGGCGTCTACCGCATCCCCTTGGCCGAAATGAACAAAGGCCCGGTCATGCTCAAGCCCAAGGACCAGGACGATCCGCACCTCCTGGTCGCCTCAACGACCAAGCCCTTTGCCAAGCGCGGCAACGACACCGCCGGCGCCGACGGCATGACCTTCGACAGCAAGGGCAACCTCTACTTCGGCCACTTCGGCGACGGGCAGCTCTTCAAAGTCACCTTCCGTCCCGATGGCTCCGTCAAGTCGAAGACACGGCTTGCCGGCCCACCGCAATTGACTTGCTGCGACGGCATGTGCTGCGATCCGAGTACCGACAAGATCTACATCGCCGACTCCGCCCGCAACGCCATCCAGGTCTACGACACCAAGACCAACAAGCTGACCGTCCTTTGGGAAAACGCCAACACCACCGGCGCCGACGGCCTCCTCGACCAACCTTGCGAGCCGGCCATCCGCGGCGACGACCTCATCATCGCCAACTTCGACATGCCCTTCCCCGGCCTCAAAAACACCACTTACGACCGCCCCCACACCATCTCCATCCTCCGAAAACAAGGTGTCAAGAACGAATGACACTTGAAGTTTCACAACTCATTCGTTGACGATGGTCTACATTTGCGCCGAGGTTCGCGCAGCGTTTGACCAAGCGGTGCTCAGCCGGGCGAGAACGTCGACCAGGAATCCGGCTTCATACCTCATTGCCGGCTCAACTCGATGCAACGACGCAGGTACTGCCCCACCTCATCGTCTGTGGCCTCGGGGCACTGTCGCCGTATGCCTTCGCAAGCGACGTTGCACGCGAACTCGTTGAGGTCCAAGGCAATCTTCAATCGCTGCTGGCCGGTCATTGCCCGGCAGCGCTCGATCTGTCGCTGGAGGGCGGCTTCGGGAGCCATGGTTGCAGACCTGTCGGAGGGAATGCCGTCGTTGGCCAGATCGCTCGCTTCCCTTGGGGGCCGAAGGAAACTCGGGGCTCGCTTTCAGCCAGGGATTTGAGCCAGACGTTGAGGTCGAAATCACCCAGCACCGGGAGCGTCGAGCGTCAAACGCAGGCGACGTAAATCCTTTCGGCGAAGTCGGTAAACGCAAAACGCCCGGCCGCCGACATCTGGGCACCGGGCGTTTACTGGTTTGGCGGCAAAACTGGCTGTCTTGCCAAAGCTCCCCGACAAGGAACCGAACATAGCCCGAATTCCTCGGGAAACCAAGGGTTCCCTGATCCGCGCGACGCAGAATCCGACGCACTTTCGGGCGTTTCGGGTCCAATTGCCCCTGAGTTGGTCGAAGTGATCCGGGCGTGGGCGGCGTTGCCTGAAGCAACCCGGCAAGCAGTTCTGGCCCTTGTGCGAGAGGCGGCGGGAATCGGGCACGACTGCTGACGCATTGCCTCTTGCCCGAGGCGACTACCCCCACCGGGACAACGCTTTTTGGCGGGTCCCTCGATCGATGGGGGTTAATCTTCGCTCTTGTGGTTTGAACAGTGGAGGTTCCTTTGACACCGAAACAACGACGCATCGCGGAGTTGGCAGCGCAGGGACATTCGGTTGCGACCATCGCTTGCCGGCTGGGCACGTCAGAAAATGCCGTGCGGCTGATTCTGAGCCGACTTGGGATTTCAGCAGTACGCATCCCTCCGGGGTGCATGACTGTCCGCGACGCCGCACGCCGCGTCCCAACCCACACCTGGGAACTCTACCGGGCGATCCGAAGCGGTAGTTTGAGGCACGTAAAGTCGGATGCTAGATACTTCGTGAAGGGGGAATGGGTTGATATCTGGCAACGAAATCTGCCGTATCGGCTCCGGGCGCGGGAACTGATGCGGCGCCTGCTCGCGTACAACGCCTATAGGGTAGTACCTACCTCCAATTCCTGACCAACCAATCGCCGTGGGGCGAGAAAGCCGCTCAAATGACTGCGCAGCCTACCCATTGTGCTCAGCCGCCAGATAACATAGTCGTTGCAGAACGAGCAATTGACACGGTAGGGGCAGACCGCGCGCTTGCAACGAGCAGTTCTGTGTCTCCCGAATTTCTCGCAATCAGAATTGCGTGTGCGGCATATGACAACCCGTAAGTCCACGTGCATAACCATCGGCCTCCCTGCCGTTGCTACCGAACGTGGGCGAATTACGGCGATGGAGCGGGCGTCAAGAGCAAAGCCCGGCCGTGTTGTCTAAACGCCAGCGCGTTCCAAAGCACGTCGCCACTCGTTCTGGGGGACTTTCGGCTTCCGTTGTTGTTTCGATTTGGGTTTGGGTTGGTGCATGAGCTGCTTCTTTTCCAGCCTTTGGCGTTCCTCTTCCTCGTCCCACCAATCCTTCACGCGCCTCTTCAACTCGTTCTCGCTCTTGTCCATCTCCGCTTGGAACTCGCAGAGCTTGGCTTGGGCCTCTGCGGCCTCTTTTGCTTGCTGCTCACGAAGGTCCTTGATGGAAACGGCCGTCGGCGGTCCATTGCCGTCGGTGGTGATGAGATACTCCCCGATTAACTGGCCTTTGTCCCACTCCTGAACAAACGGTGGGTTCCCATCGCGAAACAGGCAGGTAACACCGTTGTTGTTACCTCGGATGTACTCGGCGTACAGAACGAGCCGCCGGGAATCATCCCAGGCTCGGAGCGGCCCATCGCGGTGCGCCTGATAGTATTTGGCCAACACCCGCAGCTTCCCGTCTTGGTTCAAGCCAGCGCACCACCCGTGGAGACGGCCGTGGTCGTCAAACGAGTACACGCCTCGAATTGCATCGCTGGGAAAGTGATCGACACATGGATGGGTATTCTCTGGAAAGTAGCGTGCATGCCAATTCCCCGGAATATCCCAGTCAGTTCGGCTCAGGCTTCGGCCGGATGGAAGGATGATCTTCTCAACAACGGGAGGCTCCAGGCGCGGCACGGGTTGAGGGACCGGCTCCACCTTCGGAACCGACGTGACGGCCGATGGATCGGCTTTCTCTGGGAACGCATCCCTGGCAACGCGGAAACCCAGATCCGCTGCACAATAGCCCGGGGCGTGCCAACCACGGCCTGAAGATCGCCAGAGGGTCGGCGCGCCGCAGTACGACCCACCGCGGAAAACGCGTAGTTGGCCGGAAGTGGGGCCGCGAGGAGCTGCCTCTGGAGACGATTGATAATAGTCGCCCGCGTACCAATCCGAGCACCACTCCCACACGTTCCCGTGCATGTCGTACAATCTGAAGCCGTTAGCCTGGAACTTACCCACTGGCGCTGTGAACACGTACCCGTCGCTACCAGCAATCGCGCATGAAAGGCCGGGCAGCTTCCGTTTGGCAGTAGCGTCCGTTACGTTGCCCACCCTGCAAATCGCTTCTGGATCGTCCCCGCAGTAGAACCGCGTCTTAGTTCCTGCCCGGCAAGCGTACTCCCATTCCGCCTCTGTTGGCAACCGGTAGGTCTTGCCCTCCCTCCTGCTCAACCAATCGCAGAACGCCGCCGCATCACTCCAACTGACAATCACCACAGGATGTTCATCGCCCTGTGAGAATCCAGGGTTGTGCCATGTGTATTCCGGCTTCTGCTCCAATCTGTTGGCCGCCGAGAACCCGTAGCCTCCCTTTCCGTTCTTCTCCGCATCCGTTTTGTATCCGGTCTGGCTGACGAACTGGCGGAACTGGCCGACCGTCACCTCATGCTTCCCAAGATAGAATTGCTCTGTGATCCGCACCCGGTGTTGCGGATACTCGCCCCGAAAAGCCTTCGGTTTGATTTGTGGAGAATATTTCTTGAACGCTTGGGCCGCTTCTTCGGCGGGTTCACCGCTGCCCATCATAAACTCCCCTGCGGGGATCAGGTTCATTTCCAGCTTGACTCCACCGCCTAGGTCTACGGCGACCTCTTTCGGCAGTTCGGGGCCGACTGGTGGAACATGTGGTGAGACTGTTTGCGGCCCTTTGTCCGGCGGCTCGGGGGGCGGTGGATCATGCGGTTTGATCGTTGATCCGTCGTCTTGCGGTGGTTCGATCCGCGGGTTTGGAGTGGGAGTCTCAGCGTGAAAGAACTCTCTGATGACAACCAAGATCGGATGATTCGGATAGGCCAACGACAATAGGAAGCAACCGGCGGCCAACCCGAAGATGCCGCCGAGGATGATCTGCGCAAACAGCACGATGGTGCGCGCCGTGCGCTGGCTCTGGACGCGATTCCCCCGTCTGACGCGTGCGGCAACGGTTGATGCGGGCGCGGTGGAGTCAATCTTGAATGGCGGGGGAGACTGCGATTGGATCGGCGGAGGCGCAGGCGGCGGTTCTTTCAACATAAGAGGCAACACCTGAGGCGGCGGTGGCGGCTCCAACGTCTGTACGGCTGCGCCTGAGGCATCCCGAAGTTCGGCATCGTAGACCGCCTTCTTCTCTGTGTCCAGGAGGCAGACCTTGGCCGCGGCAACCTCGTTGAGCAGACGTTCGGCCAGACGGGTATGCGGGCTCAACTGGAACGTGCGAAGATAGACGAATCGCTGGTCCGCGGCAGCGCGGAGAATCTTCACATCGGACTCGAACCGTGAAACGCCCAGAAGCCGATAATGGTCCGGCGGCTGCTCACTCGCCGGGATTCCAAGCCACTCCAAATACGGGTCGAAGTCTTGCGACACGTCCATCTCCCATAGCCCAGCCAAAAAAGCAACTCATCGCGAGCCGCATTTTCGACAATCACTCCCCGCAGTTCCGGAGAACGCAGGGCCAGAAAAGAACAGGGAGCCCACCGGCCGAGCCGCTGGGGAAGCCCTGCGACAGGCTGCACAGCAAGCAACGTCCGGCGGCTCCCATACGGGGAGCCGTCCGAGAACGTCGCGATGTGTTTGGAAGTATCGCAGTTCTCCCCAGCCGACGGTCTGGGTAAGGCTTATTCGATTTCTTCAGAATTACGGTTATCTAAAAGGGTGATCCTCGGGGTGGCGAGTTGAAGGGCCCACTAACAGGTTACTTCCGCACGATACTAAACCGCTTTGCTGAGGTTGACAATCCCCCTGAGCGGACAAGCATCCTGCATTGCGACCGCGCACATGCCCAAGTAGAATCGAGCCACTTTCGGGACGGCCGGCCAGCTACCGGCCGCGGACCCCGGCGGCGGTGCGCTTCACCTGCCTTTCGCGCGGCGCTGCCGGCGGTTCGGCCCGATGGAAAGGCAGGTTCTCATGCAATGGCTCATCGAGGAAGTGTTCCGGCCGGCAACAGATATAGCCCAGATGCTCGCCGACGCTGACTGGAACCTCGCTGAGGTGTTTTCTAGCAAGGAATACCATGATGCTCGTGGTCGATTGCGGGCCGGATTGGAGCGAGCACATAACGTACGGCAGGATCTGCCTCGCGGTGACGTCCAACTAGCAGTGCAGAATCTGCAATTGGATGCTCACGGTTTCGAGACAGCGAATAGTCCATCTGGCGCCTATGCAATGGGGCTCGTGCTGTATATCAACGGCAAGCTCGGATGGACGGCACTTCTACATCATCTACCACCGGGAGCACCCGTTCCACCGCTGGACGTGCTGCCTTCCAAGAATCCGAAATCTCCGGTGCCTACGGCCATTACGGCGGCCGGTTGTGTTGGTGGCGGCCCAGACCGACTGAGATCGCCCGAACGAACAACCACCCCACCGCCCACGAAGAAGAAGTCCTGGCATCCCTCGAAGCACACACTACACGTCATTAGACTGATGAAACAAGGCTTGTCGAATGATGCCATTCTCGAACGGGCCGATGTGAAGGTCAAGAAATCGGCGCGGAACATCAGGCAGATACGCAGTCGTGCCCAGAGATTCAAGCTTCTGAAGCCATCGGAAAATGGAAAACGTGACACGGCGTGACTTGTCACGCTATCGGGCTAGGTCGCCAATCGAAGATTTTTCCCAGTTCTTCTCCCGCAAATCTGCGGGATTCACCGTGACACGGCGTGACACCCACTGAGCGTGTCACATTCTTCTGGTTCAATTTCCGTTGTGCGGACGGCATGACGCGGCCCGCAAGATTCCAACGGAGCATGAACCATGAGCACCACAAAGAAACAGCCCGTCACATGGGCACGTATGCCCTACGCGCATCCCGACGGCATGGCTTGCCAGTGCGCAGAATTGGCCGGCGGTCCTATTGTCCTCGGGAGAGACATTCTCGACTACGCGGCCGGTGACCGACAGGAGATGGCCAATGAACGCTGACACCCCCATGGATTCCACACAAAGGATTGACCGAGGAAGCAGACTAATCGCGACGATCATAGCAGCCCATCGGACAGAGCGTGAAGCCTGCCGCAAGCTGGAAACCGAAGCCGGCGCGAGGGTGGTCTGGGGCAGCGAAGTGCCTTGCCCCAAGGAGGTGAACGAATGATAGTTCCTCACCCCGATAACCTCGTCGCCGAATTGCTCACGCTCCGTGAATTGGCGAAGCTGCTGATGGTCAGTGAGCGGACGGCTTGGGGCTGGGCGCACGATGGCATCAGCCCGCCCTCGGTACGGATCGGCAAGGGCACCACCCGCTATGTCCGCTCCGACTACCTGGCATGGATTGCCGGCGGTTGCAAGCCACTCAATGGTGACGGAGGGCGGGACGATGGCTAACGACGCAAAGCCCGCGGACATCCCCAATGAAAGACTGGAGCTAACATGCAAGCCACACGATGATAGCGATCTCGTGACGCTGACCGCAGAATGGGACGGAGAAGTGCTGGCAGTCCAGAAGCTGGACCTGGCGAAGCCCCGGCAACGCGAGGATTTCATCAAGAGAGTCGCGACAGGGCGAGATTACATCGACCCGCGGGCGCTCGATTCCTGCGTGCTGGTGATAGCGAACATGATGAGCCATCGTGAGCGAAACCCCGTGGCTTACGCGAGCGCTTCAGCGGAAATTGACCTGTCCCATATCGTCCGGCCCGAACGGTTCATCACGCGGGACGTTTCCGGCTTGGCGGCGTCGGCAGGAATGCTAGTTGGTGGGCGTCCGGTGGGGCAATGGCGGCTCTATCTACAATGGGCGGACGGGCGGCGGGAATGCCGACCGATGGGCGCGACAATTGCCCTGCCGGGTGGCAAGACGCTGTGGATTCACCCCCAGCCAACCGAACCGAGCGTAACTATGCAGTCGGGCTGGTCTGTCCCCGCACGAAAAGCATGGCTGAAGGGGGCATCTGCTCCAGATCCTGTTGACCTCTTCAAGCGGATTTGCCAACGCATCGCCTTCTTCGTCGACTTGCCCAAGGAACGCGCTGCGGGCATCATGGCAACACTCGTCCTGTGGGTGCTGTTGACCTACTGCTATCTGGCGTGGGACGCGGTGCCGTACCTATACGTTGGCGGTCCATTAGGGTCGGGAAAATCGCGAGTGTTTGAAATCCTGTCGCGGCTGGTTTTCCGTCCTCTCACGTCGTCGAACATGACCGCGGCGGCACTGTTTCGGACGTTGAACGATCGAGGCGGTACGTTACTTCTCGACGAAGCCGAGCGACTGAAGCAAGCCCACAATCCCGACGTGAGCGACATCTTGTCGATGCTGCTGGCAGGCTACAAACGCGGTGGGCAAGCGATACGGTTGGAATCCCTCGGAGACAAGGGATTCAAGACAATCTATTTCGACGTGTACGGCCCCAAAGGGCTGGCTTGCATCGCGGGACTGCCCCCGGCGCTGGCCAGCCGGTGTATCCTCGTCATCATGTTCCGAAGTCCACCCGGCTCCGAAAAGCCTCGGCAGCGGATCGACGCGGACACGGACGGCTGGCAACGGCTGCGGGACGACCTGCACGCGCTGGCGCTGGAGCACGGCTCGACTTGGCTGGAACTGCCGAGCCGCACCGACGTGTGCCCAGCGATGAGCGGGCGGGATTATGAGCTATGGCAGCCGCTCTTGGCACTGGCATCCTGGATTGAGTCGCACGGCGCCCGGGGGCTCTTGGCAATGCTGCAAGAACATGCCTTGGCAACCATTGAGGCCGGCCGTGAGGACACTACGCCCGATGCCGACGAAATCTTGCTGCGAATTCTGGCGGATGAGATTCGCGCCGGCCGGGTTCCAACATCCAGCGACATTCTCGGCAAGGCCCAAGGGGTGGATTCGACAGGATTCAGGAACTGGAGTGCTCGCGGCGTAAGTGAGCACTTGAAGCGCTACGGGGTGGTCACTCACAAGAGTTGCGGCCGGAAGGTGTACAGCCGGGTGACACTGGAGAGCCTACGGGTGATTCAGGAGAGCTACAGCGTTGACCTTGGATTCGGCGAAAACGGCGACGGGGCATAGGGCAGAGAATGTACCCTACGTGCCCTACGTGCCCCGGACGGGCTGAGAAAACGGCCCAGAACCAGGGAGCGGGAGGGTACATAGGGTACATAGGGCATGTTCTCAGGGGAAAGCGTGGGGAAGAGAATGGGATTCGACGTAACGAAACTTTTTGACCGCCTCTTCGGAGATGGTACGGAGAAGGCACCCACGACAACCCGAGGTGGCACGCTGTCACCTCGGGTGGACGGCCTTCCTGGCACCGAGAATGCTCATCCGATGGGCACGCCGTTTGCGCACTGGGTGCGCCGGCCGGACTACCGTGGGCGGATGGGCTGGGAAGCTCCGGAACTGCCCGAGTGGCGGCGGTGGTGGGCACGTGGCGATTTCTGTGACTTCCCGCCGGTCCCGGAAGGCTTCCGGTTTGGCGCCGTCGAAGACCCCCGCCCGTCACGATTGCGCCAGTTGCGTTTCTCGTGGCATGGTCGATACTCTGGACCGTGGAGCAGATCGGACCGCCGCGGGCCACTTCCGGGGCTCTGGCGAGGCGTGAAGATGGGCAAGGCCGTATTGCCAGACACTGCTTGCCTTGACAATGAAAAGGGTAGTTGACATTAAGACAAGTATTCGGTAGAGTCGCGACGATGAAACCAAGATACGTTTCAATCAGTGACCAGTTGCGGCAGGTGATTCTTGACTGCGGACAGACGCGTTATGCCATTTGCAAGGCAACAGGCATCGGACAAGATGTTCTCTCCCGGTTCATCCACGGTGAGCGTGGCTTGTCGATGGAAGTCTTGGATACGCTGGGCGAATACCTGGGATTGCGGATCGTGGCCGACAAGCCACGACCGAAGAAAGGCAAGTAGATCATGGCAAGCATTTCTACGGATCGCAAAGGGAACCGGAGAATCTTCTTCACGGGCCCGAACCGCAATCGCAAGATCGTCTACTTGGGTCGCGTGCCGATCAAGACGGCGCGAACCGTCAAGACGCACGTGGAGAACTTGGCGGCCGCGCTGCTTGGCGGACATGCCCCGGCCCCCGAGACGTCGGAGTGGGTAGGCAGCCGGGATGACGTGATGTACGGCAAGCTGGCGGCGGTCGGGCTTGTGCCGGCCCGGGAATCGGTGGAGACGGAACGTCGGACGGTGACGCTCGGCCAATTCCTTGACCAGTACATCAGCGGTCGGACCGACATCAAGCCGAGCACTCGGACGAACCTGGAGCAAGTGCGACGGAACCTTGTGGATTACTTCGGGGGCGACAAGCTTCTGGCGGACATCGCGCCCGGCGATGCCGACGAATTCCGGGTAAACCTCCTGGGGAAACTGGGCGAGAACACGGTGAGAAGGAACTGCGGGCGCGCCCGACAGTTCTTTCGCGCGGCGGTCCGCAAGCGATTGATCCAAGAGAACCCCTTCGGCGATATGAAGGGCTGCGCGGTGAAGGCCACCACGGACCGGTTCTACTTCGTTACGCGAGAGACGGCTGCCAAGGTCTTGGAAGCCTGCCCGGATGCCCAATGGCGATTGTTGTTCGCTCTGAGTCGCTACGGCGGGCTGCGGTGCCCCTCGGAACATCTTGGCCTGCGCTGGGGAGACGTGGATTGGGAGCGTAACCGCATCACGGTACACTCGCCCAAGACCGAGCACCATGAAGGCAAGGAAAGCCGGCAGATTCCCCTCTTCCCTGAGTTGCGCCCCTACCTGGAAGAGGTTTGGGAGCAAGCGGAGCCGGGAACGGAGTATGTCATCACCCGCTACCGGTCCGGCAACGCCAATCTTCGGACTCAGTTAGAGCGGATCGTCCGGCGGGCGGGGCTGGAGCCGTGGGCCAAACCGTTCCAGAACCTCCGCAGCACACGGGAAACAGAATTGGCGAAAGAGTACCCCATTCACGTAGTCTGCGCGTGGATCGGCAATACGCAGGCCGTGGCAGCCAAGCACTACCTCCAAGTGCGCGATGAAGACTTTCAACGGGCGGCGGGACGCGACGCAGAATCCGACGCACGCGCGACGCAGAATCCGACGCAGCAACCAACGGGCGATTCTGGAACATCCCGGCAAGAAACAACGCAAGCCCCTGAAAACCAAGGGCTTGTGCCAGAGTTTTCCAGACTCTACAAGGATAACCCAAACGGGTTAGCTCCCCGACAAGGACTCGAACCTTGGACCCAGCGGTTAACAGCCGCTTGCTCTACCAACTGAGCTATCGGGGAAAACGAACCTCCATGATACTGTCGGCGCGGGATATCGACAAGGTTGCCAGCGGGCGGAAAAAACACGGTTGCCAATGGGGACGTCGCCGGACGGGGCCGGGCTTGGCTTTGGGGGTGGAAAGGAGGGATCTGATGATTGTTAAGCCCGTTCAGTCGCCGTCGGACCGCTCCTTCTCCATAGTGACGCTGTTTCCCTTGGCGTTGTAGAGAATGCGGGACATGAAGTTCCGCATGAGCATGATCCCCCGGCCGCAGGGTACCTCGAGCTGTTCCGCTGCGGTTGGGTCGGGGACTTTGCTCGGATCGAAGCCGCGGCCTTCATCGGTGATTTCGATGCGGAGCAGGTCGGGGGCGATGCGACAGGTGACTTCGATGTGTTTGAGCGTATCGAAGCGGTTGCCGTGCTTGACGGCGTTGGTGAGCGCCTCTTCCATGGCCAGGTGAACTGCGAACCGATCGCGTTCGTGCCACTGCTGCTGCGCCAGACGGCTAAGAATCTCCTCGACGACGACGCGGCCCGCGTCGGATTTGCTGGCGATGCGATAGTCGCGTTGCCAGATCCAACGGTCGTCGAGCGTTTCCATCCGACCAGTTCCCGAGCCAGTCTGACCGAAGACATTCGCGACACTCAGCACGGCTGAGACGCAACTGCCACGCAGTGTGTGAAGAGCGTATCGCGCGCAAACGGCCGGAACTGGACGGGCCAATCGCCCGGCCGCCAGCACCGAGGATTGCACACCTTTATCATATCCCCTCCATGGTGGGTGTCAAGAAGGGTTAATGACCGCCCGGGGGTGGGTGGGCTTACGGGGCAGTGATTTCTCGGGATTCGTTGGCGGTTCGGAGCACGGCGGAACGGACGTAGAGGTAGTTTCCGCCGCGATACTCGGTGATGGTGCCGGTGACGCGCCATTCCAGCGACGGCGCGCTATTCGAAATTGCTCGGACGATCCGCTGAAGATTGAGGTTCTCCAGCACGGTCCATCGATCGGCGCTGCCAGCGGGGAAGAAGACGATGCGGTCGCCCGACTTGCGAAAATGGCCGAGTTGGTCGACCACTTCCGTGCCTTCACGCATGGCGGCCGAGCGCGGGGCCGTGGTTGCTTTGGCGGAAGACGCGGCCGGCTGGGCAGCGGCAGGTGCAGCGTCTGGAGGGGGCGGTGCGGCGGGTTGGGGTGTGGAGGGCTGCGCGCCGCTTGCCGTGGCCAGTAGGAGTAACGTCAGGCAGAACCATCCTGTGGGTGCGAGACGGTATCGGGTCGGTTCGGGACGCATCGTGATGATCTCCGGACAATCGAGCGGAGTAGATAGGGGCGAAAGGTCCCTAGAGTAGTGTGGCTTACAGTCTGCGACCGTGCTGGCCGTGGCGGTCGGGCAACATGACGCAAAAAGACAACGCCGCGTGACGAGGGCGACCGGCGTGATGCATGGCGGATGTGCTTGAGGATCAACGCTTTACGGCGTGGGCAACCGGCTCACGGCCGCCGGGCACGTGGTTTGCCAATAGCTTCGGCAGATTCTCTCCACGCGTATTGCGAGCCATCTGCCGATGCGAACAGTCTTGACGATCGCCCTGCTGTGCGGGATGTACCTGACCACGACCGTGTCGTCAGCATGGGCCGACGGAGGGACGCGGCCGCAGGACGACGGCGTTACGGTGACGACGACCAGCGGCAGATCGCTACAGGGCGAGGTTGACGCGCGTTCCGACGGGCGAGTGTTGTGGCTGCGTCGGACGTATGGGAAGTCGGCCGTCCTTCGCCCGCTCGACTGGGATTGCGTGGCGGCCGTCGAAGCGGGCGATGCGCGATGGACCGGCGCGCAGTTTCGCTCGGCCTTGGAGGCGGTTGTTGCGTCGCTGCCGGACCATGGGGCTCGCGGCGAGGCGAGACACGCGGGGTTCGTTGGTTCCGGCGCGACGAGGAACGCCGAGGCTGTGCCTTCGGGCGAGACGCGAATTCCCGTGGAAATTGGCTATGCCCGAGTGGGCGGATCGCCGAGGCCGCCGGATCCGGTAGTGCCGATCCAATGGCTGGATATCGACGTTCGCGTGGCGAATTGGGACAACGACGTGGAGCCGGACGGCGTGGTGGTGCGAATTCGCCCGCGGGATGCGGAGGGATCGCTGGTGGCGGTCAACGGCATCCTGACAGTCGACATGCTGGGGAAAGAGAAAAGCCCGGTGAACCGCTCGCGGAACTTCGTGCGGTTGGGGAGGTCGGCGGAGCAGGTCCGGATCGAGGATTTTGGGGTCAACGGGGCCGTGTACCGGATCGCGTTTCAGTCGCCCAACCCAGTCTTCGACACCAACCTGGTGCCGGAGGGATTGGTGCACGCCGAACTATCGGTGGCGGGGCAGGGGGTGGTCGAGGCGTCGGACTGCACGGTGGAGTTCCGATCGTACAACGCGCTGCGCGACGACCTGTGGCAGGCGGCTGGATCGCAGTATTTTCCCGTCGAGCGCACGGGCCCACGCCACTGGTGAAGTCGCTACGTGGGTTTCTTCATGGCCATGCTGTGAAGAATCATCACGATGCCGAAGGAGATCAGGGCCCAGCCGATCCACTCGGGCGGCCGGAAGGTTTTGGGCGGCACGGAGGTTTCCTGCCCCAGAAGGGTCTCCATCGCGTTGCTGGCGGTAGCAACAGGATGTCCGGTGCGTTCGGCGAGGAACTTGGTGAACTCGGGGGTGAGGACGACCGAATCCACCATGCGGAACTGCAGCCCGATAAACAAGAGGACCAGGCCGATCAGATAGCACTGGTTGCGATTGAGGTCCATCAAACTCCTCCACGGCTCCTGCCACGGTTGCGATGGCCCGGGGCGACTCTTCCCTGCCCGTTCCACCCTTTGATCATCGAGTTCCGCGGGGGGGAGACTTCAGGGCCAGTGTGCCAGTACCGTTTGTGCGGCAAGATCGCGATGGGCGGGTCCGGTTGGGCCGATCGCAAGGGAAAGACGGAGCCGTCGGCCGAGGGACGCGGGCGGCACCGTGTGTGTTGGGGGAAAGCGGACAAGATGCCACACCCGTGCCGGGCGCGCTCTATATTTGCACAAGGAGGACAGTCTATGTCGAAGCGCGCAATCGTAATTGATGACTCGATGCTCATGCGACGGATGATCATCGACAGCCTGACCGACGACGGTTGGGAAGTAGTGGGAGAATGCAGCGACGGGGAGCACGCGTTAGAGTTGTACGAGAACGCGCATCCGGACGCTGTAACACTGGACATCGTCATGCCGGGGATCGGCGGACTGGCCGCCCTGGAGTTGATCGTCAAGCACGATCCCCAGGCGAAGATCGTGGTGATCAGTGCTCTGAACCAGACGAAGCTGATCTCGGAAGCAATTCGCAAAGGCGCCCAGGATTTCATCGCCAAGCCGTTCCTGCCGGAGCAGCTCCAGGAGACGATGAATCGGTGTTTGGAAGAGCCGGTCGGAGTGTGACGCAGGTGGCGTTGCGGTTCTGAGTGGGCTGCCTATGGAACACAGCCGGGGGTGGCCGTGCTACGTGGGGCAGACTGGTGGGGGTGTGATATCGGGTACGGGGTTCCGCCTGGGGTCGTAGGCCCCGTTGGGCGTTTCTGAAAGAACCCACCCGAACTGACGGATTCTGCAATGAGTACGATCGCCCCCCCTGAGCCGGCGTCTGCGGAGCGTCGGCCGTCTGTCGAGACCATTGCTCGGAAGGTGGAATCGTCGCGCGAGGCGGACGGGGCCCGCGACGGGCTGACATCGACGAGCTTTCTGGCTTTGCTGGCGACGCAGTTCCTGGTGGCGCTGAACGACAACATGTTCCGCTGGCTGATCATTCCGATCGGCAAGGAACTGGTCGGACAGGACAAGGCGTTGACGGCCGGCGCGGTCTGTTTCCTGCTGCCGTTCGTGCTCCTGTCCAGCCTGGGGGGATATCTGGCGGATCGGTTCAGCAAACGGTCGGTGATGATCGGCTGCAAGGTGGCCGAAATCTTCATCATGGTGGCGGGGATCGTGGCGATTCTGGGCGGCAACGTGCCGTGCATGTTCGGCGTGCTGTTTCTGATGGGAGCGCAGAGTGCGCTGTTCAGCCCGTCGAAGTTTGGATGCATCCCGGAGATCGTTCATGCGGACCGGATACCGGCGGCCAACGGCATCATCGGCATGACCACGATGGTGGCGGTGATTCTGGGGACCGTGGCTGGCGGTGTGTTGTACAGTCTGACCGTGCCCGCGGGGACGACGAGCTGGTGGATCTCGGCGGCGGCGCTGGTGGGCGTGGCAAGCCTTGGACTGGTGGTGAGCTTGTGGATTGGGCCGCTGCGAGCGGCCAATCCGGGGCGGCCGTTCTCGTGGAATCCGGCCGGGGAAGTGGTGCACGACCTTCGCATTCTGTCGTCGCGGCGGCCGCTGTTGCTGGCGGCCCTGGCGGGGATGTTCTTCTGGTCGCTGGCGCTACTGGCGCAGATCAACGTGGACAAGTTTGCAGTGCCGGAGCTTGTGACGGATCAGCAGTACGTTGGTCCGCTGATGGCCGTGCTTACGCTGGGGATCGGACTGGGGAGCCTGCTGGCGGGCATCTGGTCGGGTGGCCGAGTGGAAGTGGGCATCGTGCCCTTCGGGACGGCGGGAATTGCGCTGTCGTCGGTGTTGCTGTGGACCGTGCCGCAGGGCGTCGGACATCCGCTGTCGGCCCCTTACGGCTGGGCGTGCTTGTGGCTGTTGGTGATGGGCGTGTCGGCCGGGTTGTTCGACATCCCCGTGCAGTCGTTCCTTCAGTATCGCAGTCCCGAGAAGAACCGCGGCGCGGTGCTGGCGGCGAACAACTTCCTGTCGTTCTCGGGGATGCTGGGGGCTTCGGTGGTGTTCTGGCTGCTGGCGTCGAAGCTGGGGCTGTCGGCACGGACGATCTTCTTGATCGGCGGAATCGCGACGGTGCCGGTCGTGGTGGCGATGGTGTGGAGGATTCCGGCGGCAGTGGTGCGCGTGGCGCTGAGACTGCTGGTGCAGATCTTCTATCGCGTGGATACCGAGGGGTTGAGGAATGTTCCCGAGAGGGGTGGGGCATTGCTCGTCGCCAACCACGTGACGTGGCTCGACGGGCTGCTCTTGCTGCTGTTCAGTCCCCGGCCGGTTCGGATCATCGCATATTCCGACTATGTATCGGGGCGTTTCCTGGGCCGGTTGGCCGATGAAGTGGGTGTGATCCCGATTATGCCGGGGGACCGCCGGTCGGTGACGAAGGCCATTCGGACGGCACGTCAGGCTTTACGGGATGGGGAGTTAGTATGTATCTTTCCCGAGGGCGCTTTGACGCCCACCGGAGAGCTGCAGGCCTTTCAGCCGGGGTTCCTGACAATCCTGAAGGACAGCGGCACCCCGCTGGTGCCCGTCTATTTGGGTGGACTGTGGGGAAGCGTCTTCAGCTTTGAGGGAGGGAAGTATTTCTGGAAGCGGCCGCGGCGAGTACCCTATCCGGTGAGCATTCGATTTGGGACGCCGATGGACGAGGTCGCCGACAGTGAGACCGTCTTTCGGGCCATCGAGGAACTCAGGGACACAACGATGACGCAGAACTCCAGCGGGAGTCTCATACCAGCACGCATCTTCCTGCGCAAGTGTCGCAAGCGAATGCGGTCGCTGAAGACTGCGGACAGCACGGGCGCCGAATTGACCGGTAGCGGGCTGTTGACGCGGACGCTGGCACTGCGGCGTCTGCTGCGGCGCGAAGTGCTGGACGACGACGAACGCTACGTCGGCGTGTTGATGCCGCCGTCGGTCGCCGGGTTGGTCGTGAACGCTTCGTTGACCGTCGATAGCCGCGTTGCGGTGAACCTGAACTACACGGTGTCGTCGGACGTGATGAACCTCTGCATCGCGCGGTGCGGGATCCGGAGGGTGCTGACCAGCCGGCGAGTGCTGGAACGGTTCGATCTGAAGATGAACGCGGAAATCGCCTATCTCGAGGATCTGAAGGACCGCTTCACGCTGGTCGACAAGGTGACGGCCGCGAGCCAAGCGTGGCTCTGGCCCGTGGGATTGCTGGAACGCCATTTGGGTCTGACGAAGATCCGGCCGGACGATACGCTGACGGTGATTTTCACGTCGGGTTCGACGGGGGATCCGAAAGGCGTGGTGCTGACGCACGCCAACGTCGGCGCGAATATCGACGCGTTCAACGCGGTGATCAACTTCCGCAGCGACGACACGGTGCTGGGCTCGCTACCGTTCTTCCACTCGTTCGGGTACACGACGACGCTTTGGTCGGCGCTGACGATGGACGCCCGGGGCGTCTACCATTTCAGCCCCTTGGACTATCGGCAGGTGGGGGCCTTGTGCCGGAAATACAAGGGAACGGTGATGGTGAGCACGGCGACGTTCTTGCGGACGTACCTGCGACGATGCCCGCCCGAGGACTTCGCGTCGCTGGAAGTGCTTGTCACCGGGGCAGAGAAGTTGCCGATGGAACTCGCCGACGCGTTTGAGCAGAAGTTCGGCGTGCGTCCGTACGAGGGGTACGGTACGACGGAGCTGTCGCCGGTGGTTGCGTTCAACGTGGCCCCAAGCCGGCGTCTGGCGGGCCAGGAGCCGATCAACAAACGCGGCACGATCGGCAAGCCGATTCCCGGCGTGTTTGCGAAAGTGGTCGATCTGGATACGGGGGAAGACCTGGGACCGAACCAGCCGGGTATGTTGCTGGTGTCGGGGCACTGCGTGATGAAGGGGTACTTCGGCGATCCGGAGAAGACGGCGGAGGTGATGCGCGGGAAGTGGTACGTGACGGGCGACATCGCGCTGATCGACGAGGAAGGGTACATCCAGATTACGGGACGCCAAAGCCGTTTCTCGAAGATCGGCGGCGAGATGGTGCCGCACCTACGGATCGAGGAAATCCTGATGAAGGTGCTGGGCATCGAAGAGGACGAGTTGCGCCTGGCGGTAGCGTCGGTTCCCGATCCGCGTAAGGGAGAGCGAATCGTCGTATTGCACACGGGGTTGGACCGCAGACCGGAGGAAATCTGTCGGGATATGATCGCGACGGGAATGCCCTCGATTTGGGTGCCGTCGCCGGATAGTTTCTGCGAAGTGCCGGCGATTCCCGTGCTCGGCACCGGCAAGCTCGATCTGAGACAGTTGAAGCTGCTGGCAGAGGAGCGTTTCTGCGTGTCGGAATAAGGGTGGCCGAGATTGGCGGCGGCGATAACCCTGGACAGTTATGTGCAATCGGTGCCGGTTCCCCGAATACCCCTGTGAGCGTACAATCGTGTGGTGGGATGTAGTTGCCTCGCCCGTCGGCTGGCTGGGGGGCAAACGCAATGGCTCTTTTGGTCCCTACTGGCAGTACACTCTTGTCGGCTGTCGGCAGAATCCTCGCGTGGGGGACGGTGCCGGCAAAGTGTCCAGCCCGCGCGCGACGGCTGAGTCGAACAATCGACGCGGGGGGGTGTCGGTATAGCGATTTCTCGAGGACGTCGCTCGGGGCAGCCGCTTTGACTGTTCCGTATGCAGACGTGACTCAGAGCGTTTCCATCGCGCTGATCGCCGTGGCGCTAACGGCAGGGGTGGGCGTGGTCGTCGTCTTGGCGTTGGTGCGCCTGTTTCATCGCCGCGCCGAACAGAGGGCCGCCCGCCTGGAAAAGACGATCGACGAGGCGACGGCTGCGCTGGCCGCCAGCCAGCAGCGGTTCCAACTGGCGGTGCGGGGCACCGACGTCGGGATCTGGGACTGGGATCTGCGCAGCGGGAAAGTGTATTTCTCGCCGCGGTGGAAGAGCATGCTGGGGTACGGCGATGACGAGATCAGCGATGAGGCCCTGGAGTGGGACAGTCGCATCCATCCCGAGGATCGGCGGCAGGCGACCGAGACGTTGCAGGCGTTCCTGCTGGGCGAGACTCCCACGTATGAGCTCGAACATCGGCTCCGTCACAAGGACGGATCGTACCGATGGATTCTCGCCCGGGGCTTGGCAGTCCGCGACTTGCAGGGGCGTCCGACGCGGATGGTCGGCTCGCATCTGGACATCACCGAGTGGAAAGAATCGGCGGAGCGGCTTCGGGAGTTGGCCGAGGCGTTACGGCGGTCGAATCGCGAGTTGGAGCAGTTCGCCTACGTGGTTTCCCACGATCTGCAGGAACCGCTGCGGATGATCTCCGCGTACCTGGGTACGCTCGTGCAGGAGCACGGCAAGGAGTTCTCACCGCGGGTGCATACCCTGTTGGATCTTTCGCTGCAGACGGGCCTTCGGATGCGAGAGTTGATCGACAATCTACTGGCGTATTGCCGCGCGGGCGGAGACGAGCAGTATTTCGAGGCTGTCTCGTGCGACGAGGCGCTGGACAACGCGCTGCGGAATTTGAAGTTGGTGATCGACGAGACTCGAGCCGAAGTTACGCGAGCGGAGTTGCCTGTGGTGTGGGCCGATCGGACGCAGGTGGTACGGCTGTTTCAGAACCTGATGAGCAACGCGATCAAGTTCCACGGAAATACCCCTCCGATGGTGGAGGTTCGGGCCGAGAAAGACGGCGATTTCTGGGAGTTTTCCGTTCGCGATAACGGCATTGGCATCCCTGCCGAATATGCGGAGAGGGTGTTCAAGGTGTTCGAGCGGCTGCATACGGGCGACGAGTATCCGGGAACGGGGATCGGGCTTGCCATGTGCAAGCGAATCGTCGACCGGTACGGAGGGCATATTTGGTTCACGTCGGAGGCGGGGCAGGGCACGACGTTCCATTTCACTTTGCCCGGGGGTGACGCCGAGAAGCTGGCACCTGAGGGAGTTTCTTCGGCTGTGTCGGGCACGGACACGAGGAAGGGAGATCAGTCGCTATGAGTCGCGAGACCGTCGGCAGACCGATGGAGATTCTGCTGATCGAAGACAACCTGGAAGACGCTCGCGTGGCGATCGAGTCGCTGAAACGAGGGGAGATTCCCTGCCGAATCAGCCTGGTGCGCGACGGAGAGGAAGCGCTGTGGTTCCTCTTTCGACGAGAGATCTACGCAAAGGCCCCCCGGCCTGACCTGGTGTTGCTGGATCTGAAGTTGCCGAAGAAAAGCGGTCGCGAGGTGTTGGAGGAATTGCGGGCGGACGCAGATTTGAAGGAGATTCCCGTGGTGGTGCTGACGACATCGCAGGTTCACGAGGAAATTCTGCGAGGCGAGCATTTGCACGTGGAAGACTACATGGTCAAGCCGGTGGACTTGGAGCAGTTCATCGAGGTCGTGAAGCGGCTGCGCCGGTTTTGGCTGGGAGTGGTCATTCTGCCGGTGATCGACTGAAGGGGCCGGCGTTGCACGGGGCGAATGCGCGGTGCGGGGGCGTTTGACGGCGCAGGTGCTCAGTATCTCGCAGAATCTGCGAGTTACCTGCTTGCAGTCGGTAGCCGGCGCAGGATAATGAGCACGGCTCCTGCTGGCTGGCCGCGATCGGCTTATCGAAAAGCGGCAAGTGTCTCTTGTGCGGCGGCCGTGGGGGCGGGATCAGGAGGTTCCCTAGATCTCATGGACGTGATCGCCTTCCCAAAAACTGAGGCACACCGCCAGGGTAGCGTATCAGCAAGTCTGGCGACCGCTGCATTCAAGGCGGTGTGGCGCGCCAAGGTTCTTTCCCATGCACTCGGAAGGTCTGTCTGCCAGGTTCACGACGGTGGGTCCGCGCGCCGGCATCTGGGCAGAAGGAGAATTGCCCGGGTACGTGTGGCCGCGAAGAATACACCACTGTTGATAGAGTGCCGTGGGGATGGTACGGGCAGGCGATCGGGCTCAGCAGCCGCCAGCGTGTTAGTTAAGGAGAAACGGGCAACACTACTCGCCAAGGAGAGGACCCATGGTACAAAAGATGCTGCTGACAGTGACGGCGGTTCTATCATTGGTCGCGGGCGCTTCGGCCCAGGAGTGGGCTGAGAAGATGTTCGAAGTGCACAACCATGATTTTGGAACCGTGGCACGCGACGCCAAGGCCGATTACGAGTTTGTGGTTACGAACAATTACATGGACGACGTGCACATCGCCGGCGCACAGGCGAGCTGCGGATGCACGCGGACCGAGATCAAGAACCCGACGCTGAAGACGTACGAGCAAGGGGCCGTCGTGGCGACGATCAATACGAAAGCGTTTCGCGGCCAGCGCGGGGCCACGATTACGGTCACGTTCGACAAGCCGTCGCACGCGGTCGTTCAACTGCACGTCCGGGCTCTGATCCGCGACGACGTGGTGTTCAACCCGAGCAGCATACAGTTCGAGTCGATCGATCAGGGGGCCGCCCTGGAGCGGTGGGTGGCCGTGAGCTGCGACACTCCGAGGGACTGGCGCGTGTTGAGCATCAAGAGCTCGAACCCGCATCTGACGGCAGAGATTGTGAGCACGGAGCGCAACGGTCCTTGGATGACGAGCCAATTGTGCGTTCGCCTGGACAAGGACGCGCCGGTCGGCTATCTGCGGGACCACCTGCTGCTGGAGACCAGCGACCGACCGGCCGAATCGATCCCGCTGGAGGTGGAAGGGCGGATCGTGCCGAACGTGACGGTGAGCCCGTCGTCGCTCTTCATGGGCGTGGTGCGGCCGGGAGAGAAGGTGACGCGGCAATTGGTCGTGCACGGCAAGAAGCCTTTCCGCATCACGTCGGTGAAGTGCGACGACGCGATGTTCAAGCTCGACTTGAAAGACGATTCGCAGGCGAAGCCGCTGCATATCATTCCCATCACCTTCATCGCCAGCGCGGAGCCCGGTCGAGTCGTGCAGACGATCCAGATCCACACCGACCTGGACAATGCCGCTCCGGAGTTGTCAACGTATGCTGTCGTAGCTCCATAGGGGATCCCAACGCCATGGCCACGTTCTTCATGTTTGGAACCTACTCGCCAGAGGCAACCCATAAGATCAGCGCCCGTCGGACGGCGCTGGTGTACCAGGAGATCGAGAAATTGGGGGGGCGGGTTCGCGACATCTACGCCCTAATGGGGCAGTACGACCTGGTCCTTATCGTCGATCTGCCGCGGATGGCCGAGGCGATGCAGGCGTCGCTCGTGTTGAAACAACTTACGGGCATCTCGTTCTTTACTTCGGCGGCCATGTCGGTCGAGGAATTCGACCGCCTGATGAGTCGGGAATAAGTGGGCCGCCGACGATTGACTTATGCGGAACAGCGCGTCATGCTGAGCGCGGCAAGGCGACTGTCCCCGTGCGGGGCAGACTGGTCGCCGTGGCCGGTGTGAGACGCGTTTCGAGGAGAGGAGTCCAAGGAAGGGTCCAAACGAAGAAGACGCCACCCCGGAGAGAAACCTAATGGTCCGGCCCAATCGGCGCGAGTTCCTCAAGGCGGCAGCAGCAGGTCTGGCTCTGTCGCCGCTGGCTAAATCGATTCTTGCGGCCCAGGAGAATGTTGTCGGCGGCGTGCCGCGCCGTCCACTGGGCGACACGGGCCAGAAGGTGTCGATCATCGGCATCGGCGGCTGGCACATCGGGTCGATACCGCAGGACGAGGCGATTGCCCTCATGCACCGGGCGATCGACGAGGGGATCGACTTTTTCGACAACGCTTGGGATTACCATAACGGCGGCAGCGAAGAGGTGATGGGCAAGGCCTTGGCCAGCGGGGGCAGGCGGGACAAAGTCTTCTTGATGACGAAGGTCTGCGATCGCGACTACGAGGGTGCCAAGAAGCAACTCGAGCAGAGCCTGCGGCGGTTGAAGACCGATCACCTCGACTTGTGGCAGTTCCACGAGATCAACTATCCGGAAGATCCGACCTGGGTCTTTGAGAAGGGCGGCATCCGCGCTGCAGTCGAGGCCCGCGAGCAGGGGAAGGTCCGCTTCATCGGCTTCACCGGGCACAAAGATATCCGGTTCCATTTGGAGATGCTCAAGAAGGCGTTCCATTGGAACTCCTCGCAAATGCCGATCAATATCCTCGATGCGCATTACCGGAGCTTCCAGAAAGAGGTGGTGCCGGTGTGCAACCGGCAGAACGTCGGAGTAGTAGGGATGAAGGGGTTGGCCGGCGGGCGAATCGCACGGCAGCTCGGATTGGACGCCGCACTGTGCCGCCGGTATTCGCTCTCGCTGCCGATCAGCACGCTGGTGTGTGGCATTACATCGAGCAAGGAGCTCGACCAGGACTTGGGCGTGGCGCGGGGCTTCAACCCACTGACGCCCGACGAGTTGCAGCAACTCGTGAACGATACGAAGGAGCAGGGCAAAGACGGACGGAATGAGTCGTTCAAGACCTCGCGAAGCCACGATGGGGGTTACCATCGTCGGCAGCACGGGGTGTGATGTGGGGGAGGTTAGGGATTGGGGATCAGGGCGGTTGTTTGTCGTCGGTAGGTTTTGAAACCTGTTTCGCGCCAGGGCAGCGTGCAAATCGCTTTCGGAACTGTCGAAGCACACCGCCGAGAACGCTACAGTCAAGTGCGACTTGCACGAGCCTTGTCAGGAGGAGAACAATGCCGTTGTTTGCCATCCTCGAGGTTGACGAAGGGCTGACGATCACAGAGCTGGAGAACGAAGAGACTGCGGAGGACTGCGCCATTCTGCAGGGAGGCGTGGTGGTGGATCCCGGCCCGTACTATTCTTACCAGGACGCGTACGAAGCCTTGCTGGCTTTGGAAGACGAGGTCGAAGAGAGCTGAGTGTCAGAGGTGCAACGGGCGGCCGTCGACGGCAAGTGCGGCTTCCTGGATTGCCTCGGCGAGCGTGGGATGCGCGTGGCAGGTGCGGGCCAGGTCTTCGGCGCTGGCCCCGCACTCCATGGCGGCGACGGCCTCCGCAATCATGTCGCCGGCACGGGCGCCGAGAATGTGCACGCCGAGAATGCGGTCGGTTCGCTGGTCGGCGAGTATCTTGACGAGGCCCTCGACCTCTCCCAGTGCGCGGGCTCGCCCGTTGGCTCGCAGGGGAAACGTGCCTTTGCGGTAGGGATGGTCGTCGGCCTGGAGTTGTTCCTCGGTCTTGCCTACGCTGGCGATCTCGGGGTGGGTGTAGACGACCGACGGGATGGTGGCGTAGTCGACGCGTCCGTAGCCCGTTACGAGGCGTTCGACGCAGGCGATACCCTCTTCGGACGCCTTGTGCGCCAACATCGGGCCGCCGATACAGTCGCCGATGGCAAACACGTTGCCGGCGGCGGTGGCGAAGTGTTTGTCGACGGTGATGAATCCGGCTTGGTCAGTTCGTACGCCGATCGTCTCAAGGCCAAGGCCGTCGGTATTGGGTCTTCGTCCGACGGCGAGGAGCACGCGGTCGCACTCCAGCGGATCGCGACCTTCGCACTCGACCAGGCAGCGGCCTTCGTAGCTGTAGGCCCCGTTGACCCGGGTGGAGAGCCAGAACGTGAGCCCTTGGCGTTCGAGAAGCCGCCGGGCCTCGCCGGCCAACTCGCCGTCCATTCCGGGAAGCAGGCGATCGAGCATTTCGATGACTGTGACGCGCGATCCGAGCCGGCTCCAGACCGAGCCGAGTTCGAGGCCGATGTAACCGGCGCCGATGACGACGAGGTGGCGGGGGACTTCGGTGTAGGCTAGCGCGTCGGTGCTGCTGCCGACGCCCTGCCCGTCGAGTCCCACGCCCGGCATGGTAGCCGGGGTGCTACCCGTGGCGATCAGGTAGTATTGCGACGCGAGAGCGGTCTGCTCGGCGCGGCCGTCGACGATGAGGCGCCCCGGGCCGTCGAATCGCGCGCGGCCGCGGTAGTAGGTGATATTCTGCCGTTTGAGCAGGCCTTCGACGCCCCGACAGAGCGTGCGGACGACGCTTTCCTTGCGCTTCTGCATCGTTGGCAGATCGAGTTGAACGTCGGCGACGGCGACGCCGTGGGCGGCCAGCGTGTGGCGTGCTTCGTAGTATCGCTGGCTCGATTCGAGCAGTGCCTTGCTCGGGATGCAGCCGACTCGCAGGCAGGTTCCGCCGGGCACCTCGTTTTCGTCGATGCAGGCGACGTTGACGCCGAGTTGGGCCGCTCGCAGCGCGGCGACGTAGCCACCGGGGCCTGCGCCGATGACCACCAGGTCGTGTTTGGCCGATTCCATCTATTGGGTCCTGCATTGGGATTGGAACGAGGCCGACCATCGGGAGGCCGAAAGATCAGGATTGGGTTGGACCCCTTGTTCCGTTTTCAATACAGGCATCAATAGATCTCCAGGAAGAGCCGTGTGGGATCTTCGATCACTTCTTTTACGGTCCGCAGAAAGGTGACGGCCTCGCGCCCGTCGACGATGCAATGGTCGTAGGTCAGGGCTACGTACATGACAGGGCGGATGACGACCTGGCCTTCGCGGGCCACCGGGCGGTCGTCGATCTTGTGAAGGCCGAGAATGCCGCTTTGCGGCGGATTGACGATCGGAGTGGAGAGCATCGAACCGTAGACGCCGCCGTTGCTGATGGTAAAGGTCCCGCCTTCGAGCTCTTCGGGCAAGAGCTTGTTCTCGCGGGCTCGCGCGGCCAGGTCGGCGATCGCCCGCTCGATTTCGGCGAAGCTCATGCGCTGGGCATCGCGGAGCACGGGAACGACCAGGCCCTTGCCGCCGCCGATGGCGACGCCGATGTCGTAGTAGTGGTGATAGACGATGTTGCGGCCGCGGATTTCCGCGTTGACCTGCGGGAATCGCTTGAGGGCTTCGATGGCCGCCTTGACGAAGAAGGAGACGAAGCCGAGCTTCACGCCGTGCCGCTCCTGGAACTGCTGGCCGTGCTGCTTTCTTAGCGCGATGACCTCGGACATGTCGACTTCATTGAAGGTCGTCAGCAGGGCGGCCGTCTGCTGCGCCTCGACCAACCGCTGCGCGATGGCACGGCGGATCATGCTCATGGGCACGATCTCGTCTTCGCGGCCTGGGGATGCCGGTTGGGACATTGCCGATGCCTGGGCGGCGGGCGTTTCGTGCTCGGCGGCGAGGGCAGGTCGCGTGCCGCCGATGCCGGACGGAATGAGGTCGTTTTGCTCGATGTGGCGGAGGACATCTTCTTTGAGCAGCCGTCCGCCCGGGCCGGTGGCCTCGACCTGGTCGGGCGCGAGACTGTATTGGGCCAGCAGCCGTTGAGCTGCGGGCAGGATGCGCGTCGTGCCGTCGCTGGCCGGGGCCGATTCGTCGGGCTCTGCGGCAGGCTCGGGCAGCAAGTGTTTGCTGGCGGTAGGTGCGGGAGCTGACTCGCTGGGCGCGGGCACTTCCGTTGTGGGCGGCCGTCCGGCGGAGGTTTCGTCGAGCTCGGCGATCACGTCGCCGACGTTGGCGAACTCGCCGTCGCGCTTGAGAACCTTCACCAGAGCTCCGTCCGAGGGCGAAGGCACGGTTACCGTGGCCTTTTCGCTTTCGATTTCGACAAGGTCTTCGTCTCTCTGGACGGCATCGCCTTCCTGCTTGAGCCAGTGGGCGACCTGAACCTCGATGACCGATTCGCCCACGGCCGGAACTTTCACTTGCACCGTCATGGTTGCTCTCCCGCAGTTGTAGAACGTCCGGCAGCGTGTTTCCCGGTGTGGCGGCCTCAGGTTTCGTGAAACGCCCGATCCAGCAGTTGTTGCTGTTCCTTGCGGTGCAGGCTGGCCCAACCGGTGGCCGGGCTCGCCGCGGTCCGCCGCGAAATGGTCTGAAACGGAAATCGGTCGTACAGTTGGCTTGGGAAGCGGATTTTGAGGAACTGGCTCGCGCCCATGTTGAACGGCTCCTCCTGAACCCACCAGACGGGCGTTTCGTCGGGGTACGGTTCGAGCACGGCCTGGAGCTGCACGCGCGGCACCGGATAGAGCTGCTCGATGCGGACGATCGCCACGTCGCTGCGGGCCAACTCTTCGCGTTTTTCGAGCAGCTCGTAGTAGATCTTCCCCGAGCACAGCAGGATGCGCGTGGTGGCGTCGGGTTCGATAGTAGGATCGGGCAGGACGCGGTTGAATCGGCCCGTGGCCAGCTCGTCGAGGTCGGACACGCAGCGCGGATGCCGGAGGAGGCTTTTGGGCGTGAAGATGGCCAGGGGCTTCAACCAGCGGCGCAGCATTTGGCGTCGCAGGCAATGGAAGTACTGGGCGGGCGTGCTGGGGATCACTACCTGGAAGTTGTGCTGGGTGGCCAGGTTCAGCAGACGCTCTAACCTCGCGCTGGAATGTTCGGGTCCCTGGCCTTCGAATCCGTGGGGCAGCAGCAGGGTGATGCCACTGAGCCGCCGCCATTTCTCTTCGGCACTGGCGAGGAACTGGTCGACGATCACCTGCGCGGCGTTCCAGAAGTCGCCGTACTGGGCCTCCCAGGCGACCAGCGCGTCGGGGTAGTCGAGGCTGTAGCCATATTCGAACCCGAGGCAGCCGGCCTCGCTGAGTGGGCTGTTGACGATGTCGACCGGAGCCTGGTCAGCAGCGACGTGTTTCAGCGGAATGTAGGTTTGGCCGTTCTCCGCATCATGGAGGATGGCGTGCCGATGGCTGAAGGTGCCGCGGGCCGCATCCTGCCCGCTGAGGCGGATGCGATAGCCGTCGACGGCCAGGCTGCCAAGTGCGAGGGCTTCAGCGGTCGACCAATCGATAGGGTGGTCGTCGGCCATCGCACGGCGTCGCTGGAACCATCGCTGGAGCTTGTGGTGTACGTGGAAATCGTCGGGCAGGTTGGTGAGTTGCTCGAGGAGGCGCACGAGCTCCTGGCGGTCGACCCCGGTGGTGACCCGTTCGTCGGGCGTTTCGAGGCCGACACGATAGCCGCGCCAGACGTCGCCGAGCGTGAACGACGGGCCCGAGACGTCGCCTTGCTGGGCCATGGCGTATTCGCGTTCGAGCTGTTGCCGGCAGTGTTGGGACATTTCGTCGCACTGTTGGGTTGTGGCGTGGCCCGCGTGGATGAGCTGTTGACAGTAGCGATCGCGGAGGGACTGGCGGCCGTGGATGCGTTTGCGGTAGAGAAGCGGTTGAGTGAACTCGGGTTCGTCGCCTTCGTTGTGGCCGTGTTTGCGGAAGCAGTAGACGTCGAGGAGGACGTCGCGGTGGAACTCGCGGCGGAAATCGAGGGCCAAGTCGACGACGTGGGCGACGGCTTCGACGTCTTCGCCGTTGACGTGGAAGATGGGTATCTCGAGCATCTTGGCCGGGTCGCTGGCGTAGAGGCAGGAGCGGGCCTCGCTAGGGTGCGTGGTGAAGCCGATCTGGTTGTTCAGGAGCACGTGGAGCGTTCCGCCGGTGGTGTAGCCGGGGAGTTGGCTCAGGTTGAGCGTTTCCTGCACGATTCCCTCGCCGACGAACGCGGCGTCGCCGTGGACGAGGACGGTCATGCCGTGGAGGTTTTCGAGGTCGCCGGCGCGGTCCTGCTGTGCCCGCATGGAACCTTCGGCCACCGGATTGACGAACTCGAGGTGGCTGGGATTGAAGCAGAGAGTGAGGTGGATCTTTTCGCCTTGGGCGGTGGTCCAGTCGTTGCTGTGTCCGAGGTGATACTTGACGTCGCCGCCGCCGGGGAGCGGGTGCTCCTTGTCTTCGAATTCGTAGAAGATCTGGCGGGGACTCTTGCCAAGGATGTTGGCCAGCACGTTGAGGCGGCCGCGATGGGCCATGCCCATGACGATGCGTCGGACGCCCTGCGTGCCGGCCCGCTCGATGGCGCGGTCGAGGAGGGGGATGAGAATCTCGGCCCCTTCCAGCGAGAAGGTTTTGGCGCCGATGTACTTCTTCAAGACGAACTGTTCAAAGCTCGTGGCGCACGTGAGCCGCGCGAGGATTCGCTGCTGGTCGTCGAGGCTGAGCGTGGGGCGTGCGGCGGGGCCTTCGAGGCGAGTTTCGAGCCACTGGCGCACGGCCAGATCGTTCAGGTGCATGAATTCGACGCCGATCGGGCCACAGTAGATGGTCTGAAGGCGGTCCAGCAGTTCACGCAACGTGTGCACCTTGGCCCCGGCAACCGCGATCGCCGGATGGACGCGGTCGAGGTCGGTTTGGGTCCAGTCGTAGAATTCGGGTGTGAGCGCCGCGTGCCCGGGGCGCGGGGATTCGAGCGGATCGATCTGTGCGGCCAGATGCCCGTGCTGCCGATAGGCCCACAACAGGCGCTCGCAGCGTGCGGCGAACTGGGCGGCGTCGGTGGCCTCGGTGGCCAGGAGGGCCGATCGATCGGCTACGCGCGGGGCCGCCGGCAGGACACCGCGAGCCGTCGGGGCGGGGCTTGCCTCGGTGTGGCGGCCGTTGCCGCCTCCGACAGCCCGAAAATACGCTTGCCATTGGGGCGACAGCCGCGCGGGGTCGGCCAGGTATTCGGACCACAACTGCTCCAGGTACTCGACGCTGAGACTGCTCGGATTTGGGACGGCTTCTGGCATGGCAGGGGCAACTTCGCGGGTGCAACACCCAATGACTACCGTTGTACTGCCATTATATGCGTGCTGCTGAATCACCTAGTCTACGAGCGTCGCGATGCGAGGACGGTCGTGTAGGACACTCTGTCGCACGGCGGCCGGCGGCGCCGCCCGGGAGCGCGGGAACCTGGACTGGCAGGCATCTCGTGGGCGGCGAAGGACGGCTACGGCAAGCGTCCGCGAGCTTCCAGCGCCTCGGCGACCGTCTTGACGGCCAGTTGCATGGCCGCATCGCGGAGCGAGATCTTGCGGTCTTTGGCCAGGGTGCAGACCTTGTGGTAACGTTCCATCATGCGCTGCTGGAGGCGGCTGCGGACTTCGGCTTCGGGCATCTGCTCCTGCTGGGTTTCCTGGGTGTATTCGAGGTAGGAGACGAACACGCCGCCGGCATTGCAGAGGATGTCGGGAATGACCGTGATGCCTCGGTCGGCGAGAACAGCGTCGGCCTGGGGCGATGTGGGGCTGTTGGCGCCCTCGGCCACCAGGCGAGCTCGGATGTTGGGCGCGTTGGCGGCAACGATCTGGCTTTCGGTTGCCGCGGGAACCAGGACGTCGCAGGGCATTTCGAGCAACTGTTGGGGGTCGAACTCGGAGGCGAGGTCGTATCCCTGGACTGAACCGACGCGAGCGACATGAGCGTCGAGGGCCGGCAGGTCGAGCCCACGCTCGTCGTAGACCGCCCCGCGCTGGTCGGCGATGCCGAGGATGCGGACGCCATATTCGGCCAGGGCACGGGCGGCGACGGAACCGACGTTCCCGTATCCTTGCAGGATGGCGGTGGATTGGGACGGCTCGATTCCCATCTGACCAAAGGCCTCGACGATGCAGGCGGCGACACCGCGGCCTGTGGCTTCGCGCCGACCCGGAATGCCGCCGAGAATCACCGGCTTACCCGTGACGTAGCAGCCCTGCGTGGTCGCCTGGCCCAAGGACCAACTGACGGCGTCCTTGATGTAGCCCATGTCGTGCTCGTTGGTTCCCATGTCGGGCGCGGGGACGTAGACCTGGGGGCTGATGTGGCGGATGGCGTTGCGGGCGAAGTTGCGGATGAGGGTTTCCTTGTTGTAGGCGCTGAGTTCCCTGGGATCGGCAACGATGCCGCTCTTGCCCCCGCCGAACGGGACGCCGATGAGCGCACACTTCCAGGTCATCTCCATGGCCAGGCCGGTGATGTCGTCCAGAGTGACGTCGGGCCGCAGGCGAATTCCGCCTTTGGCGGGGCCGAGGGCGATGCTATGCCGGACGACGAAGGCGTGGAAGAGGTGTATGCGATCGTCGTGGAACTGGGGGGCGAGGGTGATCTCGATGCGTTCTTTCGGCAGACGCATCTTCTCAAGCAGAAGGGGGTCGATTTCGCCGTCGAGCATTTCCACGGTTCGCTCGAAGTTGAATCTCGCGTGCTCCAGAATGCCGTTGCTCGCCATTGCCGGGTCCTCTCTTCGATACCTGATCTTTCTTGTCGCAACCGTGGATCAGAGGGTGGTGCGTGTCGCGCGCGATCAGGGCGTTTGCGGGTGCGTGGTTGTGTGGCTCGGAAAGCGAACTGGAGGCTTTTTTGATGCCGGCGCAGCCAATGATCGTGATTCATCCCCGATACCAACCGAGACGGCCGGAATCCGGGGCTCCGGTTGCCGCTCGGCGCGTAATGGTAATGCGGGCCTCAACAGGGATCGCTAGACACGTTGTAAGAATCGGCGTTTGATAGATCGTTACATCAACGATGTATTAGTTATAGCAGGAAAAGGCGGATAGGCCAGTGGAAACCTCAGCATGCTGCCTGAACGCTCCATTTGCCTTATTTTACCGCAAGGGGTGTCATGCGTGACAGATTCGTACCGAGGTCGCTATGCCGGCGGGGGCACAAGATGGGGCATGTCTGGCGACGGCCGGTGCCCATTAGTAGCGAAAGACCCTTCGCAGCAGCCAGACGCTCCAACAGACCAACATGAGATTGTCGAGCCATACGGCTATCGGAGGCAAGTCGCCGCGTTTGGCGCTTTCGGTGCCGAACGTCAACAGTGGATAGTAGACGACCAGGATCGGCAGGAAGCAGATGAAGAAGGTGGTCAGCACATCGGAATTTCGGAGCCGAATGGCCATTGGGGCTCCGACGAGTACAAAACAGAGGCAGCTGAAGGCGTTTGCCCAGCGCCGGTAGGGCTCGGTTTCAAGCCGGTGCAAGGTGACGACGGCTTGGGCCAAGACAGCTCGCTGCTGGGGCCAGTAGCTGCCGCTCAAGGCGTCGAAGTCGCCGCTCATCATCTGGTAGGCGGCTTCGGCGGCCATCGCCTCCTTCTTGTTCTCGATAAAGGTCTTCTGCTGCTTGATTCGTGGGGAAATGACCGTCAGGGGGAGCTTCGAGGCCGACAGCTCGCTGATGCGGCGGGAACGGCTGGCAGCTTCGAGGGGGATATCGAGTGTGAAAGTGTCGGGGTCGAGGAAACTGAACGGTCCGCCGGTTTCGAGGCGGGAGTTGCGCAGGATAAGGGTCAGGGCGTTTTCCGCCTGGTTCGTATGGAGTTCGGCCGTATCGGCGCTGACGGTGACCCAGGTGCCGTCGCTCTTACGGTAGCTGATGACCGGCATGACCAGCGTTCGGCCTTTTACGTCGAGGACCGTTACCTGAAACTGCTCCGAGGAGTACGACTTGCGCGCCCGCAACATGCCGTAGGCGACCCGTTCCACGGCCTCGAGCAACACTCGCTGGGTGCCGGCGGCGCCCCAGGAGACGGCGGCGTCGTTGAGCCAGACACCGGCCACGCTGAGGATTAGCCCCAGAATGAAGACCGGGCGAAGAACGACCAGGGGGCTGATTCCCATGGCTTTCAACGCCATGATTTCGTTCGAGCCCGACATCCGGCCGTAGACCATGCACGCGGTGAACAGGAGCGTGCCTGGCAGGGTAAACTGGAGGGCCTGGGGGAGAGCATACGGGATCAACCGCATGATTTCCAGGGGGCCGACACCCTGGTCGAGGGTTTCCCGGATGATTACGAAGACGATCACAAAGCCTGTAAGCGCAGCGAGGGTAACGATGAAGACTTTGAGCAACTCGAACAGGATGTGGCGGGTAATGATGCGCATGGACCAAGTAGTGTGTATGGTCGGTCGAAAGCGGTCAACGTCACTTCGCGATGGGGAGGTTCCGAGAGGTCGACGCTACGTCTTTCTGCAGGCGGGACGTTACATCTTATGGGTGGGCCATATTCGACGGCTGATAGTATTTTGGGGTGGGCCGTCGCATTTGACCATGGGCCGCAAAATTGCTATCATGACGGGCTTGCTGCCCTGAACGGTCCAGGGCGAAAGCGGGAGTATCTGACCGGAACCACGACCAACGCCGGACGCCCACCCCGTGTGGGGAAGGGACATAGCCGGTGTGCCTGATCCCTGGAGGACCTGCCGGGTGCCCACAATTCTTGTAAAAGACCTGATCGAGGCCGGAATTCATTTCGGCCACCGTGCCAGCCGTTGGAACCCCAAGATGCGGCCGTACATTTACGGTCGCCGCAATCTGATTCACATTATCGACGTTCGTGAGACGATCCGCGGGATTCTGCGTGCGCGGAAGTACCTGCAGCAGGTCGCCGCGAACGGAAGCCTGGTGCTCTTCGTGGGAACGAAGCGCCAAGCATCCGAGACGGTCGACCAGCAGTCGACGCGTTGCGGAATGCCGTTCGTCAGCGATCGCTGGCTGGGTGGCACGCTGACTAACTTCCGGACCATTCGCAGCCGTCTGGTTCGTTTGGAGGAGCTGGAATCGCTTCGCAGCAGCGACGAGCTGGGGGCGTATTCGAAGAAGATGCAGTCGGCCTTGAACCGCGAATACCGCAAGATGTACCGGAACCTCAACGGCGTTCGCACGATGAACCGGCTGCCGGAGTGCCTGGTGATCATCGACCCACGCAAGGAGAAGAACGCGATTCGCGAGGCCCGCAAGCTGGGCATCACGACGATTGCGTTGATCGACACCGACTGCGATCCGGACGAGGTGGACCTGCCGATTCCCGGCAACGACGACAGCATCCGCTCGATCGAGTTGGTGATGAAGCTGTTGGCCGATGCCGTGCTGGCCGGCAGAGCGGTAGCGGGGCAGGCCAAGCAGGAGCGCAACGAGGGAGCCACTCCGGCCGAGGCCGACCAGGAAACAGCGGAAGTGTAGCCGGACAGATCCGCGCCAAGGCGAACTGCCTGGCAATCGCTAGCGCGGGCTTGGTTGCCAACATGACCGTTGGGCCCAAGCTTCGCGCCCCTGACACGAGATCCCTTGCGCGAGAAACCGCAGAGGGACGGGGAGGTGGGGCGCTGGTGCTCTCTTCGGCGATGCGACGTGCCGGAGGACCACGCCTGCCACTGCCCAACCAATTGCGACAACCCTAACCGATCCAGTAGCCGAACTGAAGGAGCTATCCTTATGGCGGAAATCAGCGCAGCGGCTGTCAAGGCGCTTCGCGAGCGCACGGGCCTGCCGATGATGGACTGCAAGCGGGCCCTGGAAGAGGCCGGCGGGGACCCCGATGCCGCGGTGGAGGTCTTGCGCAAGGCCGGGAAGAAGACCATGGAGAAGCGCACGGGCCGGGAAATGGCCGCCGGCCGGATTGCCATCGATGCCCAGCAGGGCGTTGGTGTCGGTACCATCGTCGAGCTGCTTTGCGAGAGCGCACCTGTGGCGACCAACGAGGATTTCATCGCTCTGGCTCACGACATGGCTCGGCAGTTGGCCTTGGGGCCGGGCGCCGACACGCCCGACGCGCTGCTCGATCAGCCGTCGCCGCGCAAGGCCGGAGAGACGCTGCGGCAGCAGTTCGAGGATCTGAACAATCGCATTCGCGAGGTGTTCAAGCTCTCCCGCATCGCACGCATCGACGCTGGATGCGCCGGGTACGTTCACCACAACGGCAGCGTCGGGGTGCTGTTGGAGTACGAGGGCGGGACGCCGGAAGTGGCGAAGGACGTGTGCATGCACGTGGCGGCGATGCGGCCGTCGGTCGTTTCGGTCGAAGACCTGGACCCCGAGCTATTGGCCAAGGAGCGGGAGATTCAGAAGGAGATCGCCCGCCAGGAAGGCAAGCCCGAGAGCATCATCGACAAGATGATCGAGGGTCGCATGCGGAACTTCTACGCGGAGAGTTGCCTGCTGGAGCAGCCGTTTGTGAAGGACGACAAGAAAACGGTAGGCGCGGTGGCCAAGGACGCGGGGATGAAGGTGATTCGCTTCCTGCACTGGGAATTGGGGAAGGAGTAGACGCATGTCCGAAGGCCCCGCGGCACCGGTGTCGCAGTACCGGCGCGTCGTGTTGAAGATTTCCGGCGAGGGCTTCACGCATCCCGGTGAGCGGGGCATCGCAATGGATGCCGTTACGCACATCGCCGCGCAGACGGGTCGCGCAGCCCAGTTGGGCGTGCAGATCGCCATTGTACTGGGCGGCGGCAACATTCTGCGCGGCGCGCAGTTCACCGCGGGGAACACGAGCATCCGCGAAGCGACGGCGCACTACATGGGGATGTTGGCGACGCTCATGAACGGCCTGGCGGTGCAGGACGCGTTGGAATCGCTGGGGTTCGAGACGCGTTTGCTGACGGCCATCCGCATGGACGGCGTCGCCGAGCCGTACATCAGCCGGCGAGCGAAGCGGCACCTGGAAAAGGGGCGGATCATTCTGCTGGCCGCGGGGACCGGTAGCCCGTTCGTCACCACCGACACGGCGGCGGCGCAACGGGCCCTGGAGCTGGAAGCCGACGTGTTGCTCAAAGCGACGCGGGTGGACGGCGTGTTCAGCGACGATCCCGAGAAGAACCCTCACGCGGTTCTGTATAGCGAGCTGTCGTACGAGGACGTGCGCCGCCAGAACTTGCGGGTGATGGACCCCGAGGCGATTACGAAATGCATGCAGTACGACATGCCGATCCTTGTGTTCAACTTCAAGAAGCAAGGGAATATCGAGCGGGCGGTGCGCGGCGAACGCGTCGGAACGCTGATCACGCGCGGAACGGGGGCGGCCGTCTGAGGCGGTCGCTCGCGGGACCGGTGACGAGTTGTTTCCAAGCCGAGAGAAGGGAACGAAGCCATGGCCGCTGAAGAGATCCTGCTGGATGCGGAAGAACGGATGGAGAAGGCGATCAGCGTGTTGAGAAGCTCGCTGGCGGGAATCCGTACCGGCCGGGCCAACCCGGGGCTGGTTGACTCGCTCCGCGTGGATGCCTACGGGTCTGCCGTCCCGATGAAGCAGCTCGCGTCGGTCGGCGCTCCGGAACCGACGCAGATCGTCATTCGCCCCTACGATCCGGGAACGATCAAGGACATCGAGAAGGCGATCCTGGCGAGCGATCTCGGCTTTACGCCGCAAAGCGACGGGCGGGTGATTCGTTTGAACGTGCCGGCACTTTCCACGGAGGTGCGCCGCAAGTTGGTCGTGCGAATCAAGGACCTGGCGGAAGAAGCGAAGGTCGCCATCCGCAACATTCGCCGCGACGGAAACAAGGCCGCCGATCAGGCGGAAAAGGGCAAGGAGCTTTCCGAGGACGAGCGGGACGACGTCAAGGACGAGATTCAAGAGCTGACCAAGAAGTTCGAAACCAAGGCGGGCGACATGGCCCAGGCGAAAGAGAAAGAGGTCATGGAAGACTGATCGCTTGCAGGGACGCAAGCGTGTAAGGCTTCGGGCAGGTTCTGCTTGTCGGATGTTGCGGTCGGATAGTCTGACTGTGTCTTAAGCACTCCTAACGGGCTTCGCAGTGGCACCCGTTCTCTCTGTTTCCGTGAGTTGGGCAGCTTGCGCTGCACTGAAGACACGCACGAGAATATGAACAAACCGTGCCCGGCCCTGTGAGCCAAAAAGGCCAATCCCTGGCCACGTGACCAATCCCTGGTGACTTGCATCCCTTCCGGGTGACACGCGCCGGGGGGTAAACGAAGGTTCTCGACAGAACCGAGCACGGTGATGTCGGCTTACGACGAAAGTTGATCGAACAGGCGACGGAACTTGGGAATTCGATCTTCGAGATACTTGAGCCATGCCGGCGGATTCCAGATTTCCACGCAGACCGCGGCACCCACGACCATGACTTCGCCGCCGGGCTCGACACACAGGAACTCGCGGAACCCCTCGGGGATGAGCAATCGGCCACGGCCAGCCAGTTGAACCGGCCGGTGGCGTGTGGAGAGCAATCGCCCGAAAAGTTGTACCTGACTTACTTTTCCGTCGAGCCGTCCGGCACGCATCTTCTGCTGGACCAGTCGAACGCCCTCGTCCAACTTCGATTGCCAGAGCGGCGCGCTCCAGAGGCTCAGACACCCCGGCCGTTCTTTGACCAGGATGCAGTCGGTCGATTGTTGCGTAAGCAGGTCGCCCAATTCGCTGGGAACCGAGAGCCGGAACCGCTCGTCGAGAGTTCGCTGGAACTCGCCAAGAATGAAGTCTTGCGGCTCGGGCATCGGGTAGCGTATTGGGCACGAGGTTCCCTAACGACGGGTCCGTCCTCGAACATCGAAACTCACGTCCATCATGCGGAATGGGCTGCTTTCCCACGTCTCTAGCCAAATGATCTACAGTATTGGGCAGTCATCCCACGCATCGAAGTCTATCAGATGAAAGCGCTTTTGCAAGCGCCCGATCGCCCAGTTTGGTCGGAATTTTTCCCGGAGTGGGGGCGGAGCCATAACCCGCATCCCTTGGCACCTATTGGGTCCTGCATTGGAACTGGAACGAGGCCGACCATCGGGAGGCCAAAAGATCAGGATTGGGTTGAACCCCTTGTTCCGTTTTCAATACAGGCATCAATAAGCATCGGTCCGGCGGATCGTCAGCCGTCGGCGCCGTCTTCGCCCAGGGTTCGCTTGCGGCGCAAGAGATGGTGATAGTGCTGGGCGAAACGATGGGCCTCGTCACGCACGTACTGGAGAAGCCGGAGCGCGTAGGAATGGCGGCTGAGACGGAGCGGCTCGTCCTGGTTCATCACAAACACTTCTTCGTTGCGCTTGGCCAACGATAGAACGAGCGGCGGTTGGATGTCCAGCGCAGTGAACGCGCCCAGCGCGGCGTGCAACTGGCCTTTGCCGCCGTCGATCAGCACCAGGTCGGGGAAGGGGTCGCCTTGCTGCTTGAGGCGATGGAATCGGCGCGCGACGACCTCGAAGATGCTGGAGAAGTCGTCGACGCCTCGCACGTCGCGAATGCGGAACCGCTTGTAGCCCGGCTTGAACGGAAGGCCGTCGATGAACTGCACGAGACTGGCGACCGTATCCGTGCCGACGAGGTGGGCGATGTCGACGCCCTCGATCGTTCGCAGTCGCTGCGACGTGTGCAGGACTTTCTGCAGGCCGGCCAGTCCTCGCTTGGGATCGAGTGGGAACACCTCAGGCTGCACGTGGCGGTCGAGTTCGCCGCGTTGGTCGAGCGATTCGAGCAGCACAACCTCGTCGCGGAGACGGGCGGCGTCTTCGAAGCGGAGGTCGGCGGCCGCGCCTGCCATTTCCTGACGCATTTCCTCAAGGAGGGACTGCTTCTTGCCTTCGAGGAACTTCTGTAGCCGGTGAATGTCTTTGCGGTACTGCTCCCTGGAGATGCGGAGATTGCAGGGCGCCGTGCACTGCTGGATCGATGCGAGCAGGCAAGGGCGGAACCACCGCCAACGTTCGTCGGACTCGTGAATGTCCAAGGAGCAGGTGCGGAACTTGAAGATCTTCTGCAGTACCTGCAAAGCGCCGCGCAGCCCACGAACGGCGGCGAACGGTCCGTAGAGTTTCGTGCCGCGCCCTTTCGGCTGCCGAGTGATTTCGACGCGGGGGAACTCTTCGCGGGTGTAGATTTCGAGATAGGGGAAGCTCTTGTCGTCTTTGAGGTCCTGGTTGAACCGCGGCTGAATGTCCTTGATGAGCCGGGCCTCGACCAACAGAGCGTCGATCTCGCTTTCGGCTTCGAGGTAGTCGATGTCGCGAATTTCTCGGACCAATCGGGCCGTGCGCGGCTCCTCGGCGGCCGCCTTGAGGAAATAGCTTCCAGCCCGGCTGCGGAGATCTTTGGCCTTGCCTACGTAGATGACACGGCCGGCGCCGTCCTTCATGAGATAGACGCCCGGCGCGTGGGGGAAGGAGCGAACCTTTTCGGCCGCCAGCGAGTTATCGTTGGGGAGTGAGGCGTCGGACATTGCAGGTGGCTTTGGGACCGGACTGGCCCTGGCCTGGCGACTTCAGAGTCGCCGGGCCTCACCCTTGATTATACGACGCCAGCGCACACCGCATCACGGGTGGTACAACACCAGGCTGGTTTGTCGGCAGCGAGGATTACTGCCCGGGGGCGTAGGTCGTGCCGGGCGACGGAGCGTAGGGCTGCGGTGCCGGCAGGGACGGGGCCACCGAGGCAGAAGGCGCACCGGCCGTTCCCGGCGGAAGCACCGTGGTCGTCACAGGACCGGTGAGCGCGGGAGCACCACACGCATCGCCTTGCACGACCGCCGGTCCCGCAGAACCGCACGGGCAGGTGGCGGGCGGCATCGCCGTCGTCACCGTACGCTGCTGCCAAGGCCAACGGCAACTGCTGCATCCTGCCATCATCATGAGTAATGCCGTTAGTGCAACAGAAACAAGAAAGGTCTTCATGAGCGGCCTCCTACTTCCGCTTGGCAAGTCACGTCAACACATCCTCCGTTTAACTCTACACGAGAACATTTCCGAGGCAAATCGACGACCACGCTTTCTTGCCTTTGGCATTCGCAAACAGTTGCGTGCGACCGTACAGACGGGTATTTGCCAGTGTTTGGCCAACCCGCAGAGTTTCGCCAGAACGCACGCTGGGCGCTGTTTGGAAGGAGGTGTGTGTGGTGTACCGGGAGGTAGTGGGTGGGGGGCGCGTCAGGGGGGCGCGCAGAGACTTTGGCGATGGTGCTCCTGGCTGAAAGAAACAGGCGCAGCCACTCTCCCAGACCGATCGCTCAACCGAAGAATGCTTCCTGGCGAAAGGGCCCGATGTCGGCGTAATCATTCTTGCCCAAACACAGAAGACCGATCATCGCCGAAATCCACTGCATAACAGTCTCACCGAACCGGCAAAGTCTCCAGCGCCCAGATTCGGCAAGACAAGTTCGCGATCGCCCATACACGCCACGCGGTCCGTCAGCGCGGTGCAACCATGTCACGGGCGCGATAGCTGGATCGGACGAAGGGACCGCAGGCCACTTGTCGGAAACCCATCCTCTGGGCGTGCTGGCTCAGTTCCACGAATTCCTGCGGCTCGACGTACCGGACTACCGGCAGGTGGGCCAGTGAAGGACGCAGGTACTGGCCCACGGTGAGCATCTGGCAACCAACCTCCCGCAAGTCGGCCAGCGTATCGAGCAGTTCGTCCCACGTTTCTCCAAGCCCAAGCATGAGGCCACTCTTGGTCGGGATCGTTGGACAGCGTCGTCTGATTCGCCGGAACATCTCCAACGTCCAGCGGTAGTCGGCCTTCCGCCCGCGGACCTTTCGGTACAGCCGCGGCACCGTTTCAGTGTTGTAATTGTAGACGTCGGGAGCGGCGTCGCTCAAGCAATCCACTGCCTCGACTTCACCAGCGAAGTCGCCGGGAAGCACCTCGATGGTCGCACTAGTTGCTCCGCGCACGGCTTCAATACAGCGCACAAAATGAGCAACGCCGCCGTCAGGCAGATCATCTCGTGTTACGCAGGTGATGACCACATGTCTCAGCCCCAACCGTGACGCGGCTTGGGCTAGCCGCGATGGTTCTGTGGGATCGACCGGCCGAGGCCGTCCCTTCGCCACGCTGCAAAACCCGCAATGCCTCGTGCAAACATCACCCAGAATCATGAACGTGGCCGTCTTCCGGGAATAACATTCCATGCGGTTGGGGCACTTCGCATGACTGCACACCGTATCCAGATGCAACTCGTCAATCAGCTTGGCGGTGAAATGGCCTCCATTGCCTTTCGGGACATTCCGTTTCAGCCAACGGGGCAGGTATTCAGGGGGGGAGGTCATTACGATTCTGTAGAACGTCCAGGGGCGGGGATGACCGCTTGACCAGCAGATGTCTCGTGCAGAGGGTGCGGCGCGAGTCCCCGAATATCCCAGTACTCCGAAACACCAGTCCGGTTCCAGCAATCAACTATTCTAACAGGCTCGCTCTGCTCCGCTAGAAGGCGACTCATGCGACACCGCAGAGCAACGCCGTGGTCACAAACTCCTCCAGCTTTCGCTTCGGCCGCGCGTTCTACAACCGACACCCGGGTGGTTCCTCGTGCTCCAAAATCCGCACCAGCGTCCGCCAGGCCAGGCGATACTTGCCACACGCCCCCCGCTTGCGTAACGTTCCCGTCAGCACTTGCCCACGAATCTCAACCCATGCCTGCATGGCCCCGAACACCTGTGCTCCTCGCCCGAAATGACGGTCGTACCGGTTCTTCCAAACCAAGTTTCCGTCACGATCAGACGAGTTCGGCCAGGAACGCCGCCTCTTCCAGTCCTATACAGAACTCCCGCTCAAACACTCTCCTTCTGCGCCGCCGTTCACAGTCAGTAGGTGACAAAGGTGTCCCTGTCACTGAGGATGCCGTTACATACATGAGGCCGCCGGTCGAGATTGTCGCCGCATCGAAGGCAAGCTGCAACGACAGGCCCCTGTGATACCCCACAACAACGTCATTGCTCACGCTTGAGAGGGGACGCATTCAACGGGGAAAATCCGCCCGTTGTTTGCTGTTGAACTGGTCGAGGTTTTGCAGGTCGTGAGATGTGCTTTCGGGTGGTCCAAACCGGGACGAGGTCATACCATATACTTGTACTCTGGTTTGTTATGGTTTAGGCTGCGCCGAGGTGGCAGATCGGTTCCCCTCCTCGCGATGAGCACGAAGCGGTTCGTGCAAGAGATAGGCCCGGCCGTTTTTGAGCCGTCCAGCTTCATTCACCTCTCGACGAGAACCGGTTCTTCTGAATCGTGTCGTCTTCAGTAACCCTGCGGGAAGGCAATATGCAGCGAGATCTTGGAAAGCGACGTCAAAGCGACGAAGAGTCGGTCAAGCAGATGGGGCTCGTCCTCGATTTTGATGAAATAGCGCGCAAAGGCTCGATGTCGCGTGAGGAGATATCCATTGCAAAATGGTACGGCATCTATCACTCGCGGCAGAAGGGAAACCACATGGCCCGCGTGGTCATTCCCGGTGGCCAGCTCACGTCGGTACAAGCCCGTGCGTTGGCCCGCCTGGCCGCGCGATACTCGCCGAACCGTCTGTCGTTTACGACGCGTCAGAGTGCCCAGTTGCACTGTTTACAGCTAGGTGACCTGCCGGCGTTTCTGCGCGACGTGAAGGCAGCGGACCTGACGACCTTTCACGGCTGCGGCGACGTGACTCGCAACGTGGCGGCCTGCCCCTGGGCAACGGTCTGCCCGCATCGCCGTCTCGACGTGCTTCCCTATGCGAAGGCGACGGCGGCCCGGCTGGCGTCGTGCCGCGAGTTGGACGATTTGCCCCGGAAGTTCAAAATCACATTTTCGGGCTGCGGGGGTGACTGTGGACAACCCCATATCAACTGTGTCGGAGTGGTTGCCTTGACTCGCCGCCGCGCGGATGGCAGGGAGGAGGCCGGCTTCCGTGTGGTCATTGGCGGTGGCATGGGCTGGAAGGCCTTTGTCGCGCAGCCGCTCTATTCGTTCGTACCGCCGGAGAAGATCGTCGAGCTGTGCCGTGCCATCGGGCTGCTGTTCTGCGATCACGGAAATCGCGAGATCCGCATGTATGCCCGGCTCAAGTTCGTGGTCGCCCGGCTGGGGATTGACCGGTGCCGCGAATTGATCGAGGCCTACTTGGACGAGAGTGGCGTCGATCATAGCGGTTTCGAGGTGAAACCCGTCGATGAGACCGGCCCGCCTGTTCCCCCGCGGCCCCTTCGTGAGCCGGAGCCGAGGGGCACCGATGGGCTGGCGATTCAGCGCATCAAGATCCCCAAGGGCGAATTGAGCGCCGATGCGCTGATGAAGATCGCCGAGTTGTCGGAACGTCACGGCGACAAGCACGTCTACAGCACGAACCGGCAGAACCTCGAGCTCCACGGCGTTGCCCCGGATCGGCTCCCCGAACTCAAAGCGGCGATCGACGCCCTGCGGCTGGAGACCGACGCGTTCTTCGGTTTGACCGACATCGTAAGTTGCGTCGGCACGACCTACTGCCCGTTGGCCGTCTCGACCACGCACGCAATGTTTGACACGCTGGACGATCTGGTGCGCGACGAGAAATACGCGCCGCTTCGCGATCGGGTGTTGATCAACATCACGGGCTGTCCGAATTCCTGCTCGCCCTACCGTATCGCCGACATCGGGATGCGCGGCATGAGGATTCGCGAGGGCACGGGGTCGGTCGAGGCCTACCAGGTGACGTTGGGAGGAACACAGACGGAATTCGGCCAGTGTGTCGGCGAGTTCAAGGTGCCCGACGTCGTGCGTGTCGTCACGCAGGTACTCGACACATTTCTCGTTCACTGTGAAGGCGATGAGACGCTGGCCGACAACATTCGTCGATTAGGGCTTGGGCCCTATCAAGACGCGATCGCTTCCCTGGGAATCGTCTACGACATGGCGGTGAATCCACTGGAATTGTCGGTCGTCACGGGGGCGGGCCAAACTCGGCTCGACCTCAAGACACTCGAGCGCGACGTACCCTGCCGGGCGGCCTGCCCGGCGCGGACGAATGTCCCCGAGTACATCCGCCACATCGCCCACGGCCGTCTCGACGAGGCCCATCGGATCAACCAGGAAGACAACGTGCTGCCGGGCGTGCTGGGGCGCATCTGCACGCGGCCGTGCGAAACCCGGTGCCGCTACCAGTGGACGAACATCAACGGCCCGGTCCAAATCTGCCACCTGAAGCGGTCGGCGTCCGACGGAAAGTCGGTCCGGAGCCGCCCGTTGCCCCCGTATTTCGAGGACTCGGGCAGGCGCGTCGCGGTGGTGGGCGGCGGCCCGGCCGGCTTGGCCGCGGCGCGCGAGTTGCGTCGCTACGGCCACATGGTAACGCTCTTCGAGCGTGAAGCCTATCTGGGCGGACAGGTCCGCATCGGGGTCCCGGAATTCCGGCTGCCGCGCAAGGTTCTCGAAGAGGACATCGCGGCGATCACCGACAGCGGCATCGACGTGCGGCTCAACGAGGCGTTCGACGCCGCGCGGGTCGAGGCACTGGCCGACCAGTTCGACGCGGTCCTTCTGGCCGTGGGCGCGAACCGGCCCCTGACGCTGCAATTGGACGGTCTACCCGAGGGCGCGGCCATTGAGGGACTGAGGTTCATGAAGCGATTCAATGACCACGAGCCGCTCCGAATCGAGGGGGACGTCGTGGTGATTGGCGGCGGGTTCACGGCCGTCGACTGTGCCCGGTCCACGCGTCGATTGCTCGGGGATAGCGCGAACGTATCGATCATGTACCGTCGCGGCGAAGCTCAAATGGCCGCCAACACCGAGGAACTGAGCGAAATGCGCGCCGAGCGCGTTCGCATCGAAACCTTGGTCTCGCCCGTGGCCGCCGTGTGCGAAGCGGGGCGCCTGCGCGCGGTCACGTTCCGGCGCAACGTACTGGGCGAATCGGTCGACGGAGGCAAGCCGGCCTTCCTCCCCGTTCCTGGCAGCGAATTCGAGGTGCCGTGCGACACACTTATCTTGGCCATCGGCCAGGTTCCCGAGACGACGATCCTGCCCGAGGGCGTGGAACTGGTGGGTGAGCACGACACGACTCGCCAGCGACTTTTCGTCGCCGGCGACTTCTCGTCGAAAAACGCGGCCGATGCGATCAACGCGATTGCCGACGGTAAGCGGGCCGCTGCCCACGTCGACACGTTTCTGATGGGCCGGCAGCGTCGATACGAATACGTCGAGGTGAAGCCGTCGGAGCTGACGGGGCGTTTGCGCGACCACGACCTGATCGAGCCGCCGCGGATGCCCGTCATCCCGTTGGCCGATCGTGGCGAGCGCGACCAGGTGGAGTTGGGTTTCACGCCCGAGCAGGCCGACGACCATGCGTGGCGTTGTTATCTGTGCAACCACAAATTCGAGATCAACCAGGACCTTTGCATCCACTGCGACTGGTGCATCCGGGTGTCGCCGCGCGACTGCATCCGGCGTCTCAGTCGCGTTGAGCGCGACGAGGACGGAGCGCCGGTCGATTACACGGAAGTGCCGGCTGCCGACGCGGCCGACGCGACCTACATTTGGATCGACAGCGATAATTGCATCCGCTGCGGCAACTGCATCAACATCTGCCCCACCGGCGCGATCTCACTGAGAACACTGGACTGCGCCGGGACGAAGTGCGCGGACCGCCCGAGTTCGTAGTATGCATCGCCCCGGGTGCGGTGCCATTGGGCCAACCACGCGCGAAAAGTCTCGACGCGTGCGACCCCGGTCGGGCACCGGCAAGACACGGTGTCGTGTGGCAGAGGCTCCGTTCCGTTGGACGTTCTACCCGCGACTTGCCTTTGCGTTTCTGGCCACTTCGCCAACAACAAAGACGGACGGAGGGTGCACGTCTTCCCGGGCAACGACGTCGGCCAGTTCGCCGAGGTTGGTGCGGAGCACGCGCTGGCCTGGACCACCGGCGCGGTGGACGATGGCCACCGGTGTGTCGGGCGACTTGCCGTGCTCGACGAGCCGGCGACTCCAGGTGCCGACGGTGCGCACACCCATGTAGAAGACCAACGTGCCCGGAAACCGGGCCAGCGCGTCGTAATCGAGTGCAAGGCCGCTTTTTCCCGAACGTTCGTGTCCGGTGACCAACACAACGGCCGACGCCCGATCGGTGTCGGTCAAGGCAATGCCGGCGGCTGCGGCTGCCGCTGCGGCGGCGGTCACACCGGGCACGATCTGGAAGTCGACGCCCGCGGCGCGGAGCGCTTCGACCTCTTCGAAGGTGTGGCCGAACACGCCGGGGTCGCCCCCTTTCAGGCGAACCACCGTCTTGCCGGCCTTGGCTGCCTCGATCATGCGATCGTCGATTTCCTCCTGGGAGACGACGCGCCCATGACCGTGATGCCCCAGGCAGACACGTTCGGCCGACTCGGGGGCATGCACGAGAAGGGCCGGGCTGACCAGGTAGTCGTACAGCACGAGATCGGCCTGCTGAAGGCACTGGATGGCCCACAGCGTCAACCCATCGGGACTGCCCGGTCCCGCGCCTACCAAATAAACCTTGCCGCTCATCGCCTCTCACTCCGGTGCCGTGTGCCGCACGCTCGCTGTAAGCCCGTCACGATAGCTTGGATAGATCAAACGGACGCCCAAATCGGCCAGCGCGCGCCGACTGTCGACCCGTTTGTTCGTTGCGTCGTGACGTTCCCGGCCGCTGTCGGACGCCGGCTCGACGAACCGGGGGACCGGAGCGTCGAGAAGTCGAGCCAGAAACAGGTAGAAATCGCGACGGTACACCGGTTGGCCGTCCGAGACAAGATAGGTTTCCGGTGGGTTTGCCCGTTTCCAGGCCGCGATCACGACCTGGGCCGCATCGTCCACATGAATCAGATTGACGTAGTTCTCCGAGGCCACCTCAAGCGGTCGACCAGCCCGAAGCTCGTCGGCGTGGGCAAGACGACCGGGACCGTAGATTCCGGCCATTCTGAGGATGACGGCCCGCTCGCCACACGCATGCCGGCGCAGGGTCGCTTCGGCTTCGGCGAAGGCGCGGCCGGCCTCGCGATTCGGCTGACACGTGGTCGTGTCGTCGACCCACGCCCCGCGGGCATCGCCCACCACGCCGGTCGTACTCACGAAGACCACCCGACTGCGATTCGGATCCAGCCGATCCAGCACGGCGGCAAGACCATCGACGTGAACTTGGCGCCGCGTGGCGCCCTGGTTTCCGGAGTATCCAACGCAATAGAGAACTCGTTCGGCGGCGGGAATTGCGTCGAGCGTTTCCGGGCGAGTTACGTCGGCAACGAGCGTCTGGAAGCCTTCCGCGGACAACTCGTCTGCCCGGCGATGCGAACGCACCAGCGCGACCACATCGTCTCCTTCGCCGCGGCACAGACGAACCACACGCCGGCCCAGATAGCCGCACCCGATGATCAGACTCGACATGTTCTTCCGCTGCCTAGTGCGAGTCGCAATTACGTGTAGCGCTGGTGGCGGTGTGCTTCCGCGGTTTCGAAAGCGAGACGCACACCATACCTACGCTGGATGCGCGTTAGAGCCCGAAACCCACATAGCCGCCTTGCGCTTCGTGTTCGGCCTTGAAACGATCGAGACGCTCGATCGTCTTCGTCAAGTCGCCAACGGCGATGTAGCGATCGAACTCGACTTGGACCGCGCGCGAAACGGTTTCGGCGAACCAGTCGACGATCCCTTGAGTCAGCCAGTCGCAGGTTTCTCCGTCCAACTCGACCTGAAGATCGGCGCCGACCGTTCGCATGTCGTCGGGGTCGGTCAACACGGTTCCTTCGAATCGGAATGCCACGGTGCCGACCTGTTCGTCGTTTGTCAGGTGGAAGTCGCACCTGGCGTTGCACAAGTAGTACGTGTTGTGACGTCCGTGCTTCGTGACCGCGTTGGAGACCCGTTGACACAACTGGCCGAACTCGGGCGATGCGTCGATCGGCGCGTCGAGGCGCGATATCGACCGGAGCGGGTAACAATCGAAGGTGATATCAACCCATCGATTCAACGCTTGTACTCCTACTCGGCGGAATGTTCACTCTCTGCGTATTCTAGGTGATTCCTCGCGTTAGACAAGTCCCGGCAATCAGGCTCCCCGTCACATGGCTCCAGAGTGTCCCGTAGGGAGACACACGACGAACTGGCAGCCCGTGAGGACAGCCCCGGCTTCGTATCTCGGCACAGCGAGGCGCCCGCGGGAAACTCCGCTCCACTGCCCGTTCTGGCCCGATTCGCGACCGGACCAGGGGTGTGCACCCCCAGGCAACCGTGGTATTCGGATGCCAGAAGCGGTGCCGGGGCGGTTCCGAGCCGGTCTGGCCGCGCATGTCACTTCTGTTGTATGGCTTTCCCTCACGCGTAGAATTGCCACACTGACCTCTGCCGAAGAAGAACCTGTCCGTCATTGAAGTGCATCACGTGATGCCACGGAATGGCTGAATGAGCGAAGAACTGCCTAAGCCCGTCGTACGACAAGCAACCCAGGACGAGATCGACGCGCTCCACGCGGAAGGGCGACGTCTGGAAGGCGCCACGCCCGAAGAGATCCTTGCGTGGGCCGTCCAGCGGTACTTTCCCAACTTGACGATGGCCACGGCTTTCGGGCCCGAAGGCTGCGTGCTCATTTCGATGCTGGCGAAGATCGAGCCGCGTGTCTATCTGTTCAACCTGGAGACGGGCTATCAGTTCAAAGAGATCTTCGAGCTCCGCGACCGCTTGAAGGACCGCTACGGCATGGAAATCGACCTTCAATATCCCGAAACGACGGTCGAAGAGTACGAAGCGGCCAACGGTGGTCCCGTCTACCGCACCGATCCCAATCGCTGCTGCTTTCACCGCAAGGTGGAAGTGCTCTATCGCGTGACACGGAATTACGACGCCTGGATGAGCAGCATCCGACGCGACCAAACCGCGGTCCGGGCGGTCACGCCCATCGTAGGCTGGGACAAGAAGTTCGGCTTGGTGAAGATCAGCCCGCTTGCCAACTGGACCGCGGACGACGTCTGGGATCGGATCCGCAAGGAGCGCATCCCGTATAACCCGATGCACGACAACGGATACCCGAGCGTCGGCTGCTGGCCCTGCACTCGCGCCGTTGCCCCGGGCGAGGACGAACGCTCGGGCCGCTGGAGCGGCACCAGCAAGACCGAGTGCGGCCTGCACACGGACAACCCGTAACCTGCCCCTTGCCCTCCTCAGTGGCCGATCCGCATCACGTCAACCGGCGCAAACCGGGCAATATGACGGGCGTCTGCCGTTGGACTGCGGAAGTCCTTTCTTTCTCCGAAGCCTGGCGTTACGATGGGGCCAGCCTTCGTTCTCGGTACTGCGATTCTCAATCGATCTTTGCGGTGTTTTCTCAACGACCTTTACGCGTCCAACGGTCGGGACCTCTGTACTGGAACTGACGCAATCACCAGGAGTAGATGATGGACAGGCGACAATTCTTGAAGACGGGTGCAAAGGCGGTCGCGGCAGGCACCGCCGTTTCACTTCCCGCCAACTCCGGCCAGGCAAGCGAAGCGCCTGCGGCGAAGGTGGACGGCGGCAAGAGTAAGGGGCCAGCCGTCTTGGTGAGTTATACGGCGGATGACCACCGGCGGCGCCTGGCACACGTCGGCATGTGCACGCGGAAGATCCGCCGCTGTCTCCGCAAGCACCTCATTACCGATTATCTGCCGGCTCAGTGTGTGTACAACATGGGCGAGTATCCCAGCCGCACGCCCTGGGAACCGGGCGAGTACGACGAGCAGGAACTGGACCGGCTGAAAGACCACGGCATTCAGTTGGTTCATGTGATGGATGAATGGAACGATCGGTATGGCCTCTTCGGACACGATAAGCTGACCGCGGTCAATCCCGAGGGGTTCCGCCGTTTCGTGGCGATGGTCCACCAGCGCGGCATGAGGATTCTGGCCTACGCGTCGAGTGGGTACTTCACGGCGAGCGATCCGAATTATCGTCAGGAGTGGTCGCGTCCTGGCGACGCGATTACCGGTTGGTGGGACCTGGCGCGATGCTCGCCCGCCAGTCCCGGATGGCGCGCCTTCTTCCTGCCGCGCATGGTGCAAATCCTCGAAGACTACGAACTCGATGGCCTCTATAACGACTGGGGATATGCTCCCAACGCCAAAAAACGGATCAAGGAACCCGCGGCAGACGAGATGGCCGCGTTTGACGAAACGCCTCAGTACGATGGCGCGGTGACCGACCTGTTGTATCTCATCTATTCGGAGGTCAAGCGACGCGGTGCCATCTACAAGATGCACGCGGACCGCACGAACGAGCCGCAGACGGGCGGGCTTAGGGTGTACGACTATCTCTGGGTTGGCGAGAACGTCAAGAACGCGGACCAGTTGCGCGAGGCTACGAAGAATCACACGCCTTACGTTGTTCCTTGCATCCAGGGGACGGCCGCCCAGATCGAGGCCGAGAGCGACCACTTCTTGCACTCGATTCCTTACATGCAGTTTCCATTGTTGCAAGGCGGGCGACCGTTGACCGGAGAGCGGGCCGTGATTCCGATTCCCCGACTGCCAGGCGTGAAGGAACACGGCTTCTACGAGGCGGCGTGGAAATACTACCAGGCCCATCCGCAGGGACCGTACATCTACGGCGGTTGGGACCCGATTCCGCCGAACCCGGATACGCGGCCCGCCCACGCACGCTGGCTCAAGCGGTATCTGCCGATGGTGGAAGACGGGACATGGGCATATCTGGAGATCACCGATTCCGACCTGTTCACCGCCCCTCTGCCCAAGGACTGTGTGGCGTCGGCATTTGCCAATCGCGACTTGTACCTGGTCTTGGCGAACTACGGCCAATCGTCGCAACGGGTCGAGACCGCTGATACGTATGTTCCCGTGGACGACGCGGGCACGGCAGGCGGAAGGCAGTGGCAGCTTCCGAAACGATCCTTGCGCATTCTTCGTTGGACTGCCTGAAGGCGACCCGTTTCCGTAACCGTTTACAGACCGTAAGGGGCATTCGACGCGGCTCTCCCGACTCCGCCGAAACGCGCCGAGGCGATCGCTTGCTGAAGTCGCTTGGCCGGCGGCCCGTCGACCATGCCAGCCGTCCCAAGAACGTTCTAGAGCGCATTCGGCGTAATCGTAGCGTGTTCTTCGCTTTCGGAACCGTAGAAACACGCCGCTGCGAACGCTACAGTCAAGTGCGACACGCACTATTGATGCCTGTATTGAAAACGGAACAAGGGGTCCGGCCCAATCCTGATCTTTCGGCCTCCCGATGGTCGGCCTCGTTCCAGTTCCAATGCAGGACCCAATAGGAGCGGCCAACTTCCTTGACTTCCCGTACGATCCTGGTAGACTGAGCACGCGGTGGGCACCCTCTGGGTGGGCTCTTTTGTTAGCTGCTTGGTTGTGGGAGGCTTCTCATGAGAACGTTCACCCGAACATTTGCCGCGCTCGCATTCATGGTCACGCTCCTGGCCGGCGCAACTCGCGCCGGCATCGTGAGCTATACCGCAAGTGGGCCGGCTGGCGGTGTCAATCCTGTTACCGGTCTCTTCGAGGCGTGGTGTGATCTGGATCTCGTGTTCCAGATCGATCAGGCCGCGCTCAGTGTCGATGGCTCGGGTGCATCGTGGAAAGGGAGCGGTATGCCCTACGATTACTCTGTCTACGACATTGTCGGCGGGGCGCTCACGCTCAGCGACACTTATCAGGGGCAGTACGACGGCGTTTTTCCCGCTAACGGAACGATGGAACTGCAAATCGTCGATTCGGGGACGAGCTCGTTGCAGTTCGTGGAGATCATCGTCACCGGCTACGATGTTCCGCAGAGCGTGGACCACGTCGTGTGGCTGCTGTTCGAACTGCCTCTTGTTGGCTCACACGCGCCTGGCGAGACGATCCCCGTGCCCGTTTTCACGTCCGACGAAATCTCTCCGGTAACAGGCACTCTAACGAGCTTCGACCTGGCGGCGCAGCAACAGGTCGCAAACTCAGACATCATCGACATCCCGGTGGCAGGCCAAATCCTCTCCTCTGTCCCCGAGCCCACCACCCTCGTCCTCCTCCTGACCGGCCTCGCCGGCCTCGCTCTTTTTCGTCGTACCGTTCACCGGGGCTGAGGAACGCTTCTCTTGCTATCGGGGAGCGCCCATGACAGAGGCGCGAGCCACGTGTCCACAGAAGCTGAAGTGTGAACATTGATTGTCGCACTGAATGCACCTTTGCAGGCGGAATCGCCCAACTCAAGGCGGTGCATCGCTTCACCATCCTTCCCAATCACAAGGCGAAGCGGCGAACAAACCGGACGGAGCGGGCGATTTGTCATGTCCTCATCGATCAGCGAGTAACCCAAGATGCGCCGAGCGACGATCGCACACGGCGGTCCCATCGCGCGTAGTCTCTGCCGGCAACCCGGCGCACAAGAAGGGCACCCAGCTTCCAATCCTCTCACGACACGTTTCTCGCACGTTTCGTTGTAATGCTCGCCCCGCCTCTGCTACCATGATATCGTGAACGCCTATACGTTGCGCACGCAGCACGGCCCGCTTCTCCGTGGAGACTGACGGGCCGCGCAGGTGAATTCGGGCAAATCCGGCCTCGGCTATTGAGTGCCGATAGCGGGCACAGTAAGCTCGGGGTGTCGCGTGTGGTGAGCACGGCCGTCGGGCTGCGACGTGGTGGGATCGGCAGGAGGTGACGGTCGTTGACTGTGTGCGTATCAATTAGGGAGCTTGGAATGAAGTGGCCATTGCTCGGTGCTGTGTGCAAAGGGGTCTCTGGCGGGTTGCTGATCGGCCTGGTGTTTCCAGCGCTGTTGTTCGGCGCGGAACTGCACGTCGGAGCGGCGTCGGTCGACATCACCCCGAACAAGGCCGTTGCCCTGTGGGGGCAATTCGGTTTGCGGCTGTCGACCAAACCGGAGACGCCCTTGACGGCCAACGTTGTGGCGCTCAAGTCGGGCGATGTGACGACGACCTTCGTTTCGATGGACTTGTTGCAGTCGCCCGAGGTGTTCGTCAAGGCGATCCGGGATGCGGTGGCGAAGAAGGACGGTACGATCGACGTCCAGAACATCGTGCTGACTGCCACGCACACGCATACGGCGCCTGTGCTGCGGCCTGGAACGCCCGGCATCCCGGTCAACGACCAGACGATGACCGTGGAAGAGACGATCGCCTATCTGGCGGATAAGATCAGCGACGGAATCGTTGCGGCATGGAAGGACCTTGCGCCGGGGAAGATGTCGTACGGGCTGGATCGCAGCAGCATCGGGTTCGGCCGACGTGCCGTTTACGCCGACGGTTCCGCGAAGATGTACGGAGATACGAACCGCGCCGACTTCGTGAATTTGGAAGGCATGGACGACGACGACGTGGGCTCGATCTTCTTCTTCGATCGGCAGGATCGTCTGAAGGCGGTGATCGTCAACGTCGCCTGCCCGTCGCAGGTCGTCGAAGGCCGATCGTCGATCAATGCCGATTTTTGGCTGCCGGTCCGCACACGCCTGAAGGAGCGATACGGCGAGCGAGTGGTCGTTCTTGGCTGGGGCTCTGCGGCAGGAGACATGTCGCCGCGTCCGATACTGCACAAGGCGGCCAACGCACGAATGCGGGCACTGCGTGGAATCGACGAGTTGGACGAAGTGGCCCGGCGGATAGACATCTCCGTGAGCCAGACGTTCGACGCGGCCCAGAAGGAGAAGTTCGCCGATCCCGTGCTGAAACACGCGGCGCTGACGCTGCAGTTGCCGCTGGCGAAGATCTCGGAGGCCCAATACCGCGAAGCGCGTGCCGCGTACGATACCGTCATGGCGCAGGTGGAGAAAGACCCAGCCTGCGCCGCGCGGGTCGCCTTCATGGCCAGGGATTGGCACTACGGCGTTGTGAAACGCTACGAGCAACTGCAGAAGGACCCCGGGGCGACGTATCCGGTTGAGATCCACGTCGTCCGGCTCGGCGACCTGGTCGTGTGCTCCAATCCTTTCGAACTCTTCTGCGAATACGGTATTCGCATCAAAGCCCGGTCGCCGGCCACGCAGACGTTCGTCGTGCAGTTGACCGGCTTCGGCAGCTACTTGCCGACCGAGCGGGCGCAGGCCGCGGGACACTATTCGGCCGTCCCGCAAAGCAATATCATCGGTCCTGAAGGGGGCCAGATGCTCGTCGACAAGACGGTTGAGATCATCAAGGAACTCTGGAAGTAACCTCCCATGCCGGGTGTCGCGAGACGCCTACTAGACCGCGTTCGGCGTAACTGTAGCGTGTTTTTCGCTTTCGAAACCGTGGAAACACGCCGCCGCGCACGCTACAGTTAAGTGCGACACGCACCAATTTGGACGATGCGAGAGTCATCATGAACCACAAGATTTCCCGGCGCCGTTTTCTGGCGGGAACATTGGCCGCCTCGGCTGTCAGTCCGCTCGTGCTTCCGTCGGCCGTTTTGGGCAAGGATGGGCAACTTCCTCCCAGCGAGCGCATCACCATCGGCGTCTTCGGTGTCGGCAATCGCGGTCGGCATTCGCTGAGGGCGATGCAGCCGTTGCCGGATCATCAGGTCGTGGCCATTGCCGAGGCACGACGCGATCGGGGCCAGAGCGCCTGTCAGTTGACCGAGGCGTTCTATGCGGAACGCTTGGGAAAGGCCTCGTACAGCGGCTGCCAGCTCTATAGCGACTTCCGCGACGTGCTCGCCCGGGACGACATCGACGCAATCTGGGGAACCGTGCCCGACCATTGGCATGGCTGCCTCTACAGCCGGGTGATCGAATCGGGCAAGGACATCTACGGCGAGAAGCCGTTGTCGCGATGGATCGGCCAGGGCGTCAAGTTGAAGAAGCTGGTTCGCCAGTACGGCACGGTCTTTCAGGTCGGATTGCAGCAGCGGAGCGATCCGAAATTCCGCTTGGCTTGCAGCCTGGCGAGAAACGGTTACCTGGGCAAGGTCTCCGAAGTGCAGGTTGGCGTTCCCGGCGGGACGGTCATTCCGGCCGTTGCCCCGTGCGATCCGCCCGAAGGGTTTGACTGGGACATGTGGACCGGACCTGCCCCGATGCACCCCTTCGACCCGCGACGCGTGGAGTGGCTGGGTCTGTACATGATTTCGGACTACTGCGCAGGTTTCATCACCAATTGGGGCGTGCACCATCTGGATGTCGCCGGCTGGGGCATGCCGGAGATCTTCGAGAAGCCGTTCGAGGTTTCGGGCCGGGGAGTGCTGCCCGACCAGGGAATGGCCGACACGTGGATTGCCTGGCGAATGCAGATGCGCTATGAAAGCGGGCTCGCGATGAATTTCTGCAATACGGGCAACCCTTATGAACAGGGCTGCCGGTTCATCGGCGACAAGGGGTGGGTGCATGTCAACCGCGCCGGCATCAAGGCCAGCGATCCGAAGCTGCTGGAAATCGAGTTGAAGCAGACCGATACGCATCTGCACGCCAGTCCGCCATGGGGCGATCCTTACACGGCCCATACGGCCGACTTCTTCCGCTCGATGCGCACCAGAAAAGAGCCGGTGTGCCCGCTTCCACAAGGACACTACGCCACGACGCTGGGGAACGTTTCGGATATCTGCCTGCGTCTGGGGCGGAAACTGAAGTGGGACCCACAGAACGATTGTTTCATCAACGACGATCAGGCCAATTCGATGCTCAACCGTGCCGAGAGAGGTCCGTGGACGGTCTGAGCGTTCGGGGCTTGCAGGGGCAGAGTCGGAAAACGCCGGTGACCAACGAAGCTTCCCATTCAAATAACAACGAGTCGATTGCCATGAAGCGTGCATGTTTGGTGGTGCTGATTCTCCTCTGTGCCGGTTCGCAGCTGTTCGCCGACGACTGGGCGACGACGGGCAAGGGGGGTAGTGCAGGCGATCTTACGGCCGCACAAGTTGAAGCCGCTTGGACCGACATGGCCAAGTACGAGGCGGGCCAGGATCAGAAGGCGCTGCTGGCCATGAATTGGGTCGTGATCAATGCCATGAACGATCCGAAGCAGCGAGCAGCCACCGCGGCCCGACTGGCCAAGGTGCTACAGGATCCGGCCACCACGCCGGCCGCTCGACAGTTCATCTGCACCCAGTTGTATCGGATTGGGACGGACGCCGAAGTGCCGGCAGTCGCGCCCATGCTTCTCAACCCGGCGACCGCCGATACGGCGCGCCTGTTCCTGGAACGCATCAAGTCGGAAGCTTCGATCGCCGCGTTGCGCGCCGCCTTGGACAAACTGCAAGGCCGCCAACTGGCAGGTGTGGCGAACTCGCTTTCGTTGCTCGGCGACGAGGCGTCGGTCGGGAAGATCATCGCCTTGACCGAAAGCCAAGATCCCGTCGTGGCCTTGGCGGCGTGGCGGGCACTGGGCAATCTCGGCAGCGAGGCGGCGGCCGACTTCTTGATCGGCATGTTGAAGAAGGCCGACAAGGCCTGCGCCCCGATGGAATCGGCGGCCGTGCGAACCGCGATCCTATTACAGGCGTCGGGCAAGCAGGAGAAGGCCATGGAGATCTATCGCCTGGCTGCCGATGCCAAACGGTCGATCGGTGCGCGGCAGGCGGCCTGGCGGGCAGTGTTTGCGGCCACCCCGGAGGACCAGAAGGCCGCATTGGTCGCCGAATGGTCGAAATCGGCCGATGCCGCCCAGCAGCGAGTCGTCATCGCCCAGTTGATGGTGCTGAACGACGAGGCAATTGAGAAGCTGCTCCACCAGAACTCCATCGGTGAGAAAGTCGAGATTGCCCTCTTGGAAGAACTCGCTGCGCGACAGGGCGAAAAGATGCTGCCGGCGATGCTCGAAGCGGTGGAGAGCGACGACCCGGCCAAGGTCCACTTGGCACTACGGTTCCTCGGGACGATGGGCGATCCGCGGGTGATCCCGGCCTTGATCAAGGCCTTGCGGTCTGACGAGGTCAGTCGAACCTTGGCCGCCGACGCCTTGGCCCGGCGACCGAAAACAGAGGTCGGCCCGGCCCTGCTGGAAGCCATGAAGACCGACGTTGCCATTCGGGAACAGATCGTCGGTGTTCTGTCGAAACTGAAGTACTACGAGGCGATCGATCCCCTGACTCGATTGGCCCGCAGCACCGACCCGGCGGTATACGAGGGGGCGGTGGAAGGATTGCGAGCGATTTGTGACCCCGACGCAACCGACTTGAAACGGATGCTGGCGTTGTACCTCGATGTGCCTGCCGGTGCGCAGCGGGATTTCGTGGAACGGGCCATAGCGTACATCTGCGAAAAGAACGCCAAGCCATCGGACCGCGCGACGATCCTGCTGGGCCTTATTGACAGTCGTGGCGACAAGGATGAGGCCGCGGTGCTGCCGCTCTTGGGCCGGCTGGGAACCGATGCGGTGTATGCGAAGGTCAAGCCGGCATTGAACTCTCCGCAACCGGAACTCGCGGCGGCGGCCGTTCGGGCGCTGGCGAACTGGCCGAACGCCGAGCACGCCGACATGCTGTGGGAATTGGCCACGAAGGGCAGCGCGAAGGCGCAGCGCCGGCAGGCGTTGCGGGCCTATGTTCGCGTCGTGACCCTGCCCAGCGACCGGCCCGCAGGCGAAACCCTTGCCATGCTGAAGAACGCCATGAAGGTCGCCGACACGCCGGACGACAAGAGTCTGGTCCTGGCCCGAGCGTCGGCCGTACGAACCTTGGAGACTGTCGATTGGGTTGCCGCGTATCTCGACGACCCGGCGCTCGCACAGACCGCCTGCCGCACCATCGTGGAATTGGCCCATCACCGTTTCTTGCGACAGCCGAACAAGGAACATTTCGACCCGATTCTGCGCAAGGTCCAAGCAACAGCCAAGGATAAATCCGTCGCGGAACTCGCCGAAAAGGCCCGGTTGGGAATGTAGGAGGAATGAGCTCTGCCGATCTCGGGTTTTCAGAGCAATGCAGCCTTCGATCGGCAGGTTGGGATCGGACCTCGGAAGGGGAAGTGGCAGGAACGGTGCGGACGTTGTGAGTGAGGTTCGGAGTTGTTTTTCAAAACACATAACTGACAACCACGCTGAAGAGCCATGAAAAGAACCCTGCTTCTGTTGTTGGGCCTGTTGCTTCTGCCGGCCTACCTGCACGCCGCTGAACTCGCCAAAGACGGCACGACCGGCTGGAAGATCGTTCTGCCCGGGGAGCCGACGGTCGTCGAAAAGACCGCTGCGCGGGAACTGTCCGAGCATCTCAAGCTGGTTACCGGCGCCGATTTCCAGACGGTCGCCGAGAAGGATGTTCCGGCCGACCGAAAGTCGTTGATCTTCGTCGGCGCTACGGCCAAGGCTCCGAAGAAGGACTACAAGTTCGACGAGATCCTGATACGCATGGACGGCGGAAACCTGATCCTTGCGGGACATCCGCAGCGAGGCTGCCTGTACGCGGTCTATTCGTTCCTGCAGGACGTGGTCGGGGTGCGCTGGTGGACGCCGACAGACACCTTCGTGCCGAAGAAACCGACGCTTGTGGTGGCCGACGATCTGAATGTATCCTACGCGCCGCAGATGATCTCACGCGAGATGTACCATCGCGACGCGCAGCCCACGGTCTTCTCGGCCCGTATGAAGGGCAACGGCGCCTTGACCCCGGAGTACGGCGGCGCCGTGCGGATCGTGAATTTCGTGCATTCCTTCTACAAGTATCTTCCGCCGGACAAGTATTTCGAGGCACATCCGGACTGGTACTCGGAAGTCGGCGGCAAGCGGAAGTGGGAACGCGCCCAACTCTGCTTGACCAATGACGCCATGATCCAGGAGCTAATCAAGAATGTCCTGGAGACGCTGCGGAAGAATCCCGGCGCCAAGATCATCGACGTGTCGCAGAACGACTGGCACGGCTACTGCACGTGCAAGAAGTGCCGCGAGGTCGACGACGCCGAACAGAGCCACGCCGGAACGCTCGTGTTGATGCTCAACAAGGTTGCCGAGGCGGTGGAGAAGGAGTTTCCGGACGTGCTGGTCGAATCGCTGGCATACCAATATACGCGCAGGCCGCCCAAGAACATCAAACCGCGCGACAACGTCCTGATTCGCCTGTGCACGATTGAATGCTCGTACATCCAGCCATTGGACGGTCCACAAAACGCGAAGTTCGCCGCGGACATCGAAGGGTGGAGCAAGCTGGCCAAGCACTTGTTCATTTGGGACTACACGACGAACTACAACGACTACCTGGGACCGCATCCGAACCTGCGCGTGCTCGCTCCGAACGTTCGCTATTTCGTCGATCATGGCGCGGTCGGCCTGTTCGAAGAAGGCGAGGGGGACGACTTCTGCGAGCTGAAGAACTGGCTTCTGATGCGCGTGATGTGGGAGCCGAACCTCGACGACGAGAAGCTCATCGGCGAGTTCTTGCGCGGCTACTACGGCGAAGCCGTTGCCCCGCTGATCCAGCAGTACTGGGACATCCTCATCGCGAAAGCCAAGAAAGAGAATATCTACCTGGGCTGTTTTGGCGTGAACTCGGCGAAGTGGCTCGACCTGGCCACGCTGAATCAGGTGACCGAGATCATGAACAAGGCGGTCGAAGAGGCGACGAAGGTGTATGGCCCCGATTCCGACGAGCTGCGCCGGCTCCGCAAATCGAAGATGGGCATCGACCACGTGTGGTTGAGCCGCTACTATCCTCTGCGCTGCGAAGCGCGCGAGAAGAAGCTGCCGTTCATGGGACCGAAGGACCCAGTCCAAGCGGCCGAGGAGTTCGCCGGACTATGCAAACGCTTCAAGACGCGAGCCGCCGTAATCTCGCAGGAGGGGAGTTTCCAGCAATATCTGGAAGGCTTGAAGGCCGGATTCCTGGCGAGGCAGAACCCGCCGGACATCTGCAAGGGTGTTCCGGAAGATGCTTGGATCGTCTGCGATGCCCTGTCGTTCAACAATTACGCCGACGCGGCAACGATTGTCGACGACGCGGAAGGCTGCAACGGCAAGAGTGTGCGCATGGGAACCAAGGTCGACTGGAACACGAGCTACACGCCGCCGGTGCGCGGAAAGTACCGCATACTGGCCTCGCTGCGCTGTGAAGGAACGATCGAGGATGGCAAGATCGGCTCATGGGGCGTGTACGACCCGCAGGCAAAGAAGGGGCTGAAGAGCATGGCGCTCCAGCGAAAGGACTTTGCGACCGAAGACGGCTCACTGGACAAGAAGTTCCGCTGGATCGATCTGGGCGTCGTCGACTTCGTCGGCGGTGCCTACTTCTGGTTTGCCCACGGTCACGATCCCAAGGTAGACGCCATCTTCGTCGACCGCGTCGTACTCATCAAAGCGGAGTGAGCCCAAAGGTGTAAAAACGGGGCGGGGCGTACGGCCACCGGGGCGGAGAGCGTCCGCCTTGGAATGGGCTGGCTCTGGACGCGATGGGCTTTCTGAAACGGGCGACTGGACGTGATCTGCGGGCCTGAGCTAATATGGGGCGGTGGTCGCCTACGGGAATACGCTTCGGAGGATGTCTGATGAAAATGATCGTTCTGGCTGCAGGATTGTTCGCCCTGGCCGGGTCGGCTTCGGCCGAGAGTTGGTCGATTGTCTCGCCGAACGGGATGACGCAGATCTCGCTGCAACTGGCCGATCTCGGGGGAGTGGCCAACTATCCGCAGGGTGAATGTCTTTACTATCGGGTCGAGCATGGTCCGCAAGGACAGCGTGCGGTGGTGATCGGCGATTCACCGCTCGGCTTGCGGCTGAAGGGGGCTGATCTGGCTGCCGGCCTCAAGTTCGAGTCGGCCGCGGCGCCGCGACGCATCGAGGAAAGCTACGAGATGCCCCACGGCAAGCGCCGGTTGTGCCGCAACCAGGCCAACCAACAGACGTTCGTTTTTCGCAATGCGACGGGACAGTCGCTGGAACTGGACGTTCGCGCGTATGACAACGGCGTGACGTTCCGATACCGCGTACCGACCGGGAATGGAGTGTGCGAGACATTGCAGGAGGAGCTGACCGGATTCGCGATTCCCTCGGAGGCGAAACTCTGGATGGCGCCCAGCGACATTCCCGGCACCTATACGCCGGCGTACGAGACCAACTACGAAAACGGCATTGCCGTCGGCACGCCGGCGCCGCGGGGCGTGGGGTGGGAGTTCCCGATGCTGTTGCAGACCGCCGGTGGCCAGTGGGCGCTGATCACCGAAGCGAACGTGCAAGAGAACTTCTGCGGCACGCGATTCAATAGCGTCGCGCCCCATGGGGTCTATCGCATCGCGCTGCCCGATCCGGGCGAAGGCAACGGCCAGGGGGCAGTCCAGCCGTCGGCGCCGACGCCGTGGGAGATGCCCTGGCGGGTGATTATCGTGGGGAACAGTCTGGGTGAAATCGTCGAGTCGACCCTGGTGACCGACGTTGCTTCACCGTCGCGACTGAAGGACACGAGTTGGATTCGCCCGGGAAGGGTCGCCTGGAGTTGGTGGTCGGACAACGCGAGCCCACGCGACGGGCAGAAGCAGCGGAAGTTCGTCGACTTCGCGGCCGAGATGGGATGGGAATACATCCTGGTGGACGCGAACTGGGACCTCATGGACAACGGCAACATCCATGACGTTCTGCGTTACGCGAAGCAGAAGGGGGTGAGTGTGCTGCTCTGGTACAACTCGGGAGGGCCGCACAACATCGTCACCGAGAAACCGCGCGACACGCTTACCTACCCGGAAGTGCGACGCTTCGAGCTCGACTTGCTCAAGAGCTGGGGCGTTTGTGGAATCAAGGTGGATTTCTTCCAGAGCGACAAACAAAATGTGATCGGGCTCTACCAGGGCATCATGCACGACGCGGCCGAGCGCCAGATCATGGTCAATTTTCACGGCTGCACGCTGCCTCGGGGTTGGGATCGCACCTGGCCGCACCTAATGTCGATGGAAGCGGTGCGCGGTGAGGAGAATTACATCTTCGGCCCAAAGTTTCCGCAAGAGGCGCCCGTTCAGAGCACGATCCTGCCGTTCACGCGGAACGTCGTCGGTCCCATGGACTATACGCCCGTGGCCTTCTCCAACAACAAGTACGCGCACCTCACGACCGTCGCGCACGAGCTGGCCCTGTCGGTGGTCTTTGAAAGCGGGTGGCTGCATTTCGCCGACAAGGCCGAGGCGTATCTCAGTCTGCCAGATGCACCGAAGCAATTCCTCAAGCAGGTGCCGGTCGCCTGGGACGACACGCGGCTGGTGGCCGGTTATCCGGGCAAGTTTGTCGTGTTGGCGCGCCGTAAGGGCCCGACGTGGTACGTAGCCGGAATCAACGGCGAGAACCAGCTTCGCGAGGAGACCGTTGAGATGGGATCGTGGCTGCCCCCGGGGCGCTATGAAGTTGCGCGGATCGGCGACGGCTCGGACGCCCGCCACTTCGCCGATGACGTGAACGAGCTTCCGTCGAGCCGCGCGTTTCGTGTAAAGTTCCTGCCCTACGGCGGCTTTGTCGCCACGCTCAAGCCGATGAAGTAGCGCGAGGGGCTCACACGCCTGAGTGCCAGAAGCTTATTGGGTGTATGCCAATGGGCAACAGGAGGGTAGCGGAGAGAGTAGATAGAATCCCGGTTGTGGAGATCATCGATGGTCAAACGCACGTCGTCCTCGCTTTGTTGGTCCCTGCTGCAAATGCTGTTGCTGGGAGACTTGTTAGTCACCGGCGGAATCGTGTGGGGCGCCGAGCCCGGGCGAGTCGTTGCTGACAAGACGCTCGTGGCCTGGGTCTATCCGGCGAATCTGGCCCAGCGGGGCGGAAGCGTGTTGACCCTCGAGAACCCCGAGGGGCAGTTCGACGCGGTCGTTCTGGGCGAGATTGAGCCGGGGCGCTGGATGGCCGGAAGCGAGTTTTTCCGTCGTACGCATCGGGAGCAGGCGGCGTGGCCGGCGGAGACGGCGGGCCCGGAGACGGCCGTGCAGGTGGCCATTGTGTATCGGGGGCGCGAGGTGACCATTTATCGCAATGGTCAACGCTGTGCCGCCTACAGCATGGGTTCGGATCCGGCCAAATTCGACGCGGAGAGTGTGGTTCTAATGGGCCTGCGACACCAGGATGCCGGCGGACCGCGCTTCTTTGCCGGCGCGATCGACGATGCACGCGTGTACGACGCCGCGTTGGATGCGTCCACCATCGCCTCGCTGCGACCCAATGACCCGGCGGGCCCCAAGCCGTGGGCATGGTGGTCGTTCGACGGCGACAAGGCCGCGGATCGAATGGGCGTGTTTCGGGCGGCGCAGTTGGTTGGCGGAGCGAAAATCGCCGACGGACGCCTCCACCTGCCCGGCGAAGGGAGCTACCTGTTGGCTTCCTCGACACCGGTTGCTCCGCCGAGGACCCGCCAGAGCGAAGATTGGCCTATCTGGCACGTGACAGCCCTCCCCGAGGAAGGCGTGTGTCTGCCGTACGACGCCAACGGCTGCATTTGGTGGAAAGGAAAGTACCACCTGATGTACATCTTCCAGGATCCGAAGCTGCCCAACGGAGGACATTGCTGGGGCCACGCCGTGAGCACGGACCTTGTGAATTGGACGTTCGTGCCGCCGTCGGTGGTGCCGGCGCCGGGTGATCCGGACGTGGGCATCTTCAGCGGCAACGCTTTCGTGAACAAAGAGGGCAAGCCGATGCTCTGTTGGTTCGGGATCAACGCCGGAGTCTGCGTGGCGACGGCCGACGACGACGAACTGATCCGCTGGAAGAAGCATCCCAAGAACCCCATCATTCCCATGCCCAAACCGGGCGAGCCGGGACACGGGACGTATCGCGTGTGGGATCCGTATCTGTGGCTGGAGGGCGATACCTACTACTGCCTGTTGGGCGGAAACGAACTGAACGGAAAGGACACACTCTATCTTTGCAAGTCGCCGGATCTGGTGAACTGGAAACCGGTCGGCCCGTTCTATGAACAACCGGATCCCACCTGGACCACGGAGGGTGAAGACTGTTCGTGTCCGGATTTCTTCAAGCTCGGCGACAAACACGTGCTCATGTGCATCAGCCACAAGATCGGCGGGCGCTGCTATGTCGGCCGGTTCGACTTGAAGCAAGAGAAGTTCTTCCCGGAGCGGCACATGCGCATGAATTGGCCGGGCGGCATGTTCTTCGCGCCCGAGAGTCTACTGGATGGCAAGGGACGGAGGATCTTTTGGGCCTGGGTGACCGATCCCCGATCGAGAGCGACCATGGACCAAACGGGATCGGGTGTGCAGAGTATGCCGCGAGTGTTGGGGCTGGATGAGAGCGGACGTCTGCAGATTGCGCCGGTCGAGGAGTTGCACGCCTTACGGCGAAACCACCGGGCGCTGGGCCAGCGCGCCTTGGCGTCCGGCGGCCAGGTTGTGTTGGACAACGTCCGCGGCGACTCGCTCGAGTTGGCCCTTCGGATCGACCCGGGCCGGGCCCAACACGTCGGCCTGAAAGTGCGCTGCTCACCCGACGGACGCGAAGAAACGCTCATCTGGTATGATCCCGCGGCGAAGAAACTGATCGTTGACATGTCGAAGTCGACGCTCCGCAAAGACGTTGTATACAGCCAGCCGCCGTTCAACGCCTATTTCAAACGGCATGCATCCGCGGTGACACCGGCGTTGCACACGGTCGAAGCGCCGTTGGAGTTGCGCGAGGGCGAATTGCTCGAACTGCGCGTCTTCTTAGACAAACCGATGCTCGAAATATTCGCCAACGGTCGGCAGTGCGTCACTCAGCAGATCTTCCCGCAAAGCAAAGACGCCCTGGGCATATGCCTTTTCGCCCGCGGCGGCGACGCTACGCTCCAGGGCGGCGACGCATGGGACATGGCGCCTTCGACGTTTGTCGATCAGAAGAAGGCAGATCGTTGAACGTATGTGTCGTGAAGAAGCGTGCCGACCGTCGCCATGAAGCGATGCCCCCTCGGGACCGCCCCAAGGGAACGGTCGGAATTGCCCCTTAGCGAAAGATGACAGCCGTGCGCATTTCTGTTCTGATCGTGTGCCTGACGTGTATTCTTCCAGCGACCGTTGCCGCCGAGCCGGGGATCGAGATCCGGCCCGACGCTCAGGGCCGGTTTGAGTACAGCGACGACTTCAGCACGCCGCGGTTTCTGACCGACGGGTTCACCGATAACCTGCCCGCCGCACAGTGGCAGCCTGGCAGGCTGACGAATTCCGGTCCGGTCAGCGGGCGGACGCTGACGTACCGTTTCTTCGGCAGCACCGCTGTCAAGGCAATCCAGGTCGAGGTGGCCCAGCGCGCCGCGGGCCCCAGTCTCGGCGGGCATAACTTGCTGTTGGTCTCAAGCAACGGATTGGACTGGCAGCGTGCTGCCGCCAGCGGCGACGCACCACCCGACGCCGGCGCGTGGCAGACCCAGTCGCTGGGCATTCCTGCCGAACTGGCGAAGAAGCTGGCCGGTGGAACACAGTTCTGGATCCGCATCGTCATGAATAACGGCTCGGGACTCAAGACGAACGTTTCGAACGTCATCGAGAGCGTCACCGTTCGTCTGACCGTCGGCACGGACCATGTCGTTGCCGGCGACACCGGGGCTGCCACACTGGAGCAATGGAGCGAGCTGCGCAAACAGAGCGCGTGGCGCAGCGCGAGCCTCGACTGGACCGACTCGCCCTCCCTGCGCGCGCCGCACTACTATGAGGATTGCGACGGTCTGCTCTGCGCGCCCGGAGAGAGCCCGCTTCTGGTCCCCGACGAGACACAGGGATTCCTCGTGCGCAGAGCGCTGGGCCATGAGGCCAGGCTTCCTCTGGCGCTTGCCGTCTTCGTCCGTTCAGATGAGGCGGACGGTCCGCTCATGCTGTCGATCACCGCTTGGTGCGATCGCCAGTCGTCGAGAGAGGCTCGCGTGCTTTGGGACGGCAAGCCGGTGGCGTCGTGGGATCTGGGCTCGTACTTCGAGAAGGAGCGGATCTTCCTCGCTGAGATCCCCGGGCATCCCGGCAAGGGGTTGCACGAGTGCCGGATTGCGGGCGAGGATTCGGGGCAAATTCTCATTCGGCGGATTGTCGTGGCCGGGGCGGGAAATCCTCGCTTCGAGGGCCGGCCCGAGACGCCGTCTGATATTCCACAGCTGCTGAGCGCCGAGTACCTGCCCGATCCCGAGCCGCCGGCACATTCGCAAACGGTCGAGGGGCCCGGCGATCCGGCCAATGCGGCTCAGATGCCCCAGGGGTTACAGAAGCTCTATCGCGAGCACGAAAAGTTCGGTGGCGTTCGCGTGGTGCTGCGCAATGCGGGCCAGCACGCGATCCGTCTGGGCGACGATCTGTTGCTCAATGGCAAGCCGATCGCCGAGAGCTACGTCGACTTCGAGAAGGATGCGTGGGACGCCCGGGGCGTGGTCTGGTATCGCGTTCGCCCACGGCTTCTGCCGCCCGGCGCGGTGGGACAGGTGTATGTTCGTTTCCGGAAGCGGCCCTCGGGCGACGGCGTGTCGCTGGGGATTCCCGTGCGCGGTGCGCATCGCGTCGAGGTGGATATTCCGTATCGGAAGGCGGATCTGGCGATCGACTACGTGACAACCGGACGATCGGCAGACGTTCTCTACGCGTACGTGCGGCGGACGGGAAAGACGGCCGATATTGCCACGTTGACTTTGGACGGGATTCCGCTGGAGGTTTCCGGCGGCCCATTCTACGGCGACGTCGCTCCCTTCTGCGCCAAGCTGCCGAAGGCCCTTGGGCTGGGCGAGTATCACGTGGTGGGGGTGACCGATACGGCGGGCCGAACCGTCGCCGCTCAGTTCCGCGTCCAGAGGTTTCTGTTTCCCAGGAGCTCCATCCATGTGCCGATCGGTTTGTGCAAGGCAATGCACATGAACTTGCAGATGTGGTACCCGGCGAGTCAGGCGGAGTGCGAGAAGGAAGGTGTGTACACCGTGGCGATGGACCCGTTTGATGCGGGGCCGCGTTCGCTGTTCGTCCTGGGACCGGACGAACCCGACGCGCACGACAATGTCGGCGGCGGCTACGGGGCGGGACTCGGCCACCATGCGCGAAGGCTGATGACGGTGGGCTGGCAGGAGCTGAGCCAACGGTTTGCCCCTGGAGCGCCCACATGGATCATCATGGACGGCACGACCCGCCCCTTGAATTGGTCGGTTTATGGGCAGTTGGCCGACGTCAGTTGTTTCGATCCGTACCCTGTGTCGCAGTACGCGGCAGACCATGCGTACGTCGGTGAGAGCCTGTCGCTGGCCAGGAAGTGCGGGGCGCCAAACCGGATGTATGCCTGCCTCGAAGCCTACGGCTGGTCGCCCGGTCAAGGCGTTCCCGAGGGAAATGCCAGAGGGCCGATTCCGGCCGAGTATCGGCAGAACGTCGTCCAGGCGATCGGCCAGGGTGCCAAGGGGCTGACGAGTTGGGCCTATGCCGGCGGCGCCGGAGGCTGGCAGACGAACGAGGAGTTCACCGGGGAGATTACCCGGATGAATCGCCTCATCGAAACGATCGAAGACTACTTGCTGATCGGGACCCCGGTGTGCGGAGTCGCTTCCAGCGACGCCGGCAAGACCTTGACAGGCGGGGTGGGCAAAGAATCCTCCTCCAAAGACCGTGTGGCCGTCTCGGCCGTGCTGTGCGGGAATGAGGCTCTGGTGGTCACAGCGGCGAATCACATTCCGGCCAGCAAGACGACTCCGGTGATCGAAGCCGCCAAGAACGTGACGCTCTCAATCAAGGTGCCGCCCTCATTGGATGCAGCCCAGGCATTCGAAGTGACCGAAGACGGACTGGTGCCGGTGCGGAGCGAGTTGGATGGAGGAGTGTGCAAAATCCCGCTCGACCGGATCGAATCGGGCAGGGTCTTTCTTCTGAAGCGACCCTGAGTCTTCTGCTCCGGCGACTGGCAACTTGCACGGCATTGGCTCTTCTGCACTGCTTCGACTGCATGGGCACGACAGTCCTTTCCGTGGGGTGGGGTGAATACAACGCACATCGCGCAAAACGCTATTTCTCGACGCCGGCCCTCGCCAGCACACCCTGCTGGTAATAGTGCTTGATTTCCTGCATTTCCGTGACCAAGTCGGCGGCCTCGATCACGCGGCGATGCGCCCATCGGCCGGTAATCACCAGTTCCACCTCACGAGGCTTCAGATCGATCAACTCGATGATGTCGTCCAGCTGCAGCAGACCCAATGCCACGGCCACATTGGCTTCGTCGAGGATAACCATACGGTACTCGCCCGACATCACGGCCCTCTTGCACTCCAGGAGCCCCTGCGCGGCGCGGTCGAAATCGACCTGTTCGGGCTCCCGGTCGACGAGACACCTGCGGCCGTATTGCCGGACGACGATCAGGCCCGAGAGCAGCTCGAGTGCAGACAGCTCGCTATAGACCATGCCCTTGAGAAACTGCGCCAGGAACACCCGCCAACCAGCCCCCGCGGCACGAACCGCCAACCCGAGAGCCGCGGTGGTCTTGCCTTTGCCGTCGCCCGTATAAACGTGTACGTAGCCGCAACTGTCCATGTCAGCACTCCATGATTTGCCTTGTGTCCTGACCGCCGAACAAGTCATCGCGCATGTCGAATGCGCCGCTCAACAACTGGCACAGCGCCGGAGAGGATGGCCTTCTCGATCTCTGCACGACGGCACATCGCTCGCCTCCTCCGTTTGGCTCTTGGGCAAGAGGCCTCCTGTTCGCCCCACTTGATGTAACGTTGCTGGCGATCCTCAAAGCGCGACGCCATCAACTCTGCGCGCACCGCGACCGCAGAGAGTAGCGCAACGTGATCGACCTTCAGCGACACAACGGCTCCATCGGCGGTCTCACGGCTCCCTTCCCGCGCGGAAGGCCGCAACGATTGCGTTGGTAGGTCTTCTGACTTCCGAGTTCAGGAGCACCCGGCCTTCTCGCCAACCCCGAAGGAGATGGCAATGACCAGCGGAGAGGGTTCCTGTTAACACTCGGTTACAGCGGCGCGGACCGTCCCGGACTTGCACCGGGTTCCCTGTACGTCGGCCCTCCCACAGGAGCGACCGACCACCAACGCACCAAATCAGAGGTCCATTCTATCACGCGCAACAGGCCTGTCAACGTGTTTCACACTGCGTAGCAAAAGCCTGCCAGATCGCAACACGGACCCACGCGCCACCCGCCGTTCCAACCGCCCGCACTGGCGAGCTGTTCTCAGCATCGCCTGGCGAATTTCGACCGAACGCACATCCCCAAGCGTCACGCGAGCAGCCTGCCCCGTTCCACGCGCGTTACAGAAAAGAGGCCATCGCCACTTGCACGAACGCCGAAGCCAAGAACGCTTCTGCCCTCTTCGGCGTTCGACTCTCCGCTGGTACTGCCACGACTCCCAAGAGCGGAGCCGTGTTCGAGACAGTTCGCCATGGCCATGCCCTCGCTGGGATGCGTAAGAACTGCACGCTAGCGTTGCGAGGATACGGCCACCTTGCGTGGCATCTCAGTTCAGCCATACGTTTGCTGAAACTAACGGCGGTTCGACGTGACCATATCCTCTTGGCTGCATCGTCGGGGGCGACCGAGGCGACCGAGGCGCACGAGGCCGGCGGCGCGTTTGAACTCGGAGTCTCGCTGCCGACGAGCGTTGGCGTTCAGCCTCCGCGCACACGAATGGCCCCAGGACGCGGGGTGCCGTGGCTGCGTATCGGCTCTGACGAGACGACCGGTGGTGTCTCCCGTGCAGATCCTTGAACACACTCGCGTCAGCGCCTAGACTGACGCGAAGCGTCCCTGGGTGCGGGCACGGGGGGTTTGCTGGCCGACGGATACGATATTCGCACAGTACAGGAGCTGCTCGGACACAAGGACGTTCGCACGGCGATGATCTATACACATGCCTTGAACCGTGGCGGCCGTGGTGTCCGCAGTCCCGCCGACATTCTGGTTCGTCGGTCCGATTGAGCGCTAGACAGAAACGGCCTATCACGCGGGGAAGGATGCGACAATGAAGCAACCAACGGCTACCATTCGAGTTACAACAACTGACTGCCTGCGCGTTAGGCCGCAAATCTCCGGTCTGCAGGTGATAGGCAGAAACTATCTATAAACAAGTTCGGCAACAGAGGTGGAGTTCGATGGAAGTCATAATGAGGTCAGCAGATCCAAACACTTTCCTCGCATTGCGGAATGTCAGAGAAGGACGCAATGGAGTCGAGTTCAGCCTTTCGGTCTCATCGCGAGGTTTCACGGGAGAAATCCCATATGCATTGGAGAAGGCAGAACTCAGTACGCTTTTGGATGCCCTTCGTTCGATGCATGCTCATCTAACAGGATCTGCATCACTGCAGTTTCACTCTGAGGAAACAAGGGTGGGTCTGACAATGAACTCACAAGGCCAGGTGTTGGTTTCTGGAGTTTTCGTGCACTACAAAGATCCAGTTCATCGCCTTGAGTTCGGTTTTGTCTCTGATCAGTCATGCCTCCCTGAGTTGATCGCCGGACTTGAAGGCCTTTTGTGAATACGGATCGGCTATTGCCGAACAACCGCTTCCAGTCGACTTCGCGCCCGCTGGGCGCTCGCGACTGAAGCGGGGCGTTCGGCGACTGAGACACTATGACAGAGAAGGTACACAAGCTATCTCTCGTTGAGAACAGCCACAGCTTCATGGCTGAGGCCGTCAAGAAAGCCATATCTGCCCGTGGCGATGTGGGGCAGTGGCCCTTCGCTATACTGCACCTCGTACAAGCAGTAGAACTGAGCCTGAAGGAGCTCCTTCGCCGCCAGCATCCCATCCTAATCTACGAGAACATTGACTCCCCTCGGAACACCGTTTCCCTTGCGCAAGCCATGGCTCGAATCGAGAACCCGGCCATTGGTGGTGTCACAATACCTGAGGATGAAAAGAAGAGGATCAAGACGGCGGTCAAGCTCCGTAATCAGATCACGCACTTCGAGTTTGAAATCAGTGAAGAGTATGCCACGGCCAAGTTCTCGGAACTCTTCTCCTTCTTGGTGTACTTCCAAGGGCGGTACCTCAAGCTAGAAGTGGAGGACATTCTGCCGCAGGAGTCTCTCGATTCAGTGATAGAGATAGAGAAGTGCTTCGCGGAACTGAAATCGAAGGCACTCCAGCGGATTCAGGACGACGGCATTTCTTCGGAGTGGGTCTGGGCCTGTCCCAACTGCGGTGAGGATACGTTCGTCGTGGAAGACGATCGAAATGTCTGCTACCTCTGTCGTCAGCCTGCGGATGTGTCCGAGTGTCCTGAATGTGGGAACTTCTGGTTTGCCGAGGATATGGAGGACTTCTCGGATCTAATCGATGCCGATTACGATGAAGGGCAGGTGTTTGTTCACAATGACTATGGCTACTCCAAGTACCAGGCATGTCCAGACTGCATCGGCAAAGTGCGTGATGACATTGAAAGCAAACGTGCCGAGGACTACTACCACATGATGGAAGAGGAAGAGTGGCATCGCCGAAGACAGCAACCGCCCAACCATTGAGTGGACACGTATTTCCGATGGCCGCACGCGGCCATTGGAAAACGGTCACTCAGCACGTTAGCGATAAATAGAACCGGAGAAATGATGGAAATTAGAGAAGCAAAAGATACAGACGTAAGTGACGTACTATTTGTTGAGAAAGAGGCGTTTGGATACGACAAAGAGGCAAATCTTGTAAAGGATCTATTGAGTGACCCAAGTGCGCAGCCACTTTATTCTATCCTTGCTTTTGAAAACAATAGAGCAATAGGGCATATTCTGTTCACATCAGCATGCTTGGAAGGCACACAGAACGGTGCATCCCTCTCGCTATTAGCTCCTTTAGCCGTGCTCCCTGATTATCAAAAACAAGGTGTAGGAGGTAAACTTATAGCGCATGGCTTAAAGCTCTTAACCGCCGCTGGTATTGATTTAGTCTTCGTGCTTGGCCATCCCGGCTATTATCCCCGTTATGGTTTCAAACCGGCTGGTGTGCAAGGATTTGAAGCTCCTTATTCAATCCCAGCCGAGCACGCTGATGCATGGATGGTGCAAGAACTACGTTCAGGAATTATAGGCAGTGTATCTGGAAAAGTTCGGTGCGCAAATATGTTGGATAAACCGGAACACTGGCGAGAATAGCAGGAAATCGCTAACAAATCACTGCACAAGGTTCTTACTCCGCTGCGCTACGCAGAATCCAGTGAGTTCATCGTTCCCCCCGCCATTGCCTACTTCGGTGGCGCACCCCATAGCAGATTCGATACTGTCCCATAAGGGGTTCGTCTTCCAGAAGATGCGAGCATCTCACCGCTGAAGCAACGGATTCGGCGTCCCGGCACTGTGAAATTGCCATCTCGTCAGTCAACGCACAGGAAAGCCATCAGGCTTATGGCTTCTGCGGCGAAGTCGGGCGCGCCATTGACCGCGTGATCGATCGCTGCGCCTGTGATAGGACGGTCGGCTGCAACCGCTATTCAGGCACCCGGCGCCGCCTCAGCACCCTGGGCGGGTGGACATCTGAATACGTAGATCGCCCAGCCCAAGGCGTCTCTACCCCAGTTCAAGTAAGCGGATTTCTCCTTGGCCACGCGCTCAAGCAATTCTGGAAGATCCGCGTCATCTCGGTCGGTGCGCGCGTAGTCGGCCACCGCATGCCACTGAAGCCCTTCGTATCGGTCCCAGTCGTCCTTGCTGCTCACCAGAGTGTGCACGAGGTCGAGCCCTCGCTGCTGGCCTGCCTCGACGTTTTCCAGGTGGCTTCCGAAGGCATCTCTTGTTAGCCCAATCGCCTGCAAGTACTCGTCCGACGGCTCCTGCAACCAGTACGGCTCCCCCACGATCACCCAGCCGTCGGGCTCGGCCATGCCGACCAGCGCGTCCAGTGTCTGCGCGTGCCCGCCGAAAACCCAGCTCGCCCCAATGCACGAAGCCAGAGCGAGGCTGTGTGACTCCTCGGGTTTGAAATCAGCGCCATCCATTTGGGTGAAGGTGACTGCTGCCTGTGGCACACGCGCTCTGAGCCTTCGTTCGGCGTCGGCGATGTAGAAAGGCGAGAGGTCCACGCCTATGCCGCGCACTCCGTATGCCTCCGCCAGACGTATCAGGAATTCGCCCTTCCCGCAGGCGATGTCAGCCACGCGTGCGCCGGTCGGGAGTTGCACCAGGTCTACCAAGCGGGCGAGCTTTTGCTCGCTCGTGGGATTGCACACCACGTGCCCAAGATGAGTGATGTCGTAGAACTTCCAGGTATCCATGAATCGATCAGTCCGCTGTCTTGTGTGTAGGGAGTTTCTGCCAATAACTCGTAGGCGTCAGATATGCGGCCTAACGCGCAGGCAGACACTTTTCGCAAGTCGCATTCTAGCAGGGAGCTGCTGTACTGCAACGCCTTCTCTGCGCGATAAGCAGTTCTGGGCGTGGCTCCGATTGACGAACCGGCGATTCGATCGGAGTTGGGCAAGATACTACGCAGGCGCGTGGGCGAAATGCTCAACGCACGTCTCGGCTTTGCTGCTCGGGTGGCAGGCTGGGGCTGTCGGGGGCCGATCTGTCGAAATGTCCTACGGCGCCGAGAATCGTGTTTTCTCGCCCCTGGTCTCTCGTTCCGACGTAGATCATGTGCCATTTGTCTCCGATGACGACGGTCGTGGGTGTGCCCAACTCTTCGGCGTCGTAGGAGCCTGGCGGGCCGTTGGCCACGATCTTGCGGCACGGACGCGTGAGCCTCTTGCCGTCGTTTCCAAGATAGATTTCGTACAACTCGAGCACGCGGGCTCGGCCACCTGACGATCGATTGCCGATCGAGCCGATGGCCACGTACTCGCTGTTGCCCAGCGCGGTGATCGAGTCGGGGTCGATGCCGTGGCGTCGGACGATTCGGCCCGGATCGACGGCGTGTCCCTCGATGGCATCGAAGATCTGGAGTTTGTCCCAGTGGAGAATGTCGTTGGAACCCCACATCGCGCTGTGGAAGTCGTCGCCTCCGCCGTGCAGCGAATAGCCGATGTACTTGTAGTGCAGGCCCGGAAACGGGTTCAGTCGCCAACGGAAGTAGCCCGTGTGCCCGTTGCCGACTTCGAGCTTCGGATCGTAGTCGAGGATCACCGCGTCGCGTCTGCCGTGAATCCGGGCGAAATTCACGCCGTCGGCGGAAGTGGCCAGCAACGTCGACTGGCTATGACCCGCGCCGGCGTTGTGATACGTCATGTAGACCTTGCCGTCGATGACATTGGCCCAGGGCGTTTCGGTCTGTCGGCCTTGGATTCTGTCGCAGAATACAGGGTTGGCCGCCGGCTTCTCTTCGAGGTAGTCGAAATCTCCGTCCGCGACCGCTTGATCGTACGACTTCCAGTGGTTGGCGTCGGTGGGGTCGCCGGTACAGACGTAAAGCCAAATACCGCCTTTGCCGTGATCGTGATCGGTGGAGAAGTACAACGCATACTCGTGTGGAAAACGCGGGACTCCGTTCATCGGCACCAAGGTCGGGAAGTAGGGACCTGGCTTAGACATGTCCGCGGGCGTCGCAAAGAGTCTGCCGCGCTTCTCGAAAGAGAAGTGGGTGCGAGGGCGGTCGGTGCTTTGGGTTTCGGACGACGCCTTGCGCTGCTGAGCCATGCAAACGACGAGAACAAGCGCAGCCATTAAGAGTGGACGAGTGGGGCTGCAAATCATCGAACTCCGACCGCTGTTTGCCATGGCTGTGGGCGCTCCCGACATGAATGAGGGTTCTGCGCCAGGATAACCAGCACCCATCGACGATTCAAGCACGGCTGGAAAGGCGAGCGCTGCTGCCAGTCGCAGTCGATGCCTCGCCGACGTGGCCGCTCCGTGCGGTGAGGAGTCGAGGAAGCAGCCAGTGCGCGGAGAGGGAGACGAGACTCTGCCAGCTTCTGGGCCGTGTCAAGCGGACTGTCTGCGGCGCCGACAGCAGACGAGGCCGAGGGCGCCTAGACCCAAGAGGGCGAGGCTCGATGGTTCGGGGACGGCCATGCCCTGCAAATCATACGAGAAGGAGGCGCCGATCGAACCGAGGGGCGCATTCTGATCCGTGACGATCGTCAGCGTGGCTGCGCGGGGGCCGAAGGGGTAATCGCCTTCGAAAAGCACGTCGAAGAGCACCGATTCGTCGGCCGCGAGGACCGTTCCGATGATCGACGATCCCAGCGAGAACAGGGCACTGTCGGGTCCGCTGAAGAGGACGTCCACGATGGTCAGGTCGGTCAGCGGGCCGAGATCTCCGTCGGGCGTGAGGTTCGACAACGTGAGCGGGACGGCGCCGACGTCACCGCTGGGTACCGTGCCGAAATCGATCGTCGAGCCGACGGCGATCGACGAGGCGTACTCGGGGCCGACGCCGGTACCCGTGAATACGGCGCTCTGCGTGTTGGCCAGGTTTCGCCCGTTGTCGCTGCCGTTGTCGTAGTTCAGGATGAGGCTGCGCGAGTCGGCGGTGCGGTCGGTGGGTGCGTAACTGTACGAGATCACCTGCGAAGCGCCGTCCCCAAGGCTGATGCTGCCGGAAGCGGTGCCGCTGAACTCGCTTGAGCCGGACTGGAGGCCGAATGTGCCACGCAGGTTGCTGGCGACGCCGGCGCCGGAGAGGTTGCCGTCGCCGGCGTTCTGCACGGTGATGCTGACGGTGGCCGAGGTGCCGATGCGGACGTTGCCGGCGGCGGCGGCCGAGGCGTTGAGGGTTTCGACGGGGGCAACGCCGTTTCCCTGCAGGTTCGCCGAGACGTTGCCATCGTTGCTGGTGATGGAGATGATCGTATTGTCGTAACCACGCTCGGTGGGAGCGTAGGTATAGGTGCGGGTGGTCGACTGACTTGCGCCAAGCGAGTACGAAATGGTTCCACTGGTCGGGGTGATTTCGCTGTCCGAAGATGCTCCTATGGAGCCCGTGAGTATGCTTCCCGTGTCGCCTGTGTTGGCCACCAAGACATTCGCCTGACGGCTGGTACCTACGAGCGTGTTGCCGAAACTTGCATAGGCGTAGTGCAGGTCGGCATCGGCATAGGTGATCACGAGGCGCCTGGTGCCCGAGCCGCTGTAGCCGAAGACCGATTCTTCCGTGTCGGCGACGCCGAGCGTATCGAGTGCGCCGCCGACGGCGAAATCGCTGCCGGCATGACTGCGAACGTTGCTATTGGCAGTGCTGCTCAGATCGATGGAGATCAGTTCTCCTCCCTGGGCAGCGCTAATGACGGTTTGGCCATAGACCGCTTGGCCGCTTCCGACACCGAGGTCGGTAAAGATGCTGGTCAGACCGCTGCCTCCGGCGACGAGCGTTGCCACGGATGTCGAGACGTAGGTGGCATTGAAGCGTTCGGTAAGGTTCGGGCTGGTGTACCCATTGTCTGGGTTGTAGAGATCCAGACGCACGTTGGTGATCGTGCGATTGGAGTTGCCCATCGAGGAAGGAATCGAAAAGACGAAGAAGCTGCGATTCTCGACGTTGTTGCTCTTATCGCCCGTCATGTAATTCGTGTTGCTCGGATCATGGTAGCCGGTGCTGCTGTACCAACCGGAGTCGCTGGCGTAGACGTAGGAGGTTCCGGCGTGGGCGACGTTGCCGGCACCGAGAAGAACGGCTAGCAGTGCTGTCGCCAGGAAAGGCTGGAGGAAAGTCCTGCGGTACATGTGATTGCCCTTCCGTCGATTTGATCGACAACGAAAACGTCTGCAGACCCGACGACACACCTTGAAGCAACACAGCACTACCCCGATCGGCCGTCCATCTCAGCCACACTCTCATGACGGAGCATATGCATGTCCCCTGTGAGCGTAGCAAGCGGTTGGCTGGTATCGAGGTCTTGGTTGGGACACAGAAGTCCGAAAGTGTGCCAACCGTTTATGTTAGTCAAGATGCAACGGTGTTACAAATGTGTCAACCCTTTGGCAGGGATGTGCGGGGAGGTTTTTCTGAAACCACTCTACTGGCCTATTATCAACAAGTCCGATATGTCCATCTTCACCGGGTGATTCTGGGCTCCACTTGCAGATTTACACCATAGTGAGGGGGTCGGTGCGAGCGTTAGAACCTTCCTAATCCCCCAAATCCGTTGCAGGACAGGTTGGGCGGCGGTCGATCATTGAGACAGGCACCTTAGAAGAGGTTCGCGATGCAACGCAGGGCAGAGTTCGAGGGTCGGCAGACCATCGGGCCTGCTGCCAAGGAAGGATTGTCGCTGCGCCGCGGTCCGATCGAGTGGCGGGGATTGACTGCCAAACGTTCGCAGTGTGCCGGGTTCCATCACGGAGGATTGAAGTGACTATGGCATCGCTCTGCCGTATTGCAGTCGTCGCTGGTGTGGCGGCTTGTTTGGGTTGCACGTCGGGGTTTGGCGCGTCGGACCACGACGCGTCGTGGTCGGGAAGCCCGAATGGACTTTCGACGTCCGCACAATCCCGATTGAGCACCGATTCGCGACCGGTGATCGATCGTATGGATCGCTCGACCATCAAAAAAGCGATTGCCTACGAGCGCGACGGCGAGAAGAGCATCGTGCAGCAGACGGCAGGATCGTCGATGATGGGCTCGATCTCGTCCGGTTTCAAGAATGGGGTGGAGAAGGTGGGTGATTTCTTCACTCCGCCGACGGCGCCCAAGGAAGAGAACGATCCGACATCCTTGGCGACGAAGGCCAGCCCGGGGCCAGATCTGTACGTCGCCATGGCGCGTTTGAGCGAGCATCAAGGCAACTTGGAGAAAGCCAATCAGGAGTACCAGCAGGCACTGAAGCTGTCGCCGAATCACGTGGACGCGTTGGTGGGGCTGGGGCGACTGTGGGATCGTCAGGGTCGGATGGACGAGGCAGTCAAGTACTATCAGAAAGCGATCAAGGCCTATCCGAAGGAAGCGACCATCTACAACGACCTCGGATTGTGTTACGCACGGCAGCGGCAGTACAAGGAGTCCATCGCCGTATTGAATCAGGCCGTGCAGTTGCAGCCGAAGTCGAAGCTCTATCGAAACAACCTGGCCACGGTGCTCGTGGAAAACGGGGATAACGACGGGGCTTTCGTGCAGCTGGTTGCGGCGCATGGCCAGGCGGGTGCGTGCTACAACCTGGGCATCCTGCTGTACAAGAAGGGGCAATACGATCTGGCGGCCAAACTGTTTGTGAAGGCGAAGGAGAAGGACCCGGCGATGGTCGAGGCTGTGCCCTGGCTGGAGCAGTCGCGGCGCGCGCTGGCGTCTCGTCCCGCGTTGGAGCCGGCGAGAAATGTTGCCACCGCCAATCGGCCCGCGCAAGCTGCACCGAGCGCGCAGCTACCCATGAGGCCGGCGGCAACGGTTGCGGCGCCACCGGCCGCCGCCGCCCCGACTGTTCTCCAGGCTCGCCGGTCGACGCCGGCCAGCAGCGGAATTCGGCAGCTTCCGCCCGTGACAAGCAGCTCGACGCAGGCGGGCGCAGAGCGTGCCCCGATGCCGCCATCCCTGGAATCGGATGGGCCGTCGCTGGCTGGGCAAGGTGCGTCGACAAAGCCAACGAGAACGCCTCCGACGACAGCACCTTCGACGACGGCGCCGGTTGCACCCCTCCCGCCTATGCTGCGCTGAGTGCCCAGACGCATCAGCGTTTAGGTTCGGCAAGCCGCGCGGGGTCGATTCCCGGGGCATCCGCCGATTGCAGGGCACCTTGCCAACGGACGGCGCGGCTGGCATCGCACGCGGCCGATGAGTCACCGGCGAACTGGACCGTGCCGCGTACCAGCCCGGCAATCGAGATGGCCGCATCGTCCAGAACGCGGCGCGTGCCGTCGGCGTCGCGCGAGCAGGCAACGGGCGTTTGCAGAGTGACGAGCGAACCCTGCCCCGTCCAGCGAAGGTTGCGGATAACGCTGTCGCCGGCAGCGGTTGCCTGAAGACCGATCAAAGGCTCGTCGGCGGCCGGAACCAGCACACAGCCGTCGGCCAGGATCGTAACGGTGCCAAGATTCTGCTGCCCCGACGGACACGTTGCCTGCAACAGGGGACCGGACTCGCGGAGGGTGATGCCCTTGAGCCGCATGACGGTCGGTTCGTCGACCTGAGGCCATCGGCCGAGCTGAAGCAGGGGGCCGCGGCCGAGATAGAGCGTGTTGGACAGGTTCAGGGCCAAGGCACCGTGGGTGCGACACGCAATGCCGACTGCCACGTGGCGGAACACGCAGTCAGTCAGCCGGATCTCGCCGCTCGGAAGCGACAGTTCGGCTCGGTTGGCGTCGGCGGGGTAGGTCCAACGGATTGCGACGGGCAGCGTCTGGTCGGCGCGGGCGGCTCGGAAGGAGCAACCGCGAAAGTTGATGCGCGAGCCATCGAAGTGGATCATCGCGGGGGCGTCTTTGGGCGGTGTCGCCGTCGCGGGGACCTCCCAAACGAAGTCGACGTTGTTGAACTGCAGGTTCTCCTCCGACAGGTGCAGGCCGGTGGAAGGAACCGCCACAAGCGGCCTCGTTCCGGGAGCACCGGTGATGAGTTGGTTTGCCAGCAGGGCTTTGGGATCGATGGCAACGGCGCCGTCGGCAGGAAGGACGAGCCGCTGGGATGGTGTGGCGCTGGGGTCGTCGTGAGGTGAAGCAGCGGTGGGCGCTGAGGGCCCGGCGCGGTCGGCGCGGGGTGGATTCTGTTTGAGATCGGGTGCGGCGGGCCTCGCGGGGTCGGTCGACGCCAAGGGAGCGGCGCCGGGGGTTGTAGATAGTGCACCGGGCGGTGACTGGCTCGCCTTGGTGCTGCCGGCGGCGAGGGGCGTGGCGGAAGGAGCGGGCCAAAGCGACCATCCGACGGCGCCAGCTGCAAGCAGGCAACCTGCAAAGATGGCCAGAACGATCGGGGTTGGCCGCCACTGGCGAATCGCACCGACCGGCGCGGCCCAGCGGTCGAGCTGCTCGCCGCGGCGATGGAGGTAACTGGCGAGTATTGCTGGCCCGGTGCGGGCGGGCGGACCCAAGAGATCGGCCAGACGGCGGATCGATTCGGGGCGCGATCGAGGGTCGGGCTGGACGGCGGCCGATATCGCCGACGCGAGCTGGGAAGGCGTTTCGGGAGCTAGTGAGCCGATGTCGGGGATGGCGGTGGTTTGGGCGGCGCGGAGTTTGGCCAGACTGTTGCCGCCAGGGATGGGCGGCCGGCCGGCGAGCATGTGCCACCACAGGCAACCGCAGGCGTAAACGTCGCCGGCAACGTCGGGCGGGGTGCCGGAGGCGATACGTTCGGGTGCCAGGTAGTCGTAGGCCTCGGGCAGCAGGTCGGCAAACGCGTAGCCCTCCTCGGGCCGAAGCACGGCGCGCAGGCCCGGCTCGGGTAGCACGACGTCGCCGAGATCGGTGAGCAGCGTACTGGTGGCACCGATATCGCCGTGGCAGACGCCGGCGTCGTGGAACGCGACGAGCCCGACGAGCATTTGGCGGGCAATCTCCAGGACGATCTCGGGTGAGAAGCGCCCGTTGCTCACCATCCAGTCGGCGGCGGTTCGACCGGCAGTAGGGGAGGAGGAGGCCCAGATGCGGCCGGCGTCGATACCCGCCTGTTGGATCGGAGCGAGGTGCGGGCATGTGAGCTTTGGGTGCAGAGCGGCCAGCGTTTGCAGAGATCGCACGGCCGTGTCGGCGTCGCCGGTGGAACAGGTGGCGACGGCCAGACGCACGAATTGGGACGAGCCGCGCCGGCGGGCGCCGAAGCAGGAGGCGTAGGCGGGCGACGGGACAGGCTGGCAGAGGACGAATGGCCCCAGGGCGAGCGACTCGCCGCGCCCGGCGTTGATCTCGGCGGCCTGGTAGGGAGTGAGCAAGCGAGCCTGGGCCAGGGCGTCGACCCACACCGACTCGAAAAGGGGTAACTGGCGGGCCAGGCCGACAGCGCGCCGGCGGACCTGTCGCAATTGGTCAGGCGTAGCCAGATCCAACGCTTTCAGCAAATCGGCCAGTTGTTGGGGCGGCCCTTCTCGCATAGCTCTTGTGTCGGTAAGCACCTGTGGCGGTTCGCTGGGCGGAGACGTTCCCCGCCGGTGTGCTAACACATTCGCAGTGCAGCGACAAGAGCAAAACCCCAAGGCCTACGGACGGAGGGTCTGGACCGAATCCCTTGTTCTTGTGGAACGGCTACTTCGCGGGTTTCTCGGCGGCTTTCTCGCTCGGCTTGGGTGCCGCGATGCCAATCACGCCAAACGCGACACGCGGACCGGCATTGCCGACGGGCTGCGTGAACAGATCGGGGCCGGCATGGATGACCAGCGAGCGGCCGACGATCGAACACGGTCCGGAGAGCGTGGCGACGGGGTCGGTTAGCTCGATGGTGGCGACTCCTTGCGGATCGGCGACGATGTTGCCGAAGTCGCCGGCATGACGTTCAGTGTCGGTCGGGCGGCCGTGGGGCTCGCCGAGCGGGTTGTAATGGCTGCCGGCCGACAGACCCTTTTCCGAGTCGGTGAGATCGCCGTACTGATGGACATGGAAGGCGTGCTCGCCCGGCTTGAGACCGGCGACCTTGCCGGTGATCTTCAGGTGGTGATCTTCCTGGTCAAGATAGATCTCGCCGTGGACACCGCTTTGACCGACGGGAACCAGTACCGCGACGGCGTGCTGGACGGGCTCCACGGTAGCACGCCGGGCTCGCAGGCGTTGGGCCACGGACGGGGTGCCGTAGGCCACGACCAGAGCGGTGAGGGCTACGAGCAAAAACCGATTGGTGCGGGCTGTCATCAGTTGGTCTCCTTGGGTTGGGAATGAACGCGGACCTCGGCGCTCCGAGTATTCTCGTCGACACGACCGCGAGCGCGTTGGGGAGAGAGCAACTTGCATGCCTGAGACGTGTGGCGAGACGGGCTGGGAAACTCGCGGGAGAAGGGAGGATACGGCGCGGGCGTCAGTTGGATCGTGCGGCAAGCCGAGGGTCGGGCACGACAGAGTGACAGGACGGCGTGACATCCTGTCGGCATGTCGGCGAGGCGGGCTGGCTGGGCGCCGCGGTCGGCCGCGTTTCGGACATCGATCGAGCCTTCTGTCGACACACCACGACCGAGGTGTTTTTTCCAAGACGCGCATCGCCGGAAGGGGCAGTGTCAGTTTCGTCGGCAGGAGAAATGGGGTGGTTGCTCTGCAACTCACGTGGCATACGGGCCAAGGTGCCGGAAGGACAACGTTGTGCCGGCGGCACGCCAATTGCGTAATAGGGCGCTGCTCGTCGGCCGGCAACGGGGCGGCGGGCGAGGCGTTGTCCGGAAGAGAAGACGGCTCGATCGAACAGGGCACGACGGCGATGCACAGGAATTATCGCGATACCATCCTAAAGCAATGGCGGGACGAGCAGTTTGCGGCGGTGTCGCCGTTGGAGGTGGCCGAACAGGCGGATCGGGCGGAGGCCCTGTTGGCCACCGTCGAGCCGACCGCCCATTACGCCGCAAGGGACCTGTTCGTGGAGATCAGCGGTCGGCACGAATTGCGGTCTGTCGGCGATCAGGTGATTGCGGGCAATAATCTGTTGCACGATCTTCGGCTGTTCATCGAAGATGCGACAGAAGCGTCAGGGGGCACCGCGGGCCAGCGGATGCTTACGATGCAGCAGCTCGCGCGGAGGCTGAACGTTTCGACGAAGACGATCTCGCGTTGGCGAAAACGGGGACTGGTCAGCCGGCGGTTCATGTCGGCAGGCCGGTTTCGCGTCGGGTTTCTGGAAACCTCGGTCCAGCGGTTCGTCAGCTCGAATGCCGAGCGCGTGCGGCGCGGGTCGGAATTCAGCCAGTTGACCGAGCGGGAGAAGCAGACGATTCTGCAGCAAGCGAGGCAGATGGCGAACGCCGGGTGCTGGCCGGCGGAGGTGACGAAGCGTCTGGCGCGCGTGACAGGCCGCAACGTAGAGACGATTCGCTATACGCTTAAGCACCATGACCAGCAGAACCCGACGTCGGCGATCTTTCCGGACCACCACGGGCCGATGCGTATGGAAACGCGGCAGCGAGTGTACCAGCTTCATCGGCGCGGTGAATCGATTGAGTCGCTGAGCAAGCGGTTCTGCCGGACGAAGGCGAGTATCCACCGGGTCGTGTTGCAGATGCGGGCGCAGCGGATTGCGGAATTGCCGTTGGACTACGTGCCCAGCGACGAATTCCGCGAAGACCTGTTGTCCAAGGCGGAGCGAGCGATTCTTGCCATGCCGGCGCCGAGGGTGGCGAGCAGGAGCGTGTGTCTTCCCAAAGGGTTGCCGGCGTACCTGGCAAGCTTGTACGAGGTTCCGCTGCTGACAAGGGAGCAGGAGATGCAACTGTTCCGCCGGATGAACTACTTGAAATACAAGGCGGCGAGCCTTCGCGAGAATCTCAGCTTGGAGCGGCCGCGGAGCCGGCTGATGGACCGCATTGAAAGACTGCACGGCGAGGCGGTCCGCACAAAGAACCGGATTATGCGGGCGAACCTGCGTCTGGTGGTGTCGATCGCCAAACGCCACGTCGGGCCGGCGGTGAGCTTCTTCGAGCTGGTGAGCGACGGGAACGTCTCGCTGATTCGCGCCCTGGAGAAGTTCGACTACATGCGGGGAAACAAGTTCAGCACGTACGCCAGTTGGGCGATCATGAAGAACTTCGCCAGAAGTATTCCGGACGAGCTGCGACACATCGACCGGTTTCGAACGGGGCAGGGGGATGTGTTCGTCACGACCGAAGACGTTCGTAGCGATCAGCAGGAGCTGGAGACTGCACAAACTCAGCGCGAGGCCCAAATCGGACGAATTCTGAAGCGGCTGGGACAGCGCGAGCAGGAGATCATCGTTTCGCGGTTTGGGTTGAACCGGAACCACGAGCCGCAAACGCTCCAGCAGGTGGGAAGCGCGATGGGCGTGACGAAGGAGCGCATCCGGCAGCTCGAAGCACGGGCGCTGCACAAGCTGCGGATGGCGGCAGCAGAAGAGAAGATCGCATTCTCGGTGTGACGGAGTGCCGGCGCAACCAAGGATCGCGATTCATTCCAGACGCCGGCCGAAACGGCTGGAATCCGGGGCCCCAGTTGCCGCTCGGCGCGCATTGGCACTGTAGGCCTCAATGAGAGGCCAGCACGTGCAGTTGTTGGAGCACATCGAGGATGCCTTTGCGGACCATCATCACTGCGAAAGCGGCCAGGATGACGCTGACGACCTTGGAGACCGTGCGGACGCCGGAACGTCCGAGCAGGTCGAGAATGCGATGGGAGAACCAGAAGGCCGCACCGGCGAGGAACAGGATGACGAGGATGGCCAACACGGTGGGAAGCGACCCGTACTGGTTGGCCAGGAGAATCATGGTCGTCAATGAAGCGGGGCCGACCATGAGCGGGACGCCGATGGGTACGGCGCCGATGGTCTGAGGATCGACGCGGCGCTGTTGTTTTCCGACGCTGAGCAGATCGCTCATGGCGATGATGAACAGGAGCACCCCGCCGGCGATCATGAAGTCGGCAACGGTGATCTCCAGCAGACGGAAGATCCACTGGCCCAGGAAGAGAAACGCGACGGCGACGACGGCCGCGGTGACCATGGACTGGCGAAGGATGCGGCGTTGATCGGCTTCGGGCACGCCCTCCGTGAGGTTCCAGTAGATGGGCAGCAGCCCCACGGGGTCGACGGCCACGAACAGGGGCACGAAGCAGAGCCAGAAGTGTTCCATAGTTGCTTCCTTGGGACAGCGGACAATGAACGCTAAGTCGCCGGCCATCGCGTGGCCCTGCCTTCAATGTAGGCGCGAAGGGGAGCGTCGCCAAGGAGGAAAGGGAGCGGGCCGGGCGTGGGTCGGTTGTGTGTTCGGAAGGCTTCGAGGGGCGGCCGCGTGCCCTCACCTCCAGTCCCACTCCCGCAAGCGGGTGAGGGGAGTTGCGACACGCTTTCGGAGTCTGGAAGATTGCTCTCGGGCTTGGGTTGGCGTATGCTGAGAGGCGTTCGAGGGGATGGTGGACAGGAATCAAAGGGAGAGTATCGGACATGCGAACGTCTTCGCTCAGTCGACGCGAGTTTTTGGCGACCGGTGCGGCGCTTGCAGCGGCGTGTGCCGCACGCCGAGGCTTCTGCGGCGCAGCAGACCAGGCGGTTCGCATTACCGAGCCGTTTCACGGGGCGGTTCTCAATCGGCGTCACGGTCGGCAAACGGCCGAGGGGTTGTGGATCGAGGTGTCGGGCGAAGCGCCGCAGGGCGATCGGGTGACGGTGAACGGGGTGGAAGCAAGACGCGACGGCGCGCGCTATTCCGCCGAGGCGTTGCTGAAGCAGAAGGAAACGGACATCGTCGCGTGCAGCGAGGGTGGCCAGGGGCGGCATGAGAAGCGGGTGCGCGTGGTTTGGGACCGGAAGTCCTTTCCGCGGTACCGGTTCTCGATCGACGACAACAGCTTCTTTCTGCGCGACATTGCCCAGAAGAAATACGGGTCGCTGTTCGAGTGCTTCTATCTGAAGACGCTGCGCGACTTGCACGAGCGGTACGGGGCGAAGTTCGTGTTGAACATCTACTATACGACCGGGGACGATTTCTCGCTGCCGCAGTTCCCGGATCGTTACCGCTCGGAGTGGCGGGACCATGCGCACTGGCTCAAGCTGGCGTTTCACGCGCACGCCAACGATCCGGCGCGGCCCTACCAGAATGCGCCGGCGCCGAAGCTGATCGCCGACCTCGACCAGGTGGCCGAACAGATTCTGCGATTCGCGGGAGAGGCCACCTATTCGCCGCCGACGGTGATTCACTGGGGCATGGTCCAGCCCTCGGCCTACAAGCCGCTGGCCGACCGCGGCGTGCGAGTGTTGAGCGGATACTTCCGCAAGATGGGCGGCAAGTATGACGTCAACTATCTTATGGACGACGTACGGTCGGAGTATCTCTCGCGGCACGACGCGCTCGTGGACTTCGACAGCGGGATCGTGTTTTCGCGAGTCGACATCGTGTGCAACAGCACGCCGATCGGGCAGATCGTGCCCACGCTGGAGCCGCTGGCGAAAGACCCGAACCAGGCGGAAATCATGGATCTGTTCACGCACGAGCAGTATTTCTGGCCATTCTACCAGAACTACCTTCCCGACCACGCGCACCGGCTGGATACGGCGCTGCGGTGGGTCACGGAGCATGGGTACAAGCCCGTCTTCTTTCACGAGGGATTCTTGGGCGTTTCGGCGGAAGCGTAGCCGGAAGCCGCTCGCTCGCGCAGTCTGCGGGCCGTTTGTAGCGGACGTGCTGATTGGACGGGCGCTTCTCTTCCTAGCTCCCCGCCCGTTCTGTGGTCCTGCCCGATGAGCGGCCGCGAGAGGCATGGCCGAAAAGTCGCTTCGCGAGCGCCAAACGCGCGTGCTGCGTTGGAGAACCTACACTTGCGTAGCGATATTGCGCACCCGTGCGTGTGGTGCTTGACGGTAGCGCCGGCGCGAGATGCGCTCCTGGGGAGCTGTTCTCAATGGCCAAGGTACTCATCGTCTGCGATCGGCCTGCCAGCGCTGACGGTCTGGTTGGTTGTCTGGAAGACCATGGGCATATCGTGATCTGGTGCCGCGACGGATGGAATGCTGCGCAGGCGACGGCGGCACAGAAGCCGGAACTGGTGATCGTGGACCTCGATTCCGAGGGATGTCGGGGCGTCGAGTTGTGCCGTGGTCTGACGGGTAACCATTCGACGCGGCGCACAATGGTCGTGTTGCTGACGGATGACCGCACGGAGGCCGAGCAGGGGTGGGAGTCGGGCGTTGACTTGTGCCTGCCGAAGAGCGTCGGGTGCAATGTGGTGGCGGCACGAATCGACGATCTCGTTGGAGCGAGAGCGGATCGGCGGGCTCTGCACCGGCAGAACCGGCAGCTTCGGCGGCAATCGGCCAAACGCAGGCGCGCGGAGCGGGCGTTGCGGCACCGCCGGTGTTTCGAGATTCTCTTGAACGCGATCGCCACTCGCCTGGTGCACATGCAGTCGACCGATCGAGAGCAAGCGATCGGCAAGATTCTGGAAGAGATCGGGCGTTTCGCGGACGTCGAGCGATGCTTCCTGTTTCAACTGGCCCGGGATGAGACGGAGGTCGCGAAGGTCTCTGAATGGTGCGCCGCGGGGTTGGAGCCTGCCATGCACCGATTCGAGCGCTCGACCTTGAGCGGGTGGCGCTGGTGGATGCAGCAGATGGGCGGCCTGAAGACGATTGCCGTCGGTCGGCTCGATGCCATGCCAGAGGAGGCTCGCGCGGAACGGCAAGATCTACTCGCAACGGGCCTCGGTTGCTGCCTGGCAGTCCCGCTGGTGCTGGAAGGGCAGTTGAAGGGCTTTCTCGGGCTCGGCAGCATCCGGCGCAATCGTGCCTGGTCTGAGGATGAAGTGTTCTTCATGCAGACCGTCGGGGAACTGTTCTGCACGGCAACGATGCGGGATCGCGCAGGAGCCGGATCCAACGAGGCGAGCGAAAGCCTGCAAGGGGTGGAGCGGACGCCGCGCAAGGACCTGCACTCGCTACTTAATTCACTGGACGATTTCTTCTGGATCGTCGATTCGGAGGGGAAGATCCTAGCGGTGAATCGGGCCGTGACTCGTCGCTTGGGCTACACGGAGGAAGAGCTTGTCGGCGCCAGCGCGCTGATGATTCACCCGGGGAGCAGCGGATCGGAAACTCGCGTGCTCGTATTGCGGATGCTCGCCGGGGAGTTGCCGAATTTGCCCAATGGGTACGAACCACAGGATCTGCGGGCGATCGTGATGCAGATGCTGGCCGAGGAGGCAGGCGGATCAGCGACCGCATTGGCAGCGAAGGATGGAACGCTGATCCCGGTGGATCTTCGCGTGACGCACGGGCATTGGAAGGGGAAGGATGCGCTGTTCGTGGTGGCGCGCGACACGACGGACCGCCTGAACGCCGAGCGGGAGGTGAAGCAGTACACGGAGGCGTTGGAGGCGGCGAACCGCGCGCTCGAGGAGTACTACTGCAAGGCGGAGGTCGCCAACCGAACGAAGACGCATTTTCTGGCAAACATGTCGCACGAACTGCGGACGCCGCTGCATGGGATCCTCAGTTTTGCGTCGTTCGGGATGAAGAAGGTGGAGACGGCCGACCGTGAAGACCTGTTTGGCTACTTCGAGAAAATCGACCGCAGCGCGAAGGTTCTCCTGGCGCTGGTGAACGACCTGCTGGACCTGGCAAAGCTCGAATCGGGGCGGATGAGCTACGACGTGGAGCGGGTGGACCTGTACATGCTGGTGCTTTCGGCGGTGGACGAGTGCAGCTCTCTGGCCTCGCACCGGGGAATCACGATCAACTGTCGCAAGCCGGTCCGAGCCACGCGCGTCTTCGCCGACCAGACGAAGATTATGCAGGTGCTGCGAAACGTATTCAGCAATGCGATCAAATTCTCACCGGACGGCGGAGCGATCGACGTCGAGATGGAAACGACGGAACGGACGGTCGTCGTGTCGGTGATGGATCGGGGCGTTGGCATTCCGGAGGAGGAGCTGGAGGCCGTCTTCGACAAGTTCATCCAGTCGAGCAAAACCCGAACCGGCGCAGGAGGCACGGGGCTGGGATTGGCCATTTGCCGTGAGATCGTGTCGGCCCACGGAGGAGAGATCCGCGCGGCGAACCGTCCGGGTGGGGGTGCGATTTTCACATTCGAGCTGCCGCTGGTGTTCAAGTCGCCAGAGGCCGGCTCACACGATGCGTCGGCGACGTCGTCGCCATTGATTATTCCGTTGTCGGCCCACGAGGAATGGAAGAGCCATGAATCGGAAATGCATTCTGATCGTGGATGATTGCGCGATCAACGTGGAGATTCTTCAGGAACTGCTCCGCGATGAATACGTGTTGGAGATCGCGAACACGGGCGAGGAGTGTCTGGAGAAGGTCCGCTCGGCCAAGCCGGACCTGGTGTTGTTGGACATCATGATGCCGGGGATCGACGGTTACGAAACGTGCCGTCGGATCAAGGAGAGCCCGATCGGAACGTTTACCCAGGTGATTCTCATCAGTGGGAAGGCGTCGGCGTCGGAACGGCTGGAGGGCTACCGGGCGGGGGCCGATGATTTCGTGGTCAAACCCTTCGACCACGACGAGTTGCTGGCCAAGGTGCGGGTGCAGTTCCGGCTGCGCGACACGCTTGCGGAACTGTGGACGGCCAACGCGAAGATCCAGGCGTTCAATAGCGAGTTGCGGGAAATGGTCCGGCAGCGGACCGACGAGGTCATTGCCACGCGCGACGTGGCGGTGTTTGCATTGGCGAAATTGGCCGATTCCCGGGATCCGGAGACGGGACAGCACTTGGAGCGGATTCGCAAATATTGCTGGATTCTAGCGGACGAGCTTAGCCACGAGGGACCGTACACGGACGAGATCGATCAGCAGTTCAAGGACGACATTTGGCGATCCAGTCCGCTTCACGATGTGGGGAAGGTCGGTATTCCGGACGCGATCCTGTTGAAGCCGGGGAAGCTGACCGCGGAAGAGTACGAGGTGATGAAGCGACATGCAGCGATCGGGGCGGAAGCGTTGGAAGAGGCTTCGCATCACAGTGCGTGCGGCAGCTTTTTGACGATGGCGGTTGCCATTGCGCGGCACCACCACGAGTGGTTTGACGGCCAGGGATATCCGGACGGTTTGGCGGGGCAGAACATACCCTTGCCGGCAAGGATCGTGGCGGTCGCCGACGTGTTCGACGCCTTGACGTCACCTCGCGTGTACAAGCCGGCCTACTTGCCCAGTGTGGCCATGTCGATCATGGAGAAGGGCGCAGGGAGTCACTTCGATCCGACCGTGATCGCGGCCTTCCAGTCGCGGCGAGAGGATTTCCTCCGCGTCTTGGAGATGATGCAATCGGGCGAAAGTGCGCTCGACGAGCTGTCCCTGAGCACGGCGAGCATTCGCTAAAACGCGTCAGCCCAGGTCGGGCAACTCGTAGCCTTTGCGGCGAGGTCGCGTGAGCAGCTTGTTCGCGTCGTCGCAGTTGGTGAAGCGCTCGGTGGCCGGGTCCCACTTGAGGGGCTGGCCGACGCGGCCGATCTCGCGGGCAATGTTGACCAGGTAGCAAAGCGTGCTGGCACGCTGTCCGAATTCGATATCGGCGTTGGCGCGGGCGCGGCTCTTGATGCAATCGGCCCAGTTCTCGATGTGGTACGCCGTTTCCGGGCGGCGGTTGTGGCCCGGATTGTCCGTGGCACGGACGATTTCCTTGGGGTTGCTGGCGACCTTGTCGCGGTTGATCTCGATCTTTCCTTTGTCGCCGACGAAGATGGCCCCAAGGCCGGGGCCGCGGTCGCCGTCGAGATGCAGCTTGAGCTTGGTGCCGGTGGCGTAGGTCATGGTGACCTTGGCACGGGGGCCGGAGAGCTTGGCCATGCCATGGTAGTCGGTGCCGGTGTCGATGTCGCCGGTGTCGCCGACGACGACTCCGCCGACAGTCTTTCGTGAGGCAAACTTGCCCGTCTCGCGGATGGCGACCGGCTCTTCGAGGAGGATTTCGACGGGACCCGTTTCATCGGTTCCCAGGGCACGTTGGACCTGGTCGTAGGAATGCGTTCCCCAACCGGTAACGCCAAAGCAGAGTCCGCCGCCATCGTAGTCCCACCATCGTGCCCAACCGCGATGGAGTTGAACGTTGTACGGTCGGTATTCCGCCTGGTTGGTCCAGACATCCCACCAACCGTCGCGGCCGCCTTCGGGCAGCGGCATCTCCTTCCCGCCGGTCCACTTGAAGGGGCCGATGAAATCGGGAGCCAAGACGGTGTGGACCTTCCCGATGGCGCCGTTCTTGACCAGGTCGCTTGCCCAATTGTTCAGCGGCATGGAGCGCTGTTGGGTGCCGACCTGGGTGACGCGGCCGAACTTGCGAGCGGCCTCAACCATTTGGCGACCTTCGCCGATGGTGAGGCACATGGGTTTCTCGATGTAGGCGTCCTTGCCGGCCTGCATGACTTGTACGGCAATCCAGGCGCGGGCATGGGTGGTCGTTTCGATCATCACGCCATCGAGCTTCTCCTTGTCGAGCATTTGGCGGAAGTCGTCGTAGCAGGCCCAATTCCGGCCTTTGCCGAGTTCTTCGTTGAAGCGATCGACGGCGGGTTTGAAGCAGTCGCAGATGGCGACGATCTGCACCTGAGGCACTTCGAAGCACGTTTTGGCGATGTCGCGAGCACGGCCACCGAGGCCGATGATGGCGACGTTGACCTTGTCGTTGGCGCCTGGCTGGCCGGCGAAGCCGAGCACGCGGGAAGGGACCAGGTAGGGCAGCGCGAAGGCTGCCGAAGCCGCTTGGAGTACTTGACGCCGCGTCAACGGGTGGCCCGCCATGGGGATCGCTCCTTTCAGAGTTCAGAAGGATATGCAAAGCGTTGCGGGAAGGGGAGTGTTGCAGGTACGGCCGAGGGCACGCGACCGTCACGCGTTGGCCGGGGACGAAACGCCACACATGACGAAACTCGCCACCGCCGGGGGAGGTCCTCTCCAAGGTCGATCATACTCCGGTGGTTGCGCCGGAGTCAACCAATCGGCGACGGGAAGAGCAGGAAGGGTGGGGGGCGGCCAGAGGCGGTGGGGGCGGGGTGCGAGCGGCTTACTTGAACGGGTTCCGTCCGACGTGTGTGCGGGCCAATGCGATGGCACCGAGGACCACCGCATCGTCGCCGAGGGCGCAGAGGACCACGTTGCCCCCGTCGCCGGCACCGGGCAAACGGTCGGCGGCGACGATTTCCTCGACGATCGGCATGACGAACTTGCTGCACGCCACGATGACACCACCGCCGAGGACGATGACCTGGGGGTCGATCAGGTGCCGCACCGTCAGGCAGGCGTAGCCGAGCACTTCGGCGGCGCGTCGCATCACTTCGGTGACAAGTTCGTCGCCAGCCTTCAAGGCATCGCGCAACACGCCGGAACGGATGATGGAAAGATCGCCATTGAGCGTCTCGGTCAAGAGGGTCTTGCGTCCGGCGGCCACGGCGGTGCGGAGGTCGCGCTCGATGGCGGAACGGCTGGCAAGAGCCTCGAAGCATCCGCGATTGCCGCATCCGCAGAGCGGGCCGTTGATCTGCATGATGATGTGGCCGATCTCGCCGGCCGACTCGCGGGCGCCTCGCCACAGACGTCCACGGCGGACGAAACCACCGCCGATGCCGGTGCCGACGAGAATGCCCAACATGCTGCGGGTACCGGCGCCGGCGCCGAGCCACGCTTCACCCAATGCACCCAGGTTGCAGTCGTTTCCCAAGGCAACCGGCACCCGGAAGTGCTGCTGGAGTTTCTTGCCCAGCGAAATGCCGCTGAGGTTCATGTTGGGCGTGACGACGATGTGGCCGGCGGCGGGATCGACAACCCCGGGGACGGCAACGCCGATGGCCGTGAGATGCTTCGCCGCGAGATCGGCCTTCTTGAGGGTGGCTTCCATGACGCGTTGAATCTCGGCCACGACCTCTTCCGGCTCGGTATTACGGGGGGTGGGTTTCTTGTGCCGGTTGATGATCTTGCCGCCGCTCTCAACGAGCGACGCTTGGATTTTGGTTCCGCCGACATCGACTCCCAAATAGATCCGCACTGGAAACGTCTCCTTAGCCGTCGCGTGTTACGCGGTGGACGATCGGTGTTCTCACCATAGCGGCATGGGCGGTCGCCACCGACCTGCCCAGCGACTGAACTACAGTTGCACGCCGTATGCTTTTATTACCCTTGAACTTGGGTGTCGGCAAGGGGTCAAACGGGAAGCCAGTCCCTGACGTCAACGTTCGTGGTGATCTGTAACAGTCCTCACGATTGTACCTGAAGCCGTCCGAGCAAGGCAGAGACCGTACCGTTCAGCGGTCAAGATTGTCACAGTCCGAAGAGCATGCTTCAGGTGTTCTTCAGTACCAAGGACTGACCGTGGGGCGGCAGAGCGACATGTGGTGACAAGGGCGGGTTGGCTAGTCGAGGATGGGTTGTCGTCCGGGGGCAGCGACGGGGGGGCGGCAGCACGCGTATTGACGGCACCGGAGTGAAGATTTTTTACGGGGAAATTTCAGCGCTTCGCGGTGAGGACAGTCTTGCGGCGCCGATATGTCGCCGCGGCACGAATGGTCGGGGGACAGGTCGCACCGAGCAACCGGCGGCCGAAAGCCGAAGAGCCCGCAGTAGAAGCGCAACTTGCTTAGTGAGGGCTGTTTGGGGTTGCGTCTTCCAAGGGCGTCCCTTCGTGGTTGACCATTTCAATTCCCAGGTAGTGAAGAAGAACGAAGAGGCTCTGAGTTCGAAGCGTGCCGCCGGGCTGACGAAAACGGCTCAACGCGGCAGAGGAGATACCCGATTCCTTTGCTATACGGTAATATGTTAGTCCTTGGCGATCGATCTCCCCTTTGACGGCTTCGATGGTACGGTCGTGGATAGCCTGAGCGGCTCGCAGATAGCCTTCTCGGCTCTTCCGTTGCTTTGCCATTGCCCACCTCCGAAAAGCACGGCCCGCGTGCCGCGCGCGTTAGTCCCAAGATCGGCACTACTGCGACGCAAAATTGTATTGCCACCGGGCAGGCGAGGCCAGCCGCCCGTCGAGGGGATATTCTCGCCGTCCAAGGCAACAATCGTAGTCCGGCCGCGAACAGGGTTGTTCCGTCCGAGTTTGCCGGGTCTTTCGGTGCGGCTGGGTCCAATGGCAATGCAGACGTCAACGAGGGAGCGAAAGTTCATGAACCTTCGAGGAGACATCGATGGAACAAACGGCGAAGGAACTCGCTAAGAAGATCAATGAAGGACTGATGGAGTTGGACTATCAGCTTTGCCAGCGGGCGTTGCGGGACGGGGTTGATTGGCGCCAGATCGTGATCGTCGACCTGAAGGCGGCGTCACTCGTAGGACTCATGACGGCGCTGGGCCAGGATGAGAATCTCTGGGCCGAGTTCTCGTGGGAGGTGAAGGCTCCGCGCGAGACGGCGTTCGAGCGGTTGTATCAGCGGGCCAAGACGGTCCGAAAAGGCCCGGCACCATCGAACGAGGGGGCGGCTGCGCAGAACGCTACGCAGGAGAGCGACCGGACCGGGCTTGCCAAACGAATCGACGCGCTGGTGGGCGACGCTCGCCTCGACGATCTAACGGTCGGCGCCGTGGCGTACGTGCTGGGGCGCAAGACGGTCCTTTGGAAGGCCGTGCAAAGCGCGATCGCCCATGAGCGGTTGTCGTGAACAGGCGGGCTACGGTTGGATGCCCGGCGATTCAGTCAGTTTCTTGCGGTATTCGTCCAGGTTCAGCGGGCGGCCTTCGCTCAGGCGCGTGACGCCGCTGGCTGCCAGATGTTCGAGGAACGGGGCAAGGCGTTTGGCCGCCAGAGGGCCTAACGGCACGTCGATCTTCTGGTCCGACTTGGCCTGAAGACAGGCGCGCTCGAGAATGGCGTAGTCGACGCTCATGCGCGAAAGCTGAACACGGCGGAGCACGTCCTTGTCGGCGGCGACGGCGGCTTCGGCGGCGTCCCAGAGTGCGTTGGCCTTGACGAGAAGGTCGTTGGCCACGTGCGGGCTGTCGGGCCTCGCCCAGATGACAACGTGAATGTTGTCCTTCTGGGTGCGGTCGTGAAGCAGGTCGAGGTACGCTCGGATGGAACCCGCGGCCTTGCCGTAGTAGCCGTCGAGGAACTCGGTGATCGCCTGATTCTCGTCGTAGGCGGGGTTCCATAGGAACTTGGCCATGAGATACCCGCCGAGAGCAGCCATTTCGCTGTTCGGCGTGTTGTAGGTGTCTTCCTCGAAGATGCCTTTGACGTGGTTCTGGATGAAGAACTGGATATTGTCGTTCAGTAGAAAGTAGTTCGGGAAGGGCAGGAGGTAGTGGGAGAAATCGGTGGTGTAGTCCCAGATCCAGAGGCGGTCGGCCACCTTGGCCCATCGCTGGAGATCCTCGGAGAACTTGCGATTGGCCGGGCTATCGCAGGTCGCCAGCGGATGCGAGAAACAGCATTCGATGGAGCATAGCCGGATCACCACGTTGGGACGGGGCCGCATTTGCTTCGGTGGCTGCCGCGTCCACTGGTAGGCGAGCGTCTCGACGACCTTGTCCGGGAATTCCTTTTCGACGGCTTCCGCCACGCGGTTGACCAACTGGAGGACGGGTGCTATCTGGCTGCCTTCCTGCTTGGCCAGCGCCTGGCACTTGTCGCATTCGCAGTAGTTGTGCCAGTCGTTCTGCGAGACGGAGAAGGCGAAAGCGTTGGGCTGGCTGCGCATGGCGGCGCGCACCTTGTCGATGCAGATGCCGATGACGTCTTCGTTGGTGCAACACAACTGCGTATGGTCTTTGAGGCGTTTTCCCTTGACCAGCGCGAAGTACTCGGGGTGTTTGTCGAAGTACTCGTCGGGCGGCACGAGCGAGTTGAACGTGTGGCAGAAGAAGCCGCCCGCGAACTGGATCTTGCCGCCGTGCTGAGAATCCAGCCGTCCGGCGCTGGAGTTCATGCGGTTGCGGGCGCACCAGTCGCCATCGAAGCACTCGTAGACGAAAGGTTCCCGGTATTCGAGGACGGGGACCTGACGGTCGTCGATAGAGCCGATCGCCAAATGATCGCGTTTGGGGATGCGGCTGACCCCGGGAGCGAACCAGCGGCAGCCGAGGTGGTCTTCCAAGAGGCCATAAACGCCGTAGAGATTCCCACGCAGGTCTCCGCCGGCGATGACGAGCCGGTCGCCGACGGTGCGGATGACATAGCCTTCCCTGCCCAACGCGGCGAAGTCGACGGAAGTGCCGAGCTTGTCGAAGTGGGCGTTCCTGCCAACGATGATTTCATGTTCTGCGAGAGGCTCCTTGGCCGAAACGATGGGAAGCTTGGCGCCGGAGATCTCTTCGAGCAACTTCTGGAGCTCGTCGGCCGCGTGCCGGGTGGACGGCGAGGCGTCATCGGCCACGACAATCCGATAGGCCGATTGGCCTTGGTCGGCGAGAACCAGGTCCTTGGCCGTCGCGGTCGACTGCCAGAGGAAGGCCGTTGCCGATAGAGCGAACAACACGGTGGAGCGAATCATGCCCTGGTTCCTCCGTTGAAGTGCTTGGTCAGTTGCGAACAGGAAACACACGGTTCCACGACGTCGTCGGCGTTTGGCGTGGGACGGCGGGCGATTGTCGGAGGCACGCCCGCGGGAAGGTCTTCCCAGCATGGCATGGCGGTGAGCCGGATGCAACGGGGCCGAGCCAGTGGTGAGTGAAAAGCTTGCCAGACGCCGCTGCTTGGGGTATCGTGACCGGTCGGATGGTGGATGGAGTGTTGAGGTGAGCGGACACAGTCGGGGGCGGTTGTGTTGTGGCGGCGGTGGTCGTGTGGAAATCGTTTGAGGAGGTGGCTATGCGTGCTTGGTGCTTGTCGATGCTTGTGGCCGCGTGCGTTGTGGTAGGTGTATCGCCGGTGCGGGCGATTGAGTTTCCCGGGCGACAGCCGGGCGCGGCGGTGGGCCGTTTCGAGCAGGATCGGCTGGTGTTGGCCAACGACGTGCTGTCCGTCGCGTGGCAGATTGCGCCTGATCGCATGCGGTTGGCCGAGATCGTCGATCGCATGAGTGGACGTACGCTGAGGCCGGCGGGCGAGGCGTTTCGCGTGCTTCTGCCGGACGGGCGGACCTGGACGGCATCGCAGATGCGCCGCGAGGGAAACGTGAGCCTCGAGGCGATCGCGGCCGAGCCCGATGCGGTGCGGCAGGCGGATCGCTGCGCGGGAAAGCGGGCCGTGTTGAGCATGGTTTCGCCGGATGGCGCGTTGCGGGTGCGCTGGCAGGCGTCGATTCGCGATGGGGCCAACTGCGTCGTCCAGGAGGTGAGCCTGGAGGCCGCCAAGGCGGAGACGGCGGTGCAGGAAGTCGTGCTGTTCGATCTGGCCGCGCCGGACGCTCGCGTGGTGGGTGAGGTGGACGGCTCGCCGGTGGTGGTCGGCGGAGTGTTTCTGGCGGTAGAGCATCCAACGGCCAACAATCGTGTGGAGCAGGGTCGCGCGGTCGGCTCGGCCCGCGTGCTGCGGCCACTGCGGCCGGCGAAACCGTGGTCGCGCACGGCAGCCATCGGCGTGGTGCCGGCCGGGCAGCTTCGCCGTGGGTTCTTGTACTACGTGGAGCGTCGGCGGGTGCGGCCGTACTCGCCGTTTGTGCACTACAACTCGTGGTGGGACATTGCCTGGGGTGGGCGAAAGATGAACGAGGAGGAGTGTCTGACGGTGATCGGGCTGTTCGGACGCGAGTTGACTGAGAAGCGAAACGTGCGGCTGGACTCGTTCTGTTTCGACGACGGGTGGGACAACAACCAAACGCTGTGGGAGTTTAACCATGGTTTTCCAAAGGGGTTCACTCCGTTGAAGGAGGAGGCGGCGAAGTACGGGTCGGCGCTCGGAGTGTGGTTGTCGCCGTGGGGCGGCTATGGGAAGGAGAAGGAAGAGCGGCTGGCTTACGGGCGTTCACAGGGTTTTGAAATCAACGCTAAGGGGTTCTCGCTGGAGGGGCGGAAATATCGTGCGCGGTACCGCGACGCGTGCGTCGGGATGATCGAGAAGTACGGGGTGGACTTCTTCAAGTTCGACGGCGTGGCGCAGGGGATCGATTCGCGAGGGGCGGGGCCCTTTGCCGCCGACGTGGAATCGCTGCTGAGTCTAATCATGGAACTGCGGAGGCACAAACCGGATCTGTTCGTGAGCAACACGACTGGCACTTGGCCGTCACCGTATTGGCTCTGGTTTGGCGATTCGGTGTGGCGCAACGGGGCCGATTGGGGCGTGCAGGGTGCGGGCACGGTCCGGCAGCAATGGATTACATATCGGGATATGATCACGTACCGGATGATCGCGAGGCGAGCGCCCCTGTATCCGCTGAACTCGCTGATGATCGTGGCCGTATGCTACGCGCAGCACGCCAAGGAGATGGCCCACGACGTGCCCGACCTCGTGGACGAGATTCACATGGGATTTGCCGGCGGCACGCAGACGCTCGAACTGTACGTGACGCCGCAAATGATGAATCAGGACGCCTGGGATGCGCTGGCGGAGACCATCGGGTGGACGCGGCAAAACGCCGACGTGCTGGTGGACTCGCACTGGTTGGGAGGCGATCCGGGGAAAGCGGAACCCTATGGGTATGCTTCGTGGTCGCCGCGCAAGGGGATTCTGGCGTTGAGGAATCCGTCGGGCAAGGCGGTCGAGTTGCCGGTCGACGCGGCGGCGTTCGAGCTGCCGGAGGGCGCGCCGCGGCGTTATCGGCTGCACAGTGCGTTTGGAGGTGGTGGGCAACGCGAATTGCCGGTGCTGGAGGCAGGCCGGGCGGTGGCGGTACCGCTTCGCGCGTGGGAGACGCTCGTGCTAGAGGCTGTTCCGGCGGAGGGATCGTTGCAGTGAGGGGAGGATTTACCGATGTGCGCCAAGATGCATCGCCGTAAGCGGGTGTGGCACAAGGTTCGGCGCAGGACTCCGCCGGGGACTGTTCCGGGAACGATCCATGTGGATCCCTCGGCGCCACGTCCCACAATCGAGGTGCTGGCGTACGACAAGGAGCGGATCGTCGAGGAGCGGATCGAGAATCTGGATCGGCTCGAGACGTTGCTGGGGCAATGGCCGGTGCTCTGGGTGAACGTTGTGGGGCTGGGGGACGCGGCGACGATCGCACGTCTCGGCAAGATCTTCGGCTTGCACCCGTTGGCGCTGGAGGACGTCGTCAACGTACACCAGCGGGCAAAGCTGGAGGAGTATCGAGACCACCTGTTTCTCGTCGCCCGGCGGGTTGGGCTGGCGGAGCGGCTGGAAACGGAACAGTTCAGCATCTTCTTGGGAAAGAACTTCGTGGTGGTATTCCAGGAACGGCCTGGCGATTGTTTCGACCCGGTGCGCCAGCGGATTCGGATGGACCGAGGAATCGTCCGCGCTCAAGGGCCCGACTATCTGGCCTACGCTCTGCTGGACGCGGTGATCGACTCGTACTTCCCGGTGCTCGAAGAGTACTCAGAGCAGATGGAACTGCTGGACGAGGCGGTCGCCGATCACAAGCCTGCGGAAACAGTCGGACGGATCCACGAGCTGCGCACGGAGCTGTTGGGATTGCGGCGGGCGATTTGGCCGCACCGCGAGTTGGTCAACGCGCTGGTGCGGGATCCGCATCCGCTGGTTTGCGACGCCACTCGCGTCTATCTGCGGGATTGCTTCGATCATACCGTGCAGATCATCGATATGGTCGAGACGTATCGGGAGATGTGCGCCGACCTGACCGACTACGCCATGATGACGGCCGGGAACCGGCTGAACGAGATCATGAAGGTGTTGACGATCATCGCGACGATCTTCATTCCGCTAAGTTTCATCGTCGGGCTGTATGGGATGAACTTCCGGCCGGAGAGCTCGCCGTGGAATATGCCAGAGCTGCAATGGTACTGGGGATATCCGTATGCCCTGGGGCTGATGGCGGCGGTGGCGGCCGGATTGTTGGCGTATTTCTGGCACAAGGGATGGATCGGGGCGTCGCTGCGGGGGACCGGGGGTGGGCGAGATCGTGGGGAGTGAGCCGATGAGGGGAGAACCCGGCCGTGGGCGAAGAGTGCTCTGAAGCGCGTTAGGCGTATCTGTAGCGTGTATTTCGCTTTCGAAACCGCAGAAACACGCCGCCACGAACGCTACAGTTAAGTGCGACACGCACTATTGGGTCCTGCATTGGAACTGGAACGAGGCCGACCATCGGGAGGTCGAAAGATCAGGATTGGGTTGGACCCCTTGTTCCGTTTTCAATACAGGCATCAATAACTCGACTTTTGCACTTTTAGGCGGCAACGGCCGCGGTGTTTTGTAGGGCATCGAGGATTTTTCGTTGATCGTGCTTGGAAACTGGTAGCGAGAAAATCGTGTAGCGGAGATTTTCGTGGCGCAAGGTCCCCAGCATATCGGCGAAGGAGTAGGTTGCCTTCTGAGGATACCACGGATGGTGCGGAAGATGCGCATGGCGATATCCGACGGTGGCGAACCAGAGGACGACAACGCCATACAAGAGCATGGCCAGAGGGGCCGTGCGCTCGACACTTCGTCGCGACCAACTCGGTGGTTCTTCGAATCCCAAGTGGCCCTTGGCACTCTCAAAAGTGACCTCGATGGTCCAGCGGAGGCTGTATCAGCCCAGGATCTCTTCGGCCGACGCTTCAGCCACGGTCGAAAAGAAGGCCTGCCGTCCCCGTTTCCCTTGGAGCGAGTCGATGGCCACGACGCGAATTGGGCGGTTAGGATGGTGAAAGGTGTGCGCTACAATATCGACCAGGCGAATCGTATCGTGGCGACCATAAAGATCGACCGTCACACGCCGCGCACGCCCCTCCAGCAGGGTCGCAGGGGTAGGCAAACGTTCGCCTCGCTTCCGGGGCCGCCCCTTGCCAGGAAGTCGTGGAGGTGGGGGAGCATACAGCCGCGCATCCAAACGCAGGTAGCTGGTCAGTTCGCAATTGCTCGGCAGCCCGTCGCGCAACGTCCATCCGCTGTAGGCGGCATCTCCCAGCAGGTGAAACCGGCGAGTGGGATAGGATCGGCACAGCAACTGTACCAGTTGCAGGGCCAGTTCCGGACGCGTGCGGTGGACGCGACGGTGTTGGGCGGCTTTCGCCTGGTTGAGGTACAGGCGAAAGAGAATCGGCAGGCAGAAGCAGCGATCCGTCAGTTGAGGAAACCGCACGACAACTCCCAAGATGACCCAACTATGTCCCCAACTGGTCACCGCCTTGACGTTCTTCAACAACGGGTCATGGTGCCAACCCACCCCATAGATCTTCTTGCCTCGCTTCCGCGCCAGCGTGTCATCGACAACCAAGAAGATGGTCTTTCCCAGGAAGGGCTCCATCCAGGGCACCAGGGACAGCCCCAGCGCATCCAGCGACCAATGCGCGTGGGAGAAGAAACGATGGAAACACGACCAGTGTTTGGGGAGTACTTGAGGAACTGCCCGAAGCATGCTCGTCACGGTTCGGTGTTGGGCCAACAGCCATCCCGCTGCAATTCGCACAAATGTTTGCCGGCTGGGGGACGTCATCTTTCCGGCCAATGCCTGCAAAATATCCAAGACTGAGGGTACGATGATCATGGCGAGTCCTCCTTGTCAGACGGTTTGTGTTTGTCCATTCAAACCATTCTGGCAGAGGCTCGCCCTTTTTCTAGAAAGCCACTACTGCTAGCACAATAAGTGCAAAAGTCGAGTCAATAAAGGGTCCAGTTGTCGGGGAGAACTCCGTTCTTGGTGATGACGGGGATGCCGTCGCAGATCATGCACGGGCCGGATTCCTCGCTGTCCTGGAGGTTCTGCGCGTTGATCACGCGGGCATTGCAGCCGATACGGCAGTTCTTGTCGATGATGGCGCCTTCGATAACCGTATTGTCGCCGATCACCAGAGGTTGGCTGGGATCGGCGAGCTCGTAGTAGTCGTTGCCCATCAGGATCGAGTTCCGGATGGTGACATTGCGACCAATGCGGCAGCGCAGACCGATGATGCTGTGCTCGATCGTGGTCCCGGTCTCGACCGTGCACCCATCGGCCATGAGGGTTCGGCTGATCGTGGCACCGTTGATATAACTCGGCGGCAGGAACCGGGGGCGGCTGTAGATGGGCTGCGAGGCAGAGAGGAGCTGGAAAGGCGGATTGTCGGAGGCCAGCGCCAGGTTGGCCTCGTAGAAGGCGCGGATGGTTCCGATATCTTCCCAGTAGCCGTCGAATAGGTGGGCGTGGACGCGATGGGCGGCGATGGCGGCGGGGAGTATTTCTTTGCCGAAGTCGGGAGCCGATTCCCGCTTGAGCAGGTCGAAAAGCATGGAGCGATTGAACAGGTAGATTCCGGTGCTGGCCAGACAGTCGCGCCCCCGGCTCGCGATGCCGCGGGCATCGATCCAGGCAGGGTCGGTCCGCACGGGGGCGAGCGCCTCCTCGGTTTGAGGCTTCTCGACGAAGCTGACGATCTGGCCGTTCTCGTTCATGCGCATGATGCCGAGACCGGACGCCTCATGGCTGTGGACGGGAACGGTCGAGATGGTCACGTCGGCGCCGGACTCGCAATGGCAGCGGATCATCTCGCGGTAGTCCATGCGGTAGAGCTGGTCGCCCGAAAGAATGAGGATGTGCTCGATCTCGGGCTGCTGAAAATAGGGGAGATTCTGGCGGACGGCGTCGGCGGTGCCTTGGTACCAGTCGGAACGGCCGAAGGTCTGCTGCGCGGCGAGGATTTCGACGAAGCCGCCGTTAAAAGGGTCAAACTTGTACGTGCCCGCAATGTGGCGGTGCAGACTGACCGAATTGAATTGCGTGAGAACGAAGATGCGGTTCAGCCCACTGTTAATGCAATTGGACAGAGGGATGTCGATCAATCGATACTTGCCGGCCAAGGGAACGGCAGGCTTGGAGCGAAACTTCGTGAGGGGATAGAGACGCGTTCCGCGTCCCCCGCCTAGCACCAACGTAACCACACTCTTCATAGCGGATATTCCATTCTGTATTTGTGCTGCGTCGTGGGTGAGCCATGGGGTGCGTCGGCCCCAGACAGGGGAAATTGCCTACGCCGTGGGTGTCCTGTGGCTCCCGCACGACCGACGGCTGACGCAGGAGTGGCAGACAAACGACTAATCTTAGGCAAAAGCGGACGCGGATGGAACCGGCCGGCAGTTGGCGACGCCGTAAACTGCTGTAGAGTATTGTGAGGGGCCGGGGCTGCGGTCTTGGGTGGCCATACACCCTTCTTTTGGGCCGGTACTATAGTTGTGTTGGGCGCAAAGGGTCGGAAACGGAGCCGGTCGAATGGGGAAAGCCGTTCGGAGCGCGAGCAAGGCTGGCGTCAAAGCGTCTGGGACGCCGAGCGTACGGGTGTGGCCGGGGCGGCCGTATCCTCAGGGGGCCACATGGGACGGCGGCGGCGTGAACTTCGCCATCTTCTCGGAGCATGCTACCCGGGTGGAGTTGTGCCTGTTTGACGGAATCAACGCGAAGAAGGAAACGCATCGGATTCCGCTGCCGGAACAGACGGACCTGGTGTGGCATGGGTATTTGCCCGACGCCTTTCCGGGACAGCTCTACGGCTACAGGGTGCACGGTCCCTATGATCCGAAGCAAGGGATGCGATTCAATCCGCATAAGATCGTCCTGGATCCGTACGCGACGGCGATCGGGCGCGATCTGCGATGGTCGGACAGGATGTTCGGCTATCGGATCGGCGACGCCGAGGAAGATCTGTCGCTGGACAAGCGGGACAACGGGGCACACGCGCCGCTGGCCGTGGTGCTCGACCCGGCATTCACATGGGGGGACGACCGGCCGCCGCGAACGCCGTGGCACAAGACGGTCATGTACGAGCTGCACGTAAAGGGTTTCACGAAACTGCATCCGGATGTGCCGGAGCGTTTGCGAGGAACGTACCTGGGGCTGGCGTCGGCGCCGTCGATCGCTCACCTGAAGCGATTGGGCGTGACGGCGGTGGAGCTGATGCCCGTGCATCACCGTGTGGACGATCGCCATCTGGTGGAGCGGGGGTTGAACAACTACTGGGGGTACAACACGCTTTCGTTCTTCGCGCCCGACACCCGTTACGCGGTGGCCGACGGCATCGGCGAGTCGGTGGTGGAGTTCAAGCGGATGGTTCACTCGCTTCACTCGGCTGGCCTGGAAGTGATTCTGGACGTGGTGTACAACCACACGGCGGAAGGGAGCCATCTGGGCCCGACGCTGTCACTGCGAGGCATCGACAACGCGGCGTACTACCGATTGGTGGCAGATAACCCTCGCTACTACATGGACTATACCGGCTGTGGGAACACGTTGAACATGCGGCATCCACGCGTGCTGCAGTTGATTATGGACAGCTTGCGCTACTGGGTGCTCGAGATGCACGTGGACGGGTTTCGCTTCGACCTGGCCAGCGCCCTGGCCCGCGAGTTGCACGAGGTCGACAAGCTGGGTGCGTTCTTCGACATCATTCACCAGGATCCGGTCCTCTCGCAAGTCAAACTCATCGCGGAGCCATGGGACCTGGGCGAAGGGGGCTACCAGGTCGGAAATTTCCCGATCGGCTGGACGGAGTGGAACGGCAAATACCGGGACGCGATCCGGCGGTTCTGGCGCGGGGACGGCGGACTGGTCTCCGAGTTCGCCACGCGGTTCTGCGGGAGCAGCGATCTGTACGAGCAGAGCAGCCGCCGGCCATACGCGAGCATCAACTTCATCACGGCCCATGACGGTTTCACGTTGGAGGACTTGGTCAGCTACAACGAAAAGCATAACGACGCAAACGGCGACGACAACGCGGACGGAGAATCCAACAACCTCAGCTGGAACTGCGGGGTGGAAGGGCCGACGGAGGATCCCGAGATCGCGGCGCTGCGCGAGCGACAGAAGCGGAACTTTCTCGCCACGCTGATGCTCTCGCAGGGAGTGCCGATGATCCGTGCCGGCGACGAGTTCGGCAACTCGCAGGGAGGGAACAACAATGCCTACTGCCAAGACAACGAGATCAGTTGGTTGGACTGGAACCAGGCCGCCGAGCAGGAGAAGCTCGTGGAGCTGGTCGCCACCGTGATCCGCCTGAAGCTGACGGAGCCGGTATTGCATCGGCGCAAGTTCTTCCAGGGTCGTGCGCTGCGCGGCTCAGAAATCAAGGACATTTCCTGGTTCGATCCGACCGGGCACGAAATGACGGACGAGGCGTGGAACGCCGGGTTCGTGCGGTGTCTCGGCGTGCGGCTGGCGGGAGACGTAATCGACGACGTCGACGAGGTCGGCAACTCGATGGCCGGCGACACGCTTCTGCTGCTGCTCAACGCGGCCGCAGAGGAGATCTGTTTTTCGCTGCCCGAGCACGGTCCGGGCAAACGCTGGAATCGGTTGTTGGACACGCAAGACCCGGAGTCCGAGCCGACGACGTACTTGATGGGAGACAAGTATCCACTTCACGGTCGGTCGCTGTGCGTGCTGCGAATCGAGGAGATCGCCGAAGGCAGCGACGCACGGCCAGATGCAACAGTGAGCAGAACTGGTGCGTAGGAGCAACGGATGAAGACGGTGAATCCGCAGTGGTACAAGGAAGCGGTGGTCTATCAACTTCACGTGCGTGCGTTTTTCGACGCGGACGGCGACGGCATCGGGGATTTTACGGGTTTGACCCGAAAACTGGATTACCTCCAGGAGCTGGGAGTCACGGCGCTGTGGCTGCTGCCGTTCTATCCGTCGCCGCTGAAGGACGACGGCTACGACATCGCCGACTATCGAAACGTTCATCCACACTATGGGTCGCTGCGCGACTTCAAAACGTTTCTGCGAGAGGCGCATCGGCGCGGGCTGCGGGTGATTACCGAGCTGGTGCTGAACCACACCTCGGACCAGCATCCGTGGTTCCGTCGTGCACGGCGCGCACCGCCGGGAAACCGTTGGCGAGACTTCTACGTGTGGAATGATTCGCCGGAACGGTATCGGGATGCGCGGATCATCTTCAAGGATTTCGAGGCGTCGAACTGGTCGTACGACCCGGTAGCCCACGCCTATTACTGGCACCGTTTCTACTCGCATCAGCCGGATTTGAATTTCGACAGCGCCGAGGTGCGGCGGGCCATGTTCCAGGTATTGGATCATTGGCTGGCGATGGGAGTCGACGGCCTGCGGCTCGACGCCGTGCCCTACCTGTACGAGCGCGAGGGGACGAACTGCGAAAACCTGGTGGAAACGCACGAGTTCTTGAAGAAGCTGCGGGCGCACGTCGACGGGCATTTTCAGGGGCGCATGCTTCTGGCCGAGGCGAACCAGTGGCCGGAAGACGCCGCGGCCTACTTCGGAGCGGGGGACGAGTGCCATGCGGCGTTTCACTTCCCGCTGATGCCGCGGCTGTACATGGCGGTGCACATGGAGGACCGTTTTCCGATTATCGACATTCTGCAACAGACGCCGGACATTCCGGAGAACTGCCAGTGGCTGGTGTTCCTGCGGAATCACGACGAGTTGACGCTGGAAATGGTCAGCGAGGAAGAACGGAGCTACATGTACCGCGTGTACGCCCGCGATCCGCAGGCGCGGATCAACCTGGGTATCCGGCGGCGTTTGTCCCCATTGCTCGGAAACAACCGCCGTAAGATCGAGCTGTTGAACGGGCTGCTGTTGTCGTTGCCCGGGACGCCGGTGATCTACTACGGCGACGAAATCGGGATGGGGGACAACATCTATCTGGGCGACCGCAACGGCGTGCGGACCCCGATGCAGTGGAGCGCCGATCGGAACGCGGGTTTCTCGCTGGCCAATCCGCAGCAGTTGTACCTGCCGCCGATCATCGACTACGAGTATCACTACGAGACCGTAAACGTACAGAACCAACGGAACAATCCACATTCACTGTTGTCGTGGATGAAGCGGCTGATCGGGCTGCGGCAGCAATCCCCGGCGCTGATGCGAGGTTCGCTCGAATTTCTCACTCCGGAAAACTCCAAGGTGTTGGCGTTTCTCCGGCGAAGCGGCGACGAGTGCGTGCTGGTCGTGGCGAACTTGTGCCGATTCGCACAGTTCGTGGAACTCGACCTGTCGGAATTCGAGGGATGGACCCCGGTGGAGCTGTTCGGGCAGGTGCAGTTTCCGCGGATAGGGGAGTTGCCGTACCTGCTGACGCTGGCGCCGCATACGTTCTTCTGGATGGCGCTGCAGAATCCGGCCAGCGTGGGTGGTCGAGCGGGAGACGGCGGCTGGGCCGGACAGGAAGCTCAGCTTCCGACGCTGGAGGTGTCGGGCGATTGGGACCGCGTGTTTCACGGCAGCAATCGGCATGCGCTGGAGCGGCTGCTACCGTCGTTTCTGAAGAGTCGACCTTGGTTCGACCGCAAGGGGCACAGGATACGATCGGCGCGGATCGGAGAGGCGATTCCGCTGCGGCATCTGGCGGAACGACCAGAGGTCTACCTGCTGATGGTGACCGTGGAGTACGTCGACGCGGAATCGGAGTCGTACGTGATTCCGCTGGGATTCGGCAACGAAGAACCAGCACCGGTGCCCGATGGGTGGGGAGGAACGGCGGCATTGGCGCGCCTGCAGGTCGAGCGGCGCGAGTTGCGCGTGCCAGGGGTCCTGTTCGACGCGTTTGGAAGCGAGCCGTTCAGCAAGGCGATGCTGGAGGTGATCGGGTCACGCCGTGTCTTACAGGGCTGGACGGGCAAGATGACGGGCCGGCCCTACGGTGTGTTTCGCCGAATTCGCGGGCTCGGCAACGAGCCGCTGGAGATCGGGCTGATGCCCGATGGTCGGGCGAACAGTTCGGTATCGTTGAACAACCGATTCATGCTGAAGATCTTCCGGCGAGTGGAGGAAGGGGTCCACCCGGAGGTGGAGATGCTGAGATATCTGACGGAGCGTCAGGCGTTTTCGCACATTCCGCCGCTGGAGGGCCTGATCGAGTATCGGGCAGACCACAACCAGCAGTCGTCGTTGGCCGTGCTGCAGGGATTCGTCGATAACCAGGGGAGCGCGTGGGACCATGCGATGAGTTGCCTGGCCGGGTATTTCGAGCGGCTGATGGCGGATATGCCGGCCGCGAGGATGCCCCCGGAGCCGCTGCCGCAGAAGTCGCTGGTGGACCTCACCGAGGTGGAGGTGCCCGAGGCAACGCGGCGCTTGTTCGGCGGTTTTCTGGAGTCCATGGAGTTGCTGGGGCGGCGGACGGCGGAACTGCACACGGCCCTGAGCAACGAGATCGAGGACCCGGCGTTTGCCAGCGAGGCGTTCTCGCGGCTGTACCAGCGGTCGCTGTACCAGGTCATCCGAGGCCAGGCCGGGCGCAGTCTGCAACTCCTCCGCCGCCGGTTGGATATGCTCTCGGAGGAAGCTCGCGAGGACGCGACGGAGTTGTTGGCACGGCACAACGAGGTGGCGGAGCGGCTACAGGCGATTATCCGTCGTGGCATCAGTGCCGTGCGGACGCGCTGTCACGGAAACTATCAACTGTCGCAAGTGCTTTATACGGGCAGTGACTTCGTGATCGTCGATTTTGACGGCGAGCCGGGACGCGCGGTCGGTGAGCGCCGGATCAAGGCATCGCCGCTGAGGGACGTGGCGAGCATGCTCCGGTCGTTCGAGTATGTGTGCCACAGTGCGATGGAGGACCAGTTCGCCAACGTGGTGGTCGCCGCCGAGGACCGTGCGGTGTTGGACGATTGGCAACGGTTTTGGGTGACCTGGAGCGGCGCCGCGTTCTTGCGATCCTACCTGGCGGTTTCGGGGGAGGCGGCGTTTGTGCCGAAGCCGCATGAGGCGATCCAGACGCTCCTGGATACTTGTCTTCTGGAAAGGGCGCTGCAAGAGTTGAAGCATGAGTTGATGAACCGGCCTGGGTGGGTCCATATCCCCTTGAAGGGAATCCTGGGGTTGCTAGACTCAGCAAGGTAGGGTCAATAAGGGGTAGGTAATGAGGAATTGGCCGTCGACATGGTCGCCGGCAGTAGGGCAGCGCGCCGAGGGTTCGGCCACGTTGGCACGCGCGTCGTGTTCGCCGTCGTACGTTCACATGAGGAAAGCAGCCTTGATGAGCAGCAGGTTTACCGAGAACGACATCTACCTATTTCGCGAGGGAACGCATCGGAAACTGTACACGAAGATGGGTGCCCACAAGGGATCGGTCGACGGGACCGAAGGGATTCACTTCGCGGTCTGGGCACCGAACGCAGTACGAGTGTGCGTGATGGGTGACTTCAACGGGTGGTCGAAGACGAGCCATGCGTTGGTCCGGACGGGGGGCGCGGGGATCTGGGAGGGTTTCTTCGCCGACGCCCAGGTGGGATCGCGATACAAGTACCACATCGTCTCTCGGTTTCGCGATTACCGGGTCGACAAAAGCGATCCGTTCGCGCTGACCAGCGAGGAGTCGCCGCAGACGGCATCGATCGTTTGGGATCTGGACTACTCCTGGGGCGACGACGCCTGGATGGCGACACGCCACGGGCGACACGCCGGCAGCGCGCCGATTTCCATCTACGAGATGCACTTCGGTTCGTGGATGGCGATCTCCAACGGCACGGGGCGGAAGGGATCTTATCGGCAGTTGGCGCCCAAGCTGGTCGAGTACCTGAAGCGGATGAACTTTACGCACGTGGAGTTTCTGCCGTTGATGGAGCATCCGTTCTACGGTTCCTGGGGGTATCAGACGACGGGCTATTTCGCGCCGACGAGCCGCTACGGTACGCCGCAGGACCTGATGTTCCTGATCGACCAACTGCATCAGAACGAGATCGGGGTGATTCTGGACTGGGTGCCTTCCCACTTCACGAGCGACGAGCACGGACTGGGTTATTTCGACGGGACACACCTGTACGAGCACGCCGACCCCCGGCAACGGGTCCATCCGGACTGGAACAGCCTGATCTTCAATTACGGGCGGAACGAGGTGCGGTCGTTCCTGCTCTCGAACGCGCTGTTCTGGCTGGACAAGTACCACGTGGACGGTCTGCGGGTGGATGCGGTGGCGTCGATGCTCTACCTGGACTACTCGCGAAAGCCGGGGCAGTGGGTTCCGAACCGGTTCGGCGGCCGGGAGCATCTGCAGGCGATCGACCTGCTGCGGGAGTTCAACGAGGCCGTGTACGAGCAGCACCCAGACGTCTTGACGGTCGCCGAGGAGTCGACGGCGTGGCCGATGGTATCGCGGCCAACCTACGTGGGCGGGCTGGGGTTCGGATACAAGTGGGACATGGGGTGGATGCACGACACGCTCAAGTACTTGAGCCAGGACCCGGTGCATCGGAAGTACCACCACGACGAGATGACGTTTCGCATGCTCTATGCGTTTTCCGAGAACTTCGTGCTGCCCTTGTCGCACGACGAGGTGGTGCACGGCAAGGGTTCCCTGCTGGGGAAGATGCCCGGCGACCGTTGGCAGAAATTCGCGAGCTTGCGCGTCTTGCTGGCGTATATGTACTCCCAGGTGGGCAAGAAGTTGCTCTTCATGGGGGGCGAGTTCGGCCAGTGGCGCGAGTGGAACCACGACGATGTGCTGGACTGGCAGCTCTTGCAGTATCCGGAGCATGCGGGGCTGCAGCGTTTCGTGGAGGACCTGAACCGAGCCTATCGGTATACGCCGGCGCTGCACGTGTTCGACAACGATCCGCGAGGGTTCGAGTGGCTGGATCCGCACGACAGCCAGCAGAGCGTGTTCAGTTATCTGCGCAAGGGATATCCGACCGACGACGACGTGATCGTGGTCTGCAACTTCACGCCGATTCCGCGGGAGAACTACCGCGTGGGCGCGCCGCACGGCGGGACGTGGCAGGAGATGCTCAACAGCGATGCCACGCTGTACGGCGGCAGCGGCTGGGGGAACATGGGCGGGGTCGAGGCGACGCCGGTGGGTTCGCACGGCCAGCCGTGTTCGCTCACACTGACGGTGCCGCCGCTGGGCGCAGTGTTTTTGAAAGGGCAGCGGGGTTCGTGATCGGCGCCGGAGCGACGATGCGCGGGATAACTTGAGTGGGTCATCGGACACCGGATGTGCACGTGGACAGGAGGGTTTGGATGGGCAAGGATGGTTTGCGAGAGCTTGCGCGCTATTACGGAATCCAGACCGAGTATCGTGATGTGAAGGATCGGCGGTGCAGTGCCACGCCGGAGGCCTTGCTGCGAGCCTTGCAAATACTGGGGGCACCGATCGAGCGGCTGGACGACGTGGTCGGGGCGCTTCGGACGCGACGGCAGGAGCGCTGGCGCACCATGCTGGAGCCGGTGGCGGTGAAGTGGGACGATCGGCCGTGCCGCGTCCGGATTCGCGTGCCCGAGCGGCTGGAAACCGCGACGGCCGTGTTTCGCGTCGAGTTGGAAGAGGGCGAGACTTGGGAGTCGGTGCATCCGTTGCTGGATGTGGCTACCGTGCGCCGCTGCCGTGTGGAAGGCGAGGACTACCTGGCGAAGGATTGGGTCATTGCCCGGCAGCTACCGTGGGGATACCACCGGCTGACCCTGGAAATCGAGGGGCATCGCGAGCAGGGGCTGGTCATTGCGGCGCCGCCGGTGGCGTACGCGGAGCCGCCGGGAGGGCAGGAGCGGTTCTGGGGCGTCTTCGTGCCGCTGTATGCGCTGCACCGCGATTCGAGCTGGGGCGCGGGCGATTTCTCGGACCTGGAAGTGCTCATGCGGTGGGTCGCCGAGCAAGGCGGGAGCCTGGTGGCCACGTTGCCGCTGCTGAGCACGCTGTGGGAGCTCGAAGGCGACCCGAGCCCGTACGCGCCGGCCAGCCGGTTGTTCTGGAACGAGTTCTATTTGGACGTGACGCGGACGGCCGAGTATGCGGTGTGTGCGGAGGCGAGATCGATTCTGGAAGGAACCGATCTGACGAAGGGCCAACAGGCGCTGAGGCAGGCGCGGTTGGTCGACTACACGGGCCAGATGAGGATCAAGCGGCGGGTTCTGGAGGCGTTGGCCCAGCGTTTTTACGAAGGGGGCGACGCGCGGCGAGGGGAATTGGAACAGTACTGCCGGGAATGTCCGGACGCGGAGGATTTCGCCCGATTCCGGGCCGTGGGGGAGCGGCAGGGGCACTTCTGGCCGCAATGGCCCGAGCCGCTGCGCAGCGGGGAGATCGGGCCGGACGACTACGATGAGGGTGTGTACCGGTATCACCTGTACACGCAGTGGCAGATTCAGCAGCAGTTGCGGGCGATGACCGACACGGCGAGGGAATCGCAATTGTTGTGGTACTTGGATTTTCCGCTGGGGGTAAACAACGACGGGTACGATGTGTGGCGACGGCGGGACGTGTTTGCACGGGGAGCGTCGGGCGGGGCGCCGCCAGACGCTTTCTTCACGAAGGGACAGAACTGGGGATTTCCGCCGCTCGACCCACACGCGCTCCGCCGGGACGGCTACCGGTACCTGATTTCGGCCCTAGAGCGGCACCTGGCGTATTCGAGCGTGCTGCGGCTGGACCACGTGATGGCGCTGCACCGGCTGTATTGGGTGCCGGAAGGACTGCCGGCCAGCGAGGGCGTGTACGTGCGTTATCCGCGCGAGGAGCTCTTCGCGATGTTGACGCTCGAGTCGCATCGGCACAAGGCGTGGATCATCGGGGAGAACCTGGGGACGGTGCCGGAGGTCGTCAACAAGGCGATGGAGGAGCACGGCGTTGGGGATATGTACGTCGTGCAGTACGAGCTGACGCCGAAGCGACGTCCGCCGCTGAGGCCGATCTCCAATCGTTGCGTGGTGTCGATGAATACGCACGACATGCCGCCGTTTGCCGCGTACTGGACGGGGCTGGACATCGATGACCGCCTAGACCTGGAGCTGCTGGATGAGAGCGAGGCGAGTGTCGCCCGGGATGAGCAGACGGAACTGCGACGAGTGCTGGCCGCATATCTGAACGAGCAGGGGCTGCTTTCGCAGAGGAATCTGGAGCCGGAGGCGGTGCTGGAGGCGTGTCTGGCAATACTCGGGTCGAGCGAAGCTCCGATGGTGCTGGTGAACCTGGAAGACCTGTGGCAGGAAACATTGCCTCAGAATACGCCGGGGACGCGAGCGGAGCGTCCGAACTGGCGGCGGAAGGCTCGCTACAGTTTCGAGACGTTCTGCAAGCTGCCCAGCGTGTTGCGGATGCTCGATACGCTGAACCAGGCGCGGGCGAGGAAGGTGGCCGGGCCGTCGCCGGACATAGCGACGCCCGATGCGGTCGAGCGTGACGACGCGATGGGGGCCGATTCGGAGAAAGTGTGGGAAATTGGAGACGTCGATGAGCGAAATTGGTGAGCGTGTGGAGCCCGACCGGCGGTCGCAGGGCGTATTCCGCGAGGAAGGCGGAAATGCGCTCTGGCGGGTCTGGGCACCGCGGTGCAAGGAGGTCTCGCTGGTTACGCTGTCGGGCGGCCAGCGGAGCGAGACGCCGATGGTGGCGGAAGGGTATGGATACTACACGGCGCGGCGAAGCGATGTGGCCGAGGGACTTCGCTATGCGTACCGGCTGGACGGCGGAGGCGAGTATCCGGATCCGGTGTCCCGGTGGCAGCCGCAGGGAGTGCATCGCCCTTCGGCAGTCTTCTTTGCCGAGGATTTCAAGTGGTCGGACCAGTCGTGGCGCGGCGTCGGGCTCGATGAGTTGGCAATCTACGAGTTGCACGTGGGGACCTTCACGCCGGAGGGGACGTTCGAGGCGATCATCGGGCGGTTGCCGGAATTGGTGGACCTGGGCGTGACGGCGATCGAGCTGATGCCGGTGGCGCAGTTCGCCGGGGAACGCAACTGGGGCTACGACGGGGTGCATCCGTTCGCCACGCAGAACAGTTACGGCGGGCCTAGGGAGCTCCTACGGCTGGTCGATGCGGCGCATCGGGCGGGCATGGCCGTGTTGCTGGACGTGGTCTACAACCACTTGGGACCGGAGGGGAACTACTTCGATCAGTTCGGGGAGTACTTTACAGACCGGTATCGGACGCCGTGGGGCAAGGCGATCAACTTCGACGGGCCGGGGAGCGACGTGGTGCGGCAGGTGGTCATCGACAACGCCTGCATGTGGGTGCGCGATTTCCACATGGACGGGCTGAGGCTGGACGCGGTGCACGCGATCTTCGACTTCAGCGCGTATCACGTTCTGGCCGAGCTGAAGGCGGCGGTCGAAGTGGAAGCAACGCGGGCAGGGCGGACGGTGCACGTGATCGCAGAAAGCGATCTGAACGACGTGCGACTCGTCCAACGTCCCGAGCGGGGCGGATTCGGCCTGGACGGGTGCTGGAGCGACGATTTTCACCATAGCGTTCACTCGCTCCTAACAGGCGAGCAGGACGGATACTATGCCGACTTCGGCCGGCCGGAGCACCTGGCGAAGGCGTACAACGACGTCTTCGTGTACGACGGGTGTTACAGTCCTTATCGGCGGCGGCGCCAGGGCAACGGAGTGGGCAAGACAGACCGGTCGCGGTTCGTGGTCTGCGCGCATAACCACGACCAGGTGGGCAATCGCATGCAGGGAGACCGCATGGGCAGCCGTCTTCCGGCCGAGGCCCGGCGACTGGCGGCAGCGCTGGTTCTGTTGTCGCCCTGCACGCCGCTGGTGTTCATGGGCGAGGAGTACGGAGAGACGCGGCCGTTTCCGTTCTTCTGCTCGTTCGGCGACCCGGACCTCGTCGAGGCCGTGCGACGGGGGCGGCGGGAGGAATTCGCTGAGTTGGAGTTTGAGTGGGGCATGGAGGTTCCGGATCCGCAGGACCCGGCGACGTTCGCCGCGGCAAAGCTCCAGTGGGCGTGGCCGGAGGGGAGCGAGCAGGCCAAGTTGCGGAGGCTTTACGGAGATTTGCTGGCGGCGCGGCGACGGTGGCCGGCGCTGGTCGATCGGCAGCATACGGTCGCCCGGCTGGCTGGAGGGAACGAGGCAGCCGGGACGGCCAAAGACCCTCCGTTGCTGATCGTCCGGCGGGGCAAGGAAGAGGAGTTGATCGCGTGCGCGAACCTGACGTCGCAGGCAGAGGAGTCGCCGGTCCTCGATTTGGGCGATCGGCGCTTGTTGTTCAGTACCGAGGATGCCCGTTACGGCGGGAGTCGCGGCAGGGAGGAGCCACCGCGGCGGCTGCATCCTTATGAACTGGTCGTGTTTGGAAAAGCGGAGTGGGTGAAATGACCGAGATACCTGAACTTGCCGCGTGGATCGATCGATTGACCGAGGCCGTCGGGCAAACGATCGGCGATCGTTCGAATTGGCCGGAGGCAACCTACCGGCTACAGTTCCACGCCGAGAGTATGACGTTTCGCGGCGCCGCCGAGATCGCGCCGTACTTGCACGAACTGGGGATCGGGCACGTGTATGCGTCACCCTACCTGAAGTCGCGCAGCGGCAGCCCTCACGGCTATGCGGTGGTCGACTCGACGAGGCTGCACTCGGAGCTGGGGAGCGAGGAAGACTACCGGGCGATGGTGGAAGTGCTGCGCCAACACGGGATGGGGCAAGTGCTGGACATCGTCCCCAACCACATGGCCGCCGATCCGGAGAATCCGTGGTGGAACGACGTGCTCGAGAACGGTCCGAGCTCGCCCCACGCGCGGTTCTTCGACATCGACTGGCAGCCTGTAAAGGATGAACTGAGGAACAAGATCCTCTTGCCGGTGCTGGGAGAACAGTTCGGGCAGGTATTGGAGTCGGGCGAACTGTGTGTGGAGTACCGGGACGGGGCGTTCGTGCTGCGTTACTTCGACCGGGCGATGCCGCTGGATCCGAAGACGTACGCCGTGATTCTGGGGCGGGAACTGGAGGAGCTGAAGGAGTCGCTCCCGGCCGACAACGAGGATCTGCGGGAGTTGGAAAGCATCGTCACGGCGCTGGATTATCTGCCGGACCGCAACGAGACGGAACCAAGCCGGATCGAGGAACGGCAGCGCGAGAAGGAGGTAATCAAGCGGCGGCTCGAGCGACTCGTGCGGGAGTCGGAGGCGATCGGAGCGTATGTGGAGAAGATGTTGGAGGACTTTCGCGGCGAGCCGGGCAATCCGCCGACTTTCGATCTGCTGGAGGAACTGCTCGACAGGCAGGTCTACCGGTTGTCGCATTGGAAGGCGGCGTCGGACGAGATCAACTATCGCCGGTTCTTCGACATCAACGAACTGGCGGCGATCTCGATGGAGGAGCAGGAGGTGTTCGAGGCGAGCCACGCCCTGGTGTTCGAGCTGCTGGTGCGGGGCGACGTGAGCGGATTGCGCGTGGACCACATCGACGGGCTCTTCGATCCGATGAGGTATTTGTGGCGGTTGCAGTGGGGTTATGTGCGCGCACTGGGTCGGGCAGCGCACGAGCGGATGGCGGCATCGGTCGCCACGGGCGGAGAGGAAACGCCGCAGGTCGCCATGTCGGCCGACGGCAGTGCGACGGCGGCGGCCGTCTTGCCACCGCAGGTTGGTGCACCTGACGGGCTGCCGGAATGGGAGGAAGTGGAAAGGCCGTTTCTGGAAGCAATGTGGCCGCGGATCGGAGGACCGCATCCTGACGAGGTCTTTCCGTCGCGCGAGGAAGAAAAAACGGACGAGGACGAAGCCGATGGCGGCAAGCCGGAATCGAAACCGAAGGTCCAGTTGCCGCTGTACGTGGTGGTCGAGAAGATCCTGGGCGCGGACGAGCCCTTGCCGGAACAGTGGCCGGTGGCGGGGACGACGGGGTACGATTTCCTGAACGCGGTCAACCGATTGATGGTGGACCAACGGGGGTTTTCGGAAATTCTGCGGCTGTATCGGCGGTTCATCGACCAGCGGATGGACGTTCGCGAGGTGGTGTACCAGTCGAAACTGCTCATTCTGCGGGTAGCGATGGCCAGCGAACTGCAGATGCTGGCGTACCGGCTGAACCGGATCTCGGAGCGGCATCGGCGGTCGCGGGACTTCACGTTGAACGCGCTGCGGCTCGCGCTGCGACAGATCGTGGCCTGTTTTCCCGTCTATCGCACGTACATCGACGCAGCGGGCGTATCGGATCGCGACCGGCTGGTCGTGCAGCGGGCCGTGGCGCAGGCCAAGCGGCGCAATCCGGCAGTCGACGTGGCCTTGTTCGATTTCGTACGCGACGTGCTGTTGCTGGAGGGGCCACCCGACCTGGACGAGGCGGGGCAGCGGGAGCGAGAGTTCTTTGTGGGGCGATTCCAGGAAGTGACCAGCCCGGTGATCGCCAAAGGAGTGGAAGATACGGCCTTCTACCGCTACAACCCCCTGACTTCGCTGAACGAGGTGGGAGGCGAGCCGGCCCAGGGGGCCCTGAGCCTGGAAGATTTCCATGACGAGAACGGCTTTCGTGCCGAGCATTACCGCTGGTCGCTGATTGCGACGAGCACGCACGACACGAAGCGCAGCGAAGATGTCCGCGCGCGGATCGACGTGCTGTCGGAGATACCGCAGTTGTGGCGGAAGGCGGTCAATCGGTGGTCGCGGCTGAACCGCCGGTTTCGTCGCGAGGTAGACGGCGAGCCGGCTCCCAGCCGCAACGATGAGTACTTGTTCTACCAGGCTCTGGCGGGCATCTGGCCGCCGGAATCGCCGGATGAAGAGACGCACCAGCACATTGTGGAGCGAATGCAGGGCTACATGGAGAAGGCGACACACGAGGCGAAGCTGCACACCAGTTGGATCACGCCGAACCTCGAATATGACCTGGCGGTGCGGGAGTTCGTGGGCGCCGTGCTTCAGACCGGAACCCGGCACCGGTTCCTGGACGAGTTCCGGAAGTTTCACGAACGCGTGGTCGACTGGGGGCTGTACGCGGCGCTGTCGCAGACGGTGTTGAAGCTGACGTCGCCGGGGACTCCGGACATCTACCAGGGGCAGGAGGTCTGGAACTTCACGCTGGTCGATCCGGACAACCGGCAACCGGTCGATTTTGCCAGGAACTGGGACATGCTCGGGCAATTGCAGGCGGATGCCGGATCGGCCGAATCGCTGTTGTCGCTGGCGCGGTACTTGGCGCACCATCCACGGGACAGCCGAATCAAGCTGCTGGTCACGTGGCGGGTGTTGCAGTTTCGCCGAAAGTACTCGCAGTTGTTCTACCAGGGGACCTACGTGCCGCTGGAGGCGACCGGCGAACGGGCCGAACATGTGTGCGCCTTCGCATGGCAGGGAACTTCCGCCGAGGGTCAGCCGCCCCAAGTGGTTGTGGTGGTCGTTCCGCGGCTGCTGGCGCAACTGACGCCGGCACCTCAGGAAGATCAGGCGGCCGGGCCACCCTTGGGAGAGGACGTGTGGGGCGACACGCGGCTCGATGTAGGAGCCCTGGTGGACGGCCCGATGGTGAATCTGTTCACCGGCCAGCCTTGCCCGTGTGACGACGCGGGGCTGCGGCTGGCGGCGGCGCTGGGCGATTTTCCGGTGGCCGTGCTTACGAACCTGGAGCCGTAGGGCGATCTGGGGAAGCCGCCTCCGGCCGGGTCATGCGGTCGGCAGAAGTTCTGGCAAAACGCCGTCACTTTGGTCGCTGGGCTCAACGGCGTCGTCATCCTCCTGGCCTGACTGAGAGCGCAGTTGGAATAGTTCCAACAAGGCGCGGTCCCTTGCCGCCTGTTCAGCGTTCGGTCCGGGTGTCTGGCCGGATTGTTCGTTCTGGATCCGATAGCGAGGAGCATCCAGGGCAGGCTGCACCGGTTCGACTTGCCATCGACCGAAGCTGCTCTGGAGAGCGAGTGACTCCTCCGAGGCGCTGCCGTCTTGGCCCACGATCTGGTCCAGGATGGACGGATCGAGCCAGTCGTTGGAAAGCAAGGTGGCGGTCGGCTGGCTGCCGCTCTCATAAAGGTAGATGTTGCTGAAGATGCTTTCGGCCGCGGCCTGGGCGTCGTCATCGGTCGCGAACACGAGACGCGTCGCGGTGATGCCTTGGAAATAGTCGCCTATGGGAATCGTGTAGTGCTGCACGCTTCCCTCGGAAGGGCCGTAGTTGCGGTACGCCTGGATTCCCCAGGTTTGCGTTCCGAAGAGCTGGAAGAACCACTCGGGGCTGAGCACCGCGTCGTTGTCGAAACCGATGCCGTGGATCTCGCCCTGAGTGCTCGACTGGAAATCGAATTCCAGGACCGTGTCGGCCGTGATAGTGTAGTCGAGGGCGGCCTGTTGCCAACCATTGCCGATGAACTGGAACGTTTGGAAACCGTCGGTCGCCGAGGAGGACGTTTGGAGAGACATCGCGAGCGTGACCAGTTCCTGGTCGCTGAAGCGAGTGACTTCGAGCGATTCGGCCGTGCCTTGGATGTCGACCTCCAGCTTGGGTTCGTAGACGCGCAGGTTGCTGAAGACGACCGAGCCCGAGGCATCGGCGTCGTCGTCGGTGGCAAGCACGAGGTAAGACAGGTCGCCGGTGAAGTATTTGCCGACGGGGATGACGTAGTGCACCGTTTCGCCCGCCGATGAGGCGTAGTTATGGTACGCTTGGCGGCCCCAATTCTGCGTGCCGTAGAGTTGGAAGAACGTTTGGTCGCTGAGGACCTGGTCGTTGTCGAAGCCGATTCCCTGGATTTCGCCCTGCGCGCTGGATTGGAAGTCGAATTCGAGAATGGTGTCGGTCATAATAGTGTAGCCCAGTTCGATCTTCTTCCAGGCGTTGCCGGCGAATTGGAGCGTTTCGAATCCGTCGCTCTCGGGCGTGGCCGCCTCGAGCGACATGAGTTGCGGCGTGAGATCCTCGGCGTCGTAGCTGGTGACCAGGTATGCGTCGGTGAAGCCTTGCACCTCGACGTTGAGCTGCGGCTCGTAGATACGAAGGTTGCTGAAAGTGACCGCGCCGGAGGCATCGGCATCGTCGTCGCAGGCCAGGACCAGGTAGCGCAGGTCGCCGCTGAAGTACCTCCCGACGGGAATGACGTAGTGGACCGTTTCGCCCGCCGATGAGGCGTAGTTGCGGAAGGCCTGGCGGCCCCAGCTTTGCGAGCCGTAGAGCTGGAAGAACGTCTGATCGCTAAGGACCTGGTCGCTGTCGAAGCCGATTCCCTGGATTTCGCCCTGGGCGCTCGACTGGAAGTCGAATTCGAGGATCGTGTTGGCCGTAACGGTATAGCCAAGGTCGATCTTCTTCCAGGAGTTGCCCGAGAATTGCACGGTCTGGAAGCCCTGGAGGCCGGGTAGGAGGTCGCTGAAGGTTAGGTCTTCCGACACGAGGTCTTCGGCACCGTAGCTGGTGACTGCGAACGTCGTCGCGGTGCCTTGGACATCGACGGACAATACCTTCTCGTACACATGGACGTTGCTGAAGAGGCTCTGGCCGGCATCGGCGGCATCGTCATCGGTGAAGAACACCAGCCGCGATATGTCGCCGGTGAAGAACTCGCCGACGGGAATGGTATAGTGGACCGCATCGCCGGCCGTCGACGCGTAGTTACGGTACGCTTGCAGCCCCCAGGTCTGCGTGCCGAAGAGTTGGAAGCAGGTTTCCGGGCTGGCGAGGTTGTCGTTGTCGAAGCCGATTCCCTGGATTTCGCCCTGGACGTTGGACTGGAAATTGAACTCCAAGACCGTGTTGGGCGTGACGGTGTAAGGAAAGTCGATGGCTTTCCAGTGGTTGCCGGTGATGAGGAGCGACGCTCCGCCGCTGCCGACCGCGTAGCCGCCGGGCGTGTCCTGGCTCAGGTCGTAGGGGGCGACGGTGTAGTCGCGAAAGTCGACGGCAGGCACCTCGCTGAGATTGATCACGGTGGTAAGCACGTTGCTGAATCCCTGGTTGCCGGCCATGTCGCGCACGCGCGCTCGCACATGGTAAACGCCGTCGGGCAAGGCAGCGGGCGAGGTGAACGTGGCCACTCCGGCGGCGAGCGGTTCGGTGGCGAGGGCCATTTCGCCCGGATCGGCAAAGTCACCGTCGCCGTTCAGGTCGACATCGAGGACCACCAGCGTGCCGTCGGCCACGCCCGAGCCTTCGTCGCTTGCGGTGACGGTGATGGTGGGCGTGGGGTTGCTGGTGTGCGCTGGTCCGGTGGTGGTGACGAGCGGAGGCGTGATGTCGTCGCTGAAGAACTCATAGGCGCCGATATCGGTGGCGAAACCAACCGTGCGCGGGAAGCCGTCGCCGCGCTGGTCGTATGTCAGACCGGTGGGGTTGGAGCCCATGTTGATCGCGGGGCTGCCGGGCAGAAGGGCCATCGTCGGCGTTGCGCCGCCGTTGTCGTCCAGCGGCGCAAGGCGCGGGTCGATGATGCCATGTTCGAGGCCGCCGATGAGATTGCCGTCGACGTCGGGAGCGCCAAACGGGGCCTCGAGGAGAGTGGAGCCCGTGGCGTCGCCAATGAGACTGTTGGAGAGGTCGGCGGCGCCGTCGAGGTCGGGCGAAACGGTGTTACCACCATTACCGGCCAGGATCGTGCTCGTCAAGGCCGTGGTGTGAGCGCTTAGGCTGAAGATCCCACCGCCCGTGGCGGCGTTGTTCGCTGTGAGCGTGCAGTTGGAGATCGCAAGCGTGCAGCCCAAAGAGCCGTTGTAGATGGCGCCGCCGGAACCAGCCGCCGAGTTTCCGCAGAAGGTACTGTTGGCGATCGTGGTCGAGCTGCTTCCGAGGAACCAACCGAAGCTGTAAATGGCTCCTCCGTCAGCATCCGAATGGTTGTCCGCGAACGTGCTGTTGTCGATGGTGAAGGTGCCGCCGTAGGGGCCAGTGTAGATGCCGCCGCCAGGACCAACCGCCGAATTGCCATCGAGGGTACTGTTGATGATCGTGATGGTGCCGCACCAACTGCTCGAGCCAGCACGGTTGAAGATAGCTCCTCCGCGGCCTTCGGCGTGATTCCCCGAGAGCGTGCTACCGGTGACGGTCACGGTGCCGTTGCTCCAGTTGCAGATACCGCCGCCTGAGTCGGCAGCCCAATTGTCGGAAACGGTGCTATCGGTGATCGAGAGCGTTCCCGCGTTGAATAGACCGCCACCATTGTCTCCCTCGGCGACATTTCCTGTAATCGTACAGCGGAGGACGATCACGGTGCCGCCCATATTGAAGATGCCACCGACATCGCTGTCGGCGACATTGTCGGCGATGATGCTATCGACGAGGGTGAGCATCCCTTCGCTGAAGGTGAGCATTCCTTCGTTGAGGATGAGCGTCGCTTCGTTGTTGAAGGCGCCTGCGCTGCGAGAGGAATTCGCCTGAATCGTGCTGTTGGTGACAGTCATAGTGGCTCGATTCTGAATGCCGCCGGCGAGCCAATTGGCGCGATTGTCGGAGACGGTGCTGTCGGCGATGGTCACCGTGCCCGAGGTGTTGCAGATGCCGCCGCCCTCGCCGTCGGCGAGGTTCTCGGAGAAGGTGCAATTGGTGATGGTTGCCTCGCCTGAACCGATCTGGAGACCGCCGCCATCGGAGTCGGCTGTGTTGCCGGTGAAGGTGCAGTCGGTGATCGTCACGCTGCCGGCCGTCTGAACGCCGCCTCCGTGGACGGACGCGACATTGTCCGAGAAATCGCTGTCGGTGAGCTCCATGGTTCCGCCAACGCAGCAGACGGCGCCGCCGTAAGCGGCGGTATTCCTGGAGAAGCTGCACGCATCGATCGTCAGCTCGCCTCCCGAGCAGACGGCACCGCCCGCGGCGCCGTTGTTTAGCGAAAAGGTGCAATCGGTGATGGTTGCCGTCCGGCCGTAGTCGTTGCCAATGGCGCCGCCATAGTAGCCCTGATTGTCGGCAAACTCGCTGCCGCTGACGGTCAGCGTGCCGCTATTGGCGATACCCCCGCCGCCATTGCCCGTGCTGGTGTTGCTGAAGAAGCAGCAGTCGGACACTGTCAGCGTGCCACCGTTGGCGATTCCGCCGCCATCCTCGGTGCTGAAGCCCTGCGAAATCGTCAATCCGGAGATGGCGACCGTCGCGCCGCTCCGTATGGAAAGAACGCGGGACGAGTCGCCGCCACTGACGGCAAGCACATCGTGGCCGAGGCCCGTGATGGTCGTAGTGCCTGACGTATCCGTGATTTGCAGTTCGCCAAGCGACACGTCGATGGTCTGGCCGACGAGGGCCGAATCGAAGGTGATGGTATCGTCGCCGGCGTGCTGGTTGGCGTAGACGATCGCCTCGCGAAGGCTCGTCAGGCCATCGTTTGCGTCAACCACGTCGTCGGCCGTAGTGACGAACAGGTGGTCGGCCGGGCTTGCCAGTGGGTTGGCTACGCGGAAGATATCCCAGGTGCCGTTGGTGTCGCCATCGACGAGGTTATTGGCCAGGCTGGCGAAGACGACATAGTCGCCTCCGCCGGCAATGCGCGGAAGCCATCGGTAGGCGTCGGTCGATAGGTCCTGATTGGCGCAGTCGCCGTTGCCCTGAACGCCGGCGTTGTCGACACTGACGCGAGCAACGGCTCCGGTCTGGAGATCCTTGACAAATACGTCGACGACATCGTTGGTGTCGCCGGCGACCAGGTTGCCGGCAAGGCTGCAAAACACCACATAGCGGCCGTCGGTACTGGCGGCATAGCCGCCGGACGCGTCGTCGCCTTGACCGCCGGAGCTATCGGTGCTGACACGGGTCATCGTGCCGGTCTCGAGGTCTTTGACGAACGTATCCCAGACGCCGTTGGTGTCGCTGTCGGCGAGGTTGTCGGCGAGGCTGATCACAAGCGCGTAGCGGCCGTTGCCGGTGATGCCTCCGCCGCGCGAGTCGCCGTTGCCTTGCACGCCTGAAGTATTGGCGCTGACCAGCGTGAGCGTGCCCGTTTGCAGGTCCTTGACGAAGACGTCGTAGGCGCCGTTCGTGTCGCTGGCAGCGAGATTCGTGGCGAGGCTGGAGAACTCGACGAATCGCCCGTCATCGCTGATGCTCGGGCACCAGGAGATGTCGTTTCCGATCGTGCCGCCGCTGGTGACGCTGGCCAACGTGGTCGTTCCGGTTTGCAGATCCTTGACGAAGGTGTCCCAGGTTCCGTTGGTGTCGCCCTCGACAAGGTTGCTTGCAGAGCTACAGAAGGCGATGTAGCGGCCATCGGGCGTCATGTAAACATAGTCGGTATTGCTGTTTCCCTGCACGCCGGTGCTGCTGGTGCTGACCAACTGGAGCGCTCCCGTCTGGAGGTCCTTGAGGAACAGGTCGTACGCCCCGTTGGTATCGCCCTCGACGAGGTTGTCGGCAAGGCTGGCGAAGACCACGTAGCGGCCATCGGCGCTGACACTGACGCGCCGGCAGGTGCCGTTGGCCTGGACGCCTGCCGTGCTGGTACTGACGCGTTGGACCTCGCCTGTGAGCATGTCCTTGAGAAAGACGTCGGCCACGCCGTTGGTATCGCCCTCGACGAGGTTGTCGGCACTGCTGACGAAACCGACGTAGCGGCCGTCGGGCGTGATCGCCATGGAGCCGGACTCTGCATCGCCGATGACCGATCCCGCGAGGTAATCGGCCGACGAGACGGCGTCGATGGAGGGCACGTCGACCGTGACGGTGGCGTTGGCAAGAGCCGGGTTGCCGGCGGCGTCACTCACGCGCACGCAAATGGAATAGCTTCCATTGGCCAGAGCATCGGGCAACGTAATCCTGGCAGCACCACCGACGAGCGTTGCGGTCGCGTAGCCCATCTCCCCCTGGTCGCCGACATCGCCATCGGTGTTCCAGTCGACATCAACGTAAACGATGGTTCCGTCGGGCACGCCCGAGTCGTCGTCGGTGACCGTCAGGGCGATGGTGGGCATGGCGTAAGGGGTGGTCCACTCGTCGGCGAGCGTGATGGTCGGCGGGGTCGTGTCGGCCATTTCTTCGGACAAGGGATTGAACGCGCGGAGGACGTCCCACGTGCCGTTGCTGTCGCCGTCGACGAGGTTGCTAGACAGGGTGATGAAGGCGACATAGCGGCCATCGGAGCTGATCTGCGGGCTCCAGACGACAGGGTCCGGGTCGTAAGGGTCGCCGCATTCACTGTTGCCCTGGTTGCCGGAATCGCTCACGCTCAGCCGCCGGATGGCGCCCGTCTGGATGTCTTTGACGAAGACGTCTGACTTGCCGTTGGTGTCGCCGTCAATGAGGTTCGATGCAAGGCTGACAAAGGTGACGAAACGGCCGTCGTGGTTGGTGACATATCCGCCCGACATGGCGTCGCCCTGCAGGCCGGCTGCGTCGGCACTGGCGAGCGTGATTTCGCCCGTTTGCAGGTCTTTGGAGAATACGTCGTAGGTGCCGTTGGCATCCCCCGGGGCGAAGTTGTCGGCTAGGCTGAGGAACACGACGTGGTGGCCGTCGCCGCTGATTCCTGCGCACTCGGAATCGTCGTTTCCTTGCACGCCGGCGCTGTTGGCGCTGGCCAGAGTGACTTGGCCGGTTTGCAGGTCTTTGACGAAGACGTCCCACGTGTCGTTCGAGTCGTCGGGCACAAGGTTGTCGGCGAGACTGGCAAAGGCCACGTAACGGCCGTCGTCGCTAATGGTGGGACACCAGGAATAGCCGTTGCCGATTTCGCCCGCGGTGCTGGTGCTGACGAGCGTGGTCGTTCCGGTCTGCAAGTCCTTGACGAAACTGTCCCAGGTGCCGTTGGTATCGCCGTCGACAAGATTGCTGGCGGCGCTGCAGAAGGCCAGGTACCGGCCATCCGGACTCAGGACGGCATAGTCGGAGGAGCCGTTCCCCTGGACGCCGGCCGTACTGGTGCTGGCGAGCACGATGTCGCCCGTCGTGCGGTTCTTGATGAAGACGTCGTAGGTGCCGTTGGTGTCGCCCGCAACGAGGTTACTGGAAAGGCTTCCGAAGGCCACGTAGGTGCCGTCGGCGCTGATGCTGACGCGCTTGCAACTGCCGTTCCCCTGGGTGCCGTCGCTGCGGGTGCTGACGAGGGTCGTCTCGCCGGTGAGCGTGTCCTTGACGAACGCATCGGCGGTGCCGTTGGCGTCGCCGGCGACGAGATTGTCGGCCACGCTGATGAATGCCACATAGCGCCCGTCGGCACTGATGCTTGGGAACTGAGATGTGGAGTTTCCGATCACCGAGCCCATCGACGAGGATGCGGAAGAAATGAGATCGATGCTGAGCAGGGTCCGTTCTTCCAGCGTCTCGCAGACGAGCCGGCGTTTCAGCGTGGAATGGTTCCGCGACTTGCTCGACGAATAAAGCGAGCGATGTTCCGAGACGGTACGCTTCGGAAATTGAAATCTCCACCACATGGTCAAGGCTCCCGTTGGGTACGATGGAGTTGATCGGCGATGTGAGCAGTTGAACCGCGCGTCCAACGTGGCTGGATGGACCTGATTGGGTTGATGAACGGGCTCGACAAGTCCGCCGGCATAGAAGCCGCCGAGCTACCGGCGCCGCTTGCTATGCCGCCTACCTTGTATGCCAGAACTCGCAGGGCGAACTAAGAAGTGGCGCCGGTTGTTGGCGCATCTTGCCGAATGCCCTGGTCAGAGCGCATTCGGCGTAACCGTAGCGTGTATTTCGCCTTCGGAACCGCGGAAACACGACGCCGCGAACGCTACAGTCAAGTGCGACACGCACTAGCCTCGTTCCTCGGCTTCTCATGGATCAGTCCCTTTTGCCATGTTGAGGGCGATGGAAACGTCGCTACCGCCGGACCGGAATGCCCCTCTGAGAAGCGGATAGTATTCCCCACTGAAGACCCGTGGCCGCGATTATGGCCGATATGCGTTGGGCTGTCAATCATGCACAGAGCCGATTCCCCAGGACGTTGCCAACGGAAAGCGGCTCTGTCAGCGAGACGCATACCGTGGTCGGCAGCGGGCGGGCCGACCTGGGCGCGAAACTGTCCGAGAAGCCGGGCGACAACGGTGGTGCGGAGGAGATGCCCGCATCGAGCAACACCGGGTTGCTGACTTGCAGACGCCAAGCTCTTCTGTTACACGAGCTTGCGGCTGACGTCCATCGTATTGAGTAACGGTCCACCACCGGTGGGAGTGGTTTGCCACACTGGGGATTTCCAGTAACGCAACGACGAACCAGTTACGCCTGCAATAATTGACGACCGGCCTGAAAGTGGGCTTGTTCGTGTGAACTTTGGGCAAGGTGGGCTGGAATGGTAATCGAGGGCAACGTGGTCAGCGGCATCGGGACCCTCACCAGGCAGAATATAAGTAAGACACAAGAGTGCTTTCAATGGGCAAGGGCGACAACTCACGGAGATCTACAGGAAAGGGTAACGCGATGAGATTGTGGTTGAGTTTTCTGATGATCGTGCCCGTATGCATCGGAGGCCTGACCGCCTTCGGCCAACAGAAGAGCCGCCCCAACATCCTCCTGATCGTGTCGGACGACACGGGTGTCGGTGACCTCGGCGCATACGGTGGTGGCGAAGGGCGCGGGATGCCAACGCCGAACCTCGACCGCCTCGCGGCCGAGGGAATGACGTTCTTCTCGTTCTATGCCCAGCCGAGCTGCACGCCAGGCCGCGCGGCCATTCAGACGGGGCGTATTCCGAATCGGAGCGGCATGACCACGGTGGCTTTCCAGGGCCAGGGCGGCGGGCTGCCAAAGGCGGAGTGGACGCTCGCCTCCGTCCTCAAGACGGCTGGCTACAAGACCTACTTCACCGGCAAGTGGCACCTGGGAGAGGCCGACTACGCATTGCCCAACGCCCAGGGCTACGACGTCATGGAACACTGCTTCCTCTACCACCTCAACGCGTACACGTACGGCGATCCGAATTGGTTTCCCGACATGGATCCCAAGCTTCGGGAAATGTTCGACCGGGTGACCAAAGGGTCCCTGTCGGGCATGGCGGGACAACCGGCGAAGCAGGACTGGAAGGTCAACGGTGAGTATGTCGACACGCCGGATCAGGGCGTTGTGGGCATTCCTTTCCTCGACAAGTACATTGAGGAGTCCGGCCTTCGATTTCTGGAAGACGCTGCCAAGCGCCTGGATCAGCCGTTCTTCATCAATGTCAATTTCATGAAGAACCATCAGCCGAACCTTCCGGCGCCGGAATTCAAGCACAAGTCGCTCGCCAAGACGAAGTATGCCGATGCGGTGGTTGAACTGGACACGCGCATCGGCCATATCATCGACAAGCTGCGCGAGTTGGGATTGGACAAGAACACGCTCGTTTTCTACACGGTGGACAACGGCGCCTGGCAGGACGTGTTTCCCGATGCGGGATACACGCCGTATCGCGGCACCAAAGGCACCGACCGCGAAGGAGGCAACCGCGTACCGGCCATCGCGTGGTTCCCCGGAAAGGTCAAGCCGGGCGTTCGCAATCACGATATCCTGGGCGGTCTCGACCTCATGGCCACGTTCGCTTCGGTCGCCGGAGTAAAACTGCCGGAAAAGGATCGCGAGGGACAGCCGATCATCTTCGACAGCTACGACATGTCGCCCGTGCTGCTCGGCACCGGCAAGTGCGCGCGTGACTCGTGGTTCTACTTCACGGAGAACGAATTGACGCCTGGGGCCGCGCGAGTCGGTCACTACAAGGCCGTGTTCAACCTCCGCGGCGACGACGGGCAGGCAACCGGCGGGCTGGCGGTCGACTCGAATCTGGGATGGAAAGGCGCGGAGAAGTACGCCGCCACGGTACCGCAGGTTTTCGACCTCTGGCAGGACCCGCAGGAGCGCTACGACATCTTCATGAACAACTACACGGAGCACACGTGGACGCTGGTTACGTTCAACGAGGCAATCAAAACGCTGATGAAGACGTACATCCAGTATCCGCCGCGGAAGTTGCAGAGTGAAGTCTACACTGGACCGATCACGATATCGGAATACCAGAAGTTCGAGTACGTCAGGAAGCAACTAGAGAAGGGGGGAGTGGATATTCCGCTTCCCACGGGCAATTAGTGCGAGTCGCACTTGACGGTAGCGTCCCCGGCGGTGTGTTTCTACCGTTCCGAAAGCGATTTGCACGCTACACCGGCGTGAAATGCGCTGGTGCTGTCGGAGACGCTCCGAGAAAGAGCGGGCCGCCGAACCAGGGGCGGTCCGCGCCGTTTCAGGGGGCCGCGGTGCGGTGCTACACAACGCCTGATGGCTGCCCGGGACGTGCGGGCACTCGATTTGTTGGGCGGGATCCGGCCTTGGCGCTCGTTCGCGATTGACGAGCTTTGCCGCTGCCAGCTGAACGGCGAACAACGTCGAAGAGACTCGGTCGGTGCTTGCTCCGGCGGACTGGCCGACCTATGGTAGTGTGGTCGAACGTCCCGTATCACCTGAGGTTCTGCAAGAGAGGAGACTGAATCATGACAAAGTTGCCGATAGCGTTGCCGTGTATGCTGTTGGTGATTGTAGCCCTGTTGCTTGGCGGCACCGCCCGAGTCGGCGCAGCGGAACCGAGAGACGGTGTGTTCATTCACATTTCACATGGCGGGGACGATCCGCACCGGGTGCTCATGGCCTTGAGCATGGCAAGCATCATGGCCGCAGACCGGGACGTGCTCGTGTACTTCGACATCAAGGGGGTCGAGGTGGTGCTGAAAGGAGCCGACGATCTTACCTACTCACACTTCCCTTCGTCGAAGAAGCAACTCTCGACGCTGCCGAAGAAGGGAGTCATTCTGATGGCGTGCCCCGGATGTCTGAAGGCCGCCGGGAAGACGCCCGCCGACTTGGCGCCAGGCGTTCAGGTCGCCGACAAGGACACGTTCTTTTCGTTCACCAAAGGCAGAATCCTGACGCTCGACTATTGAAGCGTAGGCTGCCCGTGGAACGGTCTGCGACGGGGCGCCCAAAGTTGGGTTTTCCGCCACGACCGGGGTGTCGAAATTGTGGAAATCCGCGTCGGATCGCTCAGGGTGGGCGAGGCCTACTGCGGGACTTCGTTCACGGGGATTCCCAGTGCGTCGGCCACTCCCTTGCCATAGGCTGGATCGGCCTTCAGGCAGTTGCCGATGTGGCGAATCTTGACCTGCTTGGGGGCGTCTCCCATGGCGCGAGCCGTGTTCTCGAAGAGTACCCGCTGCTGGTCGGCAGTCATCATGCGAAACAGGGCCCCAGGCTGAGAATAGTAGTCGTCGTCATCGTCGCGATGGCTCCAGTGATCGGCGGCACCTTCGAGGCCCAGCGGCGGCTCGCGGAAATCGGGCTGTTGCTGCCACTGGTCGTAGCTGTTGGGCTCATAACCGAGAGTGCTGCCGTAATTGCCGTCCACGCGCATCGAGCCGTCGCGATGGTAGGCGTGAACCGGGCAGCGTGCGCGGTTCACCGGGATGAGGTGATGGTTGACGCCCAGCCGATAGCGCTGTGCATCGCCATACGAAAAGAGCCGCCCCTGCAACATCTTGTCGGGCGAGAAGCCGATGCCGGGCACGATATTGGCGGGATTGAAAGCGGCCTGCTCGACTTCGGCGAAGTAGTTCTCGGGGTTCTTGTTCAGTTCGAGCACACCGACGTCGATGAGCGGGTAGTCTTTGTGCGACCAAACCTTGGTGAGGTCGAACGGATTGAAGGGGCATTTGGCCGCATCCTGCTCGGGCATCACCTGGATCTTCACGGCCCACCTGGGGAAGTCGCCCTTCTCGATAGCCTCGTACAAGTCGCGTTGGTGGCTCTCGCGATCCTTGCCGACGATCGCTTCGGCCTCCTCGTCGGTGAGGTTCTTGATTCCCTGTTGGGTCTTGAGGTGGAACTTCACCCATACCCGCTCGTTCTTCGCGTTGATTAGGCTGAAAGCGTGGCTTCCGTACCCGTTCATGTGGCGGTACGAGTACGGGATTCCCCGGTCACTCATGGTGATCGTCACCTGGTGGAGCGATTCGGGGAGCGATGTCCAGAAGTCCCAGTTGTTACGGGCGCTACGCAGGTTGGTGCGGGGATCGCGCTTGACGGCATGGTTGAGATCGGGGAACTTCAGCGGATCGCGGAGGAAGAAGACGGGCGTGTTGTTCCCCACGAGATCCCAGTTTCCTTCCTCGCTGTAGAACTTGATGGCGAAACCGCGGATGTCGCGTTCGGCATCGGCCGCGCCGCGCTCGCCGGCCACGGTGGAGAAACGCACGAACAGGTCGGTCTTCTTCCCTACCTCCGAGAAGAGCTTGGCCTTGGTGTACATAGTGATATCGTGCGTGACCGTGAAAGTGCCGTACGCACCGGAGCCTTTGGCGTGCATGCGGCGATCGGGAATGACCTCGCGGTCGAAGTGAGCGAGTTTCTCCAGGAACCACACGTCCTGGAGAAGCATCGGTCCACGCGGGCCTGCGGTCATCACGTTCTGGTTGTCCGGCACGGGAACGCCGACCGTGGTGGTAAGCTTTTTCGGGTCACTCATATTCGTTCTCCTTGGTTGGGTTCTGCTTATGGCTGGTGAGCGGACTGCCTTTGACAGTCGGCACGGGAAGCCCGCGATGCGTCGCTCCATCGTTCTTCACGGAACACGGCCCGTTACTTCGTCTTCTTCTGGCGACACTGCGGACAGATTCCCATGAGCTGCACGGAAAAGTCGCGAACGTCGAACCCGTGCGGCTTGCCCTTGGGCAGCGCAATGCTGTCCAGGTCGGCGTTTTCCAGGTCTATCACCTTGTTGCACCGGGTGCAGACTAGGTGGTGGTGGCGATACGTCTTGGCGTCGAACCGAGCCGCGGCTCCGGGATGGTGAACTCGCCGTATCAATCCCAACTCTGCCAGGGTTTCGAGGACACGATAAACGGTTCGCCGCGAGATCCGAGAATTGCGGGCCTTGACCGCCTCGAAGATCAGATCGGCTGTGGGGTGATCGCTCCGCCGGAGCAACACCTCGAGCACGGTACGCCGCTGCGTCGTCAGGGGTATCCCTCGCTCGCGGCACAGTTCTTCGAGCTTTCTAAGCCTTTCGGCGGCCTGTCCATCCATGGATTGTCATCTTATGTCAAATGACACTTTGTGTCAATACCGTCGGCGGGCACATTGAGAATCGCCAGGAGTCAGAAAGATCGGAGATGAGGCGGTGTGACTCGTTCTGGAGGCCGCTTGCGCGTTCGACGGTGCAGCCTGCGTTCGCGTGCCCCTACTGCGGCAAGTAAGAATAAAGGTCCGCGTTCTTCAAGTAGAAACGCAGCTTCTTCTCTTGGACGGCAAACGACGCGGGGAGTGCGTCGCTTTTCCACGTCAGTGTATGATGGGTCGCGTCGCCCGTGAAGGGATTGCAGTCGGAACGGCTGAAGCCGGGGATGGGCTTGCCGTCGCGATCGAGGATTTCGGCGATGACGTAGCCGCCTGGGGCGGTGGTGGCGTTGATGGTGATCTTCGGTACGCCGAAGACCTCGCGACGCGTGACGAGCCAGCCTTCGTCATCGCCGGCGTGCATGGAGCAGAAGCCGTCGAGGCGGAGCGTGGCCAGGCCGATGGCCGCCTTGAGTGCTTGACCGTTGTGAGGCCCGTCGAATCCGCCGTAGTAAAAGTAGAGCTTCTCGCCCAATTGAACCGGCGCAATGGCCGTGTAGATCTGGCCTGCATCGAACGCGCCCTGCTTGCCGCGGGCGATAAAGGGTTGCCGCCGGTCGGGACGCGTCCAGTTGATCAGATCCCAACTCCAGGCCAACTGGACGTCGACGGTGCAGGGGCTGTCGTTTTCGGCGTCGGTCATGCGCTGGTCCGTGTAGTTGCCGTACTTGAGCCAGCGGGCGTGGTAGAGCCAGGGCTGCCCGATGTAGAGGCCTTGGTAGGGGAAGACGGGCATGCCGTAGATCTGCGTGGCATCGGGGTCGAGATCGTCGGCGACGAAGACGGGGCCGTCCAAGGGTTTCGTCCATTTCAGACCGTCGTCGGAAAATGCGACGCCGACGGCGCGGCCGCGGCGATCCAGCGTCTTCCAGGTGGCCGCGTATCGTTTGCGGTAGGGATCGAAGAAGAAATTGATGACGTCGGCGGAGGTGAAGAGGCCTTTTTCGCGCGTTTCGGGGACGAACGTCCAGCGCAGGCCGTCGGGCGAGAAGGCCACTCGGGGGTGTTTGTAGTCGGTGGCATAACAAAAAAGGGCGTAGCGCTTCGCCGGATCGGGCTCCCACGGACGTTTGATCACGCTCGGCAGATGGCACTGGCCCATGTCCTTGAAGGGCGGCTTCTCGCCGGCGGTCTGCGTGACGGTCAGTACGAGGTTGTTGTCTTTGGAGCCGTTGAAGTCGCGAAGGCCGAGATTGGGTTTGTTCCACTGGAGGCCGTCTTTCGATTCGGCGTAGCAATTGCGATATCCGCCGCTGAAGCAGTGATACCACATGCGAAGGACGCCGTCGTCGCTGAGGACGGTGCCGTAGAGATAAGGCCCGCCGGTCTGGTCGGTTCCTTCCCAAGGACGATCGAACTTGACGACGGGATTGCCGGGCTGCTTCTCGGCGGCGTGGAAGACGCGCTGGAGCCCTTGCTGGCTTTCGACGACCATGGCGTCTAACAGGAGCCGTCGCCAGGGGCCGCCGGACGGACCGGCGATCTGATCCTCCTGCGCGGGTTGCTCTTGGTCGGCGGCGGTCGCAGCGCCACATGCCAACAGCAAGCCCAGCAGTCCCAGCCCGAAGTACTTAGCTCGTCGCCACATTGCCTGTTCCCTACGGTATATTGACAAGTCCACTTGCCGGCTAGGAGCCTTTCCTTAGGCGTGGCCGGAGTGAAACCATACAAAGTTACCATGTCCTCCGGATCGATCCAATCAGGCCAGCCCACAGAGTCTGTGGGAACTGTCTGACGGGTAGCGTCACCCGGGACTCCCTGGCCTACCTGGCTTGGTTATGCCGATTCTACCGCATTCCGCCGCCGTTCTGAACTGCGATTGATGCGGAATTTGGTCCCTTTGCCTGCGGTGCCAGCAGACACCCCCATGTGTGGCCTACCGTGCTGGACGAGAACGCACGGCGGCGCTTCCAGTGGAGGTGACATTGGAGACTGCGACGGCGCTAGGATGCGTCGGGCGGTGCGTCGATCGGCTCGTCGAGATAGGCGTTGGCGGCGTCGTTTCCGGTGAAACGTTCTTGTTCGGGATCCCACACGAGTTTTTGCCGCATGTGGATGGCGATGTGCCCCAGGTGGCACAGCGACGTGGTCCGGTGGCCGACTTCTTCGTCTTCGAGGGTGCGGCCGCCGCTTCGGACGGCGTCGATGAAGTCCTGCTTGTCGGACTTCAGGGGGAAGTGCGTTTCGGCGGGGCCAAGCTTCTCGTCCAGCAAGGATTTCGGCTCGGCGGCCAGTTCGGGTCCGTTTTGAGGCCCGAAGGCGGCGTAAATCCAGCCCTTGGTGCCCTGCAGCTTGACGTACGCCGTGGGCGTGCCGATGGCGCCTGAGACGGCCGGATTGCGGGTGTTCTCGTAGTGCATGGTGGCGCCGTCGGGGAAACGGTAGGTCACTTCGAGGCTTCTGAGCACGTTCCACAGTCGGCCGGCGGGTGGCCAGACCCCGGTGCCTTCGACTTCGATGGGCCCGGTGCGCTCGGTGCCGTGCGCCCACTGGGCGATGTCGCAGAAGTGAGTACCCCAGTTGGTTATCATGCCGTCACAGTAGTTGAGCACGCGCATCCAGCCGGGACGGCCGAACTCCTTCAGGGGATGCACGCGGTCGACGGTGTAGGGTGCACGCGGCGCCGGGCCCTGCCACATCTCGTAATCGAAGCCTTCGGGCACGGGCATCTCGGACGGGGCGGGGCCGTCGACATCGTCGCCGGCCGGAACGCCGACCCAAATCGTCTGGATCTGTCCGATTCGTCCGTTGCGCACGAGCTCGGCCATGCGATGGAAACGCTCGTAGGACCGCATCTCGCTGTCGACGCGGAACACGCGGTCGTACTTGCGCATTGCGGCGATGAGCGCCTGCCCTTCGGCGATGGTCCGCGTGATGGGTTTTTCCAGCGAGACGTGTTTGCCGGCCTCGGCGGCTGCGATGGCCAGGGGCGTGTGCCAGTGGTCGGGCGTCGAGATCATCACGGCGTCGAGGTCTTTCCGGGCCAACACATCATGGAAGTCGCCGTGGATGGCGCAGCCGTGATACTGACCGGATGGCTGGCCCTTGGCGTAGGCCTTCTCGACGAGTTGCTTGGCCTGGTCGAGTCGCCAGCGATCCACGTCGCACACGGCGACGATCTGCACGTCCGGCATGCGGAGCAATTGGCGTCCGAGGTTGACGATGTAGGCTTGGCGTCCGACGCCGATCATTCCCAGCGTGATTCGCTCGTTGGCGGCCGCCCGGCCCTGCTTCCCAAGTGCCAGGGCGGGAACGATGATCGGTGCGGCAACCGTAGCCGCGCTGCAGCAACGTACGAAGTTCCGCCGGGATAGGGTTCGTTTGTTGGCCATGCGTTGCCTCCTCGATTCGGGAGCTGAGTTATTTTGGGTATGTGAAGGTTGCGGTTTGTTGGCCGTGGATTGTGGTTCCGTGAACCATGGCGGCGGTTTCGGTGTCGGCGTAGCGTCGCAAGGTGCCGGCTTGGTCGGCGATCATTAGTCGGTCGATGCGGCCGTCGTTGAATCGAATCTCACACGCGGCTGCGTCGGTGCAGTTCTTGCCGCCGACGGTTACGGGCAGCCGTTTCACGGCCTCGATCGGCGATTTCTTCTTTGGCGGTATGGGGTACAAGACGGTGACAAGGTGCTGCGTGCCTTTGGCGCGCAGGCCGCAGATGGCGGTGGGGACGGGACGCCACGGATAGTTGGCCCAACCTTGTACGGGCTCGTCCTGGAGTCCCTTGACGAGTTCCACGGTCAGGCCGGAGGGGGCAACCGGCAAGAGGAGCAAGTTTGCCGTGTCGGCGTTTTGGGTGAGGACGGAGTTAGTGGTCGGGTCGATCTTGGCCTCTTCCGTATTGAGATGGAACAGCGATTCGTAGCGGTGCTCGTTGGCGTCGTTCGCCTGGAGCGTGTCGACGATGAGCCAGTAGTCGGGTTTGACGAAGAGGACGGCACGGGTGTGGACGACCGGGATCTCGCGTTTCGGTCCGTAGCCGGACTCGTAGCGACCTTGGGCGAAATCGAACTTGTCCTGCGACACCCAAGGGTTGTCCAGCGGCGAGAAGGGCATGGGGAGGGTGCGCGTTTTCGGATCGCGGCGGCGGTTCTGGCCGTAGCCGTCGACGCGAATCGTGTTGTGGCCGCGCGTCGACAGGACGTAGCGGCGCCAACGCGAATGGTCGTACATGTACGATCCGGCTTCGATCAACAGAGGCTGGCCGTAGGCACAGGCGATGACCTGGAGCTTGTCTTCGTGCTGATGTCCGGAACCGTAGGGGCCGGCATCGAGCAGCAGGTAGCGAGCATCCTTGTCCCAGCCGGAGCGCATCACGTAGTGACCGCTGTAGGGGAACGCGATGGAGGTCTTGGTGGGCTGTTGGCCTTCCTTTCCGCCGGTGGCCACCCAGAGGAAGTCTTTGCGGTTGGGGAAGTAGCCGTATCCGACGTTGAGGAACTTGGCTGGGGAGCTGTTCCCCGAATCGTTCAGCCCAGGCACCAGACCGTTGGGCATGACGGCATACGCCTGGTATTGGTACATGCTTTCGAGGTGCGCGAGGTAGTCGGCGGGCAGCTCGTCGGTGCGTCCGTTGAGCTTCAGCAGTTCGAGGACCGTGGCGAAATTCTTCAGCACCCAGTTGTTGTATCCAAGGGCCAACTCGATTTCCAAGCCGTCGGGGTAAACGTCGGTCTGCATTTGGCCGTAGAGACGTTGGATGCCGTGCTTGCGCCAGGTTTCGGCCTCGTCGAACTCGGGCAGCATGGTGCCCAGGACGACCAGAGCAGTCGATTCCATGGTGAGCCAGTTGCCGCTGGGCGTCGGCCAGCGATCGAGATGGCGGGCGTGCTCGACCCAGGATTTGAGGATGGTCACCAGGGCGTCGGCGTCGAGGGACTTCGAGGGCAGGATGCATTGCAGCGTGTTGGGCCAGGTGTCGCCGGCACGGCACGCCGTGTTGAGCGTTTCCCACGCGTGGTGATAGGGGGAATTGCCCGACCGGTCGAGCAGCACGGGGCAATCGTTGATCCAGTCGAGCGTTTGGGCAACGATTTCAGCCGCGTATTTCTCCTCGCCGGTTGCCAGGTATGCCTCCCTCAGCGCGCGGAAATGAAAATGGCGGTTCAAGCTGGCGTTCCATTCAAGCGTGGCCGACTCGCCCTCCGACATCTGGCTGCTGGACCAGTCGATGTTCGGGCCGAGGTCGTAGATTTTGGATTGCCACGTCCACCGGTGCGCGAGAAGGGCGTCGGCGTCGGACGTATCGGGCCGGCTCTTCGGCGCGACGGGGGGCGCGGTTTGCATGACGAACCAGCGAGGCGCCGGCCGTTGCTTGAAGTACTGGCAGAAAGCGGCGCGTGCGGCCGGCCAGTCGTGACGGTCGACGGCGGCCTGGACCTGTTCGAGCCCGGGGCGTTTGAGATCGAGCTTGGCGAAGAACTCGGCGTCGGTGATGCGCGGCCCGGTCTGTGCGGCGAGCAGCGCGAGAGCGACGGTGCACCCGATCCAAGGCGACATGGCAAGCCTCCTGTTCGCATGATCTGACGGCCGTTTGACGCCGGCGAGCACCCATTATGTTCGATAGCGCATGGCGGGGCAAATCGACCGTTCTTTCTTGCTGTGGGGGTGGGGTATGGTAGAATGGTCGTTGAGCAGGGGCTGCCTGTGTCATCCTCCCAACCCGACGGCCAACCGATGCCCCGCCATCCACTTCGCCGACCGATTCGTTTGTTCCGCGCGGCGCTTGTCATCGTCGCATGCTTGTGTGCTGGTGCGGCGTTTGCGCAGGGGAAGTCGGCCGTGCGCACAATCGTGGCATTCGGCGACTCGACGACCGCACCGCGGGAAGTGGACGGGCAGCCACTGGTGGTGTATGCGGACGTGCTGAGGAAGGACTTGCCCGGCAAGGGAGTCGACGCGCGGGTGATCAATGCCGGTGTGCCCGGCAATACGACAGACGACGCCAGGAAACGATTCCAGCACGACGTGCTTGCCAAGAATCCGGACCTGGTTGTCGTGCAGTTCGGCGCGAACGACTCGGCGATCGACGTCTGGCGAAATCCGCCGGCCACGGCTCCGCGGGTGGACATCGATCGGTATGAGGCGAATCTTCGCGGGTTCGTCGCGGAGCTTCGGCGGCACGGCGCCCGTGTAATTCTGATGACGCCCGATCCGTTTCGGTGGACGGATAAGCTCAAGAGCCTCTACGGGAAACCGCCCTACGATCCGAACGATCCGGACGGGTTCAACCTGTTGCTGAAGAAGTACGCCGAGGTGGTGCGCCGCGTCGCTCGCGAAGAGAAGGTTCCCCTGGTCGATACGTACGCGGCGTTCGGCGAATACGGTCGTGGCGAGAAGCAATCGGTCGACGACTTGCTGCTGGACGGCATGCATCCCAACGACCGCGGGCACCGCATGGTTGCGGAGTTGTTGCTTGCGGAAATCGTCAAGACAATCGAAGGGCCAGAACGATGAACGGTCTTGTGCTCGGCTGGTGTGCGGCCGCACTGGTGGCGGTAGGCGATCCCCAGATCCGCTCCGATCAACCTTATGCGGTTGCGTTTCCCGCTCAGCAGGCGAAGTACGTGCGGCTGTTGATCCATGAGACGACCGGCGGGCAGCCGTGCGTGGACGAGCTGGAGGTGTATGGCCCGGACGGCAAGAAGAACTTGGCGTTGGCGACGGAGGGAGCCAAGGCGTCGTCGTCGTCGTGCTTGTCGGGGTATCCGCAGCACCGAACGGAACACCTCAACGACGGGCAATACGGTAACGCTTACAGTTGGATCCCCAACGGCACGGAAGGCCAGTGGGCGCAGATCGAGCTGCCACGGGCGACCGAGGTTGCCCGGGTGGTGCTGTCGCGCGATCGGCAGCGGCAGTACGCGGACCGTGTGCCGATTCGGTTCGATATCCAGGTTTCGCTGGACGGAAACCAGTGGAAGACCATGCGCCAGATTGCCACCCGGGCCGTGCCTGTGGCGGTGAGCCGGCGCTCGGACGGTTTCGCCGGCATCGTTCCGGGGCCGCCTGCGCCGCCGGGACAGGAGGAGAGCAAGGATCTGGCGGTCGATCTGGTTGCGGCCGAGAAAGATGAAGTGGGGTTGGTCAACCTGGCGCGGAGCGCGCAGGCGAAGGCGTCGGCGTCGTCGCTGCTGCCGGGACACGCCAAGCATCAGATCGCGCATTTGAATGACGGTTTGGCCGGCAACGAGCATAGCTGGATCAGCAACGGGGAGCCTTCGTGGGCCGAGATCGATCTGGGGGATGTCTACTGGGTCTGCCACGTGGCGCTGGGCAGCGATCGCAGCGGGCAGTACCGGGATCGGGCCCCGGCGGACTTCTCGATTCTGACGGCGACGAAGTACGACGCGAAGTCGGAGTCGCCGACCTGGACGACCGTCTATCGACAGTCGGGCGAGCCGGCGGTGCACGATCGCAAGTCGTTCCGTTTCCAGCCGGTTCAGGCACGTTGGGTGCGGATCGCGCTGCGGGGCGCCGGAGGGTCGGAAGGGAGAATCGACGAGATCGAGGTTTTCGGCCAGAAAGACCCGATTCCGGCAGACAAGATCGGCCGTATGACAGACGCGCCGTTGGCTTTGGATTCGGAGTTAAGCGAGCGGCAGTTGCGAGATGCGTTTCTGGCGGAAGAGCACGCATGGCTGAAGACGTACGGCCGCGCCGACCTGAGTCCGCGACTGGTTCCGTACAACGGGCGCGTGCAAGAGTATCCGCACCACGTGGGCGACGACGTTTTGCCGCTGCCGCCGCTTTCGCAGTCCCCCAAGATCGACGGCAAGCTGGACGATTCGTGCTGGGCGGCCGCTTCGCGCGGCGTGGCGCGTGTGGCGTGGCCGTACGACTTCGGCACGGGGCCGCTGATCGAGTGTGCCGTGCAGGCGGGTCGTTTCGGCGATGACCTCGTGCTGGCTGTTCGGACGAACCGGCTGTTGAGCAGCCACGTGGCGGTCGTTTCGACGACAGACGGTCAGGGCTGCGGGGTGTTGGCCGCGACGAAGACGGGCGTGGTTTTCAATCAGTACGAGCCGGACGGGCAAGGGATGAAACTGGCGGCCGCCAAGGCGGTGGAGGGTGCGTCGGATGCGTCGCTGACGACGTGGGAATTTCGTCTGCCGTTGGCGTGGTTCCCCGACTGGAAAGAGAAAGGGATTCGCGTCGGCCTGGGCATGGGCGGGAAGCATACGGCCGCCATCGGGCGCCCGGTGACGTTTCTACCATCGCCGCTGGCCTTGGCGGAAGTGACGCCGTGCCGCAATGGGGAGTTCCAGGTGCGTCTGTCGTTGGCCGGCGACGCGAAGCCGGTAACCTTGCACGGGACTCAGGGGCCGTTGGCCGACGGCGTGTCGCTGGCTGCCGGCGAGTCGAAGACGATCACGGTCAAGGCGGACGGAGGGCCTGTAGGGCCGCAGTGCGAGTTGGCGGTCGATGCGGGAGACCTGGGAGCATATCAATTGCACCTGTTCCGCTACGATCCGCTGGAGCGCACATTGACGCTGATGGAGGAGGTGGCCGACCGCTTGGCGGCCAAGGGATTGGACGTGACAGCCGAGCGCGCCGAGGTGGAAACGTTCCGCAAACAGCAGCAAGGCTTCTTATCGGCGGCGACACCCAACCCGGCGGCCGAGCGCGAGGCGTTTGCGGCGGCTCGGGCGGCGAAGCGGAAGCTGTTCTTCCGGCAGTCGGAGTTGGAGCCGATCGGGAATATCCTGTTTGTGAAGCGGCATGCGTTCGAGCCGTCGCACAACTACAGCGTGTTGTTGGACTCGCGCTGGCGTCCGGGCGGCAGCGTATGCCGGCTGGAGATTCCGCGCACGGAGGGACGATTCGAGCCGGCCAAGGCGAAGTTGGTCGAGCTGTTCAACGCGGGCGAGGGCATTGCGCGCAACCCGATGGCCAGTTTCGACCTGTCGAAGATCTACTTCGGCTACCGGCCGTCGCAGAAGGGCTTCTATCACGTGTTCGAGATGGATCCCAACGGCAGCGGACTGAAGCAACTGACGGACGGCCCGTTTCACGATTACTGGCCGTGCCCCTTGCCCGACGGAAGTTTGGCCTTCATCGGCACGCGCTGCACGTCGCGCTACCTATGTTGGCGACCGCAGGTGGCCGTGCTCTTCCGCATGAACGCCGACGGATCGGATATCCGGCCGCTGTCGTACGCGAACCTTAGCGAGTGGGCGCCGTCGGTGATGTCGGACGGGCGGATCATCTGGACGCGGTCGGAGTATCTGGACAAGGGGGCCGATTTCAGCCACACGCTATGGGCGATTCGGCCTGACGGGACGGCTCCGGAATTGGTGTTCGGCAACACAATCATCCAGCCGAACGGCTACGCGAACGGTCGCGAAGTGCCAGGCACTCACGAGATCTGCTGCACGCTGATTTCGCACTTCGGCGATTTGAACGGTCCGATCGCCCTGGTGGACATCGACAAGGGGCGATTCAATCCGAAGGCCATTACGAGCATCACGCCGGAGGTGCCCTGGCCGGGAATGTGGCCGAAGGAAGAGTGTTTCCGCGACCCGATGCCGATCGCGAAGGACTTGTTCCTCTGCTCGCACGCTCCGCAGGGGCAGTTCGGCTTGTACGTGATCGACCGCTTTGGCAACCGCGAGGTGCTGTACCTGGATCCGGCAATCGGCAGCATGTGCCCGACGCCGTACCGGAAGGTGTCGACGCCGCCGGTGCTGCACGACATGCTCACCGAAACGCCCATCGAGCAGCAGCCCGATATGGGACAGTTCGTGCTGGCCGATGTGTATGCGGGCCTGGCACCGACGGTTCCGCGCGGCAAGGTGAAGTACATCCGCGTGGTCGAAGAGGTACGGGCGCACCTGGATCGCCTGCCCAGTGGCGAGTATCGCAAGGACCACGAGCCGTTCTTGCACTTCTACGCAGCGCCGGTCGACCTAGTGAGCGGACCGTACGGTTGGCCGTCGTACGTGGCCAAGGCCCCGTGGGGACTGGCGCCGGTCGAAGAGGATGGGTCGGCCAATTTCATGGCACCCGCGGGCAAGACGCTGTATTTTCAGGCACTGGATGAGAATCTGAACGAACTGCAGCGGATGCGGAGCGTGGTGCAGCTTCAGCCCGGCGAGCAGCGCAGTTGCATCGGCTGCCACGAAGATCGCCGGCAGGCCCCACCGACGCACGCCGCATTGGCGCTGCGACGGGCGCCGAGCCACTTGGAGCCGCCGCCGTGGGGCGCCGGGCCGTTTTCGTACGAGAAGGTCGTGCAACCGGTGTGGGACGCGAAGTGCGTGCAGTGCCACAACGCGGCCGACGCGCACAAGATCGACCTGACCGGCACGCTGGATGCGAACCGAGTGCCGTCGTCGTACAAGACGTTGATCCAGCAAGGGTGGGTACACTATCTGGATCTCGGCTGGAACTCGGGCGGCAACGAGCTGCGTCGACCGATGACGTTCGGCACCGTGCAGAGCAAGCTGTTCACGGTGTTGGACAAGGGGCACTACGGTGTGGAGCTATCGCGCGAGGATCTGCACCGGATCAAGTGCTGGATCGACATCAACTGCCCTCTTTGGCCGGACTACATCCAGCGCGATCTGCGCCCGGCCAGCGCGAAGGCGGGTGCGGTTGGGGCGGAGTGATTCCTGCGAAATGTGGACGAACTGGGTTGCCAGATCGTTGACATGGAACGCCGTTTCGGAGTACCCTTGGAGCGGAAATCTGCCCATTCTGGCGGCGGATTGAATGGCCATATTTCGGGGATGTTTTGTGCTGTTCTTCGGAGGCCAGCCGCTGGCCGAGTCGCAGGAGGTCCATGATGGGACGATCTGGTAGGCAACGATGTTCGGGGCGGCGGATCGTTCGGGTAGTGGCTACCGTGGCGGTGTTGCTGACGCTGCCTGGGTGGACCTTCAGCCGCGCCATGGCGGCGACGTTCTCGCTCAATACGAACACCGGCACGATCAATGGCACGAACTCGATGAACGGTGTGTCGTTCCTGACCACGACGGTCGACGGCGTTTGCTACTACTATTTCCAGGGCGACTTCATCCTTAACTCCGGTGATACGCTTCGCGGAACCGGGGCCATGCCGGCAGTGATCGTCGCGGGAAACGACGTTCTCATCGCCCCCGGCGCCACGATCGATGTGTCGGCCACCGGTACTTACGGCAACATGGGCGGTGGCAACGGTGGAACGGGCGGTTCGTACGGCTCTGGCGGAAGCGGCGGGTACGGCGGATCGGGCGGCCCCCGCGGCTACGGCGGCGATGGAGGAGACCATGCCGGCGATCACGGCAACTCCGGGACGAGTGGGTCGTCGGGGGGCACAGGAGGATACGGGAGTTCGGGATCATACGGGCGGGACGGAAGCAACGGGACCGCAGGGTTCGGTGGCACGAGTGCTGGCGTGGGCGGAGACGGGGGCGCCTCCGGCACGAGCACAGGCGGGGCCAGTGGAGGCAGCGCGGGGAGTGGCGGAGCCGGCGGCGGTAGCCAGCAAGATGGGTTCGATGGGGGTAATGGCAGTTCCGGGCATTCGGCCTCCTCGGGGACGTACGGCTATTCGGGACAAGGCGGCAGCTCGCCCATCAACACGGGCGGCGGTGAGAGCCTGACCGCCGGTGGCGGCGGCGGCGGCGGCGGCGGGGGTGGCGGTGGCGGAGGAGGTGCTGGCGGTGGCGGCGGTGGCGGCGGTGGCGGTGGCGGTGGCGGCGATTACGCGTTCCTCAGCGATGGCGGCGATGGCGGCGATGGCGGCAGTGGCGGCAGTGGCGGAACCGGCGGCAGGGGTGGATCCGGCGGGTCGGGCGGCACAGGCGGCGGTGGGGGCGGAGCCATCGAGATTCGTGCGCTGGGCATCAATCAGTTCAATGGTGCCACCTTTGACGCGTCGGGCGCGTCGGGTACCAGCGGATTCACCGGCAGTAGCGGGCAGTCGGGCAGCGGTGGTTCGTGGGGAAACTCCGGTGGCAACGGCCACTCTCCAGCGGCCAGTTGGGGCTACTGGGGTGGCGACGGCGGCGACGGCGGCTACGGCGGCTATGGCGGAAACGGCGGCCGAGGAGGAAGCGGCACCAGCGGCGGCGCGGGCGCGGGCGGCACGATCAAGCTGACCGGCTCGGTGATTCAAGCGACAACGCCTTCGTCGGCCGACGTGTATCGCGGCAAGCTGGTGATGGGGGACAACTCGGATCTCACATCGACCAATCCTTCGACCAACGGCACGAGGGTTACCGGTACCGGCATCAAGAGCACGAATCCGTACGTCGGCAATCTCTCGACGCCCAATATTCCCGGCGTCGTCGGTGGCGCGGAAGCGTTCGGCCTCACGAGCCTATCGCGCGACGACTTCGCCGACGTGCAAGCCAATGCACCAGCCGGCGCAATCGCCGCCCTGGTCCGTACGGAGACAGCCCCCACGGGCTACGATTACGCCTTCACAGGATACGATACGGCAACGCTGATCAACTTGACCGGCACGACGCTCTCCACACCCAAGATGGGGCTGGGCAATAGTGCCGTACGGCTTCGCACGGGTGGCTGGAGCAACGATTCGAACTTTGGCGGATCGGGCGATGTGTCGATCAACCTGGCCGCTGGCGAGGTGTACATCACCGAGGTGCCCACCAGCCGTACGACCGGTGGTTTCAATCTGAGTGCCCGCGTGAATTCGTCCACCAGCCGCGCATTCACGACCACGGTGAGTTCGCTGAACGACGGTGATATCCTCTACCTGGTCGCCGCCGCGCAGACGAATATGTACGTCCAGACATCCGGTGCGATTTACGAAGGCGAAGAAGGGTTCCTGAGGGTATATCTGGGCGTGAGCGATCCCCACTTGTATACAAGTATCGACTACACGCTCCAGTCGGAGGGGATTGGCCTTCTGGGACCGCTCGAGGCGAATTTCTCCGAGACGTACGCGTCGGGCACGTCGAGTTCTTCGGTGGACTTCTCGTTCACCTATGCCGACGACGGCATTTTCAACGCGAACGTCCTGGGTACGGCGATCGCAGGGCTCATCGGCGACCTGATGGGGAATCAGCAGGAGGTAATCATCGACCTATCGACGGTGGTCGCCGTTCATAACGCCGACCCGACCGTCACGGAGATGAACCTTCCGACGAGCGTGGTCATGACGGAGCTGTTCGAGTTCTCGGCTTTGGCCACGGATCCGGGGATTTACGACGTGCTCAGCTACGCCTGGGATTTCAACGGCGACGGGCGGTACGATGACTTCCTGGGTCAGAATGGGACGTGGCGATTCAATTCGTTGGGCAGCCACATCGTCGAAGTGCAAGTGACCGACGGCGACGGCGGAGTCGCCTACTCTTGGTTCGAAGTGGAAGTGAGCGGCGTGCCTGAGCCCTCGACGTTCTTGCTGGGACTCTGCGGAGCGTGCGCGCTGGCCGTGTGGCGCCGTCGTCGGCCGACCGTCGAAGGCTGATCCGCCGGCAATGCACCGCGCGATCAGTGGTCGGCATCGAGGAACTGGATCTTCGGTCCTTCGATCAGGCCGTAGACTTCCCCGCGCTGGACGCGCTCGCCGACTTCGTCGACATGTCCCATGCGCCGCAAGGTGGGCCAGCCGGAAGAGTTGTTGAACAGGTACAGGCCGTCGGCGCCCAGGGCGCGGAGTTTCGCCCAGCCGGCCTCGAAATCCAGCGGCCCGTTGTGCGGATTCGGCGGCCGATCGGTGAGGTTCTCTTCGGGCGTCGGGTCGTGGATGTTGGCCCCCACACGCTGACCGTACATCGTGCTGTGGAACTCCCATCGCGGATAGCAGCGCGTGCTGGTGCCGCGCGTCATGGCGATGTACTTCTCGATGTTCGGCCCTTCGGGCATGATGATGTCGTAGTAGCCGGCGGAAATCCAGTCGGCCACATCGATGCCCTGGTATTGGAGCCGCTCCTCAGGCGGCACGTCGACCTTCAGGTAGTGCTTGAGGAAGCCCGACACGTAGTCGTTCTCTGAGAAAGTCGCGACGAGCAGGACCTTCTTGCCTTTCTTCTTGGCCACGTCGTCGACCATCGCCCGCATGGCGGCCGAGAACTCGTTCATGTGCTGCTTCTTGTTGGGTTCGTCCGCGTTGAAATGGATGCAGTGGCGGGTGAAATCGAGAATGAACCCATCGACGGGGTACTTTTCCAGGATGTGCCGAATCATCTTGACGTAGTAATCTCGCACCTGCGGATAGGCAAAATCGAGCCGTGGGCAGGTCTTCAGGCGGTACTTCTGGAGTTGGGGGCACTTGCTCGCGATGCCTGCCGACGACATGCGGAGCGTGGGCAGCAGCTTGATGCCATACTGGTGCGCCTGATCGGTCGCCACCTGGAGGAGGTCGACGCCGTTGGCGACGAGGTCCGTGTACATGGAGCGCATGCGGCGGTCGCCGAGCCGCGCGCCCTTGTTGACCTTCAGATCCGAGTACGGTGTGGGAATGTTCAGGATGGTGGTCGTGCCCAGGCAGAGACCGATGAAGTCGACGTCGTGGTAACGCATCGGTTCGAAGATGCGGCGGATCTTGTCGGCACTTTCGCCGCCCCACATCCAGTATCGAGAGAAGTTGTCGTCGTCGAAGGAGATGATGCGGCGGTCGGTGCGGGCCTGGTCCGCCTGGAAGGCCTTCACCTCGGCGTCGCTAAGGCGGACGAGCCGAACGTAGGCCAGCGACGCCTCGCAGAAACCCCAGTGAAACGACTCGTAGGTTCCGAAGGGCTGCTGGAAGACGAGGCTTTGGCCCTTCAGGTCAGCGGCCGGCTTGTAGCTGATCTCCACGATCGCGCCGACGCGGGGCTTGGGACGCTTGGGATGTAAAGCCACCTGTTGCGGATCCATGTGGGTGAACAGCGCGTCGTCGCTGAGCCGCACGTCGACACCGCCGCCGTAGGCGCCCCGGTAGGTGGCGATCCACACCTGATACCATCCGTCGAGCTTCAGCGGATAGGTCACCGCCGGCACGAGGCAGCGTTCCGGATGGTCGAGATCGCGCTGGACCGTCATGAGCATCGTGCCCTGGCGACCACCTTCTTCGCGATAGGGGCGAAGCCACCATTTGCCCGGCTCGGAGCGGTTGGAGATGGCTTCTTTCGGCGCGAGGCGCGCGAAGTCGCTCAGGATCACCTCGTCGCCGGCTTTTGGCAGGACGCCCTTGTCCAGATCGGCCTCGGTCAGGCGTGCGGCTTGTGCGGATGCGACGGCCAACAGGGACCAGGTGATGCAAATGAGGCCAGTGTATCTCAGTACCGGGCAGGACACGTGCTTAGCTCCTCTCTGGTTGCTCTTGGGCTTCGTTGGCGGCGACTGGCTGCGGTTGCTCAAGCAACTGCTGGCAGGCCATGGCCACCAAGGGTGCAGAGTAAGTGATCGAGACGTAGAAAATGGCGCGGTATTCCCAGATGTAGCCGTTCATCGCGACGTAGAGCGCAAGCCACGCCGGTATCTGCAGCATGAGCCCGGCATACTCGTTCGGCAAGCGGCGATAATTGCGGAGGAAATAGTAGATTGCCGGTCCTTGCACGACGCACAGGCCGAAGAAATACATGTGCAAGTGCGACAAGGTCTGCGCGAAGCTGCCGATGCCTGCCGGACGAAAACCGTAGTACCAGCGAAAGAAGAACTGGCCGAATCCGGCAAGGAGCGAGCCGAGAAGGAACTGCGCGACGAGGCGGCCCTTGGGTCGGCCTGAGAGAACGTCGGAGGCGGCTCGCGAGAGCGGGAAGAATACGCTCTTGTCCCAAACGAATCCGCTCAGCAGGAGCAGACCGTAGTAGGCGGCCGTCGGCTTCGGACTGAAAAGCTGACGGACCAGCAGCACGGATATCAGCGCTCCCCACGGGTCGCTTGGGTGATACCAGTTGTCATACCAGAACATCGGCATAAGCGCCACGTAATACAAGCAAGCGGCCGTGCTTGCCACCACACCGGCGCTTCGGAGACACAAGCGATAGAGGGCCTCGAACAACAACAGTGCTCCGGCGGAGTAGTACAGCACGTACAGGAGCGAGAGCCATCCGGACGAGCGCCGGGGAGCAAGCCGCAGCAGGCCTTCGAGGACCACCTCGTGAACGGGAAGCTGAAACTGTCCGACCGTCGGCGCCGTTCCGCTGAGCACCTGGTTGTGCAATTCCAGCTTCCGATCATCCCACAGGTTGCGGAAGACGAAGCAACTGGCCAGCAGTCCCAAAAGGGGCAAGAACACAAGCTGATATCGAATGGACTTCTGCCACATCATTGAGACGTCCTCCGACGGGCCGCGCTGTGTGTCTTGCCGCTTGAGTTTCACTCAATGGCCAACATCGGTTCCACCTCCCCGTCCTCGAACGTGCCGACGACCATTTGGGTCGAGAGGTTGTGGCCGAGGAGCGTGCGATTGGCGGCGGGCTGCAGCGACCGATAGACGAGCCATTGCGATTTGCCAACCATTACACGATAACCAACCGCCGTTTCGTTTGCCACCGCTTGGAGGTTTTCCGCCACGGTCAAGCGTCGCCAGGTGAGCTGATTGGCCATTCGCCGGGGGTCGAGATCGAACCACAGGGGCGCAAAGAGGTTCTGCGCCGTCGCCGACTGGTAAAGCTCGAGGCCCGCGTCGGTCGCGAGAAGCCGATCGGGCTGGGGATCGCATCGCCACTCGGGAAGCGCCAATGGCAAGACGAGCGCACGCCGCTTCTTGCCCAACAGGAACCCTTCGTGAGTCTCTTCGGCAGGCTGGAAACGCATCGAGCCGGGTACCGGCAGCGTGCTGCGGTAGTCGAGCCGACTTGGGCGCTTGCCCAGAATGGAATCGGCCAACATTGCGACGCGCATCTGCCGCGCCAGCAGAATATGACGCTGGAGTCGCAATCCGCCTGAGAGTTGCACTTCTAACTCGAGGTAGTCGACGTCGTCGTCGGTGTCCCAGCAAATCTCCTCCCAGTCGGAGGTGCAGCGCACGGGCCGTCCGTCGGCGCAGATCTCGGTGTGCCAGCGGCCCGACAAGAGTAACTCGCCGCTGCATTCAAGTTCGATGTCGACGTCCTTGTCCGGATAAACGACCGTCAGTCGCGGCTCATCGGGGTGCCAGCCGGGTCGAAGGACGGTGACCGCCGCCCACTCCGAATGGTCTTGGGCACCGGGCAGGTCGTGAACGCGGCGACGGTGCTTCTTCGGCTTCTTTGCGCCCGGCAGCACGAGTTCGGCGATGCGGTGATCCTTTGCGTCGCCGCCGAACGCCAGCGCGCAATCCATCAGGTCTTTGCACCAAGCGCCGGCCGAGCGATCGCCAAGCACTTGAGAGCCGTCCTGACGCGTCATCCGGAGGGCCGCTCGCACGAACCACTCATATTGGGCCTCGGCACTGGATGTCCAGCAGCCGCGTTCCAACTCTTCGCCCATCGCACGGCAGCGGGTCCAGCAGGCCAACAGCGGACGGAGCGAGGCGATGTGCGGTCCACTGAGCAGGCCTTCGCCATCGAGGAGTTCGACGAGGCCGGCGGTGAGTGCCTTTCGCGCCGGGGAGGCAGCTTTGCGGCAGGCCGCCAACTCGGGGAGCAGGTAGGCAAGCGTGAGACCGAGCTCTCCACAGAGAAGTTGATGGAGCAGCGGAGTCTTCTTCAAATCGAGTCGCGCCGCCCCTGCCGAGATCGCTTGCAGGCGATCGAGCAGACTCCACCAGGCATCGGGGCTGACGGATTTAGCCAGGTTGGGCATGGCGTGGCACCAGCCGATGGCCTCCAACGCCCTTCCGGCGGACAGCCTCGTCGCAGGCGTTCGATCGATCCAGGCCAGGAGCATCGCCTCCGATTGTTTCGCCCGGTTCGGCCGCTTGGCGAGTTGCTGAAGCTGGGCCAGCAGTTGCGGAGTGTCGCTCGACGCAACCGCCTCCGGTAAGCTCCAACTGAGAGGCCAGCTCTTGCCGTCTATCAGGCCTGCAAGGGGGACCGGCTCTTGCCGCGATGCGAGGTATTCGGCCCAGTGGCTCCACTGGCTGGCCTCGTTGTCGGTGCCGGAGGTGTGTCGTGCGCGGCCCGAGCCGGTGAAGTGCCACGTCTTCTTCGCAGCGCCATTAGCAGCAGCGATGCCGGTGCGTTTCGATCGAGTATTTGAGCTGAGCGTCATGCGTCTTTGGTCTTCGTTTTGCGAGAGTACATCCGAGCCGAACGAAAGGAGATCCCCGATGCCGCCTCGCCTGGGCACTGCTGACAGGAGCTGCCCCGGGGCGGCACTTCGGCCGCTCTGAATGCGTGTCGCACTCGGGGTGGCAGTGGTTGGACCAGTTTGCAGACGGCGGATATCCTATAAGGGAGTGCCGCGTCGTCGGCGAGCTGGCTGCCCCAACGGCGGTCGAAGATGTCGAGATTATAGGAAGGATCTTACGGTGATGAAACCAGTCGGCCTGTTGGTGGCGATCGTGGGATGCGTGTTTCTGGCCCTGTCGGGTGGCATGGGTTGTCGGCGCAGCGATGGCCCGCGATCGGAGGCTGCCGCTGGGAAAGCGGAGGCTGCTACGACGGCTCCGGCGAACGGTGTGCCGGCTCCTGCAGCGAAAGACAAGATCGAGGACGCCGATTTTCCTGGTCCGCCCGCCGATGCGATGCCCGATCAGCCGCAGCCAGCCAACGACAAGTCGGCCGGCCCACAAGTGGCAGAGACGGCGGAGGCGGCCGAGGCGCCGAAATCGCCCCCGGTTCTCCCGCTGGTGGACAATTTCGGCGAGTTGCAGCGTCTTGACCCAAAACTGCCCGTCTGGTTCGACAAAAGCCATCGTCAGGTCGTTTTGGTGGGCGAGGTTTGCCAGAACCGGGTGCCGTTGGAGTTGTTCGCCTGCCAACGCGGTACGAAGGAACACGAATCGGTCATCTCGATCGACACCAAGGCGTACCTGATCCATGCGGGCCTTATTGCCGCGGGGGCCGATCCGGGTAATCCGGTCCAGTTTCAGCCGAAGTTCGTTCCGGCACGCGGACCTGAAATCGAGGTGACCGTGGTCTGGAAAGACCAAGAAGGCAAGCGGCACCAGGTACGCGGCCAGGACTGGGTCCGACACATGCGAACGCATAAGGCCATGGCGTATCCGTGGGTGTTCGCCGGCAGCCGATTCTCGACCGACCCACAGACCGGGCAACAGCACTACCACGCCGATTGGGAAGGGGATCTGATCTGCGTGTCAAACTTTCCGGACGCCGTGCTGGACGTTCCCGTGGCCAGCAGCGATTCGAACGACGCGCTATTGTTCGAGGCATTCACGGACCGGATTCCGCCGGTGGGAACGCCCGTGACGCTGCTGCTGAAGCCCAAGCTCGACGGCAAACAGAAGGCAAAGCAACCGGTTCGTGCGCCGGAGTCGCCTGACGGTCCGGCAAGTTGAAGCCTCGCGCAGAGCGAGAACAGAGGCGGTGAGCCGGTTTGCCAGAGCACAACCTACGAAAGGAGGCGGCTAACGGCGTTCAGTAGGCGGTCCATCGCGAAGGGCTTGCGGATATAGTCGTCGACGCCGAGCATTTCGGCGTAGGCCTTGTGGCGGCTGCCTTCGTTGGCGGTCACCATGATCACGCGGGTGGGGACCTTGCGCGTGCGGCGGAGTCGCTCCAACACGAGAAATCCGCTGCGTTTGGGCATCATCATGTCGAGGATCACCAGATCGGGATCCTCGCGCTCGGCCATGGCCAGCCCCTGGTTGCCGTCGCGTGCGACGAGGACCTGGTAGCCGTTGACCTCCAGCGCCGTCCGCATCGACTCGACGATCTCGTAATCGTCGTCCACCAGCAGGATTCGCTTTCCTTTGCTCTTGGCCTGCTCGGCGGCGGCCTCGTTCTTCTGCTCCTCAGACATCGCGTCGAGTCCCCTGGGATGCGTGCACTGCAAACGCACCGAGGGCGACGATAGCCGCGCGTCCCGGCGCTTCCAAGCCTTTATCATTACCGGAGACGAAGGCCTATTTCAAGATTCCCTGCCAGTTGGGGGGAGTTCGGCCTCCAGTTGCTTGCCGAAGCTGACCGATCGGGCCACGGCCACTTCGAGACGCCTGAGATACTCGTTGCGGGGGATCTCGGTGGCGCCGAGTCGTGCCGTATGTGGCGTGAGCTGCTGGATGTCGAGCAGTGTGTAGCCGCGTGCGCGGAGATGGTCGACCAGGTAGACCAGGGCGACTTTCGAGGCGTCGCGAACGCGGTAGAACTTGGACTCGGCGGCGAAAAGACCGCCGATGGCTACTCCGTACGTGCCGCCGGCCAATTGGCCCTCGTGCCAGACCTCGATACTGTGGGCAAGGCCGAGCTCGTGGAGGCGGGTGTAGGCGCGAATCATGGCCGGAAACAGCCACGTCGCTCCGGTGCGACCATTTTCGACGGCGCAACCTTGGATGACCTCGGCGAACTGCTGGTCGCAAGTTACCTGGAAACGGCCACCGCGGCAGGTTCGGCGCAAGCGGCGCGAGACGTGCAGCCCATCGAGTTCGATAATGGCGCGCGGGTCTGGGGACCACCAGGCGAGGAGGCTCAAATCGCCAGTGAAGGGCCACGGGAAGATGCCGTGGGTGTAGGCGTCAACGAGCCAGTCCGGTGACAGCTTCCCCCCAATCGCCAGCAGACCATCGGCGTCGCTCGACTCGGCCGACGGAAAGAACTGCGACTGAGCGGAAACGGGCATGACGCCCCCCTGCGGGTGTTTGGGACGGATTGGGTCTGGAGATTTGGGGTTTAGGGGGATGGGGGCACAGCCCAGGGCGGCTGGGTGGCCCTAGGCAACCGTTCATTGTATCGGAGAGTGGACAGATTTTGCCAATTGGGGCGGCGGATGCGGTGGCGAGTGCCCGTAAATCTCCCCAGCACCTTCGTTTGTGACGGCTTGGGCCAAACCGTCCGCGGGCCCCACCCCAAACAGGCAACCGTTTGCTACAATACCCGCTTTCCTGCCAGCGCACGATGTGGATGGCTCGATGAGGCACTTCAAGACGGTGGCGATTGTGGGCGTGGGGCTCATCGGTGGCTCGGTGGGGTTGGCCTTGCGCCAACGTGGAATGGCCGACCGTGTGATCGGCATAGGGCGCCGGCAGGCGACGTTGCGGACAGCCCGCCGAGTGGGTGCGGTGACCAATACGACGATCGAATTGGCCAAAGGGGTCGCGGAGGCCGAGTTGGTCGTCGTGTGCACTCCGGTGGGCCAGATTGTCGACTATGTGCGGCAGGTCGCCGAGAATTGCCCGCATGGAACCCTGATCACCGATGCAGGGAGCACCAAACAGGCCGTTGTCGATGCCTTGGATGGCAAGCTTCCGCGCGAATGCCGCTTCCTGGGAAGCCATCCGCTGGCGGGCAGCGAGAAGTCGGGATGTGCGTTTGCATCGGGCGATCTTTTTGAAGGCCGCGTAGCCATTATCACGCCAACGCTCAACACGCGTGCCGAAGACTTCGATCAGTTGGAGCAGTTCTGGTCGGATCTGGGTTCGGTGGTGATTCAGATGCCACCGGCCGACCACGATCGGGCGTTGGCCCTGACCAGCCATTTGCCGCACGCCGTTTCGGCCGCCTTGGCCTCACTGCTTCCGGAACAGCTATTTCGCCTGACTAGCTCCGGATTTCACGATACGACGCGTTTGGCCTCCGGCGACGCGGAGCTCTGGAAGCAAATCTTCCTGATGAACCGTGCCAACGTTCTTGCGGCGATGGACCAGTTCGCCCGCCGCTTGCACGATCTTCGGACTGCCTTGGAACAGAGCGACGATTCCGCTCTGCAGACCTTGTTGACTTCAGCGAAAAAGAACCGAGATGCTTTGGGAAGTTGATATCTATCCCCGGCAGGGACAGCCGGACCTGATCGGTAGCCGCCTGGCCGCCGATGCCGTCGATGTTGGGCTCGGAGAGGCCATCGAGCTGGTCGCCGCCCGCGGTTATCTGCTTCAGGGCGACCTGACGCGGCACCAAGTGGCCCGCATCGCCGACGAATTGCTGGCAGACCCGGTCGTAGAGCGGACCGTCGTTGCGTGTTCGGGCGATTCGGCCCTGTTGCAATCGCCGGATCCCAAAGCGCTGTTGGTTCACGTGCTGCCGAAGCCGGGCGTAACCGATCCGGTGGCCCAAAGCGCTCTGGCGGCCATCGCCGATTTCGGCATCGCCGCCGACGCCGTCCGAACGCTGAAGAAGTACTGGATTACAGGTTTGCCGGAAGACCGGTTGCCCCTCCTGTGCGCCAAGGTGCTTGCGAACGATGCGATCGAGCAGGTGATTGTCGGGCCGCTGTCGTTCGAGCACCTGGAGGTGGGTTCGCCATACGAGTTCCGCGCCGTGACCGTTTCCCTATCCTCGATGGACGACGAGGCCCTGCAGCGCCTGAGCCTCGACGGCCAGCTCTTTCTCTCGCTAGTCGAGATGAAGACGATCCAGGACTATTTTCGGTCGCTCGGGCGGGATCCGACCGATGCCGAGCTGGAGACGGTCGCCCAGACCTGGAGCGAGCACTGTAGCCACAAGACACTTGCGGGCCGCATTCGGTATCGCGATGCCGAGGGCGAGCGTACGTTCGACAACATGCTGCGCGAGACGATCTTCGCCGCCACCCAACAGATTCGCGAACAACTGGGGCCTCGGGATTGGTGCGTGAGCGTATTCAAGGACAACGCGGGCGTGATCCGTTTCGACGACGAGTACAACGTCGTGTTCAAGGTGGAGACGCACAATCATCCGTCGGCATTGGAGCCGTACGGCGGCGCCAATACGGGCATCGGCGGCGTGATCCGCGACCCGATGGGCACCGGGCTGGGCGCCAAGCCGATCTGCAATACCGACGTGTTTTGCTTTGCCCCGCCCGACACGGCGTCGGACGAGTTGCCGGCGGGCGTCCTTCATCCGCGGCGCGTGATGAAGGGCGTGGTGTCAGGGGTGCGCGATTACGGGAACCGGATGGGCATTCCGACCGTGAACGGCGCGGTGTATTTCGATCCGCGGTACTTGGGCAATCCGCTGGTTTACTGCGGCAACGTGGGCCTGATTCCCCGCGATAAATCGGAGAAGCAGCCGCAGCCCGGCGATCTGGCCGTGGCCGTCGGGGGGCGCACGGGGCGCGACGGGATTCACGGTGCGACGTTCAGCTCCGCCGAGTTGACCAGCCAGAGCGAGACACTCTCGGGCGGAGCGGTTCAGATCGGCAACGCGATCACGGAAAAGATGGTTCTCGACGTGCTGTTGGTCGCCCGGGATCGTGGCCTGTATCACGCAGTGACGGACTGCGGCGCCGGCGGTTTCTCCAGCGCCGTGGGCGAGATGGGCGAGAAGATCGGCGCGGAGGTGTGGCTGGATCGGGTGCCATTGAAGTACGAGGGACTCTCCTACACGGAGATCTGGATCTCGGAAGCCCAGGAACGGATGGTCTTTGCCGTGCCGCCGGACAAGTGGGAGGAACTGGATGCGCTCTGCCGCTCGGAGGGCGTCGAGGCCACGGTCATCGGACAATTCGTTCCGACTGGCCGCTTGGTGCTGAACTACGGGGAGCACCAGGTGGCGGATTTGTCGATGGAGTTTCTGCACGACGGGCGGCCGCCTGTCGTTCGGGATGCGGTGTACGACGCGCCGAAGGCTGAGGCACTGTCCGGATCAGCGAGCGCTTCGCCGGATTTCAGCGACGTCCTGACGCGCATCCTCTCGTCGCTCAACGTGGCTAGCAAGCATTGGGTGATCCGCCAGTACGACCACGAGGTGCAGGGCGGCAGCGTGCTGAAGCCGCTGGTCGGAGTGCAGAACGATGGGCCGGGCGACGCGGCCGTGCTGCGGCCGGTGCTGGCGTCGCGGCGAGGGCTGGTCGTGGCGTGTGGGATGAACCCCTGCTATGGCGATCTCGACACCTATTGGATGGCGGCCAGCGCGATCGACGAAGCGGTGCGCAACTGCGTGGCCGTGGGAGCCGACCCTGAGCGGATCGCCATTTTGGACAATTTCTGCTGGGGAAACACGGATCGGCCCGAGACGCTGGGTTCTCTGGTGCGCGCGGCCTTGGCCTGCCACGACGTGGCCGTGGCGTTGGGCACTCCGTTCATCAGCGGCAAGGACAGCCTGAATAATGAATTCCGCCCGAAGGATGCGCGGGAACCGATCTCGATTCCGCCCTCGCTGCTGATTAGTGCCCTGGGACAGGTCGACGACGTGGGCCGATGCGTCTCGATGGACCTGAAGGAGTCGGGCAGCCTGTTGTACCTGGTTGGGCTCACGAAAGACGAGCTTGGCGGCTCGCACTATGCGATGGTCGAGGGGCTCTGCGGCGGCGAGGTACCCAAGGTTGACGCCGAGCTGGCGAAGAAGACGTTTGTTGGCTTGCACGGCGCCATCGCTTCGGGCCTGGTTTTGGCATGTCACGATCTGAGCGAAGGTGGGCTGGCGGTGGCCATTGCCGAAATGGCTTTCTCAGGCGGCTTGGGGGCGAAGATTTCGTTGGCCAATGTGCCCTACATTGCGTCGTCCGACGACGCAGGGGCCCAGCGCGATCCGGCGTCTGGCCGTTCGCCGGCCGTCCTGTTGTTCAGCGAATCGAATACCCGTTTTCTGTGCGAAGTGCGCCCTGCCGACGCTGCTGCGTTTGAAGCTGCGATGAGCGGGATTCCGTGTGCGCCGATTGGCGAGGTGACCGGCGGCGGTATGCTGGAGATCGGCGATGAAGCGGTCGTGCTTCGGGCCGAACTGGCGGCATTGAAAGCCGCGTGGCAGAATCCGCTGCAATGGTAGCGAAACGGGTAGCCGTTGCCGCTGTGATAGGACAGGCGTTCCCCCCATCTTTCGGCCGAAAAGCGATCGGCCGGTGACCGTGTGGCTCGCAATTGCGGGGCCTGCGCGTTGCCATTTCTGCCAGTCTTGAGTCCTGGGGACTGTGGGAAGAGGTACAGGCGCCGGAACGCAAAGTTGGCGCCTGAAATCTTCAACCCAGTTTCACCAATCTAGCTTCTGGTGATAACCGCTCCTTTTGGCGGTTTTGTACGACGCGCAAAACTGGTTTGCCGACACTGCAATTGGAACCCTGTGGCATCGTGGTGTGGGATGCCTCAGAAGAGCATGAAGGCTGCGGTCTACAGCGTCGGGTGTAGTTGCAGCCTGCGTTCCTTCAAGAAGTGGGAAGGCGACCCTCATGAACGGATTCAGCAAGGGTTTGGCCGGAGGCCAAGCGCGACTGTTCCTCGTAGTTTTCCTTCTCGGTGGTCTATGGGGAGATGGTTCCCTGGCCCAGGAAAGCTCTGCAGAACCCTCTTCAGCGACCCCTTCTGCGTCGAAGGATGGGGCTGCGGGCCTTGGGGGAATCCTCGACATGGACATCGACCAATTGGGTAAGGTCGACGTTCTTACTCCTTCGCTAAACCTCGAGGTGACGTCGGTCGAGCGGCAGGAGAGCACGGTGGGCCGTTCGCCCGCGGCTATTTTCGTGGTGACGAAGGAGATGATCCGTCGGAGCGGCGTGAACACGATCCCCGACGTGTTGCGTCTTGTGCCCGGATTGCACGTCGCCCAAGTCGATTCGTACTCCTGGGTTGTCAGCGCGCGGGGTTTCGGCGGGCCATATTCGGACAAGTTGCTGGTGCTGGTCGACGGTCGCACCGTATATTCGCCGATCTTCGCCGGGGTCTACTGGGATGTTCAGGACATGTTGCTGGAGGACATCGAGCGGATCGAGGTGATCCGCGGCCCGGGAGGAACCCTGTGGGGTGCCAACGCCGTTAACGGCGTGATCAACATCATCACGAAGAAGGCCAAAGACACGCAGGGTACGCTGATCACCTACGGCGGCGGCTCGCAGGACCGCGCGTTCGGAGGCGCCCGCTACGGCGATAAGATCGGGGAGGACATCTATTACCGCGTCTATGTGAAACACTTCGATCGAGCGGGCAATTATGCTCCCAAGCAGGATGACCCTGGAATGGTCCCGGGTTATTACGACGCCTGCCAACAGTTCCGCTTCGGCTTCCGCAGCGAGTGGGAACCGAACCAATGCAATACACTTACGGTCCAAGGCGATATCTACGGTGGCGAGGAAGGCTTCTACAACTGTGTGACGAAGCCGCGAACCCCGCAGTCCCCCGACGGGAACTTGGATGTGGTGGGTTCCGACGATATCGCCGGAGGCAACGTGCTGGCCCGCTGGAAACACACGATTACCGACGATTCGGATTGGCACCTGCAAACGTACTACGACCGCACCCAGCGCAACCATCCACCGATCTGGGATCGGCAGGGGGTCAGCACGTTCGACGTGGAGTTCCAGCATCGGTTCCCTCTCGGCCAGCGCCACTCGATCATCTGGGGTGCCGACTTTCGCCAGATCCACGACGAAGAAGTCGCCGACAATTGGTCCATCGGGTTCGATCCGCCCAAGCTCACCACGGACATGTTTGCCATGTTCGTCCAGGATGACATGACCTTGGTGGAGGACAAACTCTTCTTCACGATCGGTTCGAAGTTCGAGCACAACGACTACTCGGGGTTCGAATATCAGCCGAGCGTTCGCCTGTTGTATGCGATCGACAAAAAACGCTCGCTCTGGGGTGCGATCTCGCGCGCGGTGCGCACGCCGTCACGATTCGATCAGTATGGCGAGATCACGGCGATTGTGGGCCACCTGCCGTCCGGTGTGTATCAGCGCATCCAGGGAAACCAGCTCTTTCAGGCCGAGGACCTCATCGCCTACGAACTGGGATACCGGGCCCAACCCAACCCGAAGTTCTCTTATGACCTCGCCTTGTTCTACAACCATTACGACAACCTATCGGCCTTGGTGCAGGGGACTCCGTATTTCGACCCGGACTATCCGCTGAATTACATCATTCCTCTCGAGGTGGTCAACGCGGCGAAGGCGAACACGTATGGTGCGGAACTCGCCGTGCAGTACGCCGTATCGAAATGGTGGAAGCTGTCCGGATCGTACACCTATCTGCAAATCGACGGCGAAGCCGCCCCGGGCGTGATCCCGAGTCTGTGGACGGAGTTTACGAACAGTCCTCGCAACCAGGCCGACCTGATCTCCTCGTGGGACTTGGGGAGTCATTGGCAACTGGACACGATTTTCCGATACGTGGACTCGCTGCCGGCGGCTCTCTCGGAGGGGGCGGTGCCGGATTACACGACGATGGACCTCCGATTGGCGTGGCAGCCGACTAAGCGGTTCGAGTTTACGGTGGTCGGTCGCAACCTGCTGCAGAGCAGGCATCTCGAGTTCCGCTCGAGCATCCATACGACCGTGTGGACCGAGGTGTCGCGGGGCGTGTTCGGCAAGATTACGTACCGCTATTGAGAGTCGGCCGTGCTTGGGGGCTCGGGAGAGCAGCGGGGGCCACTGGCACGCGAAGTGGGTGTCGGGTAGACTGTCACGTTGCTTTCTCGAACAACGTACCACCTACGATCGCCCACGGCCCCGTTCCATGTCTGCGCCTAACGTCCTGATTCTTCGTGCTCCCGGCACCAATTGCGACGTCGAAACGGCCTTCGCTTTCGAGCGGGCCGGTGCGACGACCGAGACCTTGCACATCAACCGCCTACTGGAAGCCCCGGCGGAATTCGGCCGCTTTCAGATCCTGTGCATTCCGGGCGGTTTCAGCTACGGCGACGACGTCGCCGCAGGCCGGATTCTGGCCAACCAGATACAGCATCACCTCGACGAACAGATGGCCCGTTTCAAGGATGAGGGGAAGCTGATCCTCGGGATCTGCAACGGATTCCAGGTGCTGATCAAGTCGCGGGTGTTGTTGGAGCACGATGCGGAGAAGGGTCCGCCGGCAACGCTCACGTGGAACGATTCGGGGCGCTTCGAAGATCGCTGGGTACGGCTGGGCGTGGAAAAGTCGCCCTGCGTGTTTTTGCGCGGGATCGAAACCATGGAGCTTCCGATCGCTCATGCGGAAGGGAAGTTCGTGACTCGCGACGACGCCGAACTTGGGCGGTTGGAGGCCAGGGGGCAGTTGGCGTTGCGATATCGGCGGTTGTCCGAAACGAACGAGCCGGCGGGAACGAGCGTGCCGTTTCCCGACAATCCGAATGGCTCGGTGGCCAGCGTCGCGGGAATATGCGACGAAAGCGGTCGCGTCTTCGGGCTGATGCCGCATCCGGAACGGCACCTGGATCGCACACACCATCCCCGCTGGACCCGGGGTGAAGGCCGCGAGCCTGGCGACGGCATGCAGATCTTCGTCAACGCCGTCGCGTATTTCTCCTGACGAGAAGTCCGAGGACGGGCGCGAACCGTGGGGCCTTTCTCGGCAGAAGCCCCATTGGGCGACCGGCCCCTACTCGAAAACCCCCGCCCCGAAACCCTCGTTATGGGCCGTTTCGGAAGACTGCGGGCGCTGGGCGGGTGCCCGATGTGGCCCGTGAGGCTTCTCGGCTTGTTGGATCTGCGTCGGTTCGACGGTCGTACCGGACGGTATTTCGTCGTACTCTTCGTCGTGATCGAACTCGTCGTACCGGGACACGTAGCCAGGAAGCTTGGCCCGATCCTTCTCCTCTTCGAAGGTCTCGATGACGCGACGCTGGATCAACTCGCGGCAGGCGGAGTTGATCGGATGGGCGATGTCTGCATACAGCTTCGCACGGCCCTCGTCGTCGCGCAGCGCCTGATTCTCTCTCAGGCGGCTCCCACACTGGTTGCAGAACGCGGCGCGCAAGTGGTTCTTGCAGCGGCAATTCGGACAATGTGCCGTCAGCTTGCGACTGGGCATGGCCACGAAGGGCCCGTTGGCACCCTCGATGATCTTCAGGTCGCGCACGACGAAGCAATCATCGAACGTGATCGAACAAAAGGCCTTCAGTCGCTCTCCCGGCTCGTCCATGAGTTTGATGCGTACCTCAGTGATCTCCACGGCCGACCTCCTTACGATTCGGGCGTTTCAAAGGCTGCCCCGCACGGCAAAAGCAATCCCCACACGGTTGGCTTCCAAGTATCTCGCCACGCGGCGCGCATGACGCGCATGACGGCAGAGCCCAAAGTAGCATGTCCCGCTTCCGCTCATCTGATAGCCCAGGCAGTTGCAGCGCTCCATCGCGGAGCGCAACCGCGCAATCCAGGGCGACAGGTTCTCTGCGACCGATTCCAGGCGGTTGAACATCCGCCGCCCGGCATTCTTGAGGTTTCCCGCTCGCAGAGCATCGACGAGCGGCGACAGTGGCCGCGGCCGGGTCGGCGGCTTGCAACGCTCGTAGACGGCCGCCGTGGAGAGTCCCTCCGGCGGACGCACGACCACAAGGTGCAGATTGCCCAAGCCAGCCACAGGTTCGACGCGTTCCCCTCGGCCTCGACAGATCGCCGGGCCGCGGACAAGAAACAAGGGAACGTCGCTTCCCAATTGGCCGGCCAAGTCGGCAAGCTTCTGGCGGGACCACCCGACTTGCCAAGCTTCGTTGGCCGCCACAAGCGCGGCGGCGGCGTCGCTCGATCCCCCGCCGAGACCAGCCGCCGTGGGAATTCGTTTCACGAGGTCCAAACGGGCCCCGCTGCGAACTCCCGCGCGACTGCGGAGCAACTGCACGGCGCGAACGACAAGATTGTCGCTGCCTGAAGGCACATCTCCGGGGCCGACGCCCCGGTCTCCCCTCGCGGTGGACGCACACCGGCAGCCGAAGCTGATCTGGCCGCTCGAATCCTCGCGGAAGCGCAACGTGTCGTATAAGTCGATCGGAACGACGAGCGTTTCGATCTCGTGATACCCGTCCTCACGCTTCCCGAGCACCTCGAAGAAAAGATTCAACTTCGCTGGCGCGTGAACGACGAAATCCGCGGGTGACCGGTGGAGGCGCATCCTTGAGACCTTTTCCGGAGCCTCTCCGTCAACAGCGCAAAGACGCTTCGACCGTTTCATGGAGAGGTATGTACCCACTAAGCCGTCGCCGATTGTATCGGCCTCCGAATGATGCGTCAACTGGGGATCATTCGACCCCGAACAAGTCCGGGCCGTTCTCTGAACGAGAGACCTCCGACCGAATCCCCGGAAATGTGATGAACTTGCAGTGGCCGACCATGCAGATTGTCTGCGATCGACGCACACCGCCACACCCGACCCTGCTGCCTAACGAATCCTATACGCCACTCTCTCCGGCGGAAATCCCTCACTTCGAAGGCAGTCCACAAGCGAGATGCCGCAGGTGGCGCCCAAACGCCGCCATCGGCCTTAGGCCGAACGCCTCCCGATGAATTGCCCCCCAGTAGAGCGGATTCCGTGACCGCCCTGCGGTTACAATCGCCAGTCGGCGCAGGAGTGAAGTAGCTGTTGGAGAAGGAACGACAAGCTGGGCATGGGAACCACATTGGGTGATCAGTGCGTGTCGTACCCGCATGTGGTGCCCGCGGCAGTCGGGCGAAGCAAGCCTGTGGCGGGTCGGCAAACCACGGTTTTCAGGTGTAATTTGCTTCAAGTGAGGGGACATCTTCGCGGACGGTTGCCGCGCTGCCCTGGCCAGCGATGGGGTGTGACCTGCGGCCACACAGTGACGAGGGGTCTGGTTGGCCGCGACTGGCGCGGCACGGGGCGGCTGGGATTGGCGCGGCAGCCGCCCCAGTTTGGGCCGCGTCAGCTCCTGCGGGCTTTGGCGAGATAGGCCTTGAGGAACTCGAAGACCATCGGCAGCACGGACAGAATAATGATGACGACGATGACGAGAGAGAAATTGTCTTGGACGATCTTGCGGGAGCCGAAGAAGAAGCCGCCATAGACGAAGAGGGCTACCCAGGCGATTCCGCCGATCACGTTGTAGGCCAGGAACCGGCCATAGTTCATGGTGCCGATTCCGGCGACGAACGGGGCGAAGGTCCGAATGATGGGGATGAAGCGGGCCAACACGATCGTCTTTCCGCCGTATCGCTCGTAGAAGTCGTGGGTGCGTTCGAGGTGTTTCTTTTTCAAGAAGCGGCTGTCGCTGGTGAACGCGCGGGGTCCGATGTACTTGCCCAACCAGTAATTGGCCGTGTCGCCGATCACTGCGGCCGCAGCCAATACCAGGAACAACAGGTTTGGGTCCAGGGCCGAACCCGAACGACCGGCCAGCGCGCCGGCGGCAAAGAGAAGGGAATCGCCCGGGAGAAACGGCGTCACCACCAGGCCGGTCTCGCAGAAGATCACGATGAACAGGAGCAGATACGTCCATACGCCGAAGTGCTGGATCAGCTCGTCGAGATGTTTGTCGACGTGGAAGAAGAGGTCGATCGCGGTGCTGATCCAGTCCATCGAGAGTCCTTTTGCGAGGGCGCGGTCCGGTTAGTCGTTGCCTGCGGCGAGGCTGGCACAGACGAGTTCCTTATCGTTGCGGGCAAACACGTGCCGATAGGCATAGGCCGGGTGGGACCAGCAGACCCCGTCGCGGCGACGAAGCTGGCCGGTGGTAGGACGGATCAGCTTCGAGCGGCTGATTTCCTCGAATCCTTGGGGGGACAGGCGCGCGATGATCAGTTCGCCCCGGTCGTTGAACATCCAGGTCTTGTCGGCGTTTTGGACCATGTGCAGGGTGCCCCAACGCATCTGGCTCGTCGCGGTGGTGTCTTTCCAGACGCGATCTCCCGAGTCGGCCTTCAGGCAGAGAAGGGGCCCGAAAGCGTCTACCGCATAAATGTACCCGCCCCGTAGCTGCGGCGTCGAGATCAGTGAATGCACGCTGTCGGTGTGCAGCTCGTCGGTCCCGCGCCGCCGCCAGATCTTCTCAATGGCCAGCTTCTGGGCGTCCAAACGTACCATGAGGGAGCCGTCCTGGAAACAGGTCACCAGCAGATGGTCCCCTTCGACGACCGGCGTGGCGATGTTCTCGACCCAGCGCTCGTGCTTGAAAGGGTACTGCCAGTGGAGCTTGCCCGAGGCGGGATCGACACCCACCAGGCGGTCGCCGGTCCAGCAGACCAAAACACGTTGGCCGGCCTGTTGGATGATGAGCGGGGCTGAGTAGGAGCCTTCGTCGTCCAGCGCCTTCCACCGCACCTGGCCGGTGCGTTTGTCCAAGGCGATCAGGCAGGCGTTGTCCCCGCCGCCCTGGACGATGACAAGGTCGCCTTCGATGAGCGGTGCCGCGGCCATGCCCCAGAGCGGTCGGTGAACACCGCAATCGTCGACCAGGTTCTTCTTCCACAGCACTCGGCCGGTGGCGGCATCGAGGCAGCAGAAATGGCCGACGGTGCCCAGCGAGTAGGCGCGGCCTTCGTCGATCGTGATCGAAGCACGGGGGCCGTCGGGATAGCTGACATCGGCGTAGGAGACGGGGTAGCTGTGCGTCCAAAGCTCCTTGCCGTTGGTCCAATCGAAGCAGTGGATGCGTTCGCGTTCCTCGGGCTCTTCGACGCGGTCGCTCACATAGACGCGCCCCGCCGCGACGGTCGGTCCGCAGTACCCGCCGGCGATTTCGGCGCGCCAGCGGATGGGGATCTGCGGTTGGGGTAGCTTTTCGACAATGCCGGTTTCGCGCCAGACGCCGTCGCGGGCCGGTCCGCGCCATTGCGGCCAGTCGTCGGCGCGGAGTTGCCCGGCAGCCAACAGAGCGATCACCAACCACATGCTCCGCACGGCCATCAAGATGCCTCATCGGTTGTGGGAATGGGAATCGAACCCGCCATGGAACAACGCAGTCGCCGGCGGCGCAAGGGTGCCTGTATGATACTCGAAACCGATGGTCCACTAGAAGCGAGCCCGTTGGCAACCACCCGCATGCAGGGTATCGCAGGGATGCTCAGCGCGCCCGTTGATCGTGCGATCGGGCTCTTGACTGTGCCCTGCGGACCATCGAGGATAGGGGACGAAGCGGGTCCAGATGAGGGACTTGCGTTCATTCCTGCCAGAACGAATGCCCGGCTCGGAACAGGCGTGTTTCCGGCTGCGGGCGGCTGTACCACCGAACGACGCCTGGGAAGGGTTCTCGGCGTTGGCTTCGGTGCCGAATCCTCTGTTCGAGATGATGCCCAACCATGAATACCTTGCGATTGCGACTGCTGCCGATGGTTGTGCTGGCGTGTGCCGCCTGCACGGGGACCCTGTTTTCGACGGCCCGCGCCGCTGAGGGACGCCGGCTGGTATCGATCGACTGCACGGCCGATTTGCCGCCCGACCAGTACTTCGGCCATGGCGCGGTGCGCGTGGTCGATTCGCCGATTGGGCGTTACCGGGAGGCAGAGGGGAGGCCGCTGTCGCGATTCGGGTACCGCTTCAAGATCGAACACATCGGCAAGCCGCACCTGTTGGTCATTCGCTATCCGGACGACAAGCGTCGTTTCATGTGCGTGATGGACGGCACAACGTACGACACAACGACCGGGGTATTTACGGACTTTGCTCAGCCGTTGAGCGGGAAGATGCTGGAGATTCGGGAGGTCTTCTGGCCGCGCTGGAACGATTGCAGTGTGGTGATGATGACCTGGAGCAACGGCGAGCCGGCCGCGGCCGCACAGATCGAGGTCTTCGAGCTGGATGAGCTGCCGCCGCTGGATCTGCCGAGCGCCAAGGGGGCGGGGCCGTTGCGGCAGTTCGGCATTCAATACGAAGACCCGTGCGGACGCTGCGACAGCGAAGGGGCGATCAATTCGCAGGAGTGGCTGGATCGAATCACGGCGTACGCGAGGTACTCGGGCCAGAACCTGCTCACCTATCCGATCGTTTGGTACCACGGTCCGTTCTATCCTTCGCAGCGCGAGCCGTCGGGCGATTTCGGGACGATCGTGGGGCGGGATCGGAAGCAGTACGGCCGGTGGACCACGCATCCGGCGGACTGGGTCGCACCGATCCTCGATCGGTTCGGACGGGAAGACATGAGCTTTCAGGGGGCGCTGACGCTTCTGCGCCTCGGCAGCCTCATGAAGCGGATGAACATCGATCTGGAATCGATCAAGGCCGGCAAAGACACGATCAACAACATGCTGGCGAGCAACAACGTGCAGGCCGGAACGCAGGACTGGACGCCGCTGTACAACGTGCTCAACTTCCAGGCCAAGGTCGAAGGCCGTCTGTCGGGTTGGGCGTACGGAGAGAAGGACGGCCAGCCGTATCCTGCGCGGCCGATCTTCAACCCGCTTCATCCGGTGGTCCAAGAAGCGGTGCTGGGGTTGGTGCAGGAGATCGCCGACCGATACGGGCGGTATCCCGCGTTCAAGGGTATTTCGCTGAACATGTGGCATGGCACGATCCTGTGGTACGCGGCGCTGGATACGGGCTACGACGACTACACGGTCGGGCTGTTCGAGAAGGAGACGGGCATTGCTTTGGGGGTCGATCCCAAGGCGCCCGACCGCTTCTCGCAGCGACACGCGATCCTGACCGGTCCGCACCGCGAGAAGTGGATCGCTTGGCGCTGCGGGAAGATCCACGAGCTGTTCGGCCGCATTCGGGACATCATGGTGCGGGCGCGGCCCGATTTGCGCGTGACCGTCTCGCTGTGGACGGAAACCACGATGCCGAAGCTGGTGGGAATGCCCAACAGCCCCGCACAGCAACTGTGTGCCCGCCCCAGGACGGTGGACCTGTACCGGCAGGGCGGATTCGACGTGAACCTGTTCCGGGATGATCCGGGCATCGAGATCGACTACGTGTTCGTTCCGGAACGCGACCGCGACGGCTGGGGCACGGCGGGGGTGGACACACCGCTGGAATCGATGTGCATGTTCCGGGATCACGATTTCCTGGATTCCGACACACTGGCGACGCTGGCGGGCGGGCGCCGGCCGGGGGCCTTGATCTTCAACTCGTGGGTCGAGGCTTGGGGGAATCACAAGTGGTTTGCCTGCGATCCGGGCGACACGCAGGCCGCGACGCTGGCCGATATGGACGGCACGCCCGCCGAAGGCATGTTTCGCATGAACTCGGAGTATCCGAAGGACGATTTCTGGTGGGATTCGCAGCTAAGGATCACGCCACCGTTCCCGGCGGGTGTGCATTTTCTGGAATATTTCGCCCACGCGGTGGCCGAGCTGGACGCATGCCGGGTCACCAGCGGTGGGCTGTTCTTGGACACGGCGCACGCCGACGCCATGCAGCGATTCGCTCGCGCCTATCGGGCACTGCCGGCGGAGAAGTTCCAGACGGTCGGCGATCGCACCGATCCGGTGGCCGTGCGGACCCTCGTGCACGGCGCTAGGCGATACGTGTACCTGGTCAATCGCGACTACTATCCTGTGGCCGTGCAGGTCAATCTGGCGTCGCCGGCCGGCCAGGCCACGGATTTGGCGACGGGTCAGAAGGTCGACGCGCCGGCGCAGTGGGCACTGACGCTGGGGCCGTACGAGCTCCGGACGTATGCCCTGACCGAGTCGGTCGGCGTGGCGGGTTTCCAGGCCCATCCGCCGGAAGCGATCGTGCACCAGTTGAAAGCCGAGACCGACGCGGCGCTGGCGGCCGTCCAGCGACTGCGCGCGGCCGGAAAGCCGCTGCCACCAGGCGCTGAAACGCTAGCCGAGGGGCTGTCGAAAGCCATTCAGGAAGGGCGGCTGGCGTGGGTGCGCCGGGCGTTGACCAGTTACGGAATTCGGAAGTCGTTGCAGCAGGCACCCGAGGAGAAGCCCGCTGCGAAATAGCATCGCTGACGCCGGCGAAAGTGGTCGTTGGCTGTGGGTGGGTCGGCCAAACCGGCCGGTCGCATCCCCAAGGAGGACTTGCATGAAGCGGGCCGTTCTGAGCATTTGGCTGGCGTGCTTGTGTTGCGCCGCGTCGGCTGCCGGAGGCGAGCAGGGGATTCGGTATGCCGAGGTTGGGAAGATCAAGCCCCGGCATGCGCGGGACATCGTCGCCTCGAACTGGTCGGTGGGCGCGGAGACGATGGATCGGGAGTACACGGTCTACGAGAACTGGAAGGCCTATTTGGGACCGCTGGGTGCGAAGAAGGCACGGCTTCAGGCCGGTTGGGCACGAACGGAACGCGAGCCCGGCGTGTACGATTTCGCGTGGCTGGACGAGGCCGTGTTTGACATGGCCCGCCAGGGCGTCGAACCGTGGATGTGCCTGTCATACGGCAATCCGTTGTACGAGGGGGGCGGCGGCGTGAACCTGCGCGGTGAGGTGCCCACCTCACAGGTCGGACTGGGCGCGTGGCAGAAGTGGGTTCGCGCCACGGTGGAGCGGTATCGCGATGTGATCGACGAGTGGGAAGTTTGGAATGAGCCCAACTACCACGTGCCGGTCGCCGATTACGCGAGGCTGCTGATTCTGACGGCCGAGACGATTCGCTCGGTGCAGCCGAAGGCCACGGTCATCGCGATGGCTTTGGGGAGCCGCGTGGATTACGAGTATGCCGACAAGGTTCTCGCCGTTCTGCGGGACGAAGGGAAGTTGGGGCTGATCGACCAGATTTCTCACCATCGCCACCAGAAGAATCCCGACGTGACCGATACGGAGGTCGAGTTGGCGAAGGTCGTGCGGAAGTACTCGCCGACGATCGTCATCCGGCAGAGTGAAGCGGGTTGCCCTTCGCAGCGCGGCAAAAAGCGGGCGATGTCCAATTACGCTTGGACGGAGTTGAGCCAGGCGAAGCACGTGTTGCGTCGGCTGCTGGGCGATTTGGGCCGCGACAAGGAGTCGTCGTGCTTCAGCATCGTCGATATGAAGTACCCCGACGAAATGAATCGCAAGGGCTTGCTGTACGCCCGAGAGGACCGGACCGTGGAGCGGCCCAAGCAGGCCTACTATGCAGTGCAGCATCTGACGGCCGTGTTCGACAACCGAGTGTTTCGCGAGCGTGACTTTGCGTATGAGGCGCCGGCGGAACCGCCGCTTTCGGCCCACGGCTACCGGCATCAGCCCAGCGGGCGGACGATCGTGACCGTGTGGTTCTGCGGGGAGGTGCCGTCCAACGAGAACGGGACGACGCCGGTCGACTTGGCGTTCGCCGACGCGAGCTTCCAGGAGCCGATGTACGTGGACCTGCGCACGGGGAAGGTCTACGAGATTCCCCCATCGGACTATACGCACACCGGCACGGCCTGGCGGTTTCGGGGCGTGCCGTGTTACGACTCGCCGATCTTGATCGCCGACCGGGAGACCCTGCCGCTTGAACGGTGAGCGTGGACGTTTCGGAGCCGGGCGGTGAAGCGGAATCTGCCGAGCTACTTGGCCCGCGGGTGGGCCCGCTCGTAGATGGCACGCAGGCCGGCGGTGCTGACGTGCGTGTAAATCTGCGTGGTGACGAGGCTCTTGTGGCCCAGCAGCTCCTGCACGCTGCGGATGTCGGCGCCGCGGTCCAGAAGATGCGTGGCGAAGCTGTGGCGGAGCGAGTGCGGCGTGGTGCGGCGGTCGAGGCCCGTCTGGCGCAGGTACTTGTCGAGCATGCGGGCGACGCTGCGCGTGGTAAGGCGGCGGCCGAACTTGTTGACGAAGACGGGGGCCAGGGCGTCAGACGGTTCGCGCGGGCTGAGATGGCGGCGGTGGAGCCAGCGTTTCAGGGCGCGCGTGGCGTAGGAGCCGACCGGCGAGAGACGCTCGCGGCGCCCCTTACCGCGAACTCGGACGATGCCGGCCTCGAAATCGAGGTCGCCGTCGCAGAGTCCGACGAGTTCGCTGACACGCAGCCCGGCCGAGTACATCGTTTCGAGGATAGCGCGGTCGCGCAAGCCCATCGGATTGTCGGTCGGAGGCGATTGGAGCAGGCGTCCGAGGTCCTCGCTGGAGAGAAAGTGCGGAAGCTTTCGGGGTTTTCGCGGGTTTCGCAGGGGCTTGGCCGGATTCGACTCGGCCCAGCCTTCGCGCTGACCGAAGCGAAAGAAGCTCCGCAGCGAGGCGAGCCGGCGCGCGATCGTCGTCTGGGCATAGCCGGCCTCGTGCAAAGCGGCGACATAGCCGCGGAGTTCGAGGACGGAGATCTCGGCCGGTTTGGGACATCGGCCGCCGCGCGCTTCGGTGAGATAGTCGACCAGTGCGGTCAAGTCTTCGCGGTAGCTTTTGACCGTGAGATCGGAGGCGTTACGCTCGACCTGCAGGAAGCGGAGGAATCGGCCGATGGCAGTGCGCATGCGAGGCAGGCGGGTGGTGGAGGAAGGGCGATCTGCGAGTTGTTCCTGACACCTTATAGGATCGCGACCTGCCCTCACCCGGCAACCCCTCTCCCACAAGCGGCTGAGGGGAGTCTTGCTCGCCGTCCTTAGGGCTGCTCGTCCTTGTCGGTGGTCAGCGGCAGATTGAAACGTCGGTTGGGGACGGGTTTCTGGTTGTCCTGGCGGATCTTCTGGCTGAGGACGGCGGCGTCGTACCAGGTGAAGCTCAACTCGGGGTTCGATGCGAAGCGGCCGAGGACGCGCAACGTTTCCGCGCGACTGGTGTCGTCGTAGAGGAAGACGTAGCGTTCGGCTCCTTTGACCAGTGCCAAAACGTTGATATCCTGACTCATCGTCGATGGCCTCCTACCAGGGACGAGGAACGGACGAGCGGTCGCAACGATGCACCGGGCACCACGACGACTCGGCGGCTCTCGGCCGACTCCCCACAAGCCCGCAAAACGCTTCCGGCACTCTTGCGGAAAATCCGCGCCACCCGTTGCCCGGCCGGTGCATTGGCTATACGGGGCTCAGTAGTCCTTATCGGACACTAGGCCACCGCCACACTACTCGCGTTTCGCCGGCTCCTCCCCGTGCGCTGAGCATTCCCCAGATGTGCAAATGACAACAAAAACGAATGAAATCGTCGCTGCGCTGCAGATAGCTTTGCCAGCCACCGAAGCGCGCATCGTCCCGGAAGAAGTAGTAACTCGCCAAAGCTTCCGTAAACTCTGTGTCGTTCCCGTTGTAGGCCTCGGTGTAACGCATCACGGCCGCATCGCAGGGCCAGCAGGGCGCCGGTTGGGAACTGGGTGGCGGTGGAATGAACCCGCGCGGATCGGGCCAATCGGCTGGCATTCCAGGTGGGCTTGGCGCGACTGGGCCGGCTGTGCCCGTCGTAGGGACAGCGCCGTCCTGTGCGGCGTTTGCCGAAAGATTAGACGGTGCGGAAGAATCGGTCGGCGCGGCCTCCGAAGTGTGCGATGCTGGCACGATGGCAGGGCCTGCCGAAGGCGTTGATTCGCCGCCGGCCTGTCTGGCTCTGGCGGACGAGATCTGGGACCAGATGTCGGAGCATTTGGGCGTTTGGGTGGCCAGTTGGGCTTTTGCCAGCGCGAACTCGGCCTCGTAAACCAAGGGCGCGGGGATGTCCTTTTCCTCGGGAGTTCCCCAGGGCAGTCCATAACCAGGCGGGATGGGATGGAAACCTGGGTTCGCCGCGTACCATTCCACCTGCATCGCGCAGCGCGGCGGGTAGTAGGGGCTGAAGTCGGTCACGGCGCCGATGACGACCGCGTCGACACCGAGCATTTTGGCCAGTCGACGGGCATCTTGGGGGCTGCTGAGCACGAGTTGGTGCTCTTGCATAGTGCGTTCGGCGACGCCCACGGGTACGACCTCGAATCCGGGCACGAGTTGCAGCTCGTTGAAGTACGCCAGCGCAAACTGGCGGCCGTCGAGCGTCTTCTCGGTGCTCAGATTGAAGAAGGGGACGATCGCAACTTTAGAGAGTTGGGGGAACGGATTATGAAGCGTCGGCTGATGCGCAATCTCCGGCAAAAACATGCATCCGCTGCACGCCAGAGTCATCAGAAGAAACGCGAAACGTAACATAGGGCCAACGCACTACTTGCAGAGAGTAGCCCCCCTGATGTTGTGGACAACGCGGCCATGGAGAGACCGCCGGCAGAGTCGACAAAACCGCTGCCGACTGCGTTATCGTCAAAGTCAACCTATCTTCTCCATATAAAATCCGAATTCGCCGACCGCCGCATTGGCAGGAGGACGGTCGCACCCTTGTACGGCACTGGGAACGTGCGACAATTAGAGCGCATTCGGCGTATGGGTAGCGACTGTTTCGCTTTTTGAAACCGCAGAAACACGCCGCCACCAGCGCTACAGTCAAGTGCGACACGCACCAGGGGAGTCTTCTTGCGGGCGGGTGTGGCTGCCGCCGGCGTTTATTCACCCAGGGGGTCTGCGAACATTGGTCCCTCCACGTAACCCAACCCGAGAGGTGCGAATCGGATCGATCTGCATTGGCGCAGGGCATCCGATCGTCGTGCAGAGTATGTGCGCGACCAAGACGGTGGATATCGCCGGGACGGTCGGGCAGGTCAGTGCGTTGGCGCGGGCGGGAGCGGGGATCGTTCGCATCGCGGTCGACACGCGCCGCGACGCGGAGGCGCTGGCATCGATCCGGGCAGAGACGGATGCGAATCTGTCGGTAGATCTGCAAGAGAACTATCGGTTGATCCGAGACGTCGCACCGGTGGTCGACAAGGTGCGCTACAACCCGGGGCATTTGTATCACCACGAGCCGGAGCGGCCGTGGGAGGACAAGGTTCGCTTTCTGGTCGATGTGGCGGCGGAAAATGACTGCGCGTTGCGCGTGGGCGTGAATTGCGGTTCGGTCGATCCGGCCAAACGGGAGATGTTCGAGGCGGGCGACTCGGCCGGGCCGATGCTGGCCAGCGCCTGGGAACACTGCCAGTTGCTGGACCGACTGGGGTTCACGCGGTACTGCGTCTCGCTGAAAGACTCCGACCCGATGACGGTGGTGGACGTGAATCGCCGGTTTGCCGCGGAGCGTCCGGACGTACCATTGCACCTGGGCGTGACCGAGGCCGGAATGCCGCCTGAGGGGATCCTGAAGACGCGAATGGCTTTGGATCGACTGCTGCGCGAGGGAATCGGCGACACAATCCGCGTTTCGCTGACGGTTCCCAATGCGCAGAAGCACGAGGAGGTCGAGGCGGGGAAGCAGATCCTGGCCGATCTGGCCGCAGGCACGGCGCCCGGCGCGGTGGAACTGGGGGCCGGACGGTTGAACATTGTCAGTTGCCCCAGTTGCTCGCGGGTGGAGAACGAGGCGTTTGTGGAGTTGGCCCTTCAGGTGCGCGAGATGACGCGCGATGCGGTGAATGAGCCGATCACGATCGCCGTAATGGGCTGCCGTGTGAACGGGCCGGGGGAAACCGACGACGCGGACCTGGGGCTGTGGTGCGGCCCGAATTTCGTCAATCTCAAGCGGGCGGGCGAGAGCCTGGGGACCTTCGGATACGACGAGGTTCTGCACAGGCTGCGGCATGAACTGGACGAACTGATCGCCGCCCGACGCGATCGCCGACCGTAGTGGCCGTGGCTCGCAAGTTGTCCCGCTGCCTCCCTGAGCGGCGCGCGACAGGCCGGGTTTGGGCTTCTTCGGGCCGTGGAAATCTGCTAGTATCCCACGTTCGGGTTGCGAGCTAGGGCTTGGTCGGCCCGTTTGCGGAGGACGGCGATGGAAGGACTTGGCGACTGCGACGAAGCGGCCGCCGTTGTTGCGAGGCGGCTATGACGGGCGACCGGCGCTTGCGATGGATCGGGGCGGTGGTCGTGCTCTGTGCGTGTGCGGCAGGGTGCACGGCGGTGGCGACGAAGCAATCGACGCTGCCGGTGGCCTACACGCTGGTTCGGGACCAGCTGCTGATCCATAGCGACTTTTCGTTGCCGGCCCATCATCGGTTGCTCGACGAGGTTTGTGCGCGACGGGGCGACATAGCGCAACTGCTGGGTTTGCCCGCGTCGGATGAGCCGATCCACGTGTACCTGTTCGAGACGGCCGACCGGTTCAACACATTCGTGCGTTTGCACCATCCGGAGTTTCCGCATCGGCGGGCATTCTTCCTCGAGACCGACACGCGATTACAGGTCTACGCGCAGTGGGGCGATCACGTCGCCGAGGATCTGCGACACGAGGTTTGCCACGGCTACCTGCATGCGGCCGTTCCGCGGCTGCCGCTTTGGCTGGACGAAGGGTTGGCCGAGTTCTTCGAGGTTCCGCGGGGGCATCGGGGGCTGAACGAGAGCCAACTGGGGAACCTCATCAAGCGGCTCCAGGCCGGAAGGTGGACACCGAACATGTCCCGGCTCGAGGCGCTGGATCCCACCAGTGACCTGAGTGGCGACGACTACGCCGAGTCGTGGGGTTGGGTGCATTTCCTACTCGAATCGGACCCTGCGTACCGGGAGATCGTGTGCCGGTATCTATACGACTTGCGCCACAACGAGGTCGTCGAGCCGCTGCCCAGTCGCTTGGCGAGGCAGATTCCCGATGCGCAGGAGCAATTGGTGGCTCACCTGCGCGGGTTGGCCGAGGCGACGAGTCGGACATCGCGCAGGTGAACTCGGCGAGAAGTCTCCCCTTTTTCGCGGCGAAATGGGACCCCTGGCTCTCCCTGCGTCTGGGGTACGCCGGACTTGCATGCGACGTAGGTGTCGACCTTGTTGTGGCGAGACGGCGTCGGTGGCGGCGGGACCGTTCGGCGCGGCACGCACTAGTGCGGTCCACGGTCGATACCTATAATCTCGTGAACCATCCGATATCCGTCTTGGGCTCAACCCGGTCCTGATGCTGCGCTTTCGCTCGTTTCGTAATACTGATCCACCGGCGGTAACCGCGATCTGGCGGAGCCGCAGCGCCCAGCCCGGCCTGTATCAGCCGGTCTCGGTCGACCTATTGGAGCAGTTTGTTTTCGGAAAGCTGTACTTCGACTACGCGGGGTTGATCCTGGCCCTGGACGACGATCGGCCCGTGGCGTTCGCCCACGCGGCTTTTGGCCCCAACGAGGCGCGCGACGGGATTTGCGTAGAGCAAGGCGTGACGTGCATCGTTTTGGCGAGCCCCGACTACGCGCAGCCGGAGGTGGCGACTGGCCTGCTGGAGCGTTGCGAGGACTACCTGTGCCGGCGCGGGGCGCAAGTCCTGTTCGGCGGCGGGTTGGCGCCGCTGAATCCGTTCTATATGGGCCTCTATGGCGGAAGCGAGCTGCCGGGTGTGCTGGACAGCGACCGCCTGGCGGCCGAACTGTATCCGGCGCGGGGCTACGAGCCGACGACGCGAACCGTGCTGCTGGAACGGAATCTGGGCGACTATCGGCCGAGCATCGATCGGCGGCAGCGGGAATATCGGCGCCGGTTGATCGTGGAGGTGCGGATGGATCCGCCGACGCAGAATTGGTGGGAGGCGTGCGTCCTGGGCGATTTCGACATGACGCGCTTTGACCTGGTTGCGCGGGGGAGTGCGATTCCGCTGGCGACGGCGACCGTCCGCGCGATGCAGCCTGTCCCGGGCGATTCGGTGCGAAAGGCCGGATTCGTCGATTTCTCGGTCGATCCGGCCCATCGGCGCGAGGGTTTGGGGGCGTTTCTGCTGAGCGAAACGCTGCGGTCGCTGGCGAGCCTGGGAGTAACGATCGTCGAGGCCCAGGTCGCGCTGGACAGTCACTCGGTGCTGAACCTCCTCCACCGATTTCAGTTTGAGGAATTCGGCGGCGGCACGGTGTATCGCAAGGAAGTGGGTGCCGCGGGCGGTTGAGCGAGGCACTCAGGCGGCCTGCTTGGCCTTGCCGCGGCGGCGACGGCGAGGGTCTTTCCAGCGGCGGTGGATCCACCAGTACTGGTCCGGCCATGGGGCGATGAACTCTTCGATCCGCGACGTGTACCACTGCGTGAGCTCGGGAATGCTGCGCATGGCGAAATCGGGCGTGCCTGGATCGGTCATTGCCGTGCATGCCATCTCAAACCGCATGGGACGGTCCAGACGCCTCGCATAAACGGATGCGACCAGAGCGTTATTGTCCAGCGCGAGCAGGGCAATCGCCTTGTGGGCCGAGGCTGGCCGGCCGAAAAACTCCACCCACGAGCCTTTGCGGCCGGCATACTGATCGGCCAACATCGAGAGGACGCCCCCTCGGCTCATCACGTCGAGGATCTGCTCGTATCCGCCGTTCTTGGGGATGATGTACTGTCCGGTGGCACCGCGGAATCGGCGGATGAAGCGATCGAGGTAGGGGTTGTCCAGCGTCCTTGCGATGGTGTACGTGGGAAAGCCGAGGATGCCGAGCATGTAGCCGCCGACTTCGAAATTGCCGAAGTGGGCCGTCACGATCAGCAGGGGGCGTCCGGCGAGGAGCTGCTTCACCAGCGGCTTGACGTTGTTGAGCTCGATGAACTGGCGCCAATTGGTTTCGTGGATTTTGCGCGGCGCGTGGGCGACTTCGATGATGAGCAGGAAGAGGTGCGTCCACATGCGGCGAACAAGGTGTCGCCGTTGAGAGTCTGACAGGGAGGGGAGAGCGTGGCGGAGGTTTTCGTCGACCACCTTGCCGCGAACGCGCAGGACGTCGGCGAAAAGCCAAGCCAATCCGCCGGCCAATCGTTGTCCGGTCTCGAGACGCATGGCCTGCACCAGACTGATCAGCACGCGGACAACAACGTATACCAGGTAATCGATCACGCGTTGCCGAGACACCGTTTTGATCCCCTCCATGGGACTGGACGTGCGAGGGCGTATTGTCGCAAGAAGGGTCATGTTGGCCAAGAGCAACTCGGGGGCCCGGCCGCGGGCGTCCATGCTTGCGCCAAATGTTGCCTTGACGCGGGATTCCCCGTTTTCCTATGCTGTTTGGCCCACGAGGTATCCCGATGCCGATCATCGATCGCTATCTGCTCCGCCAGTTTCTTCAGACGTTCGCGATCTGCTATCTCAGCCTGATGGGGCTGTTCATCGTCTTTCATGCGTTTGCGAACCTGGATGAGTTTGTGAAATGGGGAGAGCGGGCGGACGGTCTGTGGGCCGTAATGGGGCGGTTCTATCTATACCAATCTGTGGGGTTCTTTGATCGCACCGTGGGCCTGCTGTCGCTGACGGCGGCCATGTTCACGGTCACCTGGATCCAGCGCCACAACGAGATGACGGCGCTGATGGCGGCGGGAATCTCGCGGATGCGGGTGATCCGTCCGGTCATTATCGCGGTGGCGGTCATCAGCCTGATAGCGGCGGCGAATCGCGAGTTGGTGATCCCGCGGCTGCGGAGCCAGTTGGCCATCCAGCCGAAGGAGATGGCGGGCGATTCGGGGCGCGATGTGCCGCCACGGTACGACAATCACACGCGGGTTCTCATTCGGGGCGAGTCGACGTTCGTCGACGAGCAACGGCTGAAGGCCCCCGATTTCCTGCTGCCGGCGTCGCTGGATCGATACGGAAAGCACTTGAAGGCCGAGAATGCCTACTATCTGCCGCCGGTTGACGGCCGGCCGGGTGGGTATCTTCTGAGGAAAGTTGAAGAACCGAAGAATCTACAGACGCAGCTATCACTTTCGCTGGACGGGCAGCCGGTGCTGATTACACCGCGCGACGCGTCGGGTTGGCTGAAGCCCGACGAGTGCTTCCTGGTGAGCGACCTGAGCTTCGAGCAGTTGACGGCCGCAGCGACCTGGAGAGACTTTTCGTCGGTGGCCGAGTTGATCCGCGGGCTGCACAATCCCAACCTGCGGTTCGGAGCCGATGTGCGCGTTGCCGTTCACGCGCGATTCCTGCAGCCGCTGATGGACATGACGCTGTTGTTTCTAGGGCTTCCGCTGGTGCTGACGCGGGAGAACCGCAACATCTTTCTGTCGATTGGGATGTGTGCCGGGGTCACTTCGGCCTTCGTGCTGGTCATGGTGGCATTTCAGTACGTGGGGAGGGAGTCGTACATCAGCCCCGCGTTGGCGGCGTGGGCTCCGGCAATGATCTTCGTTCCGCTGGCAGTGGCAATGGCGGGTGAGATGTGGGAGTAGGCGGCAGTCGGCCTCGCCTCAACGCAGCGAGTTGCCGTCTCGCTTCGTCATCCGCTGTGCCTGATCCTTAAGTCGGGGATCGGAATCCTGGCGGGCCAAGCGCTCGGCCTCGGCACGGAGCGTCGGGTCGCTGGTCGTCGCCAACAGAGTGACGGCCGTTCGCCGGACGTCAGGATCCTCGTCGGAGCAGAGTTGGAGGAGCCACGGCACGGCGTTGACGCTCTGAAGGCTGGGCAGTCGCTCGGCCAGCATGCGGCGAACCTGGGGATCGGGATCGAATAGCTGGCGTGCTAGCTCCAAATGGACGTCGCTGAAGCCATGCCGCCGGAGTTCGGCCTCGGCGTCTTTGCCGCTGCCCGCGCGCAGTTGTCGCATAAGTCGGACCGTGTCGGATGAGGTGAGGCGATCCGGCGGCGATGCGGTCGCCGTGGCCAAGTCTGCCGATTTCGAGTTGGAAGAGACTGGCTCCAACCCGTCTGCGCGGTCGGCGGAGTGGTTGCCTGGGTTCGCCGGCGCATAGGATGCAGCGGTGGGTGCCTGCGAGTGGATGCTCGCGGCCGCGTTGGCCTCTGCGGCCAGACGCGCCGGTTCGGCGGTCTCTTTGGCCGCAGCTTGGGCGCCAGATCCGGCCGCAAGCTCCAGCGGAAGTCCCCCGCCAGCCAAAGGCGACACAGAGGGCGGTAGTGCGAGGGGCTGCAACGGCCTGGTCGATGCGGGGAGACCGGCGAGCTTCGGTCGAGCGCCGGTCAGAGCATTTTGATCGGGCCGCGATGCGCGGAGCACGTATTCGCAGGCGCTGACGATCGACTGCTCGGCGTGGGCGGGTAGCTCACGCAGGATGCGAACGGCCAATTCGGCCGAGTCCTGACGGGCCGTGGTGCCGAAACCGCGGACATGCTGGGCCAACGCCTCGGCGAGACTGGCGACCTCGGGTTGCGCGTCGGCGGGGGCGAGCGATTTCCAGCAATCGATCTGCTCCATGAGAACGCGCCGGGCCTGGCGGGCGACCTCCGGCTTGGGCGAGCCCAGGGCGGCAACAAGCGAGGGAATTCCGGGGCGGCCCAGGAAGCTGATCTGACGCAACAGCCGGCCCACGTCTTCGGCCGAGGCGTCGTCGAGCTGGCTCTGCCAGTGTTGGGCGAGTCGCCGGGTGAGCGGTTCGCGGGCGGTGAAAGCCGCCACCAGCGTTGCACTGGCGAGCAAAGTGAGGAGCCAGCGTCGGCTGGTTGGGGCGCGTCTTGCTGTGCCTGGCAGATTCATGGCCATTGGTAGTACAGAGTCGGGTTTGGCTCAATCCAACCGTCGCTCGCGGAATTCGGGGTATCCGCGGGACGACAGGGGGGCGGCATTGTGGTCGTTTCGCTGGGATACGACAAGATCAGTCGCGACATGAGGGGGATTCCCTCTGTAGGTGGGATCCGCAGATTTTGACTGACCGATTCGACCCCTACAAGCCGAATAATCAGGAACACCGAAACCGTCGCTCGCCGCTGCGATGCCGAAGCCAATGGCGGCACACGAAAACGCGACCGTGGCAGCGTGTTTACGCCTTCAGAGGGGATTATGGCAGCGGTGCGAGCAAGAGCTATGTCGGGCACCCGGGACTTGCCGCGGATCGGAGGCCTTCTTTTGCGGCTTCCGATGGCCATCGCCCTGCTTGCGTTGGTGCTTGCCGGTGCGAGGTCCGCACTTGCCCAGTCAGTCAAACAGAGCGAGGCAGACCCGTTCAAGCCGTCGGTAAGCAAGGCGTCGCGCGAGAGTGCGTTGCGGGCGATTCCGTTTGACAAACTGGACGCAGACTCTCGGAGACGCGTTCAGTCGGTGGTGGCGGACGTGACGATCTTCCGCCGCATGCCCGTGCGCGTGATCCAGTGCGACCCGGAGCTGTACCAGTTCCTCATGGAACATCCGGACGTGGTGGTCAACATCTGGCAGGTTCTTCGGTTGAGCCAGATTTCGCTGCACCAGATGGCCCCGAACACGTATCGACTGTCGGATGCGGCCGGCACCGAGGGCGTGGTTCGGCTGGTCTATACCAGCGACGATACGCACCTGATGTATGCCGAGGGAACTTACAGCGGACCGTTGACCGCCAAGCCGGTCCGCGGGCAGGCGGTGTTGCTGCTGAAAACGGGCTACGTTCACGAAGCAGACGGGCGTTGCTACATCACCACGCGCCTGGACACGTTCACGCAGGTGGAGCCGGGCGGTGTCGAGCTGTTGACCAAGGTGTTTCAGCCGTTGCTCGGCAAGATCGCCGACGTGAACTTTCTACAGACGGCCGCGTTTGTCGGCAGCCTGTCGCGGACGGCCGAGTTGAACAGCTCCGGGGTGCGGCGGCTGGCCTCGCGGTTGACGGAGGTTCAGCCGGAGGTTCGCGATCAGTTCGCCGTTCTGGCCGAACGCGTCGCCCAGAAGGCCGGCGAACTGCCCGGCCTGGAGGCCGTGGGGCCGGCGGAAGCGGCGGTCGCCAGGCGTCCGCAAGGCACGGTGACGCAGCAGTAAATGCGCGTCGCGAGGGGGCATTCTTTGGCGGCCTCGGTTAGTAGGGGCCGCGGATCTCGGCCGCAACCCGGTCCTGGTAGAACTGTTCCAGACGCTGGTGCAGCTCGTCCGACAAGCAGGGCAGAAGCGAGGCGGCGGCGTTCTCGCGGGCTTGCTCGGGACGCTTGGCGCCGGGGATGATCGTGGTCACCGCATCGAAATCGAGGCACCAGCGCAGCGCGAACTGGGCCATCGTCTGGTCGGGCGGCACGAGCGGCTTGAGCTGCTCGACAAGATCGACGCCCAGTGCGAAGGGGAGTCCGGCGAAGGTTTCGCCGACGTTGAAGGATTGGCCGTCGCGGTTGAACGTGCGGTGGTCGTTGGGGGCGAAGGTGGTGTCCTTGGTGAATTTCCCGGCCAACAGGCCGCTGGCCAGCGGCAGGCGAACGATGAGGGCAACGCCCTGGGCCTTGGCACAGTCGAAGAGGACGTCGATCGGTTTGCGGCGGAAGACGTTGAAGATGATCTGGAGCGACCGGAGGCCTTCCTGCTCGAGGCAGAAGAGCGCTTCGTCCATCGATTCCACACTGGCGCCGAAGGCCTTGATCTTGCCCTGACGCTGGAGCTCGCGGAGGTGCTCGAACACGTCGTGGCGCTGGAGCTGATCGGGCGGGATGCAGTGGGTCTGGGTGAGATCGAGGGCCTCGACCCCCAGCCGGCGCAGCGAGTCTTCGGTGTGCTGGAAGACGGACTGGCGGGTGAAGTTGTCGGGCCAGCCGGGTTCGGGGCTTCGGCCGAGCTTGGTGGCGACGAAGAAGCGGTCGCGGTCGGGGCGGCCCTTGAGGAATTGGCCGATGAGCGTTTCGCTGCGGCCGAGGCCGTAGATGTCGGCCGTGTCGATGAACGTGATGCCGGCGGCGGCAGCGGCGGAGAGCGTCTCAAGGGCTTGCTCGTCGGTGACGTCACCCCACTCGGTGCCGCCGAGCTGCCAGGTGCCAATACCGACTTCAGAAACTTGCCGACCGCTGCTGCCGAAGGGACGTAATTGCATGGGGTCCGATCCTTGGTGAGCTTTGCAGATGAAATGCACCGGCGCCAACCGACGCGTGGCCAGCGACCCGGGCAGACGGGGCTGCCTACTGCATTATTCGGGAGACAGTCAATGCACCCTGGGCCAGAATTCCATCCGCCCTCACACCCGGACCCTGTGGACGCTTCCAGGCGAGGGGAGATTTGGTCTTAGGCCGTCGTGGTGACGATCTCCGTCTGTGCGGCAGGGATCGTGGCGGCGGTGCCGCCGATGGGGCCGCGTTCGCCACCGTAGTGGACGAAGAACTCGATGGCCAGCAGAATCACGGCGATGATGATTGCCAGTGCGGCGATGCCCAATAGACTCGTGTAGACGTTCGGGAACAGCTCGCTCAGGGAAACACGAGTGCCGCCGGGCGGCTTGGACAGTCTTGGAGGCTTCTTCGCCTTTGCCTTCTTGACCTTCTTCGGCCTGGCCAGCTTGATCTTCTTCTTTTTGCCCTTCTTGCCGGGCTCCAGCTCGGGCTCGGCTGCCTCGTCCGGCGCGACTTCGGGCTCGATCGCTTCAAGGTCTTCTTCGAACGGCTGGGGATCGTCGCTCATGATGGGATACGGCGCGGCCGCTGCAACTTAAAGATGAGTCGGGGGTTGGGACAGCTCTTACTATACTCTAGTTTAGGAACGACTTCAAAAACGACAAAGAAATGGGTGCGGCAACCGATTTCTGGCGCCGTCGGGCAAACACCGAGCCGTAGGGTGGGCCGAGCGAAGCGAGCCCACCAGCGAATCTAACAACGTCTACTACGCCCAAAGAAATGGGGCGGCACGCGACATTTCCCGCATGTTGGGGGGGTACTTCGCAAGAGGCCTCGCTACCAGGGTGGCAGTGCGAGGGTTCCGCCCTCGAGGTGCACGACGCTGCCGTTGATGAAGCCGGCGTCGTCGCTGACGAGGAACGCCACGGCCCGCGCGACATCGATGGGTTGGCCCATGCGCTGCACGGGAATCTTCTTCGCCACGTCGGCGTAGAGTTCTTCCTTCGGCTTGTCCCAGCCGGCGCAAGAGGCGGCCAGCATTGGGGTGTCGATCGTCCCGGGGCTGACGGCGACAAACCGTACGCCGTGGGGGCTGTGGTCGGTGGTCAAGCTGCGCATGAGGGCGACCAGGGCAGCCTTCGAGGCGCAGTAGATGGCGTGCTCGGGGAAACCGATGTCGGCGGCGACCGACGTCGTGAAGCAGATCACGCCCTTGCCTTGCTGCTGCATGACGGGGATGGCATGCTTGGCCAGCAGGACCGGGCCGAGCAGGTTCACGTTGATCACAAGGTGGAACTCGTCGACGGTCAGGTCGGTGATCTTCTGGTTGCGGAGGACGCCGGCGTTGGAATGGACGATGTCGACCCGGCCAAACTGCGACACGGCCAGGTCGACGGCCCCTTTCACGTCGGCTTCGCGGCTCACGTCGCCGTAATGGAACAGACACGTGTGGCCTTCGGCCGTGAGCCGGTCGGCCAGGGCGGTGCCTTCCTCCGGCTGAATCGACATGGCGACGACCTTTGACCCGGATCGGGCGAACAGCTCCGTGCAGGCTTCGCCGATCCCGGACGTTCCGCCGGTGATCAACACGACCTTGTCTTTCAGATGGCTCATGAGGTTTTCCCCCGTCGTATGGTTCTCAACAAAAGGGCAGAAGACGGAACGAGGCGACGCCGTGCGGATCGCGTCGGCGGCCGCTTGCCGATCGGCACGAAACGGTCTAGCGCCACATGTCGTCCTCTGCAAAGGGATGCAGCGGTCCGAGCGATTTGGGCTTGGGGAGGGCCTTGAGGGCCTGCTCGGCCAGCCGCAGGTCCTCGCGCGTGGTGATCTTGAGGTTGATGGTGGAGCCGGGCACAACGACGACTTTCTTGCCAAGGCGTTCGACGAGCTGCGCCTCGTCGGTGGCCGGAAAATCACCGCGTTTGGCGTAGGCTTCCAGAAGCAGGTCGCGGCGGAAGACCTGGGGCGTTTGAGCTTCCCAGAGGCCGCTGCGAGAGACGGTTTCTTCGATGGCGCTGTCGGCACCGACGCGTTTGAGCGTGCCGACGACGGGGATGGCAAAGATGGCGGCACCGGTTCGCTCGGCCACCTGGAAGATCTTGTCGACCCAGGCGTCGGTCAGACAGGGCCGGGCGGCATCGTGGACGCAGATGAAATCGACCTCGGGCTTGACGCGGGCGAGGGCGTTCTGCACGGAATCGGCCCGCTCGGCGCCACCTTCGACGACCTGGATGCCGAGAATGGCCACGTTCGAGGCGAACTTGAAGTTGAACTGCTCGCGGTCTTCCGGCGAGATGACCACGATGACCTGCGCGACGTCGTCGCGATTGATAAACCGCTCGGCGGCATGGATCCACACGGCGCGGCCTGCCAGGGGGGCGAACGGTTTCTTATAGTGCTTATCTTGGAAACGGCTGCTTTGCCCTGCCGAAGGGAGAATGACAGCGAATTTGGGCACGGCTGGACTCCTTGACGACGCGAAAGATGCGGAAGTGACCCTATTGTGCCGGTTTCCCGGGGGGCGTCAAGCGCGGCGGGAGGGAGGCGGCCTGACGCTCAGTCGTAGAAATGGCGGTTCTGGTCGGCCATTGCCACCAACAGATCGGTCGGGGCCATGCGGGCTCCGAGGGGCTGCAAGGGGCAGAGAAGGTCGAGGAGCTTCCGGGCACCAAGGGTGTCGGCCCAGTAGAGGATTCCGCCACGGGCGGAAGGGAATCCGAGCCCAAGTAGAACGGCCAGATCGATGTCGCCCGGGCTGCGTACGACGCCCTCTTGCAGCAGGCGGCTTGCTTCGAGAACCATCGGCAGCAGCAGCCGCGCTGCGATCAGGTCGTCGCTCAGTGGGACGGGATCGCGGCGCCACGTGGCGAGCAGCGCTTCGAGGGTTTGACGCCGCGGCGTTTGCGGATTCGCGTCGGGATAGGCAAAGAAGCCCTGGCCCGACTTGCAGCCGAGCAGGCCGCTTTTGACCATGCTAATCAGCAGCGGCGAGGGGACAACGCGTTCGGGAAAGGCCTCCCAGAGCACGCGGCCACCCAGGAGGGTCGTGTCCAGGCCGATCTCGTCCATCAGACGCAGGGGACCTTTGGCCATCCCGAATTGGACGGCGACGTGTTCGATGCGGTCGACTGGGACGCCGTCGAGGAGGAGTTCGAGGGCCTCGTTGAGATAGGGAACCAGGAGGCGATTGACGAGGAAACCAGGGCCGTCATCGACGACCAGCGGCGTCTTGTGGATTTGCTTGCCGAAGGTGACGGCGGCAGCGATCGTTTCGTCGGACGAGAGTGGGCCGCGGATGACTTCGACGAGCGGCCGCTGGCGGACGGGATGGAAGAAATGGATGCCGCAAAACCGCTCGGGCGCGCTGACGCCGGAGGCCAGACGGTGAATGGGAATGGTCGACGTGTTGGAAACCAGAATGGTGCGGGGGCCGAGGTGGGGCTGAAGGAGGCCGTAGACGGCCTGCTTGGCGGGGACCGTTTCGAGGATCGACTCGAGCACGAGATCGCACGTCGCGACGGCCACCGGGTCGGCCGTAGCGCGAACGTGCTGGCGGACGAGGTCTTCGGCATCGGTGCTCTGGCCGGAGGCGAGCAGTTCCGCCGCGATGCGGCGGGCGGCATCGTCGACGGCTTCGGGATCGCTGTCGGTGAGCACGACCGCTAGGCGACGGGCGACACAGGCGGCCGCAATGGCCGTGCCCATGATGCCGGCGCCGACGATTCCCACGCAGCGCACGCGGTGGATCGGAGTATCCGCACTGCGCACGCCGGGATCCGCCTGTTTCCAGGCGATGAGGTGCTGAACGTGGGCCTCGGCGCAGCGCTGGGCGGTGTCGGAGTTCAGGGCGAAAGGGCTGGAAGACATTTTGGGAAAGCGGAACGTGGAGAGCGGAAAGCGGGGGTTGGATGGGGCTTAGCTGGTTCTATTTGCGGTCTTGGTACCAGCGCTTCCACTGGGCGACGTGTTCGGCAAGATGTGGGGGCGGCTCGCCGGGTTTGCCCGTGACGTCCTGACCGACGACCTTGGGCAAGGCGTCGAGGGCGGCCACGCGGACACCTTGGCGATCGTCGAGGAATCGGATGAGGATGGGGACGAATGAGGCTCGCGGGACCTCGGCGATGGCGGCCGCCACGCCACGCCGAACGTTCTCGTTTCCGCTGTTGGAGAGACGCTCCAAGGCGGCGATGCCCGACTCGTCGCCCAGCCGAGCCAGCGCCAGGGCCGCCTCGAGTTGGACGAATTCGTTGCGCGTGGCCAGTTTGCGTTCCAGGGGCGGGATGTCTTGTCTGCGGCCGCAGGCGCCTAGGGCGCGGGCAGCGGCCATGACGACCTCTTCGCTGGGGTCGTCCAACGCCGGTACCAACAGCGGCGCGTGGGCCGGGTCGGCGTGGGCGGCCAGGTACTCGCAGGCGCGGCGGCGAACTTCGGGTACCGGATGGCCGATGGCCAACGCCGCCAAGCGAACGGCCGGCTCGCTTCCATCGTTGGCGACGGCGGCCAGAACGCTCTGCCACACGAGCTGGTCGGTTTCGATCGTCGCCAGCTCGGCCAACCGGGCCATGGCCAGGGGGCGAAGGGTGTGCTTGGCGGCCACGTCGGCCAGATCGGCTGCCGCGCGGCGCCGTTGCACTACTTCGTTGCCGTGCAGCTTGTCGAGCAGAACGAAGGACGGGTCGTACTGGGGGAGGATGTCGTGATAGATGGTTTCGGGTATGGCGGTGTGGCGATCGATGGCGATCTTCTCCAGAACGTCGACCAGGTTGGCACCGAGGGCCTTCAGATCGGTCGCCGCGCGGTCGCGGGCCGTGTTGGATGCAGTCGGGTCCGAGAGCGGTTGCAGAAGCAGGGCTGCCCGATTAAGAGTGTCTTCGGAAATGGTCGTTCGCGCGGTGTCGGCGGCGACGAGCCAGCGCGGATCGATCGATCCGATCTGCTGGCGAAACGTCTGCCGCAGTTGGTTGAGGACGGCGATGCGGCGTTCCGGGGGTGCGTCGGCCGAGAATTCGCGGGCCGGTGGCCATCGCTCGGTGAGGACTGCGGCGGCGGCCTTGCGTTTGGTGTAGACGTTCGTTGCCATCGCGTCCATCAGGATGGGGCCCGCCTGCTCCAGCGGCCAGTCGGCGAGCGATTGGATCGCCTGGAGCTGGACCGTGACACTGGAATCGTCGCAGAGTTTCCGCATGACCGGCACGACGTCGGCACCGGGATGCGCAGCGAGGCACTTGGCCGCCGTCTGGCGGACGCGCCAAGCTTTGTCGGAAGCCGCGGCGACGAGGGCCTGCTTGTCACCGGAGGATGCCAACGAGGATGTGGCGGCGGCGCGGATCAACTCGGAAGGATCGTCCAGCAACGATCGGAGCGTTGCGCGGGCAGAGCTGGTGGGCAAGGTGCCCAGCGCCTCGACGGCCGCAACGCGAACGCGCAGCTCGCAATCGTTCAGGGCCCCGGCAAGGTACTCTTCGACGTGAGGCACCTGATGCTGGGCCAGGACGTGCAGGCAGACGGCACGTACGCGGGCATCGGGGTCCGTGCGCAGATCGGACAATTCGGGCGGCAGATCGCCGTCCACGAGGCGGCCGACGGGTTGGATGGCTTGGCGCCGGACCTCGGCCGACGGGCTGCGCAGCGCCGCGACGAACCGTGGCTGGTCGGAAGGGTCGGCGTGGCGATCGAGCGCGTGCAGCAGCTCCGCGTGCAGATCGGCAACGTAGTGGGTGTTCTGGGGAGGGAGCCGACCGTATTGATCGAGAAGCTGACGCAGCCGATCGGTGCGCGGCGGGTGGTCCCGCTCGCCAAGTGCCTCGATCGCGGCGCAACGGATGGGCAGTTTCAGCGACGCCGTGCGAACGGATTCCGTGAGACGATCGGCGACGGTCGGATCGCCGAGCCGCGCCAACGCGATGGCCGCGTTGGTGGCAACGATCGGATTACGGTCGGCAACTGCGATGTGGAGTTCGGCACGGGGCGGATCGGGTTGCGATAGGAGATCTTCCAGGGCGAGGTGTTGCCATCGACGCGACGAGGGCCGGGCATCGGCGTGCATCGACTCCGGTGTGCGCGTCCAGGTGCCGGAAGCGAGGACCGCCCGGGTGCCGGAAGCGGAGGAGGTGCCATTGGCGTCGGTCTTGTGGTCGCCGGCCGCACGGGTCGAAGCGTCGTCGGCATGGAGATTGGACAGAGCCGCATCGGACGGTTGGTTGCGAAGCCAACCGGGGCAGCCGGCCAGCAACAACGGCAGCGCGAGGCCGATCGCCAAGCGAGTGCGCTGTGCCAATCGCTTCCAACCGTGCGGCACGTCAGGCAAATCCTTTTGCCATGGGGATCGAAAAGTGGATTATTGCGATGCGGCAGGTTCGCCTTCCGCGGCCGCGGGGGCCTCGCCTTCGGCCTTGGCTGTCGGGATCTTGTCGATCGCCTCGCGCAGAAGCGTGGCCTCTTCCTTGATCTTGTCCTGGAACTCGTCGTAGCTGTTGCGATCGCTCTCGCACACGGAGATCACCGCGTCGAGCTGCTTCGTGATGGCATCGACATAAGTCTTCTGAGGCGGGGTGACAGCCAAACCGACGACGCCGATCCGGTCGGGATCGCGCGGGCCGAACAGTCCATCTTTCGCCGCGTCCAGTCGCGTGAGAAGTCGGCGGCGGACCGTAAGCAGGTACTCGGACTGGACGCGCGATTCCTCGGGACTCAGCGGCGGAGGCGCAGCGCCAGGTTCGGGGGGCTCCATTCCTCGCGGCGCGATCGGGGCGCTCCGACGAGCTAGCGGCATCGAACCCGAGTTGCGAGACTGGAGCATCGACTGGAAATCGGGCGGCTTCTGGTCGACTTCAAAAGCCAGTGCGTCGGCGGCCAACCGGGCGACCCGGGCGGCAAGCTGCTGCGGATCGACGCGACCGTTGGGGTCGTAGCGAAGTTTGCCGACGGCGCGGGCGGCGGCACATCGCGTCATAAAGGGAGTTTCGGCGTTGGCGGCGATGTCGGTGAGTGTCGTGACGACCGAGTTCTGCGGGCCGAGACTGCCGATCTCGCCGAGAACATCAATCGCCAGCGAACGAATCCAGGCATGGCCTTGCGGGCTTCGACCGGGAGAGACCTTGGTCGTGGCGATGGTGAGCATCGCCGGGACAACCTGTTGCTCGCGCTCCTGCGCATCGCTGATTCCAAGCGCTGCATGCCGGAGGATGCCGACGAGGGCGGCGACTTTCACCGCGTCGATCTGGTCGGCTGACTTGACGGCCTCCAGCAATTTGGGCATGGCAGCCGCCAAGGGTTGCAGCGAACGACTGCCCGCGGGCGCCGGCCCATAGAGTTCGCCGATGGCCAACATCGCGTTGTATCGCACGGCCGGGCTGTAATTGCCCTTGGCGAAGCGATCGAGAGTGGTCAGGGCCTTCTCGGCCAGCCGCGCTCGGACGGCGGCCCCGGCTTCAGTGCCAGTGCGAGTTTCGTTGGAAAGGTCCCTGCGGAAGTTCGGGATCGTGGTCGCGTTGGCCGGTACCGTCCAACGGGGAAAGGCGTAGTTGTCGTAGAAGTTGTTGAAGATCTCCTCATCGCCCGGCCCGAAACCATCGCGGAACATGCGGATGATGGCCGAGTGTTTCTCTTTGAGCGTTTCGTCGACCTTCAGGTGTTCGTAGCTGTCGGATTTGGCTGAGGGCTGGTCCGAAGGCCGCGACGTCGTCTTGGTGACTTCGGTTGTCGTAGGACGCAACGGGGTAGCGTCGTTCTGGAAGATCCCGCCGGGACCCGGCGGTCTCGCGGGAGCCGCAGCAACACCGCTCGAGGTGAGCAGTGCTACCGCCGCTACGGCCGACAGAAGACGTACCAGGCACGGTGATCCACAAGTAGTAAGGATCGATGCGGGCATAAATCACGCAAGGTCCAGCGACGAATGGCTTTGGGAAGAGTTGTCCCCAGTAGACTTTAGGCTACCACCGCGAGGGCAGTAGTGTCAAGCTGGATCGATGGGCCGTCCCCCCAATGGAAGACTGTTTGACACGCGGTCGCTGAAGTGCGTAAAGTACAGTTGACGTAAGGTTTTTGTACGGGTCGAGCGGCCCATGTCGGGCGACATCGGGGGGCGGCTGGGTCCGGGCGGTCGGCCCAGAGGCTAGCATCGATGACGTTGCTGTACGAGGATCGCTGCTTTCTTCAGCACGAGACAGGCGCTCATCCGGAACGGGCGGAGCGAATCCGGCAGATTCACCAGCGCCTGGAGCACTTGGGCTTGGACCAACGCTGCCACCGACCCGAGTGGCAGCCGGTAGCCCGATATCAGTTGGCTCGCGTGCATTCCCTGCGCTACGTCGACGAGGTCTGGGCGGTGGCAAAGTCCGGTGGCGGCGATCTCGACGTAGATACCGTGGTCAGCCCATCATCGTACGACGTCGCCCTACTGGCCGCAGGCACTGTGTGCGACGCGACCCAGCGGATCGTGCGGGGTGACGATACGCAGGCGATATGCTTGGTGCGCCCGCCGGGACACCATGCACTGAGCGGGCGGGCAATGGGGTTCTGTCTGTTCAACAACGTGGCCGTGGCCGCCAAATCGGCCACGGACGAATTGAGCCTAGATCGGGTACTGATCGTCGATTGGGATGTCCACCACGGCAACGGCACTCAGGCAACGTTCTGGGAAGACCCGCGCGTGGGGTTCTTCTCCATCCATCGATGGCCCTTCTTTCCGGGATCCGGGCTGGAGGATGAGACCGGCGGCGGAGACGGCCTGGGAGCCACGTTCAATGTGCCGGTGGCGTTCGGCACCACCCGTGAAGAGTACTTGGCGCTCTTCAGCTCGAACCTGGAACGGTTTGCCGCCAAAATCAAACCGCAACTGGTCTTCATCAGCGCAGGTTGGGACACGCACCGTCTGGACCCGGTCGGCAATCTCGGCCTGGAAGTCGAAGACTATGCAACGCTGACGAACATCGTGCTCGACGTGGCAGATCAGTACGCGGGCGGCAAGGTGATCAGCGTTCTGGAGGGCGGCTACGATCCGGAGGTTGTCGCCGAGGCAGTGACACTGCATCTGTCTGAGATGCTTAAGCGGCAGGACCACAAGGGCGAGAAGTGAGCTCGAGTGGGTTTGGCCGCCCTCAGCCCCGTCCCGTCTCCTGCGAGCGAGGCTGGCACAGGCTGCCTGCCTCCCTTCTATACATCGCAATTCTCGGTGTTCTGGTTGGTTCGCTGCGCGTGGTCAATACCAACTAACCATAGGTGTGAACTGGCTTTTTGGGATTTCGGAAATGGTCCCACGAAAACGTTGACGGGGTGGTGTGAATAACTATACTTAGGGTCACATTGTCATACCCTGATGCGGGTTGTGTCGCATCGTAACGCGCTCGATTCAGCGTTTTAAGCGTCGGTCCGTCGGGGAGGAAGTGCGGTGGTACGACCTACTTCGATACTGTTGTGGACGGTGGCGGCGGTCGCGTTTGCCTTGGCTTGTGCTCCGAACGCCGCGCAAGCCGGAACGCTTTTCGGGTGCGACACGGGAGGCACCCTCTACCAGGTCGACCCGACCAACGGCGCTCTTACGCCGATTGGAGAAATGCGCGACGCCTACGGTACGCGGATCATCACGTTCGGTAGCTCGTTGGCGTTCGACCCGACGGGAGTGCTGTGGGGCGTCGACGGTCACACGGGTCGTGTGGGAATGATCGACACGAGCACCGCACAGGTGACACCGCTGCCAGTGCCGACTGGTTATCCCGGTTTCATTTCGGGAATCACGTTCGATCCGGATACGGGTGCGCTGTATGCGGTATGCGAAAGTGGAAACCAGGGCTTCTACCAGATTGACCTTACGACGGGAGCCTACACACTCCTGCAAACGACCACGTTGTCGCTTGCCGGCATGACTTTCAGCGGGAACGGGGCGTTGTACGGCGTCGTGTACGGTTCGGGTGAGCTTTTTGAAATCGACCCCGATGCGGGCTTCACCACGGTATCGCTCGGGCCGGCAATCATGCCTGGGACGGGGCAGGCGATGGTCGGTGTCCCGGAACTCACGGTTTACGGTGACGGACCGGGAGTTAGCCTCTATGCGAAGAGCGACATGCCGGGGGTTGGGCTCGCGACCGTGGAGATCGGTTCGCCCAGCACGTGGTCGATCGTCGGCGGATTGACCGGCTACAACCGGATCGACGGCATGGCGTGCTCGATGATCAGGAGCGCCCCGAGCGCGGTTCCGGAACCGTCGACATTGGCACTGTCGGGCGGAATGGGGCTTCTCATGCTGCTGGCTGGCTGGCGGCGGCGCAAACGGGCCGTGTGATTGGACGCGCCGCAATCTTCCGCTCTCAGTGACTTGCGATGCGCACGATCTATGCGCCGCGTGGGAGCGCCGGACCGGCATCCTGGGGCTTCTTGATGCGGCCGTGGACGTAGACATCCGAGCCGATGGGCTCGATCTGGGGGTCGCTAAGGATGAGCGCCTTGCCGATATCGTCGATGCCCTCGCCGGCGATCGGGGTATGAGCGTCGACGCCGCCCAGGAGCTTAGGCGCGATGAAGACGTGCGCCTCGTCGATCTGGCGGGCATCCAGCAGACTTCCCGCGAGGCGGCCACCCCCCTCGACCAGGATGTTCGTCAATTGGCGGCGTCCGAGCTCTTCCAGAAGCTGATCGAGGCGGGCGGCGTGGCGCGCGGCACGGCAGACGAACACCTCGCAGCCGGCACTCCGCAGGCGTTGGCAGTCGGCCTTCGTCGCCGAGGGCCCCACGGCGATCAACACGGGCACCTGGGATGCCGTGCGGACCAACTTGTGGTCGGACGGCAGCGAGGCGTGGGTGTCGACGATGATGCGAAGGGCCACGCGCGGTCCGGGCGGGCGAGCGGTTAACAGCGGGTTGTCGAGCTGGGCCGTTTCGCGGCCGATCATGATGCCGTCGACGCGCCCTCGCAGGCGATGCACAATCTCGCGGGACTGCGAACTGGAGATCCACTGGCTGGTGCCGGCGCGCGTGGCCGTCTTCCCGTCGAGGGTCATCGCCCATTTGGCGATCATCCAGGGACGGCCCGTGCGGATGAGCTTCAGATACGGGGCGTTGAGGGTCTGGGCGTCGTGCTGCAGGACCCCAACTTGCACTTCGACGCCCGCCGCTCGAAGTTCCGCAATGCCACCGCCATCGACGGCCGGGAAGGGGTCGGGCTGGCCCACGACGACCCGACGAATGCCGGCGGCCAGCAGGGCCTTGGTGCAGGGCGGAGTCTTGCCCCGATGGCAGCACGGTTCGAGCGTGACGAACATTGTGGCGCCTGCTGCGCGACGGCCGGCCAGAGCCAGCGCTTCGATCTCGGCGTGCGGCCCGCCAAATGACCGGTGCCATCCCTCCCCGATGATCTCGGCCCCCTGGACGATCACACATCCGACCATAGGGTTGGGCTCGACGGCCCCTTGCCCTTGGGCCGCGAGTTCCAAGGCACGACGCATCTGCCAGATATCGAGTTCGGTAGGCTGCATGGCCGCAAGCGTCGGTGAAAAGTCGTGGTCGGAAGGGATCCGCAAGCGGAACGCGATCGGTCATTCGAGGGAGAGAGCCGCAACAATGGACCATTCTCTAACGTTTTACACACCAAGGCCCATTCCGTCCACCGGCACCGGGCCGGCCAACGCCGCCTGCGACCCTCGTACACGGGAAAGAGAATGATCTTGTTGGTCAAAAGCGGTCTGCCGTAGACTAGGCGGGCGAAAGGGGACATGGCCGAGGGAACGGCGATGCGTATTTGCATGTATACCGCAGAGGCATTTCCTCGGCTGGGCGGTGCGATGGTCGTCATCGATTCGCTGGCGCGGCAGTATCTGGCGTTCGGACACGAGGTGGTCGTGTTGGCGACGCCGCGCCGGGCGACCTCCGACCACCGGCCGCTCCCGTATCCTGTGATCCGGCATCCTCGTTTCTATACGCAACGCTGGCTGGTGCACTGGTACGGCCGGTGGCTGGCCGCAGCACTACGCAAGTACCGCTTCGACGTGGTCCACTGTCACAGCGTTCACCCCACCGGGTACGTGGCTGCTCGTTGCCCCGCGATGGCGAATGTGCCGCTGGTGATTACCAGTCACGGCGACGTGTGCTCGCGGCGATTCACCTGGCAGAAAGAACTGCCGGACCGATGCCGGTTGGCTTTGCAGCGGGCCGACGCGACCGTCGCCGTGAGCGAGTTCATCGAGGGGCGGCTTCGGGAGCTCTGCTCAACGGCGCGGCGGATCGAACGCATGCCCAACGGCGTTGAGTTGGCACGGTACACTCAGGCCGCGCCGCGCCCGGCGAACCTGGACGAAAGCGTTCGCCCCGGTGAGTATGTTCTGTTTCTGGGGAGGTTGGTCGCTCAAAAAGGGGGCGATTTGCTCCTCGATGCCTTCGCGCGGGCGGCAAAGTCAAACGATATGGGGTTGGTCGTCGCCGGGGAGGGCCAATCCGGCGAGAAGTGGGCCGCGCAGGCCGCACGACTGGGATTGGCCAACCGAGTGCGATTTGTGGGAAGGGTTGAGGGAGATCGGAAAACCTATCTCTACCAGAACGCGCTGTGCACGGTGGTGCCGTCGCGCACAGCGGAGGCTTTTGGACTGGTCGTGCTGGAAAGCTATGCCTCGGGGCGGCCGGTAATCGCCACCGAAATACCAGGGCTGCGCGAACTGGTGGTGCCCGAGCGTACGGGGCTGCTGGTGCCGCCCGATTCGTCGGAGGCGCTGGCCGGCGCGTTGAGCGACGCAATGGCGGATCGGACGCGGCTCGACGAGATGGGTCGCGAGGGACGTCGACTGGCCGACAACTACGATTGGGAGCGCATCGCGCGGTGGCACTTGGATTTGTACGGCGAACTCTCGGGCCGGAACCGTCGTGAGATTTCGAGGTGAACATGCGTGTGGTTATCCTGGCCGGAGGAATCGGTTCCCGGCTGCAAGAAGAAACCGTGGTGAAGCCGAAGCCGATGGTCGAGATCGGCAACCAGCCGATTCTCTGGCACATCATGAAGCATTACGCGCACCACGGCATCAAGGAGTTCTTGATCGCGCTGGGCTACAAGGGCGACGCCATCAAACGCTACTTTCTCGACTGTTATTCGCTCGGCGGAAACATGACGGTCGATTTCGCCCAGGGCAGGATCCTGCGCGAGCTTCAGGCGATGGAAGACTGGCGCGTAAGCCTGGTCGACACGGGGTCCGACGCGCTGACGGGCGGCCGCGTGCGCCGGTTGCGGTCGTGGCTGGAAGACGGCACGTTCATGGTCACATACGGCGATGGAGTGAGCGACGTGGACCTTGGGCGGCTGTTGGAATTTCATAAGGCCCACGGGCGGATTGCGACCGTCACGGCAGTCCGGCCGCCGGCGCGATTCGGCGGGCTGATCTTCGACGGCGACCTGGTGCACAGTTTCACGGAAAAGCCGCAGGCGGGCGAGGGTTGGATCAACGGCGGATACCTGGTGCTGGAGCCGGCGGTGTTCGAGTATCTCGAAGGAGATCAGAGCAGCCTGGAAGCCGACGGGCTGTCGCGATTGGCGGCCGATCGCCAGCTGGCGGCCTATCGTCACGACGGCTTCTGGCAGTGCATGGACACGCTGCGGGACAAAAACTACCTGGAACGATCGTGGCAACAAGGGCATGCGCCGTGGAAAACGTGGGATTGAGTCCCTTGTGGATTTCCGGAGTTGAATCGAAAGTCGTCGGAGTGCCGTGATCTTCACGCCGTTGAGTCTGAGCGGAGCCTACCTGATCGACCCGGAACGGCTCGAGGACGATCGTGGGTTCTTTGCACGCACGTGGTGCAAAGAGGAGTTTCGGCGGCGCGGGCTGAACGCCAAGCTCGTGCAGTGCAGCGTGTCGTTCAATCGCCGCAAGGGGACACTGCGCGGGATGCACTACCAGGCGGCGCCGCACGGCGAGACGAAGCTGGTGCGGTGCACGATGGGCGCCGTGTACGACGTGATCGTCGATCTGCGGCCCGATTCGCCGAGCTTCAGACAGTGGGAGGCCGCGGAGTTGACGGCGGAGAACCGGCGGATGGTCTACATTCCCGAGGGTTTTGCGCACGGTTTTCAGACGATTGCCGACGACACCGAGGTGTTCTACCAGATGTCGGATGCGTATCACGCAGAATCGGCACGCGGGGTGCGATGGGACGATCGGCTGCTGGCAATCGACTGGCCGCTGGAGATCAGCGCGATGGCACCACGCGATCGGAGTTACCCGGACTTGACGCCATGAAACGCATTGTTGTGACCGGAGCGACGGGGTTGATCGGCCGCCACTGCGTGCCGGCGCTGGCGGGGCGAGGGTACGAGGTGCACGGGATCGCGCCGCCACAAGAGGGCAGGGCGGGGAGCGACGTCGTTTGGCACGCGGCAGACCTGTTCGATGGCGATGCGGTTACGAGTTTGATGGAGGAGGTGGGCGCAAGCCACTTGCTGCATTTGGCGTGGATCACGACGCCGGGCCTGTTTTGGAACTCGCCGGATAACGTGCGATGGGTGGAGGCGAGCCTGGGATTGGTGCGGGCGTTTCAAGCGGCCGGAGGCCGGCGGATCCTCGTGGCGGGAAGCTGCGGCGAGTACGACTGGGATCATGGCTATTGCCGCGAGGATGTGACTCCGCTGAGGCCGGCGACCTTGTACGGACAGGCCAAGCATGCCTTGCACTTGCTTGTCGAAGGGTTCGCGAAACAGGTGGGTTTGAGTGCAGCGTGGGGGCGGATCTTCTTCGTGTATGGGCCCGGGGCGCATCCGTCACGGATGCCGGGCTGTGTGATCCGCTCGCTGAGGGCCGGGGAAACTGCGGCGTGCTCCGAGGGGAGCCAAATCCGCGATTATCTGCACGTGGTCGACGTGGCCGACGCGCTGGCGGCCTTGGTCAATAGCGACGTCGAAGGTGCGGTCAACATTGCCTCAGGGCAGCCCGTTCGGCTGGCAGACATGATCTGGAAGGTGGCCGCGCTGATCGGTCGTCCGGAGTTGGTGCGGCTGGGCGCATTGGCCACGCCACCGGGTGAGCCGCCGGTGCTGATCGCCGACGTCGGCCGGCTTCGGCGGGAGGTGGGTTGGACGGCCAGCTTTGACCTGGATGGCGGATTGGCCGACACGGTTCGGCAGTGGAACGACGACGCATTGCAACGTGCGTCGTGACGGTCAGACAAGAAAGGCCGAGGTGTGGCATGAGCGATCGACCGCTGGTGAGCATCGGGTTGCCCGTGTACAACGGCGAAGCCTATGTGGAGGAGGCGCTAAGGGCGCTTCTGACGCAGGATTACCGGAATCTCGAACTGGTGGTGTGCGACAACGCGTCGACCGACGGGACGGAGAGCGTGTGCCGGCGATTGGCGGAAGAATATCCGCAGATTGTGTACACGCGCAACGCGACCAATCTGGGCGCGATGCCGAACTTCGGCAAGGCGGTGGAGCGGGCAACGGGGGAGTACTTCATGTGGGCGGCCTGCGACGATTTGTGGAGCTCGAACTACGTGTCGGCGCTGGTCACTGCCTTGGAGGCTAGCCCCACGGCCGTGCTGGCGACGCCTCGCACGAGCCACGTCCGACCCGACGGCTCGCCCACGCATCATGACGACGACCGGCCCGCGCCGGGACGCTCGCGGTTGGACAACTTGCGGGTGTTCTATGCCGACAACGCGGCCTCGTGGATCTACGGGCTGTATCGGTCGGAGTGGATCAAGGTACATTTCGCCGAGTGGTTCGCGGAGGACTATCCGACGTGGGGCGGCGATGTGATGTGGATGGTGAGCGTCGTGCTACGTTATCCGATCGTGGGCGACGCGGAAGCGCGATTCATGAAGCGACTGCTGGTCAACTCGTGCGAGCCGAAGACGGAAGCAGAGAAGCTTCGTTTCGCGCTCGTCATGCTGACGGAGTTGACAAGGATTTGCCGGCGTTACGGCGAGGGGCCGTTGGGGCGGGCGTGGGCCCTGCTGCTGTCGTGGCACTACACCTATCGCCGGTACATACGCCGGGGAAATCCGCTCAAGACGCTGTGGCGTTTGGTGCGATTGCCGGCCGCGGCCGCGGCGCTTCGGGCCGAGCGGAAACGGCATCGGGCGGCGTCGCTTGCCGCCGGGCCGACAGCCTGAGGAACGCCGATTTGCCGGACTTCGAAATCCCCTACCTGGCTCAGAGTTCGACGTCGCATGAGCGAACGTGCGGGGCCGCCGCGCTGGCGATGGTCTACGCGTCGCTGGGGATTCACCAGCCACAGCACGAAATCTGGCGGTCGGTCGCCCAGGCGAACGAACAAGGCTCGCCGACGGCGCATAGCTATCGGCTGGCGGGTCATGCTTTGGAGCAAGGACTGGCGGCGGTGGCCGTTCAAGCGGCGCGGCCGTGGGAGACGTTGCATCGCTGCTGGGACACTGGAGTGCGTGTGATCGTGAACCACCGCGTCCGGGCCGAGTCGCGGCTGGGCCACTATTCGGTATTGGCGGGAATCGAGGCAGGGGAGGTACTGCTGCACGATCCGCAGGCGGGGCCATCCCAGCGCATCGAGCGCGAGGCGTTTCTCAGGCTCTGGCTGCCGGTGGCCGGAGGCTCGGAGATTGCGGGATGCGTGCTGGTGGCTGTCGGTCGGCGAGAGGAGGACGAGGCACGCTGTGGGACGTGTGCGACGTTGTTGCCCGAGTCGGTCGAGTGCGCGGGGTGTGGCCGAGTGGTTTGGCTGCGGCCAGCGGGCGCGATGGGGTGTGCGCAGAGTGGATGCGATGGGCGGTTGTGGAAGTACGTGTTCTGCGCGCAGTGCGATCGCGCGGTTGGGCCTGTGGTACAGCGGGAGTGACCTGCTGCGGGGAAGAAGTCTTTAATAGTCGGCAGGCTCCATCTCCTTCTTGTTCTTGCCGTAGCCGAATGGGGTGGGGTCGAACTTGCCGACGATGTCGACGTTGGCTCGCATGGGAATGTCGTTGTCCATGCCGAGGCACCAGTAGGCAGCGTTGACGAGGAGCCGGCGGACGCCTTCGCTGGAAAGGTCGACGGCGGCGCCCATGGTGGTGGTGAAGACGCGACCGGTTTGGCCCTCGGCGCCCTTGTAAGTCTTGGTCCACGCGATGGGCATCATGGGGTAGTTCTTCTCGTTTTCGACCGGTTTGTCGGTACTCTTCATGCCCGCAAGGACCTCGCCGCGGACGAACACCTGGCTGTCGCCGGGCAGGGGCTGACGGACGGTGTAAACGTCGGTCGGGCCCCAGATGCGGCCTCGGCAACCGCGGACGATGGGCGCGTTTTCCGTGCCGAGAGCGACAATGCCACGCGTGCTCTCGAAGCCGTGATGTCCGTGATGGTTGATCCAGGTTTCGCCGAGGATCTGCCGGCCGAAGCCGCCGTCCCACTCTTTGCTGTCGAAGCTGTAGCGGGAGTAGGTCTTGCCTGGCGCGATCTTGAAGGCGTGCGTCGCCGTGCGCAAGCCGATGATGGGCCGACCCGACTTGACATACTCGTCGATGTACTTCATCTGATCGTCGGGCAGGTCGCGGAACCGGGTGGCGATAATCATCAGGTCGGCCTTCTCAAGCGCCTGGAGGCCGGGAATGTTCGACACGTTCAGCGGATCGACGGTGCCGGTGGCCGGATCGATGGCGAACAGCACGGTGCAGGTAAAGCCGTGGTGCTTGGCGAGGATCTTGCCTAGCTGGGTGAGCGCTTCTTCGGAACGGTATTCTTCGTCGCCCGAAACGAGGACAATGTGCTTGCCTTTGCCGGGGCCGTCGCCACCCTCGTAGACCACCCAGGGATCGGCCGCCGCCCCGCCAGCCGTCAGGCCTGTTACGACCAGCACGAACGCTGCGATTGGCGTGATCCAACGGGGATGTTGCTTCTGCATGGAGATATTCCTTTCGTGTTGGGGCCGGTCGTCGCGCCGGGGGGGCTCGCCCAGGTGGGTCATTGCGATGCCGTCCATTGTAACCTCTGCCGCGGTCGGAGATCCACCACCGCGATGCGATCCCCGATCCGGGCGGCCGATTGCCGGGCCGGCCGGGTGACGTAGGGTTGAGCGGGGCGACAGGAACACGGGGGCGGCTCGTGCCGGAACCCAGGACCGAGGGCAACACTGCGATGCAAGACGAACTGAAACAACTGCCAACCACGGTGGCCGAACACTCGGTATCGCGACTGGCTCTGCCGTGGGTCGTTCCGGGGAATCTGGTGCTTCATGGCGACGTGGTGCACGCAGAGATCGAAGCCCAGGGGCACATCATCGCCAACGGTTCGGCCGAACACTGCCGGCTGCTGTCGGAACGGGGAAGCGTCTTTCTGCTCTACGGTTCCATGGCCTACACGAAAATCAAAGCGGCAATCAACATCTATGTCAAGCACTCGGCCGAATCGGGGCTGGTGGCAGGCAGAGACATCGTCATCGAGAAATCGGTGACGGGAAGCATGCTGCGCGCCGGGCGCAAGGTCATCAGCGAGTCGGGCGACGCGAGCATTGTCGGAGGCCAGGTGGAGGCCGGCGCGGAAGTGGTCGTCCACTGCATCGGCAACAGCAGCGGAAGCGAGACGGCGGTCGCCGTGCGCGACCCAAACGGGCGGATCCAGTTCACGGCGATCTATCCCGGAGTGCGACTGAAGATCGGCGACGCCGAACTGCGGATTGCCGCGCCCCGTGGCGCCGGACTGGCGACGCTGCGGGATGGGGCCGTATGCATCGATCCCCTGGAGCACGCCGTCGGCTCGCGATAAAGGGAATTGCTACGGGGTACGGCGCAGGGCGAGCAGCGTGACGTCGTCCTGGCCTTCGTAGCGGCGGAATTCGTCCACCTCGTGGACGATGCTCTCGCACAGTTCTTCGACGGGCTGGCTGCGCACTTGCTCGAGGATGCGGCGGAAGCCCTCGTCGCCGAGGAATTCGCCGGCTTCGTTGTGGGCTTCGGTGACGCCGTCGGTGTACAGAACGAGCAAGTCGCCCGGCTCCAGCGTGGCGCGACAGTCGTCGAAGCCCGCGTCTTCCCAGACGCCGACGATGGGCCCGGTGGAAGTCCCCAGGCCTTCGATGCGGCCATCGCTCCGGACCAGGAAGGGTGGATTGTGGCCGCCGTTGGCAAAGACCAGTTCGCCGGTCCGCGTGTTGTAGTGACCGTAGAAGACGGTGACGAACATCTGCTCGGGGTTTTCGGCGGCGAGAGCGTTGTTGGCCAGGGTGAGGATCTCGGCGGGGCTTCGATCGGGCGAAGAGAAGTTGCGGATCGTGGTACGCGACACGGCCATGAACATGGCGGCCGGAACGCCCTTCCCGACGACGTCGGCGATGACCAGGGCGAGGACGTCGTCCTGGATGAGCCAGTAGTCGTAAAAGTCGCCGGCCATGAAGCGGGCCGGCTGGTTCTCCGCATTGAGCGAAAACTCGCCGTGGTCGGGGAAGGGAGGACGTACGGTGGGGAGAAGCGAGGTCTGGATCTGACGCGCGACCTGGAGTTCCTTCTCCATGGCCTGACGGGCGGCCGTTTCGCGAATGGTCGCTTCCACGTTCTCCTGCAGGTCGCGAACCATTTGGTTGAAGGTCGCGGCAAACTGGCCGATCTCGTCGCGGCTGCTAATGCCCGCGACTTGGGCCGTCAGATCGCCTCCGGCAACGGCGTGGGCCGCGACGGCAAGGCGTTCGAGCGGCCGGGTGATCCAGGCCGCCACGACTAGGACGCACAGCACGATCAGCAGAAGGCCACCAAGCAGGAGTCGAAGTTGCCGGTGTAGCCAGTCGTAGACGGCACGCATGGGCTTGTCTTCGGGGATGACCGTGGCAAACGACCAGCCCACCGATCGAACGGGAGCATACACGATCCAGTCGGGGTCGCCGGTCTCGTAGTCCGGGATCGGCCGGACGCCGGGTTTGGAATGCTCGGCGATCATCTGTCGGCCGACTTCCTCCAGTTCGGGAACGTCATACCACTGCGCCAGGCCGAAGATCGATTCGGCCATGATCAGCTTGTCATCGGGATGGGAAACGATCGTCCCGCTTTGGCTCACGAGCATGCAGTATCCGCCGTAAGGACGGATCTTGGCGAGATCCTGACGCAGGTGTTCCAACGAGATGTCGACGGTGACCACGCCGATGAACTGATCGTCACGCATGAGGGGGACGGAGTAGGTGCACATGAGGGCGTTGCCCGCACCTTCGTCGAAATAGGGATCGGTCCAGGCGGCGTGTTTGAGGAGCTTGGGCAGAAGGTACCAATCGAGACGTTGGAACGTGGGAACGTCGCGAGCGATGTCGATTTGGCGGAACCGGCCGTTGGCAGCACGGCAAACATAGGGTGCACAGAGGGGGGAATCTTCCGACAAGGCGCCCTTTTCCAAGGCGATGCAGGAGCCGAACACTCGAGGGTTGCTGTCGAGATTGGCCCGGAGCATGTGCTGCAACTGCGCGATGTCGCGCGGGTGGCAGGTTCGGATGTAGTCGGCGGCGCAGCGGGCCACCTGGCTGACGGTAGAGAGCTCGCCGTCGACTGCGGTGGCGTAACGCGACGTGAGTTCGGTCAGCCATCGCTTCATCTGGTCGATGGCCTCCTGCTTGCCACGGCGATACTCGACGACGAGCGTCACCGAGTACACGGCCAAGAGCGGCAGACAGATGGCCAGAACGAGCTTAATGCGCAGGGGAAATTTTGCGTGCACGGGTCGACCCTGGCGGCTGGTAGAACTGGTCGTAACGTGGAGACTCTTCGATCAGGCCTTGCTGCTGGAGCAAGTTGGTGACTTCGTCGTAGGCGCTGCGCGACAAGTGACCGAACTGTGCAGAGGCGTCGCCCGACTCGGGCGAGACGGCCTTGAGCATCGAGCAGAACATCCAACTCTGATGGTTGCGGCTGGTGCGCACGTGTGCCTGCGCACACCAGTCCATCACCGCGTCGAGCGTTTCGCCCTGGTGATTTGCGGCGTAGTCCCAGCCGCGAGAAACGGCCGCGACCATGGCGGCACAGGTGTCGGCGCGTTGGCGGCGCGTTGTCTCGGTGCAATAGAGGCCGTCTTCGGGGAAGTCGAGTCCATATTCCGAAAGGAGGAACACCTTGAGATCTTTCTCCCTAAGCCCGGCCTCCAAGAGCTTGTGGTACTCGTTGTAGTGCATGGCGGAGGCTACGTCGACGGCGCCGCGCAGGAAGGGAACGATGCTGCTGCTTTGGGGAACGATCTCGGGCTGGACGTGGAACTTGCTGAAGAAGGCGGTGGGCAGGACGTCGAAGTCGCCGCCCCAGAGGCCGACGCGCTTGCCGACCATGTCTGCGGGGCGCATGATGCCCGAGTTGCTGCGGACGACGAGCATCATCGTCGATCTTTGCACGACCTGGGCCAGGAGGACGACCGGGTCGCCCTGGGTCCGCCGAACGACGGCATTGGAAAGCCAGGCGGTGCAGAAGTCGGCCTTGCCGTCGAGCAGCTCTTTGAGCGAGCTTTCGCCGGCGCCGGACCAGTGGATTTCGACGCGGCCAAGGCCGGCCTCTTCGAAAAAACCCTTCTTCTGCGCCATCAGGTAGCCGGCGAACTGGGCCTGGGGGTACCACTGTACTTGGAGGACAATGGGCCGGCCCGGAGAAGCGGAGGAGGCTTCCTCGGCGTGCAACTCATTCGCGACCAGGGGAAGCCCGCTGATGCAGGCGGTCAACAGCAGACGGAGCGTCTTCATCCGTGGTCCTCAAGCGTGCTGTCGGTGGGGTTCCCCAGGCGAGTCGAGGAAGGGAAAGATCGTCGATAGGCCGGAGACCTCGAGAACTTCGCGGACCGGGCCGCGGGCGTTGCTGATGGATACGGTCTCGTGAAGGGTCTTGGCGTGCTTGGCGATCGTGAGGATGCTGCGGAGGCCGGCGCTGCTGAGATACTCGAGGCGAGCGAAGTCGAGCACCAGGCCTTGTTCGCCTTGCCCCATCGATTGGCGACAGTGATCTTCGAACGGCTGGGCCGTGGCGTTGTCCAGTTGTCCGCTGAGTTCCACGACAAGCGTCTTATCGATTCGGCGGTTCTGGCACTGCATGGAAAGGTTCCATCGAGGTTCAAGAGTTTCTGAATCGTTACCCTATGCATGCCCACACGGCCAACGGCCGCGGTTCGGCCATCTGGAATGCCGGTTGCCGCTCGACGCGCGCTGGCAATGCAGGCCTCAATAAGGGGGGCACGATGTAAGTATAGCTCCTCATAGCAACGCCCGTAAGTGGAGGCGGCAGTGGAGTCGGCGTGTGACCGTCTGACGGGTTATGACGACTGGCGCGATTGATCGTGGTCGTCCGGTGTTGGGGCGGGTATAAAGCAGGCAGCGAATCTCGGCGAAGTGATTGGGGACACATGGGCGGGTAGTGCGATGATCGTGCGGGAGGTAGCCTGCAAGAGCATTCTGAACCGGACGACGTTGGGCGGGTATTCGCTCAACTGTTATACGGGGTGCGGACACGCATGCGTGTACTGCTATGCGCGGTTCATGCAGCGGTTTCATCCCCATGATGAAGCGTGGGGAGAGTTCGTCGACGTGAAGGTCAATGCGGCGCAGGTGCTCAAACGACAGCTTCGCCGGGCGACCGCAGACGACGTGTTCATGAGCAGCGCCTGCGACGGCTGGCAGGCGATCGAAGCCGAGTGGCGTCTCACGCGGCGATGCTGCGAATTGCTTCTCGAGCGGGGTTTTGCCCTGCGGATTCTGACCAAGAGCAGCCTGGTGACGCGGGATTTGGACCTGTTCGCCGGACACGACGTGCAGGTTGGTGTGACGGTCACGACATTGGATGAGCGGCTGCGCGAGCTGTGGGAGCCGGAGGCGTCGCCGGTCGAGGATCGCCTGGGAGCTTTGACGAAAGCCCGGCGGGCGGGGCTGAAGACGGCCATCATGTTTGGACCGCTGTTGCCCCTATTGTCAGACGACCAGGAGTCGCTCGACGCGATGTTTCAGCGGGCGCGCGATCTGCAAGTGGACCGCATATGGGTGGACGCGATGAACCCTCGGCCGCGTGTGTGGCCCGCGGTGGCCGAGTTGCTGCGGCGGCAATTCCCCGAGTTGAGCGAGCGTTACCGGCGGGTGTTGTTCGAGCGGCCGGTGCGTGACGAGTATTTGGCGGACTTGCAGGGCCGGGTCGAGACGGCGGCGCGGCGCGCGTCGCTGGCGGGACGGGTTAAAGTCTGTCTGTGAGGCGGTGGTTGAGTGCGGGGGTATAGGGAGTCTAGAGGATTACTGCTCTCTCTTGCGGGCCATTCTGCCGGCGAGGTGGCGGATGAAGCGGCACCGGAGGAGACGCACCAGGCAGCGGTTCTTGAAGCCCGGAACGCAGATGACGTGGCCCGAGTTGAGTCGACGCAGGGACGTGGCTACGACGTCCTCGGCCGACATCCACAGGAAGGCGGGGATCTGCGCGCGGTCGAAATGTGCGAACTCGTCGGTGCTGTGGAAACCGGTGTGGGTGAATCCGGGACAGAGAGCCTGGACGCGAACGCCGGTGCTGGCCAACTCGATCTGGAGCGATTCGGAGAATGTGTTCAAGAAAGCCTTGGTGGCGCAGTAGGTCGCCGAACCGGCGGCGACGATGAAGCCAGCGACCGAGGAGACGTTGATGATGGCGCCGTGGCGGCGTTGGATCATGCCGGGCAGGGCCGCTCGAATGAGTCGCATGGGCGCTGCGGTGTGGACCTCGACCATTTCGAGCTGGCGCTTCGGATCGACGTCGGCGAAGTTGCCCAAGGTGCCGAAGCCGGCGTTGTTGATCAGCAGATCCAGCGGAGCGCCGTCGGCGATTTGACCGGCGAGGCGCAGGACATCTTGAGGATTGGCAAGGTCGGCAACGCGGATCTCGACGTCGACGGAATGTTGGGCGACGAGGTCGTCGCGAATCGCCCGGAGCTTCTCCTCGCGTCGCGCGACGAGGATGAGATGGTAGCCTTTGGCGGCCAACTGCCGGGCGTACTCTTCGCCGAGGCCTCCGGAGGCACCGGTGATGAGGGCGGTCGGGTTCTGGTTGGCAGGAATGGACGGGGTCGGCGGTGAGCTTGTCATTCGGGACGGCCTCCAGGGTCAGATGTTGTGCGGCATTATACGGGGAAATCGGATGGTTGCCATCGGGGGGGCTGCAGGGGGCGGCTGACTTCCTGGCCGGCCTAGATATAATGCCTCAGCAAGTAAGCCCGAGTTTCCGCATTTTCAGTCGCCGGATGGAGGAAGACGATGCAAGCCAAAGACGCGATTCGTGAGGTGGTTGAGCTCAGTCACATGGTCGTCAACGCGTATGTTCAGGATTTGGACGACGCCGATCTGCTGGTGCGGCCCGTGCCGGGGGCCAATCACACGGCGTGGCAGCTTGGGCACATGATTGTCGGCACGGGGCACATGCTGGAAGCGCTGGGGCACAAGGGGCCGGAGCTGCCGGCCGGATTCGCGGACCAGTACACCAAGGAAACGGCGGCCAGCGACGATCCGGCGGCGTTCGCGACGAAGGACGAGTATGTGCGGTTGGCGGAAGCCGCCAAGGTGGCCGCCTTGGCGGCGCTCGAGGCTACGCCGGATGGCGATCTGGACAAGCCCGGACCGGAGGCGATGCGCGAGTATGCGCCGAAGGTCGCCTCGGTGCTGATGCTAGCGGGAACGCACTGGCTGATGCACGCGGGCCAGATCGTGATCGTCCGGCGGAAGCTGGGAAAGCCGGTGTTGTTCTGAACGCGGATCGCCGGCTCGGGCGGTTCGTCAGTCGCCCGGGAACTTCTGGATCAACAGGGCCGAGAGGACTTGGGCATAGACGCGGTGGCCGAAGTCGTTGGGATGGTTCACGCCGTTGCCGGTCATGTCCCAGTCCTTCTTGTGCTTGAGCAGTTCGGCCCACATGGACGTCATGTCGGCCAAGGCGATACCGGGGCCTGCGAGCGAGGCCAGGGCATCGCGGAACTGGGGAAACAGCTCCTGACGCAACGTCACCCAATCCCGGTTGCCCAGCATGGTGGCGATCAGGATGAACTCGGCCTGGGGCCGTGCCTTGCGGACGGCGTCGATCATGGCTTGGATGTCGGCCCGGTAGGCGTCGGCCGAGCGGCCGCCGGAATCGTTCATGCCAAAGGCCAGGATGACGAGATCCGGCTCGGCCTGAATCACCTTGTTGATGTTGGCCCGTCCCCAGGTGGCGGTGGTGCCGCCGACGGCAAAGTTCTTCAGCGTCACCTTGCCGCCGTAGGTGGCTTCGAGGTTCTCCACCAGCAGGTCCTGAAAGGGCGGCTGGAAGGGAGCGGCTTTGGCCCAGCCGGATGCGTTGCAGCCGGTGGAGATGCTGTCGCCGAGCAGCGCGATCGTTAGCGGCTGCTTGTCGCGCAGCCTCTTGAGGGTGCGCGGCAACAGATCGCCGGCGAAGGCAGGAACCGGGCCGTGCCAGGCGTCGGGCTTGTGCGTGTAGGTGACCACGGTCTGCATGTCGTGGTATTCGTGGCTCGCGCCGAAGAGGATTTCGCCGTTGCCGTCGCGATGGGTCAGCGCGTAGGGCTGCGATTTTGGGGGACGGCGGAGATCCTGGGGCGTCTTGAACACGATGGCCGAGCCGGGCGGGAGGGTGATTTCCTTCGTGCCGGGTTTCCAGAGGTAATCGCGGCCTTCCGTGTAGGTGACCTCGCCCGAGGCGCTGGCGACGGAGAGGATGCGCGTCGGTTCGAAGAGGAGGGAGGCGGTGGGCGGGGCGTCGGGGTTGGCCTTGATGAACAGAACGGTCTCGCCTTGCATCGTGTCGGAGAGCCAGAAGGGACGGAGCTTGGCGGCATCGAAACGCCAGGGCGTGGCGGGGTCGGCGGCCAGGGCGAAGGTGGCGCAGAAGACGGGAATGGAGAGGAGCAGGAGGTGTCGCATGCGGGTTAACTTTCCTGAGGTGGGACTTTTTCGGCGTAGCCAAGCGAGGCGCCGCCGTCGGGGCAGATAATCTGGCCGGTGATGAATGAGGCTTCGTCGCTGGCTAGGAAGGCGCACACTTCACCCATCTCTTCGGCGGTAGCCATGCGGCCCAAGAGATGCCAGCGATGAACGGCGTCGATGGCTTTTTGCGGGTCGTATTCGGACTCGGCCCATTGCTGGACGAGCGGCGTCATGACGCCGGCGGGAGCGACGGCGTTGACGCGCACGCCCTTGGGGGCGAGGTCGACAGCCAGGGCGCGAGTGAGGCCCATTTGCCCTCCTTTGGTCGACACATAGGCGACGGCCGCCGATTGGCCGATCAGGGCAACGGCGCTGGTCATGTTGACGATGGAGCCGCGAGTGGCAATGAGGTGGGGCAGGGCGAACTTGCAGCCCATGAAGGTGCTGGTGAGGTTCAGACGCAGGAGCCGCTCAAAATCGTCGACGCTGATCTGGTCGATGGTCATGGCCGGCGGATGCCAGCCGGCATTGTTGACCAGACAGTCGAGGCGGCCGAAGTGCTCGACGGTACTGTCGAAGAGGTGACGCATTTGGGCTTCGTCGCTCACATCGCAGGCGACGAACAGGGCGTCGGCGCCGGCTTGGCGGAGCTCGGTTTCGGCTTTCTGCCCGTTTTCCTGGCCGCGCGCCGCGATGACCACCTTGGCCCCGTGACGTGCAAAAACGCGGGCGCAGCCGAGGCCGATGCCCATCGACCCCCCAGTGATGATGGCTACTTTGTCGGCGAGTTTCATGTCGGTTGCTCCGATTGCTCAAGGCCAGCTTACTTTTCACGCCCCGGCGGCGTCAACTATACTCCGGTTCGACCGGAGAACGCCCGGCGGGGGCGCCGCGGTATGGCCAAGGAATGTGGCGGCGCCGCAACCGTGTGAAAGGACTGCGATGATTGAGTTTCCGATCGTCGACACGCACATGCATCTGTGGGACACGGGGCGGCTGCGCTATGCGTGGCTGGACGGGTTGCCCGAGATCAATCGGCCGTTTCTGCCCGCGGACTACGAGGCGGCGTGCCAGCCGTACACGGTCGGGCGGACGGTCTTCGTCCAATGCGAGGCCGACCCGTCGCAGTCTCGGCAGGAAGTGCAGTGGGTGAGCGAGTTGGCGGCCGCAGATGGCCGGATCGGCGCGATTGTGGCGTGGGCGCCGCTGTCGCGAGGGGATGCGGCGCGGGCCGATCTGGAGTATCTGGCCGGCAATCCGCTGGTGAAGGGCGTCCGCGAGATCATCCAGTTTCAGGAAGACCCGACCTGGTGCTTGCGGGAGGAGATGGTTCGCGGGGTGCAGATGCTGGCGGAGTTTGGGCTGCGATTTGAGATTTGTTTGAAGGGGGCCGAGCAGACGGCCAGCGCGATCGAGTTGGTGCGGCGGTGTCCCGGGGTGCGGTTTGTGCTGGACCACGTGGGCAAGCCGATGATTGCGGCGGGCGAGATGGAGCCCTGGGCGTCGCAGCTTCGCGAGCTTGCGGCCATGGACGACGTGTGGTGCAAGCTGAGCGGCATGGTCGTGGAGGCGGATCACCTGCGGTGGACGCCCGAGGACCTGCGGCCGTACCTGGATCATGCGGTCGAGTGTTTTGGAATGGACCGGGTGATGTGGGGCGGGGACTGGCCGGTCGTGTTGCTGGCGGCCCAATTGAGCCAGTGGATCGAAACGGCCGACGCGTGGAGCCGCCGGTTTGCCGAGGAGGAGCGGCGGAAGCTGTTTTGCCAGAACGCGCTGAATTGCTATGGGATGGTATTGGAACCACAAATACACGGAGATTGCACGTGAAGACTTCGCCGTTGACCTTCGCCGTCTTGTTAGGAAACCGAGGGTTCTTTCCCGCCTCGCTCATGGATAGCGCCCGAGCGGAGATGGGGGAGACGCTGCGGCGGCTGGGGTACGAGGCGCTGATGATGGAGCCGTCGGCGACGCGCCATGGGGCGGTGGAGACGCCGGAGGAGGGCCGGAAGTTTGCACGCTTTCTGGACGAGAACCGGGAAGCGGTCGACGGGGTCATCCTGACGCTGCCGAATTTCGGGGACGAGAACGGGGCGGTCGCGGCGCTTCGGGAGGCGCGGTTGCCGATCCTGGTTCATGCGTATCCGGACAGTCTCGATGCGATGGACCCCAGCCGGCGTCGGGACGCGTTCTGCGGGAAGCTGTCGATCATGGACGTGTTGTGCCAGAACGATGTGGCCTTCACGGCGTTGAAACCGCACGTCGTGCATCCTGCGCAGGCGAAGTTTGCGGAGAACATCGACCATTTCGCCAGGTTGTGCCGGGTGGTGCGGGGGATGAAGTCGCTGACGGTCGGCGCGTTGGGCGCGCGGACCACCGCGTTCAAAACGGTGCGCATCGACGAGCTGGCGCTGCAGGAGCGCGGGATCACGGTGGAGACGTTGGATTTGTCGGACATCATCGCCAGGGCAAAGGGGTACGCGGCCGACGACGCGAGGCTGCGGGCGAAGGCGAGCCGGCTGCACGAGTACACCTCGTGGTCCGAGGTGCCGGAATCGGCGGCGGAGAATCTGGCCCGGGTGGGTGCGGCGATCGACGAAGTGGTGGCCGAGATGGAGTTGGACGCCATCTCGCTGCGGTGTTGGCCGGAGCTGCAGAAGCAGCTTGGGGTATCGCCCTGCGTGTTGCTGAGCGAGATGAACGACCGCGGAATGCCCGCTGCCTGCGAGCTGGACACCGGCAGCGCCGTGGCGATGGCCGCAATGGGGCAGGCCTCGGGCGACACGACGGCATGCCTGGACTGGAACAACAACTATAGTGACGACGAAAACAAGTGCATTCTGTTCCATTGCGGGCCGGTGCCGCAGAGCATGATGTCGGACAAGGGCAAGGTCGTCGATCACGCGATCCTGATGTCGGCCATGGGGCCCGGGTGCAGTTATGGGTGCAACGTGGGGCGGATGCGGTCCACACCGTTCACGTTTGGTGGGCTACTGACCAAGGGCGGGCGAGTGAAGATGTACCTGGGAGAAGGCCAGATCACCGAAGACCCCATCCCGCCCGAGTTCTTCGGCTGCGCAGGCGTGGCGGCGATCGACAATCTGCAGGACGTTCTGCTGACGATCGGCATGGCAGGCCACCGGCATCACGTGGCGGTTACGCCCGGCCGATGGATTGCGCCCCTTACGGAGGCGTGTGAGAAGTATCTGGGGTTTGATGTGACGATGGTGTGAGCTGGCCGGTTTGAGGCCACAGCGGGAGGCTGCATGCCCTCACCCCCGGACCCCTCGCCCGCAAGTGGACGAGGGGAGGCTTGTTGGGTTGGTGGTTTGACGGGTAGGATACGGGCACTACGTTCTTGGCTCCGAGGTCTGTCGGGGGACTGCGATGAAGATCCGAAAAGCCGTGATCACGGCTGCCGGACGCCAGCAGGATCGCTTGCCGTTGCAGCGGTTTGTCGACCTGGATGGCGTGGAAAAGACGGCGCTGCAAATCATCCTGGAAGAGGTCGTCGACGCCGGGGTGGACGAAATCTGCCTGGTCGTGCGCCCCGGCAGCGAGCAGGCCTATACCGAGGCGGCGGGCGAGTTGGGCCGGCTGCTGGCGTTCGTCGAACAGCCGAAGCCGCGAGGGTACGGGGAGGCGTTGTGGCGGGCCGCCGAGTTCGTGGGGGACGAGCCGTTCGCACACCTGGTGAGCGACCACCTGTACATCAGCGGCACGGATCGACGCTGTGCGCGGCAGTTGCTCGAGGTCGCCGAGGCAGAGCAGTGCTCGGTCTCGGCGGTGCAGGCGACGCGCGAAGGGATGTTGCAGTACTACGGGGCGATCGGGGGAACCCGCGTGGGAAAGCGAGCGGGGCTGTACCAGGTCGGGCAGGTTCTGGAAAAGCCGACGCCGACGGTGGCCGAGCAGGAACTGGTGGTTCCGGGACTGCGAGCTGGGCATTACCTGTGCCTGTTCGGCATGCACGTGTTCACACCGCTGGTGATGGAACTGTTGGGCGAGGAAGTTGCGCGAACGGCGGCCGAAGGGGGCGGCGAGCCGGTAATGCTCTCGCCGGCGCAGGCGGAACTGGCGAGGCGGGAACGATACCTGGCCTTGGAGTTGCAGGGGAGCCGCTACAACATCGGGGTGAAGTACGGCCTGCTCATGGCGCAACTGGCGCTGGCGATGAGCGGCAGCGACCGAGAGGAGATCCTTGCCCGGCTGGTCGAGTTGCTGGCCATGCGAAAGCAGTGAAATGAGGCGTCCGGCCATGGCAAGCGACCTGATCAAGATCATCACCAGCGCAGACCCGGCGATTCGCGATCGTTCGCTGGAGGAGTTCTGCGGCGGAAGCGCCGAGGCGTTGATTGCGGCTGCCGAGGAGTTAGACGCCTTTCGCCGCACGAGCGGCAACCTCTACCAACAAGTGCGGGCGATCTTCTTTCTGTGTGCCATTTATCGGTACTACTTGCCGCAGAAGCTGGGAGCACACGTAGGGGCGCAGGTTCCGTACGCGGGATACGCGCATCTGCTGAACCGGCGGTTTGAAGAAGCCATCGACGTATTTCTCGACGCGCAGGATCGCGACGGCCCGAGCGACGGCGTGGCCAGCGCGCTGGCGGCCGCCTATCACGCGTTGGGATTTCAGACCCTGGCCGACCAGGTACGGCGGAGCGTGCGGTCGATTCGAGGCAACCAGTGGATGTTCCGCATGGGGCATCCGGCCGATCATCCGCTGCACCTGCATCCGCGGCTGCTGAAGCGCGACGCCGAAGGGGGGCCGTATCCGATTCTGTCGGAGCGTACGCCGGTGCGGATGGACCTTTCGCACAGCGGGTGGAGCGACATCTTCTTCCTGGGAATGGACTTTCCCGAGGGGGCGAGGGTGTTGAACGTCTCGGTCGACCTGGGCGTGCGCGGGCGGGACTCGCGGCCGCTGCCGCCGATCGAGGTGTATCTGCGCGTGACGGACCGGCCCGTGCTGCGGCTGGCGAGCCTCGATCTCAAGTCGAGCGCCGAGGTGACGGCGCTGGCCGACGTGTTCGATTTTGCGAAGGATTACTTGGGACTGCTCAAGGCGGCCGTGATCGCCGCCGGGATCATTCCGCCGGGTCTGGAAGGATCGGCACAAAAACTCGATGACGTGTTGGCCGGGCTGGTAGGGCCGGGGCTTGGACTGGAGTTGGTCAGCAAGGTCAACGACATTCCGAAGGGGTCGCGGCTGGCCGTGTCGACCAACCTGCTCGCGGCCATGATCACGTGCCTGATGCGGGCCACGGGGCAGATCCGCTCGCTGACGGGGTCGCTAAGCGAGTCGGAGCGCCGCTTAGTGGCTGCGCGGGCGATCCTCGGCGAGTGGCTGGGCGGGTCCGGTGGCGGATGGCAGGACTCCGGGGGCGTTTGGCCGGGGATGAAGATGATCGAAGGCCGTCCGGCCGGAGAGGGCGATACGGAATTCGGCGTGAGTCGCGGCCGGTTGCTGCCGGACCATCACATCTACACGGAATCGGAAGTGAGCCGCCAGACGCGGCAGCAGATTTGCGACAGTTTCGTGCTGGTGCACGGGGGCATGGCGCAGAACGTGGGGCCGATCCTGGAGATGGTCACGGAGAAGTACCTTCTGCGATCGGCCGCAGAATGGCGGGCGCGGCAAGAGGCCATGAAGATCATGCGCTCGATCGAAGACGCGTTGCAGCGGGGGTCGATTGCCGACCTGGCGGACGCGACGGCGCGGAATTTCTTCGGGCCGATCCAGACGATCATTCCCTGGGCGTCGAATCACTACACGGAGACGCTGATTGCCGACGTTCGCAAACGGTTTGGGCGGGCGTATTGGGGATTTCTGATGTTGGGCGGTATGTCGGGCGGGGGCATGGGGTTCATCTTCGATCCGGCGCACAAGGCCAAGGCGCAGGATTATCTCCAAGAGATGATGAGCCGCACGAAGCGCCGTCTGCAACATGCGCTGCCTTTTGCGATGGAACCGGTCGTCTACGATTTCGCCATCAACGATTGCGGCACGGCGGCGGAGCTTTGGGAAGGGGACGAAGCGTTTATGCCGCGCAGCTACTATGCCCTCTGCGCCCCGCAGTGGCTGCGGCACGACGTCCTCCAGCTCAGTCCGGCCGTGCAGAGCGAGATTTCGCGGTTTGCGGCCGCCTGCCGTACACATCCTCGATTGGTCGGGTCGACGGAATCGCTGTTTGCAGAGCTCTTTCCGCAGCCGAGCGCGGAGCAGCTCAGCCAGGTGACCTTGAAGCGACTGTTGGACGACAACGGGTTCGACCCCGAGCTGCACGAGCAGATCCGGGCCGACATGCGTGCCGGGCGGATCGGGCTGGCACAGAATCGCTTGCCGGCCAGCACGCTGATCGACGACGTGGAAGAGGAGGATGTGGTCGACTGCACGGAGGCGGGAGCGTGCGGAGGCGATTGCCGGAAGCTCGGCGAGGCCGCGCTGCGCCGAGGGGAAGTGGCCGTGTTGACGTTGGCCGCCGGCACGGGAAGCCGCTGGACCCAGGGGGCCGGCGTGGTCAAGGCACTGCATCCGTTCTGCCGGTTTCACCGTCGGTATCGGAATTTTCTTGAGGTCCACCTCGCCAAGAGCCGGCGCGTTGGCCGGGAGTACGGTGTGCCCGTGCCGCACTTGATCTCGACCAGCTACCTGACGCACGAGCCGATCGCCGAGTCGCTTGAGCGGAGCGACCGCTACGGTTACGAGGGGCCGCTGGAGCTGTCGCCGGGGCGGTCGGTCGGGCTGCGGATGATTCCGATGCCCCGCGACTTGCGGTTCGCGTGGGAGGAGATGCCGCAGCAGTTGCTGGACGTGCAGGCGCAGAAAGTGCGGGAAAGCCTCCACGCGTCGCTGATCGCTTGGGCCGACAGTTGCGGGGGTGGGAGCGATTACACCGACAATCTGCCCATGCAGTGTCTCCATCCGACCGGGCATTGGTTCGAGGTGCCGAACCTGTTGCGCAACGGCACGCTGGCGAGGCTTCTGGCCGATCGGCCGCAGTTGAAGTACATCATGCTGCACAACCTGGATACGTTAGGGGCCGATCTGGATGCGGGCCTGCTGGGACTGCACATCGGTGAGGGAGTGTGCCTGAGCTTCGAAGTGATTCCGCGGCGGATCGACGACCGGGGCGGCGGTTTGGCGCGGGTGAATGGCCAGGTGCGCCTGGTGGAAGGCCTGGCCATGCCGCGCGAGGAAGATGAGTTCCGGCTGCGCTACTACAACTCGATGACGACGTGGATCACGGTCGATCGGCTGCTCGACGTGTTTGGGCTGAGTCGCGGGGATTTGGACGATGAGGAGAAGGTGACCACGGCGATTCGCCACCGCAGTCTGCACTTACCGACGTATCTTGCGCTGAAGGACGTGAAGAAGCGGTGGGGGCACGGGCAGGAAGACGTCTTCCCGGTGGCGCAGTTCGAGAAGCTGTGGAGCGACATGACGAGCCTGAACGATGTCTCCTCCCGGTTCTTCGTCGTGCCGCGGCTGCGAGGACAGCAGTTGAAGGAACCGGCGCAGTTGGACGCATGGCTTCGCGACGGCTCGGCTGCGTATGTCGATTCGCTGTGTGAGTGGCGCGATTGAGGGAAGCGGCTGAGGGTGTTGGCGCAGCCGGGGGCGGCTGTGCGAGTGCGCTCTCAGCCGGAAGCCGTGTCGCTGCGCACTTCGACCTGCAGCGTTCCGAGCATCTGCGTGAGGGCCTCTTCCTTCTTGTCGATGAACGGCACGTTGTCCAGAACGACGGCGCGCCGCTCGCCGCTGACGTGAAGCACGAGGCGGCCCGACTGCAAGAGCAGGTACTCGAAAACGTCGCCGATCTCCTTGTCGATTCGCAATCCCGGGGCGGGAAAACGATCGAGGTCGCCCCAGAGTCCCCGGCGGTGCAGAAGCTCGTTGGGCCGGGCTTCCCAATAGTCGAAGCGGGCAACGATGATGGCCACCAGCGTGATCAGACCGAGGATGACGGCCACGGTCCAGTAGAAGGTGTCATTGGCCAAAGGACGGAACGCTCGCAGCGTGCTGGTAACGTACGGGAAGATGCCGGGTTGCAGCACGGCCAGAAGAACACAGGCCAAGGCCAAGGCCACCAGGATGAAGAAAAGCGTGAGCGACGTGGCGCGGGGAAAGTCGAAGGCCAGGACCATCATGTTCGTGGCCAGCACGCCCAGGAAGATGACCGCGAGGACGACGGCGTGCGTGTTCGCCGGTTCCAAGGGCTGGTTGAGAAAGCCGAGGTAGACTGCGGCGGCGACTGCCACAAGCAGCGTGGGATACATGAAGACGATTTTGGGGTACGACACAAGGAAAATCCGCGCAGGGATGCCGGTTGCGGGCTTCGGCTTCACGGGGGCGGGTGGTCGTGGGGCCGGCAGTTCAGGCTCAAGCGCTTCAGACATGGTGGATCCTCCTCGCGGATTATCTGGCGGGGTTTCCTTGTTCGTCAAGTCCCCCTGGCAAACGTTTCTGTGGACGTTTGGGCGATTCTGGGCCGGTTGTTGGTATTAGATTCTGGGAGTGTTGCCTTCGGCTACGGTGCGGAGGGCTGCGCGGTCGAGAACCTGGATGTGGTTGCCGTCCGGTTGCGCGATCAGGCCGGCCTCCTGAAGGCGGCGAATGGTACGCGAGAACGTCTCGCTGGTCAGGTTCAGGTGGCTGGCGACGTGCCGTCTGAGGGCCGGAAGCTCCACAAGGCCCGACGCGTGCTCTTCGCTGCTCAAGAGGAAGCGGGCCAGGCGGCCGGCGGCGTCGCGAAGCACGAGGTCTTCCATGAGGCCCACCAGGTGCCGCACCCACATGGCGAGGCCCGCCATCATGTCGAGACAGAGCTGGTGGTCTTGCTCCATCAGTTGCCGGAAGCGATCCAGCGGGAGCAGTGCGCAGGTGGTCGGCGCAATGGCTTGGGCGTTGGCGGGACAGGCGAATTGGCCGACGGCGGCCACTTCGGCGAAGGTCTCGCCTGGGCTCACCATGTGCAGCACGTGTTCCTTGCCTCCGGGCCCGCTTTGGTAAACGCGCACCCGCCCGGTTCCCACAATGTAGACACCGGGGCAGTCGTCACCGCTGCGGAAGATCACTTGGTCCTTTTCGAAGTTCACAAGGCGGGCAATGGTGATAAGGCGCTGGAAGCCGCTCGCCTGGACCTGGGAAAAGAGCCGGCAACCTTGAAGGATGTCGAGGACGTTGGGCATCGGTGGGTTCTGTACGGTGGGTGCCGTTGTTGAGGTGTTGTTAGGTGGTTTGGGTTAGGTTCTCACAGCCGAGGGCGGCTTTGCTACGTGTCGGATCGCGATTGGTTGGGCACTATTTGCGTTGTTCGTTGGAGCGGGTTGGGTATTGGGCGGGGGGGCTCGTGTTGACTGGCCGGTCCCCCGGATGTCGAAAACGAGTTTCCCAGCCGGAGTGGGTTCGCGCCGGAGCTATTATACGGGATCATGGACGGCAGGAAATGACCGGCACCGGTGCACGGGTGATTCGATCGCCTGAGCAGCAAACGGACATCGTGCCTATGAGCAGGTTCGTTCGAGAGCGACTGTGGGGACTGGCAACGCTGCGCGTGTTGCCGCGCCGATGGCGGGTGCCGTGTTTTCTGATGCTGGGCGTGTTGGGAGGGATGGGGCTGTTTCTGGTCGACATATCGCGGGCTCCATCGTACCTGTTCGACAACCCGGAGACGTGCGTCAACTGTCACGTCATGGCAACGCAGTACGTCACGTGGCAGCACAGCAGTCACGCGCGCTGCGCGACGTGCAACGATTGCCACGTGCCGCACGATAACGTGGTGAAGGAGTACGCGTTCAAGGCGAAGGATGGGCTTTGGCACGCCACGGTGTTCACCATGCGTTGGGAGCCGCAGGTGATTCGCATATCCGCCGGCGCGGTGCCGGTGGTCGAGCAGAACTGTCGGCGCTGCCACCGCGCTCTGATCGAAGACACGGCGCTGGCCGTGCACGAGCCTGGCGATATGCGGTGTTGGGACTGCCATCGCGAGGTCCCCCACGGTCGGGTACGCAGTCTCTCGGCCACACCCGACGTGTTTCAGCCGCGTTTGTCCCCGCTGGTTTCGGGGCCGCAAGAGTTGCGTATTGGAGGTCGTTCCGCCCGCCCGTAGCAAGGAGACTTGCCGTGAGCCAGAGTGCGCCCGAATTGCAGCCGACACCATCGCCGAAGCAGCCTCCGGCTTGGCGCGGGTGGTTGATGTTCTTGATTGCCTTGGTGGCGACGTTCCTGTTGGGTTTGCTGGCAGCGAGCGTATTGGAGCGGCGCCAGGAGGCCGCGTACCGGCCGCCGCTGGTGGAAATCGAGCCCTTCGAGACCGAGAGCGCCGTTTGGGGCCAGAACTACCCGAGGGAGTACGGCACGTACTTGAAGATGTTCGAGACCGACACGCGGACTCGCTACGGCGGGTCGGTGCCGCGGGACTATTTGGCCGAGACGCCGGCGAACGTGGTACTGTTCGCCGGGTATGGGTTCGCGAAGGAGTATCGGCAGGCGCGTGGGCATGTCTACGCGATCGAGGACGTGACGCACACGAAGCGCGTCGGCGCGAAGACGCCGGCCACGTGCTGGACCTGCAAAAGCCCCGACGTGCTGCGGATGATGAATCAGATGGGCCCGGAGAAGTTCTACGCGGCCAAGTTCGAGGACATGAAGAGCGAGATTACGCATCCGATCGGATGCCTGGATTGCCATGAGCCGAACACGATGCGACTTCGGGTGATGCGGCCGGCGCTTCGGGAAGCGCTCGAGCGGCGGGGGAAGAAGCTGGAAGACGCGAGTCACCAGGAGATGCGAACGCTCGTATGCACGCAATGCCACGTCGAGTATTACTTCAAGGGCGAGGGGAACTATCTGACCTTTCCGTGGGATGACGGCATGCGGCCGGAAGACATGCAGAAGTACTACGACTCGGCCGATTTCGCCGACTGGACGCATGCGATCAGCAAGACGCGCATGGTGAAGATGCAGCATCCGGACTACGAGGTGTACGGCACGGGGATCCACGCCTATCGGGGCATCGCCTGCGCCGACTGCCATATGCCGTACCGGACCGAAGGGGCCGTCAAATTCACCGACCACCACATTCAGAGTCCGCTGCTGAATATTGCCAACTCGTGTGCCGTGTGCCATCGTTGGAGCGAGGAAGAGTTGCGCTCGCGCGTGGAGGCGATCCAGGACAAGGTGCATGAGGGGCGCGGGCGCGCGGAGCAGACCCTCAGCAAGGCGCACTTCGACGTTGCCGCCGCCATGCAGGCCGGCGCGACGGATGAGGAGTTGGAGCCGGCCCGGAAGCTGCTGCGGCAGGCACAGTTGCGGTGGGACTATGTGGCCGCCAACAACGGCATGGGGTTTCACTCGCCGCAGGAGTGCATGCGCATTCTGGAGGCTGCGGTCGATCTTGGCGGACAATGCCGGGTGGAGTGCACGCGTTTGCTCGCGCAACACGGGGTGCTGAAGCCGGTTGAATACCCTGACTTCAGCACGAAAGAGAAGGCGCAGGCGCTGATTCAGGAGTTCATTGACGGCAAGGCGCCAAGGTTGACTGCTGGAGGAAACTGATTGGCGCAAGGTGCCGTGCAGGCCCCCCTCACCGTGCGGCACGTCTCCCGCGAGCGAGCGAAGGGACGCCCAAGAGCGCTTTCGGCGCAACCGTAGCGCGCAGTCCGCTTTCGGAACCGCAAAAACACGCCGCCGCAAACGCTACAGTTCAGCGCGACACGCGCTAGTCCATGCCGGGCAGCCAGATCTTCTGTTCTTGGTCGGGCCGCTGGCTGTCGGGGGTCCACAGCTTTCCCGGCTCGGCGTCGGCAGCGACGGGCGAGCCCGCGTCGGGCGCGACGGCTCCGACAGGTGGCTGGACCGGCGTGCCGTCGGGACGGACCATTCCGGCTTGAACGAGGAAACGCATCAGCGCTTGCGCAATGCCAGGCTCGCGGATGTGCTGGGTTTGAATGTGCTTGATGATCCGCACGATGTGCTCGGCCTCGCCCCGCGAAAACCGATGCGACAATTCCATCAAGTCCCACAGTGCGCACGACTGCTTGCGCGACGTGGCCATGCTCCGGCCCATATTGATGTATTCGATGCCCTGGTCCGACGGGCCTTCGGCGCGGACCATCATCACACAGGCCTCGCGCCGCGCATCGGTCTCCGCCAGACTGGGGCGCTCGAAGACGACGTGGCTGACAGTCTTCAGGGCGGATCGAACGTTGTAGCTGACGACCAGGTGGAATAGCTCGATCAACTTCTCGTCGCTCAGATTGTCAGTCTGGACCCGGGCCAAGCGGACCAGCGGCAGCGTGGGCAGATGGAGCTGGGAGCCGTCGATCGGGCCGAGCGTGGGCAGTCCGAGCTTCTCCCTGAGCGGATTCAGATCGACTCCCTCCCACCGCGACTCGAACCACGACGCCACGACCAGGATGGCACCCATGAGCCGTATGCGGTACTCGGCAAGAGCGGCCGCTTCTTTCGGCGTCTTTCCGTCGAGGAGTCCCAGAGGAAGCTCCAGCCACTCGTCGAGCAGAGCATGCTCCAGATGCGCCTCGCTCAGCTTTCGGAGCTGGGGCAAGGTGGCATCCGGTGGGATGCGGAAGTTCATCGCCAGCAGGTCTTGGGTCCTGGAGACGTTGCCGATCACCTCGGGCTCGGCCGGTTCGCCGAGCAGGTCGCCGGCGACGGTGCTCAGCAACTGGCGAACCTCTTCGAGGCGCCACTGCCGCAGGCCTTGCAATCTGAGCTGCGCTTCGCGGTCCGTCTGGCGGCCGAAGAGCAACGCCTGGCAGAATGTGCGAGGTGCGGTCTCCAGCGTCAGCTCGGAACCGGGCTGCGGCGCAGCGCGATCGCAAACGAGGTAGACGGCCTTGGGCGGCGGCTGGTCGGGCTCGGCGAGGCTCATCGGATCGACGTTCACCGGAGAGATCTGCGGCGACTGGGCCAGCACCGTCTGCAGCTGTTCCACGTCCTTGACCGGCAGCGTCAAGGAGAGAACATCCGTCATGTCGCCGAGCGGATCTCCGCCGAGCAACAGCGCCAGGGCCTCGGCCTCGGCGGCGTCTTCGATCGGGACATCCATGGCGGCGTACTTCCGCAGCGCCTCGGCACAGCCATCCGTGTCGGCAAGCCAAGCGCGAAGTGTGGCCAGAACTCGCCAAAACAAGGGGTGGTCGCCGACCTGTTCCAGCAACGCGGTGATTCGCTCGGCTGCGGCGGACCAGCCTCCCCATGCCGTCGGCTCGAGGGCCTCGTCATACTTGGCTTTCCACGGGGCGTCGGCCGGAGCTTCGCCGAGTTGGCGTTCGGACTTGACCAAGAGCGGGATTTCGGGCGACGCGGCCAAGTCCATGAGCAGTTCGGCAGGTTCCGAGTCGTCGGGGTTCAGCGTGCGCTGAATGAGCAACAGAGGCAGTGCGGCCATCGGCTCGTTTTCTGCGGCCAGAGCTACGGCAACCTCTCCCATGGCGAAGTAGACCCGCTGCTCAAACTGCTCGCCCGAGACGGCCAAGGCGCGCTGCAGAGCAGACATGGCCGCGCGCCCGCCCTCTTGGTGTGCAACGACGATGGCGACTTCGGCCCAAGCCACGGGGTTCTCCGGATGCCGGTTCACAAAGGTATCGGCCGCCTGCTGGGCCGCTTCCCACTGGTCGGTCACTCGCAACAGCAGCGAGCGAGTCGCCAGAAGGCATGCCCGATCCGGCGTCTTTTCCAGCAGCGCATCCAAGTGGCTGAGGCTCGCTTGGTACTGTTCCCCTTCGAGCATTCGATCGAGTTTCTGTAGATCGCTGAGCAGGTCGGAGCAGCAAAACTTGATCTTCTTGCCAGTTCCACCAGGACAGGGGGAATACCCGTCAATGGCCATTTCAAACCGTCCTTCGTAGGAGAGATCTGCCGTGAGCACCACTTGGGGCTCACACCGAGAGAGCAAATCGTGAGTGTACCAGATCGCCGGACAGGGCAACAGCCAGCGGTCCCCCCGAGCTGAAGTCGCCCGCCAAAGCGATAGGGCGTGGGCGGGCGAAGCTGGCCGGCTTGTTGGTGTGAAGACTGTAATACTGCGATGGATGGATAATTTGACGAATCTGCAAATGTGCGTGCGGTTCTACTGACCAGATAAACCGCGGCCTTGTGCGGGAATTTACCGGTTATTCCTATTCTGCGGGCGATCGGCGGCCGATTAGAGGCGGTAACGGAACGCCATCCGCCCTTAACGGCCGGCCCGTACGGGCGCACCGGGGCGGATGGGGTGTTGGGTGTTCTCGCATGCACTCACCGAGTGCCACGTGCCCTCACCCCCGCTCCCTACCCCGCAAACGGACAAAGCGAGTTGTAGGCGTTGTCGGGCAGTGGCTAGGTGTTTGAGTGGGCAACTGGTGGAGACCACGACCATTCGCCGCTTGATGTTCGCAACCTGTCTGGTGCTTGCGTGGTGCGCCCCCGCATGCGCACAGTTTGCGAACGAGCCGGGTGGCCAGCCCGTCGGGGAACCGAGCGCAGGCTGGGCAACTGCGGTGGCGCCCGAACCGGAAGCCAGTCTGCGTCCGGAGGGCGGGTTTATGAACGCCGCGGCGCCGACTTATGCGGCCGCAGAAAATCCGTGGGTGTCGCCAGCCTCGGGTGCGCTGGGCTGCGAGCAGCCGACCTGTTGCTGCGAGGCCTGCGGGGGCGGCGCCAATTGTCCGAACACCTGGTATGTGGAGAGCGGTGTTCGGATTCTCAGCCGGACCGCGCCACGGTACATGCCGCTGGTGTTTGCGGCCAACGACGTGTACGGACAGACGCGTTCCACCGTCTTCAACACGAGCACCCTGTCCTACGGCATCTCGTCGGGCGCGACGTGGACCATCGGCCGCTACCTGGGTCGTAACGCCTACAATTACGATGGCTTCGAGGAATTCCACTTCTGGGCCGCCAACCAATGGTCCAACACCCAGTACGTCGACAGCCCCGACGGGTTGCCGGTGACGAGCGGGGGCACCACAACGTGGTACGACAACCTGTTCACGCAGTTTTTCGCGGGCGATCCAACCGCGCCGGACGTCGCCGACGGCGGGGTGGGCGGATTCAACCGCGTCAAGAAGGTTGCGCTGGACGTTGAGCACGAAGTGTACAACTTGGAGTTGAACTTCTGGCTGCGCCCTCGCGCGCGGGCCGATCGCCTGGTCCTGCAGGAAAACGGGCGGTGGACGCATCGGTGCCAACCGGGGTGGTACTGGTCGCACTTGGTCGGTTTTCGGGCCATGTACATCGAGGACCTGTTCGGCTTGTATACCTGGGGCCTGCCGTTGGTCAACGGCGTCGGCACGCCGGTCTGGGGTGTCTACGACATCAAGACACACAACCGGTTGCTGGGCGTCCAGGCGGGCGGCGACCTTATGTTCCGGCAGTGCCGATTCGACTGGGGAATGCGGTACCGGTTCGCTCCTATGGTAAATCTGGCCGATCAGAGAAGCGCGGTCCTTAGCGACGCGTCCGGAGACCCCATGGCCGACGCGGGTAACTTCGATCTCCGCGGCCGCGCCGATCGCAAGGTGGCTGCCATGGCGATCGATCTGGGCGTGCTGGGCAGCTACGAGCTATGCCCGGGCCTGACGGTTCGCGCGGCGTACGACATCCTCTGGGTCACAGGCGTGTCGCTGGCGCCGGAACAGTTGGATTTCACGCTCCATCCCGAAGCGTCATACAACACTCCGTTCAGCGTGAATACGGGTGGGACGCTCTTCTATCAGGGGCTGACGTTGAGCGCTGAGTTGGCCTGGTAGGCAGCTGCGAGATCGGGGGACCGGCCATCGCCGCGACGCCGGTGCTCGTCTTACGGGTCGCCATCGGCTATCATGGACGACTGGTTTTCCGGAAACCGGTGTGTGACTCGATGATTTACGTAAGCCGATTCTCCAAGAACTATGGCGAGACCCAGGCAGTCGACGACTTGTCGTTCGACGTGGCCGGCGGATCGATTCTGGGCATGCTTGGCCCGAACGGGGCTGGGAAGACGACCACGCTGCGGGCCATGGCCGGCGTATTGCAGCCGACGCGCGGCCGGCTGTCGATCGGCGGGCACAACATCGTCGATGATCCGGTGGCGGCCAAGCAGCTGTTGGCGTTGGTGCCGGACGATCCCCGGCTGTTCGATTCGCTGACCGTCTGGGAGCATCTCCGTTTCATCGCCGCGGCGTACCGCGTGGGCGATTTCTCGGCCGCAGGCGAGTCGCTTCTGGAAGAGTTCGAGCTCACCGACAAGCGCGACACCGCGGCCGGGGAGTTGTCGCGAGGGATGCGCCAGAAGGTGGCCATTTGCTGCGCGTACCTGCACCAGCCATCGGCCATTCTCTTGGATGAACCGATGACGGGACTGGATCCGCGAGGAATTCGGACGTTGAAGCAGTCGATTCGGCAGCAGGCTGCGAGGGGCGCAGCCGTGATTATCAGCTCGCACCTGTTGTCGCTCATCGAGGACCTTTGCACACACCTGTTGATCATTCACCAGGGAAAGCGGCTTTTCTGCGGTACGATCGACGAGGCCCGAAGTCACTACCCTGACTTGGAAGGCGAAGGTTCGCTGGAGGCCATCTTCTTCAAGGCCACCGAGTCGTGGGCGCAACGGCGGGACGGCGACGGCGGCATCGATGGAAAGAGCGGGTGAGTTTCGGCGGACACCGCCCGCCGGTTTCGCACGCATAGGAACCGATTGACCGGCATGAATTCCGCTTTGTGGAAACTGTTCTGGCTGCGCGTTCGCGGAAGCGTGCGCTCGATCGTCGGCAAGGTCAAGTCGGTGCGGGGGGCCGCGCTGGTTCTGTTCACGGTTCTGGTGTTCTCGCTCATGGTCGGGCCGAACGTGGTGATCGCGCTGACGCACAAGGCACCGCCGCCAACGAACGAGACCGTCGAGGGGGTTCGGATTGCGATTGCCGTGGGGCTGTTGTTGTACTGCCTGTTTACGGCCGGTTCCTCGCTTGGCGAGCGGGCGATCTACTTCTCGCCGAGCGAGATCGATTTCCTGTTTCCAGGGCCGTTTTCGCGGCGAGAGCTTCTGCTCTACAAGATCCTCGGCAACGTCTTCACATCGGCGTTTCTGGCAGTCGTGTTCGCGACGTCGATGATTCCGGTGGTACGATCCTGGCCTGCGGCGGTCGTCGGCATCTTTCTGGCGTGGCTTCTGGTGACGAGCGTGACCATGTGCGCGCAACTGGTGGTGCAGTGTGTATCGGAACGCATCTTCACACGGGCGCGGCGGTTGTTGGCGTGGACGATCGTCGGCGTCGTGGCAGTGGCCCTGGGGCAGGCAGTCGCTCGCGGGTTGGATGGTTCCTGGCAGGAGACACTGAAGGGGGTGGCGCACTGGCCCGCAGTGAAGGTCGTGCTGGCACCATTTGACGTGTACGGGCGAATCATCACGGCAGAACGATTGGTGCCCGACGCGATCGGATGGGCCGCCTTGGCGGCAATTCTCGTCGTTGGCGTGTACGCGGTGGCCATCCGGCTCGACGCGAACTACCTCGAGACGGCGGTGCGCGTGAGCCAACTGATCCGGGAGCGGCAACGCCGCGCGCTCAAGGAAGGCTTGTTTTCGCACCGCTCCAAACGTGGCGTGCGGACAACGCGACTGCCACAGTTTCCATGGCTGGGGGGCGTAGGACCAGTTGCGTGGCGCCAGGCCATTCAGGCGGCGCGAGGGAGCCGCGGCGGCATTGTCTTCGCCGTCATCATCCTGGTGGCCATCGTGGCGCCCATGGTACTCGGGATTCGAAAGGTGGGCGAATTGCAGACGGTATTGCCTGCGATGATCGTCGGCGGGACTGCCTATTTGACCCTTCTGGTGGCCGCGCAGACTCCGTTGGGGTTTCGCGGCGACTACGAGCGGATGGAATTGCTGAAGTCGCTGCCGATACGTCCAGTGGCGATGGCGTGCAGCCAGATCGCCGTCGTGGCGGCGATCTTCACGGTCTTTCAGTGGTTCATCTGCGCTGTGACGGCCGGTGCATTTCCTGGTTCGGCGGCGTGGGTGCTGATGGTCGCACCGTTCGCGGTGCCGATGAATTGGCTGCTCTTCGGCACGGAGGACCTTCTCTTTCTGTTGTATCCATCGCCGTTGATCTCGCGCGGGTCCGAAGGCCTCTTGAAGGTGGGGCGGATGATGCTGTTCATGCTCCTCAAGTTCCTGGTCCTCGGCGTGTGCGCGGGCGTGGCGGCGGTGCCGGCGCTGGGGGTCTACTTCCTGACGGGAAGCGTCCTGGCGGCGTGCGCCGTCGCGTGGTGCGCCCTGGTGATTCCCATGGGGGTGCTTCTGCTGCTCGACGCGTGGGCATTCGAGCGGTACGACGTCACCTTCGGCCCGTCGGATTGACGCGTGCAAGAGGGAATGGGGAGACGCCTGCCGCTCTTGTTTGAATTGGCCCAGTGGATTTGACAGAACACAATGGCTACACTGTTGGTCTTCGCGGCGTGGGAGCGGGCTGCGAGTTCTGCGGGGCGGTGGTGTCTGTGCAGATAAGGGACGATGACCATGCACGGGACGGCAGTGGGTGGTGCGAGCGATAGGGCGCCGGTCTCCGGGTCGGATACGGGTAGTTTCCGCTACTTGGCGGGGATTTGCCTGGTTGCGGCTCTCGGGGGGCTGCTCTTCGGTTTCGAAACGGCGGTCGTCAATGGGACGATCGAGCGGCTTCAGCAGCAGTTCGGATTCTCGGATCTGACGAAAGGCTGGGTGGTTGGCACGGCGCTGATCGGCTGCCTGTTCGGGTCTGCGATCGCCGGGGCTCTGAGCGATCGGTTCGGTCGGAAGTGGATCCTGGTGTTGTCGGCGTTTCTGTTCACGGTGTCGGCGCTGGGTTGTACGTTTCCGCAGGGGCCATCGACGGTGGCCTATCTGATCGTCGCGAGATTCATCGGCGGGACGGGGATCGGGATTGCTTCGATGCTGTCGCCGCTGTACATCGCGGAGGTCTCGCCGGCGCGCCTACGGGGTGGGCTGATCGCCATGTATCAGTTCGCGATCGCGTTCGGCGTGCTCTGCGCGTACATCTCCAACTATTCACTGTGGCGGCTGTCGCAGTATCTCCACGGGTCCGACATGCACGGACTGCTGCGGTGGATCGTGGTCGACGACGTGTGGCGGGTGATGTTCCTGGTCGGCGCCTTGCCGGGTGCCTTGTTCTTCGCGTTTGCACTGTTGGTGCCTGAGAGTCCGCGGTGGCTCACGAAGCAGGGCTTTTCGGATCAGGCCAGGAAGATTTTGACTCGCATCAGCGGACGATCGGCGGCCGCAGCGGCCATGACGGAGATCGAGGAGACGCTGGCCCTGGAGAGCGGGTCGTTCCGCCAGCTCTTTCACGCAGCCTTGCGAGTGCCACTGCTGATCGGCATCATTCTGCCCTTCTTCTCGCAGATCTCCGGAATCAACGTGATCATCTATTACGGCGAGTCGGTGTTCAAATATGCCGGATTGGGCGAAGATCCGCGCCTGTTGAGCCAGGTGGTGTTTGGGACGGTCACCGTGTTGTCGACCGTTGTGGCAATGCTGGTCGTGGACAAGCTGGGCCGAAAGCCGCTGCTTCTGGTGGGCATCGCCGGCGTGGGGCTGACGCTGTTTCTGGGCGGCTGGCTGTTTTCCAGCATCGGGCCGATCTGGCTGCTGGTGATCTTCGCGCTGTTCCTCGCGTGTTTCAACATTTCGTACGGTCCGATTTGCTGGATCATCATCAGCGAAGTGTTTCCGACGAAGGTTCGCGGTCGCGCGATGTCGATTTCGACCTTCTCGCTCTGGGCCGGCTGCACGCTGGTGACGATCACCTTCCCGAAGCTGCTGGATGGGTTGGGGCCGACGCATACGTTCTGGCTGTATGCCGTCACGACGCCGATCGCGTTTCTGTTCGTGTGGTTCCTCGTTCCCGAGACCAAGGGGCGAACGCTCGAAGAGATCGAGCGGCAGTTCACCTGAGGCCGTGTCTGTCGGCGATTCGGACGGGTGCCGTGGCAAGGAGGTCGGTCATGTTCACATGGATCTTTCTCGGCGTCGGACTGCTTCTGCCGACCGTGCATGGGTTGCTGCTGGCCAAGGACCGGTCGCCCGGTGCCATCGGCCGGCTCTATCTGGTGTATCTGCTGCCGATCTGTGTGGGCGGCAGCGGCGTGATGGCCTTCCTGGGTCATACGATGCGGGCCGACGAGATTGCCCGATCCATCGGTTGGCCCACGGGCAATCCGTTTCAGTTCGAGATCGCCGCGGCGAATCTGGCGTTTGGCGTTCTCGGGCTGTTGTGCATCCGGTTTCGCGACGGCTTCTGGACCGCAACGATCGTGGGCTACGGCATCTTCCTCGAAGGGGCCGCCTGCGTCCACATCTACGAAATTCGCACAGCCGGCGACTGGGCCGTCAACAACGCCGGCCCCATCCTGTACATGGACATCGTCCTACCGATCGTCCTCCTGGGGCTTCTGATCCTCGCCAGATACGGGCGTCCGGGTGTCGTCGCCGGCAGCGGATCGCAGTAAGACAGTTGGCCGCCTGATGCCCGAGCAGCACCTGCGGAGGTCGATGGGAGCTTACCAGGCCATACCTCGGCAGCGCGATTGGGCGGGACCTTCTGGTTGTGTTCCGGGGCGGGGCGTTCGAGCGTCGGATAGCTTCCTACCTTGGAGCCTTCTCGCGAGAAGACGTCGTATCGCCACAGCTCGAACCGATCGGGAAACACGCGATACTGGTACACTGCCTGGTGGTCGGGCATCTTCAGGTCGGGGCACATGATGTAGTGCGTTCCGTCGATAGTCTTGACGTACGCGTTATGCTCATGGCCGAAGGCGACAGCCGCCACTCGATATCGCTTGCAGATCGCGACGAGTTGCGCGGCCGCTTCGCCCCACGGCGACATCTGTCCGTCGGTGCGTGCAAGGAGTTGCACGTGGCAGAAGAGGAACGCCCGATCGTACCGATTCAGATGGTCCTCGATCCAGCGAAACTGCTTCGCGGAAACATGAGGCGGCTGGCCTGATGCCGGCGGATTGTCGTTGATCAGGAGGAAGCCGACGCCGTGGGAGGTAAAGGTCTGGTCGAGCGGTCCGATCTGGCGGCGATACTCGGCCGTCAGCTTGTCGTAGTCCCCCCAGGACCGGCCCTTGGACCGCTGGGACTTCGACGGGTCGAAGTAGCCGATGTCGTGGTTGCCTGGCAAGTCGTACAGCGGCACCGTCAGACCGGCCATGCACTTCTTATACTCGCCCAACTCGGCCAGATGGCTCTTGCTTGCCTCATAGACCGGATGGTCCGTCAGGTCGCCCGACGCGATGACAAAGGCCGGTTTGAGCGAGTTCGCCAGTTCGATGGCCGCAACGAGGCGTGCGTGGACGGGCCGGTTGGCGGTGGCGCCGACATGGATGTCGGAGAATTGCATGAAGGTGAACGACGGCACCTCGGGCGAATCGTCGGCGGCGACGGCCGAAGGGCCGCTTGCGAACGTGAGAACGAGTGCTGCGGCAAGAACGAGTCGGTGCGTCTTCACGGCGTCTCCGATGAATGCGGTTGCACCCCCACGTGAGGCTTCAGGGCCTTGGCGACGGGCGGGGGCTCGGGGAGCGTATCGAAATTCCAGTGGCCTGCCAGGTCGGTCTCCGCGGCTTCATCCAGCGGATGGGGCGCTTGGGCATGTCGGGCGATTTCCGACAGTGAGAGAGATCTCGCGAAGATACAGAATTCGTCCAGCGCGCCGTCGAAGGACCGAGCGCCATCGGCACGCCGTGCGAGCGCGAGGACGCCCGTGCCGCGGCTGCGCGGCTTGCCGATCGCCGTTTCGGCAACCGGCTTACCGTCCAGATAGACCCGCAACGTCGACCCATCGTAGCTCATGGCGGCGTGGTGCCAATGATAGAGCTGCCAGGCACCGGGAGGGCTCCAGGCTTCGTACACTCCACTGCGTCCACCGCCGATGTTCAGATAGGCGCCAACGCGGTCGCCGTCGATCACAAGTCCATAATGTCCGTCGTCGTGCTCGTTGCCGTTCTTGGCCACTAGCCAGTCGCGAGGGTCCTTCTTCTTGCCGTGCCAGCCGCGCAGTTTCTGGAAGAACCAGGTCTCGGCAGTGAGGGCGGCCGGTTCCAGGTCGTCGCGGTGGGCCACGATGAAATCGTCGTCGCTACCCCAGAGGGCCCGCCCCCAGCGGCCGGCGCCGGTCTTTGGGTGCGAATCGATGAACGTGTTGTCGGTCCATTGATGGTTTTCCACGGTGCTTCTGCCCGTGTTGAAGTACATAGGCTTGCCGGGCACGTCGTAAACGACGTTGTTTTCGACGCGGAAGCCGGTGCTTCCCTGGTCGAAATAGATGCCCCGGCCGCCGGTGACCTCGCGGTAGGACTGCGTGCCGTAGCCCACGCCGTGAACGAGGTTCGAGCGAATGACCGCGCCCGGCTGACGTCCCAGCATGTAGATGCCCGCCCCGTCGCCGAGCCAGTTCATGACGTCGTACACGTGGTTGAACTCGATGCGGTTGTTGCAGCACACCGTCGGCCAGTCGCGCCAGATGAAGCCCACCGAGATGCCCGTGTACGGCAGCGAGTGGACCTCGTTGTGGGCGATGGTGGTTGCCTCGGTGAATGCGTCCCAGATGCCCACCGCGCCCGGGTAACAGACGCCGCAGTTGCGCACATGGTTGTTGGCGATGCGGTTGTTCTTCGCCACGTCGCCCGAGGAAATCTGGCAGTTGCGGTCTTGCTCGTACCGCCAGTTCCACGGCTCGCCGACCATGATCCCGTTGGCACCGATGTCGGCCACGAGGTTCCTTTCGACCAGGTCGTCGCGACATCCGGCACCGAGGCTGATTGCGCCGCCGCCAGTGTGCTGGATCGCGCCATCCGTCAGGCTGCAGCGATGGGCATACTGCCAACGCACGGCCGGCTCGACATAGTTCCAGTACTCCTGGCGGGAGTCGTCCTCGCCGTTCTTCATGTCGATCGTATTGTGAAAACAGGCCTGCACGCCGTAGTAACCCATCGTGGGCAACGGCCAGTCGGTATTCTCGAACCGCAGTCGGCCAAAGTGGACGTTCTCGATCGGCCGTTCGGACGTGCCCTTCAACTCCAGCAGCCGGGAAAGCACCGGTGCCTCGACCACGCCGCTGCGCATGTCTTCGCCCGGCAGTGGCCAATAAAGCAACCCGCCCGAGGAGCGGTCCAAAAACCACTCGCCCGGCCGATCGAGCATTTCACGGGCGTTCTCGAAATAGCAGGCCAGCCCGACCTTAGGCGAGATGCTGATGTGATTGACGATATGGGGCGGTGCGAGCTCGACGGTGCCGGTGGCGGCATCGACGCTCGCGAGCCGCTTGCGAATGACTTCCCACGAGCCGAGCATGACCACCTCGGCGTCGGTGGGCCGCGACCATGTCGCAAGATCACCGGGCGAGAACAGCAGCCGGCTTGAGGTCATCTCGCTGGGCGGATCCAAGGCCACGATGTGAACGAAGGGGTGGGGCTCGTCCAGATTCGGGTGCCTGGCGCGGACGGCTCGCCGGCCGTTGACCACGAGTTGGCGGAAATCCCATTCTCCGGCGGCCACGTCGGCCAGTTTGCACCGCCAAGGACCCTCGCCGGTCGGTTGCCAACCCTGGATCAGTCGCGCGCCGCTGAGCACGACCGTCTCGCCCGGCGCCGCGGCGTAGGTGATCGAATGCTGCTTGCCCGGCGAGTCTTCGGACGTGAACCGCCACGTCGATTGCAGGCGATAGATGCCGCCTCGCAACCATACGGTGACGTCGTCGTTCAGCCCGGCTACGATCCAGCGGCGCACCTGTTGTTGTGCCCCACCGGGCGTAGCGAGCGGCTTGTCTCGCGTGCCGGTCTGTTGGTCGTCGCCATCTGGTGCGACCCAGATCTCGCGCGCAGCCAGGGTCTGTTCCGTCAGGGCGATGATCGCTACGAGCAGGATTGCGGTAACTCGTGAATTTGGCATGCTCCTATGATACTTGGAGGCCGCTTGCCGCGAAAGTTGCCCGAAGCACAGCGAAGGAGGTGCGAACCGTTCGCTTTGGCAAAGCGGCGGCAGTTCCGCACAGAAGCAGCCCTACGGCCTGCATGCATTCGCGAACAGACTCCCGACGCCGTCTAATCGGGAGGGAGGGTGGTGATGTTGGGGCTGGTGGCGGCGGGGCCGAGTTGCTGGAGGGCGGCGACCGTGCCGCGGGCCAGCTGGCGGCCGGTTTCGATGTAGCTGTCCTGGAAGGTATCAAAACCCTTCTGGCGGCAGAGAAGGAGCGTTTCGATGGTGTAGGCGAGTCGGACAACGCCTGCTCGATGGAGGGTGCCCCAGGCATGGTCCAGGGTGCCTTTGGGGTGCGCGTCGTCCATGTCGAAGCCGAGCTGCTGGCGCCAGTTCTCGACCAGAACGTCGGTTCCGGGGCCGGTTGGGCCGCACACTTCCAACGAGCGACGGTTGCGGCCGTTGTGCAGGGTGGCAAAGAAGACGGGCCGCAGTTGGTTGACGACCGGCCAGAGGGCCTTCAGTTCGGGGAGCGTGCGTTTCTCCCAGTTGGTCGAGACGTTTTGCCCGATGCCGTCGGCGAGCGACGGGGCGAGGTTGTAGTACGACGCGCCGTAGTAGAGGCCGTCGACGTTGACGACCGGGACGAAGCAGAAGACGAACTGCTGGAGCCAATCGGGATGGGCGAGAACCTCTTCCATCCAGCCCTGGCAGGCGTAGAGGCCCGCCGACTCGGAGGGATGTTCGCCGGCGATGACGAACACGACCGGGCGATTGGAGGCATCGCCAGGCGCGGTGATGCGGGCCATGCGGATGGGATAGCCGTGGGTCTTGCTGTGGTAGCTGTCGCCGATGGTGGTTACCTGGACGACGTTGGGGTGCTCCTTGGTCAGCCGGTCGACCTGGCGGTCGCGTTGTTGGAGCGTGAACGGGGTGGGAACCGCGAACCACATGACCGGCTGGGTGAGCTTCAGGCGGTATTGGACGCCGTAGGGAACGTGGGTGCGATCGCCGTACTTGCGGTCGATCGCGGCATGGCCGGTCGGTGTCCAAGGAACGATCGTCATGTTCTCCAGCGGCATGGGAAGCCAGCGCTCGTCGTCGGTAGAGTAGACCGTTGCGCTTTCGTGCCAGGGGGTGCGGCCGGCGTGGTCAAGATCGGCGACCTCGAGCGTGATGGTTCGTCCGACCGCCTCGGGACACTCGATTTTGAAGTAGAACCGCCACGCATAACGAGCGTGGTCGAGGCGTGCGCGGAAGCGGTAGTGATCCGGCCCGACCTTGACGAAATCGTGTCCGTTACCACAGTGGATGGCGCTGTCGAAGGTGATTCCGTCGATGGTGGTTCGCTCTCCGCCCGGCTTCCAGGAGGCAGACGGCCCTCCATCGATCGCGACGGCGGCGACGGGGAAGGCGGCTGCCATCGTGACCACGAGCAAGAGCCGCCATGGTTTGCTGATCTGATTGGTTTTCACTCTGTTTCCTCGAAGCTGGCCAAGTCGGGCTTGCTTGCGTCTCCTGGTGCATGGTAGTTGTAGATGCGGGTCGGAACTAGTAGAAAAGACGTACAAGATCGGCAAGGCTTCGTATACTTTCTGAAGGGATCTACTCATGCGATGGGCACTGGGCGTTGTCCTCGTTTGCGGGCTGGCCGGCTCGGCCGATGCAGCGGTCGAGAAGAGCGATATCTTCGTTGCCGGCGAGGACGGGCATGCTTCGTACCGGATTCCGGGTATCGTGAGGACGGCCGATGGAACGCTGTTGGCGTTTGCCGAAGCCCGGACCAAGACCGGTGGAGACTACGACGATATCGACATCGTCTTGCGGCGAAGCAAGGACGGCGGGAACACGTGGGGGCCGATGGAAACGCTCGTCGACTTGGGGACGACGACGGTCAATAATCCGCTGATGATTGTCGACCGGCGGCAGCCAGGAGTGGTCCATTTCCTGTATTGTCAAGACTACGCGCACGCGTTCTATCGCCGAAGCGCGGACAACGGCCGCACGTTTTCACCGCCCGTGGAAATTACGAAGACGTTCGCGGCATTTCAGCCGGAGTTCGCGTGGAAGCTGTTGGCGACGGGGCCGGGGCACAGTATCCAGTTGGATAGCGGGCGGCTGCTGGTGCCGATTTGGCTTTCGCCGAGGAAAGAGCAGTTTCCGTCGGCCATCGGGACGATCACCAGCGATGATGGTGGCGCAACGTGGCGGGCGGGCGACATTGTCGTTCGGTCCGGGGATCCGCCGAATCATCCTATGGAGGGCGTAGTCGCCCAACTGAGCGATGGCCGGGTGATGATGAATATTCGAAACGAAGGAAACGAGCATTTGCGGGCGGTGGCGTTCAGTTCCGATGGAGCGACGCACTGGACAAAGCCGGTTTTCGATGCGGAGTTGAACGAGCCATGCTGCGAGGGCAGTCTGCTGGCGGTGCCACCGGAGATCGCCGGTGCGAAGGGTGTGTTGCTGTTTGCCAATCCGAACAATACGCGTCGGAACGTCGATCTGGGACCGGCCCACTACCGTGACCGCAAAAACGTGACCTTGAGGATGAGCCGCGACGATGGAAAGACGTGGGCGGCATCGCTGGTGATCGAGCCGGGGTTCTCCGGGTACACCGATCTTGCCGTGGCGCCGGACGGCACGGTGTTCTGCCTGTATGAGCGAGGCGCCGGCGGTAACGATGGCACGTATTACTATCTTCCGCAGGCCGTCACGCTGGCGCGGCTCAAGCTGGACGACTTGCGTGCGCCGCCGGCTGAGGGACCGCAATAGGTCGGCCGTTACTGCGTCGGCGCACGCTTTCCGGCGGGATCAGGCGGCTGTTGGCCGGGTGCAAGGAGTTGGAGTTCGTGCAGGCAGAGGCCATAGCGGCCGCCGGGCGGGTTGACGCCCAGTTTCACGCCGTTCGGGGCGATGCTGAAATTGGCGGAGTAGCACAGCCACAGCGTCCGCCCGTCGGCGCTTGTGAACTTGCTGGGGAAGTTGAGGAAGTAGCCTTGCTGGCCGAAATCCTTCATGTAGGTCACCATGCGCCAGGGGCCGGTGAGGGCGTCGGCTTCGAGGATATAGGAGTCCATCGCGGCCGTGGTGGGCCAGCCGTCGGTGATGCACATGAGGTATTTCTTGAGGCCCGGGACGTAGGTGGCCGTGACGCAGCCCATGTGGTTGTTCCACTCGATGAGCGGCTTGATGCGGTCGAACTGGCTGGTCCAGACGGGTTGGCCGGCGGCATCGTGGCCGGCGAAGAATTCCCAGGCGGCCGCGTCGTTGATCGTTTCCGGTGAGGGCGCGACGCGGGCAAGATAGACCTGGTCGGCAGAGATCCAACTGAGATTGCCGTGGGCGAAGTCGTCGCGGCACCCTTCGGTCGCGTGGAAGAACTCGCCGGGTTTCCCGCCCGGTTGGATGCAGGGGCGAGGCTGGGGATCGTTTTCCGCGGCGCCCATGCCGAGTGCATAGGCCTTGCCGTCGGGCGAATGTTCCATGTTCTTGCCGAAGTCGACGAAATGGGGTGCGCCCATCTTGACGGGGCCGAGGTACTTGCGGGGTTCGGGGAACAGTGGCTTTTCGGGGCTCAGCGGCGAGGGCGTCCACGTCTTGCCGTAGTCGCGCGAGATTTGGAAACCGGGCATGGGGCCGAGATTGGGCCAGTTCCATCGGAAGCCGTTGTGCTCGAAGCTCCCGCCTGGCCCGAGGCAGTAGGTTCCGTAGTACCAGATGCCGTTGTGGACCAGCGAGCCGCAGGGATAGCGTCCCTGGTAGGGCAGGGCGCTGCCCGGCTTGAGCGGCGAAGTGTTGTGGATGGTCAGCTTCAAGGGGTCGTCGCCGATCATGATGGCCTGGCCGGTCATGGCGTCGGCACCGCGGCCCGAGCTGCACGTGATGCCGTCGGTCGTGCCGTCGGTCCAGGGAGAGTAGAGGTTTCCGTCGCTGGCCCAGCAGGGATACCAGGTGTCGCCGCAATGATAGTCGCTATGGCGGCCGGTGAAGAGAACGCCGGTCAAGCTCGCCGACTGCTGGAACGGGCAGCCCTCGGGAACCTGGGACTGCCAGACGAATCCCTTGGAGCCGTCGGCGGGTGGGGCTTCTGACTCGGCCGCGGATGCGGCCGCGGGCAGAATCGCGATGAGCAGTGCTGCGAGGATTCTTGACATAGTGGTATCTCCCTGTTGAGGCCATTGGTGGCAGTATACGTGGGCGCCGGGACCGTCACAACGGGGCGGTTCGGCAGAGTGGCGGGAAGGGGTGGGCTTTCCGGTGAGGTGTTGCTTCGGGCGGCGGGGGTGAATAGAGTCTATGGGATTGGGCCGGTTGTCTACGATGAAGGAGAAACGTCGATGCGAGCCGTTGCGTTTGTGGTTTTCAGTGCGATTGTGTTGCCCTTGCTGGCCGTTGCCGGAGAGCAGCCGCCTCGGGAGTATATCGAGTGGTGCGACATTTGGGTGACCGCGGCCAACCGCGACAACGTGCCCAAGGTGCTGTTGGTGGGAGACTCGATCACGCGAGGCTATTTCGACGCGGTGGCGGCACAACTGAAGGACAAGGCCGACTGCGCTCGGCTGGCCACCTCGACGTGTGTGGCCGATCCGGCGTTCCTGAAAGAGCTCGACCTGCTGCTCAGCCAGTATCGGTTCGACGTGATCCACTTCAACAACGGCCTGCACGGGTACGAATTCAGCGAGCAGCAATATCGCGACGGGTTGATCAAGGCGTTGGACTTCATCCGCGAGCATGCCCCGCAGGCGAAGGTGATCTGGGCCAATTCGACGCCCGTTCGGCAACGGAAGGATTTGAAGCAGGTGGCCGAAGAGACCGAGCGGATCGTTCGGCCGCGGAATCGGATTGCGGCCGAGGTGGTCCAGGCGCGCGGGATTCCGGTGGATGATCTGTTCACGCTGGGCCTGGAACACCCCGAGTTCTACGGCGGCGACGGCGTCCACTACAACAACGAGGGCCGAGCCGCGCAGGGACGGCAAGTGGCCGAGCTTGTGGGGAAATCCTTGCCGAAGCAATGAGTGGCGTGGCGACCGTTCCTAATGAACGTGGAGTTCGTCGTCGACGCCCAGTTTTGGGTCGGCGGGCAGATAGGTCGCTTGTCCGGTTGGGTCGATGAACTCGCTGAGCGAGAGTGTCAGGTCGGCCGGCTTGGTGCGGTCGCTGGTGGGGCCCCAGGCACGGACCTGCAGGGCCACGCCGTCAGGGCGAATGGTCGGATCGGGGACGGGGCCTGAGAGCGTGGTCCAGTCGAACTTGGTGTTGGCGATGGCTTCGACCGCCGTGCGCTGGACTTCCTCGGCGTTTGCCCCGTGGCCGGCGTACACGGAGTACTTGGCGGCCTGGCGCGAGGGGCTGAGACAGAAGACGAGCGGACCTCGCATCACGGCCACTTTGCCGGCTTGCAGCTTGCGGCCGCGCACCAGTCGGGGCTTCATGGGCATATCGAGCGTCACGACGTCGCCCGATTTCCACACTCGCTTGATCGAGTACCAATCGCCGGGCTTCGCGGGGCCGCCGGCTGGCTGACCATTGACGGAGACGGTGGCCGACGGGCACCACCGCGGGATGCGCAGCTTGAGGGGGAACTCGGCCGGGCGCGTCGGGTCGACCGTCAAGACGACCTTGCCTGAGTTGGGATAGTCGGTCTGCTGACGCAAGCCAACGGAGAGGTCGCCGGCCAGCGGCACGTCGGCCGTCGAGGCCGTGTAGAGATTGACGAGCAGGCCGCCCTCGGCCGAACGGTAGTAGATCATTTCGGGCAGTTCGGCCACGATTCGCCGCCAGTTTCCGGGGCAGCAATAGGTATCGGCGGGATGGTACTTGCGGGGACCGTCGATGGCCGTGTAGTAGCGGAGTTGACGGCCGTCGGGCGACTGCGCGGCGAACAGCGAGTTGTAGATTGCGCGTTCCATCAGGTCGCCGTCGAGGGTGTCGCCCTCCAACTGCAGGAGATGATGGAGCATGCGAATGAAATAGGCCGTGGCACAGCTTTCTCCGATGTCGCCGCGGGTTTCCTGGTTGTTGCGGAATCGCTCGGTTACGCTGCACGTGCCGGTAATCACGAGGCCGTCGTCCTTGGTGAGATAGTCGATCACCCGATGGCTTTGGCCGAGCAGGGATGCATCGGGCTGCTGGCCATAAAGGTCCAACTGGGCCAGGCAGTTGTTCATGAAGGTATAGGCATGGCCGTCGCCGCTGCTGTACTGGCCGTCGTTGACCACGTCGATCGGCGAGTGCCAGTTGCGGAGGCCGTCGCGGTTGAGAATGTAGTCCTGGTAGCGGGTGTCGGCCGTGGCTTCGCTGAGCGCGATCATGGCGCGCTCGAGGTCGATTTTGCAGATGAGCTTGGGATCGCGCGTCGCTGTGGCGGTCTTGTAGTTGGTGATGAGGTAGTCGGCCAGCTTTCGCGCGGCGACCAACGAGGCCTGGTTGTGGAATCGCCGATAGTCGTCGACCAGGGCATGGATGTTGTACGCGATCTCGTGTTCGTCGAAGACGTCGCGAAGGCGTGCTCCCTCGGGGAAGGTGCCGATGTAGCCGTCGGCGAGTTGGGTGGCGATCAGTTCGTTGACCAGGTGATCCTTCAACGCGATGACCTTGGGATCGCGGCTGTAGTAGGCGAAGCTGACGGAGGCGTCAATGAGCTTGCCGAGACCGATGTAGTCGAACAGGCGGCTCTGCTTTCGGCGGAAGGGGGCCAGGAAGTGACTGTCGACGTCGATGGCGAGGAGGTTCTTGTGGATCGTCAGATCGATGCGGCGGCCAATCTCACCGTCGACCTTGACGTGCGCCGGATCGATCGAGGCAAAAACGCCGACGATCTTCTGAGAATCGGCCGCGATGGACGCCGGTGCGATCGCCGCTAGGAAGACGACGACCAGAAGAGCGCAGAAAGCAAACGTGGGACGCATGGTTAGGCGGGAGAGCAGGAGGGACATGGCAAGGGTGGGTTGTCTTGGTAGGGAGGTGTGGTTCCGGCGAGTTCCAATCTAGGTGGGACCCCGTGAGGCGTCAAGCTGCCGGTCGGAGGATAGCACGGATTGCGGGCAGGACGTGGGTCGCGGCGGGCATGCCGGGATGGGGCGAGCGCTTGGTCGGGCAAGTCATGACACGGAGCTGTTCTGCCAAGTGTCTCGATTGTTGATCATGCTGACTTGCTCGTTGAGCGTCCAGAGATCGTAGAGAATGCCGAGGAAGAACAGGCCGCCGGTGAGCAGGTAGAGGAGGCCGCTGAGCCACTTGCCCATGTAGAAGCGGTGGAGGCCGAAGACGCCGAGAAAGGTCAACAGCAGCCAGGCAACCGTATAGTTGAGCCGGCCGGGGACGTAGCGGTAGTCGGCCTCGCGGTCCATGCCGGGGATGAGGAAGACGTCGATGATCCAGCCGATCAGCAACAGACCGCCAGTGAAGAACCAGATGGTTCCGGTGACGGGCTTTCCGTAGTAGAAGCGATGTGCCCCCGTGAAGCCGAAGAGCCACAGGGCATAGCCGACGAGGAGAGAATGGGTGTTGCGGTCGGTGGCCATTTGACGGATTCCCGGGGCTGTGCTGGTTTGTGTGGGTGTTTGGAAAGCGGTAGCAAGGGGCTACGTGCCCTCACCGTGCGGCCCCTCTCTCGCCAGCGGGCGAGGGGAGGGGCTCAGTCGAAGTCGTCGAGGAGGCTTTGCCAGGTAGGGCGTTCGAGGAAGCTCCCAGCGACGTTTTGCTCCATTTCGAGGAACATTGGACGGGCGACGGAAAAGGACATGACGTCCTGGCCGAGCTGGCGGCGGACGGCTCTGCGAGCAGACAGATCGATCAATCCGGCGACCGCCCGGGGATTCTCTTCGTCCATTTCGCGATAGGTGTAGATGCCAATCACGTGGCAGCCGGCGGCGAAAGGCAGGAGGACGTTCTCGTTGTGTCCGCGACCGTAGTTGGCAAGGACGACGAGGGCGGAGAACTGATCGGGATTGACGAGAAAGGTGACGCTGCGAAGGTCGTCGCGATCGAGATCGACATCGGCCAATGGTTTGAAGACAACGTACTGGGCGGGAATGTCGGTCACGGGGAGACACTCGACGAACCGGGCGGTCAGCTCGGGTGTCTTCATGAACCGTTCGCCGTGAAGGAAGTCTTCGGCCATCGAGGCGCCGGCGGCGGCCAACCGACGACCGATGGCTTCGCCCGGTTGGGTGCCGGCGTTGCCGGACGAGAGGAAGCGACAGAAGCACTCCTCACCGCCTGGGAAGTTCTGGAACTGGCGTCCAAAGCCGAGGCCCGTGGCGCCGCCGACGCAGCCGAATGTTTCGCGGCCTGCGGCGGCCGTCTTCCCCTTGGCAGCCGCCGAGAGGAGCGACATGATACAGCCCTGCTTGCCGGGCGCGAACTCGATGGCTTCAGGAGGCTTGTCGTCGGCCCAGACGAGGGCGACGGGCTGAAGCTCCATGCGAATCGCGGCCGCGATCTTGCTCTCCATGGCTCCCCCCAATCATGCGGGGTGCAAAGATCGGCATCGTTGTTTTCCGCAAGGGAATGCTATAATTCCGCGACCCATTTCGGTACCCCCCTAGGAGGAATTGGCAGGAACAATCCGGTTTCCAGCCGCAGACAATGCCCTCTGTATCGGCGTCGGGTTCCGAGAGTGACTGTTGAGGCATTGGCATGTCCGGTTTCGATTGGCACATCGCCCTGACGCTCGCAATGCTGCTGATCGCGGCGCTGTTCGCCGGCGGTTTCGCCGGACTGTTGCGGATTCCGAAGGTGACGGCCTACCTGCTGGCAGGCGTCTTGGTGGGGCCCTCGGTGCTCAACTGGGTCGATCACGAGCGGGCGCAACTGTTCGAGCCGCTCACAAAGCTCGCCATCGCCCTGGTCCTGTTCAACCTGGGTTGCCACTTTCCGCTCATGCGAGCGCGCCGGATTCTGCGACGCGTGCTGCGCCTGTCGGTGGGTGACCAGGCAGGGACCTTCCTGCTGGTCGCGCTGGGCTTGATGCTGGTCGGAGATAGCTGGCAGGCGGCCATTCTTCTCGGCGCGCTGGCGGTCGCCACGGCGCCGGCCACAACGATCCTGGTGCTCAAGGAAGCCGAATCGGAGGGGACCGTTACCGAGTACACCAACGCCCTGGTGGCGCTGAACAACCTGTCCGCCATCGTGTTGTTCGAACTCTTGTTCCTGGCGATTCATTTCTTCGAAGGCAAGCTCGTGATGCCGGTCGCCGTGCAACTGCGGGGACTGTTGCAGGACGTGGCCGGCTCGGTGCTGTTGGGGGTCGTGGCGGGCGGCGCCGTGAGCTACTGTTATCCGCTGGTGGCAGGCAGCCGCCGTTCGGTGCTTCTAGTGGCCATCCTCACGTTGTTGCTGGCAGCGTGCCAGATCTTCGAGATGCCGTATCTCCTGGCGTTTCTGGCGATGGGCTTCACCGTGGCCAACAGCTCGGACCAGACGCGGCAGATCGTGGGCGAACTGGACTGGCTGACGGGGTTGCTATCGGTCGTATTCTTCGTCGTGCACGGGGCCGAACTGGAGTTGGGGGCGCTCGGCGAAGCAGGACTCATCGGCGTGGGCTACATCGTGTTTCGCGCCCTGGGAAAGTATCTGGGCGTTCGTTTGACCGCACAGAGCGAGCACGACGAGCCGGCGGTCTGCCAATGGCTTCCGCTGACGCTCATGGCCCAGGCCGGGGCGGCCATTGCACTGTCGGCAATCGCGGCGCGGCGCGACCCGGAACTGGGGCTGCACTTGCAAACGGTCATTCTGGGAACGGTGGTGGTCTTCGAGCTGTTGGGACCGATCCTGATTCGGCATGCCGTGGTCAGAGCGGGCGAAGTGCCGCTGGCCCACGCCATCTACCATGCGAGCTCCGGGCCGATGGACCAGTTGCGGACCGTGTGGAACCGGCTGCTCATGGCTCTGGGCTTCAACCCGTGGAAGAAGCGGTCGGCACAGAGCGTAACAATTCAGGAGATCATGCGAAAGAATGTCGTGGCCGTGCCGCAAACGGCGACTTTCGACGAAGTGATTCGACTGATCGAACACAGCCGGGAAAATACGTATCCCGTGGTGGGCGCGACGGGCGAACTATTGGGCGTGATCCGTTACCGCGAGCTTAGCAGCGTGCTGTTCGATCCGGCGTTGGGGTCGCTCGTGCGAGCGGCCGACGTAACCACCGCAAGCCAGTGGATTCTGCGTCCAGAGGACACGATCCCCCGGGCGTTCACCATGTTTCACTCCACCAAGGACGACGTCATCCCGGTGGTGACGCAGGAGAAGCCGAGCCAGTTGCTGGGGATCGTGCGCCGACGCGACGTGTTGCGGATGCTCATCCGGCAGCAGGATGAGGTTCGGGAGTCGGAGCGTTGAAGCTGTCGCCGAGTGGTGGCGTTCTGCTGGAGCGCAGCCTGCGGGCCTCAGGTGGGTCGGGTCATGCGGCGGGGGTCGAGGGCTTCGTTGAGCTGCGATTCGGGGAGGATGTTCTTCTCGCGGCACAGCTCGCGGATGGTCTTGCCGGTTTGGAAGGCCTCTTTGGCCAGCGCGGCGGCCTGCTCGTAGCCGATGTGAGGATTGAGGCTGGTGACCATCGAGAGGCTCTGCTCGATGGCCGCTTCGCACGCTTCGCGGTTGGGCTCCAGTCCGGTTAAGGCCAGGTCGTTGAAGGCCACGGTGGCCTTGGCCAGCAGACGCACGCTCTCCAGCGATGTTTGGGCCATCAGCGGCATCATGATGTTGAGCTGAAACTGGCCGCCGGCCGCGCCGCACACGACGATCGTCTGATCGTTGCCCATCACGCGGGCGCAAGCTTGCATGAGACTTTCGCACATGACGGGGTTGACCTTGCCGGGCATGATCGAGCTGCCGGGCTGGAGGTCGGGAAGCATGACTTCGCGGAATCCGCAACGCGGCCCGGAGGCGAGCCAGCGGAGGTTGTTGGCCACGTTGAACAGCGTAGTGGCGATCGTGCGCAACTGGCCGTGGCACTCGACCAGACCGTCGCGCTGGGCGTTGGCCTCGAAGTGATCGGTGGCTTCGACGAAAGGGATGCCGGTGTCGTCTGCAAGCAGCTGGCAGACGCGATCGCCGAATTCAGGATGGGTGTTGATGCCCGTGCCGACGGCCGTGCCGCCGACGGGAAGCTCCAGCACGGCGTCCAGCGCTTGACGCGCCCGGGCGACGGAGAGTTCCAGCTGGCGCGCAAGGCCGCCGATTTCCTGGCCGAGGGTCAAAGGCGTGGCATCGGCCAAGTGGGTACGGCCGATCTTGAGGATGTCGTGCCACTGCGCGGCTTTCGACGCCAACGTTTCGCGGCAACCGTCCAAGGCGGGAATCAGGTCTCGCTGAATGCCCAGCGCTACCGCGACGTGGATCGCCGTGGGGAACGTGTCGTTGGTGCTCTGGCCCATGTTGACGTGGTCATTGGGATGGATGGGCTTCTGCGCACTGAAGCGATCGCCGCCGGCCAGCTCGATCGCCCGATTGGCGATGACCTCGTTGGCGTTCATGTTGCTCGACGTACCCGAGCCGGTCTGGTAAACGTCGACGGGAAAGTGGGCGTCGAACTTGCCTTCCGACACCTCGCGGCAGGCAACCAGAAGTGCATCGATCTGGGCGTCGGTTAGCGGATACTTGCCCGTGCGGCTGAGCTTGCCCAGGTCCCGATTGGCGGTGCCGGCGGCCCATTTCACCAGGCCGATGGCGTGGATCAACTCGGGCGCGAGCGTTTGGCCGGAGATGGGGAAGTTATCGACCGCGCGTTGGGTTTGGGCGCCGTAATAGACAAGGGCAGGGAGACGGACATCGCCCATGGAGTCGTGTTCGATGCGGTAGTCGGGCATGGCGAGGGGTACTTTGCTCGATTAGGGAAGCGGTTGGGATGCTCAATGATCTCGGTCGTCAGGTCGACGTCAAGATCGGGCCAGTAGAGGTATCCCGGGGTGAATCTTGGCAACTGCGGGCCGCAGCCGGCCTTCTTGCTTGTGGTTCAGCAGCAGCGGCGCGCTAAGATGTGGGGAAGTCGTCTTTGGGTACACGCGGCGAATGCATTCTTGCCAGACGCTGCAAAGGCTTTCAACTTAACAAGATAGGCGGAAGGCTTCAACTGGCTTTGCGGATGACGGTGCTATCGCCATAACGTAATGACCGGATATAATAACTTTGCTCATCGGGTACCATCTGCCGGTCCTCAAGAGGGGGCGTTTCGATGGAAGAACTCACAAGACAAGTTCGGCGGGCGCAGCGGCGGCTGGGGTTGCAACGGTTTGTGGCGGCGTTGGGCTGGTGCCTGTCGGTTGCGCTGGTGCTGGCCCTCGTAGGCATCGTGGTGGGCAAGTTCTGGCCGCTGGGATTGGCGTCGTGGCACTGGGGCGTCGGGGGCGCGGCGCTGGGAGTGCTGGCCGCGATTGTCTGGTCGGTGGCGCGCGGTGGCGGATCGCTGGACGCGGCGGTCGAGCTGGACCGGCGGTTCGGGCTGAAGGAACGTGTTTCGAGCAGCCTGGCGTTGTCGCCGGAAGAACGCGACTCGGAGATCGGGCAGGCACTGGTTGAAGACGCCATCCACAAGGTGTCGCGGATCGATGTGGGCGAGCATTTCCGAGTGGCGCCGAACCGGCAGTTGCTGATGCCGCTGGTGCCGGCGATTGCCGTCCTGGTCGTGGCGATGGTGGTGAATCCGGCGGCCGTACAGAACCCGGCCAAGGCGAACACGACGACTGAAGCCGCCAAGAAGCAAGTGAAGACGTCGAGCGAGAACCTGCGGAAGAAACTGGCCAAGCAACAGAAGCAGGCCGAAAAGGAAGGGCTGAAGGACGCCAAGGATCTGTTGACGGCGTTGCAGCGGGGGGCCGACGAATTGGCGACCAAGGCGCCGGCCGATCGCAAGGATGCCCTGGCCAAGCTGAACAACCTGTCACGCGAGGTGCAGAAGCGCCGCGAGATGCTCGGAGGCGCGAAGCAGGTGCAGGAGCAGTTTCGTCAACTCAAAGACATCTCGCGCGGGCCGGCCGATCGGTTTGCCGACGCCGTCGCTCGCGGCGATTTCAAGAAGGCCCTCGATGAACTGAAGAAGCTCCAGAACGAGGTCGCCAACGGCAAATTGACGGATCAACAGCGGAAGGACCTGGCAAAGCAGATGGAGCAGATGAAGGAGAAACTCCAGAAGCTGGCCAACGCGCACCGCCAGGCAGAGCAGGATCTTCAGAAGCAGATCGAGCAAGCCAAGCAGATGGGGCAGCAGGGCGAGGCCGAGCGGCTCCAGCAGCAATTGAACCAACTCCGGCAGCAGCAGCCGCAGATGCAGCAGTTGCAGAACATGGCCCAGAAACTCGGCCAGTGTGCCCAATGCATGAAGGACGGGCAGATGAAGGAAGCGGGCGAGGCCATGGCCGAGATGCAGAACGAAATGGCCAACCTTCAGGAGCAACTTAAAGAACTGGAGATGCTCAACGAGGCGGAAGATGATCTGAAAATGGCCCGAGACCAGATGGTCTGCCCCAACTGCCAGGGTATGGGGTGCGAGGCGTGTCAGGGCGATAAGCCGGGTCGCGGGCTGGGGGCCGGGCGGGGAGTAGGCGAAAGGCCGAAGAAGGACAGCGACGGGCAGTTCTACAACACGAGCACGAAGCAGAAGGTCGGCAAAGGGATGGCCGATGTGACCGGCGAGGTGAGCGGTCCGAACATCAAGGGAAACGTTCAGACGCAGATTCAGGAGCAAGTGGAAGCCGCCCGGCAAGAGGAGGCCGACCCGTTGAGCAACCAACGGATGCCCCGTACCTACCGCGAGCACGCGACCGAATACTTCAACCGATTTCGCGAGGGGAAGTAGCCGCCGATCAACTGTTCACCAACCGCGGCACGGTGAAACAGTAGAGGCACACGACCGCGCCGGTGGACATGAGGCTCCAGGGCGCCCAGTCGGGTGGCGTGAGCACTTTGTTGGGGCCCGCCTGGGCCTTGTTGGCAGCGGCCACCTGGACGACTTCTTCACGTGCCTTGAGCACGAACTTCTGCACGCCCAGGCATTCGGCGCCCATGATGAAGACGAAGATGCCGAGTGAGAGGCAAGTTGCGCGCCACATGGTTGACTTCTCCGTGAGCTGGCTGGGACCGCAAGGGCCGTATCAATGTGCGGATAGCGTTATGGCAAAGCGCGGTTCCGACCGCGATTGAGCATCTTAGGATGGAACCTCCTTGTTGATTGATCGGCGGCGTTTTCGAGGAGAATCAAGTGGAGCCAGAGGGAAAGAACCGCAGCGGGCGGACCGGCGATGGATTGGAGGGGATATGCGTTCCGAGGCCGGTCGCGCGATCGGTCCCCAGCGGGCCCGAGGGGCGTTGCTCCACAATCCTGTCGATAGGGTACGAAGTGTGGCGAACGGTGCGCCCCATGGTCGGGGGTGCGAACTGGCTCTGTTCGTGCAGCCCGGGCATTAGAGCGCATTCGGCGTAATCGCAGCGTGTATTTCGCTTTTCCCAACCGTAGAAACACGCCGCCGCGAACGCTTCAGTCAAGTGCGACACGCACTAGTTGTCCGTCTGTAGCGGCCGTGCGGATGTCAGGAGGGCGGAAAGCCCGGTAGATCGCGGAAAACAGGGGCATATTGCGGTCTTAGTCAATGTTGATGCACCTCCGGGCCGATGCAAGTTACGGTCTCCTGCCACACAGCGCGCGAGAGGAAAGCAAGCAATCCGGTTGTTCCGATTGCACGACCTCTCTATAATTCAATTGGCATAAGAGGCCTCGAGGGCCGCGACGTACACTGCGTGGAGATTGGGAGCTTTGCCGGGCAAACCGAGAATTCTGTTCGTGTGTCAGTCCCGCGACGCGGTGGATCGCGTGTTGGGACCGTCGGCCGATCAGTATGATGTGGTCGTGATCGAGAATCCCCTGCGAGCGGTCGCCGCGATGGCGCGCGAGCAGTTCGAGGGCATCTATGTCGATTCCGACTTCGTTCGCCAGGCGTTCGACCTGGGCAAGATGCTCCAGAACGAGCAGATCCTGGAGGGAATGCCCGACGGCGTCGTGTTGCTCGATAGCGACAACACGGTGCTGTGGTGCAACGGCCGTCTCAAGGAATGGGCCAACTGCGAGTCGGTCATCGGCTCGAACTTCTACACGGCCTTGGGAAGCCCGGAGATTCTTGGGCCCGATTTCTGTCCGTTTCACACGGCGTTGGCGACGGGCGCGGCCAGCAGTTCCACGTTGCGGGCCAGCGACAGCCAGTATTACCAGGTGCATGCGGCACCGGTTCACGAGGTTGATGGTCGGCCGCGGCATCTGATCGTGACCGTGCGAAACGTTACCGGCGAAATGCACCAGCAGCAGAAGCTGGCGGCGATTCACCAGGCGGGCATGGACCTGGCAGACCTCACGCCCGACGAATTGCTGGAGATGTCGGTCGACGAGCGAATCGAGTTGCTGAAGTCCAACATCCTGCACTACACGAAGGACCTGCTCGATTTCGACGTGGTTGAGATCCGCCTCTTGGATCCGAAAACCGGCAAGCTGGAACCGCTGTTGTCCGTAGGCATGGAGCCCGAGGCGGCGCACCGGGAGCTGTTCGCACAGCCACAGAGCCACGGGGTGACGGGGTTCGTCGCGGCGACGGGTAAGAGCTATCTGTGCGAGGATACCACGGAAGATCCGCTGTATCTGCGCGGCGCCAAGGACGCGAAAAGCTCGCTCACCGTGCCCCTGGTCCTGCACGACGAAGTGATCGGCACGTTCAACGTCGAAAGCCCCGAGCCGCGGGCATTCACGGAAAGCGACCTGCAGTTCCTGGAGATCTTCACGCGCGACGTGGCGGTGGCGCTGAACACACTGGAACTGCTCGTGGCGGAGAAGGCAAGCACGGCCGCGGCCAGCGTCGAGGCGATCCATAGCGCGGTGGCGCTGCCGGTCGACGAGATCCTCAACGACGCCGTGAACGTCATGGAGCGATACATCGGCCACCAGCCGGAAGTGGTCGAGCGGCTGCAACGCATTCTGCGCAATGCGCGGGACATCAAGCAGGTGATCCAGAAGGTCGGCCAGAAGATGACGCCGGCACAGGCGTATCCCGCGCCGCTGCAAGCCGACCGCCCGTCCCTCCAAGGACGCCGCGTTCTGCTGGTCGATGAGGATGCGGCAGTGCGCGGCGCCGCGCACGCGCTGTTGGAACGCTTCGGCTGCGTGGTGGAAACAGCCCCGAACGGCGCACAGGCGATGTTCATGGTGCGCAACAGCGGCTACGACGCGGTAATCGCCGACATCCGCCTCCCCGACATGTCGGGATACGACTTCATGCTCAAGCTGCAAGAGGTGATGGACACCGAATCGCTGCCGCTGATTCTCATGACCGGCTTTGGCTACGATCCCGGCCACTCGATCGTCAAGGCCCGGCAAGCGGGGCTCCAGGCCGTGCTGTATAAGCCGTTCCGATTGGACCAGTTGCTCAGCACGGTCGAACAGATCGTCAATGTGCCGGATTCGGTGCGCTAGGAGGAGGGCTGCTCGCTGGCAACTCCTCTCATGCTCTTGCTGCTGGTGCTGATCTTCTTGGCGATGGCGGGCCACGTGTTGCTCTGGGCCGAGGTCGTCAACCGCTCCCACGGGTTTGGGTTGCGGCGGCGGTGGATCAAGGCGTCGCTGTTGCTGGTAGCCGCGATCGCCGTGGGCATTCCTCTGGCCTACTGCGTGGTGTTGGCGCGGAACGGTTGGGGTGCGGTTCTGCCAGACTCATGGAGCGAGCTATTGCGGCCGGCTTCGCTTTACCTGGTCGTTTGCTGGGCGGCTGTGGCGGTGGCGGCGGTGCGGGTCGTGCACGAGCGATGGCTGCGACGGCCGCCGAGCGCCCTGCGGCATCATCGGGAAAATCTCATCGACCTGGCCGGTGGGACGGATGTGGCCGAGCACGAGCACCACTTTCTGGTCCGCATGCCGGGGAACGAAAGCCTGCAACTGGACGTGGCCGAGCGCGCGTTGGAGCTGGCGCGTTTGCCCGAATGCCTGGAAGGTCTGACGGTGATGCATCTTTCCGACCTGCATTTCACAGGCCGCGTCGGGAAGGCGTATTTCGACCAGGTGGTGCGACTGGCGAACGAGACCGAGCCCGACCTGGTGGTGATTACGGGCGATCTGGCAGACGTGAACGAGTGCATCGACTGGATCCCCGACACGCTCGGGCGGTTGCGCAGCCGGTGGGGTAGCTACTTCGTGTTGGGCAACCACGATCTACTGATCGACACGGTGCGGCTGCGGCGCACGATGGTCGACTCTGGGCTGACAGACCTGGGGAATCGTTGGCTGGAAGTGCCGGTTCGCGAGACATCGGTCGTGCTGGTTGGCGACGAGCTGCCATGGATCAAGCCCGGACCCGATCTTGGCGACGCACCGCCGCCGGCGCCGCGAGGCCCGTTGCGCATCGTGCTGACGCACACGCCCGACCAACTCGGCTGGGCGCGCAGGCACGAGGCCGATTTGCTGGTGGCCGGGCACTTGCACGGCGGGCAGATCCGCTTGCCGCTGCTCGGTGCCCTGCTGTCGCCCAGCCGTGCCAGCGTGAAGTACGCCCAGGCCGGTGTGTTCCACGCCCCGCCGACCGTGATGCACGTGAGCCGGGGCGTGTCGGGCATGTATCCGATTCGCCTGAACTGTCCGCCGGAGATCGTGCGGTTGGTGCTGCATGCCCCGGCGCACGGGTGAGACCGTCCGTGTGACGAACTCGCCCCACCATTCCACGTGCATGCCCGAGCGAGGAGTGTCTCGGGAGGCTCCCCTTCAGTCCCCGCCATTCCCCTTGACGAATGCCAGGAAGGCTTTGCGGTGAAAGGAGGCCCATGCATTGGCCGATATCGAGGCCCAGATGAACAAGCAACTCGATCCGATCACTCCCGCCGCGGCACCCGCGTACATAACGGTCATTACGAACTGCTCGTGCACGTACCGCGGGACGGCACTCGTCCCTATGATTCCATGGATGCGGTCGACGACGACCGTATCGGTTGGCACCGAGCCGGAAAACGTAGCCACGCAAATGCTGGGAATGTGCCAAGCAGCCAGGTACAGTCCCGGCACCAGGATGACCAACCACAGCACGGCGAATTGGCGGTACCGGCGCACTTGTCGGCAATAGCGCATCAGAACCTGCCATTGCTGCGTCGAAACCGCCGACCGGCTGATGCCGCACGAAGTCAAAAGGGCCGTCGCTGCACGTTCATCGCGTGCCGACGGGCGATCATCCATGCCCAGATAGCGGCGCGCGATGAACACATAGAAAACCGGCATCCCGACCATGTTTAGAAAGACAACGACGAACAACCAGTAGACCTTCTCCTTCCAGTTAAGCCTTCGGGAGAGAGCGACCCAGAGGACATACACAGGCAATAGTACGAACGTTACAGGCAGCGCCGGAGCGACGAATCCCCGGATGACCGGGGGGGCGTTGCCCGGTCCTCCCAAAAACGCGCCCCAGATCGCAACCATGAAATAGGCCACGGGCAGGTAGAAGGTGGGCACGGCAATCAGAATCATCGCCCATTTGCCCAAGGGAAAGCGCCGTGGGCTCGGTGCGAGGGAACACATGGGACGAATGCCCTCTGCTGCACGAGATGAATGTCCGAGAGACAAGACACGCGAAGCAAGCACATTTTAGCAGGATGCGACGTAGGCGTCCACTGGCCCCGAAACCGGCCCCGGAAGCAGGCAATCGAAGGGCCGGCGGCAGAGAAGTAGGGTGGGCCGAGCGAGGCGAGTCCCATCAGCGAATCTGGCTTCGCCCCGCGACTGGTGCATTCCTGCTTGCCAGCGAGTATTATGGGGTTGTCTTCAAAATCCTCAAAGGAGTTTGCCAATGTCCGGCCCGCTACGACTCGTTTGGATCAGCACGGTTGCGTGTATGTCGATGTGCCTCTTGTGTCCGGCGCAAAGCGCATCGGCAGAATCTCCGCCGAAGCCGGTGCCGATGATCTTCGATACCGACATCGGCAACGACGTGGACGATGCCATGGCACTGGCGGTGATCCATGCGCTGGTCAACCGCGGAGAGTGCAAGCTGCTGGCGGTGACGGTGACGAAGGACAATCCGTACGCGGGACCGTGTGTGGACTTGCTGAACACGTTCTACGGCCGGCCCGACATTCCCATCGGCACGGTGCGCAACGGGATGGCTCCGCAGGACGGCAAGTATATTCGGAAGTTGGCCACGGCCCTCGACGGCGACAAGCCGCGGTATCCGTACCGATTGACCAATGGCGCCGACGCTCCGGAGGCCGTGGGCCTGCTGCGGAAGACGCTGGCGGCGCAGCCGGACGGATCGGTCGTGGTGGTCCAGGTGGGCTTCTCGACGAACCTGGCTCGGCTTCTCGATTCGCCAGCCGATGCGGCTTCGGAGCTGAACGGCAAGCAACTGGTGCAGAAGAAGGTGAGGCTGCTGTCGATCATGGCCGGAGCGTTCACGCCCGAGCTGGCCAAGAAACACATGTGCGAGTACAACGTGAAGGTCGACGTTCCCACGGCACGCAAGCTGGTCAAGCAGTGGCCGACGCCGATGGTGTTCAGCGGCTGGGAGATCGGTAATGCGATCCAGTACCCGCCCGCGAGCATTCAGGACGACTACAACTACGTGCGGCATCATCCGGTGGCGGAGGCGTACGATTTGTATCGCGGCAGGAAGAACCAGCAACCGACGTATGACCTGACCAGCGTGCTCTATGCGGTGCGACCGGACCGCGACTATTTCGAGCTGTCGCCGCCGGGACGGGTCGTCGTGGAGGAGGACGGGTTCGCGCACTTCGAGCCCGAGGCGAACGGCCCTCACCGCTTTCTGAAGGTCTCGCACGACCAGATCGTGCAGGTGCGCGAGGCGCTGGTGATGCTTTGCAGCGAGCCGCCGAAAAAGTAGTGCGGCGGGCGGGTTGGTGTTGTGGGATCGCGTCGGTCGAGTGAGGGTGCCCTCACCGCGCGACGTTTGCGATGCGGTATAGCCGGGGACGGCTGTGCTACACGGCGTGAGGACCTGACTTGGACTTGAGATCGTCGAGGTACTGGTTGACCTCGCGGATGTACTGGCGGCCGACGCCGGTGTGGGCTTTGATGAGGTTGTAGTAGAGAATGTACCACAGGGCCAACAGGCCGTCTTTGGTGCCGATCTTCTTTCCCTCTTCGTACGTGCGGCCGTAGTAGGAGATGGGCACCTCGTAGCTGCGGACCTTGGTCTTGCAGATCATGGCGGTGATCTCGACCTCCATGCCGAAACCCTTGCTGGTCAGCCGCAGCGGTTTGATCACGCCGGAACGAAACGCTTTGTAGCACGTTTCGATGTCGGTCATGTTTCGGTTCGTGAGAACGTTCGACAACGAGGTGAGGAAGCTGTTGGCGAGGTAGTGATAGTAGTAAAGCACGCGGGCCGCGCGGCGGACCATGAAGCGGCTCCCGTAGACGACGTCGGCGTTGCCTTCGAGGATCGGGGCGATCACATCGGGGATTTCGGACGGGTCGTATTCCAGATCGGCATCCTGGACGATAAGGACCTCGCCGCAGGCTTCTTCGACGGCGCGGCGGATGGCGGCGGTTTTGCCCTGGTTCGAAGGAAGGCGGAAGAAGCGGACTCGCGGTTGCTGGGCCGCCATCTCCTCGACGATGCGGGCGGTGGCATCGGTCGATCCGTCGTCGACGACGACCACTTCCTTGACGATGTCGCCCAGGGCGAGCACTCGATGGAGAACCCGCTGGACGGTCTCCTCTTCGTTGTAGACGGGCACGAGAACGGAAAGGATATCGGAGTGAGAAGTCATCGTGGCCGGTCGAGGCAGAGGGATCGCGTCCCGAGGAGGAGTCATTCAGTCAAGCACATCGGCCTGGGCCGCACAAGCCCCCGACGGCCGGCTGTAATCAACCAATAGCATACCGCCCGGGGCCCGGCCAGCCGTATAACCGGAAAATGCCGTGCGTATGCCATGGCCAGGGCACGTTCCAGGACGTGGCAGGGTCGGCCGGCCAGCGGGTTACTGGTCGACGGTCTCGGCAGCGCGAGCGGCTACGGCGTCGGGGGTAGTGTCCAGCGGCCCGAACGCGACGCTGGCCCAGCCGTCGTCGAGAACGATCTGAGAGACGCCCAGCCCGGCAAGCCGCTGGTCTTCGAGCATGCTGTCGGGCGTGAGCACCAAGGGACGCTGCTTCGAGAACGTCTTGCTGAAGATCCCGCGCAGGGCGATCTGCGACCGCAGGTTCAGACCGTCACCGATCAGTTGGATAACGCCTTCGCGGGCGAACTCGGCGCGGCCCCGGCTGATCTGCGGGCGATAGAAAGCGCGGACCTGGAAGTTCTCCCACTGTTCGCCGCTCTTCGGTTCGAACAACCGGCCGACCGACACTTGGACGAGCACCTGGCCGTCGCGGCAATGGACTTGCACGGGATTGTCGTCGGCAAACCGAATGGTGATGCCATCGTTTTCGGTCTCGCCATCGAGCATCTCGGGGCGGTCGAACCGCGTCGCGATGCGCTGCCGAAGCTCGGCAAGAGTGAGCGTCTGGCCGCTCAGATTGAGTTGTTCGACCATGTTGACCAGGGCGGACTCATGAATCTGCAGACTGGCGAGGCTGTTGTTCAGCGCACGGGGCCGGGGCGTGTGCGCGCCAAGCTCGCCTGCGGCCGCCAGACGAAGCCGCATCGTCATACGCTCTTCGGTCGTCTTGGCGGAGACGATGGTGGGACCGAGCGCCAATTCGGTCAGCGGGTCGAACAGGTGTTGTTTGAGGCGGTCGGACGCTTTGACAAGGCGGCTATCGGCCTCGCGGTCGATCTGCCGCTTCACGCGATTGGACAGCTTCCACTCGACTTCGCGGCGGATCTGAGGCTGTTTGTCCTTAGCCTGGGATCGCGCAATACCCTGGGCGACCGATCCGAGGAGCGGGACGGCATCGAACTCGGTGCGGACGGATCGGACCATGGTTTGGTTCTGGACGTCGACCTCGGCCGGCTGCAGGGCGACGCCGTGCACGCCGAGCTCGATCTCCTTGCTGGCGGCGAAGTCGGACCAGCTGCTGTTGAAGACAGTTGCGGGGCCACTGTTGGACGCGGTTTCGGAGGCAACTTGGCCGCGGATCTCCAACGCTGCCCGAAGACGGCGATCGTCGGGAAGAAAACGGAAGGCGACTTTGGTGGTGGTCAGGGCCTGACCGCGGACCGGTTGGCCAAGCACATGATCGTCGACGGATTCGAGCACGGGTTTGCGATCGGGAACCAGGCGGTTGAGCAGGTCGGCGGTAACCGTCACTCGGAAATTGGCGTTGCGGTAGTACGCTTCGAGCAGCTCGCCCAAGCGACGCTCTTGCGGGACCGGGGAACTCATCAAGCGGACCGTTTCAGTGGCGAGGACGCGGGCATCGCTGGAAAGACCGTCGTGCTCGTAGCGTTCGAGACTCTCGAGCAGGCGATGCACGGGTGCCGGATCGCTTGCCCAGTAGCGCAACTGACCGGCCAGGCGGGTCAGCGGCGGACTGCTCGCGATGCGCATTTGTTCCGGTGTCATGGGCACCCGGCTCAGGCGGCGCAGGATCTCTGCGGCCAGCAGTTGCGACGGAATCTCGGCCGAAGGATCGCTCAGGTTGCGAAGCGATTTGAGTTCGAGATAGGATCGCCACGGCTCGGGCGCGGGCAGCCCGGCGAGGAACTCGTCGACGTCGTTGAGACAGCTCGCCAGTTGCTTCGGATCAGGCTCCGCGTGGCGCCCGGTCATCGCATCGACGCCACCGATTGACAACACCTGTTTCCAGATGCGCGCGCGACGATACAGGGCATGCCGGGCACGACGCAGCTCCGGCGTGGTGGGCTGCTCGGCCAAATCGGTGGCCAGCCGCTCGGCCTCCTGGCAAAGTTCCATGAGGCGGTCCACAACGGCCATCGCCTCGTCGCTATGGAGGTCTACGGCCGTGGCCAACTGCTGCACCTGATCTTGGACCTCTTGGGCCCACTGAGCGGCCTTGGGCTGGTTGGAAAGACGGCTAAGGTAGTCGAGCAGTCCGACCGGTTCACACCAGACCGAGGCGGGCGGGGAAGGGGCCGGCTCGGCGTCCGCTTCGGGCTCTGGCTCGGGAGCCAGGGTGGCGGGATATCTGATGCCGATCGGTTCGATCGGCGCGACAGGCTCATCCGGCACGGGCAATCGGATGATGTCGGAGGTCTTCGCCGCCTCGAGCGAGGGTCCGGTATCGATGCAGGCATCGTTGTCGACGGCGTCGTCTGGCTCGTCTGTCGGGTTTGCCTCTTCGGGAGTGCTGGCGGGGGAGTCGATCAAGGCAGGCTCGGGAAGGTCTTGCGGGACCAATGCTGGCAACGAGGCGACCATGGCTGCGGGCTGGGCGGCTTCGTCCGATGCCGGCAGCACTTCGGGTACCGCCGGCGGTTGGTCGGGAACTTCAACCAGCGAGGGAATCGTAGCCAGCTGCGGCGCGACGGATCGGTGTTCGTCGGCCATCGGCTCCTCGGTTGGGGGCACACAGGCGATCGAGCCCGAGTCGTGCGAAGCGGGTACAGGCTCATCGCGGATTGGTCGTTCCCACGCGCGCGGCGAGAGCGTGCTGAGCACAAACAGGCATAGCAGGACACCAACAACAGGCCAAATGGCATTGTCCCGAGCGTTGCTCATATCGGTTTCTCCCGGCTGATTCCGGACGTTGATCCCCAAAGGTGTTAGACCCGCAGCAAAAGACTTTGAAGGCGATGAATGAGCAGGCTGCGGGTTACGCGAAATATGGAGCGGGGCTTCCAACCGCACAAAGGTGAGCGCGCAGTCGACGCCACCTATTCCCCATCGGTCGCAAGCGGGCACTAGGTATAGAGAAGACAGACTCAGTGTGCGACAACCACTCAGCGCACCACAGACAGAGGGGGCGAACCGGGTCGAGGCCTACGGTAGGACACCCCTTGTGAGCGATCGGCGATAGCTCGGACACAACCATGCACCGAGAAGGACAACGAGGGCGCGCACGAAATCTGGGATAGACAGGAAGACAGGGCAGGACCACGCACGTGGCCGAGCGGCACGTTTCAGGTGGCGCAGTGCGACCGCCAGGCTACGGCTCGCGCAAGACGGTGTCGTCGTGCTCGTAACCGGGAGCACAGCAGCAGAGGAATTTGAGGACACCGGCGCCCGTGTTGGCGATCTGGTGTTCGGCCCCGGGGGGAATGGCGATGGCATCGCCCGGGCCGACGTCCCTTAACTCGTCACCGACCTGCATCCGGCCGAGGCCCTCGAGGATGTAGTAGATTTCTTCGGTCCGGCCATGGCGATGGGGCGTCGTGCTGGCGCCGGCGGGTAGGCGGGCTTCGGCGAGTGTTTGGTTGCGGATGCACGAATTGCGATAAGCCAGAAGCTCGCGAATCTCGGACCCGTCTTTGGTAGTGAAGGCAGGTACTTCGTCAATGTTGCGGACGTCCATGGTTGGTCTCCCCGAAAGCGGCTATGCGGAGGGCCGTTCATCGGCCGGCTTTCGCCAGATTCCGACCACGGCAGGCGGATAGGCTCGGACATCCCAGGCTCCCGGCTGGGGCAACAGAGCGAAATCGAAGCGATCGTCGGCCTCGACCGCAAACGTGCTGCCCGGCGGGGCATCGCTCATCAGGCGGTCGATCACTTCGAGCATCGACTGCGCCTGGTCCACAAAGAGGGCATACGGGGGCGAGCAGAAGACGGTCCATGGGACAGAGTCGCCTAGGGCGTGGCGAGTCGCCCAGAAGAACACATTGGCCGCGACGACGTTGGTCCGGTCCTGGACGCCCAGCGTGGCGATGTTCTCGTGGATGATCTTGATCGTCGGGTAGTGCTGTTCGATCAGGGTGGCCGTCGCGGCGCCGCGGCTGAGCGCTTCGAGTGCCAGCGCGCCGGTTCCGGCGAACAGATCGATCGCATGGGTGCCTCGAACGCCGGGGCCGATGAGATTGAAAACGGCCTCGCGTACGCGGTCTTTCATGGGCCGAACTCGTGGATCGCCACCGTAGCGGAGTTTGCGTCCGCGGAACTCACCCCCCACGATGCGCAGCCCAACCACCCCGCCGGTCGAGCACGGCGTGGGGCGTTGAGGTCGAGAGGGGCGTCGTCGGGCCATGAACTGTGCGGAGCCGTCAGGCGTAACGGGGAAAGGGGGCGGTCATAGGGGTCGCCGAGTGCGCCCAGCTTGCCGAAGAGGCGGCAGATGAATCGGCCGCCCCCCCCGGACAAACGGCTTGCAGTATGGTACCGTAAAGGGCAAGCACCGGGAAGGCCGCGTGTGTGGGGCGGGCCGTCGCCGAGCACTGATTCTGCACGATTCACTAGAGCGCGTTCGACGTAACCGTAGCGTGTATTTCGCCTTCGGAACCGTACAAACACGCCGCCGCGAACGCTACAGTTGAGTGCGACACGCACTAGATCGCGTTCGGTGTAATCGTAGCGTGTATTTCGCTTTCGGAACCGTAGAAACACGCCGCCGCGAACGCTACAGTTAAGTGCGACACGCACTAAAGGAGCCCATGATGCCGAGTTGTCTGCGAGGGGCCGTTCTGCTGTCACTGGCCCTAATGGTTGTTCCGGCGGTTGCCCAGCAAGCGAAAACTGCTGATGCTGCGAAGACGCCCGCCCCGACGTTCGGTCCGAAGCATGCCGAGTTTGTGAAGCTCTTCGACCAATGGAAGGGCGTGTTGCAGAAGCTTCGGGACCTGCGGGACCAGTATCAAGAGGCGAGACAGGGTCAGAAAGAAGACATCACCCTGGAGTATGACAAGTTGCTCCGCGAGGGCGAAGCGATGCAGGCGAAGGTGGTGGATGCCGCACTGGCAGCGTTCAACGAGGCGCCGCGAGCCGACAAGCAGTTGACCGGATTCCTGGTCAATGTCGCCTACGCCGACGTGACATCGGACCGATACGAGGAAACGCTGCAGCTCGTCCAACCGCTGATCGCTCAGGGCATTCCCGAAGAGAGCAAGCAACTGCAACGCATCTACAGTTGGGCGGGCAATGCGGCGTTCGCCGTCGGCGATTGGGACATGGCCGAAAAGTACCTCAAGAAGGCCATCGATCTGGGCGAGGCCGGCAAGGCCGACGCGCAGTACTTGTCGCTAATACCGTACTATCGGAAGGTGTGGCCCAAGGAAAAGGAGATTCGCGAGGCGGAAGCCAAGGCCGACGACCTGCCACGCGTTCTGTTGAGGACGAACAAGGGCGACATCGTGGTGGAGCTGTTCGAGAACGAGGCCCCGAACACGGTGGCAAATTTCATCTCGCTGGTCGAGAAGGGTCTCTACAACGGGCTGATGTTTCACCGCGTGCTGGAGGCATTCATGGCGCAAGGAGGGTGCCCGCTCGGACAGGGAAGTGGCGGGCCAGGGTATGCGATTGCGTGTGAGTGCTACCAGCCGAATCACCGGCTGCACTTCCGCGGTACGCTGAGCATGGCGCACCGGGGTCGCGATACGGGCGGGTCGCAGTTCTTCCTCACGTTTGTGCCGACGCAGCACTTGGATGGCAAGCACACGGTGTTCGGACGCGTGGTCAAAGGAATGGACGTCTTGGGCAAGCTGCAGCGGCGCGATCCGGAAGACCCGAACGCACCGGAACCCGACAAGATCCTGGAGGCCAAGGTGCTCCGGAAACGGGACCATCCCTATGAGCCCAAAACGATTCCGGAAACCATGCCAACCGGACAGTAACGCAAAGCATCGGGCGGGCGCCGACCGTTGGCGCCCGCTTCGGCGGTGGGCAACGCCCGATGGTCAGTCGCCGGCGGCTGGGGACGCGGGGGGAGTGTGCTGGGCGACCGCTACATAGCCCATGCGCAGCTCGTGGAGGAGGCTGTCGAGGATCGTGGTTTCCTCGGGCGTGCGATTGCCCTGGGTCTTCTCCTGGAGCATCTGGATCATATCGATGAGGTGCCGGGCCTGATTCAGCCGGGCCTCGGTCTTGCCGGTGAGCGGATCGGGCGCGACGCCGAGGGCGGCCATCGCCTGCATGCCAAGCGTGGTGGCCAGCATGGCAAGGCTGGGTGGTGGGAGCGGACTGTCGGGGATGTCGGCAGACGGCGGAGTCGAGGCGGCGTCGGTCGGTTCGTGTTCCGGCTGCTCCTTGGCGGCCTGCTCCTCTTCGGCCTGCTCTTTCTCCGCCTGCACGCGGCTTTTCCAGTCTTCGTCGATGAAGATCTTCTTTTCCGAGGGCTGATCGGTCTGGTCGGTCACGGGTGTTGGCTCGCCATGGTCTTGGGGTTTTCGGAAGTCTTGCCGTCGCTTTCGGTGGCGACTTTGCCGGCGCGGCTGCGATGCTCGACGGCCGCACCGATGAAGCCGTGGAATAGCGGATGAGGTCGCGTCGGTTGCGACTTGAACTCGGGATGGAACTGCACGGCGACGAACCAGGGATGGTCGGGGATTTCGATGATCTCGACGAGGCTGTCGTCAGGGCTGGTTCCCACAGCGTGCATGCCGGCCGCGGCGTACTGGGACCGGTAGGCGTTGTTGAACTCGTAGCGGTGCCGGTGACGCTCGGAGACTTCGACGGCGCCGTAACAGGTCGCCGCGCGGCTGCCCGGAGCGAGCTTGGCCGGCTGAGCTCCCAGACGCATGGTGCCCCCCTTGTCGGTAATCGTTTTCTGCTCGTCGAGCAGGCAGATCACGGGGTGGGGATTGTCCTTGTCGAATTCGGTGGAATTGGCGCGGTCCAATCCCAGTTCGTTGCGGCCGAACTCGACGACGGCGCACTGCATGCCCAAACAAATGCCCAGGAAAGGAATGCCCCGTTGGCGTGCGAATCGCACGGCTTCGATCTTGCCTTCGATGCCGCGTTCGCCGAAGCCGCCGGGGATGAGGATGCCATCGACTCCGGACAACAGACGCTCGGGTCCTTCGCGTTGGACGGCTTCGCTATGGATTCGCTGGATGCGGATCTGGGCACGCTGGGCGATGCCGGCGTGATCGAGCGATTCGTAAATCGACTTGTAGGCGTCGCGGTGCTCGGAGTACTTGCCGACGACGGCGATGCTGATCTCGTGCTCGGGGTTGCGGAGGCGATGGACGAGGTCGCGCCAGTCGTCCAGCTCCAGCGCGCCCGCCTTGAGTGCGAGCTTGCGCACGATGAGTTCGTCCAGTCCGTGCTCGACAAGGCTCATGGGAACTTCGTAGATCGAAAAGTCCTTGTCCTTCTCCTCGATGACGGCTTCCAGGGGAACGTTGCAGAAGAGGGCGATCTTGGCGCGTTCGTCGTGGCTGAGCGACCGTTCGGTGCGGCAGATGAGGATGTCGGGCTGGATACCGATCTGCCGCAGCAGGCCGACGGAGTGCTGCGTAGGCTTGGTCTTGAGCTCGGCAGCCGCCTTGAGGTAGGGAACAAGCGTCAGGTGGATATAGAGGCAGTTTTCCTTGCCGACATCGAGGGAAAACTGGCGGATCGCCTCGAGGAAGGGCTGGCTCTCGATATCGCCGACGGTGCCGCCGATTTCGGTGATGACGACGTCGACGTCCTCGCCGCTAAGCTTGCCGACGACGCCCTTGATTTCATTGGTGATATGGGGGATGACCTGAACGGTTTGCCCGAGGAACTCACCACGGCGTTCCTTGTTGATCACCGACTGGTAGATCTGGCCGGTAGTGTGGTTGCTCCAGCGGGTCAACGGGCTATTGGTGAATCGTTCGTAGTGGCCGAGGTCGAGGTCCGTTTCGCTGCCGTCGTCCAGCACGTACACCTCGCCGTGCTGGTAGGGGCTCATCGTGCCGGGGTCGACGTTGATGTAGGGATCGAGTTTCTGCATGCGAACGCGGAGTCCGCGATGTTCCAACAGCATGCCGATCGAAGCACTGGTCAGTCCTTTGCCGAGGGAGCTCACGACGCCGCCGGTAACGAAGATGTGTTTGGTCATGGCGATTCCATCAAAGGGTTGAGGGTCCGGGGTTCACGGCCCGATGGCTGAGAGCATCGGAGACCTTGAAGCCCGAACCCTTTGGCAGTCGCGCTCGGCCTGTGTGCCGAGGAGTTGCACCAAGACCGAATTCTAGCCCCGGCGGCACTTTTGTACAAACGCCTCGTAGTCCGCTGGCGTGTCGATTCCGAAGGTGGGCTCGTCGACCACGCCGACGATGATCGAGTGGCCGGCCTCGAGAACGCGGAGTTGCTCCAGCTTTTCGAGCTTTTCCAGTTTCGAGGGCGGCATCTGGGCCAGCTTCAGCAGGAAGTCCCGCCGGTAGGCGTAGAGTCCGACGTGCTGGTAGAAACTGGGGGGATCGGCGGTCAACAGGCTGTCGTCCCACTGGCGAGGGTGGGGAATGGGGCTGCGGCTGAAGTAGAGAGCCCGGCCTTGGTGGTCGAAGACGACCTTGACGCAAGCCGGGTCTTCCAACTGTTGCCGACGACGGATGGGCGTGGCCAACGTGGCCATCACTGCGTCCGGCTCCTGTTCGAGCAGTTGGATGACCAAATCGATCGAGGCGCCGGCCAGCTCCGGCTCGTCGCCTTGGACGTTGACGAAGACGTCGACCTGGGGCATTTTCGCGGCGATTTCGGCAACGCGATCGCCGCCGCTGGCGGCCTGGGGGTCGGTCATTTCGGCATGGCCGCCGAAGGCCTGGACGGCTTCAAGGATTTCCTGGTGGTCGGTGGCGACGCAGATTCCCAGCGGGCGAGTGGCGCGGCTGGCCGCCTCGTGGGTGTGCTGGATGAGTGGCTTGCCGGTTTTGGAGAGGAGGAGCTTTCGCGGCAGGCGGGTGGAGGCGAGGCGGGCGGGAATGACAATGAAACTGGTGCTGCCGGGACGGGGCGAGGTGGCAAATTGGCCCATAGTGTTTGCTCCTGGAGCAGGTTGTATGGGGCTATGTCTTATCCGATTTCAATGCGGCCGTACATGTCGGTTGTGCCGGGGTCGATGCGTGCGTGGCGTCCGGGGAGGCGGATAGTTAGACCTGGGGGTGTTGTGGCATACCCATTTTCGGGTTCAGTGACCTATATTTTCCGGGGATGTGGACGTTGTGTCCTGGGCATAAGCTGAAGGGGAGCCGGGAAGATGCCTCTGGAAGTGATAGCCGTCGGTGCGGCATTCTTGGTGTCGAGCGTGTTCGTTGTTCTGATGTTCCCCCTGCTTCGGCGGTTGCTCGAGAAGCTTCGGTATCACGAGTTTCGGGCGGAGCCGGTGGGAGCGGCCGAGTTGACGGCGCGGGCTGCCGAGCACCTGGATCGGGTCACGCCCGACATGCTGCGACTGGGGATGAGGCCGGTGGGCGATTTCCGCATGGGGCACACGCAGAGGCCGTCGTTCGTTCGGATTTTTCTGAGCCCAGATCGCAAGAGTTTCGGCGCGATTGAGGATTACGAGAGGAGGAAGACCTACGCGTTTCTCACGGTGTTCGAGGAGGGGACGTACCTGGAGTCGTGTGCCGTGAAGTGCCGGCAGCTTTACTCGGAACCGGGCGACCCGCTGCAGTTCAACCATCTTCCGGGGGTGTCGGTGGATCGGCTTTGGTCGGCGCATTTGGAGGCGGTGGCGGACTGCGGGCGTACCGTCGGCAGCGAGCCGATCGAGTTGGTGCCGGAGCAATACGCGGAGGTGGCTGGGTACGCTCACCGGCTGGTCTGGTGGCGACTGCACAAGGAGGGATTTGCGGAGAGGCCGCCGGTGCCGATGGAGCGCGAGCCGGTCGAGATTGGTTGAAAAGGGCGACAGGACTTGAGCGGTCTGCCGCGGGTCGTTGGGTGTCGGCGGGCAGAACCTGCCGTGCATCCTCGGAAGGGAAATGTAGTGATGGCCATCGTCGACGGGTTGCTCATTGTGCTGCTGGTCCTGCTGCCGGTGGCGGCATTTCTGATCGTGTCGCAGATGGGCGAGGACTGGCTCACCGGGAGGCTCTGTGGTGGAGTTCGCTTTCAAGAGTTCCAGGCTGAGCCGGTCGACGAGAACGAGCTTCCGCAGTCGGTCGCCCAATTCTTCGGGCAGCACACGGGCGAGATGCTCGGGCTGGGGTTTGAGTGTTTGGGGGATTACCGGTTGATTCATGCGCCGGGGGTGGCTCATTCGCGATTTTTCGTCAGTGGCGACCGGCGCGAGTTGGCGGCCATCGAGGTGTGCGGCTCGAAGCGGACCTATGCACTGTTCAGCGTGTTTGAAGACGGCACGTTCTTGCAGTCGAGCCCAATGCGAGCAAGGAAGCTGCCGGCGACGGCTGAGGTTCCGCTGGAGTATCACCACGTGCCGGGAGCCTCGGTCGAGCAGTTGTGGCAGGAGCATGCTGCGGCGGCCGAGCAATACGAGCGGGACCATGACTGCAAGCGGTTGAAGATTGAGCCGGAGCGGTGGGGGGAAGTGGCCGCGTATGCTCACCGATTGGATGGCTGGCGCTTGTGTTCGAAGGGGATGAGTGCTAGGCCGCCGATGCCGTTGGGGCGGGAGCAGGTTAGGCGACGGGTTGGTTTGAAGTAAGGATGGAACGTGGGCAGGTCAACCTGGGTGCGGGGGTGGAGTTAACGGACGGACGAGGTCGTCCAGCCAGCATTCCAGCAGGGTTGTTTGGTGGGCGTTGCGGTCGAGCTGTTCGAGGGCTTCCAGACACCGATCGAGGCAGGCGGTGGCGACCGATTCGTCGGATGGCCAACGTTGGAGGGCTTCGTGCACCGTGCGCTCGAGTTCCACGTCGTCCGAGGGTGGGCAGCCGTTCAGCGCGCACACCAACCGCCGGTAGAATTCAGTCGCGAACTGGACGACGCTGCGGAGACGCCGGCGGCGTGCGGCTGCCTCGCGGCCACCGCCATCGATGAATGCGGCCAAGGTTGACGCAAGCTGCACGCCGTTGAACCGCGGCTCGGCCAGACGCTGGTGCAGTTGGCTGCGGACCGTCCAGAGGTCGGGATCCGTCAGTTCCATGGCTTGGTTCAGGCTTCCGTCGCTGTATCGGGCCAGACGCTCGGCCTGGGCGACATCTTCGGCAACGCCGTGCGCCAGCAGCAGGTCCGCGACAGCATCGGTCGGAAGCGGGCGGAACCGAATGAGCTGGCAGCGCGAGCGGATGGTGGGTAGTTGCTTGGCGGGACTGGTGCCGATAAGGATGAGGACGGATCGGGGCGGCGGTTCCTCGAGGGTCTTCAGCAGGCAATTGGCCCCTTCGGCGTTGAGGTAGTCGGCGTCGTCGATGATGGCCACTTTGCGCCCGCCCATGAAGGGCTTCATCGCGATGTCGTGGCAGAGGCCTTCCCGCATTCGGTGTTCCTTGTCGCCGATCAACAGATCCAGCGGCAGGAACGATTTCTCCTTGGGACGGGCGACGGTGAGCAGATCGGGGTGCGTCCCGGCGAGGACCTGGGCACAGGACGGACACTGGCCGCAAGGGTCCATTTCCTGCTCGGGCCGCGCGTGGCACAGGAGGGTTTGGGCCAGCCGTTCCGCGAATGTGCGTTTGCCAATGCCGGCGGGGCCCGTGAACAGGAAGCTGCTGGCCAGGCGTCCGCGCTCGAGAGCCCGGCGCAACTGCTCCACGACCGAGTCGTGTCCCACGATGCCTTGCCAAGTCATGATGCGGGCCGATCTGCGGGGAGGAGCCGGCCGACGGCCTGTCGGATGTCGGCTTGGACGACGTCAACGGGCCGAGCGGCGTCCACCACGAGGATGCGGTCGGAAGCCTGGGCTGCTTCGGCAAGAAAGCCTTGTCGGACACGGGCGTGGAAGTCGGCGCCTTGCTGCTCCATGCGATCCAGCTCGCGCTGGAGCCGCGAGGCCGCCGCATCGGCGGGCATGTCGAGGACGATGGTCAGGTCGGGCAGGAGTCCGCCGGTGGCCACAAGGCCGACTTCCCACAGCGACGGAACGTCCAGACCGCCGGCGTGCCCCTGGTAGACGACGTTAGCCAGAAGGTAACGGTCGCAGACGACGACCTGACCTTCATTCAGGGCCCGGCGAATCACCTCGTCGACGAGCTGCGCGCGGGCCGCCATGTACAGGAGCATTTCGCTGCGGCGGGCGATTTCCACATCGTCGCGGTGCAGAAGGAGGTCACGCACGGCCTCTCCAAGGCGGGTGCTGCCGGGGTCACGACAGGGTATCACGCTGAAGCCGCTCTGAGTGAGCCACTCGCAGAGCAGGGTGATCTGCGTCGATTTGCCCGTTCCGTCGCCACCGTCGATCGAGAAGAACATCTTATCGTCCTCACAAGATCAAGGAGAGAAACCGTGTATTGTAGCGCCGAAAGCGAGGGTTAGGGGAGAGGGCTCGGCGGACAGGCATGCGGTCCGTGCTGCAGACCGCTTTCCTGGTGCTCGGCCCTTTCCCGCAGCGTGGCTTTGTGTCCGAAGTACCGTTGGTGCATGCGATGGGCATGGCCGGCGACGAGGTTGCGCAGCTCCGGCGGCGCGATCACTTCCGCCTGATCGCCGTAGCCAAGAATCCACCAGGCCATCTCGTTGAGCCCCGAGACGGTAACGTAGAAATCCAGCGAGCCGTCGGGGCGGAAATCGAGCCGTTGGGTGCGGTGCCAGGCCACCTCGGCGACGTTCTGGGCCACCTTGCGTCCGAAGCGGATGTGGACTTCGTGGTCGGGACCCGGCTCGGGGATGAGATGCCAGGCGTTGCCCAAGTATCGCTCGACCGAAAAGCCGCGGGGGATCTCGAAGCTGTCGTCGAGAACGTCCAACGCGAGGATCCGACCGACGTTGAACGTGCGAATGGCACGGTGGATGGACGAACGCCCGATGACATACCAGCTTCGTCGGCTGAACAGCAGGCGATAGGGGTGCAACCGGGTGGAGATGTCCTGTTCCTCGGCGAGACTGTGGTAGTGAATGCGGACGGAGCGGCGTTGGGCCGCGGCCTCGATAAGCTGGTTGTAGACGGGCTTGTGCGTTTCCAGGCGGTTGGTCGGCGCGATCTGGATCTCCAACGACTGGCCAAACGTGCGCACCTGGTCGCGGAGGCGCGCCGGTAGACTGCTCTCCAACTTGACTGCGGCGCTGCGAGCGGCCGAGAAAAACGGGAGCTGGGCCCGCGCGCCGACCTCGTGGCAGAGCACGATCAGGGCCAAGGCCTCTTCGGCGGTGAAGTTGGTGGGCGGGAGGTAGTAGCTACTGGGGACCCGATAGGTGCGGTTTTGCTCGTCGAAGGTCAGCGGGGCCCCGGCCTGGCGGAGAATATCGAGATCGCGAAACACGGTTCGTCGGCTAACCTGGCACGCTTCGGCCAGCGCGTCAGCGTTGTACCCTCTTCCAGCCTGAAGCAGTCCGATCAGCGTCAGCAGGCGTCGAATTCGCGACAGGTTCATGACGAGTGCTCGCAGTCGTGCTCTTCCATCCGGCCGATGCGGCGGACGACGCGGTCCCGGCCGAGGCTTGATAGCTCACCGGACGGACTTGCGTGTTGCCTGCACTGGCCGCAACCTTGGCAGACGCGGTCGGCGGCACGGCCGTCTGGCTGCCCATCTCGGGTTGTAAACCGGCCGGTGGAGCTACTTCACCGCTGGGGATGGGCTGGGGGGCCGGCGCCGGGATTGCCTCGGGCTCTACCGGTTGCGGCACGACATCCGCATCCGGCATACCCGCGGCGGCAGCGTCCTGGTTGATTGGTCCACGGCTGATCACCTTGGGACGGGTGAACCCGTAGTTCAGATAATAGCTTGCATCGCGCGATCGTGCCAGACGCAGGGCGTCGAAGTACGCTTTTCCGGGCCAGGGGCCTTCGGAAAGGTACACGCCGTCGTATTCGAGCAACGAACCCTTGCGGTAGTGCACATTCATGATGGCCTCGTTGTAGTCGACCAGTGCACGATAGTACTGGCTCTCGGCTTCGGCCAGGCGTTGCTGAGCGAGGAGGACCAGGTCGAGGGTGACCGTGCCCTGATCGTAGGCGGCCTGGATGGCGTCGACTTCGTTGACGGCGGCCGAACGACGATTGAAGTTCGTCGCCGCGATCACGTATTTGTCGCTCAGATCGCGGACGGCCGAAGCGAGGTCGTTGGACAGCTCGAGTTCCTGTTCCTGGGCGACCGATCGGTCGCGGGCCAAATTCCACTCGGCGTTGCGTACGGCGGCCAATGGTTGGCGGAAGCCGATGGGGATATTCAACTCCAGCCCGACCTGCCAGCCCTCGTAGCCGCCGTGGGTGAGCGAGCCGTACGCGTTGGAGCGGTTGTTGCTGGGATCGATGAGGGTGTCGCCTAGGCCGGACCACTTGTATTGGCCGACGGCATCCAAGCGAGGCATGAGGAAGTTCTTGGCTGCAATGAGCTCCAACTCGCGCTGCTTGATGACCCACTTCTGCTGGCGAAGCTCGACCGTACGGGTGAGGGCTTCGGCGTGGATTTCATACCAGTCGAAGCTGACCTTGGCGGTGGTCGGCTCGTCGGCCGGACGGATCAGCCGTCCGTCCGTGGCCGCCAATCCGATGATGTACCGGAGCACGTTCTCGGTTCGGTACAGGTTGCTCGAGGCCTGCTGCACCGTGCTGAGGAAGAGGTAGTACTGCTGGCGAGCCTGGGCCTCGTCCTGTGCGGCTCCGCCGCGGCCACCCACCTGGTACTTGGCATACACTTGCCGCCAGGTCTGCAAGGCCTGATCTCGGCCGACGATGGCCGTGTCGAGCACGCGGTAGGCGTAGTAGAGCTCCCAGTAGGCACGTTCAACGTCGCGGGTCAGGTCGCGGACCGAGGCCTCGAATTCGGTGAGGGCGACGTCGGTGCGCAACCGGGCGATCATGACACCGTTGTAAAAGCCCGGAATCGAGCCGGGACCCGCGATACGATTGAACTGGGCACCCGCACCCTGCAACAAGGGCTGCGAGAACTGGGCGACGAAGTCGGTCGTCCAGTCGCTCGGCCAAAGCTTGCCAAAGGGCGAAGTGGGATAGACGGGGCTATTGTTCCATTCGTAGCCGACGTCGTGGGTGAGAGCGAAAGTACCGCCAGTCACAGTGGTCTTGGACAATTGGGCTTGGAAGGTGCCGAGATCCTGCACGGTAACGCTCGGGCCAAACAGCGAGGGAGTCGAGAAGCGGTTCTGGGGCGTGGTTGCCTTCTGCCACAGCACGCTGGCGTTGAATTGGGCATCGAACGCGGAGAGGACGCCCTCGACACCGTAGCGAGGATCGCTTTCCACGCGCGCCGGGTCGTAGACGCTGGGGATGAGCGACGGTTGGGTGAGCAGCGTGGAGGGGTCGCCCGCCGAGCCCGAGGGGCCGAAGCTCACGCCGCCCAGATTGCGAATGACCTTGCTATTCTCCAGCGCAATGCGCATGGCCTCGTGGAGCGGCAGATCCCACATCTGTTTTGGCTTGGGATTGTCCAGTGTCAGCGGAGGCTGAGCGCCCGTGACCTCGCCCAGGCTCTGCACGTCGACATCCGGATAGTCGATGTTCGTGGCCACTCCGACGTAGTGGGAGAGGTCTCCGTCCTCCTGGAAATAGAACGGCTGCTGCGGCCGGCAGCCGGCTGCGAGCACGGACAGGATGAGGAGAAAGACGGCTGGGGGAGAGGACTGCCGACTCATGGGGGCTCGCATTCCTTTGCAAGGGTCCTTCAACTCGTTCGGATGTGGTGCCGGGAACGTCCGGTCCACGAACCAGCCCGATCCTCCCTGACACTGACCCCCACCAGGATCTTGCGCCCGCCGATAGCAGGCGCGATCCTACAGCCGGAGTAATCGGCAAGACTGGTATCGGCAGCCAGATCGGTAGACTTTGGGGAATTGTTATTTTCAACGAAATCAGAAAAGTCACCCGAATCACCCGAGCCTTCGCATTTTACTCAGACATATCCGAAGCACGATCGCGAGCCTGACGAAATGGCCCAGACCACCCACAAACGCCCTATTGACATGCCCTTCGCCGACAGTTGCCACCCGGCCAAGAGCGAAGCGACGAGTGCGCTTCAGTTCACATGCGCGCAGTCGGGGCCGCAGTGCGTGGGTGTGGTCACCCAAGAGAGTGGGCAATGAGGGCTAGGGCTGGGCTTTGGCTTCGTCGCGCTGCCAGCCGAGGAGCATCCACCCGTCGGCCGAGCGCCATTCCCGAACCACGAGCGGGCCGACTTTGGCCAGTTCACCCTTGGGGGTGGTAGGCTTCGGGACGATTTCCTTCGGGAAGACATTATCGAACCGCCGCTGGAGCATACGGCGAAGCACTTGCTCGCGTGTGGAAAGCTGCTGACCACCTTCGGCGTCGAATCCCGGCGGGAAAATCTCGAGTTCGCTCTGGCGGACGGCTCGCGGGCCTTGGTCCGTCTGCTTGATATCGTAGTCGACCGTAACGTTCATGCCCGGGTACGGGGTGGTACCCTTGGTGTAGCTGACTCCGCTGATAGTGACCGAAAAGGTGTCCTTGCCGAACGCGACCGTGATGGGTTGCTCCTTGGCAAAGGTGATCGCCCAGGGCTCGGCGTCGCCCTCCGGGTTCTTCAGTTCCTCAGGCAGATAACCAAGGGCATCGGTGGCGTCTTTCTGGAGTTGGCTTTCTTCGATGGTCATTCCGCCGAGGAAGCCTTGGGCGAAGTTGTTGATCGCCGATTCGTGGATGCGGATGCCCAGGTCGGCGCCGGCGCCCAGGGACGGTGCGGCATTCGAGGCGCCTAGCTCAAGCCCGAAGGCCTGGAGGGCGACGACATGCAGCGCGTCGCCAGTCGTGCTGAAGTTGAGCAAAGTGGGGAAAAGGCCGAGACGCTCGAGCGGCTGTCGCAACTGCTCGTTGAAACGGCGGTTGGTGTCGGCAATTTGCTCGCCGATCTGCTGGTCCAGGCGGGCGTTGATGCGCTGTTCCGCGTGCTGCGAAGCGATCAAGTTGGCCTCACCTTGCTGCTGAGAGGCTCGCCGGCGGGCGATCCGCTCCACCAGGTCGCGGTTGGCCTGGACGCAATTGATCCGGCTGCTGGTAACAGCATTGGTAGCGGCAGGCTCGTCGACGAAGCCGGCATCGCTGATGACAACGCGCTTGCGGCTGGCGTGCTGGGTTGTGCCCGTGCTGTATATGTGCACTTGGCGGTTCAGCCCGATCGAGTCGGACGCCGTTTCGGCGACCATCAGCACGTCCAGAATGCCCCTGTGATTGGAGGGGATGAGTTCGACGGTTACGCTCCCGGTGGTGTGGCCCGTACCGCTGATCGACGTGCCGAGGATGCAGTCTTGGACAGGGCCGGTTTCGTCGACGGTGCGACCGATGAGCGCCTTGAACAGCGACGGCGACGCCTCGGCACAGAAGTTGGGGCTCCCGTACCGACGCAGCACGAGTTGGACGACGTCATCGGCCTGATCTGCATCTTCGAGCCAACGGAGGGCAGCGCTGATGCGGTGGGCAACCTGCGGATTGGGGGCCTCTTGGTAAGCTCGCAGATACTTGGTGAGCAGATCGAGAACCTTCGGATAGTGTTGGGCGAGTTTGGGGTTGCCCATTGCCCGGGCGGTGATCAGGTACTTGCGCAGCGCATGGCGGACATCGGTGAACATCTGCCAATTGAGCCCGGTCTGGCCGCTATCGAAGCGGAGATAGATGGCATCGAGCGTAGCCGGATCGGGGGTTTGCTTGGCGAGATTCTCCTGCAGTTCTCCCCAGTGGAGGTATTTTCGCCAGGCGTCGCCTATCTCGCCGTAATCTTTGAGTTGCTTGTCGAGATGATCGACGGTACGGACGAGGTTCTGGCGGGCGTGCTGCAAATCTGACTCTGTGGGGGGGACGAAAGTTGACTTGGCGGCCTCGACGGCAGAGACAATTTCGTCGAGCGACGCGGGGCCGAGTTCGTGCAACCAGGCCTGCAGCGCTTGCCGCACGTCGACGAAGCGCGTGCAATCCAGACCGGCGACGCTGCTGGTGTAGCGGCCGAGGATGTCGGCCACGACCACGGGGTCCGCGTGATCGCCGGCAGCCAACTGGGCGTTGAGCGTATCGGTGAGCAGGTAGGTTCGCCAACCTGGCCCCTGATCGGAGGAGTCGAGCCAGGTGTCCAGCCGGTCAAGCTTGGCTTGGAGGTCACTCAGTGCTGAGGGGGTCTGGGCCAACACGATCCCGCCGCTGCAGACGGCCAGAAGCAAACCACCCACAGCCACGCGAAATTGGCGGAACCACATAGCATCGCTCCTTCTACCTGTGGCGGAAACAATACCCGCAATCAGAGGGTAGCAATCCATAGCCGATGGAGAATCGGCGCCTTGGTCAGGACCCGCGTCCCTCGATCAACTGACTCGGCTGTTTCGACGTGCAAGTCCCTCGAAAATGCTGTGAACCATTGATTTTCACTAGATTGCCTGTTAAACAAAGTTTTGCCAACCGGGAAAACCCCTAGGTTCACTCGATTTTGACATGGGCTGGGGGTAGGCAAGCAGAGGATGCGGTTGGCTTGACACGGCCGACGGCGGCTGTGGTCTGGTGAGTGGTGCGGACTGCTTCGGCACAGCCGAGGGTGGCTGTGCTACATGGGGTGGGTTGGTCAGGGATGAAGTGGCCGCGATCTGCGGGGTAAGTTGTTGCGATCGTGGTCTGCGCTGGACGGGGTGATTGAGGTACAGGTTGAGGCAAAGTGCCCAATGGGCACGCTGGTTCGATGTTGAAAGGGTATGTATGTTTCGCAGTGCGCAACTTCGTGCAGTGTTGGTGTGTTTGGTATGTGTTGGCGCAACGTTGCCTTTCGCCATTGGGGGAGAGAACAGCAAGCCCGCTGCCATCAAATGGCATACGGACTATGGGAAAGCGACCGAGACCGCGGAGTCTGGAAAGAAGATGTTGTTGGTCTACTTCCAGGACCAGGGGAACAAAGATCTGGTAAAAGAGTTCGACACCGGCGCACTGAGCGATCCGGAGATTGTCGCGCGGCTGGACAACTATATCTGCGTGAAGCTTCCACTCGACGCGACGATCACCTCGGGCGGCAAGCCGGTGTGTTTGCTGCAACATGGGTCGATGGCCGAGATGCTGGGGAAGCCTGGGATTGCGATCATCGATTACGCGCACCCGGATACAGACTACTACGGCTTCGTCGTGAGCACGTTTCCGATGCTCGGGGGGCGGGCCTACTCGCCGCCCGAGATGGCGGAGATCCTGGATCTCCCGCCCGGCACGCTCACACAGCGAACGCTCATCTATGCGGTGCGCACGCATCCGGAGCACCCGGCCAGCACGTGCGGAACACTGGAACCGTGCCTCGTGAGCGAGGCCGAAGGTCACTCCTGCTACCAGGCGAGGATTCGCTTGCAAGGGCATCACAATTGGGACAGCCGTTTTCGGCGGATCCTGTCGCTGCTGCCCTTTGGGCGGTCGGCCAACGAAGTGTGCGCCGAAAGCTGGCCGGGGCAGGGACTGCTGGAGGCCGCCATCGAGTGCGTGCGCAGCTGGCGGCAATCGTCCGGGCATTGGTCGGCCGTGCGGGCCAGGCAGGCTTGCTACGGATACGACATGAAGCGAGGCGACAACGGCGTCTGGTACGCGACCGGGATCTTCGCGAGGAGGTAAGGGGGTAGTGACTGTAGGCTGGTGGCTGGTGACCCGTGCAAGCAGGTACGACGCTCATCGGCGCCACGATGCTGAGTCAACGGCCGAACCTGGCGTGCGAGTGTGAAGATCTGTCCCCTCCCTCGCGGACGCGAGTCGCGAGGCAACGGCCGGTGGTGCCGGTTGTTCTAATTGTCTGTTCTCGGCGATGCTTTTGGGCAACGTGGGCGGTGGAATAAAGTCCCCATGTTGCCAAATTGCATGCTACCCTTGCCATGGTGCAACAGTGCGCGATGGAATCACGAGGGTTGCCCGGGAAAGCGTCGGATGATCGGCACACGTCGGAACGTGGATTGGTTGAGCTTTGCGGTGCTGGTGCTTTGCGCCGTGGGAGCGTCGGGCTGCGCCCAGTGGCGGCTGCCCGAGATCGATCCGACGGGCGAGCGGATCTTCGTGGCGCCGGCGGGGCCAACAGCCGGAATGCCGGGCGGGCCGTATCATGACGTGCCCGGGCCGATCCTCGGGCCGCGACAGGCAGGGGTGACGCTCAGTCCACGGGTGGCCGTGGCCCCAGTGGGCAGCGAAGTGGTCATGCTGGCCGGTGTGCTCGGGTCGGATGACTACCTGACGACCAATGCTCGCGTCGAGTGGATGATCGCGCGGGGCGGCGTGGGGCATTTCGTCGACATCGACAAAAGCTCCTGGCTGAACTACCTCGTGCTCGATTTCACGAGCCCGCGGAAAATCAACGAGACGTTTGCCATCGGCACGACGTCGCGCAAGTACCGACATCTAACGCGAGGCACGCCATCGCCGCACGATGATGTGTACATGTTGCGCGGGCAAACATGGATCACGCTCACGTCGCCAGTGGAAGGAGCCAGCTACGTCACAGCATATTCGCCGGACGTGCGAAGCTGGGAGACGCATACCCAGGCGGCGACCATCTATTGGGTCGACGCGCTGTGGCAGTTTCCGCCGCCATCGGTCAATCCGGCTGGGACGCGGCACGTGTTCACGACGACCGTCACCCGGCAGACGAGCCATGCGCCGGTTGCTGGTTGGCTGGTTCGCTACGAGATCCTCGACGGTCCGCCGGCCGGGTTCGCGCCGCAAGGGGCGACGGTGGCCGAAGTGCCCACAGATGGCTCGGGCCAAGCCAGCGTCGAGATCTTCCAGAAGCAGCCCATGGCGGGGACGAACCGCATCGGCATTCAGGTGGTCCGGCCGGAGGGGTTCAACGGGCCTCGGTTCGTCGTCGGCAGCGGGGCTACGTCCAAAACGTGGTCGGCGCCGCAGATCGCCGTGCGCAAGACGGGGCCGGCGGCCGGAGGCGTCGGATCGACGCTGACGTACTGCATCGAGCTCATCAATCCGGGCGACCAGCCGGCCGATCAAGTCGTGCTGACCGACGAGGTGCCCCAGGGGTGGGCGTATTTGAGCAGCAATCCGCCGGCGGCGCTGGCCGACCGACGTCTGCAATGGAACGTGGGGGCGATGTCGGCGGGAACGCGTCGGGCCTTCGAGATCAATCTTCGACCGGAACAGCCAGGCAGCGTAACGACCTGTGCGGAGGCAGCGGCGGCCGGGGGTTTGCGGGCGAGAGACTGCGTGACGACGACCGTGGGCACCGCGGCCCCGGCCGTGGGCAACGCGCGGATCGACTTGCAGATTGCCGGACCCGATCGTGCGGCGGTGGGCGACACACTCACGTTCCGCATTACCGTAACCAACGTAGGGCAGGGGACCGCCACAGGGTTGGTGCTGCGCGACGCCTTCGGTCCTGGCTTGCAGCATGCCCAGGCTCCCAGTCCGATCGAACGAAGTCTGGGAGTCGACTTGGCGCCAGGTCGGTCGCAGGTGATCGGTGTGGAGCTGCGGGCGACCCAGCCGGGCACGCAGTGTCAGACGATCACGGTGACGGGCAACGGGGGCGTTCAGGTGAGCAAGCAGGCCTGTGTGGCGGTGGCGGCACCCCCGGCAAAGCAGCCCCCGGCGGCGCAGGCCCCGACTCAATCGTCGGTGACGCCGCAACTGCCGGCTCCGCAGTGGCCGTCGCCGGAACTGCCGAAGACTCAGACGCCGACCCAACCGCCGCCTGAACCGCCAACGACCAAACCACCCGAGACGACGACGGCACCCCAACCGCCGGCGACGGCGAAAATGCCGGAGGCAAGGCTCCTTGTCTCGGGGCCCGACAAGCCGCTGAATGTGGGCGACATGGCCGAGTTCATGCTGCAGGTGTCCAATCCGGGGACCGTGGCCTTGACGGGCGTGCAGATATCGGCACACATGGACATGAGTCTCGACCCGGAGTTTGCCGGCAAGGGGAGCAAGCGGGAAGGGCAGCGTCTGGTGTGGACGCTGGACTCGCTGGCGCCGGGCGCTCGCTCGGACATCTTCCAGGTGCAGTGCCGATGTAAAGAGGCATCGCCGAGAGCATGCGTGCGGGCCCAGGTGACCGCGGCCGAAGGGGTCAGCGAGAAAAGCGAGGCGTGTGTCGAGGTTCGTACGGCCCAGCCGCTTGGCGGAAGCCTGACCATCACAATGGTCGACTTGCGCGACGCGATTGCCGTAGGCAAGAAGGAGACCTACGAGATTCGCGTGACGAACAACGGTCCGACACCGGACCGGGACGTGCGGCTCAAAGTGGCCCTTCCACCCGAGCTGACCCTCGACCCGTTGGGCACCACAGGTCCGGGGGGCGGGTTTGCCAAAGCGGAGGGTCAGACCATAGAATTCAAACCGGTCGCTCAGCTACTTCCCGGCGAGCCGCTCTCCTACTCGGTCATCGCGGTGGCCAAACAGGCAGGGAAGGTAACGGTCACCGCGACGGTCAGCAGCAAGAACGTCAAAGAGCTGAGCCGCACCGAGAGCACGGAGATCTTCGCGGAGAAGCCGTAGCATGCCCCGGTTCGTCGTACTGGAGCACGACAGCCCACGTGGATTGCACTGGGACTTGATGTTTCAGCACGGCGAGGCTCTGTCGACCTGGGCCGTTACGCAACCGCCAGACGAAGACGGTCCACTGGCGGCCGAGCGACTCTTCCATCACCGGCTGGCCTACCTGGACTATGAGGGGCCCGTGCCGGGCGGTCGCGGCACCGTCAAAGGCTGGGACCAGGGTACATACGAGTTGCGGAGCCGAAGCGACGACGTTTGGACCGTCGTGCTGGCAGGTCGGCGACTCGTGGGCGAGGCCACCTTGCGTCGCCTGCCGGACGAAGAGACCGCCTGGGAGTTCAGCTTCCACCCGATCGTTTAGAGCGGCTTCGGCGTAACCGTCGCGTGTATTACGCTTTCGGAACCGCAGGGGTGCCACTGGCTCCGCCAGTGCTTCTCAAGTTCAAACGCGATAAGGATTTGCACCGGAAGAGCCAGTGGCACTCAACCCCAAAATCAAGACTTGACAGAGCACTAGAGACCTGGGAGCGGCGTTGCGCCGGTACCGCCTCACGATTGCGGTGCAGGTTGCTCCGGCGGCGATGACCTCAGGCGATCGGCGAGAACCGTGGCGATCGCAAAACCGATGACGACGCCGGAGAGGTGCGCGGTTCCGCTCACCTGTGGCATAGTCGAATCGAACACCACCTGCATCAGCACGAGCAGGACCATCAGGCCGAGGCGGCGTTTCGCGGCGTGGGCATCTTCCCGGAGCCAGCCGCGAAGCATGAGAGCCGCTGTTGCGCCGATGAGGCCCATGATCGACCCGGAAGCGCCGACTGTCAGAGAGTAGGTACTCACTCCAGAACTGAGGACCAACACGGTCGCCATCGAGCCGATTCCGGTGAGCAGGTAGAGCAACAGGAATCGGCGGAAGCCGAGCGCGAATTCGACGAATGGGCCGAACAGCCACAGCGCCAACATGTTCATGGCGAGATGGACTGCGCCGAAATGCAGGAAGACCGACGTGAGGAGCCGCCACCACTGGCCCGCATGGACCGCCAGCGGAGACAATGCCCCGAGCCGGTACAGCACGGCCGTGTTGGTGCCGCCGCCGAGACAACTTTCGACACCGAACATGACGAGGTTGAGCACGATAAGAATTTGAGTTGCCCTCGCCCGTGGTGAGAAGAGGGAGGGCGTGGCGCCGAAGGTCTGTTCGTGGTCATGTTCTGCGGCTGCTGCATCGATCACATGTTGGGCGGCCTCGTCCAACGGCTGGGGCGGAGCGGGGACCTGGGATAGACGTTGCAGGATCGCCGGACGCAAGACCGAATCGGCTGCGGGAAGCAGTTCTTCGAACTGGCGCCGGGCGGATTCCGATTCGCCGGCGTGCAGATCGGCCGTGGCGAGCCAGAACGCACGGACCGTAGCTGGCAGCAGGGCGAGGTTTCCGGCAAACAGACGCTGGACCGCCTGACGCTGCCCGCAGAACGCGAAAAGCATGAGACGGCACACGTCGCGGCTGGCACTCGGGGCCAGCTTTGCGATCCGTTTTCGGTTGCGATCGTAGAACTCCACAAGCCCGCGCAGGTCGCCGAGTTCGCCCCGCGCCCGAAGCTCGATGGGAAGAAACTGAGCATTCCGTGCCAGTATCTGCTGGTGCCGTGCGAGCCAGGCGAGGAGTTCCTCCCACTGGTTCGTGATGCGGAACAGATGGGTCATCGCCGCAAGGCCGATCGACGATTTCACGTTCTGAAAGCGGCTGAGAGCATCGGAGGCCGCCGCCACGTCGCCGCGTTGCGCGAGCTGCAGCGCGTGTGCGATCCTGGGCAACTCACGCATCCCATCGGCCGGATGCAGCCAACTGATGATGCGAGCGAGTCGGCGGGCGGCCACGTAGTTCTGCTGCATGACGCGCCGGTTGAGAACTCGGGCGAGGATGCCCGGAAGGATGGCGAACACGAGCCAAATCGCCGCAGCGGCGTAGACGATCGCCGATTGGCCCGACAACCAGCCCGCGACGGACAGTAGCAAAACGGCCAGGTACAGAGCGATCCAGCCGGGCTCGCTGAACCGCAGTCGCATCCAGACGACGATCAAGGCCAAAAGCGACGAAGGGCACACCAGCCAGAGAATGATGAGATCGAGATCCATACGGTCGGATTCCGCGCGGCACGGGCCTGCCAGGATTCGCAAAGAGGGCAGGGGAGCTGGCAGACCGAGGCTCGCGGCCAGTGCACCCAGCGCACTCTTGCGATCCCAGCCTGAAAACGTTCATTCTCTCAGGCGGCGTGGACTTGTCAATTTTCCTGTGCACCCAGGGTATCGATGGACCCTCACTGCAAATGCACCGACCCGCCTATGCACGTGCACACAGGGTATTCAGCACTTGCGCCATTCCGCCCCAAACCCACATCCACGTAACCACCGCCCAACCAACCCGTTCGCCGCCCCAAGCCGCCTACCCCCCTCTCCATAACCGTGATTCTGCACTTTCTGCGCAAAACCATCTCCCATCCATCGCACCCAACTCAATACCCCACAAGCACTTCGAATAATACCACAATCCTCTGTTTCCACCTCACCCCACCTCAGGGGAAACATCCTTCCATACACACCACCATCCGCAACCACCTGCCTCCAAACAACTTACCAGCGATTCCCTCGCCCCAACTTCAATTCTTGCGCAACCCTGTTATTGTGAAACTCGCCACCTGTCGCAGAAACCCAGCCACTCAACCTCACGACATTCCCTGCAATGCACCAGGATCAGCCACTCTTGGAACTCCGTCACCTCGGTCGCCGCCACCCCGACGCCCAGCGATGGCTCCTCCACGACATCTCTCTAGCCATCCATCCAGGCCAACGAATCGCACTTGTCGGCCCCTCAGGCTCCGGCAAGACGCTCCTGCTTCGCGCGATGGTCCTACTCGATCCGCTCGACGCCGGCGAACTCCTCTGGCGAGGCAAAACGCTCCAACACGATTCGATCCCTCTCTTCCGCCGTCAGGCCATCTACCTCCAACAACGTCCCTCCCTGCAAAACGACACCGTCGAAGCTGCCCTCCGCGAGCCGTTCACCCTCAAAGCCCATCGCACGAGCCACTTCGATTCCCAACGAGTCCTCCACCTGCTGAACGCCCTGGGACGCGATGCCGACTTTCTCCAAAAGCACCCGCGGGACCTCTCCGGTGGCGAACGCCAAATCACCGCCCTCGTCCGTGCCATCCAGCTCGCCCCAACCCTCCTTCTCCTCGACGAACCCACCGCCTCCCTCGACGCCCCCACCGCGGCTGCCGCGGAATGCCTCCTGACCAACTGGGCCCAAGAGGCCCCAGATCGGGCGATCGTCTGGGTAACCCATGATTCCGCCCAGGCCCACCGCGTCGCCCAAGAAGCCATTACCATGCACGCCGGCTCAATCCGGACTGACCCACCCTCCGACACGTGACGACAACCCCACAATCCCAGTTCCGGTCACCCCCTATTTCAACCAAAGGAGCACCATGCAAGCCCAGTACATCCAACTGAGTTACTGGCAGGTCGGACTGGCCACCGCCCTCATTCTCGTCAGCGGCGCTATCTCCTTCGTACTGCGGCTCGGGCTCCAAGGGCAGCTCCTCCTGGCCTGCATCCGCACCGTTGTCCAACTTCTGCTCATCGGATTGGTGCTGCAGTACATCTTCGCCCTCGAGGATTGGCCCCTCGTGGTGGTACTCCTCCTCACGATGACCCTTATTGCCGGCATCGCCGCCGTACGCCGGACCGCCCGCCGCTACTCGGGTGTTTGGCTCGACAGCATCGTGTCCATTTGGGCGAGCTCCTGGCTCGTTACCGGCATTGCCCTGCTCGCCATTGTCCAAGCCCAACCGTGGTACCAACCCCAGTATGCCATTCCCCTGTTGGGGATGATTCTTGGCAATACCCTAAACGGCATCTCACTCGGACTGGACCGGCTCGGCGAAACACTCGACGCCGACCGAGATCAGGTCGATTTGCTCCTCGCCCTAGGAGCTACCCGCTGGGAGGCCGCCAGCGGGCCAATTCAGCAGGCCATCCGCACCGGCATGATTCCCATCATCAACTCGATGATGGTCGTAGGGCTGGTCAGCCTGCCCGGAATGATGACAGGACAGCTTCTAGCCGGCGCGAAGCCCGTCCAGGCCGTCATGTACCAGATTGTCGTCATGTTCCTCATCGCGGCCGGCACATCCCTCGGGACCTTTGGCGTGGTGTTGCTGGGCTACTGCCGCCTCTTCAACCGCGACCACCAGTTCTTGGCCCAGAAGATCGCCAAACCTTGATGCGCCCGCCGTAGTGGTCACCATCAACCCAAGACCGCCATGCTGATCAAGAAGGCGATCCAGACCGCCAGAGCGACACTCGCCCCGGTGAAGAACCACCTGTCCGGCCGAGCAGGCCGCGGCACCGGTACTTGTGCGTGTGGCAAATCCTGCGTACGTGCGGAATTGCCTTTCCTATGCCGGCTCATGGGAACCTCAATCTAAGTCCTGCCTAGTCCAGCGGACGAATTCGGAACTCCCGCTCGAACGCCGTGTCAAACTCATAGACCCCATCGAAATCCTCCCGGCGGTCCGTCGGCGTCTTCCGCATATGGCCAATGCTAATGAGATTGAATACGATTTCCCCGAAGTCACCCGTTTCGCGCACCCCCCAGCTGTTCAGAACGGTCTTCGCAAGATAACCGTACTGCTGCAATGCATACTGACGGATCGCTTGACACAACTCCTGGCCTGTCACATGCCGCTGGGGACCTTCCGGTTCTTCATTCCCCTCCGAAGAGGATTCGCTCACGCTTTCCGATCCCAGCTCCAGCACATTCTGAGCATAGTTAAGCGCCTCGAAAACGAACACATAAGCGTCAAACGCATAGCGCTTGTCTTGCTTGAGCAATTTCGCAATGGATTGTGACGGATCGAGCATAGTCTTCTGTTGGACGGTGAATACCGTTTAATCCTGCCTATTCCTACGAGCCAACCGGCTCTGCGGAAAACGTTCACGAACTCTTCGAGGAAGAAGAACCCTGAGTTCCCTCCGGACAATCTGGCTCTGCTGGCGGCATGGAAACGTCGGCTACGTTGACCAGGATACGGGTGCGACCCTCGGTTTCCACCAGCAATTGCGCTGCCAGGATCTCGTGGCCCACCACGCGCCCCAGACCGTCACGCGTGACCACGCGCGACCCGATCGGCGGAAGTTCCTTCTGCATGTCTTCGTATGTGTCGAACTCGTACCGAAGACAACATTTCAGCCGCCCGCAGCGACCCGAGATCTTCGTCGGATCGAGCGTGGCTTTCTGAAGCTTCGCCATCTTCATCGAGACGGGAGGCATGGTCACGAGGTGATTGTTGCAGCAGACCCGTTGCCCACAATCCCCATAATCGGCCAGAAGCTTTGCTTCGTCGCGCACCCCAATCTGACGCATTTCAATTCGCGTCTGAAACTCCCCTGCAAGTAGCCTCACCAGTTCGCGGAAATCAATGCGACCCTCGGCAAGATAGTAGACAATGATCCGTTCCCCGCCGAAGAGGTGCTCCACATCGACCAATTCCATCGGAAGACCAAGCTGCTGGATACATCGTAGGCAAACCTGGCATTCCCGTCGTTCTTGGTCATGAAGTCGAGACAGCTCGTTAGCATCTTCGGCCGTCATCCCTCGCAGGACCTGCCCGCACGGCATGCCCAACGAGGGCTCCCCCCTCTGTTGGCCAGCCTCACAGAGAACTTCCCCTGCCTCCAGGCCTCGATCAGTTCGCACAATTACCTTGTTGCCACGAGAGAATACGTACTCCCCGGCAGGCTCTAGAATGCCCAGGAACCGCATGGCACCATAGCGTACAACATAGTTCGGCATGGGGGCCTCGGAAGTGAATTCCTGGGGCATCACACACAAAATCAGATCGCCGTCCTACCCACGCGATCACTGCCAACCGCCGGCCGCCGAATATGGCAAACGCCTAGACGCCCAGTTTTCCGGAGAGAAAAGCAGTGCGAACGCCAGGGCAAGACCCAGCGGGCGAAACCGCCGGAATGGGCCAAGTATAACGGCCGGAACGGCTTCCGGGAAGGCGACCACGACGTTCCGACAATCTCGACTACTGCCGCAGATAATCAGCCTCGACGGCATACGGGAGGCCACCATTGTCTCGCCACCCCGGACTCTTGTCCACCAATAGCTTGCCGCCAATGGCCACCCGTTCATTGGAGAAGTCGGCCATCAAATCCCCAACAAGCTTCACCCGTATCATCTCCGTTGGTGCGACCAGTGCATTGCAGAACTTGCAGTGTCCCCGGCTGGGCACCAACACGAACTCCTTGATACGAACACTCTGCCGACCGGGATACATGTAGCCGGTCAAGTAAACACGCTTCTCGTTCAAATCGGTCGCCTTCGCGGGCAGGATTTCCCCTTCATCACGGTCCGGCTGCAACATCGGAAATGAGATCTCCGTGTACCCGATCGGTACTCCGGTCATGTGCAGCGATGCCAGAATGACCGCACCTGTGATCCACATCGCGACCGAAAGGACTAGACCACTAGTGGCAGCACCCATTCCAGTCAGGTCGTCCGGGGCTCGCTGAATCTGCCGCCTTGCGATTAGTGCAACGGTAATGCCCGCGATGGGTATGATAGCAAGGTACCAGCTCAGGAGTGTCAGCACCGACAGAGCACCTAAAGCCAAACTGACCACTGCTAACGGGCTTAGCACCCGGTACACCTCAGACCGCTGTTCCTCCTCGTATGCGAACAGATCCGTTTCCGAGTCAGGAACTGTCGGCGGAGACTGCTCGGTGTTCATGGTATACATCCAGTCCTCAAATTCCCCATGCACGCTACTTCAATCGTGCTTGTTCCACCCATGCAAGTGGAGGACTTCACGGGCCCCGCTCAAGGCGAAGCCGTCAACGCCTTGGCGACATCAGTACGATAGGCTGACATCGCGGGCAAGTAGCCGACAAGTGCCGCCAGTAAGATCAACCCCGGCACAAGAACCAATTCCACTGGCTGGAAAGCAAACGCACTGACGAACACCCCCGTTTGATCAGCGATTCTGCTACTCAACGCTGCGACAAGGCCATGTCCAAGTAAAAGGCCCATTCCGCCTCCGCCCAATGATAGCAGGATCGATTCTGCGAGAATAATGCTCATGACTGTCCATCGCCTCGCGCCCAACGCTCGCATGACCGCAATGTCATGCCTACGGTCGTTCATGGAGTTGTAGATACTAACCAGGATACCAATCCCGGATACAATCACGACCAGTACTGCCAGTACTAGCAGCAACAACCGGACGTTACCCACAATACCATTGAACAACTCTCGGATCACGCGTGACGGCAACACAGCCTGGGCAACCGCGCCCTCGTTGATCACTGTCGGTAGCGACATCGCCAGTTGCGGCTGCCTCGCCCCATTTGTGCACACCAGGATTGCAGAAACCTGGCGGTGCTCTTCGCTGTCACCGTGTCCGTGTTCATGAGCCGTCCCCGCCGAATGCTCCACATCCGTTGCGCCCGCTGCTTCGGACAGCAAGCGCTCTTGGAAAGAGGTGCCGTGGCTGTGGGCGTCACAACGATAAAATCCTTCAATGTTGATGAACAGTGCGTTGTCATTCGGAGTCCCAGTGGGGGTCAGAATGCCAACAACCTTGAAACTCTCGTGCCCTCCAGTCTCACTCTCAGACTTCGCGACCGGGACGAATTTGTCTCCGACTTGCAGGTTGGCCCGCCTGGCTGCCATGGCACCGGCGATTGCCTCGAAAGGCTGGGCTGCCTCGAAGTTTCGCCCTTGGTAGAATGTGTACTTTTGGTTGTCCAAATACGTGAGCTTGTCGAATGCGTCCGGCACGGTCGCAATGACCGAACAGCCGCGAAAATCGTGCCCCGTACAGACAGGAATGGCTAACTCCACCGCCGGGGCAAACCGGCCGACGGTGAATTCCTTGTAATAGCTGTACGGGATGGTTTCGACCGGCTGGCTGAGGTGAAAGACCGTGTTGAGCACTAATTGGAGCGGGCTCCCCTTGGCGCCAACGATCAGGTCGTAACCCTGGGCACCGCGACGAAAGGACTGATCGACCACGGCATAGATGACCAACACGGCAACAACCAGTGCCACCCCCATCCCCACCGACAGAGCCGTCAGTGACGAGGCAAACGCACGCTGCTGTACGCTTCTCCAAGCAATCTTTAGTAGGCTCATTTCACAACTGCACGATTGAATTCTTCCAGATGGTCCACACGGTCAAACTGCCCGGCCACTTCGGTACTGTGGGTGACCAGTACGAGTGCAACATCTTCCTCCCGACAGGTTGCTTGAAGCAAATCGACGATCTGCTGCTGGTGCCCGGAGTCGACATTGGCGGTCGGCTCGTCGGCCAACAACAGCTTGGGGTGGTTTGCCAACGCACGCGCTACAGCCACCCGCTGCTGTTCGCCTACCGAGAGCATCGTTGGCTTATGCGTCATGCGATGCCCCAGGCCAACGCGTTCCAGAAGTTGGCGAGCCCGAGTCTTGTCAATCCTTCTCCGCGCAAACTTCATTGTCAGCAACACGTTTTCCAAGGCCGAGAAACCTTGCAACAGGTTGAACGTCTGAAAGACGTAGCCGATTCGCTGAGCACGAAAGCGGTCGCACTCGGCTTCCGTGAACAACGTAATGTCCCAACCGTCGACTTTGACTCGGCCCCGGTCGGGGCGACCAATGCCGGCAATGATGTGCAACAGGGTCGTCTTACCGCAGCCGCTGCGACCCACTAATACCACTTGCTCCCCATGGCTCACACGAAACTGATCAATTGCCAAAATAGGCAGACGGCTGCCGTCGGGGTTCTGAAACGCTTTGCGGATGTCTTTGAGGTACAGCACCTCTGCCGACGATTCGCCGTCTGGCCGACTACTTGGCAACGATTTCATCGAACCCCCTTTAGGATGGACTGGAACCGATTGGGCGAGCGCTGGCCGCAATTTCGAGTACGTGGGCATCATCAGCATGGTTCGCGCCACCCTCGCCGCCGGAGGGTGAAACATCATTCCAAGAATAGGTCGTGGTAGCCCAAAGAGTGGAGGTTCTCAGCCACGTCGCATGGCCCTTCGCAAATCCCTCTGGACCTCGGCTCTTCTAATCATTTCCCGCTTGTCATGCTTCTGCTTCCCCCGGCATAATCCCAGAAGGACCTTGGCCCGCCCTCGCTTGAAATACATCCGCAACGGCACCAGCGTTAATCCTTGCTCATAGGCCCGCTTGGCAAAGCGTCTTACCTCTCGTTGATGCAGAAGTAACTTCCGCGGCCGTTTGGGGTTGTGGTTGAATTGATTCGCTTGGACATACTCCGGGATGTCGCAGCCGACAAGCCAGACTTCGCCTTCGCGCACTCGGCCATACGATTCCTCGAGCGAGATTCGGCCGTTCCGCAGACTCTTCACCTCACTACCCAGCAATACCACCCCACATTCGAGGGTGTCGAGTACGGTGTAGTTGTGTTGGGCACGCCGATTCTGCGTGATCAACCGTTCATTGCCTTCCTGTGCGCTGCGTCGCGTTTCGTTCTGTTGTCTTGCCGTGGCAAAGCTCCTTCTGTCTTTGACCACTTCGCCACGCCTGAGATAATGTAACTCTGGACGAAGAAATCAACAGTCTCGTTGTACTGACTCCACAGCCCGATTTCAATCGCTTTCTTAGCAAATGGCCTGCTATTGAAAACCTGATCCATGTGTTATGAAGGTCTCAGAGCCGGATGGCAAGGAGACCTGGACGATGGCGAGACGAAGGAGGCGGCACAGTCCCGAGCAGATCGTGCGGAAGCTGCGGGATGCGGATGCGATGCTCAACGCGGGCAAGGATGAGGCGGCGGTGCTTCAAGCCTTGGAGATCAGCCAGTCGACGTTGGAGCGGTGGCGTTTGCAGTACGGCGGCATGAAGGCCGAGGAGGCGAAGCGGCTGAAGGAGTTGGAGATCGAGAACCGGCGGCTGAAGCAGTTGGTGGCGGAGAAGGAACTCGACATTCAGATGCTCAAGCACGTTGCGGAGGGAAACTGGTAAGCCCTTCCCGGAGGCGTGCGGTGATCGAAGACCTGCAAGAGCGGTTTTCGGTATCCGAGCGAAGGGCGTGCAAGGCATTGGATCAGCCGCGAAGTACGCAGCGTTACCAGCCGCAACCGCGGAATGACGAAGGCCCGCTGGTCAGGCGGATGTTGGCAGTTGCTCGTCGTCGCCCACGGTGGGGCTACCGGCGGACGGCTTGGCGATTGCGTCAGGAAGGCTGGCGGGCCAGCGACACGCGAGTGTACCGGCTTTGGCGTCGCGAGGGGCTGAAAGTGCCGCGAAAGAGGCGTAAACGGCGAGGTCTAGGCAGCAGCGTCAACGGCTGCGTACAGCATCGAGCGGAGCGTCCGGACGATGTATGGTGCTGGGACTTCGTCTTTGATCGCACGACGGCGGGCAGCCCATTGAAGTGGCTGTCGATCATCGACGAGCACACGCGTGAGTGTTTGGCGTTGAAGGTTGACCGAAGCATAACGAGCGAGGACGTGATCGACACGTTGGCCGAACTGTTTGCAATGCGGGGCGTGCCCAAGTGCGTCCGCAGCGACAACGGGCCTGAGTTCATCGCGGAGGCGATCCGGCGGTGGCTTGGTCAGGTGAACGTGGAGACGCTGTACATCAAGCCTGGCAGTCCGTGGGAGAACGGCTATGCCGAGAGCTTCCACAGCCGGTTGCGAGACGAGTTCTTGGCGATGGAGGAGTTTGAAAGCTTGGCGGCGGCAAAAAAGCTGACCAGGCTATGGCGAGAGGACTACAACCAACACCGGCCGCACAGCTCACTGGGGTACGTGACCCCAGCGGAGTTCGCGGCCCGCTGTGCTGCTTCCGTTCGGCCTACGGCCTCACTCCAGCAGCACAGCGAATCTACCCAATCCGTACCTTCATAACACCTGGTACAAGAATCTAAAGCTGGTCACAAATGCACGGTCTTGCTCCTGAGCTATTCCTGGTTCCGTGAACTTGCTTTGCGTGTGAGCGGGTGAATGGCCTTGTTTTTCAGAGGATTTCGGCGATGATCGTGGGCAACAGCAGTTCACCCGTAAGGTGAGGCAGTGAGGCCCATGGAATTCATCATCAAACAGACCGACGAGGTCCTCGTTTCGCACTCGGGGTTGGCCCTGGCCGGAGCCCTGCTGGGACAGGCGTTGCTTCGAAAGCGGCTTAACGACATCTGCCTGGGAGAGCGAAAGCGTCCCGAGGTGCCGCATGGCGATGTGCTGGTGGCGATGATCGGTCTTTTGTGTTTGGGCAAGAGCGACTACGCCGACATCGAAGCGTATCGCCAAGAAGCATTCTTCCGGCGAGCGATGGGCCTGACCAAGCTTCCTTCTGAGGAAACGCTCCGGCAACGGATGGACGCTCTGGGGACGACCCCGATTGGGACGTTGCATGAGGAGTCGGCTCGGATGGTCGCCCGGCACGCCCCGGTCCTGACGCCCTGCCAGGACGACTGGATTGCCTTGGACGTCGACGTATCGCCGTTGGACAACAGCGGCACGAAGAAGGAGGGAGTGGCGTGGACGTACAAGAATCTGGATGGCTACGCTCCGAACTTCGCCTACTTGGGCCAGGAGGGCTACCTGATTCACTGCGAGTTGCGCCCCGGCAACCAGCATGTGCAAGAGGGTACACCCGACTTCCTGGACCAAGCCGTTGACTTGGCCAGGCTGATCACGCAGGGCAAGCTTCTGGTGCGGATGGATGCCGGCAACGACGACGGCGAAAACCTCCGTCGCCTGCGGAAAAAGAAGTACGTGGACTGGATCATCAAGCGCAATCTGCGGAAGGAGTCGGAGGCGGACTGGCTGGAGGAGGCTCAGGCGTATGGCACGTGTGAAGAGCCTCGGGTGGGCAAGGAGATCTGGACGGGCGAGACCTGGAAGGAACGGGACGGGAAGCCGTACCGTGTGGTGTTCGAGGTGATCCAGCGGACGATCACTGCCGAGGGTCAGCGCTTGTTGGTTCCGGAGATCGAGATCTCGACCTGGTGGACCAGTCTGAAGCTTGCCCCCAAGAAGGTTATCGCCCTGTATCACGATCACGGCACCAGCGAGCAGTTCCACTCCGAACTGAAATCGGACCTGGACCTGGAGCGTTTACCAAGCGGGAAGTTCGCCACCAACGCCTTGATGCTGTCGTTGGGGCTGGTGGCCTACAACGTGTTGCGGCTGTGCGGTCAGACGGCATTGGCCGAAAACAAGTCCTTGCCGCCGGAAGGGAAGATGCCGCTTCCCAAGCCGGTCTCTCGGCGTCGGTTGCGAAGTGTGATCCAAGACCTGATGTACTTCGCCGCCCGACTGACTCGGCACTCGAACCGATGGGGCCTGTCGCTGTGGCGAGGCAATCCGTGGAGATCGGTCTGGCAGTGCGTCTACACCCGCTTCTGCCAGCCAAGAGCACCAACCACCGGTTGATCTATCCCAAGAACAAGCCATCGAAGCTCACGGATTCAGGCTATTGTCAAGTCTTGTGTGCTGGTGAGCTGAGAAAGGGTGGCGTATCCTGCTGATGTTTTCAACCACTTCAGCAGCCCGACGTGGGCAGGAGGATACGCCGTGAGTCAGCGTACGACACAAGAGCCAAGGCGTCTGGAGGCCTACAACGTGTTGCGGCTGTACTGTCAGACGGCACTGGCCGAGTACGAGTCCTTGTTGCCGGTAGGGCAGATGCCACTTTCCAAACCGGTCTCTCGGCGTCGGTTGCGGAGTGTGATCCAAGACCTGATGTGTTTCACCGCCCGGCTGACTCGGCACTCGAACCGTTGGGGCCCGTCGCTGTGGCGAGGCAATCCGTGGAGATCAGTCTGGAAAAGCGCCTACGCCTGCTTCTGCCAGCCAATAGCACCATTGCCCGGTTGATTTACCGAATTGAAGAAGGATTAGCGAATCGAATTGGTGCAGATTCTGGCGGTGCTCGAGAGAGAGGACTGATAACACACGGAGCATGATGGTTCAGCGAACCAACTCGATCGTCGCCCACAGGCTCGGATCCTCCCTGTAGGGCATTGGGCTTCCGGCAACGAAGGTCTGTTCGCCCAACTCCCGGTCAAAGACGGCGTACGTGAAGCCGAGCCGCGGACACTCTTGCGGGTTGAAGCCGGTCAGTATCGCGGTTGGCAAAAACCCCTCGACTACATACCCGTCGGCCTGTCTTGCACTTCGAATCTGAGCGAGACCAGCCTTAATCGCCTTGGGGTGCTCTTTGGCACGATTAATGGGCAACCATTGGACGACCGGCTGATTGAGCCGACTTCCACCGCCGGCCGGCATGAAGAGGAAGCGGTGGCAGAATCGCCCTGCGCGGTGCACACCATGCACATCACGTGTATCGATCCATACCTGTACTCCGTCGCTATCTTCGGGGCGACTCGTGCGGCACCAGGGCGATTGCCGTTTCCCGAAGACGCTGACAGAGAAGGCCAGCCCCTCTTCGCTCCAAGCCATGCGAAAGTCGGTCGACCGAGCCATTTCCTCCAGTTCGGCGACTCCCGCCAAGCGATAGGCTACATTCAGTACGTTTCGGTTGGGATTCCAGACCGGCGCTCGGTAGAGGCATGGTATCGAGAACCGGAAGAAGAATCGCTTGGGCAATAAGGGGTCAGACATGCTCTGTAGAAAACCATGCCAGCAAAGCTAGCTAAACAAGGTGGATGGGGAAATGCGTAAATATGTTGGATGGCAACAACCAGCAAGTCGCCGCGCAAAGTTCTCTTGATGGCCTACCTGGTCGGACAGAGGACGCTGCGCCGGTATGCCCATCGTTTCAGCCCTAAGAAGTTTACGCAACCCCAGTTGTTTGCGGCCTTGGTGCTCAAAGAGTTTCTGCAGTTGGATTACCGCAAGCTTTCCCAGTTTTTCCGCGACGCTCCCGAATTCCGCACGGTGATCGAGTTGGACTCGGTGCCGCACTTCACGACCTTCCAGAAGGCTGCGCAGCGTTTGTTGATATCTGCCCGCGCTCGGCGTCTGTTGGACAAGACGATCAAGATCGCAGTGAAGCATCGATGCGTGTGCCGCCGCGTGAGACTGGCTGCTTTGGATGGGACGGGCCTGGAGTCCCACCACGCCAGCAGCTACTATGTTCGTCGCCGCGCCGCCGGCGGAAAAACATGGCAGAAAACCACATACACCCGTTTTCCCAAGGCGGGCATTCTCTGCGATTGCCGCAGCCACTTGATTCTTGCGGTAGTTCCCGGCCGAGGGCCTAGACCCGACATTCAGCACTTTCGCGTGGCTCTGGACCAGGCGTTGCACGTGATTCGGATCGACGCGCTTGCTGCTGATGCGGGATACGATAGCGAAGGGGCGCACAGGTATGCTCGCCAAGAGCGCGGAGTGCGAACGCTCATTCCTCCATTGGCCGGTCGCCCGACAAAGAAGCTTCCATCGGGCTACTGGCGCCGAATGATGGCAACATGTTTGAAGCATAGTCGGTACGGTCAGCGCTGGCAGGTAGAGACGGTCACGAGCATGCTAAAGCGGCTGATGGGTGCGGCCCTGCGGGCTCGCCAGTATTGGTCCCAATGCCGAGAAATCCTCCTGCGATCACTCACCCTCAATATCATGATCCTCTGGCGAATCGAGGTTTTCTACAGAGCAGGTCAGACATGGTTCGCGATGACGAATGAGGCTGCGACTAGGAACGGTGATTCAAAGACTCCAGATGCTCCTGAAGAAAGCAGGCGAGGTCGCCACGCTTCAAATCGTCAGACGTGCGAAACTTCAATCGTATGAAATCCCGGTCTGATCGTTGGCCGTCGAGCACCGGCTCGTACCCCAAATCGGCGATCCGCCCCAAAGCAAAGCGCCCCTTGGAGCCAATTAGAGTCAGGTGGACAGCGTCAATCTTCTTCGTCTGCACCGCCGCCCATGGCCGTTGTCGGTCGGGAAGATGTATTGGTACGACCTGCTTGTTCCCCCACGCGAAATGACCGTTAGATGCCGTTTTCGCCAGCAGGTCAAGCAGTTGTTCCAAAACACTGACGTCCCAGTCCGCTCGCCGAGCGCCCGAGAAACCTCGTCGTGATGTATGCCACCTGCGCCCCAGGACTCGCCAGGGCATCAGATCGCGAGAATTTGCCTGCGAGTGTTCCGTGAGCTCGTGAAACCCGTTCATGGCTTCGTCAATGAAACGCCAGAAATCTGGCTGGTCGATCTCCTGGTAGGAGTGCACGCGAAGTTCGATTTCCTGCCAGGGCCCCCTTAGATTGCGGCACTTCACGCGCGGTTCAGTTCCGTACAACGGCAAGTCGGGCATGTCGTTAAGGGGCTTCAGATCGAGTCGATTGACAATCTCTTCGCGACGGAAGGTGTTTCGTGCAGTGCGGAACTTCATCTTCAGCAGCCACTCCTCGCCGGTTATGGCGTGAAAGAACCAGCCATCGGACTTCTTCGGGGCGCGGATCTCCACGATCGTTCGTGAGTTCCAGTCCGTGTCGCTGAACTGCATAGACTGCTCGATGCGCTCCACAATGTCGGCCAGGACACGGCCATTCCATCGGCACGGGTTGCCGTTACGGCCCATTCGATCCTTCGTGTGCCAACGGAGGCCATCAACCTCCCAAGGCATGTGGGCTTCGGAACCGACCTCGTGGATATCCATATCGCCGCTTCGCTTGGCCTGATCCGCAGCGAAATCGTGGACTCTTCGCGCAGCGAACGGACCGGCTGCCAGCACCGGCCGAAGTGCTTCGCCGGTGAATGACTGCAGCATCGGCTGTGGGAGAGTTAAGGACGCCGAGGCATGTTGGAGGCGAGAGTGTTCCACAACATCTTCCGGTGTACCTGCTACCACGACGTGACCACCGGCTTCTCCCGCTTCCGGCCCCATATCGATTATCCAATCGGCGGTCTTAACTATATCCAGGTTATGCTCAATGACGACAACCGAATTGCCCAAATCGACGAGCCGGTTAAGAACATCCAGGAGTCTGGCAAGGTCGTCGAAATGCAGACCGGTTGTCGGTTCGTCCAAGAGATAGAGTGTGTGGCCCGTGTCGGGGCGAGAGAGTTCTGCGGCGAGCTTAACGCGTTGCGCCTCGCCGCCTGACAGTGTCGGCGCGGGCTGCCCCAGCGTAAGGTAGTCTAGGCCTACGTCGCAAAGCGTTTGTAAGATATGGCGAATTCGGGGGAGGTTCTCGAACAATTTGACCGCGGTACCGCAAGACATATCCAGAACATTGGCAATCGACTGGCCATGATACCGAACCGTCAATGTCTCAGCATCGTAGCGGCGTCCACCGCAGGCATCGCACTCCACCCAAACGTCAGGAAGGAAATGCATTTCAATCTTCAGTTGCCCGTTGCCCTCGCACTTTTCGCAACGTCCGCCAGGCACGTTGAAGCTGAATCGCCGGGGGGAATAGCCGCGGAGCTTGGCTTCGGGCAACTGAGCGTACAACTCGCGAATTAGGTCGAAAGCGCCTGTGAAGGTGGCGGGGTTCGAAGTGGGAGTTTGACCCAACGGCTGTTGATCAACGCGGATCACTTTGTTGATCATTTCCAGACCACGAATCGCATTATGCGAACCAGGAAACGCTTTCGCCCGATGAAGGGATCGAGCCAGCGCGTTGTAGAGAATATCTTCGACGAGAGAGCTTTTGCCGCTGCCGCTAGTGCCCGTCACTACGGTGAGCGTCCCAAGTGGGATCTGTACGTCAATGTCCTTGAGGTTATTGTGCCGCGCGCCGAGGATTTCCAGCCAGCCGCCACCAGGCGGAACCGTGGCTGACAATCGCCTGGAAGGTGAGCGATTCGTAGGCTTCTGAGGACCTGCAATTGTCCCGGTTCCTGACCCTCCCGCAAGCGGCAGACGGGAGGATGGCATGCGGCGGTTGGTTGGGACGGGAATTGCCCTGGCGCCTGACAGATAGGGCCCGGTAACGGAGCCGCGGCGGGCGGCGACCTGCTCGGGAGTGCCACGGGCAACGATTCGGCCACCTTCGTTGCCTGCCCGAGGCCCAAAGTCGAGCAGATGATCGGCACTTTGGACTACTTCGCGGTCGTGCTCTACGACCAGTAGAGTGTTGCCCAGATCGCGAAGTCTATACAACGCTTCGAGGAGGCGGCGGTTGTCGCGTGGATGCAGGCCAATCGTTGGTTCATCGAGTACGTAGAGTACCCCGCACAAACCGCTTCCCACCTGGGCCGCCAAACGGATACGCTGGGCCTCACCGCCGGAGAGCGTAGGTGCCGCTCGCGCCAAGGTCAAGTAATCAAGCCCAACATCAACCAGAAACTGTAGTCGACTGCGAATCTCGCGTGCCACCTCGCCGGCAATCTTCCGCTCGGTGGCATTCAGCTTCCAATTCCGAAACTGCTCCAGTAAACGCCCAAGCGGCATCCGGGCAACTTCGTCAATGGTGTGGCCACGGAGACGGACGGATGCTGCATCGTCACGCAAACGACTGCCGTTGCAGACCGAACATTCGACCTCGTCGACGAGGTGCTCCAGGCCACTGCGAAAGCCAGGGGAAGCGCGGCTGGCCTCTTCCAGGGCAGGGTAAAGTCCCTTGTACTGGAAGCGAAACGCGGGCCGGGAAGATGTTGGGGCTTCTTTCTCGGGAGAGTGAGGATCTGTGCTGCCCTTGCCGGTAGGCCTCTTGCGAGAAGATCGCCTGGGACCACCTTCATCCCTGGCCTCGCTCTCGTTCGGGAGAAGAATGTGAACATCGAACCATTGCTCGCCGGTACCTTGCATGATCAAACGACGGTGACGGGCTCCAAGTTGGTCAAAGGGAACGTTGGTTGGGATACCGGTAACCTGGGAGAAGGCTTCCAGCATTCGGGCAAAGAGTCGGTTATTGGCGTTCGGCCACAAGGCAACGGCCCCCTCAGAGAGTGTCGCTTGGGGATCACGAAGCAGAATCGCCGGGTTGGCACCGGTCTGCACGCCAAGTCCCTCGCAGGCCGGGCACCAGCCGAGCGAGCTGTTGAAGGAGAAGTTATGGGGTCCGAGCCTTTCGAAGCTACGGCCACAGCGATCACAGGCGAAATGCTGGCTGTGAATCTCTAGGGGCCATTGAGATTCCAGCACCGAGTTGCTGACCATTACCAAGTGCAATACGCCGCGACCCACGGCCAGGGCGTTTTCCACGCTGTCGGCAATCCGGGAACGGGCCCCGGCTCGAATGGTGACACGGTCGATCACGACCTGAACCTCGTGCTTGCGCCGTCGATCAATCTTTGGCGGATCATCGAGAGGGAAAGTCCGGCCATCGACGCGAACTCGGGCATAGCCGGCCGCCCTCATCTCCTCCCATAGCGTTTCGTAGTGTTCTCCCACCTGAACTTCCAATGGGGCCATCAGGAAGAGCCGCGTGCCTTGCGGGTGTGCCATGACCTTGTCGATCACTTCGTCGGCAGATTGAGTACCGATGGGTACGTCGCAGACGGGGCAGTATGGCTCACCGAGTCGGGCCATGAGGATTCGCAAGTAGTCGTAGATCTCGGTGACCGTGCCGACTGTGCTGCGGGGGGTGTGGCTGGAGTGTTTCTGTTCGATGGCAATAGCTGGTGAAAGGCCTTCGATATGTTCCAGCTTAGGCTTCTGCATTTGGCCGACGAACTGTCGGGCGTAAGCACTGAGGCTTTCGACGTAGCGGCGCTGGCCTTCGGCGTAGATGGTATCCATAGCCAGAGAGGATTTTCCGGAGCCGCTAGGACCACAGCAGACAGTAAGCCGCTCCCGGGGAATATCTACGTCGATGGCCTTCAGATTGTGCTGAGAGGCACCGCGGACTCTGATAGATTTCGCTAGCTCTGTGCGCCGGGCGCCCTTGGTGGTGCTGGACCGAGACGGCTTAACCCTGCCGTTGCTGCGAGCCTGAGACCTGTTGAGGGCCGCCTGGAGAACCCTGCTGGTATGGGACGTTTTGACTCGGGCGATTTGCTCGGGTGTACCGGAGGCGATGAGCCGGCCGCCCTCAGCGCCCCCCTCGGGGCCGAGGTCGAGGATCCAGTCGGCCGTTTTGATGACTTCGAGGTTGTGCTCCACAACGAGCACGGTATTGCCGGCGTCGACGAAGCCGTGGAGCACCTTGAGCAGCAGTTCGATATCGGCGAAATGCAGCCCGGTCGTCGGCTCGTCCAGTAAGTAGAGGGTACGGCCGGTACTCTGTTTAACCAATTCACGGGCCAGTTTCACTCGCTGCGCCTCTCCGCCGGAGAGGGTCGGCGAAGGTTGGCCCAGCTTCACGTAGTCAAGGCCAACGTCCTGGAGAGTTTTGAGCTTCTGGTGAATCTTGGGCAGGTTTTGGAAGTGCTTGAGGGCCTCCTGGATATCCATTTCCAAGACATCGGCGATTGATTTGTCCTTGAAGCGGGCCTGGAGGGTTTCGCGGTTGAAACGGTGCCCCTCGCAGACGGGGCAGGTTACCCAGATATCAGCCAGGAAGTCCATTTCCAGGCGGTCAGAGCCATTGCCTTCGCAGGCTTCGCAGCGCCCGCCGGCGACATTGAAGCTGAAGCGGCCCGGTTTGTAGCCTCGCGTCTTGGAGGTGGGTAACTGGGCGAACAGGTTGCGAATGTCGTCGAAGACCTTGATGTAGGTGGCAGGGTTGGATCGCGGCGTACGCCCGATTGGGGACTGGTCGATGGCGATCATGCGGTCGAGGTGCTCCAGCCCTTCGATCGCTCGATAAGTGCCGGGGTTGCCGAGACCGCCGTTGAGGTCGCGGCGGAGGGCTTCGACGAGAATGTCGTTGACGAGGGAACTCTTCCCTGAGCCGGAGACACCGGTGACGCAGACGAAAGTGCCGAGGGGGACCTCGACGTCGATATCCTTGAGGTTGTTGTGCGCGGCCCCCCGAACGATCAGCCGATGGGCGTTGCCGGAGCGGCGGTGAGGGGGGATTTCGATTCTTTGTTTGCCGGAAAGGTATTTGCCGGTGAGGCTGCCGGACTTGGCCATGATGGCGTCGGCGGGACCCGTTGCGACCACTTTGCCCCCGCGGACGCCCGGGCCGGGGCCGAAATCGACGATGTGATCGGCGGCGCGCATGGTGTCTTCGTCGTGCTCCACAACGACGACGGTATTGCCCTGGTCGCGGAGTTGGGCGAGCGTTTCGAGAAGGCGGTCGTTGTCACGGGGGTGGAGGCCAATGGAGGGTTCATCGAGGATGTAGAGCACGCCGACGAGTCCGCAGCCGATCTGGCCAGCCAGGCGGATTCGCTGCATTTCGCCGCCGGAGAGTGTGGGGGAGGTGCGGCCAAGAGTAAGGTAGTCGAGACCGACGTTCTTGAGGAACTGAAGCCGGCCGCGGACCTCTTTGAGGGCTTCGGCAGCGATGGTCTGACCGGTGTCGTCCAGTTTGAGTCGGCTGAAGAAGTCCTCGGCTTCGCTCACAGCCAGGGCCGAGACCTCAGGGAGGGAGCGTTCGGGGTGGTCGTGAAATCGGGGGGAGGTGGTGGTGAGGCGTACGGCGCATGCTTGGGGATTGAGCCGCTGGCCACGGCAGGCGGCGCAGCCGACGACGCTCATGTACTTTTCGAGGGCTCGGCGTTGCATGCGGCTGCGGGTGGTGCGGTATTGGGAGAGCAGCTTGGGGATGATTCCCTCGTACTTGCCACCCCACTTGTGCCCAGAGGGACCGGAGCGCCAGGTGAAAGTGATGTGTTCGTCGCCGGTGCCCCAAAGGAGCAGGTTCTGAAGCTTTGGGTCGAGTTCTTCCCAGGCGATTTCGAGGAGGGAACCGTCTTCGAGACCGTATTTGCGTTGCAGGGTATCGGCAACGCCGCGGTAGATGTGTCGACGCCACCGGCCCATATTGCGCCAGGAACCGAGCAGCTCGATGCAACCCTGTTGGAAGGAGCGAGAAGGGTCGGGTATGAGGCGTTTGGGGTCGAAACTGTAGATTTCGCCCAATCCGTGGCAGTGGGGACACATACCCTGGGGGCTGTTGAAGCTGAATAGTTGGGGGCTAGGCGGCTCGAAGCTGAGTTGGCAATGCGTGCAGGCGTAGTGGGCCGAAAGCTGGGTTTCAGCAAATGCGGGGGGGGATGTTGAGTTGTCGACGATGTCGGGTGCGACGAGGAGGTTGCCGCCGCCGAGGCGGAGGGCGAGTTCCACGGCCTCGGCAAGACGCCCACGCGTAGCGGGTCCGACGGCAAGGCGGTCGACTACGACTTCGATATTGTGGCGCATTTGGCGGTCGAGGCGGAGGTCGTCGGTGAGGCGGGCGACGTGTCCGTCGACGCGGGCGCGGATAAAGCCCTGTTTGAGGAGATCTTCGAAGAGGTCGCGGTACTCACCTTTCTGGCCGCGGATGAGCGGTGCCAGGATGAGCACGCGACCACCGGTGGGGAGCTGGGAGATTTGCTGAAGGATTTGCTGGCGGGTTTGGGCCGTGACGGGGCGACCGCACTGGGGACAATGCCCGGTGCCGACGCGGGCATAAAGGACACGGAGGTAATCGTAGATCTCGGTGATTGTTCCGACGGTGGAACGGGGGTTTTGGCCGCCGGATTTCTGGGAGATCGAGATGGAGGGGCTCAGCCCGGAGATCAGATCGACGTCGGGCTTGGGCATTTGGCCGAGGTATTGGCGGGCGAAGCTGGAGAGGCTTTCGACGTAGCGGCGTTGTCCTTCGGCGTAGAGGGTGTCGAAGGCGAGAGAACTCTTGCCGGAGCCGCTGACGCCGGTGAAGCAGATCAGGCGATTGCGGGGCAGAACCAAGTCGACGTTCCGCAAGTTGTGCTCGCGGGCGCCTTTGATGACGATATCGGAAGCGGCCATGCGGAGGTTGGCTGGACGTGGCGTTTCACGGCGTGTGAAACGGTGGATTATAGGGCACACGCGTACACCGGGGCAAGGTGGCGGTGGGTTGGGAGATTTCTCAGCGATGAGGTTGGGCGGGGGTTGGATTTATGGCGGCAGGATGACGTGCAAGTTGTTTTAGAATAGTCGGTTACGGAGAGTGATGATGTCGGAAGCGAGTTACGTCTGTGGTAGGGTGAAGTGGAAACAGGGGTTGTTGATATTATTCGAAGTGCTTGTGGGGCATTGGGTTGAGTGCTATGAGCGGGACATGGATTTGCGCAGAAAGTGCAGAATCACGGTTATGGAGAGGCAGTTGGGCGGCGCGAGGTGGAGAAGGAGTTGATTGGGCGGCGGTTGCGCGGAAGTGGGTTTGGGATGGAACGGCGCAAGTGCTGAATACCCTGTGTGCACGTACATAGGCGGGTCGGTGCATTTGCAGTGAGGGTCCATCGATACCCTGGGTGCACCGGAAGGCGAGAAGCGGAAAGTGGTGAGTAGCGGGCGGTTTCCCTCCTTCGGGTTGTATTGACGGGATTCCTATGGAAATGGTAGATTGCCTTTGCATTTTGCGCGACGCGAGGTGGAAGGATCGCTTTCTGTGGGAAGCCTGGGGTCAACCGGATGTTGAGAACCCTTGGAATTGTCGATGCATGTTTTGGATCGTGCCAGGCTCGCGCCCGGGCGGCGCGGCGGATGGGCGGCAAGTCGGTGCTGGAGTGGATTGTCCGGCGGGTGACCGATTGCCAGCAGTTGGATGGCGTGATCGTCGTGACATGCAGCGCGGCGGAGAACCGGTTCGTGACCGGTCTGGTGCCGATGGACGTGCCGGTGTTCACCGGGGCGACGTCCGAGCCGCTGGGGTGCATTGCTGCGTCGCTCGAGGAGTATCCGGCGGAGACGGCCGTGCGCGTTGGTGCGCAGTTTCCGTTCGTCGACTCGATCCTCATCGACCGGTTGGTGACGGACGCGGAGGGCCATCCCGAGTGCGACTACATGAGCTATTGCTGCCGAGACGGCCGGCCAGCGATTCTTTCGCCGGTGGGGTTGTACGCGGAGTGGTTTCGGACGAAGTCGCTGCTGCGCGCAGCGAAGTTGGCACGGACGGAGGCGGATCGGCGGAGCGTGACCGGGTATCTGTATTCCCATCCGGAGAAGTTCAACATTCGGCTGATTCCGGCACCCTCGCAGATCGACCGGGACGACGTACGTTTGACGGTCGATATCGAGGAGGACTGGGAGAACACGCTGACGATCTTCGAGGCATTGGGACCTGAAGAATTGGATTGGCAGAGGATTGCCGACCTGTTGGATCACCACCCCGCGCTGCGCCAGCGGATGGCGGCGTTGAATCGGGCGTGCCCGAAAGTTTGAGGCAAGATTCAGCAGGCCGACGAAAGGATTCGTCGATCGATGACCGGCAGGTTGAACCACAGCGGGCAGCAAGTGTCTCGGCTTCTTATCGCTCTTTGCCCGGGCGATGAAGGCGATCGGGATTCGACAACGCATGGGACGGTTCCCGGAGTGAAGGGAGCGGTCCCATTTTCGTTGGTGCGAAGACTTGGGGAGTCGGCGTCGAGGGCTACGGGGACGTCGGAGGCGGGCCGGCGGTATCCGCGGGGATCGCTTACGCGGCCGGTGCGCGGATTGCTGTTTGACATGGGCGACGTGCTGTATGACGCGACGGCCTGGCGGCGTTGGCTTCTTCAGTTGCTGAATCGCCTGGGACGGCGGGCGAGCTATCAGGATTTCTGCCGGATCTGGGACCGGGACTTCGCGGGGGAGGTTCATCGGGGCTGCCGTGCGTTCGAGGAGGCATTCCAGGCGTTCCTGCGGTCGATGGGACTTTCGTCGGCCGAGATCGATGAGGTGCAGGCGGCTTGCCAGGCGCGGCGGCGTCAGTGGGAGGAGACGGCGCGGGCGTTTCCGGGCGTGAAGCCGACGCTGGCACGACTGCACGTGGCCGGCTATGTGCTGGGAGTGCTGAGCGATTCGGACCGGCCAGGGAAAGACCTGGAACGGCAGGTGGAACGTTTTGGGCTGGGCGGGATGTTTGCGGCCGTGGTTTCGTCAATCGACGTGGGAGAAATCAAGCCGGAGCCGGTTTGCTACCGGACGGCGTTGGAGCAGATGGGGCTGACGGCCCGGGAGACGGCCTTCGTCGGTCACGATACGCTCGAACTGGCCGGCGCGCGGCACGTGGGCATGGAGACGATTGGATTCAACTTCGATGCGGAGGTGGAAGCGGATGTGTTCGTGGCGCGCTTCGAGGAGTTGCTGGAGGTCGTGAGGGGTGGGCGCAGTCCGTATGCGGCGGCGGGGTAGGTAGGGGGACAGGTTTTCGAAAGAACATTGCCAGTGTCGGGGTTGGCACAGCCGAGGGCGGCTGTGCTACATGGATTTGGGGGCGGTCGTTGCGGTCTTTTCGCGGTTCGGTCTTTTCATGCGTTGGATGCCCGAGATGGTTCTGGCTCGATCCTCGTTTGGAGAACGGTTGTCGAGCGGGAGGCGACTTGTCCATGGGGCATGAATTCGAGGCACTCTCCGGGCAGATCATCGAAGCTGCGGTCGACGTTCATAGGACGCTTGGGCCGGGTTTCTTGGAATCGATCTACGAGAGCGCCATGCGGGTCGGTCTGCGTCATCGTGGCATCGCCTACGAAGCTCAGAAGGAAGTGGCGGTCGTTTATGAGGAGGAAGTGGTCGGCGTGCACCGGCTGGATCTGCTGGTCGACGGAGAGATTGTCGTCGAACTGAAAGCAGTGAAGGGTTTGGAAAAGGTGCATTTCGCGCAGGTGAAGTCGTACTTGATGGCGACCGGCCTGCGGGTCGGCCTGCTGATGAACTTCTTTGCGCCGACGTTGGTGGTTCGGCGGATTGTGATGTGAGGTGGAGCAAGTTGTAAGACGGGAGTAGGAGGGAAACACGAAACGGGGAAGCCACGAAAGGAGCTTCTGAGGTGAAGGAAGGAGTGGGGATGATGGTAAGGACAGACGCTTTTGCAGGGAGGCACGTGGCAAAGAGAGAAACACGAAAACACGAAATAGGGAAACCACGAAAGGAGCTTCTGAGGTGAAGGGAAGAGCGGGGATGATGGTAAGGACAGACGCTTTTGCAGGGAGGCACGTGGCAAAGAGAGAAACACGAAAACACGAAATAGGGAAACCACGAAAGGAGCTTCTGAGGTGAAGGGAAGAGTGGGGATGATGGTAAGGACAGACGCTTTTGCAGGGAGGCACGTGGCAAAGAGAGAAACACGAAAACACGAAATAGGGAAACCACGAAAGGAGCTTCTGAGGTGAAGAGGGATGCGGAGGTGAGTTGGTTGGGGTTGGAGAGAGTTGGAGTGGAGAGTGCCCTCACCGTGCGGGCCCCCTCACGCAAGCGGGCGAGGGGAGCAGGTTGGCGGACGCTGTGTAGTTGGCGGAGGAGGTGGGCCAGTGGGCTGTGATGGCAGGGGGACGGTGATGGTCGAGCGCGAGCCTGTTTTGCGCGGAGGCAAGTTGGATTCATGTCGGAAAGGAGTTCGACGTTATGATTGCGCCAATTCGGCAAAGTGACCCTGAGACCGTCGAAGTGCGTCGGCGGATGAAGCGAGCGCGCCGGGTGGTGGCATCGACGCTGTTCAGCGCGCCGGCACCGGCGCAGGCGCCGGCTCCGCCGATTCCGGCGTGGCAGGCGTGGCTATTTGCGGGTTGGGTGGTTGTGGTCGCTGTGGCGTATTGTACGAGCATGCTTGGTCTGTGGTGAGTGGTCTCGCAATGCTTCAGTCGGTTGTCTCCATTCTGTCGGTTGTGGCTATCCTGTTGTCGGCGTACGGGATCGGTCGCCCGATTCTGCGCAGGTTGAGAGTGTGCGAGGACGATCGGTTGACGGTCGCCGTGTGGAGCATGGCGGTCGGGTTGGTTGTGGCGGGAGGTCTGCTGGCATGCCTGGGAATGGTGAGGGCGTACTACGTGCCGGTGATCGGCATCCTGTCGGCGGCGGCATGTTTCTGGGGACTGGGGGAGATCCTGAGCGATACGATCCACCGTTGCGAGCAGCAGGTCCTGCCCGAGGTCCGCAAGCCGAGTTGGTTCGAGCCGCAGGAGGCAGCGCCCTGGGCGGCGCCGCCACGGTGGCTGGCGCGGCTGATGTTCGTGGCGGCCGCGTTGGCGTGTTTGGGCTCGCTGACGGCGGCCATGGCTCCGCCGACCAACGGAGATGCGTTGTGCGGCCAGTTGGAAGTACCGAAGGCGATGCTGGCGTGTCACGGCCTGGAGTATTTTGCGGACAGCGACCATTCGACGGCGCCGCTGCTGGTGGAGATGTGGTACTTGTGGGCGCTGGCGTTGGACACCGGCGTGGCGGCGCAGTTGGTTCACTGGGCGCTGGGCGTGCTGTTGATTTTGGCGACGGTCGTGCTGGCGACGCCGCTGGTGGGCCGGTCGTGGGCGTGGATCGCGGGCGGGCTGACGGCGTTGGTGCCGGGGGTGAGCCATGAGATGAGCGTGCCGTTGGACGGGGCGGCGCTGGCGCTGTTGTGCACGCTGGCCCTGGCGGGCTGGTGGCGCGCGGCGGTGGAAGGCGAGTCGCGACGGTGGTTTGTTCTGGCGGGCATTGCAGCGGGAGGCGCGTTGGGGACGCGGTATCTGGCGTTCCTGTTCGCGGCGGCGTTGACCTTGAATACGTTGTGGATCGGCTCGCGACAGGCGGAACGGAGGCGGTTGTTGTGGGAAGGGACGGCGATCATCACGATTCTGGCATTGAGCCTTGGGGGATTTTGGTATGTGCGGTCGGCGTGGCATCGCGGGAATCCGTTCTATCCGCTGTTTCAGGAGGTGCTGAACTGTGAGACGGCCGTGCAGAGAGGGTTGCCTGTGCTGAGCGATTCGGCGCTGCCGTTGGGGCGGAATCCGGTGACGCTGGTGACCGCGGCGTGGAAAGTGACGATGCATCCGGAGTGTTACGGCGGGAAACAATATGCGTTGGGCACGCTGTTTCTGGCGATGTTGCCGGGCGTGTTTCTGTCGAGGCGGCTGCGAGGGTTGGGAATCTTGATGGCGGTGGCGGGGACATACTGGTTCTTGTGGTTCTTGTTGTGCCAGGACGTGCGGTCGCTGTTGCCGATCGTGCCCGTGCTGAGCTTGATGAGTCTGTGGGTGTTGTTGGAGATGCGGCGGCTGCCGGTTGGCCCACGATGGTTGGCGGGTGCGGCGATTGCGGGGTCGCTGGCCGGATGCTGTGCGGTGGGGGCGATGGAGTGTCGTGACCGCGTGGCCGTGGCGTGTGGCTGGGAGAGCCGCGAGGATTACCTGTCGCGTTGCGAGCCGACCTGGCAGGCCGCGCGGTTGGTGAATCGTTTGGCGCAGCCGGGCGATCGGATTCTGAGCCAGGAGCGGCGGGCGTTCTATTTCGACTGCCCGTTGACGCAAGAGGATGTGTATCGAAGGCGGACGGGATACGAGAAGGAGGTGACCGACCCGTTGGAATTCGGGCGGCAAATGCGAGGTCTCGGTTTCACGTATCTTCTGCTGGCCGAGAACTACGGCAGCGAGGGGATTCAGTACGATCCCACGCTGAGCCAGTTGGCCGACTCGCAATGGGACGCGGGGGCCAACGATTCGCTGATGACGCTGTGCGACTATGAGTTCGAGGATGCAGACGGCGGCATGCGGCATTACCGCCTGGTGATGCTGAAATGAGCGCGCGGCGATCGGCGGTCGCGGAGGGCAGGGTTCTGGGCGCTCGCCTGTCGGATGGCGATCGGGTATAACGGCTTGTTGTTTCCCGGCCCGATTTGCCCCAGCCCCCGGAGTGCTCCGCCATGCGACGATTGCGCGTGTTGTTGCCGATTCTTTCGTCCGTTCTGATTGCCGCGATGGGTGCCCGGGCCGAGGGGAGGATCGAACGGGCGGCGGGCGCGCTGAAGCTGGTTCTGGACGCGAACGACGAGGGCATTCGGCTGGTAGAGCTTGTCGACACGAGCACGGGGGTGCCGCTGTCGTCGGGCAAGACGCTTCCGCTGTTTGGGTTGACGATGCGGCGCTCGGGCAGTGACGAGCAGGTGGCGATGGATGCCGAGCATGGTTGGAGCGAGGTGTCGTCGTCGCCGAGTGGCGATGCGCTGGAGCTGAAGTGGCTGAAGCCGCGGGATGGGCGGATGGGCGATCTGGCGGTTGTCGCGCGGGGGACGTTCGATGCGGCGGCGGGCGCGATTCGATGGACCTTGCGGGTGGACAATCTGAGCAAGGAGTGGAGTGTTTGCTGGGTCGCCTTTCCACAGATCGCGGTGGCCGATTTGGGCGCGGAGGGCGAGGTCTTTTATCCGCATGGCGTCGGCGTGGTTCAGCGGGAGGCGTGGAGCAAGCCGTTTGCGTTTGCGCGGAGGGATTTGTATCCGAACCCTTGGTGCGCGATGCAGTACACGGCGGCCTATGACCGGGGGCGCAACACGGGGCTCTACTTCGGCATTCACGATCCGGTGGCAAGCCTGAAGTACATCGCGGCTCGGGGAAAGCCGGAAGAGCACGCGGTGCAGTTCGTGGTGGATATTCCGGCGGAGCAGATGGGCGTTGGAGGGAACGGTTTCACGTTGAGCGGGCAGGGCGTGTGGCAGTTGTTGCGGGGAGACTGGTTCGACGCGGCGATGATCTATCGGAAGTGGGTCCAGGCGGAGGCGAAGTGGTATCCGGAGCTTGGGCCGGATGGGCGGGCCGATACGCCGAAGTGGATGCGGGAGCTGTGTGTGTGGGTTCACGGGGGAGGCGAGCCGTGGACGGCGGAGGGCAAGCCCGGCCCGTGGGTGAAGGAGTTGGAGGACCTGCAGAAGTATCTGGGGGTGCCGCTGGGCGTGCACTGGTATGACTGGCATGCGATCCCGTTCGACAACGACTATCCGCATTATTTTCCGACAGACCCGGGGTTCGATAAGGCGGTCGCTTGGCTTCAGGAGAGGTCGGTGTACGTAATGCCGTACATCAACGGGCGGCTGTGGGACACGCGGGACAAGGGGGTGGAGGATTTTGAGTTCACGCGGGTTGCGCGACCGGCGGCGGTGAAAGACGAGCAAGGGGAAGTGTGTGCGGAGTCGTACTCGAGCAAGGAGTCGGACGGGAGCCGGGTGAAGTTGGCGGCGATGTGTCCGGCGACGAAGTTGTGGCAGGATCGGGTGAAGGCGGTCGTGCTGCGATTGTTCGAGGAATTCGGGGTGAAGGGGGTGTACATCGACCAGATTGCGGCGGCGCGGCCGCTGCTTTGTTTCGACAAGTCGCACGGCCATCCGTTGGGCGGCGGGCATTGGTGGGTAGGGGGCTATTGGACGATGCTGGACGCGATTCGGCAGGCGATGCCGAAGGACCGGATCCTGACGACGGAGTGCAACGCGGAACCGTACATTCGGTGGTTCGACGGTTACTTGACGTGGCACTGGCAGTACGACAGGCAGGTGCCGGCGTTTCCGGCGGTGTATGGTGGGGCGATCCAGATGTTTGGCCGGAATTTCGCGGGCGGGGAGACGAAGGACCTTGCGCTGCGGATGAAGGTGGGGCAGCAGTTGGTGTTCGGCGAGCAGATCGGCTGGTTCGGATCGGACATTCTGCGGGACAAGGAGAATGCCGCGTTTGTGCGGCAGGTGGTACGGCTTCGGCATGCGGTGGTGCGGTATTTCTACGCGGGGGAGATGGCGCGGCCGCCGAAGCTGAGCGGCGAGATGCCGCAGGTGACGGCGGATTGGCAATGGAGCGGCAAGCGGCTGGTGACGACGGACGCCGTGATGACGGGGGCGTGGCGACTGCCGACGGAGAAGAAGGCGGTCGTGTTGATGGTCAACGTGAGCGACCAGGCGGTGACGGCGAAGCTGGAACTGGATGGCAAGCAGTACGGACTCGATGGGCCCGAACTGCGGCTGACGAAATACACGTCGGAGGGAGCAGGGGGGACGTCGAGCGTGTCGGGGAGGATCGATCAGGAAGTGACGGTGCCACCGCGGACGGCGTGGGCGTGGGAGGTCGGTCGGGGAGGCATTGAAGGAGAGGGGAAACACGAAAGTGGGAGGTAAGTTGGGATGGAGAAGGCCCTCACCGGGCAACTCCTCTCCCGCTTGCGGGCGAAGGGAGCTATTGGGGGTTGTGTGGGGGGGATTTAGGGGTCTAGAATCGAGGCGAAATCGCCCGTAACCGTTTCGTCGTTTTTGCTTGTGTGTTTGTGTCACGCCTTGAACGAGGGTAATTGCGATGGCTGAGCAGGAATCGCCGCGAGATGACGGTCGAGGTGGCAGCAGTTCGGCGCGCGACGGGGGCAGTTGTTGCGGGTCGGTGGATCGGCGTGAGTTCATTCGGTGGGCCGGATGGGGGACAGTTTCGGCGTCGGCGTTGGCGTCGGGGATTTCAGCGATCGCCGGGCCGTTCGAGCCAGCGGACACGGCGGATCACTTCGTGCCGGCGGACAAGAAGCTGAAGCCGGAGTGGATTCGACTTCTTTCGGCGAAGGGGGAGCGGACGTGGTACGAGGGGGCCGATTTGAAGACGGTTGGCATGCCTATCGGCGGTCTCTGCACGGGGCAACTGTATTTGGCGGGCGACGGACGGCTGATGCACTGGGACATCTTCAACCAGATCCTGTTCTCCGGGTACGGTGCGACGAACTATCAGACGCGCGATTTGGACTCGCCTTTGAAGCAGGGATTTGCGGTGCGGGTGGAGAGCGGCGGGGAGTCGATCGTGCGGCCGCTGAACTGCGAAGGTTTTCCGGGCGTGCGGTTCTGCGGCGAGTATCCGATCGGCACGGTCGAGTACCGGGATGAGAGCGTGCCGGTGGCCGTGACGCTGGAGGCGTTTTCGCCTTTCATTCCGCTGAACGCGGCGGATTCGGCTCTGCCGGCGACGGTGATGCATTTTCGGGTGAAGAACACGTCGAAGAAGGCGGCGGACGTGACGCTGGCCGGGTGGCTGGAGAACGCCGTGGGGTGCGTCAGCGCGCAGGGGCGTTTTGGGATGCGGGGGAACCGAGTGGTGAAGGGGAAGGGGATGACGGCCGTGGTGGGATCCGCCCGGGCGAGCGAACCGCCTGAGGGAATCCGCGAGCCGATCGTGCTGGCCGACTTCGAGTCGGCAACCTATGGCGATTGGACGGTCGAAGGGGAAGCGTTTGGGAAGGGGCCTGCACGGGGAACGCTGAAGGGACAGCAAGAGGTGATCGGGTTCGTCGGCAAGGGGCTCGTGAACACGTTCCTGGATGGGGACCGGCCGCACGGGAAGCTGACGTCGCCGGTATTTGTACTGAACCGCTCGTTTGTCACCTTCTTGATTGGGGGCGGGGAGCACCGTGGCGAGACGTGCGTGAACCTGGTGGTCGACGGCAAGGTGGTTCGGACGGCGACGGGAAAGAACCACGAGAAGCTGGAGCGACACGCGTGGAACGTGCGCGACCTGGCGGGGAAGGAGGCGCGGATCGAGATCGTGGATCGGAACTCGGGCGGGTGGGGACACATCAACGTCGACCAGATCGAGCTGCGCGACACGCTTCCGACCGCCCTGGAAGGGCCGCTGGAGTCGCAGATCGATTTCGGCACGATGGGCCTGGCGCTGTTGGACTCGGGCGAAGTGCTATCGAGCGAGTCGGTTCCGGAGGGGGCGTTGCCGGACGTGCTCTTTGCCGCGGACGGGTTGGGCAACGATGCGGTGGAGGAGAAGCCGTTTGAGAAGACGTCGTGCGTCGGGCTGGGGAAGCGGCTGCACTTGGAGCCGGGGCAGGAGGCGCCGGTGACGTTCGCGGTGGTTTGGTGTTTTCCGAACCGGCCGGAGCACGGCAATCAGTATGCGACGCGGTTTTCGGATGCGACGGCTGTGGCGCAGTACGTGGCGGACGAGTTCGATCGGCTGGCGGGGCAGACGCGGCTGTGGCACGCGACGTGGTACGGGTCGACGCTGCCGCACTGGCTGCTGGACCGGCTGTTTTCGACGACGTCGACGCTGGCCACATCGACGTGTCAGTGGTGGAAGAACGGGCGGTTCTGGGCATGGGAGGGGGTCGGGTGCTGCCACGGGACGTGCGCGCACGTGTGGAACTACGAGCACACGATGGCGCGGTTGTTTCCCTCGCTGGAGCGTTCCGTGCGGGAGATGCAGGATTTCAATCCGGAGGCCGGGTTCGATGAGAAGACCGGGGCGGTCCGTTTCCGCGGCGAGAATTGGAAGATGTGGGCCGGGGACTCGCAGGGCGGGACGGTGCTGAAGGCGTATCGCGAGCACCAGATGTCGGCCGACGACGCATTTCTGAAGCGCAACTGGCCGCGGATCCGCAAGGCGTTGGAGTTTCTGATCGAGCAGGACGGAAACGCGGACGGACTGATCGAGGGATCGCAGCACAACACGTACGACATCAACTTCTTCGGGCCCAACACGATGGTCGGCTCGCTGTACCTGGGGGCGCTGCGAGCGGCCGAGGAGATGGCCAAGGAGTTGGGCGAGACGCAACTGGCCGAGACGTGGCGAACAATCTTCGAGCGGGGACGCGAGGAGACGATGCGGCAGTTGTTCAACGGCGAGTATTTCGTGCAGAAGGTCGATCTGAAGGAACACCCAAAACACCAGTACGCCAATGGATGCCTGGCAGACCAGCTTTTCGGGCAGGGCTGGGCGCACCAGGTGGGGCTGGGCTACGTGTATCCGCAAGAGACGGTGCAGTCGGCACTGAAGTCGATCTGGGTCTACGACTGGGCCCCGGACGTGGGACCGCAGAACAAGGCACATCCGCCGCAACGGTGGTTTGCACGGCCGGGCGAGGCGGGGCTGTTCACCTGCACGTGGCCGAAGGGCAAACACCTGGGGGCGGAGTCGGTCCTGTATCGGGACGAGGTGTGGACGGGGATCGAGTACCAGGTAGCAGGCAACATGGCATGGGACGGCATGGTGACCGAGGCGTTGGCGATCTGCCGCGCCGTGCACGAGCGTTATCATCCGTCGAAACACAATCCGTGGAACGAGATCGAGTGCGGCGACCATTACGCGCGAGGGATGGCGAGTTATGGGGTGTTTCTGGGGCTGTGCGGTTTCGAGTACCACGGACCGAAGGGGCACTTGGGGTTTGCGCCTCGGTTGGCAGCGGACGACTTTCAGGCGGCATTCACGGCCGCGGAGGGTTGGGGGACGCTGGCGCAGCGGCGCGAGGAGGGGAGGCAGACGAACCGAGTCGGCGTGAAATGGGGCAAACTGAGGTTGCAGACGTTGGCGCTGGAGCTTCCCGAAGGAGCGAAGGCGCGATCGGTTGCGATCGTTCACGCGGGTCGGACGATTGAAGGCCAGTCGCGGCAGGAGGGGCGGCGAGTGGTGATCGCGTTTGCGGAGCCATTGGTCGTGAATGAGGGAGAGACCGTCGAGGTTCGGATGGCAACCGTGTAACGGGAAATTGCCGCAGTACATGGACTTACAACAGAAGGAGCGTTCTGATGCGATTGCGCGCGACAGTCTTGATCGGTCTGACATTGGCAATGTCGGCGTGGTGCGTTCGGCCGGCAGCCGGCGAGGAAACCCTGAGCTACGTGGACCTGGTGGGGCAGTTGGTCAGCCTGGAGCGGCTGGCCACGCTGCCGGCGCCGGGAGAGACATGCCGGCAATGGTCGAGCTACGACCGGCATAGCCGATACGACGAGGTGACCGGCAAATACGTGGCGTGGGACGCCAACGGGGACGGGACCGGTTGCATCCGCAAGGAAGGCGACAAGATCGTGATGGCCGAGATGGAAGGGCCGGGCTGCATTTGGCGGAGCTGGTCGGCCAAGGCCGAAGATGGCCACGTGAAGATCTATCTGGACGGCAGCGAGACGCCGGCGGTGGATTTGCCGTTCCGGCAGTACTTCAGCGGCGACACGGCACCGTTCAACTACCCGATGCTGTCACACGATCTGAACAAGTTGGGCTGTTCGGGTCAGAATCTGTACTACCCAATCCCTTATCAGAAGTCGTGCAAGATCGTGGCCGACCCGGGATGGGGCAGGTACTACCAGTTCGACTACGTGACCTATCCGAAGGGGACCAAGGTACCGACGTTCCAGACAAAGCTGTCGGCAGAGGACGCTGCGGCCCTGAAGAAGGTGAACGACTTTCTTACCAAGGACTTGGGGAAGGATCCGGCCGGGGATCGGGCGGGACAAGCGAGCTTTCGCGAGGCCGTGTTGGCGCCGGCGGGCAGGTCGTTCTCGGTGGAGTTGGACGGGCCGCGCGCGATCACGGCATTTCGGGCGAAAATGGACTGCGGCAGCGGCGAAGAGGCGCGGGAGTGTTTGCGGAAGGTCGTGCTGAAGATCACATGGGACGACCAGTCGGAGCCGGCCGTTTGGTGCCCGGTGGGCGATTTCTTCGGGACGGCGCCGGCGTTTAACCAGTACAAGTCGCTGGTGACGGGGGTGACCGGAGACGGCGGGTACGCGCTGTGGTACATGCCATTCGGGAAGAAGGCACGGATCGAAATAGAAAACCCGACCGGCCAGGACCGGCGGTTGTCGCTGGACATCGCTTTCGCGCCGTTGGAAAAGCCGATGGACGAGTTGGCGTACTTCCACTGCAAGTGGCACCGCGACGTGAAGGAGCTGTCGGAGGATCGCTGGCCGGACTGGGTCATGTTGCAGACGGAGGGGCGCGGCCGGTTTTGCGGGGTGATGCTGCATGTGTGGAATCCGGCAGGCGGATGGTGGGGCGAAGGAGACGAGAAGTTCTTCGTGGACGGCGAAAAGATGCCGTCGTTCTTCGGCACGGGATCGGAGGACTATTTCGGCTATGCGTGGTGCCATCCGGGGCGATTCGAGCGTCCGTTCCACGGGCAGACCATGACGGAGAAGAACCAGGGGCATCAGTCGGTGTTCCGCTGGCAAGTGGTCGATAGCGTGCCGTTCCAGAAGTCGTTCGAAGGGACGATCGAGAAGTATTACAGCACTGAGGAGAAAGGGACGAAGTACGCGTGCGTGACGGCGTGGTACCTGGCGAAAGGAGGCAAGGACCCTTACGGGCAAGTACCGGTCGACCAGCGGCACGGGTATTACGACAAGGTAACGCCCAGGGCCGGCGGCTTCGAGGTGCTCGAGAAGACGGGCGGCAACGTGCAGACGCAAGGGATGAGCAGCTTTGGCAAGGACAAGTGGAAGAAGAACGATCAGCTCTGGTGGACCGGGGCGAAGCCGGGCGACAAGATTGTGCTGAAGGTGCCGACCAAGCGAGGCGGGCCACAAGAGGTGAGCGTGCTGCTGACAAAGGCGAGGGATTACGGGATCGTCCAGTTCTGGCTGGACGGCAAGAAGGTCGGCAAGCCGGTGGACCTGTACAACCCGGACGTGATTCCGACGGAGCCGATTTCGCTGGGGACGCACGATTTGACGGCGGGCGACCACGAGCTGGGCGTGGAGATTGTCGGGGCCAACCCGGCGGCCTTGAAGGCGTACATGTTTGGGCTGGACTACGTGATTTTCGACGGAAAGTGAGGAGTTCGGCCATGAAGAAATCGCTCGGTACTCAGACGCTTGCGTATCCGACCCCGACCTGGATCGTGGGGAGCTACGACCCGGACGGGCGTCCCAACGGAATGACGGCGGCTTGGGGCGGGATCTGCAACTCGAAGCCGCCGTCGGTGGCGGTGTCGCTGCGCAAGGCGACCTACAGCTACGCACACCTGGTGGCTCGGAGGGCGTTTACGATCAACGTGCCAACGGAGAGCCAAGTGAAGCAGGCCGACTACTTCGGGCTGGCCAGCGGCCGCGACACGGACAAGTTCGCGGCGTCCGGGTTGACGCCAGTGCGGAGTGAACTGGTGGATGCCCCGTATGTGGACGAGTGCCTGCTGGTGCTGGAATGCAAGGTGGTGCAGGTGCTGGAGCTGGGACTGCACACGCTGTTCGTGGGAGAGATCGTCGACGTGAAGGCCGATGAGTCGATCTTGAACGACAGCGGCGTGCCGGATGCCGAGAAGCTCAAGCCGATCGTCTTTGCGCCGGGAACGCAGCGCTATTACGGACTTGGCGCGTGCCTGGGGCAGGCGTTTGCGATCGGAAAGGAGATCTGAGCAGGGGAGTGCGGACTACGTCTGCCTCTGCGCGGCCATGCGGGCGATGCCGGCGGCACCGATGAAGCCGGCATCGCCGCCGAGCGTGGCGAAGTCGATGACGGTGTTCTCGGCACAGACGGCGTAGGCACGGCGACGGACTTCGGCGCGGGTTTCCTCGAGGAAGCGCCGGCCCAGGGCGGAGTCGTGCCCACCGAAAGTCATGGCGCCGCCGACGAGGATGCCGTTGGGGTCGATCGTGTGCATGAGGTTGACCATGCCGATGCCCAGGTAGCGGGCCGTGTCGAGGATGATCTCGAGGGCGAGTTCGTCGCCTTTTTCGGCCTCGCCGTCGAGCAGTTTGGGCGAGAGCTCTTCGCCAGCGGCGAGGCGGTCGCGAAGCGAGCTGGGACGGCCGGAGTCGAGGGCCTCTCGCATGCGCTTGGTGACGGCGGTGGCGCTGGCGTAGGCCTCGAAATGGCCGCGCTGACCGCAGGCGCAGACGCGAGCGTCGGGGGCGGAGTCGATGATCGTGTGGCCGTACTCGCCGCCGTGGCTGTGCTCGCCGTCGAGGAGGAGATCGCCGATGATGATGCCGCAGCCGATGCCCGTGCCGAGCGTGAGGAGGATCATGCTATGGAAATCGCGGCCGGAGCCGATCCAGAATTCGCCGTAGGCGGCGGCGGTGGCGTCGTTGGCGAAGGTGACGGGAAGCTCGGCCTCGGCGGCAACGCGGTCGCGGATGGGAAAATAGTCCCAGCCCTTGAGGTTGGCGGGAACCATGAGGCGACCGCCGGGGATATCCATGGTGCCGGGGGAGCCGAGCCCAACGCCGGCAACCTGGGACGGTTGGAGGCCGGCATCGCGGATGGCGCGATGTGCGGCCTCGGCGATGCGGCGGGCGCCGGCCTCGGGTCCTTGTTCGACGTGGGTGGGCACCTGGTGCCAGGAGAGGGTTCGGCCGAGGTCGTCGACGACGCCGGCTTTGATGTTGGTGCCGCCGAGGTCGATACCGACGAAGAAGGGCGGTTGGGCTTCGTGGGGCTGCAGGAAATGACGAGTTTCGGACATGTTGAAGTCTTCCCGAAGGCAGCGGTTGCAGGCTCGAATGAAATGGCAAATGGCCTCGCGCCCGGCGTTTCGTGGGCGAGCGAGGTGAGTTGTGTCAGACGGCGTGTCCTTTGAAGCGGGCGTACTGGGGCAGGGGGCCGAGGAGCGGCTTGAGATAGTCGATGCACGCGGGAGTGACGAAAAGGTTCTCGCGGTCGAGGTATTCGTCGGGCATGTGTTTGTCGTGGAGGGCGACTTCGGCCAGCGGGGCGGTCCCGAGCGACCACCGGTACGGGTCGGTTGACTGGCGGACGATGCTGACCATCTGGCCGGAAACGCCTTCGACGGCCAGTTCCACCGCGCGGCGACCGCAAGCGTAGGCCTCGTCGACGTCGAGGTCGCTGAGGCGGTCGGCAGCGGCCATTTGGAGCGACTCGCAGACCTGGAACTCGCCGCGCCAGTCGAAGCGGTCCTTGATCATGCGGTGGAGCATCATGGCGGCGCTGGTTCCGCCCATGGCGCCGAATTCGACGTTGGAGAACTTGTCGGCGGTGGTGGAGGCGCTGACGGGGGTGCCGTCGGCGTAGACGATGCCTTCGCCACAGACGATGCTGCACCAGCCGTACCTGTCGTAGGCGGATTTGACGGCGGCGAGGAACTTCTCGCGGTCGAAGGGGTATTCGGGGACGAGGATGACGTGGGGGGCGTCGTCGTCGGATTGCTTGGCCAGCGCGGCAGCGGCGGCAAGCCAGCCGGCGGATCGGCCGACGGTTTGGAAGATGACGTACTGGTCGACGTATTTCATGTCGCGGGCGAGCCAGCCACCTTGTTTGACGGAGAGGGCCACGTAGCGGGCGGCGCTGCCGAAACCGGGGGTGTGGTCGGTGCCGAACAGGTCGTTGTCGACGGTTTTGGGGATGCCGACGCCGACGAGGTCGTAGTCTTGTTTTCGGCAGTAGGCTTCGACGCGATGGATGGTATCCATGGTGTCGTTGCCGCCGATGAGGAAGAAGTAGCGGATGTCGTGTTTGCGGAGCATGGCGAGGACGGGCTCGAAGTCGGCGTCCTGGAGCTTGTGGCGGCAGCTTCCCAGGGCAGAGCTGGGTGTGCGGCGCAACTGCTGGAGAACGGGTTTGTCCTCGCGGCCGAGGTTGATGAGGTTGCCCTGCATGAAACCTTCGATGCCATAGCGCATGCCGAGGATGTTGTCGATGGGCTCGGCTTCCAGGCACTTGTCGATGACGCCGCAGAGGCTGGCATTGATGACGGTGGTCGGGCCGCCGCTCTGGCCGATGACGGCATTTCCTCGAAGCATGATTGGATGTCCTTTCGTCGATGAACGGATGGGTGATTTTGGATGAATGGCCGGCGGATCACGGTGCGTCGAGCCCTGCCGTCCAAACGAGGAGATTGCGGAAGAACCGGGCGTACCAGTTGCCGACGTCGATGAAACCGCCTTGGACGTCCTGGACGACGCGGCGATCGCCCCAGTCGACCCAGCCGCCGACCCAGTGGGGCGCGACGTCGGTGGCTAGCGCCGCGGTGCGGCCCTGGCCATATTGGCCGACGACGAGCAGCGGATGGGGATGCCCGGGGGTGAAGGCGTAGCCGTCGTCGCCGAGGGTCGCACGGAAAGGGACGGCTTGGAGGAGGGTCGCGGCGTCGGGCTTTGGCGTGAAGGCGTTGAGGCCGCCGATGGCCGGGGGCGTGTGCCAGGGGAGATCGGCGACTATGGGGTGATCGGCCGTCTTGCGGACGAGGCAGGGTTGGGCGAAGTTGCGGCGGTCGTCGTTCTGGGCCATGACGACGGGGAGGACGTCGGCGAGTTTGGTGCGGTGGTACTCGCCCAATCGACCGTGGAAGCTCTCCCAACCGCCGAGCATGAGCAGGCCGGACCCACGCTGGGTGCAGTCGGCAAGGTGGTCTAACTGGTCGGGGCGGAGGCGGGCGGCCGGATAGTCGCTGAGGACGTACAGGACGTACTGACTGGTGTCGAACGAGTCGGGAGGAGAGACGGGGCTGGGTACGTGGTCGTAGAGAATGTTGAAATGGGTCATGACGCCGGCGAGGTAAATGGCCGCGCCGGAGAAGTCGTCATCGCCCAAGTAGCAGACCCTGTCGAGCATGACTCACCCCATTAGAACAGGCTTTGGTACTGTTGGGGCGAGTAGAAGTTGAACGCCACCTCGTAGATGTACTCGATGGGTCCGGCATCGCGTTGGACGTCGATGAGGACCTCGATCTGCTCCTGGCTGGCGTAGGCGCGGATCGCGTCGAGCTTGGTCTGGAGCATGGAGTCGGGGCCGGCGATGCGGATCTGGGGCGGCTCGGGGAAATCGCAATAGGTTGCGTACTCGTAGACGGCGGGGATCGTCTCGATGGGGTCGCCGAGCTCTGGCCAGATGGTGCCCTGGGCGTGGAAGAGACTGATGAGCATCTCTTCGTTGACGATGCGGTGGTCGGGGTGGAGATCGGTGCGCGTGGGGAGGAAGACTCGCGTGGGGCGGATCTTGCGGAGCATGTAGGGATAGGCATTCTGGAGGCCGCTGGCCCCTTCGAGCTCCGTGGGGTCGCCCTGGGTCGCCAAGTGACGCCCGCGGTAGGGGTTGAGGTTGCAGTCGGGAAAGCCGAGGAAGTGGAGGTTTTCGGGCGGCAGGTTGAGGAGTTGGAAGGACTGCTCGGCTTCCTTGCGGCGGACGTCGGAGATGATGGGGCGCTGGGGCAGGCGGCAATAGCCCATGCGGCCGTCGGTGGTGATGACGGCGTGGACTTCGATTCCCTCGGCGATGGCGGCTTGGAAGGTGATGCCGGCGCCGGTGACGATATCGTCGTCGTGGGCGGAGAGGAAGAGCCATCGCTCGCCATCGGGCCGCCAGGGAGCGAAGATATCGCCGACGGTCTGGCTGGTGGTGACTTCTGCGTCGCGACGACGCGAGTAGGTGATTCCGTGAGCCATGAAGGAGTCCTTCTCAGCCGATGAACTCGTTGCCGATTTTACGAGCACGCTGGGGTTTGTCGAGGTTGATTCCGTTGGCCACACCGACGTGGACGAGCACGTTCCAACCGGCCAGCAACTGGAGCACCGCGTCGTAGCCGTCGACCTTGGGAATGCGAATGGTGGGGAAGATGGTTTCTTCGGAGGCGATGGCAATGACCGGCATGCCCACGGAGTCGACGAGGACGTCGCGGAACTTCTCGGCCTCGGCGGCAAAGGGTTCGACGACGATGACAACCTCGGTGGGATTCATCACTTCTTCGATGCCGTGGACGGCATAGGTTCCTTCGAGGAAATCGCTTTTCTTGCGGGTGATTTCGTTGGTTTTGAGGGTGAGCTCTTCAGCGACGCCGTCGTTGCGGCCGGCGAAGTAGATCATGTCGGCCTTGGCGATCGTGCTGACGATGCGCGAATCGAGGTCGGCCTTGAGGACTTCGTCGGCCTTGTCGGCGGCCTCGGCCTGGTTCTGGAGGATGGTCGAGGGGCCGCAGGTCTCGAGCAGGGCGCGATAGAAGAGGGCCTGTTCGACAACGCTCTTCGTCGCGGCGACTGCTTTCTCTTCTCCGCAACTGAGCACGTAGCACTGGTTCGAGTTGGCGGCCAGGCGGGTATTCTGGTTGGCGGTGAGGCCGAAGCGGAGTTGATGGCCGGCGGCGGCCAGCTTGGTGAACAGGGAGATGACCTCTTTGGTCTGACCGCTGTTGCTGGCGGCGAAGACGGCGGAGTCGGCGAGATTGTAGTCGTGGGCTTGCCGTGCGCCCTCGGTGAAGACGGCCAGGGGGATGCCGCGTCGGAGGACTTCGACCATGAGATTCTTGGCGGGGAAGATGCGACTGGATCCCTCGCCGGTGAGCATGAGGCGGCCGGTCTTCTGGATTGCTTCGGCGGCGGCCTGGGCCTGGGCGAAGTTGAAGCTTCGCATGATGGCGGGCGTTTGGAGCATTTCCTGGACCAGGGCGAAGTCGCGGAACTTGGGATCCGTTAGGTTCATGGTGGTACGTCCCCTCGATGCGGAAAAAGGTCGGTGCCGCGCGCTATGGTCAGCGCGTTTTGCGCCAACTGGGAGGCTGGCCGCGGCTGGTGGTAACCCGTCAGTATAGACTTTCGCAATCGGGGGGGCAATCGCCCGGCGGGTCAGATAGGGGGCCAGTTTGAAATCACGATTTGCAATGGCGCTTGCGCCGCATGGCGTGGCCTACTGTTTCGGCGTTGTCTAGCATGCGGTCAAAACCATCCGTGCCAGCCGTCCCGATCATCTGCATCGTTGGGACCAGGGTCGCCGAGGACCAACCACCGCAGAGCGATAATTGCCAACGAGATGACCAAAAAAAAGCAGAGATAGCCGAGCATGTTTCCCCCCTCCCCAGGTAGGTAGTCGTCGGCTGCCGATCCTTGCTATTCGAGGGTGACCGGGTCGCGCGCCTTTCAGATTGCCGCTGCAACAACCTGCCCGGTTTCTGTCTGCGTATTTTGGTAGGGGGCCCGTTTGAAATCAACCGCTGCTTGATCCCGGGGGACGGCACCACGCTATGCGCGGGTACATCGTCCATTCGGGTATCGCCGTTGGTGTGCTCGGGCGCAGGGGTGGGAAAGGGGTTTACGCCGCTACCGCGGGGGCGTATTCGGCTTGGCAGGCCACAGAAGAACGGAATCGTAACGTCTCGTGAAGGCGTTCCCGATTGCAGAACGGCTCCATGCGCGGTCGCCGTCGGTGTGCCTGGCACGTCATTTCTTTCTCATCTGCTTCTTCGCCGACTTGATGAATCGCCCGAAGGCCCTGTCCTTTTGGCGCTGCTCGATGTAGGAGAGGTCGTAGTGTTCGGTTTCCTTCTTGAGTTTCAGGTAGCTCTGATATCGCTCCTCGGTCAGATGGCCATCTTTGACGGCTTTCAGGACCGCGCAACCGGGTTCGTTGGTATGCGTGCAATTGCCGAAACGGCAGTTCGCGGAGTAGTCGTCGATTTCGGAGAAGGTCGCGCTCACGGCGTCGCTTGCTCCGAGAATGCCTAGCTCGCGCATTCCCGGCGTATCGATCAAGAGAGCCCCGTTGTCGAGGACCAGCAACTGCCGGCGGGTGGTCGTGTGAACCCCTTCGCCGGTTGCGCTAACAGGCTTCGTATCGAGCGCATCGCGCCCGAACAGGCGGTTGATGAGCGTGGTCTTGCCCACTCCCGAGGAGCCGAGCAGGCAGTAGGTTTTGCCGGGGGCGAGACCCGCTCGGAATTCCTGCAATCCGGCTCCCGTCGTATTGCTGAGCGCGAGAACTCGCATGGAAGTCCGTGTGCATCGCACCTGATCCAGTGTCTGCTCCAACTCTTCGGGCGAAATCAGGTCGGTCTTGCTCAGCACGACGCACGGCTCGATACGGCCCTCGCCCGCCATTACCAGATATCGGTCGAGGCGTGCCAAGTTGAAATCGTATCCGCAGCCTTGGACTATGAAGGCCGTGTCGATGTTTGCGGCAATCATCTGGAAATCGACGGCCTTGCCCGGGCACTTGCGGCGCAAGAAGCTTCGGCGTGGCAGGACCGCGTGAACGATGGCGGGGCCGCCGGAGTCGTGGAACTGTACGCATACCCAATCGCCGACGCAGGGCAACTCGCCGGCCGATTCTGTTGCGAAACGAAGCTTGCCCGCCAGTTCCGCAACCGTTTCTCCTCGTTCGTTCCTCACGAGGAATGCCCCGCGGTCAACGGCCGTGATTCGGGCAATGCATTGCCCTGGCTGCTGAAGGTCGCCGACACGATCCTCAAACCACTTGTCGAATCCCAGTCTATCCAAGTCCATGTTCTGCTCTCACAGATTCGCTGGTGGCACTCGCTTCGCTCGGCCCACCCTACGGCTAAGCTGCTCTTGGGGTGCGGGTCTTCACAGATTGTTCATGTTGATGGGGGGCGAGCTTGCTCGTGGTCGCGGATTATACCGCAAGGGCATTTTGACGAAAACCGTTGCCGCAGCTACTGCCGTGCCTGCCATCACCGTGCGGCTCCTGCCGCCAGACAGAACGGACCGCAAGACCAACCGGTCCAGCCGAAGCGTGCCGGCAGAATGCCCGGGGAATCCCCCTGCGGCGTGTACAGCCCCCATCACACGCCCAACGGTCTACGCGCTCACCTTATACACCACATCGTGCACTCGGGCGTGCTCTTTCACCTTGATCCCCACCGACTGGCCGACCATCGCGTCCTGGACATTTTCGCCGTCCAACTGTATCGAGTCGACCGTCTGCATGAAATCACTGCTGTGGCCGTGGATGTGGATCGTGTCGCCCAACGACAACATCCCTGCCGTCACGTCCACTGCGGCAACCCCCAAATGCCCAAAGTAGTGACTGACGCGACCGATTTCTTGTTCCGCCATCACAGTATCCTCCGTTCTCGGAGTCCCGGGCTGCAGCACCTCCCGGTGGGCCAGATCGACCCAGGCACCGCAACCACAACGGACTCGATGCCCAAACTGAAACAGCGTTACGTCATATCCCGCACCGCACCGCGGGCAGGGAATTGCCATCGCAACACCCCCCGTAGGTTATAACACCCACATCAACCTACGGCTGGCCCGATCGGCGTCTCACCCGATCAGGAGCACCACCACGCGTTTCGGCCCGTGAACGCCGAGGATGAGGATCTTCTCGATGTCGGCCGTACGGCTTGGACCCGTCACAAACACGAACTCCCCCCGCAACGACGGATCGGCCACGCGCGCGGCGATTTCCTTCCAGGCCGCTGGCATATTCTCCGCAAGCCGGTCGCATTTGGCAAGCACAATACAGGTGGGCGGCAGATAGCAAAGCACTCGCTGCTGGGATGTGCCACACGCGATCATGCACGTGCCCGTGTCGGCCAGGAGATAGTCGGCCTCGACCAGCCCCGCGCTGAACTCGGCCATGCTCTTGGCAGTGTCCCCCTCGCCAGGCCAAACGACGCGATCCGACCGTTCGCCGGCCAGTTCGCGGCACAGTGGCCGATCGACCGCCCCGACCGTCGTGCACTCCAACTCATCCAGCAGTTGCCCCAACCGCTGCTTGGCCTCCTCGACCGTGGCGCAGCGAACGACCTGCCCGCTGACCGCTTCGATCTCTTGGGTGAAGCGTTCGGCCATAGCCGCCGCTGTCGGATTGGTCGATGGCCAAACCTCGGGGACTGGCGGCCGCTGGAGCGGCGCGTCGGCGCCTACGTTGGTGCGAATACGGTGCAAGATGGTGTCGCGGCTATTCATGGCTGGTCGTCGATTCGGTTCGAGAGATTGGCTGGCGCTTCGGCTTCACTTCACGGCCGTGACGCCGCCACCAGTCGCGGAACGCCGGCCCTTGCGGCACGCGAGGTAACTCCCGCCCGCGAGTCCACGCACCCAGCTTCCCCGGATGCCATGGGAGGAACTTCGCCATCCGAATCCCCAGTTTCACCATCGCCATCGCCAAGCGGTAACGCCGCGGACCGCTGAACCACCATGCCCAGGTGAGCCACGTGAGCCTCTCCAAGGGCGAATTCATCGGCGACGGCTCGTTTACGGCCCGATGCCGCATGTGGACCAACTGGTGGGGAAGGTCGATTTTGACGGGGCACACCTCGCCGCAGGCCCCACAGAGCGACGACGCAAACGGCAGCTTTCCCGCCTGCTTCAGCCCGACGAGGTGCGGTGTGAGCACCGCGCCGATCGGTCCCGGATACACCCAGCCGTACGCCCAACCGCCCGTCCGCCGATAGACGGGGCAGGCGTTCAAACAGGCTCCGCAGCGAATGCAGTAGAGGGCCATCCGCGCCGCCGGGTCCGTAAGCACGTTGCTCCGCCCGTTGTCGAGCACGATCACGTACATCTTCCGCCCCGGAGTGGCCCCGTGGAACAGGTGGGTATACGTGGTCAGCTTCTGGCCGGTGCCGCTGCGTGCCAGGAGGTTCAGAAACAGCGGCAAGTGTTGGATGCTTGGAATCACCTTCTCGATTCCCATCAGCACCACGTGGATCGGCGGTGCCGAGGTGGACAGGCCCGCGTTCCCCTCGTTTTCCACCACGCAGATCGTGCCCGTGTCGGCGATGGCGAAGTTGCACCCCGACATTCCCATGTCGGCCCGGATGAAATCCTCGCGCAGATGCCGCCGCGCTATGTTCGTCAGATGCTGATGCTCGGCGCTGAACGGCTCGTGCAGTGTCTCCTCGAACAGGTGCCCCACGTCGGCCGCCGAAAGGTGCAAGGCGGGCGTCACGATGTGCACGGGCCGTTGCTTCGCCAGTTGCACGATGTACTCGCCCAGGTCGGTCTCCACCGGCCGAACCCCGGCGGCTTCCAAGGTGTGGTTCAGCTCGAGCTCCTCGCTGACCATCGATTTCGACTTCACGACCGTCTTCACGCCGTGTTCTCGGGCGATGTCCAGCACATGCTGGTTCGCCTCGCGGGCGTTGGCCGCCCAGAGAACGGTGGCCCCTCGCGCCGTGATGTTCCGCTCGAACTCGACCAGCAGCTTGTCCAGGTTGGCGATCGCGTATTGCTTGATGCCGTTGGCGGCCTCGCGCCACGCCTCCCACTGCGGGATCGAAGCGGCGATCTCCCGATTCTGCTTGCTGGAGCGCTCCGTCGACTCGCCCAATGCTTTCGAACCGTTCGGCTCTGAAAGCCCCACCGTCTGCGCCTTCAGAAACTCGGCGCCGTCCATTGGAATCGTTTCGTGCGACATGGCAGTCCCGACGCTATCCCCCGTTCTCCTTAGCGGCCAGCACCTCGGCGATGTGCAGGGCTCGGATGTGTTGCATGGCCGGGTCGCGCTGCATGATGCCGTGTACGTGCATCAGGCAACTGATGTCGACCGAGCAGACCACGTCCGCGCCGCTCTTCAAAATGTTCTCGGCCTTGGTGCGGCCCATGGCCAGTGAGGTTCCCGGCATCTTCACGCTGAACGTCCCGCCGAACCCGCAACACTCCTCGATGTTCGGCAGTTCGTGATACTCGAGCCCGCCCACGTTTTTCAGCAGGCTCAGCGGCTGCCGCAGCACTCCCAGCTCTCGCCGCCCGTGGCACCCGCTGTGCATCGTCACCTTGTGCGGAAAGTAGGCCCCCGTGTCTGTCACTCCGAGCACGTCGACGAGGAACTCCGTGAGCTCGAACACCCGCGAGCCTACGCCGGCGATCTGCGGATCGGAGTCGACGTGGGCAAAAAACACGCGGCACATCGCCGTGCACGATCCCGAGGGGCAAACGATGTACCGATAGTCGGCGAACACGCGGCAGAAATGCCGAATCACGCTCCGTGCTTCTTCCCAATACCCCGAATTGAACGCCGGCTGCCCGCAGCACGTCTGCTCCTCGGGAAATACGACCGGAATGCCCTGATCTGTCAGGAGGCGCGCCGTCGCCTCGGCCACCTGTGGATAGAACTGATCCACATAACACGGAATGAACAGCGCCACCGGCTGACCCGGCTCGTACTGCGGATACTCCCAATGCGGCGTCGAAGCGTGCGGAGAACCAGTCATTTCCAGCAAACCAACCCAAGACAAGGCAAGACAACCGACGACCGCGCCCAACACCCGGCCCCGCGTCCCGCCTCTGTGCCCCTTTATAACCGAGCGAACCGCCGATTGCCAGATTCCACGAAGCCGCCGGCCATGAGAAACCGTCGATGTAAGTCCTCTCCAATCCGCGGCACGACTGTTCGTCGCGCGGCTCATATGCGTAGATACGTGTGCTGTCGCCGTAAGTCCCGGCAACCTGCTCGGACCTCGGGGGTTGACACTCTTCGCTCGGCTCATGGTAAGATGGCAGGATTGGCCGTGCGGAACTGACCCCAACGGGGTGGGACGCGCTGGCTATCAGAATGCCGGCCCCCCGGATCTCATACGCTGAGCCATACTCCATGCGCACACGACTCGTTCTGGCCGCGGTCATTCTGGCGATTGCCGCCGGGGCCTTCCTGGCCCGGGCGTGGTACGACCGCCGCCATGCCGCCCCGGCACCGACGGCCGGCCACTACCAGCGCATCGTGTCGATGTCTCCCAGCGTTACCGAGATCCTCTTCGCCCTCGGGCTTGGCGATCGCGTCGTCGGCGTGACGCGGTACTGCAAGTATCCTCCCGAAGCCCAAACCCGCGCCAAGATTGGCGGCCATCTGGACCCGAACTTCGAAGCGATCGTGGCCCTCAAACCCGATCTGGTCATCACCCGCGAGGACGACGAACAGGCCGTCCAGCGTCTGGAGCAACTGGGCATCAGCACCCTCGTCGTCAATCACAAACGGCTGGACGACATTCTCGATTCGCTGGACACCATCGGCCGCGCCTGCGGCGTGGAAGCCCGCGCTGGCGAGCTTCGCACTCAGTGCCAGGCCAAGCTCGACGCCATCGTCCAGAAGACCGCCAATCAGCCGCGTCCTCGCGTACTGGTCGTCGCCGAGCGCAGCCTCGGCACCGGTCGCATCGAAGACGTCTATGTCGCCGGCTCCTACGGCTACTTCGACCGGCTGATCGCGCTGGCCGGCGGCGAAAACGCCTGCAAACAAATGACCGGCGAGTTCCCCGTCATCTCCGCCGAGGGAATCATCCATCTCAACCCGCAAGTGATCGTCGACCTGATCCCCCTCCGCCCCGACGTCACCCAGGACGAAGCGTCGCTCCGCCGCGACTGGCAACAACTTCCCGAAGTCGAGGCCGTCCGCGACAATCGCGTCTGCGTCCTCCGCGACGACTACGCCTTTATTCCCGGCCCCCGGCTCATCTTGCTGGTCGAGAAGCTCGCCCGGCTGCTGCATCCCGAACTCGCTTGGCAACCGTGACCGCAACAACGCACGCTGAAATCGCTGTCGATGTCCGCGGCTTCTCCTTTCGCCTGGGCCGCACGCAGATCCTCCACGATGTGTCGTTCTCGGTGCGCGTCGGCGAGTACCTTTCGATCATCGGTCCCAACGGCGCCGGCAAGACGACCCTGTTGAAATGCCTCGACCGCATCCTCGTCGGCGGCACCGGCGAGATCGACGTCCTCGGCCGTCCGCTTCACAGCTATCGGCAACGTGAACTCGCCCACCGCATCAGCTACGTTCCCCAGGCCGACGGCCGCCTTTTCCCCTTCACCGTCGAGCAGTTCGTCCTGATGGGCCGCTATCCCTATCTCAGCCCATTCTCGTCGGTCAGTTCGCGCGATCGCGATGCCGTCGGCGAAGCCATGCAGATGACCGGCACGGCCGAGTTCGCCGATCGCCTTTTGGGCACCCTCAGCGGCGGCGAGCGCCAGAAGGTGTACATCGCTGCCGCGCTGGCCCAAGGCGCCAACGTCCTCCTCCTCGACGAGCCGACCACCTTCCTTGATTACCGCCACCAGAAGGAAATCCGCGACGTGCTAGTCCGGGCGAACGCCCAATCCGGCGTAACGATCGTCACCGTCACCCACGACGTCAACCGGGCCGTCCTCGACAGCGATCGCATCGTTGCCCTCCGCGAAGGCCGGGTCGTCTTCTCCGGCCGGCCCCGCGAGGTCATGCAGCCCGCCGTCCTTCGGCAGATCTACCAGACGCAGCTACTGCTGGTCGAGCATCCCGGGACCAAGCTGCCCGTCATCGTGCCCGACGCGCCGCCGCAGAGGACGCCATGAACCGAGGACTCGCCCTCATCCTGCTCGCGTTGCTGGCGCTGGCCGTGATCTCGGTGACGCCGTTCATCGGCATGGAGCGTCTGCCGTTGAGCACACTCTGGCAGTCGCGCGAGGACACGGCGACCCGCATCCTTTGGCAGATCCGCTTGCCTCGCGTGGCCATGGCCTTCCTGACCGGCGCCGCGCTGGCCACCAGCGGCATGGTCTTCCAAGCCATGTTTCGCAACCCGCTGGCCACACCGTTCACCCTGGGAGTGGCCAGCGGCGCCTCGCTGGGGGCCTCGCTCTACATCCACCTTGGGCTGGCCTTTTCGCTGTTGGGCATCCACGGCGGCTCGTGGTTCGCTCTGCTCGGCGCGCTGGTTTCGATCCTGCTCGTCTACGGTCTGACCCGCTCTCGCGAAGGCCTTTCGACCACGACTATGCTGCTGGCCGGCGTCGCCATCAGCTTCTTCTTCTCAAGCCTGATTCTCTTTCTTCAGTACATCAGCGATTTCACCCGCACGTACCGCATGCTTCGTTGGGTGATGGGCGGGCTCGACAACGTCGTCGGCTTCGACGAGGTGCTCAACGCCCTGCCCGTCGTCGCCGCCGGCCTCCTCATCATGCTGTATCTGACTCACGAGCTGAACCTGATCACCACCGGCGACGAACTGGCCGCTGCCCGGGGTGTCGAGGTCAACCGCACGAAGCTTACTCTGTTCTTCACGGCCAGCCTGATGGTCGGTGCGGTGGTTGCCGTTTGCGGACCGATCGGTTTCGTCGGTCTCATGGCGCCGCACATCTGCCGGATGCTGATCGGCCCGGATCATCGCTACCTGATGCCCGCCACGCTGCTCTTCGGCGGCGCCTTCCTGACCGCCTGCGACACGGCCGCCCGAACCGTTCTCGCCCCCACTGAGCTGCCCGTCGGCATCATCACCGCCCTGCTCGGCGGCCCCTTCTTCCTCTGGCTGCTCCTCCACCGCCGACAAGCATGGTGGTAGCGCGACCGCTCACGCTGCAAGATGCCGCGCCCCGGAAGAACTCGTCGGCTGCCCCAGCCCCAGAGACTACTTCGCATCCAGCCAGCGCGGCTGCCAGTTCGACCGAGCCACCGGCGCCGCGGCCGGTTGAGTGCGTGGCGGCACTGGGACCAGCTCTCGTTTGGTGTCCGACGCATTCGCGCTGCGCGGAATCTCCAATGACGTCGGCTGCCGCTCGGCGCGCGATCGACGCTCGGCCGCCAGTTGCTCGACGAATGCCGGCGATGCCTTGTCCAGCACGAACACCTTGCTGGGCGATTCCGGGTTAGAACGCGAGCGGATGACGAAAATCACCTCGGCACCCTCTGCCTGGCTGCGGCGAATCTGGTCCAACGCGGCCTGTTCCTCCGGGCGCAGCGGCTGCTGCTGTGAACCCGTCTCGGCCGCCGCCGGGGCTACCGCCAGGCTTTCCATGGCCGCGGGCTCACGTGTCGACGCGGCGGTCGGCTGCAACAAGCTGTCGGGCTGCGGCATCGACTTCGGCATGGGCGGCGGCGCCGCGGCCACCAGCGCGCCCGCCGACTCACCGCCGGATCGGTAGATGCTGGCCAGGTTCGCCGCGTCGAGTTGCGCGTAGATACACGCGGGAGCCGCGAAGAGCCCTTCGTTGTCGGCCGGATCGGCCGCATTGCACACGCCGATCACGTAGCCTTCTCGCGAGAACAGCCCGCCGCCGCTGCGGCCCTGCACTGGCTGCCCGGCCACCTGCACGTTCGGAGGCCCCACAAACTTGTCCATCGACGTAATCCGGCTATGTCGTACCGTCGGGTCATCGCCGTTGCTGCAACCCACCGTGGCAACCGCGGCGCCCTTTTTGAGCTGATAGCCGGGCGGGGCCACGCGTGCCACGGCCACCGGCCCCGGCGTGTGGATGCTCAGCAATGCCACGTCGCGATCCAGATTGTAGCCGATTACGCGGCCCGGCACGGCCCGCGCCGACTGCGCCCCGTACAGGTCCACTTCCACCTTCCCCTTGCCCTGCGACTCGCGGAAGAGATGGCCGCAGGTGAGAATCAGGGCCTCGCCTTGCCGCGCGTCGATGATCGTTCCCGTGCCGCACGATTGCCCCGTGCTGTCCTCAATCCGCAGTCGCACCGTCGCTGCCAGCAGGTCGGCATCCGAGGGGCCCGGCGCGCTTGCGGCCTGGCGGCCAGGCTCGGCCATCGCGTACGCCGGCGCTGTCGTCTTGTTCACTGCAGGCACGACCGCTCCGGCCGAAAACGCCGGCTCACTGTGCACGGCCGGCATCGTCATACCACCAGTCGTCGGCGTGCCGGAGGCCAACTGAATTGGCGGCGCTGCCGGTTGCGTGGGCGTGGACGCCGGAGCCGGACGCCGAGCCAAGGCCAGCTTGCACATCGCCTCCAGGCGATCGTAGCTTGTGGCCCCCAACAATCGATCCGTCTCCTTGCCGTTGACCACGACCACGAAGCACGGGATGCGGTTGATGCCGAACCGAGCGGCCAATTGGGGTTCCCGATCGACATTTACTTTCCGCACCGGATACCCGGCCGCCGCCAGCCGTTCCACCACTGGAAACATCTGCCGGCACGGGCCGCACGAGTCGCTATAGAAATCCAACAGGGCCGTATCTCCGGCACCCGAGAGTGCCAACACCAGCGCGAGAGCCTGTAACGATACCATGGGTCGCCTCCTGCGAGCGTCCGCCCGGCCCCTTCGTCCCGCCCACCGACGCATTCCCAAGCACTGCCTGGAAACACGCCGATTGTCGGGCACGCGTGCCGCGCGGAACAGTTAAGTCGGATTCGGTTCCATCCGCCGACGCCGAGAAGCACGATCCTGCGGCAAACACCGTGGCAAGGGAAGAAATGCCGGGTCTCCGCTGTTCACGCCCGAGCAAGACGCGCTACCGGCTGGCGGTTCCTACCGCCGAGAGACCGGCAAGCCAGGAGACGATGGCGACTTCCCTGTCACCTTGGTAACCGCGGATCGTCCCTGTCGGGCGACCAACCGGATCCCTCCGGTTTGGCTTCCGGGGCCCTCAGAATTTCCATGCAGCCTGGGCGAAGTGGCCCAACCTGCTGCATCGTCTTCTTCGGTGCCCCAAAATCCTGGTCGACGACAGCGAGAGGCACGATCCTAACGCGAACTCCTTTTCTACCTGGGAAAACGAAACGTCAATCAAGGTAGCTGGGTCAAAGGATGCGGCATTCTCACCCAAGTTTGCATTTCTTACAATCGCAACTTCTTCAGAATCTGTTCCCTAGATTCCGAAATCGGAAAACTTGCCCAAAACTGGGCCGTTTACCCCCTGATCCAGCGATCCAAGAAACCCCACTCGCTCGTTCTCAAGTTTTGGTTGCACGTTTCATGCCATTTTCCGGTCAACCGGTGCGAGCCTGTATTGCCCCGTACCGCCAAGTTAGGAGTGGTGGGGCTCGCTGCGCTCGGCCCAGGTGCTCAGTGGATGGTTGTTTGGCGGTGGTGGGGCTCGCTGCGCTCGGCCCACCCTACGGCTAGATGGGTGAGGGGAGGTGGGGTGGGTGTCGGGGGCGGGTTTGATTGGTGTTGAGCCTGGGGGCGAATTGGCCTTCCCTCGAGGCCGGCAATTTGGTACTAACCTCCCGATTCTCAGTGGCACGGGGTTCCATCCGGCGCGTCGGTGCGTGGGATGTGGGCCGGCTCGTCTTCGACGGAATGGGCGTGCGGCACACGCCGCGGCCACGGTTAGACAGACTCACATTCGTTTCGCTTGGCGGGGTTACACTCCCATGAAACGCGTTGTTATCCGGATCTCGGCGTTGATCGGAATCGTAGCGCTCGGGCTGATCGCGATCGCACAAGCCCAACGCGGCGTCGGTACGACCTCACAGGCTGCCGATCCGTCGACGGTCGCCGCTCCGGCGTCCGACGGCACAATCGCAGCGTCGGCGTCGACCGTCCCGACGTTCGAAGCGTTGGCCGGGGCCGAGCCGCAGGCGTTGCCAACAGGCTTGCGTGCCAACCCGTTGCGAGGCGGCAGTCAGTCGGACACGTCGCAAGGAGTGAGGGCGACAGGACTGTCGACTGAGTCCGAATCGAGCGACTCGGCGGCCGTTCGGCATGTGGCCGATCCTTTTGGGCCTGCAACAGCGAGTGCACAGCAGCAGCCGAACTCGGCCGAACCATCGACGGCGAGCTTGACGGGGCCCGCTCTGCCTGTGGGACAGACGCTTCAGGTGAGTAACACGCCGCCGTTGGCGCTTGTTGGTGATTCTCAGGCCGCGGCTTCTGCGGGTAGTAGCCCTGTCGCGTTGGCGCCTTCGACAGAGCCGATGCCCAAGCAGCCCGCTGCTGCGGCTGCGGGCGACGCCGGGCAACCGAGTGCCACGGCTGGCCCTGCGGTCGGAACACCGCAGCCGGTTTTCTCGGATCCAGACAAACTGCCGGCAACAACGGCCGCGGCCTCGGCCTACACGTCGCCGCCAGCGGTGACGGAGGCCGCTCCGCCGGCGCCGGCCGGGCAACCGAACCTGATGGGCCCGGGTGTTGAGAATGCGACACCGATCGCGGCATCGCCTGCGGTAGCCAGCGCCGGTCAAGGCACGGGGACGCCGGGCGATGCGCGATTGGAGGGCCCCCAAGCACCGCAATTGACGATTCAGAAGAGCGCGCCTGCGGAGATTCAGGTGGGCAAGGCGGCGAAGTTCCAGATCGCCGTGCGAAACACGGGGGCGACGGTAGCGCAGAACGTGGAGATTCGCGACGATGTGCCGCGTGGGGCGCAGTTGATTGGAACGACGCCGCCGGCATCGCGGGGCGTGCGCGGCGAGTTGGTTTGGTCGCTTGGGGAGTTGAAGCCGGGCCAGGAGGCCACGGTACAAGTCGAGGTGATGCCCGTGGCGGAAGGGGAGATCGGCAGCGTGGCCACGGTGAGCTTCAACGCAACGGCCTCTGCGAAGAGCATCGCTACGAAGCCGGAACTGGCGATTCAGACGACGGCACCACGGCAGGTGCTTATCGGGCAGGAGGTCGCTCTGTCGATCACGATCTCGAACCCGGGGAGCGGCGTGGCCAACGACGTGATCCTGGAAGAGCGCGTTCCGCCAGGACTGCAGCATGCGGCCGGCGCGGAGTTGCAGTATGAGGTGGGCACGTTGAAGCCGCATGAGAGTAAGCAGATCGAGCTTCGGATGGTGGCGACGCAGGCCGGGACGATCTCGAATGTGTTGACAGCCCGGGGAGCCAACAATCTGCAGACGGAGAACAATGTTCAGTTCGAGGTGCTGGCACCAAAGCTGGAAGTGGCGATGGACGGTCCGAAGCGGCGTTACCTGGAGCGGGAAGCCGTGTATACGGTGATGATCTCGAATCCGGGCACGGCGCCGGCGCACCAGGTGGAGTTGGTGGCGCAGTTGCCGGCAGGGCTGAACTTCGTCAGCGCGAACAACTCGGGTTCGTACGATCAGAACACGAAGACGGTCCACTGGCTGCTGGAGGAGCTACCGCCGTCCGAGACCGGATCGGTGCAATTGACGGCGATGCCGGTCGTGGCGGGCGAGCAGACGATCCGCGTTAAGGGGAGCGCCGAGCAGGGATTGCAGTCGGAGAAGGAGCATTCGATCCTCGTGGAGGGCATCGCGGCGATCCTGTTCGAGGTGGTCGACGTGGCGGATCCGATCGAAGTGAATGGCGAGACGACGTACGAGATCCGCGTGGTGAACCAGGGTTCAAAAGCGGCGACCAACGTGAGGGTGCAGGCGGATCTGCCGCCGGGAATGCGGCCTGTCGCGGCCGAAGGGCCGACCACGCAGTCGATCGCCGGAAACCGCGTTGCGTTTGAGCCGCTGGCACGGTTGGCGCCTAAGGCGGATACGACCTATCGGATTCGCGTGCAGGGGGTGCAGCCGGGCGATCAGAGGATTCGTGTGCAGTTGCAGACGGATGAGCTGAAGACGCCGGTTACGAAGGAAGAGAGCACGCGGGTGTATTCGGACGGGTAGTGCTTGGTGAGGTAGGGGCCGAGGGCGGCTGTGCTACGTGTGGGGCGGCTGTGCTACGCGCGGGCGTTTTGTTTGCCTGGCGGGGCGGCGCGCGTAGAATTCTGCATGTTGATGCAGATTCTGAATGTTGCGGCGGGGTTCGCCCTGGCTGCTCAGATTGGCGCGACGAAAGAATCGCCGGATCCCCCTCAGGCATCGCTTCCGAAGACGGATGCGCAGTGGAAGAAGCTGCTGACGCCGGAAGCATATTATGTCACCCGCAAGAAGGGGACCGAGCGGCCATTCTCCGGGAAGTACTGGGACAACAAGAAACCGGGGATCTATCGGTGCGTTTGCTGCGGCACGCCGCTGTTTGGTTCGGAGACGAAGTTCGAATCGGGGACGGGTTGGCCGAGCTTCTACGCGCCGGTGAAGGAAGCGAATGTGCGAAAGGAGTTGGACCGCAGCTTGCATATGCGGCGCATCGAGGTGGAGTGCCGCAATTGTGGTGCGCATTTGGGGCACGTATTCTCTGATGGTCCACCCCCCACGGGCTTGCGCTATTGCATGAACTCGGTTGCGTTGGAGTTCGATCCGGCCAAACCGGCAGCAGGGCCGGTGGCGAAGGCGGAAGCGAAGCCGTAGACGGCGCGGGTCGCCAGGCCGAGGGGCGTCTTTCGCCCACCGCTGTTTGGGTGATATACTGGCGGCCTTGGCAATCGGTCCGGCCGGGGCGTTCTTGCGGTGCATGAACCTCGGCTGATACTGCGCGAGTATGGAGTCGCCCATGCGAGTGGCGTATTTCACGGCACTTCGAACGATCGAGATTCGCGATCTGCCTGAACCGGCGATCGAGCACCCGGAGTCGGTTCTGCTACGGATCGATCGGGTGGGAGTGTGCGGTTCGGATGTGCATTATTACAGCAAGGGGCGCATCGGGGACCAGATTCTGGAGATGCCGGCGACGTTGGGGCACGAATGTGCGGCGACGGTCGTGGAGCTAGGGCCGGGCGTGGAGCGGCTGCAACCGGGCGATCGGGTGGCGGTGGATCCGGCGATCGTCTGCGGGAAGTGCGACCAGTGCCGCGCGGGCCGGCCGAATACGTGCCGAGAGCTACGCTTTCTGGGCACGCCGGGCCAAGCGCCTGGGGCGGCCGCCGACCGATTGGTGTTGCCGGCGGACAACTGCCTGCGGATTCCGGATTCGATGACGATGGAGCAGGCGGTGCTGGCGGAGCCGCTGTCGATCGCGCTGTATGCGGTGAAGCTGGCCCAGGTTCACCGGGGAGCGCGGATCGCCGTGCTGGGTGCGGGGCCGATCGGGCTCGGAGTGTTGATGTGTGCGAAGGCGGTTGCTGGGGCAACGGTTTTCGTGACGGAACCGATCGCCGAGCGGCGAGAGGTGGCGGCACAATGCGGGGCCGATTGGACGGGTCATCCGCACGAACAAGACCCGGTGGCCGCGGTGGCAGGGAAAGAGCCGCTGGGGTTGGATCTCGTGTTCGAGTGCTCGGGAGATCCGGCGTGCATCGATCAGGCGCAGCATATGCTGGCGCCGGGCGGCAAGCTCGTGCTGGTGGGGATTCCGGAGCAGACCGAGGTCGGATTCGACATCCACACGATGCGGCGGAAGGAGTTGACGTTTGTGAATGTGCGTCGCCAGAACGGGTGCGTGGGACTCGTGATTCGCATGATGGAAGAGGGTCTGTTGAACACGGATCGGTTGCTGACGCATCACTTTCCGCTGAAACGGATCCAGGAGGCTTTTGAGCTGGTGGCCGAGCGGCGTGAGGGCGTTATTAAGGCGATTCTGGATCTATCGGCCCAGTAACAGGGAGTAGGTGAGCTATGGCGATGACTCCGCGAGAGCGCGTGCTGGCAGCACTGAATCATGAGCAGCCGGACCGGGTGCCGGTGGATTTCGGGGGCCATCGTTCGTCGGGGATCGCGGCCATCGCGTATGGCAAGCTGCGGAAAGCGTTGGGGCTGCCGGAGCGGCCGATTCGCGTGTACGACCCGGTGCAGCAACTGGCGATCATCGATGACGACGTGCTCGACCGGTTTGGAGTCGATACGTTGGAGTTGGGCCGGGGATTTGCCTTGGAGGACGAACACTGGGCGGACTGGGTGTTGCCGGACGGCACGCCGTGCCAGATGCCGCGGTGGGCGCTTCCGGAGCGCGCGTCGGGGGAGTGGGTAATCCGGTCGGCCAGCGGGCGAGTGCTGGCGAAGATGCCCGACGGCGCGATCTACTTTGAGCAGACTTATTGGCCATTCCTGGACAAGGATGACCTGGACCAGCTTGGCCAGGCGTTGGCGGAGAACATGTGGTGCGCGGTGCAGTCGCCGCCGGGGCCACTAGTGGCGGGCGAAGACGGACTGCGGGTGCTGGCCGAAGGGGCGCGGCAGTTGCGGGGAAAGACGGACCGGGCGATTCTCGGTTTGTTTGGCGGGAACCTGCTGGAAATGGGACAGTTTCTCTACCGGATCGATCAGTTCCTCATGCTGTTGGCAGGCAACCCGGAGCGGGCGGAGGAGTTCTTGGATCGGGTGGTGGAACTGCATCTGGCGAACCTCGAGAAGTATTTGGGTGCGGTGGGCGACTCGATCGACATCATCGTTTTCGGCGACGATCTGGGCTCGCAGCGCGGGCCGCAGATTTCGCCGGCCATGTATCGCGAGCTGTTCAAGCCGCGCCACGCGAAGATGTGGCGGCGGGCCAAGGAATTGGCGGACGTGAAGGTGATGCTGCATTGCTGCGGCGGCGTGCGGCCGCTGTTGGACGACCTGATCGACGCGGGCTTGGACGCGATCAACCCGGTGCAGATTTCGTGCAGCGGCATGGAGACGCGGGCATTGAAGGCGGATTTCGGCGACCGGCTGACTCTTTGGGGCGGCGGCTGCGACACGCATCTCGTGCTTGCGAGGGGAACCCCGGACGAGGTTTGCCAGCACGTGCGCGAGCAGGTGGCCCTGCTGGAACCGGGTGGCGGCTTCGTTTTCCAGCAGGTGCACAACATTCTGGCCGATGTGCCACCGGAGAACATCATTGCGATGTTCGATGCGGTGCAGGAGGGGCGGCGGGTGTGATGGGGACGGGGCTGGGTTGTTGGGGTTGAGAGCCGAAGGAGAGCGCCGCGTGCCCTCACCGTGAGGCCTCTCTCCCGCGAGCGGGCGAGGGGAGGTTGGGTAGGGCACAGCCGGGGGCGGCTGTGCTACATGGTGGGTGAGGGGAGGTTTGGGGTTCTAGAATGAGGGTTGGGTCGCGTGTTGTGGAAGTTTTCTTGTCTTGCGTTAGCGGGTGCGGCGGGGACGTTGGCTCGCTATGGTCTGGCTGGCGCCGTGCAGAATGCGGTGGGAACGCTGTTTCCGTGGGGAACGGCGCTGGTGAACATCGTGGGCTGCATGGTGTTCGGCGTGTTGGTGGCGGTGATGGAAGGGCGATTTGCCATCAGCGGTGAGACGCGCGTTATCGTGTTGACCGGATTCATGGGGGCGTTCACGACGTTTTCGACGTTTGTCTTCGAGACGGAGCAACTGTTGGAAGGGGCTCGCTGGGGATTGGCGGCGGGGAACCTGGTGCTGCAGAACGTGGTGGGCGTGTGTGCGCTGGTGCTGGGGCTGATGCTGGGACGCCTCATCTGATAAGGAGACGGGCTGGTGATCAAATTGCCTTCCGAGGCCGAATTGCTGCGGATCTTCATCGGCGAGAGCGATCATTTTGAGGGAAAGCTCCTCTATGAGGCAATCGTGACGGAAGCGCGGCAGCGAGGCATGGCGGGCGCCACGGTGGTGCGGGGATTGATGGGGTTTGGCGCCCATAGCCGGTTGCATACGGCGAAGATTCTGCGGTTGTCGGAGGATCTGCCGATTGTGGTGGAGATCGTGGACACGCCGGAGAAGATCGCCGATTTTCTGCCGAAGCTGGATGAGATGATCGGCGAGGGATTGGTGACGTTGGAGCGAGTGCGGATCATCACGTACCGGCACGAGAAGTAGGCCAGCGCCGGCGGGAGCGGTGTGGCCGCTTCGAGGCTCGGGGTGGGTGGCTACTGCTTGGCGATTTTGCGGTAGTAGTCGATCGAGCGGCGGAGGCCTTCGTGGAGGCCGACTTGGGACTCGTAGCCGAGTAGTTGGCGGGCGAGGGTAATGTCGGCCATGCTCTCACGGATGTCGCCCGGTCGGGGCGGCGCGAACTCGGCTTCGACCTTGGTGCCGAGGAGCTGGTTGAGGGCGTCGAGCAGTTCGAGGAGCGTGGTGCTGCGTCCGTTGGCCACATTGAACACGCGGCCGGCAACCCCGGGGGCATCGGCGGCCAGGAGGTTGGCGTGCACGACGTTGCCGACGTAGGTGAAGTCTCGCGACTGGCCGCCATCGCCGTAGACGACCGGACGACGCCCGGCAAGAATGGCCGTGATGAAGAGCGGAATCACCGCGGAGTAGGGGCTGCCGGGGTCCTGGCGCGGGCCGAAGACGTTGAAGTAGCGGACGGTCACCGTCTCGAAGCCGTAGGTGGCGGTGAAGGCGCGGCAGTAGTACTCGGCGGCGAGCTTGGCGGCGCCGTAGGGAGAGATGGGTGCCGGTGGGTCGCTTTCGCGTTTGGAGCTGTTGGGCTGATCGCCGTAGATGCTGCTGGAGCCGGCGTAGACGAGGCGGCGGACGCCTGCCTGACGGGCAGCGTCGAGGAGGGTGACGGTGCCGGTGACGCATGCGGCGTTGCTATCGAGGGGCGCTTTCACGCTACGGGGCACGGAAGCGAGCGCGGCCTCGTGGAAGATGCAATCGACTCCGGCGACGGCTTTGCCAACGGCGTCGGGATCGACGAGATCGCCTTCGATGAACTCGACCTGGTCGCGGATCGGGTCGAGATTGGCGAGAAAGCCGGTGCTGAGATTGTCGAGAACGCGAACGCGATCACCGCGTGCGACGAGCGCCTCGGCGATGTGCGATCCGATGAATCCTGCTCCTCCGGTGACGAGAATGGTGCGCATCGTTGTCCTTTGTCGGGTCGTCAGTGCATCGCGTCTTGGAGCGTGCCCAGATAGAAGAAGAAGATACGGAAGATCATAACGATGATTATGGCGGCGACCAAGGCCCAGACGGCGAAGCCGGCGAGCATGGTGAGGGTGCTCATGGCGGCGGTGGCGCGTTCGCGATATTGGCGGCTGAGGACGGCCATCGACTCGACGACGCGACCGCTCTGCTCGCCCACGCGCATGGTGTCGAGGAACTCGGGCGGGTAGGCACCGGTTTCGAGGAAGGTGTCGTAGAGGGAATTGCCGCTGCGAATCGACGCTTCGACCTGGTCGATCTGGTCGAGGTAGCGGGCGTTTCGGGCACTTTCGAGGCTCAGCCGGACGGCGTGGGTGATCTCCATGCCGGCGTCGAGGGTGAGGTGGAGGGTCCAAGCGAGGCGAGCCAGGGCCATGGTTTCGAGGGGTGGACCGAGCATGGGCACGCGGAGGATGGCACGTTGGACAGCATGGGTCCAGCCTAGTCCGCGCTGGATGGCGTGGATCAGGAGTGCGATGCCGGCGATGGCCGACCCGACGACTAGGCTGTAGATGAGCAGTCCGCGGTTGCCAACGAGTCCCCAGCCGAGGATGTCGGTGGTGGTGCCCGTGGAACTGCCGATGATGCCGAGAATCCAGATCATGAACCCGACGATGAAGATCGCCGCGATGAGCTGGAACATAGGCCAGGTGATGGAGCCGAGGAAGTCGCGGCGGAGCTTGACTTGATAGTCGTAGTTCTCGGCGAGCTGGGCGCAGGCCTCCCCGAGATGGCCGGTTTTATCCCCTACGGCAATGATGTTGAGGAAGAGGTCGGGGAAGAAGTCGGTGCCATCGTCCATGGCGTCGGGGAGACTCGTGCCCTCGTTGAGGGCCTGGCTGATTCGCGTCATGCGCGAGCGGAGGGCCCGGCCTTGGCTGCGTTCGGCTTCGCGGGCGATGACGGTGCGCAGATCGACCCCGGCATCGAGGGAGAGGGCGAGCCGCCGGCAGAGGCCTGCCAGTTCCTTGCTCGAGATTCGTGGGGAGAACCACATAGGGTGTCGCCATAGGGAATTGGCGGTCGTCCAGTGCGTGTCGCACTCAACTGTAGCGTTCGCGGCGGCGTGTCTTTACGGTTCCGAAAGCGAAATACACGCTACGATTACGCCGAAAGCGCTCTGGCGTTCAGCTTACCACAGCTGGGCGGCGTTGTTGATAGTGTACACCTGGGAACGCCGGCGGCCCGTTGGGGCGACGCCCGCGCCTTTCCAATGGATTGAACTGTCGTATAATTGGGGGAGTCGACACCGATAGCCTTCTGTTGAGATGTGCGCGCGTATGGACGATCACCCCCAAGCTCCGCAATCCGATTCTCGGCCGGAAGTTACGTATGCCGAGACGTACGTTCCGATGGGCGAGCGACGCAGCGCCCGATTACCTGTGATGATCGGGCTGTTGGTGCTGATGCTGGGTCTGCTGATCCTGCCATCGGTGTTGGAGAGCATTCAGTACTCAGTGACTCGCGGGCGGCAGCGGGCAATCGCGGAGGTGGCGCGTGGGGAGTTGGACAAGCTGCCGGATTTGGCGAATCGCTATCGGCTGGTGGCCCAGGCGGTGGCGCCGAGCGTCGTGGGCATCGACACGGTCCAGGTGGTGCAGCGCCAGGATCAGTGGAACCGAAGAACACGGCCGTACGTGGCGGCGGGCGAGGGCTCGGGCGTGATCGTCGATAAGCGGGGATACATTATCACGAACTTCCACGTGATCGACGGGGCCAGCGAGGCGAAGGTGAAGCTGAGCGACGGTCAGGTGATTTCAAATGTGACCTTGGTCGGGGCGGATCCGGCAACCGACATCGCCGTGCTGAAGATTAACGCGTCGGGCTTGATTGCGGCGCCGTGGGGGGATAGCGATGCGCTTCAAGTGGGCGATCCGGTGCTGGCGATCGGCAATCCGTTTGGGTTCGACCGGACGGTTACGGCGGGAATTATCAGCGCCACGGAGCGGCACAACGTGGTGGGAAACGGGGGATATCAGGACTTCATCCAGACCGACGCGGCGGTGAATCCCGGGAACAGCGGCGGCCCACTGGTGAATATGAAGGGACAGGTGGTAGGCATCAATACGGCGATCTACGGGCAGAGCTACCGGGGGCTGAGTTTCGCGATTCCGAGCCGGTTGGCCCGGGAGGTCTACGAGCAGATCCTCAAGACAGGCCGCGTGGAAACGAGCGGCTGGTTGGGGGCAGCGTTGGAGCCGGTTACGGAGAAACTGGCCGAACAGTTGGATCTGAAGACGCTTCGCGGAGTGGTGGTGAGCAGGGTGTACAACGATTCGCCGGCAGAGAAGGCGGGCGTGAAGCCTGGGGATGTGATCGTGGGTTGGGGAGATAAGGAGATTGGCGAGTTTAGGGACCTGTCATTCTTGGTGGCTCGAACGAAGCCTGGCACGAAGGTGCAAGTTCATCTGATTCGCGGTCATGAGAAGTTGGACGTGACGGTGACGGTTGGAACGCAGCCAATCGGGTTTCAGCGGTAGAGTCGCTGGTGGGGCTCGCTTTGGCTCGGCCCACCCTACGGCTACTGGCTTATTCGACGCATTCTGCGCATTTGCCCTCGTTGACGGGGCTCAGTGGTCGGTTGGGTGCCTGTGCTGGCTCGTGCCGAGTCGGCGTGTCGCGGAATTGACCCATGATTTTCTGCGGGATATAATCAGCGACCGCTGTGAAGCAAGAAGCCGCCGGCAGTAGGTTTTGCCCAGGGCGCGGCGAATGGATTCGCTGTCCTCGGTCCGGTGAAGTGGAAGGGATGTCACGCGTCTTGACACAGAGGGAGCGGACGGTGTCGTTTGGGTCGATGGACACCAAGGAACTGGTGAGGCAGGCGGTCGATATCGTCGATCTGGTCGGTCGCCATATCCAGTTGCGTCGTCAGGGCAGGCACTATGTGGGCCTGTGCCCTTGGCACGACGACACCCGCCCCAGTCTTCAAGTGAACCCCGAGCGCCAGTCGTTCAAGTGCTGGGTATGCGACATCGGGGGCGATGTGTTCACGTTCGTCGAGAAGATGGAAGGCGTGACGTTTCCCGAGGCGCTGGCGATGCTGGCGGACCAGGCGGGGATTGCGTTGGAGCCGCAGCGTATTGCAGGCGAGAAGGGCGATCCGACTTCGGACAAGCGGTTGCTGTATCGAGCGATGGCGTGGGCCGAGGGACAGTATCACGAGTGTTTGATGCGCCGCGAGGAAGGGGAGCCGGCGAGGAAGTATCTGAAGAGTCGCGGGCTGACGGGCGAGAGTGCCCGGATGTTTCACTTGGGATACTCGCCAGGTTGGGACTGGATTGTGAATCGGGCTCGCGAGACGGACTTCAGCGGTGCGGTGCTGGAGAAGGTGGGGATTCTGGCGCAGTCGCCGGAGGAGCACGGCCGGGCGTACGATCGGTTCCGGGGGCGCGTGCTGTTTTCGATCCGGGATGCGCAGGGGCGGCCTGTAGGGTTGGGCGGCCGGGTGTTGCCGGAATCGGGTTCGACGAGTCCGGCGAAGTATGTGAACTCGCCGGAGACGCCGCTGTTCACGAAGAGCAAGCTGCTCTACGGGCTGGACGTGGCCAAGGACGCGATGCGGAAGAGTCGCACAGCGCTGGTCATGGAAGGCTATACGGACGTGATCGTCGCCCATCAGTACGGGTTCAACGACGCGGTGGCGGTGCTGGGAACGGCGTTGGGGCCGCGACATATCGATACATTGAAACATCACGTCGACCGGATTCTGTTGGTGCTGGACGGGGACGAGGCGGGGCAGCGCCGGGCCAAAGAGGTGCTGGAACTGTTCGTGACGGAGAAGGTGGACCTGCGGATCGTGACCTTGCCCGACGAGCTGGACCCGTGCGACTTCCTGGCAGAGCATGGGGCGGAGGCATTTCGCGAGATTTTGGAGAGCCGAGCCGTCGACGCGTTGGACCATGCGTTTCAGGTGGAGACGCAGGGCATCGATCTGAACAATGACATTCATGCGGCTAGCGAGGCGTTGGCGCGGCTGGTGGCCACAGTGGCCAGAGCGCCGCGGCTTCGGGCGGATTCGACTCGCGAGGATCGGTTTCGCGAGGAGAAGTTCTTGCAGCGTCTGGCGATGAGTTTTCGCGTGCCGGAGCAGGACGTTCGCGATCGTCTTACGTCCGTTCGGCGGGCGGGGCAACGCCGGCCGGGTCCGACGCCGGCCGTCGCGGAGCCCGGGCGCGGAGCGCCGGCGGAACCGGCGATCGATTCGGCGCCGTGGCAGCGGGAATTGCTGGAGATTCTGCTGCAGTTTCCGGAGGTGGTCGAGACGGCACAATCGCATATTCGTGCGGAAGAGCTGGCGTACGAGCCTTGCCGGCGAATCTATCGGAAGTGCTGCGAATTGAGCGGCGCGGGCGTGACGCCTACGTTCGAACAATTGATGTTGGCGTTCGACGAGCCGGTGGTGAAGAACCTGCTGGTCGAACTGGACGAGAAGGGGCGAGCCAAGGAGATGGTGGCGCCTTTGGAGCTGTTGGAGGCATTTTTCGCTACGTATCGACGACAGAAAGTCGTACAACCGGCCCCAGGCCAAATGGAAGACGAACAGCTCTTTCAGTTGGCCCGGGACTTAGAGACCCTGCATGGCAGTCCCCGGCCCACGGATGGGCAGGACCATGCACGGGTTGATCGGGGCCATTGACGATTCCCGTACCGTTTGGCCGCGATCGCAACTGGCAATCCCCTAGCGCGCCATGAGGGCGCAAAAGGAGAAATCGGTGGACCATTTCGACAAGGAATTGCATGAATTGGTCGCCAAGGGCAAGTCGCAGGGATATCTGACCTACGACGAGGTGATTTGCTACCTGCCCGATGAGGCCGTCGACCCAGAGAAGCTGGATAACCTGCTGATCGCCCTGGACGAACAGGGCATCGAGTTGCTGAACGAGGCTCCCGAGCCGGAATTCTTCGAGGCGGACAACGCTTCGGGGGATTCGAACGGCGAGGAGGAGATCGGACCGGACGGGCTGAGTGTGGAGGGCGTTCTGAAGCTGCCCGAGCCGCCCGAACTGAACAAATGGAGCAACGATCCGATCCGCATGTACCTGAGCCAGATGGCGGAGATTCCGCTTTTGGCGAGGGAAGAAGAGATCGCGCTGGCGAAGAAGATCGAGGTGACTCGGAAGCGGTTTCGCCGGACAGTGATCGGCTGCAACATGGCGTTGCTGAACACGATCAGCACGCTGGTGAAGGTGCACCGGGGCGGACTGCCGTTCGATCGGACGGTGAAGGTGTCGCTGACGGAGCGACTGACCAAAGAGCAGATCATGGCGCGGATGCCGCACAATCTGCAGACGCTGGAGCATCTGAACGAGCAGACGGAGGCGGACTTTCGCCGTTTGATCAGCCGCCGGATTTCGTCGGAAGCACGGGCGGCGGCGAGGAAACGTTTCATCCGCAATCGGCGGAAGGAACTTATCCTGGTGGAAGAGTTGAGCCTGCGAACGCGTCGAATCCAGCCGATGATGCGGCAGATGGAAGATACGTGCCGGCGGATGGAGTTTCTGAAGAACCGGCTGCGGGAGTTGGAGACACGTCCGGCGCCGATGGATCTGCGGGCAAACCTGCGGCGAGAGCTGCGGGATTTGATGCTGCTGACGCAGGAGAGCCCGAAGAGCCTGCGTCGCCGCTGCGAGCGGATGGAAGCGCAGTACCGCGACTACGAGGAGGCCAAGCGGCAACTGTCGGGCGGCAACCTGCGGTTGGTCGTGTCGATTGCGAAGAAGTACCGCAACCGGGGGATGAGCTTCCTGGATTTGATTCAGGAGGGGAATACCGGGTTGATGCGGGCGGTGGACAAGTACGAATATCGCCGGGGATACAAGTTTTCGACGTACGCGACGTGGTGGATTCGGCAGGCGATTACGCGGGCGATTGCCGATCAGGCGCGGACGATTCGGATCCCGGTGCATATGATCGACGTGCTGAGCAAGTTGAAAAATACCTCGAAGAGGCTCTTGCAAGAACTGGGCCGAGAACCGACAACAGAAGAGTTGGCGACTCGGGCCGAGTTCAGCTTGGACGAGACTCGCCGGGTGCTGAACATGGGCCGACATCCGGTGAGCCTGGACCGGCCTGTGGGCGAAAGCGAGGACAGTTGTTTTGGCGAGTTCATCGAAGATAACGGCCTTCCGAAGCCGGACCGAGCCGCCACGAACGAGATGTTGCGCGACCGCATCGAGGCTCTGCTCAAGACGCTCACCTATCGGGAGCGGGAGATTATCCGGCTCCGTTATGGTCTGGGAGACGGGTATACGTATACGCTCGAAGAGGTGGGGCGTATTTTCAAGGTCACGAGGGAACGGGTGCGGCAGATCGAAGCCAAGGCCGTCCGCAAGTTGCAGCATCCCGTGCGGAGCAAGCAACTGGAAGGATTCTTGGAACGCGTTGCGGGTTGACGCGAATCGTCAAACCGCTGACCTCCCGGGGTCAGCGGTTTTTTTATTTCCACCGTTGATTGGAACCGATTGATCTGGGGAAAAATGTCATCTGAAACGAACGTCGTTACGGTTACGCTGCGCACGCTTCATCGCATGCACCGGCAATTGAGCGATCTGAACGAGCAATTGGAGCGAGGACCGCGACTGTTGGCGGCGCAAGAGGTCAATATCGACCGGTCGGCCAAGCAATTGGCCGAGGCGGAGGGGCAAGCGAAAGCGGTGCGGATGTCGATCGACAAGAAGCAGCTTCAGTTGGATTCGGGCGAGACCGGAGTGCAGCGACGGCGACTCCAACTGCAGCAGGCGAACGACAACCGCGAGTATCAGGCATTGAAGGAGCAGATCGCTGCCGACGAAATGGCCAACAGTGTGCTGGCAGACGAGATCCTCGAGGCCATGGAGAAGATGGACCTGATGACCCAGAAGGTGGCCGAAGCGAAGGCGATTCTGGACCGGGCCAAGCAGGATGCCGAAACGCTCGCGCGGGACTTCCAAGAAAAGGAACCCAAGGTGCGGGGCGAGATCGAACGGATTCAGGCGGAGGCGAAGGCTTCGGAGGCGGAATTGCCCAGCGATTTCCGGCTGCTGTACAACCGGCTGGTCAAGGGGCGCGGGGAGGATGCGTTGGCGCCCGTGGTGGGCGAGTATTGCGGCGGGTGCAACCACCACATTCCGGTGAACATCATCAGCGCCCTGATGCTGGCTACGCCGATCCAGTGCAAGTCGTGCGGGCGACTGCTGTACTTGCCGGAGCATTATGAAGCGCACTAGGTCGGCCGGGCGGTTGGCTTGAAGGTCCGAGCGGGGATGTTGTGTGCGCTCGCGGTTCGGTCTTTCTGCTGTGAGTGGGCGAGGGTGGTTGGATTGGCACAGCCGGGGGCGGCTGTGCTACATGGGCGGGCGTGGGGAGTTCTCTGGTTGCGGCGCGCCTTCGCGATTCTGGCCGCGACCCCTCCGCAGTAGTGGTATCTATGGAAGGGGTTCCCGAGGATAATGGGGGATTCCATGGCCTGGGGAGAAGCATGAGCATGGCTCGCGCTGAGCACGTCTTGCAGTTTCGGATTCGGTATAGCGAAGTGGACCCGATGGGGAGTTATTACAACTCACGGGTGCTGGAGTGGTTCGAGTTCGGGCGGAATGAGCTGGTGCGCAGTCTGGGGCTTCCGTACCGCGAGATGGAACGACGCGGGGTGATGCTGCCGGTGGTTGAGGCGCAGGTGCGGTATCTGGGTCGGGCCGTATACGACGACATGCTGAAAATGACGTCGACGCTGTCGATGGCCGGACGTGCCCGAATTCGCATCGACGTGGCCATCGAGCTGGCCGAGACGGGGCAACCGGTCTGCCGGGGTTGGACGGTTCATGCGGTGGTCGACGGGGCGGGGAAGCCGATCCGTCCGCCGGCGTGGTTGGTGGAGCTGACTGGTTCGGATGAGGAGTGAGTGGCGTTGGCTGGGGCGTTGGTTTGGCGCAGCCGAGGGCGGTTGTGCTACATAGGGTGCGAGTGTGATGGGGAAACGGTTGCTTCTTAGCGGCAATGAGGCGGTGGCGCTGGCGGCGATTGATGCGGGCGTGGCATATGCCACTGGGTATCCGGGCACCCCGTCGACTGAGATTCTCGAGACGTTCGACCGGCTTGGCGGCTGCGCTCGATGGGCGCCGAATGAGAAGGTGGCGATGGAAGTGGCCATCGGCGTGGCGTTTGCCGAAGCCCGGGCGCTGGTCACCATGAAGCACGTGGGGCTGAACGTGGCGTCGGATCCGCTGTTCACGGCGGCGTATACGGGCTGCGACGGGGCGTTGGTGATCGTGTCGGCGGATGATCCGGGCATGGCGTCGAGTCAGAATGAGCAGGACAACCGGCGCCTGGCGTTGGCGGCCGGTGTGCCGATGCTCGAGCCGTCGGATTCGCAGGAGGCGTACGCATTTACGTTGGCGGCGATCGGTCTTTCGCACGGTTGGCGGCTGCCGGTCATTTTGCGGATGACGACGCGGGTGTGCCATTCGAAGACGGTGGTGGTGCCGACTGCGGCGGATTGCCCAGCGGCGACGCCGCGGTTTCGCAAGGACATTCCCGGGCGCGTGATGATACCGAGCAACGCGCGGCCGGCCCATCGGCGGCTGCGGGCCAAGCTGGCGGAGATTGCGGCGTTCGGCGAGACGTGTGAGCTGCACGAGGAAGTGGCGGGCAGCGGGGAGCTGGGGATCGTTACGTCGGGCATTTCGTTCATGCACGTGCGAGAGGCGGCTCCGGAGGCGAGCGTTCTGAAGCTCGGGCTGACCCATCCGTTGCCTCTGGAGCGGATCCGGCAGTTCGCGAAGAAGCACGAGAGAGTCGTGGTAATCGAGGAGGGAGATCCGTACCTGGTCGAGCAGCTTCGCACGGCGGGGATCGACGTGGAAGGCAAGCCGGAGATGTATCGGTTCGGCGAGTTGACGGTCGGGCGCGTGCGGCGGATTCTGGCGGGCGATACGTCGGCGGAGCCCAGTCCGCCGCGAGGCAAGCCACCGGAGCTGTGCGCGAGTTGCCCGCATCGGAGCACGTACCAGGTGCTGAGGGAGCTCGACTGCATCGTGCCGGGCGACATCGGGTGTTATTCGCTGGGGGCCTTGCCGCCGCTGGACGCGATGGACACGCTGGTGTGCATGGGGGCGGGGATTGGCGTGGGACTGGGGCTGCGCCACGTGTTGCCGGAGGATCAGGCGCGACGTGTTGTGAGTGTGATCGGCGACAGCACGTTCGTGCACAGCGGCATCCCGGGGCTGGTGGAGATGGTCTACAATCGGCCGGCGACCGGTCACGTGGTGCTGATCCTCGACAACGGCACGACGGCGATGACGGGACTGCAGGAACACCCGGGCACGGGACGCCGCCTGGATCACCAGCCGACGGGTCGGATCGTGTATGAGGACCTAGCCCGGTCGCTGGGGATACGCAACGTGGTCACGGTGGACCCGTCGCGGGAGACGGAGCGATTGCGGCAGGCGTTGCAGGATGCCATGGCGGGGAACGAGCTGACGTTGATCGTCGCGCGCCGGACGTGTTTGCTGGCGGCCGGCAAGATCAAGCAGTACGAGCAGCGGGGCGCCGAGGGAAAAGAGTGCGCCGAGTGAGAATGACCGTGAGGACCGCATCAGGCGGTAGGGCGAGCGAATATGACAAGTGAGCAGAACGGGGTGACGAACGTCGTCGTGGCCGGCCTGGGCGGGCAGGGCGTGATCAAGGCGTCGGATATCCTCGCTGACGCCGCATTTCTGGCGGGATTGGACGTGAAGAAGGCGGAAATCCACGGGATGAGCCAGCGGGGCGGCACGGTGACGAGCGACGTGCGGTTCGGCGAGCGCGTTTTCAGTCCGATGGTGCCGAGCGGCGAGGCGGATTATCTGCTCGTGCTGGCGGCGGACCAAGTGGACGTGCATCACGGTTTGTTGCGCGACGGCGGCGTGCTGATCGCTCCGGACGCCGTCGATCCGGCGACGCTGCCGAATCGGCGGAGCGTGAACGTGGCCTTGTTGGGCACGTTGAGCAGGTACCTGGATATCGACGCGGGGTCTTGGCGGCGGGCGATCGCCGAGAATCTTAAGGAGGAACTGCACGCGGTGAATTTCCAGGCGTTCGAGATTGGGCGAGGGGGCGGGACGTGATTGGGGTTGCCTAGAAGTGGTTTCGAATGACAGCGTTGCCAGCAGTGGACAAACGCCGTAAGACAGAGTGTGGATTCATATAATGGGTTATGGGAAGGAGGATTTTTCCATGACCCGACAACGAAGCGAACTTACCGATGCACAATGGGCCAAGATTGCCCCATTGATTCCCGAACCTAAACCGAACCCCAACGGCGGACCTTGGCCGATTGCCAATCGCCCGTGCTTTGAAGGCATCCTCTGGGTGCTGCGAAGTGGGGCGCGATGGAAGGACCTGCCGAAACGGAGATTTCCATCGGCCAGTACGTGTTGGCGACGGCTACGGGATTGGGAAAGAACGGGCATCTGGCTGAAAGTATGGCGGACCTTTCTCGCCGAGTTGGACGAGCAAGGCCGCTTGAAGTGGGAGGAGACTTTTGCAGACGGCACGTTTTCCCCGGCAAAAAAGGGGGCGCGTGCGTCGGCAAGACCAAACGTGGAAAGGGTACGAAGCTTATGGTGGTGGCAGACGGCGAGGGTGTTCCTCTGGGAGTGTACCTTGCCTCGGCCACACCAAATGAAGTCACGCTCATTGAAACCACGCTTGAACAAGTGGCCGTCCCGCGGAAAGGGCGAGGCCGCCCACGCAAGAATCCCCCACGGCTGATTTACGACAAGGCCGCTGATTCCGATCCTTTGCGGGACCGATTGGCGAAACGAGGAATCGACCTGATTTGCCCGCATCGGGCAAATCGCAAGAAACCAAAACGACAGGATGGACGGAAGCTGCGACGCTACAAACGCCGCTGGAAAATCGAACGCTCGATCGCCTGGATCGGCGATTTCCGGCGATTGGTCGTGCGTTACGAGCGGCAGATTACGATGTTTTACGCTTTCGTCCATGTCGCCTGCCTGTTGATAGCACTCAGACAGTTGTGAAACCACTTCTAGTCGAGTTGGTGGGGCTCGCTGCGCTCGGCCCACCCTACGTTTGTGGAGGCGGTGTTGGGAGGTTCAGGGGTGGTTTCGTCAGTCATCCGGTTACGATCGCACCATGAATGATTCGCACAGCAACGGTCTTGCGGGACGGTTTCATCCACTGAGCAGCCTGGATTATGTGCCGCTGCCACAACTGCGGGACCTACAGTCGCGGCGGCTGGAACAAGTGGTTCGCCGGGCGTACGAGAACGTGCCCCTGTATCGGCAGCGCATGGAGAAGCGCGGTCTATCGCCCGGCGGATTCCGTGGGCTCGAAGACGTGGCGAGGCTGCCGTTCACGGTGAAGAGCGATCTGCGGGACACTTATCCGTTCGGTCTTTTCGCCAGCCCGATGAAGGAGGTGGTGCGACTGCACGCATCGAGCGGCACGACGGGCAAGCCGATCGTGGTGGCGTACACGCAAAGGGACGTCGGCGTTTGGGCAAACGTAATTGCGCGGTCGCTGGCCGCCTATGGGCTGCACGAAGGGGACATCGTGCAGAACTCGTACGGGTACGGGTTGTTTACGGGCGGGCTGGGGCTGCACTATGGCGCGGAGGTGTTGGGGGCAACGGTGATTCCGGCGTCGGGAGGCAACACGGATCGGCAGATCATGCTGATGAAGGACTTCGGCGTATCGGCGATCTGCTGCACGCCGAGCTACTTTTTGCACCTGATCGACCGCGCGGGTGAGATCGATGTGGACCTGCGCGAGCTGCCGCTGCGCGTGGGAGTGTTTGGGGCGGAGCCGTGGACCGAAGCGATGCGCGGCCGCATTGAGGAGGCGGCGGGGATCAAGGCGTACGACATCTACGGGCTGTCGGAGATCATCGGGCCGGGCGTGGGCGCGGAGTGTCCGTTGCAGCATGGGCTGCACATTTTCGAGGATCATTTCCTGCCGGAGATCATCGATCCGCAGACCGAACAGCCTTTGCCGGACGGGGAGGAAGGCGAGCTGGTGTTGACGACGCTAAGCAAGGAAGCGATGCCGATGATCCGGTATCGCACGCGGGATATCACGACGATCGAGGCCGAGCCGTGCGGGTGCGGACGGACGATACGACGGATTCGGCGGATTCTGCGACGGAGCGACGACATGCTCATCATTCGCGGGGTGAACGTGTTTCCGTCGCAGATTGAAACGGCGTTGCTGGCGGTGGAGGGAACGCTGCCGCACTACCAGATCGTGCTGACGCGGGACGGCGGGCTCGATCAGATGGAAGTACGGATCGAAGTGACGGCGGAGATGTTCAGCGACCGCGTGAGCGCACTGGAGGGTCTGCAAAGCCGGATTGCCGAACAGATCGAGAGGGTGTTGGGGATTCGCGTTGGAGTGAGCATGGTGGAACCCCACACGCTGGAGCGGAGCGAGGGGAAGGCGAAACGCGTGATCGATAAGCGACAAATCTGAATGAAATCGCAGAGGGCCGAAGGCGGCGCCATCGCGTGAACCGGGCAACTGACATGCCGTCTTCGCCGGCGGCCAGTTTCGCTTCTGTGTGGACAAGTTCAGCGCCCCGAAAGAGGAACACGGAGCCATGAAAATACAGCAGTTGTCGGTCTTCGTCGAGAACAAGCCGGGGCATCTGGCGGCGCCGTGCAAGGCACTGGCCCAGGCGGGAATCAACATCGCCACGCTTTCGCTGGCCGATACCAAGCAGTTCGGCATTCTGCGACTGATCGTGCGCGACTGGCAGAAGGCGCAGGAGGTGCTCAAGTCGGCCGGGATCGTGGCGAGCGTGACGGAAGTGCTGGCGATCGAGGTGCCCGATCGGCCCGGCGGATTGGCCGAAGTGCTGACGCTTGTCGAGAAGGCGGGAGTGAACGTGGAGTACATGTATGCGTTTGCAGAGCACTCGGGCGACAAGGCCGCGCTGGTGTTTCGATTCGACGATGCGGATCGGGCGATCGAGATGCTGGCTGACTCGGGTGTGAACGTTCTGAAGAGCGTGGAAGTGTACGGGCAGGTGGAGTGAGATCGCGCAGGGAGGCGGGGTTGCGGGGGAATGTTGAACGAAGTGCGACGGACACCATCATGACATGACCCACCCTCACCGCGCGGTCTCTCTGCCGCGAGCGTGCGAGGGGAGGTGTGATGGGGCACAGCCGGGGGCGGCTGTGCTACAGGGGCGGGTGGTTTGGGGACACCGGAGTGTGCGTGTGGGCGATTCCCGACCGCGTGGGTGCGTGACAATTTCCACTGGCGCGATCTGCGGGGTTTGGGTAGACTGCTTGCGTATGGGATTGCGACCACGTTCACGCACGCAAGGAGCACGAGATGGAAACGCCGCGAGTCTCGCCGCAGGAGTTCGCCGATTCGATGAAGCAGGAGATGGAGCAATACCTCAAGGAGGTCATGGACGCGGTCAACGGCGCCGCGGATGGCGAGTGGATCGCCGGCAGCGAGGAACAGGTGCGAGATCTCTCGGCAGAGATGCGTCGCCGCGTGTTTGAGGCGGCGGTGCAGAAGCGGGTCGATGCGGCGGAAGCCGCTTTTCCCCCCTCCGCACGATCCGACGACGGGCAGACGACTGGCCAATAAAGGCCGGCAGTCTCACCGAGTTCTCACCGTCAATGGCGAGGTCAAGATCGTGCGCCGGTGGTGGTACGGGCCACAGATTGGCAGTCTCGCGCCGGTGGATGAGGTTCTCGATCGCGGCAGGACAACGATCACGCCCGGCGTCGTCGAGATGGCTTGTCGCGTGAACTTGTCGGCAATGAGCTTCGTGAGGGCATCCGCGGCTCTGCAGCGCACGGCTCAAGTCCGGCTCAGTGGCGAACGGTTGCGTCAAGTGGTGGAAGCGGCCGGGCGTCGTGTGTTGAAAGCCCAGCAAGACGATACCATCGCCGTGACGTGGCACGCGGAAGATTGCACCGTAGCGGAGGAGGGGGAAACCATCGGGAAAACCCGTGTTTACACGGGCTGCGACGGCGTGATGGTGCCGATCGTCACCGACGCCGAGAAGATCAAACGCCGCGATAAGGTCAAAGCCAAGCGTCGTCGCAGCGGCAAGAAGTGCAAGCCCTTGCCACCGCGCAGGCGCGGCTCGGACCTGCCTTGGAAGGAGTTCAAGATCGCGTTTTTTTATAGCGAGGGCGCCCAGCATCAGCATGTGGCCTTCACGCATGGCAATCACATTGTGACCGGAAGGCTCCTGCGCCGTGAAGCGGACCGACTGCGATTTCAGAAGGCCGACCAGCGCGTGGGCTTGGTGGATGGGGCAACGTGGATTCGTGAGCAGATGCAGTTGCACTTTGGTGAATTGGATGGGTTGGGCTTGGACTTCTACCACCTAAGCGAGAACGTCCATCGCGCGCGGCGTAAGGTGTTTGGCGAGGAATCGCCCGAAGGCAGAACGTGGGCGGATGAACTGATGCACGTATTCAAGCACAAGGGCTATTCGGCGGCGTGGGAGAAGATCATCCAATGGCGTGCCCCCTTGAGAGGCAAAAGGAAACGCGAAGCTGCAGACCGGCTAATGAACTTTGTGTCGCTCCGCAAGGACATGATCCGCTATCCAGCATTTCGCCAGCGTGGCTGGCAGATCGGCAGTGGCCCGACCGAATCCCAGTGCAAACTGTGCACGAAACGGCTCAAAGGCTACGGCCGCCGCTGGGACCGGCCCAACGCCACAGCGGTCGCAGCCCTGGATACCCTGGACAGAAACGGCCAATGGCACCAAGTCTGGCCAAACGCCCGCCCCGCCCCGACTTAAGCCCGCCAAGAACGCTGGTCACGCACCCGCGTGGGGGCTTGTTGACGCCCAGTTAGCTTGAAACTAAAATGCGGAATTCTAAGTGAAGCCTGTGAAGCTAATGCACGGGCCCGGGTGAGAGAAGTCGTGGTTTTTTTGGCCTTTTCCGACCGATCGGCGGTCGGCACCCGCGGTGTGTGTTTGTTAGCTGCGCAGAACACGATAGTGGCCCGGAGCCACTTGAACCCGTCTGACTAGCCGCGTATTACGGTCTGGAGGAAGCCACATGGCAGAAGCGAAATCAGGGCAAATTGTCAACGTCATGAAGGAGGGACGCCTCTTCCCACCACCGGCAGAGTTTGCAGGCAAGGCGCGCATCAATTCCATGGAGCAGTACGAGCAGATGTGGAAAGAGGCCGCCGGCGATCTGGAGGCGTTTTGGGGCAAGATGGCGGATGAGATCCATTGGTTCAAGCCGTTCGAGAAGGTGCTGGAGTGGAATGAGCCCTTTGCCAAGTGGTTTGTCGGCGGTGAGACGAACGTGTCGTACAACTGCCTCGACGCCCATCTGAGCACGAGTCGGCGCAACAAGGCGGCCTTTATTTGGGAGGGCGAGCCGGGCGACGTGCGAGTGTTGACGTACGAGATGCTGCACCGGGAAGTGTGCAAGTTCGCCAACGTGCTGAAGAAGCTGGGCATCGGCAAGGGCGATGTCGTTTCGATGTACATGCCCATGGTTCCGGAGTTGGCCATCGCCATGCTGGCCTGCGCACGGATCGGGGCGGTGCACTCGGTGGTGTTCGCGGGATTTTCGTCGGAAGCGATCGCGGATCGGAACAACGACGCCAAGGCGAAGCTGCAACTGACGTCGGACGCAGCGTGGCGACGAGGCAAGCAGCTCTCGCTGAAAGAGACGGTCGATGGGGCGTTGGACAAATCGCCGACGGTGGAGAAGTGTGTCGTGCTGCAGCGGTGCGGGCTGGATGTGCCGATGCAGGAAGGGCGCGATTTCTGGTGGCACGAGCTGATGGCCGAAGCATCGGCCGATTGCCCGGCCGAACCGCTGGACAGCGAGAACCCGTTGTTCATCCTGTACACGAGCGGGTCGACCGGCAAGCCGAAGGGCATCAAGCACACGACGGCGGGCTACAATCTGTACGCCAAGAAGACGATGGAGTGGGTGTTCGACATCCGCGAAGACGACGTCTATTGGTGCACGGCCGACATCGGGTGGATCACGGGGCATACGTACATCGTGTACGGGCCGTTGGCCGCCGGAGCCACGACGTTCATGTTCGAAGGCGCGCCGAACTGGCCGGACGAAGGACGGTTCTGGGAGCTGATCGAGAAGTACCGCGTAAACATCTTCTACACGGCGCCGACGGCGATTCGCGCGTTTATGAAGTGGGGCGACGATTGGGTCGACAAGCGCGACCTGTCGAGCCTTCGGCTTCTGGGTACGGTCGGCGAGGGGATCAATCCGGAAGCATGGATGTGGTATCATCGGAAGATCGGCGGCGAGCGATGCCCGATCGTGGACACGTGGTGGCAGACGGAGACGGGCGGCATCATGATGACGCCGCTGCCGGGCGCGACGCCGACGAAGCCGGGAAGTTGCTGCAAGCCGCTGCCAGGGATCATGCCCGAGATCGTAGGCGAAGACCGCACACCGGTGGCCGTGGGAAGCGGCGGATGGCTGACGATCACCAAGCCGTGGCCCGCGATGCTGCGAGGCATCTGGGGCGACGACGAGCGTTACAAGGCGCAATACTGGAGCGATGTGCCGGGCAAGTACCTGTGCGGCGACAACGCTCGGTTGGATGAGGACGGCTACTACTGGATCATGGGGCGCATCGACGACGTGTTGAACGTGTCGGGGCACCGGTTGAGCACGATCGAGATCGAGAGCGCGCTGGTCAGCCACCCGGCGGTGGCGGAGGCGGCGGCTGTCGGCCGGCCTCACGACATCAAGGGCGAAGCAGTGGCGGCGTTCGTGACGCTGGCCGTCGGCTTCGATCCGACCGAGGACCTGCGGAAGGAGTTGAAGGGGCACGTTCGCAAGGAGATCGGCGCGCTGGCCGTGCCGGACGACATCCGCTTTACGGCTTCGCTTCCGAAGACTCGAAGCGGTAAGATCATGCGACGGTTGCTGCGCGACATTGCCGCGGGTCGCGAGACCGTGGGCGACACGACGACGCTGGAGGATTACAGCGTGTTGGCGCGTCTGCGGACGGAAGACTAGGCCTTTGCGGCTTGATTGCCGACGTCAAGCAAGCAGCCCTCGGCCAGGCGTTGAGGGCTGCATTTTTTGGTTTACGGATGAGGAGGGATCAGCCCTCGCGGATTTCGGCCTTTTCGGCGTCGTAGATCATGCGTTTGCCGGTGTCCATGGCTTTGACCGCCATGATCACGGCGACCGCGTGTTGGTAGCCGGCGTCGATGGGGGCGTTGCAGGTGCCGCGGCTGCGGATGCACTGGAGCCAGTCGAGGAAGTGCTCGGGGGCTTCGACGGGCGGGACGGGCTCTTCCTTGTCGAGCTTGTCTTTGGTCAGTGCGCCTTCGCCGGAGACAGTCGGCTTGGTCCACGGGGTGAGGTTCATGACGCCGTGTTCTCCGGAGAAGCGGATCAGATTGCCGGAGGCGTTGCCAAAATTGGTGGCGTAGCTGACCATGAATCCTTCCGGGTAGATCCAGGTGGCCTGGACTTGATCGGGGCAGGTAAAGCCGTGCTCGTCCTTCCAGGTGAATGTTCCGCCCTGGGCGACGACGCTGGTGGGAAATTTGGCGCCGGTGATGAAGTGGATGAGGTCGATGAAGTGGCTGCCCAGGCCGGGGATCGGGCCGTCGCTGAAGTCGCGATAACCGTACCAGCCGGTAAACTGGTCAGCACGGAAGGGACGCATGGGGCGGTCCATGAGGAACTCTTTCCAGTCGACGTCGGTTTGTTTGGCGTCGGCCAGTCGGGAGTGCCAGTAGGGGCGGATGCCGTTGCGCACCTGTTCGATGCGCGAGAGCTTGCCGAGGACGCCTGATCGGTAGAGATCGCGGCAGCCGAAGCTGGTGGGCCAACTGCGGACCTGAGTGCCGATTTGGCAAACAACGCCGGATTGGCGGACGGCTTGGCACGCTCGCTTGAGCTTCTCGAAGTCCATGGCGAGCGGTTTCTCGCAGTAGACGTCTTTCTTGGCGAGGGCAGTCGCTTCCAAGTGGGTCGTGTGCTGGTGGTCGCACGAGGCGATCATCACGGCGTCGACGTCGTCCAGTGCGATGAGGTCGCGGTAGGAGACGAACTGGCGCGCGGGGCGGCCGTACCATTGGTTGGCCAACTCGGCGGCCTTTTCGCGGGGGACTCGCCAGGGATCGCAGACGGCGGTGATTTCCAGGTTCTGGGTCTTCTCGCAGGCGTGGACGCCGTGCATGTGGGCGCCGCAGCCTCGGATGCCGCAGCCGATGACGCCGATAGAGATGCGGTCGTTGGCACCGACGACGCGGGCGTAGCTGGCGGCACTCATCGAAGCGGCCGCCGCCGCGAATGAAGCGGCTTTGAGGAAATCGCGGCGGGAAGCTGGGCGTTGCATGGCAGGTTCTCCAGTGCGCGGAAAGGAAGACTCGGTGGACGGAACGGCGGTACGACCCGTGCCGGCGAGGCGGCACCATTGTCTTTTGTAGTAGGCGGGTGGGGGCGAGTCAACGCGCGTGGGATGGGTTGGGGGCGCTGGGGCGTGGGGACGTGTTGTTGGGGGTTTCAGGAGAGGTCGACGGTTTGGCGGTATTCGGGGACGGTGACGGGCCAGCCTTTTGAGTCGCGGACTTGCTTGGCGAGGCTGAGCGAGGCTTGCTCTTCGCCGTGGGTGATGAAGAGTTGGCGGGGCGGTTGGCGAAGCTCGCCGAGCCAACGGAGCAGGCCGGAGCGGTCGGCGTGGCCGGAGAAGCCTTCGATTTGGGCGATTCGCGCCCGGACCATCCACATACGACCGTGGATGCGGACCTGGGGGTTGCCGTCGAGGATTTGGCGGCCGAGTGTGCCGGGCACCTGGAAGCCGACGAAGAGGATCGTGCTTTCGGGACGATGGATGTTGTGGCAGAGGTGGTGCTTGATGCGACCGGCGGTGCACATGCCGGAAGTGGCCATGATGATGGCCGGGGATTTCAGATGGTTGATCTGTTTGGACTGTTCGGTGGAATCGATCAGCTTCAAGCCCGGGAATCGCAAGGGCGAGTGGCCTGCGGAGATCATGGCCCAGGTTTCTTCGTCGAAGCACTCCGGGTGGCGCTGGAAGACCTCGGTGACTTCGATGGCCATGGGGCTATCGAGGAAGATTGGGACGGAGGCGATCTTCTGCTGGCGGACGAGGCGGCTGATGTAGAACATCAGTTCCTGGGCTCGTTCGACGGCGAAGGTGGGAATGACGACGTTGCCGCCGGCCTGGACGGTCGAGTTGATGATCTCGGTCAGTTCGGCCTCGATGCCGTTGTTTTGCTCGTGGTCGCGGTCGCCGTAGGTCGACTCCATGACGACGTAATCGGCGTGGGTCAGTACGGTCGGGTCTTGGACGATCGGCTTGTCCCACTGGCCGAGGTCGCCGGAGAAGAGGATTCGCCGCGGCGTGCCGTTTTCGCGCACCTGGAGATCGACGACCGCAGAGCCGAGGATGTGGCCAGCATCGTGGAAGGTGACGGAGGCATCGCCGTCGAGAGGGACGGGCTGGCCGTATGGCACCGGGTCGAAGAGCCTGACGGTGCGGGCGACATCGTCGAGGGTATACAAGGGGACGACGGGATGCTTGCCGGAGCGGCGTTCCTTGCGGTGGCGTTTCTTCTTGAACGCCACGTCTTCGGCCTGGATCTCGGCCGAATCGCGAAGGATGAGGGCCGTGAGGTCGGCGGAGGCGGCGGTAGTAAGGATTCGGCCACCAAACCCTTCGCGGACCAATCGAGGCAAGAGGCCGCAATGGTCGAGGTGTGCGTGGGTCAAGAGGATTGTATCGAGCTTTTGTAGCGGAACGGGGCTGGGCTCCCAGTTGCGATCCAGATAGGCGCGTTCCTGGAACATGCCGCAGTCGATGAGGAACCTGGCCGGGCCGGCCTCGAGGTAATAGCGCGAGCCGGTCACCTGGCGGGTGGCGCCGAGAAACTGTAGTTTCACCAAAGATCTCCGAAGCAGCTATTTCTCGGCTTTCGGTCGGCAGTATGCCAACGTCAAGAGAGCGTAGCCCGTGACGAGCGCCGGTTCGCCTTCGAGCCAGCGCGAGTTGTCGTTCACCCAGGAGCCGTCGGGTCGTTGCCGGCTGAGAAGGGCGGCGAGGAGCTCGCTGCGCCAGTCGTGCTTGACTCCCTGGGCATCCTGAACCTGGTCGACGCCCATGGCATCGAGGGCCTTGGCGAACGTGTGGTAGTAGTAGTACAGACCGGCGCTGCCCATGCCGGGGTTTGAGGTCACGTCGTAGTGTTTTTGGGCCCACTGGAAGGCGGCCTTGACGCGGGGATCGTCGGGTCCGACGCCGGCGTAGATCATGCTTTTGAGGCCGGAATAGGTCATCGAGCCGTAGCTGCGCAGACCGCCGTCGGGTGTTGTGCCGGCCATGCTCGCGCCGCCGGCGGCGGGCGTGTAATAGAAGCCACCGTCGGGATTCTTGGCGGCGAACTGGGTCGTGTTGTATTGGGTTTCGAGGTTCTGGCAGCGCGAGACGAAGACGAGGGCCTTCTGGACTGCGGGATCGTTGGACGGGTTGCCCACGGCTTTCAGGGCATCCATGAGGAAGCTGGTATTGGAGAGGTCGGGGCGTTTGTGTTTGCCGTAGCCGGCGCCGCCGTAGTTGTTGTTGGTGCGATCGATCCCCTCGCTCTCGTCCCACTGGATGCCTTTGACGAACTGGTCGGCGCGTTTGAGCAACTGGGTATATCGGCCGTCGCGATTCGCCTCGGAGAAACAGAGCATGGCGAGGCAGGTTTCGTAGTTGCGATAGGTGCCGTCCTGCTGGTAGATTCCGCCGTCGGGCTTGACCAGGCCTTCGAGGTATTTGAGGCTTCTGGCGACGATCGGGTCGTCAGGACTGCGGCCGTTGCGAAGGAGCCCCGCGGTGACCAGCGCCGTGACGCCTGGGCCAGCGTACCCGGCGTAGGAGCCATCGGGCGATTGGGCTTTGGCTTGCAGGAACTGAACCGCCCGGCCCACGGCTTTCTGGTAGGCATCGGCGGATTTGGCATCGGCGTTGGACTCGGCGGCCATTGCGGAATGGGTGTTGGCCAGTGCGATGAAGACGGTCGCCACTAGGACGCCGAGACGGAACGCTCCACGGGCGCATGCGGGAGAGCCGGCATGGAAGGGCGAGCGGCGGATTTCCAGGACGGAATGTGCAGACGCGCATGTCCCGCGCATGGCTGAACCTCGTGAAGTTGTGGCGAGGGAAGGATTTGGGATAGGGCCCGGGCGACCGGACTATCACTCAATTGTACCTTCCCAAAGGGGCCGGGACAGGCGCCGGCCGGCGATCAGAGAACGATCGCCAAGATTTCGTGCTCATCCATAATGAGGAGCTTCTCGCCGTCGACCTCGACTTCGACGCCGGCATAGGCGCTGAACAAGACGCGGTCGCCTTCGCTGACCTGGACCTCGGCGCGGGTGCCGTCGGGCAGCCGGCGACCGTCGCCCACGGAGAGGACTCGGCCTTGCTGCGGCTTCTCACGAGCTGCCTCGGGGAGGACGATTCCGCCGGGGCTCGTGGTCTCCGCCTCCATGCGTCTGACGATCACCTTTTCGCCCAAGGGCACCAGTTTCATTTTCAGTCGACTCCCGTCGCACGCTACGGTCGGCCAAGTCGGCGGGCCCGGGGGGGACACCGCCAGCCGCGATTGTTCGGTCGAGTTCTAGGCAATGGAGGATTCTCGCACGGAGGGCCACCGGGTACAAGGGCGGCTGATGACAAAGGTGGGCGGGAAGAAGGAAAGCCCGTCGCGGAAGGGGCCGTGCGGGGGTGAGCTGTTGGGGGAGGTACGGTTGGGGCAACAAAATGCTTGTGTAGGAGGATTGGGGTGATAGACTGAGTGGCGTGTCGATGGGGCCGGGACAGCCGGGCGATTGCCCGGCGGTTCGCGAGACGTCGACAGCAGGGATGCGAGCATCTCGCCTGGGCAGGGGCCGGGAGGTGGATGGTGGAGCCGGATGGGGTGGACGTTTTGCCATTGTTGGGGGGATGATTGGTTTTATTCCGTACTTTGGCGGCCAGCCCGCTGGACGCTTCCGACCTGACACCGTTGAAGTACCCGCAGACTCCGGTGTCGGTTCTGTGAGTGGCATGCCCTGATGCGAGGTCGGGGTTAAGCGTCAGAGACCAGGTAACGCGCCAACGACGAGGGCTTGGCCGAGCCGGGTATAACCCGATCTCCGGGGGAAGCTTGCCCGAGCTTGGCTGCCGAGCCTTCGCTATGGCCGGATCCCGCCCCGGCGGCCGTTACCCGGCCCGAGCAGGCTGGCCGCCTCTGTTTGCGCTGGTCTGGCCGGCGTGGGGCCTGCAATCGGTGGACGGAAACCGACGCTTTGGAGGCAGGCCATCCGCAGATTCTTGCAGATCAGGGCGACGGCGCGGGCGGGGATTGCCACAAATAATTAGTTGGCAATGCGTTGCGCGCTGTTTGGTTGCCGCCGGAGAACGGAAGGCTCGTGAGGAAAGCAACTACCCCGCCTGGACTCGAACCAGGAACGAGGGAACCAAAATCCCTTGTGTTGCCAATTACACCACGGGGCAAGGCGAGACGGGCTTTGTGCGCAAGTCGAAATAAACAATACAGTTACACCGACTTGACGGCCCGCACTGCTTCAAACGCGGAGCGGCAGAAACGGTGTTTGGTCTTTTCGTGCAGTCACACCGCTCGGCCGAAGATCAGTATAGCGACTTCGTGGCAACGCTCAACGGCAGACAGCGTTGGATTGGCGGACAGTGGCCGGGGCAGGCTATCTGGAGCATCGGAAGCGTTGCGTAAGGCGAGGGTGCGAGGGAGGTCGCGTTGGGCGTGACTGGTGGCGATCAGTTGGTCGATTCGGGGCAGGCGCCGTAGCGCCAGGTGAGACCGGCACCGATGTAGTACATGGCCACGGCGGCGTCGATGTTGTCGCCGAAGCTGTTGTGCGCTTTGAACATTCCGCCGACGAATAGATCGAGGTCGAGGGACGGGATGAGGAAGCCTTCGCAGCCGACGCCGCCGGTGAGACGGTGTTGGCAGATGAGGGGGACGCTGGAGGCTTGGAACAGGCGTACGTTTTCCTGGAGGACGGGGAAGCCGTCGAGGTTGGCGCCGACGTTGTGGTTAACCGGATTGGTGTTGTAGGAGTAGCCGAGACGGTATTTCATTTTTCCCCGCGTCAACTGGGTGCCGACGGCGAATGCCCATTGGTTGACGAAGACGTCCTTCCAGAGAGCGGCGTCTTCCCAGAGCTTGTAGTAGACATCGGCGGCGATGAGGAGGTCGCCGTTCATGAGGCTGCGATTGGCCCAACCGAAACCGACCGTTTGCGGCTGATCTACGTTGAGGTCGTGATAGGTTGTGGTCTGGGTGTTGGGATCGGTGAAGCGAACGGCGTTGGGGAATTGGAAATCCATGCGCGTCTGGTAGTAGACGCCGGCGGTATTGCAGGCGTTGAGGTCGTAGTCGAGGCCGAAGGTGCCGCGGAGGGCGTAGTCGTGGACCATCGCACTGCTGGCCAGCGGCCCGACGAAGCCGAGTTGTTCGAATGCCGTGCCGAGTGTGAGGGCGGCTCCTGCGGATAGGCGGTCGGTGAGTTCGAGCCCGGCGGCGAGGTTGAGTCCGAGCACCATGTATTCGCTGCTGACGTTGTTGAGCAGGGAGCCGTCGGGAGCTCGGCCGCGGTATTCGGCGCCAAGGCCGCTGGTGCTGGCGAGCCCCAAGCCGATCGCACCGGGCATTCCCAGCCCTCGAAGGTCCTGGATGACGGCGACCTCGGGGGCCACGAACCCTTGGGTGCGTGAGGTGACGCTGTAAGGGGTGCCGTCCAAGGGCGCTTGGCTGACGGTCGGGTAGCCTTCGACCCAGGCCCCGCCAAGGGTGAATTGCGTGCCGCGGAATTGCGCGAGGGTGGAAGGGTTTCCGAAGACGGCGGCGGGGGCATCTTGGGGGAGGGCCACGCAAACGCCGGCCATACCACCGGCGGCAGGGGTGAGGACGTTTTGCGTGTCGGTTCCATAGCCCTGTGCCAGCGCCAATTGAGGTGCGGTCGTGGCGATCAGCGCGAGGACGACGAGGAGACTGATGTGTGATTTTTTCATGGGATTGGGCACCGATTGCGAAGGTTGGCTTTTGCGACCTGCGGTGAACGAGAGTGGTTATCGACGAAGACGCGCGAGTCTGCTGGTGTCCGACGTCGTAGTGGGGCGGGTACGGGCGTCGGAGAAATCGTTGCAGGCGCGTCGAATCGGGTTCTGAGGAACGTATCGGATGTGCCGGTCGTATCGCTTAATCGGATGAGCACCCCCACAACGACCCGGCGGGATTGACCCATCGGATAATCGTTACAATCGGTACAGTTTCCGCGGTGGTGAGGGGTATGCTGGAGCGCGGTTTGCGGATGAGAGGGGGGTGTTAGGCTGAAGCATTACCTACGGGGGAGTAGATGGAGGGATGGCTGACTTGGCCCATCGGTCGCCGGTCCTGTTGGGGAGGGGCGATGATCGATGGCGGACGAAGTGGGGGCGGCGGCTCGGGAGCATGCGGCCTTTCGAGGGGCTGGCCCCTGGCCGAAAACGGCCAGTTGGCTATGATTTACTTGCTTTGGTTCCAGGATTGGGCGCCACGCCCATTGTTCGGACTATCGGTGGAAGAGTGCGGTGCGGTCATCCATCGCTGCAAATACGGTTTGCCGGCCCGTGTTTTTCAGCACTCGGACGCTTGGTGCCCAGTTGTCTCGGAGTGGTGAAGCGTGCAGGCCGGCTGTTATTTCCTACATCTCTGTTTAGGGGTGAATGCAATGAATCGTTGGCACTTGCTCACGTGTGCGGTGGCAGTGTGCGTCATGATGTCGGCCCCGATCGGCACTGCCCAGAATCAGCCTTCCGGGAGCGAATCGCAGCCGTATCAGCCGGCCGTGCCGTCGTCGAACACGGTGAACGCGTACGGCGGGTATGGCGGGTATCCGGGGTATTCCGGCGCAAGCACGGCTGCCGGATCGGCGATGAACGGTATGGCAAACGCGATCAGCGCGAAGGGGAATTACAACCTTTCGACGTCGGCGGCCGCGGTCAATATGACGCAGGCGCAGAAGAACGAGATTCAGAACCATCAGACGTACGAGAACACGTACTTCCAGATGCGTCAGACGAACCAGGCATACCAGAAATCGCAGCAGAGCCCGGTGCCAACGGAGCAGGAGATGGCGCGCTGGGCGCGGGACGCGGCGCCGCAGCCGGTAAGCCCGAGCGAAGTGAGCCCGGTGAGCGGCAAGATCAACTGGCCGGCGGCGCTGATGCAGAGCGAGTTTTCGGCGCAGCGTGCCGAGATGGACAAGTTCACGGCGAAGAAGGCGTCGTACGGCTCGCTGAGCATCTCGGACCAGATGGATGCCCGCAAGACAGTCGAAGCGATGTTTGAGGAGTTGAAGTCGCAGATCACGGAGCTTCCGATGCAAGATTACATGGCAGCGCGGACGTTCCTGCGGAGCTTGATCTACGACACGGCCCACACCGATCTTCAGTAGGCTCGAATGCCGGGAGATGATCGGCCTGTTGTCGCACCGATCCCGCTTGACACGTTTGGACTTTGCACAGGTTTCGCACGATCCACGCCACGCCGGCGCACAAATAACTGGAGTAGAAGACGTGAACTCACTCATACGAAAGTACGGCTTGTTTCTGGCCCTGAGCGGCCTGATCGTCCTGGTCGGCACGACCGCCCGGGCGGATGGCACATCGACGAAGGAATTGATCGGCGCGTTGGGGTCGTCCGACGCGGCCGCACAAGTGAAAGCGATCGACGCACTGGGGGCGCAGCGAGCAGAGGCTGCCGAGGCGGTGGCGCCCTTGGCGGCATTGCTGAAGAGCCCATCGGCTGAAGTGCGATTGCATGCAGCACGGGCGTTGGGGGAGATCGGCGCACCGGCGAAGTCGGCGGCAGGGGACCTGGTGGGTTTGCTGAAGGACGGTGATGCGGCGGTTCGGCGGCAGGCCGTCCGAGCGCTGGTGGCGATCCGTCCGGGCCCGAAGGTGATGGTTCCACTGTTGGTGAAGTTAATGAACGACTCGGATCCGGGCGTGCGGATGCGGGTTTTGAACGCGATTTCGGAAGCGGGGCCGGCGGCCGTGCCGGGGTTGATCCATGCGCTGGAGAACGACGAAGTGGCGTCGTGGGTGTGCGTCGTGCTGCGGAACATGGGTCCGGCGGCGAAGGCGGCCGTGCCGGCGCTGGCCGAGAAGCTTAAGGACAAGCGGGCCGACATCCGGCTGCAGGCGGTGCTGGCGCTGGGAGCGATAGGCGATGCGGCATTGCCGGCGGTGCCTCAGATCGCCGCAGCGCTGGACGACGAAGCTACGCGCACGGCGGCGACGTTTGCGTTGGGGCAGCTTGGGAAGATTCCGGCCGACGCAGAACCGGCGATCCGAGCGAATGCGAAGAGCGACGATCGGTTCTTGAGTACGGTGAGCCTTTGGGCGTTGGCGCGGGTTCATCCGGAGGACAAGGAGTTACGGCGTGAGGCGACCGAGCAGCTCGTGACAGGGCTGAAGGATGAGGACGCGTACGTTCGCGTGGTCGCCGCTCGGGCGCTGGCTGCGCTTCCTCCGGCACCGGAAATCACGCTCCCGATTTGGGAAAAGGCGATGAAGGACTCGGATCCCAAGACGATCCGCTACGCGCTGGACGCGTTGGCGTCGCTGGGCGAGCCGGCAGTGCCGCGTCTGGTGGATGTCTTGGAGAAGCACAATGAGCTTCGCCTGGAGGCGATTTACACGCTGGGGCAAATGGGTCCGGTGGCGGCGGCGGCTACCGATGCTCTGGCGAAGCTGGTCGGCGACAAGGACATGAACGTGGCGACGGAAGCAACGCTTGCGCTGGGGAAGATCGGGCCAGCGGCGAAGGGGGCGGTGCCCGCGCTGTGTGCGGCACTGGAAAAGAAGGAAGATACGAACCGGCACGCGATCATTTTCGCTTTGGGGGAAATTGGTCCGGAGGCCGCGGCGGCGGAGCCGTTGGTGTTGAAGGCGATGGAGAGCAAGCACCAGTCGCTGGCAGTGATGGCAGCGCGGGCGTTGACGAAGATCGATCCTTCGTCGGAAGCCAAGGCGGTGCCGGTGCTGGTGGCGTGCCTGGGCGATTCGTTGCCCGAGACGAGGAAAGTGGCCGCCGACAGCCTTGGCGCGTTGGGACCGTCGGCGCGCGCCGCGGCTCCAGCGTTGAAGAAGGCTTTGAAAGACCATGTGAAGGCGGTTCGTGAGGCAGCAGCAAGGGCATTGAAAGCAGTCCAGTAGGACCAGGCAGATAGGGGTAGATCGATGAGATTGACGTGGACGTTGTGCCGCGCTTGGAGCGGTATGTGTGGTGCGCTGGCTGGCGCGTCGTTGTTGCTCGTGGTGATGGCCGTACCGAGCTCGGCTCAGCAAGTGACCGGGGAGCTGGGTTCGCCCAGCGCGACAACCACGATTAGCGGGAAACAACTTCCGGCACCGGATCCGAAGTTCGGCGGGGTGATTAAGCCGAACGCCATGGAATCGACGCCGTGGTGGGCACCGCGGATCGTACCACCGAAGCAGGCCCCGAACATCCTGTTGATCATGACGGACGATTCGGGGTTCGCCGTGCCGAGCACCTATGGCGGCGTAATTCCGACGCCGACGATGGATCGGATCGGGAAGAACGGGCTGCGATATACGCAGATCTACTCCACGGCGCTCTGCTCGCCGACGCGCGCGGCGTTGATCACCGGCCGGAACCATCACTCGATGGGTTTCGGGGTGATTTCGGAGCAGTCGACGGGTTTCCCGGGCTACAACAGCATCATGACCAAGGACAAGGCCACGATCGGCCGAATCCTGTTGGACAACGGCTACGCGACGTCGTGGTTCGGCAAGGACCACAACACGCCGGCTTTCGAGGCGAGCCAGATCGGACCGTTCGACCAGTGGCCGACAGGCATGGGGTTCGAGTATTTCTACGGGTTCGTCGGCGGCGACGCGAACCAGTGGCAGCCGAACCTGTTCCGCAACACGACGCAGATCTATCCGTTTGAGGGTAAGCCGGGCTGGAACCTGATCACGGGAATGGCGGATGACGCGATTGACTGGCTGAACCGGGTAAATCAGACCGACCCGAGCAAGCCGTTCTTCTGCTATTACGTGCCTGGCGCCACGCATGCGCCGCATCATCCGACCAAGGAATGGGTGGACAAGATCCACAGCATGCACCTGTTCGACGACGGTTGGAACAAGCTGCGGGAGACGATCTTCGCCAATCAGAAGAAGATGGGGATCATTCCGCAGGACGCCAAGCTGACGCCATGGCCGAAGGAGATACTGAAGGAGTGGGACCAGTGCACGCCGGACGAGAAGAAGCTGTTCATCCGGCAGGTCGAGGTGTTTGCCGCCTACGCGGCGTATTGCGACCACGAGATCGGGCGCGTGATCCAGGCGGTCGAGGACATGGGCAAGCTGGACAACACGCTCATCATCTACATCAACGGCGACAACGGCACGAGCGCCGAGGGTGGGCTGCTGGGCACGCCGAACGAGGTCGCGTTTTTCAACGGCGTCAGCGTGCCTGTGGACGTGCAGTTGAAGTACTTCTATGACGTGTGGGGCACGGAGAAGACGTACAACCACATGTCGGCACATTGGGCCTGGGCGTTCGACACGCCGTTCAGTTGGTTCAAGCAGATCGCTTCGCACCTGGGCGGGGTTCGCCAGGGAATGTGCATTTCGTGGCCGGGGCACATCAAGGACGTGGGCGGCGTTCGCAACCAGTTCACGCACGTGATCGACATCGTGCCGACGCTGCTGGAGGTGTGCGGGATTCCTGCGCCGCAAGAGGTGGACGGGATCAAGCAGGCGCCGATCGAGGGCGTGAGCTTTGCGTATACGTTCGACAAGGAGAACGCCGACGCGCCCTCGCAGCACAAGACCCAGTACTTCGAGATGATGGGCGACCACTCGATCTATCATGACGGGTGGCTGCTGAGCACGAAGGTCATCCGCCCGCCGTGGGAAGCGTTCGGCGCGGCCAATCCCGACCCGATCAACAACGTCACCTGGGAGCTGTACAACCTGAACAACGATTTCTCGCAATGCGACGACGTGGCGGCACAGCATCCGGACAAGGTGAAGGAGCTGAAAGCGTTGTTCATGACGGAGGCGGAGAAGTACCAGGTGTTGCCGTTGGATGCGTCGGTGGCGGCGAGGATCGTCGCCCCGCGACCGAACATCACGGCGGGTCGCACGGAGTTCGTGTATACGCATCCGATGACCGGTCTGCCGCAAGGCGATTCTCCCTTCCTGTTGGACAGTTCGTACACGATCGCGGCGGACATCGAAGTGCCGGCCGGCGGGGCGGAGGGGATGATCCTGACGTCGGGCGGTCGATTCGCGGGCTACGGCATGTATTTACTGAAGGGCAAGCCGGTGTTTCTGTGGAACCTTCTGGACCTGAAGCGACTGAAGTGGGAAAGCCCGGAGGCACTCGCGCCGGGAAAGCACACGATCGAGTTCGACTTCAGGTATGACGGGATGGGATTGGGCACGCTAGCTTTCAACAACTTGAGCGGGCTGGGGCGGTCCGGCATCGGCACGCTGAAGGTGGACGGCAAGGAGGTGGCCACGCAGAAGATGGCGAGGACACTGCCGATGATCCTGCAGTGGGACGAGAGTTTTGATATCGGCTCGGACACATTGACCGGTGTAAACGACGCGGACTATCAGCCGCCTTTTCCGTTCACGGGGAAGCTCGACAAGCTGACGATCAAGGTCGACCGGCCGGAGCTGTCGCCGGACGACGTGAAGAAGCTGAAGGCGGCGGAGCGAAACAACCGGATGAGCGAGTAGCAAAGGCGGCAGTCGGTGAAGGCCGGTTGAGTGCGCGCATGGGATTCTTGCCGGCCGGCAGGACGGTCCCTGGTATGTGAACGAGATTGGTGCGCGGGCATCGTTCGGAGGTTGTTGGAGGACGCTAGTGCGTGTCGCACTCAACTGTAGCGTTCGCGGCGGCGTGTTTGTACGGTTCCGAAGGCGAAGTACGCGCAACGGTCACGCTGAATGCGCTCTAACATGATGCCAGACACCCTGACCATGCGGCCCCTCGCCCGCTTGCGGGCAAGGGGAGGAAGAGAAGGGGAAACACGAAAACACGAAATGCGGAAACCACGAAAGTGGGAGCTGAGGTTGAGGAGTGATGCGGAAGTGTTGAGGGCGCGTTGATGTGGTTGGGCTGAGAGAGGGTTGGAGTGGAGGACGCCCTGACCGTGCGGCCCCTCGCCCGCTTGCGGGCAAGGGGAGGTTGTTGGGGGCCGGGTGAAGCACAGCCGGAGGCGGCTGTGCTACATGGTGGGTGAGGGGAGGTGCGGGCGGCGCATTGGGGCAATGATGGGATTGCAAGGGGGCGAATTGAGATGCTGAGTGTCAGCGCTGGTCGACCGTGCCGCGTTGCGGCGGTTTGTGTGTTCATCGTGTTGGCTGGGATGGGACGAGCCTCCGCACAGGTGGATCCGTTGCCATCATGGAACGACGGGCCGGCCAAGCAGGCGATCCTTGGATTCGTGACGGAAGTGACGGACCGCTCGGGTTCAAAATTCGTCGCGTCTGCGGATCGGGTGGCCACGTTCGACCAGGACGGTACGCTTTGGGTCGAGCATCCGATTTATGCGCAGGCCATGTTCGCACTGGACCGCGTGCGCCAGCTGGGCGCCGAACACCCAGAGTGGAAGGAGCAAGAGCCGTTCAAGGCGGTGTTGACCAACAATCGCGAGGCGATGGGCAAGTTCACCGAGAAGGATTGGGTGACGATCATTGCAGCGACGCATTGCGGGATGAGCACGGAGGCCTTCGTGCGGATCGCCAAGAAGTGGCTGGCAACCGCCAAGCATCCGCGATTCAAACGGCCGTATACGGAGCTGGTGTATCAGCCGATGCGCGAGGTGATCGCGCTGCTGCGGGCCAAGGGATTCAAGACGTACATTGTCACCGGCGGCGGTCAGGAGTTCGTGCGCGCGTATGCGCAGGCGGTGTACGGAATTCCGCCGGAACAGGTCGTGGGGTCGAGCGTTGCCACCAAGTACGTCTACGAGGGCGGCAAGCCGGTTCTGATTCGCGAGCCGAAGGTGTTCTTCATCGACGACCACGACGGCAAAGCGATCGGCATCAACCTGTTCATCGGCAAACGCCCCGACGCGGCGTTCGGCAACTCGGGCGGCGATCGGGAGATGCTGGAGTGGACGGGTACGGGCAGCGGAGCCAGGCTGAGAATGCTGGTGTATCACGACGACGCCGATCGTGAGTATGCATACGGGCCTGCCGGAGGGTTACCGGACACCAAGGTTGGCGCTTTTCCGCAGGCGCTGATGGATGAGGCGGAGAAGCTCGGCTGGACCGTGATCAGCATGAAGAAGGATTGGAAGCGGATATTTGCTTTCCATAAGTGATCCGGTCGCAAGGCTTTACTTGACTTCTTCCTGCCCGGGCCAGTAGGTTGAATCTCTGACGTATATATCTAAGAGCGCCCTTGTTGCCGATTCGGCCGACGGTTTTGGCTCTGCCGCGATCGCGGTTGCCCTGACCGACTTGCTGGGGTTCTGGCCGCAGATGGCTCGATCGGCACCGCAGGCCTCCACAGAGTACCGAGAGGAGAACGGGGATAATGTCGGCAGGCGAAGGACACCGGAGCCGATGGAAGCGCGCGGCCACGTTGATGGGCGGGCTGCTTCTCCTGTACTTGCTGGCCGCTTACGTGGTGATGCCGACCATGTGGAAGGGTTATGCGCATCGTCACCCTGCGTTGGACGACGTGCCGGGCATTACCCACACGGCGGACGGCATTCCGGGCGATCCACTGAACGTGGGGCTGATCGGAACGGAAACCGAGGTGAAGCGGATCATGATCGCGGCGAAGTGGTATCCGGCCGATCCGCTGACGCTGCGGAGTTGTTTGGAGATCGCCGATGCGTCGGTGCTGAAGCGGCCGTACGACGACGCACCGGTGAGCAACCTGTATCTGTTCGGGCGGAAGGAAGACCTGGCGTTCGAGCAGCCGGTGGGTGACAGCCCACGGCATCGTCATCACGTTCGTTTCTGGCGCACCGACAAGGTGGACGAGGACGGGCGGCCTGTTTGGGTCGGTTCGGCCGTCTATGACGAGAAGGTCGGACTGAGCCGGACGACGGGTGAGATTACGCACGTGACGGCGCGGAACGTGGACGCCGAGCGCGACTATCTGTTCAGTTGTCTGGAACGGACGGACGATCTGTCGGAGACGTATTTCATCAACGACTTCTGCAAGGTTCACAGCGGGCGGAACGGTGGTGGCGATCCTTGGAAGACCGACGGGCGGTTGCAGGTTGGGGTCATCGCGATGGAGCCAGCATCCTCTCCGCAAGCAGCCAACAAGACGACCAATGCCAATGAGGCGGCGCCAACGCAGGCGGTCGCCAAGGGTGGGAAGGACAAGGAAGAGGGGTTCGTGGGATCGAAGACGTGCCGCGATTGCCACGCCGATTTCTACAAGCTCTGGTCGACATCGTGGCACGGCCTGGCGATGCAGCCCTTCACAATGGCGTTCGCCAAGGCGCATCTGACGCCGCAGAAAGGCGAGATTGCGATCGGCAAGTGCAAGTACCACGTGGAATTCGGCGAGAAGGATGGCTGGATTCGCGAGACCGGACCGAAGGGCGAGCAGAAGTATCCGATCGTACACGTGATGGGCGGAAAGAACGTTTATTACCTGCTCACGCCGATGGCGCGGGGGCGGTTGCAGGTGCTTCCGTTGGCGTATGACGTGCACAAGAAGGATTGGTACGACATGGCGGCCAGCGGCGTGCGGCATTTTCCGGACCGACGGGACGAGGCACTGCACTGGACGGATCGCATGTTCGCGTTCAACACGACGTGCTTCAACTGCCACGTGACGGAGTTGGCGACGAACTACGATCTGGCGACAGACACGTATCACACGACGTGGTCGGAGCCGGGGATCAGTTGCGAATCGTGCCACGGGTCGGGCCAAGAGCACATTCGCACGATGGAAGAGGCCGCGGATTGGAAGAAGGTGGAGGACATCAAGATCATCCGCACGAGGGATTTCGCGGCGCAGCAGATGAACGGCATGTGCGCGACGTGCCACGCGAAGCTGGTGCCGCTGTCGCTGACGTTCAAGCCGGGCGACGAGTACTTCGACCACTTCGACCTGGTGACGCTGGAGCACCCGGACTTCTACCCGGACGGCCGCGACCTGGGTGAGAACTATACGTACACGACCTGGCTCCAGAGCCCGTGCATTCGCTCGGGAAAACTGGATTGCAACCATTGCCATACTCCGAGCGGGCGCATACGATTCGAGGGCGAGCAGTCGAACCAGATGTGCATGCCCTGCCACGAGAAAGAGGTGCGAGATCCGGCCGCGCACAGCCATCACCCTGCGGGAAATGCGGGCACCCAGTGCATCGCCTGCCATATGCCGATGACGCGTTTTGCGGCGATGAACCGGAGCGACCACTCGATGCGATCGCCGACGCCGGCGACGACGATCGCGTTCAAGTCGCCGAACGCGTGCAACTTCTGCCACGCCGACCATGACGCCGCGTGGAGCGACGAGTGGGTGCGCAAGTGGTACAAGGACGACTACCAGGCGAAAGTGATGGGGCAGGCCGAGCTGATCGACCTTGCCCGCAAGCGACAGTGGAAGCGGCTGCCGGAGATGTTGGCGGCCATGCAAGACGACAAGAACGACGAGGTGGTTCGGAATTCGCTGGTGCGGCTGCTGGGCGGCTGCGACGATGCGTCCAAGTGGCCGGCGCTGTTGAAATCGCTGAAGGACAAGTCGCCGCTGGTTCGTTCGAGCGCGGCGTCGGCGTTGGGATCGCACTTGACGCTGGACACGGTGCAGGCGCTGCTGGCGGCGACGGCAGATCCATCGAGGCTGGTGCGCATTCGGACGGCGATGTCGCTGGCGGCGTTATCGCCGCGGCTGGTGAACGATCCTCGCGATCGAGACAATCTGGAGAAGGCGAATCGCGAGTTTGCGACGGCGATGGAAGCGCGGCCGGACGATTGGGCGTCGCACGCCAACTTGGGCAATTTCTACCTGGAGCGCCAAGATTTTGCCGCTGCGGCGGCATGCTATGAGACGGCGATGAAGCTCGAACCGCGACAGATCGGTCCGATGGTCAACGCGTCGATGGCTTATAGCAACATGGCCCGCAATGACAAGGCGGAAGAGAGTCTGCGACTCGCGTTGAAGGCGGACCCAACGAATGCGGCGGCGAACTTCAACCTGGGGCTTCTGCTGGGCGAGGAGGGAAAACTGAAAGAAGCGGAGCAGGCGCTTCGGACGGCGCTTAAGTCGGACCCGCAGATGGCGGCCGCAGCGTACAACCTGGGCATCATTCTCGGCAAGAATGACCTGGACGAGGCGATCACGTGGTGCCGGAGGGCACACGAGCTGCAGCCGAACGATCCGAAGTACGCACACACGCTGGCGTTTTATGAACATCAGAAGGGCGACGACAAGAGCGCGATCGGCCTGCTGCAGGAGGTCATCAAGAGCACCCCATCATATCTGGACGCATATTTGCTGCTCGCGGAGATCTACCAGGGGCAGCACGACTATACGGCAGCGATCGGCGTGTATCGCGATGTGTTGAAACTGAAGGATTTGCCGCCCCGGCTGCGACAGCAGCTCGAGGCGAGAGTCGGCGCGATGGAATCCGGAAAGCCGAACAAGTGATGGATGTTTTGGTGCGAGTCGCACTTGACGGTGGCGTTCGCGGCGGCGTGTTTCTACGGTTTTGAAAGCGAAATGCACGCTACATTCACGCCGACTGCGATCTAGAATTTGACGAGCAACCGATTTCCGAGGACTGAAACATGGGACGTCCCTTTTCGACGACACGGATTGCGGCGCGCCGGTTGGCGCTCGCTTTGGTAGTGATTCTGACGGCCGCCGCCATGGCCAACGCGGCAGAGAAGTCGAAACGCAGCGGAAAGGCGGACAAGAAGCTGCCGCCGCCACCGGCTGCGGAGAAGAAGTCGGACGGGCAGCCGGTCGAGGCGGCCATTCGCGCCACGGCCGACGCGTTTGTCAAGGCGTTCGACGCGGGTGACGCGAAGGCGGTCGCCGCGTTGTGGACGCCGGAAGGGAGCGTGGTCGACGACGACGGCCAAGTCATCAAGGGTCGCAAGGCGATCAAGGACCGGTACGCCGCGATGTTCAAGAAGTACCCCGGGGCGAGGATTGAAGTGGCCGTGAAGTCGGTCGAAGTGGCGTCGCCAGATACGGCGATCGAGGACGGCCTCGCGCGAGTGATTACCAAGGAGGGGACGCCGCCGGTTGCGAGTCGGTACACGGCGGTTCACGTGCTGAAGGATGGAAAATGGCTGATGGCGGGCGTACGTGAATCGGACATTGCGTTGCCATCGAGCTACGGGCGATTGCGGGACTTGGGCTGGTTGGTCGGCGATTGGGAAGCCGATGCCAACGGAACCCGAGTGCATACGAGCATTCGCTGGATGGCCGACAGGAGTTTTCTCGAACGGCGTTACACGGTGGTTCGCGACGGAATCACGTCGTCGACGGGGTTGCAGATCATCGGCTGGGATCCGCAGGCGGAACAAGTGCGCTCGTGGTCGTTCGATTCGACCGGCGGGCATGGGACGGCGCTGTGGATGCCGACCCCGGACGGTTGGCGGATTGAGTCGACGGGCATGATGGCCGATGGAGCGCCGACGTCGTCGCAGGAGTCGCTGATCCGCGTGGCTGGCGAGGACGACGTCGTGGGATGGCGATCGACGGGCCGGCGGGTCGGCGGCACCCAGTTGCCCGACACGCGCGAGGTGGTACTGAAACGTGTATCTGGAAAATGAGGACCTTAGCAGCGCTGTGCGCGGCTGGATTGAGTCGGCAAGGAGGAAGAGGACTGTCGGAGACGCTCAGCAAGCCCGCCGTGCGGCCTGGAAAGATCGAGGGTCATAAACATGTATAAATCGCTTCAGCTTGGCATGGCGGTGCTCGTATGCGTCGCGGCGGCACAGTCGGATGTTTTTGCGCGAGGATTTGGCGGATTTCACGGCGGGGGCGGCGGCAGCTTTGGTGGGTTCCACGGCGGTGGCGGCAGTTTGGGTGGATTCCATGGCGGTGATTTTGGCGGGTTTCATGCTGGAGGAGGTTACGGCGGGCTTCAAGGAGGCGGCGGATATCATGCCGGCGGCTTCGCCGGAGGCGCTGCCGACTTCCACGGCGGCGGTGGGCTGGGCGGATTGCAGGGGGGCGATCTGGGCGGATTCCACGCCGGTGGATACGGTGCCGGAGCGGCCGATTTTCACGGCGGCTATGGCGGCGGATTTCACGCGGGAGGTTTCGACGCGGGTGGATTCCACGGTGGGGAGTTTGGTGCCGGAGCTGCGCATGGCGGCAGCTTGAACGCACCGGTGAACCGCGGCGAACTGAACAGCTTCCTGGGGCTGCCGACGGATGCGGGGATGCACGCTGCGGCAGGAGCCGCGGGCGGGCGGGACATGGTCGCCGGAAACGAAGGAGCGGCCGCGGGTCGCTGGGGAGCACGGGGCAGCGTGCACGAAGGGCCGATGGGTACGACCGTGGCACACGGCGCAGCGGGTGCTCAGGGGATTGCGGCCGGGCCAGGCGGTGTGGCCGCCGGAGGACGCGCGGCGAGAGGCACGGTTGTGGAAGGCCCAGGAGGCAATGTCTATGCACACGGCTCGACGGCGGGACGCGGGGTTGCCGCGGGGCCGGAGGGCGTGGAGGCCGGCCGTTATGCGGCGCACGGCAGCGCGGTTCGCGGCCCTGAAGGGAATGTGTATGCGCATGGCGCGGCGGCCGGCGGCGCCGTTGCCGGGCATGGATACATGGGTGCCTACGGGACGCATTTCTATTCGCCTACGTTCTGCGCCGCGCGGGGCGCAGCCGCTCAGCGATGGTGGGCGGGCTCGCGCGTGTTCACTCCGGGCTGGGTGGCAGGGCATCCGTGGGCTTGGTGTCCTGCCGGCGTTGCGGCCGCGGCTTGGGCGACGACAGCGTGGCGTGTGGCGACCTGGCCGTTGGTCGACGAGTGGCTGGCGTGGGGCGTGGAGCCGGGCTACTACGTGTACGGAAACAACGTCACCTATCAGGACAACGAGGTGTACTACGGCACACAGCCGGTGGCGACGGAGCAAGAGTACTACCAGCAGGCGGCGACGATTGCGGGGTCGGGCGACAGCGCGCCGGCGGACAACACGCAATGGCTGCCGCTGGGGGTATTCGGCCTGATGACTCAGGATGAGAAGACGCCGGAGATGGTGTTTCAGTTGGCCGTCGACAAGGCGGGGACCATTCGAGGCAATTACTACGACCAGGCGTCGGGCACGACCTCGCCGGTGACGGGATCGGTCGATAAGAAGGAGCAGCGCGCGGCGTGGACCGTGGGCTCGAACAAGGAGATGGTGGTCGAGACGGGTTTGTATAACCTGACGCAAGAGACGTCGACGGCATTGGTCCATTATGGGCCGGACCATACGCAGCAGTTCGTGCTCGTGCGGATCAAGCAGCCGGAGGACGAGGGATCGCAGGAAAAGACGGCGCAGTAGTCGGCGCAGGGTACGACGATTGGTGGGGCTCGCTGCGCTCGGCCCACCCTACCCGGATTGGTCGACTGCGTATGAATGGCGCTAGATGGGGACGACTTCGATTCCGGCGAGTTGGCAGTAGCGTTTGAAGAGTTGGTCGACCTTGCCGAGGATGAATAGTTGGTGGAAGCCCTTGCAGTCGCGAGGGTCGTCGACATTGTCCATGGCGAGTTCGACGGAGGTGCGGCATCCGCCGGCGGGCGGCGTGTCGATGTTGCAGACGACCTTGGCGGTGCCGAGGATGATCTTCTGCGGCCCTTCGAACTTCATGACCGTGGCGGCTTCGCCTTCGGGCCAGAGGACCTGAGGCGAGACGCCGATGGCCGATTCGCTGTGGTTGCGGAGGATGAGGGGCAGGGGATCCTTGTCGAATCCGCGGAGACGGCGAGGCGAGGAGCAATGGGCTCCCATGAGCGTGCCGTTGACGGTGTTGGGGCAGGGGTCCTGCATGAAGCCGGGCCGGCCGGTCAAGAGCGCGCAGAGCCGCAGGGAGATGGCGGCGTTCCAGTCGCATTCGCAGCAGCCGACGCTGCCCTCGTCGTTCAGCTGCAGCCAAGCCATGCAGGGCGGGCATTTGATGCGCCGGTCGCCGACGAGTCCCAGGCAGTTGAGCGAGATGCCATCGCACTTTTCTTTGGCCATGAGCCGCTTGGCGACGAAGTAGTTGATGGCCGAATTGAGGATGTCCTGTTGGTTGGGCTCACGAACGGCCTTGGACGATTTGGTGAACTCGGCGGCAAGCTGCTTCACCTCGTCGGAGGTCTGCTGGGCGGCGAGTTCCTCTTCCCAGCGGGTGAGCGGGATGTAGTGGAGCGTGGTGCCGATGACGTCGAGTACCTTATCGTCGGGCTTGTCGCCGGTGACGATGAGCAGACGACTGGCTTTCATGGCGGCAACCGTCTTGAACAGATGCACGGCCTCGTCGATCCAGCCCAAGTCCTGCGTGGCGCCGACGAGCGTCTTAGGCTTGTTGCGGGTGGCCTGCAGGTGCCCGGTGAACGAGGTTCCCATGGGGCTGAAGACGATCGTGGGGATGGCGGCGGGCCGTTCGGCGACGAAACGGTTCGTTTCCTGCCAACCGGTGTTCAGGCACATGACGGTGAGGATGACGCCGTCGGGCGGGTTTGTTTTGCACTCTTCGAGGAGGGCGTTCATGCCGGCGGAGTCGGCGATGGGTTCCTGAGTGATCTGAAGATCGACTCCGTGGGCGGCCGCGGCATCGGAGAGCCGCTTGGTGTAGTCGGCCTGCCGGGCGGCGATGTCGTAGGAGGCACCGGGCCAGCCCATCCAGTAGCGGTCGACTTTGGGATGGACGAACATGGCACGAACGCGGGGTTTGGCGGGCGGGGCCGTTTCGCCGGCCATCATGGTCGAGGCGAGGCTCATCATGCCCGACTGAGCGGCGATCGCCGAAAGCCCTACCGTGGTCATGAAATCGCGCCGTCCCATGGAGAGACAGCAACCACAACGAGAAGCGGAATGTGAATGCGAGTGCTCCGATCCCATCCTAGATACTCCTCATGGATAGAGTGTTTCGGTCGCGTGACGCCGCGCGAAAGGCCAGACTCAAGATGCGCGATGGCGTATGCGGAGTCAAGCATTGCGGGTCAGGACGCGCGGGCGAGGGCAATCTGGGCAAGCCAACCCGCTCTTTAGCTGGAGACATTCGGATCTTCGGGGCCGAAAAGGCCGCGATAGCGTTCGGCGGGGTACTTCTCGGCGTTGCGGACCATCTTGCGGCGAACGGTTGTGGCGATGTCGAGGCCCAACTCGTTGGCCATGGCGAAGGCGTAGCAGAGGACGTCGGCCAGCTCTTCGCCGACGGCCGTGAGCCGCTCGGGTTCGTCGGCCAGTGCTCGCGATTGCTCGGCCGTGAGCCACTGGAAGTGCTCCATGAGCTCGGCCGCTTCGATGGCCAGCGCCATGGAGAGGTTTTTGGGGGTGTGGAACTGATGCCAGTCGCGCTGGTGGACAAATTGTTCGACAAGCTGGCGAAGGTCGTGGATCGTCGTGTCGGCGTCGGACATGTCGGGAGAATCATCCGGGGGCTAGTGCGTGTCGCACTTGACTGTAGCGTTCGCGGCGGTGTGTTTCTACGGTTCCGAAAGCGAAACACACGCTACGATTACGCCGAATGCGCTCTAGATCAATCAACGGGCGAAGGCACCGGCCGGTGCCGCTGCGGTTGATGATACACTATGCGCCCGGGCTGAAGCCAGCTCGTCGCGGATGCACTGCTCGGCCTGTTGGCGGGAGATGTTCCGCTGCCGTGCATAGACGCCGACGATATCGTCTGCGGCCAGCTTGGGCGGCGCCGTTGCCTGGCGGTGGCAACCGGCGGCGATCGCCAGTGCAGCCAGCAGAACGAAGAGTATTTTTCGCATGGCCGTCGTTCCCAACAGTCGTCTGAGGATCGGGCCGCCGATCACAACACGTGGGGCAGTTCTTCGTCGAAGCCGGGCAAGAGGAGCTGCACGGGTGCGTGAGCCCGCTGCTGGTATCGCCGGCGGTACTGCTCGGCAAGGTGGATCAGGATGTCCATGGCGAGAAGATCGGCGCGGGTCATGACATGGCGAGTGCTACGACTGCCGAGGCCACGAACGAGCTCCTCGAGCACGAAAAGATGGAGCTGCATGGTTTCCTGCGAGGTGACGCCGGCCGCGGCGAGCAACTCGGCCAGCCGACGCAGTTCGCAGCAGAGGTTGCCGGAGCCCATGATGACGTAGGTTCGCAGCAGTTCGCGGTAATGGTCGATCAGCGGCTGGGGCAGGTGTAAGTGGACGTCGGCTTCGAGGAAACCGGCCAGGAGGGAGGCGTCCTGGCACGGGCGGTTTGCTTCGGCAGTGCCGGTGAGGGCACGCTGCTCGACGAGGAGGCGCTGGGCTTCCTCGTGCTCGCGCTGCAAGCGCTGTTGTTCGGCGAGGTTCAGCCGGTGGTTGTCGCGAATGAGCTCGTGCCGCTGGACGGCGCGGGTGACGAGCCAGATGAGATTGCGGGTGGTGGACGTGTTGACGCACACGTAGCCGTCGGCGCCGGCTTCGTAGCAGGGAACGACCATTTCCTGCTCGCTCTGCGTGCCCAGGGCGACGATCGGCCCTTCGGCGCCGCTGGCACGATAGGCCCCGATGAGCTCGAGGGCGTCGAGTTGGAGGGCGTCATGGCTGACGAGGACGATATCGAAGACTTCGTCGCGGAGCCGGGCCAATCCGGCGGCGCTGCCGACTACTTCCTGGAGACGGATCTCGGAAGGGCTCTCGGTGGCGAACGCCTCGGCCAACCACCCCCCCGTTCTCTGCGGATCGGTGATGTAGAGCACCCGCATGATTGGTGGAATACCCCGCCAGGCTGCGGGCGAGCGAACCTTCGACGACCGTTTTGTGGCGACACCCATGGCGTTTCCTGCTGGGAAGCCTGTGAGACGGCGAAATGAGGGCGGTACTCTAGCCAAGCGACGCCGTCAGGTCAACATCGGCGCGTGTTTGGTCTCGCTTCGCAGGTGTGAAGCTGCCACAATTGGAAGGCGGATTTGTCGGGGTGGGGATGGTTGGTGTTCGGGGGGAAGATGATGAGGGGAGAAAGTGGAAAGCGGGGATGGTGGTTGGGGTGTTATGCTGAAGCATAACCTACGGGGGTGATGTGCGGGGCGTTGGCAAAGGGTGGCTGGGACTATGAGACTGGCGTATCTGGATTGCGGATCGGGTATTAGCGGCGACATGACTCTGGGAGCTTTGGTCGACGCCGGAGTTGAACTGGGTGCATTGAACGACGCCATCGGGTCGCTGGGGTTGCCTGGGTGCCGGTTGGTCGCCGAAGAGGTGAGGAAGCAGGGGTTCCGGGCGACACAGGTGCGGGTGGAGTATTTGCCGGAGCACAAGCATCGCCACTTGCATCACATCGTGGCCATGATCGACGGCAGTCGGTTGAGCGATCGGCAGAAGGACGTGGCGCGGCGGATCTTTGCCAGGCTGGCGGCGGCCGAGGCCAAGGTTCATGGGACGACGGTGGAGAAGGTCCACTTTCACGAAGTGGGCGCCGCAGACTCGATCGCGGACATCGTCGGGGCGGCCGTGGGCTGGGACTTGCTGGGGGTCGATCGCATCGTGGCGTCGCCGGTGCCGGTGGGCTCGGGCCGGATGCGCATGGCGCATGGCGAGTGCAGCGTTCCCGCGCCGGCTACGGCGGAGTTGCTGCGGGGCATTCCAGTGGCCGAATCGTCGGTGGAGGGGGAACTGACGACGCCGACGGGAGCGGCGATCGTGGCTACGCTGGTGGAGCAGTATGGGCCGCTTCCAGCGATGAAGATCGAACGGATCGGCTGTGGCGCCGGGCAGCGGGATTGGCCGCAGCAGGCGAACATTCTGCGGCTGCTGCTCGGGGAAGCGGTTGAAGCGTCGGAGATCGAGCAGGTGTGGGTGCTGGAGACCAATCTGGACGACATCACGGGCGAGTTGATCGGGTACTGCACGACGCGTCTGCTGGAGGCCGGGGCGTTGGACGCGTATACGACGGCGATCCAGATGAAGAAGAACCGCCCGGCGGTGAAACTGACCGTGCTGTGCCGGGCAGACGACGCAGACCGCATGGAGGGCATCCTGTTTGCGGAGACGACGACTCTGGGCGTGCGGCGTTGGGCGGTGGGGCGACACGTTTTGGAGCGGCGGAGCCAGCAGGTTCAGACGCCTTGGGGACCGATCGACGGGAAGGTGGGCTGGCTGGCGGACGGGCCGCCGCGGTTTGCGCCGGAGTACGAGTCGTGCCGGTTGCTGGCATTGCAGGAGAATCTGCCGCTGCGGGTTGTGTATGAGGCGGCGCAGAAGGCGTTCGATCCTGAGCAGGTGAAACGAGGGTAGGGCTCGGAGAGTGGGAGAGGGGCCGACTGGTGCGTTGACAGGAGGTTTGCCATGGTCTTGTTCGCCCAGAGCCAGTTCGGGATGGTGCTGTGCATGGTGGCCCTGGTGGTTGCGGTGTGCTTCGTGCTGATGCGTGCCCAGAAGGGTCTTTCGCAGAGCCGCCGAAACGGAGCGGCGGGGTCTGCGTTGCGGTCGTCGGAAGATGAGAAGGCGGGGCATCACGGAGGCGCACCGACCGACATACTCCGGTGGGAGGTGGCCATGCATGAGACGGCTCGCGACCTGACGGGCCAACTGGACAGCAAGCTGGGGACGCTGCAACAGTTGATTCGCGAGGCGGATCGGGCGGCCGCCCGGCTGGAGACGGCGCTGCAGGCTGCGGGTGAAAGGGCGAGGGAGTCGGTGGTGCCGCCTCGGCCGGCCAGCCAAGCGGAGGGTCTGCGGTCGGCTAGCGAAGTCGATGTGGAGGCAGGGTCGGCAGCTCGCGATGAAACGGCGGAGGTACCGGCGGGCGACCAGCGGTATTCGGAGATTTACACGCTGGCCGACTATGGCTATCCGGCGGCGGAGATCGCGCAGCGTCTGGGGAATCCGGTGGGTGAGATCGAGCTGATTCTCAGTCTGCGCAACCAGCGGTAGCGGCGCGGTGGCGGGCGATCATTCGTCGTCGCCGGGAAGCTGATTGCGGCCGAAGGCGCCGGCGAACTTGCTCATCGTGACCGTGTTGCCCAGTTCGTTGTAGCTGACCTCGTCCATGAAGCTCCGCATGAGGAGGATGCCGCGGCCGCTAACCTTTTCCAGGTTGTCGGGGTCGGTGGGATCGGGGAGGATCGTGGGGTCGAAGCCGGGGCCTTCGTCGCGAATGGTGAAGACGGCTTGCCGCCGGGTCAAGGACGCTTCGACGTAGATTCGCCGGTCGCGGTAGGGGGCCTGCCGGCGGCGTTGGTCGACGAGGTTATGGTACTCGGAGTTGCCTTCCTCGCGGAGTTGGGAGCTGACTTCGAGGTTGCCGTGATACATGGCATTGGCCAGGGCCTCTTCGAGGGCAACGCCCAATCGCGTGCGATCGTGGCTGTCGCAGAGTCCCATCTGGCCGACAGCTTCCTGGAGGAACGAGATGAGCGGGTGGAAGAGCGTGGAATCGTTCTGGAGCACGAAGGCATACTCGCTGCGGGTGATGCAGCCGAGCAGCCGGACCTGGATGCGCTCACGGGCCGCAGCGCCGAGGACGTTGTGGACGGTGGAGAGCAGATCACCCGTGAGACTGTGTTTGGAGACGTAGCTGGCGGCGCCGCGCAGCAGGGCCTGGATGACGGATTCCTCGGTGCCTCGGGAGGACATCACGACGACGGGCACCTGGGGGTAGTCGTTGCGGACGGCGGTGACCAGTTCGAGGCCGCTTATGTCGGGAATGAGCAGTTCGACGAGCACGAGGTCGGGGACCTGCTGCTGAATGGAGGCCAAGGCATCGGCGGCGTGACTGACGTAGGTGACGGTCAGTTCCGGGTCCTCGCCCAGCAACTCACCAACCTGCCGGCGGTCGGCCACCGAGTCGTCGACGACAAGCACTGTCGGCACGTGGCGATTCTCCTCTGTTGTTTGCCCTTTTCAACAGCGCGGCCTTCGGACTGCGAGTTCCGCCACGGCGAAACGCCATCAGTGACTGCATTGTACCCGTGCCGGCTGGCCCTCGCCAGACGAAGCCCAGGCCGGCAGGCGCCGGACAACGGAAGGGACGGGTTCGGCAGTGGTTTGTTCCGGGCGGGGGCGTTCAGTTGATGAGGACGGTGCCGGACAACGCAGCGCCGGCGCGTTGGAGGACCGACGCGGCACGGCGGAGCTGTCGGCGGCGGACGCATCCGAGGGGTACCATCAGGTAGGCGGCGTCGCTATGGCGAGCGAGGACGCCGACTTCCGGATGCCCGACGGAACCGGCGTGAAGCACAATGAGGCCGTAGTGGCGTCGCAGCTCATCCAAGAGACGCCCTATATAGGTTATGCCTGCGGGACCGGATGTCGAACCATCCCCCCCGCTAGACAACACGCTCAGGCGAGGCGTTCGCGTGGACCGGACCACGTCGCGCCAGTCGGCCGCACCGGTAAGGACTTCCTGGAGCGTGTGATCGGGTTCGGCGCCGAGCAGGGAACCGAGCCGGTGGCGTTGAAAATCGGCATCGATGACAACGACCTCGCCCGTGGTGCGGCGGGTGATGGCTACGGACAGGTCGGCCTCGATTTGTGCGATCTCGTCCCACTGGCCGACGGGTGCGAAGAGGAGGGCTGTCGGACGACCGGCAGGCACCTTGGCCAGAAGGGCGTCGGCGAGTTCGCCGTATTGGCGCTCGCGAACGGCCGTGCCGAGCAGGCGATCCAATTCGGAATCGGCGGCTGCGGGAAGAATCGGTGGCGACGGATCGGTCGTGGCAACCGGTGCGTACTGGGGCGCTTCGGGTGGAACCGGAGTGGATTGGACCACGTCGGCCTGGACTGGTTCGGATCGGGGCAGTTCAGGCGGGGCAGAATCGCACGGGATCGACGGGGGAGCGGAGGTCGCCGGCTCCGGGAGTTCATCTTGCGGGAATGGAGTCGGCTGGGGAGGTTCCAATTCCGGGGGCTCAACGCGAGGCGGCTCGACTTGGCTCGGCGGCCCATCGAGTGACGGCTCCTCGGTGAGGTGATGGAGGCCGTAGGCGGCTAATTCCTCGCGCGACAGGGGGCGCAGGGTTTGGTCGTCATCGCTGGTGGTGCTGACCTGCTGGAGCGCGTCGAGCATCCGGCCCATGGTCGATCCTTTTACACGCTGCTGGTTTCTTCCCCTGGAGGAGAACGGTTACTAGCCGCCGCGGCGCAGCCTGGCGAATAGCTGTCCGTACTCGTGCGGGCGAACGACGGCGACTTTCGGCACGTGGGGAGGCTCGGCCGCGTCGTAGCTATCTTCGACGAGGATCATCTCGTCGGACGGATACGGGTCGTCGTCGAGCGCGCCGAACTCGACGGTCGCGGCAGGATCGGCCTGCGTTTGCAGCCCATCGGAGGTGTCGGGCTTCGGCTTCATGAGGCCTGCGGTTGGTTCCATGCGGATGGGCGGCCGAGCCTTGCCGGATTTACGGGCGGAATGATAGCGATCGACGACGGGCGTTTCTTCTTGGAAGGGCTCGCCGAACGGGTTCACACACGAGTCAAACACCAGTTCCACCTCCGGCTCGATCGATCCGGCCGGCTGGAAGTCGTCCTGATCGGTGAGCATTAAGTCAGACTTTGCCGGCCCTGCGGCCGGTTCATCGAAGGAGATTTCGGGTCCGGGCGTGAGCCGGAGCGAGGGCTCGATCGTTCCGCACACCGGCGACACGTCGGCGTCGGAATCGTCGGCGAGTTGGCCAAACTCGATCACATCGACCGGCGAGCCAGCGGAGGTCTCGTCGGCCCGGCAGGGCGCAGGCAACTGCTGGAGGTCGGTCCACGCCTCTTCGACGCCATCGGCTCCGATGCGGCGTTTGCCGCCAGCGTAGGCCAGCAGCATGGCATGATCGCACAATTGGTTGATGAGGCGGGGCACGCCGTCGGTAGCTTTGTACACGGCCAAACAGGCATCGGGGGAGAAGACGGACTCTTCGGCACCGCCGGCGGCGACTATCTGCGACTGGACGTACTGGGCGGTCTCGGCGCGGCCAAGCGGCTCCAAGTAGCAGCGGGCCACGATCCGCTGGCTGAAGGACTCGAGCTTGGGGCAGGCGAGCTGCTCTTCGAGCAAGGGCGAGCCGGCCAAGACGAGGCGTGTGCGCGGTTGGCCGTCGGAGGCCAAGCTGGCCAGCATGCGGATCTCGTCGAGCAAGCGTATGGGAAGCGTCTGCGCGTCGTCGATCACGAGGAGCATCGCCGGGGGATGGTCTTCGTCGGCGGTGAGGTAGTCGACCAGGGCCAGGCGCAGTTCGCCCTCGTCCATGCCGCGATAGGGACGACCGAGTTCGTAGAGAATGGCCTGGAGCAACGTTCGCCGGGTGCTGACCCCGATGCTGGAGACGATCGCTACGGCGAGCTCGTGCTGGAAGTGCTCGAGGAGCAACTGGCACATGAGGGTCTTGCCGGTTCCCGAGGGACCAACGACGAGGCCTGTGCCCTCGGCCCGTTGGATGCAGCGTGTGAGGGTGCTCTGTGCCGCGGCCATGACCTCGGCGGGGAAGTACTCTTCGGCGCAAGGCACCGAGGCAAACGGACGTCGTTTGAGGCCGAAATGGCGTTCGTACATCTCGCAGACTTTCTGGCCATGCCAATCCAGGCAGAGCGTTCAGATTTCCCAATCTTCCTGATCCACAGAGACAGCGGCTGGCGCGCGGTCTCACTGCCCATGTCGGTTAAAATCGGCACCTACGGTACGCTCGCTCCAGAAAGGGTTGCCCGGTTCACCCGAGGAGCACGGCGAGCGCAACCAGGCAGACCACCATGAGTGCCACACCACCGAGGATGAGCACAGGCCGGGAGAACCTGGCCAACGGGGAGGGGGCCGACTCGGCGGACTCGGAGTCTTCTGTGGAGATGACGCCGACGACCGGCACCGGCAGAGCCGCTTGAACCTGGCTGATGGTCGACAACGGCGGTTGGGCCACGCCCATGGAGACCATGCTGACGCCGGTGGACATGGCCAAGCCGGCCAACAGGGCAACGAGGAACAAGTGGCGAGGTCCCTGGGCCACCTGAATGTGCTGGCATTGCTCGGCGAGATGGATCTCGACGGAGGGTTCGGAGGTGGATGGCGGCGCGGCCAACACTTGTTGATAGTGCTGTTCGGTCTCGTCGACCGAACGGCGGAGCTTGGTGTAGCGCTGGGCGGCGGCCGTGTCGTCGCGGAGGAATGACTGCCAATCGAATCCAGCCGGCAGGGACGGGCTCGGCGATTTGTCGGCGGGCGGCGCAGGGATGGGCTCGCGTTGGGCGATGCTGGATTCGGCGGCAGGGTCGTTAGGGATTTGGCGGGGGATGGAGCCGAGCTGCTGCTGGAGCTGACGGACCTCGCTATCCAGGTCCTGGACGCTGGGATGGATGGCCGTGCGACTGAGCAACAGGGCGGCGCGCTGCTTCTGGAGTTGCGTGATGCGGTCGTTCAGCTCGGTCCAGCGGGGGTTTTCGACCAGAGCGGGCGGCTGGGGGGCGCGGGTTTGGGGCGGTTTGGGCGCCGCGGTGGTCGGCTCGGCTTCTTGCAGGCGATCGGCACGTTGCTGGAGCTGGGTGAAGTGCTGGTGAAGGAAGCCGTTGAGGTGGGTGCGGGCTTCGGTGAGATCGGTTTTGGCCGCGTCGAGTTCGGCGGGAGAGTGGGTGGCCGCAGCGCGCGTAGCCTGGGCGGTGCGTTCGGAGGCAGCAAAACGCTCGGCAAGGCTGTTGACCTGCCGCAGGACCCGGGCGGCTTCTTCGCCGCTGTAGCTGATGGTGGTGCGCCATTGCGGCGAACCGGCGGTGAGTTCGGCCGTGATGCGAAGGTTGCCGCGATCGTTCAGAGAGGGATCGTCGGCGAGGGATGCGGCGGTCTGGGGGTCGGGCGAGGTATGGTCTGCGCCAGCGAAGTCGGGGTAGGCCTGGGCGGCCAGAACGTCGCGCTCGATAGCCTGGGGCGTGAGTCCGGGCCGATCGGGGACAAGAACGGTGGCCGACGCGGTGAAGCGGTCGGGCCGGGGAGAGAGTTTCGTGCCAGCCCAAAATACGATCGCCCCGGTGACGGCGAAGACAAGAACCAACGCGACAGTCCCCCCGATTTGGGAAGAGCTATTGGATTGGCCACGTTGGGATAGGGGCGAAACGGTCATGGGACACCCTGATGGGGGCAGACGGTGCATCGTCGGCGCAGAGCCGCTGATGGTCTGGACATCGGCCCGGGGGACAGGAGAGCTTGAGCGTCGATGGCGCTGCGGGGGCGCATTTGGCCGGTCGGCGGTTGCCAAGCGAACCCACTTGGAAGAGGATAGAGCGACATCCGGGCTTGTAGGCACAGCAGAAACGGACGCACGGGAGAGAAGCATGAAGGTTGTTGCCTTTACGAAGAGTTTTCAAGACTGGGCGATTCCTGTGGTTTGTCACCGGTTCCGGGAGATCGGGCTGGACGGGCTGGACCTGACCGTGCGTCGCAAAGGGCACATCGAGCCGGAGAACGTCGCCGTCGAGTTGCCGTTGGCGGTGAAGGCGGCGACCGAGGCGGGCGTGGCGATCGACTTCGTGACGACGGATATCGTCGAACCGTCGCCGCAGGCGGAGCAGACGTTGGCGACGGCCAGCCAGTTGGGAATCACCCGGTTCAAGATGGGCTACTACGGCTACAAGGATTTCGGTACGCTGGCGAAGCAGATGGACGAAACGCGGCGGAAGATCGAGGCGGTCGTCAAGATGGCCAAGAAGCACGCGATTCTGCCGTGCATCCATATCCACTCGGGCAAGAACATTCCGTCACACGGCACGGAGCTGTACGAGTTGATCCGCGACATGTCGCCGGACGAGGTGGGCGCCTACCTGGACATGCTTCATATGGCGTTGGAAGGCGGGCGCGACGGCTGGCGACAGGGCGTGGATCTGCTGCAGCCGTGGGTCGCGATGGTGTCGGTGAAGAACTATGACTGGCAGTCGGGCGACCGAGATCAGTTCGGGCGGCTGCAGTGGCGGAACCGTGTGGTGCCGGTCGCCGACGGCATCTCGCCGATTCCGGAATTCGTGGACGTGCTGAAGAAGATCAAGTTCGACGGGACGTACTCGCTTCACAGCGAGTATAAGGGCGGCCACAGCTTCAAGGATCTCAATACCGAGGGCTGCCTGAAGCAGACGGCGGCCGACTTGAAGTACTTCAAGCAGTTTCTGGGGTGAGAGGTTCGTGTGGGGATGAAGAACGCCTGCGTTTGCGGGCGTTTTTTTGTTCTTGTGGGGTCGGGGCCTGGCTGGTTGAGATTGGTGACGGCCGGGAAGTTTGGCACAGCCGGGGTTGGTGTGGTGTGTGGGGACACAGCCGGGGGCGGCTGTGCTACATAGGGGCGGGGTGGGAGCGAGCTACCAGCGGTGCTCGGGGCGGTTGAAGATCTCGGTGAGCACGATGGCTTGCCGTAGAGCGAGAGGGTCTTGGAGCATCGCTGCAAGGCCGACAGCAGCCGTGGGCGCGGCGGCGGCGACTTTGGCGGCTTCGGTTTGCGTGAGATCCAGTGTACCGACGTGATGACTGAAGACGCTCTGGAGATGTTGCTTCATCCGCTCGTCGGCCATATCGACATCGCGTCCGAGGCCTGCGGTGCCGACAGGCTTGGCACCGATGCGGCGCGGCTGGGCGGCTATCGGGGCGGGGCGGGGCTCGGCGATCTCGGCCGTGACGGGCTTCTGGGCGGGGCGTGGTCGTTGCGGTGAGCGGCTGATCGGCGCGGCTGCGGGGGGCGCGCCGGGGCGGGGAGCCGGTTGGGTCGGCGCGCCGGAGCGGCGTTGCGCGGCACGGCGAAGGAACTCGCTGATTTCGTCCTTCAGAGGATCTTTTCCGCCTGCGGCGGCCGGTTTTGGGGGCGCGGCGGGCCTTTGGACAGGGCGCTGCTGGGCGATCGGTCCGCGGTCGGGGCGTTGTTGCTGGGGCGGTACCCGCTGTTGTTGGGCGCGCCGTTGGGCCTGCTGCTGAGCCTCGCGCCATTTGGACATGATCTGCCCGATGATGCTGATGATGAACACCAGCACGAAGAGAAGCGGCACGATGAAATCACCGATTCCGGCGAGTACCGGTGCCAGGGGGATCATGCGGCAGTGCCTCCCTTGGGCGGCACAACGACTGGACGTGCGATGGCGGTACGCATGTCGGTGTCGGCCTGGACGTTGCGCAGCTTGTAGTAGTCGAGGATGCCGAGGCTGCCTTCGCGGAACGCCTGGGCGATGGCCTTGGGGACTTCGGCTTCGGCCTGGACGAGTTTGGCGCGGTTCTCTTCGATGTGGGCGACGTTCTCCTGCTCGGCAGCGACGGCCATGGCGCGGCGGCCTTCGGCGTTGGCCTGGGCGACTCGCATGTCGGCCTCGGCCTGGTCGGCCTGGAGGCGTGCGCCGATATTCTCGCCGACGTCGATGTCGGCGATGTCGATGGAGACGATCTCGAAGGCGGTTTGCGAATCGAGCCGGCGGGCGAGGACTTTCTTGGAGATCCGCTCGGGGTTGGCCAGCACATCACCGTGGGTGGGCGAGGAGCCGATGGCGCTGACGATTCCCTCGCCGACGCGGGCGACGATGGTTTCTTCGGTGGCTCCGCCGATCAACTGCTGGAGGTTCGCCCGGACGGTGACACGAGCCTTGACCTTCAGTTGGATGCCGTTTTGGGCGATGCCGTCGAGCGAGTCGCGGCCGGTGCCACGGAGCGGGCAATCGATGACCTTGGGATAGACGCTGGTCTGCACGGCTTCGAGGACGTTGCGGCCGGCCAGATCGATGGCGGTGGCGAGCTTGAAGCTGAGATCCAACTTGGCCTTGTCGGCGGCGATGATGGAGCGGATCACCAGCGGGACGTTGCCGCCGGCGAGATAGTGGGCTTCCAATGCGCGGCTGGTGATACCGTCGGAGTCGGTCAGTCCGGCCTGGACGGCCATGATCTTGCTGCGAACGATCACCTGGGGATTGACGCGGCGAAAGGTCATGCCGAGGAGGTCGAAGATGCCGATTCCTGCGCCGGTCGTTTTGGATTGGATCCAGAGCCGGAAGTAGCGGGTGAAGACGGCCAGGACAACGATGGCGAAGACAAGGACCGCGAAGATGACGACGATGGTGATAATCTGATGGGTTTCGGGCTGCTGGGCAAACAGGAGCATTGGATTCCCCTTCAAGACGAGCGTCGGTTGCCTGGCACCGAACCGTAGTACGGTAGGTGCCTTTCCCCAGCACTCGGTTTACCCGTCCGCGGGGGAAATGTCAAGCGGGCGGCTCCTCCTGGAAGGGATCCCCGCTGATGGAATCGATGGGGCGAGCCAGGGGGTCTTCGTCGGCGTCGGAGGGCGTTTCGTCCTCGATGGAGCGGACGAGGACGCGGTTGCCGTGGACTTCGAGAATGCGGACCTTTTCACCGGGTGCGATGGGCATTCCGTCGCTGACGGCGTCGATGGAGCGGCCGTCGACGACGACGACCCCACTGAGGAGCATCTTGGTCTTGGCATGTCCGACACGGCCGACGAGGGTGCGGCGTTTCTGTTGCACGGCGTCGTCGGGAAGGACGTCGTCGGGCGTGGTCAAGAGGATGCGGCGGCCGATGGGCGTGTCGGGCCAGTAGCGAAGGGCCAGCACGATCACGACCGGCAGACCAACGATGACGGTGAGCACGACGATGAAGCCGGTGAGCGGTCCGGCCATGAAGGCCATGACGATGGCGCCGACGAGAGCAGAGAGAGCGAGGAAGCCGAGGATGCCGCCGGACGGGATGAAGATCTCCATGGCGGCGATACCCAAGCCGACCAAGAGCAGCAGCACGGCCCACGCCCAGGGTTCCATGGTTTGCCTCCTCTAGTGCGCGTCGTACTTAACTATAGCGTTCGCGGCGGTGTGTTTCTACGCTTCCGAAAGCGAAATACACGCTACGGTTACTCCAAATGCGCTCTAAGTCGCTTGACCGGTTGCGTGCACAAGGATCCGATTTCCGTGGATCTCGACAATCTCCACGGCGGTGCCGCGGGGAATGGCTTCGGCGTCGTCGGCGATTACGTCGAGAACGCGGCTGCCGAAGCGGGCTTTTCCGCTGGGGACCAGGGGCGTAATGGTGAGTCCCTGAGCGCCGATGAGATCGGTGGTGTAGTCGACCAGTGCGGCGCGGCGGTCGATGAGTTGGGTCTCTTCGTCGGACGGCGGTTCGAGCATGACACGGCCCAACATGGGCGCATGCGGCAGGTAACGATTCAACAGGATGGCGGCCACGAACGTGCCCACCGCGGCGCCGGCGATCATCATCAGCGATCGCTGGAGCTCGGCGAACTGGTAGTCGTTGTGCGGGAAGATGAAGGTCTGGCTGGCCAGGATGAGCGAGGCGAGGATGAGCACGCCGCCGCCGATGCCGAAGACACCGAAGCCGGGCAGCACGAAGACCTCGATGAGGAGGAACCCGATTCCGGCAAGGAAGAGCACGACCTCGAGCCAGCCGGCCGTGCCGCCGAGGAACCGGCTCCAGAAGAACAAAAGGAAACAGATGGCGGCAGTGAACCCGGCCACGCCGACGCCGGGCAACTGGAGCTCGACGTATAGCGCGATGAAGCCGATGGCGAGCAGGGTGAAGGCAACGCCGGGCGATGCCAGAAGCGTGACGAGGTAGTCGGCCCAACCGGGCTCCAGCAGCGCGGGGTCGTTTTCGAGGCCGAAGAGCCGCTTGAACTGGGTGAACCCATCGACCACGTCGTCGGCCAGTTGGTACTCGACGGCCTTGCGGCCGGTGGCGGCAAACGGTTTTCCACTGCCGCTGACCATTTCGGCCTGGGTCCATTTCTTGGGATCGGGCTGCTGCTGGAGTTCCTCGGGCGAGAAGTAGGCCACATCGCCGGCACGATCGAGGTAGCGGAACACCTGGAGCGCGGGGTCGATCATGGCGGCAATGAGCGACCAAGATCGCGATTTGCGCGGGGCGAGTTCGTCGCGGATAGTACGGCGAATCTGGGTAATTTCGTCGGGTTGGTAAGCATGCTCGCCGGAGCCGCCGAGGATGGCATGCGGGCCGAGGACGATCTGGTCGCACGCGGCGGCGATCAGGGCGGCGTCGGAGCGGGCCTCGTTGGGAACGTAAGCGACGGTGCGGACCTTGGCAGGATCGAGATCGAAGGCGAGGAAGTTGGCCAGATTGAGGCTATCGACGGGTGATCCGCCGGGGCTGTCGATCCAAAGGCAGACGAAATTGACGTTGCGGTCGTTCACCGCGTCGCGGATGAGCCGCAGGGCATGGTCGATCATTCCTGAGCGAATGGGGCCGGTGATGTTGACGCGGATTGCGCGCCAATCGCCGAGCAGCGAGGGATCTTCCTTGAGCGACTCGGGCGGCAAGCCGAGCGCCTTGGCGACGTCCGTGCGATCCCTGGCGAGGTAGGTGACGAAATCGAGCTTTCGCGCCTCGCTGCCGGAGAGGCGGCCGGGCTGGCCTGCGGCGAACAAGGGTTTTTCGTCTTGGCGGACGGTGTGATGCTTGCGGAGTTCTTCGAGGCCCCGCTTGGTAACATATTCGCGGCTGACTTCGGTATCGACTTTCCAGACTTCTTCAGCCGGATCGACGAGGCCAAGCGCGACGGCGGCGGGGACCGTTTTGCGGCGGTTGGCGATCTCGCGATAGGCGGCCTGAATGGCAGGATCGATGTTGGGGGTGTCGATGCCGGCATCGCTGATTTCGGCGTCGGGAGCCATGATGATCTCGTCGCAGGCCAAGGCGACGAGGATGGCGTGTCCCTGGATGGACTTGGGGATGAACGCTACGGTCTTGGCCTGGTTGAGTTGCTCTCCAGAGATGAAGCTGGCCAGATCGTAACAGGGACCGAACTGGCTGCCGCGGCCGAAGTCTTCCTGGTCGGCGGCGACGCGGAACTCGAGGATGATGACGGGCTGCGCGTGGGCGGCCTTGGCTTCGTCCAGGACGCGACGGACGGCCCGCTGGATGAAATCGGTGGTCTGGCCGGTGATGGGAAGCATGACGGGGATGATACGTCCGAAACGCTTGGGTGGCGCGGGAGCGTCGTGCTTCTGGGGCGCGGGTTCTTCGGCTGGCGGGGCTGGTTTGGGGTCGTCGGCCCGCGCGGCCGCCAGGGGCAGCGACGCGAGCAAAGCGAGCATGCCCAACAGCGCCACGGCCGGCGCGCCGCGTGCGCGGAAGCGATGTGAAGTGGAGCAGGCACACGTCATGGCGCGGGAACCCGGCTTGCAATGACCGCGGGGCTTAAGTATATGCCCTAATTGACGTTCGGGACACTAGAATTATAGGCCCATGTTGGCGGGTTCGTCAATTAAGGGGCGTGTGCCGGCGACGTCGAATCCACCCGGCGGGCGGCAGGATTCGCCGAACGGGTTGGTGCGCACAGGCGAGGACATTTTGGCGCAAGATGGGCGGCCACATCAGCATGCGCGGGCGGCGAGTGCGACGAACGGCCTATTGGCGGCTCGCCTGTTGGGCCTTGGGGGCCTCATCGAGGACGCGGCGCCAATCCATGGCGGGGGCGCGGGCCTGGAACGGATCCCCCTTGAGAAAGGACAGGGGGTCCTTGAAGTTGACCAGCGGGTTCTTGAACTCGTAGACGGTGCGGTTCTGAGCGCTGGGCTCGTAGATCTGCACGGCGGTGGGCTGGAGGCTAGGCCCGACGTTCATGATGAGGTCGAGGTGGTGGAAATTGGCCGCGTCTTGTTGGAAGCGAGGGTAGGCTTCGAGGAAGATCTGATTGGGGTTGGCCTGGGGGCGGATGCGGACGTAATAGCGGTGACCAAGACTCTCGGCCTGGGCGCCGAACATGAACGGGAGGGGCCCGTTGACAATGGCCTTTCCCTGTAACTGGGGCGGCAGGCGGTGTTCGACGAGCTCTTTGCGTTGGTAGTTGAATTCGAAGACGGCCTTGCCATCGCAGATCCACTGCTCGGGCCGATCACCGTCGACACGGAACAGTCCTTTGTCGGGGGCGGCGTACTTGAGCACACCATGGCTGACAATGGGGGCAACGGGCTTGTTGCCGTTGTCGAACATGGCGTTGTACTGCCATCGGGTAAATGTGCACTCGAAGGTTTTGACCTGCGCGCTGGAATGTTCCCAGGCTTTGAGGACGCGGTTGACTTCGGCCTGTTCGTTCGGGGCGAGCGTAAAGGGGGCCTGAAGGGGCTGCGCGGGCGATCGAGCAGGGGCGGCCGCCTGGGGCGGGGCGGCTGGCTGAGCGGGTCCCTGTTGTGGCGGAGCCTGGGCTGAAGGCTGCGCGGCGGGATAGCCGGGCGGCGCCTGTTGTGCATCGACCTGTGCGGCAACTGTCATGGCGATCAGTAGGGTCGCCACTGTCCACAGCCCAATCCGTGCCGTCATGGAATCACCCTCGTCCTGAGCGGGATTTTGGGCGCCGGTGTTCGCCGAGGAAACGGCGGAAACGCTGTCGAGCCGGCGCCCACGTCGTCGGTCGGGAATTCTAACACGAAGGCCAGAATCGTCCCAAGGTCGATTCCGGGGTTCACCGGAAATCGCTGGTGGGGTAAGCGGTCAGTGCGTGTCGCACTCACTGTAGCGTGCCCGGCGGCGTGTTTCTGCGGTTCCGAAGACGGAACACACGCTACGCATACGCCAGATGCGGTCTAGTCGTGGAGGAGCTTTTGCTCGAGGATTTTGGCGATTTGCGGGTTGTACTTACCGGAAATGGTGCGCGGGGGGATCCAGGTTTGGTAATCGAAGTCGGGATAGTAGAGCGGTTCGTTCAGCCCACGGTGGACGACGTAGAAGTCGCGGACCTTGCGGGCAATCTCCTCCGTGGGGTATTGGCCGAGATGGAGTTGGGGCTTGGCGGCCGCGGAAATGGGCGGCGTCGGCTCTTCGGCGTACTCCTGTAGCGGGGAAACGAACTGTTCCAGTCCACAACCGACGTAGACCTGGCATCCGCGGAAGTCGGTGGCGGCGTTGATGAGGGGGCCGCCGCCGTAATCGCCCACCCAGAGCCGCTGGTGCATTTCGAGCACGCGGTCGGGAAGGCTGACACAGAGGCGGACGTCGGCGTTGGGATCGAATCGCTGGAGGACTTCGATGAGTTGCCTGACTTTCATGGCATTGACCTTTGCGGCAACCGGAGTGTGTGCGAGCGGCGTGGATCACGCATTGTTCGTTGTCGGCGCGGGAGCGCCGGACGCATCGATCTTCTGGCGGATTTCGGGCCAGGGGATGTCGTGCGGGAGACGGCCGGTGAGGGCGGAGATTGCGGCGGCCGTTCCGGCGGCCTCGCCCATGGGCACGGCGTTGCCGGTTACGCGGTAGCTGGCGTGGGCGAAGAAATCGCCGCTGATGAGGCGGCCGGCGAGGAGCAGGCCGTGGACATCGCGAGCGATGAGGGCGCGATAGGGGATATCGTACGGCTTGACGTGAATCCGCTCATTGCTGTAGGCCTTGCCCTTGTTGGGATCGGTCGAGTGAACGTCGACGGAGAATCGGGCCTGGCATACGGCGTCGTCGTGGCGCGCACCGCGGGCGATATCTTCCTTGGTGATCTGATAGAGCCCATGGATGCGACGACCTTCGCGGACGCCGATCTGGGCGGCGGTGGCGACGATGCGGAGGTTCTGCCAGACGCCGCCGAGGCCGCGGAGGGCGTCGACGAGTTTGTGGTTCTCGGATCGCGATTGGAGGGTGGCGTCGGAGATTTGCTGGGCGTCCATGGCGGAGACGTGGTACTGGTGGTTGGCCATGAGACAGAATAGGCCTTCGCGGATGTAGAAGAGGCTGGGACGAGAATAGGAGGGGGACACGCCGGCACGCTGCATTTCGTCGAGCAATCGCGTTTTGGGATCGTCGCCCATGCCGACGGTGAAGGGTTTGACGCTGTCGATGTCGACTCCGGCGACGAGGGCGAGCATGCTCATTGGCTGGGTTTCGCCGGTCGGCTGAAGGCCGTAGTCGAATTGGCAACCGGCTTGGGCGGCCAAATCGCCGTCGCCAGTGGCGTCGACGAAGGCCCTGGCGGCCCAGGCCTGGCGGCCGGATTTCGACTCGCTGAGGACGAGATTGAGGCGTTTGGACTGGTCGCAGGCAGCGGCGACGACGCGGGTGTGGAACTGGATCTTGACGCCGACTTCGCGGCACATGTCGTCGAGAAGGAGCTTCATTTGCTCGACGTCGTAACCGATGGCATGGCGATAGGGTGCGGTGGCTTTGCGTTGGTCGAGGCGCTCGATGATCGTGCGCATGAGGCCGGACTTGTTGGAGTGATCGAGGATCCAACTCAGCAGGCCCATGGTCCAGACGCCGCCGAGGCAACCGCCGACCTCGAGGAGGCGCGTGTTGGCGCCAGCGCGGGCGGCAGCGATGGCGGCGGCGACTCCGGCCGGCCCGGCTCCGCAGACGATGACGTCGGCACGCTCGACGATCGGCACGTCGCGGGACGTTTCGCGGTAGACGTTGGAGGCCGGTTTGTCGGCGGGTTCGGCGGCGGAGGCGGCGGTGGTGCCCAAGGCCGCGGCGGCCGCGCCAGACTTGAGAAAAATGCGACGCGAGATGCGATCGGACATCGGAGACTCCGGGGTGCGGATTCGGTGCGAGCTGGTGCTATTCCTTGAAGCGGTAGCCGACGCCGCGGACGGTCTCGACGTATCGGCCGGCGGCGCCCAGCTTCTTTCGGAGGCCGACGATCTGGACGTCGATCGAGCGGTCGGTGACCATGCTGTCGCCGCCGTGGATGGCGTCGGCGATCTGGTAGCGGGTGAAGACCCAACCGGGGCGTCCGGCGAGGAAGTGGAGGATGCGGAACTCGGTGGGTGTGAGGGCGATCGAGTCGTTTCCGATCAGCACCTCGTGGCGTCCGGGATGGATGACCAATTCGTGGATCTTGACGGGCTCGTCGTCGGCCGTGGACGGGCCGTTCTTGCGGCGGAGCACGGCGCGGATACGAGCGATGAGCACGCGGGGGCTGAAGGGCTTGGTCAGGTAGTCGTCGGCGCCGAGCTCGAGTCCGGCGACGACGTCGACTTCTTCGCCCTTGGCCGTGACGATGACGACGGGGATGTTTCGGGTGGCGGCATCGCCTCGCAGCCGCCGGCAGACTTCCAGGCCGTCGACGCCGGGGAGCATGAGATCGAGGACGATGAGTTCAGGAGGGCTGCTTCGCATGGATTGCAGCGCTTCTTCGCCGGTGGCGACGCACTCGACCCGGTAGCCGTCCTTGGCGAGGTTATAGCGGATCAATTCCTGGATCTCGGCTTCATCTTCTACAACCAGGATGTTCTCGCGAGCCATCGTGTTTCTCGGGTCTGGGACAGAAGAAGATCCAGTTCTACTTTAGCAGGTCTGGGCAGGCATGCCAGCCCATCGCCCCAGTTGTGGAAAGAGGGATTGTTGCGCGTGGCGTGGGCAGTGAAAGGAATGGTCGGTGGAAGGGCGGAGCGGCAAGAAACGGTGCGGGGGTGAGGAGCGTCATAGCATATGGTGTGTAAGGCGCTGACGGTGCGCCACATGCCATCACCGTGCGGCCCCTCGCCCGCAAGCGGGCGAGGGGAGGTGTTTTTAGAAGGGATGGAGGCATAGTGCTAGGGATTGGACACGAAACGGTTAGAATTCGGTTAGGATGAGAGCAGGTGGGACGCGGAGAGGTGTTGGCGGTCTTGTGAAGATCGGAGCCGAGATGAGCACTGGACGATGGTTGGCGGCGTTTGCGGTTGGCGCGGCGATCGGTGTTCTGGTTTTGCCCGGGCGGGAAACGCGGTGCCAGGGAACGGGCGAACGAGTCGCGTCGGCTGGGGCCGACGGCAGAGCATGGGCCGTTCCGGCCGGTTACGGACAGCATGTGTCGGACCTTCGGGGGAAGCTGCCGGACGATGGGTTTACGATCGTTACGGAGCCTCCGTTCGTGGTCATCGGCGACGAGTCGCCGGGGGTGGTTCGCGAGCGAGCGAAACAGACGGTGAAATGGGCGGTCGATCGGCTGAGGGCGCAGTTCTTTCCCAAGGCGCCGAACGAAATCCTCGTCGTGTGGCTATTCAAGGATAAGGAGAGCTACGAGCGGCACACGCGAGAGCTCTTTGGCCACGCGCCGACGACGCCGTACGGATTCTATTCGTCGCAAGATCACGCGCTGGTGATGAACATCGCCACGGGAGGCGGCACGCTGGTGCACGAGATCGTTCATCCGCTGATGGCGGCCAACTTTCCCGCGTGTCCGGCGTGGTTCAATGAGGGAATGGGTTCACTGTTCGAGCAGAGTACGGACGTGGGCGGCAAGATCCGCGGGTTGACCAACTGGCGGCTGAGGGGATTGCAAGAGACTATTCGCCGCGGCGATCTTGGGTCGTTCCGGGCGTTGTGCTCGACGAGCAGCGATGAGTTCTACGGTGAGGACCAGGGGACGAACTACGCGCAGGCGCGGTATCTGTGCTATTACCTGCAAGAGCGCGGGCTGCTGGAGAAGTATTATCACCGCTTTGAGGCCGACGCGAAGCGCGACCCAACCGGCTACCGAACGCTGCAATCGGTGCTCGGTTGCGACGACATGGATGCGTTTGAGAAGGCGTGGGCGAAGTGGGTTCTGACGCTCACGTTTCCGTAGGGCCGGCGGGCGCATCGTCGAGCGCGGCGATGACGTAGGGTCCCTTGGGAATGACGGCGATTTTTGCATTGGGGCCGTGCTGGGCGAGGGCGTCGGCCACGGCGGTCTCGACGCTCGGCGCATGGGCGACGAACAGGCGGCGGAACGCGGCCGCGGGCAAGCCATCGCTGACGACCGTGACGCCGGCCTTGCGGCAGACCTTGGCCAGTTCTTCGAGTTGCCACTGGTCCATCACGAAGTAGTCGGACGAGGTGATGCGCTCCATGAAGCGGTCGAGCGACGTGTTTTCGTCGAAGAGCCGCTGAAATTCAGGGCTGCCGATTCCTTCGGAGAGGCTGGCGGCGATGATGATCGTGCCGCCGGGCTTGACGATGGGAAGTGCCGCGACCATGCCTTTGACCGACTGGTAGAAGGTCGTGTCCAAGGGATAGCCGGCCGACGAGGTGACGACGATATCGACGGGCTCGCGGACGGTGTCGATGACCAACGGGCGAACGAAGGCGACGCCTTGGTGGAAGGCCTGTTCCATGTCGCCGGCGACGACCTCGAGAATGTGGCGATGGTCGTCGATGACGGTGTTGACGATGAAGTCGCAGCCGGCGCGCCGGGCGATCCAGGTGTTTTCTTCGTGGACGGGGTTGTTGTCGAGCACACCCATCGTGGCGTTGGGGTGCTCCAGCAGTTGGGGGCTGTGCCAGGCGCGGATCGTTTTCAGACCGGCCAGACCGGGACAGATGAGCTTTCGGCCGCCGGAGAAGCCGGCCATGAAATGGGGCTCGATCAGGCCGGTGGTGATCTTGAGGTCGGCCTGGATGTAGCGGCGGTCGATCCAGATGGGCACGCCGCGGGGGCTATCGCCCAGGTAGACATGCTCGGATTCGCGCTGGCCGTAGTGGTTCTCGATGCGGTAGTTGTCGACGATCTGTTGGCCGACCATCTCGGCCAGTTCGGCGCCGAGATTGGGGCGGTGGAGGCCGGTGGCGACTAGGATGAGGATGCGATCGCGGGGAATGCCGGAGGCTTCGAGCGTTTGGAGGATGGGCTTGAGGAGCGTTGGATTGGGGACGGGGCGGGTGACGTCGCTGATTACTACGCACGCACTCTGGCGACCGCGGGCCAACTCGGCAAGAGGGTGCGTGCCCGTGGGATGGGCCAGTCGCTGAGCGACGGCAGCTTCAGGATCGCTCAGGGGCGAGCGGGGCTGGTATGCGAGGCACTTGACGACGTGTTGGTCGGGCAGATCGACATCGAGGCCGTGGCGACCATACTCCAATTGGACCCGCATGGCGCGCCTCCGTAGAAGAGCCGCTTTGGATGGCGAGAAAACGTCGGGGCTGCGGCTTGGCGACAGCGGGGGGAGAACGAATCAAGACTTCTTGTCGTCGCCTTCTTCGTCTTCCTTGTGCTTCTTCTTCTTCCTCATGGCGAGCTTGTAGACGCGGACCTTCGGGAGGCCGATGGGGCTATCGCCATCCTGCCAACGGTCGGAGGCCTTGAGGCGTTGGATGCGTTCCGCCCGGGTCAGTACGCTGCGGCTGCGAATGAGGCCGCGGAGCGCTTTGAGGCTCTTGTCCATGGTCATGGTCGTTCGTCTCCTGATATGGCTTCGCAAGGCCCAGCGCAGATCGAGTTCGGCTCGGTTCAGCGGCGGGTCGTAAAGGGCGAATCGTGGTGCATCCCGTATTTGCGGGCCGCAGTATGGCCACGGCAAACCACACAGTATACGGGTCGGGGAAAAAACCTTCAAGGCAACGTCTTATTGGGGGACAATCAATCAATCTTAAGAGGGAGAAAGATGCCTGGCTATTGGCGGTCTTCGTGCTTGAGGCGGCGGATCATGCGGAGGAAATCCTGCATGGACGGACAGCGCTTTTTGAGGTCGGGCTCGACGCAGGCGTGGATGGCTCGGGCCAGCTCGGGGCTGATTTGGGGGCGGTAGGTGCGAATGTCGGTGGGCGGCTGCTCGTGCGCCAGGGCAGCCAGGCCGGTGCTGCCGCGCGGCCAGGGGAGCTGATTGGTGCAGATTTCGTAAGCTGTTACGCCAAAGGCGAAGACGTCGAGCCGATGGTCGGTGGCGAAGCGGCGGACGAGCTCGGGTGCCATATAGCTGGGGGTTCCGGTGCGGTTGCCTGGCTGCATGAAGGGGGGCGTTGCCGGCACAGTGAGGCCGAAATCGATCAGCTTGATGGTTTCGCCATCGCCGGTGAGCATGAGGTTTCGCGGGCAGACATCGCGATGGATGTAGCCGGTTTCGTGGATGTATTGCAGGGCTTCGGCCGTTTGGCGGATGAATTGCAGGCGGTGATCGTCGAGTTGCTCGCTTTGGGCCATGAGGAGGAAATTGAGGCCGGCGCCTTCGATGTACTCCATGATGAGGCACTGGGAGCCGTCGGTCGTGCGGCCGGATTCAAAGGTGCGAACGATGAGCGGATGGTTGAAGAGGACTGCGATTTCGCCTTCGCCGGGTTTCTTGAGTCCTTTGAAGCGGGCTTCGAAGGCGGCGGTCTTCTTTCGATCGAGTATTTTCAGGCCAACGACCTCGTCGGACTTTCGGTCGCGGGCGCGGTAGAACTTGGACATGGTGCCGGCGATCCCCTCGCGCAACAGCTCGAATCGGGCCTTGACGTCGATGCGGCGAGGCCCGAAGAGAGTCGTTAGTTGGCTGAAAAAGCCCATGGGGATGTTGCCTTGCCTGGCCGGCCGCGGTGCCCACTCGTCTAAGGGGGGTCTATAGGAAATCTAGCCGGGGTCCAGCGGGTTGGCAAGGGAAATGCGAGTGCTGGGCGAAGGTGATGGCGGCGTAGTCGGGGCGCTGACACAGCCGGGGCGGCTGTGCTACAGGGAGGGTGGGGTGGTCGGTCTTCTCCCGGCGTGTGGGAATTGCTAGAGTGTCTGCCGTTGGGAATGGGTGGCGTATGGCTCGAAACAAACTGCAAGCAAAACATGCGATGACGAGGAAGGTCGTGACCGTCGATCCGGATGCTCCGATCGGCGATGCGATCGCCCTAATGCGGAAGCACCGCGTGAGCGGGCTGCCAGTGGTCAACCGTTCGGGACAGTTGGTGGGGATTCTTTCGGAATTCGACCTGCTGGACCTGATCTGGGACCATGAGCGGGGCAGTAGCGAGGTGTACCAGTACATGACGCGCGAGGTCCACACGGTGGACGAAGAAGACGATCTGGCGTCGATCGCCGAGCAATTTCGCATGCTCGGGCTGCGCCGGCTGCCGGTGATGCGAGGCCAGCAGCTGGTGGGCATCCTCAGCCGCCACGACCTTCTGGGCCATCTGGCGGAAATCTGCAAGCAGGTGGCGGCCGCCGATCCGTGAGGCGGAGAGCGGGCATCGAGCGAGATGGTTCTGGGATGCGCGAATCCGCAAGGTGAGCCGTCCCCCCTGTGTACGGGTGGCGGGGGCGAGGGGCCCTGGCGGGATTCGAGCGAGCAACTACAATGCACCCAAGCTTTGTCGGGGTTAGAAGAGGAGTTGAGTTCTCGCAATGTGATGGGCACTGCTGGACAAGCCAGCAGTGGCACCCGAAAGCTGGGGTGAGCGCTGGCGAGACGCCAGGGGACACCGACAGAATCGCGGGCGAGGTAGTCGCGTCAAAGGAGGCGATGCAACGGTGAGCAAAGAGCCTGCGGGAGCAGACAACGGGATGAACGTGCCGTTGAAAGACCCAATGCTAGCGGCGGGGCTGGCATGGCTGGTGCCGGGATTGGGACACCTGTATCAGGGTCGGACGGCGAAGGCGGTGCTGTTCTTCGTCTGCATCATGGGGATATTCGTGTGGGGCCTGTACCTGGGCGGGAGCAGCGAACTGGGGTGGGGGCGGGTGGTGTATGCGTCGTGGCGGCCGATGGATCGACGGCTTCCGTATTTGTGTCAGATCGGCGCTGGCGCGGTAGCGCTGCCGGCACTGGTGCAGGCGAAGCTGGTGGGGGAGGACACGAAGGCGATCCTCGGCGGGTTCATGGCGCCGCCGGAATTGGGCGTGGGGAACTACGATTCGGCGGGACAACCGCAGCCGAACGGCGGGTTCGACCAGTTTGGGCAGCCGACGCTTCACACGTTGCACAAGAAGCTCGCCCAGTTCTTTGAGTTGGGCACCGTCTACACGATGATCGCCGGGCTGCTGAATTTGCTGGCGGTCTTCGATGCGTGGGGTGGGCCGGTCTTTGCGGAAGAGTCGGATTCGAAGGACGAGAAAGACGGCGACAAGGATGCTTCCGCCAAGGCCTAGCCGGCTGCGAACGCTGGAGAGAATACACCTATGATCGCATTGCTGCTGTCTGTCGTGGCCGTGAACAGCCTGGTCTACGCGTTGCCGCTGATCGTGGCGGTGAGCCTGGTGTATTCGGCGACGCGGCATGAACAGATGAAGCCGATCCTGTCGCATTCGCTGCGGACCGGCACTTGGATCGTCGTTTTCATGATCGTCGTGTTTGTCGTGCTGGAATTGATCGCTTGGTAGGGATCGCTCGGGATGTCTACACGATTCATATCGGCCATTCTCACGCCGCTGAAGCCGGACGATTCACTGCGCAGTGAGGGGCTGCAGCGGCACGTGGATCAGCAGTGGACCGCGGGGATCAACGGGATCCTGGTGGGCGGCACGATGGGCCTGATGCAGTTATTGCCGAACAACACGTACCGCGACTTGGTGAGCAACGCCGTGAAGTTCACCGCGGGGCGGGGCGAGGTGATGGTCGGCGTGGGCGACACGAGCTTCGTTCGCACGCGGGACCGCATCGAGTTCGTACAGCGGCTGAACATCGACGGGGTGGTGGTGGTCACGCCTTATCTGATCAAGTTTACCGAGGACCAGTTGCTCGACTACTTTCGGGCACTGGCCGACTACTCGAAAAAGCCGTTGTTCCTGTACAATCTGCCGCAATTGACGGGGGTGGATTTGACGTTCGAGTTGATCGTCAAGCTGGCCGAACACCCGAACATCCGCGGCATCAAGTGCTCGAACGAATACCCTTTGACGCGGCTTGTGGCGGACGAGATTGGGGACCGATTCCGGGTGATCGTGGCCCAGCCGCACTGCGTCGATGTCTTGGCGCGCTCGGGCGTAGAGGAGCATCTGGACGGGATTTTCGCGGTCGCACCGCGATGGACGGTTGGCATTGGGGAGGCCGTCGATCGGCAAGACGGCGAGACTGCGAAGAAGTACCAGCGGCAGTTGAGCGGCCTGTTGCGGATCGTCGTGGGAAGGTATCGCCTTTTTGCCGCGGTGACGGCGATTCTGAACGCGATGGGCATCCCGGGCAAGATGGCTCCGGCCCCGATCGGACCGTTGAGCGATGCGGATCGCGAGCGGCTGCTGGGCGAGCCGATCGTCCGCCAGCTATTGGCCGAGCAGTAGCGCAAAGCTGATCCTTGGGGTTCGAGCAGGTCGGCCGCCATGGCGGCGACGATCACCCAGACGGCGGGCGCCCGGCACTTTGCGGGGCAGGGCTTGCACTGGGTACCGGATCGGTGTTTGATTTACGGTACGGTTTTGTTGTCGATCGAGAGTGCCAAGGGCTTGGAAAGGGCCAACCATGAATCGTGACGACTTTCTCAAACTGATCGGCTCGGAGTCGGGTGGTTCGGATTATTTGCCGGTCGCCTTCCTGCTGCGGAGCGGTTATGCGATTGCGGGTTACTATCACACGGCTGTGAACGTTGATTTGGAGGGGACGTGCGTGGTGCTCAACGCGCACCTGATCGAGTTGGATGACCACCGTGACTCTGTGAGTCGCCCGTCGATTCACGATTTCAACGATTTCCTGGAGGAGATCGTGATGACAACGTACGGCGCCGACAGCGCGCAGGAAGAGCGGCCGACCCGAAGCACTCTGTACGGCAAGAGCATTCCCCTGGCGGCCATTCCGTTCGCCGAGATCGCGGTGATGTACCCGGTGTCGCACATTGGGGCACTGATGCGGCGAGCAGAACAGATGCGGGGCTCGGAGCGGTCGGACAAGAAGGCCAACTCGTTCTGGGACCTAGAGCAGAGCGAGATTATCAAGCTGCTGCGTGCCAAGCTGTGGTAGATTCGCTGGTGGGACTCGCTTCGCTCGGCCTACGGCTAGGTCTAGGCTGTGGTGGGCGGCAGTTGCGGGTTCCGGGACGCCGAAATGGCGGCGCGATGGCGAGGATAGGGGCAAGGCACCACCACAAGTCATGGATTGGCGTAGCCGCCACGGGTGGATCGCGGTGGTCCGCCGGCTGCGCGGCTAGTTCGTGTCGCACTTGACGGCAGGGCTCGTGGCGGCGCGTTGCTGCGGTTCCGAAAGCGGACTACACGCTACACCTACGCCGAATGCGCTCTAATTCACAGGTCGCGCATTGCATTTGGTGTCGGCCTGCGGGAGAATACATGCTACGGCGACATGGGTTGAGGCACTCCGGGATTTCTGCTTGCGGTTCTAACGAAGGCCTATGGGCCATCGGGCGTTTTCGTCAGACGATAAGGGAGTCGACCCATGAAAGCTGCGCAGGGGGTGTGGATGCGAGTAGGCGCGATGGTGCTGGCTGTGACCGTGTTGTTGAGCGTCGGCCCGCAGGTGATGGCGGCGGAGCAACCGTCGACCGCGCCAGCAAAGACGGCGTTGGACGAGTACATCGCCAAGCCGGACGCGAGCTATGCGTGGAAGGTCATCGAGACCAGCAAGGGGGCGGGAGTCACGTCGTACCTGGTGGAGCTCACGTCACAGACCTGGCGAACTGAAAAGGACGTGGATCGGCCGGTGTGGAAGCACTGGCTCATCGTGGCCAAGCCGGACAAGGTGAAGTACGACACGGCGATGTTGGTCATCGCCGGCGGCAGCAACGGGAGCGACCCACCCAACCCGGCGAAGAGCCTAGTCACGTCGATCGCCACGCTGACGCAAAGTGTGACGGCCGAGTTGAAGATGATTCCCAATCAGCCGCTGGTCTTTTGCAAGGATGGGAAGCCTCGCAAGGAAGACGACCTGATCGCATATACGTGGGACAAGTACATGGAGACGGGCGACCCGACATGGCTAGCCCGATTTCCGATGGTCAAGGCGGCCGTGCGTGCGATGGACACGATCGAGGCGCTGATGGCGTCGGAGCAGGGTGGCAAGGTGAAGGTCGACAAGTTCGTCGTCGTCGGTGCCTCGAAGCGCGGCTGGACGACGTGGCTGACCGGCGTGGTGGACCAGCGCGTGGTGGCGATCATTCCGATCGTGATCGACGTGCTGAACTGCGTCAAGTCGCTCGCCCATCACTATGCGGCGTACGGATTCTGGGCGCCGGCGATCGACGACTACGAAGAGCACAAGATTCTGGCACGTTTGGATTCGCCGAAGCTGGCGAACCTGTTCAAACTGGTCGACCCGTATTCGTATCGGCATCGGTTGACGCTGCCGAAGTACATCATCACGGGGAGCGGCGACCAGTTCTTCCTGCCCGACTCGTCGCGGTTCTATTTCGACGATCTGGAGGGAGAGAAGTACTTGCGGACGGTACCGAACGCGGACCACGGAGTGGAGAGCGTGGATACCGTGATGTCGATCGTGGCGTTTTACAAGCTAATCCTCGACGGCGCGGCGCGTCCGAAGTTCACGTGGGAGTTTCCGTCGGACGGAGTCGTGCGTGTGAAATGCCAGGACCCGCCGCTGAAGGTGACCTTGTGGCAGGCAACGAATCCGGACGCGCGGGATTTTCGCATGGAAAGCCTGGGGCGGAAGTACAAGCCGACGGTTCTGAAGCCGAAGGACGGCCAGTACGAGGCGACGGTGGAAGAGCCGGCCAAGGGGTGGACGGCGTACTTCGTCGAGGTGAGCTACCTGGTGGACGGGTTGTCGCTGAAGTTCACGACGCCGGTCCGCGTGATTCCCGACACACGTCCATTTGCGGACCAGATCATTCCTGGGACGAAGATGAAGGCGGGGCAGTAGGGACGCGGGAATGGCGGAGCGTCTCTGCAAGAACGTTGAGGCACGGCTTCAATCGGGTTACTCGGGGGCCGCGACGCCTCGCAAGAAACCAACGCACTCACATTAGCGTGGCGGGCTACAAGGAATGGTCCCGTCGGAGTTGGCGTAGGTCAGCCTCCAACTCCGATTCCATTCGTTTGGTGTAGATCCGCGTAATTAGCCCACGATTCTGCATTTCGACGAGCTTCCGGAGGTCATTGAGACGCTGCTTCCAGGTTGTGCCGTCGGTGACCAGCAACAGGTTCGTGTCATGGCGTTTTTCCTCGACGATGCGCGCCATGTCGCCCAATATGTCGGTTTGTTTGCTTCCGGTCGCTCCGTAGGCCTTCGACTCAATGAGGACACGAGGATCCTGTTTTGACGGGATGGCAAAGTCGGTCTTCTCCGTGCTAGTCCCGTTGAACCCGATGAACCGGCATCGTACATCGTATCCAATATCACCAAATACGCGTTTCACGATTCGGCCCGTGAAGTCCTCAAGTTCTCGCCCACGCGCCTGCCCCTTGATCGCGCTACCGCGTCCGCTCTTCAGCCGTTCAACCAAGATATCACGCCACGTTACGGGAGTGCTCGCCAACTGAGTGAGCGCTCGACATGCTCCGAGGTCTTCCAGCGCATCGAGAAAGACACGCCTTTCGCGACTGTACGCTTTGACTCCTGCCTGGCCGGATCCCAGAGTGTCGGTCAGAGCAGCCACGAACTGGTCTTTGGAGAGATCCAATGCCAGGCGAATGGTCGTTAATCCAGCCGGGAAGCTCTGGTCGAGCAGAGAGGCAAGATCATCCACGGTATACCGGGACTTCTGGGGTAGGTCTTCGACCAGTCGCAACACTTCTTCTGAATGTGCATCTTTCCAGGACGCTTGGAGAGGTGAAAGCGATTCGACCAACCCCTCCAACGTTTGGCGATAGCGTCGCACGTCACTGCCCCACGATAAGGTACTCGGTTACTTGGTTTCGGACGGCAGCTTGATGCGTGCCGAAGTGGTAACGGTGGTTCTTCCGGTGAACGGTCACCCGAGTTTTGTATCGCTTCAGGCAATCCACAAGGACTTCCAGGTTTGGAAAGCCGTTGGACGAGTACGACAAGACAATGATACTCTGCGAGAACATGGAGAAGAGGCGGTCAAAAGCCGCAGGAGCGGCACTTCGATACGAGAAGGGCGTGTATCGCTTCTTCAGCTTCTTCACCCGACTTGTCTCGAGCACCGCCTCGTGTTCCCAGTAGCATGACAAGCCTTCGAGAAAATGATAACGTTTGATGTAGCAATTGTCGTCCGATCTGGGGACGTACGGCGGATCGATGTAGACAAGATCGTATCCTGAAGGATCGAGTTCGAACACGTCGCCTCGAACGACTCGGTTCAACCGCCCGTTGTCGAAAGCGGCATCGTTATAGACGCCAACTTGCTCGGAAAAGTGCTCCCGCAGGGAAAGCTGCAGATCGCGTCGTCCGTCTTTGTAGTGTTCGGGGTCACCGGCCACCGTGAATACGCCACGCGGCTGCCGTTTCACACAGGACCGGACCAAGGCAGCGATGGCTATCGCTTGCTTATAGGGATCCTTCAGCTTCCGTATGTTCCACCACGTTCGATCGAGGAATCGAAGATCTCCCGGGGAGAAGAAGATTCCGTTGAAGGTTCGCTCGATGAAGCGCTGGTGCCTTGGATCATACGCCAAGAGCGATTCCAGATCGGTCGCGGTCAGACGGCCACCAGGATTCTCCGTAGTTGCTCTGGCGATGGTGGCGCTGAAGTTGAGGAAGTCGTTAGCGGTGACTGCTTTCCCCATCGCTTTCAGCAGATAGGCAACGCATCCGGAACCGCAGCAGGCATCCAGCGCCGCGTCGAAATCGAGCCGCCCCAGCACGTCCCAAATCCAGGGAAGCAATCGGTACTTACTACCCATGAATCGGAGCTGAGGGTAGCGATGGACCCGTTCGGGGAACTCCTCCAAATGCAGGTCGGGGAACAGTGGTTGCATGCGTGCACTTCCATGTCAGGTTCTGGACCCAACCAGTGGGGACATTGTACAACGCTGCACAACGCCGAGCAAGATACGTGTAGCTGACGACATGACTCGTCATCCCCAGACTGCCGCTGACAAGCGGTTGCACGGCGATTGCCGGATTGCACTGCCGAACACGTAGTCCGCTCCGGATCGCATCTGGTGGCTGGACCGTCAGCGGCTGTGCAAATGCTCCCCGCTTCTGCTGGGTGGTTCGTGGCGGGCAGGTGTGTCGCGGGAGGATCGTGGGCGAGGTACGTGGACAATGCGTGGTCGATTGGCGACAATACGCGGCGTGAAATGGGGTGTTGGAGTCGGTTAGCGAGGCATCTTTCTGGAGAGGCGAGCAGGTTATGGGCATGGAATCGTTTCGGTTGGACGGGAAGGTGGCGGTTGTGGTGGGCGGGGCGCGGCACCTGGGGTTCGATATTGCGGAGATCCTGGCCGAGGCGGGCTGCAATGTGGTGGTGACATCGCGCAAGGCGGACAATGCGTCGGAGGCGGCCGGAAGGTTGGCCGAGTTGCACGGGCGGGAGACGCTGTCGGTCGGGCTGGATGTTCGCGATTACGGGCAGGTGGAGGAACTGACCGGCAAGGTGCTGGATTGGAAGGGGCACATCGACGTGCTGGTGAACAATGCGGGCGGGACGCCTGCGGGGTCACCGGGGCCGCTGTTCGACCGCGAGCCTGAGGACATGGTGGAACTGATCGCGATCAACCTGACGGGCACGCTGTTTTGCTGCAAGGCGGTGGGGAAGCTGATGGCTGACCAGGGGTCGGGCAAGATCATCAACATCGCGTCGATTGCCGGCTTGGTGGGGCGCGATCGGCGGATGTATCAACGAAACAACATGTCGGGGCAGCCGATCGACTATGCGGCGGCGAAGGCAGGGATCATCGGAATGACGCGGGATCTGGCGGGTTTGCTGTCGCCGATGGGTGTGTATGTGAACGCGATCGCACCGGGCGGGTTTGGGCCGCGGCAGTTGTCGCCGGGGTTCGTGCAGGACTACTCGGACCGCACACCGTTGGGACGCATGGGTCGCGACGGCATCGATCTGAAGGGGGCGGCGCTGTTCCTGGCGTCGTCGGCATCGGACTACGTGACGGGACACACGCTGGTCGTGGACGGCGGGTTCAGCATCTGGCAGTAGGACGAAGCGAGGTTCATCCATGCGAGAGATTCGGATCGGGACGGTCCAGTTCGAGGCGCGCGACGCCGACAAGGAATACAATTTCGGCCGGATCGAAACGCTGGGGCGTGAGTCGGTCGAGAGGGGCGCCGAGATCGTCAGTTTCCACGAATGCTGCATCTCGGGATACACATTCTTGCAGACACTGGCGCGGGAGGAACTGGTCGAGTTGGCGGAAGCGGTGCCGGACGGGCCGAGTACGCGGCGGTTGGAGTCGCTCGCGCGGCAGTGGAACGTGGCTTTGCTGGCCGGGTTGGTCGAGCGCGAGGGGGACGGGCTATACAACACGTACGTGGTTGTTTCGCCTGAGGGCTTTGTGACGAAGTTTCGCAAGCTGCATCCGTTCATCAGTTCGCATCTGAGCCCGGGCGAAGGGTATGTGGTGTTTGATCTGTGCGGGGTACGGTGCAGTGTTTTGATTTGCTACGACAACAACCTGATTGAAAACCCGCGGATGGCGACGTTGCGAGGTGCGGAACTGATTTTCGCGCCGCACGTGACGGGCGGTTTGCCCAGTCCGATGCCCGGCCGGGGAACGATCGATCGGGTGCTCTGGGAGAACAGGGACCGCGATCCGGTGGCGCTGCGGATGGAGTTCGAGGGGCCGAAGGGACGCGGCTGGTTGATGCGATGGCTGCCGGCACGGGCGTATGAGAACGGTGTGTACTACGTGTTCAGCAACGCCGTGGGGGTGGATCACGACACGATCAAGCCGGGATGCGCGATGATTTTGGATCCGTTCGGCGAGGTGATTGCGGAATCGCATGGTTTGGGCGACGAGGTGGTCGTGGGGCTGTGTACGCCGGAGAAGATCGAGCTATCGGGCGGGCGGCGTTACCTCAAGGCGCGGCGGCCCGATCTTTATGCCGAGTTGGCAGCGCCGCTGCCTGCTGGGCAGAAGCCGGAGATCAACCCGGGCTGGCGGTTGCATCCGGGCAAGTAGGGCGAGGGAATGCCCGTAGTGGGCCGGTTCAGTCGACTTCGGCGAAGGCGATCACGTAGTTGTGGCCGCGCAGTTTGGCGCACTTGGGGCAGCTCGTGTAGTGGAAGAAGTACCGCTTGGACTTCTTGCCCTGTTTGGCGAGGTACTGGTCCATCTGTTTGATCCACTTGGGCACGGCGTTGTACGGGCCGTCGAATACCCGGGTGATGAAGGTGCCGGAGAGCTTGACGTTTTCGGCGCCGGGTACGTCCTTGGTGATGGACATATACCATTCGGTTCGCCAAGGGGTGGGGTCGGTGGCCATGACGAGGACATCTTTCTCGTTGGCGTTGGCGCCGGCCGCTTTCACCTTGTGCCACATGCGCGAGAGGAGCTTGCGGATCATGGGAGGGAAGGGGATGTGGAAGAAGACGCGCATCGAGTCTTTGATGAAGGGTTTGTCGTTCCAGACGTGGGTTTTCTCGTCCCAAAGCGCGGGATCGAACGGTGGACAACACGGCTCGGTCGCGGAGTGTGACATGGGTCTGGCCTTCGGGCAGGGGATGTGATTCTGGCGGTTTGACGCACGTTATGTGTCGGGTCGCACGGTTGACTTGTGCCGTCGGGGCGGACTGCCGGAAGTAGAGCGGAAGGGGGATGGACGGTCAAGCGGGCCGCGTCGGGGCAGGGGGGACTCAGGCGCGGCGGAGGGCGTCGACGACTTTCATACGGGCGGCGCGGAAGGCGGGGAGCATGCCGCCGATGAAGCCCATGAAAAGGGAGACAACGACGGCGGTGATGAGGATTTGTGGGGTGACAAGGAATTCGAAGGCGGTTTCGGAGAAGGTCGCCCAGTTGGTCATGCCCGTCTTCATGCCGTTGAGCGAGAGGGATAGGGCACAGCCGAGGGCTGCGCCGAGGGCGGCCAGAGCGAGCGCCTCGATCATGAAGGCGAGCCAGACGGATTCGGGCATGAAGCCCATGGCGAGCAGGCAGCCGATTTCGCGTTTGCGTTGGCTGACGGCGGCGTACATGGTGTTCATCGCGCCGGCGATGGCGCCGATGGACATGATCGAAGTGAGGATGCCGCCGAGGACGGTGATGACGTCGCTCATGAGCTTGGCTTGCTTGCGGTAGTATTCTTTCTCCGTCATGGTTTGGACGGAACGGAGCCGGGGGTCGGTGTCGATCAGGGCAGTCAGTTGCCGGACGGCTTCGTCGGGATCGCCGGCGGCGCGGAAGAGCATCGACTGGAAGACGCCGTCGCGATGGAACGTACTCTGGAGGAGCTCGCCGTCCATCCACAGTTCGGATTCGAGGGAGCTGCCGCCGGCTTCGAAGAGGCCGACGATGTACCACGTGTTGCGTCCGATGGTCATCGTCTGGCCGATACCGACATCGCGGAGGCGGCGATTGAGGCCGACGCCGAGGACCGCTTCGTTTGAGCCGGGTGTGTACCAGCGGCCTTCGGTGAGGCGGACGTCGGCATGGACCTGGCGGGCGTGCGGGGCCGTGCCGCGGATGGTGACGAGCAGTTCGCCACCGGTCTGCTTGGGGCGCGCGACGATGAGGACGCTTTCGAAGAGCGCGAGCTTCTGTCCGTCGCGTTCGGCGACCATGGGCAGGTCGCGGATGATGCGGGCCGTGTCGCGTGTGACCTGGCTTTGGAGTTCGGCGTCGGCGCCTTTGCGGAGGACGATGAGATTGCGGGGGCTGCCTGAGGACTCGACGACCTTGCGGAAGCCGGCGGCCAGCGAAAGGAGCGTGACGAGCACGACAACGACCAGGGCGATGCCGCCGACGGCCATGGCCGAGGAGGTTTTTCGCAGGGCGATGCTGCGGAGGCTGTACTTGAAGGGTATCGCCATGGTCACACGCTGCGGAGCGCCTCCGTGGCCTTGAGCCTCATTCCGACGACGGCGGGGACAATACCGCTGGAGAAGCCGGTGAGCACGGCCAAGCCCATGGCGGCAAGCATCGAGGCGGCCGGCAGGTAGAAGACGGGGAAGAACTCGGGCTGCGGATTGACGTGGAGGATGTTGGCCAAGAACCAGGCGAGGCCGACGCCGGCCAGGGCACCGAGGAGCGAGATGGCGAGGGCTTCGCCGATGAGGAGCAGGAAGACGTGGCCATCGCTGAAGCCGATGGCCTTGAGGATTCCCATTTCGCGGGTGCGCTCGCGGGCGCTCATCATCATGGTGTTGGCGGAGACGAGGAGCATGGTGAGGACGACGGCGCTGCCGATGGAGCGGATGAGCAACTGGAAATTGCCGAGCATGCCGATGAACTGCAAGTTGAACGCCTTTTCGGTCATGGTGCGTGTTTCGAAGGGGCTGTTGGCGAAACGGGCATCGATGGCGGAGGAGATTTCGGTGGCGCGTTCGGGGTCGGTGATGCTGAAAATGTAGAGGCCGACGGAGCCTTGGCCGAACTGACGGGCTTCATCGAACCGCTTGAGCGGGAAGGCCATCATCGTCTGATCGAAGGTGGGCGAGTCGCTGGTGTAGATGGCGCGCACGTTGAATTCCCAGATGGGCGAGCCATCTCTTTGGGTCCAGATGGTGCTGCGGAGCACGAGGCGGTCGCCGACCTTCTTGTTCAATCGCTCGGCGATCTTGGCGCCCAGGATGCAGCCCATCTGGTCGTTGAGCAGGTCGCGGACCTGATCGGGGGAGACCTTGATTTCGGGGTAGAGCGCCATGTAGCGGTCGAGTTCGGTGGCGAACTGGGCGAAGAACTCTTCGCGTTTCTTGCCGTCGGGGCCCGGTTCCTGGGACAGCGCGCCGAACCAGCAGGCAGAACATACAGCTTTGACGCCCTCGGTCTGCTCGATCAACGAGCGATAGGACATGGGCAACTCGAAGATGATCGATTCCTTGTGTTGGACGACGAGTCGCGAGGCATCGGACATTTCGACGCCGGCGTTGAACGCGGTGAGCACGGTTTCGAGGAAGCAAAAGAGAAAGAGGGCCACGCCGACGCCAAAGATCGTCAGGAGGGTGCGAAGGGGCTTGCGGAGGAGGTTGAGGAGGAGGAGACGCATTCGAGCTAGTGGGTAGTGAGTAGTGGGTGGTGAGTCGGGGGTGGTGGGGGTTTGGGGTCGGGTTATTTCTGGACGTCGACGTCTCGGGTGAGTATGCCTTTTTCGAGGTGCAACTGGCGGTGGGCGGCGTGGGCGACTTTGGGATCGTGGGTGACGAGGATGATGGTCTTGCCGAAGTCGCGGTTCATGGTTACGAGAAGGTCCATGATTTCCTCGGCGGAATGGGCGTCGAGGTCGCCGGTCGGTTCGTCGGCCAGGAGGATTTCGGGGTCCATGGCCAAGGCGCGGGCGATGGCGACACGTTGCTCCTGACCGCCGGAGAGCTCGTCGGGCCGGTGGTGCATGCGGTCGGCCAGTCCGACGCTTTCGAGGGCCCTGACGACGTGCTCTCGGCGTTGGCGGCGGCCGAGAGGGAGGAGGGTCAGCGGGAGTTCGACGTTCTGGAACGCCGTGAGCACGGGCAGGAGGTTGTAGGCTTGGAAGATGTACGCGACGTGGTCGCATCGCCATTGGGTCAGCGCCCGGGCGCCGAGTCGGGCGAGGTCCTGGCCGCAGACGAAGACCTCGCCGGAGGTCGGTGAGTCGAGCCCACCGAGGAGGTTGAGGAGGGTGGTCTTGCCGGAACCTGAGGGACCCATGAGGGCGACGAAATCGCCGCTGTCGATGGAGAGGCTGACGTTGTCGAGGGAGTAGATGTCGGCGTCGCCTTTGTGGTAGGCCCGACTGACGTTGCGCAGTTCGATGATGGGCTGAGTGGTCACGGCGGGGTTACTCCGCTAGCGAGACCTTGGCGACGTCGCCGGACAGCCGCTTGGCGCCGCGTACGACGACCTTGTCGCCGGCGTTGAGGCCGCTGGTGACTTCGATGCGATCGCCGGAGCTGGGGCCGACTTGGACGGGGCGTTTGTGGGCCTCGTCGCTGCTGACGACCCAAACGAAGCTGCCGTCGTCGCCCGACTGGACCGCGGCCGTGGGGACGACGATCTTGTCGGTGACGGCGCCGGATTCGGTGCCTGGGGGCGCGTCGTCGGGAAGGAAGCGGACGCGGACGCCCATTTCGGGCAGGATGGCGCGCTCGTCGCGAGCGAGGAAATCGACGCGGACCTTGACGGTGGCCTTGCTGCGATCGGCGCGGGGGAGAATGCGGCAGAGCTTGCCGGGAAAGAGCTTGCCGGGGATGGCGTCGACGGTGATCGCCGCGCGCTGGCCCGGTTTGACGCGGGCGAGCTGGGCTTCGGCGACATCGACTTCGGCCTGCAAGGAGGCCCAATCGGCGATGGTGACGATCGACCCTCGGGCCATGGAGCCGCCGATGCTGATCGGCGCAACGATTTCGCCGACCTCGGCGGCCTTCTCGGTGACCATGCCGTCGTAGGGGGAGCGAATGAAGTACTCGTCGCGTTGGCTTTCGAGGACCTTGACGCTGGCGGCGGAGGTGTGTTGACGGGCGTCGGCGGACGCAACGGCGGCGTGGGCGGCGGCGGCCTGGGCTTCGGCAACAGCGATGCGTTTTTGAGCTTCGAATCGGCGCTGCTTGGTCCAAGCGATCTTGGCCTCCATCTCGCGGACTTCGGTGCGGCGGTCGTCGACTTCGGACGTGGAGACGGCGTTGCGCGCCACGAGTGACTCGTTGAGCGCGAGGCGCCGGCGAGCGTCGGCGAGGAGGACCTCGTACTGCTTGTTCTCGGCGTCGATCGTTTGCAGGGGGATTTTGGAGGCTTCGACTTCGACATCGGCCTGGGCCGCGAGTTTGCCGAGGCGTTGGACTTCGGCAGCGGCTTCGGCGACTTCGGCCTCGGCCTGGGCGATGGTCGCGTCGAGCTCGCTGTGGTCGATTTCGGCGACGACTTCGTCCTTCTTGACGAACTGGGCCTCGGCAACGTTGAGGCGGGCGAGCCGGCCGGTGAACTTGGTGGCGAGGACCGACTGGCGGTCGGCGACAACATAGCCTGCAGCGGCCAGCCCGGGGCTACCAGTGACCGGTTGGCCGGTTGCAGCGGAGATGCGCACGGCGGGAGAGACGGAGACTTCGACAGTGCCGAGTCCGCCCATCAGCCACGTTGCCAGGAAGCCGCCGGCGATGACCGCCAAGCCGGCCACCCAAAGCCAGGGCGATATTCGTCGTCGCCGCCGGGAACGATCGATTCGGAGTGCCGCCAAGCCATCGGAGGACATTGCCACCGCTCCGGAGAAAGGTACCGTGATGTGGGACGGAACTGGAGAAAACGGCGAACTGGCCGCACGCTACGACAGTCCGCTCCCGTCGTGAAAAGCCGTGGAAGGCCGTGGTGCCGGGGCAGACCGAGACTGCGGTCCTCAGACCTGCCCTCGTTTGTCTATGTTACCAAGCCGGCCGGTGGGCTTCCAGTTGGTATTGGTGGACGGTTCTGAAAGTGGTTTGGCAGGGCGGCCATGCCTGGGCAGCGCAAAGGATGGACCGGAAGGGAGTTCCGTCGGCCGTCGGGGCTATGCTGAGCGGCGATTTGGCGGCTCACTCGTCGCGAGTGAGCTTGTGGAAGCGCTCGCTGAGCATTTGGGTGATGGGGCCGGGGGTGCCGTCGCCGATGGTGCGGCTGTCGACCTTGACGACGGGGACGAGTTCGGCCGCCGTGCCGGTGAGGAAGCACTCGTCGGCGATGTAGACATCATGCTTGGTCAGGGCCGCCTCGAGGACTTCGATGCCGGCCGCGCGGGCGAGCTCGATGACGGCCTCGCGCGTGATTCCTTCGAGGATGCCGGCATCGCAGGGCGGGGTAAGCAGCCGACCGTTGCGGACGAGGAAGATGTTGTCGCCGGTGCATTCGGCAAGCTCGCCCTTGTGATTGAGCATGAGGGCTTCGATACAGCCGGCCTGGAGTCCCTCGATCTTGGCGAGGATGTTGTTCAGATAGTTCAAGGACTTGATGCGCGGACTCATCGCGGCCGGGTGATTGCGGGCGGTACTGACCGTGATGATCTCCAAGCCCTTCTGATACAACTCCTTGGGATAGAGGGCGATGTGATCGGTGATGATGATTACCTGGGGATCGCTGCAGCGGTTGGGATCGAGGCCGAGCGTGCCGACGCCACGGGTGACGAGGACGCGAATGTAGCCGTCCTCGATGCCGTTGACCTTGAGGGTGTCCTCGATGGCCTTGGCCATTTCGTCCTTGGTCATGGGGATGGTGAGCCAGATGGCCTTGGCCGAATTCCAGAGGCGGTCGAGGTGCTGCCGGAGCCGAAAGACCTTGCCGTGGTAGCTGCGGATGCCTTCGAAGACGCCGTCACCGTAGAGCAGACCGTGGTCGTAGACACTGACTTTCGCATCGTCTTTGTCGTACAGGTTTCCGCTGACGTAGACCTTGAATGGCATAGCTTTGGGCAATCCTGGTCAAGAGTGAAGGCAAGCCGGTATGGCGGCGATCCATGCTATGAGACAGTCGGCCCGCGGTCGCGGTTCGGTAGGCACCGGGGCCGCCGGGGCACGCTCAAGCATAACATATTCTGCCGCAAGGGCTACGGCGTGCCAAGATGGGGTGTGGAGGAGGTGCGGGATTTCGCGGGGCGTGGTGGAGAAGGCGTGGTGGAGGGCTTGGTTGGGGGTTGAGGTGGTGAGGGTGTGGTGAGTGTTGTTGGAGTGGAAGATGCCCTCACCCCCGACCCCTCTCCCGCAAGCGGGCGAGGGGAGGATGGGGAAGTGGTTAGGTGCGTTCGATGCGGCCGTCGGTGAGACGGACGATGCGGTCGGCTTGTTGGGCGATGGCGAGATCGTGGGTAACCATGACGACGGTCAGGTTTTCCTGACGGTTCAGCTGGCGGAGGATTTCGAGGATTTCGCTGCCCGTGCTGCTGTCGAGGTTGCCGGTGGGCTCGTCGGCGAGGAGGACCTCGGGATGGGTGACCAGGGCGCGGGCGATGGCGGCGCGCTGCATTTCGCCACCGGAGAGTTCGCGGGGACGGTGTTTGAGGCGGTGGGTCAGCCCGACCAAGTCGAGGAGGCGGCAGGCCTCGGCGCGATGGCGGCGGCGGTGGCGGAAATAGGTGAGGACCGAGTCGGTGATCATCAGGGGAGCGAGGACGTTTTCGAGCGTCGTGAGCTCGGGCAGCAGGTGGTAGAACTGGAAGACCATGCCGATCTGGCGGTTGCGAAGCTCATCACGGGCTGCGCCGCGGAGATGGTCGATTCGGCGGCCACCGAAGGCGATGGTGCCGCTGTCGGGCGCGTCGAGCGTGCCCAGCAGGTGCAGGAGCGTGCTCTTGCCGGAGCCGCTTTGACCGACGATGGCCAGGAACTCGCCCTGGCGGACGCGGAGGTCGACGCCACGGAGGACGGGGATTTCGACGGCGCCTTTGCGGTAGCTTTTGTGGAGGGCGGTGGTCTCGAGTTGCACGACGGGATGGACGGCAGCTTGTGAGGGGGCGTCGCCGGGGGCTAGGGTCATCGACAGGTGAGGTCCGCCGGTGCATCCGGGGCCCGAGGCGGGTGATTCTCGCAGCATCCGTTCCACTGGATCACTCATGGCGCAGTGCCTCCACGGGGTGCAACCTTGCCGCGCGCAGTGCGGGCAGCACGCTGGCGAAGACGGCGATGGCCAGCGCGCCGCAGACGATCCAGGTAACCGTCCATGGATCTCTGAGCGTGGGGATCTTGTAGAAGTAGTAGACCGAGGGGTCGAAGATCTTCGCCCCGCGGAGCCAACCGACGAAATCGGCGATGGGGTTGATGTACTTGACGATCAACAGGCCGAGGACCATTCCCATGCCGGAGCCGACGAGCCCGAGGGCCAGACCGTAGCTGAGGAAGATGGTCATGATGCCCTGGCCGGAGGCGCCGAGCGACTTGAGGATGCCGATATCGCGGGTTTTTTCGACGACGATCATGAAAAAGATGGCGAGGATGCCGAAGCCGGAGACGGCGATGATGAGAAAGAGGAGGATGTTGAGGATGGTGGTTTCCATGCTAACGGCCGAGAGGATGGCCAGTTGTTTGTCGCGCCAGGTTTGAACGCGGTAGAACTGGGGTGGAAAGGCGCGGATGAGTTGGTTGCGAACCATATCGCCGTCGACGCCCGGCTTGAGCTTGATCTGAATGGAATTGACCCAGCGAGTTCCGGTGGTACGATCGAACATGCCGCGATCGTTCTGTAGCTCTTTGATGGGGACGAAGATGAAGCTGGAATCGTACTCGCTCATCTTGCTGTCGTAGAAATCGACGATGGTGAAACGGCCGCCGACGGCCTTCGGCACATTGGGAGGCTCGGCAGCGTTGGGGAAGGTGAGCGTGATGTCGTCGCCGGGCAGGGCGAGGAAACGGTCTTCGCCCTCGGGAGTGCGGTAGCTGGCCAGGGCGATGCCCACGACGGCGCCCGGAAACTGGTCCTTGGCGGGGTCGACGACGTTGGTGTCGACGACGTTGGCCTGGGCGAACGGGTCCTTGGGGGCATTGTCGGGCTGGACGAGCTTCTCCTGGAACTTGCGAGTTTCGGCCATCAGGCGGCGATGTTTCCAGCCGGCGGCGGCGAGTTGGGGCCGCAGGACGGCGTCGTCGCCTCCCTGGTGGTCGACGGTGTCGTAGCCGCTGTCGCGGAGTTGGAAGCTCATTTGGCTGCGATTGGCGGGATGCTGCAGGTACTTGCCGAAATCGCTGACGTTGCCCTGGGTAGTTTCGTCGATGCCGATGACCTGGACCTGGCGGGTGACCCAATCGTCGCCGCAGCGGAAGTTGAGCATGGCGGGCACGTAGACGGTGGGCGTCATTCCGGCGATGGAATCGCCAGCGATCTGGCGGACCTTGTCCATGTGGGCCTTGGCGTCGGGAAAGCCGTTGAGGCTTTGCGATTCGAGGACGACGTCGGAGAGGATGCCGTGGATGCGGTTCTGCATCTCCGAGGTGAAGCCGGACATGACGGAGTTGACCACGATCATGGTGGCAACGCCCAGCATGACGCTGATGATCGAGGCCATGGCGATGTAGCGTGTGAAGAGATAGCGCAGGGCGAGGAGAAGTTTATACATCGTGGGGCCGGGGATTGGGGGATCAGGGATTGGGAGGGCTGATTTCCGGTCGCAGCAAGGGGAAGAGGATGACTTCGCGGATGGTCTGGGTGTTGGTGAGGAGCATGACGAGGCGGTCGATGCCGATGCCGAGGCCGCCGGCGGGCGGCATGCCGTGACGCAGGGCGCGGATGAAGTCGGTGTCCATGCGGGCCATGGAATCCTCTTCGGGAAGGCCGGCCAGTTGCTTCGTGAAGAGCTGCTCCTGCAGGTCGGGGTCGTTGAGCTCGGTGTAGGCGTTGGCCACTTCCATGCCATGGATGAACAGCTCGAACCGTTCGGCGACGGCGGGATTGTCGGCCTTGCGCTTGGTCAGGGGGCAGATGCTGGCCGGGTAGTCGAGGACGAAGACCGGGCCGGTGAGGCGGCGCTCGACCTCGGCTTCGAACAGCTCGCTGACGACGACGTCGGGATGCTTGCCGGCGGTATCGAGGCCGGCCTCGCGGGCGCGGGCCTCGACGGCGGCGGCATCGGCCGAGTCGACGCCGGTGTGCTCGGCAAACAGCTCGGCGTAGGTCTTGCGGGCGAAGGGGGGCGTGAAATCGACGTGGGCATCACCCCAGGGGAGGATGAACTGCTGGCCGGAGGCGGCGATCGCCTCGACGATGAGTTTCTCGGTGAGATCCATCATCGTGCAGTAGTCGCCGTAGGCCTGGTAGACCTCGAGCATGGTGAACTCGGGGTTGTGGCGGGGACTGATGCCTTCGTTGCGGTAAACGCGTCCGAGCTCGAAAACCCTTTCCATGCCGCCGACCAGGAGGCGCTTGAGGTGTAGTTCGAGCGCGATGCGCAGGTAGAGATCGATATCCAGCGCGTTGTGGTGCGTGGTGAAGGGGCGGGCGGCGGCGCCGCCGGCGATGGCGTGGAGGGTGGGGCCCTCGACTTCGACGTAGCCTTCGTCGCCGAGCGTGGCGCGGATCGATTGGACGATCTTGATGCGCTTGAGCATCCGCTCGAGGACGCCGTCGGTGTGGATGAGGTCGACGTAGCGCATGCGGTAGCGGAGCTCGGGGTCGACCAGTCCCTTGTGCTTGGCGGGCGGGGTCTCGATGCTCTTGGTGAGGAAGTGCAAGTCGTCGGCGAAGATGGTCAGTTCGCCGGTCTTGGTGCGTTTCAGTTCGCCGTCGACGCCGATGATGTCGCCGAGGTCGAGGCACTGGGCGACGTCCCAGTTGTGCGGTCCGACTTGGTTCTTGCCGACAAAGACCTGGATCTTGCCGGTCCAGTCCTGGATATCGATGAAGATGAGCTTTCCGGCGCGGCGCTGGAGGATGATGCGGCCGGCGGCGCGGACCTTAGGGCCGTGCTGCTGGGGAGGCTGGCCGGTGGCGCAGTCGCCGGTGGGCTCGACGGTGATCTCGTCTTCGCGGGCGCGGATCTGGCCGATGGGGCTGTGTCCGTCGAAGCGATGCCCCCAGGGGTCGACGCCGAGGTCGAGGAGTCGCTGGATCTTGTCGCGGCGGGCGGCCTCGAGCATTGCCCCGCCGACGGGTTCTTCTGAGGGTTGATTGGCCATGAGCGGGTGCATCAAGAGGGTTGTAACTCGAAAGAGTGCAGCATTTTAGTGGAAGCGGGGTGTGGGTCAATGGCAACTGGAAGGTGGAAAGCCGAAAGCGGAAAGTGGAAAGCGGAGGGTTGGTGGTGGGGGACTTTAGTTGTGGGGTGGGCTTGGTTGCAGGCTGGGGTGAATGCGTTGATTGCGGGATATGGGTTACTGTGTCTAGTGGTGCCTGGGGGTGGTTGGTGTTCCGGGTTGGTGCGGTGGCTGGATTGGGGACGCTGATGGGGCTGGCTGATATACTTGCGGGTATGAGCACTGATCCGACCCTCGCCCAAGGCGGCCAGGAACGCCGCCGTTCGCAGGAGATGAGTCTCCAGCGTGGCCAGCCCCCTACGGGGGTACCGGGCTACGATCCGGAGCGGCTGCTGGGCGTTGGGGCGTACGGCGAGGTGTGGGTGGCGCTGGAGCAGAACACGGGCCGGCGAGTGGCGATCAAGTTTTACTGCCATCGCGGGGGACTGGACTGGTCGCTGCTGTCGCGCGAGGTGGAGAAGCTGGCTTTTCTGTTCGCCGACCGGTACGTGGTGCAGTTGATCGGCGTGGGTTGGAACGCCGAGCCGCCGTACTACATCATGGAATACCTGGAGCAGGGCTCGCTGGCGGATCGGCTTCAGGGTGGTCCGCTGCCAGTGTCGGAGGCGGTGGAGCTGTTTCGCGACGTGGCGGTGGGGTTGCTTCATGCGCACGGCAAGGGCGTGTTGCATTGCGACTTGAAGCCGGGGAATATCCTGCTGGATCAGGACGGGAAGCCTCGGCTGGCCGATTTTGGTCAATCGCGGCTGTCGCACGAACAACTGCCGGCGCTGGGCACGCTGTTTTACATGGCGCCGGAGCAGGCGGATCTGAGCGCGGTGCCGGATGCACGGTGGGACGTGTATGCATTGGGCGCGCTGCTGTACAGCATGCTGACGGGGAAGCCACCGCATCGAACGACAGAGACGGCGAAGCAGTTGGAAGATGCGACAGACATCGGGCGACGATTGGCGGCGTACCGGCGGATGGTTCGCAAGGCGCCGGTTCCGAGCGATCATCGGCAGGTGCCGGGAGTCGATCGGGCGTTGGGGGACATCGTGGAGCGGTGTTTGGCGGCCGATCCGGAGCGGCGGTATGCCAACGTGCAGGCGGTGCTGGCGGCGTTGGACGCACGCGAGACGCAGCGGGCGCGCCGGCCCATGGTGATTCTGGGCGCGGTGCTGCCGGCGTTGCTGTTGGCGGTGGTGACGTTGTTCGCGTTCTGGGGGTCGCGCGAGGCGTTATCGACGTCGGAAGACGCGCTGGTGGATCGGGCGCTTCAGAGCGATCGGTTTGCGGCGAGCTTCGTGGCGCGGGCGGCGGGCAACGAGTTGGAGCGCCGGTATGAGGCGGTGGAGCAAGTGGCGCGGTCGCCCAAGCTGCAGGAGGCCATCGTCAAGGCGGTGACCAACCCGGAATTGCAGCAGTTGCTGGTGAAACTGAGCAATCCGAACGCGACCGCCGAAGAACTGGAGCCGTTGCGGAAGCAGTTCGTGGAGCATCCGGCGCGGAAGGCATTACAGGAGGCGTTTCGGGAGCAGATTCCGTCGGCGGAAGAGGGCTCGAAGGACGACGACGACGTGGCCAGTTGGTTCTTTGTCGATGCGCTGGGCGTTTCGACGGTGCGGGTGCCTGAGTCACAGACGTTGGGCAGGAATTACGCGTGGCGGAGCTTCTTCTACGGGGGCAACGCCGATCAGCCGCCGTCGTGGCGCCCGCCGGAGGGCGAGCACGTGAAGCGGACGCAGCCGTCGGTGGCGTTCTTGAGCCAAGCGACCCGGCATTGGACGGTGGCCATTTCGACGCCGGTTTACGATGCGGCGCAGGGGGGCAAGTTTCTCGGCGTGGTGGCGCTGACGGTGAAGGTCGGGCAGCTCATGGAGCTGCAGTCGGGGAACGAGCAGTTTGCGGTGCTGGTCGATTGGCGCGACGGGCCGAACAAGGGGATCATTTTGCAGCATCCGCTGATCAACCAGTTGCGGGCGGAGAAGAACGGGGCGTTGAGCCGGTTCAAGGATTACCGGTTGTCGGCGGAGGCGCTGCCTGCAAGCCCGGCGAGAGAGGAAGACTATCACGATCCGCTGGCTGCGGATCCGCTGGGGTCGCAGTACGGCATTCGGTGGCTGGCGGAGATGCAGCCGGTGGAGGTTCGGAATCGGGACACGGGCTGGCTGGTCATCGTCCAGGAGGCCTACTCGGGATCGCCGAACACGATCGGTTGGACGATGGAGCAATTGCAGGATGGGCTGATCCGGCGAGGGTTGTGGACGCTGGCGATGGTTGCGGTGATTATTTTCGGGCTGTGGGCATTCGTGGTGCTGCGGTTATTGCGTGTGGCGAGGCCGACACCGGTTCCGGTCGTGCCGGTGTCGATCACCGAGCATCCGAGCGGCAGTTTGACGCCGGACGCCCCGACGGAACGGCTGATCGATTAGACGACAGGGGGGAGCGATCCGTCGCGAGAGACATCATGGCCGATCTGATTGCTCAAGGCGAGGAAGCTCAACAGCGGTGGCGACGGGCGTTGCCGCCGCGGCAGAAGGTGGTGGTGGGCCGCGCGCCGGGTTTGTGGGGAGTGCCGTGGGACCAGCATGTTTCGCGGCAGCACGCCGAGCTGTGTTGGACGGGGAAGCAATTGGAGGTCGCACGCATTGCCGGCAGCCGCAACCCGGTCTTCTTCCGCGGGCAAGCGGCCGAGCGTTTTCATGTGCAGCCGGGCGAGCACTTCGTGATTGGCGGGACGACGTTTACGGTGTCGGACCAGCGGGTGAGCATCACCAGCGACGTGCCACATCCGTTGCAGGAGCAGACGTTCAGCGCGCAGTATCTGAAACAGGTACCGTTCCGCAATCCGGACTATCGGATCGAGGTGCTGAGCCGGGTGCCGGAGGCAATTTCGGAGGCGACGGGCGACACGGAGATGTGCATGCGATTGGCGAGCATGCTGCTGGCGGGGATTCCCCGCGCGGACACGGCGGCCATCGTTTCGGTCGGCGAAGAGCCGTCGGGCGCCGGGGATTCGGGTCGGCAGGGGGTGCGGGTTCTGCACTGGGACCAGCGATTGGTGACGGGGCGCGACTTCGAACCGAGCGAACGGCTGATCCGCGAGGCGATTCGGCAGGGGCAGAGCATCTTGCACAGTTGGCGAGGCTCGGAGGCGGCCAGCAGCCAGCTGTTCACGGCGAGGGGGAACGTGGATTGGGCGTTCTGTACGCCGGTACGGGGCAAGAACGGGCCGCATTGGGCGATTTACGTGGCGGGGCGGTTCAACGTCGAGGTGACGCCGATTGCGGGAACATCGGATCCGACGGACCTTCGGGAGGACATGAAGTTCGCCGAGCTGATCGCCCTGGCGATTGTGTCGTTTCGCCAGATGCGCTCGCTGCAGCGGCAACAGGCGAGTTTGTCGCAGTTCTTCTCGCCGGTGGTGCTGGAGCGGCTGTCGGAAGAAGACCCGGCCGTGGTGCTGGCGCCGCGGCAGACGGAAGTATCGGTGCTGTTCTGCGATCTGCGAGGGTTCTCGTTGCAGACGGAGCGGTATGCGGACGACTTGCTGGAGTTGCTGAATCGGGTGAGCAAGGCGTTGGGAGTGATGACGCACCAGATCCTTGACCAGGGGGGCGTGGTGGGGGATTTTCAGGGCGACGCGGCGATGGGGTTCTGGGGCTGGCCGTTGGCGCAGCCGGACGCCGTGCTGCGGATTTGCCGGGCGGCACTGGGCATTCGAGCCGAGTTTGAGACGGCGGCGCGGGAGCCGCAGAGTCCGCTGGCGGCGTTTTATGTGGGCATCGGGATCGCTACAGGGCAGGCCGTGGCAGGGAAGATCGGCACGGTGGACCAGGCGAAGGTGACGGTGTTTGGACCGGTGGTGAATTTGGCGTCGCGGCTGGAGGGGATGACGAAGGTACTTCGGGCCTCGATTTTGATGGATGAGGCGACCGCCCGAGCCGTGCGGCAACAGGTGCCGCGAGAGGTCGCCCGGGTGCGGCGGTTGGCGGTGGTTCGGCCGTACGGACTGGACACGCCGCTGGAAATCAGCGAGTTGTTGCCGCCGGTGAGCGAATATCCGTTGCTGACGGACGAACACCTAGAGAGTTGCGAGCGTGCGTTGGACGCGTTTTTGGATGGCCGCTGGTCGGAGGCGTATGAACTGCTCCACCGAGCGCCGGCGGAGGATCAGGTGAGCGATTTTCTGACGGTGTTTATCGCGCAGCACAAGCGGACTCCACCCCCGAACTGGGACGGTGTGATCTCGATTACCACGAAGTAGAAGGTCGGCGGCGATCGCCCTACGCGACGGAGCTGTCATGTTTCAGGTGAAAATCTGCGGGATTACGACGGTGGAGGACGCTCGGCTGGTGGCTGGAGCCGGAGTGGACGCCGTGGGGTTGAATTTCTGCACGGCGAGCTCGCGATGGATCGACCTGGATCGGGCGAGAGAGATCGTGGAGGTGTTGCCGGCGGAGATGATCAAGGTGGGGCTGTTTGTGAATGCGCCGGCGGAAGAGATGGCCGCGGTGCATGACGAGCTGGGGCTCGATTTGCTGCAATTGCACGGCGATGAGCCGCCTGAGGTGCTGGCAGAGTTGGGCGGGCGGCCTGTGATGCGGGCGTTTCGATTGACGGACGAGGGGCTTTGGCCGATGGTCGAGTATTTGAACGCCTGTCGGGGCATGGGGTGCATGCCGCGACTGGTGCTTGTGGACGCCTATTGTCCGAACCAGTACGGCGGTACGGGACGGACCGTGGATTGGAAGGTGGCGGCTGCGTGTCGCGCGGCATTGGAGGATGTGCCGATGGTGTTGGCGGGGGGGCTTACACCAGAGAACGTGGCTGATGCGATTCGGACGGTGCAGCCGGCGGCGGTGGATACGGCCAGCGGCGTGGAATCGTGTCCCGGGCGGAAGAATGCGCGGCGGGTGGAGCAATTCGTGGATGCAGCCCGGGGAGCGTTTGGTAGCTGAGGGCTGCCGGGTCCCTTGTCAAGCCAGGGGATTGCCCCGTATCATGGCGCATCGTGGCGGCGGAGTTTTCTTGCGACTTCGCGAGCCGGGCTTGGTGCCTTGTGACAGTTGAAAACGGGGGTCGAGTTTTCGTAACCCGTTGGCACTGCTGGACAAGCCAGCAGTGGCACCCCAGGATCGAGATCTGACAGAGCACTGGGCGATTGGCGGAGAAAGGCGGGAAGCCGCGCGTTGGCCATGTAGCGTTCGGTAGGATGTGAATGAGGCTGGAAGCAGTGCTCAGCGTGCGGCCCCTCTCCCGCGAGCGGACGAGGGGATGTGTTGGATAATCTTCAGGAGGTTTGCCGTGTCCCGAGTAGAGACCAAGTTGCCATACAAGGTTGCGGATCTCTCGCTGGCCGAGTGGGGCCGTAAAGAGATTCAACTGGCCGAGAACGAGATGCCGGGGCTGATGGCCCTGCGGAAGAAGTACGGCTCGTCGAAACCGCTTACTGGCGCTCATATTGCGGGCTGTCTGCACATGACGATCGAGACAGCCGTGCTGATTGAGACCCTGGTCGAACTGGGTGCACAGGTGACCTGGAGTAGCTGCAACAAGTTCTCGACGCAGGACCATGCGGCAGCGGCGATCGCAGCGACGGGGGTTACGGTATACGCCTGGAAGGGGGAGACGGACGCCGACTACGACTGGTGCATCGAGCAGACGCTCATCTTTCCCGACGGGCAGCAGTTGGAGCTGATCGTGGATGATGGCGGCGACCTGACGGCCGTGGTTCACGGCGAGCAGTACCGGCATCTGCTGCCGGGCATTCGGGGACTGTCGGAAGAGACGACTACGGGCGTGCACCGGCTGTATCAGATGTACGCGCGCGGCGAGTTGGCGGTGCCGGCGATCAATGTGAATGACTCGGTCACGAAGAGCAAGTTCGACAACCTGTACGGCTGCCGGGAGTCGCTGGCGGACGGCATCAAGCGGGCGACCGACGTGATGGTAGCCGGGAAGGTCGTCGTGGTGTGCGGCTACGGCGACGTGGGCAAGGGGTGTGCCCACTCGATGCGGAGCTACGGCGCGCGGGTGTTGGTAACGGAGATCGATCCGATCTGCGCGTTGCAGGCGGCGATGGAAGGTTTCGAAGTGACAACGATGGATGAGGCGGCCAGCCGGGGCAACATCTTCGTGACGGCGACGGGTTGCTGCGACATCATTCGGGCCGATCACATGGCGCGGATGCGCAACGACGCGATCGTGTGCAACATCGGGCACTTCGACGTGGAGATCGACGTGGCCGGGCTGATCGGCTATCCGGGCATCGAGAGAACGAGCATCAAGCCGTTGGTGGACCGCTTCACGTTCCCGGACGGGCATTCGATTCTGCTGCTGGCGGAAGGGCGATTGGTGAACCTGGGCTGCGCCAGCGGGCACCCATCGTTCGTGATGTCGAATTCGTTCACCAACCAAGTGCTGGCGCAATTGGCGTTGTGGACCGAGCCGGAGAAGTATCCGCTGGGCGTGCACACGCTTCCGAAGAAGCTCGACGAGGAAGTGGCCCGGCTTCACCTGGTCCCGCTTGGCGTGAAGCTCGAGAAGCTAACGCCGAAGCAGGCCGCGTATCTGGACATTTCTCCGGAAGGGCCGTACAAGCCGGACATTTACCGGTATTGAGGAGGAGGGATTGGGGATTGGAGGTTAGGGATTGGAGGTTGTGGCTCCGGCCTGAATGGACGTGGGCAGCTCCTTGGTTTCCTGACGGTCAGTTCCCAGTCTCTGGTCGTTGATCCTTGACTGCTAGCCCCAAAACTGTCTTCGTTCCATGCCTGAGATTCAAGCCTTTCGCGGAGTGCGTTACAACCTGGGTCACGTGGGTTCGCTGAGCGACGTGATCGCCCCACCGTACGATGTGATCAGCCCGGAGTTGCAGGAGGCGCTGTACAAGAAGCATCCGTGCAACGTCATCCGGCTGATCCTCAACCGGATGGAGCCGGGCGACGACGAGGCGAACAACCGGTATCGGCGGGCGGCGCGGTTCTTGAAGAACTGGCAGGAGGAGGGCGTCCTGTTCACCGAGGCCGACCCGGCGATCTACGTGTATCACCAGGTGTTCCAGGCCGAAGGGACCGAGTACACACGGCGGGGCTTCATGGCTCGGCTGCGGCTGCACCGGTTCGGCGAAGGCGTGGTGTTCCCGCACGAAGAGACGCTGAGCGGTCCGAAGATCGACCGGCTGATGCTGACCACGGTGTGCAAGGCGAACCTGAGTCAGATCTTTGGGCTGTATCCGGACCCGGAGCAAGTGGCCCAGGAGCTGCTGGAAACGGCCGTGGCGGGAGCCGCACCGTTGGAGGCGGTGGACCATCTGGGCGTGATCCATCGGCTGTGGCCGGTCTCGGACGTGTCGGTCATCGCGGCGGTGGCGGCGGCGATGGGGCCCAAGCCGATCTTCATCGCCGATGGTCATCATCGCTATGAGACGGCGTGCAACTACCGCGATCAGCTCGGCGACATGGGTGTGTTGACGCCCGAGCATCCGGCGAACTATGTGCTGATGATGTGCATTGGGATGGAGGACCCGGGGCTGGTCGTGTTGCCGACGCACCGCTTGTTCCGCAATCTGCCGGACATGACGGCCGGGGACTTGGCGGAGAAGCTGGGCGAGTGTTTCCGGACGGAGGCGGCAGGGGAGGGACCGGACCAGGCGCCCGCGGTTTGGGAAGACATCGAGACGTCGAGCGATCAGGGCTCGATCGGGCTGTTTACCCGGAAGGATCAGCAGTGGACCATCGCGCGGATCACCGAGGCCGGGCGCGCGAAGATGGCCGAGGTGGCGCAGGACCACAATGAGGAATGGCGAGGGCTGGGCGTGAGCATTCTGCATCGGCTGCTAGTCGACACGCTGCTGGCTCCGCCGGAACCGGTGGAAACGAAGTACGTGCACCTGGTCGACGAGGTAGTCGAGGGGCTGCGCTCGGGCGAGTATCCGCTGGCCGCCCTGGTAATGCCGGCGACGGTGGACCACATTCGGGCCATCAGTCTGCAAGGTGAGCGGATGCCGGCGAAGAGCACGTATTTCTACCCGAAGCTGCTGAGCGGGTTGGTGATCAATCCGCTGGAGTAGTGGGAAAGCTGACAGCGGAAAGCGGCAGGTGCTGGGGTTGTTCTTGCCCTGGTTGATCGCTTGGTTCGCGTGGTGAGCGGGGAGCGATGCTCGTGGAAGACTCGGACGCAGCCGTGGTGTCGAGTGTGCCGGCCCGGCAGAGGCTTCAGTTTGGGCTGCGGACTTTGCTGATCGTGATGACGGGTTTCGCCGTGTTGCTGTCGGCGCTGTTTGCGGGTCCGATTGCGGCGTCGTTGCTTGTGGAGGTGGCGGTGATCCTGGCCGCGCCCATGTGCTTGACGGTGGGGATTGTGTATGGGCGGGGCTATCTGCGGACGTTCTGCATCGGCGGCGTCTTTCCTTGCGGCTCGATCGCCCTGGGCACGAGCTTTTACGTACTTCCGGAGATCATATATGCCTTGCCGTCGGGTGGATTCTGGACTGAGATTGGGAACGATGACACGTTGGCGAAACTCGTGATCGCGATTGGCATTGTCATTGGCATCCTGGTTACGTTGGCGTTTGGGGCCGCGGCGTGCGGGGTGAGGTGGCTGATCGAGCGGCAGAACCGGGTGACCACCGAGGACGAGTCGCCTTCGACCGCGTGCGAGGGGTGACCCTGCTGCGTTTCACGTGAAACCGGGCTGGATAGAGTCTGGCGGTCGGGGAACTGGGGTGTTTCACGTGAAACGGGGAGGGAGTAGTGGCTGGTGGCCGGTGGGAAAGCGGAAATCGGAGAGCGGAAAGCGGACAAAAGGGGGTTTGATCGCGCACTTGTCACTGTCCACTTCTCACTACCCGCTTTTCACTTCCCACTTCTCACTTCCCACTACTGACAGGCATTGCTACAATCCCGCCGCGAAATTTTGCGCACCGACGTGGCAAGGAGGCCTGTCGTGGGGCGGACGCTCTGCGTTGTCAACCAGAAGGGGGGGGTAGGCAAGACTACCACGGCCATCAATTTGGCCGTTGGTTTGGCGAAGTCTGGCGCGCAGACCCTGCTGGTTGACCTGGATCCGCAGTGCAACGCAACGACCGGGCTGGGGGAGGAACCGACCGCGGAGCATCCGTTGGCCGTCGGCGCGCCGTTGCGCCAGGCGGCTGTGGCGAGCGGAACGCCGGGGTTGGATCTGTTGCCAGGCAGCCGGAGCTTTCGCAATGTGGACGCGATGGCTCGGGCCGACAGCAGCCAGGCGGTGCAGTTGCGTCATCATCTTTGTGGCGGGCTTAGCTCGTACGATTTCGTGCTCATCGACTGTCCGCCATCGCTGGGCCAGTTGACCCGAACGGCGTTGGCCAGCTCGACCGAAGTGCTGATGCCGATCCAGTGCGAGTATTTTGCAATGGAAGGGTTGGCGCAGATGATCGAAGTGATCCGACAGGTAATCGAGGAGAAGCACAGCCTGGAGTTTGGCGGGATCGTGTTGACGATGTACGACCACACGTTGGAGCTTACCGGCGAGGTGGAGCAAGAGGTGCGGGATTTCTTCGGCGAGATTGTGTATCAGACAGTCATCCCCCGTGATGTGGCGGTTGCCGAATCGCCCAGCCACGGTCTATCGGTCATCGACTATGCGCCCCGGGCGCGCGGCGCGCGGGCGTATGTGGAATTGTGCATGGAGGTACTCGAACGTGACTAAGGAACGACGCTTGGGACGTGGATTGGAGGCCCTGTTGGGGCGAGCGCCCGGCACGGCGGGCGCGGCGGGGCAGTCGCCATCGCAAGAGCCCACGGCGAGGCAGCATGCCGAGGACAAGCCCTATGGAGGGGCTGTCGACCAAATCTACGGGGTGGACCATGCGTACGCGTCTTCGGCAGCCGTTCCGACGGAACCGGAGGAGGAGCCGGTTGAGGAAGCGCCGGCCATGTTGCGTTTGGACGAGATTGAGCACAACCCATATCAGCCCCGGCAGGACTTCGGTGCGGCTGAGATCGAGGAATTGGCCGGTAGCTTGAGCAGCCACGGACTGTTGCAGCCGATCGTGGTCCGCGAGGTGGGCGACCGCTATCAGTTGGTGGCGGGCGAGCGGCGGCTGCGCGCGGCGGCGAAGGCGGGCTGGACCGAAGTGCCGGTCACGGTCATCGAGGCCGACGAGCGGGAGATGGCCGAGTTGGCCATCATCGAGAACGTTCATCGGAAGGACCTGAACGCGTTGGAAAAGGCGGCCTCGTTTCAGCGGTACTTGCAGGAGTATGGCTGCACGCAGGAGGAACTGGCCTCGCGGCTGCACCTGGACCGATCGACGATCGCCAATCTGATCCGGCTGTTGGAATTGCCCGGCCCGATCCAGGACGCGGTGCGCCAGGGGAAGATCACGCAGGGACACGCGCGGGCGATGCTGCCGCTGGGTGAGGAGCGTGAGCAGGTCAAGCTGTGCGAGCGGATTCAGCAAGAAGGGATGAGTGTTCGGCAGACGGAGTCGTATGTGCAGGAGACGATCGATCGGGCCGACGCCGAGCCGCTGAGCCTGATCGGCCGCGACGGGCGACGCCGCTCGGGCAGGACGACGAACGAGCACTTGGCGGCGCTGGAACAGGAGTTCCGCGCGGCGCTGGGCTTGAAGGTCAAGCTCACCAATAACGCCCGGGGCCGCGGCAAGCTGGTCATCCAGTTCGGCAGCCATGAGGATTTTGAGCGGCTGCGGGAGCACGTTTGCGGTCCGGCGAGTCCTAGCGTGCAAGCGCGGGTGGGATGACGGGCCGATGCCTCCCCGCCGGAGGTGTTATTTGACAAGGTAGCATTCACCGGTGAGGCGAGGGACGCTCGGGGTTGGACGAAGGCCAGTTGCAGGGCATAGTTGGCGTCGAGATTGTCTTGGTGGGGGGCGATTTGCCAGAGAGGGGCTAAGAAGATACGATAGGCTTTGGCCGTCTTGGATGAGGCGGCGGATGCGGGGCGTGGCGCAGTCTGGCTAGCGCGCCTGCTTTGGGAGCAGGAAGTCGAAGGTTCGAATCCTTTCGCCCCGACTTGTTGTAAATACAGCCGAAATCAGAACTTAGATTACCTGCCGGCGGTCGGCAGTGCGGCCTGTTTTGCTCTGAAGATCCGGTGACTGCCGGATTCCGGGGTGAGTCGAGGGTGCACGTTTGCCGCGGACCTTCTACGCGTGTCGGGCGACTGACGATTGTTCGGCACCTGCTTGCGCGATTCGGTGCGGCATCGGGCATGCCACCCGATGGTGTCGCGATAGAGGTTCAACTCCTGCACATGAGGATGGCGGCGCAGATCGACAACACCCTCCACAAGAAGGTGGCTGGATTTGTCCGGGCGTATTTGGATGCCGGCAACGGGGATGATACGGGGGAACGGCAAGACCGATTGCGCTGGGTGTGCGTTGGGCTGGAATGGCTGCTCGATCGGCTGTTGAAAGGGTGTGAGGGATGGTCTCCAGGCTTCATGGTAGACGGCATTCTCCCGGAGTCGGTGATCGTTGTCTCACAAGACGAGCTAGCAGCCTGTTGAAAATCTCGGGTTAATCGGTATCATGCGGCGGTTCTGGGGGTGTGGAACACCTTGGGTCGCGCAAAAGGGAATCGAACATGGCTTTGGGTCGTGGGCCGGAACAGCGGCAGGAGGAATTCTGGGTCGCCTGGCGGGACGTGCCGCGATCGGCGGGCCATCCGTTCTATCAGCGGTTGCAACAACTTCTCCGCAAGGCGGACTTCGACGAGTTCGTCGAGGATCTCTGCGAACCCTACTACGCCGAAGGCGGTCGCCGGTCGATCCCGCCGGGCCGCTACTTCCGCATGCTGTTCGTCGGATATTTTGAAGGGATCGACTCGCAGCGAGGCATCGCCTGGCGCTGTTCTGACAGCCTTTCGCTGCGGGAGTTCCTGGGCTTGGAGCCCACGGAAGCCGTGCCGGACCATTCCAGCCTCACGCGCATTCGGCAACGACTGCCCGAGTCGGTCCACGAGCAGGTATTTGTGTATATCCTGGAGATCGCCTCGCGGAAGAACCTCCTGCGGGGCAAGTCCGTGGCGGTGGACTCCACGACGCTGGAAGCCAACGCGGCGATGAAGTCGATCGTCCGCAGAGACACCGGCGAGGACTGGAAGCAATACTTGCGGCGATTGGCCGAGGAAGCGGGCATCGAGAACCCGACCGACGAGGACTTGCGGCGTTTCGACAAAGATCGCAACAAGAAAGGAGACAAGAAGGTCTCCAACGACCAGTGGCAATCGCCCGCAGATCCCGATAGCCGCATCGCCAAGATGAAGGACGGTCGCACGCACTTGGCCTACAAAGCCGAACACGTGGTGGATCTGGAGAGCGAATTCGTGTTGGCTGCGACGGTCTACACGGCCGATCAGGGAGATTCGCAGACGTTGATTCCCAGCGTGCTTGAGGCTCAAGATCATCTGGACGAAGCCGACGGGAAGAGAGACATCCACAACGCGGTTACCGACAAAGGCTACTACTCGACCGAGAACTTGGTGGCGCTGGGGCGGGATCATCACATTCGCGCATACATTCCGGAGCCGAAATTCAAGAGCCATCGCTGCTGGACGGCCCAGCCGGCCGAGTATCGCCGGGCGGCCTATGCGAATCGAAAGCGCACCCGAGGCAAGCGAGGCCGACGTTTGGGCCGACTGCGGAGTGAGCGTGTGGAACGGAGCTTCGCGCACGTGTGCGACACCGGCGGAGCGAGGCGAACCTGGCTGCGAGGCCTGGTGAACGTAAGCAAACGGTACCTGATCCAGGTGGCGGCGCGGAACCTGGGCCTGTTGGTGCGCAAGCTGTTCGGCATGGGCAAGCCGCGGTGCCTTCAAGGGCTTTGCGGTCTTTTGTGCGCTGTGCATCTTGCCTTGATTGACCTCCGAAAACGCTTTGCGGCCTCGGGCGCGCTGGCGTGGTGTCCCCACCCGATTCACCGCCAGATGGTCGAACGCCGTGTTACTAACTCGATCTGCGACCGAACTGTGAGCTTTTCAACGGGCTGCTAGAGGTTCGCGGGCTCGCGATATGGGCGGAGGTGGAACCATGGCGTCCGTGGATTGAACCGTTCGGCGGGTCCGTGAGGATTACTCCAGGTGGCGATGCCGTCACAGGGTTTCGATTGCAGTTTGCAGATGCAGATCGGGGATTGGGAAAAGTCGAATACCAACGGCGTCGCAAATCTCTGCCCTGGGACGCAGACCGAAGGTGGTTGTTCGTCTTCTGTGGTCCGGCCAGCAGCTAGCAGCCACATGGTCCTGCTTCGCAGGATCGGCTGACGGTTAATTGGCCCCGTTGGGGGATTTGAAAACGCGGCTGATGCGCCCTATATGTACGACGATCTCGCTTGCTATCGCATTTCTGCTTGGTTGCGCCCCCGGTGTCGAGCCAGTCAAGCGTTCGGTGAGTGAACCAGGAGCCCTATCTTTGGACTGCCCTAATACCCTTACGATTCGCTCCGGGAAGCGAACTACTGTTTTTGCTATGAAAGACGAGGGCGAAATCTGGTTTCGCCAGAACTGGAAGCCGAAGATTGACCAAGTAGTCGTCAACCTAGAGGCTGACGGGGTAATCTCAGGGGGAGTTGAGTATCAACCTATTCCGTCCATCATCCTTTCGTGGCTTGATTCACCATTCGACCTCGATGGGCTGTTAGGCCGTTCGATTCACATTCCGCAATCTTACGATGAAGTGCAGCAAGATCACGTAACCGACTTCTATTACGACGAACATCTTGACTTGGACGATGTCCATATCGACTTCGTCGAAAGAGATGGCAAGCGTCTTCGCGTCAAAGTAATTGGTAAGGCCATCGACCCAGAGGCCACAGGGCCCGACCTAATGGACATCGAGATTGACACTGTCATTCGATTCGTCGATCGCAACACTCCGCCGGTCTTCCAGCCACCACGGATTGTGGAGGAAGTGGGTACATTCAATCAAACGGAGTACTTCTGGAAATGCGAGAGAGAATTCGAGGGCTGCCCCATCGTGATTCGCCTATCCAGCAGCGACGATTCGTTTGACAAGCTCGCGAGTTACGCCCGCTCACTCATAACTCAGAAGCAGATCTCACTCTCGGTCATACGTCAGGATATTAGGGTCAGACTGTCCGAGCTCAAATGGAAATTTGACGCTTTCCATGTCACCCCAGACTTTGACGTCGACGATTTCTGTCCAGACACGTTCACCATTTGCACGTCCGACGATAAAATGGATAGCATTCATCTCTACGTCTTCCTGACGCATCCGGCTTCTGGAACCGACAACTGGATCCTCCGGTATGCCGACGGGGAATGCTATTCACTTGAGTGGATTCCAGACCGTTGAAGCGTTAGTCAGGGGCGTCCAACGAAACGTGGCCGATGTGGGAGCAAGCTTGGGTTCTCTCGAGGGCGTCTGCTACCTGAGGCCCGACGTGACCGGCATCAGAGAGGGAACTGTAGTGGGTGAAGTGGAGCGGCAAATCGAGTATCCCCGCAGTAAACGCCGTTGGTGGATGCGGTTATGGAAACTTCGCTGCATCGGGATTTGAAGACGGTTTATGGGGGCGACGGCGTCGAGTTTGAGGTGCCGGTCGGTGGGTATCGCATCGATGTGGTTTCCGACGGTCGGCTGATCGAGATTCAGCTTGCGTCGCTGGCGGCGATTCGGGACAAGGTGCGCGCGTTGCTCCGGAAGCACCTGGTGACGGTGGTGAAGCCGATCATCGTGCGGAAGACGTTGATCAAGCAGGCGAAAGAGAAAGGGCCGGTGGTGTCCAGGCGACTGAGCCCGAAACGGGGAGGCGTGCTCGATCTGTTCGATGAGATGGTGCATTTCGGCCGCGTATTTCCGCACCATCGGCTGACGCTGGAGGTGCCACTGATCGAGATCGAGGAGTGGCGCTATCCGGGGCACGGTCGGCGGCGGCGCTGGCGGCGCGACGACTTCGAGGTGGAAGACCAGAAGTTGGTGTCCGTGGGGGAAACGTACTGTTTTCGGTCGGCAGCCGACTTGGCCAAGCTGGTGGACTGCTCCTTGCCGCGGCCCTTTCATACGGGGCATTTGGCCGAATCGCTCGGCGTGTATCGCTGGACGGCGCAGCGGATCGCGTATTGCCTGCGACAGACGGGCGCGGCGCTGGAAGTGGGCAAGCAGGGGAACGCGCGTCTGTATGAGTTTGCCGCGGCTTGAGATGTGGCGGCGAGACGGTTTGCAGGCCCAATGCGTGCAGGAACACCCACACTAGTGCGTGTCGCACCCAACTGTAGCGTTCGTGGCGGCGTATTTCTACGGTTGGGGAAAGCGAAATACACGCTATAGATACGCCGAATGCGCTCTATTGGCTGCGCAAACGCGGCCACGATCGGCTGGATTGGCGCTCGGGGCTTGTGACGCTCTGGCAGTAGGCCGCTTCTGCTCACATGTGGATGTGCTTAGGGGCGGCTAGCTATGCGGTACTGTTTGAGGGTTTGGCCGTTGGCGTGGCGGAAGACGCGCATCATGTACTCGGGGTAGCGAAAGCCGGTTTGGCGGGCGATCTGCTTGATGGGCATGTCGGTTGCGGCAAGGAGTTCGCGGACTCGCGAGAGGCGCACCCGCTGGATCTCCTGGTGGACGGTGCGGCCGAGGATGTGCTTGAAGCGGGGTTCGAGCGAGGCGCGGGAGACGCAGACTCGCCGCAGGACATCGGCGGCCTGGATGCCGTCGCAGGCGTGCTGCCGGATGAAGAGGATGGCTTGCGCGACGCGGGGGTCTTCGGTGGCGACGACATCGCTCGACATGCGTGCGACGATTCCCGTGGGAGCAACGACCGTTTCGCGATCGGGGACGGGGCGGCCGGCCATCATGCGATCGAGCAGGGCGGCGGCCTCGTAGCCGATTCGCCAGGGGTTCAGGTCGACGCTGGTCAGCGCGGGCAAAGACAGATCGCAGAGGCATTCGTCGTTGCCGACGCCGGCGACGGCAATTTCGTCGGGCACTTCGATGCCGGCGCGGCGGCAGGCGTCGAGCACGAGGAGGCCGAGGTCGTCGTTGCTGGCCATGATGGCGCAGGGGCGGTCGAGCTGCTGGAGCCAGCGTCGGATCTGCCCACATTGGGCTTCCCAGCGGTCGCCGCGCGTGACGGGCTTGACATTGAGCTGGTGGTGTTCCCTGCCGGCTTGCTTGATGAGGCGGCGAAAGTGCTCGGCGCGGGCGTCCATGGCTTTGTGCGAGCCGGCGGGTAGACCGACGAAGGCGAGCCGGTGAAATCCACGCTGGCGGAAGTGCTCGACAACGAGGCGGGCGACCAGGGCATCGTCGGGGCCCACGGACGGCACGCCCTCTGAGCGGAGAATGCGGCGGAGATCGACGACGGGGACGCCCTTTTCGGACAGGGCTCGGGCCATGCGCCGGTCGTTGATGCGGGCGAGGATGCCATCGCCTTTCCAGGCTTTGAGCCATGCGGGGGGCGGATCGTCGAGGCCGCGCGGCGTGAATTCGATTCGCCAGTGGGCGTGCTCCTGATTGAAACGGGCGATGCCGCGGATGAGTTCTCGGGCGTAGGCGCGGGAGGACTCGATCAACAGTGCGACTCGCCGTTGCCGTGTGCGGGGGCCGTTGGTTCGCATGGGTGTGGGCCTGGTTGCGTGCGTTGTATCGCTTGAACTTGCGGGTTGGATCGAGGCGCAGGGGCGATCGGGCGCGGTCGGCCCCTTGGACAAAAAGTATAGCGAATATGGCGCATATTCTAGCATCTTCTTGTGCCGCGAGCATCGGCAGGGGATAGAATGGGGGCCGTTGCGGCAATCTCCACGATGGCCGCGGAGCAGGAATTCGACAGGCAGGGATCGCTCGCGATAGGATGTCGGGCCACGGTTTGTTCCGTGGAGATGGTTGCCTCAGACTGGGGCTGTGGAAATGTGGAAACGAGGTCATCCATGAGTCACAAGATGCATACGGACCGACTTCAGAGTCTGCGAGATACGATCGAGCCGGTCACGTTCTCGGCGCCGGAGGAGGCGATCATCGCGCGGTACGAGAAGTTGTACACGGGCGCGGTCAACGACGTACTGCGGGAGATGTGCCTGGTGAATCACGCGCTGCCGCCGGAGATTACGCCACTGCGCGATGAGATGGTCGTGGCCGGGTTTGCGTTTACCATCCGCTCGTCGCCCGACCCGACGCTGGCCGGGGAGTTGGAACTGCGGGTGAAGATGCTGGACGATCTGCGGCCCAACATGGTCTGCGTTTGGAATTCGACCGGCTACGACAACGCTTCGCACTGGGGCGGGGTGATGACGCGGGCGTCGCGGAAACGGGGCATTCGCGGCGCGATCGTCGACGGGGGGATTCGCGATACGAAGGACATCCTCGAACAGGAGTTTCCGATCTGGTATCGCTACCGCACGTCGAATGGAGCCTTGTCGCGGTGCAAGATCACGGCGTACCAGGTGCCCATCGTCATCGAGGGAGTGATTATCAAGCCGGGCGACCTGATTCTGGCGGACATCGACGGGGCGCTGGTCGTGCCTCGCAAGTTGGTGGAGCCTGTGTTGGAACGGGCAGAGACGATCGAGAAGAACGAAGGAGAGATTAAGGAGTGGGTCGACGCGGGGTTGCCGGCGGAGACGATCCACGAGCGCGGCGGGTATTTTTGAACGGGGTTGTGGGCGCGGGGTTGAAGAGAGGGAGAAACACGAAAACACGAAATGAGGAGACCACGAAAGTGGGAGTTGAGGGTGCGATTGGTTGGGGCTGGAGTGAGGAAGGATTGGACGCGGAGAGTGCTCTCACTCCCAGCCCTTTCCGTGAGCGGGTGAGGGGAGATGTGCTGGGGGCACAGCCGAGGGCGGCTGTGCTACATGGCGGGCGGGAGAGGGGATTGGAGGTGGGTGTTGTTGGATGGAGGGTGACGAGCGAATGACGAGGGACCGAGAAGAGCGTGACCGCCGGATGCCGTACAAGTGGGAACTGCTTGTGCTGCTGTGGATCGCGTTCACGTTCAACCAGGCCGATCGCCAGATCTACAACAACCTGCTGCCACAGATTCAGGCCAATTTGCAGCTCAGCAACGAGCGGGCGGGATTGGTGGCGACGATCTTCACGGCCATCTACGGGATCCTGGTGCCGATCAGCGGGTACGCGGGCGACACGTTGCGGCGGAAGTGGGTGATTATCGGCGCGCTGGCCCTTTGGAGCACGGCGACGCTGCTGACCGGGCTGGCGGGCGGGATCATCGGGCTGATCGTCTTCCGCGGTTTGGCTACGGGGGCCGGGGAGGCTTTTTACTATCCGTCGGCCAACTCGTTGATCGGCCAGTTGCATCAGCGGACGCGGGCGCTGGCCATGGGAATTCATCAGACGGCCAACTATATCGGCGTGGCGATCAGCTTCGTTGGGGCGTTTGTGGGGGAGTGCTTCGGCTGGCGCAATGCGTTCTGCCTTTTTGGCGGATTGGGGGTCGCGTGGGCGGTGTGGATGGTGTTCCGCATGGAAGATACACCGCAACCGGTGGCGGAGCCTGGGGCACCGCAGCGGCCTTCGGTGGTCGAGGTCGTGGGGTATCTCAAGGGGAAGCCGACCGTTCTATTTCTGGCGGTGTCGTTTGCCTGCCATGTGTTCGCCAATATCGGCTATCTGACGTGGATGCCGACGTTTCTGCACGAGAAGTTCGAGCTGAGCTTGACGGCGGCCAGTTTCTGGGCCCTTTCGGTGCACTATGCGGCCGCGGCGGCCGGGGTGTTGGTCGGCGGCCATCTGTCGGATCGGCTGGTGGTTCGGCGTCGTGCAGCCCGGATGGAGTTTGAATGGATCGGCTTGCTGCTAAGCGCCCCGTTCGTCGTGTGGATGGCGTATGCGGACACGCTGGTGGCGTGCCTGACGGCCTCGGGGCTTTATGGGATCTTTCGCGGCGTGTACGACTCGAATCTGTTCGCGGCGCCGTTCGACGTTACTGCACCGCGCTATCGGTCGTCGATGGTCGGGTTCGTTCTGAGCTTCGGTTTCATTATTGGTGCGGCGGCGCCCTATCTGCTGGGGGCAATGAAGAAGCCGTGGGGGCTCGACGCGGGAATCGCGATTTTGGGCGGAGCTTACGCGGTCGGTGCCGTGGCGGCACTGGTGGCGCTGTATGGGTTCTTCAACCGCGATTTCGTGCCTGAAGCCATGTACGAGGAATCGTCGTCATGAGTTCATTGCAGAACAAGACGGCCTTGGTTACCGGTGGCGGACGCGGCATCGGTCGAGCGGTGGCGCTGGATTTGGCCCGGTCCGGTGCCGACGTGGTCGTGAATTACCGTCGCAGTCGGCAACATGCGGAAGATGTGGTTCGGCAAATCGAAGCGATGGGTCGGCGGGCGCTGGCCGTTGAAGCCGACGTGAGCCGGAAGGAGGACATCGACCGGATGTTCGACCGCGTGGAGGCCGACTTGGGCGCGGTCGGTATCCTGGTGAACAATGCGGGAATCGAACCTCGCGGCGACGTGTGCGATTTCGACGAGGCGACGTACGACGCGGTGATGGCGATCAATTTGAAGGGGGCCTTCTTCTGCGCGCAGCGGGCACTGCGCAAGATGCGCGACGCCGGTTGGGGAAGGGTGATCAGCATGTCGTCACTGCACGAACTGACGCCGACGGGGTTTTCGGCCCCGTACGGGATGAGCAAGGGGGGGCTGGCGATGATGACGCGCGAGATGGCCAAGACGTATAGCCAGTATGGAATCACCATCAACAACGTGTGTCCGGGCGCCACGCGAACGGACATCAATCGTGAAGTTCTTTCGGACCCAGAGTACGAAGCGAAGGTGATCGCGAAGATCCCGGCGGGGTTCATCGCCAACCCGGAAGACATTGCTCCGGTGGTCACCTTCCTGGCATCGGATGCGGCTCGGTACATTACGGGTGCATCTATCTTCATCGACGGAGGTTTGTGGCTATGACTCGACAACGATATTGGATGCTGACGGCGGCGCTGGTTGGTTTGGCTCTCGCGGCGCCGGCGAGAGGGCGAGCAGCCGGATTGCCGGAGGACTATCTGAAGCGATGGGACAACCCGGCCGTGCAGAAACGGATTGACGACGGCATCGAGAAGCATCGCAAGAGCGATGCGACGCTGAAGATCGTCGACGCCGCCGGGCAGCCGGTCGCGGGCGCGGGGGTGAAGGTGTCGCAGAAGTCGCACGAGTTCTTGTTTGGCTGCAACATCTTCGTGCTGGGACAGATGAAGGAGAAGGAGAAGGCCTACGAGGAGGCCTTCGTGAAGCTGTTCAACTTCGCGACGGTTCCGTTCTACTGGGCCGGCACGGAGCCGGAACAGGGGAAGCTGCGGCTGGCCGAGGGGAGTCCGTATTTCTGGCGACGTCCGCCGCCGGATCGAGCGGTGGCATTCGGCAAGAAGCACGGGCTGACACTGAAGGGACATCCGCTGCTGTGGCACGCGCATAATCCCAACTGGCTGCCGAAAGATCCGGACGAGTTGAAACGCCTGTACGAGAAGCGTTTCAAGGAGATTGCCGAGCGTTATGGGAAGGATATACGGATCTGGGACGGCGTGAACGAGTCGCTGGTCTGCTCGCCGTCGTACCCGTTCTTCTCGGCGAAGGACCGGGACTACCCGACGTACATTTCGTGGGCGTTTGGGGAGGAGCGGAAGGTGTTCGGCCCGGAAGCCTTGCTGATTCTGAATGACGTGACGCAATTCAACTGGCCGCCGAACGAGAGTAACCGTTTCTATCGGCAGTGCAGGAAGCTGCTGGAGAACCGTGTGCCGATCGAAGGGATCGGGTTCCAGTTCCATTTCTTCGATCGCAAGGGGCTCGATGGCTTTGCCGGCGATGAGCGTTGCGATCCGAACGGGCTGCTGGACAACTACGAGATGTTCGCGAAGCTGGGTTTGCCGCTGTGGATCACGGAGATCACGATCGGATCGGCGGGGGACGAGGGCCCGGCCGTTCAGGCGCACGTGGTTCGCGACATCTATCGCCTTTGGTTCTCGGCGCCGAAGATGGCGGGCATCACGTGGTGGAATCTGGGCGACGGCACGGCTCATGGAAACGAGGGCCGCGCGGGCGGCGGCCTGACGGACGAGGATTTCAACCCGAAGCCGGCGTACCAAGCACTGGATCGGTTGATCAACCAGGACTGGATGACTAATCTCGAACTGAAGTCGGGGGCGGACGGGAATGCGACGTTCCGCGGTTTTCAGGGGCGGTACGACGTCGAGGTGACCGCGGCGGGCAAGACGAAGCGGTTCGAGGTGACGGTCGGTTCGGACGGTCCGGTGAAACAAACCCTGACCTTGCCATGATGTACCGGATTTCGCCAAGCCAAGCGCCTTTCGCGAAAGTACTTCGCTCATGAAAATCATCGACTTGAAAGCCCGTACCGTTGCCATCCCTATGAACGCGATGCTGCGGCACAACACGGGCGTGCATCCGGGGTATCTGCTGCGAACCGTGGTGGAGTTGGTTACGGACGAGGGAATTGTTGGGCTGGGCGAGGTCGGCGGCGGCGATCAGCGGGGGGCGTTGCTGAAGCTCAAGCCGCGCATCGTGGGAATGGACCCGTTCGACCTGGAGGCGATCAAGCTGAAGGTACTGCGGACCATCTACTACCTGTCGAACTCGCGGCTGTACGGGGCGTTGGAGATCGCGTGTCTTGACATCCAGGGGAAGGCAGCCGGCGTGCCGATGAACCAGTTGATCGGCGGGAGGGTGCGCGACGCGATTCCGATGATCGCGTACCTGTTTTGGCGATATGACCGGCCGGGCGGCGGCGACGATACGTCGGCTGAGGATATGGCCGATCTGTGTGTGGAGTTGCACGAGACGCTCGGCGTTGGGGCGATGAAGCTGAAGGCCGGTGTGATGGAGCCGATGGAGGAAGCCCGGGTGCTGGAACTGTGCCGCGACCGGCTTGGCGACGGGTTCGGGCTGCGGATCGATCCCAACGGGGTCTGGTCGGTGCCGACGGCCGTGCGGGTTGGGCGGCGGCTGGAGGGGCTGGGGTTGGAATACTTCGAAGATCCGGCCTGGGGCCTGGAGGGCATGCGGGCCGTGCGTCAGCAGGTGCGTGTTCCCCTGGCGACGAACATGTATCCGAACAAGTTCGATGATCTGGGGCCGGCGATCCGTATGAACGCGGTGGATATCGTGCTGACCGACCTGCATTACTGGGAGGGTCCGCGCGGGGTGAAGGACTTGTGCGCCGTGTGTCGGACGTTCAATCTTGGAGTGGCGATGCACTCGGGCGCCGAGTTCGGAATCGAGCTGGCGGCGATGCTGCACACGGCGTCGGCGATTCCTGCCATGTCGTTCGCCGGCGACGCGCATTACCACTACCTGGAAGACGACATCATCGTCGGAGGGAAGATGGCGTACGTTGACGGTGCGATCGCCGTTCCGACGGGACCGGGGCTCGGCGTGGAGCTGGACGAGGACAAGATGGCTCGATACGAGAAGTATTACGAGCAAGTGGGCGATTACTACGCACGATTCCATCAGGATCCGCGGCGGCCCGAGTGGTTTCCGAACGTTGGCGGGATGTAGGAGCGGATCGGCGGGGCGGGCGGCTATCGACGTTCGTCGGGTGGCGAATTCTCGTGTGATGCCTGTTGAACCTCGGCAGGCAGAGACCAATGCGAGTGAACCACTCGCCATTGGCCCTTCTGCTTCACCAAGACCCAGGTTGTTCGCACGCCTTCGAACGAGTGTGCCTTGCCTTGATAGACGCCATTCCCGTCCTGGTCGCATATAAGATAGGCGGAGTTGCCTGGGGGCAGGACCTTGACCCGGATGTTACGATGTCGAACGGTGAACTGGTTGGTGTGTGCGAAGAGGGCCTTGTACAATGCCGCCACGTTCTCCCAGCCGACGCACTGGTAGGACGTATAGGTGAGTATCAGGACAACATCCGGGTCGTGCGAGAAGACCTTCGCGATCGAATCAAGGTCTCTGTTATTGCAGGCGCTCGTGTACGTGTCCAAGACGGCTCGCACGGCGGCGGCTTCCGGCTCATTCGCAGGTTGGCTTGTGGGTGGTGCCTGGAGCAGGACTGCTACTGCAAGGACATGGAATCCGAGGGTCGCCATAATGGGGCTCCTTGGGTGACAGTGTTGTTTACCAATGGTCGTGCCGACTTCTCCGGATCACGGCTACGAAGCGGTGATCCGCTCGACCGCGGCGGGTTGTCGGATGGGCCGACTACAGCGTGCCGCCAATGCGAAAATGGAACCAGAGACCCAAGAGAACATATGGAATGAATCCGACTGCAACCGCTACCATCGCCACCCCGGCAGCCACGACCATCCGGAGGCCCCAACGACTCGTATGGGTCAACCACCAATTCACGGAATAGATGGCCGCGATTGCCAGGAAGCCAAGAACAGGGGCTAACGCGTCAAAGACGCTGCCGTGTGGCTGTCCAAGAACCACGTAAAGCCCATCGAAAACCACGTTCCCGATGAACAGAATCACAAACAGTCCCGCATTTGCGTAGATGTGTCGAACTCCCACCATGCTCGGCGATCGACTGTGGAGAGTTGTCTCAACCGCTTGCGGCGTCTGGTAGGGGTAGTTGTCCACTTGCTCGCGCAGCGGTTGTCTTGCGCCCGCTATGCCACCACGTGAGGCCAAGGTGGGGCGGCTGGCAGGGTTGGTCGGGGTTCGGTGGCCGCCTAAAAGAGAATCTACCCGGGCTTGTTGCTTGCGGCAAGTGTGATGCAGATTGGCGAGGTTCGCTCTGGCGGCAATCCGACTGGTTGTGGCGAGTGGCTGAGCCCCCTGAGATAGCGAGAGTGAATTGGCTATGGGCCACGTACGGGTTGGGGAGCCGTTGGGTTAGGTTGTGGGGGCGGGGGTGTGGAGGCGGGTTTTGGATTGGCGGTACTGGAAGGGCGTCATGCCGGTGATGCGTTTGAAGACGTGGCGCATTTGTTCGACGCTGGAGAATCCGCAGGTGGCGGCGAGGGTGTGGGATTTGACTTTGCCGGGGGCGACGATCTGGTCCTTGACTCGCTCGACGCGGCGGCGACTGAGATAGTCGTTGGGGCTGCAGCCGAGCCATCGCCGGAAACGAGCTTCCAATTGGCGGCGGGAAATCGAGCTGGCTCGCACGACGCGATCGATTCCGAAGGGTTCGTCGAGATGGTCGTGGATGAAGTGGAGGGCGTCGGCCAGATGCGGGTCGTCGACAGCGATCGTGTCGGTCGATTGGCGGGCGACCACGCCTTCGGGCGGAACGGCCACATCGTCGGGCACGGGCAGACCGTCCATCAAGCGATCCAGCATTTCGGCGGCGGCGACGCCCTGCTGCCATGAATTCCGCGCGACGCTGCTGAGCGTCGGTTGGCAGAAGTCGCAGAGGGTGGGGTCGTCTTCGATCCCGATGATGGCGACATCGTGAGGGATGCGGAGGCCGAGGCGTTCGCATTCCTCGATTGCCGCGCGGGCACGATAGTCTTGGACGGCGAGGAGCCCGACGGGCGGGCGGAGCTTCTTCAGCCAGCGGACGAGCAGCCGCGTGCGTTCCTGCCAATTGCCGGAAGCGCCCGTGCCACGGGGCACTTCGAGGATATGGCAGGTTGCGCCGGCTTGTTCGGCGCACTGGACGAAGCCGCGGCAACGTTCTTCGGAGTACCAGGCGTCTTTGAAACCGTAATAGGCCAGCCGGCGCAGACCGCAGCTCAAGAGATGCTCGGCAGCCAGACGGCCCATGGCGTAGTGGTCGGGCCGGACCCGCGGGATGCCTGTGTCGCGCAGCGTCGACGCCAAGTTGACCACGGGGATTCGAAGGCGGCGGACCAGGCGGATGTCGGACGGGCTGATGATGGCGGCCATGATGCCATCGCCTTTCCAGCCGCGGAGATCTTCGAGGCTGAGCGGTTCTTCGCCGGCTCCGATGAGGGAGGGAGGACTGGTTGTGAGCGACCAGCCGCCGTGCTGCCGGGCGTAGTCCATGATGCCGCGGACGAACAAGGTCACATGCGGGATCGCCAGCGGATAGACGAAGGCGACCTGTCGGCGAGGGGAACTTGTCGGCTTGGTGAGCATGGTGGAACGGTTGCGAAAAGGCGGGACGTTGGTTGGGCTGCCTGGTGGTTTGATCGCCAGAACCAGTATACCACGTATGAGGAGGGCGCAAAACATCGGTAGCTTGCGCATAATGACCGTTGTTTTGAGCTGTGTGAGGCCCTATCCTGGACGGAAGCCCTCGAGACGGTCGCCTTGATGGAGGAGACGCAGCAATGCTCGGTAGAGTGCCGATTTACGCGGGATTGGCTGCCGCGCTGTGGTGCAGTGTGTTGCAGGCCGGGGAACCGGCGTCGACGCCGCTGGTCGCGAAGGCGCTGAAGGCGATGGGCGGGGCCGAGGAGATTGTGTTCGTCGTTCGGGACTTGTGCCCGGCTTATCAGTGGTATGCGACGTTCGGCGAGTATGCCGATGAAGAGACGTTCATCCACGCGCCGGACGGGTCGCAGTTGTGCAAGATCAATCTGCGAACCCGGCAAGTTACTGTGCTGATGGACGATCCGCGGGGCGGGTTCCGGGACCCGCGCGTGCATTACGACGGCGGGAAGATCCTGTTTGCGTATCGGGCGGGCGGCACGCATCACTACCATCTGTGCGAGATCAACGTCGACGGGAGCGGGTTTCGACAACTGACGTCTGGGGAATGTGATGACGTCGATCCGGCGTATCTGCCTGACGGTGGCATTGTCTTCTCGTCGAGCCGGTGCAACCGTTTCGTCGCCTGCAATCGGGTGCCGGCGGCGATCATCTATCGCATGGACGCGGACGGCGGCAACATCCGGTGTCTCTCGGCGAACACGATTTCGGAAGACCGCCCGGCCGTTCTGCCGGACGGGCGCATCGTTTACACGCGGTGGGATTATACGGACCGGGACCCGGAGAAGTTTCGCGACCTGTGGGTCATGAACCCGGACGGCAGCGGGCAGATGGTGCTGTTTGGCGGCGTGGGCCGGCCGTACCCGACGTTTTTCGCGAAGTGCGACGCTTTGCCGGTTCCTGGAACGGGCGGCAAGATCGTGTCGGTATTCTCGCCGGCGTTTGGGCGTCGTGAGAATGCGGGAAACGTGATGCTGGTCGACGTGAAGAGCGGGCCGGGCGAATGGTCGGCGGCCAAGCAGATCAGCCCGAAAGTGCCGGACCTGGATTGGAGTATCGGTTCCGGTCGCGGTCGCGAGGGATTTCGCGATCCGTACCCGGTGTCGGCGGACTGTTTTCTGGTGGCGCAGGACAAGCGTCTTCTGATCCTCGACGCGTCGGGGAAGACCGAGGAGTTCTACCGGGCGGAGAAGATGGCTCACGATCCGCGGGTGATTCGCCCACGGGCTCGCGAACCGGTGCTCCCGACTCGCACCGATCCGCAAAAGACCACCGGGCAGTTGGTGCTGACGGATGTGTACCGAGGCCGCAACATGGCCGGCGTCAAGCACGGCACGATCAAGAAGCTGTTGGTGTTGGAAGACCTGCCCAAGCCGGGGAGCAAGCACGGGCTGGCCGGTTACCACGGCGGATACATTACGCTGCGGCGGGTTTTGGGGACGGTTCCTGTCGAGGAGGACGGTTCGGCTTCGTTCGAGGTTCCCGCGATGCGAGCGGTTTACTTCGTGGCGCTCGACGAGCACGGGATCGCCGTGAAACGGATGCAGAACTTCACGACGGTGATGCCGGGCGAGACCCAAGGATGCGTGGGTTGCCACGAACATCGCACGGAAACGCCGGATAACCGCGTGGACGACGCCGGCTTGATCGCGTTGAAACGACCGCCCAGCCAGATTGACCCTGTTGCGGGCGTTCCGGAGGTGTTCGATTATCCGCGCGACATTCAGCCGATCTGGGACCGGCATTGCGCGGGCTGCCACGACTCGGAGAAGGCGGAAGGCCACGTGGTGTTGACCGGCGACAGCAACGAGTGGTTCACGCAGAGCTATGGCTCGCTGTTGGCGTACGATCAGGTCAGCCAGTGTTCGAGTTGGGGTGAAGACGGCAATCATCCGCCGTACGGCTTCGGCACCGGGTCGAGCCCGTTGATGAAGAAGATCGACGGCAGCCACTACCAGGTGAAACTGACGCAAGAGGAATATGACAAGGTGCGTCTGTGGATTGAGACGGGCGCGGGTTTCATGGGGACGTATGCGGTGCTCAACCATGCGGAGAACTCGGTTGCGACGCCATTGGTCGTTTCGAAGACCGACCTGGGAAAGCCTGTGGGGCCGATCGTCAAACGGCGTTGTTTGACGTGCCACGGTTCGGTTGCCAACTTGGGGCGGCGAAGCAAGCAGCAGCGCGATGACCAGTGGGTGGACGGCAAGCCGCCGACGCTGCTCAACTATCCGCTGTATTGCTGGAACCTGTACAACCTGTCGCATCCGGAGAAGTCGATGATTCTGCGGGCGGCGCTGTCGAAGGAAGCGGGCGGCTACGAGTGGTGCCGGGACCAGGACGGTCAGCCCGTTGCGACCTTCCGCGACACCAAGGATCCGGACTACCAGTCGATTCTTCAGGCGATCGAGGCGGCCAAGGTGCGCCAAGCGCAGTACGGGCGGCCTGACATCGATGGTTTCAAGCCGGGCGATTATTACGTGCGTTGGATGAAGCGTTTTGGTGTGTTGCCCGAGAGCCTCGATCCGGTCAAGGACCGGATCGACCCGTATGAGACGGACCGAGCCTATTGGCGGTCGCTCTGGTATCATCCAACGGCGGCGACGCCAGGGAACAGCTCCAATTGAGAGAGCAAGAGAATGGGTCGCAAGAGCGCGATTTGGATTGGATTGCTTGCCGCGTTGTCGTACGGCGCTGCGCGTGCTGCGGAAGCGGCGTCGGAGCCGTTGGTCACGAAGGCCCTGAAGGCGATGCACGGCGCCGAAGAAATCGTGTTTGTGGAACGCGCGATCTACAGGGACGGCCACTTCTATCGCAACTTCGGCGGCGATTCGATCGATCCGAACCAGTGGTTCCACGCCCCGGACGGATCACGGCTGTGCAAGATCAATCTGCGGACCAAGCAGGTGACGGTCATCATGGAGGTGGCGAAGGGGGACATCCGCGACCCACGCGTGGACTATGAGGGCAAGAAGCTGTTGTTCGCGTACCGAAAGGGCGGCACGCACAACTACAATCTGTACGAGCTCCATGTGGACGGCACCGGGCTGAAGCAGCTTACGTTCGGTGAGAAGTGGGACGACTTTGGGCCGGAGTATTTGCCCGACGGCGGGATCATCTTCGTTTCGAGCCGCGGCAAGCGATTTGTTCCGTGCAATCACTCGCCCGGCGCGCAGATCTTTCGGATGAACGGCGACGGCAGCGATATTCTGTGCCTTTCGGCGAACAATGTTCGCGACGATCGCCCGACGATCATGCCCAACGGACAGATTCTGTACGACCGCTGGGAGTATGTGGACACGGCCATCGGGTCGTACCGCGATTTGTGGACGATGAACCCCGACGGGACGAACCAGCAGATTCTGTACGGCGGCACGGTGCGTCCGCCGGAGATCGGATGGGGCAAGTGTGACGCGCTGCCGATTCCGGGTGCCGACGGCAAGATCGCCTGTATCTTCTCGCCGTACACGTGGGGCTATCGGGAGAACATGGGAAACCTGATGGTCGTGGACGTGAAGGCGGGGCCGGATGACTCGTCGGCGACGAAGCGGATCGGGCCGCTACAGTTCGATGGGCGTCTGTACGCCGGTTGGGGCGGCAACGGAGAGCGCGGGTTCCGAGATCCGTATCCTCTATCGGAAGACTGCTTTCTCGTCGCCAAGGACAAGAGTCTGCTGGTGATCGATGGGCAAGGGAGGATGGAGGAATTCTATGGTGGGAAGACGCTGGTTCACGATCCGCGCGTCATCGGGCCGCGGCCCCGCGAAGTCGTCATTCCGCCGCGAATCGACCGACAGAGGACGACCGGACAGTTCATCCTGGCGGACATGTATCGGGGCCGGCCGGCCGAAATGGACGGCGTGAAGCGAGGGAGCATCAAGAAGCTGCTGATTTTGGAAGATTTGCCCAAGCCGGTCAGTTATTTCTCGTTGCCAGGCATGCTCAGCCAAGACGGCACGCATACGTTGCGGCGCGTGTTGGGGACGGTGCCGGTCGAGGCTGACGGATCGGCCTCGTTCGAGGCGCCCGTGCTGCGTGCGCTGTATTTCGTTGCCTTGGATGAGAACGACATCGCGGTCAAGCGGATGCAGAGCTACACGATGTTGATGCCGGGAGAAACGCAGGGGTGCGTCGGCTGTCACGAACCGCGGACGGCGACGGCTGCTCCGAACGTCGGCAGCACGTTGCTGGCGATGACACGCCGACCGAGCAAGATCGAGCGGAGCGCAGGGGTTCCGGAGGTGTTTGACTATCCGCGCGACATTCAGCCGATCTGGGACCGGCACTGCGTATCGTGCCACAGCGCGGAGAAGCCGGAGGGGCACGTGATTCTGACGGGCGACCGCAACGAGTGGTTCACGCAGAGCTACTACACGCTGTTCGCCTATGACCAGGTGAGCCACATGCGGGGGCGTTATCGGTCGGAGTTTCGCGGCCATAAGCCGTATGGATTCGGGACCGGGGCCAGCCCGTTGATGAAGAAGATCGACGGCAGCCATCATGGCGTGACGCTTTCGCAGGAGGAGCACGACAAGGTGCGGCTTTGGATCGAGGCGAGCGCCTATTTCGCCGGTACGTATGCGGTCTTCAACCATGCGGAGAACGCGGTTGCGGGAGCGCTGGTGAACTCCAGTCGCGTAGAGATCGGGAAGCCGCTGGACAAGATCATCGAGCGGCGCTGCCTGATCTGCCACGATTCGGCGGCGCAGATGGGGCGGCGGGTCACCGGGCGCGTTCGTATGAACGAGCCGAAGCATTGCTGGAATCTATACAATCTGAGCCATCCGGAGAAATCGATGATCCTCCTGGCCCCGTTGGCCAAGGAGGCCGGCGGTTACGGATGGTGCGTGGATCCGTACGGCCAGCCGATCGACCAGTTTCTCGACACGAATGACCCGGACTACCAGACGATTCTTCGAGCCATTTGCGAGGCGAAGGCGCGCCAGGAGAAGAACGGTCGCTACGACATGCCAGGTTTTCGCAACGAGTACTACGTTCGCTGGATGAAGCGTTGGAACATCCTGCCCCAGGATTTCGACTGGACCAAGGACGCGCTGAATCCGTATGAGACCGACGCGGCCTATTGGCGGTCGCTGTGGTATTGGCCGCCGACCGTTTCCGGTACGGCGATGCAGGGGCGCTAGTGCGTGTCGAACGTGACTGCGGCGTTGACGATGCGGGGGCGGTTCAGCCTTGGGTGATTGACGTTTGGCGGAGTGGGAGACGATGGGAAGGGGAAAAAGGGAAAGGGGGAAAGAGAAGGGCTGGGAGGAGAGTGCTGGGGACGACAGGAACGGCAGGGCGGCGCGGTGCTTCTGACTCCTCTGCGCGCGAAGTGCGGCTAGGTCACCGGAACTGATAGGCGACAAACCAGAGGAACAGGCCGAGGGATGCGATCAGTAGTGTTGGAAGCCAGGACATGGTCAGGGGGCCAAGAACCGAATCGTTCGGGTTGCGGGGATCGTAGCAGACCTGGATCGAGTTTGGAGGCTGACTGGTCTCCTGAAGTTGAAACGGATACTGTGTGCCATCGACCTGATAGGCATATACTGCGTCGACCTGTAGATAGAACGTGACTTGCTGGTTGGTACCGAGATCGGTTGACGGTGACATTCCGTCAACGAGTCTCTTGACCGTCTTTCCGGTGAGCAGAGCTTCGGTGGTCGCGCGGTACTTCTGTGCCTGTTGCCGACTCTGCCATGCCCACAGAGCGGCTAGAAAGATACAGACCGCACCGGCCATTGCCATCAGCGGCAGAATGAACCCGGCGGACTCGTTGCGTATGTTGGCCGATTCTCGATCTTCGAGCGGGGCAAGGGACTTTGTCGAAGATGCTTTGTCCTTAGGTCGGTCAACCATCTTCTCACCCACGGCGGAACAGACGGCGGTGACGGGGCTCGAATGACTCTCGTATTCTGCCGGTCTGGAAGGGCGTTGGCAATGGGCCCCCCTCCATGCAGATCGAGACTCTGCTCAAAGGCAGACCAGTTGGCGCAAGACGCGGCACCTCGAAGCGACATTTGCCGGTTGATGGTGGGCTTGGCTGGTTGCTCACGGCGCACGCTGCCTTCGGAGCTGTGGTCGGACGTGTGAGGCCCCGATTCCACGGCGGCCGTGACCAGGCTGACGGGGATGTTGCGCCTTATCTGTCAACAGGTAGAGCCGGGGGGGTGGTTGGCCGAGGTTATGCGCTTTGTGAAGGCAAGCGGATGGCGTGATTTGAGCGGTGCTGGGCACGGCGGCGGCTTTGGGAGGGCCGCCCTGCTTCGTCAACGCGTGCGACTATCCTGCGGTGCGGCTCACTGGCTCAAGATCTGGCTGACCGGCGGAGCGAAGTATAAGGCGAACGTGGCGAGGGTTGGGCAAACCCGGCTACCGAGAATTCGCAGGCGGACTTTATGCGCCTTCACATCGGCCGTACAGAGAATCCGTTTGGAGCCGATCGTTGTGCCGTGGGCCAGCTCGGACCACTTCTGGCCGTCCCAAGCATCGACGGCGAAGTCCTCGACGCGCTGGCCGCGCCGAATAAACTCCTGCAAGACGACGCGATTGAAGGTCTTCGCCTGGCCCAAGTCGAACTCGAGCGACGCGGCCGTCGTGCCATCGTCGGCCATCCAGTAGGTCTGATTGTCGCCGTCCACCGCGTTGGCAGCGGAGTAGGCGGGATTGTCGTTGCGATGCTGGGAAGCGGTGGCCGTCACGCCGCGTGCCAAATCGGTGGCAAACGTTGCCCGAAGCACTTTGCCCAGCTCGTGCAATCGCTGGGCGTCGACCTCGTGGATGCGTCCGCGGCGATCTGGAGGCACATTGAGCAGCAGGGGCCCGCCGCGACCGACAGAGCAGTAATAGATGTCTAACAACTTGTCCAGCGACTTGACCTTGTCGTCCTCGCTGGCATGATAGAACCACCCGGGACGGATGGAAGTGATGTTCTCGCTGATGAACCAGTCAAGGGGGTAACCGTGCTTGAGCACGCCCTCGATCACGAATGGCCGACTGCCGTAATCGGGCGCGCAGAAATAGGCCACGCTCAGGGCGATATTCCGGGGTTCGTAGAGTGAGCCTTCCGGCGCAATGAACCTCGGCGCGACCATCCATTCGGTCTCGCGGCCGTAGCCCGACTCATTCCTCACTCCGCCATCCATTCCCATGATGGCCGCGCCCGGCTGGAGCGAGCGAATCAGCCCGACGACACCATCGATATCGTAGACTTGTCGGCGGCCGTTGGGCCCTTCGCCACAGGCTCCGTCCAGCCATATTTCGTGGAGTTGGCCGTACTGGGTCAGCAGCTCCCGCAGTTGGTTCTTGTAGTACTGGTTGTAGCGCGGCGAGTCGCCGTAGGATTTCTCATGGCGGTCCCAGGGCGAGAGATAGAGGCCGAACTCCATATCGAACTCGCGACACGCGTCGGCCACTTCGCGGACGACGTCGCCCTTGCCGTCGCGCCACGGGCTGTTCTTGACCGAATGCTCGGTGTATTTGCTGGGCCAGAGGCAGAAGCCATCGTGATGCTTGGCGGTTAGGACGACGCGTTTCATCCCGGCGTTTTTGAGGATGCGAATCCACTGGCGGGCGTCGAAATCGGTGGGATTGAAAACCTTTGGGTCCTCAGTGCCTTCGCCCCACTCGCGGTCGGTGAACGTGTTGACTGTGAAGTGGATAAAGGCGTTGAACTCGGACTGAAGCCACGCCACTTGGGTTGGGGAGGGCGCCAGGTTGGCCGCCTGGCATATGATCTCTTCCTGCTCTTTGGTAGCGGTCGGCGTCTGCCCTAATGCGACGGAGCTGGCCAGTGTCGCGAGAATCATGCTCAGGACGATCCGTTTCAGATTCATAGAAGCACTTTCCCATTGTTATGTATGATGTCCGCAAGTAAGGTCTCAATATCCGAAGGATTTCAATTGCGCGTCGAAATCGGTGGGCAAGTCGGCGGGAGGGCCTTGGGCGGCACGGGCGGCAAAGTTGAGCATGTTTCGCAGGAGGCGCTCGGCGACCGGGACCTTACCAAGATTATCGCGAACCAGGAGATTGTTGACAATGAAGCGGCCTGCGCCGAGGCGATAGACGGCTACGTGGAGCCCGGAGGCGTAGTTGGCACTGAGGCGGTTCGCTCCGGAAACGGCCTCGTCGGGCGGATCGAGCTCGGCGGCGGTTTCCAATTGGGTGAAGCCGTTGTCACGCGTGTAGCAGCGCATCAGGCCGTTTTGGGGGAGGATCTCGCGGTAGTAGGTTGGATCGAGGAGGCCGCCGGAGGGCAGACCGTCGAAGATGGGGTGGTCCTTGGCCCAGATGTCGGCGCGGTAGTATCCGCCGACCCAATGGATGCCGCCGAAGATGCCTTTGTGTTTCAAAGGCAGCCAACGGGTTGCGTTTTGGCCGTCGTTGAGCGTTGCCGGATCGAGGAATACAACGGTCGATCCACGTGCGATTCGACGGGCCAATTCGGCAAACACGGCGGCTCCGCCCGGCGCGGGGGCTTGGCCTGAGGCGAGGATGACGTCGCGCGCGGCGGGCTGTTCGGGGCTGAACTTGCGTGTCGCGACGCCGTGCGCGCTGAGCCAGGCGGCAAGCGGTTGGTCGTCGCCCCAGAGGACGATCTCGCGGGAAACGGGGGGCATTTCGGCCGGATCGGTGACGTAGAACTCGGTCTGGCCGCCATAAGGAGCCCCGCCCTGGAGCATTGTAGCCAGGAAGCGATACTGGCCGGATGGTCCATCGACAACGACGTCCTCGGCAGCAACACGTTGGGCGAAGGATGGTTCGTGATCCTCTTTTCGCTCGGGGATTTCGGTGGTGATCGTCTTCTCCCATACGCGTGCCATCTTGGGCCCGACGACTTGCAGAAGCACGGGGTACTTGCCCGGCTTGAAAACATCTTCATTGGCGAGGACGGCTTCCAGATGGATGGGGGTGGCTCGATAGGCATTGACAGGCTCGGCGAAGAGGCACCAGCGCAACGGGGCTGCCAGCTCGTAGGTGACATCGAGCAGGCCGGGTTTCGGCTCGCGAAAGGTGTTGGTCGTGCCGGAGCCACAGAAGGTCGAGTCGGTGATGGGATGCGTGGAGCTGAAGGCGACGAGGTTCGGGTTGGCGCGTAGGGCGTTTTCGCCGATACGCCGGAATTTGGCGAACAGGCCGTGGGCTTCGAAGAAGAAGTCGGCTGGGCGTGCCCAGATGCGATCCAATTGCCAGAGCCGCCAGTCGGTGAGGAACTTGTCCATTTGCCGGGCGTAGTATCGGGCGTCGTCGGAGTTCTGGCTTCCGAGCTGTTCGTAGTGGCGCAGCGCCCGTTCCAGGTCGACCGGTCCGCACATCCCGTATTCGGAGACGAACAACGGCTGGCGGCGATTGCCGGGATTGATGACGCCGTACCAGAGTTCTTCGGGCGTGGAGGTGGTTCGCATAGAACGGAGGACGGCGGCTGAGTGGGGGACGGTGGGATAGCCGTGCGTGTCGCACAACTGGCCGTCCCAGGTGAGCGAGCCCGGATTGCTCAGGCTGCCAAGCGTTGGGTCGGCGTCGAATCGTCCGCTGTTGAGAATGCACATGCGATCGGGATCGAGTGAACGGATGAGCGGGAGTGACTGCGCGCCGCAAGGAAATGCGGGCTCTTTGGCACCGGTTTCGTTGAGGACGCCCCAACTGACAACGCTGGCGTGGTTGCGGTCGCGAAGAATGATTTCTCCCAAGGATCGGGCGAAGCGGCGTTGGGTCTCGGGGCACTCCTGCAACTGCCAACTGCCGTAGTGTTCCATGCAGACCATGACGCCGAGCTCATCGAAGACGTCTAGCTGCCGGGCGATCGAGCCGCCGAACGTGAAACGGCAGAGGTTGATGCCCAGGGCCTTCATGTTGAGGACGTCGCGGCGCATCCAATCCTGATCGACGGGCCACGTGTAGCCGATCGGGTAGTGGGCCAGATGGATCACGCCGTGAAGGAAGATTCGCTCGCCGTTGAGGCGGAAATAGCCGTTTTCGAAGCGGAAGTCGCGGAAACCGCAGCGGAGCGATTGTTCGTCGGCTGCGCTGGTCTCGGCGGCCTGAACTCGGGCCGTGACGCGGTACAGGTAAGGATCGTTCAGACGCCAGAGACGGTGATTCGACACGTGGAGGCGGCCCTCGACTTGTGTGAGACCGGGCGGAAGAGTCGCCGTGAGAAGCCGAGTCTGGAGCGACTGGCCGGTTGCGGCGGGAGCCACGGTAAGTTGAAGGGTTGCCTGTGTGGACTGGGTTGCGGCGGCTCGGACCGCCGCCTGCACGCGAATCTGGCCCGTCTTCCAGTCGGGCATCACGTGCAGGTGTTCGATTCGCACGGAGGGCGCTACGAGCAATTCAACGGAATCGAGGATGCCGCCGCAGTTATAGGACGAATTTGCGGTGACCGGGTATTGTTTCGCGCCCGAGGGAGTTTGCTTGAGCGCGATCCCGTCGATGGGATCGTAGGTGGGATTGAGCACGCGGACGGCGAGGCGATTGGTTTGTCCCGGCTTGCACGCGTCGGTGATGTCGAGGACGAACGGCGTTTCGCCTCCCTCGTGTCGTCCGACGTGGACATTGTTGACCCATACGTCGGCGAGATAGTCGACTGCATGGAACCGGAGAAGGTAGCGTCCTCCGGGGAAGATAGGCGGGGGCGCGGCGAAGTCGTGCCAGTACCAGGCGACGCCGTGGTAGTCGGAGAATACGTTCTGGATAGGGTTGGGGACGTTGGTCGCTTTGGCATCCTTGACCGGAGTGGCCGGCCACTGTTGATTGCGTCCTTGGTTGTTCGGGTCGGTCGCGATGAGCCAGCCTTCGCCGTCCAAGGGGACCGTTCGGGTGAGCTCTACAAGCATGTCACGAGCGTTCTCTGCGCGTGCCGGTGACGGGAACATGGCAGCGGTCAGGGCTATGAACGCGGTCGACACGCATCTCAATGCCCGACAGGGGAAGATGCGGCGCATGTGGTCTGCGGATGGTCGTGAGACGGACATGGCCTGATCTCTTGTGAGGAGGGACCTGGTGCGGAAGGGAGGCCGCGAGGGAATCGGGGGTGTTTCACACAGGAGAACCGGACTGGGCGGGAACGATCGGATAGTGTCCGTGCTGGAAGGCCGCGTCGGCCATGGCTAGGATGTTTTGCGGGGGAACGCCAAATTGGATGCAATGGTCGGCGGCGAAAACGAAGCCGCCACCGGGCGCGAAGATCTCGATGCGGTTTTTTGCCTGTTGGCGAACTTCGTCGGGCGTTCCGTGGGGGAGGACGCTCTGGGCGTTCACGCCGCCGCCCCAGAAGACGATTTGCCCACCGACGCGTCGCTTGATCTCGACTGGGTCCATTCGTGCAGCGGTGCCTTGAAGGGGATTGAGGATATCGATGCCGGCCTCGACGAAGGATTCGAGGAGATTCATGATCGAGCCGCAGGTGTGATACATGCTCTTGGCGTTGCTATTGTGGCGCACGAAGTCGGTGATGATGCGGATGTTGGGGACGTAGAGGTCTTTGAAGATCTGGGGATTGAAGAGCTCGCCGCGCTGCGTTCCGAAATCGGTGCCGGAGATGAAGATCGTGTCGATGTACTTGCCGACGGCCTGGAGGTAGATGCGGAGGTTCTCGACCGCCCGATCGGCGGTTGCCTGCAATATGGAGAACGCGTAGTCGGGTTCCGTGAGCAGGCGGCAAAGCCAATCGGTGATCGTGTGGCCGGCGAAGATGCCATTGGATCCCAGGCCGCCTTTGAGAAAGCCGCCCTGGATGGAATACTCGGTGTTGTTGTAGAGGTGTTTCGCCGATTCCTCCAATTGCCGCAGGTGCTCGTCGGAGTAGAGCGGATTGGAGGCGGCCCATTCTTCGGGGCTCATCTGCTTTTCGGAAGCCCCGAGCGTGGTTACGCAGGCGCGTTCGAAGTAGAGCCCGCCGGGTGGCATGAAGGCGAGGGGTGTTCCAACGTCGTCGAGAATATAGAGATAGCCCTTGTCGCCGACGACCGGATTGAACGAGCCGGGAACAAGCACGGGGTTGCCGGGACCGGTTGTCCATGGTTTGAAGTCTTTGTTCTCCAGTCCCCAGGCGACAGCGGGGTTCTCCAGCTCGATGACGTCGCTGTGGAGTCGCTGGCGTACCGGCTCGGCGAGCCGCGCGACCATGCCGAACTGATCGTAGAGGATTGGCAGCCCCAGATCCCAGTCGAGGTGCTTGACGAGGTCTACATAGGCATCGATGCAGATGCCCGTTACGCAACTAGCGCCCACGTCGATGGGGACACGGTCGGGCTCTTCGAAATGGATCGCTTTGCGGACTCGTTCGCGCGAGTTCATCATCGGGCCTTCCGGGTTCGGGATGGACGTGTCGGGAGTAACGACGTTGTCGGCGGGGTGATCGCAAACGGATCCTCGCGCCGGCAACTGTTCACTGCTATTTCAAAGCACTCCGTACAGTCATTGCGGCTTCGTCGAGGTGGGCAGGGACTTCAATGCAGAGAGCTCCCCACTGCCACACACCGGCGGTGCGATATGGTTGAAGGCTTCGACCGGCCAGAGCCCGAGCCGCTCGAACCCTTCGGGCACCGGTTGATCGAAATGCACGTATACGCTGACCTTGCCCTTGAGCGAATAGGACGGATCCCCCGTTCCTGAACCTTGGGCCTTGTTCGTCGGCGGGGAGCTTCTGCCGAAGAGCCGAAACCCCATCAAGGTGCAGTTCTCCAAATCGACGTGAAGATATTTGCCGTCGGTATCGCAGCAGATGATACCCGAGCCGGGCAGGCCCGTAGTCTGAGAGAAGTTCAGCGTAATGAGGCGGCAGTCCTTAAATTTCACCCGCGTGTAGAAGTGGAATCCGGGATAGGCCACTTGCAGGGCGTTGTCGGGCCCAACGATCGTGCAATCTTCAAAGACTGCATCCGGATAGTCGGGCATTGAGGTGTGGTGCGTTCGAACGTAGACCCCGCCCGCGTCACCACACCAGTCGAGGTTCATGAAGTAGCACCTGCGGAAGGTGGTTGGTTCATCCTTTCGCCCAACTCCGGGGGTCATCATGGCACCACAGAACCGCGCGATGCCAACGCCATCTTCAGCCACGAGCGTGACAGGACGGGTCTCATCTTCCTTGGTCATGGAGTAGGGGCCGATCGCGCCGTCCCCTCCGGTAGCGTAGATATGGCGGAAGATCCATCTGTCAAAACAGAAATAGGAGTAGGTTCCTGGCGCCGGCCCGAGGTTGCCCCACCAGTCGATGCTTTTGAATCCAGATTCCGGTTGGTTGGACTTGACAATGCTGAAGAAGCCAAAGGGCTTGGCCGGATCGGTTCGCACTGCGACTCCCGGCGCGCTGCAATCGAGCACTACCCAGCCGGTCGCTCCAGAGCCCAGCTTGCCATCGAAATCGCCGCGGAGGAGATTGTAAGATCTGGCAGCGCCCTTGTGATAGGTATAGAGGTTCGCTTCCACGTAGGTATCGGGCCGGATGATGATCTGGTGTCCGCCCTGGTTGTCGGGCACCGCCAACAGAGCCGCTTGAACTGTCTTGAACGCCTTTTGCCAACTGCGGCCGTCGGAGTTGTCACCTAGTTTCGAGACATAGATCGTTCTTCCCCGATTACCTACATAGTCGGATGCAACCGGATCCCAAGTCGCTCCTGCCAGTTCGTGAGCAAACGCTGCCACGCATCCCAACGTGACCATCAACCGCCACAGCACCCTTGGCAGATTGAATCGCTGGCCCATAACGTGCTCCTCTCGTGAAGATCTCGGGGGTAGAGGTGACAGAACCGTTTTTCAGCCGTGGTATGGCGGAGGTTGGTCCCCGCCCCGTGAACGATTACCTCGCGCGGTTCGCAGAAGGCGTCCCCTGCCCTCTTGCCGCATGGTGCGTGACGCGAGCGGAGTGGCCGTCCTGCAGCGTTCCACGTCATTTCTTCTCGAAGAACAGTAGTTCGGAGACGAACTTGCCTTTCAGCGTTACTGGGATGCCGGCTGTGGTGAGCTCTTGGCCCGACTTGTCGACGTCGGGATTCGAGCCATCCTCGAAGGAGAGCCGGTACGTCTGATTCGCGTCCAGTCCCTTCAGCGTGATGGTCTGGGTATCGTTGGGGCTGTCGGGCTTGAAGATGTAGACCACGCCTTTGCCGGTTGCGGGGTCGTAGTATTCGATTCCGTCCCATACGCGGCCGTCGGGCCTGGGGAAGATGTGATACAGGTCGGCGTTACGGATGAGGGGACGGATTTTCGTCTTGTAGGTATTGACGCAGGCTGCAACGGCCTGTTTCTCTTCGTCGGTCCACGGCGCGTTGCCGTTACCGCCGTTCGGCGCGTCGAGGACCCATTCGGGTGCGCCCATCGACATGGAGCGGAAGGCCGATTTCAGGGCGGCGGCTCCCTTGGGACGCAGCGTGTCGGCGTTGTTCTCGGCGGTGGCGAGATGGCCTTCGAGCTGCATGGGGTGAAAGGCGAAGGAACTGTCGTAGAAGATCTTTCGCTGGGATAGTTCCGAGAAGTTGTCGGAATTGAAGATCTTGACGGCGCGTTTCATGGCGCCGAAGTCTTTGATTCGGCCGCCGCTGGAGCAGTTTTCCCACTGGAAATTGGGGATCTGCTGCTGGAGTGCGTCGACCATCTCGTAGAAACCCTTGACCGACCAGTAGTCGGACGTGACGACGGGGCCGCCCGTGTTGTCGGAGCGCCACATGTCGGCGCTATACTGTTGGAACAGCTTCTTGATTCGATCGGCGCGGGTCTGTCGGCCGGCGGGCGTGGTCATGTCCTGCTTGTCGGTCCAATACAGGCCGAATCGGATGCCGTGTCGGTGGGCATAATCGGCGGCCGCCTTCATTCCCGCGGGCCAGTCCTGCGGATCGGCGTTGGGGTCGCCGTCTTGCCCCAGCGCGGTCTGCCACCATCCGACATCGATCATCACCTCCTCGAAGCCCAGCGGTGTCATGTCGTCGATGAGCGGATAGAAGCCTTTCTCGGCGGGGTCCCAACTGCCGGGGCCTTTGCCGGCCGCGGTGAAGGCGTTCCACTGGACCTTGGGATACCCGGGGTCGCCGCGGAGGGCTGCTGGCATGCTGTGCTGGAACAGGTATTTGCGGAGGCTGTTGCCGGCGGCATCGATGTCGCCGCGGTAGGTTCCGACGAAACCCGGCGGCACCGTGAAGGCCTGGCCCGGCTGCAACGTGGCCTGGAAGTTCTGGATGTTGCCGCTTTGGATCGTGACGTTGAGCTGACCGGGGGGCGGCGCGGTGGCTGCGATCTGGATATCGCCGAAGCTCCACTCCGTGCCCACGTAGAGACCGTGATTGCCTGCCGAGTCGAGCACCGCGAGGGGGATCGGGCTGTTGGCGGCGTTTGGATCGGTGTGCAGCGTGCGGTGGAAGTCGCCGGTGACGAGATCGTGGTAGACTCCCTGCGGGTCCAACCCGCCACCGCCTCCGTCGTTGGCGAAGTGCCACGCCTGAAGCGCGCCGGTTTGCGGAGCGGTGAGTTGCAGGGCGAACGTCGGCTGATAGGGTATGCCGACGGGGCTTCTGCCGGCGTTGGTGAGGATGGAGGCCTGGCGGATGGGGCCTGCGCCCGGCCGTGCCCACCACTCCGAGGTCATCGTGAGGCCTGTGGCGTCGTCGGCGTAGCGCAAGGTCAGCCTGGTTCCGTTGGAGTTGTCGACGGCGGCTCCTTGGAACTGCCAGTGCGTTGGGACGGTCTGGCCGTCGCGCACAACACCGCTCAACAGCGGCAATGGGCTGGGTTGAGATGTCCAGTTGAATGGTTGCGTCGGCGTCTTCAGTTGCGTGATCGCGGGGAGGGTTTGGCCGTCGGAACGGATTGTCAGCGAGGTATCTTGGGTCGCCAGCGTCCACTGTTGTTCGGCCTGTACGGGCGAGCCGGCAAGCAGTAGAAGGGCCAGGCTGGGGATGGCGACTCTGGCGGTCCAGGTAACTGAGGCGGGTAGCCTTGTTGCGATCCGGTGAGCGAAGCCGCACGTGGGAGTTGTGTGAAACCGCTTGGGGTGAGGAAATGAGAGGGGGATGACTCTCATGGTTCGCTCCGATGTTTGTTCCTGTGTTGGTCGACCGCAGGTGGTTCGAGGCCTGCTGGAGAGTACGTTTGGTGATTGGGGTGGCCGGCGGACCGTTCCTTTGTGGTGCGCAGCTCGTTGCCGCATTATAATTGAACCGAACTTCGATTTTGCGCAAAAGGACTTCACTTTCCCACGCTGGGCATTGGACACTTGGGTCGGGTTGCACGCGCTATGGCACGCTCTGAAACCAGTCGGCGTACGAAGATCAAGGAAAGACGTTCGAGCTCGCGACGACAGGGGCGGATGCCGCACGTGCTGTTGCTGATCGATACGGCCGGCAGTTGCGGGCGCGGGATCATTGAGGGGATCAACCGCTACGCATTGGAAAACGGTCCCTGGTCGATCCGATTCATGTACCGCGCCTTGGATTCGTTGCCGCCGCAATGGCTGAAGGAATGGCGTTGGAACGGGATCATTTCCCGCACGAACAATCAGAAGTTGGCGAAGCTGCTCTGGGCCGGCAAGCTGCCGTTGGTCGAGTTGCACGGCTATCCGAACATCGGGTTCGTGCAGGTGCAAACGGATTTTGACAAAGAGGCCCGCATGGCGGTGGAGCACTTCTTTGATAACGGGTTGCGCCATTTTGCGTTCTTCAGCTTCGGATCGGCATGGATCGTGGATTTCCACCAGGATGCATTCGTGTGGGCCGTTCATGGCTTGGGATACGACTGCCATTGCTATCGACCGGCTCGGTCGAATCGCTGCTCGCCTGTGTGGCATGAGAGTCAACGTTCCGGCGTGATCCAGTGGCTTCGCTCTCTGCCGCGTCCGATCGGCATTTTCACACCAGGCGATGTGCATGCCATGTTGCTGTCGGATCTGTGCCGCACGATCGACATTCCGGTGCCCGAGGAAATGGCTATTCTCGGTCTTGGAAACGACTCGTTGATCTGCCAGACCGTGCACCCGACGCTCTCCAGCGTGGACATGAATGTCCAGCGGGTTGGTTACGAGGCGGCGAGTCTGTTGGATCGGATGATGGCCGGGAAGAAGGAGAAGGACATCATCTACGTCGAGCCCAGCCATGTGGCCGTCCGACAATCGACGGACGTGATCGCCGTCGACGACGCGGATGTCGCGCAGGCGCTGCATTACATCCGCCAATCGGCCTGCAAGGGCATCGAGGTGTCGGACGTCGTCGAACGTGTGGGGCTGTCGCGCCGGACGCTGGAGATGCGGTTCCATCGGCTGATGGGGCGTTCTCCCAAAGCGGAAATCTCGCGGATCAGGATCGAGCACGCCAAGATGCTGCTGGTTCAGACGGACCAAACGAGCAATCGCATCGCCCGAAACTGTGGTTTCTCTTCATTGGAGTATTTCACGACTGCATTTCATCGCGTCGTTGGCGTGCAGCCACAGACGTATCGCAGGATGCGGTCGATCGCGTACGATTTCGGCAGGACCGAGTAGCCTGTCGCGACGGCGGTCAATGGCCAGCGTGGCTGTCGCCGGAAACGTGGGGGAAGGAGCGTTCGGACTTGCCGATTTGTCGGGCCAAGCGGGGCTTCTTCTTGGAAGTCGATCGGGCTCGGGCGACATCGTTCACCAGATCGGCTTCATCTCCCAAACATCTAGCGACGTAACGGTTGCGGTGCCCTCGGCGAAGACCGCGATGCCGAGATCGCTCTCGGGCGGATAGTCGACGCGTGTCACCGTGGTGGGGCCGTTGTTGATGAACACTTCCATCACCGACTTGTCGATGAACACGTGCAGGCGGAGTCGATTGGCCGCACCGTGAAGGGGCAGCGGTACTTCGGTGCCTGCGACGTTGAGCGTTGCGTGGGCGTGACGGAGCAGGAGTGATCTGGAACCGTCCTGGGCACAACGGAGCTTCAGGCCGAACGCGCTGGCATCGTCGGGGACGATTTCGGCGATGATCTCCAACGTGTCGCCTTCGATACCGGGCAGTCGCTTTGATTGGCTGCTCAGTTTCAGATTGTCGGCATGGTAGTGGCGGCCGCGGAGCTGTTTGAGTTCGGCGGCCGGAGTTTGGACAAGACTGTGATCGGCCCCAAGGCTCAGAACGCGCGGGAGGGACATGCAGCCGTTCCAGCCTCGTCCGGGCTTGAAGCCGCAGACCCATCCGAGCATGAGGCAGCGTCCGGTTTCGTCGAAGAACGTATTGGTGGCGTAGAGGCCCCGCGTCCAAGCGCGATCCTTGGGCGGGTTTTGGCCGAATCCGTAGTCCAAGACTCCCTGCGGGCCGTCGATGCGGAATGCGATGGCCGTGGGATCGAAATCGCCTACGACGAACGTCGGCGGCTGCGTAGACCGCAAGAGGACCCATTTGTCGTGCAGAGGGAAGAAGTTCGGGCATTCGCCCTCGACGCCGTCGATCCGTCCTGCGTATTTCCACTGAGTGAGTTCCGCGTTGACGGCCTCGCAGACCAGGCCGTCGCACGACTTGAAGGTGACGAACGTCCGGCCGCGGGAACGGAACACAAACGGATCGCTCCATCCGCTGTTGACGTCGGCGGGGACGCCGCTCATCCCGGCGGCCATGAGGGGCGCGTCGTTGACACGTCGCCAGTGGATGAGGTCATCGTCGATGGGGACGACGCCCCAATGCTCGCGTTTGCCGAGGCGCGTCGCGTCGGGACGCTCGGGCACGAATGTGTAGAAGATCATCGGGCGGCCGTTGCCGTCGCGGGTGACGCAGCCGGAATTGCAGCGCCGTTCGCCGCGGTCTTTCATGGGAACGAACGCCCAGGGCAAGTCTTCCCAATGAACGAGGTCTTTGCTGCGGGCGTGTGCCCATAGCGTGTAGTCCTCGCCCCAGTGGTCGCCCGTGAAAGGGTTGTACTGGTAGAAGATGTGATAGAAGCCCTTGTGATAGATGGCCCCGCAGATGTCGTTCATCCACTGGGCGGGCGGTCGGAAATGACAGACGGGGCGAAAGGGATCCTTGGCCGCCTGCGGGACGGCCGCTTGCACGGCTGCACGGGCCTTTTCGGTGCTCCAAGGAGAATCGCCGGGAGGTTGGGCTTTGGCTGTCTGCCACGCAAACAGACTCAACAGGCTAATCGTTATCGCGATGCGGGTCATGGTGGATTGCTCGTCTGGTGGCCTTGAGGGCGAACGTATAGGCGGCCGGGAGGTCAGCGGTGGGGCTCTGAGACAGGCTCCTTCGCGAGATCATGATAACGGGTCAGAGAATGTGTTTTCGCGGAATCGAGCGAGCTTGGCATGGAAGCCCGGCCGATCCAGCACGTCGGTGTTCACGATGTTGTCGGGGATCTCTCCTCGGGCCGCTTTGAGCATGCCTCGGGCTATGGTTTCGCTGACGATTCGGATGGCTTCATGCGTTGTGGGCAGCCAGTGCGGCGTCAGCACAACGTTGTCCAGTCGCGTGAGCGGGTCGTCGGCCCGCAGCGGCTCGTCCTCGAATACATCCAGGCCGGCCCCGGCGATCCACCCCTCCTGGAGCGCGCAGACCAGCGATGCCTGATGCACCAGTTCGCCGCGACCGGTATTGATGAAATAGGCGGTCGGCTTCATCTGCCGCAGCTCGTGCTGGCCGATCATGCCGCGCGTCTCCGGCGTGAGGGCCGAGTGCAGGCTGACGAAATCGGATTGGCGAAACAGGCGGTCCAGATCGGGCGCTAGCTCGACGCCGAGCGCGGCGGCCTCGCCGGGCGTGCCATGCCTCGACCAAACGAGAACCCGCATGTGGAACGGAGCCAGTAGCCGGATAAGTTCCTTGGAAATCCGGCCGAGGCCAACGATGCCCAGCGTCTTGCCGACAAGGTCGTTGCCGATGATTTCGCCTTGGCCTTTCCAACAGCCGGAGCGGGCCATGCGTTCCTGCGCCGGCAGCCGCTTGGCAACGGCCAGGATCAGAAGCATCGCGGCCGAGGCCGTCGAATGCGTCAGCGACTCGGGCGCGTTGAAGACGGCGACGTCGTTTTGCGTGCAGGCGGCCATGTCGATCTTGTCGGTGCCGACACCCGACCGGCCGATAACGACCAGATTCTCTGCGCCCTGAGCGAACGTCGACGCCCGTACGTAGGGGCGAATGATCACCAGTCCGTTGGCCTCGGCAATGTGGCGAGGCTCCATCTGCATCGAGTAGAGCCGATCCCAGTAGCCCGGATCGTTTGGGGCCTGGTCTTCAAGGAATGCGTAGTGGACATAAGGCGCCGACTCGTAGATATCCTGTCCGAAATAGCCGTTGGCGGGCTGGTGCCGCTCATCGAGCATGTCGCCGGAGAGCCGGACTTCGAAAACGCGCATGATGGTCGTCGCCCAAGGGTGGTTCGCTTATTCGGAGGTCTCACGAACGCCGAAGCGCCTTTCCCAACCCTCGTTGTGGATGTCGAGATACGCGTTGGGATCGTACGGATGGGCGCGAACCACGTCCAAGTTGAGGTCGACGCCCAGGCCAGGGTTTTCCGGGAACGAGAGATGGCCGTTTTCAGGGTCGATCGTCGGATGCCACGTGACCAGGTCGCGCGTCCACGGATCGTTGAAGGGATCGAAGTGTTCCTGGATGAGGAAGTTCGGCACGCAGGCGGCCAGTTGTAGGCAAACTGCCGTGGCTACCGGACCGCCGCTCTGATGCGGGGCGATCCACGCGCCGTTCGCCTCGGCGATGTTGGCCACCGCGATCGTGTTGCCGATTCCGCCCAGCGACATGGGCTCGGGCTGGAAGATGCTGACCCCGCCGCCGGCGGCGAGCGTGAAGAACTTGCCGATCTTGTCGTACTGTTCGCCCGTCGCGATGGGAATGGGGCATTCGGCCGCGATTTGATTGGTCAGTTCTTCGCGCTCGCCGGTAGTCGGCTCTTCCCACCAGAACAGATTCAACGGCGCGAGTCGCCGGGCAACGCGGACCGACTCGGAGGGCGTGAAGCGGCAATGGACGTCGATCATGATCTTCAGCGACGGTCCAAATCGCGTACGAATGGCCGAAAGGATGTCGTAGGCCGTCTGTAGTTCAGGTTCGTCGATGAAGCCCTGCGCCAGGCCGAACGGATCCAGCTTCAGGGCGTGGAACCCTTTGGCCACGGCGGCCTCGGCCGCTTCCAGGAACGCCTCGGGGGACCGCTCGGCGCGATACCAGCCGTTGGCGTAGCCGAGGATGCTGTCGCGGTGTTTGCCGCCGAGCAACTGATAGATGGGCACGCCGAGGGATTTGCCCACAATGTCCCAGCAGGCGATCTCGATGCCGGCCATGGCGAGCCGGTGGATATGGCCGGCGTCCTGGACTGTCTCGATGACCGCTCTGGCGACCGCGCCGACGTTTCGCGGGTCCTTTCCGACGGCGAAGTGTTCGAGTTCATAAACCGCGGCTTCGGTCGTCTTGATGAACCCGTTGATCGTGGCCTCGCCGATCCCATGCAGGCCGGAATCGGTGCAGACCTTGAGGAAGAGCCAGTTCTTCCAGCCGGCGCTGACCGTGTAGGTTTCGATGTGCGTGATCTTCACGTTCACAACTCCTTGAACGATTCGTTGCAGGATGGCTCGGACCTCATCACGGAGGTGCCTGTTGCCGACGGCGAAGGTGTGTCGCAGACGATGTCCGACTATTTCGGTTCGCGGATCATGAACACGCGATCGATATAGACCGCGTCGACTTCTCCCGGTCGTTTCGGCGGAGCGAACCAGAAGTACATCGAGTCGCCCAACTCGTGAGTGCCGAGATCGATGATGCGGTATTCCGGGCCGACCGTTTCGCCGACCGATGGCCCTCGATAGGCAACGTTCTTGCGGGCTTTCTCGTCGTAGATTCCCAGGGTCATTGCCAGCCCGTCTTTGGCCTTCGCATCGCAACGCACGGCGGCATAGCAGTGTCGGGGACCGGGAACCGCGAAGTCGTTGGAAATATGAGAAGTGATGGCCCATTCGTGATGATCGCCGGGCATGCGAGCCGCCTTGCCGTCGGAAGCGTGGGGGTCGTCTACCTTCGTGGACATGGTACCCAACGCATGGTAGTGGAAATCGTTGTCCTGCAGATCAATCCAATCGGTTTTTGGGAGTTCTTCGCAGAGTTTCGGCGGCGCGCACGCGGGGCGGAAGCGATCTCGCAGGATGCCGGCGAATTCGGCGAAGGGGCGTCCTTCGGCATACTGGCCCACTCCGAATCGCTCGGCCTGTTGGATGAACGCCTCGCAAGCCGCCTGAGGCGGTTGCGAATTGGGAAACTCGACCTGGACTTCTCTGCCGACATGCCGCAATTCGAAGTACCGAACCAGCCGGGCGCAGTCGAGCGACAAGCGGTCGCGGCGGACGCGTTCGAGCAAGACCGGATCGTCGGCGACCGCCTTCTGCGCTTGTTCAAACAGTACGGTCGCCTTGTTCAACGTCTCGAGGTTAAGCCAAGACGAGTTGCTACCCATGAAACAGCGGACGAATTTGCCGGAATTTCCGCCCGCCGTGTCGATCAGGTCGCGATACGCCAGCAGATAGGGTGCCGCGGCCCCGTAATATCCGTTCATGAACTCCTGGGTGAGCGTTTTCTGGTCGAGGTCAGGATTCCACAACAGGTGCGAGATCACCCACGCGCGCAGCCGCACGAAATCGCCGATGGAGCTGCCGCAATCGCCCTGCTCGAACAGCCCGATTGTGTGATGGTTGACGAAGAAACGAATGTTGGGGGCCAACACATGATAGTTCGGGTGCGGGAGCAGGTAGTTCGAGAAGTTCGTGACGTAATCCCAGACAAACAGCTGGGGAGCGATCTTGCTCCATCCGACGATATCCTGGCGGAAGGTCTCATTGATCGGGTCTTCCAACGGCTGGGCGAACGAGCACTCGATCGAACACAGACGGATGACCACATTGGAGCGGGGCCGCGTGATTTTTGGCGGCGTGCGTGTGTACTGATAGGCCAGCGTCTCGACCAGCACGTCGGGGAATTCCTTCTCGACATCCTCGGCGACCGCGTTGACGAATCGAAGAAGCACGCCAGACTGCGCCCCCTCTTCCTTCTCGACCGCTTGGCACTTCGCGCATTGGCACGGTCCTCTCCAATCGTTCTGGCTTATCGAGATGAAGCCTGCGCCGGGCGATTTCCGCAACATGGCCAGGGTGTTGCGGACCAGTTCCTTGCGCATCGCCTCGTTGGTCAAGCACAATTGGGCATGGTCGTGCGTTCGTTTGCCGTCGATTTCGCTGTACCATTCGGGATGCTGGGCGAAGTACTTGTCGGGCGGCAAGAGCGGATAGAAGGTGTGGACGAATCCCGGGGCGCTGAATGTATAGTGACCGCCATATTCGGGCGCGACGCGGTCATGGCTGCCGTTGCACTTGCATCGGGCGGCAAACACGCCGGTGGCGAGGGCATCGCGGTAGAACGCCTCACGATACAGCAGCTTCGGCGCATATTGAACGTCTTGAGCCGGAATTGCGAGCGTCGGCTTCTTCGGCAGGAACTCTTCGGTGGACGTCCACCAGCGGCAGCCGACGACGTCCTCTAGGAACGTGTAGACCGCGTATAGCGTACCCCGCGGCGGACGGCCCGCCAGGACGAGGTTCTTGCCGACCGTCTTCATCAAGATGCCATCGTGGCCGAACGCGTTGACGTCGACGTCGGGCAGAAGCTGCTTCATGCGAGCGGACGGGCCGATGACGATCTGGGGCGCTGAGGCGGGAGCCTCGCCCTCGGGAACGATCTTCAACGTCGCGCCGGTCACTTTGGCCAGATGGTCCTGCAACTCGCGGGCGGCCGTGCTCTGCGGGCCGTCGGCCGCTGCGGGAACGACGATGATATAGTCCGACTTGCCTTCGGTCGTCAGCGTGATCGCTTGTCCGAAGGCCGCGGAACAGACGACACCGGAGATCAATAGACCGTAGAGAAAGGACCGCATGGTGTGTCTCCAAGGGGCATGTTGAAAGAAACGGCCGAGACAGTGCGCTCAACGCGCCCGATAAAAGACCAGTTGGAACGACCGCGGCTTGAGTTGGACGGTCCAGTCCTTCCATTCGGAACCCTTCACATCCTTCTTCGAGCCATCGTAGAATTCTAACTCGTACGTCGCTGCCGGATCCACTCCGCTCAGTTGGAACGTCTGGGCTTCCTGTTCGGCAGCGCCGCGGCGGAAGGCGATTGCAAATCCGGCCTTCAAGTCGGGCCGGTCGCACTGCCACGCGCACCAGACGTTGTCGCCGGCGCTGGTTTCGTCAGTCAATTGGTGGAAATCGCCCTTATAGAACGGCCGCATGCGAATCGCCACGTCGAAGACTTTCTTGAACCAGGCCGTTTCCGGGTCCGTGATCTTGCGACGAATGATTCCGCCGTCGAAGTCGGAGGGCGTAATGACGGTTCCCGATGCGATGATGCTGAACGCGGCGTAGTCGTCGCCGACCGGGACGCAGTTGAACTCGCAGCCCTGGAACGGCAAGTATGGCAGGAGGTTGAGCGTTGCGTTCTGGCCGAGAATGAACGCGGTGTCGTTCGGCTTGCGGCCAATATAGTAATCGCTGCGGCAGTAGGTATGGGCGCGCGAGATCATCTCGATGTCGATGCGCCGGCCGCCCGATGCGCAGTTCTCCTGCAAGATATTCGGGAAGCGGGCCCGCATGTCGTCGAGAAACTTGTACAGTCCGGCGATGTGTTTCGCCTCGGCGATTCCGACGCGATCCGGTGCGTCCATACTGCGCCAGACGGGCGCCGGTTCCATGTTGAAATCTTCGCGGAAGACATCGATCTTGTGCTTTGCGATGATTCCGTAGACCGTGTCCTGAATCCACTGCAGGGCTTCGGGGTTGCCGTAGTCGACGAGCTGTCCGTGCCGGAACTCGGGATGCGTTTGGAGGATCGGGGCGGAGTCGGTCATACGTTCCGGTTCGAACCAGAGGAGGAGTTTCATGCCTGCCTTGTGGACCGCGTTGGCGATGGGCAGCAAATCGCCGGTCGGATGGGTCGTCGTGTTGACGCGCCAGTCGCCGACGTACTTGTACCAGTTCGGCCCACAGTTGGAGTAGAGTTCATCCTCGTGCGGCGCGCCGTACCAGCCGGCGTCGATCCAATAGGTATCGAACGGCATCTTGTTGTCGATGCAGTATTGCAGGATGTCGAGCATCATCTTCGGCGTCTTGTTTCCGCCGCCGGAGGCCACGGCGAGGATCGGCTTGATGACATCGCCTTTGGCGTCGCGCGGCGATTTGTTTTCGATCATGAACCGATGAACGAGCGTCTTGAATTCGCGCCGCGTCTGATTCTTGCGGACGAAGACGGCAACGGACGGCTGGCGAATCGTTTCGCCGGGGAGCAGGCGGAAGTTGGTCCGATCCATGCCGATTTCGACGTCGACGGCCTTGCCCGTATTCGCGAACCGGGCCTTCCACGTCCCCGTCCAGCCGATGGCGAACAGATAGCCGTTCCGATCGTCAAGGTTCAACTCGATGAAGGGGATGAAATCGTTCGACGAGCGGCCACACGTCGAGGTCAGCACCTTTTCCTTTCCGGCTTCCACGCCAAATGACTCTGGAACGAAGTCGGTTGCCTGGCATGTCGAGCCGCGGAGGAGATTCAGAGTGACGGCGTTGGTCGGCGCCGGGTTGTCAAGGGAGAGGCTGAGCGAACGGAAATCGCTGACTATTCCCGTCGGCTTCGTCTTGGACAGGTTGGTTAACCGGAGAGTACATTCCTGCACTGGGAAGTTCTTGTATTGTTTGCAGTCCAGGCAGATCTGCAGCTTTCCGTCGGCGGCAGTCAACCACTTCGACTCGGTGACACAACGAGTGGTCTCGGACTTGTCGGCCGTTTTGGAGTGCAGGCCGTCCGTCGGGAGCGGTTTTCCATCGTAATTCAGAGCGGGCTGTCCGGTGCCCGGTTGGTGGACCTGCGCCTGAGCCATGACTTGATAAGTCGGTGCTGCCAACAATGTCAACAAGACAATCAATCGCTTCATAACGCTCTCCCATACTGCCAAGAGATCGTGGCCTCTTTGGATTCATTGTTGAAACAGGCATCTATCGCCATGTGTGGCATCCGCGCTCACGGCAACGGCACTTTGGTTTCGTTGCTGCATCTTCCGTCGAAGCATTGCGTCTTCTCTGGGGAGATGTGTGGGCGTGGGCGGGAGACTTGGCGTGGGGCAAGCGGGCCCGGTGCGTATTATTGTATTACAAATCGTGCCGTGTGAACAGCAAATGGCGGGCTCGGACGAGAATTCGCAGAAGGGGCGCTGCGAACGCGTGGTGTTAGCCGCCGGTGCGGGGGCCGTTGAACAGGGTCCGTGCGGTGGCCGAAGCCGTGCTGGCCGGCTGTGTTGGAGTAGACAGTACTTGATCTGCCCGTTGTTGATGAGGAGGGGACGGACGCGTTTTGTTGGGCGCGCGTTGTCTGCTGGATGGTTGTGCCTTGGCGTGGGTCACGTTCTGGGCGTTGCGCCCCGCCGGTGTGGGTTGTTCAATTGTCTTTGGATGGGCTTCTTTGGAACCATCGATCCAGATGGATGCAGGTGTAGGGGCAACGCGTGGCGGTCAGGGGTGGATTGTTGCCGGCAACAGCTACGTAGACCGTCTGGTTCTTGGGATCGAAGACGCAGGAATGGTGGGTGTCGCCTTGAAAGACGGGGCCATTGCTCAGCAGTTGGAGTGCGATATTCACATCGATGCTTTTTGGGTGGGCTTCGATCTGCTTGCCCAGCCAGACGTAGCGTGCGTAGGTGTTCTGCTGTTTGAAGAGCGGGAGAATCGCTTGCAGTTGGTCCATTGTTTGGATGGGGAGGCCCATGCGTGGTCCGACGGCGACGGCAAGTCTCAGCAATCGCTCCATGCGTACGGGGTGGTTTGTCCGACGCACGGCGTCGGGCAATGGGGAGTGGAGGTTGGCCACGTCCTCTTTTGGGTCCATGGCAGAGAAGACGTCGCAGGTCGTGGCGTCGGTGTCGAGCGCACGGGCGTCGGGCAGCTTGCCGTCGCCGATGACGAAGTTCCAACCGAGTGTGCGAGGTCCCTTTTCGATGACAGCGACCGCGGCGGCCAGGTCGGCCGAGGTCTCCAGCACGTGGCGCATAAGGATGAACAGCGGCATACCATCGAACGTCGCGGAGGAGGACATGGAGGTCATTTCCCCGATCGTGATTCCCTCGGCGTTCATGCCGGTGACGCCACCGACGGCGCCCATCCAACTGACCATGGCGAAGGGAATGCCGCCGGTGGGACGGCGAATCTGCACGACGGAAAGGTCCTGGGAACCTTCGGAGATCGTCCAGTCCAGGTTTCGTCCGTGGAGCAGTCGGCCATCGGGAGTCCATCGTCCCCAGACAGCGAAGTTAGTGCATTGGGGCGCCTGGCCCGGCGGATAATGGAGGATTTCGCCCTGGGTGACCACGAGGCGAAGATCCTCGTAGGAGATATCGTTTACGCCGCCAGCCTTCAGCCCTTTGACGATCGCTTGCATTTCGCGGATGTACGGTTCGGGGATGTGTTTTTCCATCCGCTCGGCCTGGGCCCGAATGTAGTCGGGCTTGTAGCCTTTGGACCAGATGGCCTTTTCGAGGAGCGTTTTGAAGGCGCCGTTGGACAAACGGCTGGCCAGCAGGCGACCTTGTTGGAAGCCCATCTCTTCGGGCGTTCCTTCCATGACACAGACGAGAAGTGGGCCGACGCGATAGAGCGCTGCCTTGCCTTCCCGGTCGAGAAGGCGGGTTTCCGGAGCATCTACGACGGTCGGGGAGAAGGCCAGATCGCCGGCGACTGTGGACGACAGACCCATTGCCGACGCAAGCAGCACGAGCAGGGCGAAGTGGAGACGGTGCATCTTCATGGTTGGCCTTCTTGTGTTGGGTGGAGCATCTTTTGCCGTAATTTCGCTTGGCGCGACGATGAGCTTCTTTTGCGAGGCGGCAATTGAACGGGGTGTTGCGCGGGCGCGATGAAGAACGCGTAACGTGCGGCGGTTCCAAAGCGGCTTGGCGGCGCGAGCGATCATTCCGTTCGGCATCGATTGTGGATCCGGTCGGCGCCTCTTTGGCCGGGAAGCCGGGCTTCCGTTGGGCGCCCTCGTTCCATATACAATACAGGACGCGCTGGCGGGCGTCGAGATGGAAGGGAAAGACGTTGCCGAGGGCTTGCCAAATCTCCGAGGGGACACTGGGCTCCATTGGGCACCAGGGGTACGCCATGGAAGACAGTTGGTTTTCGGCAAGTTCATCTACCCCTCGATCCCATCACGTGCGATTCCACGAACCGGAGGGGCTTGTCGTCAGCGGAGCTGACCTCCGCAGACGGAGTTGCGACTGCATTTTGTTGGTGCACGACAGACGGTGGCCTAATGGCATATTGGGAACTCGACGGAGCATTGGGCTTGACTGAAATGATCGTAGACAGTCTGCGAGATTCCCGCCTCGGCCCCAACGAACAGCATGGGCTGTTGCCCTTGCTCCGGCAGTCCGTCTACAGCCGCTTGGCGGAGCAGTGGATCGCGGTGTGTCGCTCCGATTAAGAAGCCCGGCTGGGCACAATATAGAGCGGTCCTTGGCGAGAGCGACGGGGCATGAATGGACTGGGGGGCAAAAAACCACGCCAGAACCACCTCTGCGGCGGGCCTGCCGAGCGTGAGGATCGCCCGAGGTACTTCAGCCTGGACGAGGAATCGGCGCGCCGACTGGAGGACCGCGCGGCGGATTGCTAATATGGTGGTGAGACTATTGCTGCTCGGAGCGAATCCGAGCGGCGCGTGTTTGGGAGATCCAAGCTCACGGGAGCGAACATAATGAGCCGACCGATGACCCGGCGCGGGTTTGCCAAAGCTGGCGCAGTGGCTGCCTTTGGATTGACCTCGCCGCAGCCTAGTGATGCGGCGGGATCATCACAGCCCGACACCAAGACCCACCCACCGCTCGGCGCCGCGATCCTCGACGTGCGTCCCTATCAACTGATGTGCCTCGTATGCCGAATCGGCGAAGGGCAGACCGCTGCTCTCGACGGAACGCTGGCCGAGGTGCTGGCGGCGGTGCGAGCAGACGCGAAGATTCCGATCCGGCTTCGATGCAACGCCGATTCGGTCTATGGCTACCAGAACCCCGGCCCTGCTGACGATTCGCCCGAAGGGGAACTGTTCAACGCCAAACGCGACCTCGACATCCTCCAGAAACTGGGATTGGTCCCAGGCGACGCCCGCCCGGCTATCGACATGTTCCAGCGTCTGTTGACCAGTATCTCCACTGCCAAGGGCATCTGCAACTACCAGGACGTTACGTCCGAAACATGGCGCGGATGCCCGCGGGCGGACAGCGGCCATTACGAGAAAGGCCACGCCCTGGGGCTGCCGGCGATCATCGCACCCCGCGATGCCCAGGATAAGGCGGAGTGCAAGAAAGCGTCGGCTGCGGCGATATACGAGGCGAAGACGCTCCGAATCCGCCCGCACCACCTGATGTGCATGAGTTGCTTCTACGGCGCCCGGAAGAACGATCTTGCCCCGATCGAAGAAGACAACCTTTTTGAGGCGATTGACGCGATCCAAAGAGCCCCAGACATTTCTGTAACGCTGATCCGCGGGACCTGCATGATCTGTCCACCCTGTTCACGCTACGACGCCGGCACGGGCATGTGTCTCGGCGGCCGCAGCATGGCCCTTCGGGATCAGAAGAAGGACCTGGACGTGTTGCAGAAGTTGGGGCTGAAGTACGGTGACACGCTCCCCGCGCGCAAGCTGTTGGAGCGACTGTACGAGAGAGTGCCGTCGACTCGTGATATTTGCGGCTGGGGCGACGGCAAAGAGCGGGCACCCGAGTGGAGCGTGTGCGGTGATCCCGAAGGAAAGGAAGCCTACCGTCTGGCTCGCGCCACGAAGTTGGGACTTCAGCAGTAGGCAAGGGAGATAAAAGGGGACCCAGTAGTGGAGATAGAAGTCACTGGTTGGACCTGCCTCCTCAATCGTCCCCGCCTTTCTTGAGTTCCAATCATCTGCGGTTCTGAAGACACACTCTAGTGCGTGTCGACGTAGCGCGTGTCGTGCTCCGGATCGAATTGGGCGTATTGTTCGTCGGTAACTTCGGTCGCGTCCATCCAAAACGGCCGGGACTCTGCGCGGGCGCTGGATGAGTGCGTGTCGCACTTAACTGTAGCGTTCGCGGCGGCGTGTTTCTACGGTTGGGGAAAGCGAGACACATGCTACGATTACACCGAACGCGCTCTATTGTTCTGCGTGTCGCGGTGCGAAGCCGGGCATGTCGGCGCGGGGAGTGGCGAGCATGAGCCGCTTGCCTTCTTCGATGGCGTGGAGCATCGTCTGGTAGTCGGGATCATCGGCGGTCGCGAAGAGCGGTGTGGTCTGGGCGTCCTTTGACATGGATATGCCGCGTCCTCCGGCCTTGGAGGAAAGGTGGGCCGTCAGCGCCGGACTCAACTGGGGGTTGGAGAAATTGATCCACGCCAGCCGGCCGTCCCAAATGGCGCTGTGGTCGTTCGGTTGCGGGAGGTCGCCATGGCAGGACTGGCATTTCTTGGCGTATGCGCCGCGATACTGTTGCGCAAACCACGGCGATTCCTGGCCTGTTGCCGCGTCGGTGCAGAGGTCTCGCCGGCCCGGCGATAGGGGCCGACTGTGGGCGTACGTCGCGTAGTAGGGGACATTGGCGTCGATCCAAAGGTAGATGCGGCGGCGGTCTTCCTGCGGAATCGACTGCCCGCAGTGGTCGGTGTCGATGTACTCCAGCAGCCGGCTGGCGTGCGAACCGGTCCACATCGGCTGATTGACGGCCGTCGGAGTGCGCAACAGCCAGTAGAAATGGACGAGCGGTTTTGACTTTTCCTGCTCTGAGGCGAGCATCTGGCCGGTCGCCATGTCGTGTTGCCGGTAGGAGCGGCTTCGTCCCAAGAGGTTGTCGTAGGCCATGCTGAAGAAGCGGGTTTTGTCGCCGCTGAGCGTCAGCCCGCCGTCTGGGTTGGCGCCGCCGTGGCAGCGAACACAGTATTTGTCGAGGACGGGCTGAACCACTGTGGGGAAATCGACGATGCCGTCGCTGGTCCAGTCGGGCCGGACGAGCTTCGCCGCGCGACTGCTGGCGGCCAAGCGATGCCGCGGCGACGGCGGAGCTTCGGAACGGGGCTCATGGCAACCGATGCAACCCAGGGTTTGCCCCGGCATGACCTGGACGCCCGAAGTCATCCGCTGCAATTCGCGTCCTTCGGCATCGAGGACCTGGAAGTAGATCTCGCGCAACGCCGGAACCTGGAAGTGGGCTGAGCCGTCCTCGCCGATCGGCGTCGTGCCCCAGGTGCGTTTGGCATAGTAGGTTCCATAGCTCATCACGGGCGATTGATCGTAGGCCCGCGAGACGAGGTCCTCGGTCTTACGCATCTGTTCCATCACGCGGATGTACTTGGCCCGACCCCGTTCGATGCCCGACAGGCCGCGATAGACGTCGACCAGGAAACAATCGCCATAGGGTTCGTCGGCCACGGTCGTCTGCGGGGCGATCGCCGCCGGTTTGGCTGTCGGTCGAAGGGGCAGAGGATTGTAGCAGCCCATCGAGGGGTGTTCGACGAGGAGCCGCTTGTTGTCGTGAATGTCGAGCAAATAGATGCGAAACCGCTGCGCGCCGCCGCTTCCGTAGGCCACCAGGAACGTGGAATCGCTAAGGGGAAAGGGATCGCGATACGACCACTGATGGGAATGGTCGCCGATCTCGGAGAACTCGCGCGTGATCCAGACGAATCCCTCGCCGCGCGGGGCCTCGGGACCGTTGCGTGCCGTCACCAGGCCGATCGCGCCGTGCGGCCAGCCGTGGTGCGGGGCGAAGGTGGCGACGACGACGTCGCGGTAGCCCGGCAGCGGTCGCGCCTGCCAGAACGTGCCGACGTCGCGAATGGTGTTGCCGAAGAAGAGTTGGTAGGCCGTGCCGTCGGGGTTCTGTGTCCAGAGACTTTGCCGGAAGGTCAAATCGCGGTCGATGTACTCCCAGCGAGTAAAGAGGACACGGCCGTCCGGCAGCATTTGCGGGCTGAAATCGGCCAGTGTGTTCATGCTCACGCAGCGAATGTCGCTTCCATCGGCCGCCATGCGATGCAGATTCGAGGCGGGCCCCGGCTGGCAGAGCGTGTACCCGCCACGACGCGTCGAAACAAACACGAGGCTGCCGTCCGGCAGCAGGGCGGGACTAATGTCGTGGTATGGTCCGGAGGTGAGCTGGCGGAAGCCTTTCCCGTCGACACCGATCCGACAGATGTGCCAGAACGGCTCGCCCTTGCCGCGGTAGGAGAAGAAGAGAGTCTGGGCGTCGTACGACACGTTCATATCGTAGATGCAGCCGTCGGGGTCGCTGAAGATGGTCGTGGGCGGCTCGCTCGGCTTCGCGGGATCGAACACGTGTATCTCACATCCAGGCCCACTCGGCTGGCTCTGCCAGAGATGGCAGCTGATCGTGTTCGGCCGGCTGAGCGGGTGGCGGGTGATGTAGGCGATCCGTGGCAGGACGACGTCGTCGATTGGGGCACTGACGCCGCTCGACGGCTCTGTCGATCGAAACGGCATCTCCGCGCGGTGATCGCCGGAGGCCGTCCAGAGATTGCGGTAGCGGACCGTCCGCTGCCACGGGCGAAGTCCGACCATGCCCGCCGCCAACGGCCGCCGAGTATCCTCGTACTCCAGCACCCGCTTTGCATCGACGTCGACGGCCAGCGTGTTGCCTTGCATCGTCACCACAAGCGATATCCACCGGTTCACGGGAACGTTGCACGGGGCATCCTTGAGGAGTTCGAAGTCGTGCCAGTGGCGACCCAGTCGCAGGACTTGGCGCTGGACATCCAGAGCAATCTCGTAGCCGATGAAGCTGTCGGCCCCGACAGCCGGTTCGTTTACACGCACGATGAGGCCAGCGTTTCCGTCTCGTCGATCGGCGAACCACAACTCCACACCTACCTGGCCGTCGGCCAAGGGCGGCGATTGGCGCAGAAGCTTGGGGCCGGGTCCGCCCTCGATTTGCAGTTGACCGTCCTTCGCGGTCCAGACACCGCCGCACGCAACAAACCCTTCGACGGACGACTGGCGGGCGACTTCATCGTGGCCGACAGGCACAGGGAACTGGCGAGCTCCTGCCACGGAAGTCATGGTGACGAGCACAGCCCAGATGCTCATCAAGCGGCCCCATCCAACCGGTCGCGAGAATTGCAGCACGTTCATCCTCCACAATGTAGGGCCGATTCGGCACGACGATCACGGTTCCACAATCAAGCGGAAGCCGACGTCGTGGACGCGTTGCCAAGGTTCGTACGCGCAACGTACCGTGGAGCCGGCGTCGGCGGGACGGTCGGACCATGAGCCACCGCGAACGGTGCGGCGTTCGGAAAGAGCTTCGTCGTTGCGGCCATCGCTTTCGACGTAAGGATAGTGACGATAGGCCGTGCGCGTCCACTCGCTGACGTTGCCCACCATGTCGTGGAGGCCCCAGGGGTTGGCATCGGTCTGGCCGACGTAGTCGACGACATGCCAGTGGTCGCGGAAGCGTTCGTCGTGCAGGGGGAAATTCATCGCCGGTGGGTATTCGTAGCGGCGGGGTAGTGCGCTGGGGCCATCGTAACCCATCCGATACCACCGCAGGGATTGGTCGGCCAGGTTGGCGAACGGGCTGAAGTCGGTGGCCAGTGTGCCGTAGAAGAACTGTGTCGACGTGCCGGCCCGGGCCGCCCACTCCCACTGCGCCTCGGTGGGCAGAGCGACGTGAAGGCCCGTCTTGCCGGCCAGCCACCGGCAGAAGCGCTGGGCTTCGTGCCAAGAAACCCGGGCGACGGGCTGGTTCGGATGATTGGCGATATGGCCGGGCACGGTGTGATCCATATAGTGCATGTCGACGTAGCGCGTGTCGTGCTCCGAATCGAATTGGGCGTATTGTTCGTTAGTGACTTCCGTCGTGGCCATCCAAAACGGCCGGGCGATGCGCACGACCGACCGCGGGCGCTCGTCCGGCGAACCCTCCAACGTGCCGAGGACGAACTCGCCGGCCGGAATCCAAACCATCGTCAAGGCGACGCCATCGCCAAGGTCGAGCGTTTTGCGCGGACCGTCCGGACCGGCAGCCTGAGATCGCCGCGCGTGGTCGCCGTCGAAAGGAAAACGCTCGGCCGTCAGCCCGTCCGGACTGGCCGGCGATTCCGGCGGTGGCGCGACGAACGCGATCGGGCCGCGTTTGGCGAAGGCCGCCTCTGCCGCGGCGAACTCCGCCTCCGGATCGACAGAGTGCCCGGCAAACACCTTTTGCAGTTCGCAACGGCGTTTTTGTTGATCTTGTCCGCGATACTCGGGCGGCTGCCAACGGCCGTGGTTGGGCACGTTGAGGTCAATCCAGCAGTAGATCCGCTCGCACGCCTCATGGCCCATGCCGACTAACGTGACGCCATGATGCCCCTTCTCCAACATCTGAATCAACGGGCTGGTCGACGCGTGGTACTCCATAGGCGTCAGCAGCTCCATGTCGCTTTCCACGCCGGCGCGATGCACGTATGGATGCAGCGTATTGTAGGCCGTCTCGGGGTCGCGGAACGATGGCTTGCTTCGCGGCCCGACGGAGGGCGGTCCGTCGTGGCAGCCAATGCAGTATTTCTCCAGCACGGGAAAGACCTCGTGCGCGAAGGCAAACGGCCGCGGTCGGCCATACCACGGCTCCAGCGATTGCGGCTCCTCGCGGCTGGCCAAGGTGCGCCGGACCGGCAGCGTGGTGCTGCGCGCCTCATGGCAACCGACACACGAGACCTCCTCGCCCGGCATGCCCACAAACCAACTGCGCATCAACTGGACCGCGCGGCCTTGTTCGTCGAGCGGCTGAATGGAGACGGGCATGTTGGCGGGGATCTTGAAATACGCCGAACCATCGGACAGGACGGCGGCCGTGCCGAGCACGCGTTTTACATCCCAGCCGGACTCCACGCCGATAGACGGAAAGCCTGCCTTCTCGTTGTAGCCGAAGTGATAGGCGAAAACACGCAGACTCTTGACGGTGCCACGTGGCACGCCTTCGAGGCCCGGACCGTGGTAGATATCGGCGATGTGCACGGCGGCCGTCGGGTTGCCGAGCTCGACGCGATCGGGGATGATGGGGGGCCGGGGGCGCGCCGCCAACGGCTGGGGTTCAAACAACGCGGCGTCTTCGATTTCCGCAATCCGCGTCGCGTTGTCGAACACGTCGACGAGATAGATGCCCCAGAGGCTCGTCGGCGTGGGCTTCTGCGATACGAGGAAGTACTTGCTGCTCAGCGGGCAGGGGTGCGTTGTCAGCGCCGGATCCTCTTTGCGGTACACGTCGCCGACAACCGCATCGCACACCGTACCCAGCACGGGCTTGCCATAGCCGGGGACGAGTTGGACGAAGCCGGTTTGCGTCGCCGGCAACACCGCAGGCGTGACGGCGATCCGTTCGCCTTCGACACCCCACTCTTTCGACGTCGGCCGATAGCGGAATGGGTAGCTGCCCGCCAGACCGGGATCCAGAATTGCCAAGCGCCCGCAGTCGCCAAAATCGTGATGCCCACTGAGAATACCAACCAGGCGCGTCGGATGGTCGGGCACGGGGCGTGCGAAACGAAAGGCCGTCGGAAACCACGAGTTGCTGCCGTAAACCGCAAGCTGCGTGGTGCCGTCGGGATTCATGGTCATGCGGCGGCGGGAGAAATAGTGCGGGATGTCGCTGTATTCCCATCGTTGAAACAACACGCGACCGTCATTGAGGACTGTCGGATCGTTGTCGGTATCTTGATCGAAGGTGAGTTGCCGCAGGGCCTTGGTTGCAGGATCGAACAGATAGAGGCTGGCCACTTGCCCGCCTCCGTTCAGGCACGGGAGGCCGATATACGCGCCCGTCGCACAGAGGATAAGCCGGCCGTCGGGCAGGTAGCACGCATCGAAGAAGTCCAGGTCGGGATAGTCGGTGGGCGTCAACTGCTTCAGGCCGGTACCGTCGCTGCGCACCTCGAACACGGCCCATCGCCCATTGGCATCGGTGCTCGAAAAGAGCATCCGGTCGGCCGAATAGTCCAAGCGCACGTCGCGCACGATTTTGCCCTCCGGCGGCCGACACAGCGAGTGCAACTTGGGTTGGCCACGCAGGTCCGTGAGCACGGCGATTTCGTTGTCCCAGGCTTGGCGCGGAATGGCGACGTGCGTCAGGTAGTTCGCCGGCACAAAACCGGCGTCGCCGGCAACCACGTGTCGCGCTCGCTGGCCGGGAAAACTGCGGCGCACGATCAGGAGCTTGTCGAAATCGAGCAACGGATTGGCCAGCATGGCCGCCCGCAGATCGGCAACGAGTTTCTCAGCGGGTGCAACGGCCGCGTCATCGCCCCGGGCCAAAGCCTGTAACAGCCCTGAACGCTGTTCGGCCAGCGCGGCAACGGTCTGCCGGTACTTCTGGCCGTCGTAGCGGTCGGGAAATGTCTGTTCCAGATCGTCGATGGCCCGGCGCGCGGCTTCGACGTTGACCTGCTGCAGGGCGTCGCGCGCCGCGCGACATCGCGAGCGGACCGCCCGCTGTTCGGGCGTCAGACGCGGCAACTTCCAGCCTTCGGGGAACGGTTGGGACGACTTGAACCGCAACGCGCAAATGTGCGGCATCGGCCCCGAAGATTCCAGCGTAAGCGTGTGCCGGCCTTCCGTGATCTGCCGGCTGCCCTGATTCTCCCACTTGGCCGACTTCGTGTTCCAGTCGCCCGTTACTCCCGCGAAGCCTACGCACCACTTGGTGCCATCGAGATAGATCGTCACCGGGCGCGAGGCGGCCGCGGTGTATTGACCGAACAACGTGTAGTCGGCCGTGACGGGGAAAGTGAGCTCGTACTCGGCGCGGTTGGGCAGGGTACCCGCGTTCCAGATGCAGGCCGGTCCGCCGGCGTACTCGTGCCCCGGCAAGCTGACGCGCACGTTGCCGTCATCGAACTCGTGGGCGGGAAGGGAGAACTCATCGGCCGCCAGGGCTGGCACCATCCCGCAGAACAAGGCCAGCGTGCAGGTGAGAAAGAGTCGGTGAGGCGTCGTCATACCAGTTTCTTCGACAAGACGTCGGTGGGACTGATGGAGGGCACACAGCGGACCACCGGCGGGCCGAGTCGTGCGGCACGGGCCGAAACTCCATGACGGCGATTCGCTCATCGCCATCTTGAACGGTAGGACTCGACACGTCAAGCGTCGGCAATGAGCGAGCAGGTTTTTCGTGTCTCCCTGCCCGTGCACGTTCACGCATCTTGACATGAATCAGGGCCTGTTGCAGGCACCGTGATTCATCAGTCGATCGGGCGTTAGTGCGTGTTGCACTTAACTGTAGCGTTCGCGGCGGCGTGTTTGTACAGTTCCGAAAGCGAAAAACACGCTACGATTACGCCGAATGCGCTCTAATCGCCGCTTTCGTCCTGGGCCGGCCGGACGACCAGAGAGCGAATTCGCAGGTTGCGATCGGCAGGCGGGTCGCAGAAGTCGTTGGTGAACGACAGACTCACTTTGTGCTCACCTTTGGCGATCTTCGTCTTCAGGCGGAGTGTGTGCCAGCCGGGTTTCTCGATCTGCAGGTCGGCAATCGGTCGGTCATCCAGACCGACTCGCACGTTGGGAAGCTCGCCAGCCGCCTCGGTCCCGCTTGCGCGAACAACCAGCTCATACTCGCCCGAGGCGTCGAAGCGCACGCGACAGGCGATCGTGCCGTTGGAGCCGAGGTAGGCCGCGCCGTCGTTGCTTCGCGAGAAACGGAAATCTCGCTGGGGCTCCATGGTGGCGGCAGCGATCGTGACCCCAGCGGAACAGTCGCCGAATGGGCATCCCAGGTTGGTTAGCAGGTTCGAGATGTACCGGCTCGCCTTCTCGGGGTTTGAATCGTCCTCGGCCCAGCGAAGCTGATCGAGGAGGAGGAAACCTGTGCCAACCGGCACCTTGACGAGCAGACCGGGTTCCAGCAATCGCTTCGACCTTAAGGGGGGCGTGGGGCCGTAGACGATGCGGTCGAGGCGCACGTTGCGGTCCTCGCCGGTTGTTGGATCGTGCGCGTCGTTGACGAAGGCGAGCCTCAGTGTGTGCTCCCCTTGAGTGACAGGCGCGGTAACCTGGTACGTGCCCCACGCGTTTCCCTCGGCCGTGACGCTGCCGCAGGGCTGGCCGTCGAGCGACAGTTCGACGCACGGATACACACCCGCACAGGGAGTTCCCTTGGCGCGGACCTGCAACGTGTATCGGGCGGTTCGCGGGAATGTGAGCTTCTTTCGGAGGGCGGCCGTGCGCCACATATAGACGCTCTCGTCGTCGACGCGCGGCTCGCCAAATTCAGCTTCCATCGACTCGGCCTCAACGACCACCGAGTTTGAGGGATCGGGCTCGCCTGCCGTGATTGCATAGTCGGCCACGGCCGCGGAGAGGGGTGTGCGCTCGCGCCACGAAAGATCCTTCCGGTCACCGTACCAGTAGAGTTCCTGATGGGTGAGCCCGTCGATAACGGAATCGGGCTCGGCGATGGTCACGCGGGCCGCGCCCGTCCGTTGGGCGAGAATCGGTTCGGGAAACAGGCTTTGCAACCGGTCGATCCCTTGGGGTGTGGCACCGTGGAGGATGACGCGCCCGCCAGCTTCCACGAAGCGGCGGATCTCGGCGCAGCTGTTTGCGACCTCGCTCGATCCCGCTTCGGCCAGCAACACGCCGAAGTTCTTCAGCTCGATCCGGTCGAGCCGGCCTGACAGGTCGGTGAAAGCGACGTCGAGATCGCGGAGGCGGCTCGCCAAAGGCATGTTCTCCTCGACCACGGCCAGACGCACAGGCCGCTTTGCCGGTGAGGCCGCGTGACACAACAGGTGCGATAAGGCCAGTTGTGACAGGAGGTATCGCCCCCGCCCTTCGAGCACTTCCAGCACGGCGACGTAGACGAGACCTTCCGGCCCGCCCGAATCGACCAGCACCCGAAAGCGGCCATCGACCGGCTTCTGGATGGTCTTGCGCGCGACCACGTGATCGCCGCGCCAGAAGCGGAAGGGTGTTTGCCAAGCGCCGGTGGCCATGGGCGGGAACGGCCCGAGCGCGGTTCGTTGGAAGGCGATCGTCGCGCCCCGGTCGACGAGGGTCGCGGGCAGAGCACCGCTCAGACGCTGTGGGAGTCCCATCGGAGTAACAGGACGAGTAACACTTCGGATAACAGTGGGCCGATTTCGGCCAGAGCGGCAGCGGAGGCGACTGCGCAATCCGTTGACAATACGGAGGTTAGAGAGTGAGGTTGTCGGGGCTCGAACCCGAGACCTACGGATTAAAAGTCCGTTGCTCTACCGACTGAGCTACAACCCCTAAGTCTTTTTAATGTAAGTGTTTATGCATCCCTGCCTTCAGGTCGTCCCCGGCTAGCTACTCCCGATGCTTCTGGTACGCTGCCGGAAGACGAAACCCGCCCGATTCGAGCGAGCGGGTTTCGGACAGCTACTAACCAGCGAAAGGGGGAGTAGCTGCCATGGATAAGTCTACCCGATCCGGGGCTGACGGTAAACGGGCTCCAAATCCCTGCGAGAGCTTCCCTGTATTCGACCATCCGGGCGGCCAGTGGGCGAAGAAACGCAGGGCCGCCTGCGTTGGCTCGTGGCGGACGGACCCCGATGGGGCTGTTGCGATGGAGAAGTTGGATCGCGAATGGCCCTGAAAGAGAGACGGCCGTGTACCGCCTCGCATTGATGTGTCGAACGGATGACCGGGGCAAGTTTGTCGGGGTTTTGCGACGCCAACGGGATGGCTCCTGGAAGGTCCTATCTGACAATCTATAATGGCGACGAGCCGTCGTGGGGGACGGCTGTCCGTCTTCGCGAGGTCATTTGATGAAGGTTGCAGATTTCATTCTTTCCGCACTTTGTGATCAAGGCGTCAGCCATTGCTTTATCGACCTTGGCGGCCTGAACGACAATTTCATGCCGGCGTTGACCGGAACCAAGGGCTTGCGGACGATCGTCGCCGCATTCGAAGGCGGCGCCGCCTACATGGCCGATGGCTATGCGCGCGCCTCAAACGGTCTTGGTGTGTGTTTTGGAATCGGCGGCCCGGGTGTGCTCAACATGGCGACGGCGCTGGCCGCCGCCAAGGCCGACCGCACACCGATACTGGCGATCAGCGGTGAAGTCCCGCGGTCCTGGGAGGGCATGGGTGGCTTCCAGGATGCGTCTGGCGCCGGCATCAACGACATTGACGCACTCAAGCCGATCACAGGATTGTCGCTGTCTTTGTCCTCGCGCGCGGTGGTGCCGCATCATCTCCGACACGCTATCACGCATGCCTTCACACGCCGCGCCCCAGTTCATCTGTCGGTACCGGTCGACGTGCAGAAGGCAGAGATCGGCTCCGACTGGCAACCCGTCTCCGACTCACTACGGTCGGCCCGCTTCGTGGACCAGAACGCGCTGGAGCGCGCGGTCGGGCTGCTGAACACGGCCGGAAGCCAGAAGATCGTTATGCTTGCCGGGCCCGGTGTCTTGCATGCCAATGGCGTCGACGCGCTGCGTGTCTTTGCGGAGCGGTTCGATATTCCGGTAGCAACCACGCTATCGGGCAAAGGTTTGATCCCCGATAGCCACCCGCTGGCGCTCGGCGTGTTCGGTTACGGCGGCTCGCACTGGGCGATCGACGCGATCCGATCAGACGAAACCGATATCCTGCTCGTCATCGGCTCCGGGCTGTCGCAACGCGATACGATGCAATGGGATCCGACAATGCTGCCGTCAAAGGCATTGATCCATATCGACGCCGACCCCTTGCTGATCGGCCGCACTTGGCCCAACGAAGTGGCGGTGGTCGGCAATGCTGCCGAAGCGCTGCGAGACCTGGCGGCCATCAAGAACGCAGAAGGGCTCGAAGCCGGGCGCCCGGAACGCCGGGCATTCATCACACAGATCCGTGCGCAAGGACCGCGCCAATACAACCCAGAAGACATGAGGAACAATGCCGTCCCCATGCATCCAGCGCGGGTGGTGGCAGAACTGCGCACCGCCTTCCCAGACGATGGTGTTTTGTGCGTGGACTCGGGCGCACACCGGGCATGGTTTGCCGAGTACTGGGATGTCCGCGAGCCCGGCACTCATTTCTCGCTAACCAACCTTGGGCCGATGGGCGGGGCTATCCCGCTCGGCATTGGGGCAAAGCTGGCGCGCCCCGAGCGGCCGCTCATGGTTGCCACCGGAGATGGTTGCATGCTGATGCACGGCATGGAGATGTATACGGCGGCGCGCGAGAAAGTGCCGTTGGTTATCGCAGTGATGAACAACCAGGCCTACGGCAACATCTACTACCGCGCTTCAACAATGGGGCCCGGCCCTCAACACCTCACCGATATTCCCGGCATCGATTGGGTGGGCTTTGCGCGGTCCATGGGCGGCGACGGGGAGCGTGTGGACAAGCCCGGCGACATCGCGGCGGCTGTCGGCCGCGCGCTCGTTGCGACAGGGCCGTACTTGCTGGATCTCCGTATCGACAAGACCTATCCCACGCCGGTAAAAGCCTGGCGCGAGCGACAGCACGAATGGGAGGACAACGACTGATGGCACCATTGCCCGATCCCTCGGCCACGCTGAAAGGCGCCGACCGAGAGACGTTCGACCACATGGCGTCGGCGCGCGCGCATGCCGAAGGTCGCGTGCAACTCGGCGATGTCTATGTGCGCATGTTCAACAACCCGGGAGTGGCCACAAAGGTGGGCGCGCTTGGCGAGCACCTTCGCTTCCACGGCGTTCTCCCGGATGCCGTGCGAGAGTTGGTGATCTTGCGGTTTTCCGCCCGGCAGGGATATGGGTATGAATGGTCGCACCACCAGCATCCCGCGAAACTGGCCGGGATCGGCGAGGACGTGATCGATTCGCTGACAGCGGGTCAGGTGCCCGACTCGTTGCCTGATGCATCGCGGGCCGCGCTCGAGGCGGTCGATGCAGTCGTGGCAAACCGATCGATACCCGCCGAAGTGCAGGAGCGCTTCGTCAACGCCTACGGCAATGCCGGCATCGTTGAACTTGTTGCGCTTTGCGGCCTCTATGCCATCATGGGCTACATGACTACGGCTTTCGATATCGAACTCGAAGAAGGACTGCCCATTGCACCGCTGTGACTTGCGACATCGAACACCGACCTCTGATTGAAGGTCGTGCAGAACAAACGCCCCCGGGGGACAAGCCACCACGGGGCCTTTGTGTCCTATCGGGTCGGCCCCATGCGTCCGATACCGGAAATGGGCGACTACAGGTCACCGGAAACCATCGCCTAGCTGTGCAGACCCGGCAATTACCCTGGCCTACCGCACGCCGTAGAGGTCGCGGTGGATGGGGCGGTGGTTGGTGACTGACAGTGGCGTGATGTGTGGGACCGGGCGGTTCAGCGGTGGCGGTAGCTTCGGCCAAGGGCGCGGTACTTGGGAAGATAGGTGTCTTTGTAGCGGTCGCCGGCTGAGCCTTGGATGAACTGGCAGTGGCCGTCGTGGAATAGGGTTAGCTGATAGACGAGGAGAGTCATTCCTCGGGGCGTGCCGTCGGTGGCGGCTTCCAGTTCCCAGCCGTCGACGCCGTCGACCGTGATAGGCCCGGAACTTCTGACGCGCACGTCGCTGGGCAAGTCGGTTTGTCGGAGCAACCGCTCGGCGAAGGCTTTTTGATCTGCCGGGGACACGTTCGCCGGGATGGAGCCGATCAGGCACAGGGGGTCGTCCCATGACTTGGGCGGATGACCGTCCGCGGTGTAGGAGAGGGTGTCGCCGTTGCGCTGGGCGAATCGGAGTCCTTCGGGAATGTCGAGGCGGAAGCCTAGGGAAGCCAGCGGATCGTACGGGGCTGGCTGACTGGGCGAAGGAGATTCGGTGGTGGACGCCGGAATTTCGCCGGTGGCGGCGTCGGGTTGCGCGGGGGAGTGGTGAAGCGAGGAGATAGATGAATAGAGGACGCCGATGATGACGGCCAAGCCGAGCAGGGGTACGAGCAGGCTGACGGTCAGCACGACCAGCTTTCGGGCGATGCGGCGGGCGCGCGGCGACCACATCGGGCCAGAGGACTGGGCGGCCAGGCCGGACACCCGGGGCGAGTGAGCGTCCCAGTCGTCCAGTAGCTCTTCCAGACCGGCGGGCCACTGGAGAGGAGCTAGTTCCTGCGGTTGCGGTTCTTGTGGCGTCGCAGGTATTGGAGTGATGGGTTGGAGTTGTGGACTGGGCGGTTGAGGCGTTGGGGCATTGGGAAGGGACCAGGGGGAGGTCGGCAATGGTTCCGGGGGCGTTGGTATAGCGACGGGGATTGGCGTGGGCGGCGTGGTGCCCTGGGCACCCGACTTGAAGCGGGCCGATTGGTGGGCACGCCATCGGACGCGTTCGAGTTCGAAACAGACGCGGTGGTAGAGGACGCCTTGCGGGCCTTTGACGGATTCGTCGTCGTCTTTGAATTGGCCTCGGCAGATGGGGCAGAATTGGCGCTGCTCGTCCGAGGACATGTAGTTGGGCGTGCCAGGAAGCTGGTTGACCGTATGGCAATAGGGGCAGCGAACGGGCCTTCCGGCGAACTCATCCTTGGAGCGCAACTGGGCGCCACAACGCTGACAAGCGACAACAATGCCCATAGGCGTCTCCCGTTCTCAGCGTCCGCCGCCACAACAGGGCGCCTTGACGCACGATCGAACCCGTTCGGGACGGGGAGTGCGCAGAAGCAGCCTATGCGTGGTGCCCATGGAACGCTGGCCAGTTCCAGACTTCTTCGGGGACGTCTGACCTACTGGTTCGTGGAGAGCGGCCGCCACGAAGCTGCAGGGTTCGGGCGGCGGTCTCCGACTTCGCATCGACAAGACAGATTCATCTATACATAGTTTCGCCAGAAACGGGCATGTTAGGCAAGCCCACTGACGGGGATCTCGGACCAACCGTTAGGCTGGAGATGGCGGGTGCGACCACATAGGGCGAGGAAGCTGGTGCGTGTCGCGCTGGACTGTAGCGTTCGTGGGGGTGTGTTTCTGCCGGTTTCGAAAGCGCCATGCACGCCACGGTTACGCCGGATGCGTTTCATTTGGCGGTGACACAGGCGAGTCCGTAGTCGATGAGGTCTCGGCGGGCCAGGCCGTCGCGCCATCGAGCGGGGATGCCGGACTCGCCCCAGCAGGCGCCGGCCAATTGGCCGCAGACCGGTCCGGCGGTGTTGGCGTTTCCGCCGAGATTGACGGCGCGGAGGACGGCTTGGGAGAAATCGGTAGCGTCGTGGAACGCCCAGAGGGCCGCTTCGAGACTGCGGACGACGTAGCCGGAGCTGACGATCTCGGGGGGCTGCTTGCGGCGGAAGCTGCCGTCGGCGACCTCCGCGATCTCGGCGTGGAGCGGGTGAATCTGCTTGAGACGAACGAGCGGTTCCCAGTCGGGGGCAAGGACTTCGTCGCGGGGCAAGCCCTGGATCAGTCCGACAAGGACGAGCCCCAGGTAGGTACACGCGGAAAGGCACTGCGAGCTGGCGTGGGTGGGTAGGCTCGACTCGGCGACGAGACGGATGAGCTTGCCCAACTGGACGTTGAAGAGGTCGGCGTAGTGGATGGCCACGGGCGCGAGGCGGACGATGGAGCCGTTGCCGCTGGTGCGTGGGGCGTCGTCGCCGCAACTTCGGGCGTCGCCGCTGTTGAGGAAGCGGATCAGCGCGTTTTGGGTCGTGGTGCCGATATCGAAACAGCGGCCGTTGACCGAATATTTTCCTTCCCGCCACCAGGCAACATAGCGGCGCATCTGATCGTTGAGATCCCATCCGGCCTGCGCGAGGCTGTCGGCGAGGGCGAGGGCGAGGCTTGTGTCGTCGGTCCACTCGCCGGGCTCGAGGCCGTGCGGACCGCCGCCGCGGAAATCGGTCACTTCGGGAAAGCTGCCCGGCGGGGCGAACTCGACTGAGGCGCCCAGGGCATCGCCGATGGCCAGCCCCAACAATGTCCCACGCTGCCGATCTCGGTCGATCATGGTAACCTCGAACGTGCGGGAAGGGGAACTTGGTGGGACTCGCTGCGCTCGGCTCACCCTACGTGCTTCGGCCCACCGTGGGTTAGTTAGGCTGAGGTGGGTTGGTTCCTGTGCGGGGCTCGTTAGGGGGAAACGTACCAACCTTGGAACGTCATGGGAAGACCGGTTGGGATGGGGCTCGCTAATTGGCCCCTCTGAAAGAGGAGAGGGATGGTGAGGCTCGTTGCGCTCAGCGAATCCTACTTTGTTGGAGCGGCCGTGCGTTGACTGGTGGAGTGCGCATTGGTTGATGTGTTTTGTGGTTGCGGGAAGGGAATATGTGGGTCGTGGGGTGGCTCTTGTCGCTGGAGTGGGGTGTGACTAGGATGAAGGGCACCTCTCGTGTCCCGCCAACTTGCCCCACCTGGAGATCGACCCATGATGAGCTTCCGCTTTGCTTGCCTGTCTGCGCTGGTGGCCGTTTTCTTGCCGGGGACGCTGCGGGCAGAGACGTATTACGTGGCGAATCGGGGTGCGGACACGAACGACGGCCGCTCGGAGGGGACGGCCTGGCAGACCATCGACCGCGTGAACAAGGCGGATCTGAAGCCGGGCGACAAGGTACTTCTGCGTCGCGGTGACTGCTGGCGCGAGCAGTTGCTGCCGCGGAGCGGTAGTGCTTCGGGCGCAATTACATACGGCGCGTATGGGACGGGCCCCAAGCCGCTTCTGCTGGGTTCGTTGCGGAAGAACCGGGCCGAGGACTGGGTTCGCGACGGCGGCAACCTGTGGGTGGCCAAAGAGCTGCCGTGCGACGTGGGCAACATGATCTTCGACGGGGAAAAGTCGTGCGGCGTGAAGGTGTGGGAGCCGGTCGATCTGAAGCGGCAAGGACAGTATTGGTACGACGAGAAGAACCACCTGGTGAAGCTGTACTCGACCAAATCGCCGGCCGAGTTGTATTCGGACATCGAATGTGCCCTGGCCCGGCACCAGATTTCGGAGGGCAACAAGAGCTACGTGATTTACGAGAACCTGGCGTTGAAGTATGGGGCGGCGCACGGGATCGGGGGCGCCAACACGCATCACATCATCGTTCGGGACTGTGATTTCGGCTTCATCGGCGGCGCCGACCAGATGGGCGGGGATCGGACCGTTCGCTACGGCAACGGCGTGGAGTTCTGGGCGAACGCCCACGACAACCTAGTGGAGCGTTGCCGGCTGTGGGAGATTTACGATGCGGCATTGACAAACCAGAGCAACGGACAGCGGACGCGCCAGGAGAACATCACCTATCGGAACAACTTGATTTGGAACTGCGAGTATTCGTTCGAGTATTGGAATCGCCCCACGAACTCGGTTACCCGCAATATTGTGTTCGAGAACAACACGTGTCTGAACGCGGGCGGCGGGTGGGGTCACAGCCAGCGGCCCGATCCGAGCGGGCGCCATCTGTGCTTCTATCACAGCGACGCGCCGGCGGAAAATATCGTCGTTCGCAACAACATCTTCGACGAGGCGGTGACCAACGCGTTTTACGCGCCGGGTTACGGTGAGGATTGGTTGGCAGCGTTGAAGCTGGACCACAACTGCTGGTATCAGAGCCAGGGGGCGATGATCCAGCTGAAGCGCGGCCGCTATACGATGGCCGAGTTTGCACGGTACCAGGTGGACACAGGCTTGGACGCGAAATCGATCGCCAGGAAGCCGGGGCTGGTCGATCCGGCGCATGGGGATCTTCGTTTGGCAGCCGGGTCTCCTTGCATCGATGCGGGCGCTGCCACCAGCGACAAGCGCGACTTTCAGGGGACGCCGATTCCGCAGGGCAAGGCGCCGGACATTGGGGCGTATGAGTGGGTGAAGTAGCAGCGGTGGTCGGAACTATTGACCCAAATCGATCTTCCCGCCGAGCTGTTCGAACCAGGGGGCGAGGGGCGATAGTTCGGTTTTTGCACGCTGGCTCGGGCTGACGACGGCCAGGGGCCGCGGGGCGACCAGGGCGGCGATCTGACGGATGTCGAAGGACTGGAGCAGACCGAAGCAGAATAGCTCCGGTTTGTCGCTCATCAGCCAGTTCTGCTGGATCGCTTCTTTGAGGCTGCCGAGCGGGTCGTGGACTTCGACGCGGGCGATGGCTTTGGGTTCGATCGCGGCGGCCACCAGGGCGTAGGTGCTGGAGCGCGGGCCGATTGCGACGAGGCTGACCGGGCCTTGGCCTTGTTTCTCGGCCCAGCGAGCGATCGCGGCGACCTGGCTGGCCTGGAGCCCGAGCGGGCGCTGGCCGACACCACAGACGAAGATGGCGAACAGGTAATCGCGGGCGGAAATTTTGGATTCGCCGAAGTAGAAGGGATCGACGGCGAGGACGCGATAGCCGGCATCGAGGAGGCGAGCGGCATCGGCGGCGACCGAGTTTCGGCCTGCGTCGGCGACGAGGATGGCCGTTTGTTTTGGCTGGGCCGGGGTAATCTCGACGGCAGGCACGGTCCAGTCGCCGCCCATCTGCAGGCGCCAGAAGGTGGCTTTCAGGCCGTCTTTGGTTTCGCTGCCGGAGTCGATCGCCTGGACGTTGTAATTGGGGGCGTGGACGATCTGGCTGAGCTTCGCCCGACGGGCCGTCTGCCATGCGGCGGCGGCCTGTTTGTCGGCGGGCAGATCGGCGTCGCGGGGGAGCGACTGGCAGAGTTTCATGGCCAGGGTGTTGAAGCTCTCGCTGTCGGGCGGGATGGGGACGGAGAGGTCTTGCTTGGATTTTACCTCGTCGTCGGAAGGGATTTCCTTGGCGTTGAAGGTGGAATCGCCCTTGTAGAAGAAATCGCCCACCATGCGGTAGAAAGCCTGGCGGTTGTCGACCTCGTAGTTGTGCGTGCCGGGGTCGTCGTTGACATGCGATCGCAGGGCATTTTCGCGGCCGAAGAACTTGAAGATGGGGCGGGCGGCGTCGATGAGGGACGCGAGTCCGTAGCCTGACTCGAAGCAGCAGTCGTCCTTCGAGTTCATGATGACGAGCGTGGGCCGGGGAGCCATCATGGCGGTGAGATGGGTGTAGTCGACAATGGTCGCCAAGTCGTTGGGGGTTTGTTCGGAATCGCCCAGGTCTTTGAGATGGTACGCGCGGGTGCGGAAGCTGGAGTATCCGGCGACGGGCGTGCTGAGCTTGACGCGGGTATCGAGCGAACTGATGACGATGGTCTGCCAACCGCCGCCGGAAAGGCCGGTCACGGCTACGCGGCTGGGATCGGTGTTTTCGAGGTTGAGGAGGACATCGAGCGCGCGGGACATGGCGAGGTAGAAGGGGGCGAGCCCGCTGGAGCCACAGAGGTCGATCTGGTTCATGGCGGCGTGGGAATAGCCGGGCCCATCGAGTTGGCCCATGCCGAGCCATTCGACGTTCATGGCCAGCATGCCGCGTTTGGCCTGATTGATGCATCGAAGTTGTTTGGGTACGTAGGCCTTGCCGGGTTCGCGGGAATGGCCGTTGACGTTGAGGATGGCGGGCACCTTGCCGGCGAGTTTGTCGGGCTCGTACAACAAGGCGGGGATCCAGAGGCCGGGTAGGGCCTCGTAGCGGAACTTCTTGATGTGGTAGCCGGGTCCGCCGGGGATGGTATCGAGCCATTGGACGCGGACGGCAGCGTCGCGCCATTTGACGGCGTCGCCACGGAAGACGATCTTCTCCAAGACGGCTTTGCGGAGCCGATCGGCTTCGGTTTGCCATGCGTCGGCCGACGAGTAGGTGCCCATGACCGGTACGCGCTGGTAACAGAATCGTTGGACTTCGGCCAGCGGCAACGTGTCGCCAACGATTGGTTTGGCCAACCAGGACTGTACGTGCCCTGGTTCGGTCGCCAACGCTGGCATAACCGTTAGTAACAGCAGTGCCACGCCCACCTGCGCGCTCGTTCGAGACATAGTACACCTCCTCAAGAGACCGTCCCTCTGTCGGGTCAACAGTTCCACAATAGCGGTGCAATCGTCCCAAAGCAAGCGACAGCCTAAAGTTGCTTGACTTCGGTGGGCCGTGGGTAAGAATTGCCCGGACGACCGAAGCGGCATCTCGCGTATTTTCTCGCCAATCATTCCCGCCGATCCAAAACCTGCCGCACCGCGACCGCCGAGCTTGGAACGAGGAATCGAGGTTCGCCTGGGAGACCTTGATCCAAGCTGAACGGAACGCCTAGAGAAGCAGCCGACGGTTGCAGCCATGGAGGCAACGGCCGTCGTCGGCTCGGACGCCCTGGAAGAAGATGAACATCCGGTACTGCGAACCGCAGAAGGATCTGGTTGGATGTGCGATTCCGCAGGCGGGGGCGGCGGACGGCGGTGAGGCGCAACCTGTTTGTGCGTATCTGCTTATGGCAGAGCGTCCGAGTACGCCCGAGGGCGGGGACGCCTTGTTGTCGGCATTCGAGGCGTGTAGGATGCTAGTGCGAGTCGCACTTGACAACAGCGTTCCCGGCGGTGTGTTTCGACAGTTCCGAAAGCGATTTGCACGCAACACTGGCGTGGCATGTGCGCTGGATGAAATAAAGTGCCTAGCCCACGGGGGTGGCGCTGGCCGGGAAAGCGTTCCTGACCGGAGAGGGCGGGGTCGCACCATGAGTACCTGCACAGATCCTAGTTGCCGAATGTTGGCGGCGCAGTACTTGCGCAAGCAGTGCAAGCAGCTGTTGTCGCAGTTTGCGGGGATACGCCAAGCGACGGATATCGAGTACATCCATCGCGCGCGTGTTGCCTCGCGGCGGCTGCGCGCGGCTTTGCGGATCTTCGGGGACTGCCTGCCGCAGAAGCCGCTGAAGCGTTGGCGGAAACACGTTCGGCAGATCACCGCGGGGTTGGGCGCGGCGCGCGATCTGGACGTGCAGCGCGGCTATCTGGTCGAGGTTCTGTCGCAGTTGGAGGATCCGGCGCACTACCCGGGGATCGCGCGGCTACTGGTTCGCGCCGACGTTCAACGCGATCGGGTTCAGCGCTCGGTTCTCGCGGCGTTGCATTGCCTGGAAGAGAGTCGTGTGCTTCAGCAGATGCGCAAGGCGCTGAAGTCGATCTCGCAACAGTCGGATGAAGACAACTTGCTACAGACACCGGCCTGTTATCAGATGGCGGAGCGCCATGTGGGAGAGTGTCTGCGCGACATGCTTTCGTTGGAGGACAGTCTGGACGACCCGGAGGACAGCCAGCAGCACCACGCGATGCGGATCGCTGCGAAGCAATTGCGCTACACGATGGAGATCTGCCGGCCTGTGTACGGAAATCGGAGCGACGCCACGATCGATGCGGTGAAGCGGCTGCAAACGTTGCTGGGCGACGTGCACGACTGCGACGTATGGATCGGGCAGTTGCCATGTCTGCTCGAAGAGGAACGAGCGTCGATCGTGAAGCGTTACGGCCATGCCGGTCCGTCGGATCGGCTGAAGCCGGGGATCGACTACTTGATCGATCGGGAGCAGCGACGGCGGCGGGAGCGTTTTGGCGAGTTGACATGTTTCTGGCGTCAGCAGGTGCAGCGCGGCACTTGGGCGCAGCTCGGCAAGCTGCTTCGATACCCGAGTGCTCCGAGCGAAGAGAAGCCGGAGGAAGCCACGGCGGGCAAGCCGATTGAGCAACCCGTGTCCCCCGAGTCGGCCGAGGGAAATAGCCACCCGGCTACACCCTCGGCGATGTCAGCGTCCCAAACCGATACATCGACCAATGGCAACAGCAGCGTACCGCCGTGCTCGACGCGCGTCTCGTAAGACCGCCGAAGGACCGACCGCGAGCCGCTCACCTACCGTTCCGAAGCGTATGTCAACAAGCGACCAAGCCCGCGGAAAGGCCAGTGCCCGCACCGCCAAGACGGTAGCCGCGATTGACGTCGGCTCGAACTCCTTACGGATGGCGATTGCCGAGGTATTGCCGGACGGCCAGATCGAGGTTCTGGAGCGGCTTCAACGGGCGGTACGATTAGGGCAGGACACGTTCCGGCGGGGGCGATTGGGCGGGGAGACGCTGCGCGCGGCTATCGCCGTGCTTCGCGATTTCAAGCATCTGTTGGACCTGTACCACGTGGAGCTCGTGCGGGCGGTGGCGACGAGCGCCGTGCGCGAAGCGCGGAACGCCGATACGTTTCTCGACCGGGCTTTTCTGGCCACGGGGCTGAACTTCGAGGTGATCGACACGTCGGAGGAAAGCCGGTTGACGGTTTCGGCGGTGTGCCAGGCGGTGGCCGGAGCCATGGGGATCGACGAGGAAGGCGCATTGATCGTCGACGTGGGGGGCGGCAGCACACTGTTGACGCTGTTGCACAACGGGCAGATCGTGACTGCGCAGAGCCTGCGGCTGGGATCGATCCGGATGCTCGAGATGCTGACTAGCAGCGAGGATCCGCCGGAGCGGACGGCGGAACTGCTGCGGCATCATATTGCGAACATGATCAATGCGGCGCAGGGATCGCTTCCGCTGGGGAATATCCATTCGTTCGTCGCGGTGGGCGGCGATGCGCGTTTCGCCGCGAGGCAGATCGGCAAGGCGACGGCATCGGCCGACTTGTGGGTCGTGGGGCGGGCCCAGTTCGACAAGCTAGTGGATCGCTGCGAGCGGCAGCCGACCGAAGAGCTGAGCACGCGCTACGGGCTTCCGCTGGCGGAGGCCGAGACGCTGAACGCGGCATTGCTGGTGTACCAGAGGCTGATGGATTTGACCGGCGCCAAGCAGATGATCGTTTCGCACGTGTCGATGCGGGACGGGTTGGTGTTGGAACTGGCTCGGCAGGTGACCGGTGAAGAGGATCCGTCGATCCAGGAGGGCGTGCTGCACTCGGCGACGGCGCTGGCGGAGAAGTATCGGGTGGACATGAGCCATGCTCGCGGGGTCTCCGAGCTTTCCGTTCGCTTGTTCGACGTGCTGCAGCCCGACCATCGTTTGCAGCGGCGGCATCGGCTGTTGTTGCAGGTGGCGGGGCTGCTGCACGAAGTGGGAGGATTTGTCAGCAGCCGTTCGCACCACAAGCACAGTTACTATTTGATTGCCAACTCGGAGATTTTCGGTCTGAACCGGACCGAGATCGAGATTGTCGCCCACGTGGCCCGGTATCATCGCCGCAGCGGTCCGAAGCCATCGCACGTGGAGTACCTGTCGCTGCCGCGCGAGATTCGCGTGGTGATCAACAAGCTGTCGGCCATTCTGCGCGTGGCGGACGCCGTATCGCGGGGACAGATTCGCAACGTGCAAGAGCTGCGTGTGCAGCGGCTGGACGACGAACTGGTCGTCGGCGTGCCCGGCGCGCCGGACCTGCTTCTGGAGCAGCGGGCGATTTCGCTGAAGGGCGACATGTTCGAGGATATTTACGGTTTGAGGGTCCGCTTGGAAGAAGCGTGATGCCCCGGAAGCGACGGAGAGTCGATGAGCAAGAAAAACGACCTGCAATCGCCGGACCTGTTCTTCAATCGCGAGCTGAGCTGGCTGGAATTCAACGACCGCGTGATGCACGAGGGGCTCGCCAAGGACGTGCCGCTGTTGGAGCGATTGAAGTTTCTGGCGATCGTGAGCTCGAACCTCGACGAGTTCTTCATGATTCGCGTGGCAGGGCTCATGCAGCAGCGGTCGGCGGGGGTACGGCGTCGTGATCCGGCCGGTTTGACCCCGACGCAACAACTGACGGAGATCGGGCGGCGAGCCCATCGCATGGTTGCGGAGCAGACGCAGGGCATCGCGGAAGCGTTGGGTGAGCTTCAGGAGCACGGGCTCCACGTGCTGGCCAAGAAGGATTGGTCGGTCGATCATCAGCGGTACTTGCGATCGCATTTTACGCACGAGATTCTGCCGGTTCTGACGCCGTTGGCCATGCAGCAGTTGGATCCGGCGCCGCTTCTGCCGGGGCTGCGGCTGCACGTGGGGTTGGTGATCGCGTCGAGCGCCGCAGACGAAACGGGGCCACGGATCGCCGTGATCCCGGTGCCGAGCCAGTTCGCCCGTTTTCTGCCGGTTCCGGCGGAGGAGGGGCTTCACCTAGTGCGGCTGGAAGACGTGATCGCCGACAACGTATCGCGGCTGTTTCCCGGGGCCGAGGTGCTGGCCACGGCAGTTTTCCGCATTACGCGCGACGCGGATATTGCGATCCAGGACGACGACGCGAGCGATCTGTTGCAGGTGGTGGAAGAGGCCGTTCTGGACCGGCGGCGGCGCACAGCGATTCGGCTGGAGGTTTCGGCGAATCCGGACTCGCGTTTGAAGCAGTGGCTGAGGCAGTGGCTGCAACTGCGGAGCGAGGAGATCTACGAGATCGACGGGATGCTGGACGCGACGGCGTTGATGGAGATTGCCAACCGGCCGGGATTCGAAGCCCTGAAGGTGCCGGATTGGCCGGCACAGCCTCCGCGCGACCTGGCGGATTCGGAGGATCTTTGGCAGACGCTTCAGGAACGAGACGTGCTGCTGTTTCATCCGTACGAGAGCTTCGACCCGGTCATCCAGTTGTTGAACCTGGCGGCCGAAGATCCGCAGGTGCTGGCGATCAAGCAAACGCTGTATCGAACGAGCGGCGACTCGCCGATCGTGCGGGCGTTGGAGCGCGCTGCGGAGAACGGAAAGGAAGTGACGGCGCTGGTGGAGTTGAAGGCGAGGTTCGACGAGGCGCGCAATGTCGTTTGGGCCCGCCGATTGGAAGACGCGGGCGCGCACGTGTTGTACGGTATTTCGGGTTTTAAGACGCACGCCAAGGCGCTGTTGATCGTGAGGCGGGAGACGGCGCAGATTCGCCGATACGTGCATCTTGCGACGGGGAACTACAACGAGCGGACCGCGAAGCTGTACGTCGACCTGGGATTGATGACGTGCGATCGGGACATTGCGTCGGACGTGGCGGCGATGTTCAACCTGTTGACCGGGTACTCGGAAGCGGTCGGCTGGTCGAAATTGACCGTGGAGCCGACGCGGCTGAAAGAGCGCTTCATCGACCTGATCGACCGGGAGGTACAGGTATCGACGCCCGACCGGCCGGGGCTGATTATGGCCAAGGTGAACTCGCTGCAAGACAAGGACATTTGCCGGGCGCTGTACCGGGCGAGCCAGGCCGGGGTGAAGGTGTTGCTCAACGTGCGCGGGATTTGCTGCCTGAGGCCGGGGCTGGCGGGCGTGTCGGAGAACATCGAGGTGCGTTCTATCATCGATCGGTACCTCGAGCACTCGCGGATCTTCTACTTCTGCAACGGCGGGCATGAAGAAGTGTATATGTCGAGCGCCGACTGGATGCGGCGCAACCTGGACAAGCGGCTGGAGATCATCTTTCCCGTGACGGCGCCGCCGCTGCGCCGGCGTATGATCGAGATCCTCAACACGTACTTCGCGGACAACGTGAAGGCCCGTCGTCTGCTGCCGGACGGGACGTACGAACGGGTGAAACAGAAGGGGCCGAAGGTTCGTGCGCAGGAGAAGTTCGCCAAGGAGGCGGTGGAGGCGACTCGCCGAGCCGAACAGACGACCGTTCGGTTTCAGCCGTTGAGCCGACCGCGGGAGTAGTGGGTTGTTGGGATTTGCTGCGCTCGGCCCACCCTGCAATTTGGCGGTGGGCGAGGGGAAGCGGGCTAGTCGTCGGCCATTTCGCCTTGGACGGTGAGGACGAGGCGGCGGCGGCCGCCGTGGCGGCGATGCTCGCAAAGGTAGATACCCTGCCACGTGCCCAGGTTGAGGCGACCAGCGGTGATGGGGACGGTGAGCGAGGCGCCGAGGAGCGACGCCTTGACGTGGCCGGACATGTCGTCGGTGCCTTCGACGGTGTGGCGATAGGGGAAGTCGTCGGGGGCGATGACGGCCATGACACGCTCGAGATCGAGGGGGACGTCGGTGTCGGCGTTCTCGTTGATCGACAACGAGGCGGAGGTGTGCTGGATGAACACGTGGAGGAGGCCGACTGTGATGCGATTCAGCTCGGGTAGCGTGTCTATAATCTCGCGAGTGATCAGATGACATCCCCTCGGAAACGGGGGAAGTTGGATATTTCTTTGCAACCAGGTTGCCATGATTCTCTCCATTTTCACTCTCAGAACACCCAGTTTATCGCGGGGCGTGTTCAAGGGAAGGGGCGTGGGGTAGAAATTGATGTGAAAAGGGCCAAGTCGGACTTGACAAGTATCGGCCACCGGGGATAATAACCTGTTTGCATCTGCAGCGTCACCCCCCTTACTCGGGTCCTGCAGTTTCTCTGCGACGAGTGTGTGACGCCCTCGCATGCTACAGCCGGCCGGTCACGCGTAAGATTCATTGAGGTGGAACGACCGTCCGGAATTCAGATTAGGTTGTGGGAGTGTACGAATGCGTAACGTTTTTGAGGCGATTCTTGAGTGTGGACACGATGAGGATTTCGATCCCGTGCCCACTGACGACTTCGTGGCTACGGATGCCCCTGCGGGCTCCAAGGCGAAACTGCAGATCCTGGCGGAGCGAGTCCGGATGGGGCTCCCGCTGTGGCACCCGGAAGATCGCGGCGATTACAGCGGTCTGACCGGAGCGGTTCGACCTCGCGACTAGCCACGCTGCCCTCGCTTCGCCGTGCTAGGCGAGGCGACGATTCCGCGGGCCGACGCTCGGTCCGCGACGGACGACTCCTTGCCGATGGTTCGCCCGAACGCACTTCAGCGCAACAGTCGCTGAGTCGTGCGCGCGGGCGGCGTGCGCCGGGGCACAAAGCGCGGTGCCCCAGTTGGCTTGCCGAAAGGCGGTCTACGGCCGCCGGACAAGCGAACTGGGGCACATAAGGCCGCGCAGCGTGTGTGCCGGAAGATCACGAACCGAAGAGGGTCGATTCACTTCCTCGCCGCGGTTCGAGTTCCTCGCGAAGGACGAGGACATCGGACGGGGCTTCTATTCCTAAGCGCACAGAGTCACCTGCGACACGAATGACTGTGACGACGATCGACTCGCCGAGCTTTATGCGCTCGCTTTCTCTGCGTGATAAGACCAGCATGAGAAACCTCCCTGTTGAAGATACTGTATAAATGTATACATAGCTACCGTGCTGTGTCAAGCTCATGTGAGGCGCCGCGGCCGAATTGTGATGCCGTTCAGGCGGCAGCGTTTTCGAGTTGGGGCGCCTCGAGGAGTTGGGTCCTTTGGAACCTTTCACCGCCCGACCCATAGAAGAGGATCTGGTTGCGGTCGGTTTCCCAAATTGCCGTGAATTTGACGGCGCGTGGTCCGTGCAGGCAGAAGTAGATGCCGCAGGGTTTTCCGGCTCGCCTGAGGATGCGTTGGGTCAGGCGGAAGGCGTCGATTTGCAGTTCGTATTGTGCACAGAGCGTTTCATTGACGTAGTCCCGCAAGTCCTCCAGACTGCGGATTTGGTAAAAACGCGTTACCATCTGGGGTTAGATCTCCTGAATGGGCGCAGAGTCTGTGCTGGGTACACAGAATCACGCGGGTGGGGAACATGGGGTGAATGCCGACAAGAGAAGCTATCGGCAAAATGGGAAGAAATCATTCGATCCAGAATCGGGAGCTTTGTGAATTTGCGGCGCTTGCGCAAATCGGTCAAAGTCGCATCCCACGTATCTTCCTGCCCTTAGGGGCGCGGGAGTGTGCTGGATCTTTTTTCCAGAAAAGGACAGGGCAGGTCGTTGCGGTCAGAGCAGCCGAGTGGGGAGATCGCAGGCGGAAGCCGGCTCGTATGTGCGGGTCGGACGATGGCCCAAAGGGCAGAGGGACGGTCCCGCTGTCGCTGAGGCAAGAGCGAGGCCGTCCCTCTGTAGCTGGTAACAGGCATTCGGGGGATCGCCGAACGCCGGCTGCTGAATTCTTCTCGGCTAGTGCGAGCCGCACTTAACTGTAGCGCTCGCGGCGGCGTGTTTTTACGGTTACGCCGAATGCGCTCTATTTCTTCTCTTTGGCGTAGGCCTCGTAGGCCTCGGCGACTTTGCCTTGCTTCTGGTCGCCCTTGTGGAGGAAGATTCGGTAGCGGAGGGTCATCGACTTGCCGGCGGGGAGGGTGTAGGAACCGTCGCCGCTACCGGCGAATTCCTTGACGCCGAACGGATTGGCCGCGAAGAGGCCGTAGGTTCGGACGTGCCAGTAGGTGGGAAACCGAAAGCTGCTGGGGTGGTTGAAGATGGCCAGCCCGAGTTGCTCGCCGTCGACCGGGCCGAAGTAGTCGACCCACGGGGCTTGCTTTCCCCAGGCTGCTTCGTCGGTTTGGCCATGGCTGTTGATCAGCTTGCCGCCGAGTTTTGAGGTGACTTTCATGGTGCCGGGCACTCGCACGCCCATGGAGCCTTCTTTGGTATCGCCGAACTTGACGGGACCTTCGGTAGCTTTGAGGGTGATGTCGAAATCGATCCAGCGGGCTTCGCCGTCGGTGCCGAAGACGAGGTGGCGCTCATCCTCAAGGACTTTCTTGCCGTCGGGGCCGAGCCAGTCGTTTCGCGTGACGACGACGGCCTGGGGGCCGCTCTCGATCTTGACGAACTCGCGGTGCTTGGTCTTGCCCAGGTTGGGTCGTTTGGGGTTTTCATCCCAGAAATCGATGCCGTTGATGTCGCCGTGGGTGAACCAGACCGAGCGGTGATGCGGATGGTCTTTGCGTTCGGTGGGGTTGCTATCGTCCATCGGGTAGTCGCGGGTCATCTCCTTGCCGGTGGGGCCGAAGACGGGCCAGAGAATGGGCTTGGTGTTGGAACACGTGATGTACTCGGTGAAAGGTTTGCCGTCGATCTTAATGACGACTCCCTTTTCGGATCGCTCGGCCGTGACGTTCGCAGCGGTGGCAGACGAGGCAAAAGCAAGTGTTCCGAGGGCGAGCAGCAACGGCATCACGGGTCGGTATGTCATTATGGAAGACTCCTGTTGAACACTGTACAACCGATGGGCAACTCCAAGGCATTACCCCCTGCGTTTCGGCTTCCCCGACCGACGTTCGGTCGGCGCCTGCGGCCTTGGCTCATTGGTTGTGCGGGGCCCATTAGACTTAGCAACGGTTATTCCGCCGCCGACTCAAGGCAGGAACGGGGGGTGGGCGGCGGACATCCAGTGAAATCTATCCTATTCCGCTTGAAGCCCGTACGCCAGCCAGTCGCCACAAAATCGCGAGAAGGGCGGGGTGGCGGGCGCGATGGGACCGGGGTCGGCGGGGGAGAGAGGGGTGGGGGCAGGGGACGTCGAACTCGGAGGGCGCCGGCCGGAACACCGGGACTCGTGCGAGTCGCACTTGACATTAGCGTTCCCGGCGGCGTGTTTCTGCGGTTCTGAAAGCGGAACACGCGCTTCATACACGCCGCATGCGATCTAGCGTTTCACCTTCTTTTGATACTCTTCGAAGGGGATCGCCCGGAAGATTTCCAGATACTGGCCCGTTTGGACGATGCGATCCTGATCGGATTGGTCGAGTTGGTCGGTGAAGGAATGTTGGCTGCGGATGGTGATCCGTTTGGGCGGGAACCCGGAACCGAGTCGCATGGTCAGCTTGACTTCTTCGGGAAGGAGGTGCCGCGTCTGGAGAGCGTTGCTGACGACCATGCGAGCGAAGGGAGGCGTGGAGCCGGGATTCAACAGGGCGTTGAGCTGGACGTTCCAGTCGGAGAACTCGCGGTATTGGTTGGATACGGCCTCGGTGGGCGCGCTGGCGGTGTTGATCTCGTAGGTGACGAGCGGGCTGGCGAAGACGAATGTGCCCGAGTCGGCATGGTATTGCTGGTCGAACCGAGGTGCCGAGAGGAACACGAGGAGCGGATCGGTCTGGCGAGCGGCCCAGGTTTTGAGGTGTTCGCTGAGCGCGAGGACCTGGTTGCACTTGACCTCGGTCTTCACGCGACGAGCCACGTCGAGGAGCATGAAGCGCTCGTTGTTCCTGTCAAAGACCGTGATTTCCTGGGGCGCCTTGAGGTAGTCGTAGACGACTCCGTCGTGGAAGAGCGTGGTCGTCTCGACGCAGGGCTCCTTGTCGTTCTCCATGTAGATGCGGTTGTCGACGCGGAAGTCGGCAGCGGCGGCTATACGGGGACGGTGGAGCAGGGGACCGACGGTTTGTAAGGCTGCGACCAACAGGATCATGGCCAGGCTGGTGTGTCGGGTCATGCGTGCTGCTCGCTCGACGGGCCGGAAGGGTGAGTTTCGTTTCCGGGGAGGATATGCGAATCGGGCTTCTCAGTAAAGCGGAGATAGGGAGATTGGCAGGGCGGCAGGGGTCGTTTGGGATGGGCGCGGTGTGAGGTGGCGTGCGACGAGGAGGCCCGAAGAGGCAAATGGGCCTTCCGCCCGAAAGTGGTAGACAATGCGCTCTGGCATGCGTTTTGGGCATCTGTTACACTCCCCGCCCGATTGCCGGGCAGGAATCGGGCACGGATGCATTCCGGCAGGCTTCGCACGCAGTGGCTCAAGGAGTTGGCGATGAGCAGAGACCGCAGGTACCGGGCTTGGTGGATGGGAATGGCTCTGGTCGTGTGTTTGTCGAGCAGGGCGGGGGCGGCACCCTGGGACCAGTTGCTTACGTTCAAGTCGGTGGAAGCGGATCCGAACGAAGACTATGCGCTTACCGAGCAGAACGGTCCGTGGATGATTATGGCGTGCAGTTTTTCGGGCGAAGGAGCGCTACAGCAGGCGAAGGACCTAACCCTGGAACTTCGGAAGAAGTACAAGGTTCCGGCGTATGTGTACCGGAAGGACTTCGACCTCACCCGCAAGACGAAAGGCCTGGGAATCGATCGGTACGGGGATCCGCTGAAAATGCGGTACCGGCGGGGCGAGGTGATCCGAGAGATCGCCGTGGTGGTTGGCGACTATCCGACAGTGGACGATCCGGAGGCTCGACGAACGCTGCAGAAGCTGAAGTATCAGTGCGACCCGGATTGTCTGAAGCCGAAGAAGGACAAGCCGACGGCGAGGGACCTAGCCGGACTGCGGACCGTTCAGCAGTACATCCATTCGCTACAGAATTCGGAGAAGAAGACGAAGGGTCCGCTGGGCCACGCATTCATGACGACCAATCCGATGCTGCCGGAGGAGTACTTCACACCTCGGGGCCTGGATCCTCTGGTGCTGAAGGCCAACGAGGGTGTGGAGAACTGTCTGCTGGACTGCCCGGGTAAGTACACGGTGCAGGTCGCCCATTTCACGGGCAAGACGGTGATCAACCAGAGCGAGGTGGCGGCGATCGAGAGTGGGAAGATGACGATGAAGAGCACGCTGGCCGAGGCGGCCGACAAGGCGCATCGGCTGACCCAGGCGTTGCGACTGAAGGGCTACGAAGCGTACGAGTTCCACGATCGGTGTGCGAGCCTGGTGACGGTGGGCAGCTTCGACTCAGTGGGAACGCCGCGACCGGACGGCAAGATCGAGATCAATCCGCAGATTCAGCGGATCATCGAGACGTTTCGCGCTCGTCCGCAGAACCTTCCCGGCCAGCCCGCAGGAGCCATGGTCCCGCAAACGGTGGCGGGGATTCCGGTTGATATTCAGCCGATTCCGGTGGAGGTGCCCAAGCGGTCGATCAGCGCCGCCTACGTGCACAACTCTTCAGGCGAGTCGTCGCAACGTTAATAAGACGAGGAAACGCATGCACGGTAGGCCGCTTTTGGTCCTGGGAACGAGGAATCGCAAGAAGGGTGAAGAGCTTGTGGAGTTGTTCGGCCCGCTGGGGCTGGACGTGAAGACGCTGGCGGAGTTTCCGGAGTCGATTACGGTGGAGGAAACGGGCGACACGTTCGCCGCCAACGCCGCGCTGAAGGCGGTCGAGCAGGCGAGGCACCTTCAGCGGTGGGTCTTGGGTGAAGACAGCGGGCTGATGGTCGACGTCTTGGATGGCGCGCCGGGCGTGCTGTCGGCAAGGTTTTCGGGGCCGGACACGACGGATGAGGCGAACAATCTGCTGCTGTTGGAGCGGCTGGCTGATGTCCCGCTGGAGCGTCGCGGGGCGGGATACGTGTGCCGCATGACGCTTTCGGATCCGACCGGCGAGATCGTCGCCGAGAGCGAAGGTCGCTGCCGGGGGCGCATCTTGCTGGAACCCCGCGGATCACAGGGATTCGGCTACGATCCGCTGTTCGAGGTGCTGGAATACCATCGCACGTTCGGCGAGTTGGGGCTTGTCGTGAAGGATTTCTTGAGCCATCGGTCGAGGGCCGCGCGGCTGCTGGTGCCGGCGCTGGGCGAGTTGGTCGCCGCGGGACGGTGGATCGAGTAAGCGACCGGCGACGGGGCCGGGTGGCGGCGTGATCGGCCAGCCAAGGCTTCGGAAGGGGTGATTGGCAACACGGGCGTCGATCGTAGGTAGTGCGTGTCGCACTCACCTGTTGCGTGCGTGGCGGCGAGCTTCTGCACTTTCGAAGGCGAAACACACGCTACACATACGCTGAATGCGTTCTATAATGGGAGGGTCGCCCCGGCGGTGTGCCGGGCATCTGCTACCGTGACCCTGCCGGCCCGAGTGTGAGTACCGCAACGACCAGCCCCGGCCTTCCCGCCGTGCCCGAGGCATCACCTTCGGTGCGCTGGCAGTGCTGGCCCATGCGGCAGCATCTGGTGGCGGGCTGCGTGTTGAGCGCCGTTTTGGTGGGCGTGGCGCTGGGCATTGGGCAGTTGACGGGCCGGGAATACTTGGGCGCGTTGGCTGCGACGGCGCTGGTCATTTCGCTGTGGCGGTTCTATCTGCCGGTGATGTTCGAAGTGAATGCCGACGGCGTGCATCAGTGGGTGCTGGGGAGGCATCGGCAAACCGCGTGGGAGTCGATCCAGCGGATCGAGATCTTGGAGGACGGCGTGCTTCTGCTTCCGGCCGTCGAAGGGTGCGCGCTGGATGCGCTGCGTGGCCTTTACTTGCCGTGGGTCGACCATCGGGACGAGGTATTGGCCGGGGTGCGGCAGTATTGGCCGGGTGTTGCGCCGGCTGGGCGTGATGCTGAAGCGTAGCCTATGGGTTGCGGTGGTGTGGACCGGGCGTTGCGCGGGCGGGTCGTCATGCTGAAGCATAACCACCCCTTTCAACATGGTGTCGTTTTTCCCGAGGAATTCGCAGCTAGCATCGGCCAGAGGAAACAGCCATCGACAATATCGAATTTCGTTTCTCCCGGTGATTTGCCAGCTAGCGTTGCTTTCATGTTGAAAGGGGTGGCTGAAGCATAACCTACGGGACTTGTCGGTACGGAAGTGGCGTTGTCTTGCTTGCGGGTTTGGCGTGTGTTAGGGTGGAGTTCTTCCCACTTTCCCCCATGAATTCATGCGTAGTTGCAGGAGAGTAGCGATGTCGATGCGGCACCCGATGCGGTTTGGACTGATGGCTTTGGCGGTCGTGGGGCTGGCCTTGGCGGGCATGCGACCGGTTGCCGGCGCAGACGGCAAGTCGCCGGGTGATGTGAAGTTCTCGAAGCACTGCTTGATGGTCAGTCCGAACGAAGGCTGTGCGGTGGCTGACGTGGATCGCGACGGGAAGCTCGATGTGATCGCGGGCACGAACTGGTTCGCCGCGCCGGACTTCGTTCCGAGGCCGCTTCGCGACATTGGCGAGTTCGAAGACGACTTCTACCACAACAACGGCGATCATGCCTATGACGTGGACGGCGACGGCTGGATCGACGTGATCTCGGGCGACTGGTCGGCGGCGGAGATCTACTGGTATCAGAACCCGGGGAAGGTTGGATTGGCCAAGGGTTTGAAGTGGAAGCAGCATTTGCTGAAGCTGACCCGAACGGCGAACGAGGCGTATGCGATGCACGACTTCGACGGCGACGGCGTGCCTGAGCTGTTCGTGAGTTGTTGGGAGAAGGACAATCCGCAAGTGGTGTGGAAGCTGGCGAAGGACGCCGAGGGCAAGCCGACGCTGGAGCGGAAAGTGATCGGGCCGAAGACGGGACACGGGTATGCGTTCGGCGACGTGAACGGCGACGGCCGTGAGGACGTGCTGATGGAGAGCGGGTGGCTGGAGCGGCCTGAGGGAAACCCGTTCGAGAAGGCTTGGAAGCTTCATGCGGAGACGGCGTTACCGCATCCGAGCGTTCCGTTCCTGTTGGTCGACCTGAACGGCGACGGCCGGAACGACATCATCTGGGGCAAAGCCCACGATTACGGGCTGTATTGGTGGGAGCAGGGTGCGCCGTTGGCGGACGGCACGACCACCTGGAAAGAGCACGTGATCGACAAGTCGTGGTCGCAGGCCCATTACCTGGTGTGGGCTGACCTGAACGGCGATGGGCAGGGCGAGTTGATCGCGGGGAAGCGTGTTCGCGGTCATGCGGGGCGCGACCCGGGCGGCAAGGATCCGGAGTGTTTGTTCTACTACACGTGGGACAAGGCGGCGGGGAAGTTCACCCGGCATACGATCGGCGGGTTTGGCGAGGGGATCGGCACGGGCATGCAGATCAACGTGGTGGATTTGAATGGCGACGGGCGGTTGGACATCGCGGTTGCCGGGAAGACGGGGACGTGGGTGTTGATTAATGAGGGGAATGATTAGGTTTTGGGCTGTTTTTGGGGAGGCGGGTGACCACGGAGGCACGGAGGTCACGGAGGAGGATGAGTTGCGATGGTGGGGCATGGCGGTGAGCGACGTGCCCTCACCGTGCGGCCCTTCTCCCGCGAGCGCGCGAGGGGAGTTGGGTCGGGGTGTCGCTGGTGCGGCACAGCCGGGGGCGGCTGTGCTACATGGCGGGCGGGTGTTGAGACGTTGGCTAGCGGTTTTTCATGCGGGGGTCGAGGGCGTCGCGGAGGCCATCGCCAAGGAAGTTGAGGGCGAAGAGGGTCGTCGCCAGGGCGAGGCCGGGGAAGAGTACGAGCCACCAGTAGACGCGGATGGGCGTGATGGCTTGAATGCCCTGGTTGGCCAGGAGTCCCCATGAGACGTCGGGAGGCTCGACGCCGAGGCCGAGAAACGAGAGGAAGGCCTCGAATAGCATGACCTGCGGAATGGTGAGCGTAAGGTAGACGATCACAACGCTGAGCAGGTTGGGCACGATGTGGCGGAGAATGATGCGCCATCGGCCTGCGCCCAGGGCACGGGCGGCTTCGACGAATTGCTCGTTCTTCAGCGAGAGCACCTGACCGCGCACGACGCGGGCCATGGTGAGCCAGTAGATCGCACCGACGACCAGGAAGAAGATCATGATGCGGTTGATGCCGAAACGGCCTTCGAGCACCTGACGGATCGGCTCGGCCCTGAGGATCGTGATGATGAAGATCACGACGAAGATGAAGGGGATGGAATAGAGGATGTCGACGATGCGCATCATGAGGTTGTCGGTCGCGCCGCCGAAGTATCCGGCGATGGCTCCGTAGGTGACGCCGATCACCAGGGCAACGAGCGTGGCGACGAGGCCGACGGCCAGGGAGATGCGGGCACCCCAGAAAAGTCGCGAGAAGACGTCGCGGCCCAACCGGTCGGTGCCGCAAAGGGAAACGATCGACCATTTGCCAAAGACGGCCACACGTAGGGCGAGGAGCTTGCTGCTGAACCAGCCGAGATGGCCGAATCCTTCGTCGAGCGTATCTCGGCCATCGCCGGCCTCGCTGGGCAGTTGCAGGGATTGCTCGAGAGGCGGCCAGACCTGGGGCGGCAGGAATTGCTGGGAGGTGTCGACCGCGCGCGGTGGCTGCAGGGGCAGGGCGGGTGTGAGGATGGCCAGGACGGTCAGCGCCACGAGAAATCCGAGCGAGAGCATGGCAACGCGGCTCTTGCGGAGGCGGCGCCAGGCGTCCTGGGCGGGTGAGATGCCGCGCAGGGGCAACTCGGCGGCCGGGAAGGCCGGTGGCGGTGCGGATTGCGTGGATCGCTCGTCGGTCATCGTGAGGGAGGCGGTGTCGCAGGGGGCGGTTGCACTGGTGGTCTCACAGCCGGGGGCGGCTGTGCTACAGGGATATTACGGCCGGGGGCGGCCATTGCCGTTCTACTGGAGTTCGATACGGGGGTCGAGGATGGCGTAGGAGAGATCGACTAGGAGGTTCATGAGATAGAGCAGGGCGGTGTAGACGAGGACAACGCCCATGGCGAGGGTGTAGTCGCTGTAGGTGGCGGCTTCGACGAAGTGGGTGCCGAGGCCGGGAATGGCGAAGATCTTTTCGACGACCAGCGAGCCGGTGAGGATACCGGCGATTGCAGGGCCGAGGAAGGAAACGACGGGCATGAGGGCGGGGCGGAGCGCGTGGCGGAGCACGACCGCGGGGGTGGAGAGACCTTTGGCGTAGGCGGTGCGGATGTAGTCTTGGCTGAGGACGTCGAGCATGCCGGTTCGCGTGAGGCGGGCGATATAGGCGGCGTACGGGGCACCGAGGCAGAAGGCGGGAAGAACCAAGTGCGGGAGGGTTCCCCAACCGGCCGCAGGAAAGAGCGGGATCAGGAAAGCGAACAAGATGATCATGACGCCGGCAACGACGAAGTTCGGCACGGCAATGCCGACGGTGGCCAGCGCCATGAGGGAGACATCCAAGATGGTCTGGCGGCGTATGGCAGAGACGATTCCTGCCGTCAGCCCGAGCGAGAGGGCGAAGCCGAGGGCCACGATGCCTAGCGACGCCGAGATGGGGAGCCCTTGGGCGATGACTTCGTTGACGGTGAAGTCGGACATGCGGAAGCTGTAACCCAAATCGAAGCGGAGGGTATTGCCCAATTCGCGGAGGTACTGCTGCCAAAGGGGCTCGTCGAGGTGGTAGCGGGCCTTGAGATTGGCTTCGATTTGTGGGTCCAACTGGCGTTCGCGGTCGAGCGGACCGCCGGGGACGAGACGCATGAGGGCGAAGCTGACCGTGAACACGACCCAGAGCGTGATGGCCATCCACACGAGCCGCTTGAAGAGGAACGCCATTATCGCAAGCCCTCGCTTCGGAGGAGGCGGTCTTTCTCGCGCTGATCGACGCGGATGTCCTTCAGCGGGTGGAAGTCGAGGATGTTGCGATGGTAGCCGTGCACGTAGGGCCGAACGACCTCGCGGGTGACGCCGAAGTAGATGGGGATGACGGGCATCTGGTCCATGAGGATCTGCTCGGCGCGGTGGAAGTGGTCGAGTCGCTTGGCTTCGTCTTTTTCGGTGGAGGCCAGTTCGAGCAGGCGGTCGTACTCGGGGTTGCTCCAGCCGGTCTGGTTCATGGGGTTGTCGGTGGCGAACTGCGTGAGGAACGTGCTGGGGTCGACGTAGTCGCCGATCCAGCCGGCGCGAGCGATGTGGAAATTGCCCATCCTGCGGCTGTTGAGATAGCGGGCCCAGTCCTGGTTCGTCAGGCGGGCGTCGACGCCCAAGGTGCGTTTCCACTGGGCCTGGACGAGTTCGGCGACGGCCTGGTGCGATTCTTGGGTATTGTAGAGGATTTCGAGCTTGGGCATGCCGTGGCCGTTGGGATAGCCGGCTTCGGCCAGCAAGCGGCGGGCTTCGTCGGGGTTGTACGCGTCGCAGAGGGCCGATTGGTAGCGGAGATAACGGCGCATTTCGGAGGGCACGATACTGCGGGCGGGCTGCTGTCCGGCGCGAACGATCTTGTCGACGATTTCCTGCTTGTCGATCGCCAGGGCGAGGGCGCGGCGCACGCGCGGGTCGTCGAGGGGCGGCTTTCGCGTGTTGACCAGGTAGTATTCGTTGGCCAAGTAGGGCGCCGGATGGAAGTCGGGGCGGCGCTGGCGGATGAGGTCGGGGATGATCTCCTCGGGAACGGCTGGCACCCAATCGATGTCGCCGCACAGGTACATGTTCAGAGCGGTGATGGTGGAATCGGCGGCTACGGCGTCGACCACGTTGAGCGCGACGTGGTCGCGGTCCCAGTACCTGGGGTTCTTGACGAGGCGGATGCGGTCGCGGATACGGCGGGAGTGGAGAAGGAACGGGCCGTTAGTGACGATGTGCTCGGGCTTCGTCCAGGCGGGATAGCCGTAGGCTTCGACGCACCTGGGGTTGACCGGGAAGAGCGGGTAGAAGCCCATAAGCCGGACGAAATAGGGAACCGGATGCTTCAGCCGAAACTGGAGGGTGCGGGGATCGATGGCGTGGAGCCCGACGGTTTGGAAGTCGAGAAGGAGCCAGCGATAGTCCTCGGTGCCCGGTTCGACGGTCCCTTTTTGGAAGCGGCGTGTGTGGCCGTCGATATCGACGGTGTAGACGGGGGCGGCGTCGGCGGAGGGATGGTCGATCGCCGTGAGGCGGCCGCGAAGCATGATTCCGGAAGCGAAAGGAAGGGCGCCGGGCGGCTGCTTGTTGAGTTCGACCTCGACCAGATCGCCGATGTTGACCTTGCCGCTGGTGTACTGTTCGGCGCCGACGAGATACCAGAGCTCGTAGGCGTACTCGGAGCTCGTGGCAGGGTGCAGGGCGCGACGGTAGGACCAGACGAAATCGTCGGCGATGACGGGCGATCCATCGGACCAGAGGGCATTGTCGCGAAGGTGGAACGTGTAGGTCAGTTTGTCGTCGGAGATGGTCCAGCGATCGGCAACGCCGGGCTGAGGTGTGAGATCGCGGGGGTTCCAGTTACAGAGTCCCTCGAACAGCGCACTGACGATCCGGCCTTCGGGTTGGCCGTTGACGAGAGCCGGATCGACCGTTTTGATTTCGGACTGGTTCGAGAAGGTGAAGTCGGCCGGCTGAGGCTTGCCGATGGCGAGAGCCCAGACCAAACCGGCAAAACAGGCAATTCCCAAAATGTAGGCGGCGAGGGTTCTCATGAGCCTTTCATTGTAAGCCGATCGTTCTTCCCTCGGTACGCTTATTGAGTTAGAATTGTTGGTGGGAGAGCCGTCCGGCTTGTTCCACTTTTTGCTCTTCGATCGGCAGCCGTGTTCTACGGTGGTCCCGGGCGTTTCTTCCTGATTCTGCCGCAAAATCCGCCTGTAGGGGTCTTTCGGACATTACAGGAACGGGTTCGCGCGGTCTGCGTGTTTCTCGCTCTCATAGCAGAGGTACCGTAGCGTTTTTCGCTACATGTGGCCAGGAGCTCGCTCATTTGACTCCAACGGTGAGCGCGCGCCCTGGCCCTTTTTTTTGTTGATACCGGCGAAGCCCATGATCGCGATTCATCCCGGATGCCGCTGGAGGCGCATTGGCAATGCAGCCCTCGACAGGTCGAACCGGCCCTCTTGATGATGCGGCATTCGCAGCTCAGGATAGGAGTGATGGACGACGAACTCCAGGAACGCCACAAGCCGCTGACTTCGCTGGTGCGACCACGGGAATTGATCGTGGCGTGCCCACCGATGCGCAGCAACGTGAACCTGTCGCGGATCGTGCGCGCGGCGAGCTGCTGCGGCGTGCGGCGGCTGATCTGCTGTGGCAACGCGCGGATCGTGCCGGAGATTGCTCGGGAGACGGGCGACTCGATCGCGATCGAGTTGCACCGGACGTTGCCGCCGGTGTTGAAGAACTTGCGCCAGGAGGGGTACGCGTTGGTGGCACTGGAACAGACGCCCCGGTCGGAATCGATCTTCACGTTTCAGTTCCCACGCAAGTCGGTCCTTATCATCGGGAACGAGCGGCTGGGCGTGGAGGAGGAAGTGCTGCGTTTGACGGAGCATCTGGTGGAGATTCCGGTGTACGGACTGCCCTATGCGCACAATGCGGCCACGGCGGCGGCGATGGCGCTGTACGAGTATTGCCGGCAATACCCCCAAGGGTAGCGATAGGGTTGACCCGCTTGACCAGCTTCCGAGGGCGTGGGTAGACTGGTATGCTTGGGATTGTTCGGGCCGTGTGGCCTGGGAACTGCTAACGCGATGGGGAGCAAGAACGGTGTCAGCGACTTGTGTAATCGGTCTGCAGTGGGGCGATGAGGCGAAGGGCAAAGTCGTCGATTTGCTTACGGAGCAGCACGACATTGTCGTTCGCTATCAGGGGGGCGCCAATGCCGGCCACACGGTCGTCGCCAACGGCCAGACGTACAAGCTTTCGCTCATTCCGAGCGGCATTTTCCGGCCGCAGGTTCAGTGCGTGGTGGCCACCGGAGTGGTTGTGAATCCGGCCACGTTGTTGGACGAGATCGATTCGCTGACGCGGCGCGGCGTGACCGTGGGCAAGAACCTGATGATCAGCGACCGGGCGCACGTCATTTTCCCGTGGCACATCGAGGAGGACCGGCTGCTGGACTGCTGCGCGGGCGGCGAGGCGATCGGCACGACGATGCGCGGGATCGGGCCGTGTTACCGCGACAAGGTGGGGCGATCGCTGGCCGTGCGACTGGGCGACATGTATCGCGACAGTTTTCGCGAGCGGATCGAGTCGATTACGGCAGTGAAGAACCGGATCCTAACCGGCATGGGGAGCGAGGGGAGCAAGCCTCTGGATGCCGACGAAATCTATCGGCAGTATGCCGGGTACGCGGAACGGCTGCGCGGCTATGTGGCCGACACGACGGCCTATTTGCTCGATGCGGCAGAGGCCGAGAAGAAGGTTCTGTTCGAGGGGGCCCAGGGCTCGCTGTTGGACATCGACCACGGCACGTTTCCTTATGTGACGAGCAGCAACAGTTCGGCAGTGGGCGTGTCGGCGGGTTCGGGTGTGCCGGCGCGCTACTTGAGCAAGGTGATTGGGATCGTCAAGGCGTATACGACTCGCGTGGGCGGCGGGCCGTTTCCGACGGAGCAGGACAACGAGATCGGTCAGCACATTCGGGACGCGGGGAACGAGTATGGGACAGTGACACGGCGTCCGCGGCGCTGCGGCTGGTTCGACTCGGTGGCTGCGCGGTACACGGCCCGGCTCGGCGGTGTGGATGTGCTGGCGGTGATGCTGCTGGACGTGCTGAGCGAGTTGCCCGAGCTGAAGATCTGTGTGGCCTATGAGCTGGACGGACGGCGGATCGATCACTTTCCGAGCCATGTGGATGACTTGCGGCGGGTGCAGCCGGTTTATGAGACCGTGCCGGGGTGGCAGGAGAAGATCACCGGGATTCGCCGCATGGCCGACTTGCCCGAGAAAGCGAAGGCCTACTTGAGCCGGCTGAGTGACCTGGTGGGCCGGCCGGTAGAGATCGTCTCCGTAGGCCCCGACCGCGAGCAGACGATCCTCACGTGATACGACAATGATCGATCATGTCTCAGATTTCTCGTTCGCCAAGTGCCGAGATATTTGACGTGTCGCCGGAAAAGCGGCCGCGACACATCGCCGTGATTATGGACGGCAACGGCCGTTGGGCACAGCGACGGGGACTTCCTCGGATTGAAGGGCACCGTCACGGCGTGGCCAGTGTGCGGCGGACGGTGGAGGAGTGCAGCCGGCTGAGGATCGAGCAGTTGACGCTCTACTGCTTGTCGAGCGAGAACTGGAAACGCCCCCAGCTGGAGCTCGATTTTCTGATGCGGCTGCTGGAGCAGTATCTGATTGAGGAGGAGGGCTCGATACTGCGTCAGAACGTGCGATTCATGACGATCGGGCGCCGCGAGGGGATTCCGCCGCAAGTGCTGGAGCAGATGGACCGGCTCGTGGAGATTAGCGCGGGAAACAGGGGACTGCGGCTGTGCCTGGCCATCAACTACGGCGGGCGGGGCGAGCTGACCGACGCGGTTCGGCGGATCGCTGAGGACGTGCGTGAGGGGCGCCTGTCGCCAGGGGAGATCACCGAAGAGGTGATCGACTCGCATCTGGACACGGCCGGATCGCCGGACCCCGACCTGCTGATTCGCACGGCGGGAGAGATGCGGGTGAGCAATTTTCTGCTGTGGCAGATCAGCTACGCGGAAATTTGGGTTACGCCGTACTGCTGGCCGGAATTCGACGAGGGCCAACTGCACCAGGCCATCCGCGATTTCGCGGGTCGGGATCGCCGCTTCGGTGGGCTGAACCAGCCGGACTGAAGGCCCCGGTGGGGCCCTGAACGGCTCCGCGGTGATGGGGCGGAAATGCCGTCGGCTACCCAGATTGCCCGTTTCTTGCTCTTCTGGTACCATCTGCGGAATGGTGACTGCTGCTGACGGGTGGACGTCGTGAGGTTGTGCTATGAAACCGTCCGAAGCGTTTGGTGTGGCGGTACGGAGCATCGGGCTCGTGGTTATTCTGTCGGGCCTGGGGTCGCTGGTCGGGGCGTTGGGTGCACCAGGGTTGCTCTTGGTGGCGATTCCAACGGTGCTGGTCGGCATTTGGCTGCTGCGCGGCGCCAAGGCTCTCGTATCGTTTGCCTATCCGGATGAGCCTGGCAGCGAGCAACGGGAATAGGCGACCGCGGGGATCGGCGTCGGGAGATGTGGGGCTGACTAGCTGGGGGTGATGCTATGTCTTCTTCATATAGGGGACCGCGGGGAGAAGTGCGCCGGGGGAGCGGCGTGCGTGGCAACGAAGGTGGGATCGAGCTTGAGAAGCAGTCGCCCTGGCGGGTGTCGCCGCGCGGGTTGCTGGTGCTGGCCGCAGTGTTCGTGGTGGTAGCGGGCGTGCTGTTGTGGCTGAAGGCTCGGGTCGCGCTGGCATTGTTGGGCGCAACGGGAGGAGCGTTCGTGGGGGCGATGGTCTGCCCGTTGATCGGCGGCGAGGAGATGTTGGGCGATTTGCGCCGCGGCGTGGCGAAGTGTCTCGGCGTGGGCGTGTATCTGGTGGGCGGCGCGTGGATCGCCGTTGTGGGGCTCAAGGATTGGCTGGCCCACGTGCTTGGGTCGGGGGCATCGGTTTCGGCGCCTGCGGCGGTCATCCTGGTGCTCGTGGTCACGGTGGGTTTTTTGGTCAAGGTGCTCTGGCCCGACAGCAGGACGATCGACACTGCGCTGGTTTCGCTGGGAGCGGTGATTGGTGTGATCGCCGTTCTGTCGCTGAGCGCGGTGGTGTGAACGCGGGGTGGCCAGCCGCGGCGGTTGAGACGGTTGCCTTGTGCGACACGGGCGAGGGCGTTATCTTCACTCTGGTTGGGAACCGCGTCCTTTTGCGATTGTTTCGATGCTGCGCTGGCGACTGTCTTTGGGAACGTTGATCATTGCCGCGTTGGTCGGGCTGTGCTGGCTGGACCATCGGTCGGCAATTGCCGGCGCGTGGCTCTTTCCGGTAGCGGTGCTGCTGACCGTGTTGGGCAGCGTGGAATTCGTGGATCTGAGCCGTGCAGCCGGGCAGCGTCCGCTGAGTTGGGTCGTGTGGGGCGGCAGCTTGGTGCTGGTATCGGCCGGTTGGCTCGGGCCTCTGATGGAGACGGCGGCGGATGGCACGCCACGTCCGGACTCGGGGGCGCAATGGCTGTTGATCGCCTTGGGTTTGGGCGTGTTGGCCGCCCTGGTGGGCGAGATGCGGCGATACCGCGGGACCGGCGGGGTGACGGCCAACGTGGGCGCGACGACGCTGGGGCTGGTTTACGTTGGTCTGCTGATGGCCATGCTGGTGTTGTTGCGGATGGCGTGGGGGATCGGCTCGCTGGCGTCGTTGGTAATTGTGGTCAAGATGTGCGACATGGGAGCGTTCACGGTGGGGCGCCTTATGGGACGCAACAAGATGGCGCCGCGGCTGAGCCCAGGGAAAACGTGGGAAGGCGCCGCGGGGGGCATTCTGTTCGCCTTGTTCGGGTCGTGGGTTGCGTTTCGGTGGCTCGTACCGGCTACGAGCACTGCAGGGAGTGTGTCGACGCCGACGTGGGGTTGGATTGCGTATGGCTTGGTGCTGGCGGTGGTCGGTATGGTGGGCGATCTGGCCGAGTCGCTGTTGAAACGGGACGCCCAGCGCAAGGATTCCAGCCGCTGGCTGCCAGGTTTTGGAGGCGCGCTGGACATTCTAGATTCGCTTCTGCTGGCTGCGCCTGTGGCGTACGCATTCTGGGCACTTGGGTGGGTTGGCGGGTAGTGCGAGTCGCACGAGGCGAGACAAGCGATGATCCCCTGGTTTCGGGAAGGCCGGTGGAGAGAGCCCCTCTGCAGGTAACGGCCGAGATGCGCGGACCTTCCCCTCAGTAGAACTGTTTTTGCCGATTCTTGCTTCTGGCGAACTTTGTTTGCCTATTCATGGCTGGACGGCGTGTCTAAGATAAGTGGTGCGGTTTGTCGAGCGCCCGGGGGTTGAAGGGATCTCGGGCGGCGACAAGTGGCGAGGCCTGCTCCGTTGTTCTTTCAGAGACGCAACGGGCTGCAGTTGCCGCGAGGAGGTGTGGCGGCTGGACCACATCGCAGCAGGTTTCGGTACGGAAAGTGCGTTTGCCGGAGGCATCGGGCCAGCGTCCTTGCTCACTCAAGCGAGTCGGGAGGACGTGTGATGTCGATCCAAGTGACGTGTCCGAACGGGCATTTGCTGCACGTGAAAGACGTGTATGCGGGGAAAGTCGGTCTGTGTCCCCTTTGCAAGGCGCAGATTCAGATTCCGAATCCGCAAGAGTCGGAGTTGACAGAGGAAGCCATTATGGGATTCCTGGGGCCGCCGCGGCGTGTCGGTGCTGCGGTGGTTTCGGACGGGCCTGCGGTGTGGGAATCGAGATCTGCAGCGCCTGCGCCGCCGAAGAAGAGTTGCAGCAAGTGCAACCGAGAGATCCTGGCCGAGACCCACATCTGCCCTTATTGCCACACATACATTGCCGGTGTATCGGATTTTTGAACCCCGGGACGGGTGAGGAGCTAACCGTCTTGGGCCGTGCCGGCCGACGACGGCGGCACAGAACTTGATGACAGAAAACACAATCTCGGTGGTCAGCTCCAAGGCATTGCTGGCTCTGTTCGGCACGTGCGATCAGCATCTGCGGAGTATCCGGGAGGCTTTGGGCGTCAGCATATCGGCCCATGATGGCCAGATTCTCATTCGCGGCGAGGAGCAAGCCGTAGCCCAAGCGACCGAGTTGCTGGAGCAGCTTCAGGCGCAAGCAGTGCGCTACGGTAGCCTGTCGACAGAGGATGTCGAGCGGTCGCTTTCGCAAGTTCGCACCGGCGAAGCGGCGGTGGGGACGCCACCCATTTCGGTTTATGCGGCGAGGCAGATCCGTCCGCGTACGGCGGGGCAGACCCGGTATGTGGAGGCTATGCGCAATAACGATCTGGTGATGTGCACAGGGCCGGCGGGGACGGGGAAGACGTATCTGGCGGTGGCGGCGGCGATCAACGCCCTGAAGGAAGAGCGGGTGCGAAAGATCGTGCTGGTGCGTCCGGCGGTGGAAGCGGGTGAGAGTCTGGGCTATTTGCCGGGCGATCTGCAGGCGAAGATCAACCCATACCTGCGGCCGTTGTTCGACGCCCTCCGCGAGATGATGGACCACGACGTGATCAAACGGTATACGGAAGAAGACCGTATCGAGGTTATCCCTCTGGCCTACATGCGGGGTCGGACGCTGAACGATGCCTTCATGATTTTGGATGAGGCGCAGAATACGACCGTATCGCAGATGAAGATGTTCCTCACTCGAATGGGGAACGGGTCAAAAGTAGTTGTTTCGGGGGATACAACGCAGGTGGATTTGCCACCCCAGACGAAGAGCGGCCTGATTGACGGGCTTGCTCGACTTCGTGGCATCACCGGTTTCGCTGCGGTACAATTGTCAAGGGCCGATATCGTGCGGCACCCCCTCGTTCAGGCTATTGTGGACGCCTACGAGCGGCCTCCGGGCGAGCGACATCGATCGCAGAAGTGAACCGCATGGGTAACGGCGGGCAAAAGAGGACCCGATCCGAACGAGTGGCGGCATTGGAACTGCCACCCGGAAGTTGGCGGCGCGCGCTGGCGAGTTTGCGTCGGCGCGACGTTCTCGTTCGTCTAAGCCTGCTCGTGGCAGCGTCGGTGATGCTGTGCGGTGTGATTCGCGGCTGGCAGCCGCCCTTTCCGTACCGGGCCGACGATACGCTGGCGCGGGATGTGACAGCGCGGGTTCCGTTTCAGATGGCAGACGTGACGGCAACGGCCGAGGCCAAGGATCGCGCCCGGTGGCAGGTGAAGTACACGTACGTGGTCGATCCGGCGTCACTGGAGCGGCTGCGCAGCAAGCTGCGCAATCGGGTTGCGGAAGTGATGCGGGCGGCGACGTACGCGGAGGTGGATCCCAAGGTATGGGGAGAGTTTCAGCCTCCGTTGGAGAAGGGCGCGCCTGGGCCATCGCAGCATCAACTGGCGGAGAGTTTCCGCAAGTTTCACGACGCGTTGGTAGGCGACCAGAACCTGGCGGCCTTTGAAGAGAATGTGGCCAAGGCACTGGCGCCGTCCGAGACGCGGGGTCTGCTGGAGAAGCTGCCGGGTGGCGGCAACCAGGACGAGATCATCGTTTATCCGAAAGGGCGCACGCCCGAGGGGGGTGAGACGGTGAAGGTGAGCGACGTGCTGATTGGAAAGGGCACGCCGATCCTGGAGAGCCTTCGGAGCCGGTTTGGGTCGCCGGACGTGGCCGATCCGGTGTTCGAATGGCTGCGTCCGCGTTTGCCCGATACGCTGACGCTCGACGAGGCGCACACGAAGAAGGCATTGGACGCGGCGGTGGCCGGTGTGAAGCCGGTGGTGGTGAACTACGAGGACGGGCAGACGCTGGTGGAGGCGGACAAGCCGCTGCGACGCGACCAGATTGCGCTTCTGGACGCGGAGTACGAAGCGGCGATGGCGCAGCAATCGCTCGTGGAGCGTCTGGCGCGTGCGGGGTCGATCGTAACGCTGATCCTTGGGTTGTTCGCGCTTTGCACGCCGTACCTGTTGATGCACGAACGGCGATTGGTGAGCAGCCTGAAGCGTCTGTTCATGATCTTGGCGCTGGTAATCATCACGGTTGCCGCATCGGTGACATTGGCGCGCTGGCCGGCGGTGGACGGCTGGCGGCTAGAGATCATTCCGGTGCTGCTGTTCGGACAGACGGTGGCGATCGCCTACCGGCAGGAGTTGGCGCTGCTGTTGGCGGCTGTGGTGGCCATGATCGTGGTGCTGGGGATCGGCACGGGCGTGGGCGGATTCCTGCTGTTGATGGGAGTGACGGCGACGGCCGTGCTGCAATTGGGACGAATTCGCAGCCGCACGAAGCTGATTTACGTCGGGCTTTGGTCGAGCTTGATCGCCGTGGTTCTGACGATCGCCACGAAGGTGGTGGAGAATCCGGCGATGATGGGCGAGCCGGCGCTGGCCATGCTCGTTATCAAGGAGGCGGCGAGGAATGCCTTGTGGACGGTAGCGGCAGGATTCCTGATGACAGGCTTGCTGCCGTTTATCGAGAGCCTGTTCGGTGTGTTGACGGACATCAGTTTGCTGGAGTTGGGCGACGTGGCCCATCCGCTGCTGCAGGAGTTGATTCGCCGTGCGCCGAGCACGTACAACCATTCGATCACGGTGGGCTCGATCGCCGAGGCGGCGGCAGAGGCGATCGGCGCTCGCGGTCTGCTGGTGCGGGTGGGGGCGTATTTCCACGACATCGGCAAGATGCTGAAGCCCGGGTACTTCATCGAAAACCAATCGCCGAACGAGAACCGGCATGATTCGCTCGTTCCGGCGATGAGCACGCTGGTCATCATTGCGCATATCAAGGATGGTGCCGACTTGGCTCGTCAGCATAACCTGCCGCAGCCGATCGTCGATTTCATTCAGCAGCATCACGGCACGACGCTGGTGGAGTATTTCTACGGTCGGGCCAATCAGCAGCATCAGGAAGATCCGAATAGCAGCGAGGTCGACGAGAGCAGCTATCGTTACCCGGGGCCGCGGCCGCAGACCAAGGAGGCGGGCGTGCTGATGCTGGCCGACGCCGTGGAAAGCGCCAGCCGTTCGTTGGTCGATCCGACTCCGGCGCGCATCGAGAGCCTGGTTCGCGAGATTGCCGAGCGCAAGCTGGATGACGGGCAGTTCGATGAGAGCGGTCTGACGCTTCGCGAGCTTCGCGCCATTGAAGACACGATGATCAAATCGCTGACGGCGATCTACCACGGCCGCGTGAAGTATCCGGAGCAGAAGACGGCATAAGTGGTGGTGGGTAACCGGTGAGCGGCGGTGGGAGCGGATGATCGACGTAGCAATCGCCAACGAACAATCGACTCTGGCCGTGGACGAGGATCGCCTGCGACGGGCCGTGGCGATGGTGCTTGGCGATGCGGAGATTGCCGAGGCGACCGTGAGCGTGGCCGTGGTGGATGATCCGACGATCCATCGGCTGAACCGGCAGTATTTGGACCACGACTATGCGACCGACGTGCTCAGCTTCCTGCTGGACCGCGACGAGCGGTCACTGGATGGTGAGGTCGTGGTGAGCGCAGATACGGCGGCAAGTTGCGCCGGCCGGTACGGGTGGTCGGCAGAAGATGAACTGCTGTTGTACGTTGTGCATGGAATGTTGCATCTGGTAGGCTACGATGACGGGGAACCGGAGGAGCGAGCCGAGATGCGGAGCCAAGAGCGGGCCTGTCTGGAACGCTTTGGGATGACGCCGCCTGTGGAGGAGATGAACCGAACGACCCCGTCGCGGCAGCGGGGCATGGCCCGTGGAGGCAAGAGAGCATCGTGAGCGCCGACGCGCTGTTTTGGCTGGCGTTGGCCAGCCTCATCGTGACCGGCCTGGCGGCAATCGGCACCAGGTCGCTCACCGATTTTTCCCGGCATGGACTGGAGGAGATCTGCCGTCGTCGCGGGTCTCCGGAACGTTTGGGCGACATTCTGCGTGGGTACGATCACGCGGCGCTGTCGGCCGAAACGTTGCAGGTCGTGGCTACGGCGGCGTTTGTGGGGACGGCCGCGCTGTGGTTCCTACGAGCGGAGCCCGACCCGGGATGGCCGTCGCTCATTCTTGCCGCAACGATCGGCGCTGTGTTGCTTTTGGCGGCCGAGATCTGGATTCCGTGGGCAACGACGCGGCTTTGGGCAGAGCCTTTTCTGTACGTGACGTGGCCGATCTGGCGGCTGATCGGTGCGATTCTTTCGCCTTTGGTGCTGGGGGCCTGGTTCGTGGACGTGATCCTGCATCGGCTAGCCGGGCGCGTGCCGGAGGAGCCGGACGAGGAGTCGTTCGAAGACGAGATTCGAACCGTGGTGACCGAGGGCCACCGAGAAGGGCTTCTGGAAGAGGACGCCCGGGACATGATCGAGGGGGTGATCGAGCTCGGCGACGTCGATGTGTCGGAGATCATGACGCCGCGAACGGATATGATATCGCTTTCGAAGGCGTTTTCCTGGCAGGAGGCGCTGGATTTCATCGTCCAGATAGGGCATACACGGATTCCGGTGTATGACCGCAATCGGGACGACATCATCGGGATACTGTACGTGAAGGACCTGCTACCGGAGCTGGCCAAGGGACCGAACGAGCCGGTGCGGCCTTGGACGGATCTGCTTCGGGAGCCGTATTTCGTGCCGGAGACCAAGCCGGTCGACGTGCTTCTGCAGGAATTTCAGCTCACGCGGAACCATATGGCCGTGGTGCTGGACGAATACGGCGGCGTGTCGGGGCTGGTGACGATGGAGGACGCCCTGGAAGAGATCGTCGGCGAGATCGTCGACGAGTCGGACATGGACCTGGTAGACGGCATCCGGCAGATCGACCCGGCGGTGGCGGAGGTGTTGGGCAAGGTTCACGTGGACGAGATCAACGAGCGGCTGAATCTGGACCTGCCGGAAGAGGAAGATTTCGATACGATTGGCGGTATGGTGTTCAGCCGGCTGGGTCACGTGCCGGTTCCGGGCGAGGAAGTGGTTTCCGGCAATGTTCGGATTACGGTGCTGGAGGCAACGCGGCGGCGGATTGAACGCGTGCGGATTGAGGTGCTGGATCGTTCGCATGCGGAAACGGCGTGAGTGGGGGAGTGGGGTGGTGGGGCTCGCTGCGCTCGGCCCACCCTACGGCCTGGCTCGTGCCATCCTGCGGTTTGGTGATCGGTGGATGGTTCTGTGTTGAGTGCGGCTTGCCGTGGGTGCTGAGAAAGCTACTGCCCTGGTGCTTCGCGTGATCGAGTTCAGTGAGACGAGCTTGATCGTAACGTTGTTTACGCGGGAATTTGGCAAGATAAGCGGTTTAGCGAAGGGGGCGAGGCGATTGAAGGGCCCGTTCGAGTCTGCTCTTGACCTGTTGGCCCTCTGTCGAATAGTCTTCCTCCGCAAATCGTCCGAGACACTCGACTTGTTGACCGAAGCCAAGCTCGTGCGACGGTTCCGACCGTCGGGCCGGGACCTGGGTAGTCTGTACGCCGGCTACTACGTGGCGGAACTGTTGAATGAGCTGACCGATCAGTACGACCCTCATCCGGAGCTGTTCGACCTGGCGGAAGCCACGTTGGCAGCGTTGTCGGCGGGAGAGCCGGTACTGCACTGGGTGCTGCGGTTCGAGTTGGGTGCGTTGCGAATCCTGGGACATCTGCCATCGCTGCAGAGCTGCGCCGAATGTGGCGCGGAGGTGGCGATGAGCGGCCGGGTGGCATTCGGGCAGTTGCAGGGCGGCGTGCTTTGTGGGCGTTGCCGCCAGGGAAAGACACAAGTCGTGTCGCTAAGTGCGGGAGTGCTTCGCATGATGAGCCTGATGGCCGATCCGGAGAACCGCACGTGGCAGCGCATCCAGATTGATTCGCGGAGCCGTGGGGAAATGCGCGGCGCCATGAACCACTACTTGTACAGCACGCTGGGCAGGAAGCCTCGCATGCACCAGTACCTGGGAATACTGACGGGCTGAAGGCCGCCGCATTGCGGCGATTGCACGACAAGGACGTCCTGCATGTTCGCACACGCATTGAAGCTTCTACCGGCGGTCGTGCTGCTGTCGTGGGCGGTGGGGTGCCAGAGCGTACCGCCGTTGCCCAACGGCACCAATCCGCAGGAATACAACAAGCCCGTAGCTGAGCACCCTCTGTGGGACCGCCTGATGGGTCGCGATCCGGCGCCGCCGGCGTCGGAAGGTGTGCCTGCGACAGAGAACCAGGCGGCATCGGGCGTCGTACCCACTTCGGCGACCGAACCGGTCACGGATCCGGCAACCCACACGACCGTTGTGCCGCCAGCGGGGTCGAAGGATGATCCGCTGACGAAGAACAAGGAGGAGGAGGAAGAGACGAGTTTTCTGGACTCGCTCTCTCCGTCGCGGATTGCCAAGAACGTCAAGGCGATGGCGGGCTATGGGCCGGACGAGAAGATCGCCCGGGCGGCGTTCAAAGAGGGAGAGAGCCTGTACACGGAGAAGAAATTCGAGGAGGCGGCGGCCAAGTTTTCGACGGCCGCTTCGCGCTGGCCTGACTCGCCGCTGGAGGAGGACGCCCTGTTCCTGATGGGCGAGTGTTACTTCTTCACCGATCAGTACACGAAGGCGAACGACACGTACGGCAAGCTGTTGAAGAAGTATGAGTTCTCGCGGCACTTAGACAAGACGGTGGCGAGAATGTTCGCGATCGGGCGCTATTGGGAGCAGGTGTATGACGTCGATCCGCACTGGCCGATCACGCCAAATCTGACCGACAACAAGCGTCCGATGTTCGACACGCTGGGACACTCGATCAAGGCGTACGAGCAGGTGCGATTGAACGATCCCACCGGTCCGCTGGCGGACGACGCGGTGATGGCGACGGCGAACTCGTACTTCACGCACGGCCGCTACGAGGAGGCGGCGTACAACTACGACCAGATTCGCAAGGAATACCCGAAGAGCGAACACCAGGTTCCGGCGAGGCTTCTTGGTGTGAAGAGCAAGATGGAAGTGTACCAGGGCTCGATGTATGACGGCACGCCCTTGAAGGAGGCGGGTGAGATGGCGCAGGAGACCCTGACGCAATTCCCCGACCAGTTGGGCAAGGAGAAATCGCGACTGGTGCAGACGAAGAACGAGATTGTGGCGGAGCAGGCCGCGCGCGACTGGGCGATTGCCCAATTCTATGAGAAGAAGAAGTTCTACGGGGCAGCCCGCTACTACTATGCCGAGGTCATCAAGAGTCATCCCCAGACGGAGTACGCGGTCAAAGCGCGGAACCGGTTGGAGGAGATCAAGGATTATCCGGCGGAGCCGACGAACTACGTCAAGCAGTTGACCGACCTGATTCCGTCGTCGCACAAGACGCTGCCACTGAAGCAGCAGCCGCTTTCTTCGGGCGCCCCGCCATGACCGGTTTGAGACTCGCTTTGTTGCCATGGACTCGTGCACCGCGCCGCTTGCGGGAGGCTGACGGTGGAAGGTTGCGGTGTGCGCGTTGTCGTATGGAGGGAGTGGCAGGAGCTGTTTCATCACCGTTGCGGCAGTCGACGCGGTGGTTGGTGCTCTTGGTGGGTCTAGTCGCCGTGGCGGGCTGTGCCGGCTATCAGGTGGGCAATTGGTCGCTCTATCCATCGGATATTCACACCGTGTATGTGCCGATGTTCGAGTCGGCGACGTTCCGGCGCGGTGTCGCCGAGTGGCTCACGGAAGCCGTGGTGAAGGAGATCGAAAGCAAGACGCCGTACAAGGTGGTGAGCACACCGAACGCCGATAGCGTGTTGACGGGGCGTATCGTGTCCGAGACCCAGAGCATTCTGATTCAGAACGAGTACAACGATCCGCGCGAAGTGCAGCTCCAGTTGCTGGTGAATGTGCAGTGGGTCGACCGGCGATCGAACCAGTTGATGCGAGGCTCGGTTCCCGTACCTGCGGAGTTGGCCCAGGTGCAGGGGACGGGCATGCTGGTCGCGGAGGTAGGCCAGTCGGTGGCCACGGCCGAGCAGCAAGCGATCGAGAAGATCGCGGCGCGGATCGTGGGCATGATGGAGACTCCGTGGTAGACTGGCGGTTGTGGAACACGCACACCCCTCTGATCGCGCCGATTCGTGGCAGCTTCGCCACCAGACGCTGCGGTTGCATCGCCGACCGCTGGTGATGGGGATTCTGAACGTTACGCCGGACAGTTTCTCCGACGGGGGCCAGTTCTTCGATCCGGCTGCGGCCATCGACCGGGGTCTGCAGCTTGTGGCCGACGGGGCCGACTTGTTGGACATTGGCGGCGAGAGCACTCGGCCTCGGGCAACGCCGGTGAGTGAGGCGGAGGAATTGAGGCGTGTCGGGCCGGTTGTGGCGGAGATCTGCCGGCAGTGCGACGTGCCCGTGTCGATCGATACGACGAAAGCGGTTGTCGCCCGAGAGGCAATTGCCGCCGGCGCCCAGATCATCAACGACGTGTCGGCCCTGACGTGGGATCCGGAGATGCTGCCGCTGGCGCTGGAATCGGGTGCGGGGGTGTGTGCGATGCACATGCCGGGCACACCGCAGACGATGCAGGAGCTTGCTGACTACGAGGACGTGGTGGCGGAGGTCTGTGCGTATCTGGGGCGGCGGCGGGATGTGCTGGTTGCGGCGGGAATTGCCGCTGAGCGGATCGCCCTGGATCCGGGAATCGGCTTTGGGAAGACGACGAAGCACAACTTGGCACTGTTGAGCCAGATTGGGCGTCTGCACGAACTGGGATGCCCGATTCTGGTGGGCCACTCACGCAAGAGGTTCATTGGGCAGGTGCTGGATAACCCAGAAGCGGATCGTACGGCGGGCACGATCGGCGTTGCCCTGGCGATGGCCCTTCAGGGGGTGCAGATTGTCCGCGTGCATGATGTTGCGGCCGTCCGGCAGGCGCTGGTGTTGTTCGAGGCAACGGGCGGCCTTGGCCAGGAGCGGCCATAGCGGCGGACGACGCGCCGGCGAGGCGAAGCCGTTGGACAGAAAGCTGTGCTGGGCAGCGGGTTACGACGGGCGGCGACGGGTGGCTGCATCGGCAATCTCCGTTGACTTGGACCGCCTGAAAAGGGATACTTCTGTGTTGGCTGGCGGTGTGGCATCGTTTGCCGGGGGCGGGACCCCGCGCGGGCTTATTCGGCGGTCCACCAGTCAGCATCAGCGTAACACCTTGGAGGTTGGTCCGTGGCAGCATCTTCCGGCGAGAACAGCGATCTCCGCGAATACTGCGAGCAGGTGGCGCGCCGCGCCAAGCAGGCGTCAGCTGAAATGGCCGTGGTAACGGGCGCGCAGAAGCTGGCCTGGCTGGAACGGAGCGCGCGGCTATTGGACGAACGTTCGCTGGCGCTGACGGAAGCGAACCGACTCGATCTGGCGGCTGCGCCGAGTTTCGGGCTGACGGAGGCGCAGGTCGATCGGTTGCGATTGACGCCGGAGCGGATCGACGGGATCGCCCAATCGATGCACGAGGTGGCCCAGTTGGCGGACCCGATCGGCGAGGTGATGTCGTCGTCGGTTCGTCCGAACGGGCTGGAGGTGCTGAAGGTGCGCGTGCCGTTGGGGGTGATTTTCTTCATCTACGAGTCGCGGCCGAACGTGACGGCCGACGCGGCCGCGTTGTGCGTGAAGAGTGGCAACGCGGTGATTCTGCGCGGCGGCAAGGAGGCGGCGCACTCGAACGCTGCGATCACGGAGATTTTGGCCGAGGCGGCCGCTGATGTGGGCTTGCCGAACCATGCGGTGCAGTTGGTGGCTACGGCGGATCGGCAGGCGGTGGGCCATTTCCTGAACATGCCCGAGTATATCAACGTGGCGATTCCGCGGGGCGGGGAGAGTCTGATCCGCCGGGTGAGCGAAGAGGCGAAGATGCCGGTGATCAAGCATTTCGCCGGCAACTGCCACGTGTATCTGGATCGGTCGGCGGACGCGGAGTTGGCGGAGCAGTTGGTGGTCAACTCGAAGTGCCAGCGCATGGGCGTGTGCAACGCCGCGGAGTCGCTATTGGTTCACGCCGCGTGCGCGCCGGTGCTGTTGCCGCGCGTAGCGAAGGCGTTGATCGCGCAGGGCGTGGAGATCCGGGGCGACGAGCGCACACGTCAACTTGTCCGCGAGGCGAAGCCGGCCAGCGAGCAGGACTATTACGAAGAGTATCTCGGGCCGATCATTTCGGTGAAGGTGGTCGATTCGCTGGACGAGGCAATCGAGCACATCAACCGATACAGTTCGCAGCATACGGAGGCGATCGTGACGGCCGACCTGGACTCGGCCCGGCAGTTCGCCGCCCGAGTGGACAGCTCGGCAGTGATGATCAACGCGAGTACGCGATTCAACGACGGGGGCCAGTTCGGGCTGGGGGCGGAGATCGGTATCAGCACGGACAAGTTTCACGCGCGCGGCCCCTGCGGCATTAGTGAGTTGACCAGTTACAAGTACGTCGTCTACGGCTCGGGTCAGATTCGCTCATAAGGAGCGGATCTCCGTAGGCGCGGCAAGGATGCCCCACAGGCATCGCATACTTCGAAGGATGATGCGATGAGCGGAGACGTGCTTAGTCAGGCGGAAGTGGAGAGCCTGCTCAGTGCGATGGCGTCGACCGGCGAGGTGGGCGCAGCACCGGCGCGGCCAGAACCGGCGCCGAGCATGACGTTGTCCAAGTCGCGCGAGAAGGTGACGCCGTACGACTTCAAGCGGCCGGAACGCGTCGGCAAGGAACAGATGCGTGCCCTTCAGACGCTGCACGAGGGGTTTGGCCGGAATTTTGCGGCTGGGCTGTCGGCGATGCTGCGGAGCATGGTCGAGGTGAAGCTGACGAGTGTCGACCAACTGACGTACAGCGAGTTCATCTTCAGCCTGGAGAATCCGACCTGCTTCAATTTGCTGAAGGCGGATCCTCTGGAAGGCCACCTGATTCTCGACATTAACCCGTCGATCCTGTACCCGATCATCGACCGACTTCTGGGAGGTGGACGGGAGGGGACCGCGTTGGCGCGGCGGCCGCTGACGGAGATCGAGCTTCGGCTGGTGTCGCGGATCACGAGCTTGTTTCTCGAGGAACTGCGCCACGCCTGGGAAAACGTGCTCGATCTTGACCTGGAAGTGCTGCGCGTGGAGAGCAATCCGCAGTTGGCCCAGATCGTACCGCCGAACGAAGTCGTCGTGCTGATCAGCTTCGAGTTGGCCATCGGCGACGTGCGCGGGATGATGAACTTGTGCATTCCGTACAACTCGATCGAGCGCATCAGCGGCAAGCTTTCGGCCAATAGCTGGGTGACGTATGGCCGCCGCGCGGCTACGCCTGAGACGATCGAGTCGATCAGCGAGACGTTGCGAGGCTCGTTGGTAACGCTGAACGTGCGTCTGGCGAGCACGCAAATCACGGCCGGTGATTTGCTGGGATTGCGCGTTGGCGACATCGTTACGACCAACAAGGACGTCCATAGTCCTTTGCTAGTAACGGTGGAGGGCGTTCCCAAATTCCGCGCCAGCGCCGGCGCTTTCAAGAACCACAAGGCAATCCGCGTGGTCGACACGATCCAGAGTCCGTCGGACGCCATCGGTGACTGAGCGACGGGATCGCGGGCTTTCAGCGGAGCGCTCGGTGGCTAGTGCGAGCCGCACTTAACTGTAACGTTCGCGGCGGCGTGTTTCTACGGTTCCGAAAGCGAAATACACGCTACGGTTACGCCGAATGCGATCTAACGCCAAAGGGTTGTTTCCTGCACGCAAGGGTGCATTTGCTCCGCCACGCTCGGGCTATTGAATTGCGCGAGTGCTCCCGTAGAATTGGGGGCAGTCAGAGGTGGGTGAATGGGCGCGGCAAGAGGTCGCCGGTTTTGCGGCGCGGCGTTCACCCAGACCGGACTCGATCGACGTGAGTGTCTGTGGCTAGTGCGTGTCGCACTCAACTGTGGCGTTCGCGGCGGCGTGTTTCTACGGTTCCGAAGGCGAAACACACGCTACGGTTACGCCAAATGCGCTCAATTGATCAATCGGCAATCGGGACGCAGATCGGCGCCGGGTGTTCGGGCGGCGGTCGAACCAAGGCCAGGATCTGCCGGCAGCGTCGGATTGGCGCCGCGGTTGCCAAGGAGGCGTGTGATGAGCGGTCAACCCAGGCTCTCCGAGGCGGAATGGGCGATGATTGTCGAACTGCTTCAGCGCGAACGGGGGGAGTTGCCGGCAGAGATTCATCACTGCCGGGTCAACCACGTGCGCGACGAACTGCGACAGCGGTTGGAGCGAGTTCGCCGCTTGCTGGAGCGACTGCAGCCTATGGTTGCGGCCTAGTGCGTGTCGCACTTGACTGTAGCGTTCGTGGCGGCGTGTTTCCGTGGTTTCAGAAGCGAAATACACGCTACGGTTACGCCAAACGCGCTCTACAATCGAGAAGCACGGCCCCTTCGGAGTGAGTTGATTTGCGTGCCTGAGCTGGAACGGCCAGGTCGTGCGTAACCCCATCCGTCGTGCTCGCAAGGCCACGCGGCCTTTCCTGCGACCGGCGCCAACCAGGAAGGCTTTGCGCGTGCACGTTTCGGTCGGGTCAAGGTTCACTTCGTTTGGCGAGTGCCGCCTGGCAGCCGAGGCGTCGGCGCCGATGCTGCAGATGGAGTTGGCCAGTGATCCGCGCGTTTCTCGGCGGATGATCCGCAGCCACTGTGAGCCGGCGCCGGGCGTCTACGGCATGATCGACAGCGACGGGCAGCTCATCTACGTGGGGAAATCGAAGGCGTTGCGGAACCGGCTGCTGAGCTACCTGCGCAGCTCCGGGGGCGACTCGAAGGCGCGCCGCATTATCGCCCGGACCCAACGGCTCGTTTGGGAGAACTGTCCGCACGAGTTCTCGGCGCTGTTGCGGGAACTGGAACTGATTCGCCGGTGGCGGCCGCGGTACAATGTGCGCGGTCAGCCGCGGCGGCTGCAGCGGAGCTACATCTGCGTGGGCCGCGGTCCTGCGGCGTACGTGTACCTGGCGGCGAATCCGACGTCGCGAAGCGAGTGGTTGTTCGGCCCGGTGCGATCGCGATGGGATGAGGCAATCCGGCGGTTGAACGACTGTTTCCAATTGCGCGCATGCTCGGACCGGATCGCCGTTCGCTTTGCCGACGAGCGTGAGCTCTTTGTGCGGCAGGACGCGCCGCGATGTCTGCGCCATCAGCTTGGCATGTGCCTCGCGCCGTGTTCGGCGGGCTGTTCGAGCGGCGACTACGGCCGGCGGGTTCGAGGTGTGTGCGAGTTTCTGCGCGGCAACGACCGGCCGCTGCTGGAGCGTCTGGAAGCGGAGATGTTGGCGGCCGCAGCGACACAGCGTTTTGAGCGGGCGGCCTATCTGCGCGATAGCTGGCAGGCGTTGGTCGAACTGGCGGGGTGTCTGCGGTCGCTGCGCGAGGCGAGGCAGCGATTCCGCTTCGTTTATCCGCTGCCCGAGCTGGCTGGCGGGGAGCGGTGGTACTTGATCGATCGCGGCCACGTGCAGGCGGCTGTGCCTGCGCCGCGGTCGCGTCGGACTTCGCGCCGGGCACTACGTGTGCTGGAGGAGGTGTACGGCGGTGAAGGGCACGGCGGCTGGCCACCTCCGGCGGAAGATCCCGACGTGCTGCTATTGGTGACGGGCTGGTTCCGACGCTATCCGGAGGAGCTAGGGCGCACGGTGGCGCCGGAAGAGGCCATGGCCCGTTGCCGCGAATGGTGAGTTGCGGGAGGAGCCGATCGGGCGAGGGGGAGGTGGAGTTGAGTTCCTGGTGGGGCACAGCCGGGGGCGGCAGTGCTACATGACGGGCGAGAGGAGCGATCGGCGGCGAGGCGTGCGTGGTGAGCTCGGATAACGACGAAAAAGCCTCGGCGCCAATCGATGGCCGCCGAGGCTTTTTTCAGGTCGTCTCAGCAAACGTGTTTGGATGCAGGACTGCGCCCAGATGTTGTGTTACGGCAGGGTGGTCGTGCCCGTGCTGCCACCCGAGTAGCCGGTGTGGTCCGGCCAGAAGCCGCCGGTGGAGGCATCGTACTGCCAGCCAGCGCCGGTACCCGGTCCGCCCGTGCCAGCAACCACCGTATTCAAGCCGTTGAAGGGATTGGTGGGGATGGCTTCGAGGTAGGGGCCGTAGGGGTAGTCGGTACCGGGGGTGCCGGTGGCGCCAGTGGCATTGGTCGCCTGGGTCAGTTGCGCGGCGAGGTTGTCCAAGCTGGGGTACTTGCCAAGGTGATGCGCTTTGTACAGTTCGATCTGCGAACGCATGGTATTGGCGTTGAACTTGGCGGCGCTTTCCTGGGCGTCCTTGGTGGACGAGGAGAACTGCGGGATGATCGTGGCGGCGAGGACGGCCATGATCACGACGACAATCAGCACTTCAATGAGCGTGAAGGCATTTCGAGAACGGGTCTTCATCTAACAGATTCCTTAACATCACGAGGATCGGACTTGGCGGCCCAGGTCCGCGCCGGCATGGTCGGCCGAGCGTTGAACCGAGCGTGAAAACGACCTACATCTCGACGGCCGACACTCACCTGCCCATGAGGACTTCTGGCATACTGTTACCGCAAGACGCCTCCCAAATCGCGTCGTTCGATGCGGATCGACCGACTGGAAGCCCGCCAAGCCAGGTGGCAAGCCATGCCGTCTGAAGTATCTAGGTTGCCGTACTGGTCCGGTCAAGAAAATTAGGCAATCCGGCCCCCCCCTTCATGCAGATGAGGTCGGAGCCACACGACTTCTGGGGAGTGAATGAGGGCCGAAGCGTTGCGATTTACGGCCTATCGCCTGCGGCCGCCGGCTCGGTTTCTGTGGGAGTCCGGGCGCGATGAGGGGCATTCCAGGAAATGGGCCAGCTTGGCCACGGCAGAACCTGCAGAATCGGAGTAGGTTGCCGTGTCGGCAAAATTGGCACATCTCGCCTACGCCCTGAAGGCAGTACTTGCCGAAGTAAGACAGTGGAGCGCGCCTTCTGCGCATGGAGACCTATTTTTGGAGTCATCCCATTTCAGTTATTCACCGCATTTTGGTGATACAAAGGGAGCCGGCAGTTGTCGTCGTACCGCGATGTGGAATATGAGAATTCTGCGAAGGATCGGGTAACGGCGAGTAATCGATAAACCAGTTAATGTAGATGAACTGATAAGGCCGAAGAAGCAATAGACGGGCCCGCCCGTCGGACCAGGCCCTATCCGTTTTTGGAAGCTCTTGAAGGAGGCATGATATGAGAACTGTGTTGGGGGTGCCGATGATTGCTGTCCTCCTGACAGCGCTGTCGGCAGACACAGCCAGCGCCACGTACTGTGGTGCGGCAAGGTTCTTCCGGTGCCGGCCTACCTGCTGCGCGGAGTACACAGCGTGCAAGCAGCAGTGCCACACCGTGATGAAGACCTGCAAAGAGGTGGTGTACGAGAAGCAGCAGTACACGTGCTACAAGACGTGCTATGAGCGGGTGTGCGTACCGAAGACGATCACGTGCACCAAGTACGTTCCCGAGACCTGCTACCGTGAGTGCACGTACACGGTGTGCAAGCCGGTGTGGGAGAACTGTGTGAAGACGGTCAACTACGCGGTGTGCAAGCCGGTGTGGGAGACGCGTCAGAAGCAGATTTGCTACACGGTATGCAAGCCCGTCTGGGAAACACGTACAAAGAACATTTGCTACACGGTATGCAAGCCGGTGTGGGAAACCCGCACGAAGAACATCTGCTACACGGTGTGCAAGCCGGTGTGGGAGACGTGCCAGAAGCAGATTTGCTATACGGTGTGCAAGCCGGTGTACGAGACCCACACGAAGAACATTTGCTACACGGTGTGCAAGCCGGTGTGGGAAACCCGCACGAAGAACATCTGCTACACGGTGTGCAAGCCGGTGTACGAGCAGCGTGAGCGCGTGTGCCGTTACACGGTGTGCAAGCCGGTGTGGGAGACCTGCACGAAGAACATCTGCTACACGGTGTGCAAGCCGGTGTATGAGACTCGCGAGAAGGTCTGCCGTTACACGGTGTGCAAGCCGGTGTGGGAGACCTGCACGAAGGAGATCTGCTACACGGTGTGCAAGCCGGTGTACCAGCAATGCGAGCGCGAGGTGTGTTACACCGTGTGCAAGCCGGTGAAGTACACGAAGACGATCAAGGTTTGTGGCGGTCACTGGGAGACCCAATGCTACGAGAAGCCGGGTGCGTGCATCACGAAGTGCTACCAAGAGCCTGGCTGCTGGGTTTGGGATCCGTGCCGTTGCCGTTGCGTGTACTGCCCGGGCGAGGTGAAGCGAGTCCAAGTGCAGTGCCCGCCGGTGAAGTGCTACAAGAAGTGCTGGGTGCCCGAGGTTTGCGAGCGCCAGATCGAGTGTGTGAAGTACGTGCGTGAGACGTGTGTGAAGAAGGTGCCCTACACGGTCTGCAAGATGGTGCCCGAGCAGCGGGTGAAGACCTGCACTTACAAGGTCTGCAAGATGGTGAAGGAAGTCTGCGAGAAGCGGATTCCGTACACGGTCTGCAAGATGGTGCCCGAGCAGCGCGTGAAGACCTGCACCTACAAAGTGTGCAAGATGGTGAAGGAAGTTTGTGAGAAGCGGATTCCTTACACGGTTTGCAAGATGGTATCTGAGCAGCGAGTAAAGACCTGCACCTACAAGGTCTGCAAGATGGTACCTGAGCAGCGCGTGAAGACCTGCACCTACACGGTTTGCAAGATGGTGCCTGAGCAGCGAGTAAAGACCTGCACCTACAAGGTCTGCAAGATGGTATCTGAGCAACGCGTGAAGACCTGCACGTACAAGGTCTGCAAGATGGTGCAGGAGCAGTGCGTAAGGACCTGCACCTACAAGGTGTGCAAGATGGTGCCCGAGCAGCGCGTGAAGACCTGCACCTACCGGGTCTGCCACATGGTGAAGGAGAACTGCTCGAAGCAGGTTTGCTACAAGGTCTGCAAGATGGTGCCGGTCCAGTGCAAGAAGATGGTGCCGTACACGGTGTGCAAGCCGGTGTGCTACACCAAGACGATCCACTGCACCAAGTGGGTCTGCAAGAAGGTTCCGTACACGGTGACGCGGTGCGTTCCCCGGGTCGTGTGCAAGCAGGTTCCGGTAACGGTCTGCTGCCCGGTCCCGGCGTGCTGCACGCCAGCCTGCTGTGCTCCCGCCTGCGAGGGAAGCAGCTGCGGGTCCTGATCGGAACCGGAGATGATCGTGCCTCTCTCCTTGGTACCCAGAGGAGGGACTGGTCTAGTCAGTAGCGACGGCCCGGCCAAGATGGTCGGGCCGTCGTTTTTTTCTTGGGACTGACCAAGTGTGCTCGCTCGCGGGAGTTCGTGCGGTGCGGAGGACTTGGAGGCGATTCTCGTGTCGCGATCGCGGCGGCTTCTGGGTGGGAAGGACAAGACGTGCATGGGTAACGGCTGATCCGTGCATCTTGGCCTTCCAAAAAGTGGCACCACCCCCCATATGCCTATTCCGGGCCGAATTTATCCACCCAAACGCTTGACATAGTTGCGAATAACGATCAAGTTAGGCGCGTGGAGTCGCTTTTTGAAATTGTTCTGCTTGCCCGCCGACGTACAGACGAACAGCCCCAGCAGGAGCACGCAGAAATGAACCGAGCACGAGTCGTTGTAGTGTGTGTTTGGGTGGTTTTAGTGACGCTGGCAGGCCCGGCGTCGGCCGAGCTGGTCACGATCGGTACGGCCACCTACCAGGGCGTCGAATACAACCTGATATGGAACGACGCCAGCAGTGGCAGTTCGCCGATTTGGCTGGACTATTCTCATCCGGAGGCATACTGGGCCAACCAACTGGCATGGGCTGCCGGACTGGACGGACAGCTCGCTTACAGTATTGATCCTTCTTATGATGTCACCTGGACTGATCCGGCTTGGCGTCTTCCAGATGCGGGCAGCGCCCCCAGTTACGGCTGCTTGGCAGCCACGCAGGAAATGGGGCTTCTATACTACGATGAGCTTGGTTTCTTTGGCGGATCGAGCAACGATGGCGTCGTCTCGCCGGATTTGGCGGGTTCAGTGTTCGAGCATCTGGAATTGGCGGGATACTGGACGAGTACCGAGGGTGACCCACTGGATCTGTTAGGCCAAGTCATCAATTCGGCGTGGTTCTTTGGGATCATGGAGACGCGAAACTCGCCGTATAACGACACGGTCTACGGGTTCCAGGACATCGACGCGATCTCCGGCTCGTTTTTCGGAGTGCCGCTTGCGGTGAAGCATCTGGGGCTGGCGGTTCGGAGTGCAGAGGTTTCGCCGCTGGCCGCGGTTCCGGAGCCGGCCAGTTTGCTTATGCTGTTGAGCGGATTAGGCGCGGTCGGTCTGCTGTGGCGGCGCCGGCCGACGAGTGCGTATCGCACTTAACTGCAGCGTTCGCAGCGGGGTGTTTCTGCGGTTTCGAAAGCGAAATACACGCTACAGTTACGCCGAATGCGCTCGAGGCACACAGGCCGGGCAGTTGAGCGTGGACACCACTGTTTGAGCGATGGCACATTTGCCATCGTCGATATGGCACTTTTGCGTCAAGCTTGTCCCCCCAAATTGCTTGACGCAATCGACGTTTCCGGGCATCCTATAGACCTACCTTGGCAAGCCCCGGCAGAACTATCTCCTGAAGGAATCAGTTATGCGCAGCGCTGTGCTTTCGATCGTCGTTGTGGTGACTATGTGCAGCGCGGCGATGGGCGCGACTCGCTACTGGAATGCGGGCACTGGCAACTGGAATACGGACTCGTACTGGGGTGGGTACGAACCAACGAGTAGTGATTCGGCCCATATCAACAACGGCGGGACTGCGCAGGTAACCTACTCAGGCGAAGTGGCCAGCAGTGTAACGTTAGGAAGCGCAGCTGGCGAGTCGGGATCGCTCCAAGTGGTCGCAGGCAATCTGTCGGTCGGCTCGCTGACCGCCGGGCGATACGGAACCGGCTCGATTACGCAATCGAACGGAGCGATCACGATCAATACGTCCCTGAACTTGGGACAATATGACGGCAGTTCGGGCAGCTACAACTTGAGTGGAGGAAGCCTGAGCGGCGTCTGGGAGTATATCGGGTTCTCGGGTCCTGCGGAGTTCATCCACTCGGGCGGGACGAATGCGGCCACGCGAATCAGCGTCGGTCTGTCTACGAATGGTGCGAGTTATACGCTCAGCGGCACAGGTTCGGTGAACTGCGAGGACATGCTCATTGCCGGCAATCTGAATGGTCAAGGCACATTTGCACAGACCGGTGGGACGAATACGGTCACCGACACGCTGACGGTCGCCGGGACGACGGGGGCCAACGGGGAATACTCCCTGAGCGGAACGGGAGTCTTGTCGGCCTACCGCGAACAAATCGCCTACGTGGGAACGGGAGTCTTCCAGCATTCTGCAGGCACCAATACGGTCACCACGTCACTGGAACTGGCAAGCGGCAGCACGAATAGTTATGGAACGTACAACCTGAGTCAGACCGGTGCGCTCTCGTCGGCGAACACCATCGTTAGCCGATATGGCACCGGGGAGTTCAATCAGACCGGTGGAACGCACACCGTGACGGGGAGCCTCGTTCTGGCGCAGCTCACCGGCTCTTTTGGAACGTACAACCTGGATGGCGGAACGCTCGTGGCGCACGCAATCAGCGAAGGCGCCGGAACGGCACAGTTCAATTTCGGCGGTGGAACGTTGCGGGCCAACGGCGACATGACGACCACGGCACCAATGACGTTGACCGGCAACGGCGGCAACGCCAGCATCGACACGAATGGCTACGCGGTCAACCTGAACGGGACGCTATCGGGGTCGGGAGGGCTGGTCAAGCTCGGCAACGGCACACTTTCGCTGAATACGGCCAACAGCTACGGGGGCAGCACCTCGATCAGCGGCGGCGTTCTGCGGCTGCAAGATAGCGGGGCTTTGGGTGCCGGAAATCTGTACATCAGCAGCGGTACGCTCGATTTGAACGGGCAGGCGGTCACGCTCTCGCGATTGAGTGGGACCGGTGGAACGGTGACCGACAACAGCTCGGGTGTTGGGACTACGACGCTCACGGTCGGGCAGTCGAGCACCGCTTGGTACTACGGCACGATCGAGGACGGCACCGAGAAGTCGGTGGCGCTGGTCAAGAACGGCGTGGCAAGGCTCAATCTGGCCGGAGCCAGCGGTTTCAGCGGCGGCACCACGATCAACGAAGGTGATATCCGTGTGGCGAATGTGTCGGCGTTAGGCACGGGCGGGGTGACGGTTAACGGCGGCAATCTCGATCTGTACGGCAACTCGATCAGCATTGCGTCGCTGAGCGGGACCGCGGGTGTTGTGCTGGATAACAGTATTGGCGGCGGCTTGACCATTCTGACGGTGGACGGGTCGGCATCGACCGAGTTCGGTGGCCAGATCCGCAACGGTGCTTACGGCAAGATCCTGGCCTTGATCAAGAGTGGCCCGAGCACGCTGACCCTGACGGGCAACAACGCCTATACGGGTCCGACCGAAGTTGAGGAAGGCCTGTTGGTCGTCAACGGCTCGCTGGCCCCGAGCAGCGTCGTGATCGTTCGGGACGGCGGGAGCGTGGGCGGGTCGGGCGCGGTGGGTGAGGTGCAAGTGGATGCAGGTGGGCTCGTCGCTCCGGGGAACTCGCCTGGGGTGTTGACGCTGACGGGCAACCTGATTCTGAGCAATGGGGCGTTGCTGGATTTCGAGCTGGACACACCGGCAACGAGCGACCAGATCTACATGCCGGATGGGACGGTGACGCTGGATGGGTTGGACCTGTCGTCGATCAGCTTGACGGCGGACGCTGGTTTTGGAGCGGGGAGCTACACGCTGATCGATGCGGCGAGCATCCTGGGAAGCCTGGGATCGAACGTCGTCGGGACGCTGGCGGGTTTCTCAACGGTGCTGTCGATTTCGGGCGGCGATTTGGTTCTGGATGTGACCGGCGGGCAGGCGGTTCCCGAGCCGGCGTCGATCGTGATGCTGCTAGCGGGGCTTGCCGGTTTGGGACTGGTGCGGCGTCGCCGGCGTTTAGCCTGAGCCAACAAGTGCCTGATGGGGCGACTTGGCGTTCGCGGCGGGTTGTGTGGGGCAAAGAATGCCGTCGCCCCGCGAGCAGCGAACTCACGGGGCGACGACTGCGAACTGCCGGCCCACCGATATCAGGCCGTACGCTCACCAAACCTGCGTGGGTGGCCGGGCAAGACCGGACCTTGTCGCCTCGCTGTGTGCGGGCGAGGCATGGCCGGGCGCCGGTGTGCCCAGGAGGACTGGCGGGCGTCAGCAGCCACAGCGGCGTCTGCCCCAACCGCAATGACGGGGACCCGCACAGGGTTCGCACGACTGTTCGCAGCAGGGCGTGCAAACGGGAACAGTAACGGTTTTCTTCACCATGCGGCATACCTGCACCTGCACTTCACGCTGTTCCTGATAGGGAACCATCACGGTGTACTGGCAGGTCTTCTCTTCGGGAACGCAGCGCCACGTGGTGACCGGGCACTGGGCCACGCGCTGTTGGGGAACGCAGACCGTGTAAGGAACCTGGCAGGTGCGCTGCTCGGTCTTGTACTCGCAAAGGGTCACGATCTTGGTACGCGTTTCCGGGTGGCAGACGGTCACGGTGTATTGGCAAGGGACGTCTTCGTAGGAGGGCCGCATGACGGTCACCTGCACCTCGCGCTTGACCACCTCGGGCACCCAAACGCGATAGGTGCGAGGGCACGCCGGCGGGCAGCATGAGGCCGGGGCACAGCAGGCCGGCGCACACGCCGGTTGGGCCGGCACTTCGCACGTACGCTCTTCCCAGCGGCCGGAGCATTCGCACACGGTGCGCGTTTCGGTTGTGGGCACCATGCGGCAGACGCGACGCGTGGTCGTGCGGGTTTCCTGGTGAGGCACCATCACCGTGTATTGCCGCTCGACCTGCCGGGTGACCGGCTTCGGTACACAGTAGCTGACGGTTCGCACGCGCTGCTCGGGCACCATGACCGTGTACGGCCGCTGAACGGTGTGCGTTTCGGGCACTCGTCGCATGACCGTGTATGTTTTCTGCCGCACTTCAGGCCGGCAACACGTCACCGTGATCGTGCGGGTCTCGGTCGTCATTTCGGGAACGCAGACCGTCTTTTCGACGTACTGCGGTCCGCAGGCGGCCGGGGCACAGGCGGCCGGCGCGCAAGCGGGCGGAGCACAGCACTGGGCGTTGGCCAGGCTGGCAAATAGTGACAAGGCGACCGCCGCCGCCGTGATCATGAGTGGACGCAACGACATAGCTCTCTCCTTACAGCATCAAGGCCTCATCGGACGAAACTCAGAAGCACATCAGATCTAGCGTTTGTGATTGGACACCAGCGATGCCCCGCTGGCAATCAGGAAAACACCCATTTGTGGCTGGGATTTCAGCCATTGGCCCGTGATCCACTTGGCGGCTCGGTCCCCGAGTCGGACGGCGGCGTCGGTTTCCGGCTCGCTGCACATCGGATTTTACGCGGATGCGCTCTCGGTCCAACGGGCGCTCTGGAGGCGTTCTGGATCGGAGGCCCTGCGAGCACGGGCGCGATCGGCGTGGCGGGCGTTGGGGCCGGCCAAAACGACGCAGTGGGCCGGAAATCGCGCACGTTGGGCGATAAGATGCGTTCCGATGCCCCCCCACAAAGCCGATCCGAGGTTCGGACGACCGCAACATGGCTGCGGTATTACCGAGCCACCCCTTTCAACATGGTGTCGTTTTTCCCGAGGAATTCGCAGCTAGCATCGGCCAGAGGAAACAGCCATCGACAATATCGAATTTCGTTTCTCCCGGTGATTTGCCAGCTAGCGTTGCTTTCATGTTGAAAGGGGTGGGTATTACCGAGCCTGGTGCGAGTCGCACCTAACTGTAGCGTTCGCGGCGGCGTGTTTCGACGGTTTCAAAAGCGAAATACACGCTACAGTTACGCCGAATGCGCTCTGGTGTATCGCAATCCGGACGCCATGTCGGGATGCCGCACAGGGCCTCGTTTTGCATGCAACAGGACACTTGTGCAAGACGCATCAGCGGGGGTTAGTCGGCCCCTTTGAGTTGCTCGCGGAGCCGCCGTTTGGCGTCTTTGAGTTGCCCGGCCGAAGGGCTGCCCTTGTAGTAGTGATCCAAGGGATAACAGCCGCTGATCAGCCCGTTGCGTGGGCCGGTGGTGCAATCGCTGAACGTGCGGCATATATGGTTGGACCGCAACGGGTGGCCTTCGAGGACGTCGGCGGGCAGGTCCCAGTAGCTGAGGACCATGCGGCCGACCCCCACCCAATCGACCCAGCCTTGGCGCACGACGGCCTGGGCGACGTTGGGCAGGAAGTCCTGGAAGTAGGTGTACGCCGTGCCGACGATCGGCAGCCCGGGGACGGCCTGCTTGGCTTGGCGAACGGCCTCGATCTGGCGGACACAGCCGATGAGGGGATCCTCGGGCGGCTGATATCCGTCGGAGGGCGGATAGCAGGCGGGTCGCTGGATGTGCGGATTGTAGTAGGGGGAGCCGGCGGTGAGATTCACCATATCGAGCTTCAACTGGTCGCGCATCGAGCGGAGCAGTTCGATGGGCTCGGTGAGGTCGATCTGCAGAGGATCGTTGGGATTGCAGCCGAAGCCTGGATAGGGCGTGGAGAACTCGTGGGGAATGCCGGGGCCGAGCTTGCCGCCGCCACCGAGCGCCGGATCGGGGCGGAAGGGGGGCGCGTCGAAGAGGGAAAGACGCACGCCGATGAGCAAGCCTGGACACTCGGCGCGGATGCCCTGGACGATTTCGCGGAGGAATCGCGTGCGGTTTTCCAGGCTGCCGCCGTACGGGCCGGGGCGCGTGAAGGCGGAGAGGAATTCGTGACCGAGGTATCCATGGCAGTGTTTGACGTCGACGAAGTGGAAGCCGACTTGCTGGGCCATCTTGGCGACGGTGATGTAGTCGTCGATGAGGCGTTTGATTTCGTCGTCGGTGAACACGACCGAGTCGTCGCGAGGATCGACGCCGAACTTGGCGTCGAGCACGGGGTGATGGTATGCGATGCGGGGTTCCAAGCGGTCCTTGCGATTGGGCCGGCAAAAACGGCCGGAATGTGTTAGTTGGAGTCCGACGACAAGATCGTCGGCGGCCGAGGCGCCGAACCGCTCGGTGTGCGCGTCGACGAGGGACTCGAGCAGGCGGCGGGTCGGCTCGACGTTCTCGGGGCTGTAGCAGAGCTGGTTGGGATTTGCCCGGCCGTCGCGGCGGACCGCGTAGGCCTCGCCGCCCCAGATGAGCTTCGCGCCGGACTGGCCGAAATGGCACCATCGGCGCAGGACATGTTCGGTGGGCGAGCCGTCGTCGCCGGCGTCCCAGCCTTCCATGGGATGGATGCACCAACGGTTGCCGGCGGTGAGAGGGCCGATGCGAATAGGCTCGGCCAGCGGCGATCCCTCACCGGCGGTGAGCACGTTTTCGTCGAATGGGAGGTCGGGCGCGAGTTGACGTAGGTGTTCGGCAAACTGCGGGACCGAGTGGAAATGGCCGATGCGTTGAAACTTCATGGCAACAAATGCTCTCGGGGAGGTTTTCGCACCATCGTTGCGACGGTGTCCGTGTGAACCGTGCGTTTGCGGTTGTCGGGTTCCCGGCTCGGGGCGCATGCGGATGCGTTCACGCCGGCCGGGAAGACACAACCTCCGCACCATTGGTGGCCCGGCAGACATAGACGGCCGGCGTATTGCCGGTGGCGGCCTGGTACTGTTCCGCGACGTTGGCGGCGAACGACTGCGCGACGGGCAGATCGACGATCGCCAGGGCACAACCGCCGAAGCCGGCTCCGGTCATGCGCGCGCCGTAACAACCGGGCTGTGCCAAGGCCAGTTCGACCATTGTGTTCAGCGCGTCGCTGGAAACCTCGAAGTCGTCGCGGAGGCTGGCGTGGCTCTTCTTGAGCAGGACGCCCAGCGCGGTGGTCTCGCTTCGGCGGAGGGCATCGGCCGCTTGCAGGGTCCGCTCGTTTTCGGTGACGACGTGGAGCGCGCGGCGTCGCATCGGCTCTTCGAGTTGGCTGGAGGCCTGCTGGAAGATATCGGGATCGATATCGCGAAGCGCCTTGACGTGGAAGAACTCGGCGGCCGATTCGCACTGCTGACGGCGTTCGTTGTAGGCCGAATCGACCAGGCCGCGCCGCGTGCCCGTATCGAGCACGACGACCGCCAGGGCGGGCGGCAGAGGGACCGGTTCGAGGGTCAACGAGCGGCAGTCGATGAGCAGGGCATGGTCGGCCAAGCCGGCGGCCGAAATGAGCTGGTCCATAATGCCGCATCGCATGCCCACCCAATCGTTCTCGGCGCGTTGGCCGAGTCGGGCCATGGCCACGGGATCCCAGTCGAGATCGCTCGTGAGTGCAAAGGCGCGAGCCGCGGCCAATTCGAGGGCGGCGGAGGAGGACAGGCCGGCGCCGACCGGCACGTCGCCTCGCACGACGCCTTCCCACCCTTGCAAGCGGTGGCCCGCCTGCTGAAGGCTCCAGGCGACGCCCTTGAAATACTCGATCCATCCGCTCTTCTGGTTTGCGAGGCCGTCGAGCGAGAATTCCTGGGTTTCGTCGTAGTCGGCGGAGTAGACGCGGACGCGGTGGTCGTCTCGGGGCTGTAGCGCGATCCAAACAGCCCGATCGATCGCCATGGGCAGAACGAAGCCGTCGTTGTAGTCGGTATGCTCTCCGATGAGATTGACCCGCCCGGGGGCACGAACGATCCATTGCGGCTGCCGACCGAAATGTTGTGCGAATGAAGCGGCCAGTTCTTGAGGTTCGATAGGCACGGCTGGTTCCTCTCAGTACGGGTCCCGGCCTGGTTCAGGCAGCGCGGTGGACACGTAGACACCCCATCGTGGCATGTGCGCCGCGGGCGGTCAAGCGGGGCAACGCGGAATCGGCCGGAATGGGGGCCATCGCATAGGATGGGTTGCCGCGCAAAAAAACGGCCCCGCAGAAATGAAGGCTGCGAGGCCGCAACGAATGGAATGAAAGCGAATCGCAGAGAACTACTTGCTAATCCATGGAGAAACGAAAGGCATCGAGGGAGAAGCTACGTTGGGCCGCCTGGCCTACCTCGTCGCGAGTGCGGCGTTTGCCGACGGCGTGCCAGGGGCTGACGCCGGAGAGCTCCGGCATGACCTCGGTCAATTGATCGACCAGCATTTGGGCCATACGGCGAATGCTGGGCTGGCGGGAGCGTTCCCGGATGGCCATGACGGTCTTCATGAGGCGAACCAGTTGGGCTCGCTTCAGCACGGGCGTGGAGAGGGGCTCTTCCACGTCGACGAGCAATTCGGCCAACGGGACTTCCAGTACGCGCTGCCAGGCCGCGAGCGTGCTCAAGTTGAGGTCGGACGATTCGTCCTCCTGTTGCTTGATCGTGGGCACGTCCACATTCAATCGTCGCGCCATGGTGCGGCGCGAAACGCCTTGTTGGCGCCGCACGGCGCCGAGGCGGTGCAAGACAGGGCGGTCGCCGGGGCGCGAATCGATCCCGGGCGCCGAACCCTGCTCGATCCCCAGAGCAGGGATCGAGTAGTCAGCGATACTCATGACAACAACCCTCCTCTCGGACTCATCATGAGTCCTCAAGCTGCAACAACCATGATGTCACACACCCAAACAATCAGCGCACGAAAGAGGCGGGTGAACCACATGGTGGCCGGCATAGAAACCGAGCATCGGTTGCCGGAAGGGCCGTGGAGGCCGAAGTGCAGCAGGAGAGGGAGGACGAAGGGGACTATAAAAAGAAAAATACCGCTTTGGCCCGAATAACAGTCCTTCGCTCAACCGGCTGACTAACGAACCACGCCCTCAAGGCGAATCGACATCGGTCGCCTGCCTCGGTTGCGGTTCCCTTTCTCTAACACACACTTATCCAAGAACGGCGTACATACCGTAGATGGCAACGTCAGCTATCGGACATCTGGACGACTTACCTGCCATGCAGCGACGGCATATGAACTGCCGCAGCACGACTGCCCTTGCCTTGACGGTCGTCCTGGTTGAGCTGGCCCGCCAGGATTCTGGCGTTTTTCGAGGGCCCTTCACCCTGCGGCCGTATTCTAAAATAGCCAGGAGCAGATGACAAGTAGTTGCACGTCAACAATCACCATTTCGTGAGAAAAAAACCGAGGTGTTCTGGACGTCGTTTGCCCCAAAATGCGTCGATCGGGGGGATGACTGGCGGGGGCGATAATCGGGCACCGCGCAACGTGTTAGGACTACGAGGGCATTTCCAGGCGGAGCGGACGCTGTGGCGGCATGGCCAGCGAATCGCTATTCGCCGGCGGCAAACTGACGAAGCCGTTCCAAGTAGTTGGGGCGTCGCGGTTTGCTGACAGCGTGCTCAGACAGATCGCTGCGGACCGTCGTGCTCCAGAGCCCGGCCAATCCTCTGGGCTGGCTGCTCTGCACGTGAGGCCTTTGTGGGCTGGGATGCAGGACGCGGTCGCGCAGGAGCAATTCGTGCCAGGATAGGCGTTCGAGAGCCAGGTACTGGCGGACGTCGACCGAACGGGCCAAGTGCGAGCGAATCGGGTCTGTGGCGCGGCGGTGAAACATGAGGAAGCCGCCGCGGTTCTCGGGCCCGACCGATCGGGCGCAGTTCCATCGCCAATGGATGGGCTGCATGGGGCGTCCGAGAACGACTTCGTGGGCATCGATCGCCTGCCACATGCGACAGATTTCATCGCTGGCAACGGTGCAATCGGCATCCTGCAAGAGGAGGATCTCACCCGAGCTATGCTCGAGACCGGTGGCAATCGCAGCGAGCCGTCCCTGGGGCACCGTGTGGCAGAATGCGGCGACTTGCGGGTAGCAAGCAGCCAGTTCGTCGGCAACCTCGATGGTGGCGTCGGGGGATGCGTCGTCGATGATGAGGATTTCGAAGCGTGGGGTCAGTTCGGGGAGAACGTCGAGCAGATCGAGCACTGCTTCGGATAGTGTCGATTGGGCGTTGCGTACCGGAAGCAAGACACTGAGCGAGCGGTTCAAAGGCGCTCCTTTCCACAGGGAGGGTCACAGTTCGGCGCCGTCTTTAGATGTCGGAATATGCCATGCTGGTACTGGAGATGAGCTGTGGGAAGCTGCTTTGCGAGTTTCGTGAGGGAATCGCTGGTCATACCACATGAAGAGGGGATATGGGTTGGGGGAGGTCGATGGGCGGTCGGCGCCCACCACCCGGCCTTGCTACCCCCTGGCAAGCGTCCGCGGAGCCGATTATCCTAGGTTGTTTCGGGACTGCGAGAACCGACTGGATGGGTCGAGTGTCGCGAGTATATCGGCCGAGGTGGTCTCGCCAGTTCTACTTCTTCAACCCAATCGCGTGAGTGCAATGTCTGACCCCACCCCTGCTAACTATCCCGATTTCTCCAAAGGCGGTGGCCTGCTGCCCGCTATCGCTCAAGACGCCCAGACTGGCGAAGTGCTGATGCTGGCCTATATGAATGAAGAGAGCTTCGCTGAGACGTTGGCCACCGGCAGGGCTGTTTATTACAGCCGCAGCCGGAACAAGTTGTGGCGCAAGGGGGAGGAAAGCGGCCACGTGCAGAAGATCCAGGCGGTGCTGGTGGATTGCGATGCGGATACGATTCTGCTGAAGGTCGAACAGATCGGCGCCGCATGTCACGAGGGATATACGAGTTGCTTCTTCCGCGAGGTAACGCCCGAGGGCCTGAAAGTGGTCGGCCAGCGGGTTTTTGATCCGCAGAAGGTCTACGGGTCGAAGTAGGAGCCCCGGGTACACGTCATCCAAGACAGGTTTTGCATTGCCATGTCCGACATACTGAAACTGGGAATTCCCGCCGGCAGCTTGCAGGAAGCGACGGCCGAGTTGTTCCGGCGGGCCGGGTTCCGGATATCGTTTTCTTCGCGGAGTTACTATCCGACGATCGACGACGATGAGATCGAGTGTTTGCTGATTCGCGCCCAGGAGATGGCCCGCTATGTGCAAGACGGCGTGCTGGACGCGGGTCTGACCGGTCACGACTGGGTTGTGGAAACCGAAGCCGACGTTCTGGAGGTGGCCGAGTTGGTCTTTTCGAAGGTGAGCCGGCGGCCGGTCCGTTGGGTTTTGTGCGTGCCGGAGGATTCGCCAATTCGCGAGGTGAAGGACCTGCAGGGGCTGCGGATCGCGACAGAGGCGGTCGGCCTGACGCAGCAGTTTTTGAAGAAGCACGGCGTATCGGCGAAGGTCGAGTTTAGCTGGGGTGCCACAGAGGTGAAGCCGCCGAAGCTGGCCGACGCGATCGTGGAAGTGACGGAGACCGGCAGCTCGCTGCGAGCGAACAACCTGCGGATCATCGCAGAGGTGTTGACGAGCACGACGCGATTCATCGCCAACCGCCAGGCGTATACCGATCCGTGGAAGAAGCAGAAGATCGACGATATTGCTCTTCTGCTGCAAGGGGCGATGGCAGCGGAAGGGAAGGTGGGGCTGATGATGAACGTGCGCCGCGAGCAGTTGCCAAAGGTGCTGGCCGTTTTGCCCGCCATGCAGCAGCCGACGATCTCGGATCTTGCCGACCGAGACTGGGTGGACGTGAACTCGGTGCTCGATGAGTCGGTCGTGCGGCACATTATCCCACGTCTGAAGGCGGCCGGCGCGCGCGGGATCGTCGAGTATCCGCTGAACAAAGTGATTGATTAGTGCGAGTCGCACTCAACTGTAGCGTGAGTGGCGGCGTGTTTCTGCGGTTTCAAAAGCGAAACACACGCTGCAACTACGCCGAATGCGCTCTGGCGGTCGGAGCGGGGCAGCGGAGGTTGCTTCCGGAGTGATCGGGCCTGTTTCTCGTGTTGCATCCAGCCGGAGGACTTATCATGTTGCGCTCAATGATGGCGAGCGTCGTAGGAATTGCGTTGGCGTTGTGTGCCCGTTGTTTGGCCGCGGAGACGCCGGAGCTGCCGCTTGTATTCGAGGACAGCTTCGAGCAAGGCGCAGGGCACTGGGACCCCAGCGACCCGGCGGCGTGGCGGATCGTGAAGATCGAGGGGGGCAAGGTCTACAACCAGTTCAAGCAGAGCCAGTACAAGCCGCCGTATCGAAGTCCGTATAACGTGGCCTTGTTGAAGGACGTGATCGTCGGCGACTTCGTGCTGACGGCCGACGTGCAGAGCACCGACCAGGCGGGCGGAGGCCACCAGGACATGTGCGTGTTCTTCGGGTATCAGGACCCGGCCCACTTCTATTACGCGCACTTGGGCAAGGTGCCGGACAAGGTTTCGTGCAAGATCACGATCGTGGACGGGGCGCCGCGCCGACCGATCACCAAGAACGAACCGACGGGCATTCCGTGGGACACCGGCTGGCACAAGGTGAAGGTGGTTCGCCGGGTGGCCGACGGTACGATCGAGGTGTATTTCGATGACATGAAGACGCCCAAGATGATCGCGGTCGACAAAACGTTCACGTGGGGTCAGGTGGGGTTGGGATCGTTCGACAATTTGGGAAACTGGGACAACGTGAAGCTTTGCGGGGTGAAGGTCAAAAAGGGCGGGTAGCGTTTGGTGGGGCTCGCTGCGCTCGGCCCACCCTACGGTTTTTGGGTGAGCAGAATTACGTTCGGGTTTTGGGGTTGGGGAGAGATGGTATGGCTACGGGACCGAGTGCGTCGGAGAGGGTGAAGGAACTTGGGCTTGAGCTTCCGCCGGCTCCGGAGCCGAAGGGGCTTTACAAGCCGCTTGTGATCGTGGGCAACCTGGCGTACACGTCGGGGCACCTGCCGTTGCGGCCGTCGGGCGAGTTGGTCGTGGGGCGAGTGGGGGCCGAATTGGATCAGGAAGCCGGGCAGGAGGCGGCGCGGTTGGCCGGATTGGCTATCCTGGCGACGCTACGCAAGGAGTTGGGAACGCTGGATCGCGTGCGCCGCGTGGTGAAGGTGCTGGGCATGGTCAACAGCACGCCGGATTTCACAGCCCAGCCGGCGGTCGTTAACGGCTGCAGCCAGTTGCTGGCCGACGTGTTTGGTGCAGATGCAGGCGTCGGCGCTCGCAGCGCGGTGGGCGTTGCGGCGTTGCCGGCGGGAGTGCCGGTAGAGATCGAGGCGATCTTCGAGATTGCATAAGGGAATGCCGGTTGTCGGGCTCTCTGGCCGGATCAAGGCTCGATGAGCACGGCGCGGTAGATCCGGTCGCCTTGCTCGTAAAGGACAGTCCATCGGCCCTGGGCGAGGAACGGATTGGAGAGCGTGTCGACAACGCCGGACGTTCGCAGGCGCACGGCGGGGCCTTTGCGCCAGTGAATCAGGTCGTCGGAGATCCAGTAGGCTCGCTTGGAGAGGTCGATCGGCTGCGAGATGCCGACGAAGCGGCCATTGACTTGCGCCACGGCCAGCGAGGCGATCTCTTCGGAGACCGGGATCAGGGGGCGATCTTCGCATTGGGTAGCGCGGCGCCAGTGGAGTAGGTCGTCGGAGACGGCCAAGCCGGGACCTTGGGCTCGGTAGAATGCCTGCATGCCGCGATAGAGGAGGCAGTACTTGCCGTCGTGCTGGAAGACGGGCGCGGGGTAGGTGGATATGTGCCGGTCCCAGCGGTCAGGGCGGCTTGGTAGCACGGGGTTGTCGGCCAGCTTCGTCCACGGGCCCTCGGGCGACGTTGCTTTGGCCATGCCGATCTGTTTGGTGGTCTTGTCGCGTCCGGAGTAGAACAGGTAGTACGTGTCGTCGTGCCGAATGACGGCGGCGGGGAGCTTGGCCACCTTGTCGTCCCAGGCGCCGCGAGGTCCGGTCGTGAGGATGGGATTGTGTGGGCCTTTCTTCCAGGCGAGGCCGTCGTCGCTGACAGCCAGACCGATCTGTTCGCGGCCGCCTTGGGGGAAAGGTCTGTCCTGGGCTTCGTAGAAGCAGTAGAACTTGCCGGCGTCGCAGAAGACGTAGGGGTTGTCGACGGCGTAGTGTTCCCACGTGTTGGCCGGGCCGCGATCGATGACGGGTTGGGCGAAAGGCGTTTCAACCCAGGTGCCGGCGGGGTTCAGGTCGGGCGGTTCGGCCGCCAGGGTGGTTGTGAGCGGGAGGAGGAGTGTGGTGAGGAGGATTCTGGGTAGGTTCATGTGTGTTGCTCGGTGAATGTGGGCCGGGTTGTGGTGGGGCTCGCTGTGCTCGGCCCACCCTACGGTGACGATTGGTTGGGTTAGTTGTTGGGCTCGGTCAGCCATTTCCAGTTGTCGGTGCGGAAGGGTGAAGCGGGCAGTCCTTCCTTGTTGCAAAGGTTGGGCTCGGCGTGATGACACCAGGCGAGCCGGACGGCTTCGGGCGACGGAACCTGGTCGGACCAGACGACGATTTCGCGACCGATGATTTCTGCCTTCGCCGGCAGGAACTTCTGGTCTGCCCCGGCGATGGTGAAGTGGGACGGGGGCTTGCCGTCGCGCGTCGTCAGGCCGCCGCCGATATGGTCGAACTGCAGGCGTATCTTGCCGTGATCGCGTAGTGAAGAGCGGTAGATCGGCCCCGAATAGACCAGGTCTTTTTCGCCGTAGACTTGGGACCGGGCCCAGAGGGACAATCGCCGGCCGACTTCCTGTTTGTTCGCGGGGTGAATGTCGTGGACATCGCCGATATCCATCGTGACGACCATGCCCGTGTTGGGCACGGTCTTCCAGGTTTCCAGTTGGGCATCCCGTAACTCGGGCACGTATTGATCCCAATGGTCGTGCGGCGGAACGGGATAGTCGTATGGTGCGATTTGTACGAAACCAAAGGGAATCGCGTCCTGTCCCCAGATATCGCGCCAGTTGCGGATGAGCAAAGGGAACATTTGGCGGTACTGGAACGCGCGGGCCGAATTCGATTCGCCTTGGTACCAGATCACTCCGCGGAGCGCATAGGGGACGACGGGCAGGATCATGCCGTTATAGAGTCCGCCTGGTCGCCATATGGAGTCGTTCGGCCGGGCCGTTCCTTGATTCCAGCGTTCCAGAAGCGGGCGGATGCATGGCACCGTTTCCATGTGAGCCCGCTCGATGAAGGCTTCGGCCGGTGCACCGCCGAGAATGCACTGAATCATGCCGCACGGGACCTTCAGGTCGGTATGTATTTCCCGCATGAAATGATAGGCGACGGCCGACCATTGGGGCACGTTCGGAGGTGAGCAGGCAGCCCAACTTCCGCGGCAATCGTCCATGGGTTTGTCGGCCACGACGACGGGCACGGTAAAGAAACGGATGTTTGGATAGTCGGCCGATGCGATGACCTGGTCGGCGTCTTTCGCCCGCGCCACAGGCCACCACATGTTCGACTGGCCGGAGCAGAGCCAGACCTCGCCGACGAGGATGTTGCTCACCGTGAGCGATGCGCCGGACGTTTCGCGAACCGTCATCTGATGGGGGCCGCCGGCTGCGAGCCGGCTGAGTGTGACTAGAAAGCGGCCGTCTGTGTCGGCAGTCGCCTCGGCCGTTTGGCCGGCGATGGAGACAGTGACTTGCTGGCCCGGAGTCGCCCACCCCCATATCGGCACGGCCTGATCGCGTTGGAGCACCATGCCGTCGGCGATCACAGCGGGCAAACGAATTTCGGCGGCCGCAGGCGGTAGCGAGCCGAGGGCGAATGTGAGCGAGAGGAGAAATGTGGCGAGGAGGGTTTTGGGTAGTTTCATGTGTGTCGTTCGGTGGGTTCGGGTTGGGTTGTGGTGGGGCTCGCTACGCTCGGCCCACCCTACGGTTGATTGGCCACACTGTGCGTGCGAGTGGTTGGCGGTGGTTAGCGTAACGTGTAGGGTGGGTCTTGCGTCGGTGAGTGGCCGTTGCTAGCCATCATATCCTGGCGGTTTGCCGGCATCAACGAAGCGGCAGCGTGGCGATGGGGTTGGCGTCGGTATATACTGTGCTCGGTTCACGCGAAGGCATAGTCCGCATTCATGGTTCCGGGTAAGGAGCAGTATCGATGTGTGCAAGACCGAGCATCGTGCGGAGAATCGCGTTCTGGCTGGCGGCGTTGACGGCGGTTGCGGTTGTGTCGCCGGTGGTTCGCGCGGCGGACGGCGAGCGGATCAAGGCGTTTTGCATCGACTTCAACTGGGGGCCGGGAGGTCCGAACGGGTTCGCTCCGCCCGGCATGTTCGCACAAGCTGATCCGAAGGCGCACTTCGAGTGGTACAAGGCGCTCGGGGTGAATACGATTCAGACTTTCTGTGTGAGCTGCGACGGTTACGCGTGGTATCGCGAGAGCGGCGTGGCGCCGGTGCAGCCGGGGCTGAAGCATGACTTCCTGAAGGAGCTGACGGAGCTTGGCCACCGGAGAGGCATGCGAGTGATGGGGTATTTCTGCGTGGGCGCCAACACGGTTTGGGCCGAGAAGCATCCGGACCAAAGCTATGGGGCGCCGAGCGCGGTGCATATTCCTTTCACGAAGGTGTATCTCGATTATCTGTCGGCGTCGATCAAGGACGCGTTGACCAAGACGGGCATCGACGGGTTCATGATCGATTGGGCGTTCAGTCCGCCGATGCCGGGAAGGAAAGGGGAGGTTCTCTGGCTGGACTGCGAGCAGGAGATGTACGCGGAGTTGTTCGGCCGGCCATTCCCAGGCAAGGAGAAGATCGACGCGAAGGAGACGATGGAGTTTCAGCGACGAGCGCTGGACCGATGCTGGCAGCGGATTCATGAGGCGGCCAAGGGGTGCAAGCCGGACTGCATCATCTGGTTGAGCTGTTACAACCTTCGCGACGCCCAGGTCGTCGGGTCGCGGATGTTCCGGGAAGTCGACTGGCTGATGAACGAGCACCCCGATCTGGCATCGCTGGCCGCGGTGGAAAAAGAGAAGGGGCCGCGGACGACGATCGTGCAATGTCTTTGCGGCTGGGGCGATCAACACGATCCCCGCCGGCTGGTCAGCGATCCGAAATACGCCGGCATTGGATTGTACGGCTATGCCAGGGCGGACGTGCAAACGACGGTCCCGCCGGAGGGCACCGACGAGAATGCACAGGACCGGGCCAACGCACGGAACATCGAACGGCTGCGCGAGATCTACCACGGAAAGATCCCGAAGTAGCTCGGGTGGGCGCACGATGAGGGCGTATTGGTTGGGGTGCTTTGGGGGATTGTTGGTGTGCGGCACAGCCGGCGGCGGCTGCGCTCCATGAGGTGGTTAGTATTCTTGTTTTGTGATGATACCGGGCTGGGGGACGGGATAGCGGCCGTTGGAGTCGGCGGGCAGAGGCGAGGGCGAATCCATGGTGAATGCGTCGACGCCCGGCGCGTACTCGCGGTCGGCTTGGAGGGTCTCGTCGTAGGTGATTTCGCGGCCGGTGTGGGCGGCGATTCGGCCCATGTTCGAGACGACGGAGGCTTCCACGCCGCGTTTGGCCTCGTTATAGGGTTTGTCGTTGCGGATGGCGTCGAGCAGGTCGGTCCACTCGTTTTCGTAGGGACTGAGCTGGTCGGCAGGGACCCGGGACTGCCAGATCCGATCGGCGCGATCGAGGGACTGACCGCGGAAAATGGTCGAGGGCGGCCCGCAGTCGCCCGACTTGGAGATGACGGCCGAGCCCTTCGAGCCGTGGGCGTAGCTGGAGTGGCTTTGGTAGCAGCCGGGCATGCAGCGCCCTTCGAGCATGAGCTTGGTGCCGTCGGGGAAGGTGTATTCGACGGAGTAGACGTCGAAGTTCTGGTCGATGTAGGGTTTGCCTTCGGGACTATTGCGATAGTGGCGGCCGCCGAGGGCGATCGCCTTGACGGGCCAGGCATTTTTCAGCCAGCAGCAATGGTCGACGATGTGGATATAGAAATCGTTGAAGCAGCCGCCGCTTGCCCAAATGAAGCTGTGGAAGCGTTGGATCTGCCAGAGCAATTCGCTGGGGGTTCCGGGCCATCGTTCGGAGAAGGCGGTGACCAGGGGGCCGATGAGCCGGAAGGCGCGCATGAGGATGAGGTCGCCGATTTCGCCATCCTGGATGCGGTCGTGTAGCTGCTGGATCGCGCGGCTGTGGCGCGACATGAGACCGACGCCTACCTTGAGGTTCTTGGCCACGGAGGCGTCGGCCAGCTCGAGCATGCGGCGGGAGGTGGGGCCGTCGGCGGTGAGGGGCTTCTCCATGAAGACGTGCAGGCCTTTGCGGATCGCATAGTCGAAGTGGACCCAGCGGAAGGCCAGGGGTGTGGCGAAGATGGCAATGTCGCCGGGGTTCAGGCAATCCATGGCCTTGCGGTAGGCGTCGAAACCGACGAACTGGCGCTCGGGCGGGACGTCGATGCGGTCGCCGAGCCCTGCGGTGGCCGTACGGTCCCAACTGTTCTCGATGCCTTGCTTGAGGTACTTGAGGCTGGAGGGGATGCGATCGGCGAACACGTCGGCCATGGCAACGAGCTTGACGGGACCTTGCTTGACCGTCAGGGCGTTGGCCACCGCGCCGGTACCGCGGGCTCCGCAACCGATGAGAGCCAAGCGGATGGTGTTGTCCTCGGCGGCGTGGACGCGCGGGACGGCGACGCCGACCAGGGTCGATGCCGCGGCAACACGGCCAGCGTCTCTGAGGAATTGGCGGCGTGAGGGAAGTGTCGCTTCTGACATGGTCGCTCTCCCGTGCGAAATGAGTGCATCAAAATGGCGATGGCGGACCAATGCGGCCGACAAGTGCCGGGCTTAGGGCGCGCATCGCAATGGGCCTTCGGCAGCCCTGTTGAGTCGTAGGTCGGGAAGGGGAACAAGGGAACGTCGCTGATTATGGATCATGGCGGGATGAGAAACAATCGGCAACGGTGGGTTGTGGAGAGGTGTTGTGTTGGAGGCGATGACGGGATGGTGCGTGCCCTCACCGTGCGACCCCTCTCCCGCAAGCGGGCGAGGGGAGGTGTGTTGGCGCGTTTCTGATGCGGCACAGCCGGGGGCGGCTGTGCTACATGACGGGCGAGGAGAGGTGGACGCGATGGGTTGGCGTGTTAGGGCTGCGTTTTTGAGTGGAGGCGGAGGATCCAGTGGATGATCTGTTTGCGAAGGGCGTTGAGATCTGCGTTGGGATCGATGGTTCTGATCCAGGCTTCGGCTTCGGCGGCCAGTTGGCAGCGGGCGGGATCGGCCTTCGCCTGCCCGATGGCGTGGAGAAGGGTGCTCAGATAGCGGATGTCGTCGACGCCTTCTCGGAAGCCTTCCCATTGGATCGTGTCGACGACGCCGTCGACCGTGGGATAGGCGAAGACGTGGTCGCGGTAGTGGTGGTGGTCGAAGTCGTCCCAGATTTGGCCGAAGGCGTGCTGGTAGGCGTAGTCGCAGGCGCCGTCGAAGCCCGCTTTCCAGAGGGCCAGACCGTAGTTGCGGCGATAGGTTTCGGGCTTCTCGACGCCGACCTGGGGGTTGCCGTAGCTGAAGATGCGATGGCCGGCGCCATGCCAACGGATCGCTTCCAACGGCATGAGCGCCCCGGAGTGGACGGCCAGGTCCAAGAGGTCGCCGACAAGGTCGAACGAACCGGTATAGCAGGCGACGAAGACCTTCGCGCCCGCCTGGTGCACGGCTTGGAAGGCCTGCCGTTCGGCTTTGAGAGCTTCGCCGGAAGCTTCGTCGATGCCGTAGACGTACAGCGTGCGGACGCCGAACCTGGTGAGCCAGGCCAACTCGTTCTCGACGCGCTGTCTCAGTGTGTCGATCGCCTGGGGGCTCTTTGGGGCGCCGGTTTCAATGCCCAGCGAGTAGAACGGATCGAGGGCGATGCCGGCCTGCTTGCGCAGGGCGATGGCCTGCTCGAGCGCGGGGCCGGAACTCTGGTACGTGGTGGGATGCGTAACGCCGTGGGCCTTGAGGTCGACCATTTCGGCCAGGTATTGCGCGTCGGATTTCGCTTCCGAACTGATGCTGCCCTTGCCGCCCGGCTGGAGCTTACCGCGGTAGTAGATTGAATACTCGAGGATGGGCTGTTCGAGGTTGAAAGGAAGGACGTCGACCGATAGCGTGAGATCCACCGGCGGTGAGTCGGCGGCCGTGAGGTGGATCGTACCGCGGTAGACGCCGGGCGCCGTGCCGTCGGGTACGTGGACGGTGACCCAGAATTGCTGCGCGGACCCGGCCGGGATGGAGATGGGCTGAAGCTGCGGGGCGTCGCGGGGCGCGTCGGGCGATTTGAGGGTGTTGCGTTGCGCGGCGTTGTCGACGCGGACGAAATCGGGATCGTTCAGAAGCAACTCGGGGGTGAGCGTGGGGTGGTTGAGATCGCTGATTCCCACGCCTGCCTGCCACCAACACTTGACGATGCGGACATCGACGGCACTGGCGGGTATTTCGCGGTCGCCACATTTCATAGGGCCAGCCTGGACGGCCAGCCGCCGGACGGGCAACGGCGAGAAGACGGCGAAGCTGGCGGGCTCGTACTCGCCGGCACACGCCGAGATCGCCAGGTCGGTGCCAAGAACTCCCGATACGGGAAACTGGTCGGGGAGGATCTTGCTGTCGCTGACGGGGTCGACGATCCAGACTAGGTAAGGGAGGTTTCGTTGGTCTCTGGCGCGCTCGGCCAGGGAACGGGGAAACGACTCGGCCCTTTGCAGCGCGGTGAGCATCGCGCGGGCCTCTCGCACGCGCACACTCGTGGGCGCGGCTTGGAGGCGGGTCAATTGGGCCGCAAGTTCCGATCGTGTGTTGCGGCAATACTCCTGGCCACGCCGCCAGCATTCGGCAAGGGCTGGCGAAGCGTCGGCAGGAAGGGCATGGGAGAGGCGGTCAGACTCGGCGGCCAGACGGTCAAACTGCTGGCGAAGCTCGGACGTTTGTTTCTGAAGTGAGGCTTTCAGCGCGGCGGTGGCTTCGGCGATTCGTTGCTGGAGTTGGGCTTGATAGTCGTCGGGCAGTGAGGCTTCGACCTGGAGGTCGTCGACGTAGACGACGGTGCGGCCTTCGGAGTCGGGTTTGAGATAGAGGGCGACCGACTGCACGTGCTGGGTTCCGCCGGGCGGGCCGGAGGCGGTGGCGAGCCATTGCGTCCAGCCGTTGGGCAGTTTCTGCGTTTGCTCGCCGCGAGAGACGTTGCCGGAAGTCTCGGCTTCGGGGTAGGCGTTGGCATAACCGAGCGAGGCGCTGCCGCGCTCGACGTAGAGCTTGCCGGTGATGCGAGGGCTGCCATAGTAGGGGATCATCAGGGGCGCCGACTGCCAATAGTTGTAGGTGCAGTCTTTCCAAAGGACGTCGATCTTGAACGATCGTTTGCCGGAGGCGGCGCGCTGGTCGGTAACGTCGGCGAAGCGGACCTCGTATGCGTTGTCGCTGGTCCAGAACCGCATTTTTCCACCGCGCTCGAAGTCTTCACGAAAGACGACTCGGGGTTGGAGGTTGTCGGCGGCGTTGGCCGAGGGGCATGGCAGGAACCATGGAGCCAGCGCGGCGGAAACCCATGCGGTGAGGATGAGGAGGGATCTGACGCGAGGAGCTTTACGATTATGGGGATTCAAGGCGGGCTCCCTTCGATGGGCGTGAGTACAGAAATGGCGAGCCCCACCGGACGCGATTGGGTCGCGCGCCGGTGGGGCCTTGGTTGGTGGCCGTGTTATGCTGAAGCATAACCACCCCTTTCAACATGGCATTTGGCGTTTGCGTCTTCCATCGTAAGCTGTTGGCTTTGAAGGAGGTAGCCCAGTTTTCATGGAGGAAACACCGGTGTCTTTGTCTGAGGCGTTTCGGCCGTTTGTGGAAGGTGCCCCCTGTGCTGTCGTTGCCAGGCTTGCGATGGAGTATCTGCTGGACGACGTGGTTCTGCAGACCCTGTTTGCGGAACACGCCAGCGCACAGTACGAACGCGAAGTCACGTTGACCAATTTGGTGAATGTCATGCTCGATGTGGCGTGCGGCAACCGTCGGTCCCCCCGCGCTGCGTACTTGGCGAGGAAAGACGAGGTTGCCGCTTCCTTGTCGGCTTTCTACGGCAAGCTCAACCGCACCGAACTGGCGATTTCCGAGGCGGTCGTCGAGCATGCCGCGGAGCGCGCTGGCGGACTGATCCGCGCCATGAAAGGACTTCAGAAAGAACCGGTGCTCGGCTTGGCATCCTATGTCCTCGACGGGAACATGCTGACGGGCACGGAACACCGCTTGAAACCGTTGCGTCAAACGCGCGCCGCCGCACTGCCCGGAAAATCGCTGGTGGTGTACGAATACGCGACCGGCTTGGTCACCAAGGTGGTACTTTGGGAGGATGCCCACAGTCAGGAGCGTGCCCTGCTGCACGATCTGGAGATCAAAACGGGAACTCACCTGATCGCTGATCGCAATTTCTGCGTGCCCTGGTTTTTGCTGTATCTCCACAAAGGCAGATCCTTTTTTACGATTCGCCATCACCGCAGCACGTTTCCGCTGAATCCGGGGGGGAACGTGCGTCGGCGAGGCCGTTGCGCGACAGGGAAGGTGAGCGAACAGGCGATCCGTATCGAAGATGAGAATGGACAGGAGTTCTTCTGGCGGAAGATCACGCTGACGTTGGACGTCCCCACGCGGGATGGTGAGACGGAGATCGTGCTCATCACCAACCTGCCCCCCAAGGTCCATGCCACAACGATCGCCGTGGCGTACCGGCAACGTTGGACGATCGAGCAGCATTTCCAGCGTCTCACCGACTGGCTGCATTGCGAGGTCGCCACGCTGGGCTACCCACGTGCGGCGTTGTTTGCTTTTTCCATGTCCCTGGTGGCGGCCAACGCCTTGGCTGTTCTCATTGCCGCCCTTCGGGCCGTGCATGGCCTGGAGGCCGCCGACAACCTGTCGTACATGGCCCTGGTGGACGAAGTCGGAGCTACGTATCGCGGGATGATGCTTGCCCTGCCGCCGCGTCGCTGGAGCTTCGTCCACCGCTGTACCACCGACCAAACTGCTCGACTCTTGCGAGAGATTGCCCGTCATGCGAACCTTAAGATACTGACCAAAACCCGACGAGGCCCGAAAAAACCTCGGCGGACACCCAATTGCAAAAACATCAAGCACTTATCCACCCATCGCGTCCTCACCGAAGCCCGCGAACGCACATGTTGAAAGGGGTGGCTGAAGCATAACCTACGGTGCAAAGTTAGCCGAGCCACTCCCAGGCGATGGGGAGCTTCTTGGTGGCGTAGCCGATTTCGCGGTGGTAGTCGCCGTAGATGGTCATCCAGTGGAAACCCCGCATCTGTTCGGCGACTTGCTCGGTGCTGCAATTGAACCGTACGTCGATCTGCGAGCGGCAGATGGGCAGGAACGGATGACCGGCGATTTCGCCGAGGAAGCCGAGCCAGCGCTTCGAGGCGAAGTCGGGGATGATATTAGTCACCTTCTGGCCTTCGTGCATCTCGACCTTGGGCGCGGCGCCGTAGTCGGATTCGAAGTGGGTAAGGATACGCACAGGCTCGAGACTCTTGCCGTCCATCTTGCGCGGACCGGTGCAGTGGGCCAGCGTGATGATATTGTCGTGCGGATAGGTGGGATCGTTGAGGAAGGTGGGATTGCCGGTGATCGCTCCAGCGAGCATGCCGGAGGGGACGACGACGAAATCGGATTCGCAGAAGGCCAGGTATCCGTCGTCGTTCAGGGTGCTCAGCGGCATACAGGCGGTCGTTTCGGAGATGGGCATGATAGTGCCCATGCAACTGTTGATGGTGATGGCACGGCAGTCGGCCCGCTTCATGAGCTTGCGGAAGACCTGCTCCAGGAGGAAAGCGTTGTCGAGGTATTTGCGTTGGGTCTCCATGGAGGTGCCGGGGAGCTTGAGATAGGCCTCGGCCCGCTTGGTAGCCAAGGCGACCTCGGCGGGGTCTTTTCGGGCAGCCTCGATGAGCTTGCCGAGCTCGTCGTAGGAGATGGTCTGGATGTCCATCTTCCAGAGTTTGCGGACGAGGTCGGGGACCACATCTCGCGGTTGGGCCCATCCGCCGGCGCCACCGACGGCGAGAATCCTGGCGCCGATGGTATTGCGCAGTCCGCAGAGTGCGCGGAGCCGCCAGAGGATTTCGTCCTGGCTGTCGACGACGACATCGCTGTAATCGATGCCCTGGACGGCGACCTTGTCGGTATGCTGGCGGAAAAAGCGGGGGCTGATGATCTCGTAGTTCAGGTAGAGCGGCCCCGACCGGTGTCGGAGGAAGAAGATGGTGTCTTTGCCGAGCTTGGAGATGGCGTTGAGGTCGCCGTCGTGGGCGTAGACGAGGAGCACGTCGGCCGAGGCGATGTCTTTCTGGCCTTCGAGTTGCTTGGCATCGGCGATCATGCCGACGGGGAGAAACTCGACCGGGAAATCGGCCTGGGTTTTGAGTTGGTTGAGTTCCTTGGTGATGCGGGCCTGTTCGGCGTTGGCGTCGTCTTGCGAGGCGATGCCGCCCCAGGGTCGCCAGCTTGCTTGCGGGCGGGGCTTATAGGTGCGGTAGAGAAACAGGGGCTTGACCACCAGTGGCCGACGTTGCGGGGCCGAAGGGAGCCCCGGTTCGTCTGCGGCCAGGGCCGACCAACTGAGCCCGGTGAGAGCCACGCCGCCCAGGGCAGCGCCACCGACACCGAGGAACGAGCGTCGGGAGAGGCCGTCGTGGACATGGTCGTCGCCGGACCCACAGGGGCAGCAATGGGTGCGAACGGGATGCGTGGGACGGGGATCTTGCTTGGACATGTGTGGGACTCCTGGCCTACAGCACGGATTATCCGGACAATGTGTACACGATACCTCGGCAGGCTGCGAGGTGCAATAAATGACCCTGGCAATGGGGGAGGGGGGATTATGTTGCCCCGGGCCGCCAAGTTGACAGGCCGAATTCTGGGAGGGACAATTGGAGGGTTATTCTGGGAGGGTTTCCCGCATTTCGTGCGTGCTTCGGCCAATGGGTTTGATGAAGCCGGAAGTGGGAGGCCGGGAACTGGGGGGTCGAGAAGGCCGCCCGAGTTCCGAGATCGCATCTTCGCATTTTGAATTCCACTTTGAAGGAGTCTGCTGTGACTGCCCCGTGGATCACGTATCGACCTGAGCTGAAAGTCCTGGATTGCACCGTCCGCGACGGTGGGCTAATCAACGACCACATGTTCGAGGACGGCTTCGTGCAGGCCGTGTACCAGGCGTGCGTCGACGCGGGCATCGACTACATGGAATTCGGCTATAAGGCGTCGAAGAAGCTGTTCGCTCGCGACAAGTTTGGCGACTGGAAGTACTGCGACGAGGACGATCTGCGGCGGCTGGTGGGCGGCAACGATACGCAGCTGAAGCTGTCGGCGATGGCCGACGCGGGCAAGTCGGACTGGCGGACGGACATCCTGACGAAGACCCACAGCGTGTTGGACATGATCCGCGTGGCATTCTACGTGCACCAGGCGGCCGAAGCGGTCGACATGATCAAGGACGCGCACGATAAGGGCTACGAAGTGACCGCCAACCTGATGGCCGTATCGGCGGCGCAGGACAGCGAGATCGACCAGGTGCTGGAGCTACTGGCGGAGACCCCGGCGAGCACGTTGGTGGTGGTGGACAGCTTCGGTTCGCTTTATTCCGAGCAGATCGAGCTGTTGGTGAAGAAGTACCTGTCGTTCGGCAAGGACACGGGCAAGGAAGTGGGCATTCATGCTCACAACAACCAGCAACTTGCATTCGCCAACACGATCGAGGCGATCATCCACGGAGCGAACCGGGTGGATGCGACGATGGCCGGGTTGGGCCGCGGCGCGGGCAACTGCCCGATGGAGCTTCTGATCGGCTTCCTGCGGAACCCGAAGTTCAAGATCCGGCCTGTGTACCAGCTTCTGCAGGAGCAGATCGAGCCGCTGCGTTCGAAGGTGGAGTGGGGTCCGTACGTGCAGTACAACATCACGGGCCAGTTGAACCTTCATCCGCGTACGGCGATCTCGGTTCGGGGCGGAAGCGAGCGGGACAACTACGTGGACTTCTACGACAAGTCGGTCAGCGAGGTCTGAGGACCGCACCGGAGCGGACGGTTGTGCGGTAGCGCGATCGCGGAGGAACGGGGTCGCTTCATGCGCTGCAGGCGGCTCCGAGCTGGCGTGCCTTGGCGAGGTCGGCCTGGGCGGCCTGCTGATCGCCGAGCTTGGCATGGGCCATCGCGCGGCTCTGGTACGCCTTGGCGTACGTGGGGTTGATGCGGATCGTCGCACCGAAGTCGTCGATGCTATGTTGGACGTCGCCCTGGATCCAGTAGACGAGGCCGCGGTTGTAATGGGCGCTGGGGTGCTCGGAGTCGATTTCGATCGCCCGGGTGAAATCGTCCATCGCGTCGACCAGGTCTCCTCGGCGCGTGAGGGCAACACCACGGTGGACATAGGCCAGGGCATCGTCGGGACGGAGGCGAATGGCCTCGGTGTAGTCGGCGATGGCGCGATCCACGTTGCCCATCAGACCGTGGACGAGACCGCGGCTGTAGTAGGCCTTGGCGTAGGCGGGATTGATGCGGATGGCCTCGGTGTGGTCGTCGAGAGCCTCCTGGCGCTTGCCCTTGGCCGACCGGGCGGTGCCACGGCAGACATAGGCTTCGCAGTTCTTCGGCTCGAGGCGGATCGCTTCATCGTAGTCGGCAATGGCCTGATCGTTGAGGTGTTTTTTGGCGTAGGCGATGCCGCGACTGCAATAGGTCTTGCCCGACTTGGGGTTCAGCCGGATAGCCTCGCTGTAGTCGGCAATAGCTTCATCGATGCGTTGGAGCTTGAATAGCGCGACGGCACGGTTAGCGTATGCTTTGGCGTCCTTGGGATTGAGCCGGGTCACCTCATTGTATTCAGCGATGGCGGCATCGTAGTCGCGTTTGGCTTCGAAGGCGTTTCCGCGGTTGCCGTGGGCCTTGACATGATCGGGGTTGATGGCGATGGCGGCGTCGTAGGCGGCAATGGCGGCGTCGAGATCGCCTCGGACCATGTGGACCAGGCCGCAGGAGACATGGGCATCGGCGTCGTTCGGGGCATGTTGGATGGCGGCGGCGAAGTCGTCGAGCGCCTTGTCGAGCGCGCCGCGTTTGAAGAAGAGCGAGCCGCGATTGAAGTAGGCCTTGGCGTACTTCGGATCCAAGGCGATCGCCTTGTTGAAGTCGGCGATGGCTTCGTCGCGTTGGCCTTGCTTCTCAAGGGCACAGCCGCGGTTGTAGTGGGCGGCGGCCTCTTTGGGGCGAAACTGGAGCACGGCGGCGTAGTCGGCAATGGCCGTGCCGTAGAGGCCCTTGGCCTCGTAGCAGTTGCCACGGGCGTAGTAGGCCTCGACGAACTTGGAGTTCAGGCGGATGGCTTCGCTGAATGTCTCGATGGCCAGATCGTAGTCTTTGCGTTCCTGGTGCGCAATGCCGCGTCGCAGGATGTCGGTTTCGTCGAACATGCTCAGCGTTTCTCCGAAGAGGCGGCCGTATCGGGCGGCCGGAGGATTATGGGATCTGGATTTCCTGCTGTTCCACGGCCAGGTTGGGTGACTCGACCGAGTCGGGTTTTTCGCCGTTGTGGAACGAGGCGTGGTTTCCGGCGGCTTTCTTGGCGTGTTTGAGCGTGGCCTCCAGGCGATGGAAGAACGCCTCGTGGGTGTTGTCCGGTACGACCTCGATGATCCCGCAGGAGACGGTCACGGGGATTCTCGCACCGTTCTGGAGGAAGTCGGCCTTATCGATAGTCTGGCGGATCAGTTCAGCGGTCTTGACAGCCGCGCGGGGACCCACGTTGGTGAACACGGCGAGGAACTGCTGTCCGGAAAGGCGTCCGAGGAGGTCACCGCTGTTGATGCGCTGCTGGATGAGGGCGGACACTTCGACGAGGATGCGGTCGCTGGCGGCGAATCCGAACTCTTCGTTGAGCTTGCCGAAGTGGTCGAGGTCGAACAGCGCGGCGGACATCTGCCGGTCGTGATGCCGTTTCTGCTTCCACCACTGCCAGAGCGTGGATTCGAGGCCGATGCGATTGCGAAGCCCGGTCAGGGGGTCGTTGTGGAGGCGTTTCTCGATCGCATCGACGCGGTCTTCGTAGCGGGCGATCGTCATGAAGGCCATTTCCTGATCGTCGCGGAGCTTGTGGCGGGCGGCGCGGAGATTGTTGAGTTCGGTGAGCAGGCGTTGGCCGGCAGCGTGCAGATCGCTTTGGAGGTCGAGGAACTGGAGGTTGCTGATGGTGGTCTCGACCTGGGCGGCCTGTTCGAGATTGGCCATCTCGATATCCTCGCCCAGGCTCTTCAGTTCACCGAGCTCGCTGATGCGATTACTGAATTTTTCGGCGGCCTGGCTCTGTTCGACCAGGTAGACCTGGCAGTCGTCGAGCAGTCGTTCGCGGCACTGCTGAATCGTTTCGAGATCGGGTTCTTCTCGAATGGCCCGCAACCGCGTGTTGAGATCGACGGCCTGCTGGCCGCTCTTGATCATGGCGATGTTCAGCTTGAGGATCGACGTTTCGACGTACTTCTCGTTGAGATTCCAGGCCTCGGGCTGGTCGAGACTGAGCAGTTCGGCGACGTCGTCGTCGTACGGTTCATAGCAGGGATCGAGTTGGCCCGAGTCGGGAGGATCGTCGTCGAGCATGTCGGCAATCGTGGCGGTGTCGACAGGCGGCTCCTTCTCGCCGAGAAGTTCGGAAAGCGACGACTGGACGTCGGATGTGGGCGGAGGTGACTTGGCAGCCGCGGCGGGAGGCGTCTGTTCGCGGGGCCGCGGAAGAGGTGGTCGGCTGGTGAGGGCGTTCCAGGAGCCGAAACCGAGGTGCACAGCCAGCGCATAGCCTAGCGCCAGGTTGAGCACTCCGATCATTAGGACAAGGCCGACCAGCCCCATGGCGATTCGCCTCCTCTCCGATATTTCCAAGGAAACTATACGTCGCGACTATGGGGGGGACGCTGGAGAGTGATAGGCAAGAGGTGGGAGCGGCACGTGGCGACCGGCGCTCGGCGGAACATCCGGAGGATTCGGAATGTCGTTGGCCACAAGTGGAACAGCGGGATTGGTGAACTGATGGCGGCCGGGAGCGATGTCAACTGGGTTGCCAACCCCCCTTTGAAGGACGAGAATACAGGCGTGGCAGCAGAATGGTTGCGCGAGCACACTGCGGAGGCGTGCTCAACGCTCAGATGACGGAGGCTTCTTATGCCGCGTCCTATGGTTGCGTTGGTCGCCCTGCGGGAAGCGGTGTTTCCGTCGGAAGCCGACATGTTCAGGCGGTTGCAGGCCGATCGGCCGGATCTGCCTTCGATCGGCGATGTGGAACGCCATGAGGACGTGTGCACGTTCGCGATCGGTTCAGATACGGCCGCGGTGTCGTTGATGGACATGCCCATTCCGTGGGAAGATCTGGAGCCGGCCTGCGCACACGCGTGGTACTGGCCGGAAGCGGCGCAGTCGATGAGGAACCACGGGGCGCACATTCTGGTGGTGGTTCTTTCCGATTCGGAGGACCGCGTGGGCGTGGCCATGCTGTTGACCAACCTGGTGGCGGCCGTGGCGGCGTGCACGCAGACCGCCGGCGTCTGCTGGGTACCCGCCGCACTGGTCCATCCGGCCGACGCCTTCGTCGCAGCGAGCCGGGAGCGGGATCGCGAGTATCTGCCGTTATACCTTTGGGTCGACTTCGCGATTCAGCAGGAGCCGGACGGCAGTCATTCGCTGTTCACGCGAGGGCTTCAGGAGTTCGACGTCATGGAAATCGAGGTTCGCGGCAGCCGGAAGGACCCGGACCTTCTGCTGGACCGCGTGTTCAACGTGGCCCATTACCTGCTGGAAAACGGACCCGTTCTGGAGGACGGGGAGACGATCGGCCTGACGGACGAGGAGGAAATACCGATCGTTCACGGGCCATCGATGTGGGACGCAGGGACCACCGTCATTCAACTCGGTTTGTAGGAGACGTACCCATGGCTACGTTCTTGATGTTTGGGAAGTACACGCCCGAGTCGTTGCAGCAGATTTCGGCCGAGCGGACCGAACAGGCCAAGCAGTTGATTCAGCAGCATGGCGGCAAGGTGGAAGCCATCTATGCCACGCTGGGGAAGAACGATTTGGTCTGTATCGTGACGCTGCCGGGGATTGAAGAGGCGATCAAGGCGTCGGTGGCGTTGGCCAAGATGAGCGGGATCGCCTTTACGACGACGCCGGCCGTGGCGGTCGAACAGTTCGATCGGCTGGCGAGCGGGCTGTGACGGTCTGCTGATGCCGGCGCAGCGATTGGGCGGCCACGTTCGCGGGCGGTGGCATTGGGCTCAGCGTGGACCGACTCAGGCGTGCATCGGCACGGGCTGGAGCCACTGTTCGAACCCCGCGGCGATGTTGTGGAAGCCGACATTGGCGTGCCAGGTGCACTGGGCAATCGCACCGCCGCGGCCGTAATCGAGCGCGCGCTGGAGGCGACGGGTGGCGTTTCGGACGTCGTCGGGTCTGGCGTGAAAGAGCGTGTGGGATAGATCGATTTCACCCCAGAACGTCACCCGTCCCCGATACCGGGCAGCGAGGTCCTCGAAATCGGCAGGTGGGAGGGGCGCGTGGATGGCGTCGGCGCCGAGCTCCACGAGGTCGCCGAAGAGATCGGCGATGTTCTGTTCGCAGTGGAAGAAGACGTACTTGTCGCGAGCGTGGAGGATCTCGCAGTATTGGCCATAGAGGGGCTTGAGCCAATCGCGCCAAGCGTTGGGCGCGAGGGACAGCCCGGTCTGGACACTGGAATCGTCGATGACGACGACACCGTCGACGTCGCTTTCGGCCAGCGCCTGCATTTCGCGGCAGTGGAAATCGTGAATCATCGCCAGCAGCTGGCGGGCCTTGGCCGTGCCGCGCATGAGGTCGGCCAGTGCGGCGTCGCGGCCGCGCAGCGCCCGGAGCCGGGTCAGCGGGCTACCCTGCGTCCAAAGCAGAACGAAGTCGGTGGTGCCGGCGCAGGCCTGGTTGACCGCCGAGAAATCCATTCGCTGCAGGGTTTCCAGGGGCGGTTGATAGTGGGCCAGTGCGGACCAATCGGCCAGGGGCGCGTGGAGGAGGTCGCCGACGACGCCTCGCTTGGGGACTTGCCAAGTGCAGCCCCAGGCGTCGGTGTATTGGCCGACCTCGCGTCGCGATCCCGAGTTTCGCTCGCCGCGCGGGTAGTTGAAATGGGCGCGAGCGATATCGACCGCATAGCGGCTGAGTAGGGCATCGACCTCGTCGGCGTGGTGTTTGGCCACGTGGGACGATACCCAGAGATCGCGCGGGATGCGGTCAACCGGCTCATGATTCAGCGTCAGAATCACACGATCTCGCGATGTCATCGCGTTGTGTCTCCTCCCTGGACGCACGGATCCTTTTTGCAGACAACTCAACCGACGCGCATCGGGACTTCGCGGCGGCGAGGTGGTCCCAAATCATGTCGATGTGACCGCGCGCTGTCAAGAGACCATGGGCCGATCTGCCGTCTCGCTGTGGCAGGAGAGTGGTGCGTCGTTGACAGGCTTGGAGGATGCGATCGGGGCGAATCACCAACCAGGGGGAGGCCCGATCGGCGCGGTTGTCCATGCCGGATGCGAGCCGAAACGGATGGAACGCGGGGCTCCGGCTGCCGTTGGGCGCGCATTGGTCATGCATGCCCTAATAGTTCCCGGCTGGGACGGCGTCGACGTTTTTGGTAGATTGGCGGGCTGTCCAACGAGATTGCGGGTGGAGCGTATCATCCGCGAAGGGGACAATGCCGATCGGGCAGGGGGTCCCATGCAGTGAATCTCATGAAACCGGAAGGAACCTGCGCAAGATGACTCCGTTACCAGCGGCGTCGCGGGCTGTTTCTGCTGTTGAGGGGGCGATCCGGGATCGGACCGCGAAGGTGGGTGTGATTGGTCTGGGCTACGTGGGGTTGCCCTTGATTCGCGCCTTTGTGGGCGCCGGGTTTTCGACGATGGGTTTCGACGTCGATCCGGGCAAGATCAAGCGTCTGGAGGCCGGAGAGAGCTACATCGAGCATATTCCCGGCTCGTGGATCGCAGAGTGCGTCGAGGGGGGCAAATTCGTTCCCACGACTGACATGCGACGCTTGGCCGAGCCTGACGCGTTGCTGATCTGCGTGCCCACGCCGCTGAGCGAGAGCCGCGACCCGGATCTGCAGTTCGTCGAGGCAACCACCCGGCAGATCGCGGAAGGGCTTCGTCCGGGGCAGTTGATCGTGTTGGAGAGCACGACCTATCCGGGGACCACTCGCGACGTGATGTTGCCGATCCTCACGTCGGGTGGGCTGAAGGTCGGGGAGGATTTCTTCCTGGCGTTCAGCCCGGAGCGGGAAGATCCTGGCAATCCGTCGTACTCGGCGGAGCGAATCCCGAAGGTGGTCGGGGGCATCGAACCGAACAGCTCGCGGCTGGCCGAGGCCCTGTATCGGCAGGCGGTGGCCAGCGTGGTGCCTGTGGCGAGTTGTGAAGTGGCCGAGGCGTGCAAGATCCTAGAGAACACGTACCGCTCGGTGAACATTGCCATGGTCAACGAGTTGAAGATGCTCTTCGACCGGTTGGGAATCGACGTGTGGGACGTGATCGACGCGGCCAAGACGAAGCCGTTCGGGTTTCAGGCGTTTTATCCGGGCCCCGGGTTGGGCGGGCACTGTATTCCGATCGACCCGTTTTACCTGAGCTGGGTGGCGCGGAAGCACGGAATGCCGACGCGGTTCATTGAATTGGCGGGCGAGATCAACACGAGCATGCCCGAGTATGTGGTGCGGAAGGTGATCGACGCGTTGAACGACGCGGGCAAGCCGCTGCGGGGAAGCAAGGTGTGCGTGCTGGGGGTGGCGTATAAGAAGGACGTGGACGATCCGCGGGAAAGCCCGTCGTTTGTGCTCATGGAGCTGCTGCTGTCCGGTGGGGCGACGCTGACCTACAACGACCCGCACATTCCGAAGCTGCCGGCGATGCGGCACCACGACCTGCCCGACATGACCAGCCAGCCGCTGACGCCGGAGTTTCTCGCGTCACAGGATTGTGTGCTGGTGGCGACGGACCATACGGCGTACGACTACCCGCTGATCGTCCGGCACGCGCCACTGGTGATCGATACCCGCAACGCGACCAAGGATGTAACCGAAGGGCGAGAGAAGATCCATAAGGCATAGGCCGACCCATGCGAGAACGTTATTTGGTTACCGGGTGTGCGGGCTTCATCGCGTCGAGGGTGGCGAAGCTGTTGCTGGAGGCCGGGCACGAGGTGTTGGGCGTCGACAATCTGAACGATGCCTACGATCCACGGCTGAAACAGTGGCGGCTGGAACAGCTCAGGACGCACGAGGCGTTTGGCTTCCAGCGGCTGGACATCGCCGATCGGGCAGCCGTCGACGCGTGGTTCGCCGAGCACGAGCCGCCGGCGGCCGTGGTCAACCTGGCGGCCCGGGCGGGCGTGCGCACCAGCGTGGAAAACCCGTGGGTTTACTACCAGGCTAACTGCGACGGCACGCTGAACCTGCTGGACGCTTGCCGGCGTCACGTGGTAAAGAAGTTCGTGCTGGCGTCGACGTCGAGCCTGTACGGGGCGCACAATCCGGTGCCTTACCGGGAAGATACCGACACGAACCGACCGCTGTCGCCGTACGCGGCGTCGAAGAAGGCGGCGGAGACACTGGCGTACACGTATCACTATCTGCACGGACTGGACGTATCGATTCTGCGGTATTTCACCGTCTACGGTCCTGCCGGGCGTCCCGACATGAGCGTGTTTCGTTTCGTCCGCCGGATAGCAGAGGATGAGCCGATCGTGGTGTTTGGCGACGGGAGCCAGCAGCGCGATTTCACGTACGTGGACGACATCGCGCGGGGAACCGTGGCGGCGCTGCGACCGCTCGGCTACGAGGTGATCAATCTGGGCGGCGACCGACCGGTGCGTCTGGACGCGGTGATCGCCGAGATCGCCCGTCTGCTGGGCAAAGAGCCGCAGATCGAGCGTCGCGCGGCGCATCCGGCCGACGTGTTGGCAACGTGGGCCGACGTGCGCCGCGCGCGGGAGCTGCTGGGTTGGACACCCGAGATCTCGATCGAAGAGGGTCTGCGCCGTTCGGTCGCCTGGTACCGCGAGAACCGAGCCATGGCCCTGCCGCTGGAACTCGGCGATCGCTGAAGCGGCGTAGGATGCCCTACTTCTTCACGTCGATCTCGATGTCCTTGAACATCACGAGCATCTCGTTGCCGGCGTGCATTTGGAAGGCGAGATGGCCCTCGGGGCGGCTGGGATCGTCGGCCAATTCGGCCGTCTTCGTGCCGTTGACCTTGACGACGACGTGGCCACCATCGGCCGACACTTCCATCACGTTCCAGTCGTCGAGCTTGTAGCATTTCTTGACGAGCTCGGCGGAGGGCTTGTCGACCCATTGTCGCCCATAGCTTTCGTAGATGCCGCCGACGTTCTGGCGCGGATCAATCTCGATCTGCAGGCCCTTGGCCTTATCGGGCTTCTCGATGATGGTGCGGATGTAGAAGCCGCTGTTGCCTTTGAGGGACTTGAACTTGAATCGCACGGTGAAGTTCTTGTAGGTCTTGTCGCTGACCAGCAGTCCATAGAGCTTAGCCCCCTTGTCGGTCTTGCCGTTGATGGCGCCGTCCTCGATGACCCACTGGCCGTCGCCGACCTGGTGCCAGCCCTTGAGTGTCTTGCCGTCCCAGAGCGACTTCCAGGCGCATTTCTCGGCGGCGAGGAGCGATCCGGACACCAGAACCGCCACGACGAAGCATGTTGCAACAACTCTAAACCGTCTCATGTGAGCTTCTCCTTGATTCTGTCGGGCCGCCGTGAACAAACAGATCAAGGATAATGGGGCCGCAGCGGCGGGTCAAGAAACACGCGGAATGGTGCGTGACCAGCGTTCTTGGCGGGCTTAAGTCGGGGCGGGGCGGGCGTTTGGCCAGACTTGGTGCCATTGGCCGTTTCTGTCCAGGGTATCCAGGGCTGCGACCGCTGTGGCGTTGGGCCGGTCCCAGCGGCGGCCGTAGCCTTTGAGCCGTTTCGTGCACAGTTTGCACTGGGATTCGGTCGGGCCACTGCCGATCTGCCAGCCACGCTGGCGAAATGCTGGATAGCGGATCATGTCCTTGCGGAGCGACACAAAGTTCATTAGCCGGTCTGCAGCTTCGCGTTTCCTTTTGCCTCTCAAGGGGGCACGCCATTGGATGATCTTCTCCCACGCCGCCGAATAGCCCTTGTGCTTGAATACGTGCATCAGTTCATCCGCCCACGTTCTGCCTTCGGGCGATTCCTCGCCAAACACCTTACGCCGCGCGCGATGGACGTTCTCGCTTAGAGCTTATCCCAGAACCAGTGAACGCGTGAACACGTAGAGAATTCCGTGGGGCAGCATTTCAAGCTGACACGGAGGGTTCTCACGTGAAGAAGGAATTCCATGGTTGCAGTTGGTTGATGTCGGATGCGTTTTGGCGGCATATTCAACCGCTACTGCCCAAGTACCCAGTTTCTCCGCGTGGCGGGCGCCCGCGGGCGAATTTGCGGCAAGTAATGAATGGCATCTACTATGTGCTGCGCACCGGTTGCCAGTGGAAGGCCGTGCCAAAGGATTACGGGTCCGGCAGCACGGTCCATCGCTACTTCCAGGAGTGGACGGCACTGGGCATCTTTTACCGGCTGTGGAAGTTGCAGTTGCTGCGATACGACGCGCGGCGGGGTATCGCTTGGCGTTGGCAGAGCCTGGATGGGGCGCAGACGAAGGCGCCACTGGGCGGGGAAAAAAACCGGGAAAAACCCTACGGATCGCGGTAAACTCGGGGTGAAACGATCGGTGCTGACCGACGGGCGAGGCATGCCGATTGGCTTGGCGGTGGCCGGCGCCAATGTGCATGATCAACGACTCGTCGAGGCTACTCTCAACAGCATTCCCGTTCCCCGACCCCGACCGAGTCGTCGGCGCAAACAAAACCTCTGTGCCGACAAGGGCTATGATGCCAAAGCTGTTCGTCTCGCAGCCCGACGACGACGCTACACGCCCCACATTCGATCTCGCGGCGAGGAACAGACACAACTCCGCCATGGACATCGTGCACGACGGTGGGTCGTCGAGCGCATCCACTCCTGGATGAACCGCCCCCGCCGTATTCTCGTGCGGTGGGAGAAGAAGGCAGCGAACTACGTCGGCCTCTTGCATCTGGTCTTTGCCCACGTCCTCTGGCGTAATTGTTAGGTAATAGGATAAGCTCTTAGGTGGTAGAAGTCCAAGCCCAACCCATCCAATTCACCAAAGTGCAACTGCATCTGCTCACGAATCCACGTTGCCCCATCCACCAAGCCCACGCGCTGGTCGGCCTTCTGAAATCGCAGTCGGTCCGCTTCACGGCGCAGGAGCCTTCCGGTCACAATGTGATTGCCATGCGTGAAGGCCACATGCTGATGCTGGGCGCCCTCGCTATAAAAAAACGCGATCTTGAACTCCTTCCAAGGCAGGTCCGAGCCGCGCCTGCGCGGTGGCAAGGGCTTGCACTTCTTGCCGCTGCGACGACGCTTGGCTTTGACTTTATCGCGGCGTTTGATCTTCTCGGCGTCGGTGACGATCGGCACCATCACGCCGTCGCAGCCCGTGTAAACACGGGTTTTCCCGATGGTTTCCCCCTCCTCCGCTACGGTGCAATCTTCCGCGTGCCACGTCACGGCGATGGTATCGTCTTGCTGGGCTTTCAACACACGACGCCCGGCCGCTTCCACCACTTGACGCAACCGTTCGCCACTGAGCCGGACTTGAGCCGTGCGCTGCAGAGCCGCGGATGCCCTCACGAAGCTCATTGCCGACAAGTTCACGCGACAAGCCATCTCGACGACGCCGGGCGTGATCGTTGTCCTGCCGCGATCGAGAACCTCATCCACCGGCGCGAGACTGCCAATCTGTGGCCCGTACCACCACCGGCGCACGATCTTGACCTCGCCATTGACGGTGAGAACTCGGTGAGACTGCCGGCCTTTATTGGCCAGTCGTCTGCCCGTCGTCGGATCGTGCGGAGGGGGGAAAAGCGGCTTCCGCCGCATCGACCCGCTTCTGCACCGCCGCCTCAAACACGCGGCGACGCATCTCTGCCGAGAGATCTCGCACCTGTTCCTCGCTGCCGGCGATCCACTCGCCATCCGCGGCGCCGTTGACCGCGTCCATGACCTCCTTGAGGTATTGCTCCATCTCCTGCTTCATCGAATCGGCGAACTCCTGCGGCGAGACTCGCGGCGTTTCCATCTCGTGCTCCTTGCGTGCGTGAACGTGGTCGCAATCCCATACGCAAGCAGTCTACCCAAACCCCGCAGATCGCGCCAGTGGAAATTGTCACGCACGCGGAATGGGCGGCTTGTCGGACCCTTGGTTGCCGCGGGGCGTGGGGTTCGGTGCGAGATCAGATGGCCATGCCGCGACGGGTTCGGTGCGTTTCTTCGGAGGCGGGCGATTCTTCGGACGGAGCGGTCCTGTCGGAAACGGCCGTGGAGATTCGGCAGGTTTCGTGCGAGCCGGACAGCACGGTCTGGTGTGCCATTCGATGCGGCTTGGGCGGGCCGTCGGGCTGGTGGGGCGATTCTTCGCCCGGCGACACCCAAGCGCCGATGCGATGGGCAAGGTGCCGCGCGTCTTCCAACATCAGGTACAAGGAGGGAATGAGCGTGAGCGTGACCGTCGTGGCAAAGGCTACGCCGAAGCCAAGGGTGACGGCCATGGGGATGATGAACTGCGCCTGAACGCTCGTTTCGAGCATCAGCGGCGTGAGGCCCAGGAAGGTGGTGAGTGAGGTGAGGAGGATCGCTCGGAATCGGCGCACGGCGGCTGCGCGGACGGCGTCGTCGACGGAGAGTCCTTCGTGGCGGGTGTAGGTGTTGATGGCATCGATCAGCACGATGCTATCGTTAACGACCACCCCGGCCAGTGCGGCGATACCGAGGAACGAGATGATGCTGATCACGACTCCGGCGATGATGTGTCCGCCGACGGCGCCGATCATTCCGAAGGGGATAACCAGCATGATCATGACCGGTTGGACGTAGGACTTGGAGGCGATGGCCATGAGGGCATACATGGCGAAGAGCGCCACGATGCTGGCGATGCCCAGCTCGCGGAGCACCCTGGCCTGTTCCTTCATGCCGCCTTCCCTCGTCCAGGTCAGATCGGGAAAACGCTTCATAAGCGCCGGCATGAGACCGGCCTGTGGTTTGGTGACGTCTCTCATGATGCCTTCGGGATTGTCGAGCACGGTCCGATCGAGCTTGGCGGTGACGTCGACAACGCGTCGGCGATCGACGCGGCGGATCATGGCGACGCCTCGGCCGTAGGCGACCTTGGCGACGGCGCCCAGGGGCACTTCGTCGCCGGCGGCCGTTCGAATTCGCATGTTGTTCAGGCCGCCGACGGAGCGCCGCTGGTCGGGCGGATAGCGTACAAAGACGCGGACCTCGTCGCGGCCACGCTGCACGCGCTGCACTTCCTCGCCGTAGAAGGCCTGGCGGACCTGGCGAGCGAGGTCGTTGGCCCGGAGCCCGAGCGCCTCGGCATCGGGGCGAATGGCGAGGGTGATTTCCTGTTTTTGCGAGCCGAGCGTATCGGAGATCTCGTGCACCCCGTCGTATCCGGCCAGTGTCTTCTTCAACTCGTCGGCCGCCTGGGCGACCACGCCGAGATCGCGGCTGGCAAAGCGGAGGTGGATATCGGGCGATTCGTCACCGACTTCGCCGGTGAAGGTGAGCTTGCGCACGCCGGGCATCACACCGACGACATCACGCCACATTTCGGCGAGGTCGTGCGAAGAGACGTTTCGCTCGCGGAGGTTCTGAAACTCGATCGAGACCTCGGCGAGGTGATTCCCGCCGGCTTGGACCTTGCCGTGCAACTGGTCGCGGGCCCGAGTGATCGGCTGACTACCCATGGCCACGAGGATGTTCTTGAACAAGGGGGGCTTATCGGGGTGGTCGTCATCCATTCGCTTGCGAAGCTCGAAGGCGGCCGCTTCGATGCGTGCGAGGACTTCCTGCGTGGCTGCGGCGTTGGTACCTTCGGGCATGTCCAGGGCGCCCGCGGCGAAATCGCCTGGAAAACGCGGGAAGAACGATCGCTGCACCCAACCACCATACACCAGCCCGGCGACCAGCACGAAGGCTCCGACGAAGAGCGACAGCGTGAGGTAGCGCCAGGTGACCGCCGCATCGAGCACGGGGCGGTAGACGCGATCGATGAACCACTGGAGTCCGGCATCGACGGCGAGTTGTGCCTTGGACAGCACAGCCACGAGGGGCCAGACCGGCAACTGGTACCAGGGCATCTTCCGCGGCTGGGTGTGGGCCAGGTGAGCGGGCAGAATGAAGAGGCCTTCGAAGAGCGAAATGAGCAGGCAGGAGATGATGACGATGGGGATTCCACGATAAAACTTGCCATTGACGCCGGAGATGGCCAGCAGCGGCATGAAGGCAATCATCGTGGTGATCACGGCGAAGATGACTGGTGTGTAGACTTCGAGCACGCCTTTGACGGCGCCTTTTTCGCCCTCGGCACCGAGTGTTTGATGGTGGTGGACGGCCTCGGCGATGACGATGGCGTCGTCGACGACCATTCCCAACACGAGGATAAAGGCCGCCATGGAGATGACGTTGAAGGAGACGTCCATGAGGATCATGACGGCGAAGGTCCCCACGAAGGCGACGGCCATACCCAGGGCGACCCAAAATGCGAGGCGGAACCGCATGAACAGGGTGAGCGAGAGGAAGACGAGGACAAGCCCTTGCAGGCCGTTGCGGAGCATGAGGTCCTGGCGCTCGGTGTAGAGTCGCGACATGTCGGACCAGGTGTCGAGATGAACGCCCTGCGGCAAGGTGTGGGAAGCCTTTTGGACGTATTCCTTGACGGCACGGGCGGCGCTGGTGACGTCCTGGCTCTTGGACGACATGATAGACAGGATGGCGGCCCGACGGCCGTTGAAGCGGGCCCAGAGCTCGTTCTCGTCGAAGCCATCGGAAACGGTGGCGATGTCCTTGACGAGAAGCCGGGTTCCATCGGGGCGGGCACGGACGACCATGTTCTCGAACTCGCGTCCGTGGTAGGCCTGGCTGCGGGTGCGGAGGAGGATGTCGCCGGCCCCGGCGCGGATGACGCCGGCGGGCAAGTCGAGAGACGATCGGCGGACAGCGTTGGCCACGTCGTCGAAGGTGAGGCCGTGGCGTCGCAGGCTTTCCTCGGAGACGTGGATGGCGATTTCGTAGGGGCGCATGCCGCCGAGATTGACTTGGGTGATGCCCTCCAGGGCGAGCAGGTCTTCACGGACCTCGTCGGCGAGGTGGCGCAGGGTGGGCTCGTCGACCGTATCGCCGGAGATGACCACGTTGATAACCCGCGACTTGGCGGTCAGTTCCTCGACGACCGGTTGCTCGGAATCGTCGGGGAAGGTGGAGATGGCGTCGACCCGGGTCTTGATCTGTTCCAAGAGCCGCGGCGTGCTGTAGCCGGTTTCGACCTCAACGGTTACGACGCCGGAGCCTTCGGTTGCGGCCGCGCTGACTTCCTTGATACCTTCGAGGTCGGCGATGGCCTCTTCGATACGGATGATGATTCCCTCTTCGACTTCGGTGGGCGTGGCGCCCGGATAGGGGACGGTGACCACGACCCGGTCGAGACTGACCTGGGGAATCAGCTCGCGCCGAATGTTGGTGACGGCGGCGAAACCGATCATGAAGATCATCAGCATGAAGAAGTTGGCCGCGACCCTGTTGCGCGCGCACCAAGTGAGCATTCCCTTCATGCGGCTACTCCTTGGCTGCCGTCCGCGCGACGACCGGCTGGACGCGGGCGGAACGGGTGTCGGCGGTTGGCGGTGCGGACGCAGGCTGCTGAACGACACGGACCGTCATGCCGGGCACCGGATCGGCCAGCCGGGTGGCGCACACTCGCTGTCCGGCCGCCAATCGGCCGCGAACGATCACGCGGTTGGACTCGCGGTGGAGCACTTCGACCGATTCGGCAACCAACCGCTGGTCAGCGTCGATGAGGAAGAGCCGGCCGTCGCTGGTGACGCACGACTCCGGCAGGGCGACGATGCCTGACATGGTGGGCACATCGATTGTGGCTTCGACGAACATGCCGACGGCCAGGGGCTGGCCCTGCCGGTGGGCCACTTCGCCGTAGGGTTCGTCGACGCGGGCAACGAGATAGACCATTCGGCTGCGGGGATCGACGACCGGTTCGCTTCGCACGATCCGACCCGACCAAGTCCGTTTCTTTCCGGCGAACTCGGCCTCGAGCTGCACGACCGGGCCAGCGTCGGCGGCGAGCGTTTGGCCGAGGGCGAGCTTGAGGTAGCCGAACTGCTTATCGGTGATCGGCAAGCGGATCTCGACCGAATCGGTAGCGAAGCAAAGGGCCAGCGGTGTGCCGATAGCAACGTATTGCCCAACTTCGACCTTCTGTTCCTGCACGCAGCCGTCAAAGGGAGCGACCACGGTGGTATCGGTGAGGGCATTGGATGCGCCGTCGATCTCGGCCTGCAACCGCGAAACCTCGGACGTGGCGACGTCGCGAGTAGCCTTGGACGTATCGAAACTCGACTCGGAGACGACGTTGCGCTCGTGCAGCACCTCGGCGCGTTCCAACTCGCGGGACGCTTCCTGCAGGCGTGCGCTGGCGGCGGCGAGCATGGCCTTCCATCGCCGCAGTTGGATCTCGTAGTCGCGCGAGTCGATCTTTACGAGGATGTCGCCTTTGCGGAAAAACCCCGTGTTCTTGACAGCATCGGACACGCTCACGACCCGACCGGCCACCTGGGCCACCAAGGTCGTCGACGTGCGGGGCATGACCTGGCCCTGACTGTGGACAACGAAGTTCACAGGCTTGGCATCGACTTGGACGACCTCGACCGTCGGGATGTCGGGCGGCACGTCGCGGCGTGCCATCTCCGGCTTGCTGACGATCAGCCAGTAAGCACCGCCGGCGCAAAGCGCCGCGGTGACCACGGGCAGGACGGCCTTCAGAAGCTTGCCAACGATCGCCCTCCAGCGGCTCATAGGAGACCCTTTATTGACTCGACTTTTGCACTTTTAGGCGGCAACGGCCGCGGTGTTTTGTAGGGCATCGAGGATTTTTCGTTGATCGTGCTTGGAAACTGGTAGCGAGAAAATCGTGTAGCGGAGATTTTCGTGGCGCAAGGTCCCCAGCATATCGGCGAAGGAGTAGGTTGCCTTCTGAGGATACCACGGATGGTGCGGAAGATGCGCATGGCGATATCCGACGGTGGCGAACCAGAGGACGACAACGCCATACAAGAGCATGGCCAGAGGGGCCGTGCGCTCGACACTTCGTCGCGACCAACTCGGTGGTTCTTCGAATCCCAAGTGGCCCTTGGCACTCTCAAAAGTGACCTCGATGGTCCAGCGGAGGCTGTACCAGCCCAGGATCTCTTCGGCCGACGCTTCAGCCACGGTCGAAAAGAAGGCCTGCCGTCCCCGTTTCCCTTGGAGCGAGTCGATGGCCACGACGCGAATTGGGCGGTTAGGATGGTGAAAGGTGTGCGCTACAATATCGACCAGGCGAATCGTATCGTGGCGACCATAAAGATCGACCGTCACACGCCGCGCACGCCCCTCCAGCAGGGTCGCAGGGGTAGGCAAACGTTCGCCTCGCTTCCGGGGCCGCCCCTTGCCAGGAAGTCGCGGAGGTGGGGGAGCATACAGCCGCGCATCCAAACGCAGGTAGCTGGTCAGTTCGCAATTGCTCGGCAGCCCGTCGCGCAACGTCCATCCGCTGTAGGCGGCATCTCCCAGCAGGTGAAACCGGCGAGTGGGATAGGATCGGCACAGCAACTGTACCAGTTGCAGGGCCAGTTCCGGACGCGTGCGGTGGACGCGACGGTGTTGGGCGGCTTTCGCCTGGTTGAGGTACAGGCGAAAGAGAATCGGCAGGCAGAAGCAGCGATCCGTCAGTTGAGGAAACCGCACGACAACTCCCAAGATGACCCAACTATGTCCCCAACTGGTCACCGCCTTGACGTTCTTCAACAACGGGTCATGGTGCCAACCCACCCCATAGATCTTCTTGCCTCGCTTCCGCGCCAGCGTGTCATCGACAACCAAGAAGATGGTCTTTCCCAGGAAGGGCTCCATCCAGGGCACCAGGGACAGCCCCAGCGCATCCAGCGACCAATGCGCGTGGGAGAAGAAACGATGGAAACACGACCAGTGTTTGGGGAGTACTTGAGGAACTGCCCGAAGCATGCTCGTCACGGTTCGGTGTTGGGCCAACAGCCATCCCGCTGCAATTCGCACAAATGTTTGCCGGCTGGGGGACGTCATCTTTCCGGCCAATGCCTGCAAAATATCCAAGACTGAGGGTACGATGATCATGGCGAGTCCTCCTTGTCAGACGGTTTGTGTTTGTCCATTCAAACCATTCTGGCAGAGGCTCGCCCTTTTTCTAGAAAGCCACTACTGCTAGCACAATAAGTGCAAAAGTCGAGTTATTGAATCTTGTATCGACGATGCGCGGGGCAGGCACGTCTGCCCTAGTTCACCGGCCCCGCGTTGGCCGGTCTCCGCGCATGTTCTGTGCAAAGTTCATTCGTCTTGGCTTGTCGGTAGATCGTGTTCGGAAATAGCTGCCGCCGCACCGGCGGATGTGTTCTGGAGGGCCGGCCCGGCCGCGCCGTAGGCGAGGATTTTCAGGATCTGCTCGAGGTAGTCTTCATCGAGGGCGTCGGGTCGGGGGTAGTCCGCGAATCGCTCGGCGTGAACCTGCTTGAATTGCCACCAGTGAAAGACCATCGCCACGAGAGCCGCCTCCAGGAGTTCCGGGTGGAGATCGTCGCGGAGAATGCCTTGTTGCTGTGCTTTGCGGATCTGCTCCATGATCAGGGGTCGGACTTCGTCGTCGGTAGGCCAGGGGGTCTTGTCACCTTCAAGATGCCCCCAAACCCCCAGGCGAACCAGGGTGCGGTTTTCTCGGCAGAAATGGAATAGTGCGCGCGTGGTTTGTACCAAGAACTTCGCGGGATCGTCGACGAGATTGTGTTGAGGCCGTTGGACCTCGTGGTATCGCTCGACGGCACGGCGCTTGGCGGCGATGTAGAGTGCTTCCTTGGAACCGAAGTGGTGATGGATCAACGCTTTGGAGGTTTGCGACAGGTTGGCCAGACCGCGCATGCTGGTCGCGGCGAACCCTTTGGCGGCAAAGAGCTGTTCGGCCGCGTCGAGAATGGCTGCTTGCGTGGCGACGGGATCGTGGGGGCGGGACTTGGTGGCTGTGGCCGCCGCATTCATAGACCATTCTCCCCAGGTTTCAGAGCAGAATCACTAACTGGCCGTCCGGTCAATACTAATTGCTCGGGCCGGGCCGTGCAAGACGGACCTTCGCGGAGGGTTTCAGGATGACCCGAAAATGTCGCCGATTCCCGGTGCGGGGGGCAATATTCCATCCCGTCCACCCAGGGGGCATGCTGAGAGGTAGGGAGAATCAACGGTGCGGGAGGATATGGCGGCAGAGACGAAAGCCCCGCTGTGCAGCGTGCTATGCGGAGTCGGTGGATGGGATGGGTTGGGAGGCTCTTTCGCGGAGGTATTGGTGAAGCACGCGCCAGGAGCGACTGTTGTCGGCGAGGTTGAATTCGACCTGGATCGTGCCGCCAAATTGGCGCCACCAGAGGCGGCCTTGCTCGTGCTGGATGAGGTCGAGGACGCCTCTGGCGAAGCGGAGCATGGGCGGTAGCCGGAGGACGGTCGTTTCCGGCAGCCATCCATCGAAACCGTAACGCGGCCAACTGTAGTAGCCGTTTTCGTGCAGGGAACGGCCGGCCAGGGTCTCAATCCGGCAGATGCCCAGCGCGCCGGCGATAGCCAGTTGGCGTTGGAGAATGCGGAGGCCCAGGCCGTGACTTCGCATGGTTCGGGCGTGGATGTGGAAGCCGTCGTTGACGAGCACACAGGTACCCCGGAGCGGGCGAACGAGCCAGACGCCGTGGTAGGCATGGGTACGGGGCTGATGGACTTCGACGTACAGGCCGTCGGCCAGCGTTGCCAGGAGAACGGCCGCATCGTCGGGTGCTCCGGCCAGCTCGGCGTATTCCCAGGGCTCCAGGACTCGCCCGAAGAGGCGATTGGACAGGCGTTGTACGCCACGGCGTTCGCCGACGCACCACTGGACGACGGCCTGGCTGTGGGGTAGTGGGAGCATCGCGGTCGGCAGGGCCGCGCAGGAGACAGGAAACGAACCGGCGCGTGAGGAGTCCATTGTCGGTCCTCGCAGACGTGGAGGAGTACCCCGTGGCAATCGATCCGGGCTAAACGCGCCGGCTGGCGGATTCCAGAAGAGCAGCCAGTGACGTCCTGTTTCACCGGCCGGATTACATTCCGCATGCGCGATCAGTAGATGCCAGGATAGTCGGCGGGGTGACAACTATATGGCACCGGCAAAACGGTGTGCGGGGAGAATGCTGGATTTCCCGTGGGAAAACGGCATTGGGCGGCGGGATCGTGTGCCACGCGCGATTGGTTGGGCATGACGAAAAGAGGACCGCCCCGATCGGGAGACCAGGGCGGTCCAGGGTGTTCGACCCGATGTGCGTGCGATCCAAGGGACGCCTAGGGGATAACCGGCAGTTCGGCGATGGCTTCGTCGATCATGGTCTGCGGGAACTCGTAGTCTTCGAGATCGCCGCTGAAGTATTTGTCGTAGGAGGCCATGTCGCAGAGGCCGTGGCCGCTGAAGTTGAAGAGGATGCATTTCTCTTCACCGGTCTCTTTGCAGAGCAAGGCCTCGTTGATGGCCGCACGGATGGCGTGGGAGGTTTCGGGAGCCGGGATCGTGCCTTCGGTGGCGGCGAAGAGCTTGGCCGCGTCGAAGCATTCGACCTGGTGGAAGGCTCGCGGTTCGATGATCCCGAGCTTAACGCCGAGACTGACCGTGGGGGCCATGCCGTGATAGCGGAGGCCACCGGCGTGGATACCTGGGGGGACGAAGCTGTGCCCTAGGGTGAACATCTTGATGAGGGGCGTGAGCTTGGTGGTATCGCCGAAATCGTAGCGGTACTGGCCACGGCTGACCGTGGGGCAGGCACGGGGTTCGGCGGCAACGAAACGAATTTCCTTTCCCTTGATCCGGTCGGCGATGTAGGGGAAGGCCAAGCCGGCATAGTTACTGCCACCGCCCACGCAACCAACGATGACGTCCGGGCTGTCGCCGGCGATCTCCATTTGCTTTTTCGCTTCGAGGCCGATCACCGTCTGGTGGAGCATGACGTGGTTGAGCACGCTTCCCAAGGTGTATTTGGTATCGGGATTCTGGACGGCGACTTCGACGGCCTCGCTGATGGCGATGCCGAGGCTTCCCGGGCAGTTGGGATCTTTGGCGAGGATTTGGCGTCCGGCGTCGGTTTCTTCGGAGGGGCTGGGGACGACGTGGCTTCCCCACATGTGCATCATCGATCGCCGGTACGGCTTCTGCTGGTAACTGACCTTGACCATGTAGACCTTGCACTCGAGGCCCACGAGCGAACAGGCAAAGGCCAGCGAGCTACCCCATTGGCCAGCCCCGGTCTCGGTAGACAGCCGCTTGACGCCTTCCTGCTTGTTGTACCAAGCCTGGGGGACTGCGGTGTTGGGCTTGTGGCTTCCGGGCGGGCTGTGGCTCTCGTCCTTGTAATAGATTCGGGCCGGGGTCTTCAGGGCCCGCTCGAGGTTCGACGCCCGAACGAGCGGTGAGGGACGCCAGATGGCGTACAGGCGGCGGACTTCGTCGGGGATGGGAATCCACCGTTCGGAGGACATTTCCTGCTCGATGAGGGCGCGAGCGAAAATGGGTTCGAGGTCGGCGGGGCCGAGCGGCTGGTTTGTGCCTGGATGGAGGGGTGGCGGAAGCTGTTCGGGCAGGTCGGCCAGGATGTTGTACCAGGCAGAGGGGATTTCGCTCTCACTCAATAACACTCGCTTCGAACTCATCGGGGTAATCCTCTACAAAACAAGGTGCGATGTGGCCACTTGCCCAGACCGGAGAGAACGGGAAGGAGAAGGGAGAAACATCCCCCAGTTGTGCGAGGCACCGTCGGGACCATGTGGGAAGCGGACAGCATGCGTCCCATTTCCCCTTTCGGCACGTTCGCCCCAGTGTGAGCCTCTAAGGTAATCGGTCTGGCGGTCGTTGTCGACGGGGCAAACTGTTTTGGATTGGAGAGCGGGGACGGCATATAAGGGCGTTGGGATTGGACTCTTCCGGTTGCGCCGAGTTTGCCGGCCTGCTGGTCGTCTGCCCAAGACATAGACTATGATGAAGGTACGGGATGAACTGAAGGGAGGAGAGGACGGTCCTCTCGTACCACTGCTTCGACCGGCGACCGAGACGCTGTGTCCCACTGACCTGTGAACGTGCACCTGAAGAGTTGGCCCCGCTCGATGCCTTTTCTTCGCCGGAATCTGCGACTGTGGCTGCTGACATTCCTGTTGGGATGGACCGTCACGACATTGGCGGTCGCAGCGGAAAGCAAGTCGCTGACGGCGGCGTTGGAGTCGATTACTTCGACAGAGTTGCAGGCCCACGTGCGATATCTGGCGAACGACTCGTTGGAAGGGCGTGAGGCGGGCAGCCACGGCGGCCAGTTGGCCAGCAGTTACTTAGACGCTCAACTCGAAGCCCTGGGCCTGCGGGCAGCGGGAGTCGACGGGAAGTTCGATCAGCCGTTTGGCGACAACTATCGCAACATTCTGGCGGTGATTCCGGGGAGCGACCCGACGCTGAAGCAACAGTACCTGGTGCTGAGCGCCCACTACGACCACATCGGGTACGGTACCAAGCGGAATAGCTTGGGCACGGTCGGGCAGATTCACAACGGGGCCGACGACAATGCGAGCGGGACGTCGGGGTTGCTCGAGTTGGCGCAGGCGCTGACCATGTTGCCGCAGCCGCCGCGACGCTCGATCGTGTTGGCGTTTTGGGACGCGGAAGAGAAGGGCTTGCTGGGTTCGACGCATTGGGCCGAGCATCCGACCGTGCCGCTGAAGCAGGTCGTGCTGATGCTGAACATGGATATGATCGGGCGGCTGCGAGGCGATCGTTTGGTCTTGATGGGAAGCCGGACCGGCTACGGGCTGCGGCGGTTGATCTGCCAAGACAACGTTGCGTCGGACCTGTTGTTGGACTTTCCGGCCACGCTGCTGGCCAATGCGGACCACTACCCGTTCGCGGCCCATGACATCCCGTCGCTAACGCTGCACACGGACGTGCACGAGGATTACCATCGTCCGAGCGACGACGCCGATCGCATAAACACCGCCGGCATGCGGCGGGTCACCCAGCTGATGCTGCGGTTCGTGTACGACATGGCAGACCGGGACGATTTGCCTGGTTTCCGGCAGGCATCGCGTCAGGAGACCGACGAGAAAGTGAGCCTGCTGCCGGGCAAGACCCTGCCGGTTCGTTTGGGAGTGACGTGGTCGGGCCAGAAGGTCGAAGGGCGGGGCGTCGAGGTGAGATCGATCGCCAGCCATTCGGCCGCCGAGAAGGCAGGCCTGAAGCCGGGGGATCGGATCGTGGCGTTGGATGGGCGCGAGGTCGCGTCTGGCGAGCAGTTGACCCAGGCGGTGATGTCGGCCGCAAGCCCGACCAAGGCGGTCGTCGTTCCGGCCGGGCACGAGGAGCCGGTCGAGATTACGGTCGAACTGAGCGGTCGGCCGCTCCGGCTGGGGCTGGCGTGGCGCGTGGACGACGCCGAGCCAGGCGTGGTAATCCTCGACCACATTGTGCCGGGATCGCCGGCAGACCGAGCCGGGCTGAAGGCCGAGGATCGGATCTATCAGGTGGGAAGCCGCGACTTCGCCAATGAAACGGAATTCGCCCGACTGATCGGCACGCTGCCGGGGCCGCTGGAAGTGCTGGTGGAGCGTCGCGGTCGTTTGCGTCGGGCGGTCCTTCATTTCGGCACCGCGACCCAACATCGCGCCGGCTAGTGCGGCTCGCACTTGACTGTAGCGTTCATGGCGGCGTATCTCTACAGTTGGGGAAAGCGATTTGCACGCGACACGGGCGTGAAATGCGCTCCAGCAGAGATGGGATAAGCCGACATGTCTGATGCATCGGGCCAAGGGACGGCCCAGCCATTGTTGCCGGACGGTCGCTGGCGGCAGCAGTTTCGCCGCCGATTGACCGCCTGGTTCGACAACCACGCGCGCGATTTACCCTGGCGGCGCAGCCGGGATCCGTATGCGATCTGGCTTAGCGAGATCATGCTTCAGCAGACGCAAGTGGCCACGGTGAAGCCGTATTTCGAGCGATTTCTCGGGGCTTTGCCGACGATCGAGGCATTGGCGCGGGCGGAGGAGCAGCAGGTTCTGCGGCTTTGGGAAGGACTGGGCTACTACCGTCGGGCCCGGCAGTTGCACAAGGCGGCCCAGGTGATTCAGGCCGAGCACAGCGGCATGTTTCCCCGCGATCGGGAGGTCGTCCGCCGTTTGCCTGGCATAGGGCGGTACACGGCGGGAGCGATCCTGTCGATCGCGTTCGACGCGCGGGAGCCGATCCTGGAAGCCAATACGTTTCGGTTGTTCAGCAGGCTGTTGGCACTGCGGGGTTCGCCCAAGCCGACTGAGGATGAACGCGTGCTGTGGGCGATGGCCGAGGCGGTGCTGCCGCGTCGCGAGGTCGGGCGGTTCAACCAGGCACTGATGGAGTTAGGAAGCACGGTGTGCACGCCGAGGAGCCCACAGTGCTCGGAGTGCCCCGCGGCGACGATGTGCCGGACGAATGCGGAGGGGCTGCAGGAGCGGATTCCGATGCCGAAGGCGAAGCCGGCGTTTGTGCAGCGACGTGAGGTGGCCGTAGTGGTCCGGCGTCGCGGGGGCGTGCTGTTGGTACGGTGTGCCGAGGGGCAGCGGTGGGCCGGACTGTGGGATTTCCCACGTTTCGAAGTGCATTCGGAAGGACCGGCAGCTTTGAGCGACGAGATTCGAGAGAACGTCCGGCGGCTGACGGGCTTGGTCGTCGAGCCGGGCCGGCGGCTGACAACCTTCAAGCATGGCGTGACCCGCTACCGGATCACGCTGGATTGCTTCGAAGCGCGTTGTGTTCCCGGGGCGGGCAGAGGATCGTCGGCGCTGGAAACGCGGTGGATTCCGCTTGACGAATTGGATCGGTATCCGCTGAGCACGACGGGGCGCAAGCTGGCGGAGTGGATCGGGTCGAGGTAGGGGGCGTCAGCGGGTGACGGGGGCTGGTTGGGCGGCGATGTGGCCGGACTGGCCGCCTTCGTAGACGCTGAATTCGGCCCAGACGGGCAAGTGGTCGGAGACTTCGACCGCTTCGCGGGCAGAGAGATTGAACTGCCGCATGAGGTCCATCACGCCGCTGCGACCGGTGAATTCGTTGGATGCGCGGCTGTCGAAGAAGACATTCTCCGAGACGGCGGTGCCTCGAGTAGTGGTGGGCAGCGAGGTGATCGCGGGCGTGATATTGGGGATGCGGAACAACTGGCCGAGCGGCTGATCGGCCGAGGCGAGGTAGCCCACGAGGAGAACGTCGTCTTCGCCGCGTCCATCGTCGCGCACCGCCCGGAAGACTTCGTCGAGCAATGCGAGCTCGACGGTGGCCTGGTTGGGGTCGGTATCGACGTTGACCACGGTGAAGGTAAAGGCCTCGTTGGCCACGGGGCCTCGGGCGCGAAAGGACGCGATCAACGGCGGGCGGCGAAAACGCCGGGCCGGATCATCGAGTTGGCAGACCGTGCTCCGATCGACCTCGACGGTCGTCCGATTGAACACCATGGCACTGTACTGCTCGACCGTTTCCGTGCCTACCTGCGGCGCAGTGGCGAAGTCGTAGTGCAGGCCGTCGGCGTTGATCCGCTCGACGAGGAAGATCAACGGGCTCTGGTTGCGTGCGATGACCCCTTGGATGGCAACGACATCGAAGGCGCGGAGGATTTCGACCAGGCGTCCGACGACGTGGGCTCGACCGAGCTTCGTCTGGTCCAAGGGGCGAAGGTTGACCGAAGCGATCCGCAGCGTGGGCCTGAGCTTGGGATTGGCTGCGGGGAGGTTATCGGTCGAGGCTCGCGATTCGGTGGAGACCTGGGCGCTACGAGGCCGGATCTTGAGGTTCTCGATTCCCTGGATCTGGTAATGGTTCCAGAAATACCAGCCGCCTCCGACCAGTCCGGCAAGCACCACGAGGTTGAAGAGTCTTCTCATCGGCCGTTGCCTGGATCCGCGTTGGGATTCGGGGATTAAGGGGAATCGCCCTTATGGGCGCAAGGCGGCATGAAGGACGTTGAGCGAATATTCGGACGGACGCGATTGCCACACATATTGATGCCTGTATTGAAAACGGAACAAGGGGTCCAACCCAATCCTGATCTTTCGTCCTCCCGATAGTCGGCCTCGTTCCAATTCCAATGCAGGACCCAATAAAGAGGTGCCGGCGGTTGTTCGACCCGGTAAGGGCCCCCCAGGGTAGCGAAAACGGGAGGTCGACTCCAGGCCAGTTTGCGATGGGGTACGCGCGGGGCCGGAACTGCCGTCTCGGTATTTTTTTCAAATTTCCCAAATAGGCTAAACATCTTCATTTGACATTCAGTGAATGTGACATAGGTTTCACTACGGAGGCGAGCACGAGAGTGCGGACCTTCGGTGGCCGGTCCGCAAGGATCGGTCACAACGAGAGCCCTTTTCGGCCGGAACTAAGCTTGTCTTGTACCCGGCATGCTCTCGTGACCAAGAGGCCTGCAAGCCTCACGTCCTCGAAAAAGGCAAACCGGTCGTAAGGCCGGGGCGCAAAGCCAAGGGCCGGCGGGCGCGTCGCTTTGCCGGTAGCCTGGTTGCCGAAAGGATAGCATCTGGATTTGCTTCGGCGGGTTCAGGTGTTTGAGGGGGCGCGACGGTCCAACAAGGCTGGCGCGACCGCGAGTTCGGCGAGTGACGAGGCAGAGGCGACAACCACTTTCCGGGCTCCGCTGGATACAACGGCAGGCCAGCGGCGGCTAGCGTCGCCGCCGTATCCATCGGACCCTAGTATGGTTTTTTCCGACGATTCCCCAGTTGATGCCTGAGACATGGTAAGGCGGGGGATGCCGTTGAAAGGGAGACAGTTATGAAGTCGCTCGCTAAGAAGGTGCATCGTTTCCTGGTTTCGGAAGACGGCCCGACCGCGGTGGAGTATGCCGTCATGCTGGCGCTGATCGTGATCGTCTGCTTGACGATGATTGGCACGATCGGTGACAACGCGAACACGGCGTTCTCGAAGATCGCCGCCGAGTTGCAGTAACCCCGAGCGGGTGAATGGGCCGTAGCGGCCACCCGACGGTGGCCGCTGATCCGAGCCCGGTTTGAGCGGAAAGACCACCCCCTCGGTGTCCGAATTTCGGGCGCCGAGGGGGAATTTTTTGACATAGACTTGTCATAGAGGCAGGTAGACAAGGAGACGTGTGATGCAACCGGTAATCTCGCCTGAAGTGCTTCGCAGCACCGTGGAGATGGTGGTCTGTGTATTCACGCTCCTTTCAGCGGTATGCAGTTATTTGCTGGCCGCGCGCGCCTGAGACACACCCAACGGGCCCAGGGCAGGGCCGAGCCCAAAGAGAACAGGTGGCGTTCGCTTCGCTCAGCCCACCATCGTGCGAACGAAACCACCCGACCCGACACGGATATGGAGAGACTGCCATGCTTGAGAGTGTATCCAGTAGCCTGAGAACGAGTGACCTGGTTCTGGTGGTCACTTGGGCCGTGAGCATTATGCTGGTCGTCGCGGCGGTGATCGACGGCTGGAAACTGAAGGTGCCCAACTGGCTGACGTTTCCCATGATCGTCGGCGGATGGATCGCAAGCGGTATAGTGTTTGGTTGGGCCGGGCTGGGCTGGAGTCTTGTGGGCACGGTGGTTGGATTGGGGCTGTTGTTGCCTGCCTACGCGATTGGCGGCATGGGCGCCGGGGATGTGAAGCTGCTGGCGGGGGTGGGGGCCTGGGTAGGTGCTACCCACACGTTTTGGGCTTTTTTGGTATCGGCGCTGGTTGGAGGGGTGATCGCCTTGTGCATGGTGATTTTCCGTCGGGGCTGGCGGGAGCACTATCAGCAGTTCTGGCGAATCGTCTCTGAGATTCTTGTCGTGCGGGATCCGAACCGTCTGGCGGCAGCCGCGGCGGAGCGGAAGAGCTCGATGATGCTTTTGCCGTACGGCATACCGATTGCGATCGGGACGATCGGGTACTTTGCTTGCAAAGGGATGCTTCTATGAATTTCCCCATCTTTCCCAGGCTTCGCGATCATGGTCGCGATATTTCTTCGGAGGGCCACCTTAGTGAGGCAAATCGCCTCGAAAGAAATGACAAACTGGAGAGAGTTTGCCGCTTATGCCGAAAAAATCGACGTGGCACTTCGGCGGTTGAGTTTGCGCTGGTTGCGCCGTGGTTCCTGCTGCTGATTTTCGGGATGTTGGAATTCGGTCGAGCAATGATGGTGCAGCAGATGATCACGAATGCCTCGCGAGAGGGAGCGCGAATGGCCGTTTTGGACGGTGCGACGAGCAGCCAGGTAACCGGAACGGTGGATACTTACTTGACAGACGCGGGGATCACAGGTGCGACTGTAACGGTCAGTCCCAACCCGCCGACTTTGGCCGGTTATGGCGAACCCGTCACGGTTAGCGTTTCGATCCCTTTTGGTCAAGTAAGTTGGGTTCCTTTACCAAAGATACCATGGACGGACATCAATCTGAAAACGAAGACACTCACGGCAACAACGGTTATGCGTCGTGAGACGATCCAATAGGACCCGCCAGCGTTGACGGAGTGAAAGGAATCACGGGAGGCTACGGCCTTCTCTTGCTCATCGGGATAGTGCATGCGCGCAAAATCGATCATCCTATTGGTGCTTGCCTTAAGTTGCGGCTTGGTTGCGTCGATCGGCATCACGCAGATGATGGCCAAGCGCGGCAAGACAGGCCCGGCGAATGTCGGCCAGTCGGAGAAGATCTTCGTGGCCATGACCGACATTCCGATGGGCGACCCAATCACGCCGCAGATGGTCAAGCTGGAGCAGTGGCCCAAGGACAATGTGCCCGAGGGAGCGTTGACGAAGCTTGATGACATCGAGGGGCGTCGGCCGAAGATGAAGATCCTAGCCAAGACGCCCATTCTGGACACCTACCTGCTCACCAAGGGAGCGAGCGAGCAGGGCGCCACGGGGCTGATTCCCAAGGGATACCGCGTCGTATCGGTCAAGGTGGACCAGGTGAGCGGCGGCGCCAGCCTCATCCGACCGGGCGACCGCGTCGACGTGCTGGTTCACGTCGAGAAGTCGGAAAGCCGGGGGATCTCGGAGACGAGCACGCAGACCGTGCTGCAAGACATCAAGGTGTTCGCCGTGGACGACGTGTTTGTGTTGGACTCGACGGACAAGGAAGAGGCGAAGACGACTGCGAAGACGATCTCGTTACTGGTGAAGCCGGACCAGGCGGAAATGGTGACTTTGGCCAGCGAGTTGGGGAAGATTCGGTTGGTGATGCGCAGTCCGGAGGACGACGAGCAACCGACCATTGCCGGGGCCACGGCACAACAGATCTTCGGCAACACGAGCGGATCGGATCGGCAGAACGAAGACTTGGTGAAGCAGAAACCGACCTCGAATACGAACGAGGAGTTCATCAAGTTTCTGAGCCAGCAGAAGAAGAAGGCCGCAGAACAGCCCGTGGCCGCACCGACTGCACCGGTCGGACCGGCCGAGCCGGAAGTGCAGAGTTGGCGGATGCGTGTTTTAAGCGGAGGCGAGGTGAACGAGACGATTCTGCAGTCGGACGGTCCGGAACCCGCCGGCACGGACGGCATGGACTCGATCCGCTGGACGCTTCAGGCGCCGGGAACGGGAGGTGGGGCGATGCCGCCCATTGCGGCGCCACCGGCTCCGACCCCACCGGCGTCGGCACCAGCGGAAACACCCCAGGAAACACCAGTTTCGACCGGACCTGCGCCGGCAAGCGATGGCCCGGCGGCGCCCGAGCCGGCGGCCGATGCACCGGCAAGCGATTCTTCGAGTCCGATGAATAAGGGTTAATCGGAGAACGTCGTCGTCATTGGAAAAGGAGCATGGGAATCGTACGGCGGTGGGCCGCCGCGGCACCACTGGCCCGAGATTCGATCGTTTCACTTCGGTGAGACCGAGCGGTAATCGACTCCGGCTCAGGATGTTGGCCGGATCGGACATGGAGGGAACGCCTTGGCTGGACTTCCGGCCGGGCTGCAAGTCGTTGCAAGGAAGACAAGGATGGTTAGGCAGCACGCTTGGGGTATCTCTACCCTTTGTTTAACGGCTTCGATCTTCGCGCTGGCGATGCCCCCGGCAGTCAAGGCCCAGGCGCCTGCTACGCCGCCAGCCATCCGGATCCAGCCGCCTCCGGCGAAAGAGACAGCCTCGCAGCCTTCGGTCCCGGCGCAACCCGCTCCGATGCCCTCTGCGCCCGCAATGCCGCCCGCGATGTCAGGCAACGGCATGACGAGCCAATCGATCATGTACAAGGTGACAGGGGCGACCGAGCGGATGGAGATGACGGTCACGACGAGCCGTATCCTGACGCTGGATCAGAAGGTACCCCAGGCGCAGGTGAATAACCCGGACATCTTGGAGTTGACGCCGTTGTCGCCGAACCAGGTGCAAGTGTTCGCGAAGAAGCCGGGCGTGACGCAGGTCAATCTGTGGGGTGAGAACAACCACATCTACACGATCGACGTGATCGTGTTCGCCGACGCGCGAGAACTGGAGATGCTGTTGCGCACGGAGTTTCCCAGCGCGGCATTGAACGTGCGTCCTGTTGCGCAAGGAGTGTTGATCTCGGGCTATGTGGACCATCCGGGGCACGTGAGCCGCATCATCCAGTTGGCGGAAGAATACTATCCGAAGGTGATCAACAACATAACCGTGGGCGGTGTGCAGAAGGTGGTTTTGCACACGAAGGTGATGGAGGTGTCGCGAACGAAACTGCGGAACCTGGGAATCGACTGGTCGCTTGTCACGCAGCACACGGCGGTGGCGTCGTCGGTGAGCGGGCTGCTGTCGACGTTCACGGCGAAGGGCACCGTTACCAGCGGCAACCATACGTTCGCCTTCAACGTGGTGGACGGCGGCACCGACTTTTTCGCCGTGTTGGAAGCCTTGCGTGAGAACAGCCTGTTGCGAGTGCTGGCGGAGCCGGACGTCGTGGCAATCAGCGGCCGCCCAGCACACTTCAACGTCGGCGGCGAGATTCCAGTGCTGGTGCCTCAGAGCCTCGGCACGGTGGCCATCGAATGGAAGCCATGGGGCACGCAGATGGACTTCGTTCCGATCGTGCTGGGCAATGGGCAGATTCGTCTGGAGGTTCGCCCGAGAATCAGCGACGTGGACCCGAGCCGGAGCGTAACGCTCGATTCGTACACCGTGCCAGGCCTGTGGGTTCGCGAAGTGGAAACGGGCGTGGAGATGAAGGCGGGCCAGACGCTGGCGATCGCCGGTCTGGTTCAAGACCGCACGGAATCGCTGACTCGCGGCATTCCGTGGGTGGGCGAGTTGCCGTATGTGGGCGCGTTTTTCCGTCGCGTTCACGAAGAGCGTAACGAGATCGAGTTGCTGATCCTGGTAACGCCGGAGCTTATCGAGGCGGTTGATCCGCAGGATTTGCCTCCTTGCGGACCGGGGACGAGCACGGTCAGTCCGCCGGATGTCGACTTCTTCTTGAAGGGACACCTGGAAGTTCCGGCATGCTGCGGCGTGTGCGGTGGAGCCGGATGTGCGACATGCGGCGGAGCGGCCCCATGCTCGACTCCGGGACCGACGGTCGCGCCCGGGACGCCAGAGCCCGTTCCAGCACCATACATGGCCCCCCCTGCGGATTCAGCCTATCGGGGAGCAGCGTCTGCGCCAGCCGCATCGTCGGCAAGGCTCTCTCAAGGGAACGCGCCGTCGCGTGGGGTGTCCGGCGAATACAACCGTGTCAGCCGGCAGAATGCGTCGGCAAACGCCCGGCCAGCGGGATCGAACGGATCGCTTCCCGGTCTTTTGGGCCCGATCGGCTACGACACGGTTCGATAAATAAGCAATATTGGAGAGAGTCCCCAGCGGTGTGCGGACGGGCCGGCTCTACGGGTCCGTCGGTTTGATCTTCGATTCAGCTTCTTTGCGCAGGCGGCTATGAGTAATGTTCTCCGGCTAGCGATCGTGGACCCCAAAGACACGACTCGAGATACCCTCAAGTCCATGTTGCTGGGTATGGACATGATCTGGCTGGAGGCCGAGTGTTCTCGGTATGAGTTCTTCGCCGACGTGGTGGCCCAGACCAACCCGGACATCGGGTTGGTGGCCATCGACCAGGATCCGGCCAAGGCGTTGGAGTTGGTGGCGAAGGTGGCGGAGAACTCGCCCAACTGCGCCGTGCTGGTGGTGAGCTCATCGACGGACGGCAACCTGATTCTTCAGGCCATGCGGGCCGGTGCAAAGGAGTTCCTGACGCAACCGGTCCGGATCGAGGATCTGCTGGCCGCGTTGGGACGCATCAGCGAGCGACGGTTTGGGCGCGGCGAGAGGCGATCTCGCGGGAGCCAAGTGATCGCAGTGGCCGGCGCCATTGGCGGCGTGGGCACGACGAGCATCGCCGTGAACCTGGGTTGCGTTCTGGCCAAGGATCCGAAGAACTCGGTGGCGTTGGTGGATCTGGATCTGTGTCTGGGGGACGCGGACGTCTTCCTCGATACGATTCCGGATTACACGCTGGTCGACGTGGCCCAGAACGTGACGCGGCTGGACTTCACGCTGCTGAAGCGGTCGCTGACGAAGCATTCTTCGGGCCTCTTCCTCCTGCCGCGGCCCGTGCAGTTGGAAGATATTTCGCTGATCACGCCGGAAGACCTGCAGCGGGTGATCGGGTTGTTGAAGGCGACCTTCACGCACCTGGTGATCGACCTGTCGAAGAGCTATAGCCCCATCGACATGGTCGCCCTCGAGGCGGCGAACCACGTATTGCTGGTCACCCAGTTGGACCTTCCGTGCCTGCGCAACGTGGTCCGACTGATGATGTCGTTCGCCGAGATGAAGGGAATGACCGAGAAGGTGAAGGTCGTGGTCAATCGGGTCGGACTCGACACGGGCCAGATCACACTGAAGAAGGCCCAGGAGACGATGGGGCGAGACATCTTCTGGCAGTTGCCGAACGACTATCGGACGATGATCGACGTAAGGAACAACGGCGTGCCGCTGATCGAGCAGGCACCGAAGGCCGGGATCACGCAGTCGATCGTCTCGCTGGCCGACGCTTTGACCAATGACGAAAAGGGCGTGGCCGTGGAAGCACCGGTCAAGAAGACCGGCTTGAGCGGTCTGCTGAAGTTCTGGCCGTCGAAGCAGGCGTCACAATCGGGCTGAGCCGCGACCAGCGGCGGCATGATCGGCCTTTCTGGCACAACGGGTTCTGTCCCTACAAGCCATCGGCCCCTCGAACGGCAGTCTCTTCAGAACGGGAGAAACTGCCGATCGGCGTAATGGCCGCTGCATCGGCGCCATCGGCGAACGAGCGGGCCGGCAGCTCGCTGTTGCCTGGCGAGAGGATCTCGTCGTCGACGGACTTCTATTGGCGGTCTGGCGTAGGCGCCGCGGTGGGGGCTTCGTGGGCGATCCTGGCCGGTGATGGACTCGGGAGAAATGTGGCGTCGAGCCGGAAAACCGTATGCGGGACGTAAGCTATGCTTTTGCAGGACACGAGGCGGTCGGAGCCCCAGAGGCTTGCGCCGAGCGTCCGCATGAAGCGACACGTTCCGGAACCGGTAGGAGCGGACAGGATGAAGACCTATACCACGTCGACGCGCAGCTCTGACGAAACCAACTTCGAGGAACTCAAGCAACGGATTCACGGCAAGCTCGTCGACAAGCTCGACGTGTCGCGCATCGGGGAGTTGGAAGGCGACGTCCTGAAGCGGGAGATTCGCCTGGTCGTCGAGCACCTGTGCGATACGGAAGACACGCTGCTGAACCGCAACGAGCGGGAGCGGCTGATCGATGAGGTGCTGGATGAGACATTCGGGCTCGGTCCGCTGGAAGTGCTGCTGAAGGATCCGACGATCAGCGACATTCTGATCAACGGCCCCAAGAACGTCTTCGTCGAGCGTCGCGGCCGAGTGGAGAGGACGAGCGTCACGTTCCGCAACAACGACCATCTGCTGCAGATCATCGATCGAATCATTTCGAAAGTGGGGCGGCGAGTGGACGAGACGTGTCCAATGGTCGACGCCCGCATGCCGGACGGCTCGCGATTCAATGCCATCATTCCTCCCTTGGCTTTGGACGGTCCGGCGGTTTCGATTCGGCGATTCGGGGCCAATCCGCTGAAGCTGGAAGACCTGTTGAACTTCAAGGCGTTCACGCCCGAGATGGTGATGCTTCTGGAAGGAGCCATCAAGGCGCGACTGAACATCATCATTTCCGGTGGAACCGGCTCCGGTAAGACAACGCTGCTGAACACGCTGTCGAGCTTCATTCCGAACACAGACCGCATCGTGACGATCGAAGACGCGGCGGAACTGCAGCTCCAGCAGGACCACGTGGTGCGGCTGGAAACGCGGCCGCCGAACATCGAAGGCAAGGGGGCCATTTTGGCCACGGACCTGGTTCGCAACGCGTTGCGTATGCGACCGGAACGAATCATCATCGGCGAGTGCCGCGGATCGGAAACGCTGGACATGCTGCAAGCGATGAACACGGGCCATGAAGGCTCGATGACGACGCTGCACGCGAACAGCCCTCGCGACGCCATCGCGCGTATGGAAACGATGATCATGATGGCCGGTTTCGAATTGCCACTGAAGGCGATGCGTACGCAGATCGCCAGCGCGGTGGACCTGATCGTGCAGGTGAATCGACTGCAGGGCGGGCCGCGTAAGGTAACGCACATCACCGAAGTGGTGGGCATGGAGCAGGATACGGTGGTGATGCAGGACGTGTACACGTTCTCGCAGGAGGGGATCGACGAGACTGGCCGGGCGCACGGGCAATTCATCGCGCACGGCATCCGTCCAACGTTCATGCCGCGTATGGAAGCCTCGGGGGTGAGGCTGCCATCGAGTGCGTTCCGTCAACGGGTCATGTTAGAGGACTAGGCGTCGCTTATGAGCCCTGTGTTGATTGTAGCAATCGCCGCGTTCATTGGGGTCGCTGCGCTGGTAGGCGGCGTAGCGATGCTCTTTCGGGAACATCCCTCGAGCAAGGTGGAGAATCGGCTGGAGATGCTGACGGGCGTCGCCACGCCCGGTTCGAAGGAAACCATGCTCAAGCAGTCGAGCGTGCTGGCGCAGCCGTTGGACTCGATGCCGAGCTTCTTCGAGGAATTCATCAATCGATTCGGCAATGTCCAGGGGTTCCTGGAGCAGGCCGACACCACGCTGAGCGTGTCGAAGCTGATGTTGATGTGCCTGGTGCTGGCGGTGGCCGGAGCGGGCATGGGCTTCGTGTTGCGAATGCATCCCGCGCTGTTGCCTTTGCTCGGGCTGGCGATGGCCTGCCTTCCGATCGTCTGGGTGTGGTGGCGGAGGAAGCGGCGGATGAAGAAGTTCGCCGTGCAACTGCCGGAGGCGCTGGACATGTTGGGGCGAGCGCTTCGCGCCGGCCAGAGTTTGAACGCGGGCTTCAACATGATTGCAAATGAGTTGGGGCCGCCCCTGGGCAAGGAATTTCAGCGGGTTTTCGAGGAGCAGAACCTGGGCATTTCGCTGGAGGAAGCCCTGGAGGGCATGACGGAGCGGGTGCCCAACCTGGATTTGAAGTTTTTCTGCACGGCCCTGATTCTGCAGCGGCAGACGGGTGGCGACCTGGCCGAGATTCTCGACAAGATCGCACGGCTGATCCGCGAGCGATTCCAGATTTGGGGCCAGATCCAGGCATTGACGGGAGAAGGCCGCCTGTCGGGGGCGGTTTTGCTGGGATTGCCGGTGGCCTTGTTCCTGGCCGTATATCGGCTGAACCCTGATTACATCATGGTGTTGTTCACCGACCCGATGGGGAAGAAACTGCTGGCTGCAGCCGTGATTCTGCAGATCTTCGGGGCGTTGGTGATCCGGAAGATTGTGAATATCAAAGTGTGAGGAAGCCGTGATCCTTGCCGACTTGCTGAACTTCGAGACCCTGTTGCCGTTCGCCGTCTTCGGAATGTTCGCCGCGCTGGCGTGGTGGGCGATGGAGCTATTGGCCAACGGAAAATCGCGAACGGTGGAGCGGTTGGACGAACTGAAGCGTCCGAGATCGCGCCGCGGCAACGAGCCGATCGCGGCGAAGAAGCCGGACGCCGTGACGAAGATGCTGGAGAAGGCGACCCCGGCATTGGCCAAGCCGTTGACGCCGAAGAGCGATTTGGAACGGAGCCGGTTGAAAAGCCGGCTTTCGTACGCGGGCTTCCGCGGCGAAGGGGCCGCGAGCATCTTTCTGAGCGTGAAGTTTGCGCTGTTGGTGTTGGGATTGACGTTCGGCTCGGGATCGATCCTGGCCGTTTATGGCATGACTCAGCGCTCGGTGTTTGCCGCGATCGGCACGGCCGGAGTGTTGTTCTACCTACCCGACCTGTTCATATGGTTCATCGGCAAGCAACGGCGTCAGTCGATCTTTCTGGGCCTGCCGGACGCGCTGGACCTGTTGGTCGTGTGCGTTGAGGCCGGGTTGGGCCTGGACCAAGCGATGCGGAAAGTGGCGGAGGAGATGAAGCGGACATACCGTGTGGTGGCGCAGGAATTCAGCATATCGAACTTCCAACTGCAAATGGGCCGTCCGCGTGCGGAGGTGCTGCACGAATTGGGGGCCCGTACGGGTGTATCGGACCTGCGAAACCTGGCTTCGGTGCTCATCCAGGCCGACAAGTTCGGGTCGAGCGTGGCCCAAGCGCTCCGCGTGCAGAGCGATGGCATGCGGACGCGACGGCGTCAGTTGGCCGAGGAGAAGGCAGCCAAGACGGCCGTGAAGCTGATCTTCCCGCTGGTGATGTTCATCTTCCCCGGCATCTTCGTGGTGTTGGTGGGCCCCGCTGGAATCACCATGGTTCGCGAGATGTTCCCAAAGATGGGTGGCAACTAGGCAGCTTAGGCAATTTGACTGGGCGCCAAAGAACTTTTCGCAGACTCTGCAATCTCGTGCCGATACTGACCGAGGACGGACCCGGTCTCGACCGACGGTGGTTGGAGCACTCGGTCTTTCCACCGTTTCGATTGTGGATGTGACGATCGGCTCTCTCCCCCAACGCGGGTTGTGCCCGTGGGCGAAGGGATTAGTGATTGGGGATCAGGGATTGGAAGAGAGGGCGAGTCGTGCGTTTGGAGTACTCCACTTTCGAGCGCGAGTAAACATGTGCGCATGATGCGCAGAAGTTTCACCGTAGGACACTAATCCGGGGGAATGCTCCCATGAAGGCGCCGCTGCTCTCTGCACTCGTCGTTGGTTTGGCTGGAATCACCTTTGCCGTGCCAGTTCGGGCGCAGTGCCTGGAGCATTTCGTCAATAGCTGCCTGCGTGATTGCAAGCGGAACAACTGTTGGCCGGAGCCGTTCATCCGCATCGATCGTGCGGCCGTGCGGGCGCCATTCGATATCATGGTGCATCGTGGCTGGCAGGAGCAGAACCTGGTGAGCGGCCACTACTTCAAGGAAGATGGCACCGAGCTGAATGAGGCCGGGCAATTGAAGATCCGCTGGATCGTGACCGACGCGCCGCGTCAGCATCGGACGATCTACGTGCAAACGGGAGCGACACCGGAACAGACGACCGATCGCATGGCGGCGGTCGAGAAGCTGGTGGGCCGGTTTGTGACGACCTCGGAGCCAATGCCTGAGATCGTGCCGATCGCCATGAACGCAGCGACGTGGTCGGCCGAGCAGGCCGACGCCGTGGGGCGCAAGTTCCAGGCGACGATGCCTGATCCACGTCTGCCGGAAGTCAAGGACGAAGTGCAGTAAGCTGCCCGGGCGACGCTTCCGAGCTGTTGTGATGGCATCGGCGTGTGCGGTCTGATTGCTACGCTGTCGATGTCGTCGCGAATCGCTCGATCTGAATGCGCAGGAAGTCGTTGACCTCGCGCGGATGGCTCGCGGGCAAGATATGGCCCGCGCCCCGTGGTACACAGCAGTTGGCGTGCACCCAGTATAGCGGTCGCCGCGGCGTGCGGGGAGCGGCGAACGGGGAGACCTGACGATGAAGACCAACGCGGCCCGGGCCCTGGATCGGCTTGGGATTGGCTACGAGATCCGCGAGTATTCGGTCGATCCGGACGACCTGAGCGCCGAGACGGTGGCGGCCAAGGTTGGATTGCCGCCTGAGCAAACGTTCAAGACGCTGGTGGTCCGCGGCGATCGACGAGGTGTGCTGCTGGCCGTCGTGCCGGGAAACGAGGAACTGGACTTGAAGGCGTTGGCGCGGCTGTCGGGAGATCGGAAGGTGGAAGTCGTGCCGCTGAAGGAGGTCCAGGCGCTGACCGGGTATATCCGCGGCGGTGTGACGGCGTTGGCTTGCAAGAAGGACTACCCGGTGTTCGCCGACGAGACAATGGAGATGTTCGAGGTGGTCTCCGTTTCGGCCGGCATTCGCGGGGCGCAGATCTTTCTGGCGCCGTCGGACTATGCGCGGGCCACAAAGGCGACCGTGGGGAGAATTGGCAGGCCGAAGGCGGAGTGACGCCGCACGAGATCGTGGCGTATGCATTGGACGATGAGTACGCCGGGACGGCCATGTATCCTCGTTGAGCGTCAGGGCGTACGGTGGCTGGCCATCGGACTGAGCGGCGGGTAGCCCGCGGAGGGGGAGGCCGGCGTCGGGCGAGCATTGTCGCTCTTCGTGTGTCCGGATATAACAGACGTGTTCGGATGCTATTGATGCCGTGCAGCCAACGATCGCGATTCATCCCAGATACCGGCTGAAGCGGCTGGAATATGGGGGCCCCGGGTGTCGCTCGACGCGCATTGGCAATGCGGGGGTCAATACTGGGGGAGGCTCGATCATGTCGGAGATTGTGCGTTTTTCGGTGTCGTTGGAAGACGACTTGCTGCAGAAGTTCGACCGCTTCTGCCGCGAGGAGCAGTTTGCGACGCGGAGCGAGGCCGTGCGGCAATTGATCCGCGACACGTTGACTCGGCGTGCCTGGCAATCGGACAAGCAGGAGGTGGCCGGCACGCTGACGCTGGTCTACGATCATCACCGCCCACAGCTTCGCGACCAGTTGCTCGAGTTGCAGCATGACCACACTGACTTGGTGGTGTCGACACTGCACGCTCATCTGGAGCACAACCTTTGCCTGGAGGTTATCGTGCTGCGCGGGCCGGCGGCCGAGTTGCTGTCGATCGCTTCGCGGCTGCGCGGGCTGAAGGGGATCTTCAAGGGCGAGTTGGTGATGGCCAGCGCGCGCGAGGAGTAGCGGAGCGCGACGGGCAGAGGTTTCTTGACAAGTCCCGGCCCTGCGATGACAATCGGCGTGGTGCACAGGGGAACGGTTGGCACCGGCCGGTTCGAACGGTTCAGGAGGCTGGGCGCGATGATGCCGACGAACAAGAGGCGGAGGATTTGCTTCGGGGCATTGCTGATCGCGGTTGCGTGTACGCCGTGGGCCGTTGCGGGCGAAGGGCTGATGCTCGAAGTGGCCGCGGGTGATTTCGACCGCGAGGCGACGATCGTGTCGGTCGAGTTGCCGCCGCCGCTGGCCGCGTGTTCGGCGCTGACGCTCACACGGATGGACAACGGTCAGGCCGTTCCAGTGCAAGTGGATCGCCGCGGGGAAAAGAACCTCGCGGTGTGGATTCTCCGCGACAAGCTGGCCGCGGGCCAAGCTCGGCGATATCGGCTGGCGCCGGCCGGTGAGCAGGCGTCGGATGCTGATGGGGTAACGGTTCAAGACGACGGCAAACGGCTCATCGTGCAGGTGGGTGGCAAGCCGGTGTTGGCCTATAACCAGGCCGTGGTGCCGGCCACGGACCCGGCCGTCGCCATTCATGCCCGCAACGGCTATCTCCATCCGGTGTACAACCCGGCGGGCCAAGTGGTGACCGACGACTTGGGCACGACTCATGCCTATCACCATGGGATCTGGTTTGCTTGGCGGCACACGACGTTCAAGGGGCACGCGACCGACGGCTGGTATGAGACAACGAAGACCGGGCGGCTGGAACACACGAAGACCGGCGATTTCGGCGGCGGGCCTGTGTTTGGGCACTTTGCGGTGAGCATGCATCAGTTGGACCTGACGTCACCGGAGGCGCCGCTACCGATTCTCGATGAAACCTGGCACGTGGTCGTGTATCGGTTGAGCGACTGCTTCGTGTTCGATCTGAAATCGACGCAGACGTGCGCTACTGACCAGCCCGTAACCATCGACGAGTGCGCGTACGGCGGGATGTCGATTCGCGGGCACCGGGACTGGTTGAATGTGGCCAAGTCGCAGTCGGAGTTCTTGACCGATGAGGGCAAGGGCCGTGGCAACGGGAACCACACTCGGCCACGCTGGTGCGACATGCATGGGCTGGTCGAGGGGAAGATGACGGGCATTACGGCGTTGGACCATCCAGGCAACTTCCGATTCCCGCAGCCGGTGCGGCTGTGCCCGACGATCCCGTACTTCTGTTTTGCACCGGAGGTGTTGGGGCCGTTCACGATCGAGCCAGGTAAGCCGTATGAGTCGCGGTATCGGTTCTGTGTGCACAACGGCGAGGTCGATCGCAAGTTGGCCGAGCGGCTGTGGCAGGACTATACGCGTCCGCCGGTGGCTGCGTTCGTGCCTGACGCAGCCGACGCAGCGGCGGCGAAGAAGCGGCCGCCGGCGGCTCCGTTTTGGGTCGTTCGGCCTTGGCAGATCGAGCAGAAGGTGAATGAGTGGGCGAAGAAGTACCCGCAGTTGGTTACTGTGGAAGCCCAGAAGACGTTGGGCGGAAACACGGCGTATGCGATCACGGTGACGAATTCGCAGATCGACGACGGGCAGAAGCGAAAGCTGCTGGTAACGCAGCCACACGCGCACGAACCGGCCGCCATCGCGGGAATGGTCGATTTTCTCTCGCAGGTGCTGGATGGGGTGCATGTGGATGGCCAACCCAGCAAGCTCGATCGCCAGGTGATTCTGGATCGGATGGTGCTGACGTGCATTCCGTGCGGCAATCCGGACGGTGTGGCACGGGCTCCGGAGGACTGGTGGGACGGCTCGAAGTACTCGAACGCCGATTTTCTGAAGGTCTTTTTCGGGCGGGAGGCCGACGGGCGAATGAGCCCGAGGGTGGGACGTTTCAACGCCGGCGAGCGTGCGGCGGAGAGGATCGGAATCAGCTACGAGCGGATCAACGAGGAGGCGTATGTGGAGCCGAACCGGGACCGCGAGTCGACGTTTTTCAAGCTGATTCTTCGCATGAACAAGAAGTACGCGTACGACGCGTATCTGGACTTGCACCAGACGGAGTTTGCTCGGTCGAAGTACAACGCGATGATTATCCTCCCTTGCCTGCAACCGGAGTTGCCGGAGCCGATTCGTCGGGCGAACCAGCAGATGGGCGAGGCGATTGTGCGGGCGTGGCAGGCTGCTGGAGCGGCGCCCATTCCGAGCGTGAAGCCCCTGGGTTATGGCGAGGATCAACTCCGATATTTCCGCGCGTGCTGGGGGGACCTGTACCGAGCGATGCCTGTGCTGAACATCGAGGTCCAGAACAACAATGTCCGCACGCCGCCGCGCACGCAGATGGAATTGATGGAAGTGGCGATTGATACGACGATCGAGTATTTGTTGGGGGCGGGTCGGTAAGAGATTTGGTGGGGCTCGCTGCGCTCGGCCCACCCTACTGTCTGAGCCGCCGGACTGTTATGGTCACACGATGTTTGGGGTTGAATCTGGTTCGCGGCCGAAATCGCTCGGTATTTGAGGGAACATGCTTATTCTTGGTTTGAGCGGTGGGACGCGGACGACGATGTCGTCCCAGTCTTCTTTGGCCTTGACGTCGTCCTTGCCCTTCGCATCGTCGTCGCGGCCGTTCATGCCGACGCTGTAGAGTACGAACCCGTCGGCTTGTCGGTGGTAGTGCAGTTCGCCATTCGTGAAGGCGTCTTTGGGGATGCTCGCGGAGTATTTCGGAGTGAGTTCTGACAGTCGGCTTGGGTAGGAATCATGGTCAGCACGGTACCCCGCCAAGGCGAAGCCGAGTTTGTCGAGCTCGAGTCGCATCTGCGCATGGTCTTCGGCAGTGGCGAAGGCGAGAGGTGGCTTGAGGAGCAATCCAATCACGAACTGACCGCCCTGTTCGAAGAGGACATTATTGTCTGCGGCTGATCCCGTGAAGAGTTCCTTCTTCTTGAGACTCGCCAGCAGAGCACTGAAATCGTTCTCCAGCACGCGCAGTGCCCCTTTCTGTTCGGCACGCGTGGGCTTGCGATACGCATCGGCCATTCGATCGAACCAACGGTTGACGACCCCGCGAGCAATGTCTGTGGCGGCAGTCACATCACGGCTATCCTTCAGAAGCGACTGAATGCGTCGTCTCAGGGCCACGATCCCTTTCGCCTCTTCCGGCAGTGATACGTTGCTGAACAGGTGTGCCGCAGTGTCCAGAAACATGAACCGCTCCGTGGTATCGAGCTTCAAGGGTATCGACGGGAAGGGAAGCAACCGGTCCGCCGTGCGTTTCTGCCGTCTGCGCGGCTTCGGTGCCGGAAACGGCTGGGCCTTCGTCGGGGTTTGAGGGGAGCACGGTCAGCACAACCATCGTCACGAGCATGCCTACGGGAATCAGCAGCGCGAGTGCGATCCACAGGCCCAACGGCATGCCTTTGCGACGAGTTGGAGCATGGGGTTGGAGGGGTGAGGGGGTTGCGTCCCGGGCGGCCGCTTCGTCGAGCGCGCTCCACGTGTCGTCGGCCGTGAGCGGCACCGGGCGCGGGGCCGCCTGGGTTGCCCGAGTGCAGGCTTCCTCGTAGCAGCGGCGATGATAGTGTTGGCCTTGAGTACCCTGAAGGCCGTCCGCGGCCTCGGTAATCGGCTGGCGGCAGATGGAACAGATGGGTGAAGGACCCGAGGATGCTGGCTTCGCAGGGGTTCGAGTGGGGAGCCGGCAGATGGTGCCGCATTGGGAACACTGGACAGGCCGACCGGCGTACTGGTCCTGGGCACGGAGTTCCGTGCGGCATTTCGGGCACGTGGTCGTCAGCATCGCTCGTCCCCCCGGGTTGAAGACGTGCCTTGTGGCGGTTGAGAAGAGTTGTGAGAAGCTTGTGAGCAGCCGTGGGAGGGCAGACGGCGTTCGGCGCCCACAGAACACTCCCAGAGAGCCATGCGGTCTAGCTTGTTGGGTCTTCCAGGCTTCGACAAGCGAGAATTTGTCGGCGAGCGGAGCCCCATTCGGAGGGAGAGGGAATGCCGGGTTTCTCGCCCAGCTGCCTCGACAGCGGTCGGCCCCGAGTAATACAATAGTGTTGTTTGTATTATGAAGGGGCCATCGACTTCGTTGGTTTGGACGGAGGAACCGAGGTGAGACGACTACTGTTGCTCGCGGGATGCGTGGCGGCGCTCAGTGCAGGGTGGGCCGCGGAGGCTTGGGCGCATTTTCTGGTGCTGCAGCCCTCGGCCGACGTGATCGAGTCGGGCGGGCGGACGGTAGAGCTGGCGATGCTGTTTACGCATCCGATGGAACAGGGGCCGGTGATGGAGATGGCCGAGCCGCGGCAGTTCGGTGTGATGGTTGACGGGAAGAAGAAGGATCTGAAGGGACTGCTTCGGCCGGGCAAACTGGAAGGCAAGACGGTCTACAGCGCGAAGGTGCAGTTGGGACATCCGGGCGACCACGTGTTCTACGTGGAGCCGGCACCGTATTGGGAAGCGTCGGAAGGGAAGTGGATCGTCCACTATACGAAGGTCGTTGTCGATTTCATGGGCGCAGAGACGGGCTGGGATCAGATGGTCGGCTTGCCTGTGGAGATCGAGCCGCTGGTGCGTCCGTACGGTTTGTGGACGGGAAACACGTTTCGCGGCATCGTGCGGCGGAACGGGAAGCCGGTTCCGTTTGCGACGGTCGAGGTCGAATACAACAACGAGGGGAGCCGCGTCGGCATTCCCAATGATGCGTTGGTGACGCAGGTGGTGAAGACGGATGCCAACGGTGTTTTCTCGTATACGATGCCGCGGGCCGGCTGGTGGGGATTTGCGGCGTTGGTCGACGGCGATGAGAAGATGCCGGGGCCGGACGGGAAGCAGGCAGACGTGGAGTTGGGCGGGCTTCTGTGGGTGAAGACGGTGGATATGAGGGGCCGGGACTAGAGATTCGGGATTGGGGCTCGGCGGCTGGGGACTGGGCGATGCATATTAGTGAGGGTTTGCTGGCGGCGTCGACCCAGGGAATGCTGGTGATGGGGATCGGCGCTGCCGTGGCGGCCGGGGGAACGGCCGTCGGGCTGAAGAAGCTGGACTACGAACAGATGCCGCGAGCCGCCATGCTGAGCGCGGCTTTCTTCGTGGCCTCGCTGATTCATGTGCCTTTGGGGTTCACGAGTGTGCACCTGGTGCTCAATGGCCTGGTGGGGCTGGTGCTGGGCTGGGTGGCGTTTCCGGTGTTGTTGGTCGCGCTGCTCTTGCAGGCGGTGTTCTTCGGATTCGGCGGCCCGATGACGTTGGGAATCAATACGACGGCAATGGCACTGCCGGCGGTGATTTGTTACTGGCTGTTTCGCGGAGCGGTTCGCGGGCAGAACGACGGGGTCGCCGCTGTGGCAGGCGCGGCCGCCGGTGCGCTGGCGATTCTGCTCAGCGCGGCAATCGTGGGCGTATCGCTCTGGGCGGCAGGGGAGCAGTTTCGAGCCATCGCGAAGCTTGTGCTGTTGGCTCATCTGCCGGTTGCTGCGATCGAGGGGCTGGTCACGGCGAGCGTCATCGTGTTTGTTCGCAAGGTTCGGCCTGAGCTGCTCGATGTGCAACTTCTGGCGTCGACGGGTTTGGAGGTCTCTGATGGGTAGCAACTTGTCGGGAGGCGGGGTGGCGATTGGATGTGGGGGAGGTTGGTGGCGGTGTGGGGCGGTGAGTCGGGCGCTACGTGCCCTCACCCGCGGCCTCTCTCCCGGTTGCGGGCGAGTGGTTTGGTTGGTAGTGGCTGCCGTGGTGGTGCTGGCCGGCGCGCCGGCGCGGGCGCACCAGGTGCGCGTGTTCGCGGTGGTGGAGGGGAATACGATCCAGGGAGAGGTCTATTATCGCGGCGGGGAATCGGCCCAGGATGCAGAGGTCAAGGCGATCGGCCCGGCAGGCGAGGTGCTCGGCGAAGCGAAGACGGACGAACAGGGCAAGTTCTCGATTGCGGTGCACCAGCGGTGCGATCATCGGTTGGTGGTCGATGCGGGCGGCGGGCATTCGGCCGAATATACGATCTCAGCCGACGAGCTTCCTACGAGCCTGCCTTCATCGAAAACGCCGAGCGAAACGCCGGAGGCCCAGCACGGTGAGGCGAAGAAGGCGGAGGTGGTTGCGACGGGCAGCACCGCGACGGCGTCGACCGATGGCGGCGAAGTGATGGCCCAACTGGAGTCGCTTAACGGCCAGATTGTCCAGTTGCGAAAACAACTGGATGGATACGAACAGAAGACCCGATTTCATGATGTCCTGGGGGGCATCGGGTACATCGTGGGTTTGATGGGGCTGGGCGGGTATTTTCTGGCGAGGAAGAAGCCGCGTCAGGGTTGATCGGCCGGTTTGGAGCGAGATTCAGGGGTGGGTTCACAGCCGAGGGCGGCTGTGCTACAGGGGTGCGGGGTGAGGTTCACGGCCTGTGGCAGCTGTGCTGTAGGGGTGGAGTGTGGGATGTTCGATCGGCTTTCCAGCAGCAATCAGCAGACGTGGATGCGGCGCGTGGATCCTCGGTTGAGGATCGTCGTGACGGTGTTGCTGGCTGTGGCGGTCGTGGCGGCCAAAGGTGTATGGGGGCCGGCGCTGGCCATTGGGGCGGGATTGGTGGCGGCGGCCGCATCGCGGGTGTCGTCGGGCGAACTGTGGCGGCGGCTGTTGCCGTTGAATGTGGTGATGCTGCTGCTGGCGATGGTGATGCCGTGGTCGGCCAACGGGCCGGCGCTGGTGCGGTTGGGTCCATGGGGCTACTCGCGCGAGGGTCTTCAGTTGGCGGCGATCATCGCGCTGAAGGGGAACGCCATCGTGCTGGCGGTCGTCGCATTGGTGGGAACCATGGAGATTACGACGCTCGCCCATGCGCTGCGACATTTGCACGTTCCGGAAAAAGCCGTGCACCTGCTGCTGCTGACGGTTCGCTATCTTGGCGTGCTTCATCGCCAATATCACAGCCTGCGGCTGGCCATGAAGGCGAGGGGATTCCGACCGGGGATGAACCGGCACACGTACCGAACGATGGGCTATCTGGTGGGCATGCTGTTGGTCCGCAGTTTGGACCGGGCCGAGCGGATCGTGGCGGCCATGAAGTGTCGCGGGTTTCGCGGGCATTTCTACTTGCTGGATCATTTCGCGTTTTCGGCGGCGAGGGATCTTCCTTTTGCGACAGCTTCGCTGGCGGTGCTGGCGTCGGTGGTCTGGGTGGGGTGGCGATGAGTGTGGTGCTTCGGCTGGACAACCTGCGATTCGACTACAGCCCGGACCGGCCGGTGCTGGACGGATGCTGCCTGCATGTTGACGCGGGCGAGCGCGTGGGGCTTGTCGGCGGTAACGGCAGCGGCAAGACGACGCTTCTGTGGCTTGTCGTCGGGTTGTTGCAGGCGGGCGGAGGAAGCATCGAGGTATTTGGCAAGAAGTGCTCGACCGAGGCCGACTTCCGTGGCATTCGTGGCCGGGCGGGACTGTTGTTTCAGGACGCGGACGATCAGTTGTTTTGTCCGACCGTGGCGGAGGATGTGGCCTTCGGTCCGCTGAACCTGGGTCGCAGCCGAAACGAAGTGCGGCGGCTGGTTGGCGACACGTTGGACTCGCTGGGATTGGCCGGCTACGAGGATCGCATCACGTACAAGCTCTCGGGCGGCGAGAAGCGATTGGTTTCGTTGGCGGCCGTGCTGGCGATGGAGCCAGAGCTGTTGCTGTTGGATGAGCCGACCAGCGGGCTGGATGACGATTCGGTCCAGCGAGTGACCGAGGTTCTCCACGGGCTACCGCAGGCCATGGTGATCGTGTCGCACGACCGAGCGATCCTGGAGCAGCTAGCGACGCGGACCGTGCGCCTGGAAGACGGGAAGGTCGTCGAGAGCGGAGAGCGGAAGATAGAGAGCGGGACTTGAACGACTGCAGAGGGCGGGCTTACATGCCGCCGCCGGTGACGCGGTCGTCTTCGGTGGTTGCCTTGCCGAGGACGTGGTCGGCGGCGCGCTGGCCGCTGTGGATGCAGTTGGGAACACCGACGCCGTGATAGGCGTTGCCGGCGAGAGCCAGGTTCGGCAGGGCCGCGACGCTGTGTTCGATCTGTTGGATCAGCTCGCGGTGGCCGACGTGGTATTGCGGCATGGTGCCGGGCCAGTGGGCAACGTCCATGTAGTCGGGCTGGCCGGTGATGCCCAGCAGGCGACTGGTCTCGGCCAGGAGCATGGGGCAGAGGCGGTCGTCGTCCATTTCGGCCAGCTCAGGCGCGCGGGCGCCGCCGGCGAAGATGCGAAGCAGGACATGTCCCTCCGGAGCGCGGTGCGCGTATTTCTGGCTGCTGAAACTGCAGGCGAGCACGGGGCTTCGCTCGACCGCTGGGACGACCACGCCCATGCCGTCCAGCGGGTGGGCGATTTGATCGCGGCGATAGCCGACGGAGAGGATCGCCGTGCCGGAGTGCTCGATGGTGAACAAGCGGTGACCGAGCGAAGCGTCGATCGGCTGCAGAAGTCGCCCGGCGACGTGGGAAGGCGTGGCGAGGATGACGGCATCGAACGTTTCGCGGTTGCCGTCGTTCAGGGAAAGCACCCAGCCGTCGGGAGCCGGTTCCAGTCGGTCGACGGTGGTTCGGAGTCGCACGGAACCGGCGGGAAGGCGAGCGGCGATGGCGTCGACGATGCTCGATAGTCCGTCGCGGAGCGTGAGGAACATGCTGTAGCGGGCACCGCTTTGGGATTCGACGCGGGCGTTGGCTTTCTTGCGGGCGGCCATCTGGCTGCGCATGGCGCGGATGAGGCTGCCGTGGCAGCGTTCCATCTCGCGGAACCGGGGGAGTGTGGCCAAGACGCTGAGCCGTTCGAGGTCGGCAGCGTACACGGCGCTGACCAGCGGCTCGACCAGCCGGTCGAACGCTTCGCGGCCGAGCCGGCGCCGAACGAAACCGGCCATGCATTCGTCGACGTCGTCGCGTCGAGGTGAGAGGAAGTACTCCAGGGCGGCGCGGAGTTTGCCCCAGGGGCTAAGAATCGGCGTGACAGCCAGCGGCCACATGCGCGTGGGGGCCATCATGAGGAAGCCGTCGGGAAGACGATGCAAGCGGCCTTTGCGGACGACGAACGTCCGGCGGTGCGCCGGGTTGGTTTGGATCAGCTGTTCGCTGAGGCCGAGGCTTTGACAGAGTTCGACACCCCAGGGGACGGTGGTGATGAAGTTGTCGGCGCTTTGCTCGACCTGGTAGCCGTCTTCGTGAACCGTTGAGAGAACCCCGCCGAGGCGTGCGCCGCCATCGAAGAGGGTGACGCAACAGTTGGTCTGGGGGTCGAGCAACCGGTGGGCGGCGGCCAGCCCAGAGATGCCGCCACCGACGACGGCGATTCGCTTTGTAGGGGAGGACTGGTCGTTCACTTGGCGACAACGGTTCTTGGGGGAAGGGTGAGCGAGCGGGGCGCTGCCTGCGCCGGGAAGGAGCGCGCCAGCTGCGGCGGAGCCCGATCTCTCCATGCTATCATCCTGCGCCGACGAAGCCCAGGGCCGATCGGAACCAAAGGTCGAGTCGTGGCGACGAGAGCGATCCGACGTGAGTGCGGAAGATCACTCGGGGTGGCAATTGAACCAGGCGCGTTGCTCGAAGGGAAGCTTCTCTCGCTGGACTCCGGATTCCGAGGGAACGCCCACCGGCAGGACAACGCGGACCGTGCGGCCGAGGGGCACGCGCAGGAGGCGAGCGATCTGGGAAGCGATGCTGTCGCGTCGCAGGACGCCGTCGAGCCAGACGGTGGCGTAGCCGAGCGCGGTGATAGCCAGAAGCATATTCTCGACCGCAGCGGCGCAGTCTTCGGCGGCGAACGACAGGTGTTCGAGCACGGGGCGAGGATCGATGATGCAGACGATCATGGCCTTGGCCGTGTGGCAGACGGGCCGATCGAGCAGCGACGCGATTTCCTGCAGGAGCATGGGGTCGTCGACGATGGCGAACGAGGTGGTTTGCTCGTTCTTGGCGGAGGGGGCGCGGATGCCGGCCTGAACGATGCGCAAGAGATGCTCGCGGGGGACCGGTGCATCGGTGAACTCTCCGCGGTAGCTGTGACGTTGGGTGATCGCCTCAAATAGGTCCACGTCGTCTCCTTTACGAAACACGGTGGAAGCAACACGGCGGCCAGATGCAGTTACCCGGCCGGCTGCGCACTATGGAATCTTGCATACTCGGCGCGCGGCGCCAAGCCACCGGCCCTGGTTTGGCGGTTTTGTCGAGAGATCGTCGGGCGCTGCCGGTGGCATGGTCGTGCCGTTCCAGGAGCGATGCGATCTTGTGCGTGTCGCACCTAACTGTAGCGCTTGTGGCGGCGTGTTTCTGCGGTTTCGAAAGCGAAATACACGCTACAGTTACACCGAATGCGCTCTAATGGATGATGGAATCGGCCGTGCGAACGGACCCGAGATCCGACTGCGGCGAGAGATCGGACAACTTGACGGCATCGAGCTGCGATCGCATCTCGTCGGTGATGTGGCTGAGGAACGCATGCAGGCGCTGCCCGGTATCGTCCGGGAAATTGTTCTTCAGTGGCAGCGAACTGACGACCGGTCCCTCGACCGCCTCGATGATATCGAGGAGAGAGATTTCTCGGAGGGACCGTTCGAGCACGAAGCCACCGCCCCCTCCCCGGGTTGACTGAAGAATACCCTGTTTGCTCAAATCGCGGAGGATCTGGAGGAGGAACCGTTCGGGCATCTTGCCGTCGGTGGCCAGTTTTCCGCACGCAACGGGCGTTCCTCCTGCGCCGTTGGCTAGCCGCAGAAGGGCATGAACCGCGTAGGTGACACTCTGCGAAAACTTCATGGCTAGACCTCCCACTTGAGCGTGTCAGGCAGGGCTCGGGGCATCGGCCCCGACACAGCCCGTTTTTGTCACCTGCAGCGACACGACAAGAAAAAAAGCCCTACCCCACGGGAACCCGCGCGGCAGAGCTCTCACAGCCATCAAACCCCTGTCCAGCGTGAACTGAGGTTGAATTTCTATATAACACACGGAGAAACATTTGTTAACCCCCTTACGGCGTGGCACACCTGCGCCCCGCAGGCGGCCAAGACGGCGGGTTATGGGCTGGGACGAGTTGCGTATGGACGAGACCTCTACTGGGTATTCTGACTCACAGCCTGACAGTTTGGTGCCAGAATTTCGTGCTCCGCTTTACGCGCGCGACACGTCGTCCCACGTTGAGCTCGATTGTGACGATGGGGCCGCCTGAACGTACTGGTGCTGGACGGCCCGATGTGGGTGCGGAGCCAGGTCTTGCCGCGCGTTGGCGGGGCGCTTTCCAAGAATTGGAGTTTCTGATTAGGATGAGACAGTGAGAGGGCTCCTTCGTGCTTCCAGCCTGGGGTCGCTCGTTGCCGACGGCCGAGGAAATTGGATTGATGACTCGACGCAAGTTGGAGGAAGAGGCGGAGCGACTGGATCAGACCTTCGCCGAGATGCTCATCGAGGGCGCGCCGACGCTCGTTGCCGTGCTGGACGTCGATGCCAAGTTGCTGTGGTGCAATCGGTACGTGGAACGCATCACGGGATACCGGGTGGATGAGGTTGTCGGCGTGGACGCGGTCGAGATGTTCGTCGTCGAGGAGAAGCACGCGGTATCGCGGCAGCATCTGAGGACATTGGCGGCAGGCATGGAAGCGGTGGGAATGACGATTCCGATCCTGACGAAGGAGGGGAATCGCCGCGAAGTGGAGTGGACCTCGCGAGCGCTGCGCGACGTGCGTCACAAGACGCTCTGCATTTTGATCATCGGCCGTGACATTACGGATTTGAAGTTGGCGCAGCAGCGCACACTGCAGGCGGAACGGCTGGCGGCGATCGGGCAGATGGTCACAGGGTTGGCCCACGAGAGCGGCAATGCGTTGCAGCGCAGCCAGGCGTGCCTGGAGATGCTGGCGTTGGAGGTGCAGGATCGGCCTACGGCGCTGCACCTGGTCAACCGCATCCAATTGGCTCAGGATCATTTGAAACAGTTGTACGACGAGGTGCGAAGCTACGCGGCGCCGATCGTGCTGGAGGAGGTGCCGGCGCAACCGGTCGACCTAGTGCGCCAGGCATGGGCGGACCTGGAGCCGACGTGGATCGCCAGGGACGTTTGCCTGGAGATTGCCGACGGGACGTGCGGCGCGTGCCAGGTGGACGTGTTCGCCATGCAGCGCGTGTTCCGGAACATTCTGGAGAACTCGTTGGCCGCTTGCGCCGATCCGGTGCAGATCGACGTGTCGTGGACGGAGACGCAATTGAACGGGCGGGCGGCCTTGAGCATTCGGCTGCGCGATAACGGACCGGGGCTGGACGTCCAACAGCGGCAAAACCTGTTCGAGCCGTTCTATACGACGAAAACAAAGGGCACGGGTTTGGGGTTGGCCATCAGCAAGCGCATCGTTGAAGCCCACGGCGGGGTGATCCTCGCGGGCCAGCAGGACGGGCCGGGGGCTGAGATCGTGGTGACCTTGCCGGGAGTAGCCGTTGACTGATGCCTTGAAGATCGCGGTCGGGGACGACGAGCCCGACATGCGTGACTACTTTGTCAAGATCCTGCCGCACCTCGGCCACGAAGTGGTTGCCGTGGGTCGGAACGGTCGGGAGTTGGTGGAGCTTTGCCGGATATCGCGGCCCGACTTGCTGATCGTCGATATCAAGATGCCGGAGATGGACGGGATCGATGCGGCGGCGGAGATATGCTGCGACGAGCCGCTGCCGGTGATTCTCGTTTCGGCGTACAACGAGCCGGAGTTGTTGGAGCGCGCCGGCGCCGACCACATTCTGGCGTACCTTGTCAAGCCGATCAAGCAGGCGGATTTGGGGCTGGCTATCAGCATCGCCATGCGGCGGTTTCGCCAGTTTCAGCAGCTCCGCCGTGAAGCAACGGACCTTCGCCAGGCCCTGGAAGACCGCAAGACGATCGAGCGGGCGAAGGGGCTGATCATGAAGCTGGCGAGCGTGGAAGAACAAGCGGCTTTCCGCCGTCTCCAGAAGCTGGCGAGCCAGAAGAACCTGAAACTGGTGGAGGTCGCGCGGATGATCCTGACCGCGGACGAAGCCATGCGGCTGGACGACGAGTGAGTAGCCGGATCGCAAGGATTAGAACCAGAGGCGCACGCCGCTCAGTACAGCGTTGTCGTGCAGCCGGTCGATGTCGAGGTACTCGTAGCCCATGTACACCTCGAAACCGTGAACGGTAACGCCCACGGTGCTGCGGAAGCGGAACAGCTCGGCGGAACCCAAGGTCCCCCAGTCCAGCTCGGTCGAGAGAACCCACGGAGGGTAGGGAAAGACGTCGAACTGGTACGTGGAGTTGAAGCCGAAATCGGCATCCACGTCGTCGGCCAGCCAGTTGAAACCGAGGCCGGCGCGGAACTGGGCATTTGCGCTTTGGGCAAAGCGATAGACGAGATTGCAGTCGCCCATCCAGAGATCGTCGTAGCGGTTGCCGGACATTGTTTCGCGGAAGTAGTCGGCCTGGGCGTCGAACTCGACGCGGGACATCGTGCTCAACAACAGATGACTCGATGTTCGCTCGACATTGCCGAGATCGGCGCCCCAATCGCACTGCAGCCGGCCGGCCCACGAGCGAGGCGGAGACGGCCCGGTGTTGAAGCAGTCTCCGAAAATGCAGCGCCAATTCGCCGGACAGCTTTCGCCGCGCGTGCCGAGAACCATGTAGCCCTGTTCGTCCTCGTAGGGGAAGCGGGAGAACGCTCCGGGGACACTGAAGTCGTCGCCGAGAAGTGAGTGGGGAACCCAGAACGGCGAAGTGACAGTGAATGCAGTGAGATAGGCGCCGGCCGTGAGCATTTCTAACGTTATCCCAGGGTCGGACTCGTCGGGGGCGTAGTTCTCCTGGCACGGTTGACGCGTGGGCGGCGGTGAGGGTGGGCTCGGCCCGCGCTCGGCTGCGGAGCGGACGTCTTCGCGAAGCTGCTGGAGGGTGTCTTGGCCGACGAGCGTCGGTGTAAGCACGGCCAGCGCCGCAAGTGACAGCAGGCCAATGCCGAGGCCGCGCATACGAGCAGTCACATTCTTCGTGGTGCGATGCGCGGCCGGGCCTCTGAGCATCGGCATGTTCTCCCCATGGCTGCCAGACCGGAAGGACGTTGTGGGCTCGTGAAGAGTCCCAAACCGAGAGAAGAACGGTCCGGTGAAACGAGAGGCGGATCGTACTGAGAGGGAGGTGCCCGGTCAACCCCAAAGGAGGCGGTGAGCGAGAATCACGAGACGGATTGGTCGCTTTCGCGGCGGGCAGACGCGTAGGGGCCTATTTGCCAAGGCAATGGCGGAGGGCGGGTTCGAGTGTGGCGTGTTTGAAGGTGTGGCCGGCGTCCAACAGCTTCTGGGGAACCACGCGGGCGCTGGCCAGGATGACTTCGTCGGCCATGGTTCCCAATGCGAGGCGCAGGGCGAAGGCGGGGACCGACATGACGGTCGGACGGCGAAGCACACGCCCCAACGTTGCGGTGAACTGGCGGTTAGTCACCGGTTCGGGCGTGACGACGTTGATGGGGCCTTCGAGCGACGCGTCGTCGAGGAAGCGGTGGAATACGGCCACGACATCGTCCAAGGTGATCCAGCTCCAATACTGCGTTCCGGTGCCCAGCCGGCCTCCCAACCCGAGTCGAAACGGTCCCAGAGATTGAGCCAGGGCGCCACCGCGGGCACTGAGGACGATGCCCAGGCGGGGATGCACAACGCGAATTCCTTGTTGGCGGGTAGGGTCGGCGGCCTCTTCCCAATGGCGGCACACGGAGGCCAGGAAACCGCTGCCGGCAGGGCTGTCTTCGCGGAGCGGCTCGTCGCCGCGGCTGCCGTAGTAGCCGACCGCAGAGGCCGAGATGATGAGTTTGGGTTTGCGGGGAAGGGTCGCCAAGGTACGGCAGAGTAACTGCGTGCCCCGGAGTCGGCTTTGGCGGATACGGTCTTGCTTGTCGGTCGTCCAGCGGCCGACCAGCGGTTCGCCGGCCAGATTGACCGCCGCTTCGACGCCATCGAGGGCGGCGGCATCGATCTGATCGCGTTCGGGGTGCCAGACCGAGGAAGCCGGGCCTGGCGACGATGCGGAGCGGACGAGGCAGAGCACGTCGTGCCCCGCCGAACGGAGCGAAGCGACCAGCGCCGAGCCGATCAATCCACTGGAACCTGTCACGGCGATTTTCACGGGTACTCTCGCTGAGAATCGGACCGCAGCGTGTTCAGAGGTTTTCGACGATTTCGTCGCGTGCGACGAGGTAGTTTCCCTGTTGCGGTGGAAGCCCACAGGCAGCCAGCCACCGGTCCTGCAACTGGTTCTGGAGCCGCTGGTCAACGCCCGGTCCGGCGAGATCGCCGGGGATCTTGCCGCCAGCCCGGCAAGGATGTCCGCCCCCTTGCCCGCCACCGGCCAACATGGCTTGCACCAGATCGGTGGCGTTGCCCGAGTCGGGCATGGTCCGGACGGAGAAGAGTAGATCGCCTTGGATGACCGCCCCGCAGAAGACGCGGCGGATGGGCTCGCAGCGGATGAGCAGGTCGGCGACCTCGCCAATGATCTCGGCAGCGCTCGCGCGGGGCAGGAGGCACAAGGCGGCGTCGTGATAGATAATGGTGTTCTGGAGCGCGAGGACCAAGTCGGTGTAATAGGCGACCGAGAGGGGGGCGTTTTCGATTTCGGCCAACTTGCTGAAGTCGGCTCGCTCGGTCAGCCACAACAGGGCAGTTCGATCGGTCCGCGAGTATCGGGTTTCGTTTCCCCGCGTTTCGGTGCGAATGGCGTAGAGGAGGGCGGTGGCCAGCGGATCGCCGGGCTCAAGCTTCTGTTCGCGCAGGTAGCAGGCACAAATGGTGGCCGAAGCCGCGACCTGGGGGCGGATGTCGCGAAATGGCAGTCGTCGCCGCGGTTGCCCGTCGTGAAGATGATGATCGATCACGGCCACCGGCAACACGGGATGGTCGGCGAAGAGGTGATTCTGGTTGCCGACGGCGCAGTCGACAAGTACAACGGCCGTGCTGGGCGGGCACTCGAGCCGGCGGACGAGCTCCATGGGCGGGTGGAGCAGGTCGAGCATGTGTTTGTTTTCGGCCCGAAGGATATCGCCGCCGCCGAAGACGCGAGCCTGCTTGTGGAGCTTCTGTTCGACCAGGAACGCTACGGCCCAACCGCTGGCGATGGCATCGGGATCGGGCGTGTTGTGCGCGACGATATAAACGTGTTGGAAGTTGGCCAGTACTTTTAGCAGGCGGTCGGATCGGGTCAAGCGCGAGGTCAGCATGGCAACTGGAGGAGAATGGCTGGGCGGAGTCTCCGGACAGGTCTTATTGAGGGTCGCATAGGTAGTAGGCTGGTGGGCTCACGAAGACACTACGAATACCGGGCTCCCGTTGGTCGCCCTGGTGTCACCACTTGTGCGACGTTCAATAGCTATCTATGGTTACGATATCATGGAACCGTGGGCCTGCAACCCCCCGAAGTCGAGTTCTCGCTGCGCTCGGCCCACCCTACGTCTTGGTCGCGCGACAGTGCCAGAAATCGGTTGCTGCACCCGAGCGGGTTGTCGTCGAGCAGCGCAGTCGGTACACTCGCCGGAGTACTCTTCTCGGAGGTGCTGATGATGGATCGCGCCCGGCTGGCTCGTCAGATCGATTTCATCATGGAGATCGACAAGCTGAAACGGATTCTCCGCCAGACGTGGCTGATGGACCAGTCGCGACGTGAGAATGATGCGGAGCACTCTTGGCATCTAGCGGTGTTGGCCATCCTGCTCGCCGAGTATTCTGCGGAGCCCGAGCTGGATTTGCTTCGCGTGGTGAAGATGGCGCTGGTGCACGATCTGGTGGAAATCGACGCCGGGGACACCTTCGCGTACGACTCAATCGGAGCGCAGGACAAACTCCAGCGCGAGCGCAAGGCGGCGGACCGGATCTTCAACCTCCTTCCGGCCGATCAGGCGGCGGAGGTGCGGGCACTTTGGGAGGAGTTCGAGACGCGGCAGACCCCGGAGGCGCGGTACGCGGCAGGGCTGGACCGTTTGCAGCCGATCCTGCACAACTACTTCACCCAGGGCAAGGCGTGGCTGACGCATGGCATCACGTCGGAGCAGGTCTTGGCCCGCAACGCCTACATGGCCGAAGGGGCTCCGGCGTTGTGGGAGTACGTGGAGGAACTGATCGCCGACGCCATCGAAAAGGGCTACGTAGCGGATGGTCGTTCGTAGCGAGGGCGGGCGCGGGAAGGTGGGGCGATACCCACCGCTTTTCTGAGTTGGCCTTGAGAAAGGTCGCCGCCGAATTGTACACTGAATTTGGGGGAAGCACGCGCGGCGGCCGGTCGTCGGCGGGTTTCCCGTTGCTCGAAGGACGACCGCGATGGCCATTTTCTTCGCTCAGGGATCGCCTAGCTGCGACCTGTCACGTGACGATCTGAAGGCAGCGTTGGAGCAGACGCTGGAGAAGCTTGGGCCGCGCAAGCGCGTGCTGGCGCTGCCGCCCGACTTCACACGGCTGAACAGCCTAGCCGGACCGATCACGTGCATGGTGCACGACTACTACGGAGACGCACTGGTCGACGTAATGCCGGCGTTGGGGACGCACGTGCCGATGCCCGACTGGCAGTTGAAGGGCATGTTCCCGGGTCTGCCCAAGAGGCTGATTCGCGATCACGATTGGCGGAACGACGTGGTGACGATCGGGGAGGTGCCCTGCGAGTTCGTGGCCGGTGTGACCGAGGGGATTCACCGCAAGCCGTGGCCGGCACAGCTCAACCGGCTGGTGTGGGAGGGTGGCCACGACCTGATCCTGTCGATCGGGCAGGTCGTGCCCCACGAGGTGATCGGCATGGCCAACTACAACAAGAACCTGTTCGTGGGGACCGGCGGGGCGGCGGGCATCAACGAGAGCCATTTCATCGGCGCGGTGTACGGCATGGAACGGATGATGGGCCGGGCGGACACGCCGCTGCGCCGTATCCTGAACTACGCCCAGGACCACTTCTGCGGCCACCTGCCGCTGGTCTTCGTGCTGACGGTGATCGGACCGCGGGAAGACGGCTCGCTGGCGCTGCGGGGGCTGTTCATCGGCGACGACGTCGATTGTTTCGAACAGGCGGCCGAGCTGTCGGTGAAGGTGAATTTCACGATTCTCGACGAAGCTCCGAAGAAGATGGTCGTTTACCTCGATCCGGAAGAGTTTCACAGCACGTGGCTGGGCAACAAGGCCGTGTATCGCACGCGCATGGCGATTGCCGACGAGGGCGAGCTGATCGTGCTGGCGCCCGGCGTGAAGACCTTCGGCGAGGATCCGGAAATCGATCGGCTGATTCGGAAGTACGGTTACTGCAACACGCCGGCGATCCTGCGATTGGTCGAGGAAACGGACGATCTGCCGAAGAACCTGTCCGCGGCCGCGCACATGATTCATGGGTCGTCGGAAGGGCGGTTCCACATCACGTATTGTCCGGGGAAGCTGACGCGGCAGGAGATCGAAGGAGTCGGATACGGCTACGCGGATCTGGAAACGATGTTGCAGCGCTATTGCCCGGACAAGATGAAAGATGGCTGGAACACGTTGGCCGACGGCGAGCGTGTGTTCTATATCAGCAATCCGGCGTTGGGGCTCTGGGCGCATCCGGATCGATTGTCGCAGTAGTCGGCGCGGTGTGTGTTTGCTGCGCACGGCGGCAACATGCGGGCCTGAGGGCTCGCTTGTCTTTCCCAGTTTGCGCAATCATCTGCGGTTGGCTCATGCGTGGCCAACGATTCGGGCGGCGACGCAATGCCCGTAACCTATTAGGTACCCCGGACTTCTGGCCAGCGCTTTGCCCGCTGGTTTCGATTTGGAGGTCGCTTGGAGTTCGCGATGGTGATTTGCGCGCAACGATGCGGCTTGTGCAGACGGGCTTTGCGCGAAAAGACGGTAGGCAAAGTGGCGATTTTCCGTTAGAATGGTTGCACCTTCCTAAAACCATCCCACCTACCGCCAGGCCTTCAGAAGGTCGAGTTTCTGATGAAACCTGCCGGATCATCCCGCCGCGGATTCGCTGCTCGCGTGGCATTTGCAGCCATGTTGCCTATGGTTGCGCTGCCGCTGGCCACGCCCCTGTTTTCCAGCCTGGGACTGTCGTCGCATGCGAATATGCCGCTGGTATGCGAGGCGCAGCGAGGGGCGTTCGTGCAGGAAGTGTCGGCCAAGGGGGAATTGGAAAGTGCCGTCAACGTTGAGGTGAACTGCGAGGTGAGGAGCCGCGGGAGCGCGTGGGTTCGCATCCTGGAGGTTGTGCCGGAGGGAACCTACGTGAAGCCCGGCGATTTCCTGGTGCGGCTCGATTCGTCCGGGCTGGAAGAGGACGAGCTTCAGCAACAGATCATTTGCCAGCAGTGCGAATCGGCCCTGGCGCAGGCGCGCAATAGTTACGAGGCAGCGGTGGTGGCGAGGCAGGGCTATCTGGAGGGTGATTTTCTGCTAGCCAAGCAGCAGTTGGAGCTGAAGTGCTTCGTCGCGCAGGAGGCCTATCGCACGGCGAAGAACATGCTCTGGCAGAGCCGCCGCCTGGCCGCCAAGGGTTTTCTGACGAAGAAGCAGCTGCAGGCGGACGCATTCGCTCTGCAGAAGGCGGAGAACGACCTCTCGGCAGCGCGGCTCCGGTTGGACGTGCTGGAAAAGCTGACCAAGGTGCGGCGTCTGAAGGACCTGGACAGCGCGATCCTCAGTCGAAAGGCGTACCTGGCCTCTCGGGAACAAGTGCTGAAGGTGCACGAGAAACGGCTGGCCGAGATCCGCGATCAGATCAAGAAGTGCATTGTGCGTGCGCCGGTGGCAGGCCAGGTGGTTCTCGCTCACCTTCATCACGAAGGACACAGCCACCTGATCATTCCAGGCGAAATGTCGCGGGAAGGCCGGGCGCTCGTTCGGCTGCCGGACCCTTCGCAGATGCGCGTGAAGGCCAACATTGACGAGAGCAATATCGCGATGGTCAAGAAGGGCCTGCCGGTGACGATCGAGTTGGAAGCATTTCCGGGGAAGCCGGTGAAAGGGCACGTCGACTGGGTCGCGGAGTATCCGAAGGTGCAGGACTGGTTCGAGGACGGGGAGAAGAAGTACGAGGCGTATGTGAAGATCGACACGCCTTTCCCCGGCATGCGTCCCGGTTTGACCGCCGAATTGAAGATCTGTGCCCAGAGCGAGCGAGCGGTCGTGCAGATACCCGTGCAAAGCGTGCTCAAACACGGCGAGCAGGATTTTGTGATGGTGACCGACGGCGACAACTGGGAAGCGCTGCCGGTGGAGCTTGGCCCGAGCAACGGTCGCTACACGGTCGTGCGGACCGGCGTGAAGGAGGGGACGCAGATCGTGCTAGATCCTTCGAGCTACCGCGAGCGGGTTTCGCTGCCGCCGCTGCCGTCGGGGGCCAGTTGATCGCGGGTGGCGAGTGCTGCTGCGGGGGCGGTGACGTCGGAGAGGTGGGACGAGATGTAGGGCGAATTGGAGTGGAAAATGCCCTCACCGTGCGGCCCCTCTCCCGCGAGCGGGAGAGGGGCGGATGAGTGGTTGATCTACTTTTGGAGATCGACTGCGACGACGGTGGCGATCTTGTCGGGCATGGCGTCGGGTAGGGCGATGGTCACGGTGTCGCCGTCAAGGGTGAACTCGAGCGGCTTGTCGCCGTCGAGGAGTTTGGCCGCAACCGGTTTGCCGGAGACGCCGGGAACGATCAGCTTGCCGTCCTTCGGCCACTGGAAGACTTCCAAGTAGAGCCGCGTGTTGCTGTCGACGGTCTTCTGCGTGCAGCGGCCCCAAGGGGTCTTGGCGAACGGGCTGGCTTGGGTGCCCCAGATCGAATTGCCGTTGATCTTCATCCATCGGCCCATAGCCTCGAGTCGCTGGACCGAGGCTTGGGGAATTTCTCCTTCGGCCGTGGGCCCAACGTTCAGCAGGTAGTCGCCGCCTTTGGACGCGATGTCGATGAGATTGCGGAGCAGCGTCTCGGGACTCTTCCAGTTGTGATCGAAGCTCTTGAAGCCCCAGGTATCGTTCATGGTCATGCAGGATTCCCAGTCGACGCCCGGCAGACCGGTGGCGGGAATCTCTTGCTCGGGCGTGCCGAAATCGCCGACGTAGTCCTGGTCGCTCTTGTTCAGCCCATTCATTCCCTGACGGCCCTTGCCGACGCGGTTGTTGACGATGATCTGCGGCTTGAGCTTGCGGAGATACGCGTAGATTTCGCGGCCGTCCTCCTCGGTGTACCAGGGGGTCCATTCGCCATCGAACCAGAGCACGTCGGGATCGCAGCTTTTCAAGAGGTCTTTGAGCTGGGCCTTCATGTAGTCCATGTACTCGGCCTTACGGTTGCCGACGACCTTGGTGGGGTTGTACTGTTTGGCGTTGGACCGTTCCAGTGCCGGATGGTGCCAGTCCATGATCGAGTAATATGTGCAGAACTTGAGGCCTTGCTTGTGGCACGCCTCGGCGAGCGGTTTGAGCAGGTCTTTGCCCCAGGGCGTGGCGTCGACGACGTCGTAGGTGGTCGTGCCGGTGTCGAATAGGCAGAAGCCGTCGTGATGTTTGGACGTGATCACGATGTACTTCATGCCGGCGTCCTTGGCAATCTGGACCCAGCGGGCGGGATCGTACTTCGTGGGGTTGAACTGCTTGGCGAGCTTCTCGTAATCGGCGACCGGGATGTTGGCGGTGTTCATGATCCACTCGCCGCCGCCGCCGTATTGTTTGCCGTTCCAGGTGCCGGCGGGGATAGCGTAGATTCCCCAGTGGATGAACATGCCGAAGCGCGCGTCGCGCCACCACTGCATGCGGGCGTCGCGTTGGGCTTTTGACTCTTGGTTCCAGCTCTTTGCTTCTGCGCCGTACGACGGCACGGCGACGGATATCGCCAGCAGAAGCGTCAAACACGCTGCACTAATTCTCGATCCCATGACACTCCGCTCCTTGTTCGTGATAGGTGGCAGATGATGATCCAACGGGCAGGCGCTGTGGCCGCCGACGGCTTTATTGACGCCGGCGCATCCAACGATCGCGATTTGTCCCGGATACCAGCCGAAGCGGCTGAAATTCGGGGCGCCGGTTGCCGCTCGACTCGCATTGGCAATGCAGCCCTCAATAGTATAGTCGAGGCGAGTCGGGGTTGCATGGGTGGCCGAACCCCGGGGCGGGACCGTGATGGGTCCCACGCTCGCGGGAGCAGGGCGTCGGCCCGGGTAGGCGGTGGGACGGAAAAGGGCTCGGCTTGTTGCGGCCCCCCCTCGCAACAGGCTAGAATCGGGCCACGGTGCGGTGGTGCGGACCTCGACATGGCTCACTTCATGGGAGACTGCCATGAGTCACGACAATCACGAACATGGTTGGTGCTGTTGCGGACGTCGCGAGTTTCTCCAGGCGGTGGGAGCGATGGGGGCCGTGGGAATCCTGGGAGGCGCAGCGGCGCCTGCCGGACCGGCCGAGCCTCGGAAGAAGGCCGTGCCCACGGTTCGCGGCGCCTTCTTGTATCCGCCTTCGGAGACGCTTCGCCAGGCGGGCTACTGGAGTTGGCCGGGATCGGGTTTCGATGCAGAAGGCCGGCAGAAGGCATACATGGAGCGGATCGGCCAGCTCGAGAAGAAGCTGGGCATGCGGATTGTGATGGAGGAGAAGGCGCTGGACACGGAGGCGCAGGTCGGACAGTTCATCGCGCAACTGAAGCAGGCACCACCCGACGGGCTTCTGCTCATCCCGTTGAAGAAGAGCCACTTTGCGCACGCCGAGCGGATCATCCGGGAGACGGAGCTTCCGGCGGTGGTTCTGGCGACGTTGGGCGTATTGCTTTCGGACTACATCCGGCGGTTGCACCGCGCGCCGGGCGTGTACATGATCAGCGCGACCGACGACTTGGATTCCGTCGAGGACGGGATGAACATGATACGGACGGCGCGATGGATGAAGGACGCTCGCCTGTTGAACATCAACGGCGAGCAGGTGCTCGAGGCGAATGTGCCACACCTGGGCACGCAGGTCCGCACGATTCCGCACGCGCGGTTCGTCGAGGAATATGCGAAGATGCCCGTAGAAGGGGCGGTCAAGGAGCTGGCGGCTGCGTACAAGAAGAACGCCAAGGCGATTGTGGAGCCGTCGGACCAGGACATTCTGGATTCGGCCAAGTGTTACTACGTGTTCAAGCGGCTTCGCGAGGCGGAGCATGCGGACGCGATCATGATGAACTGTCTGCCGGGCTTGCAGTTGCCGCACAAGCACGTGCCGCCTTGTATGGGCTTCATGAGCATGCGCGACGAGGGCGTTCCGGTCGGGTGTCAGTCGGATCTGAGTGCCACGTTGTCGTTGATGCTGGTGCAGCAGTTGTTCGGCAAGCCCGGCTTCCAGCAGAACGCTTCGATGGACACGACGAACAACCTTTACTTCGGGTCGCACTGCACGTGTCCGACAAAGATGAATGGTACGGACAAGCCGGCGGAGGCCTATGTGCTGCGGAGCCATGCCGAGGCCGGATGGGGCTGCGTTCCCCGAGTGCTGTTCCCGGCGGGTCAGGAGTTGACCATCGCCCAATATGTTCCGGCGGAGAAGCCCAAGATGTACGTGTACACGGGCAAGGTGGTGGATTGCCCGGAGATTCCGCCGACCGGCGGGTGCCGGACGAACGTGCGGATGACGATCAACGAGGTGGAGGACGCGTGCGACACGCTGGGAATGCACCAGACGATCTTCTACGGCAACCACGGGCGACAGCTTCGCACGTTCTGCCGGATGTTCGGCATCGAGGCGGTGAGCTAAGAGCTTATCCTATTACCTAACAATTACGCCAGAGGACGTGGGCAAAGACCAGATGCAAGAGGCCGACGTAGTTCGCTGCCTTCTTCTCCCACCGCACGAGAATACGGCGGGGGCGGTTCATCCAGGAGTGGATGCGCTCGACGACCCACCGTCGTGCACGATGTCCATGGCGGAGTTGTGTCTGTTCCTCGCCGCGAGATCGAATGTGGGGCGTGTAGCGTCGTCGTCGGGCTGCGAGACGAACAGCTTTGGCATCATAGCCCTTGTCGGCACAGAGGTTTTGTTTGCGCCGACGACTCGGTCGGGGTCGGGGAACGGGAATGCTGTTGAGAGTAGCCTCGACGAGTCGTTGATCATGCACATTGGCGCCGGCCACCGCCAAGCCAATCGGCATGCCTCGCCCGTCGGTCAGCACCGATCGTTTCACCCCGAGTTTACCGCGATCCGTAGGGTTTTTCCCGGTTTTTTTCCCCGCCCAGTGGCGCCTTCGTCTGCGCCCCATCCAGGCTCTGCCAACGCCAAGCGATACCCCGCCGCGCGTCGTATCGCAGCAACTGCAACTTCCACAGCCGGTAAAAGATGCCCAGTGCCGTCCACTCCTGGAAGTAGCGATGGACCGTGCTGCCGGACCCGTAATCCTTTGGCACGGCCTTCCACTGGCAACCGGTGCGCAGCACATAGTAGATGCCATTCATTACTTGCCGCAAATTCGCCCGCGGGCGCCCGCCACGCGGAGAAACTGGGTACTTGGGCAGTAGCGGTTGAATATGCCGCCAAAACGCATCCGACATCAACCAACTGCAACCATGGAATTCCTTCTTCACGTGAGAACCCTCCGTGTCAGCTTGAAATGCTGCCCCACGGAATTCTCTACGTGTTCACGCGTTCACTGGTTCTGGGATAAGCTCTAAGGGGAAAGCGGAAGGTGGAGAGCGGAAAGCGGGGAGGGACGATCGGGTTGGTCGTACGCTCTTCGTCTTTCGTGTGACTGCGCGTTCAGCGGAGGGTGAGCTTCTTGTATTTGCCGCGGCGATGGCCGAGGCGTTGGGGATCGTCGGCGGCGAGTTCGCGTTCGTAGGCGGCGAAGTTGCCTTCGAACCAGCGCGTGCGGCCGGCGCCTTCCATGATGAGGAGGTGGGTGCAGAGCCGGTCGAGGAAGAAGCGGTCGTGGCTGATGAGCATGGCGCAGCCGGGGAAATCGAGGAGGGCCTGCTCGAGGACGCGCATGGTGTCGACGTCGAGGTCGTTGGTCGGCTCGTCGAGCAATAGCAGGTTGCCGCCGCGGCGGAGCATCTTGGCCAGATGGATGCGGTTGCGCTCGCCGCCGGAGCATTGGCCGACCGTCTTCTGCTGGCTGCTGCCGCGGAAATTGAACCGGGCGACGTAGACCCGGGAGTTCATCGTCAGGGTGCCGAGCTCGATGCGGTCTTTGCCGTCGGTGATTTCCTCGAAGACGGTGTGGTTGTCGTCGAGGGCGTCGCGGTGCTGGTCGACGTAGGAGAGGACGACACTGGGGCCGAGCTCGATGGTACCGGCGTCGGGCGTTTCCTGGCCGATAACCATGCGCAGGAGGGTCGTTTTGCCGGTGCCGTTGGGGCCGATCACGCCGACGATGCCGCCACGGGGCAGCTCGAACGAGCAGGCTTCGAGGAGCTTGAGCGGGCCGTCGGGGGTGGAGTACGACTTGGAAACGTTCTTGACCGAGAGGACGCGGTCGCCGAGGCGCGGGCCCGGGGCGATCTGGATGATGGTTTCGCTCTTGGCGTCGAGGATTTGCTGGGAGGCGAGTTGCTCGTAGGCCTTGATGCGGGCTTCGTTCTTCTGGAGGCGGCCCTTGTGCGAGTTGCGGATCCAGTCCAGCTCGCGCTCGAGGACCTTCTGACGCTGGGATTCCTTCTTCTCGAGGACTCGCAGCAGTTCGGCTTTCTGCTCGAGCCAGGAGCTGTAGTTGCCCTCGAAGGGGAGGCCGCGGCCGTTTTCCAGTTCGAGGATCCACTTGGTGATGTTGTCCAAGAAGTAGCGGTCGTGGGTGACGATGATCACCGTGCCGGCATAGTCGCGGAGGGCCTGTTCGACCCACTGGATGGTTTCGGCGTCGAGGTGGTTGGTGGGCTCGTCCAGGAGGAGCAGGTCGGGTTTTTCGAGGAGCGCCATGGCCAGGGCCACGCGGCGCCGTTCGCCGCCGGAGAGGAGCCGCACGGGCATGTCGTCGGGCGGGAGGACCAGGGCGTCGGCGGCGATGTCGACCATGCGGTCGATTTCCCAGGCGTTGGCGGCGTCGATCTGCTCCTGGAGCCGGGCCATTTCGTCCATGAGCTTGTCGAGGTCGGCATCGCCGGGATCGGCCATCTGGGCCGAGATTTCGTTGAAGCAATCCAACAGGTCCTGGATGGGCTGGACGGCCGTTTGGAGGTTTTGGCGGACCGTCTTGTCGAGGTCGAGCTCCGGTTCCTGGGCGACGTAGCGCACCCGCATGCCCTTGGCCAGGGTGGCGGTGCCATCGATTTCCGTGTCGAGACCGGCCATGATCCGAAGGAGAGTGGACTTGCCGGCGCCGTTCTCGCCGACGACGCCGATCTTGGCGCCGTAGTAGAACGAGAGGCTGATATTGCGCAGCACGACCTTCTCGCCGAAGGACTTGCTGACGTGGTGCATTTCAAAGATGAATTGGGGAGTCATGGTTGTATATGTAGCGTTGGAGGGCGCGGTTGGGAAGGGGGGTTGGAGTAGTGGGTAGTGGGTAGTGGGGAGTGAGTAGTGGGTCGTCGCTTGTGGTTGGGAGTCTTGATGGGAGGCAGGGGGGAGTTGGTTGGCGATTGGGTTGGAGTTGGGGTATTTTGAAGTTGGCTCTCGTGTGGAGCTTGCTGCGGGTTGGCGGGTCTGTTGGGAGACCGAACATGAGGATGCAGTTCTCGCTGGGATTTGTCCTGTCGGCCTTCGTTCTGGTTGCATTGACGTTGGCTACGTTTGGACTGGCCGGCATCGTCGTGGGGGCAATTCTGCTGACGATTGCGGGCCACGTGCATGTTGCCGAATCGCGGAGCCGGGGACTGGCAGACGTTGCGCTGTTGACGGTTGTTCCGATCCCTTTTTGCCGTTTTCGTATTGCTAATTGTGCAACACCCGATCGCCTTCCTCTTGAACCCAGTTCTGCTGGCGCTTGTGGTTTACGCGATCAGTTCCGGATGGGAAGGGCGTATCTCGCGGAATGTGACGTTGGCTGCTATCGGCGGGACTCTTGCGAGCTTCCTGGTGATTTTCCCCGCAATACCTCGCGCCGGGGTGTCCGCTCGTCGTGCACAGTGCACGAACGATTTGAAGCAGATCGGCCTGGCACTGCACAATTATCGGGATCAGTACGGCGAACTGCCGCCTGTGCGGGCGCTCGATTCTGTTGGGAAACCAATGCACAGTTGGCGAGCTCTGATCCTGCCGCTGGTGGAGAACTCTGGTTCGTTTCCGCCGTACGACCTCAGCGAGCCGTGGGATGGGCCGAACAACGGCGCGTTGACGCGTAAGATGCCGGACGCATTTTGGTGCCCGAGCAACGTAACGGACCGACAGCCGGGGAAGACCAACTACGTTGCCGTGGTCGACTCGGACGGCACCTGGCTTGGAACGCAGGAGAAGGAGGATGGGAGGAATCCCGTTCGAGTTGTCGAGTCGCGCGGCTCGGCGGTCACCTGGACGGAGCCGCGTGACCTATCGCTCGAGCGGGCCTGTCGTGGCTCATCCACTTCCCAAGCTCCGGGTTTGTCGAGCTTGCATCCAACGGGCGGTGAGCTTTTCCATTACCCTCTGCCGCCGGGAGCGAATGCGCTGTTCGCCGACGGGACGGTTCGGTTTGTTGCGCCGAACGTTCCCAGTGATGTGCTGCGCGCGGCCTTCCTGGGAGATCGCGAGAAGCAGGAGGAGTTGGACGTGTACGCGCGAGAGTCGCAGCCGGTGGACTGGCCGTTGTGTGCCTCGTTCACGGCGCTGGTGGTTTGGTTTGTGTTGATGTTGGCGTGGCCGAGACGGGGTGGAGGTAAGGCGGGTGCGGAGTGTGAGGAGGGAGAGAATCCAGGGGCAGACGTTCCTCGCCAGTGACTGTCGGTGCTTCGGGGCCGTCACAGATGGCGGCGCGGCCTCACCCCCAGCCCCTCTCCCGCAAGCGGGCGATGGGAGGTTGGAGTGTGGGACGGCGCTGAGGTGGCACAGCCGGGGGCGGCCGTGCTATATGGTGGGCAAGGGGAGGTTGGGGACGGCTTTTCGCGGGCGGGTGGTTCTACTTGCCGCAGTAGTCGATGGTGCGGGCGATTTCGCTTTTGAGGTCCTGGCGGCGGACGATGCGGTCGACGAAGCCGTGTTCGAGGAGGAATTCGCTGGTCTGGAAGCCTTTGGGGAGCTCGATGCGGATGGTGTTCTTGATGGTGCGGGGGCCGGCGAATCCGATGAGGGCCTTGGGTTCGGCGATGACGATGTCGCCGAGCGAGGCGAAGCTGGCGGCGACTCCGCCCATGGTCGGATTGGTCAGGACCGAAATGAAGAGGCCGCCGGACTGATCGAAGCGGGCCAGTGCGGCGGAGACCTTGGCCATTTGCATGAGGGAGAGCATGCCTTCGTGCATGCGGGCGCCGCCGCCGGACCCGGAGACGATGATGAGCGGCAGTTTCTGTTCGGTGGCGCGTTCGATGCAACGGGTGAGCTTTTCGCCGACGACCGAGCCCATGCTTCCCATGATGAAGGAAGAGTCGGTGACGCCGAAGGCCACGCGGCGGGCGCGGACCATGCCGGTGCCGCAGACCGCGGCGTCCTTCAGCCCGGTGCGCTGTTGCTCTACCTTGAGCCGGTCAGCGTAGGGGCGGCTGTCGACGAAGTCCAAGGGATCGGTCGGCTCGAGGTCGGCATCCCACTCTTCGAAGGTGCCTTCGTCGAGCAGTTGGTCGATGCGCTGCGGAGCGGAGACGTACCAGTGATAATCGCACTCGGGGCAGACGCCCAGGCGTTTTTCCGCTTCCTTGCGGAAGATGGTCTGCTGGCAGCCGGGGCAACGGATCCAGAGGCCTTCGGGGACGCCTCGCTTGGGCCGTTTGATCAGGTTGCGCCACGTCGTGGGATCGGGACGATCAGACGGCATACCTCCCTCCTTGGTCACTGGGACGACAAACGGCCGTCAGGGGAATTACGGCTCGGACTCCGTGATGGGTGTCGATAGGACTCAACTGCTGGCGACTAGAGGTTTCGACTTGACCTCGAGAATCTCCCAGTGACCGTGCTCGTCGGCGGCCTTCCAGAGGTCTCCCAGTTCCGCCTGGCTCACCTGGTGGCGCACGATGCTGGCCAGGGGCTCGGGCACGACCAGGGCAATGATGCCCTCCTTGTGGCGTTTGACTAACCGCGCCACGGCGGCGCGAACGCGATCCTCGGCTTGGCTGAGCATTTCGCCGTCGGGCGGGCAGACGGTTTCGGGGTGCTCTTGCCACTGGCGATAGACTTTGGGCTGCTTGACGCGTACTTCGTCGATGAGCACGCCCTGCCAGAGGCCCTGGTCGACGTTCTGCATGCGATCCATCTTCTTGGACTTGGCGCCGAGTGCGCCGGCGATCGTCTGGGCGGTCTGCAGGGACGGCTCGCACGCCGACGCGTAGACCGTCTCGATTTTCAGGTCGCGAATTTCATCGATGACGCGAGCGACCTCGATCGCCCCTTGCTCGTTCAAGGGGACATCGAGCCTGCCCTGGATGCGGCGCTCCTGATCGTAGTCGGTGGCGCCCGGGCGAATAAGGACGATCTGCAACATGATTACACTCGTGCGTCTGCGGCCGACCTGGCCAACTGGGTCAATTCCTCAATGTGCTGGGGATAGTCGGGCCGCGAGAAAAAGGCCGTTCCCATGACGAACACGTCGGCGCCTGCCTGGGCGCAGGGGACCATCGTCTGGCTGTCGACACCGCCGTCGACCGACAACAACAATCGCGAGCCGGCAACACTTCGGAGCCGGCGGAGTTTCTCCAAGGCCTCGGGCTGGAACGGCTGGCCTCCGAAGCCGGGCATGACGCTCATGACGAGCACCAGATCGCACTGATCGAGATAGGGCTCGACAGTCGAAACGGGCGTGGGTGGATTGAGCGAGAGTCCTGCACCAGCCCCCAGACGGCGGATACGCCGGAGCAAATCCTCCGGCTGGGGAGCGACCTCGATATGCACCGTCATGATGTCGGCCCCTGCCTTGCGGAACGGCTCGATGTAGAGTTCGGGCTCGGAGATCATGAGGTGGACGTCGAGGACGCGGTCGGTGAGGGCCCGGATCGCCCGGACGATTGGGACCCCAAAGCTGAGGTTGGGGACGAAATGCCCGTCCATCACATCGAGGTGGAGGACATGGGCGTCGGCCTCATCGAGGCGGGCCACTTCATCGGCCAAGTGCCCGAAATCGCAGGCCAGAAGCGATGGCGCGATCAGCGGAACGGTGTCGTGTAACCTGGCAATCGGAGGAGAGTTACCCATACCGCAAGTCTGCACTGGGATGAAAGCCCAATTCTAGCAACGCCGACCCGGACCGTCAGCGCTATTTCAGGGGGTGAATCATAAGTTGTTATGTAACCATGCTTTGCGACTGGCGAATCGGCCGCGGTTTGGCCCTGGCGGCGCGGTCTTCTCCGAGTTATCGGCCATGAGGTGGGCGTCGCTGAACGGTTATCGCCGCTCCAACTCTTCGCTCTGGGGAATATCTTCCAGGCTTTCCAGACCGAAAAGCTCAAGAAAGCGATCGGTGGTGTAATATCGGGCGGTGCGGGGCTTCTCGGCAGCCCGCTCGATACGCAACAGGCGGCGACGAACCAGATGGGACAGGATGTGGTTGCTCGGCGTACCCCGCAACCGGGAAACGTCGTCGGCGGTGAGCGGCTGCTGGTAGGCGACGATGGCCAAGACGTCGATGGCGGCCTGGGAGAGGCGCGCTTCGCGGGCTCGGCCGAGCACTTTGGTGCGCAGCCGGTCGAACTCGGGCGTGAGTGTCAGGCGGTAGCCGGCACCTTCGCCGACGATGCGATAGGGGCACGCGCCGGCTTCGTAGCGACGGTTGAGGGCGTCGACGATTTGCGGGATCTCGCCGGCCTCGACGCCGCGCATGAGGCTGGCTGCGCGACTGGGTGTGAGCGGCTCGTTGTTCGGGTCGCCGACGAAGAGCATCGCCTCGAAGATCGACTCGGGGCTGATCGGGCAGGCCTCGTCGTCGGCGCTGACGGAGGGTTCGGGCGCCTCGGGAACGGGCGGAGTCTCAGCGGTGGACTGCTCGGGCGAAGTGGCTTCGGTGGGCTGGTCGGGATGAGTGTCGGATGGGGCGGCGGAGTGACCGCCCATGGCCTGGGCGAACGCCGCGGCCAGCTCATCCAGCGAGATTCCCTCCTGCCGGGGTGTTTCGGCAGGTTCTGGTGTTTCCGACATAAGTGCACTATAGGAGTGTCGAGCCGAAAGGGGCAAGAGCAACCGGTGGGTACTTGGGGAGTGCTTGGGTTGCAGGGGCGCGAGGATTGGGACGGGCCCCGGTGCGGGCTGGATCGCGGCGGGGATTGCGATTGGAGGGGTGATGGTGGTTGCGGACGCTCTGTGGGAGCGCAACGTGCCCTTGCCTCCGACCCCTCTCCCGCAAGCGGGCGAGGGGAGGTGGTGTGTGGGGCGGCACAGCCGGGGGCGACTGTGCTACATGGCGGGCGAGGGAGGTTTGTTGGGTTGGGTTACCAGCGTTTGGCAACTTCGGACTTCATGAACTGGAGCGCGTCGGTGGCCAGTTGCTGTTCGCTTTGGTACATGCGGCGCCAGATCTTGGTGGCGGGGACGAGCCGTTCGAGGGCCAGGCCGAAGGCTTCGACGACCATGAGGTTGTCGTAGCCGATTTCCTTGAGGGTGTCGAAGTTCTCGGCCCAGCGGACGTTGCCCTGGCCCGGCGTGCTGCGGTCGTTCTCGGAGACGTGGACGTGGACCAGGACGCCTTTGAGGGCGCGAATGGCGGCTGGCGTGTTCTTTTCCTCGATGTGGGAGTGGAACGTGTCGTACATCATCTTGCAGTTGGGATGATTGACGTCGCGGCAGAAGCGGGCGCCGTCGGCGGCCGTGTTGAGCAGATAGCACTCGAAGCGATTGACGCACTCCAGCCCGAGCATCACGCCGGCCTGCTCGGCATGGATGGCCACCTCGCGCATGCTGTCGACGGCCCATTTCCACTCGTCGGACGTTGGCCCCTTTCCGCTGAAATAGCCGAGGGCGGAGTGGAAGGGACCGGCCATGCACTCGCAGCCAGCCGCCTGACAGCAATCGATGGTGCGCTTGTTGGCATCGATTCCCTTCTGGCGGACCTTGGGATCGGGGCTCATGGGGTTGTCGTCGACGCCGCGGACCGCGGTGCCGGTGCGAGCGAGGCCGACATCGTCGAGGTACTTGCCCCACTTGGCGAATTTCTGGACGTCCTGCTCGAAGACGGGCAGTTCGACGGCGTCGTAGCCAATCTGTTTGATCTGGTCGAGGAGCGGGCGGAACTCGTCGCTGAGTACGTCGGTCCACAACAGAAGATTCAGGCCAAATCGCATGATGCGCTCCTTGGGTAGAGTGGTTTGGGTGGAGTGTAGTGGGTGGTGGGTAGTGAGTAGTGGGCAGTGGCTACCCGGTGCTAGCCGCTGGGTGCGGGTTGCGCCGGGATTCCTTCTAAGAGTGCGTCTTTTTGCTGGGTTACCCGTTGGCGAATTTCGGGGAGGACTCGGCGGAAGGCGTCGGGAATATGGCTGAGCCGCACCCGATTCATCACCTGATTCAGCCGGATCATCAGCCGATCGTCGTCGAGGTAGTCCCAGAGGATACGTTCCCGGCGAAAACGGTCGATCATCCACACCAGGTCGCCGGTCTGGCGGGGTGCCATACGGTTGACGGCCTGCTGGACGCGTTGGGCGTCGAGGGAGTCCATGGCGCGGTAGTAGGCGTCGAGCCGGGCGGGCTCCTCGGCGATCAGGCTGGCGTCCAGGAGGACTTCGACCAGCAGATGGCCGAGGAAGCTGGGCCGCAGGCTACCTTCGCCGGCCAAGGCGTCGCGGATCATCACGGTCAGGTCGAGCCAGAGCTCGGCGAACGCCCGCTTCTCGTGGAAGCAGGCGTCGTCGCGGAAGTGTTGCTGGATGCCGCGGGCGACCGTGGCGGTGACGGGATCTGCATCGTCGACCAAGAGCACAGCGTGCTTGGAACGAATGCGGATCTTGCGATCCACCACGGACAGCCAATCGGGCACCGCCGTTCCCGCAATAAAATACGGTTGATCCAGGAACGCCACGGCGTGGGCGAAATAGTTCATTCAGTCTCTTATTCGGGGATATCGAGCCACTGCTGTGTTCGTGCGCTTTCGAGTACGGCATCGCAGACGCGCTGGGTGCGCCAGGCGGTGCGCATGTCGGGCTGGAACTTGGGTCCGCCTTCGAGGCTGGCGAGGAAGTCGGCGAATCCGTTGATGAAGGTGTGTTCGTATCCGATCGTCGTGCCCGGCACCCAGTAGTTCTTCATGTAGGGGTGCTCGAAGTTGGTCACGTGGATCCGCTGCCATCCAGTGAGGTGATCTTCGATCTTCTTTCCGGTCTGCGGATCGGCATAGCGGAAGAACTGCAGGATATGCGGATCTTCGAGGTCGAAGAAGACGCCGCCGCGCTCGCCGTTGATCTCGAAGGTGTTGTAGTTCTTACGGCCGCGGGCGTAGCGGGTGCTTTCGAACGTGCCCATCGAGCCGTTGGCGAAGAGGGCGAGGAACATGCAGGCGTCGTCGATGGAGACCTTTTCGACCTGACCGGTGTCGGCGTGCTTGCGCTCCTTGATGAACGTTTCGGTGGCGGCCACGACGCGGCGAATGGGGCCGTTGAGCCACTCGGCGGTATCGATGGAGTGGGCCAGCAGATCGCCGGTGACGCCGGAGCCGGCCACGCGGGCGTCGAGCCGCCAGAGGGCCATGCCGCCCTGGGGAACGTCGGCGCCGATCGTGTAGTCCTGGTTGTAGGTCGCCCGATAGTGGAACGGCCGGCCGATGCGGCCCTCGTCGAGGATCTGCTTGACGAGCGAGATGGCCGGGACGCGGCGATAGTTGAACGAGACCATGTTAGGCACGCCGGCTTTTTCGACCGCGACGACCATCTCTTCGGCTTCCTTGGAGTTCATGGCCAGCGGTTTTTCGCAGACGATCATCTTGCCGGCCTCGGCCGCCGCGATGACGACGTCGTGGTGCATGAAATTGGGCACGCAAACGTCGACGAGATCGATGTCGTCGCGCTCGATGACTTTGCGCCAGTCGGTCTCGATCGATTCGAAACCCCAGGCCTTGGCGAATTTCTCGAGCTTGTCGCGGTCTTCTTCACGGCCGTAGGCCGCCTTGAGCACGGGCTGGTGCTCACGGGGAAAGAAGTGGTTCACCTGGCCCCAGGCGTTGGAATGGGTCCGGCCCATGAAACCACAGCCGAGGACGCCGATGCGGAGTTCTTTGGTCATTCTTGGTCCTTCCTGATAGAGATACAGGTATCTGGCGAGGCAAAGCGGAAAGCGGGAAACGGAAAGCGGAGAAACGAAGTTCAACCGTTGGTTCTACACGTTCTAGCTTTCGTTCTTTTCGCGGCCGTCACCAAGATGCGTAACAATTCGTCTGCTTCTTGCTGGAGCGGAGTGAGTTTTGCCTCCGGAATGATGGCCGATTCAACGAGGAGTTCGAGCCATAGCATCGTCTCATCAAGCTCTTGCTCAACCGTACCGAGTTTCGCAATGAACTCCGCGTCGGACCTTGCACGCGACGTCTCGCGGAAGTTCGCCGCAACACTCGTGCCCGATCGCAAGAGCTGTTTGCCGATCACTTGCGCCACCGCGCTTTTGGGCAGCGCCATATACAACCGAATCACACGCAGGGCGAACTGCTTGGTCCGATCTCGCAGTCCCACCATGCGCATCGCAGGGATCTCCGCTTTTCGCTTTCAGCTTTCCGCTTTCTCCCTATTCGCACCATCCATGTGCGTCTCTTACCGCGATCATGGCGGCGAGGATGTTGTTCCAGGTGGCCGGGTCCATCATGGTGGCGTTGGAGAACATGCAGCCGTCCCAGCAGATGTGTTTGAGCCGCTTGGTGGGGTTGCCCTGTTCGTCGCGGAGCCAATAGGCGGCATGGCGGGGGATGTCGAGCTTGCCGTTGGCGTCGGTCGCCAGGCAGTGGCGGCCGGTCTTGTCGTGCGAGCCGGAGCCGTGCACCGTGGCGTCGTTCTGGGCGACGTGGAAATCGATCGTCCAGGGACGCAGCGCGTCGGTGAGGGTCTTGTAGGCGTCGTCGAACTTGGCGAGGTCGGCGAAATCGAAATCCTGCGGCAGGATGGCATCCTCGGGGGCGTTGTAGCCGAGGATGTACAGGAGCGTGTGGGCCATGTCGGCCTGGAAGCCGAGCGTCTGCGGGCGGTCGACGAGCTCGAGCAGTTGGAGCATGCGGCGCCAACTGTGCATGCCACCCCAGCAGATCTCGCCCTCGGCGGCCAGTTGCTCGCCATGGTCCTCGGCGATCGCGCAGGCTTCACGGAAGGTCTCGGCGATTCGTTTCTGATTGCCTTCGGGGTCGGCCAACCAGGGCTCGACGCCACAGGCGGAGTCGATGCGAATGGCTCCGTGCGGGCGAACGCCCAGCTCGCGGAGGACTTTGCCCACGCGGCAGCCTTTGCGGACCTGATCGAGGAACTTGCGGCGTTCGGTTTCGTCGCCCATGGCGGATCCGCCGCCGGTGGGCGGCCAGACCGGCGCGACGACGGTGCCGATCTGCAGGTTGCGGGCGGAGGCCTTGTCGGCCAGCTCGCGGATGGCGTCGTCGCTTTGGACGGTGGCGTCGATGTCGATATGCGGCAGGTAGAGGAACAGGTCGAAGCCGTCGAAACGCACGCCGTCGACTTCGGCAGCGGCGGTCAAGTCGAGCATGGTCTCCAGATCGATGGGCGGCTCGCCGCCATCGCCCTTACCGACCACGCCCGGCCACGCGGCATTGTGCAGCTTGGGAAAGTTGTTGGGATGTTCAGTAGTCATGGCTGTTCCTTATGTCAGAGATGCGACATAACGTTCCCTGGCTCGATTGCAGGGGTCTGAGGCGCTATCCGTTGTCTTGGCACCGGCCCGCCGTGGAGATCCGGCCGCCCTCACCGCGCGGCCCTTCTCCCGCTTGCGGGAGAAGGGAGGTTTGGTGGTCGCCACCGGTTCTTCTTGGTCGCGGACACTACTTTCGGTGGTCGCCGATGGCGGGCGTCTTCTTGTGGACATTGGGACCGAAGTAGCGGAGGCTGACCAGGGGTTCGCCGCCGGTGTTTTCGATTTCCAGGCCTGCGGCAGCCGCTTCGGCGGTGATGAACACTTCGTCCCAGGGCTCTTCGCCGTAGTGGATCATCACGGGCGTCTGCAGGGACAGCTTGCCGATGCGGCCTGAGCCTTGCACGGTGATCCAGCCGCTGGCGCCGGGGTCGCGGAGGGTCAGCTTCGCGCCGGGCATGACCGTGAGTTCTTTGGCCGAGACGAGCTGTTGGCCGTCGAACCCGCCGTAGTCGATCCAGCGATCGGTGTAGCCATCGCCGGAGGCCTCTTCGTCGACGATCGGCTCGACGTAGTTGTGCAGCTTGAAGTTGGGATCGACGTTCTTTTCCCAGTCGAGTTGCTCGACGATGAAGTCGAGGTCGCGATGCTTGTCTTTGGGGACGTCCTTGACGAGGAGGTCCCACGGCACTTCGCGCCCTTCGACGAGCGACTGGTACATGCCGAAGACGTCGCTACCCCACTGGGGCTCGTAGGTGCACATGGAGCCGGGGGCATGGAGGACGCCGGCGGGGATCATCCAGCCGGTGCCGGCCTTGAGGCGATAGGCCTTGGAGAGGTCGAGGATGCCGTTGTCACCCTTGTCCCAGTCTTCGAGGCAGCGGCGAACGTCGGCCTTGCTTGTGCCGGGTTCCAGGCCCATGAAGGTGTAGTCGAAGTGGTTCTCAGCGGCGTTCAACTGGGGCGGGAAGTAGTAGCACTCGGGCTTGCCCTGCTGGCCGGTGAGCGCGGCATGCTCCTGCATCTGGTGCATGTGGTGTGGGATGGGACCCATGTTGTCGAAGAACTTGGAGTAGACGGGCCAGCGCTCGTACTCTTTCCAGATGGCTTCGCCGACAACGCCACCTTTGCCTTCGGCCACGGCGTCGCGAAGGAGGAAGCGTTGGCCTTCGAAGACGCACCAACTGAGTCCTTCGTCCCAAGCGCGGCCGTCGTTGGCGGCTTCTGTGGTGCTGGCGAACCACCGCTCGTCGATGCCGCCGCGGTGCGTACCGAGTGCGTACCAGTCGGTCGGAGCCAGCTTGATGCGTTTGCCGGGGTGAAGAAAACTGCGGGGAACCCAGTTCGGCGTCAGACGCAGCAGACCGCCGCCGGCCTCCATGGCACGCTGAAGGATTGCGCCCACGTTGTCGGCTTTTACGGTTGGCGATGCACACATGGCAATGTCACTCCTGAGAACTTGCTAACCTACAGGGAAGCCTTGTTTTAGCCCCTTCGCGAAGCGCTGGCAAGTGACCGGCGGAATAGGGACAGGAAAACTGGGCGTTTTGAAGCGAGTTGCCGGTGTCTACGCCGTCGGGGGCGCTGGAAAATCGGGCCGTGACGGCGTACATTGAGCGGCGCGACAGGAGATTCAGCCCATCGCGAGGCGAGCCTCTCGGTTCGACCAAATGGCGCGGGTTCGCCGGCGCCGCCGCAGATACCACCCCAAGATCATTTCAGCCCCCGCAGGAGACTTCCTTTATGGCCCGCAGCACGTGGACGCTGACCGATGTGGATCAGGATCTCTTCGTCGAGAGCATCGTGCTCTCGCCAAAGCACGTGGGAGGAGAGGCGACCGGCTACTCGGTCGCGAAGCGCACCCTCCGCGGCGGGCTCCGCGACGGCGTCGACGTGATCGAGGTCGACAACGGCACCTTCCGTTGCGTGGTGATCCCAACCCGCGGGATGGGCCTTTGGCACGCCATGCAAGGTGACGTCGCCCTTGGCTGGGCATCCCCTGTAAAAGGGCCGGTACACCCCTCCATGGTTCATCTGAACGAGGCGAGCGGCATTGGCTGGCTGGACGGTTTCGACGAGCTGATGTGCCGCTGCGGCCTGGAGAGCAACGGGGCACCGGACTTCAACGAGAACGGCACGCTGCGGTATGGGCTGCACGGCAAGATCGCCAACACGCCTGCCCACAAGGTTGCGGTGGAGATCGATGGCGACGCGGGTGAGATCACGGTGATCGGCGAAGTGGACGAGGCGCGCTTGTTCGGCAATAAGCTGCGGATGGTTTCGCGGATTACGACGCGGGTCGGCCAGGCGGGACTGACGATCAGCGATACGATCACGAACGTATCGGCCGAGCCGGGCGAGCTGGAACTGCTATATCACACGAATTTCGGGCTGCCGTTGGTCGGGCCGGGAGCGAAGGTTCTGTTGCCGCTGGTGCGGCTGGCGCCGCGCGATGAAGTGGCCGTCGGGAGCATCGGCCAATGGGACGTCTATGGGCCGCAGCAGCCGGGGCTGGGCGAGGCGGTGTTCTTCTGCCAGCCGGCCGCCGGTGCCGACGGTCGTACGCGGGTGTTGCTACACAATGCGGCGGCGAACCAGGGTGTCAGCTATCATTTCAACGTCGGCCAGTTGCCGTGCTTCACGCTGTGGAAGAACTGCCAGGCGGCCAGCGACGGGTATGTGACGGGTTTGGAGCCGGGCATCAATTTCCCGAATCGCAGGTCGTTTGAAAAGGCGCACGGCCGGGTGGCGATGCTGACACCGGGCGAGTCGCGGAGTTTCGAGTTGACGCTGGAAGTACACCCGACCGCGGAGAGCGTCGCCGCGGCGGTTCAGGATGTTCGCTGGTTGCAGGGAGACGTGACTCCCGAGATCCTGCCCCAGCCTTTCCCCGAGTGGTCGTAGAACCATGACTCGCCTCGTCGCTTTGTTGTTGATGGCTGGATGCGCCGCGCTGGTGGGCTGCGGTGAGTACAAGTCGGCTCCGGTCGCGCCGCCGGCGGGACCAGGGCAAGCAGGGCAGCCGGCCGGTGCCCAAGCGACCGCGCCGGCAGCCACGACACCGGGGACCGAACCAGCTTCCATGCCCATCGAGCTTTCCACGGGCGTCGCGATGGCCCAGACTCTGCCGGAGGGAACCAGCATGAGTTTCAGCGTCGACTATCGCGTCGCCAAGGACGCGAAGGTCGATCCCAAGGCCAAGTATGTTTGGGTGATCGAGCGCAGCGGCGGCGGCACACCGATCCGCAAAGAGATACCGCTGACGCCGCAGGGTACGCTGCAGATCATCACGCCGTGGCATCCGGAAGACGGACCGTTTCGGTCACACATCGAAGACGCCAGCGGGACCAAGTTGTCGGCCTCGATTGAGATGAAGTGAGGCGGTCAGGCGTCGTCACGGATTTCAGAGTCGGGCGACTGGACCGGGCGATTGGTGAGTTGCTGGCGGAGGTGGTCGAGCCACTGGGGCGACGGCGGGGCGTAGGGGCGGAGTTTCTCCTGCCAGCCCTGGCCTTCGTGGTAGAGGATGGCCCGATGCACGCCCAGCTTGGCGGCGGCCGGCGAGTCGATGAGGCTACTGGAGTCGGTGGCGTTCATCTGCAGGGCGACGCGCATCTCGATATCGCGCAGGGCCTGACGGTCGAGCCAGCGGTTCACGTTGTTGAGCGTGTCGCACCAGACGATCGTGTGGATGCCCAGGGCGGGGCCGTCGCGGAGGATGCGGGTGAACTGTTTCGACGGATTGGCGGGCTTGTTCTCATCGAAGCTGGAGAAGCCGAAATCGTCTTCGCCGCGGCGCAGGTCGCGGAAGCGGCTGAGATTGTGGATGATGAGGTAGACGGGCGGCTCGGTATCGAGGCCGCCTTGTTCGCGGCGATCCAACTCGTCGCTGATGGCGGTGATCGCCTCAGACATGTGGCCCGGGTTGAGCACCTTGGAGCTAAGGGGAAGCGCGCCGACGAGGCGGTCCCAGAAGCCGGCTTCTGGTGCGTCGGGCCGCGTGCCGTCGAGGATGAAGAGGCGAGCAATGGCGTCGGATGACGCATCGCCGGGAACGTCCTGCGCGGCCAGGCTGATCGCGGCGCTGGCCAACATGCCAAGGGCCGCTTCTTCCTGCTGGCCGACGATGAGGAGATCGGCACCGCTTTGGCGGGGGGGGGGGGGGGGGGGGGTGGGGGGGGGGGGGGGGGGGGGGGGGGGGGGGGGGGGGGGGGGGGGGGGGGGGGGGGGGGGGGGGGGGGGGGGGGGGGGGGGGGGGGGGGGGGGGGGGGGGGGGGGGGGGGGGGGGGGGGGGGGGGGGGGGGGGGGGGGGGGGGGGGGGGGGGGGGGGGGGGGGGGGGGGGGGGGGGGGGGGGGGGGGGGGGGGGGGGGGGGGGGGGGGGGGGGGGGGGGGGGGGGGGGGGGGGGGGGGGGGGGGGGGGGGGGGGGGGGGGGGGGGGGGGGGGGGGGGGGGGGGGGGGGGGGGGGGGGGGGGGAGGGGGGGGGGGGGGGGGGGGGGGGGGGGGGGGGGGGGGGGGGGGGGGGGGGGGGGGGGGGGGGGGGGGGGGGGGGGGGGGGTGGGGGGGGGGGGGGGGGGGGGGGGGGGGGGGGGGGGGGGGGGGGGGGGGGGGGGGGGGGGGGGGGGGGGGGGGGGGGGGGGGGGGGGGGGGGGGGGGGGGGGGGGGGGGGGGGGGGGGGGGGGGGGGGGGGGGGGGGGGGGGGGGGGGGGGGGGGGGGGGGGGGGGGGGGGGGGGGGGGGGGGGGGGGGGGGGGGGGGGGGGGGGGGGGGGGGCGAAAACCGCGGCGGTGGCGTCCTTGATGGCGACGGCCGAACCAAGCCAGGCTCGGACGACGCGCGGGGGCTCGGCCGGCAGGGGCGAGGCGAGCATCTGGCCCAGTAGGACGTTCTCGCCGATGTCGGCCGCGATGTTGCCTTCAAAGACGGTGGGCGGAGGCGTGACCACGCCGCGGGCCTTGGCGTTCTCGTGGATGAGGTCCAACATGTCGTCGCGGTAATGGTCGTCGAGCCAGGCGACCTGGAAGGGATGGTTGCCTTCGACCAGCCCGTTGGCGTCGTTGTAGATGGCTTCGCCGGGACGCGAGAGAAGTCGCGCGCCGCTGTTCTCCTCGCTGAGGATGAGGTGGGCGTCGGCTTCGGAACATTGGAGCGCGATGCGGACGGCCATCTGGCCGAGGGTGCTTCGGGCGAGCGAGTAGGCGCCGCCGAGGGTCTGCGAGCCGAGTAGCACGTGGATGCCGAACGCACGGCCCTGGCGAACCAAGCGATCCATCAACAGGGCGGCGCTCTGGGAAATGCGATCCTCCTCGACGAACAGCTCCTGGAACTCGTCGATGATGAGGAGGATGCGCGGCATGGTCGTTTGCGGCTGCTCGTCGCGGAAGCCGTGCAGGTCCTGCACGCCGACGCTGCGGAAGAGGTCGCCGCGGCGGTGCAGTTCGGAGTCGAGGCGTTCGAGGACGCTCAGGCCGAACTCGCGCTCGCTTTCGATGGCGATCACGCGGGCGTGCGGGAGGTGACGCGTGGCGTAGGCCTTGAACTCGACGCCCTTCTTGAAGTCGATCAGGTAGAACTCGATCTCGTCGGGCGAGTATCGCAAGGCGGCGTTGGTAATGAGAATGTGCAGCAGGGTCGATTTTCCGGAGCCGGTCTTGCCGGAGATTAGCACATGCTGCGAGGTGCCTTTGCCGAGGCGGAGATCTTGCAGCTTCATGGCGCCGGCGCGCCCGAGCGGGACGTCGATGCCACCGCGGCTGTCGCCGGTCCAGAACTGGCCGTCTTCGGGAGCGACGTGGGAGAAGGGGACCTCGATGCGTCCGGCTTCGGGCACCTTGCGGCCGATGGCGCGGACGATCTCGGTGAATTTCTCCGGCTCGGGAGGCCATTCGGCCGCCAGGGGCAGTTCGCCGTATTCGGCGTGTTTGCCGACGAAGCCGCCGCTCTTCCACGCCAGGCTCAACGCGCAGTGTTCGAGGTCGGGCAGCGAGAAGTTCTGCGGGGGCGCCAGGCTCGTATCGAGACTCATCAAGGTGAACACGCCGCAACGGGCGCCGCTGGAGACGATGCTCGTGAGCCGGCGGACGGCCTCTTCGCTGAAGTTGGCGGGGAAGTTGGCTACGACGAGGATGCGATAGGGCTCGGCCATTTCGCCGGCGAAGGCGTTGTACTGCTGGATCGACTCGAACTCGTTGCGCAGGTAGACCTGGAGAACGTTCTCCATGTGTTCGGTCAGGTCGGAGAGGCGGCGGGGAATGTGGCTGGCATCGGTCCAGATGCGGCTGGCGACGAGTTGCTCGTCGTAGTCGGCCAGGTGCATGAAGGCCGCGAAGTTCTCGCCGAGTCCGACCGGATCGAGGATGGTGAAGCGGACCTTGCCGGGTGGGAGCGACGTGAGCATGCGAAGCATGACGGCCTGGAGCATGGCCACCGCAGGATCACGGCCGCCGCCGGCCGCCTTGAGCAGCAGGAGCGACTTCTCCGGGAAGGGCAACAGTAGGGGCAAGCCGAATTCGGTTCGGGGCGGACGGAGTTCCTCGTTCTCGGGGATGCCGCCCGGAATGCGGTCCAACTCGACCCGATACTGGCCGAGACGGATGCGCGGGAGCACGTCGGAGACGGGAGTCCAGGCGTCCCAGTCGGTCGTGGACCAGTCGGGAAAGAACTGGCTGCACTGCTGGTTCATCTGGTCGACGGCCGTCTGGAATTGCTCCAGGCCGGACTGCCAGTGGTGCTTCATTTCCTGCCAGCGGCACTCGTGGAGCATTTCTGCGTCGGTCGACGCCCGCTGGCTGGCCGCGTCGAGGTGTTCGGCCTCGCGTCGGTAGTTCTCGTCGATCGTGTTCAGCAAGACGGGGTACTTGGCATTGATTTCGCTCAGCTCGTGGTCGCGGTGCGCCGTCAGTTCATCCATGGCCTTGCGGTGGGCCAGGTCGACGCGTTTCAGTTCGGCCTCGCGGCGGGCGGTGACTTTCTCCGCCTCGGCTTTGTAGATCCTTTCGGCGCGTTTGAGCTCTCGGTCGCGTTGAACGACGATTACCTGGTATCGCTCCTTGGCGGCCCGGGTGGCGGCGTCGACGATGCCGGGTCGCAGTTTCTCCGTGAGGAGCATGGTGCTTCGCAGATCGAGATAGGCCTGCTGGGACTGGCCGCGGGCGACCTGGAAGAGCCACGTGCCCAGCCCGCCGGCCACGAGGGCCGTGGCGCCGACGCTGGAGGCGATCCAGTACCAACCATCGATGCCGAGCAGAGCCAGCGACGTCCCGGCAGCGATCAGCCAGATGAGTATGCACCAGAAGAACGGCTTGGCTCCCTCGAAGAGCCTGGGCGTGCCCTGGTTGAGGAGCAGTTGCAACTGGTACTGCGAGTGCTGAACGAGTGCGTCGAATGCCTGTATCGGGTCCTCGGGTAGAGCGAGATTGGCGGGTTCGGGATCGGTGTAGGTGCGCCACTGGCGCCGTTTGCGCAAGCGTTGGGCGGCCTGTTCCTGCACCTCCTGCATCTGCTGCCAGCGAGCATCGAGCTCGTCTTCGAGGGCTTGGACTTCGTTGGCGGGACCGTCCTTGGTCGCTTCGAAGACGGTCATGGCCTCCCAGCGGCTCTCCTGGCGAGCGCGCTCGGCGGCTTCGTCGGCGTCGCTGAAGCGTTGGACCATCTCGTTGCGGACGGACTCGTATTTGTTCTGGGTGGCCGATCGCTGGGATTCGAACTGCTGCTGGATTCGGCGGACCGCCTCGTTGAACTCGGTCTCCATCGCGCTGCGGCGCTCGTGGTAGTTATCGTCGAGCTGCTTGCGGGCCTGCTGCGACTGCTTGTCGATGGCGGCGCGGCGGGCGGAATGCGCCGAGGGGATCTGCGTTTCGTCGGGGATGCGCTCGGCGACGAGGCGGATCAGCCCGGAGAGGAGTTCATCGGGCCCGTGGGACTCTGGGGCGTTGTCGGTTTCTGGCTGTTCACTCATGGTCTGTGAGACACTCGGGCGGCGGCGTGCCTGCTGCAACGAAGCATGCGACCTGCGGAATCACTGGGGTCCGCAGGCACGTTCGGCCTCGGCGAGGACCTCCTGAAGCCGCTTGATGGCGTGCATGGCACGGATGAGCTTCGGCTCCAGCGGTTCGATGTAAATTTCGTCGAAGCGGCGACGGGCCACATCATTCCAGCGTTCCCGGACCAGGTTGTTGGCCATCTGGATCGCTTCGGTCGCCATCTCCAGCCGGGCCGTTCCCGTCGACAGGTCGCACATCTTCATCGTCAGTGTTCCTCGATGCCGATGGAAGTTCGTCCGCCGCGGTTCCGCCCGACGGGGGCGGTGCGGCCACGTAGGACTCCAAGGCGGCGCTTATCTGCCCCAGGGCGGCCAGCCCCCGCGGCACGTCGGTTTCCAACCAGCGCATGAGCGGGCCGACGCCACCCTTGTATTCGTGCAATGCGTGGTTGATGGCATAGGACCAGTGGCGAACGGCCTCGATTCGCTGCTGGGCGTGCGCCAGTCGCTGCTTGGCCAGTTCGAGGGCCTTTCGTTCGTCGTAGCAGGAAGGGCGAAAGTCGGCGACGGTCATCATCTGGCGTCGCTCGAGGTTGACGCGGGCCTCGGTGACCTCCTGCTGACGAATGCGCATCTGTTCGGTCCAGTAGTGTTTGCAGTCGTGCTGGATCCACTGGATGGCGCGCTGGATCTCCTGGGACAACTCGTCCAGGGCGGTGGTCGCTTCGTGGTGGAAGTGCTGCAGCGCGCCGGCGAGCGCCTGCGGAGCGTCGATGGAGGTGATTTTGGCGCGTGCCATCTCGTCTACCTTTCTCGAAGGTACTCTTCGATGGTCTCCGCTTTCCGCAGTAGATACGGAATATGCTGACTGGTCAGCTCGACGAACCGGGCGATGGAACGCACCTGCTGCTCGAATTCGCCGACGAACTTCTTGTTTTCCTGGTCGCGCCAGGTGGTACCCAAGGAGTTGAGTTGACCGTTGAGGGCCGTAATGCGGTCCTGAAGTTCCAGATTGAATTTTTTCAGGTTCTGTGCGAAGCGCCGGAGTTCCTCCGGGTCGACGATGGCCTGTGGCATGGATTGCCTCAACTACTGACGAGACCGATGGTTGCGAGCGCCGACAGGGCTTGCGAGGTCAAACCCTTGACCAGCCCCATTATATAGTCTATCCCCGGGAAGGGGATATTCCAGTGTGCGTTTTTTCGGCCGCGGCGTCAGACCTGCTTGGCGGCCACGAGGCGGGCGAAATGCTCGAAGGAGCGGTCGTAGGTGCGTTCGGCCCGATCGGGGAAGCAACAGGCGGGGAGTTCGCGGCTGCGGAGGTGGTACCGGAGGCAGTCGCAGCAGACTCCCTTTCGGCTGCAGGGTTCGTAGCTGCAATTGCAGCCCTGGGCGTTTTGCGTCTGCTTGCAGTCCATGGCAATGCTCCGGCGGTGGCGTCTTCGGTGGGGGCTTGCACCGGCCGAGCGCGGCCGATGCCGATGGTGTCTCACGCTGGTTCATTGTGGCCGTTGCCGCCGCCGTGTCAACCGGCCGAGCGCGAGGGTGGAATGCGGCGATCAGGAATCGGAATCGGTCAGCCCTAGGCGGGCCAACCAGCGGCCGCGTGCGGGTTTTTCGGCGGCGCCGGCATCGTCGGGATCGGCCTTGTTCGCCTTCGCATTCTGTTGACCGACCGAGCGGATCTGCTCTTCGAGTTCGGTGCGTTCGCGGGCGAGCTTGGCCCGTTCGATGGAGATGTCGATTTCGGCTTTGCGCAGCTTTTCTTCCCACTGGCTTTGCAGGCGGCGGAGGTTCTCTCGCTCTTCCTTAATCAGCACGTCGGAGTCGAGGACCTCGCCGAGTGCCGCCGCACCGACCGCTACCGAGCCGATATTGGAGCTCTGGTCCTGCAAGAGGACTCGCAATTCGTCGATTTCGCGATCCTTCTCTTCGATCGCCTGCTGGGTCTTTCGGACCACCTGAGTGATCTGCATCCGTTCTTCGGCGCGTTCTTCGTCGTCATCATCGTCGTCGTGCTCGGCTTCGAGCGCGGCCAGGATACGGCGTTTCTCCGCCTCCCAATCGAGTCCGCCAGTGGAACGAGAACTATGGGCGGCGCCGGCGCGCGCGCGGACCAGTTCGCTTTCGAGCTGGGCATTGCGGGCTTTCAGTTCGCGAAGGTCCTCCATCACCATCTCGTGGCGACGGCGCGAATCCTCGTCCAGTTCGTCGGAGTCGGACGACGTGTCGCGATCGGCGAGTTGTTTGCGGGCCTCCTCAAGCTGCTCTTCGGTACTGGAGAGATGCTCAATCATGGCGGCCATGCGCTGTTCCGTTTCGGCCAAGCGCCCGTCCAGCGCGTCGCGCTCAGTTCGGAGCGACGCCACCTCTTCGGCGAGGTCGCCATCTTCGTTCGAAGAGGCGACCGCCGGTTGTTGCTGGAGTTGCTCGACGCGATCGCGGAGTGCCTCCAACTCGGAAGCAGAATGGGCTTCACGTTGGCGAGCGGCTTCGAGCTTCGCACGGCTGTCTTCGAGTGAGGTGCGCAGTTTGGTTAACTCGGCCTCGCGGTCCTCTCGTTCGGCCCGAATGTCTTCGAGCTCGCTTGCCAGAGCTTCGCAGCGTTTGCGGGCGGATTTCAGTTCGGCTGTGACGGCCTCATCGTGTTGGCGAGCGTCTTCGAACTCGGCCGTCATTGCCTTGTGACGTTGGCGAACGGAATCGAGCTCGGCAGTGACTTCCTGAGAGGCCAGGCGGAGATTCTCCAGTTCGGCGGACAGCCCGGCGTGGCGATTGCGGGCCGTCTCGCGTTCGGCAGCGCCGCTTTCCGCAGCCAGCCGAACGTTCTGTAGTTCGGTCGATTGCTCGGCGTATCGAGCGCGCGTGGCTTCGAGTTCCGAGGTCAGTTGCCGAGAGGTTAGCCGCAACTCTTCGAGCTCCGCGGACAGCTCGGTGTGCCGGTTGAGTGCGGCTTTGCGTTCGGCCTCGGCGGCTTCGGCGGCCAATCGAGCGGTTTGTAGCTCGGCCGACTGCTCGGTGTATCGGGCGCGCGTGGTTTCGAGTTCCGAGGCCCGTTGCTGGGCGGTCAGCCGTAACTCGTCGAGCTCGGCGGACAGCTCGGTGTGCCGGCTGAGGGCCGCTTCTCGTTCGGCCTCGGCGGCTTCGGCAGCCAGCCGCGCCTCCTGCAACTCAGTCGACTGCTCGGTGTGCCGAGCGCGCGTGGCTTGCAGTTCGGAGGTCAGCTCGTCGAGGCGCAACCGCATCGCCTCGGACTCAGCACTGAGGTCGTTGTGGCGCTGGCGAGCAGCGTCCAACTGGGCCGTAAGCTCATCTTCGTGACGACGGCAGGTCTCGAGTTCGGCCGCCAGGGGAGCGCGTTCCTTGACCAGCGAGTCGTACTCGGCGTGCGCAGCGGCCAGTTCCTCCCGCAGGCGGTCTCGCTGGCGTTCGACGCCCTGGAGTTGCTGTTCCAACTGGCCGACCTGACTGCTGCCCAGGGCGTCGAGTTCGGCGCGCAGACGCTGCAGGTCTTTGAGGTGGGCGGCTCGCTGGGCCTTGAACTCGCGCGCGATGTGTCGCCGCTGGATTTCGGTCTGCGACCGCTCGTCGGCCAACTGTTCCTGTCGGGCAACGACCTCGGCCAGCTTCTGTTCCAAATCGTTGCGCAGTGTGTCGACCTGTTCGGCGCGCGCGTCGTGCTGGGCGCGATCGAGTTGCAGGGCCTCGCGGTCGCTGCGGAGTTGAGCGGCGCCGGCGTCGATTTGGGTTTGGCGGGCATCGAGTTCGGCCAATCGCCGATCGAGCCCTTCCTGCTGGCCGCGGAGTTGCTCGGCCAACTTGGTGAAGTGCTGGGTGGAACGTTGCTGAGCGGCGTCCCACTCGGCCTGCCGCGTTTCCAGATCGCGTTGGATCTCGTCGAGGCTGGTGGTCCGGCGACCGAGCTCTTCGGACCGCAAGCGGAGTTCTTCCCGCGTGCGCGCCGTCTCCTCGAGGTTCGCGTCGAGTTCGTCGGCGATGCGCTGGGTCTGTTCGGCGAGCTCGGCCTGGGCCGCCTGGAGTCGTTCGCGCTGCGCGGCGAGAAACTCTTGGATTCCGGCGCGCTGCCGCCCCAGAGCTTCCGCGAACTGGTCGGCCCAGCTCGTGTCGATCGATGCGAGGGGGGGCGGTTCTTCCATGGTCACCGGAGGGACGTCAAGGAGTATTTGGCTGGCGTGCGGATCTCGTTCGACCGCGCCATGGGGAGCCCAGACCGGGAACCGCGGGTCGGGACGCGCGCGCCTATATGGGTATAGGCCACAGACTTAAGGCGGTCAAAGAAGGACCTGACGGAAACAGCCATAGGGGTTCTGTTGGATACGGCCGAGGCAAATCGCCCCATCGGCTGGTGCTCGTGGGCTGTGTGCGCCGGGCGGGACAGGCCCTTGTGGGGGGAAAGCACGAGGCCGGCTACCGAATACCCTGCATGAAGCGAAGAAAGCGGGCTTCGAGCATCTGCCAGTCGTCGCCGAAGACGGAGGTGAAGTCGGCTAACCGTTCCGAGGGGGTCACTTCCTGGAACGGGGCGTGGGCAGCGGTGCGGGCCAAGTACTGGGCGTAGCGGCGGGGGTCGGTTTCGACGAGGAAGAACGTCAAGGCCCAAGCTTCGGCGTAGGCTATGGCGGGGCTGACCGCGAACAGGCGGTCGGACGCGACGAGATCGCGGATCAGTTCGGGCCTGTGGTGGGGCATGAGTTGGCGGAACTGGCGGAGTCGGCCCTGGTTGATCCGGTCGTTCTGCGCGGTGTGGTAATAGGAGTCGTAGACGCCCGGCGCCTCGAAGAGCGTGGCGATACCCTCGGCCACCCAGACGGGCGGTGGGGCGTAGCGGTTGTGGATGCCCGTGTTGAAGGCCATCTGGTGCGTCGCTTCATGGATCAACGTGGCGGCGTTTTCCTGCCAGTCGCGCTTCGTGGCGGCGCCGGCGCCCACGTCGTACAGGTAGATCCGGTTGGAATCGCGGGAGTACCAGCCGAGGACCCCGTTGCCCACGGGGAGTCCTTGCTGGGCCGACAACCGCTGAAACTCCTGCTGATTGCGGCAGACGATACCGATGAGAGGGAACGGCAGTTTCTGGAGTTTGAAGCCGCGAACCGAGAAGTAATGGACGAACGAGCGGTAGAGATCTTCAAAGCGTTGTGCCCATTGATTTCGCTGACCACGGGGATGGGCAACGAGGTAGTGCTCGGTGCCGGTTACTTCGTAGTCGGGGCCCAACTCGCGGAGCAGGGAGGCGCGGATTTCGGAAGGCGAATAGGGCCGAAACTGGTCGGATGTGCGGTGGAAGTCCTTCGCCTCGCTGGGCGGGAACTGATAGAGACGTCCATCGCGGCCGAGCAGGTAGACGACCTTGTCGTTCCACGCCAGAGGCCGCCCTTCGATCGTTTGCCCGTTGAGCTTCAACTGGACCATCCAGTCAGGCGAGGAATCGGCCTGGAGGACCGCCCCGCAAGAGGTCAGGACAATGGCGGCGAGCAAAGCAGTGCGCATGGCGAGGGCACCTGGTTGACTTTTGGAAACATTGGTCCTATCCCAAGTCTAGGACACAAACTTCGCCAGGTGTCGGTGTCGCAACGAGTGCTTTGGACGCCGTTTTTCGCAGTTGCCAGGGTTCTCCGAGGGATCGTCTTCGCCCACGGAGCCCACCCAGCAGGCTGATGAGAGACAAAACCAGGAAGATGGCGAACAGGACCTTGGCAATGTCGAAGCGGGGTTCGCCGACAGATTGCCGCAGAGAAGGGACCAAGTGTCGGAGTGGTGTGCTGGGTGAAATTGGCCGGGAAGAGGTGGGTGCCTGGTTGGGAAGTGCTGGGCAGCGGCGGCGAGGGATGCCGGGCGGTTTTGCCGTGGTGGCTTGGCCGTTACGGCTCTTTGCTGGACGGCGGTTGGATGCGAGCGGAATGATCGCTCGACGGTGCTGTGAACGCTTTCAACGATTGCGGTGACACCCAGAGTTTTTCATCTCGCTTCTCGGTCCAGAGCCGAATGGCTTCCGGGACGACGAGTGGGGCGAAGTGGATGTCGGTGAGGGTCGCGCCGCCGGGCACGGCACTGCGCTCGGCGGACAGGACTGGGGAGCCGTAGATGCCAATGACTCGGCCTTGGTCATCGAAGATGGGGCTCCCGAAGAGGTTGGGTGGAAGATCGGCTTTGATGTGGAGCAGGCGGGGCTGGCCGGGAAGCTTTTGGCCTGCGGTCATCATGAAGATACTTCCCCGAAACTGCTTCGGCTGCAGCTCGGGGACCATCGAGGTCTTCTTGCCTTCGTGCGGGAAGGCGAGGCAGACGACGGCGGCCTCTTCCTTCAAGGCGGCGAGTTGTTCGGAGGAAGCGATGGGGGCGATTTTGGGCAGGTCGTCGTCGACGCAGAGTAAGGCCAAGTCGTAGTAGATCCAATCGTTGGGTTTGTCGGCCAGTGTTGCGAAGACGCCGTGCAGTCGGATGTCGCGGATCGGTTTCTTGATCCCCAGCGTAAGGTTAACGATCCAGAGCTTGAATCCGTCGTTTTGCCGCCACGCGGCTGCGAGCATCGCCTCGCGAGCGCTCGTGAGAAGCGTTTGCTTGCCGACGGCGACGCTGCCGGCAAACGGCCAGAAACGACCGGACTGCTCAATGGTGACGAGGAAGACGGTGTCGCGCAGTTGTGGCTGAGGGTCGGGTGACGGGGGTGCCGGTTGTGCGACAGTCGGCGGGGCAGCAACTGGTTCGGCGGGCGGCGCCGGCGATGAGGCGGGTGCGATGGGCGGCGCGGGTTTTGTGTGGGGAGGCGGCTCGGCCTGCGCGCCTTGCCCGGGGTTGATGTCGGGACGGAGGGTTTCCTCGGCCTCGTGCGCGGGCGTTGCCGGTGGCGCGGGCGACGGGCTGAGGACATGCCACAGAACGGTCGCCATGAGGCCCGCTGCCAGGCCGACCAGGATCCATCGGGCTTGAGGGGTGCGTGTCGAGCGGGGCGGAGGAGGAGGATTTGTTTCGCCGGGAGTAGGATTGACGGGCTGGGCAGGAGTCGTCGGAGACGAGCCGGGCGGAGGTTCGAGGGCGTTGGGCAATGGCTGCGTTTCGGCTGTGGAAGCGAGCAAACGAAAGGAGAAATCGGGGCCTGTCGGCGAAAGCCGCACGATGTCGCCGGACCGAAGAAGGGTCGATTCGGTGACCGACTGCTGGTTGACGATCAGTTCGCGGGGGCCAAGCGAACGGATGTGCCAGTGGTCTCCCTCGAGGTACAGGCTCGCGGCGCAATCGGCGGCCGACGGGTCTTGCCGGGGATCGAAGAACAGTTCGCAGTCGGGGCTGGTTCCCAGGCGGAATTCTCTGCAATCCAACACAAGCCGAGTCCCGCGGCGAGCTCCGGAGAGAATCACAATTTCGACAGCCATCGTTCTAACCCCGAAATCTAGTGCGAGTCGCACTTGACGGTAGCGGTCTGGCGGCGTGTTTTTACAGTTCCGAAAGCGACTTGCACGTTACGCTGGCGTGCGATGTGCTCTGGGTGCCGAAACAGGCGGCCGCATTACCGGCCGATGTTGCCTGCTTACGGTCTTTCCGAACCGAAGTTGACGTACAGATTCCGCATTCCGTGGAAGAGCTTCTTGTACACGCCTTCGCCGCCTGGCTCCGGGGGAGCGAACGCGAGGCCGGATCCGCACATGTGTTGAAGAAGGCTAACAAGGGAGTCTCCCTCGAAACGAAGCCCGCCGGAAAGGGCCGACGGGTCCTTGGTGGTCGTGGCGCGGTGAACGCCGCCCCAGAGGGCCTGAAGGTAGCGTTTGGACGTGTAGTAAAGATCGAACTTGCTGAACTCAGCCCGGGTTTCCGGCGGATAGGCGGCTTCCAAGGCGACCATGAGAGCGATCACGCTTTCGCGAAGCGCATTGGCCGTTTCGAAGCCGATCGCACCGTCGGTCTTCGCGTCGTCGACTGCGGTATCGCGGGCCTGCTCGTACTGACGGCGAAGCGGCTCGAACTCGGCGGCCTGGAGGGCCAACGGCCAAGAGGGCATCAATACTTGACCATCATTGGCCGCGAAGACCAGCTTGCCGCCGCCGTCGGTCAGGCGGATCAGCTTGAGATCGTTGGGCGTCAGCTTGGGATCGAGTTGGACATCGGCCAGCGCGCGGGCGCCGGGTGAAACCTGGCACGCGATGACGGGTCCTGCCAGTTCCTGGAGAAGCCAGTTCATGGTTTTGGTGACGTCGCCTTTGAGCAAGCTTTGATACCGCTCGTCGACATTGCGTTTGAGGCGATCCTGATAGCGGCGTTCGACCGTTTCGGGGTTGATGTAGTAGTCGCGGTACGCGCTGTTCAGCTCGCGGCGTTTGAAATAGGCGTCGACGGCATCGATCGAGTTCTGGATCTCCAAGGCCACGGCTTCGGCGTTGATTTTGCGGGCGACCGCCATGGATTCCACCGCGTCGCCGTAGGCGGCGAAGTAGCAGGCTTCGGCATGGATCTGGAAGGAAAGAGGGGTGCCGGCCCACGCTGGCGGAAGAATGACGTGATCGCGCGGCATCGTGCCATCGGCATCGGCGCCTGGCAGATTGCGAGGGATTGCGGGCTCTCCGGCCAGTTGGAACTGAACCAACCCGATCTGCGCGGGACGGGCACCGAAGCGGTCGCCGAAGGGGCCGGAGGAGATCCTGGCGCTAGGGATTCCAGCTACCGGTAGGACCGCCGGAGCCTCGAACGGAGTGGGCGAGGAGGCGGAAGTCATCCCGCCAACCGTGGACAGAGCCAGAAGCAGAATCGCTATCCCGGACATGGAAGGCCCCCTTTCCGGCCAAACGGGGAGTAATATACTCGTTTCGCGGTTCTTCGGGAAGCATCGCGTGGGTTGGTAAGCATTTGCGTTGGGGGCAGGGAAAACTGCTGCGCATCCCTGGCGGATTCAGACGTGGGCTGCTAAGCGATTGTGGCGTAATGCGTTATGGCGGCCATGGTGGCGCGGGGCAGCCTATGCGGACAGCCATTTGCGGAGCCACTCGACGCTGAGTCGCTGGATCTGGGGCTCGAATGGCGTGTCCCAACAGCAGTGAGGGGCACCGGGCAGAACGCAGAGATCCTTGTCGCCTTGTGCCCGTTCGTGGAACAGGCGGCCGTGGTCCAGGGGGACCGATTGATCTGCATCGCCATGAACGACGCGCAGAGGTTGCGTTACGCGGTTGGCATAGAGGAGCGGTTGGAAGTGGAACGTGTCCCACGCGCTTGCCAGGGTCATGTGACGAAGCAGCCGTGGATAACGCGCGAGAGTCTGGTTCCAACTCGGCTCGTCGGGGAACGCCTGGATGTCGAAATGAGGTACCTCGCGACTCGGAGTCCCTGACGCGAGCGCTTGCTGGTCGGCCTCGACCTCGGCAACGAATACGTTCCAAGCCGATTCGGAGCGCGTGGCGCACCAGCGGTGGTGGAGCCATGCGTGGCCGTCGGCGACGGGAGCCAGGGCCACGACGCAGCGCACGTGTTTGCAGAGAGCGGCTGCCTGGATGACCACGCCGCCACCAACGCTCATACCCAGCAGCCCAATCCGCTGCCGATCGATTTTGTCGTGGGCCCGGAGGAAGAATAGGGCCGCGAGGCAATCGGCAACCCAATGGGTTGCGGGCCGGATGGTGCCTTTGTCGGGATACGGATCGCTGCCTGAGAAGCTGAAACGCAGCGAGGCAATGCTTGACTGGACGAGCTGTTCCGCCATTCGCGAGAAAGCGCCGAGATCGTCGTCGTAGCTGCCGAAGCCATGGCAGACAATGACGGCGGGCGATCGGAGAACAGAGTCGGGCAGAACCAGCGTGCCCCGCAATTGCCTGGTGTCGGAGAAGAACGACACACGATGCTCCGGCATGGCGACGCTCCGAGGTGGGTCAGTAGCCCAGGGATTGCAGGTAGTGCCGGTCTTCGGTGATTGCGGCGGACGGGTCGTTCCACACGGCATCGGACTCTTCTTCGACGATCACCCAGCCCGTGTAGCCGGCGTCGCCGAGCCATGACAGGACGGCTTGGAAGTTGCAGATGCCCGTGTCGAGCTGCTGCCAGTGCCCGGAGGCGTCGACCTGTTTGAGATGCACGTGAACGATCCTCTCGCGGTATTTCTTCAGACACGCCAGTACATCGTGGCCGCCGCGGAGCAGATGGCCCGTATCGGGGTTGAACTTGATGCCCAAGTCGGCGGTGGCGGCGAGCAGGTGGTCGTACTCTTCAGGCGTTAGGACCAGGGATGTGTGGTGCGAGTGGGGGTGGATTACGAGCGTTACGTTGCTGCGGGCGGCGAGGTCGGCCACGTGGCGGAAGAAGGTGCATGCCTGGGCCAGCTTGGCGTCGTAGTCGTCGCGGGACGGGCTGGAAGGTCCGCCGAGACAGAGAGGCACGGAGAAGTGGGCGGCAAATCGAATGCTCTTCTGGGCGTTGCGGAAGTCGGCGTCGAAACACTGCGGGTCGGTGAAGCCGGTGGTGGCATAGGCGAAAGCGGCGCAGGCAAGTCCGCGCTTGGCAAGAGCCGCTTCGAAGAGGTCGGGACGTTCCCAGTAATGGCCGATCATGGCGTTGCTGAACTCGACGCCTGTGTAGCCGGCTGCGGCAATCGCATCGAGGATGTCGTCGGGCGAGCCGGTCCACTTGGGGCCGAGCATCTCCCACGTGAAGGTTTGGCAGCCCACGCGCATGGGACGTTTGGAGCCGGTCATCGTGGATTCCTTATCAGAGTTTCTGGCCGAGCAAGCCGCTCAGATAGATGTAGGCCTCTTGAGTGTACTGCGGTAGGTTTTCGGGATCCTCGACTTCGAGCTCAACGGTGAGTCCGCGGTGGTAGCCGATCTCGCGGAGGACGTTGACGATGGGTACGAGGTCGACTTCGCCGCGACCGATGCCGACGGATATGGTATTGACGTGGTCCTTGAGGTGGACCGAGTAGATGCGGGAGGCGTGGCGGCGGATGAAGGCGGGAATGTCGACGCGGGCCGAGTGGAAGTGCCCGGTATCGACACAGACGCCAACCCGCGGGTCGGGGATTTCGGAGAGGATCGTGTCGAAATCTTCGGCCTGCTGGAGCACGTTGCCGAAATGGGGCTCCAAGGCGAGACGGACGGGGCTGTCGGGGAGCATCTGCTGGAGCACCTGGTGAACGCAGTCGATGACGCGCTGCAGGGCGCCGGCCTCGCTGCGGGGCGAGGCGCCGGTAGAGGTGACGTGGTCGGCTTCGAGGGCCTCGGCGAAGCGGACGCAGGAGGCGATCGCCTGGGCCCGTTGCTCGACTTCCGATTCGTTCTGGCCGCCCCAGCAGGGCGAGTAGATTCCTGCACACTGCATGCCCGACGCCTTCAGGCGAGTCTTGACGCCCTCCAGGTCGAACACTCGGACGGCGGGCGGCGTCCAGGTGGCCGGGCCATGGATCTCCATGAATCGATATCCGAGGGCCGGTGCGTTTTCGAGGGTGGCGGCAATTTCATCGTCGGCGTATCCGCGATAGCAAATGGAAGCACAGATGATGTTCACCCGATGGTCTCCTTGGAAACGCTGTGTGGCGTGGATATCATGAATCTAGGGGTTTGGCCGTTTTTCGTCTTGTCTGCAATCGACCTGCCTTTGTATCGCAACGACGCCTATGGCGCGGAAATCACGAAAGCCCGTCACGTGGACATCGCAGGCGAAGCGAGAGTACCAGCGGGAGTTCCTCGCAGACGTGATGGCCGGCGAGTGTCTGTCGCTCGTGCTGGGCAGTTTGGGCAACACGCGAACGGTGATCAAGGACGCGGCGGGGCGATTCGTGTGGGTAAGCGACAACGTGCCGCGTCACCATGGCCTGGCGAGTGCCGACGAGATGGTGGGTCTGAACGATGACGACATCAATCCGCCGCGGTTGGCCAAGAAGTACCGCACGGACGACTTGTGCGTGTTGCGATCGGGCGCGCCGCTGTTGGGTCGGGTCGAGTTGGCCTTCGACGAGCGTGGGATGCTCAACTGGTACGTGACGAACAAGATTCCGCTGCGCAACGGGACGGGCAAGATCGTCGGCCTGGTAGCGACGATTCAGGAGTATGCGGGCATTCGAAATTTGCCGATGTTCGGCGTTGAGCTTCGCCCGATCGTCGAGTTCATCTGCGGGCATCTCAGCGAACCGCTGAACATGCCGAAGCTGGCGGCGTTGGCGGGCGTTTCGGCGCGTCAGGTCGAACGTCGGTTTCGCAACGCGATTGGAATGAGCCCTACGCAATTCCTGATCCGCGTGCGGCTTGATGAAGCCTGCCGGCGACTGCGAGCGACGAACGAACCGCTGAGCACAATCGCGACCGATCTGGGGTTCTACGACCAGTGCGCCTTTACGCGACTGTTCCGCCGGCACTTGGGCGTGCCGCCTGGAGAGTATCGGCTCACGCGAGGCCGGCAGGGCAAGCCGGCGCCGGCGAAGTAGCTTTGGCCGCGTGCGGCATTCGGGAATGCGGCGTCACTTGAGTTCCCGGATGAAGATGTCCTTGTACCAGGCTTCGCTGGGGGGACCGCCGTGGATCTGAACCCCGATGATGCCCGTTTGGGGCAAGGACTGGTCGGGCTCGGTGTAGTCGACGACCTGCCGGCCGTTGAGCCAGAACCGGATTCGCGGGCCTTCGCAGCGGATGACGTAGTCGTTCCAGTCGTCGGCGTGGACGATCTCTTTTCGGACGGTCGGCGGCAAGTCGACGAGGATCGTGTTGCGCCGCGATTCGTCGTAGAGGTTGCCCCAGTAGTCTGCGGCCATGTCGGCCTGATAGCCACTGACTTCGAAGTTGTTGGGGACGCGGCGGCTGCGGAGCTGGATTCCACCGTTGGCGCCGTTGCCGATCAGCTTGCACTTGAGTCGCAACTCGAAGTTGCCGTACTCGCGCTTCGTGCAGAGGAAATCGTTGTGGGCGACCGGATGGGCCAGGCTGCCGCCGACGATGGCGCCGTCCTGGATGCGAAAGACGCTCAGGTCGCCCTCCCAGCCGTCGAACGTGCGCCCGTCGAAGAGGGGCGTGTCGCGGCTGACGGCCGTGTTGGATAAGTCGATCCGAACGGATTGCGGCAGCCCCTTCAACAGTTCGGCGGAGGCATCGGTGATTGCGAAGTTTCCGGAAAGATCGAGCAGTTTGAGTTTCTTCAGACCGGCGAGCGGCTTGATTGCCTGGTCGTCCAACGAGCATTCTGAGAGTCGCAGCGATTCCAGGTCGGCGAGCCTGGCGATCGTCAGCATAGCCTGGAGGGAGAGCGCGTCGCGCGAGAGGTCGAGGTCGCGAAGCGATGGTGCGAGCTTTGGCAGCGATTCCAGGGCGCCTTCTGAGAGGAAGGCGTCGGTCAGGACGAGCTTGCCGAGACTGGAGGGCTTGTCGCCGCAAGACTTGGCCCACGAGAGGAGGAATTCGCCTGAGACGGGGCACTTGCGTATGGCGAGCGATTCGAGGTGCGGGATGGCCGAGGTGATTTGCAGTGCATCGTCGGTCACGCCGTAGCAGCGTGTGAATCCGAGCGAGCGCAGCCGGCCGGCCAGTGCCGATTCGGCCAGCTTGCGGATGGCCTCGGCCGAGACGGGGGAATCTTCGATGAGAAGTGAATCGAGTGCGGGCATGGCGGCGATCGGTTCCATGATCGGGTCGCCGGTCGCCGAGCCGGCAACTTTGAGTTCCCTCAATCGATTCATGGTCGCGAGGCAGCGATAGTCGGCGGTTTTGAGCGACTCGCATTTTCGCAGGTCGAGCGACCGCAGGCGGGAAATGTCGCGCAGGCTTGCGAGCCCCTTGCCCGTAATGGGCATCTCGACCAACGAGAGCACTTCGAGCCGGGGCAGCTTGGGCAAGGCGGCGAGTCCGGCGTCGGCGATGCCGCTGATTCGACGGAGCGAAAGGCGCTGGAGCTTCGATTGTCCGTCGATGAGCTGAACGAACTGGGCGTCGGTCAGCGGGACATCTTGCAGCGACAGTTCGATCCATCCTTTGTTGGCCATCAACCGGGCAACGGTGGCTGGAGAGACGGTGTTCAGCGAGAGTCGCAGTGTGTGCAGGTCGGGCAACTCGAGCACGCGTTGAGCGAGTTTTTCGTCGACGAGCGTGCGGCAGCCCATCAGGTCGACGCCGCAGATGCGGCCTTGGGCATCGCGCGAGACGATGGCCCCCTGGCGGGAGAGCGCGTCGAGCGATTGGTCGATCGGGTCGTCGGACGCGCGGAGTTGGGAGGTGATTAGACAGATCGCCGCGCATGATGTGATCGCTGCGGCTGTGATAGACGGCAGGCGAAAGGCGAACGACTTGTTGGGCATTTGAGCTGCGTCCTGTAAGGCGACCTCGAGGGGACTACTAGATTTGCCACGGCGCCCGCATGGGGTAAGTAAGCATCTTGTTGGCCTCGTCATCGCCGATGAACTGCTCGGTGCGGGGGTCCCATTGGACCTTTCTTCCCAGGCGGAGACAGATATTGGCACAATGACATACGGTGTGATTCCGATGGGCGAGCTCCGGATAGGACACAGTGGGTTGGCGCGACCGCATGCAGTCGAGGAAGTTGCGGACGTGGCCCTTCATGAAGGCCCAACTCTGCGGGTCGAGTTTGCGGTCGGCGAGAATGGACTGGGGGTTCGCCTGGATTGCGCCTTCGTCGCTGATATGGATCCATCCTTCGTCGCCGTCGAAGCGGAGGCCTTTGTCGCCCTGCCGCATGACGAGTTTGACTCCATCGTCGTACTGGGCGGTCACTTGGAAGTCGTAGGGCGTTTGGGCGAAGAGGTCTTTGGGCGGCCAGACGGCGGTGCCCTCGAAGGTGCGCGGGGCGCTGAGTTGGCTGTCGTGCGCCCATTGAGCGATGTCGAAGTAGTGGGGGCCCATGTCGCAGATCAGGCCACCGCCGGTCGTCCAATGCTGGCGCCAGAGGGCAACTCGGATCGGCGAGTAGGGTGCGGCCGGTGCCTGGCCGAGCCAGCGATCGTAATCGAACACGTCGGGCGGCGGCGGGGTGGAGAGCGATTCCTTGCCGTTGGACGTGAACCCACCGCCCATGATCGCCGAGACGGTGTGGAGCTTGCCGATTTTGCCGCCGCGCACAACGTCGACAACGAATCGATAGGACTGGTTCGATCGGCGCTGGGTGCCGCATTGCCAAACGGTTTTGTACTTCTGCGTTGCATCGACAAGCTTGCGCCCCTCGCCGACGGTCAGGCAGATCGGCTTTTCGCAGTAGACGTCCCTGCCGGCCTTGGCCGCGATTACCGACAGCACGGCGTGCCAGCGGTCGCCTGTGGCGATGACGACGGCATCGATGTCCTTGGATCCGATCAGTTCCTCGTGGTACCGGTAAGCCCGGCAGTCGTTGTTGGCATACGCTCGGTCGATGGCGTCCTTGCCGGCCTTGCGGCGGTCGGCGTAGCAGTCGCAGACGGCGTGACAATGCACGTCTTTTTCGGCGAGGAAGCTCGGGACCTCGGCTTCGCGGGAGCGGCGGCCAAGACCAATGAAGCCGACACCGATTCGCTCGGACGGGGGAACGTGGCCGTCGGCGCCCAGGCAGGAGGCCGGAATGACCAGGGGAGTTCCGAGCGGGACGGTCGCTCCGGCGAGGGCTATCGCGGACGCGCGGAGGAAGTTGCGCCGTGTGGTTTTGTGCATGGTTCCGTTCTCGTCGGTTGGAGTGCAGGGTGCAGCCTACTGCCGCCATGTGGTTGGCTTGGCTGCATTTTACGAAGGCGGCTGGCGGGCATCTTGTCGCAAACCGACACTTTCTTGCATTTAAGCGACGCGTGGCGGGGGGGCCAGTCGCGGAAGATGGATCATGGGTGGTGGCTAGAGGGCGATTGTTGGCAAGGTTTCTCCATTTGCACGAGGTGAAGGGTTCCGTGAGCGTCGGATTGGAACTTCGTCGACCGTGTGGTATGGACGACCGTGAAGCCGAGTCGCTCGAAGATCGCAACGTTGCCCGTTTCGGCGATGGTGTCGACAGCTACAGTGGTTTGTCCGAGTTCGACAGCCTTCCGTTCGATCCAGTCGAGCATGCAACGTGCGAGACCGCGGCGTTGGGAGCGGGGATCGACGGCCAGGCCGAGAACATGGACGTGGGAGGCATGGTTTGCATATTGTGCCGTGCCGATGATCGTGCCGTTGTCGAGAGCAATGATGCGAATGCCCTCGTTGAGGCGTTCGGCCTGCTGCACGGCATCGTCGGGACGTGGGCGGTAGACTTGGTCGTGGTGAGCAAACGCCCGCGAATGGACGGCGAGGGCTGCGGGTGTTTCGCTGGACGTTGCGGGACGGATTTCGATCATTGGGCTCGGTTAACCATTGTGGGCGATTGGCCTGGCGCCACGCTTATGTTGCACTCAGAGGTCTGGCCACTTCGCCGATAGCTCGGGGTACTTGCCGGCACGCAGAACCGGTTTCGGACGCTCGTTCAGGCCGTTTGTGGTCACTCGTTCGCTCCTGCCGGTCAGACAACAGGATATCGCTATTCCACCAATTCGAACATGGCCGTATCGGGGGTGCTGAAGCGATAGGTGAAGGATGACGTGTTTTCAGCAACGGTTGCGCTGGTGAGGACGTTGACGACTTTGCGGCAGGCGTGCGGGAGGGAGACGGTCTTCTCGCCGCCTGTCTTGCAGTGGATGGCCAGCAGGCGCTGGTTGGCGTAGACCGGGTCCTCGCCTTCGACGTAGAGGTGAACGCCGGCTCGGCGCAGGATCTCGCGGGCGGCGGCCGGAGTCATCGTTTTGTACTCGAAGGAGTAGACCGAGGTCCAACCGTCCATGGCGACGGTCGCCGGTCCCGGCGTTCGGTACGGTGATCCGGTCCACTGTTTGATGCGGTTGGTGTCGAGGGTCTTGCCGTCGCAGATGCCGGGCGCGTACACCCAGACGATGGTGCGGCCGCTGTCGAGCACGTGCTTCTTCAAGACGGCGGCCCGTTCGGGTGTGATCAGCAGGGTGGCGGGAAGGAAGATGACCTTGTAGCGCGAAAGATCTATTTCGGAAAGGTCGTTGAACGAGTAGACGTCGAACGGTGCGCCGGTGCGGCAGAGCATTTCGCGGAACTTGCGCGCCGTGGCCGAGGCATGGGGCATCTTATCGTTGAGATACACGGCGCTCTGCGGATCGGCAACCAGAATGGTTTGGGCCACGGAGGGGGAGCGGTCGTTCAAGAAGGTATTGGAGACTTTATGCAGTTGTGCGATGAGCTGGCGAGTCTCTTCCTTCTGATACCAGCCGCCCCACATGTCGAACCACCAGTACGAGAGGTGGTTGATGATCGAGAAGGCCACCTCACGCTTGATGCCCGCCTCGTCTTCCTCCTGCGTCTTCCACTTGTTGCTGCTTCCCGGGGATTTCGAGACGCAATGGGTGCGGTGGTCGATTTCGTGGAGGTAGCGTTTTCCGTACCGCAGGGCGGTTCCGTGGACCAACTGCGGACCGCTGCCGTCGCCGATCATGCGGTCGTTGTACGTGCCAGGACTGATGACGAAATCGATATCCGGACTGGCGAAGACGCGTTCGTAATCGAGATGTCCGAAGGAGACGAGCTTGGAGTCGCTCACCAGGTAGTAGCCGAAGAAGACGCCGATCTCCTTATCCTTGCTGATCATGGCGCGCGCCTCTTTGGCGAAGTGGAGCACCGCGTCGGCGATAATCTCGTTGTGGAAACGCCAGTACTGGATCTTCTGCATCTCGGTGGCGGGGTCGTAGATCACGTTCTCGTGGGCCGCTTTTCGCAGCGTGCTCTCGCCAGGAACATCCTCGCCGAAGTCGAACTGGTTCTTCTTGCACCAGGCGCGCCACGCGGCGTTCTTCACGCGGCTGCTGCGTCCGCGATCGTACTCGTACCACTCGGATGTTCCGCCGCCGGAGAGAATGTAGGCTGCGATCTTGTCGCCGTACTTGCGTTCGGAGTAGGCGAGGAAGTCGCGCATCCACTCCGTTGTGATCTGAATCCACCGCGGGTCCGAGGCGGCGTGAGAGATGGCGTCGAAGCTGTCGAAAGCGAACCGCCGCGTCAGCCAATAGGGCGTGTTCAGGTCGATCAAGCAGAGGAATTTGGCCTGGGGATTCGCCGCGAGCAGGTCGTCGACCTGGCGATCGTAGGCCGAGAAATCGTACTTCTTGATCCCCTGCCAAATCAGCGGGTATTTGCAGTATTCAAAGCCGGCGGAGTTGATCGTGTTTGCGGCGAAGAAGCAACGTGTATTGATACCCAGCTTTCCGAATTCGGCCGTCGTCTCCAATTCGGGCCAGAACGATCGGTAGCAGACATAGATCTTCTTATCGATGGTGGCAGCCGTTTGGACAGGGACGGGGGCTGAAGGCGGCGCGGCAAGACACCGGGACATCGTTCCGCAGACGATCGAGCCGAGGAACAACGAGTTCAGAACGAGGCTCTTTGTGGACGACCAAGTCATGACTGCCTTTCACGAGAGTCTGTTAATGTAACGGCCGAGTGCAGTCGGCTTGTCGGCGGACTGGAGTGAGAATCGTCGACGTTCCACGCACAGTCCACCGAACGAGGAGGCTCCATCGTAGGGCACGTCGGCATCGATGCTTACCAGCCGATGGGCGATCTTCGCCACCGGCGTGCCCTTCCTCTCAAGTCCGATCTTAGCAGGCGGTTGGTGGAGGTGCCAAACGGCTTGTGGTGCGAGGGGCCGTTTTCGCTGGTTTCCCTGAACTTCGGGGCGAGATTGCCTTTCCACTGGCCGGCTGGTCGAAGCCGGGATTCTCGACGACGACGCACAAGAGTCAACCAGAGTCGGTACCGGAGAGACTTATTGATGCCTGTATTGAAAACGGAACAAGGGGTCCGACCCAATCCTGATCTTTCGGCCTCCCGATGGTCGGCCTCGTTCCAGTTCCAATGCAGGACCCCCTGAATCCGTGAGCTTCGATGGCTTGTTCTTGGGATAGATCAACCGGTGGTTGGTGCTCTTGGCTGACAGAAGCAGGTGTAGACGCACTGCCAGACCGATCTCCACGGATTGCCTCGCCACAGCGACAGGCCCCATCGGTTCGAGTGCCGAGTCAGTCGGGCGGCGAAGTACATCAGGTCTTGGATCACACTTCGCAACCGACGCCGAGAGACCGGCTTGGGAAGTGGCATCTTCCCTTCCGGCGGCAAGGACTTGTTTTCGGCCAATGCCGTCTGACCGCACAGCCGCAACACGTTGTAGGCCACCAGCCCCAACGACAGCATCAAGGCGTTGGTGGCGAACTTCCCGCTTGGTAAACGCTCCAGGTCCAGGTCCGATTTCAGTTCGGAGTGGAACTGCTCGCTGGTGCCGTGATCGTGATACAGGGCGATAACCTTCTTGGGGGCAAGCTTCAGACTGGTCCACCAGGTCGAGATCTCGATCTCCGGAACCAACAAGCGCTGACCCTCGGCAGTGATCGTCCGCTGGATCACCTCGAACACCACACGGTACGGCTTCCCGTCCCGTTCCTTCCAGGTCTCGCCCGTCCAGATCTCCTTGCCCACCCGAGGCTCTTCACACGTGCCATACGCCTGAGCCTCCTCCAGCCAGTCCGCCTCCGACTCCTTCCGCAGATTGCGCTTGATGATCCAGTCCACGTACTTCTTTTTCCGCAGGCGACGGAGGTTTTCGCCGTCGTCGTTGCCGGCATCCATCCGCACCAGAAGCTTGCCCTGCGTGATCAGCCTGGCCAAGTCAACGGCTTGGTCCAGGAAGTCGGGTGTACCCTCTTGCACATGCTGGTTGCCGGGGCGCAACTCGCAGTGAATCAGGTAGCCCTCCTGGCCCAAGTAGGCGAAGTTCGGAGCGTAGCCATCCAGATTCTTGTACGTCCACGCCACTCCCTCCTTCTTCGTGCCGCTGTTGTCCAACGGCGATACGTCGACGTCCAAGGCAATCCAGTCGTCCTGGCAGGGCGTCAGGACCGGGGCGTGCCGGGCGACCATCCGAGCCGACTCCTCATGCAACGTCCCAATCGGGGTCGTCCCCAGAGCGTCCATCCGTTGCCGGAGCGTTTCCTCAGAAGGAAGCTTGGTCAGGCCCATCGCTCGCCGGAAGAATGCTTCTTGGCGATACGCTTCGATGTCGGCGTAGTCGCTCTTGCCCAAACACAAAAGACCGATCATCGCCACCAGCACATCGCCATGCGGCACCTCGGGACGCTTTCGCTCTCCCAGGCAGATGTCGTTAAGCCGCTTTCGAAGCAACGCCTGTCCCAGCAGGGCTCCGGCCAGGGCCAACCCCGAGTGCGAAACGAGGACCTCGTCGGTCTGTTTGATGATGAATTCCATGGGCCTCACTGCCTCACCTTACGGGTGAACTGCTGTTGCCCACGATCATCGCCGAAATCCTCTGAAAAACAAGGCCATTCACCCGCTCACACGCAAAGCAAGTTCACGGAACCAGGGGACCCAATAAGGGCCGTTTTCCCCTTCGACCCTCTCCGTTGTTTGCCGCCCTCACTTCAGCAAGTGTCCCGAGGCTCGACCACCAAACGCAATACGGCCCATTTTGCCCAGAAATGGCACTTTCGCCATGGTGCCGCGACGTGGGAGCTCTGGATGGCGAATGTGCAACCATGGGCCGTTTTGTATGGATTGTTCTGGGAAGATATTCCGATTAAGCAGACGAGTCCGGGCATGGACTCCTCTTCATATCGATGATCGCCATTCCCTCCCCCTGGGGACTTCTGTAACCATGTGGCGCCTAAGCGTCTATGAGTGTGCAGGGCGCTATCGGCCTGCATCCGCATTGGGCTACGCATCCGCGTTAGGCGCGCTCGTTGTTGCGGCAATTCTCGTGCAGCCTGCACACGGCGCACCGTTCGAGGCCGTCGCCGAGTCGGCTCCCGTCGAAAATGGCGATTTGACTGCGTCTGCGCTCTGGGCGGAAGAGCCGGCCGCTGCACACGACGACACGGATCGCGCGACACTCGCGACGACGACGGACTCCGGACGCCGCCGATATTTCTTTGCCGACGCGCTTCTCTGGACCGTCAGAGAAGGGCTCGACGAGAACTGGGCGCAGATCATCACACCTATAGACTCCTCGTGGACGAATCTCGGCACGGCGACGCTGGTCGATGCACCCTTCGATTGGAAGGCCGGTTTTCGAGTCGGCATGGGCACGCAGCGCAGTGACGGGTTCGACACGACTCTGTACTACACCAACTTCAGCACTTCGGCGGCGAACCAGGCTTCGGGCCAGGTTTACTCGGCGTTCATGGGGAACTTCTACGTCGGCAACACCGATGGCGCGGATTATGGGCCGTACTATCGACACGGGGATATTCACTGGGACTTCCATTTCCATTCGATCGATTTCGAGATCAGCCGCAAGTGGACGATCGGCACGAACTTGGAGCTGCAGCCGTTTCTCGGGCTCAAAACGGCCATCATCAAGCAATCGATCAAGACCCATTGGCGCGATCCCATCGACACATCTTCTCACACCTATGCGTTCACGTCCGCAACGGAGAATCTGGATCAGGATTTCTGGGGAATCGGGCCCTCGCTGGGCGCAACGATAACGATGCCGTTGTGCAGCAGGCAGAAGTACCACCTGAAACTGTTCGGCTCTCCGTCGGGCGCGATCATGTTTGGGCACTGGACGTTTGCAGAGCGATACGAAAACGACGCCCAGACCTCGGTAACGATCGACATGAGTCCCATCACGAGTGCCGCGACCATGCTGAGAGGTGTTATCGGTTTCGAGTGGGAACAGTTCTTCTGCCGGGCGACCAGTACCGTGCGGTTGGGCTACGAAGCCCAGTACTGGTTGAATCAAATGCAGTTCTATTCCTACAACATGGGTCGGCTCAACAATCTGACGAGTTTGCAGGGCGGTTTTCTGCAGTGGTGCATCAGCTACTGACATTCCTGAACGATGATGCTGATTAGACGTTTGACATTGACGCTTGCCCTGATCGCATGCTGCTCGACGGCGATCGCCCAAGGCGTGACGCCGTTTTGCGACGTGCTCTATTGGCACGCATCGGAGGAAACCTCCGCCGTTTGGTCCAACGTCACGACGTTGTCGTCGTTCTCCGCCGAAACCATGCGGTTTGATTGGAATCCCGGTCTTCGGGCCGGATTCGGATACCAAGCGGACGAGGGATCGTGGGACACCAAGTTGTATTGGACGCACTTTCGCACGTCGGAAGGTGCAACCGTTGGTGGACTTTCGACGGTTTTCTACGAGTATTTCAGCGGCTTCTTGATCGGCGACCCGTATCCCCTCAACATCGCGTCGATTGACTGGCGCCTGACCTACAATACGATCGATGTGGAAGCCGGACGGAAATTCGCTATCGGCGAGTCGGCCTGGATACGTCCCTCGCTGGGAATCAAGACGGCCATCATCCAGCAGAAGATTCGATTGGATACCACAGCCTTCCTCATAGGCACGAGCGCGGAGGAAGATATCACACATGATTTCTGGGGCATGGGCCCGAGCTTCGGCATCAGCGGAGCGTGGAGGCTGCCGAACTGCGCGAACCTGAGCCTCACCGGTTCATTTTCAGCCGATTTCCTCTTCGGCCAGTGGAACGTCAACGACGCCTGCGCAAGGACCGACGATCAAACGTCACAGGGCACGTGCGGAGCCTTTGTCACCAGCATGAAGGATTCGTGTCTTGGCGTTCCGGTGCTCAGGTACTTTCTCGGCCTGGAATGGGTTCGTCAGGGAAACGTCACGGTCACCGCGCAAGCCGGTTACGATCTGCAGTGGTGGGCCAATCAACAACGACTGCTTGCGTTCCAGCAACTGCCCATGCACGGCGACTTGACGATAGAGGGTCTGACATGCGGCCTTTCCGTTGGTTTTTAGTCTGTTGCCTGCTGCTGACGGGCTCGAGGAGTTTCGCTCTCGAGTTCTCCGGGGAGGTATTGTATTGGCAGGCGACGGAACCGGTGGATTGGAGCATGAACACGAACAGATCTTCAACAGATCAGTTTGTCGCCTTCAAGACGCTGGATTATCAGTTCGGCCCGGGCTTCAGAGTGGGAGTCGGCGCCGGTTCGGCGTGTGATTGGGGGGGCAAACTCACCTATACGCGTTTCTGCACGGAGACCGACGACACGATTACGGGATATGTGACGCCGGTGTTCCTGGGCAGCAGAATGGCGACGTCGCTCTTGCCAGAGCCGCATTTCTACAACGATGGAAGGATCCAGGCCGCGATCGACTACAACGTCCTGGATCTCGATCTGGGCAAGTCGTTCTGTCCCGTCGAGCCTGTCCGATTGCGACCGGTGCTCGGCTTGAGAGGAGCTTGGATCAATCAAGGCTTCGACACCGAGTTTCGCTACATCGAGGCGGACATCCTGGATCGCATGACCAGCGTCGAGCAAGTCAGGAACAACTTCTGGGGCATCGGACCCAAGCTCGGCATCGAGAACAGCTTGAACTTGTGGTCCGGCGAAGAATGCCGGATCGATCTCACGTTGAATTTCTATACGGCCTACTTGTTGGGGTTCTGGTCCATCACCGATACGACAACGAACGCCTCGATCCTGTTCCAGTCCCATTTCGACGTGCCAATCCACGACCGTCACTTCGGCGCATTGACGTTCCAAGCGATCGCCGGCGTGAATCTCAATTATCGGCATTGGAACGTAGCGGCTGGCTACGAGATCAACGATTGGTTGAACCAATGCCAGATCTTCGACGACGCCACCGGTCCGCATAACAATGACCTGATCACCCAGGGATTGACTCTCAAGCTCAGCTACGGCTTCTGAGTTGTTCAATCACGGTGGCTTGCACGCCCGCCCAGCAGGGCAATTCTCTTCCCGGGTGAACTGCACGCCACCATCGCGGGCACTCGTCGGCGACAGCGCATTGCCTGCTTCAGGGTGCGCCTCCGAGGCGCGCAACACGTCGATTCGCAGCGGAGTTGCTCGGTGGAGAGGCTCGCCTCAGAGCGTCGCATAGATACGTCCTCTTTTCACGACTTTTCGGCACTTTGATTCCCCAGGTGGCGATCTCGGAGTCGCCGGGCGGGCAACTCGGCCACGGCGAAAAGCGGTTGGCCTTGCGTGAAGAAACGAAGCATTCTTGACCTGAAGCATCCATGCGCTAGAATGCGCAGACAGCCTATTGATGCCTGTATTGAAAACGGAACAAGGGGTCCAACCCAATCCTGATCTTTCGGCCTCCCGATGGTCGGCCTCGTTCCAATTCCAATGCAGGACCCAATAAGTCGGGAGTGCTCGGAGCCGAGCCAAAATCATCGGAGGTGCGAAGCCATGCGGAAGCCGGTCGCTGGGATCAGCACGGCATTTACGCTCGTGGAGGTTCTGGTCGTTATCACCATCATCGGCGTCTTGATTGCACTGCTGCTGCCGGCGGTGCAGTCGGCGAGAGAGGCAGCACGGCGGGCGTCTTGCACCAACAACCTGAAGCAAATCGGCATAGCCATGCATCTCTACCACGATGTGTTCGGATGCCTTCCTCCCGGTTGGACCGCCAAGCATCCGACGACGGGGCAACCCTATTGGCTTGGCCAGCCTGGGTGGGCGTGGGGCGTAGCCATTCTGCCGTATCTTGAACAGGGGGCAGTCGCCGATACGTTGATCCATCTCGATCTACCGATCACCGATCCGGCAAATAGCGACGCACGCCGCACCGTAATTGCGACTTATCGGTGCCTGTCCGACGACGCTGACCCGACATTCGTGCTGGAGCCCGGCCCCATGCCCGCGCCAGACTACATTACCGGTTACACGGCCACCGAGTTGGCAAAGTCCAATTATGTTGGAGTGTTCGGGACATTGACGATGCTCTCGGTCTATGGTCCCGGCGGCACCGGCATGAGCGACGGCACCTTGGCGTTCCAGAAGGCGTATTCCTTTGCGGAAATCACCGATGGGCTGAGCTGCACATTCCTCGCCGGCGAAAGGAGGTCGGGAAACTACCCATCCACTTGGTTGGGCGTTCTCGCCGGCGGCGCTCACGCTCCGGGGCGGGTGTGTGCCACGGCCTCGACTCCGCCGGGTTCCGCTGCCGGTGAAATGTTCAACTTCAGCAGTTATCACCCCAACGGGACCAATTTTCTCGCCGCCGACGGATCGGTACACATGATCTCCGAAACGATTAATCAGGCAACGTACCTTGCCTTGTGCACGCGGGCGACGGGGGAACCGATTGGCGGCGTCCCCTAACCGCCCAATGAAAGCCAACCGTTTCTTCGGAAGAGGCCGCGAGGGAGGCCGCCCGCCGATGCAAGCGACCGATTCCAAGGTCGTTCGCGCCAAGAAGCTCCGTCAGGACAAGACCATCCGTCTCGACGACATTGGTGCCACACGGAAGATATCCAAGTCGACCTTGTATCGCTACCTGGCAATGAAGCCGGGCGTGGATGGCAACTTGAAAGCCGCTCACGGTTAACGGCACACGTTTTCTGGCACGACCTGGTTTGTTGTTCGTGTCCGCAGGTGGATACTCTGGTCCATGGCCGAGCGCTGGGGAATGCCTGTTCGCCAATGAGGTTTCAAGAACCGTGGGTTTTCCAGCACGATTCCATCAAAGCAACGGTTTGTCATGCGCAGCCAGGAGCGACTGTTTTGGGGGCGATCCTGGATCATGGCTGGCCACTATGCCGGCCAGATTCACCAACAATGGGGCTATCGGGAGACGTCGCTTGTGTTTGGAGCTGTGTCCAGCGATACTGATGTGTTATCCACGCCGGCCGCGCAAAACATGGAATCGCCGACCGTGGGCGCACGATGAGGGCGGTCGGAGGAAACCAGAGTCATGCAGGCACTTCGGGACGGATACGCTGCCGAGGTTCAACGATTGGACAGGTTCATTTACTGATGCCTGTATTGAAAACGGAACAAGGGGTCCAACCCAATCCTGATCTTTCGGCCTCCCGATGGTCGGCCTCGTTCCAATTCCAATGCAGGACCCAATAGAGCGGGCAGTTACCCTACCCCTTTGTTTCCCATTGTAGTTGAGATCTTCAGGATCAGGAGTTCAGTTGTGAAAACACGGATTATAACCGACGAAGCGACAACCAGGCGTGCATTTCTCAGCGGCGCGGCAGCCCTTGCGGCCGGTGCCATCGTGGCGGGACGCGTGTTGGGAGGTGAATCGCCACCGAACACCGCTGTCGCGTCAGGCAAGCCCAACTCCATCTTCAACGGGGTGCGCATCGGATGCATTACCTACAGCTACCGCGGCAACATCAATTCCGCGGAAGATACTCTCAAGGCTCTTCTTCAGGATGGGCTCAGCGAAGTGGAACTGATGGGTGGGCCGATCCAGGCGTATGCTGGCTTGGATGGTGGGGGCAGCCGCGGTCGCAAAGATGCTCCTGCGGACCAGCCAGGGAAGCCGACCGACGCCCATCGCCAGACGCAACTGGCCAAGTGCCGGGATCTGCGCAAGATGTACAACAACGCGGGCGTCAATATCCACATCTGCAAGATCGGCTTTGGCCAGTCGGATGAGGAGATTGACTTCAATTTCCAGGTGGCCAAGGCGCTGGGCTGCGTGGCCATCACCACCGAGCGTTCGGAGGAGCTGGCCAAGAAGCTTGCGCCTTTCGCCGACAAGCACAAGATCTGGGTTGCCTTCCACAACCATACGAACAACTACCCGGTGATGGATAAGACGGACCCCATCCTGTCATACGGCCAGTACATTGGCTTCAACTTCGATGTCGGCCATTATTTCGCCGGGACCAAGGGACTGTCGCCAATTCCCGTAATCGAGAAGTACCACGACCGCATCGTCAGCCTTCATCTGAAGGATAGGACCGCGGACGGTGGGAACCTGCCCTGGGGCCAGGGGAAGACGCCGATCAAGGAAATTCTCCAGTTGATGAGAAAGGAGAAGTGGACGTTCCCGGCCGACATCGAGCTTGAATATGCGGTCCCACAAGGCTCAGACTCTGTGGCGGAAGTGGCCAAGTGCGTTCAGTACTGCAAGGAGGCGCTCGCCTGATACGTGTCCTTGCGGACGCTACGGCTGCCGCTGGAACCAACGGCCGGGCCCGTGTCGGTGCAGTTCTGACAGGGGATGCCGCAAAGAGGAAAACGAGGAACGCATGCCAAACAGCCTGCTGTTCGGCACTCCAGTTCCGGCCCACAGCGACGCCGAAGGTCGTATTGGCCAAGAAGCTCTGTCAGGACAAGACCATCCGTCTCGACGACATTTGTGCCACACGGAAGATATCCAAGTCGACCTTGTATCGCTACCTGGCAATGAAGCCGGGCGTGGATGGCAACTTGAAAGCCGCTCACGGTTAACGGCACACGTTTTCTGGCACGACCTGGTTTATTGCTCGTGTCCGCAGGTGGGCACTCCGGCCCATGGCCGAACGCTGTGGGAGTGCCAGTTCGCCGATCAGATTTGAAGCACCGAAGGTTTTCCAGCACGTTTTGATCAAACCAACGTATGTTGACCTTGCCCTACGGGTCTGAGTGTCTCGGAAGGCGCAACTCCGTGATGGCACGCCTGCTTCCACTGCCTGCCATCTCAGGGTGGGTCGATACACCATGTCTGGTCGGATCAAAGAGCAAATCGACCCGGTGATTCCCACGAGGGAACACCCCAAGCGTCGGGTCTCGGCGATTTCATTCCCGGTACAAGTTGCCATCCATGCTCCCAACTCTTTGACGGCGAATCAGCACGGAACGATTGGTAGCGACGGAACCTCCCGCTGCCCAACCGCTCCAGCGTATAATCAGTGACCTAGCCAACCGATCGGCGATCAGGCGCCGAGGCCGGGGTTCGTGGATCCCCGCGCGTTCAACCGGTGCACTCAACGAGGACATGACAACATGTGGACAAAGCGTCTCAGCCTTTTCGTCTTGGTGGCCGTGTCCAGCCTTTGGACGACGCTGCTTTGGGCCGATGTCATCGAGATTTCCGAACCTTCCCCTGCGGATGAAAGCACCCGCGGCGCACTGAACCCGATTCTCTCGGTCACAGTCCGCCACAGCGCCGGAAAGAGCATGGACATCACCTTCCGCAGCGATGCCTCCGGCCAATGGGAGGACATCGCTAGCTTCGCTCACGTGATGTCAGGCAGGATTCAGGCACGCCCGCAGAGTATCCTCCGCCGTGGTGAGACCTATCATTGGACAGTCACGGCCACCGACGGCATGGCATCGCAGTCGAACACTTACAGTTTCACGCTGGCCACGTTCATCGGCCCGAAGCAAACGGTGATCGCACACTCCGACTGCTGGAAGTATGGCTACCTGAAGCATGGCTGGGAGAAGGGACGGTGGTTTGCAACCACGCAGCGCGGCGCGTGGGCTTCGTACGATCTGGACAAGGGCTGGTACCGGACTTTTCAGCGACTGGTACGTCGCGAAAAGTGGAACGGCGGGCCGACCTTCGGCGACGGCGGTGATTTCGGCCATCCCTTCTGGGGCTACTGGGACGGCCAGTATCACATGTTCGGCACGCGCTGGCGTTCGCCCGACAAGTTGGGGTTCGAGTCGGTCGCCAGCCGCAGCTTCGAGGACTTTCGCAATTCGGTCTTCGAACGGGATGTCCGCGATACGGGCATCAGAACCCAGCAACCCGAATGGCCTGAAGGGACCACGTATACCTTCGGCGAAGACCGCGCCTGGCTCATGGCCATCGACTACGACAAGGCCCACGAGCGCGGCAATTTGAAGGTTTGGCAGTGGACGAAGGCAGGCGGCTGGGATGAGCCGAACATAGTCGGCACGGTTTCCAATCATACTGGTCGAGTCGCATTGGTGCGGCACACGCGGGACGTCTGGTATCTGTTCGTCACCGAAGGAAAATGTGGAGCGCTCGACGGCCTGCATAACGCGGACTGCCAGTCCACCCTGAAGTACTTCAAATCCAGCAATGCTGGCAAAACTTGGGGCCCACTGCAGGATACGGGCGTGCCCGCTCACGCCATCTTCAGCAGCGTATCCTTTGCTCGATACGGCGATAACTACCACGTGTTCCTCTCTGTCGGTAACGACACGTACGTCTGCTCCACGCGGAATCTCGAGAAGTGGACGCTGGATCCCGTGCACCAAACGCGAGTGGTCAAGGGGATGTTTTTGAAGCCGCACGGGACCCTGCTGCATCAGAGCGCTCTGATCTTCACCGTGGCCGCAGACCTCGGTTATCACGATGACCAGTATGGCATCATCGTCGTGGTGCCCGAGATGGTTGCCGATTGCCAGTCGCCGACGCAACCGTCGCCGGCCAATGATGCGCAAATTCCGAAGGGTACCACAGCAGCCGATTTGTCCGTCCAGGTGCATGGGCCGCAAACCTACGATGTGGCCTTCTACTGGGCAGACGGCACTTTCGTCGGCGAAGACAAGCTGCTGCGCGACGGCGATACGGCCAGAGTCCGGGCGACAGGGATTGTGCCGGGCAAGACTTACCGCTGGTACGCGGTCGCCCGGGGGGCGCAGCTGGAATACTCCGGGGCGGAACCAGATGACGCGAGCGACGAAAAACGCTCGGCAGTGTTCACCTTCTCAGTTCCCTGAAGAACAACGAACCGACTGGATCGGTCACACCTAGGCATCATTCGGATGTCCAGCACTCCGTCGCGCAGGGCCCTCGATTCACTCGGTCGCCAGCCCTTGGAAGCGGCCTCGTTTCCTATCTACTCATGCGCATTCCGGGACATTCCAGAATACGATTCCAGTCCAAAACACGTTTTCCGATGCGCCGAGATCATGTCGACAAACGGTCGTGGCAGGCAATCTGGGACTGCGGAAAGGCACTGCCCGCTGGACGGGGCGCTGCGCGGTGCCCTTTGCCGAAGGTCTCTTGGGCCAAACTCGTGTCCTCCGCGGAACGGCTGTCGAGCAGGAGTACCACCCGAGAGACTCGATTCTGGCGGGAAATCGGTGCGGCAACTGGAAGACGGCGCGGCGGATTATTAATATGGTGAGACTGTAGCTGTTCGGAGCGTATCCGAGCGGAGCCTAGATGGAGGATTCCGGTTCAAGCGGTTGCCGACATGGGACATGTTCCCATGGATATGAGGAGGAATTGAGATGAAGCATCGAGCGATGTGGCAATGCGTCCTCGTTCTTGCAGCACTGATCTGTTGTGGCTCCGTGCGAGGCGCCAGCGGGCCGGAGACTCCGGGGGCCGGGAGCAAGGAGCCCGATGTAGTCGTCCATTACCGTGGCACGTTTGCCGCCTTTCCCGACGTCATTCGACTGGCCAACGGCGATCTGTTGATGGTCACACGAGAGGCAACCCACCACATGGAAGACCAGGAGCACGGACGGGTGATCGGGCGGATCTCGACCGATGAAGGGCACACGTGGGGCGAGGCGATGGTCATTTGCGATCATCCCGACGTCGACGACCGCGACCCATTCGCCTATCAGACCAAGGACGGCACGGTGTGGGTCGGCTGCCAGGGCCAGCGCAAGGACCAAGTCTACGACACGTACGTCATTCGCTCGTTCAACAACGGGCGTACCTGGGAGAAGCCGATCCTCGTGAGCAAGTCGCACGAGGACTTCTTCATCATGTACCCCGTGACGGAGATGTCCAACGGCCAGTTTCTCTGGATGGGCTGCTCGAAGATCATCGACTATGATGCCCAGGGCAAACGCATCCACCTCCAGCGCAGCAAACAGAACTGGCACATTACGGCCATCTTGGAGAACCCAAAGGCTGCTGGAGACGAGGCCGACCCGTTCAAGTGGACCGGCCGGGTACACAAGAATCTCGGCCAGTTCGACGAATGGGACATTGTCGAGTCGGAGGCGGGCCATCTGATCGCCATCTTACGGTCCAGTCCGGACAGCAACCAGTTCGCCCAAGCCGATTCGTACGACGGCGGCCGCACGTGGCAGAACTATCGGCCAAACGGCATTGTACACAACTGGGGCAACCGGCCGAGGATCGACAAGCTGGCCGATGGCACACTGGTGGTTAGCTACGGACTGCGGCGGGAAAGCAAAATCGCAGCCATCCCGAGCTTCGACGGCGGCAAGACGTGGCCAGCCAATCGGCGTGTGACCGTGCTGTACAATCCCAATTACGGTCCGAACCCCGACTTCACCTATACGGCCATGGTTCCGACGCCCACCAAAGACGGCAAGTACCTATTCATCTACTACGCCCATCCGGGCAAGCATGGCGGCAATTGCCTTCGCGGCATTTATGGGAGTTTCGTTCCGGCCGTGGCGCTCCATCCGTAGGATCGCGCGGGAAGCGAGCGGTAGCCGGCACGAGTCACCGTATCCCGGCAAGGCCACGGGCTGAGGGGGCTTCGCAACGACCGCGTCGGTCACTCGAATCGCAGCACGGTGACCACCGACGCCGGGCTGCTGGCGTGTCGAGAACTCGATGAGTCGCTGCGTCTGACCACGACGGGCGCAGAGAGCCTGCAAGATTCTCGACTTGGTCAGAACCACCGGCACGGGCTCTTGTCCCTGCTGCGTCAGTCGATCTACAGCCGCCGGGCATCGAAAATCCGCGTGGGCGGTAGACACGGCGGGCGCGACGTCAGAATGGCTGGACGAACGAGCCTGGATCGGCTTCAGGCTCACAGTATTTGGGAAATGTCGGCCTACACCACTGCCCGCCCCAGGAAGACCAATCCCGTTGACAACCAAAGCAACAGCTGCCTATGCTCTTCTCTAGCAAACCCAATCCTTCCCGCCCGTTCACGACAGCCGTCGTTCCGGTCGCCGCTCGATGCTCGAAAGGGGCCGAGCAACAGGCAACTGCCAGATGTCCAGACGCCTCATGATCCGCCAACAACCGCCTCTTCCGCCGAGGGCTTTGGACCAACGTATCGGATTGGTCCTTGCCTACAGCCTCCGCGGCCACGTGGCCACGCGCGACATGAAGACGGCCCTGCCATAGCCCTGCGGACATTCGCACAGGATCGGCTGCCCAGCAACAACTGCCAAGATGGATACCATGACCAAAGAGGCTTCAACCGTGATCAGGATCGTTCTTCAGGCTGCAATTGCGTTTTCCATTCTTGCATGGTCGTGCGCGGCAGCGGACCGTTCCGTGGGCAACGTCGATCTGAGTTCGCCCGATTGCATGAAGCACTGGGCAGCGGACCGCGGGAAGTGGACCATCGCGGACGGAGTCCTCCAGCAAAGCGATTTCAACCCCACGGAAGACTACGACTATCGGTTCGTCGGCCATCTGTTCCTCAAAGAGCCGGCGACGGCCGATTTTTCCCTCGCGTTCGATTTCTCCCTGTCGAGCGACCCCAAGGCCCCTCCCTCCCGCGGCTCCAAGCTCTGGGATCACCGCGCGGCAGGAGTCCTCTTCCGCTCCGCGACGTCGCGGCAGTACTATATCGTGCAGTTCAGCGCCCAGAACAGCTTCGTCCGCATGGCCAAGTGCACACCGAAGCAATTCTGGACCGATATCGCGCGCCGCGACGCCCTTCCCATCGCCTTTGATGCCTGGCACCAGGGGCGAATCGAGGCCCAGGGGACTCGCGTCCGCGTGTTTCTCAACGGCCAGCTCGTCCTCGAGGCCAACGACGCAACCTACGCGACCGGGCTGATCGGCTTCGGCTCGAGCAATGCCCGCGCGCGATTCAAGGACATCCGGCTCGAAGGCGCCCCAGTAGCGCTGGACAAACCGTGGAAGGTGGAAAGTTCCCCGCAGTCGACCGTGGCGGGCGAGCGTGCCGTAGTGTGCGCCGACGCCGGGGCGGGACTCTACCAGGCCTTTCCCGACGTCGTCCGCCTGCAGAATGGCGAATTGTTCACCGTGTTCTACGCCGGATTTGAGCATATCTCGCTCCCTTGCTCCCGCTTGCCGCGAGGTGCCCGCATTGCCGCCGTGCGCTCGCGCGACAATGGCAAGACCTGGGACAAGGCCACCTGCATTTTCGATACCCCTTGGGACGATCGCGACCCTTCGGTCTGCCAACTCCCCGATGGCACCCTGATCTGCAATTGGTTCACCTTCCAAGGACGACGGGACTCCAAGGGCACAACCGTCTTCAAAGAGATCTGGATTGCGTTTTCCAAAGACAACGGCCACACCTGGAGCGAGCCGCAGTTGATTCCGTCCACCTCGGGCTCGAATTACGGTTGCTCGTCCCCCATTCGTCCGTTGTCCGATGGCAGCCTCATCATGCCTATCTATGAGCAGGGCTACGCGCGCGGGCGAGAGTTCTGGACCCACGTGATCCTGTCGACCGATGCCGGCAAGACGTGGAGTGCCCCGGTGCCCGTCGGTCCAGATAATAACGACCTCGATGAACCGGACCTGATCCAGCTCCCCAGCGGCGAACTGCTCTGCATCATGCGAAGCGCCGATAATCAGGCCGGTTGGAAATCGACCTCGAAGGATGGCGGGCGCACGTGGACCAAAGCGGTCCCGCTCGAATTCTCCGGGTGCAGTCCCTATCTGTATCGCACGCGTGCGGGAATCCTGCTCTGCGGCCATCGCTGGCCGGGCACGAGTCTCAACTACAGCCTCGACAACGGCCGGACCTGGAGCGAGAGTATCCAGATCGACGCGCGTAACGGCGCCTACCCCAGCATGGCCGAACTGCCGGACGGCCGAATCCTGTGCATCTACTATGACGACGCAAGACCCGTCTCTGCGATCAGGTCGGTCGTGTTCCGCGCGACTGCAGAAGGGATTGAACTCGGCAAAATCGCCAACGGCCGATCCACCGCCCCCGTCGATGCGACTCCCACTGGAAACCTCGACTTTCGGATCGAACCCCAAACTCCCACGCACGCACCGAAACCCGCACGCTGAAGTCCCCGACCCGGCAAAACCCAACGGCCAACAGAAACCACCGGGCAATACGCACTGAACTCGCCGACCGTCACTTTGCGCGGCGCCCTTCCGTCATCACCACGAACCGTTCCGTCAGCGACGTGCCAATAGGTAATACACGATGAGCCGTCTTCTTCGCTTCCTGACCTGCCTGATCGCTTGCAGCATGGCGACCGCTGTCCTTGCCCAGGAAGGCACGGGTGACCGTGGAGTAACCGTGATGCGACGAAACTCAAGCCCGGCCCTACTGGTCGTTCTCCTGATCCTGTTCGCCGTCTCGAGCGGTTGGGCCGTTGAACTGAAGTCCCTCAACCCGCCCGTCTATTTGCCGGACGGCGAAGAGTTCAAGGCGTGGGAAGCGCCGATTGCGTTTTCGCGCACGTACCACGTCGACGCGTCGAATCCCCAGGCATCGGACGACAGCCCCGGCAGCGAGTCGCGGCCTTTCGCCACCATCAACCGAGCGGCCCAGGTGCTCCAGCCGGGCGAGCGGGTCGTGATCCATGCCGGCACATACCGCGAGCTCGCGCGCCCGGCCCGCGGCGGCACTGGGCCGGACCGAATGATCAGCTACGAGGCGGCGCCGGGAGAGACGGTCGTCGTCAAGGGTTCGCGCATGCTCCGCTCCAAATGGCTTCCCTCCCGGCGAGAGGGCCGGGCCGGGCCGGCGAACGTCTGGATGACCGCGCTCGCTGAATCGCTGTTTCCCGACGAAAACCCGTTCGCGCTGGTGAACCTGAGCGACGCCCAGATCGACAAGTGCATGCCCTGGGCCGTATCGACCAAAGGCAAGGTGCCCAACACGCTCCGCCGCGGGCTCGTCTTCCAGAACGGCAAGCGGCTCAGGCAGCTTGCGGCATATGACGCCCTGGCCGGCACGGAAGGGGCGTACTGGGTCGAAGCCGACGGCCGGGCCATCCATGTTCATCCCCTGGAAAACGTCGATCCGAATCGAGCTGCCTTCGAGGTGACCACCCAGGGGTTCATCTTCGCGCCCGAAGCGTACGGCCTGGGGTATATCCGCGTGCGAGGGTTGACGATCGAGCACTCAGCGGGCTGCTTTCCGCGACCGCAGAACGGGGCGCTTTCCACCCAGCGCGGGCACCACTGGATCATCGAAGAGAATACCGTGCGCGAGTGCAACGCGATCGGGATCGACGTGGGCGACCAGTTCGACACGGCCGGCCCGAAGCTGGCCCAGGGCGGCCAGCACGTCATCCGCCGCAACACGATCACCGGCTGCGGCGTCGGCGGCATCCAGGGCAAATGGATCGAGCACACCCTGATCGACCAGAACACGATCCGTCGCTGCGGCTGGCACCGGACATGGCCGATCTGCGAGGTGGCCGCGATCAAGGTCCACCGGACCGTCTCCTGCCTCGTGCGCCGCAACCTGGTGACCGACTCGATCGACGCCGCCGGCATCTGGCTCGACTACGGCAACTGCAACTCGCGCGTCACGCAGAACGTGATCCTGCATACCGATTGCTTCCACGGCGGGATCTTCATGGAGGCGTCGCAAGCGCCCAATATGGTCGACACGAACATCGTCTGGGCCACCCACGGCAATGGCATCTACCAGCACGACTGCGACGAACTGGTCATCGCCCACAACTTCGTCGGCCAGAGCAGCAAGGCCGCGCTGCGGATGCAAACGGGCAAGGACCGAATCGTCCTGGGCCGGCTCTCCACGGCCAAGCGCAACAAGATCCTGAACAACGTCTTTCTCGGCGACGCGATGCTCTCGATCTCAGACCCCGAGAACACGTCGGACTACAATGTCTTCGTCACCCCCAACCGACCATTCGATCTGGCCGCGTGGCGCGACGAGCATGGCTGGGACCGGAACAGCGTGACGGCCGACATCCGAGCGACCCTCAACCCCGAGACGCTGGAGCTAACCTGGTCGGCCGCGGAACCGATTCCGCAATGTCCCACAGTCCGCGGGATCACCCACGATTTCTTCGACCGGCCGCGGCAAACCGGCGCCGTCGCGCCCGGCCCGTTCGTCTCCGTGCCGCGCGAGCTGACGAGAGTCGAGCTCGGGGCGAGGTTCGCACGAGGCTCACACGAGTGACGGAAGGCGGCGATCTGCGGGTGGCGCGGTGTCACTGCGGCGGGAATCGATCGTTGGGGTGCCAGTGCCTGGGGCGGGGGTTGCTCGACTGATAAGCCAGCGAAGTGCACCAGGAGAGCGTGCCCTTGGTCAGTAATGCGCCATTCCGAACTCACACATGACGACAGCAGGGACGCAGTTTCGAGCAGGCAAGCACAGGGGTGCCGAAAACTCGCCGGAAGGCCGTTTGATTTCTGGGAGTTCCAGCATACCACCCATTGATGACACAGGCGTGGCTCCCCGAGTGCCTATACCTCTTTTCGGAATCGGGGCTGACCGGAGGGACGTCGCCCGAGCGTCCCTCCGCAGCACGATCTAACCAACGATTCTTGGTACGGCGCCCGTCGGGGCCCTATAATGGAGGCTGTTCGTCGCAGCCGCGTGGCGAGCCCCAAGGGGAGTCCTCTCGAGAAAGGACATAGTGGCCCGAATGAAATTACTCCTCACGTCTCTGATGATCCTAGCGGCCAGTCCCGTTGCGGCCGTGGATTCTGTCGTGAAGCAGCCGAACATCATATTCATCCTCGCCGATGACCTCGGTTATGGCGACCTCGGTTGCTACGGCCAGAAGAAGATCCACACGCATTGTCTCGACCGAATGGCGGCCGAAGGGATGCGATTCACACAGTTCTATGCGGGGTCAACCGTGTGCGCGCCGTCGCGCTGTGTGCTCATGACTGGTCAGAACACGGGGCATTGCCTCATCCGCGGCAATGCCCGGGTGCCGTTGCGCCCGCAGGACATGACGGTTGCAAAACTGCTCAAGCGAGCGGGCTACGCTACCGGCTTGATCGGCAAATGGGGATTGGGCGAGGCGGGAAGTAGCGGTGTGCCAACCAAGCAAGGGTTCGATTCCTTCTTCGGTTACCTGAACCAACACCACGCCCACAACTATTATCCAGCCTTTCTCTGGCGAAATGAAGAACGGGTGACGCTGGAGAACGTGGTGCCGGGAACCGCCCTCGGTGAGTTTGGGCAGGGGTGGGCGACAAAGCGGGTGGAATACAGCCACGATCTTTTCACCAAGGAAGCGCTGCAATGGATTGAAAAACACGACGGGGGGCCATTCTTCCTCTACTTGGCACTCACCATTCCACACGCCAACAACGAAGGCATGCGGGCCACCACGAACGGCCAGGAAGTACCGGACTTGGGTGTTTACAAGGACAAGAACTGGCCGGAGCCGAGCAAAGCGTATGCGGCGATGGTCACGCGGATGGACGCTGACTTGGGACGCATGTTCGCCTTGCTCAAGAAACTCGGTCTGGACGACAACACGCTGGTGCTGTTCAGCTCGGACAACGGTCCGCAGAAGGAAGGCGGCAATCCGCCTACGTTCTTTGAGTCCGGCGGTCCCCTGCGCGGCATCAAGCGGGACCTTTACGAAGGCGGCATTCGCGTGCCATTGCTCGCACGCTGGCCGAAACATATCCAGCCTGGTGCGGTCTCGGATCACATCGGCTACTTCGGTGATTTTCTCGCCACCGCCGCGGAACTAGCCGGAGTGCAGGTGCCTTCCGGCCTCGACAGCATTAGCTTCTTGCCGACGCTGCTCGGACAGACGCAGAATCAGAAGACGCACGAGTATCTGTATTGGGAGTTCCACGAAGGCGGCTTCAAGCAGTCGATACGGATGGGCAACTGGAAAGCCGTGCGGCTTGGCGTGGGTCAGCCGCTCGAACTGTTCAACTTGAAGTCGGACCTCGGTGAACACGCCGACGTGGCCGCCCAACATCCGGATACTGTGGCGCGGATCGAAGCCATTTTGAAGACCGTCCGTACCGATTCCGCCGACTGGCCTATCAAGAGTGGCAATCGGTCCGGAAAGAAAAGAGAGTCAACCTCACGGAATCGCTCCTCATAGTCGTTGTCCCGTCTGTGAGCGAGGACATTGCCGGCAACCCTTTCTGAGATTTGTCGCCGCGCCACTGACAAACTGAACGCGTTGTTAGCAGGTGCGAAGGAGGCGGGTGACTCCATGAACTCAACCGTTTTTCGGTCCTCTCTCTCAACCACCGTCTTCCGGGAGTGACGACTGCCTGTCTAACCTCCGTTAGTCACATCGACCGGCCAGTTCGAGCGATGTTCGCGAAGCCTGCAGCGGAATCGCGCAGGGCCAAGGCTTGGATCATCGGGCCGCTTCCCCTTTTGCTTTGCAGTACCCTCTGTTGTATCCTGGGGACGGCCCACGCGAACGAACGTCCCGGAGAGTCGTCCTCAGACCAAGGAGAGTCACGTGTATCCGGCAGTTCGGTTCGCATGGATGGCAACTCTCGGATCCGATAACGGCACCACGTATTTCGATGGCCGACGTGGTGTAATGCGGGCCACGAGCGGTTACGTCGCCGGGCAAACGATCATCATCAATGGCGGCTGGTGCGAGTCGCACTGGACTGTAGCGTTCGCGGCGGAGTGTTTCTTCAGTTCCGAACGCGATTTGCACGCTACACCAGCGTGAAAGACGTTCTAGTGCATTAGTTGAGTTAGGAGCCAGTCATGGAAAATCGGGCTGGTACGACGACCCGCGAGGCGATCCTCCTGTTGGGGCCGACCGGATCGGGTAAGACGCCTCTGGGGCAAATCCTGGGAGAGCGGGGCTTGTGGGGGCACCAATGCTCCCACTTTGACTTCGGCGAGCATCTTCGTGAAATCGTGGCTCGCAACCAGCCCGACGATTTGATCGGCGCTGACGACATTGCCCTCCTGCAGCGAATGGTCGACGGAGGGCGGTTGCTGGAAGACGAGCATTTCCCGCTGGCGGCTCGCATTCTACAGCGGTTCATGGCGCGGCAGGCGCCGGACCCGGCAACGTGGATCGTGCTGAACGGGCTTCCACGCCACCAGGGGCAGGCTCGAGCCATGGAAGGAATCGTCGCGGTCCGACTGGTCATGCACCTGGCCTGCTCGGCCCAGGTCGTCGCGGAGCGGATTGGGAGCAACGTGGGCGGTGACCGGGCCGGGCGGGAGGACGATGTTCCTGAAGCCATCCGGCGTAAGCTGGCCATCTTCGCCGAGCGCACGGCCCCTTTGTTGGACTACTATCGGGACCGACAGGTGAGAATCGAGACCATTCAGGTTGGGGCGGGTGCCACGGCCGAGGAGATGTGGAGAGCCATCGAATCCTCACGCCCGGGCGAGTAGAGGAATGGGCGATGTGGTGAGCGCCGGCGATGGGAGCCACTGTTCCGCGCGGAATTCGGCAATGACATCGGTCTGACGATGGCTATTCGGGCTGCGCCATATCTCCGGCGTCGCAGACGTTGGACAGAAGAGACTTGACCTGAACGCCCTGGAGTTTCCCCAGTTCGCCCGTTAGCGAGTTCAGCCGGTCGGTTGAACATTCGGTGACCAGCGTGATGATATTCACGCCGTGTGTTGGATACGGCAGACCGAGCCGTGCAAGAATGCAGTCGCCGAACTGCGACAACAGATCGTTGACGCTCGCGATCGGGGCAATCTGTCGATCGAGAATGATATTGACGCAACCGAGTCTCTCTTCCATCGGACAACTCCCATGAGCCAGATCTTGTTGATGCCGGCGCAGCCAATGATCGCCATTCATCCCAGATGCCAGCGGAAACGGCTAGAATCCGGGGCTCCAGCTGCCGCTCGACGTGCATTGGTAATGCAGGGCTCAGTGGTAATGCGCTGGCGCAACGCCTGAACCACGTCTCCTGCCGACGACCTTCGTCAACAGTGGGTTCCATGATACATGAAGTAGCTGCGGCTGGGAATGTGACTGCGATCCCGCAGATCGTTCATTGGTTGAGACGGGTCCTTCCGCCGGCATGGACTTGACGATGGCGGGGAGAGTGTTGTCTTGAATTGCGGCTCCCTAACCAGAGTCTCGTGCACTCACGAAGACGAGACGCGAATGGGAACCTCGCCGCAGAGCCTCTACGGGCGTTGCAGGCGGCCGAATGTGGTCGGCATGTTGGTGGACTTGAATGAGGACAGTCGGCGTTCCACGCACAGTCCACCAAACGAGGAGGCCCCATTTTGCGGCACGTCGGCATCGAGGCGCCGGCGTGAGTTGGAGGAAGAACGGCGCGATCAGGCTCGATGGGCGGCGAAGCGACTGTCCTGTGTCACGGCGGTACGCGCGGGTGCCTTGGAGATCTTCTGTACAGCGAGCGGCCGGAGGTGGGTCAGCCGGTCGGGTGGCAGACGGAAGCTTCCCAGGCAGAACGTCGCTTGATATGCTTATTATGATCGGCGAACGGAGCGGCGCGGCGAAGAGGGGCCCGGGGAAGAGGGGGTGGTCGCGGGGGGCGTTCTGCAAATCGGACGCGGTTGTCCTCACGGCAAATTGCTGTCAGAAAACAACATACGCGCCTGTAGCTCAGGGGATAGAGCAACGGTTTCCTAAACCGTAGGTCGCAGGTTCGAATCCTGCCAGGCGTACTTCGGTTTGACGGCAACGTCCACGTAGCATGTTCGTGCCCGAGGGGGGAGCAAATGCCGAATCGGACCGTGGACGAGCTGAGGCTGGCGGCTGCCGAATTGGAGCGGTGTGTCGGGGAGCGGACGGCCGAGCTGAGTCGGGCGAACGAGCAACTCTGCCGCGAGGTGTTCGAGCGGCGGCGCGCAGAGAGGGAACTGGCCGTCTTTCGGCAGTTCGCGGAAGCAGCCGGGCTCGGCTTCGGCATGGGTGATCTCGACGGGCAAATCGCGTACGTCAACCACGCCCTGTCCCGCCTGCTGGGGGAAGACGACCCAGAGCAAATGGTCGGCCGCCCTTTCCTGGAGTTCTATCCGGAAGACTGGGAGGAACGGCGAGCCTCGGAAGTCCTACCGGCTTTGGCGAAAGACGGGAGTTGGCAGGGCGAGGTCTATCTGCGTTCTCGGCAGGGCAAACAGATTCCCACGTGGAACCATGTGTTTCTGGTGCGGGATGAAGACGGGGAGCCGTTTCGCCGGGCGGTGATCGTCGCGGACATCACGGAGCACAAACAGGCCCGCGAGGCGCTGCACCAGAGTCACGACGAGCTGCGCGCCATTTATGACGGGATGCTCGACGGGCTGATGATCTGGGATCGGGATACGTGGGGGATCGTTCGGGTGAATGCTTCGCTGTGCCGGATGCTTGGATACTCGGAGGCAGAGCTGCTTTCGCTACGAATCATGGACCTGCACCCGAAGGAGACGGCGTCGGAACTCGTGGAGATGATTCGCGCGCGCATCGAGGGACGGTTCCAGGGATATTCGAACGTGATGCTCGTGCAGAAAGGGGGCACGCTGTCGTACGCCGAGGTGGTGAGTCATCCGATTACGTGCGAGGGGCGTCCGTGCATGGTCACGTTCTTCCGGGATACCACGGCACGAAGACAGGCCGAGGACGCGTTGCGGGAGAGCGAGCATCGAATCCGCACGATCTTGGATTCGGCGCTGGATGCGGTCGTACTCGTCGACTCGCAAGGAAGAACCCAGTATTGGAACCCGGCCGCGCAGCGGATGTTCGGCTACACGGCTGAAGAGATGCTGGAGCGAGAAGTGCACGCCCTGCTTCCCGCAGCGCGGTATCGGGAGCAGGCGTTGCGGAGTTTCACTGACTTCGCGCGTTCGGGGCGGGGAAGAGCCATTGGCAGGATTATGGAGCTAACCGCGGTGCGCAAGGATGGACGGGAGTTTCCCATCGAAATGTCGGTTTCGGCTTTTCAGATGTATGGGAAGTGGTGTGCCGCGGCCATTGTGAGGGACATCACGGACAGAAGGAGGTCGCGCGAGGCGTTGGAGCGCGAACGCCGCACGCTGGAACACATGCTGAGCGCGAGCGACAACGAGCGCCGGCTGGTCGCCTACGACATTCACGATGGGCTAGCCCAACAACTGGCTGGCGCGTTGATGCAATTCGATACGTACGGTTCCTTGAAGCGTGAGAGGCCGCAGCAGGCGGTGGAGGCTTTCGAGGCGGGAATGGCCATGCTCCGCCAAGGTCATGCCGAGACGCGCCGCTTGATCAGCGGATTGCGGCCGCCGATTCTCGACGAGTTTGGCGTGGTTGCCGCGATCGCTCACTTGGTGAACGATCGGATGTTCGAGGGGGGCGCAGAAATCGAGTTCCGCAAGGAGGTCAGCTTTGAGAGGTTGTCGCCCGTTCTGGAAACGGTGATCTACCGGATCGTGCAGGAAGGGCTAACAAACGCCTTCAAGTACAGCCAAAGCGAGCGGATTCGCGTTACGCTGGCGCAGCGAGGGGATCGGATCCGCGTTGGGATTCAGGATTGGGGGATCGGGCTGACATCGCCGCAAGCGAGGAAGGATCAGTACGGTCTGGAGGGCATCCGCGAGCGTGCCCGAATACTCGGCGGCAAGAGCCGGATACGGAGCCGGCCCGGCAAGGGAACGTCGATCGTCGTCGAGCTACCTCTGGTGGAAGCCGAGGAGGAGCGATAACGCACCGCCGGAACGGCGGGAAGCATGTCAGGGTTTCGCGGCCGGTACGGTCCAAGCGTGCGAACCGGGACCGGAGCCAATCGTGGGGAAGGAGGAAATGCGCAGACGGGCCGCGCCCATGGGGATCAGGGTGATCGTTTCCTCGGGTTCGCTGGATTGGGCGGGGCTCTGCTGGAGCGGTTCGACCAAGCCCTGGTGATCCAGCTTCCACGCGGGAATCTTCCGGGCCTTGACACGCAGCTCGATCGGTGCTGCGTCGGGCGTGAACGGCTGGGGCGCGAGCGGGCCGGGCTTGTGCACCACCTCGAATGACTTGGCGGGGTCGTTGGGATCGAGCACAAGGCCGTAGTTCCATGGCGCGGTGGGAAACACTTCCCATCCCGGCCACTTGTCGTTGGTGCCGTAGCGAACCCATTTCTCGTCAATCTTCAGCGAGAAAGTGAGTGGGCCGTAGTCGACCGACACGGAGTCCTTGTTGGCGGGCCATTTGCGCACCGACACTTCCATGGGCAGACGAAGCGCGAGCTGGTCGCCGTCGCTCCAGGTGCGATCGACGACGATGTAGGATAGGGGCTCGGACTTGACTTGGAGGTCCTTGCCATTGAGAGTCACGGCGGCTTGCTTGCACCAACGCGGCACGCGCAGGTAGAGCGGGAAGCGGACGGGCTTGGAGGCCGCAATTTGCAGGTTGATCGTATCGCTGAAGGGATAGTCGGTCTTCTCGACGATTCCGACCTCGGCGCCCTGGCCAACCTTGGCTCTGACGTCGGACGCAGCGTAGAGGGAAGCGCATAGGCCGCCGTCGGCCGTGGCCAGCCAGAGTTCCTCGGCATAGTACGGCCAACCCATGCCGTGATTGTGCTGGCAGCACCGGTACTGATGGGGATTGTAAGAGAGCATGTCGCCGCGGTTCTGGATGCCGGGCGACTTGTTGTGGCGGTCGAGCTGGGCCATATTTGCGCCTGTCAGGTAGTGGATGGCCTTGAGATCGGGAGTCATCGTCGCGGGGAGCGAGTTGACGGCGATCTCTTCGCACCGGTCGCTCCAAAGGGGGTTGCCGGTGATGCGGGTGAGCATTTCGAAGCTGTGCATGAACTCGACAAATCCGCATGTTTCGAGGGCTTGGCGCGGGTCGACGTAGCCGGGGCGGCAGTTTTCGTCGCCGGCGAACCCACCGCCGGGAAACTGGCCATAGGTGCGCATGACGGTCTGGTAGTTGCGTTCGGCGGCGTCGAGGAAACGCGACTGGTGACTCTGCATCCAATACTCGGCCGGCTCGCGGAAGGCTTCGGCGATGTTGACGTTGTGCCAGGAGGCAATGCCACCGGTCCAGTCGGCCATGTTTTCGTGAATCTTGCGGGCAAGGTCCAAGAGCCAGGCTTCGCCCGTGCGGTTGTAGAGCCAGTAGACCGTTTGGAGATTGTCGCCAAAGCGAATCCTGGGCCAGAAGCCGGCGCCGAACGCGCTGGGCGGGAGGCCATTCTGCCAGCGGGAATACTTGAGCATGAAATCGAGCACGCGTTTGTCGCCGGAGAACTCGTAGTAGGACTGCAGTGCGTTGAGCACGGGCATGTGCGGCCACATGTCGGCCTTGCCCTTGAGGGACGTGCGGAGGCCGGAGGGGCCGAACCATCCGTCGGGCTGTTGCGTGGCGAGGATGGCGTCGATCCAGCGGCGGGCTTCGGCGATGATCTTCTCGTCGCCGAGCACATATCCGAGATCGCCATAGCCTTTGAGCCAGTAGGGCACTTCTTCCCAACCGCCGCTCGCTTCCGGGTTGACCCAGCCGTTGCCTTCCCATTTGAGGAATTTGGAGATGTCCTGGAGGCGGCCAAGCTCGCCTTGAGCTTGCAGTTTCAGTTGCTCTTGCAGCCAGCCTTGCGGTTTGATCGCGCCGATGGGAAGTTGCGTGAATAGGTTGGGCTCGAGCGGAGCACGGTTGAATGTGTACAGACTGCCGACCTTGTCGGTGTGCGTCTGCTTGACGAGACGGACTTGGGCATCGTCGCCTGCTTTGGCGATCGGCGGCGTGAAGGTGGTTAGGGCAACGAGAACGGAGATGGTCGTCCAGCAGCCTTTCATGATGTTCCCTCTCGCTCATCGGTTACGGGTAGGCCTTGGCAGTCGCCGCACGCAGAGTGAGCCGAACGAAGTGTCCACTTGCGATGGGTTCGACATTAGCAGACACCAGGACCGAAAACAACCACTTCTGACCGGTCCGAGTCGCCACCAGCCCCGACACGGTGGACATTCAGGGCAGGCGAGGACCAGCCGGAGAGCATTCAGAAATGGGATCATCGGGCGTGATGGTTTCGCGACCTCGAAATGCGAGTTCGGCAGGGGGGAGCGACGGATCCGCACGGAGCGCGGCGCGGCTGTCACAGCCACACCGTGATGAAGTGCCGAACGAATGGCGGCATAGTGGTCGTGTGACGTGTCGCAAATGTAGTATGAACGGAGCCACTTCCGACGGGCAATATCAGGCTTAGTGTTGGGGTATTTCTCAAACTAGGCAACATCTACAGTCACGCTTGTATAGAATCTCTGTGGAAATTGTCCTCCCGTGTCACTTTTTTCTGGAATGGGGTGATTCGAGTCTTCGATAGGTCTTATTACGGCGCAAAGGCAGGATGCCGATAGGCCGTGCGCGGGGGGCAACTTGGGGCGTGCTGCCTGGAAACGTCAAGGGCTGTATGATGAACGGGCGATTCGGGTGAGCAACCCGCCGAGCGTCCTGCGCAGATCGGCGGCAGTTGCCAGGATACTGAGCGCGGAGAGCTCCCAGTCGTTCATTCGTGACTTACTGAGTTTGGTGTTCGACCTGGAAGCTGCCTGTCGCGGTTGTCGCCCTGTGCTGTGGTCGAGTCGCCACGACGGGGCGCGGATTGTGGATTGGTGACTGGTCCAGGTAGAGTCTCGGGTATCTAGTGGTGGCATCGCTTATGCGAGAGACCGACCGCGGAAATATGGGGGCCTTGGAAGGTCCTTCTCGCGCCGGCCGTCGATCCGGGCACTCCTTCGGCATAGGCTGGTTTCTTGCGCTACTGTTGGCGGCGGGACTGTGGGCTCCGAGTGCGCTTGGGCAGATGCAAGGTGGCGACGACATTGACCGCCAGTACTTGATCAAGGCGGCCTTCCTCTACAACTTCGGGCGTTACGTGCAATGGCCACCCGGCGTTCTGAGGCCCGACAGTCATTTCGTGATCGGCATTCTCGGGCAAGATCCTTTTGGAACGGCGATTGACCAGATCGGGGCGACCAAGACGGTGGAGAGCCGGCCGATCGCTATTCGTCGATTCTCGGCCATGGCCGACTATCGACCCTGCCAGATCCTGTTCGTTGCTGCGGGTGTGTCGCCTGCCGAACAAGCGGCCGCTATTCGGCAAACCTTGGCGGAACCTGTGCTGCTGGTCGGTGACGATGCGGAGTTCGCTCAACAAGGCGGGGTCATTGGCTTCTTCGTACAGGACAACAGGATTCACTTCGAGATCAATCCGGAAGCCGCCAAGCGCAGGCAACTGCAGATCAGCTCCAAGCTCCTCAATTTGGGCAGACTCGTGCAGAAGTAGTCGGCGACCGCGCTGCTGAGATTATGCCATCGGCGGGTTTCTCGACCTCGTGAGCTTCGCATGGACGAACAACGCCTTCTTCCGCTTGCTCCCGGCGAGTTGGCTTCGGACCGTGACTATGTGGGCGTGTCGGTCTGCGACGGTGAGTTGACGGCGGAGCGGCTGGATGGCGTGGCCTTGGATGGCTCGTTTCTCTGCCGAGTGCGCGGGCAGGGCATTGCATGGCGCGACCTTCGGGCGAGCGACGTGGTGATTCGCGATTGCGATTTGGCCAACGCCGTGTGGGAGAAAGCGTACGGAGAATCGCTGACGCTGCAGAAGTGTCGCCTGACCGGATGGAACGTGGCCGACGGAGTGTTTCGAAAGATGCGCGTGGTGGGTTGCCAGATCCGTTTGGGCATGTTTCACGGCGCGGCACTGACCGACTGCTCGTTCGAAGGCTGCAACCTGTGCGAGGCCGATTTTCAGGGCGCGCGATTGAAGGACGTCGTCTTTCGCCGGTGCGATCTGCGCAGCGCGCGTTTTGCCGGGGCGGCGCTGGAAACGGTCGATTTTCGCGGTTCCCATCTGGCCGGCATCCAGTTGGACGCGGACCGGCTGCGCGGCAACGTGTTCGACCCCTCGCAACTTCCCATCCTTGCCGGCGTGCTGGGGTTGGTGGTGAAGGATGTTGAGGAGGACGAGCCGAGGCAACGGCCGTAGCTTGTTGGCGCCAGCCCAGGGCTCGGTGGTTGCATGTGGGGTGGTTTCTTGGGATGATCAGGCGGCTGTTGAGGTGCGCGCTGGGGGCAGGTTGAATGGCTGTGGGACAGATTTGAGGGTTTGACGGAGGGGTTCGTCTTCCGGGTATTGGCAGGGTGTTGCGGATGGTGGATTGGAAAGGTGCGTTGCCGTTGGGGAAGTTGCCGCCGGGGTTGTTGGCGGAGTTGATTGAGCGGTATGCGCTGCCGGATCCGCGGGTGGTCGTGGGGCCGGGGATCGGGATCGATGCGACGTTGATCGAGATGGGCGATCGGCTGCTGGTGGTCAAGAGCGATCCGGTCACATTCACAGCGGAGGAGATCGGTTGGTACGCGGTGCATGTGAATGCAAACGACGTGGCCTGCTGCGGGGCCGTGCCGAAGTGGTTTCTGGCTACGGTGCTGTTGCCGGAGACGGGGGCGACGCCGGAGCTGGCGGAGCGGATCTTTGGGCAGATGGCCGAGGCGTGCGGGAGCTTGGGGGCCGTGCTATGCGGCGGGCATACGGAGATTACGCAGGGGCTGACGAGGCCGATCGTGGTGGGGCATATGCTGGGCGAGGTGGCGGCCGAGCATCGGATCACGTCGGTGGGGGCGAAGGTGGGGGATTCGCTGGTGTTGAGCAAGGGATATGCGCTCGAGGGGACGGCGATTCTGGCGCGGGAGAAGCGGGGGGAGTTGCAGGGTGTGTTTTCGGAGGCGGAGCTGCGGCGATGCGAGGAGTTTCTGCGCTCGCCGGGTATCAGCGTGGTGGCCGACGCGCGGGCGGCGATCGAGGCGGGAGGCGTTCACGCGTTGCACGATCCAACCGAGGGCGGTCTGGCCACGGGGTTGAGGGAACTGGTGGAAGCGTCGGGCGTGGGACTGGTAGTTGAAGAGAACCGGCTGCCGTTGGTGCCGGAGTGTGAGCGGATTTGCCGGCATTTCGGGCTGGATCCGTTGGGCGTCATCGCGTCGGGGGCGCTGTTGATAGCGGTGGAGAGGGAGCGCGCGGAGGCGGTCGTCGAACGGCTTGGGGCGGAGGGAATCGCGGGTTCGGTGATCGGGCAGGTGGTTGCGGCCGAGGAGGGCGTGAAGCTTCGCCGGTCGGACGGGACGTGGTGCGAGCTGCCAAGCTTCGCCCGGGACGAGATTGCGAGATTGTTTTCATAGAGAAGGGACGTATCGCCCATGCGTTGGCAGGATTGGACGGCGATCGGCATCTACATGCTGGGCATGTTGGCCATCGGGTGGTATTACTCGCGGCGTACGAAGACGACCGAGGACTACCTGCTGGGCAACCGGACGATGAAGCCGCTGACGGTGGGGATCTCGCTGTTTGCGACGCTGTTTAGCGCGATCACGTATCTGGCCATGCCGGGCGAAATGGCCAGGTACGGCCCGGCAGTCGTGGTGGGCAAGGTGGCTTCCTATCCGGTGATCGCGATGGTGGTTGGCTGGTTTCTCATTCCGTACATCATGCGGCTGCGGATTACGAGCGCGTACGAGATGCTGGAGACGCGGCTGGGCCTGAGCGTGCGGATGTTGGGGTGCACCTTCTTTCTCGCACTGCGGCTGACGTGGATGGCCGTGATTCTGTTTGCCACGACGTCGATCGTGCTGGTGCCACTGACGGGGCTGGATCCGGCGTATGGGCCCTTGATGTGCGCGGTGCTGGCTCTTGTGACGATCGTGTATACGGCGATGGGAGGGCTGCGGGCGGTCGTGCTAACCGACGTCGTGCAGACGTGTATCTTGTTCGGCGGCGCGATTCTGACGCTGGCGTTCGTGAGTTACTATATGGGCGGTGTCGGCGCGTGGTGGCCGAGCAGTTGGCCAGGGCATTGGCCAGATCCGGAGTGGGGCTTCTCCTCAGGTTCCCGGTCCTTTGGCGGCGCGTTCCTGGCGACGCTGGTCTGGTACATATGCACTTCGGGGTCCGACCAGATGGCGATCCAAAGGTACTTGGCCACAAAGGACGCACCGGCGGCAAGGAAGATGCTCGTTGCGTCGCTGACGGCCAGCGCCTTGGCGACGGGGATCTTGAGCATCGTGGGGCTGGCCGTGATGGCCTATTTCCAGAAGGACCCGTCCATGGCGACGGCCAGGCAGGTGATTATGGACGCCCCGGACCAGTTATTTCCGCGCTTCGTGGTGCATGGGCTGCCGGCGGGCATCAGCGGCGTGGTCGTGGCGGGCGTGCTGGCGGCGGCGATGTCGAGCCTGGCATCGGGGCTGAACTCGTCGTGCTCGGTGATCACGGTCGATTTCATCGATCGATTCGGCCGCCGGGCCGACACGGAAGCCGGGCGCGTGCGGATGGCGAAGATCGTGTCGCTGGCGGTGGGCCTGGTCGTGACAGTCCTCAGCCTGTCGGTGAGCGCGGTGCCGGGAAACCTGCTGGAGGTGACCTACAAGGTGTGCAACCTGCTGACCGCGCCGTTGTTCGGGCTGTTCTTCATGGCCATGTTCGTTCCGTGGGCCAACGGGCGCGGCACGCTGGTCGGTGCGGCTTTTGGCTTAGCGACGGTGGTGTGGGTCAATTTCGGGCCCTACATCAACTTTCTGTGGGCCATGCCGCTGGGGCTGCTGGTGCAGATCGGCGTGGGAATGCTCGTCAGCGCGGCGTGGAGGGAGCGGCCAACAGGTGGTTGAATTGGCGCCGCAGCATCTCTTCGGGAAAGAGACAGAAGGCGTATTCGCGGGACGAGAGGATCGACTCGTGCCGCAGCGCGGCCGCCACGTGGTCGCGGCGCTGGAGAAGCTGTTGCCGCTGGTCGGACACCCAGGGCTGGAGCGCCGCGTTGATGCGGTGGAACTCACGGAATCGCACGGAGGCGTTTTCGGGGGTCTGCGGTGTGGCGATCCAGCGGTCTTTGGCGTCGATCCACTGCGCCGCACCGTTGAGGGCGGAATCGGTTGGGAGGTCCTGGCGGAGGGCCCGTTCCGGATGGAACGTCAGGTCGCGGAGCCGGCGGTTGATCTGGCGGAGTTCGTCGCCGGTCGTTACGTGGTGTGCGATGGGCAAGTGGAACGTGGCCGAGACGACGAGATAGTGGGGCGGGCGCAGGTCGAAGAACTGGTCGATCAGGCTATCGGTCACCTGATCGTACTTGGCGCCGCCGATGCCGTGGATGAACAGGTCGCCCAACACGAGCCGCGCCCAGAGGGTCGTGACGAGCGCTCGCGAGCGGATCTTGACGCCGCGATGGCGGAGCTGCATGAGGTGCTGGACGGCCGATTGCGCGTCACCTTCCGGGGACAGGGGGAGGGCGACCTCGAGGCCGGCGCGGTTGGTGATGAGGATCTCATCGCCGCGTTGGCGTGCGAAGAGACGACGGCGGCGGGGCTCGTCGGTCGTCCAGATCCAGAAGGGCGCTTCGAGCCAGTCATCGTCGGTGGCCAAGTCGGGAACGGGATGGGCTGTGCTGCGGATTCGATGTGTGCGGCGGTAGTGGGCCACGACTTCGTTGTAGACCCATTGCAGCCGGGGCAAGTGGGCCAGCAGATGGGCCGTGAGCCAGGCGAACGAAGGCAAGTCGCAGACGCGGCTTTGCGGCACCTCGAGCGTTTCGGCTCCCCACCGGCCTTCGAGTTGGTGGCGGGCCTGGGCGAGGCATGCGCCGAAGTTTCCCGTGGCCTTGGCGCGGGCGACGACCATCGGCCAGAAGGACTCGAGCAGCGGATGCGGCACGAAGGGCCGAAGCTCCTCGGCGGCGCGCCGACCGAAGCTCTCCAGTAGCCCGTGGTCGACGATGGGGCGTTCCTCGTAGGGGATGGGCGGGCCGGCTTCGTCCAACGGAACGGCCGCCAGATGCGGCTGCTGGACGGATCCGCCAGGCACGCCCATTGAAACGCCCTTCATGGAGTCGCTGTCAACGATCAGGTTGATCGCGCAGGCGCCTTGGCGGCGAGCCAGTTCGCTGAGTGCGAAGTTCTTGAGCCAGACGCCGGGGTGGAACAACTGCGGTTGATGGCCGGCGAGGAGCAGGGGGCGGGCGGGATCGTGACTCAGGGTGGGCGTGTCGCGGTACTGGGACGTCCACTGGCGGGCCTCGGCAACCAGTTCCTGGCGGGCATGGCGTGCCACGTCGGCCAGCGATTGGCCTTGGAAATCGTAGTCGGAGTGCAGGCGGCGGTTCTGGACGACCAGTTCGGGGACTTCGTCCAACGGCGGTTGGATCAGGGCACTGCCATGGTCGCGGGGCGCGCGGAGCCTGCGGTACTCGATATGTTCCAGTCCCATGGTCATCGAGCGTCTTCTTCGCAAGGGGCCCCGGTCGACACTTCCTCGGGCGCATAGGCGGTTGCATATGCGCGATCGAACACATCCCGATAGACGGCCAGCCGGCACTCGGCGTCGTCGAGGGAGCCGCCGAAAGAGCGGCTTTCATCAAGATAGATCAGCGGGACGGGAAGTTCCACGGTCTTCCAGCCCAAGCGGGCCGCTTGTACCCAGAGTTCCAACGGCATGGCGTAGCCGGGATCGGTCAGATGCAGTTGAGCGAGGGCGGGCACTCGGTAGGCCTTGAAGCCGCAGAAGGCGTCGGTGAGCTGCAAGCCCAGGCGTTGGTTGAGGGCGTCGGTCATGATGCGGTTGATTTCGCGGCGGGCCTCCGGCGGATGGCTGTCGCCGGGGAACTGCTTCAGGTATCGACTACCGGAGACGAGATCGGCCCCCGTTTTCCGGCAGGCTTGAACAAACTGCGGAATCCGCCGCGGCTGGTGCTGGCCGTCACAATCGATCGTTACCAGAACATCGTACTGTCCGGCCAGGGCGAAATCGAATGCCGATTGCAGCGCGGCACCGTATCCGCGATTGGCGGGGTGGGTGACGCGGTGGATGTCGGACCGCGTCGCCAGGAGGCCGGAGGTACCGTCGGTCGATCCGTCGTCGACAACGAGCACGTTGGGGCTGAAACGGGCGACTTCGTCCAGCACCCCCATCACGTAGCGGGCCTCGTTGTAAACCGGCAGGGCAGTTAACGTTCGAGCAGTCATGCCAGTATTTTAGCGCCGGTGGGGGTAGCGGAAAAGGTCCCGATTTCGCCGCAACACGGGCAAGCGCCCAGGGAGACGATTGGCACGGCTGAGTACGATCGCATGACGAAGGACGAGGCGCGGCGGAACGAGTTGGGAAGCAAGCACTTGGCTTCTGACCGCCACAAATGGGGTGCCGGCCGCCGCGACGATAGCCGGTGCTGGCAAAGGGTTGTCTACTCGCCGAGGATCGTCACCACGACAGTGCGCTGGCGAGGCCGGACGTCGCACTCAAGATGGAAGAGTTGCTGCCAAGTGCCGAGCACGAGGCGGCCATTGGCGATGGGGACCGAGAGGGTGGGCCCCAACAAGGTCGCTTGCAGGTGGGAGTGCCCGTTGCCGTCGTGCCAGGCTTGTTCGTGACCGTAGTCACGGCTGGGAGGGAAGAGTCGATCGAGCATGTCGGGCAGATCGCGCTGCAGGCCGGGCTCGAACTCGATGCTGCCGAGCGCTGCGGTGCTGCCGACACAGAAGACGTGCGCGACGCCCGTTTGAACGCCGGAACGGTGAGCGATGTCGGACACCTGGCCGGTGATGTCGTGCATGTCGCGGTGCCCTTGGGTGGAGAACGCGAATTGATCTTGGTGAACCATGTGGCCCTCGACAGGTCGGTTTGGTCAGCGGCGATCTTTGGTGACGGTCCGGTTGATTGTAGCGGAATGGGGCGGGTTCAGCGCGGGTTGCGGTGTGGGTGATGCGAAGGTTCGCGAGGCGTGGTTGTAGGACGCTGGATGGCGCTGGTTGTTGGCGTGAACGCTTGGTTTTGCCTGATCGAGGGCCCCCATGTGAGGAGCGTGCATTGGGCGTTCCGGCTTCGCTGTTGCAAGATTGGGCAATGCAGAGCGAAGAAGGGTGGGGAAGACGCATGGAAATCGGGAGTTGATACGTCTAGTCTGGGAGTGGAGGGGCGGGGGGCGTTGTTGGGTGTGTCTTTTCGCGGGGCATCGTGGGAGGGAGAACCCAAATGGATGATCCGTCGGTTGCGCCGGTTCAGTACGGTCGGCGACGATGGCGTGTTGGTTTGTTGGCGGGGACCGTGGTCGTGGCGGCGGCGCTGGGGGTACTTTGGTTCGGGATTTCGCCCAGCGTGCCCAGGGGGCCAGTGCGTCTGGTGAGGAATGAAGCCGGGGAGTTGGTCCTGGAAGATCCGTCGGGGTCATCGCGGCCGGCTCCGTTTGAGGTTCAAGCGGCTAAGATCGACGCGCACGATAGTCTTTGCAGCACGTCGATGTCGTCGAGGTCGGATCACTCGGCGTTTGCGTGCCGGCGGGTGGTGATCCTGAACCAATCCGACCATCTGCTGGCGGCGCGCGTCGGTCAGCAGTTGCTGGAAGAACTTAAGCCGCTGGATTCGATTCGCCACGTGGAGTACTACCCCCTTGGATTCGCGCCGGAACCGGGAGGGCTGGCGCCGGATGTGACCGTGACCTTCGATTTGGACAAGCTGACGGAGAGCACGCGGCCCGGTTCGCAGAAGGTGGAAGCGACGTTCATCATCACGGCGGGCAACATGCCACCCGGCCTGAGGAACACGTATTTCGGCCCGATGACTCCGCCGCTGGTGCAGTTCGATTGGAACGGCAAGCTGGAACATACTTCGACGACGCGGGGTGTGACTTCGTCGGCGGCCGAATACAAGCTGGCAGCAGCGGACATCGCCAAGGAGATCGGCAAGGCGTTGGCGAAGGAATTCACTTCGCGTGAAGAGAAGGAGAGGACGCTGCCGGAGCTGCCGCAGGAGTTCTATCCGGCCTATCGGAAGGCGCCTGAGCTGCCGCTTGCGGAGTTCGGCAAGCCGGCGGTCGTGATGTCGTGGCACGGACTGATGAACCACAACGAGACGCTGTGGCGAGTGGCCATCGATCGGCCTGCGGCGGATGTTGTTCACGATCTGCGAGGCCGCTTGGAGTCGGATGGGTGGAAAGCCGACAGCGGCTCTAAGGAGAGCGATCCGCCGCATGCGTACCTGAAGAAGGAAGGGGCAACGCTTGTGATCTATGCGCCGCCGCCGAAGGGCGTGTTCTCGGACAGTCCGCCGAAGGAGCCGGTTGTGTACGTCCAATATGTGGACGTAATGACTGTGAAGGAACTGCGAGCGGCGATCGATGAATGCCTAGCCAAGGATGTGCCGAGCGATGTTCTGATCTGCTTCGAGCGACATTGCTCTTCGGAGCAGAGAGACCGTCTGTTGAAGGTGCTTCAAACGCGGCCTGCTCGGACGCCGGAAGTCTCGCTTACGCTGGCCGGCCTCTATCATCGGCTCAAGCAGGACGACCAAGCCCGCGAAGAGCTTGCCCGCACCTGCGCGCTGTTGCGTACGGTGGCACAGTACGCCGATCTGGAGAGCAAGGCCCGGAACCTGGCCAAGGAGCTGGGCGACGAGACGCTGGTCAAGAGGGCGATCGAGCCAGGGGTGCTGGAGGAGCTTGGCTTCGTGGAGTTGAAGGCGGGCGCTTCGAAGGATTGCCGAGAGATCGGCTTGGACGAGCCGGTGTACTTCTTCGCGAGAGCGGCGGACGGTTCGTTGAAGACGAGCTGTTTGCGGGCCATCAAGAGTGGCACGGCCAGCGACAAGTCGTATCAACTGGCGTTTGTGGATTCGGGGGAGGGGAGCCGTTCCTGGGGCTCGGGCGGATCGTCGCACGGTTTCACGGTGGACGACCGGAGCCGCGCGATGTTTGCGTTGGAACGGTTAGGCAAGACGGAACGGTTTCGGTTGAGCACGGAGCTTGTCGGCCGGTGAGCGGCCGGGAGGAGCTTCCGAGAGGCGGCCGTCGTCGTACTGCGCGAGGTCAGAGCCACGGGACGTTGCGGAGGGCCTTTTCCTTTTCCGCGAGTCGGAAGATGCGCCGGGCGTTGCCGTGCATGATCGGGTCGGTGAATTCCAGGGCGTCGTCGAGGCTGAGCCAGCGCTCTTCGACCAGTTCACTGAGGGCCAGAGCGATGCCTTGGCGTGCCACGACGGCATGTCCCAGAACGGGCTCGACGGTGCGGTAGTCGCCGCCGAACGTGAGAATCTTGTTGGCCGGGGCCGTGACGAGGTACTTCTTCAAGAAGTCCTTGGAGGCGACCGGGTTGATGATCCACGACCAGCACATGTCGACGTAGGCGTTCGTCCATTGCTTGGCGACGGCGATCAGCTCCTCGTAGTAGGGGTAGCAGATGTGCATGAAGACGAAACGGGCATTGGGAGCGTTCCGGCATAGCTCGCAGGCCGAGCCGGCGTTGTGCAGGAGGCGGGCCAGCGGCATGCTGTTCTGGCCGGCATAGTAGCCGGTGTGGAGCTTGATGGGCAGATTGTGGTCGGTGGCTTTGCGGACGGCATACCAGAACAGGTGATCCTCCAGGGCCTTGCGGGCGTCGGGGTCGATCGGCTGGTTGCCGAGCTTCTTCTTGAACACCTCGGCGGCCTGTTCGACCGGGACCTGCTGGTAGTCGATGTCGCGGCTGTAGGCGTTTTGCGACTTGACGGCCACGGCGTAGGGGGCGTACTTGTCGAACCACGAGTCGATGACCTTGTGCCAATCGGGCAGGCCGGTCACGGTGATTCCGAGCGGCTTGGCGTAGGATGAGATCGCCGGACCGGCAAACATGCCGACGATGCTGATGTCCTGCATAAGGAGCGTGGGCATGCTGGACTCGTGGAACGGCCCGGCGTTGACCTGGCAGGACTGGATCTTGGCCAGGTCGCAAAGGATGCGGCGGTAGAAGCCGGGCTTTCGCGTATCTTCGTAGCCGGCTTGTACCTTTGCGACGGTGGCGGCCGACAGGTCGTCGACGCCGTAGAGTTGGCGCAAGGTGATTCGCACGGCCTGGCCATAGCCGGTGTTCTTGACGGCGGGCCAGAACGGTTCGAGCAGCTTCCACTTCTCGGCTGGAGAGAGGCCTTTTGCGAAGAATTTTTTGTGGGCCTCGGGCGGCATGCCGGCGGTCAGCAGGTCGTTGGCGAAGTAGTGGAGCAGGACGACGGACCAGTCGTCGGCCTCTACGCTGTTGGGCGGAAGGCGGTCTCGCTCGTCGCAGAGGTGTTCGTGGGTGTCGACCAGCGGGGTGTCCCAGACTTTGGCGAAGATCTGCTTACGGATGTCGGTCGGTTGTTGCGGCGGTTCGGATGCCGTGAGGACGGGCTCCCGGCCTATCCCGCCCGCCATCATGGCGGCACCGCCTACGACTCCAACGGTCTTCAGCGCGGCACGTCTCGACAGTCGGTGTTTTTCGCTCACGATTGGATCCTCCGGTACTCGGTTGCCGCGCTACGGCGGTTGCAGGATTCGCCAGAACCGTTGTGGCGGGACGACGTGTACGATCGTAGTCGACGGAGTTGGTCGTGGGAAGTCTCGGGGGAACACCGGCTCTTGTCGCGTGGTGGAAAGGGCAGGACGTGGGTGATTTGTAACGCGGGCGGGGTAGATGCCTGTTGCGGCGCGATGGCCGTCGCTTTGGGCGTACCGTGGGGGGATGTTGGTGAGTAGTGGGACGATGGGAGGGTGGGAATTGATGATTGGTGGGAATATTGCCCGCCTCGGGCGAAATGGGGGTGTGGGCCGCGGGAGGGATGTGGGCGTGGGCAGGGACAGCATTTAAGTGCTTGCCTAATAATTGTTTTAGGCGTAGGTTCCAGAGGAGCCTTTGCGGCGTCTCCGCGGTGGAGTGGTGCGCGCGGGCGGAGGGTGCACAGCGCACACAGCCGAGGGCGGCCGTGCCACATGGGGTTGCGCTGCGGAATGGAACGAGGTGCACAGCCGAGGGCGGCTGTGCTAGATGGGGGTGCATGAGAGGGTTGTTGGCTGGGTTGAGAGATGTCGCATAGGGCAGCGGAGAAAGATGGGGCGTTGTTGCGTTTGGAGCGCGTCGATAAGACGTTCCCCATGGGCGAGGTGAGCGTGCGCGCGCTGCGGGAGATTTCGCTGGAGGTCTATGAGGGAGAGATGCTGGTGATGGTCGGCCCGAGCGGTTCAGGCAAGTCGACCATTCTGAATATCTTGGGCGGGTTGGATACGCCGACCGGGGGCGAGGTTTGGTATCGCGATCAGCAGTTGAACCGCTTGGGCGAGGCAGACCTGACGCGTTATCGGCGCGACACGATCGGGTTCATCTTTCAGTTCTACAACCTGGTGTCGAACCTGTCGGCGCGCGAGAACGTGATGGTGTCGACGGAGATCAGCCGGAACCCGATGGAGGTCGATGAGGCGCTGCGGCTGGTGGGACTGGAGGACCGGAGGGACCATTTCCCCTCGCAGCTTTCGGGCGGCGAGCAGCAGCGGGTGGCAATCGCGCGGGCGTTGGCCAAGAATCCTGCGCTGCTGCTGTGCGACGAGCCGACGGGGGCGTTGGACTATGCGACCGGCATTCGCGTGCTGCGGCTGCTGGTCGACTTGAAGAATCGTTTGGGCAAGACGGTCGTGCTGATCACGCACAACAGCGCGATCGCGCCGGTGGCCGATCGGGTGATCCGGCTGCGGAGCGGGCAGGTGGTCGAGGTGCACACCAACCCTCAGCCGGTCTCGCCGGAGGAGGTCGTGTGGTGAGCGTGCTCAACCGGCGTTTGTTGCGCGAGCTGTTCGCCCATCGCTGGCGGCTGCTGGCGATCGTGGGCATCATCGCCGTGGGAGTGAACGAGTATGTGGCGATGGGGACGTGCTACCGCAATCTGACGGAGGCCAAGCGGGACTACTACCGGCAATGCCGCATGGCCGATTTCTGGATCGACCTGAAGAAGGCGCCGGTGGCGGAGTTGGGCGCGCTGGCGAATCTGCGGGGCGTGGCCGAATTCCGCCCACGGATCCAGTTTTTTGCGACGGTCGACCTGGAGAACGCCAAGGAGCCGATCAATGGGATGATCCTCTCCATGCCGGACCGCCGGGAGCCGGTATTGAACGACATCGTGATGCGCCGCGGCGGCTATTTCACCGATCGGCGACAGAACGAGGTGATCGTAAACGAGTCGTTCGCGGAGCATCATCATCTGGTGCCGGGCATGTGGATGCGGTTGGTGCTGAACAACCGGCAGCAGGAACTGTTCATCGTGGGGACCGCCATTTCCAGCGAGTTCGTGTACCTGCTGGGCCCCGGTGCGATCATGCCCGACCCGGAGCATTTCGGGGTCTTCTATCTGAAGCACAGCTATGCGGAAGACGTGTTCGATTTCGAGGGGGCGACGAACCAGATCGTCGGGCGGCTGACGCCGGAGATGCAATCGCAGCCCAGGGTGGTGCTGAACCAGGCCGAGGAGTTATTGGATTCGTTCGGGGTGTTCACGACGACGCCGCTGGCAGATCAGGCGTCGAACAAGTCGATCAGCCAGGAGATCATGGGGCTGGACACGTTTGCCATAGTGATGCCAATCATCTTCCTGACGGTGGCGGCGTTGGTGCTCAACGTGGTGCTCACACGGCTGGCCGAGCAGGAACGGACGATGATCGGCACGCTGAAGGCGCTCGGTTATGCCGACGGGCAGGTTTTCTGGCAGTTCCTGAAGTACGCTCTTGCGGTGGGGCTGGGCGGGGCGGTGGTGGGCTCGGTCGGCGGGTATTACCTGGCGGAATGGATGACGCAGCAGTATCGGCAGTTCTTCCAGTTTCCGAACCTGCAGAACCACTTCTACGCGGGACAGCACTTGATCGCGCTGGGTATCGCGCTGGCGTGTGCGGCGGTCGGGAGTGTGCGAGGCACGCGGGCGGTGCTGCGGCTGAAGCCGGCCGAGGCGATGCGACCCAAGCCGCCCAAGGGAGGCGGGGCCATCCTGCTGGAACGGATCGGCTGGTTCTGGAACCGGCTGAGTTCGTCGTGGCGGATGGTGGTGCGAAGCGTCGTCCGCAACCGGATGCGCACGACGATCGGCATCTTTGCGGCAGCGATGGGAGCCTGCGTGATGGCCAGTAGCTTCATGATGGCGCAGGCGACCTACTACCTGGTCGATTTTCAGTTCCGCTGGGTGCTGCGGAGCGACATGGACCTGACGTTCAAGGACGAGCACGGTTGGGGTGCGCTGCTGGAAGCTGCGCGTCTGCCGGGCGTCGATCGAGCAGAGCCGGTTTTGAATGTCGCGTGCAAATTTCGCAATGGGCCGTATGAGAAACGCGGCGCGGTGACGGGGCTGATCCACAACGCACGGCTAACGGTTCCTCGCGATCTGGAAGCCCGGCCGCTTCGCATTCCGGCTGCGGGCCTGATGATGACGCGAAAGATGGCCGAGCTGATGCACGTGGGCCGCGGCGACATGGTAACGATCCAGCCGATCCAAGGGCTGCGACGGGAGCACCAGGTGCCGGTGGTGGAGATTGCCGACTGTTACATCGGCACACCGGTGTACGCGAACCTGGATTGGCTGAGCCGGTTGATCGGCGAGGAGATGGCCCTCAGCGGCGTGCAGTTGGCCGTCGACGGCAGTGCTGTGCATCGGGCGGCGCTGTACCGGGAGTTGAAGGAGATACCGGCGCTGGAGGCGGCGAATTCGCGGGCCGACATGATCCAGTCGCTTGAAGACACGCTTGTTCGCAACCTGTGGGTGGTCATCGGGCTGCTGGTGGTGTTCGCGGGCATCATCTTTTTCGGGAGCATCCTCAACGCATCGCTGGTAAGCCTGGCGGAACGGGGCCGGGAGGTGGCGACGCTTCGCGTGCTGGGCTACACGCCGTGGCAAATCGGCAAGCTGTTGTTGCGCGAGAGCATGATGACGACCATCGTGGGCACGTTGTTGGGGTTGCCGGCGGGATACTATCTGAGCGTGCTGATCGCGGAGATGTACGATTCGGAGATGTTTCGGTTTCCCGTGGTGTCGACAACGGCTACATGGGTGGGCTCGGTGGTGATGGCGATTGTGTTCGCGATGTCGGCCCACGTGTTCGTGCAACTGGCGATTCATCGGATGGATTGGCTGGAAGCGTTGCAGGCGAAGGAGTAGGGAAGGGTCGAAAGCGAAAGATGGAAAGCGGAAAGCGGTCTGAGTGCGTCTGGGCATTCGAAGGAGTTTGAGCGATGAAGGTGATGAAGTGGGGTATTGTGGTCGTGGTGTTGGCCGCGGTTTTGGTTGCGGTCATGGCCATGGGCTGGTCGCACGGCACGCCGGTGGAAGTGGCGCGGGCCGAGATGGGGCCGATTCGCCAGTTCGTCGACGAGCGGGGCAAGACGCGGCTTCCGAGGACGTACCTCATCACCATGCCGTATAACGGACGGATCGAGGCGATCGGCGCCGTGGAGGGAACGTCGGTGAAGAAGGGAGAGGTGGTCGCCCGAGTGGTGCCGATCGACCTCGAGTTGACGGTCGATCAGGCCAAGGCGGTGGTGGGTCGGTTGGAGGCGTCGCTACGCGAGAATGCCGACGTAGCCTTGGAGAACAGCGCGTTGAAGCAGGCTGAGCAGTTTGTCGAGTCGATGGAGGCCACGGTGGGTGCGGCGCAGGCGCGGATGGACTCGGGAAAGGCCGGCTATGAGTACTCGGAGAAGAACTTCAATCGGGTACAGGGTTTGTTCGAGGCGAAGGCCGCGGCGCAGGCCGAGTTCGATCGGGCGATGCTGGAGAAGGTCCAGGCTTCGGTGAACTATCGCCAGGACCAGTTGGTCTATACGGCGATGCGGGCGTTGCAGTCGGCGACGAATCTGTTGCCGACGATGGTTTCGCAATACATCGACCGGAAACGCCTGATGGGGGCGGTGCTCGAGAAGGAGAGAGCCGAGGCAGAGGCCCAGTTGCTGCAGGCGCAACAGGCCCAACAGCGAGGCACGATGACCAGCCCGATCGACGGCATCGTGCTAGAACGGAATAGCACGAATGAGCGCTTTCTTGCTGCGGGGACGACGCTGCTGGAACTGGGACGTCTGGAGGACCTTCAGGTGGAGGCCGACGTGCTCAGTGTGGAAGTGGTCGACGTGGATGCGGGGGCGCCTGTGGAGATCTACGGGCCGGCCATCGGCGAGCCGGTCGCTCAGGGGAGTGTGCTGCGGATCTATCCGGCCGGGTTCACGAAGGTGAGTTCGTTGGGGGTGGAACAGCAGAAGGTGAAGGTGGTCGTGGAGTTCAAGCCGGAGGACCTTGCGCGGCTCCGGAAAGAGCGGCACTTGGGCGTGGGCTATCGGGTGCGAGTGAGGATCATCACGGCCGACAAACCACAGGCACTGATCGTGCCCCGTTCGGCCTTGTTTCGCGGGAACGATGGAAGCTGGCAGCTTTACGCGGTGGACGACGGGCGCGTGCACGTGCGAACGGTGCAGGTGGGCATTGTCAACGATCAGGCCGTCGAGATCGCGTCGGGCCTGAAGCAGGGAGAGTTGGTGATCGTCGCTCCGGAGAGCAATCTGAGCGAGGGGCAACGGGTGGAAGGGAAGCCGAGCGCACCCCCCGTTGCAGGGAATTCAGATCCATCTTGACCTGTTGGAAAGCGGGGACCTATACTATCGGCCCCGCAAGGCTGCGCGAAGGATACCGCGCGCCGGAAAGTGCTCGACAACGGTTTAAGGAGGAACCGTGATGACTCAGCAGACTCTGCGCCCCGAGCGGCCCCGCGTGACGAGGCTGCGGCTGGGCATGCTCGTTTGTGGGCTTGGTGTGGCCATCGTTGCCGCGGCGGCCCGGTACTATTGGGGTTTGAGCCCGGCCAGTGCGGGATCGCCTCGTACCAGGACGGCGAGCCCGACCAAGGCGCCCGACCGCCCGACCGAAGCCCCCGCAGTCGCGACGCCGACACAACAGAAGATTGTGGCGACGGTCAACGGGGAGCGAATCAGCCGTGAAGACCTGGCCCGAGATTGCCTGCGACGGCACGGCAAAGAAGTGCTGGAACGGCTGGTCAACAAGTACTTGATCACCCAGGAATGCGCTCGGCGGAATATTGAGGTTACGCCGTCGGAGGTGAACGCGGAGCTCGAGCGGCTCGCAGGGCGTTTTGGCTGGCCGACCGACCAGTGGCTGAAGATGCTGCAGAAAGAGCGGGGTATCACGCCGGAGCAGTACGCTAACGACATCATCTGGCCGACCCTGGCGATGCGGAAGCTGGCAGGCGAGCGTCTGCAGGTAAGCGACGCGGAGATTCAGGAGGAATACGAGAAGTGTTACGGGGCGGCCGTGAAGGCTCGCTTGATCGTTTGCTCCAACCGCGAACAAGCGGAAAGTGTGCGGGCGGAGGCGGCCGCCAATCCGGAATCGTTCGGCGATCTGGCCAAGCAGTATTCGACCGACCCGAGTGCCAGTCTGAAGGGACTGATTCATCCGATCCGCCAGCACATGGGTGACGAGCAGATCGAGCAGGTGGCATTCAACATGAAGGACGGCGAGGTTTCGCCCGTAATCTCGGTGGCCAACCAGTGCGCGATCATCAAGCGCGAGGGATTGGTCGAGGCGCGCGATGTTCCGTTGAACGAACAGTTGCGCGGGAGTTTGGAGGAGATCATTCGGGAGCGTAAGCTAGAGCACGTGGCGACGGGCGTCTTTGCAGAGATGCAGAAGGACGCGCAGGTCGTGAACGTGTTCAACGACCCGTCGAAGGCGCGCGAGATGCCGGGTGTGGCGGCGGTGATCAACGGACAGCAGATAACGCTTCGCGAGCTGGCGGAGTCCTGCATCGACCGGAATGGTCGCCAGGTTCTGCAAGAGGTGATTCACCGTCGGCTGCTGGAGCAGGCGTGCAAGAAGGCGAACATCACGGTCACCGACGCCGACCTGGACGCGGAGATCGCCCGGGCGGCCGCGTTGTCGTATCCGGCCAACGCCGACGGCTCGCCCAACGTGAAGGGCTGGCTGAACATGATCACCGAGCAGCAGGGGATCTCGCTGGAGAGCTATCGGCACGATTCGGTGTGGCCGTCGGTTGCGCTGAAGAAGCTGGTGGGCATGAAGATCGAGGTGACGCAGGAGGATCTGAAGAAGGGATTCGAGGCCAACTACGGTCCCCGAGTGCGTTGCCGAGCGATCATCATGGATAATCTGCGCCGAGCCCAGCAGGTTTGGGACATGGCTCGCAAGGGCATCGACGGGAAACCGATGGAGCAAGCGGAGGCCCGTTTTGCCGATCTGGCCGAACAGTACTCGACCGAGCCCGCAAGCCGAGCGCTGCGGGGAGAAGTGCCACCGATCCAGCGCCACGGCGGTCAGCCGGTGATGGAAAAGGAGGCGTTTGAGCTGAAGCGGGGCGAGCTGTCGAGCCTTATCCAAGTGGACTCGCGCTACGTGATCCTCTTCTGCCTGGGCCAGACCGATCCGGTGGAGGTCGATTTCGCCTCGGTTCGCGATTTGATCTACCAGGACATTCACGAGAAGAAGCTGCGTTTGGCGATGGCCGAGGGCTTCGAGCAATTGCAGCAGCAGGCCACCGTGGACAACTACCTGGAAGGCAGTTCGCACACGCCGAAGAGCGCGGCTCGCCCGCCAGAGATGCCGCCGAGCGCACCGGTCACGCGGTGAACGCCATGATGGCGTGCTGAAATAGGTCGTTCTTGGCGCCGAGGGGTTTGGGCCGTCCGGCTACGAGACATTCCACGTATCGCCAGAGCGGAATAGCTCGTCGAGATCGCCCTGGCCTTGAGCCTCAATGGACTTCCGGATTTGGGCATTGAGGAGATCATCGTACCGGGGGCGATCGACGGCGCGAAAGACGCCAATAGGCTCGGGGAACTCGGGCTGTCGCATGCGGCTGAGGAGGTAGGCCAGGCTGGGCTCGTGGGCCGCCTCGTCGTGGACGAGCAGGTCGGCCTCGGAAACGCCGTCCGAGAGGGAAACCACCTCGGGTTCAAGGCCATTGAGCCGAATGCCCTTGTCGCGATCCTTGCCGAACACGAGCGGTTTGCCATGTTCGAGCTGGAGGGTCGTTTCCTCGCGGGTTGCCCGATCGGTGGCGTAGTGGAACGCGCCGTCGTAGAAGACAACGCAGTTCTGGTAGACTTCGACAAACGACGTTCCGCGGTGCTCGGCCGCACGGCGGAGGACCATGGCCAGGTGCTGTTGCTGGACGTCAACAGTCCGCGCCACGAAGCTGGCTTCGCAACCGATGGCCACGGAGAGGATGTTCAAGGGGTTGTCGATGGCGCCCACGGGCGAGCTCTTGGTAACGGTGCCCAGGGGAGAGGTGGGCGAATACTGGCCCTTTGTCAGCCCGTAGATGCGGTTATTGAAGAGGATGATGTTGATATCGAGGTTGCGGCGGATGGCGTGGATGAGGTGGTTGCCGCCGATGCTGAGGCCGTCGCCATCGCCGGTGATGACCCAGACAGATAGATCGGGCTGCACGACTTTCAGCCCGGTCGCCACGGCCGGGGCGCGGCCATGGATGGAATGCATGCCGTAGGTGTTCATGTAGTAGGGGAAGCGGCTGGAGCAGCCGATTCCCGAGATGAACACGAGCTTGTGCTGGGGGATGCCGAGCGAGGCAAGTACCTTCTTCATCTGTGCGAGGATGCCGTAGTCGCCGCAGCCGGGGCACCATCGCACGTCCTGATCGCTGGCATAGTCGTTGGGCGAGGCGGTTGTTTCGGGAGCCGGGGCGGGAAGGTTGTTCATTGAAGGGCCTCCTCGATGGCCGCAACCACTTCGGCAACGGCGAAGGGGCGACCGGTGGTCTTGTTCAGGCCGACGGCGTCGACCGGGTATTGGCCGCGAAGGATGGAACGCAATTGGCCGCAATTGAGTTCGGCAACGAGCACGCGCTGATAACGCCCCAGCAATTCGCCGAGATTGGCCGGCAGGGGATTGAGGTAGCGCAGGTGGGCATGGGCGACGGAGGCGCCGCGTGAAGCGCATTGGCGGACGGCCGTGGTCAGAGCGCCGTAGGTACCACCCCAGCCGAGCACGAGGAGGCGTCCGTCGGGCGGGCCCTCGACTTCTTGGAGCGGAATGTCCTCGGCAATCTTGGCCACCTTGGCGGCGCGGAGTCGGATCATGTGCTGGTGGTTGAGCGGCTCGTAGCTGACCTGGCCGGTGATGTCCTGCTTTTCGAGGCCGCCGAGGCGATGCATCAGGCCGGGCGTTCCCGGCAGGGCCCACGGGCGAGCCAGCCAGTCGTTGCGGGTGTAGGGCTGGAAGGGAGCGCCGTTTTCGGCGGGACCCGGGTGATGAACGGCAATCGGCGGCAGTTGGCTCATCTGCGGGATTCGCCAGGGTTCGGAGCTATTGGCGACGAAGGTGTCGCTGAGGACGAGCACGGGAGTCATGTGCTGGACGGCGATGCGCCAGGCTTCGCGGGCGACGTCGAAGCAGTCGGCGGGGCTGCGGGCCGCGAGCACCGGCAGAGGACATTCCCCGTGACGGCCAAAGAGGGCCTGGTTGAGGTCGGCCTGTTCCACCTTGGTGGGCATGCCCGTACTGGGACCGGCCCGCTGAACGTTGATCGCCAGCAGGGGCAGCTCGATCATGACGGCCAAGCCCAGGGCCTCGGTCTTGAGAGAGATACCCGGCCCGCTGCTGCCGGTGACGGCCATCGCTCCGCCGAACGCAGCGCCGATGACGGCCGAGATGGCAGCGATTTCGTCCTCGGCCTGGAGCGTGCGCACGCCGAAGCGCTTGCGTTTGGCCAGTTCGTGAAGAATGTCGCTGGCGGGCGTGATGGGGTAGGTTCCGTAGAAAAGCGGACAGCCGCTGAGCTGGGATGCTGCCAGCAGACCCCAGGCGAGGGCCTGGTTGCCGGTGACGTTGGTGTAGGTACCGGGGGGCAGCGGAGCGGCGTCGACCGAGTAGCGATGGGTGATCGCCTCGATGGTTTCGCCGTAGTGATATCCGGCACGAAGGGCGCGGAGATTTGCTTCGGCGATATCGGGTCGGCGGCCGAACTTGTCTTCGATGAATCGCTCGGTCGGGTCCAGCGGCCGATCGTAGAGCCAGTAGACCAGGCCCATTGCAAAGAAGTTGCGGCAGCGGTCGGCTTCCTTGGTGCTGAGGCCTAGCGGCTTGACGGACTCACGTGTCAAGGAGGTCATGCCGATCTGGAAGAGCCGATAGCCGTCCATGCGGCCATCTTCCAAGGGGTTCTGCTGGTAGCCGGCGAGCTCCCAGTCGCGTTTGGTGAAGGCATCGTTGTTGACGATCAACGCGCCGCCAGGGACGAGGTCGGCGAGGTTGGTGGCCAGTGCGGCCGGATTCATGGCAACCAGGGCGTCGACCTGATCGCCGGGGGTGAAGATCTTGCGGCTGGCGAAATGGAGCTGGTAGCCGCTGACGCCGGCCTTGGTGCCGCGCGGGGCGCGGATTTCGGCGGGGAAGTCGGGAAAGGTGGCAACGTCGTTGCCGACCAGGGCGGAGGTGTTGGTAAGCTGGACACCGGCCAACTGCATGCCGTCGCCGGAGTCGCCACAGAATCGGACCGTGGCTGCCTCGAGTGCGCGAATCGGCTTGGGCTGCTGAGGTGTGGCGGGAGCAGGAGAAGGCTGATCGGCCATGGTGCTGTCCATTCCCTGGGCTGGCGCGTGTCGCACTTGACTGTAGCGCTGGCGGCGGTGTGTTTCTATGGTTGGGGAAAGTGGTCCACACGCTACGCTGTTGCGAGGTGCGGTCTAGGCGGACGACCAGGTATGGCTGTGCTTCTCGTCCGCTGGAGAGACCACCCTATTGATACTCCCTATTCTGGCAAATTTCTGGGTCGAAAACAGAGGCGGCGGGGGGAAAGCGGCGAATCACGACTATGGCGATTGGTTTGGAGGGCATATGGGTTGGATCGACACTTTGGTCGGTACGTTCCGGCCGGCCCGGCGAGGCGCTGCGGTCGTGGCTAGGACGAGCCGTCGCCGCGTTTGTAGAAGCGCGACAAGTTGATGCCCCCGCGGACTTCTTCCTCGAGCAGCTTGAAACGCTGTTCCAGCCGATCGATACGCCGCTGAATGGCGGGCAGCGTCTTGTGCAGCGATTCTTCCACGCGGGGGCGGGGCACGGGGGGGTAGCCGAGGTGCCGAGCCAGTGCGGCAAACAAATAGAGCGGGTCTTTGTGACGGTTAGCCAGGGCGATCATCCCTTCGCGCTCGCCGAAAAGGACCGGCTCGTCGGTTTGGCCGCGGCGCTGCTGGTGATACTGGCTGCAAACGTAAATCATGTCGGCCAATTCGATGATGCCGATCTGGCGACGAACGGTCGAGATCCAGCGCCGCCAGTTCTCGTCGTACCATGGGTCGCCGGCAATGGCTTCCAGTCCGCGATCATAGCCGAGCCGGTTGCGGCAGATGGCCTCGAATTGGTAAAGGAATATCCCCTGCGGCGACGCGCCCGAAGCGCGGTACTCGGCCTCGCGTTGGAGGATTTCCAGAGCGATGCGGAAGTCGAAGAGCCCTTCGTCGCGTTCGGCTTCGTAGATGACAAAGGCCTGGAATGGCGTGAAGTAATGGGCCAAGTGGGCCATAGCCGAGGCGAACCGGCCGGTCAGTCGCAACTCGCTGGCCATGAAATCGAGGGCCAGGGGGAGCTTGGTCGTCGACAGGATTTCCTGCTTGACGGCCGCGAGGAGTTCCTGGGTGGACACTCCCTGCTGCATTCGCTCTCGCAAGGTGCGAAAGAGGTAGGCTTGCTCGACGTATTCCTCACGGTCCAGCGGCATCGGAGACCTTCGGACGGGCGTGTGGCCAGGTCGGGCGACAGGCCACGGCGCCGCGGGTGGAGCCTGAGCTGTGATCCTTCGGACAAGATGATCCCATTATCCACGCCGGAGCGGCGGCGTCAAAGCGTCGGCGGGCTTTCAGCGGGACTGGCGGCTTGACGGGGGAACGAGCGAGGATTCCAATGGTGGGATCTACGCGGGCTCGATCCGACTTCAGGCGAGTGCAGGTGCAACGAAAGGGTCGATGGGGCCGTTGGGGTGTGGCTGATGCGATCGTGCCCGGCCGCCCAAAAGTCGCTCGCAAGAGGCCCGCCGCCCAGCAGCACCCTAGCATAGGAACCTTTGGATTGTGAGTGAATCGGACGACACGCTTTCCGCCGCGATAACGAGACACGGGATCGAATTGCCCGAGGGTCAACGGACGTTGTTGGATAGCTATTGCCAGCGACTATGGGCGTGGAACGAGAAGCTGAACCTGACGCGGCACGACACGTATGAGAAGTTCGTGGGCCGCGATCTGATCGACAGCCTGGCGTTCGCCGAATTCCTCCAGCCGAAGGAGGTGGTGCTGGACGTGGGGACCGGCGGCGGTGTGCCGGGCGTGGTGTTGGCGATCGTGCGGCCCGACTTGCACGTGGCCCTATGCGAGTCGGTCGGCAAGAAGGCCAAGGCGGTGGCCGAGATCGTGGCGGCGCTGGACCTGAAGGTGCCCGTCTATGGCAGCCGGGCAGAGGATATTCTGGGCGAGGTTCGTTTCAACACGTTGGTCGTCCGCGCGGTGGCGCGTTTGGAGAAGCTATTGCGCTGGTTCCGCCCTCATTGGGAGCGGTTCGACCGGCTCTTGGTGCTCAAAGGCCCCAGTTGGGTGGAGGAGCGGGGAGAAGCGCGCCATCTCGGACTGTTGAAGAATCTGGCGTTGCGAAAGCTGACGTCGTACCCGATGCAGGGCACCGATTCGGAGAGCGTGCTTTTGCAGGTTTGTCCGGAGGATCGGCTGGTGGACAAAGTGGGCTGCCTGCTGCGGGAAGTGGGATGAGTAGTGGGTGGTGGGTAGTGAGTGGTGGTTAGTTGAGCATTTTGCGGAATTCGGCGAACAGGTAGTTGCTGTCGTGAGGGCCGGCGGAGGCTTCGGGGTGGTACTGGACGCTGAAGGCGGGGAGCTTGCGGTGGCGAACGCCTTCGATAGTGTTGTCGTTGAGGTTGACGTGGGTGACCTCGAGCTCCGGAGGCAACGAGTCACGATCGACGGCGAAGCCGTGATTCTGGCAGGTGATTTCGACGCGACCGGTCTCGTGATGCATGACGGGTTGATTGGCCCCCCGATGGCCGAACTTGAGTTTGAAGGTTTTGGCGCCGCAGGCCAAGCTGAGAAGTTGGTGGCCCAAGCAGATGCCAAAGATGGGCTTCTTGCCTAACAGGCCGCGGATCGTTTGCTGGGCGTAGGCGATCGGTTCGGGGTCGCCCGGCCCGTTGGAAAGGAAGACGCCGTCGGGTTTCAAGCGGAGGACGTCCTCGGCAGTGGCCGTGCCCGGCAGGACGGTGACACGGCAGCCCGTGTCGAACAGGTGTCGGGCAATGTTCCATTTCATGCCATAATCGAGCGCGACCACGTGGGGTGCATCGGGGGGCACCTGATTGGCGACCTGGTCCTCGGCGAGCTTCGCCCAGTGGCTGAGGGGCTGATTCCACTGGATGGCGTCTTTGGGGATCACCTCTTGGACGAGATCGCGTCCGATCAGGCCGGGGCTGGCGTTGGCCTTGGCGACGAGGCTCTGATCGTCGAGGTCGACGTGAGAAAGGACGCCTTTCATGGCTCCGCGGATGCGGATCTTTCGGACGAGGGCACGGGTGTCGATCCCTTCGAGGGCGACGATACCGTGGTGGAGCAGGTACTCGTGGAGTTGGCCGTCGGCACGGAAGTTGCTTGCCACGCGGCTTCGTTGGCGGACGACGAAGCCGGCCAGATGCGGTTTGGCACTTTCTACATCTTCCGCATTCGTGCCGTAGTTGCCAATTTCCGGATAGGTCATGGCAACAATCTGACCGCGGTAACTTGGATCGGTAAGGATTTCCTGGTAGCCGGTCATCGAGGTATTGAAGCAGACCTCGCCGTCGACTTCGCCTTCGGCTCCAAAGGCCTTACCGGTGAAAACCGTACCGTCTTCCAGGGCAAGCTTCGCGACTGACGTCATGTTCTGAAGAGGCTCGTGTGAAGGTTGTGAAGAGTTCCCGTTTGTAGCAAAGCGACCGCGCGTTGTTAGGGTTAGCCTTGTTGTCGGCCGCGCTTAAGGCAGCGGATCTAAAGTCGGCTAGGGGATCGTCCCGATAGGTTCTAAACGGCTGTGGGTCTCCGGACCGGGTGAACTGGTTTCACGAAGTTCGGACAGCCTATCACGAGGGTTCTTGTCCTGGCGAACAAGAGCCCTCATTTTTTTGGCAGATGCCGGCGTGCGAGATGGGGTTCATTGCATCCGGCGGGACGCCCCGTTGTGGGATTCGTTCGTGCCACCCACCTGCCAGAGTCCTCGCGCGCTTGGGCCATTATAGCGACACGGCCGGCGCGCGGACAGTTCCCCAGATGTACACTTTTCGAGTGTGTCGGAGGCCGAAGAGGGCAACGGTGCCGCTGAGGCAACGATTGCACGCAGCCAAGGTGTGCGTGTGAGGGCTAACCCTGAACCCCCACTCGGGAGCTGAAACAACGTCCAATTTGGCGTACAGCCTGGCGGAGCCGTTTTTCATTTTCGACCAGGGCGAGGCGGAGGTAGCCTTCGCCGGCCGGTCCGAACCCGGCACCCGGAGCGACGGCGACGTCGGCCTCTTGGAGGAGCCGCATACCGAAGTCGAAGGAGGTCATCTCGCTGGCCCAGGGCTCGGGGATTTTGGCCCAGACGAACATGCTGGCCCGCGGCCGCTGGATGGGCCAGCCGAGGCGTTCCAGGCCATCGCAGAGCACGTCGCGACGGCTTTGGTAGGTGCGTGACTGGGCTTCGACGGCGGCATCGGTATGGCGGAGGGCGACGATGGCGGCAATCTGGATAGGTTCAAACATGCCGTAGTCGTAGTAGCCCTTGATGGTCCCCAGGGCGCGAATCATCTCGGCGTTGCCGGTGCAGTAGCCAACCCGCCAACCGGCCATGTTGTAGCCCTTGCTCATGGTGGTCAGCTCAACGCCGACGTCGATCGCGCCGGGCGCGGCCAGGAAGCTGGGCGTTTGGTAGCCGTCGAAATTGACGTCGGCATAAGCCAGATCGCTAATCACCATGAAGCCGTAGCGTTTGGCCAATCGGACGACTTCGACATAGAACTCGGGGTCGACGGTCGCGGCCGAGGGATTATGCGGGAAGTTGACAATCAGCAGTTTTGGCTTGGGATACAGATGCTGGCAGGTATAGGCAACATTGGAAAGGAATTTCTCGCTATCGGCGACGTCTAAGAGGATCTGGTTGCCGCCGGCCAGAGCGACCGCGTAGAGATGGGCGGGATAGGAAGGCGTCGGGACAATTGCGGTGTCGCCGGGGCCCATCAGCGCCATGCACATATGGCTGAAGCCTTCCTTGGAACCCAGGCAGACGATGACCTCGCGTTCCGGATCGAGGCGGACCCCCCAGCGTTTCAAGTACTTGCTGGCCACGTCGCGGCGTAGGCTGAGCAGGCCCCAGGCCTCACTGTAGCCGTGATTCTTTGGGTCGCGGGCGGCTTCGGCGAGCTTGTCGATGACGATGTCTTGGGGCGGATCGCTGGGATTGCCCATGCCCAGGTCGATCACGTCGTCGCCAGCACGGCGTTTCTCGTACTTGAGCTTGTTGATTTGCGCAAACAGGTACGGGGGCAACCTTTTGACGCGGTCGGCGACCGGGATGGAGAAGGATAGGCTCTGGCCGGCGGGTTTGCCGCCATGGGGATTGTCGTTCATTGCTTGTCACCAAACGAGTTGGAGCGAAACCATTAGTATGCGTGACCACCAACGCGCTGTAAAGCGTTGCCGGATCAGGCGAACTCCTGATACATGGGGGTGATCACCAATTCGGGCACGACGGCGCGCTCGGGCAAGTCGACGATGGCCAGGACCATAGCAGCGATATCCTCTGGCCGGAGCATTTGGGCCAACTTTTCGGGCGGCACGGGAGTTGGACGGTTTGCGAGGATCGGCGTGGCGACCTCGCCGGGGAAGATGTTGGTGACGCGGATGCCGTTGGCGCGTTCGTCGAGTGCAACGGCGGTTCCGAGGGCGCTGAGGGCGAATTTCGAGGCGCAGTAGCCGACACCTCCGAGTTGCCCGACACGTAGGCCGGCGACGGACGAGATGTTGATGATGAGTCCGGAGCGTCGTTGGCGCATGTCGGGTAGGACAGCGTGGATGCAGTTGTAAGCGCCTGTGGCGTTGACGGCCATCATGCGGTCCCAATCGGCGGGGTCCAGCTCGGCGGTCGAGCGGCGAGCTACGTTGATGCCGGCACTATTAACGAGGATCTCTGGAGGACCCAGGTGCTTTCGGACGGAGTCGATGAGCTGGACGACTGCCTGGCGGTCGGCAACGTCGCAGGCAAGCGGACAAATGGGCGGACTGCCGGTGAATGTTGCGGCGGCAGCCTTGAGCTTCTGCTCGTCACGACCGGCAATGGCTACTCGGCACCCACGACCGGCCAGCGCGGTGGCGATGGCCAACCCGATGCCGCTTCCCCCTCCCGTGACCAAGACGACTTTGCCGCTGAGTTGCATCATATCCTCTGAGACTGGCAAGTGGTTTGAGAAGTTCGAGCGCTACAGATGTTTTGTTTGCCAAGCTGGGCGGAAGCCGCCGGCATCTCCCGAAGGCTGGCTGGGGCAGCCGGCGAACGAGGTCGTGCGGGCCAGGGGAGTTGCGTTGGGCACTGTTAGAGTATTGTCGGTTTCCGGGGGGCGTTGTGGGATAGCCAGCATTGGTGACCGCGAGCCCCCCTGCTTGCTAGTGCGTCGGGTCGAGTCATAATGAACGGTATGGCGACCGACCCAGCCCCCCTCGACACGGCCGTTGAGATTATTACACCCGAGAACATTGCTTTTCGCTATCGGGTGGCGGGCCCATTTCGTCGTTTGCCGGCGTACCTGATCGACTTGGTCATTCGGGTTATTGCATGTGTGGTGGGACTGATCGCGGCCTTGATAGCGTTCGGGTTTGTGGGGCTGCCTGAGTTGGGGTTGGCGGCATCGCTGCTGTTGTGGTTTCTGCTTGATTGGCTTTACGGAGGTTTGTTCGAGGCGTTTTGGAACGGTCAGACGCCCGGCAAACGGCTGATGCATTTGCGGGTGTTGACGACCGAGGGGCGGCCGATCAGCGGGTGGCAGGCCGTATTGCGGAACGTGTTGCGAGCGGCCGACATGCTGCCGACATTCACGTACCAAGTGGGGCTGCTGGTAACGGCGATGAACGACCGGTACCAGCGGATGGGGGATCTGGCGGCGGGCACGATGGTCGTATTCGAGGAGCCGAGATGGTTTCACGGCGTGGTTCGCATGCACGACCCGGAGGTGATCCGCATGGCCGGGCAGATTCCGGCCGGTTTTCAGGCCAGCCGTACGATGGCGAAGGCACTGGCGGCCTACGTTCAGCGGCGGCAGCACTTCTCGTGGATGCGTCGTCAGGAGATCGCCCGGCATTTGAGCGAACCGCTTCTGCAGAAGTTCAACATGCCGGCAGAGACGAACGCGGACTTGCTGCTTTGCGCGCTGTACCACCGCACGTTTATTACGGACCGGCAGGATGAGGAGGAGCGCGGACCGGGCGAATCGCCGTTCGCGATTGCCGCAACGAGTTGGACGCCCGGTGAGGCAACCAATGCAGAAGGGAAGATGGCTGAAGAGGCAGGCGGTCCGACATCGGTCGTTTCCGGCACCACGAATCCCATTACGTGAGAAGGCGAAGGCCGCACACTGAACGATGAAAGTCTCAGAGCTGCTGGAATCGCGCGCGGCGCAATGGGGGGAGCTGGAACGGCTGTGCCAGCAAATGCAGGGACGGTCGAGCCGGAAGGTGAGCTCGCAGGCGGCCACCCGTTTTGCGTCGTTGTACCGCGCGGCCTGCGCCGATCTTGCGTTGGCCGACGCGTATCAACTGCCACCGCAGACGACCGAGTATTTGCACCGCCTGGTAGGTCGCGCGCACAACCAGCTTTACCGCAGCTATTCGTTTCAGATGTCGACGTGGACGCGGCAGTTGCTGGTCGACGTGCCGCAGCAACTGTTTTCGGACAATTGTCTGCGGCTGGCGTTCGGCGTGTTTTGGGGGATCTTCCTGTTGTCGATGTACACGGCCTACCGTGTGGACGGGTTCGCCGAACAGGTGGTGGGGCACGAGACGATCGTGGCCCTGGAAGGCATGTACTCGCAGCCGCCATCGGTCGGCGGTGGGATGGTGGGATGGTACATTTGGAACAACGCCGGGATCGGGCTGCGTTGTTTCGCCTTTGGGTTGTTTTTTGGCATCGGCGGACTGTACGTGACGATCTACAACGCGGCGTTTCTCGGGGCCATTTTTGGATACATGGCCACGACGCCGCAGCGGGAGAATTTTTTCCACTTCGTCACAGCCCACGGACCGCTGGAACTGACGGCAATCGTGCTGTGCGCCGCGGCGGGAATGCGATTGGGGTTCTCGCTGGTCGACACCGGGGGCCTGTCGCGCGGGGCGGCCTTGCGACAGGCGGCCGAACGTGTGGTGCCGGTCGCGTCGGTGGCCGTATTGCTGTTCTTCGGGGCGGCGATGATCGAGACGTTTCTATCGCCTTCGCCGGCACCGTATTTGATCAAGGCGTTGGTGGCGGTGGGAACGGCGGGGATGCTGACGTTTTACTTCGTCGTGTTGGGCTATCCGCAAGGAGACTGACGGTGCAACTGGATCGAACGCGGATCGCCATCCGCGAGCGGAGCTTTGTGGAGATCCTGGATCTGGCCTTGCACGTGATCCGTCGGCAGGCGCCGGCGCTGCTGGCTTTGTTGACGGTTGGGATCTTGCCGTTGGCGCTACTGAACGGCTGGCTGACGTCGGGCATTTGGAGCGATTATCTCGAGACGAGTTTCCCGGCTCAGTACCTGTTTCTCATGATGCTTCTGGTGGTGTGGGAGGTTCCGCTGGCGACGGCGCCGGCCACGCTCTACCTGGGTCACGCCATGTTCACCGAGCAGCCGAATGCACGACAGATTGTGCGCGAGCTGGGCCAATCGCTGCCACAGTTGGTACTGTACCAGTTGATGCTGCGGCCGTGGTTCCTCGTGTTTCGGCCGTTTCTGAACGAGGTGATCCTACTGGAGCGGAACCCGATACGGGCAACGGACGGTTCCGGCCGCTCGACGCTCACGCGCAGCCGCACGCTGCACCGCGGCGACTTCGACCCGGTGGGACGATCGTTCGGCACGGTGGGCGTCGGCGGGCTGTTGCTGGTATCGCTGTGGGTGTCGATGTGTATCGTGCGGGCCGTGATGACGGATCAGTGGTGGGACCTTCCGGCGTTTACGATCCTGTTCCCGTTGGCCCTGTGGACGGTGGCAGGTTATTTTTCGGTGGTGCGGTTTTTGTGTTACCTGGATCTTCGGATTCGCCGTGAGGGGTGGGAGGTGGAACTGGCGATGCGTGCCGAGCAGGCGCGGCTGGCGAGGGCGTGGAAATGACGGGGCTTCCAGCTCACTTGATGAGTGTCGCATTGATGGCGGACGCGTCCGGCTCGGAAGAGGCGGTTGTGGCCGGGCGGAAGGCGTTGGACCACTGGGGACGGTATCCATGGTATGACGCGAAGAGCGACGGGCTGCAGCCGATGGACCTGTCGCCGTCGTGGTGGGAGAGGTGGTTTTCGGGCTGGCAGGGCCCCTCGTGGAGCCCATCGTTGCCTCACTCGCTTTTGCAGTGGGTCGCGTGGATCTTGATCGCTCTGGCAATCGGGTTGTTGATTTACGCGGTGGTGCGAACCTACCTGGCTCGGCGCGCGGCCGGATCGGGAGGATCGCGAGGCAAGGCGCAGACGGACGAGGCGGAAGATCGGCGCCGCGTGGAGGCACTGCCGCTGCCTGGCATCCGGGGCCAGTCGGATCTGCTGGCCGAGGCCGAGCGGCAGTACCGGCTGGGACATTACGGGCAGGCCGTCGTCTGTTTGTTCAGCTATCAATTGATCCAGCTCGACAAGCGTCAGTTGATCCGCATGACGAAGGGGAAGACCAATCGGCAGTACCTTCGCGAGCTCGGTCCGCGGAGGCCGTTGCGGGGATTGCTGGAGCAGACGATGGTGGTGTTTGAGGACGCCTTTTTTGGGCAGCATGCGATCGACCGCGTCCGGTTCGAGTCGTGTTGGACACGGCTGAACGAGTTTGAAGCCTTGGCGGCGGAGGGTCTGGCATGAGATGGTGCGTGCTGACCGTTGGGGTCCTGCTGCTGGCCTTGTCGGGCTGCCGGCAGGAGCTCGAAACGGAATATGGGCAGCGGAAAGGGATCGTGGGCTACCGCAGCGTCAACGGTACGGCCGTGCTGGGGGAGATGTTCGAACAGCGGGGGCACGCGGTGTTCTCGTGGAACAGCCTTTCGCCCAGGCTGCAGGAGCACGCGGACGTGATCGTATGGTTCCCCGACGATTTTCGGCCGCCCGAGGCGGAAGTGTGCAACTGGCTGGATGAATGGCTCGAGGACAAGCCGGGGCGGACGCTGATTTACGTGGGTCGTGACTTCGATGCGGCCCCGTGGTACTGGAGTGAAGTCCTTCCCAGCGCTCCGGCGGACCAGAGGAGCGAGTTCCTGTCGGAGAAGAGTACGGCCGAATCGTCGTTCGTGCGGGACCGTTCGGTGCTGGGCAAGTCGGAGAGCTGCCCGTGGTTCACCATCGACGGGCAGAGTCAGCCGTGCTCGGTGAGTGCGCTACAGGGCAGGCGCGCGTGGACCGAGGGAGTCGATGCATCGCAAGCGGCAATCAAGCTGAACAGCCGGATCGTCCCGGCGGACCATGCGGAAGCATTGCTGCGGTCGGGCCAGGACGTGCTGGTGAGCCGGCAGGATCGCGGGGAAGGCCAGTTGATCGTGGTGGCCAACGGCTCGTTCCTGTTGAACGCCATGCTGACGAACCACGAGAATCGGAAGCTGGCCGGCCGACTGATCGACGAGGTCGGACCGCCGGAGAAGACGGTGGCTTTCCTGGAGAGCTATGCGGGCGGTCCCCCGATTCGCGATGACGACATGCTTCCGCGCGTTCCGACCGGGATGGAGATCTTCCAGGTGTGGCCGACGAACTGGATCTTGCTGCATTTGGCGATCGTCGGGGTCATTTTCTGTTTTGTCCGGTATCCGATTTTCGGCCGGCCTCGCGAGCCGAGTGTGGAGGGGCGATCGGATTTCGGCAAGCACATCGAGGCGATGGCCGAGATGCTGGAGCGCTCGGGGGACGCGACCTACGCGCAGGAGCGGCTACTGCATTATCGAGAGACGAAAGCGGACCTTGGGGGACGCAAATCGGAAAAGGGCGAGTCCCCCTTCTCTTCAACTTCTTCAACCCCTGGATCCTGAACTCTCATGACCGACTCTTCCGCAGAACGTGAGTTTCTGGCTTCGGACGCACCCCAGCCGGACACCGTGCCCGCATCGCCTTCCGAAGCGCCGGGGGCTTTCGCGCCCGTCCAACGTCTGTTCGAGCGGATCGCCGGCGAGGTCGGCAAGATCTTCGTGGGACAGGACGAGTTGGTACTGGGAACGCTGGTGGCGCTGTTTTCCAACGGGCACGTGCTGATCGAGAGCGTGCCGGGGTTGGGCAAGACGCTGTTTGTGCGTACCTTGGGCCAAGTGCTCGGCTGCAAGTTCGGCCGCATTCAGTTCACGGCCGACCTGATGCCTTCGGACATCACGGGGGCGCCGGTGTTCGACATGAAGGCGCAGGAATTTCGTTTTCATCCAGGGCCGGTTTTTACGCAGTTACTGCTGGCCGACGAGATCAACCGTTCGCCGGCCAAGACGCATGCCGCGTTGCTGGAGATCATGCAGGAGCATCGTGTGACGGTGGATCGAACGAGCCACAAGTTGGAGCGGCCGTTCCTGGTGATGGCCACGCAGAATCCGATCGAGGCGGAGGGGACGTACAATCTACCCGAGGCGCAACTGGATCGGTTCATGTTCAAGCTGTTGGTCGATTACCCGTCGGCGGAGGAGGAATCGCAGATTCTGTCGCTGCACAGCGTGCAGGTCGATTTGGACCAGCGGCTGGACGAGTTGGAGACGATCACGAGTCCGGCGGAGATCGTCGAGGTGACGCGGCGGACGGGGGACGTGCTGACGGATCCGAAGCTGATCGAGTACATCAACGCGTTGGTGCGACAGACGCGGCAGTGGCCGCAATTCTACCTGGGGGCATCGCCGCGGGCCGGGCTGGCTTTGATGCAGGGCGCTCGGACGTTGGCCGCGTTTCGCGGGCGCGACTACGCGGTGCCCGACGACGTGGTCGAGCTGGCGTTGCCGGCATTGCGGCATCGGGTCATTCTGTCGCCGGAAGCGGAGGTGGAAGGTCACGGTGTGGATGAGCTTCTGACCGACTTGATTCGCTCGGTGGAGGTACCCCGGCTTTGAGCCCGTTGACGCTGGTGTTGCTGAAGCTGGCCGGGGCAGTGATTCCGCTGCTGTTATTGGCGCGACTGGCCCGAGTGTTCCCGGACCGGCGGCTGATCTACGTGGCGCTGGTGCCGGCGCTGCTGACGCTTTTACTGCTGGTCAGCAGGGCAATGCTCTGGGTGGTGCTGGCGTTGGATGCGGCGGTCCTGGTGGCGGCCGCGATCGACCTAGCGAGCTTGCCGGCACGGAAGAGCTTTTCGGTCGAGCGTCATACGGGACGGATCGCATCGCTGAAAAAGCGGCACGCGGTGACGCTGGTGGTGGCGAATCAGTCGGGCCGCGCGCATGTCGTGTGTGTGCGAGACGGCGTGCCGGAGGTGCTTGAGCCGTCGCCTGCCGAGTTCAAAGAGGCGCTTCCCGGCCGGAGCCGGGTGATTCGAGAGTATGTGCTTCGGCCGGCGCGCCGCGGGGCGTTTGAGATCGAGGCGGTTTCGCTGCAGGTCCCGAGCCGATGGGGGCTCTGGCGGCGGCTGTTGGATTATCGGTGTGCGTCGACGATTCACGTGTATCCCGACATGCAGCAGCTCGGGCAGTACGCCGTGTTGGCGCGGACGAACCGACTGAGCCTGGTCGGCGTGCGACGCACGCGACGGATTGGCATGGATCACGACTTCGAACGGCTGCGCGATTACACGCTGGACGACAACTACAAGCACATCGACTGGCGATCGACGGCCCGGCGTCGGAAGCTCACGGTGAAGGACTATCAATCGAGCCAGAGCCAGCGGATCATCTTCCTGGTGGATTGCGGCCGGATGATGACGAACGAGTCGGCGGGCCTGAGTCTGCTGGATCATGCGTTGAACGCGGTGCTGATGCTGGGTTACGTGGCGCTGCGGCAGGGCGATTCGGTGGGACTGCTGGCGTTTTCCGACGACATTCACGGGTTCGTGCCACCGCGGGGTGGCATGGTGCAGATGAACCGCTTGCTGCACGCCTCGTTCGACCGTTTTCCGAAGCTGGTCGAATCGCGCTACGACCTGGCCTTCCACTACCTGGCCTCGCACACGCGGAAACGCTCGCTGGTGGTGCTGATCACCAACGTGATCGACGAGGTGAATTCACACCAAGTGGAGCGGTATCTGGCGAACCTTGCCGGGCGGCATTTGCCGTTGGGCATTCTGCTGCGCGACCACCGGATGTTCGACGCGGTCGAGGTGGAGCACCCCTTCGGCGAGCAGCTCTGGCGAGCGGCAGCGGCGGCGGACGTTCTTTCGTGGCGCCAGCAGGTGTTGACCGACCTGGAACGGAAGGGGGTGCTGGTTCTGGACGCCTTTGCGGAAGAAATGACAGCGCCGCTAATCAACCGGTATCTGGAGATCAAGGCACGACACTTGCTCTGAACGCGGCGGATGGCGGCGGGTGTGCTGTGCTGGTGGGCAGATTTGGCACTCCCTCACCGTGCGGCCCCGCTGCCGCGAGCGGGCGAGGGGAGCTGTGGTCGAATCGACGCGTGTCTGCACGCGATCTCCACGCACCATGATCGTGAGAGGGCTTCAGAAGACTAGCCGAGTCTTCTTGAGGCGCTCTTCGGTGATGGCCATGAGAGCGTCTTCGGCGGGTTCGTCGGGCGCTTCGTAGGTGACGGAGAAGCGGAGGTAGGCGCCGGCGTCGTCCCAAGGGACCGTGCAGATGGAATGCTCGGTGATGAGGTATTGGCTGGCGGCTTCGGCGGTGGCGAAGGTCTGGCCGTCGGCAAGGCCCTTGGGGCTGCGGGTGTAAAGGAAGTACGACCCGCCGGGCATTTCACACTGGAAGCCGCAACGCTTGAGGGTGGCAACGAGCTTTTCGAGTCGACGGCGGTACTTGGCGCGCGTCTGGCGGGGGATTTCCGGATCGTCGAGTGCAGCGGCGGCGGCTTTCTGGATGGCGATGAATTGGCCGGAGTCGGTGTTGTCTTTGACGTCGGCAAAGGCCTGAACGATCCGCGCGTTGCCGCAGACCCAGCCCATCCGCCAACCGATCATATTCCAGCCCTTGGAGAGGGAGTGGATTTCGACGCCGACTTCCCGCGCGCCGGGCACCTGGAGGAAGCTCAGGGGCGGGCCCTGGAAGGTGAGCATGATGTGGGCGGCGTCCTGGACGACGACGATCTGGTTGTCGCGGGCGAACTGGATGACGCGCTCGTAGAACTCGCGGGTCGGCGCGCGGCCGGTGGGGCTGTTGGGATAGTTCAACACGAGCAGCTTCGCCCGACGGAGGATGTCGGCGGGGATGGAATCGAGATCGGGATAGAAATCGTTCTCGGGCAGAAGCGGCAGCCGATGGACTTCGCCGCCGTAGTATTTCGTGTAGGTGCCGGCGACCGGGTAGCCGGGCACGGTCATCAGGGTCACGTCGCCGGGATCGATGAACACGGCCGGCAGCATGGCCAGGGCCGGCTTGGTGCCGATGGCGTGGTTGATCTCGGTGGCCGGGTCGAGCGTGACGTTGAACTCGCGGGCCATGAGACGTGCGACGGCCTCGCGGAAGGCGAGGATTCCGTTGTCGGCATAGCCGCGGTTCTGGGGCTTGCTGATCTCGTCGGCCATGACTCGGCGAACGGACTCGTCGGCCATGGCGTCGTTTTCGCCAATGCCAAAATCGACCAGCGGGCGCTCGGGGTGCTCGGCCAGCGCCTTTCGTTTGGCTCGCTTGATCTTCTCGAACTTATAGATTTCGGTGCCTTTGCCGTAGTTGGCACCGCCAATGCGCTGGGCGAAAAGATGCTGAAAGTAGGGATCGCTCATGGACGGACTCGGAAATGACGCTGGAAAAGACGTGGATTGGAATCGGTTAGTTTATTCGCCACACGGGCAACTGACAAGGCGACGGGAGGGGTATGGCCGGGTTGCATTTTCCGCGAAGGAGGGCCATTATGAGGACCTCGACGCCAGAAATCCGTCTTTCTTGGGAGGATGCCGCCAGTGACTCGAATGGACGTAAAACCGGGCGAAACCCGGATTGGGTGGATCGGCACGGGCGTGATGGGCGCCAGCATGTGCGGGCACCTAATCGATGCCGGTTATTCGGCGACGGTCTACAACCGCACGCGGGCGAAAGCCGAGCCCCTGCTGGCTCGCGGAGCGCGGTGGGCCGAAAGCCCCAAAGGGGTGGCGGAAGCGTCGGACGTCGTGTTTACGATCGTCGGCTATCCGGCCGATGTCTGCAGCGTGATCCTAGGGACCGAGGGCGTGCTGGCCGGAAGCCGGGCGGGTCAGATCGTCGTTGACATGACGACGAGCGAGCCGTCGCTGGCGGTGGAGATCGCGGCGAGGGCGGCCGAGAAAGGCGTTGCGTCGATCGATGCGCCCGTTTCGGGCGGCGACGTGGGGGCGCGCGAGGCGAGGCTGTCGATCATGATCGGCGGTGCGAAGGAAGCGGTCGACGCCGTGCGGCCGTGCTTCGAGGCGATGGGCAAGACCATCGTGCATCAGGGCGGACCCGGGGCGGGACAGCACACGAAGCTGGTCAACCAGGTGCTCATTGCGAGCAACATGGTCGGAGTGTGCGAGGCATTGCTCTATGCGTATCGCGCGGGACTCGATTTGGAGACGGTGTTGCAGTCGGTAAGCCCGGGAGCGGCAGGGAGCTGGTCGCTGTCGAATTTGGCACCGCGGATTATCGCCGACGACTTCGCGCCCGGCTTCTTTGTGGAACACTTCATCAAGGACATGGGCATCGCGTTGGAGGAAGCCAAGCGAATGGGGCTGGCGATGCCGGGGTTGGCGCTGGCCAACCAGCTGTATCTTTCGCTCCAGGCGCTCGGGCATGGGCGCGACGGGACGCAGGCGCTGGAGTTGGCCTTGGCAGCGATGTCGGGAATCGACTGGAAGGGGAGGGGGAAGGGGTGAATGTTGAATGGCTAATGTCGAACAACGAATGACTAATGATGGATGGCGCGATCACAAGGGTCGCCTGCCCTCATCGTCTTAGGCTCTGTGCTTCTTTCGTCATTCGTTGTTCGACATTCGTCATTTCCTCAACTCCGGCTGGGCTTGGCCTCGTTGATGTGCTCGGTGATCCAGTGTTCCAGTTCGTCCCAGTCGACCGGGGGCAGTGAGGAGAGATCGGGGCGGAGGCACGCGGCGCCTTTGATGTAGACGTGGACGATCTCGTCGGGTGTTTTTTCGGTGTTCCAGTGCAGAAGGACGCGGACGCACCGCTGCAGGGAGCCGGGGATGCTCAGCTCGTAGCTACACAGTAGCGCGATGTTCAGCCATCCGAGTTGGCGGGCGGCCAGGGCGGGGAATTCGGCGTCGAGATCGCGGGTAGTCGTGAAGATGGCGCTGGCTACGTCTTCGGGCTGGATGTCGTTGAGATGGATCATCAAGGCGAGCAGCTCTCGCGTTGCCTTGAGGATGGCTTCGCTCGTATTAGCGTCGGCCGTCGTTGCCCCGCGCACTCCACGGCATGGCATGAGTTCGTATCTCCGTTGATTGGTTCGCCGGCCGCAGTTGAAGCAGCCGGGCGGGCGATGGTTATCGTCTCTTGGGTGGAGTCGGGGCGGAGGGGACGTCCATGTCGTGCTGCTCGGCCTGACGATGTGGCGAGGGAGTGGCCGACCGACCGAGGTCCATGTCTTCGCCGAAGTAGAGTCGCCGGGCTTCCTCGTTGTTCAGCACGTCGACGGGCGAGCCGTAGCAGAAGACCTTGCCTGCGCTGATGAGGTAGGTGCGGTCGGTGATCTGGAGTGTTTCGCGCACCTGGTGATCGGTGATGAGGATGGCGATTCCTGCATCGCGGAGGCTGCGGATGATGGTCTGGATGCTGTCGATGGTCACCGGGTCGATGCCGGTAAAGGGCTCGTCGAGAAGGATGATCTGGGGATCGGAGACCAGCGCGCGGGCGATTTCCAGACGCCGCCGTTCGCCGCCGGAAAGCGACAGAGCCAACGATTTGCGGAGGTGCGCGATGTTGAACGTGACGAGCAGCTCTTCGCAACGCCGCTTGCGCGACTTGCGGTCCATGCCGAGCAGTTCCATAACGCCGAGCAGATTGTCCTGGACGGTGAGCTTGCGGAAGACACTCGATTCCTGGGCCAAGTAACCCATGCCGCCTTCGCGGGCGCGCCGGTACATGGGCCAGTGGGTGACATCGACGCCGTTGAGGGTAACTTTGCCGGCGTAGGGCTCGATGATACCGCAGGTCATGCGGAAGCTGGTGGTCTTGCCGGCGCCGTTTGGGCCAAGGAGGCCGACGATCTCGCCGCGGTCGACTTGGAAGTCGACACCGTCGACGACGCGGCGTCCTTTGTAGATCTTGACCAGTCCTCGGACGTCCAGAATGGGCATGGAGTCCTGCTCCGAGAGTCTATCGGACGTATCCCATACGGGCGAAATTGGGCGACATGGGAAACCAGATATTCGTGCCGGGGATGTAGTTCCACGGATGCGGCCAGAAGATACACAGGGCTCGGCCGATGAGCAACTCACGTTTGACGTAGGGTTCGAAGCCGCGCGGTTCCCAGAGGCGGCTATCGCTGCTTTCGGCGCTGTTGTCGCCGAGCATGAGGTATTCGTCTTTGCCGAGGGCAAACTCGACCTCGCGCAAGGTACGGAACGCGTGCCATTGGTCGGGGCTGGAGAGGAATTGGGCGACGCACTGCGGCGTGAGCGGTTCGTAGGGCGAGTGGAGCGTAGGGAAGTCGGTCATCGCCGCGCCCATGCTACCGTACTGGCTGGGACGCACGGCGATGTAGTAGAGATCGCGGAAGAGCTTGAGATGGCTGACGGTGAGGGCGGCCCCTCGGGAGCCGATGCGCACGGGTTGGAGGTCTTCGAGCGTGGGGATATCGGTGTTGAGCTTCGGATAGGCGGTGTCGGAATCGAATCGGACGAGGCGATTGTTGACCCAGAGTAGCAACTGCTCATCGATATTGGCGAAGCGGATGTCGTACGAGCCGGGTCCGCGGACGATGGTCTGGCCCGAGGGCCGGTAGGACGGCAGGCCGACGACGGAGAGCTTGGCCACGCCAACGGCCAGATCGATTCGGCACTGGAAGCGATTTCCGCCTTTGACCAACTCGAAGAGAGCTTCGCCGGAAGGGCTCTGGACGTCGAGGGTCGTTTGGAGGGCAAGATCGCCGACCCAATGCAAGCCGAGTGCCCTGGCCGAGGGGCCGAGGTAGGAGGCATTGGAATTGACGTTGGTGTTGTAGCCGGAGAAGTCGCTGATCAGCTGGGGCCGGGCGATATTGGGGTCGAGGCTGCCGCCGCGTTCGAAGAAATCCCAGTCCTGGAAAGAGGGAACATAATGCCGGTAGCCGAGCCATGTGTCGCGTTTGGCCGAGCCGTCGGTGCTGAACGAGCGGAAGTCGGCGGCGGTCTGCCACTGGCCGGACGAGTCGCCCTGGCCGGCGATCGGTTGCCAACGGGCCGGCCAGCCACGTTTGACGATCTCGGCGGGAACGCAATCGTTGTCGTAGACAGGTTGGAGAACGGCTTCGATCTTGTCGGGCGGTTTGCGAGCGATGTGGAAGTCGGACTGGCCGTCGTGGCGGACGAAGATGTCGCCGTGGCTGATTCGCAAGGTTTCTTCGGGGAGTCCGACGAGGCGTTTGATGTAGTTGGTTTCGGCCCCGCCGGGCCATTTGAAGACGGCCACGTCCCATCGCTGCGGCTCGGCGAAGTCGTAGGCAAACTTGCCGACGAGAATGCGGTCGCCTTTGTAGGAGGAGTAGTCCTGGTCGGTCGGGGCGTTGTCGTCGCCAACGAGGGCCGTGTAGCGGCAGTTTGGGCAGGTGCCGGCGACGACGCGAAGGCCGGTCAGCACGTTGGTCTCCGGATTGACTTCTTCGCTGGCGCTGATCTGGTAGCGGAAGCCGCATTTGGGGCAGAAGATGTCCTTGTGCCTGCCCATCAAGGTGGTCGCCATGGAGCCGGTGGGGATGACGAACGGCTCGGCCTCGAAGGTGCGGAAGAGGAAGGCGAGAATGAAGGCGATGCAGATCGCTTCGACCGTTTCCCGGAGGGCACCCTGTGAGTCGTGAGAGCGGCCATTGCCGGCGTGCGTCGCGGCTGCTTCGCCGTCGGGCTCGCTCGATGGACTTTGGGTGTGAGCGGGCAAAACCGCCGAGTCGGAGTGGGGTTGCAAAACGCCGCCTTTAGCTTGTTCGGACATGTCCGATCCCATGCAAACTGACGTTCAAAGCCGCTTCAAGCAACAGCGGGGAACCGACTTCGGGCGCCAAACGTCCTATTTTACCTGAAAGACATAGAGGATGCACCCCCAGGCGGCCTGACCTGTTTGTTGGGGAGGTCAACGTGTGCGAGGCCACCCAATCGAAACCCTATCGGCACCGGCGGCCGATTGGCCGTTCCGATTTCCGCGAGGGAAGGGAAGCTGGCCGGGATCGGGCAGGCGGGGAGTATAGCGCATCGCGGGGAGACCCGGAACCACCCCTTTCAACATGGTGTCGTTTTTCCCGAGGAATTCGCAGCTAGCATCGGCCAGAGGAAACAGCCATCGACAATATCGAATTTCGTTTCTCCCGGTGATTTGCCAGCTAGCGTTGCTTTCATGTTGAAAGGGGTGGACCCGGAACCTATTGATGTTTGCCTGGAAAATGACCCGGCTAGTCATGCTATTTGCCCCACCTGCCGGCCTCCCGTTAGTTGGCCTCGCTTCATTCAGCGTGCAAACGTCAATAGGAATCGCTCCACGAGGCGGCGAGGCCCCCATTGGACTGACACGATTTCAGCAACGGCCGCCGGAAATAGTACGCTGGCGCGGGACGCGGTGTTCTGCGGCGAGGTTGTTGAGCGGTCGTGAGGGGTGCAGTCGTCACACCGTCAAAGCGAGGGGGACCGCGTAGGATGTGCGGCGCGGTGGCTGGGTTGCGAACGGTTGGGGGGTGAAGTGGATCGGAGAGCCCAGCGGGAGCGCCGCCCGCCCACACCTGCGGCCTCTCTCTCACAAACGTGCGACGGGAGTTGTGTTTTGGGGTTTTTGGCGCTTGCTAGAGTGTGCTTAGGTAGCGGAGGGAGAGGGCGGAGTGGTGGAGCGGATCGTCGCCGGCGGCGTGGACGGTGAAGTATCCGCGATAGGAGAACTCCTCCAGAGCACCGAGCAGGGCGGGATAGTCGATCATTCCTTGGCCGACTGGGGTTGAGATGCCGTGGGCGTGGCCGGGTTGGACGGTAGCGTCGGTCGCCTGGACGTGGAGGACCCACGGTCCGAGTGCTTCAAGCGACTCGTGTGGAACATGGCCTGCGAGGAGCAGGTCGCCGGGGTTGAAGTCGATTCCCACGGTACCTTCGGGCAGATCGGCGAGAAGCTGAGCGAGGGTTTGCGGGCTATCGGCTCCGGCTTCGCTCGCCCAGAGGACGCCGGCTCGCTGGGCATGCTGTCCGAGATCGGCGAGGACTTCGGTCAACAGGCGTCGGGAGTTCGCATCGGGCGGTGGAACGCGGCCGATCGCGCCGAGGACAACCATGGCACCGAGTTGGTAGGCAAGATCGAAGGCATCCTTGGTGGCTTGCACGCGCCTGTCGAGCGCGTCGGTGGTGGCATAGCCGCGACGAGAGCGGAAGGTGACGGCGGCGACCCGCAGATTCAGATCTTCCAGGATTTTCCGCAATTGCCGCACGGCCGTACGTCCAAACTCCTGTGGGCGAACCTCCGTCCGGGCGTCGAGGACCACGGCCATCGCGCCCAACTCGGCCGCGGCGGCGAGGGCAGCCTTCAGTGGCATCCGCCAACCGGCCAGATCGACGGCAAGTTTGAGTTCGGACACGGGAGGCTCCTTCGGGTTGTAGCGGTTGCGCGCGTGCGGGTACAGGGATGCGGCTGGAGAGACGATGCTCTGATTGAACCGGCCACTGGAAGGCAGACACGTTGCCGATGAACTATCTCCTACCCCTACTGATTGTAGCGATCCATCCGGAGGCGCCTATCGAGAGTCGCTATCCGGAGGCGACGGCGGTGTTTTCGTGCACTTTTGATGCCTCGTGGGACACAAACTTCGACGAGTGGCCCGACAACTGGACGCGTCGGCAGGGTCCGGGGTTTCCGAGCTATGTGAAGATGGCACTGGCCAAGGAAGCTGGGCCGCCGTCCCGGAACTGTTTGAGGATCGATTTGAACGGGGGCGGCGCGGTGGCGTTCAGTCCGCCAATCGCCGTTTCGTCGCGGTACAGCTACGTGCTGGAGGGCCAACTGAAGACGGAGGGCCTGGATCACGACGAGGCGTTCTTGTCGTTGACGCTGTTGAACGGCAAGCGGCAGCGTTTGGAAACGTACTATTCGAAGCGGGCCCGCGACCTGCACGAGTGGACCAAGTTTCGCCTGGGGCCGATATCGGCTAACCGGAGCGACGCGCGGATGGCGGTGATCGGTCTGCATCTGGAGCCGGGGCAGAAGGCGGATCTGCACGGCAGCGCGATGTTCGACGACATCTGGCTGGGGCGGCTGCCGCGGATGTCGTTGGTCGTAAACAGCCCCTACCACCTGTTCACCGACGCGGGGCAGGTCGCCGTGACATGCACGGCATCGGGGTTCATGGACGGCGATCCGCTGGTGGCACTGGTGCTAGAGGACGCTGTTGGGCAGAAGATCGCCGAGGTGCAGCCGCCCTTGGAGATCCAGAAGTCGGAGAGCGAAGCAGAGATCTCGCTGGACGGCCCGGTCGAGAAGCAGCCGCCTGTGGGCATGGCGACCTGGAAACCGCCGATCCCGGGTCCAGGGTTCTATCGGGTGCGTGGGCTGATGAAGGGGAATGAGGGGATGGTTCAGCGTCAGGTCGTGGTGTTGGCCGTGCTGGACGAGAGCAGGCCGCCCCGGAGCGGAGAGTTTGGCTGGAGCCTTCCGCGGGGAGCGCATCCCATGGGGCTGCCGGAGCTGGCGTGGCTGGCAAGCCAAGCGGGCATCAATTGGGTGAAGTTTCCCGTGTGGTACGCGGCCGAATCGGGCGACGACGAGGTGGCCCAACTGATCACCTTCAACGAGCGGCTGATGTCGCAGGGCATTTCGATGGTGGGAATGCTGAGCCGGCCGCCGAGGAAGATCCGCGAGCAGTTCGAGCACCCGGAATCGGTTCCGGCTGCGGAGGTCTTTTCGTCGAGCGAGGACGTGTGGTATCCGTCGGTCGAGTTGGTCATGATGCGTTTGGCGACGCTCGTGCGTTGGTGGCAACTGGGGACCGACACGGATACGAGCTTTGTGGACTATCCGAATCTGACGGAGAAGATCTCGCAGATCAAAGCTTGTCTGGACCGCATCGGCCAGAACGTGAACCTGGGGTTCGGTTGGAACTGGATGGTCCAGCTTCCGCGGAGCACGAAGCAGCCACCGCCATGGCGATTCCTGAACCTCTCCTGCGGACCGCCGTTGACCGATCAAGAGTTGGAATCGTACTTGGCGGTGACTCAGCAGTCGGGACTGAAGCGGTGGGTGGTCTTGGAACCGTTGCCCGACAAGCAATATCCCATGCAGACACGGGTGTGCGATCTGGTCCGCCGGATGATGGCGGCGAAGATCCACGGCGCCGAAGGGGTTTTCATACCGGACCCGTTCGATGCGAACTGCGGTCTGATGAATGAGGATGGCACCCCGGGTGAGCTTCTGCTGCCGTGGCGGACGACGGCATTGATGCTTTCCGGCGCGGGGTATGCCGGGACGATGGAACTGCCATGCGGCAGCCCCAACCAAGTGTTTATACAGAAGGGGAGCGCCGTGATGGCGGTATGGAACCGCGAGCGGGTTCGCGAGGTGGTCCATTTCGGCGACGACGTGAGGCAGGTGGATCTTTGGTCGGGCGAGCACGCTCCCCAGCAACAGGATCACCGCCAGGTGATCGACGTAGGGCCTGTGCCGACGTTCGTAACGGGGTTGGAGCTGCCGCTGTTGAAATGGCGTCAGGCGTGTTCGATGGCCAAGGATCGGATTCCCAGCGTGTTCGGCCAGAGGCACGAGAACAACCTGCTCGTGAAGAACACTTTCGACGTGGGGGTCAGTGGCGAGCTGAAGCTGGTGATGCCGGAGGTGTGGTCCGTGCGTCCAAATCGGGTCGACTTTCACTTGGCCGCCGGCGAAACACTTCGCGTGCCTTTCGAGCTGACGCTCCCGTTCGATGCGACCAGCGGCCAGCACCGGGTGCGTGTGGATTTCACGCTTCATGCCGACAAGGCGTATCGATTCAGTGCGTATTTCACGATCGGCGTGGGCCTGGGCGACGTGTACGTGGAGTGCATTACGCAACTGAACAGCAACGGAGAACTGGAGGTAGAGCAGCAGTTCCATAACGAGACATCGAAGCCAGTCAGCTTTCGTTGCGAACTGTTCGTTCCGGACCGGAAGCGACTGAAGACCGACGTGCTCGACCTGCAGCGAGGATCCGTGGCGAGGACATTCCGCCTAAGCGATGGGCAGAAACTGGTCGGCAAGACGCTGTGGCTGCGAGCAGAGGAAATCGGCGGTTCGCGGGTTTTGAACTATCGATTCGTAGCCCAGCCATGAGTGGTTCGACGGCTGCGAGACCTCTTGGTCGGCAGAATCGATTCGGTCTGCATGACCGGTGCTTGGCGGACCGTGCGGCGTAGGGTCTCGGCAGACCGGGGGACACCCCCCTCAGGGAATACCCCATGAGTATGAGCTACACTTGTCGTGGAGATCAGTGGGCCGCCGACAGGAACCAGCGGTCGCGCTCCGAGTCTGCCCCGGCGAAGTTTATGAGTCAGTCCGCCAACACCCTCGACCGTCTGGTTGCCAGCGCCCGGCAGTTCTACAGTCTGCCGGCGGTGGCGATGCAGGTATTGGAGCTGACGAACAACCCGAGCGTCGACACGCACGCATTGAAGCAGTGCCTGGAGAACGACCCGGCGTTGACGACCAAGGTGCTGCGGGTGGTGAACAGCTCGCTGTTCGGGCTGAGCCGGCAGGTGTCGGACCTCAACCAGGCACTGGCGATGCTGGGAACGAAGCCGCTGAAGCTGCTCGTTCTCGGATTCAGCCTGCCGCCGGAACTGTTCCGCGGGGTTGCCGGTGACATGTTGGCGTCGTACTGGCGTCATACGCTGACGAAGGCCGTGGCAGCGAGAGAGATCGCCGAGACGCTGTGGCGACAGTCGGGCGACGAGGCGTTCCTGGCCGGACTGCTTCAAGACCTGGGCATGCTGCTGTTGATCCAGGAACTGGGACCGCCGTATGTGGACTTGCTGCGCAAGATTCACTTGCAGGGCGAGGATCTGCTGTCATGGGAACGGCGATCGCTGGGATTCGATCATGCCACGTTGACGGCGCGGATTCTGGAACATTGGGGGCTGCCAGCGGCGCTGGTTGACGCCGTGGAGGTGGACAGCAACGGCCAGGGTGAGGACGACAGTTCGGCTGAGACAAGGGATCTTCGGCAGATTCTGGAGTTAGCGGAGTTGGTGAGCCAATTGCTGGCCGATGAACGATCGGAAGCCCTGCCGGAGTTGTTGCAGTACGGCAAGCATGCCTGCAACCTGACGTCGGCCCGTTTGGACGGACTGGTCAGCACGCTGGAAGAGAAGGTCCAGCAGTTGGCCGACGTGCTTTCGCTTCAACTGCCGCAAGGGGTCGACTACATCGACGTGCTGTCGTGTGCTCACCGGCAGTTGGCGGAAGCGGCGTCGGAGTTGGCCGTGGAATGGGTTGCCGATCGACACGGAGATCCGGGGAAACGTTTGGGGCAAGCGGCGCGCGACGAAATGCAGACGCTGTGCAGTGCGGTGGCAGACGTAGCGAGGGAGCCGGCCCGACAGCGAACGGTCGCGGCCAGTGTGCCGACGGCCGAACGACCCGTTGCGGCCACAGTTTCGCACGGCGCCACGGCGGTTTCGACGATGAGCCCGGTGGGATCTTTGGCGGCGCCGGCCGGATCGGTTGCTCCGGACGACATCCTTCTGGCCCGTCTGGGAGCGACGGCGGCCGCGTGCCGGCAGTCGCGATGCGCGTTGAGCCTTCTGCTGGTGGAATTGGTGGGCACGAGCGAATTGGTCTTCACAGCGGGCGCGGACGGGGTCGCCAGACTTCGTCAAGTGCTGGAGACCGCGTGCCGACAACTGGACCACCCGAACATGATCTGCCTGCCGCACAGCGAGGCGGGATTCGCGATTATCTTGCCGGACTGTGAGCGACGGGCCGCGGTAGAGTTAGGCAACACTCTGATCGACCGGTTGCGGGGCCTGGCACAAATGCACCGTGCCGGTCGCTCTCTGCGAGGCATCGCTGTGGGAGCGGCGACCGTTTCGCTGCCGCCACGCAACTTTCCGGCGGAAGAGCTGTTCAGTGCGGCGGATCGCTGCCGGTACGGGTCGCACGCTTCGGGCGGCGGCGTCGTGAAGAGCATCGAGATCTATTGAAGCCGGGTTTCGAGCCCATCGGCCGACCGCGGATCGCGGCGTCCCTGCCACTCATTCAGGGGGAATTGCGACGAGGGCACCTCGTATCGAGGCCACTACCCACTTGGAGCAATAAACGGGGGTTTGCTAGAATGACAGCTTCCGGTTATTGAGAGAGTGGTTGCGTGGGCACAAGGAAACCGGGCAAGCGGAAGTGCGGCGCGATAGGAATTCGTCGAGCCTCGGCGGGCAAGGCCGCCGGGATCGCTGACCGCTGGAGCGGTCCTATCGCGTTTGGCACGGGCAAATGGGACACGATTCAAGTATCAGGAAGTGATCGATGCATAGCGATGCAGATGACCGGCAGCCGGTGCCGGAGGAGCATCCCGATTCGAGCGCGAACCCTTCTACGTCGGAGAGCACGGCGAGCGACGCGTCGGACGACAACCGACCACGGCGGCGGATCTTGATCGGTTCGCAGCGCGATCTGTTTCGACCGAATCCCAAGCGGGACCAGATACCGGTGGTCGACCCGGAGAAGACTCCTCCGGCGGCCGTGACACCCGCGCCGGAGCCACCGCCGCCCGCGCCGGAGCCGCCAGTCGTTGCCGAAACGCCCCCGGCACCACCTGCGAAAGAGCCCGTTGTGAGCGCATCGCCCGCGACACCGCCGGCGGAGGAACCGGTTGTGGAGCCTCCGGCGGCTGCCGCAGACGCACCGGCACCGCAGCAAGCGACGGCGGCGGAAGTTGCCGCGGAGCAAGAGGCGGAAGAAGCCGCCGAAATGCCGGTCGTGAATATGAAGGCCATCGAGCGCCAGGCACCGCCGCCGCGCCCGACCGGGCAGAAGAAGATCGTTCCCCCCAGTCCGCGACGACGTTTGTCGCCGGAGTTGGAGGAGGAATTTGAGGAGATGTTGGACGGCGTGAGCCTGGAGGAGTTGATTGCGACGGGGCAGGACGTGACGTCGCAGGAGCCTCTGGAGCTGGAGTCGAAGCACTCGGCGCGGGTGATCAGCGTTCGGCGTGACGACGTGTTCGTGGAACTGGGCGGCCGGGAGCAGGGAATTCTGCCGTTGGGGCAATTCAAGGAACCGCCCGAGGCGGGGACGACAGTGGAAGTGGTCGTGTCGCGATTCAACCGGGACGACGGCTTGTATGAACTGTCGCTGCCGGGTGCAGCAGCCAGCGTCGGCGACTGGTCGGACTTGGAAGAGGGGATCGTGGTGGAGGCCCGCGTGACGGGGCACAACACGGGCGGGCTGGAATGCGAAGTCAACCACATTCGTGGGTTCATACCCGTGAGCCAGATTTCGCTCTACCGCGTGGAGAACCTCGAGGAGTTCGTCGGGCAGAAGTTCACATGCCTGGTGACGGAGGCCAATCCGCAGCGCGGCAACCTGGTGCTTAGCCGCCGCGCCGTACTGGAGCGTGAGCGGGAGGAAGCGCGGGAGAATCTGCTGGAGTCGTTGGCTCCGGGCCAGATTCACGAGGGGGTCGTGCGGAAGCTGATGGATTTCGGCGCGTTTGTGGACCTGGGCGGCGTGGACGGTTTGTTGCACGTCAGCCAGTTAGCTTGGGGACGCGTCAAGCATCCGAGCGAGGTGATCCACGAGGGCCAGCACATTAAGGTTCGCGTCGACAAAGTCGACCAGGAAGCACGCCGCATCAGCTTGTCGTACCGCGATCTTTTGGAGAATCCGTGGACGGACGTGGCGCAGAAGTACCCGGTCAACACGCCGGTGCACGGCAAGGTGACGCGGTTGATGGAATTCGGCGCGTTCGTGGAGTTGGAGCCGGGCGTGGAAGGGCTGGTGCACATTTCCGAGCTGGCGCCGAGGCGCGTTTGGCGCGTGAGCGACGTTGTGAAGGAAGACGACGAGGTGGACGTGATGGTCCTTTCGGTCGACCCGAGCGCGCAGCGGATCAGCCTATCGATGAAGAGCCTGATGCCGGAGCCGGTCGCGGCCAAGGAAGAAGAGGCGGAGCCGGAGCAAGTTCAGCCGGCCCAGAAGACGAAGCCGCGGCAGCCCGACAAGCCGTTGAAGGGTGGGCTTGGCCGATCGGCCGGGGGCGATCGATTTGGGCTGAAATGGTAGGGTAAGGTTCGGGCCGGGGGTCGATCGGGGCCGCTGTTATAGTCGGTGCGCCTTGTAGAATCGTCTCCATTGCGCGATTCCGAGCGTCGATCTGGCGTCTGGGGGCTGCCGGCTCGTCTTATTTTGCCTCGTGCAACGATTGCAGCACGACCGGCAAAGTCCTTCAGGCTTATCAGAACGACGGCCCGATAAGGAAGTAGGGCGCACAAGACTCCTGGTCTCGTACGCCTCACACCCGACCCTTAGTGCGAGTCGCACTGGACTGTAGCGTTCGCGGCGGAGTGTTTCTTCAGTTCCGAAAGCGATTTGTACGCTACACCGGCGTGAAAGACGTTCTAGCTCGGTCGTTAAGTCGTCCATGGACACAAGCGCACCTGAACCGTCCCTGGCGCAAACGACCGAGCTTCTTTCATTCTTGGGAACCGCGGTTGGCCTGTTGATCAATGCCGCGGGAGTCCGTCGCGCTAGCTGACGGGCGGCGTGGAGAAGACGTTCAGGGCGGAGGCGACGGCGCGACGGACTTCGCGGGCCTTGTCGGAGCGCGCGGCCAGAAGGGCTTTCAGGGCCCGCATGTCGCCGATCTTGCCCAAGGCTTCGGCAGCCGCACAGCGGACGTATCGATCGGAGTGCGCGAGGGCGGCCGTGAGCGGGGCAACGGCGTCGGATACGCCGATCTCGCCGAGGGCATAAGCTGCAGCGAGCTGGGCATCGGGTTCGTCGGCATTGAGAATGGCAAGCAGCCGCGGCACGGCCATACAGCACCGCGTACGTGCCAGGGAGAGCGCCGCGAGGAGCCGGACGTCGCAGACCGGATCGGCAAGCGCAGCGATCAAAGGCATGCTGGAGCGACTGAATTCGTTGTGTGCGGCGGTACGCGAAAGACCTGCCGGGAAGTCGGGCTGGATGTGCCCTAGGGCGTCGGCCGCGGCCATGCGGACCTGAGGGGAAGCATCTTGCAGGGCCGCGATGAGCGGCTCGACGACGTATGGGCCACCGATGTGTCGCAAGGCATCGGCGGCCGCCTCGCGCACTCGTGATTGGGGATCGCGGAGCGCTTGCACCAGTGGCCGGATCGCGCAGCGTTGGCGTGTGGCCCCCAAGGCGGCCGCGGCGACGGCGCGAACGGCCGAATTCGAGTCGGCCAGCAGCGCGGCAAGCGGCTCGATGGCGGATACATCGGCAATTTGCTTGAGCGTGAGAGCGGCACCGCGACGGACGGTCCAATGCTCGTCGTGCAGCAGAGCGATGAGCGGCCCGGTGCAGCGGTGATCGCGAAAACGACCCAAGGCAAGCGCGGCGCATTGGCGCACGCCGGGGCAACGATCGTCGAGCGAGGCCAGGAGCGGACCGACGGCGTGGGAATCGCCCAGTTTGGCCAGGGCGGCCGCAGCAGCCTGACGGACTCCACAATCGGAATCAGTCAACCGGGCGGTCAGCGGCCTCTCGGCCCTTCGGTCATCCAGAGAGCTGAGGCCCCACACGGCGACCTGGCGGAGATCGGCGTCGTCGTGCTCCAGTGCGGCGACGAGCGGCAGCAGGGCGCGGCGGTCGCCGATGCGGCCCAGAGCGCCGGCTGCCCAGGAGGCGACTCCGGGGACATCGGACTCTAGGACGGCGATGAGCGTTGGCACGGCCCGTTCGTCGCGCAAACATCCCAGGGCCCAGGCCGCCGCCCGTCGGACGTCGGCTACCGGGTCGTTGAGACATTCGATCAGTGCGGGGACCGCCTCGGAGGCACCCAACTCACCCAACGCCCACGCGGCTTCAGACCGTTGGCCCGGGTGGCGGTGCCGAAGGCGGATCAGAGGCTTCGACATGAGATGCAACGTGAAATGCGTCGACATGGTTTCCACTCCTGTGAATCCCATTCGTGTCGACCGTGTGCCGGCTCGTCAGTGAGCCGGGACGAGGCCGCCGACTTGCGTGCTGCGCAGTGAAACCGAACGTTGGTTTCGCGATGGGTCGAACAAACGCTGCCGTGTGTTCGCTTCATCCACCCTTGCGCGACAAGACAGATCGACTGGTACTATGGTACGCCCACTGATCGGCGCGCACAACGGTTGGCAAGAAGAAACTCGTCGGGAAACAAAAAATCGGCGGCTCGGCCTCCTATCTTGCATCTTGGCTCTTGCACGGCGTTGGGAAACATGCTATCGCGCGGGCGCTGGTGGTGCCAAGGCGAGTGGAATGAACTGTTGGTCTTGTAGGATGGCGGCGGTTGGTAGGGACACTGTGGCAAACCGATGATGGCGGAGTGCGTGTGGCAGATCGTCGCGCAATGTTTCCGTCGACATCGACGGGGCTTGTGAAGGACTGCGCTATTGCAGGCGCGCAGCGGAACACTATAGGTTGGCCGGGCAGTTTGGGGTAGAATCTTGCTTCCGGGAGGCAAACCCTGGATGGAAGGCGAGTTGTGATGACGGCTCAAGGATGGGTAGCCCGGACGTTTTACTGCGTTCTGGCCTTGATCTTGGTGAGCGATGGCGGCCGGGCGGATGCCGCAGACTCGCCGGCGACCGGCAAGGCGGCTTCGGCTCAGGGCACGTTCGATCCGATGTGCAGCGATGCCTGGCGCAGCGATGCTTGCCTGCGGGATGTGTGTTTCGTGACCCCGCAGCAAGGCTGGGCGGTCGGCGACCGGGGCACAATCTGGCACACCGACAATGGCGGGCTTCAATGGCGGCTGCAGGAGTCGGGCACATCGGTCCGCTTGGAATCGGTCTTCTTCGGCAACGATCGTCGAGGATGGGTGGCTGGCGGATGGTCGTATCCGTACACGCATCACGGACGGGGAGTGCTGCTGACAACCAGTGACGGCGGGCAGCATTGGAATTGCGATCCTCGCACGTTCGTCCCACCGCTGAAGAAGGTCCGATTCTTCGACGGCCGAGGCGGTTGGGCGATCGGCAGTACATCGGCCATGTTTCCGCCCGGCATTCTCACGACCAACGACGGAGGGCGGAGCTGGAATCCGCTGTCGGGCGAGCGATGGGGCGGTTGGACAACCGGCGATTTCATCGATCCTCAGACGGGCGCAGTCGCCGGAGTGCGCGAGAGCCTGGCATTCGTGCGGCGAGCGAGTGTCGAGGCGTCGCAGGCGCCGGCGAGCGGGCTGCGCTCAGCGACCAAGCTGCAGTTGGTCAGGCCAAGCTACGGAGTGTTGGTCGGGCAGGGCGGGATGATTCTGTTGACGTCGGATGTGGGCGCCACGTGGCAGGACGTGCCCGCCCCGTTGCCAGAAGGGCTGGCCGGGCAATTCGACTTCAAGGCGATCGCCGTTCGCGGTTCGAAGTGGTGGATCGGCGGCGCGCCGGGTACGCGGATCTTTCACACTCCGGACGCGGGCCGGACCTGGCGTGCCGCGGCGACACCGCAGCACTTGCCATTGGAGGGCATTTGCTTCGTCGACGATGAGCACGGTTGGGCGGTGGGCCAGTTGGGCACGATCCTGGCCACGGACGATGGCGGCCAGACCTGGACCGTACAGCGCGCCGGCGGTTCACGCGTGGCGTTGCTCGGGCTGCTGAGCGAGGCCGAGGACGTGCCGCTGGAGTTGCTGGCGAAGTTGTCGGGCGACGAGGGGTATCTGAGCGTCGTCGAGCTGTTGAACCGGCGGGATCTGGAGGTTGCCCCGCGCACGGAGGTCGAACTGGCCGATCGCGCGTGTGACGCGGTGGTAGGCGTGGGCGGGTGCGGAGCTACGGTCGACTGGCGATTCCCTTTGCGGCAACACGGATTGTATCAAACGGGGCAGCAGATTACCGACGGTTGGGACCGGATCCACGGTGGCCGCGGTCGGCAAGCGTTGGAGGCGCACCTGGTTCGCGAGATTCGCATGTGGCGACCGGACGTGTTGGTGACGAACGACCTGGATCGGCAAGGGAACCACCCGGCCCGATCGCTCGTAGCCGAGGCCGTGCTTCACGCCGTGGCACAGGCGGCCGAATCGACAGCACACGAGGACCAGATCGAGCAGCTTGGATTGGGGCCCTGGCAGGTCAAGCGGGTGTTCGGCGTGATGGAGCCGGGGATGCGCGGGGCGACGGAGCTGCCGGTTTCGCAGTTGGCCACGCGGTTGGGAAGCACGCTGGCCGAGGTGGCCTCCGGACCGCGGGGGTTGTTGGAGGATCGATGCGGAGCCACGGCCGAGTCGCTGGGGTTTCATTTGATCTACGACCAGCTGTCGCACGATTCCCGTGGCGCGGATTTCTTTCGAGGCATTGTGTTGGAGCCGGGCGGAGAAGCACGGCGCATGCTGCTGGAGCCGTCACCCGAGACGATGCAGCACGTTCAGCGAATCGCGCAGAAGCAGCGGAACCTTCGGGCCATTCTCGATCGAAGCCGGAAGACGCGGGCAGCCCCGTCGCTGCTGGCGGAAATTGGGCGGCTCTTGCAGGACCTGGATTCGGACAGCTCGGCACGAATCCTGTACCGGCTGGCCGACGGTTACGCGGCGTCGGGGGAGTGGCCACTGGCGGCGGACGTGTATCAATCGCTGACCGAGCAGTATCCCGATCATCCGTTGGCGCCGCCGGCGCGGATCTGGCTGGTTCAATACTTCGCCAGCGGCGAGGCGGCATGGCGAGTGCGGGGCGAGCGGCGGCTGGAACTCGTGCGAACAGCGGGACCGACAGCCCAACCGGCCGCCAAAGAGAACCGGTTTGCGCGAGCCATGGCCTTGGGTCAGGATTTGCAGCGCAGACAGCCCGAGCTGTTTGCGGAGCCGGCGGTGGGGTTTGCGTTGGCGGCAGCCGACCGTCAGCGGGGCGAACCGCGTCAGGCCGAACGCTACTACGCGGTTCAGGTGCGTGGCAGCGGCGGGGAGGCGTGGACGAGGTGCGCGCGGGGGGAGCAGTGGCTGGCGGACCGGAGTGGATCGGCGCCGAAGCCGGTCGCGACCTGCGTGGCGGCTTCGAGCAGGCCGCATCTGGACGGGCGTTTGGACGACGAGGTCTGGAAGCGTGCCGAGAGCGTGTCGCTGCGGGGGCGGCTGCAAGAGGAAGACTGGCCGAGCGAAGTCATGTTGGCGCGCGACGACCAATTCCTGTATGTGGCCATCCGATGCCGGCAGGTTCCGGGGGTGGATTACGGGCCTTCGGCTGGGGCACGACCGCGCGACGCGGATTTGTCGGCGCACGACCGGGTCGACGTGCTTCTGGACATCGACCGCGACTACGTAACGTGCTATCGACTGACGATCGATCACCGCGGCTGGACGAGCGAATCGTGCTGGGGTGACGCGACATGGAACCCGACCTGGTTTGTCGCGGCGAGCGCAGAGGACGGCCACTGGACGGCGGAGGCGGCGATTGCCTTGGAAGAGCTTGCGGGGGATTTGCCGCATCCGAACAGCGCGTGGGCGATCGGCTTGCAGCGGACGGTGCCTGGCAGGGGTTTCCAGAGCTGGAGCAAGCCAGCAAGCATCGACGTCGTGCCGGAAGGGTTCGGCTATCTGATTTTCAAGTGAACGACGGTCGAGCAAGTACAGCGTCGGGTGGAGAGTCGCCGGCGAGCGGCATGGGTTTTTGGGCCGATCGGGAAATTCCTTGACAGGGCAATTTGTCATATGATAATGACATTCCGGCCGTGTCACGCAGCCGTCCCTCGTTGCGCCGCGGCGGCCCCGACCCGTTAGCCACTTTCTTTGCAGGAGCCAGCCATGGGACGCTCGATCGCTCGTCGATCACTGTGCGTGAGCCAGATTTTGGTGGCGTGGTCGCTGTTGTCGGTCGCGTCGGGTGCCGAGCCTTCGGATCGCGCCACGACGGTATCGAAACACAGTTTCGTGTTGGATGGCCCGTCGAAGGAGCCGCTTCTGGGCATGCTGCTCGGCAACGGCGATTTGGGTGCGTCGGTGTGGGCGGACGGTGATGCACTGGTCTTCACCCTGGGCAAGAACGACGTTTGGGACCGGCGGTACAACACGACCCACGATCGACCGATCGTGACCTACGACGAGTTGATCGAGCAGGTCGTGAAAGGGAAGTGGAATTTCAAGGACCCTGGGAACTACTATTGTTCGCAGCCCGTCGAATCCAACTACTCGCCGACTCCCAAGCCGGTCGGGCAGGTACGTCTGGTGGGTTTGGGGAAGATCTCGAATCTTCGCTTGCGATTGGCCGACGCGACGCTAACGCTGGACACGCCCAACGGCCAGGTGACGGCATTCCTCGAGCGTTCCCGGAACGTGTTGTGCCTTCGGCTGCCGGCGAGCGTGGGCAAGGACTTGCGAGTCGAAGTGTTCCGCCCTCGCGAGACGCTCGACTGGAGCAAACCGGCGATGAACACGTTCATGAGTTCGCCGACGCGGGAGAACGCGAGTGATCCGGCCAATGCGTCGCTTGCTCCGCCGGAAACGGGAGTCACGGGGAATGCGTTTTGGGTTCTGCAGCGGATTCCGGGCGAGCCGACGTTTCCCGACGGCTTTGGCGTGGCAGTGGCGGCCACGTTGGCCGGCGCTGCGGGGAAGATGTCGCAAGAGACGGATCGCATGGTGTGCCAAGTGACTTCGACCCAAGGGCCGTGGGTGAGGGTGGCCGTGGGTGTTCGCACCACAGGAGACGGCGATCCGGACCCTACGGCAGGAGCCTGTCGGCTGGCCGCGGCTGCGGCGAGCGACCCATGGGAGAGGATTTACGAGGGGCATTCGGAGCAATGGGAGCGATTCTGGTCGCGCAGTGCCGTTGAGATTTGCGCACGAGAGGGGACGGAAGCGGCTTTGGCCGAGGACGCGATTCTGGCTGAAGGATTGTACTACCAGAACCTGTATTTGCTGGCCTGCTGCTCGCGCCCCGGGGCGGTAGCGCCCAGTTTGATTGGAAACTGGATCTGGCTGGATCTGGCCCCGTGGCACGGCATCTACATGTTGGATTACAACTTCCAACAGACGTTTTGGCCGACGTTCGTCTGCAATCATGCGGAACTGGCGGAGCCGTATTTTGACCGGTTCCGGCAGACCTTCCCGCTTGCGATGAAGAACACGCCGCTGGCCTACGGCAAGGATGCCAAGGGAGCCAGCTTCAATCCGGGCGACTATCCGATCCGGCATGACGGCCTGCTGTACGCGGGTTACCTGTTCAATCCGATCATGGAAACGTCGGCGTGGGTCATGCAACACTACTGGCACCACTGGCAGTACGTGGGAGACCGCGAGTTCCTGGAGCGGGAGACGTATCCGAAGATGCTGGAAGTGGCGAGGTTCTACGAGTGGCTCTTGCACCGCAACGAGCGAGAGGATCTGGCATCCGTGGTGCCGAAGGACGGGCGCCTGCACATCATTCCCACGTTCTCTCCGGAACACTGGGGTACCGTGACGCCGCGATTTGAGCGGAACCGGGATAGCGCTTCGGCCATTGCCTTCATTCGGTATCACTTGCTGGCGACGGCCGAAGCGGCCGATCTTCTGAAGCGCGACGGCGAAGAAGCGGCACGTTGGCGTGGACTGGCGAAACGGCTGCCGGATTACCCGACGTACGAAGCGCCGGAGGGGACGATCTATGTCGACGTGTTGGGTGCTCCGCCGATCGAGTACAACAATCCGATACCGCTGTTCCCTGTTTTTCCGGGCGAAGACCCGACCTTCTGGGCGAACCCGGACCAGGTTGAAATCGCCCGCCGCACGGCCCGGGTGATCAAGACCAACGGCACGAACAGCATGGTGTCGTTGGGAGTGGCTCGCGCACGGCTTGGCATCGCCGACAGTTTGGCCCAATTTCTGGCGGACGCGCGAAGGCGTCTGTATGCCAACGGCGTACTGGAACTGGCGCTCCCGGACAAGCATCCGCGTTTCATGAAGCTGGGGGTCTACACGGAGAACTTTGCAGCGGCCGGCGTGATTGCCGAGCACCTGTTGCAGTCGCACCCCGACGCCACCGGCAGACCGCTGTTGCGGCTTTTTCCCGCGCTTCCGGCGAGCATGGATGCGCGGTTCTCCGGGTTGGTGGGCGAGGGCGCGTTTGAAGTTGCAGCTCAGCGGCGTCAGGGACGCGTGACGGAGGTTGCGTTGACCAGCCGGCGCGGAGCACGGTGTCGGCTGCTGAATCCCTGGGGCACGAGCCAAGCGACGTTGAGCGTCGAAGGCAAGAAAGGCGGCACCATCGGAGGCGAGGTGCTGGAATTCCCCACGGAAGCGGGCAAGAGCTACGTTCTGGTCTGCACGGACAACCAAACGGGCAAGTGAACGGCCGATTCCTTCGGTCGATGACGGGTGAGGCAAATGGCATCCGATCGCTACCCACCACGAACCATCTCCCTGTTTAGGAGCAGAATCATGCGCGCGTTGACGACGATTGCCCTGTTGGTTTGCCCGGGCTTGCTGTTGTGGGGCGGAGGGCTGGCGGCGGGGGAGCCCTCGGGCGGGTCGCAGTCGGGGCCGGCGATCGAGAAGGCGTTCGTCTCGTTTCGCATCGGTCTGTATCAGTCGTTGCCGGAAGAGCGTTTTGAGGAGTTGCTGACGCTGTTGGACAAGTACAAGGGCGTTACGGACGAGATCGCCTTTTTCACTTCGTTTTCCCATCCGCCGATTCCGCTGGAGGTTCTCAAGGAGCGGTGCGACATTCTGGCCAAGCGGATGGTGCAGGCCCGGGCGCGGGGGTATCGTGCGGGGATCAACATCCTGTCGACGATGGGCCATCATGAGGAGAACCTGCCCAACTCGCTTCACGGAAAATATACGTATGTGACGGACATTCACGGCAACGTGTCGAAAGGTTCGTACTGTCCGAACGATCCGCGTCACCAGGAGTTCGTGCGGCAGATGTATCGGATTTTGGCCGAGGCCGACCCGGACTTCATCTGGATCGATGACGACGTTCGGTTGCGGGGCCACATGCCGATCGTCGACACGTGTTTCTGCGAGAACTGTCTGGCGATCTTCGAGAAGGAGACGGGGACGAAGTATACGCGGGAGAGCCTTGCGGCGGCACTGACGTCGGGGCCGTGGGAGAAGCGATTGGCGCTGTCGAAGGCCTGGCTTGCACACAATCGGGCCACGATCGCGCGGCTGTTCACGCTCATCGAACGGACCGTGCACGAGTTGAAGCCAAAGATGACGTTGGGGTTCATGACGGGCGATCGGTTCTATGAAGGGTACGATTTCGACAACTGGGCGAAGATCCTCGCCGGACCCGATCATACGCCCGTGTGCTGGCGGCCCGGCGGAGGCTTTTACGAGGACACGGTCACGAACCAACTGGTGGGCAAGTCGCATGACATCGGGCGGCAGGTGTCGATGCTGCCGCCGTGGGTGCGCTCGATCCAGTCGGAGATCGAGAACTTTCCCTACCAGCGTTTGAAGAAGGCGGCCAATACCACGGCATTGGAGGCGGCCTCACATATGGGGGCCGGATGCACGGGTGCGGCCTTCAATGTGCTGGCAGGCAACGGTGAACCGCTGGATGAATTCGAGCCGCTCGTCGCCCGACTTCACCGCGCACGGCCGTTCTACGACGTGGTGGCGAGGAACATCGATCGGGCGCAACCGATCGGCGTGCGCACGGCGTGGGATAAGGACTCCGCCGCAGCGGGCGATATGCTCAACGGGGCCTGGTTCGTGTATCAGCCGTCACAAGTGTTTGAGGTTGGCATTCCGGCGGCCTACGGGCCACAGGGCGCGGCGGTGTCGCTGCTGTTTCCGCAGGGGATCACAACCATGTCGAAGGAGGAGATCACGAAGGTTCTGTCGACCGGCGTGTATCTCGATCCACCGACGTTGCAGGCGCTGAATGATCTGGGGTTTCAGGATCTGACGGGAATGGTGCTGGCGAATCCTCTGCCTAAGGATTGCATTGAAGAGTTAGGCAAGCATCCGCTCAACGGGCCCTACGCCGGCTACCAGCGCGATTGCCGGCAATCGTTCAACCACTATGTGGCCTATGGGTTGAAGAAGGTCGATCCGAAGGCCGAGACGCTTTCGCGGCTGGTCGACTACGGTCAGAAGGAAGTGGCAGGCACGACGATGGCCGTGTTCGAGAATCGCTTAGGCGGGCGGGTCTGCGTGAGCGGGTATTTCCCGTGGACGTTCCTGCACAGCCTGAGCAAGTCGGCCCAGATGAAGTCGGTCATGCGATGGCTGTCACGCGACACCTTGCCGGCCTATGTTGCCTCGTACCACAAGGTGAACCTCTGGGCGAGGCAGCCGGGTAATGGAAAACTGTCGGTGGTGCTGGTCAATGCGAGCTTCGATCCGGCCGACGCCTTGGTTATCGCGTTGCTGACGAAGGCGGACGAGATCAAGTTCTTCGACATGGACGGCAAGGAAATCGCGGTGAAGGCCGGCGAGCGCGACGGGCCGTATGGGAAGTTCACGCTGCCGGTGATGGCGCCCTGGTCGGCCGGGCTGGTTGTGGCCGGGGATCGCGATGGCGCGTCGCCGTGAAGGTGGCCGGACTGAGTCGGCAGTCGGAGGCGGCAAGAAGGAAGGCAGCCCACCAGTCTACGGAATAGGCTGGCGGGCTGCGTGTTTCTTCGCGTCAATTCGGCCGTGTTAGAGGCGCTCTAGACGAGGCCCTTGCGGACGGCCCAGACGGCTGCCTGGGTGCGGTCGCTGACGGCGATCTTGCGCAGGATGTTCTGGACGTGTTCCTTGACGGTTTCCACGCTGATTTCCAGCGAGCGGCCGATCTCCTTGTTGCTCAGGCCGAGGGCCACGTGCCGGAGCACCTGGGTTTCGCGCTGAGTCAATGGGACATCGTCGTCATCGATCACCTGGCGGATCTTCATGGCGCCGGCGACGCGGCGCAGCTCGCCGGAGCGGGAAGGCGATTCGCCCTGGGCGGCCGAGGTGATGGTTTCGATGAGGGCCTCGCGAGTCGAGCCTTTGAGGACGTAGTCGCTGGCTCCGAGAGCGACGGCACGAGCGATGTAGGTTGGATTGTCGTAGGTGGAGAGCATCACCACCCGGCTTTCGGGAACCTTTGCCCGGAGCTTTTCCAGCGTCGCGAGGCCATCGCCATCCGGCATGCGGATGTCTAACAGGATCACGTCGGGCCGAGACTCCTCGGCCTTTTTCACGGTCTCTTTGCCACTAGCAGCCTCTGCCACGATCTCGATTTCTGATCCGGCCAACAGGCTTGCCAGTCCCGTGCGGATGACCTCATGGTCATCGGCGACCAACAATCGAACGGTCATTGGGATCTCCAACAGTAAAAGGGGAAATGCTCAGCGCCCTGCACCACCACCCACATGAAAGCTGAGCATCCCTGCCCTTGGGGTCTTACCAGTCGTCGCAGAAGAGGTTGCACCGATTCACGGGCCGTCGCACGTTCGGTGGGGCGGTCACCGAATCGGGTGGCCCTCAAGCTACTGCTCCTCTCGTTTAATAGTAGTACATAGAAAGAATGGTTTGAATGCCCCAAAGACACCAACCAACCCCCCCGACTCAGCGGGACATGTGTCCGAAATGATCCCTATCCGAGGTACTGTACTAGAAGTTGGGGCGAGGAGAGTCCACGCATAGAGGGAGTAACGCCGGTGCGCGGCCTGTGCTTAGGAAGCGTTTCGGGCATGGTTGCTATGGTGGGGACAAGTTGTCGCCTCGCCGGGCATTTCCCCCTTCTAATTGGGTATGTGAATTAAAGCGTTTCGGGCAGCTTCGGTCTGGGAATCTCTGGTTGGACAGTTCGTCGGAAACGCATTTGACGCAAATCCCGCAGACGTTGAAAACCGCGGGTAGCGCGTTGACTGGCTACCTCCTGTGACGTAGATATTTTGCGACATCCCGGAGGATTCTCCATTTTACCAACGCCGACACGGCCCGTGGCTCGACGTGATTACCTTCCCCACATTATGGTGGGCCCAGGTGATCGAGCTTCATGGTGAGGAGCGGACTCGTGCCGACAGCCCGATTGGAACACAACCAGGATTCTGGACATGAAGACGGCCTCGCTGTTGCTGGTAGATGACGATCGTCAGGTACTCCACTCGATGGCCGATTGGTTACGAGATCAAGGGTACGACCTGGATACGGCAACCGGGCGGCAGGAGGCGATCGGTGCGATCAACCGAAAGCGTTACGACATCGTGCTGGCCGACATCCGCCTTGCCGACGGTGACGGTTTCGATGTGTTGACGCACTGCCGGCAGCATCGTCCCGACACGTCGGTGATCATGATCACGGGATACGGGACGGTTGATTCGGCGGTCGAGGCGATTCGCGCCGGCGCGTTCGACTTTCTCACGAAGCCGCTGATCGACGAGGAGCTGGAGATGGCGATCGAGCGCGCCTTGAACCAGCGGCGGGTGATCGAGGAAAACAACAACCTGAAGGCCCAACTCGACATGCGATTTGGCATGGAGAACATAGTCGGGCACGATCATCGGATGCTTCGGATTTACGACATGATCGAGAGCGTTGCCGACACGCGGGCGACGATCCTCATCAGCGGAGAGAGCGGAACGGGCAAGTCGATGGTCGCCCGGGCCATTCATCGGCGGAGTTCGCGTCGCGACAAGCCGTTTGTCGAGGTGGCCTGTGGTGCTTTGCCTGAAACGCTCCTAGAGAGCGAGTTGTTCGGGCACGTTGCGGGTGCATTCACGGGGGCCACGTGCGACAAGCTCGGGAAGTTCATGCAGGCGGATGAAGGGACGATCTTCCTGGACGAGATCGGCACGGCCAGCCCGGGGATGCAGGTAAAACTGCTGCGTGTGCTTCAGGAACTGTCTTTCGAGCAGGTGGGCGGCACGAAGACATTCACCGTCGATACGCGGGTGATCCTGGCCACGAATGAGGACCTCTCTGCGGCGGTCGCCCAGGGGCGTTTCCGCCAAGATCTGTACTACCGGGTGAACGTCATCAACATCGAGTTGCCGCCGCTGCGGGAGCGGATCTCGGACATTCCGCTGTTGGCAGGCCATTTTCTGGAGCGTGTGTGCGAGGATTCGGGCAAGCGGGTCATCGGGTTTACGGACGAGGCGATGGGCGCACTGCAGCGATACGGTTGGCCCGGCAACGTTCGCGAGTTGCAGAACGTGATCGAACGCGCCGTCCTGCTGGGCAAGCACGACCAGGTGGGCATCGAGGACTTGCCGCAAGCCCTGATCAGCGCGGGACCGATGGTGATCGACCCGGTTGCGGGGCGGACGTTGAGGCAGGCCATGCAGAATCCGGAGCGGCAGATCATCCTGGAGGTGCTGGAGAGCAACCACTGGAATCGTCACGCCTCGGCCGAAGCGCTGGGGATCAACCGCACGACGTTGTACAAGAAGATGAAGCGGTTGGGACTGAACGAGCCGAGCGAGGCGCAGCGTTAGTAAATCGGCCGCGAGGCGACCCTCTCTATCGACGTTCTTCTGACGCGGTCGAGCGATTCTGTGCTGCACAGTGCAGCGCAGCCGGAATCGCTTGGAAACCGCATATGGGGCACGACATCCCCTCGCCCTCTGTGCCTTTGGGTGCCAGCGAGCGAGAGGAGTGTGGAAAACGCCATCAGAATTCGACCTGGTAGCGTTGGGTCATGGTGCGGCGGGTGTCGTTGGTGGCGTCGATGACGTTGGACCGGATCGTCTGGACGTCGGTCGCCATGGTGGCTTTTTCTTCGGCCCGGATGGCGCGTCGCTGAGCGCCTTGGGCACGGGTTTGGGCATGGAAAGCGTTGGTCGACGCCGTCGCGTTGGCCACGGCCCCATAGGGCGTGACGTAGCCGCCAGACCATCCGGAGCGGTACCCTCCGCCATAGTATCCGTTGTAATATCCGCCGTAATTGGCACCGGCGCTGGCCGTGGCGCTGTTGCCGACCATGGATTGGCGCTGTCCGCCACGGATTCCCATGGTACGCACGGAACCGGAGGCCATGCGTAGCTGCGACGCCACGAAGTCGCGGTATTTGAGCATGTCGGGATCGACGTTGAGGACAGGCAGGTTCTCGATCCGCTTGGCGTAGCGATCGAAGTAGATCGACGCGGCCGATAACGACGTGAGGTCGTGCCAGTCCTGCTTCAGGTCGTTGAACATCTTGGTGATGGTCTGGAACTGCTTGAGGGTGGCGGTGGCCATTTGCGACTTCTCGCTGCTGGGACTGACGTCGGCCGCCTTCTCTTGGGGCGGCTGGGTGGGCGCGGGCGAGTTGACCAGGCTGAATACGCGGCGGAGGCCGCTTTCGGACAGGTAGCCTTCGAGCGAGAACTCCTTGCCGGCGACATCGGCTTTCCACTGGGCGAGATCGGCGATTTTCAGGCCGGCGTCGGCCAGGACATCGAGCAGCAGTGCTTTGCCTGCTTCGGGCGAAAGGCTGCAGTCGTCACCGAGATCGACGACCAACTTGCCGAAGGGCTTGTCGCCGATGCGGATGCCGATGCGAGCGCCTTGCACCGAGACAAGCAGCTTCCCGGCCTGAACGGAGGTTGTATTGGCCGATTTCATGAGGTCGGGCTTGGAGTCGAGATAAGCACGGATGGCCTCGGGCGCGAAAGCACCTTCGAGGTCGAAGGCGATGATGATCTCGGTCCCGGCATCGTCGACGTAGCCGGCCGCTTTTTGCAGATAGGGCGAGATATTCGCACCGGACTTCATCTCGCGAAGCCATTGGAGGACCATCTGGCGGTTGGCGGGACCCATCGCGCCCACCGTGTCGGAACCCAGTTGGATCACGTAGGTATCGTTGGGCAACTCGACAGCCCGCATGCCTTCGAGCATGTCGACCATGCCGGAGCGGCGTTTGGCGATTTCGTCGAGGGATAGCGGCTCGCGCACGGTGACCACAGCGGCCTCCCAAATGGGTCGGACGAAGCTGAAATCCATCTGCGCGGCCAGGACGAGTCCTTCGGACTGGGGCGGCACGCGGGAAACTCCGTCGGCGAAGGCTTTGTCCAAGTCTTTGGCCCAACCATCTCGCGTGCCCAGGGGACTATTGAGGATCTTCTGGACATTGAAGATCACGACCGAGTTAGAGTTACTGGGGATGCGGGCCACCATTTGGCGATAGTTGATGGGCGACTGGGCTGGAGCACGGGTCGCCAGGGCAAAGAAAACCACCAGACCTAGTCCGCCGGCCCAACCGGCGTATCGACGAAACCGCGTCGGCGGAATTTGCACTGATTTCCGCATTTGTGTTCCCTTCCCGCAAGAGAGAGTTGCCAGCACAGCCGCAAAGGGGCTTGCCCTGGGTCGGACAGGACCGTTGATTGGACAGAACCGATTATAGCAAGGCGAAGGCAAGAAAGCTGCCTTCTAGCGTGGGGGATGCCGTGGGGGGGCACCTGCCACCGTGCGTCTGTCGTGTGGAGAGGGTTCTCCATGCGTGGTTGGCGGGCGGACGGGCGGGGGCTCCGGCGGTCGAAGCGGTTGACGATCAAGGAGTTCCTTCTCGCAGTTCGCCGTGGTGCCGGCCCGGAAGGAGTTCGACCCGCAGGTACCGCGACGCCGCGGTTTCGGTCGAGCGGTCCGATGGGGCGGCCGGTTGGCCGTCGACCACGAGCGAGGCAGGCTGGGCTCGCCGGGGCACGCAGACGCTGGCCGCGACGTCGGCCGGGATTTCAACGTCGAAGCTGAGCCCCTGGGGATCGCTCTTCCAGGAAACGGGGACCGGGCCGAACTCCGTGGCGACGACGCCCTCGGCTGACGGCAGGCCGGCCAAACGCGGCTCGATGAGCAGTCGGCGCCGTGCTATGGGGCCGTCGACACGCACGCCGAGCAGGTAGCTGCTGAGGAAAATCGTCGGGACGGCGCCGGCCTCGTGGCAGACTTCGCCTGGCGAGAAGCCTTCCCAGGTGGTCTTTGTCTGGAAATCGGCCATGGGGCTCCAACGGCGGCGAATGGTATCGAGGACCAAGCGATCGGCAGCATCGGTGTTGATTCGATAGAGCACGTTGAAGAAGAAGGCGTATTGGTAGGGCATTGCGCCCTCTTTGTCGAAGTTTTGCAGGACCCATTGTTCGACGCGTTGGCGGCGTGCTTCGGGGACCACGTCGTAGTAGAGGCAGAGCATGCCGGCGTGGAGGGTGAGCGCCGTGCGCTTGCCGTCCTGGATGGCCCCGCAATAGGCTCCAGCCGTTTCATCCCAGAGCTGGTCGTTGATCGCGGCTTGGAGTGCGTCGGCCGCTTGGGCGTAGCGAGCCTGATCGGCGGGGTGTTCGAGGAGTCGGGCGATTTCGGCCGCATCGCGCAGGGCGCCGACCACGTAAGCGTTGAGCGTCGCGCCCTCGCACACCTGGTACGCTAGGGGGTTACCGAAATAGACGAATTCGCGGCCGCGCACCAGACCTCGTTCGGTGCGGCGGTCGAGGAACCATTGGAGCTGCGCGGTCACGGCCGGCCAGAGTTCACGGGCGAGGGCGAGATCGCCGGTGTGATCGTAGTTCGTGCGGATCGCCTGGATCCACAGGCAGGCATAGTCGTCGATGAAACCGTGGATGTCCCAGCGGTTCGACGGGTGATGGGCTTTGACGCGGCCATCGGACTGTTGGCTCTGGCCGATGTGCCGGAGGAGATTGCGAAGCAGCCGCGGATCGCCGTAGTACGGTCGGCCGTCGTCGCTTGGCCCGACCATCGTCGCGCGTGTGACCGGATGGGCGACCATGACGGCGTCGGCCAACCATTCGACGCGTTCGCGGACGGCGCAATCGACGTACGCGTCTTCGCTGCAGATGCGGATCGTGTCGACGCCCGCCTGCCAGATGGCATTGAGCTTGTCGTCACTGGAGTGGAATCGGCCCACGACATCGTATGGGTAGAGGCGATCGATCAGCTTGAGGTCATGCAGGCGAATCTGTCCCTTTCGGACGCTCAGAACCACGTACTTGCCGCCGAAGGTGTCGCCGCTCATGTATTGCTGCCGGCCGGAACGGGCGGTGTAGTGGTTGACGAGCACGTAGCGGTTGATCCCACTGAGGTCGGCGGAGGAGTCGCCGACGACGTGCCACGCCTGGGGGCACTTCAGTTCGAGCTCGGTTCCTTCGTCGGCATCGAAATCGAGCAGGGCGTAAGCTTGGAAGAAGCGACCGGCATCGAGGACGAGTTCCTGTCCAGCGGACAGGCTGACGGGACACAGTTTGGAGAGCGGGGCGGGGAGCTTGGGGGTCGTTTCCGCGAGCGTGCACTGGATTGCCGTCAACGGGCCCACTTCGGTCTCGCGCAGGAGGGGGATTTGTCGGCGGCGCAACGGTCCCCATTGGCGGCCGTCGATCCGCACGGTCTTGGGCCAGGCGGAATCGTTGTATTCGGGCAGCGTCCAGTCGCCGTCGTCGCGCCGGGCGTCGATGCGATCGGGAATGCTCGCCCAGGAGGGACCGCTGGGAAGGTATCGGGTGTGGGCATTGCCGCGCCAGGTTGCGTCGGTGGCGATCACTTGCCGGTCGGCCGCGTCGGCCAGTTCCAGGCGTGCGGTCAGGCCGGGTACGTGGCGCATGATGCGGCCGCTGAAGTCGCCGGGCTCTTCGGGCTTCTTTCCGTCGTGATCGTGATGGACCAACACGGCGAGCACGTTCGGACCGGAGCGGAGGTAGCGGCGCACGTCAAGCGTGTCGTACTGCGGTTGGATCGGATCGAAGCGGCAGGGTCCGCGCTCGACATATCGGCCGTTGATCCAGAGGATGTAGCGGGAATCGGCAAACAGGTGCAGGATGGCTTGTTGAGGAACGCGGTCGAGCTGGAACGGCTTGCGGAAGGCGACGTAGACTTCCCGATCGACGGGCAGCGCATCGAGCCAGATCATTGACTGCTGGAGGGCGGGGCCGATGGCGTCGGCGGGAGGCGCATCGGCAGTTGCATGGCGGCAGAGGCCGACGGCACAGACGGTTGCCAGTGTGCCGAGGAGAAGCCGGCCGAGCGGTGTGCGCATCATCTGTTCTGTGTCCTCAATGTCGGGAAACGTGCCCGGTCCGTTGCGATTGGGGTGAGGTTCGCGAAGTTGCCCGGGATTGGGCGAGGTTTGTGTCTCTCGATAACCAGTGTACCGGGTGGAGTTGGCGAAAGCATGCCCATAGTTGACCGATTTCGCCGACGGGATGATACTGGAAGCCTCCGACTCGGAAGGGGCCTCGCGAGGGTGTTGAGGTCGGGTGTGGGGTTGGATTCTGGGTTGGCTTGTCGCGGGCGGGCTGGGGGAATTGTGTTGGGATGAAGTTGTTCTTGAGTCTTTTTTGGTGCCATGTCGAAGCGGGTCGTGTTTGAACCGATTGGTGCTTGCGAGGAGAGCCGTGTGGCTCCGCCGGCGTCGGGCGGTACGGTGACGGCGGCTTTGGTCGGGTTGGCTGCGGCGTGGATCGCAGCTGGCTCGCTGGGGCTGATCGTGCAGCCGCTTCGCAACGGTTTGCTGTGGGTCGCGATCGGGGCGATGCTTGTGGCGGCATGGCCTAAGGGGCGGCGGCCGTGGGGTCAGTGGATGCTGCTGGCGACGGCCGTGGCGGCGGGCGTGGTGTTGGCCGTGCCGACAGCGCCGGTCTACGCTGTGCTGGGCATCGCCTTGGTTGCCGCGGTGCTTGCGCGATTGCACGCGGCCGCTGATCGGCAGGTTCTACTGCTGGTGGCGATGGCGGCGACCGTGCTGGGGATGTTGCGTCTGGCGATGGTTTCGGTGGCCAGCGTGTGGTCGGCGGCCAACGCGCTGGGGCATGGGCTGGGACGCCTCGTGGCGGCAATTACCGGGAAGCCGCTGGAGATCGGAGCCACGTTTTCCGGCCTGGACCTGTTGCTGGTGATGGCGGTGATCTATGCGGGCTGGCTTCGGTGGACGGCTCCGCCGCGGCGTGCGCGAGCGTTGTACGGGGCGGTGGCGATCGTGGCCGTGGAGGTGGGTTACCTGCTGTTGTTGGCCTGGTCGACGAACCTGGAGTCGATGCTGCCCGATGCTCCGGCGCCTCCGCGGGACGCTTACAGCGAGTTCTACTGTCCGCCCGACTGGCATTGGAGCCAGGCTTTGGCAGCGGCGCTTCCTTGGAATGTACCGGTGGTCGCGGGTCTGGCGAACCTGGTCATCGTTGGGCTGATGTTTCGGCGGTCGCGGTGGATCTCTGACGGTCGGCAGCGATCGACGGTCGTGGTGAACGGACGACGGCCGCAGCCGTTGGCGGAGATTCTGCCTGCGCTGCTGGCTTTGCTGTTGCCGGTGGTCGTGGCCCTCGCGCCGCACGAGACGGGGCTCGGCCAGCGCACGATCGTGGCCTACGACCGTGGGTATCTCGACTGGGAGAAGCCGACGCATGGCGCGTACGGGCAGCAGTCGGCGGGGGTGTTCGGCATGTTGCCGCAGTTTATGGAGGCCCTGGGAGGCCGGTTCGTGCACAGTGCCGAGCTTGCCGAGGGGGACCTGCGCGATGCGGACGTTCTGGTGTTGCTGCGGCCGAATCGAGAGTGGCCGCCAGAGCAACTCGAGCGCGTGTGGCAGTATGTGCGTGACGGCGGGTCGCTGCTGGTGGTCGCCGGGCCGGGCGCGCAGGCCGATCAAATCGCGCGCTCGGTGAATGAAGTGCTCAAGCCGTGCACCATGAAGGTGCGTGCCGATACGGCCTTCTGCCCGATTCCGTATTGGCAGTACTCGCTGGACGTGTGGGCACATCCGGCCACGGCGGGAATCGATGACCGGCACAACCGATTCGGGCTTCAGTTTGGGGGATCGATTCGGGTGGGGTGGCCAGGGCAACCGTTGTTGGTCGGTCGATATGGATGGGGCGATCGTGGGACTGGCGATTCGCTGGACAAGGATTTCCAATACAAGACGGGCGAGCCGCTAGGGGACGTGGTGCTGGCCGCCGAACAGGCTCTGGGCCGCGGGACCGTGGTCGTGTTGGCCGATTCCTACGGCCTGACGAACGAGGGGAGCGCGAACTCGTTTGCGATGACCGGCCAGTTGTTGAGCTACCTGGCCAGGCGGCCGGGCAATCCGCAGGCCGGTTGGCGTCAGGCGTTGGGGATCGTCATTGGTGGGCTATTAATCGGGTTGATGTTCTGGCGATTCGATCCGTCGCAGGTGGCGTTGGTCGCCATTGCGATGAGCGCGTCGCTGGCGATCGTCCATTCGGCCAACGGCGGCCCACAGTCGGTGCTGCCGGACGGGAGAGATATGCGGCCGAACCCAGTGGCGTATATCGACGCATCGCATCTGGGGGCGTTCAGCGGAGAGGACTGGACGTTCGACGGATTGGCGGGACTGAAGCTGACGTTGATGCGCAATGGGTATCTGCCGCTGATGGCGCCTGACCTGCGGCCGGAGCGGCTCGAGCGAGCGTCGCTGTTGGTTTCCATCGCCCCGGCCCGGGCGTTCTCGGAGTTCGAACGGGCGACCATCCGCCGGTTCGTCGACGAAGGAGGGATCTTCATCAGCATGGTCGGGGCACCGGCGGCAGGGCCGAGCGAAGCGATGTTGGACGAGTTTGGGTTTCGGGTTCCAAGAGCGACCCTGCCGGCCGTCGTCGGCGACCAGCCGCCACATTATGAGCGCCATTTCTGCACGCGATACTTGGACGCGCAGACGACCGGGTCGCACGATTGCTACGTATGGTTCAACGCCGCCTGGCCAATCGAGTGCAACGGGTCGGATACGACGATCATCGCGCGCGATTTCGACGATCGGCCGATCCTGGCGATGCGGCGGTTCGGCCAGGGCATGGTGGTGGTCGTCGGCGACACGGGGTTTGCGATGAACAAGAACCTCGAGTACGTGGGGGGCGAGCCGTTCGAAGGGGGCCACGAGAACGCGCACTTTTGGCGATGGCTGCTGACGTACCTGAACGGCGGGCCGTCGTGGATTCCACCGCCGCCTCCCGCCGGGGCGGAGGCGACCAAGCCGGCTGCCGCCGATGGCACCGCACCGCAGGCCAAGACGGGCGAGCATCAGGAGGGATCGCCATGATGCGCGCATGGTTGGCATTAGCGCTGCTGGCCGTTTCGTGGCTGCCGGGGCTGAGCTACTATCAATCGGTCGGCTGGATTGCCTGGGCGGTGCCAGTGGTGTTGGGCGCGGCGTTGTTGGCGGGTGTGCCGGCGCGGATGCCACGGCGACACGAGGCGGTCGGGGCCGCGATACTGCTGCTTCCGGTGGTTGCGCTTCTGCCGTGGCCGTATCGGGTAATCCCGGTGTTGGCGGCAGCGGGTTTGGTGCTCGGCGCGTTGCCGATATCCGGGCGATGGCTGGCGGCGGTCGCCCGGGGGCTGGTCGTGGCCGCCGGCGTGCTGCTCGTTCAGTGGGTGGCCGTGTCGGCTTACGCCCAGCATACGGCCCGAGCGCACGACCTGGGCTGGCCGCTGACGGCGTTTGTCGGGGCGATCGGCTCGCTTGTGGGTACGCCAACGACGGTCGACGGGCATTGGCTCTGCGTGTTCTCGCTGCGCGAGGTTCATCGCATCGCCATCACCTGGGAACTGCTTCTGGATCCGGCGACATTGGCATTCTTCGCGGGCGGCTGGGCGCTGCTGGCGATGGCCAGTCATGCAGGGGCGGGCGATGGCAAGGCGTGGGCCGGGTGGGTTCGCTCGGTGCGAGTCTTCACGCTCGCGATGCTCGTTTGGCTGCCGGTGCGGGCGGGGCTTGTCGTGGGACTGCTGATTCACCGTGCGGCGCGGACCAGCCCAAGCGCGCTGTTGAACATGAGCGACTTTCTATTCAGTCCGTGGCTTTACCTGGGATTGTTGGGCGTGCCGGCGGTGCTGGCCTGGCACTTCGTGCCGTTGCGGGCCGTGGGAGACGTGGAGCCGCCGGCTGTTCCGAGCGGGTCGCAGAGTGGGAAGCGCCGTTGGAGCTATGGCGTGGCGATTGGACTGGTTGCGGGCGGTGCGGCGGTGTTTGCGATGGTGTTGTCGTGGGATCCGATCGGGTCGCGCAAGCCGGGCCGGGTGATGGTAGTGGAGCGGCACTCGACGTGGGAGCCGACCACGAGGCCATACGATACTCGCACGTACGGCGAATCGGCGTCGTATACGTATTCGGCGATCTACGATTATTGCAGCCGGTTCTTCGAGATGTCGCGATTGCTGGAGTCGGACCGCATCGACGACGAGCGGTTGAGCCGGTGCGACGTGCTGGTTATCAAGACGCCGACTGCGCCGTACACGAACGATGAAGTGGCGGCCATCGTGAGGTTCGTCCGGCAAGGTGGCGGACTGCTCCTGGTGGGCGAGCACACGGACGTGTTCAAATCGAGCACGTACTTGAACCAGGTTGCCGAGCCGCTGGGATTTCGGTTCCGCAAGGACCTGCTGTTCCGGATCGGTTCGGCCTACGTGCAGCATTATGTGGCGCCGACGGTGCCACACCCGGCGATCGCGCATCTGCCGCCGATGGTCTTCGCCGTTTCGTGCTCGATTGACCCGGGCCGCAGTTTGGGCCGCGCGATCATCGAGAACAGCGGACTTTGGAGCTTGCCGCCCGACTACAGCACCGAGAACTACTTTCCCGAGGCCGAGTATCGAGGCGACGTACATTACGGATCGTTCATTCAGCTCTGGGGGACGCGGGTCGGTCGCGGGCGAGTGCTGGCGTGGACCGACTCGACGATCTTCTCCAACTTCAGTGCGTTTGAGCCGGGCAAACCGGAGTTCATGCTGGGTATGCTCGATTGGCTCAACCATCGCAGTGCGTTGGACAACGCCTGGTTGCGGTATCCGATCGGCGTGCTGGCGGGATTGGTTGGACTGGGCGCGCTGTTGGGCGGGCTGGTCGTCGGTGGCACGCGACGGGTGCACTGGGTGGTGCTTGCAGCGGCCGCTCTGTTGGGCTGGACATGCGGCTCGGCGGCAACTGCGGCGATGGTGCGCTGGGCGATGCCGCCCGTGATGCCCTTCCGCCCGATGGTCTGCGTGACGATCGATCGAACGGTTTCCGAGGTCCCGCTGTCACAGGGTGGTTTCACGGCGCGCGGCGGGCAGGGCTACGGCCTGCTGGAGCAATGGATTCCACGGGTAGGATACTTCCCAGAGCGCCGCAGTGGACGGGCGGCTTTTTCGGGCAATGCACTGATTGAGATCTGTCCGAGTCGCGCGCTTAGCAAGGAGCACCGTCAGGGCCTGATCGATTATGTGGCCGCGGGCGGGCGACTGTTGGTGCTCGACGCGCCGGACAACGCCGGCTCGACGGCCAGCAGCATCCTAGAACCGTTTGGACTGTCGTTTGGCAAAGTGTCCGCGTCGTCGGGGTTGCTGCATGGAGAGGATTCCTGGCCGGGAATTGCCGTCGAGGGCGCATGGCCAGTTGGTGGCGGCCAGCCGCTGCTTTGGGTTGGGCAAACGCCGGTCGCCGCTCGGGCGAAGTATGGCAAGGGAACCGTGATCGCGGTGGGGTGTGCGTCGTTGTTGAACGACGCCAATATGGGCGGCCACTGGATGGCCCAACCCGATGAGTCGACGCAGAAGCACTTTGCTCTGTGGTATGGGCTGCTGCGGAACTTGGTGGACGATCGCCCTATTCGGTAGGCTCGATCGTCGATGACAAGGGGGGCGTGGTTCGGTATAGTATGCTATTGATGCCGGCGCAGCCAATGATCGCGATTCATCCCGGCTGCCGCTCGACGCGCATTGGCAGTGTAGGCCTCAATGGTTGTGAGGCGCCGGAAGTATCGCAATATTGGGGGGATGCCCATGCACGCTGACTCCGATTCGCACGACTACAGTCGCGTACTCAAGGAGCACCGAGAGCTGCAGGAGCTTCTGGAACGGATCGACGAAGCCCTGGCTGCGAAAACGGCTTCGATTGAAGCAGTGGGCCAGCTTCTGGGTGAGCTTGGGGACCGGTTGGTCCGTCATTTCTCGGCGGAGGAGGAAGGCGGCTACTTCAGCGAAGCGCTTCTGCACGCTCCTCAACTGGTCGCGCGGGCCAACGATCTCATGGCACAACACCCGAAGATGTGCAGCCGCGCTAGGGATTTGCTGGTGGAGTTGGAGCCCGGCAAGCCGGCCAAGGACTGGTGGCAGGAAACGCGGGAACGCTATGACGCCTTTCGGGCCGAGCTCGTGCAGCACGAACGTGGCGAGAATCGTCTGATTCAAGAAGCCTACAATCGCGACATGGGTCCGAGCGATTGAAGATAAGCGTTTGGGCTGGAAGCACTTGCACGAATCGCCGTTCGGCAGCGCGGGCTGGGTGAATGGGTGCATTGCCGGCTGGCGAGTTGACCATCTTTGGCAACATTCTTAGAATTCTCGCGCTTATTCTTGCCCAAGGTTTGAGAGCGAGGAATGCCATGACAGAGCGACTTTCGGCTCGCGTCCATGACGACGCGACCCAATGCATTGGTGATACACCGCTTGTGACGCTGAAACGCGTGAGTGAGGGCTGTGTTGCGCAGGTGGCCGGCAAAGTGGAGAGCGCGAATCCTCTGTGGAGCGTGAAGGACCGCATCGCACTGGCGATGATCAACGCCGCACAGAAGGCGGGGTCGATCCATAAGGATACGATGATTATCGAACCTACCAGCGGAAACACGGGCATTGGCCTGGCGTACGTGTGCGCCGCGCGGGGTTATCGCCTGACCGTGACCATGCCGGAAAGCATGAGCCTGGAGCGGCGGCGGATGCTGAAGGCGCTGGGTGCGGAATTGGTTCTGACGCCGGCAGCGGAGGGCATGCCGGGTGCGGTTCGCAAGGCGGAGGAACTGGTGGCGCAAAACTCGAACTATTACATGCCGCAGCAGTTCAAGAACCCAGCAAATCCCGAGGCTCACCGGAAGACCACGGGCGAGGAGATTTGGCGCGACACGCAGGGCGTGGTGGACGTCTTCGTTAGCGCGGTCGGTACCGGCGGCACGATTACCGGCGTGGGCGAGTTACTGAAATCGCGCAAGCCATCGGTGAAGGTGGTCGCTGTGGAACCTGCGAAGAGTCCCGTGATCACGCAGCGGCTGGCAGGCGAGCCGTTGAAGCCGGGCAAGCATACGATTCAAGGAATCGGTGCGGGATTCATCCCGGAGGTGCTGAACCTCAGTATTCTCGATGAGGTGGTTCGCGTGGAGGATGAAGACGCCGCGGAGATGTCGCGGCAGTTGGCCAAGCAAGAAGGGCTGATGTGCGGGATCAGCTCGGGCGCTGCGGCGTGGGCGGCAATTCAAGTCGCCCGGCAGGAAGCGAACCGGGACAAGCTCGTGGTGGTCATTCTGCCCGACCTGGGCGAGCGATACTTGTCGACGAAGCTCTATCCCGAGTGATTGCTTTGCGTTGACAACTTCGCAAGGCCTGAAATGAGCAAGCGGCCCTTCACCATCGATGAAGGACCGCTTGGTTCCTAGCTTTTGGGTATGCTATCGGATTCCGCCGCTCATTTGGGGGCGGGAGCCGGGGCCGCCGGGGCGGCGGGAGCAGCCGTGGCAGCGCCGCAGCAAGCGGGCTCACAGCAAGCCGGAGCACAGGCTGTTTCGCAGCAAGACTTCTTGCAGCACATGCGGGCCTTCAGGCGCTCCAACAGGCCGGGGCGGCAGCAGCACGGCTCGCAGCACGAGGGCTCACAAGCCGGGGCGCAGGCCTTTTCGCAGCAAGCCGGAGCCGGGGCGCAGGCCTTTTCGCAGCAAGCCGGGGCGCAGGCCGGGGCACAGGCCGTTTCGCAGCGAGACTTCTTGCAGCACATGCGGGCCTTCAGACGATCCAACAGGCCGGGGCGGCGGCAGCAGGGCTCGCAGCACGAGGGCTCGCAAGCCGGGGCGCAGGCCTTTTCGCAGCAAGCCGGAGCCGGGGCACAGGCCTTCTCGCAGCAAGCCGGGGCGCAGGCCGGGGCACAGGCCGTTTCGCAGCAAGACTTCTTGCAGCACATGCGGGCCTTCAGGCGATCCAGCAGCCGGGGACGGCAGCAGGGCTCGCAGCAGGCCGGCTCGCAAGCGGCCGGAGCACAAGCGGGCGCGCAAGCTGGTGCGCAGGCGGCCGGCTCACAACAAGCCGGGGCACAACCACCGCGGTGGAGCAGGCCAGCCTGAGCGCTGGAGGCAGCCAGCAAGGCCACTGCCGCCAACGCCGGAAGCAGGATACGACGGTTCATGGGAGACACTCCTTGTTAGGGTAAACCAACTGGGATACGGACGCAACCTAGCGTAGCTGGGCGTTTTGCCGCAATCTAACCAGACCTATCGACGGCGTTGCCCGCCGCCTTTTAACCAGACGACCCATTTCCGCCACAACCCCCATAGATCGCGCCTGTTTGTGACAGAGTTGCCGTTTGTGTCGATCACAGCCAACCCGCATCGACCAATTGTCGCAAGCGGTACAACCGGCCTAACGGTGCGGTATAGGAAGACATAGGCAGCAATTGTGGTCATAAGGACTCCCGCCGCAGTGTTACCTGGCAAATGGAGTTTCTGCCAGGACGGCGAACCGGCGGTTTTGCACCCTAGCGTACGGGGGGCAACCGATGTGCCAATTATGGGCGCCTCGCCCTTAGACAGCCACGGAGATGTGTGTTTCGCGGCGATCGCTGAGAAACGCCAACATGCCGGGCAAGCGTGGCCTATGGTTGGGGTACAGGCAGGTCCGCAGGGATTGGCTTGGTAGGAACAGAGATACCTGGTTTGTTGAGTGAAGGGGTAACCACGTGACACCAGCTCGATCGAGCGGAACGCCGCTCTACTCCACCCTGGGGAGTGACCCAGAATTGGCTGATATCGTGGAGATGTTTGTGGCCGAGATGCCGGAGCGGGTCGCCAATTTTTGGGATCTGCTGTCCAAGGGCAACTCGGAGGAACTGCGGCGGGCAGCCCATCAACTCAAGGGCGCCGCGGGAAGTTACGGTTTCGAACCGATCACCGACGCCGCGGCGCAGTTGGAAATCGCCGTGAAGACGTCGCAGCCGGAGGTGGAGATTCGCCAGGCTGTTGAGGAGCTCACGGCTCTTTGCGAGAGCGCCCGAGGGGGCGTTAGCGACTGAGGCAATCAACGAGTGGCTGGCGCCGGCGCATCCCGATCTATGCCGGGCGCAGGACGGGCGGAAGTGCATCGCTTGGTTTGCGCGCCGCCCGATGCCATTTCTTGGCGCGTCGTCTGACTGGCGCGAAGTGTTCATCTCGTCGGGCGGTGCGGTTAGCCCGCTGGACTACTTAGGCTTGTCTGCAGCGGGCCAGCTCACATTGAGGGCTTCGATGGTTCCCGGCGATGTAACCAAGAGGACCGGCTGCCCGTTCCACTGGGCCGTGGCCAGTCCGTGCACCTCGGCGCCGTAGTTGAACTGATCGAGAAGGCGGCCATCGGCGGCGATGACGTGGATCGATCCGTCGGCTGCCGGGACAAGCCACTGGCCGGGTCCACTGAGATTCAGCTTTCCCGACACGATCTGCTCGACGGGGCAATTGTGGATTCCCTTGGGCAAGGGATACTCCCAGAGTCGCTGCCCTTTGAGGTCCAGGCCGATGACTTCGCCAACCCCCGGTTCCTGGGCGGAAATGCCGCAGAGCTCCTGCGGTGGGCCACCGTCGAGGTCGGCTGCCACAATCCACTGCAAGCTGGTTCCGGGAACCTGGATTTCGCCCTGCGACTTGCCATCGCAGTCGACTCTGAGGAGGCTTCCGCGGGTGCTCGTGCAGAGGATGTCGCGTCTGCCCTGAGCGTCGGGATCAAGCACGGCGATGCGCATGACCGTATCGATTGAACGATTGGCCCAGAGCCTTTCGCCTTGCAGTGATGCGCTTTGGACGCCGAGGACGCCCCAGTAGCCGAGACACAATTGCGGGGTTCCTTTGCCCTGAAGGTCGGCCATTTCGACGTCGAGAATGCCAGCATGCGGGTTGTCGAGCGCATCGGCCGGGTAGCTGATCAGCCGTTTCCAGTTCTCATCGAACACGTGGGCCCGCATTTGCATCATGCCGGAGGCAACGAAGTAGCGTTTGCCGGCGCCGTCGACGGCGGTGCGGAGGAAGCTGGCGGCTTCGCGCTGGTCGAGGTCCAACGCATGTGAAGCGACGACCTTTCCGTCGGAACCGATTTCGGCGACACTCTTCCAGCCGTCAAGCAGGAAGACCTGCGAGGATCCGTCGGGTCGCGGCACGACGAGGATATTACCGGGATCCTTCAACTCACTGTTTTTCCACAGAGAGGTTAGAGTGAACGCCTTCGGTTGGCTGGCCTTGCCGATTTCGGCTTTGGGCGCCTCTTGCATCTCGTTGGTCGGCGTGGTGAACAGCCCCTGTTTGACCCATTTGTCGAGCCACGCCTGGTAGTCCTTGCGCTGTTCTTCCGCGCGGCGGAGCACTTGGGGATAGAGGTCCTTACCGTTGAGCAGCTCTGTCAAACGTTCGCGAAGGTCGGCGGTGAGCGTGGGCTTGAGGCCCGACTCGGCGAATTGCACGATCCCCTTACTACCGACGACGAACGTGGTGGGAATGGAGACGATATGGAACAGCTTGCCGACGTGCTGCTGAGGATCGCGGGCGATTGGGATGTTGACCTTCAGGCCATCGAACGTCTTCTTGAGCTGATCGTCGGGCACACTGGGATCGTCGATGCTGACGGCGAGGAATTGGACTTTGTCTTTGTCCTGTTGGTAGACTTTCTCTATGAGCGGCAGGCTCATCCGGCAAGGGCCGCACCAGGTGGCCCAGAAGTCGAGGACGACGGGTTTGCCTTCGAGGGACTTCGGAGTCACGTCCTTGCCGTCGAGATCGACGAATTTGAAGTCGGGGACCGGTTTGCCGAGCATTCGCATGGCCGGTTGCTCGAGGAAGCTCACGACCTCTGCCGCCGGATCGGGCTCGAACTGGAAGGCATCGTCGTTCACTTGGGCGTCGAGTTGGGCATCGCGAAAGTTGGCCACGAGGCTGGCGCTATCGAGCTGCTGGCCACCACCCAGCTCGCGGGCGAGCTCTTCGGTAGGATATTCAAGGCGGCGAAGGATGAAGGAGTCGGTGTCGATCCAGAGCACGTGCTTCCCTTCGGGCCGGGTGATTTCGACCCCGTAGCAGGGATGGCCGTCGATGTCCTTGTTACTCGCCAGCACCGGCTCTTGGGCCTGATGAAGGATGGTTTTGAGAGGATCTTCGGCCCAGAGGAGCAACAACTGGGGAGGCACCCAGGAGAAGCTTTGCGTCGGTCCTTGCGTGATGGAGTTGCTCAGCATCTCGTCGATGAACAGGTTCTGGAAGGTGAGTTGCTGGGGTGCTTTGAGTTTCAGGACCTGATCGGGAAGGAGCGCCGAATAAGCCCAGAAGTCTTTGCCATCGCAGACGACCGTGCCGTAGTAGACCTCCATGCGGATCTTGTTGGGACGGACGAGGGCAACGAGGAAGTTGATCGGCTGGTCCACCTTCTGGCTGCCGAGCGACGCCTGGACACGGAGTTCGGCCTTGTCTGCATAGCTGGTTGCACTTTTGTACTTGGCGACCATCGATTCGAGGATTTTGCGAGGCGGCAGTTGCTTGGGGGCGACCGGCGCGTCGGGCGTTTTCGCGGTTGGTGCGGGTGATTCGTCGGAAGCCGTCTGCTGGGCAGCGGGCGCCTTGTCGCCCGAGTCCTTGGCGGGCTCGGTCGGCTTGTCGGCTGGTTTGCAGCCCATCCAGGCCGTCAGCAAAGCGGCGAGTGCCACAGCAATCAACTTGTTTCCACGTCGCCGGAGTGGTTCGAAAGAATTCACTACTGTACCCTTCTCGATCTTGAGGCCATGGGCAATTGGGTGCCGGCCCGATGGACGGATCCCCGTTGAGGCGCTATACGCTACCGGCGTGCCGGCCGGTTCAGTTGCGATGGGCGAGTGGGGGAGATTATTGGCGAAGGATCGAGCCGCGTAAAGCTCGACTTCTTGACCATTGGCGAGGTAAGCGGATAAGATGAGACAAGCCCTCAGCAGACTCGCCTAATTGCCCTTCTTTTCTATTTTCACTCAATGTCGTCCATTTTACGGTATGGGATCGATTCGTCGGTCCAGTTGAACGTTGCTGGATCGGCGCTGGTCGGCGAATGCGGCCAGCCGCGCAGCCCGGTGTTGGAAGACGTCGGCTCGGCGGTGGCGCAGTGCGTGCGTCGACCACTGGATTATCCGCCGCTGGGTCAATGCATTACGCCGGCCGATCGCGTTGTACTCGTGCTGGAACCGGGTCTCCCGCAAGTGGACACTGTCGTCGCGGAGGTCGTTCGCTGCCTGGCCGAGGCGGGTTTGGCAATCGACGGCTTGACAGTGTTACGGTCGGAACAAGATGACCGAGGAAGAGCGGCAGACCCGGGCGGCCAACTGCCCAAGGATGTGCGGGACCGGGTCACGGTGACTACGCACGATCCGACGAATCGCCAGCAGTTGGCCTACTTGGCCATGTCTCGCGGCGGATCACCCATTTTGCTCAATCGGGCGATCACGGACGGCGATCTGGTGATTCCGATTGGGCGTGCTCGGAATCCTGCGGCGTCGGACAATTTCGGGATGAACGGAGTGGTGTTTCCGTTCTATTCGGACCCGAAGACCCATTTGCGTTTTCGGTTGTTTCCTGCGAAGCGATCGTCGAAGGCGCAACGTCTTCAGTTGATTGAGCAGTGCGACGAGGTGGGTTGGTTGCTGGGGGTAACGTTCGCCATTCAGGTCGTGCCCGGACCGGGTGACAGCATCCTGCACGTGCTGGCCGGAGAGATCGGTTCGGTTGGAGTCGAGGGGCAGCGGCGGTACGAGGAGGCGTGGCGAAGCACCGTTGCGAGTCAGGCGCGGATGGTTGTGGCAGCCATCGAGGGGGGCGAGTCGCAGCAGACTTGGGAGAATGTGGGCACCGCACTGGAGATGGCCAGCACGCTGGTCACGGACGGGGGCGCCATGGTCGTTTGCAGCGATTTGGCTACCGAGCCCGGCCCGGGCATTCGACGATTGCTGGAGGTGCGCTCGCGGCGGCGGGCGATTCGCGAGATTCGCAGGGAGTATCCGGAGGATTTGCTGCCGGCGATTCGGCTTGCCCGTGCGCTGGATCGGGGCGACGTGTATCTGCTGAGCCGTCTGGATCCGGGAACGGTGGAGGATTTGGACATTGCGCCGGTGGCCGAGACGCAGGAGTTGGTGCGACTGACGCAGCGGTGCGGGTCGTGCATTCTGGTATCCAACGCGCCGCAGGCCATGGTTACGATCGCAGAAAACTAGGAACGCTAGGCTATGTCGCAGCTCGCGGCACGCATCGCAGAGAATCTTGCTCGGGTTCGCCAGTGCATAGCTGAGGCGGCGCGGGCTAGCGGGCGATCGCCGGAAGCGGTGACGCTGGTGGCCGTGACCAAGTACGTCGGTGTGGAGGAAGCGGCGGCGTTGGTGGAGGCCGGTTGCAGGCAGCTCGGCGAGAGCCGTCCGCAGCAGCTTTGGCAGAAGGTGCCGGCACTGGAGAATCTGGGGATTGGCTGGCATTTGATCGGCCATTTGCAGCGCAACAAGGTTCAGCGAACGCTGCCGCTGGTCGACATGGTGCAGTCGGTCGACAGTCGCCGGCTCGCGGTAGCGATCGAAGAATGCGCCGCGGAGTTGGGGCGCAAGGTGCCGGTGCTGTTGGAAGTGAACATCTCGGGCGAAGGGGCCAAGCAGGGACTGGAGCCGAGCGAGGTGGAGCCGCTGCTGGCGGAATTGGCCGGACTGACGCACGTGGAAGTGCGTGGGCTGATGGGCATGGCGAGCTTGGAGGGAGGACTGGACGCCGCGCGGCGCGATTTCGCGCGGCTGCGCGACCTTCGCGATCGTTTGCGGGGCAACTGTCCGCCGAGCGTTGCTCTGGATGAGCTTTCGATGGGGATGAGCGGCGATTACGAGGTGGCGATCGAGGAGGGGGCAACGATCGTGCGGGTGGGTTCGGCGCTGTTTGAGGGCATTGTGCCATGATTGCGTTGGAACGGCACGCCGAGGGAACGATCCTGCCCGTTCGCGCCCAACCGGGAAGCCGCCGCAACGAAATCCGCGGCGAGCAGGACGGCATGCTCAAGGTGTGCGTCACGCAGATCGCGGAGAAGGGGAAGGCGAACAAGGCGATCGTCGCCCTGCTGGCGAAGGAGCTTTCGCTACGGAAGTCGCAGATCGAGCTGTTGTCGGGCGAGACGGCATCGCAGAAACGCCTGCTGATCTGCGAAGTGGCGCCCGACGAGCTGAACGCCCGGCTGGAACGCTACTTGGACTGAGTCGGCTCGACCACGACGTGGAGGTGATCTGTTCCCGTGTCGCCGCGATGGTTGGTGCGTCGGACAGTGACGAGGTAGTCGCCCGGCTTGGCGTAGCGGTGCGTGGTGGCGGCATAGCCATCTTCGGCGTGTTGGCCGCCGCTGCTATTGGATTGGGTGAACGCTTTGGGGCTGCCGTCGCCGAAGTCCCACTCTTCACGACCGTCGGCGCGATCGACGCCGAATGACCGGGCCTTGAAGGTCACCTCGTCGTTCGGTTTGATGCCGAACGTGGGCCAGTAGGCGGCATGTACTGCCGGCGCCTTTTGAAGGGGCTGTTTTCGCTCAACGATCTGGATCTGGGCGAAGTCGTAGTCGATGTGGCCGGCGTCGTCCGTGATCTTGAGGATTTCGTTGTACACGCCTGTGCGATCGTAGCGGTGCTCGACCTTCGGCCCTCCGGCCGTGGTGCCATCGCTCAAGATCCATTGGTAGCTGACGATGTGCTGCCTGCCGCGGCGGCACCAGGAGTTGCTGCCGTCGAGGATGACCGGTTCGCCGGCCCAGGCCAACTGGCGAGGCCCTGACACGGCTTCTAGTTCGGTCGGGTATTGCTCGTGGTAGGCTTGCCAGAAGAAGGCGTAAGCTTCGATAACTCCCCAGAGGCCGCTGGGCTGGAGGCCGACGATGTCGAAATGGAGGTGCGACCATCCGCCGCTGGCCCCACGTTTGCCGAGCACGCCGATCTTCTGGCCTTGCTTGACAAGGGCGCCCGGCTGAACGGCCGCGTCGATCGAATCGAGGTGGCTGTAGCGATAGAACCAGCCGCGGCCGTCGCGGAGGTAGATCACGTCGTAGCGAGGTTTGACGAGTGCGGGGAGTTCTTGGCCGGGCAGCACGTTGTCGCCTGCGGAGATCACCTGGGCGTCGGTGGCCGCCATGACGTCGAGCATGCGTTCGGGTCCGCCGGTGTCGAGGCCCCAATGATAGTAGTAGGTCTTGTCGTCGGCCCGTTCGTCGTCGCCCAATTCGTTGCCCATGAGCGTGTGGCTGGCGAACCAGCGTTGGCGGACGGGATAGATGAATGTGCCGGGGCGGATCCACGGCGAGCCGGCGGGCCAGAGCCGCAGACGGGCGTCGGCCTCCAGGCCCCAGTGGTCGCCGCATTCGACGTAGCCTCTGGTGATGGGACAGTCGATCTGCACGTCGCCGACTGTGATCGGCAGATGGTAAGTGGCGGAGGTGAGTTCGACGGTCTTGCCGTTGACCTCGACCGTGGCGCGGACTTCGCGCAGCGCTTCGCGGACATGGTCGCGGCGTTCGGTGATTGCCACGAGCTTGACGTGTACGGAACGTCCATCGCAAAGGGGCACGTCCTGGGACTGACCGACGTTCAGATCGACGGCTCGTAGGAGCGGCTCGATCGGCGAGGGCGTTTGGGCCGACTCGACGATCGCGGGTCCTGCCATTAGAGCCGCGAGAACCACTGCCCACTGGATGGTTGTTCGTTTGGCGAGATGTCGTGGCATGTCAGTCGCCAATCTTGAGATACTGGGCCAGTTCGTCGCCGGCAAGGGGTTTGGCCGGCAGCGAGTCTTTGGCGATGTCGGAAAGGCTCAATTCCAAGGAGACCGGTGCTGCGTCGAAGACGAGTTCTCCGTGTACGAGCCCGGTTGTCGGGTCGTGGAAGAACTCGGCGGGTTTGCCGGCCACGCGGACCTGGCGGACGGTCTTGCCCTGGACGGCGAAGACGACGGTGTCGTTGACGCCTGCCGGCGCCAGCAGTTGGACCGTCAGATCGCCCGATGCGGGATCGCGGCGTTCGGAGATTCGCTTGCCGCCCCAAAGGTGAACCGCGGTGCCGGTGGGCAATTGACGCAGGCAGAATAGGCGTAGGCCCTGGGCGGGTAGTGTGACCGGGTCGATTCCTTCGGCCAACTGCTTGCCGGAAACGACTCGGCTGGTTCGCGCATTGACGTCGAAGAGCGCGTAGCGTGCGTCGGCGGAGAGTCCGAGTACATCCAGGTTGGAAATGGCCAGCCGGGTTGCGCGGGGCTCCTTGGCCATGTTTGCGAGTGGGATGAGGCAATCGCCCCAGGTGTCGTTGCGATAGACGGTGGCGAACGTGTCGGGCGCGGACGTGGAGAATCGGCCTTCGGCGTCGGCGAAGTAATTGGGCGTGGACTCGTAGAGGCCGAAGTAGTATTGAGCCAGGTTGTCGTGACGGACGAAGAGGTGTTCCTCTTTGCGGACGCCGCTGGCGTAAGGGAACTTGGCGGGCCACAGACGCCAGTCGAGATAGGTGTACTGTCCGCCGCCGGTAAGGAGATCGAAATTGTAGGCCAGGGCTGCCGAGCAGCGGACCGTCTCCGAATCGCCGGCGAAGAGGCTGCCCTGGGCGTCCATGTTCTGGACCGACGCGATCAGGTCCCAATAGGCCGAGACGGACGGGAAAGAGTAGCCTTCGCCGAAGAGGTGAACGTCGAAATCGCAGATGTCGGGCAGCACGACGCCCTTGGAACAATGGTCGACGAGGACCGCGTGCGGGCAGTGCTCCCGGATCGCTTGACGCCGACGCCAGTTCATCTCGTGCAACTCGATGAGACAATCGTACACCGGCCGCGGATGGCTGTGCTCTTTCCAGAGCGTGCAGTTGCCGTAGGCCAGGTTGTCGTCGATGTACATGCCGTCGACCTGGAATTGCTCCATCATGGCCTGCAACGTCTTCACGCGGTAACCGGCCAGGCCGTTGGGCGAAGCGAGGCATGTGGCCAGCGTATTGCAGTAGGGATCCATTGTGGCCTGGTAGTGTCCACCGTAGTTGAATCCCTGCCAAAGGACCCACTTGTCGCGGGCAACCAGGTCGACGACATCCGGTGCGTTGGCGTACATGAGGTCGGCATTGGCGGTCCAGAGGAAGAGCATGCCGGCCTGGTGGACCTCTTTGATGACGCGTTGGAGCTCGCCGGCCGGCGGGCGTGGCAGGCCCGGCGTGCCCAGGCGGTGCATCTGGAAGAGTGTGAACCCGAGTTGGGCCGCTTGGCGGATTTCGGCGCTGGTGGGATAGGGGTGTTTTGCATCGCCAACCCAGATGAACATGCGCAGGTCGTGCCGGCGTGGATGAGGCAGGCGGTTGGGCGCGACGCTGATCCCGAAGCGAAGCCGAAACGGCTCAGCGGCTTTGAGTCGATAAGTGTCGCCGCCTTCGCCGACGTCGACGATCTGCTGGCAGAGGCGAACCCGGGCGCTGTTTCCGTCGGCCGGTAGGGACTCGATCGAGGCCGATTTCGAGGGCTTTCCCGAGCAGTGCGTCGCACCGACGTCGGTGAACATGGCCAGTGCGGCGTCGTGGCTGAACACCTGGAGGCAAGAGGTCAGGCCGCCCATGGTCAGGGAGTCGCCCGGTTTGGGCAATCGGTCGATTTTGTCGGGGAAGATGCTGCCGCGGGTTTTGTGCAGGTATCGGTGCAGTGGTCCGTCGACCAGGAGTCGGTGGCCGATCTCTTTCGCGATGGTGACGTCGGCTGCCGGAACGAGTTCGAGCTCGGCGACGACGACGCCGTCGTTGAAGAACGTGTTGGTGAGCGTATAGGCAATCGATGGTCGTCCTGCGGCCGGAGCCGGCAGTTGGGCGTCGGTTTTGAGGACGATTCGATCGGTGCCCTTGGCGGTGACTTGGGTCGCTCCTGAGTTTGCGCGGCTTAGGTGGTAGTCGTCGATCGCGAAATCGGCTTCCTGGAGCCGGAGGATCGTCTTGCCATCGCGACGGACTTCCAGGCCGGAAATGGCGCCGGTATTGCGATTTACGGTGTAGGTGAAGGTCGGGCCAGTGATGACCATTTGGCTTTCGCTTGCCTGCAGGGTCAGGTCTTCTGGCGGGAGAGGTTGACGGAGGACCTCGGCGATGGGCTTGCTTTGCTGGCCGAAGGCGGCGCTGGGCAAAGCGATGCCCACGCAGATCGCCATGGCGGCCGTGGCAGCGAGCAGGTGGGAGCCACGGAGGGGAGCGATGTTTTTCATGTTCGTGTGCCTGGGAGGGAAGTGAGGCGGGTGGTCGTTCGAGACGCCAACGTGGTTTCGGCCGCCCTCATGCCCTGCCGCGTTCCCGCGAGCGGGCAAGCGGAGTTGCGTGAGGAAGCGTTATGGCTGCTTCGGTTCTTTGAGGTACTGCTCGTAGAGTTCGACGGCTTTCTCGTCGGTGATGGGGCCGACGACCAGTCGAATTCGAGCGTACGCCGTCTCACCGGCGGCGATGTCGTGGCCGATGAGTGACTGATAGAGCGAGTTGTGGCCGGCGACGCCGTCGGGTGGCGTCCGGTTGTAGGGCGTGGCAATGGCGAAGCAATCCTCGGGTGGACTCATCATCAGGGCGGCGATGCCGCTTTTCGGGTCACGTCGCATGGCGAGTGGCGCGGCAAGGTATCGTACGACGGACCACTGCACCGGATTGGGTGGATACTCCCAGCGGCCGTCAAAGATCATCAGGCCGACCTGGCGATCGCGGGGGAAATACAGGTAGGTGCCATCCACGGGCGGGCTCCAATCGGCCGGCACGAAGGACGGTTTGCCGCGGCTGTGATTGCCGGGCTTGACATAGACCAGCGACTGGAAGCCCGGCGGGAAATAGTTGGACATGAACAGTTCAAACTGCGGCATGTCTTGTTGCGGCTTGACGGTTATGACGACATCGAGGGTGTCGGGCCGAACCCAGCGGTGGATGGCGGTGATCTGCAACGGATGGTCTTCGGCCGGTGGAAAGGAGACTTCGAGCGCGCCGTCGGGCAAGACCTTGCTGGCGGTCGGCCAGTCGCGCACGGCGGCATCGTAACGTTTGTTGGTGGAGAGGGCCCGGTAGAAGCTGAACAGGCCGGGTAGACGACCGCCCATGGCGACTTCTACGTTAGCGGGCACGAAGACCAACTCGGGGATGCCTTGAAACTTGCCCGTCAACTGGATCTTGCCGCGGACCGTGCCGGTGTCGAACTGGAAGTAGCCCGATTCCTGGGCGGGCTTGAAACCGAGGTTCGGCTCGGCTGCCAGTGCCTGGCCAGCGAGCAGAGTCGTCAGCGCACATACAAAACAGGCTTTCATCGAAGGCTCCTTCACGTCGGCAGATTGTGGGGCACGTCGCCCGTGGTGGCAGTATGGTCGAAGCGCAGCGCGACCGCAAGAAAGCGGCGATTGTGGCCTCGCAAGGAAGTGACCGGACTGGAAAGCAAGGGTTTCTAGACCGCGGGAATGGTGGCAGTGGCAGCACGAAGCTGGGGGCCGGCGGAAGTGGCCTGATACTGAACGCTTGTCCATGTCAGGATAATCCCGTAGAATGAACTGAAGAGGGAGCCTGAATTACACCCCCCTTCGGTGTATGGCCTGAATTGCTGCCGCTGGCAACGCGAGGCTGTGGCCATGGAAAGAACCTTGCTGCGGGATATAAGTCGGAATAACTTCTACCTGCCTGGCTTTGCGGCGCCACGCGGCCCGAGTGACGTGGCGGAGGGCGGAGGTGTTCTGACGGCGCAAGTGGTGTTCAACCGGCCGGTCGATACGGCCTACACGTACACAGTTCCCGAGCATCTCGCGAAGCTGCTGGGACCGGGTCAACGCGTGCGGGTGCCGTTTGGCAAGGCGAATCGCCAGGCGGTCGGGTACTGTGTGGCGGTTGGCAAGGCGCCGACGGATCGGCCGCTGAAGTCGATTCGGGCGGTTCTGGACAGTGAGCCGATCCTGTCGCCGTCGATGCAGCAGTTGACTCGCTGGATCGCGGACCGCTACCTGTGCGGTTGGGGGCAGGTGTTGGAAGGCGTGATTCCCGCGGGCGTGCGGCGCCATGCGGGCACGCGGATGATGAAGTTCTACGAAGCGGCTTCCGATGCAGCCGGCAGACTGGCGGAAGTTCGGGCATCGGCCAAGCAGCGGACCGTGGTGAAGGCACTGCTGGCCGAACGGGCCCCCCTGCGTCGCGACGAGTTGATGGAGGTGGCCCATTGCGGGCCTGGACCGATCAAGTCGCTGTGCGAGAAACAACTAATCGTGGAGACCAGCCAGCGGACCGAACCCAACTCGCGCGAAGAGGTGAACATCGAGCGGACGCCCGACTTGCCCTTGAGCGGGCAACAGCAGGCGGCTTTGGAGACGGTTCTGGCCGCGGTGCGATCGGGCGAGTTTCGTACGGTGTTGCTGCACGGTGTGACAGGCAGCGGCAAGACGGAGGTCTATACCCAGGCGATCCGCGAGGTGGTTCACTGCGGTCGGCAGGCGATCGTGCTGGTGCCGGAAATCAGCCTGACGCCGCAGACGATCCGGCATTTTCGCGCGCGGTTCGACACGGTGGCCGTGCTACACAGCCATCTGAGCGATTCGGAGCGTTACTGGCAGTGGCAGCGGATTGCGCGGGGTGAGGTGCAAGTCGTGGTCGGTGCCCGCAGCGCCATCTTCGCTCCCACACCGAAGCTGGGTTTGATCGTAATCGACGAAGAGCATGAAAACTCGTTCAAGCAGGAGACCGTTCCGCGGTACCATGCCCGCGAGGTGGCGCGGGAGCGGGCGCGATTACAACATGTGCCGCTGGTGCTGGGCTCGGCAACGCCGTCGCTGGAGTCATGGCTACGGGTGCAGCGGAACGAGGACGTTCTGGTGTCGCTTCTGAAGCGGGTGGAGCAGCGGGTGCTGCCGCCGGTGGTGGTCGTGGACGTTCGCAACGATCCGCAGTGTTCGCGGGGTTCGGCGATCGGCGTCGCGCTAGAGCGGGCGATGCGGCGGACGCTGGAAGACGGCTCGCAGGCGATTCTGTTACTGAACCTTCGAGGATACGCGCCGACATTGTGGTGCCGCGGCTGCGGTTACTCGGTGAAGTGCCCCCACTGCGACATCACGCTCACGTTCCACAAGGAGCACAACGTTTCGCTGTGTCATAGCTGCGGGTATCAGGTGAGTGTGGTGAAATGCCCGCACTGTGGGCACGGCGGCATTCGGTATCTGGGCAGCGGAACCGAGCGGCTGGAAAGGGAGGTTCGTGGGAAGTTCCCCGGGTATCGTTGTTTGCGCATGGACAGCGACTCGATGCGCCGTGTCGGCAGTCACGATGCGGCACTGGAGGCGTTCCGCCAGCAAGAGGTGCAGATTCTCCTGGGCACGCAGATGATCGCCAAGGGGTTGGATTTTCCGAACGTGGCCCTAGTCGGCGTGGTTTCGGCCGATACGGTGCTTCACCAGCCTGACTTTCGTGCAGCCGAGCGGACCTTTCAGTTGATTGCCCAGGTGGCCGGGCGCACCGGCCGCGGGGAGCGGGGCGGCCGAGTCTATGTGCAGACGACCGCGCCGACCGAGCCGACCATCCGCTACGCGGCGGAACACGACTACCTGGGCTTCGCGGCCGAGGAGTTGAAACGCCGCGAGGAGTTGGCGATGCCGCCATATCAGGCGATGGCCCGGGTCATCGTTCGCGGTGCCGAGGAGGAGGCGGTGCGCCGCCAAGCCGACGAGATGGTCGACGTGTTGGTCGAGGCGGCCCGCGCGACGACCGCGGGGGTGTACGTCATCGGTCCAGGGCCTGCGCCGGCGGCGAAACTCAAGGACAAGTACCGGTATCACCTCCACCTGAAGGCGGATACTGCTGAGCAGATTGGCGCGTTGTGGCACGGCGTCGCGGGCAAGCTGCCGCGCACGGGCGGGGTCGAGACCGCGATCGACGTCGATCCGCTCGGCGTGCAGTGACGGCACTGGCGACCGGGATGCGAACGGCAACCATGGGGCGAATTCGTGTCTACTTCAGGTTGCGGGCCAGGTCGGGATCGGCCTTGCGCAAGGCATCGGCCACGAGGCGGGCAATGTCTTTGGCTCCACGGTCGGAGAAGTGGGAGTGGTCGCCCGCGCTGGGACTGATGTAGGCGCTTCCCTTGTCTCCGAGCCGATTGAGAAGTGCCATGCTGCTGGCGTGCAGGTCGATTAGCGGCACGTTCTCCTGCTTGGCAACTCGCTTCATCGCGTCGGCGTAGGGCTGCAAGGTGGTGGTGATCTTTCCGTCGGGCCCGAACGTGCGGCGAGACACGGATGTGACGAGGATTGGCCGGGCACCGGCTTTGCGAGTATCGCCGATGTACTGCCTGAGATAGTCCTGATAGTCGCCGTTGGGATCGGTGGTTCGATCGCCCTTGCCGGGGCAATCGTTGTGGCCGAACTGGATGAACACGTAGTCGGGCTGATTGCGCAGGGCCCGTTCCCAGAGGCCCGTTTTGATGAAGCTCTTGGAACTGGCGCCGGAGCGGGCGCAATTGATCACGGTTGCCTGTTCGGAGAAGAGATCGCCAAACACCTGTCCCCAGCCGGTGAGCGTGGGACGGTCGGGCGGCGGGTTGGAATAGGAGGCGACCGTGGAATCGCCGACGAGGACGATGCGGATGGGCTCGACGCACACGTGGAGTCGGGCGGTCGCCGTTTCACCGCGCTGGTTGGAGCGATGGACGCTGACCAGATAGTCGCCCGGCTTGGAATAGCGGTGGGTGGTCACTGCGTAGCCATTCTTGGCGTGCCGGTCGGCGTTGCCGTCGGACTGGACGTTGACCGTGGGGCTGCCGTCGCCGAAATCCCACGTTTCCTGGCCCTCGTGCGGTCCGATACGAAAGCTACGGACCTTGAAGGTGACCTCGTCGCCCGGCTTGATGCGTTCGGTTGGCCAGTACACGGCATGGATGGTGGGCGGCAGCAGCTTCGGCTGCTTGGGGTCGAGAACCTGGACTACGGCGAAGTCGTCGTCGGTGCGGCCGGCGTCGTCGGTTATGCGGAGGATCTCGGTGTATTGACCGGGCCGATCGTAGCGGCTTTGGACTGTGGCGCTGTCGGCGGTGGTGCCGTCGCTGAGAATCCAATGGTAAGCGGTGATGTGTTTCGGGCCATCGGCACTCCAGGAGAGGCGGCCGTCGAGCGTTACCGGATCGCCGACCCAGGCCAAGTGATGGGGCCGCGCGACGGCTTGGAGCTTGGTATCGTGGGCGGCATGGTACGCCCGCCAGAGAAAGGCATAGCCGGCGACGATGCCGTAGCGGCCGCTGGGTTGCGGGGCGGAGATGTCGAAGTGCAGGTGCGACCAGCCACCGCTGGCGCCTTCCTTGCCCAAACGGCCGATCGGCTGGCCCATGGCGGCCCGCTGGCCGAGTTTGACCGCCGGATCGATCGAGTCGAGGTGGCTGTAGCGATAGTACCAACCGCGATCGTCCCGAAGATAGACGACATCGTATCGAGGATGAACAGAGGAGGGCGGCTGGAAGCCGTCCATCAGCGCGTCGCCGCGCGAGACGACGACGCCAGCGGTCGCGGCAATGACCTCGACCTGGGCTTCGGAACCGCCCATGTCGAGCCCATAGTGGTAGTAGATGGACCGTTTGCCGGGCACATCGCCGCCGTCGACGAAGACCGGCTCGTTGGCCATTTGCGTGTTGTTGGCGAACCACTTCTGCCGGACGGGATAAGAGAACGTGCCGGGTCGAATCCAGGGCGAACCGGCCGGCCAGAGGCGCAAGCGTGCGTCGGCATCCAGGGCCCAGGGGTTGTTCTTCGGTTGGACGAGCCCCTTGGTGGCGGCGCAGTCGATTTGCAAGCCGCCGACACTGGTCGGCAATCGGTAATTCGCCGCCACGAGCGTGACCGTTTGGCCATTGACATCGACCGTGACGCGTGCCTCACGGACGGCCTCGCAGATAGAATCGCGTCGTTCGTCGAGGCGGACAAGTTTCACGGTGGCGGTCGAGCCGTCGGACAGTTTGACTTGCGTCTGCTGGCCGACATCCAGATCGACGACTCGCATCAGCGGATCGATCGCCGCTTCTGGTTGGCCTGCGCAGAGGTGGCTACTGACGAGCAGGAGCAGGATCGGCACAGCGAACCGGGACGTGGTACGCATCATCTCTTCTCCAGTCGGTGACGAACGTCGGCGTCAAGGATGCCCGAGTGACGGGATCGCGAAGGGGCGTCAGGGCTTCGAGTATGCGCTGGAGAATGTGCCGAGGCAACCCCTTTGGCGCGGGCATTGAGTGCGCGCGGGTTGCTCTTGTCTCGGGCTACAGCAAAGGGCTACGTACCCTCACCCCCGACCCCTCCTCCGCGAGCGGCCGAGGGGAGTTGGGCGGGGCGTTCGTAGAGTCTACCAAGCGCAGGTGGCGGTAGTGTTCTCGCCGTGTTGGCAGGAGCGTGTGTTTGGCAGCTAACCTTCGTTGGCGCCCGCGTCGGGGGCTGGATCGGTTGGGATGGGCGCGGTAGCCGGGGCTTCGCCTTGCGATTGGCCGGCGCGGATTTTGACATCGATCCGTTTCGGCGCGACGGCCGGAACCTTTTTGAGCCGGACGGTGAGCACACCGTTGGTATAGTCCGCCTCGACTTGATCGGGGTCGACCGCTTGGCTGAGCGGAATGGCACGGCGGAAGCGGCCGAACCGGCTTTCGGTATGGTAGAAGTCGTGGCCGGTCGCTTCCGAAACGTCGCGTTTCTCGCCGGCAAGCACCAACTGTCCCCCGGCGACCGTCACCTCCAGGTCGTCGGGCTCCATCCCCGGAATCTCGGCTCGGACAACGAACTCGTCGTTGGTCTCGGCCAAGTCGATGGATGGGGTGCAGCCGCGGGGTCCGAAAGGCCACTCCCATCCCAAAGGCTCGCGGACAAACGTGTCGAGGAGACGATCCATCTCGCCGCGCAGGCTCGTCAGCGAGGGCGTCGACTGCCCGCCTTCCCGTTGCTTATTCTTCCACGGTATCAGAGCCATGACCAAACCTCCTTTGGCGGCGCTTGGCGCAGGACGTGCGTTTCGCGCCGCTGGCGTTCATGCAACTGGCCACACGCAATGCATGTGCAAAGCGCGTGGCCTATAGGAATTCCTAGGCGTTGACGGTGATCTTCCGCGGCTTGACGGCCTCGGTCTTGGGCAGATGCAGGGTGAGCACGCCGTCGGCATACTCGGCCGAGATCTTGCTGGCATCGATCGACTCGCTGACCTGAAAGGTGCGGTAGTAGTCGCCGATGCCGTACTCGCGGGTGAGGTATTCCACGTCGTCGTGCTGCCGTGGCGTGACCTTGGCCAACAACGTCAGCATGCCGTCTTCGAAATTGATGTCGATGCCGTCGCTTTCGGCTCCGGGCACATCGGCCAAGAGGACGAGCTCGTCCTTGGTTTCCAGGATGTCTACGTTGGGGCGATAATAGGCGCCCGAACGGGTGTGTTCCGCCGAGCCGCGGTTTTCAGCGGCCGGCTTGGCATTGGTTTCTTGATCGGCCATGTTTCTTGCTCCCAAAAAGTGTGGATGTGTCTGTTCTCGCTGCCAGTGCGTGTGCGTGCCAGGCCGACCACTCTACTTGGCGCCAGCCACCTGGATCTTGCGGGGCCGCGCCGCGGGCGCCTTGGGCAGGGTGATTGTGAGGACCCCATTGCGAAGCTCGGCGCCGACCTGTTCGGCGTCGACTTCCACCGGGAGGCGCAACACTCGCGCGAACGCACCGACGCCTCGTTCGCGACGGTGATAGGTCACGCCTTCTTGGACCACGTCGGGCCGCTCGACCTTGACCGACAACTCGTTGCCGACGACGGAGATGTCGACTTGCGAGCTTTGGACACCGGGAACCTCCATTTCGACGTACATGGCGTCGGCGGATTCCCAGGCGTTGACGGCCGGTCGAGAACCCCCTGATCCGGTCCACGCACCGCCAACGTTGCCGAGGAAGTCGGATAGGAGCCGATCCATCTCCTGCCGGAGATGCTGAGTTGGATACCGCGAAGTCAGTTGACGGAATACCATGATGGAGCCCCTCCTTTCATGGAAAAGTCACTGGTCAGTTTCTGTCGGGTCGTTGCGATTGCTTTCGGCGTTGGTCGCCAGACGATCTCATCGCGGGTGATGAAAATGCAAAGGGTGTGCCAACGGTGTGGGGCGTATCGCAAGTACTTTTCGCTGCGGAAGTTGTGTTGCCGGGCCGTTTGCGCGGGACGGGATTGGCTGCCAGAATGGCAGCAATTGGGGTTGGCAGGACACCCCAAGGTGCCAGCTGAACAATATGCGCAGTCTCAGGTGATTGCGTATTGCACGACGTTCAGATCGGAAGAGACGGATAGATGAAATACGTGTGAACAATTGGGCCCCAATAGCGGTTATGAGCGAACGGATCGGTAGCGGCATGACAAGCGGGAACACCGCGAAAGAGATTGCCCCTAAGCCCGTTTCTTGCTGGAATTTAGCAGGGCTGCTTTTCCGTGACTTTAGCGGTTGTGGCGTTTGGCACAAGAAACTATACTGGGTCGTTCATTCGTCCGGCCCCGAGCCTCTCTTGCGCAATCCGATTATTTTCTCAACCAGCCATGCGGTTCTCGCTGATCGATCGAATCGAGCATTTGGAGCCGGGAGTCCGCATTACGGCGGTCAAGGCTCTTTCACTGGCCGAAGAGTACTTGGCAGACCACTTTCCGGGTTTTCCGGTGATGCCAGGCGTGCTGATGCTGGAGGCCATGACCCAGGCCGGGGCGTGGCTGGTGCGGGCGAGCGAAGACTTCGCCCACAGCATGGTGGTACTCAAAGAGGCCAGTGGGGTGAAATACGGCCAGTTCGTCGAGCCGGGGCAGACACTCCAGGTGACGGCAGAGATTATCAACCAGACAGACCGCGAGACGAAGCTCAAGGTGCAGGGTCTGGTCGAGGGGCGGATGACGGTGAGCGCCCGATTGGTCCTGGAACGGTACGACTTGGGAGAGACGCAGCCAGAGCACCGCGTGACGGACGCAGAGGTGAAGCAGGAGATGCGCGGGTTGTTCGCCCTGTTGTATCACCCCGAGCAACAAGAGGAACTTGCGGCGGAGTGAGCATTCGGGGCGCGGCCACGGCGCGGTAGCAGCACATCGATGGAGATGGGACGGAGCACATGCGACTGGAAGGAAAGATCGCGTTGGTGACCGGCGGCAGTCGCGGCATCGGTCGCGCCGTGGTTCAACAACTGGCGGCCGACGGAGCGGACGTGACACTGGTGTACCGCAGCAATCAAGAGGCCGCCGACGCGTTGGCGGAGGAGATTTGCGGGAAGGGGCAGAAGGCCCAGGCGGTTCAGGCCGATGTGCGGGATGGTGCCCGCGCCCAGGAGATCGTCGACCAACTGATCGAACGAACACAGCGCGTCGACGTGCTGGTGAATTCGGCGGGAGTGGTGATGGACGGTTTGATGGGAGCCATGACGGCCGAGCAGTGGCGCGAAGTGATCGAGACAAACCTGTTTGGGACGTACCATTACTGCCGAGCCGTGGCGCAGCAGATGTTGTATCAGCGCAGCGGCGCCATCGTGAACCTCTCGAGCACGGCCTCGGAGTTTGCCTCGCGCGGGCAAGTGAACTATGCGGCCAGCAAGGGAGGCATCGACGGTCTGACGCGCGGGATGGCGAAGGAATTTGCACCGAGAAAGGTGCGCATCAACGCCGTAGCGCCGGGCATGATCGAGACCGACATGAGCCGGGCGGTACGGGGGCTGGTAGGGGACCGCATCAAGGACTTCATTCCGATGAAGCGCATCGGCCAGCCGGAAGAAATCGCCTGCGTGGTGGCTTTCCTGGCCAGCGACGAGGCGAGCTACATGACGGGGCAAGTGATACGGGTGGACGGGGGATTGAGCCTAGGCGGCTATTAGAATTGCCCCGGTGGGAAGGTTGATCAGAATTTGTTCAAGGGGCTTTCAACGCCTCTTGCGTGCGGTATCGTAAGACAGACAACGAGCTGGAGGTGGAGCGCAATGCCGACGAAGGAGGAGATCTTCGATAAGATTCGGACCGCATTGGTGGAAGCCCTGGGTGTGGATGAAGACGAGGTCACTCCCGAGGCCACGCTGGTAGGCGACCTGGGAGCCGAGTCGATCGACTTTCTGGACATCGTCTTTCGGCTGGAGAAGGCCTTCGACATCAAGATCCCGCGTGGAGAGCTGTTCCCCGAGGATATCTTGACGAACGCAGAGTACGTGCAGGACGGCCGCGTGACGGAGGCGGGATTGGCCCAGTTGCGCAACCGGATGCCGTTTGCCAACCTGGACCAGTTCGCTCAGAACCCGGTCGTACAAGACTTCGGTAACCTGCTGCGGGTTGCGGACATGTGCCGCTTCGTGGAGAGCAAGGTAGAAGTAACGGGCTAGGGACGTGGCAATAGCAACCGCACCTCAGAGCGACGAGGGGGGTTATGCGCTGGTACTGGATCGATCGATTTCTTGAATTCGAGAGCGGTCGTTACGCCAAGGCGATGAAGAACATCTCCTTGGCGGAGGACTACCTGCACGAGCATTTCCCCCGGTATCCGGTGATGCCCAAGTCGCTGGTCATCGAAGGACTGGCGCAGACGGGCGGCCTGTTGGTCTGCGAGTGCAATCGGTTCCGCGAGAAGGTGATTTTGGCGAAGGTGCCTCGGGTGCGGTTCCACTGCGAGGCACTGCCTGGCGACACGCTGGTTTACACGGCCACGATCGAGGCCATCCAGGAGAACGGGGCCAGCGTTCGTTGCACGAGCCACCTTGGTGAAGTGCTGCACACCGAAATGGAGGTCGTCTTTGCACACCTGAACAGCGACTACAACGGCAAGGTTCTGTTCGAGCCCAAGGTGTATCGCTGGATGATGCGAATTCTGAGGGCGTTCGAAGTGGGGCACGCGGCCGACGGCAGCCCGCTACAGGAGTCGTCGTACTGTTTCGACGCAGCCCCCGTGAGCGAGCCCAGCACATCGTAGACGGCCTCGGAGGAATCGCGTTGCCGAACAGTCGCCAACGCCGCGAAGCGATCGACGCCGCGCGGCAGGCAATAGACGGTCTGTTTTCAGGAGTTGATCATGAGACGGCGTGTTGTGGTCACCGGTCTCGGCTGCGTGACCCCCTTGGGCAGCGATGTCGAGACGATCTGGAAGCGATTGCTTGCGGGAGAGTCGGGAATTGGCTACATCAGCCTTTTCGATGCGAGCAGCTTTCCGACGAAGATCTCGGCCGAGGTGCGCAACTGGGATTTGCGGGATGTCGGCGAGGACCCCGAGGACTGGAAGTACCAGGGGCGCCACACGCACTTCGCCGTCGGGGCCGCCAAGAAGGCGGTCAGCGATTCGGGCATCCTCGATAGCCGGCTCGATCCGACGCGTTTCGGCGTTTACACGGGCAGCGGCGAGGGTCAGCAGGATTTCGACCGCTTCACGGAGATGATGGTGGCCGCCTTGGAGGACGGCGCGCTGGACTTGGCCAAGTTTACGAAGAAGGGCCTGGAGATTCTCAACCCGGTCGCGGAGTTGGAGCAAGAGCCGAACATGCCGGCGGGTCATTTGGCCAGTCTTTTCAACGCTCAGGGCCCGAATGTGAATTGCCTGACGGCGTGCGCGGCGAGCAGCCAGGCGATCGGTGAAGCCGTGGAGATCATCCGTCGCGGCGAGGCCGACATCATGCTCGCGGGCGGCACGCACACGATGATTCACCCGTTCGGAGTGACCGGCTTCAATCTGTTGACCGCCTTGAGCACGCGTAACGACGAGCCGGAGAAGGCTTCGCGCCCGTTCGACCGCAATCGCGACGGTTTCGTGCTGGGCGAGGGGGCCGGGATGGTCGTGCTCGAGGAGTTGGAGCGGGCCAGAGCCCGCGGGGCACAGATCTACGGCGAGGTCCGCGGCTACGGCTCGACAGCCGACGCGTTCCGCATCACCGACACGCACCCCGAAGGGCGCGGCGCGATCAGTTGCATGCGAATGGCGTTGGAGGACGCGGGGTTGAATCTCGACCAGATCGACTACATCAACGCCCACGGCACGAGCACTAGCGTGAACGACCGGGTGGAGACTTTGGCGATCAAGCAGACTTTCGGGCCGCGGGCGTACCAGATTCCGGTCTCCAGCACCAAGAGCATGATGGGGCACCTCATTGCCGCGGCCGGGGCGACGGAGACGATCATCTGCCTGATGGCCATCCGCGACAACGTGTTGCCGCCGACCACCAATTACGAGACGCCCGACCCCGACTGCGACCTGGACTACATTCCCAACGCCGCTCGGGAAGCTCGCTGCGACGTGGCGTTGACGAACAGTTTTGGCTTTGGCGGTCAGAACATCGCGTTGATCGTGAAGCGGTTTGCCGCATAAACGGTGGAACGTTGCGAGTTGGGCAAGCTCTGCCGGTCACGCGCGCTTCTTCGTTCGCCTCGACTCTTCCTTCTCTAGCGGATATCGCTTTCGCGTTCTGCTGATCGCGCCATCGGCACCTTGAGATGGTGCTTCTCGCACGGCTTTGCGATCGTGTTGCGATGGTTCCGCAAAGGCTTCTGCCAAGGCAATTTTGCCGTTCTTTGGAAGGCGTGCGCGTGGGGAAAAGTACGCATGATCCCGGTGAATCGCGGCGGGAAAAATTCGCGAAGTGCTAAATCAATTGAGCGCGTTCGAGTTAACTCGCGGCGTTCGGCAATCGGCAAGCGAATCTTGAATTTCTTTTTTGACTTTGCTTGAGCATCGTGTATATGCTCTCAGCCGAAGGACAGCAACGCGAGAAGAAGCGGCTCGACTGAAGGTGGCCGCGCGTTGTTTCCTGCAAAGAGGTGATGCCCCGAGCGCGGCGGAATTTGTCGCAATCGCGGCAGGGGCGGCTGTGGTTTGGGGGCTCAGCCGCCGGCGGCCGCGGGCACGTGGACGTCCTTCGGTGACGTGGGAAAGCGCTGGCAGGCCACGTCGGACAAACCGCCGTTGCCGGGGAACTTGTCGAGGATCTGGTCGAATGATTCGCAGCACCGAGTTGATCTGCCGCATCTGGATGTTGACGTCCGATATGCGGCTGGCGCGTTCTGGTCCTGTCTCTGGGGCACCCGGGCGGCAACTGGGTGCCCTGACGCGGCGCCGGCGACTGTGTCGGCAACAAGCGAGCTTGGGCCGCGGCGAACGAGACTATGGCTCGCGGCCTCCGTATCCTGTCCGTCCCAGATTGCCTTCGTAACCAACAGGAGGACTTAATCAGAAGAACCGCGTGAAACAACTACTACCGCATCGATCGGCGCGCCGACTGTTGTGGACGCATTGCCAACCTGGGGCCTGAGGCCAACGGCCAACACAGCCCAATCAACGTGCAGACGCACGTGGCACCATCCCAACCCGAAGCGCGCCTATTTTTTTGCGCCGCAGCAGGTCCCACGCGTCGGGCCGGTACTGTCCCGCCTTGGCGCATGATCGATAGTGTACCGGCGCTGGTTGGTCGGTTATGCTGGAGCGTGTGGCGATTGGCGGTGGCGTGGTTCTGTGGTTCCAGGAGCGATCGGTTCGTTGCAAGATAGCAGTCGTTTTCGCGCGGGGGCATTCTCGCTCCTAGGTGGTAGCGTCAACGGCCAGAACAATCGCGTTAGCAGTAGCGTGTAGTGCATACTTGGCCAGATACTCGGGAACTTGCACGGGGCGTGTTCCCTGACCGTGTGCTGACAGCCTATTGCGAAGTGTGGCAATGATAATGAGTGGGTCGCGGAAATACTGGGGCAGGGCCGTATTCCCAACGAGTATGTCCACCAATGTGCTGGCTGTGTCTTTCTGGTTGTACGACCATCCCTTCTTATCGCACAGGATTTTGATGGTGCTCTCAAGGGCAGCGCAGCATTCCGTCAGGCAATCATCGCAGTCGCCTTCTCTAAATCTCTGGTGAGCCTTCAAGTACTCTTCGTTAGCAGACTCGAAACCTGGTGCTGTGAGCAGTTGGAGTGCAGGGCGAACCGCTTCCTGATGAAGTACAAGATTCTTGACACAGATGAGCTGGCGTGACTCTGAGTTGAACTCGTACCCAACAGCGTTCTCGCGGAAGCGATGATTCAATTCAGCAATTGCGTCCTCTGCAACGGGCGAGTACCTTCGGTCGTGCCGACTTATGGTGAGCAAATGTGCGAACGATACTTCTAGCAGCCTGTTGAAAATCTCGGGTTAATCGGTATCATGCGGCGGTTCTGGGGGTGTGGAACACCTTGGGTCGCGCAAAAGGGAATCGAACATGGCTTTGGGTCGTGGGCCGGAACAGCGGCAGGAGGAATTCTGGGTCGCCTGGCGGGACGTGCCGCGATCGGCGGGCCATCCGTTCTATCAGCGGTTGCAACAACTTCTCCGCAAGGCGGACTTCGACGAGTTCGTCGAGGATCTCTGCGAACCCTACTACGCCGAAGGCGGTCGCCGGTCGATCCCGCCGGGCCGCTACTTCCGCATGCTGTTCGTCGGATATTTTGAAGGGATCGACTCGCAGCGAGGCATCGCCTGGCGCTGTTCTGACAGCCTTTCGCTGCGGGAGTTCCTGGGCTTGGAGCCCACGGAAGCCGTGCCGGACCATTCCAGCCTCACGCGCATTCGGCAACGACTGCCCGAGTCGGTCCACGAGCAGGTATTTGTGTATATCCTGGAGATCGCCTCGCGGAAGAACCTCCTGCGGGGCAAGTCCGTGGCGGTGGACTCCACGACGCTGGAAGCCAACGCGGCGATGAAGTCGATCGTCCGCAGAGACACCGGCGAGGACTGGAAGCAATACTTGCGGCGATTGGCCGAGGAAGCGGGCATCGAGAACCCGACCGACGAGGACTTGCGGCGTTTCGACAAAGATCGCAACAAGAAAGGAGACAAGAAGGTCTCCAACGACCAGTGGCAATCGCCCGCAGATCCCGATAGCCGCATCGCCAAGATGAAGGACGGTCGCACGCACTTGGCCTACAAAGCCGAACACGTGGTGGATCTGGAGAGCGAATTCGTGTTGGCTGCGACGGTCTACACGGCCGATCAGGGAGATTCGCAGACGTTGATTCCCAGCGTGCTTGAGGCTCAAGATCATCTGGACGAAGCCGACGGGAAGAGAGACATCCACAACGCGGTTACCGACAAAGGCTACTACTCGACCGAGAACTTGGTGGCGCTGGGGCGGGATCATCACATTCGCGCATACATTCCGGAGCCGAAATTCAAGAGCCATCGCTGCTGGACGGCCCAGCCGGCCGAGTATCGCCGGGCGGCCTATGCGAATCGAAAGCGCACCCGAGGCAAGCGAGGCCGACGTTTGGGCCGACTGCGGAGTGAGCGTGTGGAACGGAGCTTCGCGCACGTGTGCGACACCGGCGGAGCGAGGCGAACCTGGCTGCGAGGCCTGGTGAACGTAAGCAAACGGTACCTGATCCAGGTGGCGGCGCGGAACCTGGGCCTGTTGGTGCGCAAGCTGTTCGGCATGGGCAAGCCGCGGTGCCTTCAAGGGCTTTGCGGTCTTTTGTGCGCTGTGCATCTTGCCTTGATTGACCTCCGAAAACGCTTTGCGGCCTCGGGCGCGCTGGCGTGGTGTCCCCACCCGATTCACCGCCAGATGGTCGAACGCCGTGTTACTAACTCGATCTGCGACCGAACTGTGAGCTTTTCAACGGGCTGCTAGGACGTCAAGCACAAGGGGGACATCCTGGCATATGAGGAGGCACTGAACAACGTCCGCCCCGGCGTCTGGCATGCCAGACAAGTGCATTAGACCGTGTTCCGAGCACACGATCTCTTTGATGTGCTCATATTTGGGACCGATGTTGTACTTGTCGAAGGTTCTCCCCCATATCCTCAAGACCTGGTTGCGAAGTGCCTCCGGCAGCGAATTGTAGAAGTACGTGTCAGGCAATGGCTTACCCCGCTTCGAGAACACGTCCCAGACTGGCATGACCTGACTTGCTCCTCATCGTGGATCTTGACGCAACACTCTGTACCAACGTATATCGCCTACACCTCTGCCACAAGGGGGAGGCGTACTGGCTGGTGCGGGAGTGCAGAATAACGAAAGATCCAGCCGGAGTTGGAAGACTGGCCGATTCCAAGCTTGTCAACAAGGCATACGATGATTCGTTGTCGGACGTGCTGAAGGAAGACAGGCAAGCCCTTGTAGATGGCAGTATGGGCGGGGACTTTGATAGAATTGTCGGGACAGCTTTGACTAGCCCCTATTCGCCGGCCTGGGTGCATTCTGTGTGCGATGGTTAGTTATGGGGTCCTGCGGGGTGAGTGGACCATGCGTTTGCTGGTGCGATTGACGATTAGCGTGCTGGTCGTGGGGGCCGTGGGCTTGGCGGCCTGGGGCTATGTGTATCGCCAGGCGCTGATGCGGCAGTGGGCGTGCTACGGAGTCGAGAAGGCGAAGACGTACGCCGATGCCGAGCGACGCCTGGCGTGGTTTGAGACCGGCCCGGGCCGGCAAGAGCGTCTTCGGGATTTGGTGAGCGCGTGGGGTACGGGCAACGCGCAGTTTGACTTGTTCCTGGCGAAGTACGTCCAGGACGCACAGAGTTCGGAGGCGCTCCGCGAGCGCTTCTCGCTGGAGTTGGCGTGGCGCGAAGCACTGCCGGCCCGCTGGGCGCACTATTGGGCGTGGCGGGCACCGTTGGAGCCCGACCGACAAATCGCGTCGATCGTGGAGTATCTGGATACGATCGCGTCGATCCGGCCGCCGCAACGACTCACGTGGCGCGAGGTGCTCGACCTGCAAGCCATCTTCGAGCTAAGCGGCCGGCGCGAGTTGGCAATGCGCCTGACGCCTGAGAATTGGCTACAGCGGTACGAATCGTGGCAACGGTCGACCGGTCGTACGCTTCCGCACGTTGCGAGGCCGGAGAGGCCGTTGCCGGGCGGGTAGCGATGGAGGGAGGCGGTCGGTCACGCTATGCGCGCCGCCAACCACCGGTCGCTCTCACGTGCGCAACGGCTCAAGGACCGATCGAACGCGGATTGGCCGAGAGGAAATCGCGTGGGCCGTGGAGGCTGTAGTAGGGATAGGTCACGGAGCCACCGGGCGGAATCGGATCTGCCTGGCCAGCGATTCCACCACGGCCACCGGCGCATGGATCGCCCTGAACCGGACCGCAGGTTTCCGGACTTGATTTGCAGGTGCCAACGACCATGCCATGCCTGGCGCACGCGGATAGGCCCGTCAGAAGTATGGCGGTCAGGAGCATGAAGAGTGTTCGTTTCATCCCGGTATATCCTTTTCCCCTTGGGTCTGGGCGCGAGTTCCGAAGCGGGAAGGCAGGCGCCGCCCGTTGTGTGGACGACGCCGGCTGGCGTCGTATCACCACCCCCCGGCGGCGACGGCGGACACTCGCTTATTGATTGACATCGGCCCGACATTCGGCAGAGTCCAGAAAATCGGCAGGACTGGCTCGATCGGAACCACCGTCACGACCGACGGGGTCGGTGAGCCCATCGTGTGGGGCATGTTGTTCCCCTGGATACCCCCCATGTTTTCCGGCGGGGATGTGGCGGCCGGGGGCCCGGTTAGGGTGCACTTGGGGCTCGATCGCGGATGGACGATTCGCGGCGTAAGTGATAGGGTAGAAAGATCATGGGAGCCTCGATCGAGTATGTCGAACGGATGATTGCCACGCTGAACGAGGCGACCCGTGCGAATCTCGCCACGCCAGGGCGGCAGGGGAACATCGTGGTGTTGGCCCCCGAATTGGCGTCTGAGGTGATGATTACCGGCGATATTCACGGTCATCGCCGCAACTTCAACGCCATCCGCAAGGCGGCAGCCCTGGAGGAACACGCGGGGCGGCACCTGGTCTTGCAGGAAGTGTGTCACGGCGGGCCGACGTATTCGGAAAACGGCGGCTGCATGTCGCATTCGATTCTCGAAGACGTGGCGACCATGAAGGTCCGCTTCCCGGAAAGCGTGCACTTCATCGTGGGCAACCACGAACTGGCCGAACTGACCGATTACCCGATCCAGAAGAACCGGCAGATGCTCAACCTGATGTTCCGGTTGGGCCTGCAGCAGGCGTACGGTCCGGCGTCGGAAAAGGTCCGCGAGGCGTACTGCGAGTTCATTCGTAGCTGTCCGCTAGCGGTTCGTCTGCCCGGAGGGTTGTTCATTTCGCACAGCATTCCGCAGAGCGTCGACGGCCAGCCGTTCGACGCGAGCATTTTCTCGCGAAAGCTGGACGACGCCGACTGGCTGGAGCAGGCGGAGATTTTCGAGTTGGTTTGGGGCCGCGACTATCGGCAAGAAAACGCTCAGGCGTTTGCCGACTTGGTGGGCGCCCGGTTGCTCGTCAACGGTCATGAGCCGTGCAGTGAAGGCTTCAGCACGCCGAACGAGTTGCAGGTCATTCTGGACTGCTGCGGCGACAAGGCTTGCTACGTGATCGTTTCGACGGACCGGACGTGGACACAGGACGAGCTTGTTCGGCAGATCCGGTGGCTCGCCTGACGGGCGATGCGCCGGCCGTTCCCGGGTATCGACCATGGACAGCAAGCTTGAACCGTCGTCAGTGCCTCGCAGGCGACGGTATCAGTTTGGCCTGGGAACGCTGCTATTGCTGACCATCCCGGTCAGCCTGCTGGCGGCCGCACTGGGCGGTATGTTGGGCCGGGGTGGCGCCGGTCCGAACGTACCGCAGGTCTACTTCATACTCATGTGCATCGCGACGCCGCTGGGGCTGCTGATCGCCGCCAGTGTGCTGCGGTGGGGCCTCCGGACGTTCTTGCCGTCGCACCGGCGCGAAGCAGGCCTGGAAGACGAGGATGTGCACGGCGATTGAGCCGGGCGTGTGGGCATCGCGGGCCTGCTGGCAGCTTCGCAACCGCAGGAAGCCGGGGAATCTGCGTAAGATATATCGATCTTGGACAATCCGGCGGCATCTGGTAAAAGAGCGACTTGCCAACCAGGGATGGTGTAACGATGAAGAATTTTGGCCGGGCATTGCGGCTGGCGTTGCGGCACCGCGTTACGTTCATTGCTTCGATCATTTGTGCGTTGTTGGTTGGGGCCCTCTGGGGAGCCAATTTCAGCGCGGTCTATCCGCTGGCCCAGATATCGTTCCAGGGCAGGTCGTTGCAGTACTGGGTGCAGCAGCGGGTCGACGAGAAGTCGGCCGAGATCGCCAATCTGGAGCGGGAAGCCCGCGAGATCGAGGCCGTGCCGGGCGCCAACCGCGACGCGTCCCAGCAGTCGGAGTTGAACCGACTGCAACGACAAATCGAGGCCGAGCAGACGGCACTGGCCTGGTATCAGCGGCTGCAACCGTATATCGACCGTTACCTGCCGAACGACCCTTTCCTCACGCTGGCGGTGGTCTTGCTCGCCGTGCTGGTTGCCACGCTTGTCAAAGAAGTATTCTTGATGGGCAATACGATTCTGGTCGCCCGGCTTTCCGAGTTGGGAGCCTTCGAGTTGCGGAAGCAGTTTTTCCGCCGGACTCTGCGGATGGACGTGAGCACGTTCAGCGCGGAGGGGACCAGCGAGTTGATGAGCCGTTTCACGTACGACATGCAGGCGGTTTCGGCGGGGATGAACGCACTGTTCGGCAAGCTGGTGCGCGAGCCGCTGAAGATGGTCTCCTGCCTGGTTGTGGCCAGCTTGATTTGCTGGCGGCTGTTGGTGTTCTCGTTGATCGTCGCGCCTGTGGCGGCGTATCTGATTCGCTGGCTGGCCAAGAAGCTGAAGCGGGCCAACCGCCGGGCCATGGAAGAGATGGCCCAGGTTTACAACACGCTGGACGAGGCGTTCCGCAGCATCAAGATCGTCAAGGCGTTCACGATGGAACGGCAGGAACGTCGCCGTTTCTTCCAGAACAGCAAGCAGTTCTTCCGCAAGGCGATGCGGATTGCCCGGTACGATTCGTTGACAGGCCCGTTGACGGAGGTGATGGGCATCGTAATGATCAGCCTGGGCATTATGGCAGGCGCTTGGCTGGTGCTGGGAGGGCACACGCATCTGCTGGGAGTGCAGATCTGCACCCGGCCGATGGACTTGGGAGACCTGGCGGTCTTCTTCGCGGCACTGATGGGCATGGCGGACCCGGCGAGGAGGCTGTCGGACATTTACACGCGCGTGCAAGCCGGCGCGGCGGCCTGCGACCGGATCTATGCTCTGGCCGATCGCGAGCCGGCGGTCCGCAATCCGCAACATGCCAAACGGCTCAGGCGCCACGAGAAGGACCTGGTGTTCGATCGGGTGCACTTCGAGTATTTTCCGGGACGTCCGGTGCTGCGGGACATCAGCCTTCGCATCGAGTTCGGCGAGGCGTTGGCCCTGGTCGGCGCCAGCGGCTGTGGCAAGACGACGCTTGCGAGCCTCATTCCACGGTTTGCCGATCCGACCGCGGGCGAAGTCCGCCTGGACGGGATTCCACTGCCTGAGTTGCGGCTGCGGAATTTGCGGAGCCAGGTTGGGTTGGTGACGCAGGATCCTCTGCTGTTCGACGATACGGTGCTGAACAACATTCGCTACGGCTCGCCGAGGGCCACGAAAGAGCAGGTCGTGGAGGCTGCGCGCCGAGCCCACGCCCACCGGTTCATCGAGCAGGATCTGGCGCACGGCTATGACACGGTCGTCGGCCCTATGGGCGGTCAGCTTTCCGGTGGCCAGCGTCAGCGTCTGGCGTTGGCGCGGGCCATTCTGCGCGACCCACCGATTCTGATCCTCGACGAGGCAACGAGCCAAGTCGACCTGGAGAGCGAGCAGGCCATTCACCAGGTGTTGGAGTATTTCCTTCGCGGTCGAACCGCGCTCATCATAACACACCGGATGAGTACCATCGCTATGGCCAATCGGGTGGCGGTGATGCAGGAAGGCCAGATCTTGGACATCGGCACGCACGATGAAGTGCTGGGGCGATGCGGCCTCTATCGCCGCCTGCACCAGCTTCAGTTCTCGAATCTGAAAGAGAGCGCCTGAGGCGGAAGCGCCAGCGGGTGGGGGAATTTTGCGATCTCCCTGGGTTTGTCTCTCGTAGAAGAACTGAGGAGTGCAGAACAACGGCCCCGCGGGAATTGTGGTGACTGCACCCAAATGGCGGGAGAGTTAACCATCGCGGACTTTGGCATAGCGTTTGCTTCCTAACTTAAGCCATCTGCACCATGCAGAGCAGTCACCCCCCCAGAACCCCAGTGGTTCGTTCAGAGCTGCTGGGGCGGTACAGAGAAGAGGCAATTTTTTGGGGCCGGCGACAGAAGAGGTTCGAGTGATGTTTGGGACCTAAAGGCTAACAGGCATCACTTTTAAAGGCATTCTCCGGAACAGAGAAAGCCTGGCGGAACGGAGAGGGCCGATTGGAACAGAAGAGGCCCTTCCGGAACAGAGAGAGCTGGCAGGAACAGAGAAGGCCCTGCCGGAACAGAGAAGATCGAACTGAGCAGAGGAGACCTCCCGACGGGTCGGAAGTGCCCGCTTCCGACTAATCAGGCGAGCTGGAATGAGGAAACCGAGCCTCGTCCAGCTCGCCTGTTCTTTTTTGATACAGCAGAATTGCACACATGTTGCACTACGATACAGTCGCAAACCGTCACTATGGGTCGTATAGCTATACTCTCAAGAGCCATTAAGGAAGCAGTGGCTCGAGTGCCGTGTTGCGATTTGGGTGGCTTGGCAGTCATCTCTCCGCTTCTCTGGCAGGCTCTGGACCACTCCCGTGATGTTGAGTTTCTGGCCGAAGTGTGTACTGACTGGACATCGGGTGCGCTGCCGTGTGCGGGAGGATCGTCGGTGAATGCGGGTTTGGGCACGAGAGTATCCGACCCCACGGCTCGGATGATTCGCATGGTCTCTGAACCGGGCGAACGCGGCAGCGGCTCGTGTCGTTCGCAGACTGTTTGAACGGGTCGGTGCTTTGCGAACTTGGATGGGTTCCACGCGCGCTAGCAGCGGTGAGGACAGCGACGACGCGGCCGATGCCAGCCCTCTTGTGCCAAGGGCGATCCCTCATTTCTGGAATGGGCACTGTCGCCGAAGAGAGGCCCAGCGGGCGATTGGTTGAATCGGGAAGGCTCTCGGGGCAACCGAAGTCGTGAGAGAGACGGATTTGCGCGGCCCAATGGGATGGCCCTGCGCCGGTGAGTTCCCGGGGGTACGATTCGGCAACGTTACCCCCTTTTCCCGCCGATGCGAACGGGTAACATACCAGGTATTGAAACTGGCCGGTTGTCGGCTCCCTTGTCACGGAGAACACTCTGGATGCTGGAACTCGAGCAGGAAACTCGCCGCTGGACGGTGGCCGACGCCGCGGATCTCTACGAGGTAGCGGGTTGGGGCAAAGGCTACTTTTCGATCAGCGACGAGGGGCATGTCTGCGTGCACCCGGAGAAGGATCCGAAGCGGGCCATCGACTTGAAGCAGCTCGTGGACCGGCTGGCTGTTCGGGGCATCCAGACGCCCGTTCTGATCCGCTTTCGCGACCTGATCCAGTACCGTTTGGGCGAAATCAAGGCGGCGTTCGAGCAGGCGATCAAAGAGCACGAGTACCGCGGGCGTTACCAGTGCATCTATCCGATCAAGGTGAACCAGCAGCGGCAGGTTGTTGAGGAAGTGCTTCGGTTCGGCCGCCCTTATGAGTTTGGCCTGGAGGCAGGCAGTAAGCCGGAGCTGTTGGCCGTGATCGCATTGGCCAGCAACGACGTGCCGATTGTGTGTAACGGATTCAAGGACGAGAAGTTCATCGAGATGGCAATGCTGGCCCAGAAGATCGGCCGGCAGATCTTCCTGGTCGTCGAGAAATACACGGACTTGAAGCTGATTGTCCATTATGCGGAGCAAGTGGGTGTGCGGCCCAACATCGGCATCCGCGTGAAGCTGGCCGCGCCGGGTGCGGGGCGATGGCAGGCGTCGGGAGGGCACCGCTCGAAGTTCGGGCTTACGGTCAGCGAGGTGCTTCGTGCGCTGTCGGAGCTGGAAGCCGCCGGCATGCAGGACTGTTTCAAGCTGCTGCATTTCCACCTGGGCAGCCAGATTACGAACATTCGCCACATCAAAGGGGCGTTGAACGAAGCCACCCGGATCTATGTCGACCTGGTCCGCCACGGCGCCGGCCTGCAATACATGGACGTCGGCGGTGGGTTGGGAATCGATTACGACGGTTCGCAGACGAATTTTGAATCGAGCGCCAATTACACGCTGCAGGAATATGCGAACGACGTGGTGTTCCACATCCAAAGCATTTGCGAAGAAGCGGGCGTCGAGCATCCCGTGATCTTCTCCGAGAGCGGGCGTGCGATCGTGGCGTATCACAGTGTGCTGGTGTTCAACGTGCTGGGGGTCTCGGACCGAGGGGCGGAGGACAGTGTTTTCGAGTTGCCCGAAGAGGCCGAGCAGCCGCTGGTGGATCTGCGCGACACGTATCAGGGATTGACGACTCGCAACATTTTGGAGAGTTATCACGACGCTCAGCAGGCACTGGACATGGCGATCAACCTGTTCAGCACGGGGTATCTTCCCTTGGAGCAGCGCAGCCAGGCAGAGAGCCTGTTCTGGGCGATCTGCCGCAAGATTCAGCGGATGATGCGCACCCTGGAGTACGTCCCTGAGGAGTTGGAGGGGCTGGATGCGATGCTGAGCGAGACGTACTTCTGCAACTTCTCGCTATTTCAATCGATGCCCGACAGTTGGGCCGTCAAGCAGTTGTTCCCCATCGTGCCGATCCACCGGCTGAACGAGCGGCCGGGGCATCACGCCGTGCTGGGCGACATCACGTGCGATTCCGACGGCAAGATCGAGCGATTCATCGACCGCCGCGACGTGAAGCGGGCGCTGCCGCTGCACGAGTTCGACGGGCAGCCTTACTACCTGGGCGCGTTTCTCGTGGGAGCCTATCAGGAGATTCTCGGCGACCTGCACAACCTTTTCGGCGACACGAACGCCGTGCACGTGAGCATGGACCACGAAGGCCAAGTGCTCGTCGAGGCCGTCATCAACGGCGATTCGGTGAGCGAGGTGCTGCGGTACGTGCAGTTCGATCCGAAGATTCTCTTCGGCCAGCTTCGCGCGGCCGTGGAGCGAGCCATTCGCGAATCGCGGATCGACGACCGTCAGGCCGGCCAGTTGTTGCGGTTCTATGAGGCCGGGCTAGAAGGCTACACCTATCTCGAAGACGGCCACTCGAAGTGAACCACGGACCGCTTGAATCGCTGCTTACCATCGGGCTGATCCTCGGCCTCATGGGCGGAGTGGTCCTCGTGTTCCGGCTGCTTATCCGGCGACCGGTAGGGGTGAGCCGCAGCGATCCGCCTAGCGTACGAACGGTAGCCGCTTTCACGGGCCACGACGCCGACTTCTTCGCCGACGACGACGAAACGCGTCCGTACGTCGGTCTGCGGCTGTTTCGCATGCTTTGCGACGGTCTGGTCGCCCGGTACGTGGACATCAAGAACCGCGGCACGATTCAATTCGCTCAGCGGGCCGAATGCGCCCTGGGCGAACAGCGCTATACGCTGGTCCTGGAATGGCTGGAGTCGCGATGGCTCGTGAGCGTGGAATGGGCCGCGCAAACGCGGGCCGAGCGCCGGCATCTGGCGCTGACCCACGAGGTTTACTCGCCGGATGACAGCCCGGAGCTGCGACGGCTATTGACGGCGTTGGACGAGTGGCTGCACTCGCACCCAGGCATCTCGGACGTCTGCTGGTATCGGAAGGAGGACTGGATCGCCGAGAACACAAGCGATCCGAGTGCCGCGCCAATACGCGCGTAGGGTTTGGGACATCGGCGTCCCTCGTTCGAGCCGAGCGCTCAGCGCACGAGCGACTGGAAGAACTGAACGGCGGGAGGTGCCGCCGTGCGCATGTCCCACACGTATCGTCCGATGCCATACTGGGCGAGCACATAAGTGCCGATGCCCACCTGGCCTATGGCGATGTAGCCGGTTGCCAACTGGCCCATTCCGAGGAGTGCAGCGATGGCGACCTGCCCGAGGGCGAGTAGTCCGGTGGACATCTGTCCGAGGCCGAACATGAGGCCTACGGCCAATTGGCCCACGGCGACGATTCCCAGCGACGCTTGGCCGATCGCCAGGCCACCTACGGCAAATCGGCCTACGGCAACGACGCCTCGGGCGACCACGCGTTTTCCCGTCTCAGGAGATTTGCCACGCGTGTAGTGCAAGAGTGGCCAACCGAACAGGCTGGCGTGGGAAGTGAACTCTTCGAAGAGTTCTCCGTTGGCATGAAGGAACCGTCGCCAGAGACCGACTGCCGTTTCGTCGATCTTGTACTGGATTTCGTCGAACAACACGTTTCGCTGCTCTTCGTACTCCATGCTTGATCCTCCCGCAGAAACCATTGGGCAGTGCGAGTCGCACCTTACTGTAGCGTTCGTGGCGGTGCGTTTCTTTGGTTTCGAAAGCGAAATATACGCTGTAGCTACGCCGAATACGCTCTAACGATCACCGGCGTCCATGGCGGCCATCCTGCGCAGCTCGATCTGTTGGTAGCGCCTGCGGAGAACGGGCAGCAGGGAACCCATCACAAACGTGAGAATGACGCCGATCAGTGCGAGCGGGTAGTAGACGACGTACGGCTGGCGCAGACCGAGGGCGACCAAGCCCAGCACGAGGGCTGCCAGGCCGAACACGATCGATGCGACGGTGAGAGCCAGGACGAACCGGCGGGCCTTACCTAAACCGGCAAGCGTGCCAATCAAGGCGCCGAACAAGCCGACCAGCGAGCCGCCGATCGCGCCGATCCAGCCGGCAGCGGCGTTACCCCACCACGGCGATTGAGCCTCGGCGGGCGACGTGTTCATCGCTTGCTGGACGGCAACGGCAGGGGCCGGGGATCTGGTTTGGCTCTTTTGGGGCTCGCTGCGCTCGGCCCACCCTACGGATGTTATGGTCAATAGGAAGAGACTAGTGAGTAGGAGGGTTCTCATGGTGATTCTCCAACGCCTTTTGATGGGCGGTCAGTAGGAGCTTGAGTGTGGCCAGGTCGAGTTTGCCTTCGGCGTACTGTGCCCGGGCGAGACGCTCGAAGTCGGACGCGATACGCTGGTCGTCGACGATCTTGATCTTCTGGATCAACCGGTCCAAGCGTAAACGGATCGTGGGATAGGTGACTCCGTAGGCTCCAGCCAGTTCCTTGAGCGAGCCGGAGGAGAGGACGAAGCGTTTGACGAACGCCAAGTCTTCGTCGCTCAGAAAGTCGATCCACGGCTTCTGAGATTCTCGGTCCACTGGCATGGTCTCAAGGTTGGTCGCCCCCCCTGCGGTGCATTTCCGGCAGTCTACTTCACGCAAGGGCGGGCGAAGACGAGGTTTATGAATGACTGATTCAACTATAGTATGAATAATACGAAAGTCAACTTACATTTTATGAAACCTGGCCAGGTGTGGGGTGTGGTGGTTTGGTCGGGTGGTTGGGCATGGAGAAATCGTCAGATGCGACGGGGCTCGTTCCGTAGTGAACGTCAAGGCTGAACGGGCCAGGTTGCAATCCATGCGTGGCCTATCAGAATGGGGCGGTGCTCGGGAGAAATGCTCGTTGGCGGTTTGTGTCGGGTCGCGAACTCAAGAGGAGTTGCCATGTGTGGATCACGAGGCGTGCGCTTGTTGGTCGCCGCGTTGTTGGCCGCGGGTCTGTTGTCGCTTCGCGCAGTGGCTGTGGAGCCTGCGAACGTAACTGCCGAGCAGTTTGCCAGTCCGTCGCTGGAGTGCAAGTCGCGGCCGTTGTGGTTCTGGAACCAGGCGAACCCGACGAAGGCCGAGATCGACGAACAGATGCAGGCGAGTCGGGATCAGAGCGGGTACTTTGGGTTTGGGATTCTGCCGGCGGCGGCGCCTGAGAAGTATCTGAGCGAGGAGTACTTCGCCTGGTATGGCGATGCCGTGCGCAAGGCGGCGGAATTGGGGATGCGGCTTTGCCTATACGACGAGTATTGGTTCCCCAGCGGATCGGCCGGTGGGCAATTCTGTCAGCGTTTTCCGGAGTTGGGGCTAAAAGCGTTGGCGATGCAGGCGGCTGACGTCGACGGTCCGAAACGCTACGAGGTGACGGTTCCGCCCGGGACGACGATGGGCGTGGTGGCGATGGAACGGAGCACGGGCCGGCGATTGGATATCACCAAGCAGGTCGATGCGGAAGAGAGGCTTGTGTACGACGTGCCGGCGGGATCGTGGAAGGTGATGATCTTCACCTGCTCAAGAGCCAAGAACGTCAGCCTGATGGACTACCTCGATGCCGAGGCCGTGCGGAAGTTTCTGGCGATCACGCACGAGGAGTACTTCCGACGGTTCGGCGACTATTTCGGCACAACCATCGATTCGGCCTTCTACGACGAGCCGCCGCTGTACCGGGCGAATACGTGGACCGACAAGTTCAACGAGAAGTTCGAGAAGAAGTACGGCTATAGCCCGGTGCCGCTGTACCCGGCGCTGTGGATGGACATTGGCGCCGACACGGCTGCGGCACGCAACGCCCTGTTCGGCTTTCGGGCCGAGCTTTTTGCCACGGAGTACATTCAGACGATGGACGATTGGTGCCGGGCGCACAAGATCCGCCTGACGGGGCACATGGATCAGGAGCAGATTGTCAATCCTACGTGCGTTTCAGGTGACCTGATGAAGGTCTTCAAGCACCAGGCGATCCCGGGTGTGGACGAGATCGTGTATTTCGGGCGGACACAGCGGGCGTTTAAGGTGATCAGCTCGTCGGCTTACAACTGGGACAAGCCGCTGGTGATGTCGGAGACGTTCGGGGCAATGGACAAGCTGCCGGTCGACATGCTCTACCGCATTACGATGGATCAGTATGCCAAGGGGATCAACTTCCTGGTGCCTCACGCCGTGTGGCTCGACAATCGGAAGATCACGTTTCCGCCGGAGCTTTCTTATCGCGATCCGGTCTATGGGCCGGCGCTGCCCGATTTCAACCGCTTCGTGGGACGGCTGAACCTGCTGTTGCAGGGCGGGCGGCACGTGGCCGACATCGCCGCAGTGTATCCTATCGCAACGTTGCACGCTGCGTATCGATTCGACGCCGGCAAGCCGTACGAGGGCGGACCGCCGGTGGAAGAGGCCGACTACCTGGATCTGGGCGAGACGCTCGCTTTGCAGTTGCGGCGCGATTACACGTTTTTGCACCCCGAAGTACTCGATCAGCGGTGCGAAGTGAAGGGGACCACGCTTTGCCTGAACAATGCGGTGAACCACGAACAGTACCGTGCGGTTGTTCTGCCGGGGTCGAAGGTGATCGCGGCGAGCAGTCTGCGGAAGATCGCCGCGCTATACGATAGCGGCGGCGCCGTGATCGCTACTACCTGGCTGCCTTGTCAATCGGCCGAGCCCGGCTTGGATGGTGAGGTGCGGGAGTTGATCCAGCACATCTTCGGGATCGATCCCACCGATGCTGCGAAACGCAAGGCGACCACGGCGGCGCACACGAATGCCAAGGGCGGAAGGGCCTGGTTCGTGCGTGCGGGCGACGTGGCCGGGCTGGAGGCCGCACTCGACAAAGCCGTGGGTGTGGGCGACGTGCGTTTCGATCCGTCGCCGACCGTCAGCCGAGGCAATCTCAGCTACATCCACAAAGTGAGCGGCGATCGGCAGGTTTACTTCTTCGCCAACTCGAGCGAGACGCCGGTGGAAACGGAGATTTGCCTTCGCGGTCGGCTCGAATTGGAGTATTGGGATCCGCACACGGGCCAGCGATCGGCGGCCAAAACGCGGCATGAGCAGCGCGGCGGCCAGGATGTTTCGGTCGTCTCGCTGAAGCTGGCCGCGGGGCACTCGCTGTTCGTGGTTGGCCTTCTTTCCAGAGGAGAAGCCAAGTGAAACGCTTGCTTGCGACGTTATGCGCGGTTGTCGGGCTGATGGGATCAAATCGTGTGTGGGCGGAACCGCCGGCCGTGCTGCCGGGCACGGAGCCGCTGGAGACGACTGCGGATTTGACCGTGCAGATCGTCGACGAGGCGCACCAGTATCTGGATCGGAAGACGGCCGAATCGGTTGCTGCGCGGGCGAAGCACTGGAATCGCGACTGCTCATCGGCGGGGGCGTATGAGAAGTCGGTTGCACCGAACCGGCAGCGGTTCATGAAGTACATCGGCCTGATCGATACGCGGGTGCCGGTTGTGATGGAGCGGTTCGGTGATGAGGAGAATCCTGCATTGGTCGCCGAGACGGACCGGTACCGCGTGTACCAGGTACGGTGGCCTGTGTTGGAGGGTGTGGACGGTGAGGGGTTGCTGTTGGAACCAAAGGGGCCGGCGGTGGCGCATGTGGTGGCGTTGCCCGACGCGGACCAGACGCCGGAACAACTGGCGGGTTTGGCACCGGGGGTGGCGGCCGAGTCGCAATTCGCACGACGGCTGGCCGAGAACGGATATCGAGTCATGGTGCCGGTGCTGGCGGATCGTTCGTGCCAGTTCTCGGGCAACCCACGCATCGTCATGACGAACGAGCCGCACCGCGAGTGGATCTACCGGCAGGCGTACGAGATGGGCCGGCACGTGATCGGTTACGAGGTGCAGAAGGTGCTGGCGGTCGTCGATTGGTTTGAAAAGACGGGCAAGAGCAAGGAAGGGGGCGATCCCGTGATCGCGGTGGCCGGCTACGGGGAGGGAGGGCTACTGGCGTTATATGCGGCGGCGGTCGACCCGCGGATCGATGTTTGCATGACGAGCGGGTGTTTTGACTCACGACAGCAGGTGTGGCGGGAGCCGATTGATCGGAACGTGTGGGGACTGTTGGAAGAGTTCGGTGATGCGGAGATCGCGTCGCTCGTTGTTCCGAGGACGCTGATTATCGAGTACAGCCCAGTGCCGAAGATCGACGGACCGCCGCCGGCGGAAGCGGGCCGACGGAATTCGGCGGCACCTGGCAAGCTGGTCACTCCGCCACTGGACTCGGTGGTGGCGGAAGTGAAGCGAGCTGACGCATTGGACGGGGGCCAGTTGGGGAAACGGCAGATTGTCTTCGGCAAGGACAGACAACCGGTCGGCCCGGGGGCGACCGAGACATTAAAGGCGTTTGCCGCGGCGTGCGGGGCGCCGTCGGAGATGCGATTGTCGGAGAGTGTGCCCAAGGATCGCCGCGGGAGTTTCGATCCGATTGCACGACAGGGACGGCAAGTGGCGCAGATGTCTGGCCACGTTCAGGTCATGCTACGGCGATCGGACCACGTGCGTGACGATTTCCTTTGGAAGAAGGTGAGCCTGAAATCGCCCGAGCAGTTCGAGGCGGCCATGAAGCCTTACCGGCAAGTCTTCTGGAATGAACTGATCGGCCCGTTGGACGATCCGCTGGTGGAGCCGAAGCCCAAGTCGCGCAGGATCTACGACGAGCCGAAATGGACGGGCTACGACGTGGTGCTCGACGTGTGGCCGGAGTTGCACGCCTGGGGCATCCTGCTGCTGCCAAAGGACATCAAGCCGGGCGAGAAGCGGCCGGTGGTCGTGTGCCAGCATGGGCTGGAGGGCAAGCCTACGGACACGATCAGTGCGGACCGCGCCAGCCATTACATCTCGTACGCGGTGAAGCTGGCCGAGCAGGGGTTCATTGTCTTCAGCCCGTACAACCTTTATCGCGGGCAGGACCGTTTTCGGACATTGCAGCGGAAGGCCAATCCGCTGAAGGCTTCGCTGTTTTCGATCATCATTCGCCAGCACGAACAGATCCTCAATTGGCTGGGGAGCCTGCCTGAGGTGGATCCGTCGCGGATCGCATTTTATGGGCTGAGCTACGGCGGCAAGTCGGCGATGCGAATTCCGGCGGCGCTACCGGGCTACTGCATGTCGATCTGCTCGGGCGATTTCGACGACTGGACTCGGAAAAACGTGACCACCGAGTTCAAGTACAGTTATGTGTTCTACGGCGAATGGGAGATGTTTGAGTTCGACCTGGGCAACACGTTCAACTACGCCGAGATGGCCGCGCTGATCTGCCCGCGGCCGTTCATGGTCGAGCGAGGACACCAGGACGGCGTGGCACCGGACTGTTGGGTCGGCTACGAGTTTGCCAAGGTTCGTTACCTGTACGACAACCTGGACCTCGGCGATCGCACGGCGATTGAGTGGTTCAATGGGCCGCACATGATCCACGGCGTGGGCACATTCGAGTTCCTGCACAAGCACTTGAAGTGGCCGAAGCAGTAGGGGCAGGCAGCGTTGACCATTTGCCGGTTGTTTCGCCGTGCGGCGGCGAGGACGTGCGCTACGCCTGACCGTTGAGGACGGTTCGCAGGTGCTGGCCGGTACAGTTACCCTCGACGGCGGCGATTTCCTCGGGGGTGCCAGTGGCAACGATCTGTCCGCCGCCTTCGCCCCCTTCAGGCCCCAGATCGATGATCCAGTCGGCCGACTTGATCACGTCGAGGTTGTGCTCGATGACGATCACAGTATTGCCGAGATCGACGAGGCGTCCGAGCACGTCGAGCAGCTTGCGGATGTCGTCGAAGTGCAGGCCGGTGGTGGGTTCGTCGAGGATGTAGACCGTGCGGCCAGTGTCGACGCGGCCGAGCTCGGTGGCCAGCTTGACGCGCTGCGCCTCGCCGCCGGAGAGAGTCGTCGACGACTGGCCGAGCGTTACGTAGCCGAGGCCGACCTCCTGAAGGCTCCCCAACAGGCGGGCGATGGCGGGGAAGTTCTCGAAGAAGGTGACCGCGTCGTCGACGCGCATGTCGAGCACGTCGGCGATCGATTTGTCGCGATAGAGGATCTCGAGTGTCTGGCGGTTGAAACGCGATCCTTCACAGATCGGGCAAGTGACGTACAGGTCGGGCAGAAAGTTCATTTCGATCTTCTGCTGGCCCTGGCCCTGGCACTGCTCGCAGCGTCCGCCCTTGACGTTGAAGCTGAAGCGGCCGACTTTGTAGCCGCGGCGTTTGGCATCGCGCGTATTGGCGAAGACTTTGCGAATCTCGTCGAAGACGCCGGCGTAGGTAGCCGGATTGCTGCGGGGTGTTCGGCCGATGGGCGACTGATCGATCACCACCACTTTGTCGACGCGGCTGGTGCCTCGCAAGCTGGCGTGCGGCCCCGGTTTGGGAGCGACACCGCCGAGCCGGCGAATGAGCGCGCGGGCCAGCGTTTCGTTCAGCAGCGAGCTTTTGCCCGACCCGCTTACGCCCGTCACGCAGACCAGGGCCGAGAGCGGGAACCAGACGGTGACGTCCTTGAGGTTGTTGGTGCGGACGCCTTCGATGGCAATGGAGCGGGTTTTGGCCACCTTGCGACGGCGCTGGGGCGTGGGAATTCCGAGGGTGCCGGACAGGTAACGGCCGGTGAGCGAATCGGGGTGTTCGGCGATGAGGTCGGGGGCGCCCTGGGCGACAACGCGTCCGCCGTGCCGGCCGGCGGCTGGGCCCAGGTCGATCAGCCAGTCGGCGCGTCGCATGATGGCCTCGTCGTGTTCGACGACGACGACCGTGTTGCCGATCGACTGGAGGTCGTGGATTGCATCGATCAGGCGCCGGTTGTCGCGGGGATGCAGACCGATGGAAGGCTCGTCGAGCACGTAGCAGACGCCGACCAGCCCGGAACCGAGACCGCTGGCCAGCCGCACGCGCTGCAGTTCGCCGCCGCTGAGGGTGTCGGCAGGGCGGTCGAGCGTGAGATAGTCGAGCCCAACCTTGTCGAGGAACTCCAGACGGGAGACGATTTCGGAGACGACAGGCTGAGCGATGGGTTGGTCTTCTTCGTGGAATGCCAACTGGGCGAAGAACTCTCGCGACTGCCGCACGGTCATGGCCGTGACCTGATGGATGGCCGTGTCGGCAATGCGAACCGAGCGCGCTTCCGGGCGGAGTCTGGCGCCGCCGCACGCAGGGCAGACGACCTCGCCGCGGAAGGCCTCGAGCCGCTGGTGGTTCGTTTCGCTCGTGGTCGTAGCGTATTCCTTTTCCAACAAAACGAGCACGCCAGCGGACTTCTTGCCGTCGCCGTGGAGCAGTTGTTCGCGGACCTTGGGTTTCAGGCTGGACAGCGGCGTTTGCCACGTGAAATCGTGCTGGGCGAGAAACGGTTGCAGCGTGCTGCGGAGCTTGCGCCTCATGGCGACTGAAGCCGACTTCCAGGGAACCAAGGCGCCGGCATCGAGCGACAGGCTCCAGTCGGGCACGACCAACTCGGGATCGAACTGGACGCGTGCGCCCAGGCCTTCGCACGTGGGGCAGACGCCGTAAGGGCTGTTGAAGCTGAAGGTGCGGGGCTCCAACTCTTCGTAGCTGATCTTGCAGTCGGGACACGCGTATTGGGTGCTGAACAGGCGGTCGTGCCAGACGCTGCCGGAGTCGGTCTTTTCCTCGTAGGTGGCCAACACCAGTCCGTCGCCGTGCTTGATGGCCAGCCGGATCGATTCGGCAAGCCGGTTGCGGACGCCCTCGCGCACGACGATGCGGTCGATGACGGCTTCGATGTGGTGGGTGCGCTGTCGGACCAGTTCAGGTGGATTCTCGATGTCGATTACCTGGCCGTCGACCCGGGCTCGCAGGAGGCCCGCCTTGCGAATTGCTTCGAAGACGTCCTTGTGCTGGCCTTTGCGGCCGCGGACCATGGGAGCGAGGATCATCATCCGCGTGCCGTCGGCCAGGGCGAGCAGGTCGCGGAGAATCTGCTCCGGGGTTTGCTGGCGGATGGGCGCCCCGCACTTGTAGCAACTGGGCTCGCCCAGGCGGGCGAAGAGCAAACGCAGGTAGTCGTAGACCTCGGTTGCCGTGGCGACGGTGCTGCGAGGGTTGTTGATGCGGGATCGTTGATCGATGGAGATGGTCGGCTGCAACCCCTCGATCAGGTCGACGTCGGGACGTTCGAGTTGATGGAGGAACTGGCGGGCATAGACGGAGAGGCTTTCGATGTACTGGCGTTGCCCCTCGGCATAGAGGGTATCGAAGGCCAACGAGCTCTTGCCTGACCCGCTCGGCCCGGTGACGACGACCAGCCGGTTGCGGGGGATATCGAGGTCCAAGTTCTGGAGGTTGTGCACGCGGGCTCCGCGGATGCGGATCGCTTCGTCGCCGTTGGACCCCGACTCAGGGAATTGACCGCTCATGCACTGCCCAGGCGGAGGGTTTCGCTTCGTCCGAAACCATCAATTCTAATAGACTTGGGGGCGGAAGACAAGAATTCGAGCGTGAGGGCGGAGGGGTGGGTTTTGGGGGTCGGTTTCGGGCGTTTCAGGGGAGAGGATTGTCACCACGGAGGCACAGAGATCACGGAGAAGAGAGAGAATCGGCTGCTCGTCCAAGTCCTCGTCTCGTCGCGTGAAAACACCTGCTATGGCTCCATCTTATTCTCTTCCATCTCCGTGACCTCCGTGCCTCCGTGGTGAGGTTCCCCCTCCAAAGCGTCTACGAAAGGGATCAGTCGCTAAGGAGTTGCTCGAATTGGGATTCGGTGAGGACGGGGATGCCGAGCTGTTGGGCCTTGGCGAGTTTGCTGCCGGCTTTCTCGCCGGCGACCAGGAGGTCGGTGTTCTTCGATACGCTGGAGGCGGCGCGTCCGCCGTGGCGGACGATCAACGCTTCGATTTCATCGCGGCTGTAGTGTTCCAACGTCCCGGTGACGACGAGGGTCTTGCCTTCGAGCCGCCGTGGGCCGTCGGCAGCCGGAGCCTCGGCTTCCATCTGAACTCCGGCCTTGCGGAGGTCGACGATGGTTCGCTTGCCGTAGGGGCTGTGAAGGAATTCGTGGACGCTGTGCGCGATGATGGGACCGATTTCGCCGGTCTGGCTGAGCTGCTCTTCGCTGGCCTCGACGAGCGCGTCGATGGAACCGAAGGCCTCGGCCAACACGGTGGCCACGCGCTGGCCGACGTGGCGGATCGACAGGGCATTGACGAGCCGGGCCAGGCCGCGGGTCTTGCTGGCATCGATTCCGGCCAGGAGATTCTCCGACGACTTCCGGCCCATGCGCTCCAGTTGCATCAACGGATCGAGCGACAGGCGGTACAGATCGCCGTAGCTGTGGACGAGCCCCTGGTCGACCAACTGGTCGACGAGCTTGTCGCCCAGCCCTTCGATGTCCATGGCGTTACGGCTGGCGAAGTACTGGATCCGCTGTTTGAGTTGGGCAGGACACTCGGGGTTGGGGCAACGGATGTAGACCCCGCCTTCGTCCTTGACGAGCTTCGTGCCGCACTCGGGGCAATCGCTGGGGAACCGGTATTCGGGCAGCCGTCGCTGCCGTTCGTGCTTTTCGACGCGGACGATGTGGGGGATGATCTTGCCAGCCTTTTCGACGACGACTACGTCCCCCTCGCGAACGTCCTTTCGCTGGATTTCGTCGGCATTGTGCAGGCTGGCGCGACTGACGGTCGTGCCGGCCAGCTCGACCGGCTCCAAGTCGGCCACGGGCGTTACCGTGCCTGTTTTGCCTACCTGGACGCGGATCTGCTTCAGCCGCGTCGCCGCTTCGTACTTCTCGAACTTGTAGGCGATGATCCAGCGGGGGCTTTTCGACGTGGCGCCCAACTGTTCGCGTTGCTGGAAGCTGTCGACCTTGAGCACCAGGCCGTCGATTTCGAAATCGAGTTCGTGGAGCCGCTCGATGAGGTGCTCGCAATGCTCGACGGCGGCGTCGAAACCGTCGAAACACTGAACCAATGGTGTGACCGGTAGCCCATAGCCTTGCATTTCGTCGAGGAACTCCATGTGCGTTTGCGCTTTCAGCCCCTCGACGTAGCCGACCGAGTGGACGAAGAATCGAAGGCGCCGGCTGGCGCAGATGCGCGGATCGAGCACGCGGATGCTGCCTGCGGTGACGTTGCGCGTATTGGCAAACGGTGGCTCGCCCTTGGCCTTCTGCTGCTGGTTGAGGCGGACCAAGTCGGAGTTGGTCATGTAGACTTCGCCGCGGACTTCCAGCGACGTGGGCACGTCGTCGCCTGCGAGCCGCAAGGGTACGTCGCCGATGGTGCGGATGTTGTGGGAGATGTCGTCGCCGACGCGACCGTTGCCGCGAGTCAGCCCGCGCACGAGGAGGCCATCTTCATAGATGAGCGAACAGGCGACGCCGTCGACTTTCAGTTCAACGACCCATCGGATGGGTTCCCCCTTGAGGAGCCTTTCCGTCCGTTGGCCGTACTTGTGCAGTTCGTCGAGGCTGTAGGTGTTGTCGATGGAGAGCATCGGCACGCGATGCTCGACTTCGACGAGCCCTTCGATGGGCTGGTCGCCGACGCGTTGGGTCGGACTGTCGGCGGTGATCAGCTCGGGGTGTTGCCGTTCGAGACTCGCCAGGCGCTGGATGAGACGATCGTAATCGAGATCGCTGATCTCGGGCTGGGCCTCGACGTAGTATTTGTGGTCGTGGTGGCGAATCTCGCGGCGAAGCTTGTCGATTTCGCGGGCGGCCCTGGCAAGGTCGGACGGCATGGCGAGTTTCCCCCCTCGCGCTCGGGCACACCCGGTTGCGCGACCCCGAGGCATGGTTCCATCATAACCCATTGCGGAAACAACACTTATACCGAAGCAGCACCGGTCGACGCAAGGGGGAGAGCCCCTTGGGCTATTGGCAGCCGCACGCGGCGGCGCAGGGGCCGGTCATTCCCCGTAGCGGATGTGGAATCAGGCAGAGGAACTTCATGGGCCGGTCGCCGGTGTTGCGAAACTGGTGCACGTGATTCGGCGGAACGTAGACGACCGTGCCGGGCCGCAGCGGAATTTCTTTGTCGACGTCCAAAACGATGCCGGTGCCTTCGAGGATGAAGACTTCGTGTTCGTAGCCGTGGGCATGTTTGGGAGTGTGGCCGCCGGGGGCCACCTCGAACTGGCGCATGCTGAAACTGGGCGCTCCGTCCGGTTCTCCGATAAGACAACGGATCATGCATCCTGCGGCGTCATCGAACTGAACGGGCGTAGCTTCGATCTGCTCGTAATGGACGACCTTCATAGCAAGGCCTCGTGAAGATATGCGGACAAAAAAAGACCTCGAAGCCGACGACTCCCAGCGCCGCTTGGTTTCCCCCAAGGAAACCTTACAGCCGTCCGCCTCGAGGTCGTTGACGATGCGGCTGAACAGCCGACCGCAACTTTACACAACTCTATCGCAATTGCTAGCACTTTGTCAATACCTTTTCGGTGCGCGGCGAGCTCTACCGGTTGCGCGGATCGGACTGGGCGTGAACCAACTGAACAAAGTGCTCGCCGCGCGCGCGATAGTTCTGAAACTGATCGCGGCTGGCGCAGCCGGGCGAGAGAACGATGTTCTCGCCGGCGTGCGAGCGGCGCCAACACCACGCGAGCGCTTCGTCGATCGTTTCGACCGCGTCGCACGGGAAGCTTGAAGAGAGCGATCGAATTTGTTCGAGCAGCACTTCGCGCACGGCGCCGTACAAGGCGGCACCGGCCGCTCGATGGACGATCGTTTCGCTGAGTCGGTGTAGATCGATCCCTTTGTCGCTGCCGCCGGCCAAGAGCCAACTCGGCTCGGGCAGCGACTGCAACGCGGCAATCGTCGATTCGGGCGTGGTTGACGAGGAATCGTCGTAGAAACGGCGTCCTTCGATTACGGCAAACCACTCCAATCGCTCGGGCAAACCGCGGTACGCCGCCAGCCCTTGCTGCACGGCTTGCTCCGTGCAGCCGATTCCCATCGTAACCGTCGCAGCGACCAGGGCATTTTCCCGATTGTGACGTCCGGGTACGGAGAGCGGCGGTAAGAGGGATTCGCCCACTAGGGGCACATGACGACCGCGGACCAGCGACGTCCAGTCGGCGACCTCGGCATCGAAGGTGTTCAAGATGGCAAGGTCGTTGCGCCGTTGGCCCGTCAATAATCGTTGCTTGGTGGCGACGTAATTGGCATAAGTGTCGTGCCAATCAAGATGATTGGGTGTGCAATTGCTGACGGCCGCCACGTGGGGGAAACGGACAGCCGCTCCAAGGTAGTACAGTTGGAAACTGCTGATCTCGACGACTGCCCATTGCCCCTCGGACATCTGGTGCAGCTCGTCCAGAAGGCTGTGGCCGATGTTGCCACCGAGGTAGACGATTTGGTCGTCGGCGTGGAGGATGGCGGCCGTCATGGCGGCGGTAGTCGACTTTCCGTTGGAGCCGGTAACGCCGATCACATGAGCTGGACACTCTTGAAGAAGCAGCTCCAACTCGGAGGTGAGAGTGGCCCCGGCATCCACGGCGATCTCGACGAACGGGTTGCCCGGCCGGACCGCCGGGTTGACCACAACCAGGTCGGCCGTGCGAAAATCGTCTTCACGATGGCCGCCCAGGTGGTACTGGGCAATCGGCTCATCCCGCAGAGAGCGAAGCGACTGGGAAAGAGTCGAAGAATCGGCCAGATCGGTGACGGTGACCTGGGCACCCTGTCGGGCGAGCCAACGAGCGGCGGCGACCCCTCCGCCGAACTGCCCCAAGCCCATTACGGTTGCTCGCTTGCCAGGGTATTTCATCCTGCGTAGTAGATCGGAGAGGATCGTTGGCGCCAAGTGGCTGTAAGGGACACCTACTCCCAAAGACGGAAGCCGCGCGTTGCACGACCAACGGTGATCGATGATTACTTGACCGGTACAGATCGATGCGGGCGTGCCGGGATGAAGCGGGCACTGGATATTTTGATGCCGGTACAGCCAATGATCGCGATTTATCCCGGATACCAACCGAAATGGCTGGAATCCGGGGCCCCGGTTGCCGCTTGCCGCGCATTGGCAATGTGGGCATCAATAGAGGGGGATTGACTCGCGGCTGTCCACGGGTATTCAATCAGTTAGTGTTGTCTCTGTTTTGGCGAGGTGGTGCCGAGCCGGCGCGCCCAGAGGCGACTTCTCATCATGTAGCGTCTTGGTTGATCTTCGCATTGCGAGGAAGCCTGACGGCAACGCTGTTACGCCTCTCCGATTCTGCACCGGTCGTCCGATTTCCCGGTGATGCAAGGCCGTAATGTGCACGGTGTTGCCGGAAAGGAGAAGCTATGAGATGGCTCGACATCGTTTTCGCCACGACGGTCGTCGCAGCGGCCGCGTTTTGGGGTCCGGCAAGCGACCGTCTGTCGGCCGCCACCGACGCTGATCGGACCACGGCCGGCGCCCAATTGGTGGTCGAGGCCCTTCAGCACGAGATCCAAGGGGAGAGCAGCGCTCGCAAGGGCCTGCTTGCTTCGGCCGCGGTGCGAACACCCCAGTATGCGCCGGCCTGGTGGCACAATGGGTTCGTTCGCGAGCAAACGCAATGGCTGAAGTATTCCGAGGTGTCGCAGCGCGCTGCTTCGGACGCACGCCTGGCGACATACCAGCGGGCACGCGCGGAGTATCCCGACACGGTGGAAGGACAGTTGGCGCTGGCGCGATGGTGTGCCGAGAAGCAACTGACCGATCAGCGTCGGGCTTACTTGGCGCGGGTGCTGGAACTGGACCCGGAGAATGCCGAGGCCCACTACGGGTTGGGCGATCGGCGAGTTCATGGAGTTTGGCAATCGCCATACGCGTGGAGGAAGGCAGAGACGGAATCGCAGCGGGCTATGAAGGCGATGAGGGAGTGGGGACCGTATTTGGCGAGCATCGGCGAACGATTGGCGACCAGTAGCGGGTCGCTGCGAAAGAAGGCCTCGCGACAGTTGTCGGCGATCACCGATCCGGCGGCGGTTGGCCCGATGGAGCGGCTGCTCGCGGGGCAGTCTGAGGAGACTGCGCTGCTGGTTGTGGGCGTTTTGAAGAGGATCGACGGACACGAGGCATCGCTGGCCTTGGCGCGCGAGGCGGTGGTTTCTCCTTGGAATACGGTCCGCGAGGCTGCGGCCGGCGCACTGGGCACGCGTTCGATGGACCATTACGTGCCGGCGCTTCTGGCATCGATGAGCACGAAGATTTCTTCGCGCATACAACTTGAAACGACGGCCGAGGGGCAGTTGCTTCTGCGGGAAGAGTTCTACCGCGAGGAGCAGGACCGCGGCCAGCGGAAGGTTTTGGAGACGACCTATCGGAGTCAACAAGGGACCGGCGGTCTGCGGGCGGTCGACGAGAGCCACGCGATTCGCGATGCCGCGCAGAAGGTCGAGGCGCGCCAAACCCAGGTGGAGCAGCAGAACCAGTTCATCGAGCAGGTCAACGAGCGGATCACGAAGGCGCTGGCGATTGCGACGGGCGTGAAGCAGCCGGCCGATCCGAATCGGTGGTGGGAGTGGTGGAACGAGACGAACGAAGTGTATGTGGCCGACCAAACGAAGCCGGTCGATTTGGACTATCAGAATGAAGAGGTGTCGTTCGCGCGGCCGGCTGCCTCGGGATCGGGCACCATGGACTGCCTAGCCGCGGGAACGCTCGTGTGGACCGAGTTGGGGCCCCGACCGATCGAGCAGATCGTACTGGGCGATCGGGTATTGTCGCAGAACGTGGAGAGCGGCGAGTTGGCCTACAAGCCGGTCTTGCGTACGACGCTGCGTCCGCCGAGCCAGTTGGTGTGCGTTTGGATGGACCGGGAGCAGATTCGTGCCAGCGGCGGACACCCGGTCTGGGTTTCGGGGAAGGGTTGGTGCAAGGTTCGCGACCTGGAGACCAATTGGGTCCTTCACGGCGTAACCGATCCGGCGAGCGTCGTGTCGACTGAGCGAGGTGGCTCAGAGCCCACGTATAACTTGGTCGTCGCCGATTTTCACACGTACTTCGTCGGCAGGGCGAAGGTGCTTACGCACGACAATACGGTGCGCCAGCCTACGGATGCCATTGTTCCCGGCTTGAGAAAGGCCGACTGTGTGAAGTACTCGCTGGGTGCGCGCCGTGCCAGCACGGCGGGCCGCTAGGAGACCGGTGACGCGTGTCTGACGTCCTGGGCACTCAGTGAACGCGCAAGGTGGGTGCGCGTCGCAACCGATTTCCCCGCTTGTGCTTCGGAGCCCTCCTTTTCTGCGGGACGAGCCTAATTTCGGCGGACCGCACGGGCGCCGCTCTCTGGTCCGCCGGCCTGCGCCGTGTTATTATGAGAGTTTGGCTTGGCGGGTTCGGGACCGGCAGGGAGAAGCAATGGCACGAGAGCGGCAGATTTCCTTGCGGGGAGTCGAGGTCCACAATCTCAAGTCGATTGACTTGGACATCCCCCATCGGAAGTTGGTTGTGCTTTGCGGGGTCAGCGGAAGCGGCAAGAGTAGCCTGGCGTTGGATACTCTGTACGCAGAGGGCCAGCGGCGGTACATCGAAAGCTTCTCGGCCTATACGCGCCAGTTTCTACAACGGTTGGAAAAGCCGGAGGCCGAACGCATCGACGGTATTCCTCCAGCGATCGCCGTGACCAGCAAGAACGCCAGCCGCTCGAGCCGCTCGACCGTGGGGACGGCGACCGAGACGGCCGATTACCTGCGGCTACTGTATGCGAAGATCGGGGAAGTGTACTGCGGGAAGTGCGGGCATTTGGTTCGGCGTCACACACCGCAGAACGCGGCCGAGTTGCTTCAGGAACTGCCGCAGGGAACGCGGTTCATGGTGGCGTTCGCGGTACCGAAGCCGCCGGTGGAGGAGTGGGACCGCTTGGGGGCGTCGCTGGTCGAGGACGGTTTCATTCGAATCGTGATCGACGGGCGGATGGTCAATCTGTCCACCGAGCGGTTGGCCGAATCGGTCTCGACGACGCCGACGGAGGAGCCGTGGTACGTGATCGTCGACCGCCTGGCCGCTGGCGATTTGGCCGCCGGACGGATTCGCGATTCGCTGGAGACTGCCTTTGCAAAGGGAGACGGCAAGGCGTACGCCTTGGTGGAAGAGCATGAGGCGCCCAACAAGACGTCGAACGGTCGCGGGATCGTGGTGACGATCGACGGATCGCTTTGGCGGCGCATCGGGTTCAGCGCGCAATTGGCGTGCGAAGATTGCCGCCTGGAATATCCGGAACCCGAGCCGCGGCTGTACAGCTTTAACAGTCCCTTGGGCGCTTGCCCAGCCTGCGAAGGTTTCGGCAACGTGATCGACATCGACATGGAGTTGATCGTTCCCGATCCGCGAAAGTCGCTTCGCGAAGGGGCGATCGCTCCGTGGAATACGCCGGCCTACGCGCACGAGTTGGAAGAGTTGCTGGCGTTGGCCGGCGATTACGGCATTCCGACGGACATTCCGTTTTCGCAGTTGGAGCCGCGGCAGTTGGGACTGATCGCCGACGGAGTGCCGGAGCGGGAGTTTGGCGGATTGAAGGGTTTCTTCGCCTGGCTGGAGCGGCGGAAGTACAAGATGCATATCCGCGTGTTCCTGAGCCGTTGGCGGAGCTACCGGCCGTGTCCGGCGTGCGGCGGAACGCGGTTGCGTCCGGAGGCCCTGGCGACGCGCGTGGGCGGCCACAACATTGCCGAGGTTTCGGCGATGAAGATTCGCGACGCGGCATCGCTTTTTGCGAACCTGGACCTGAGCGAGTGGCAGCGCCAGGTGGGTGAGCAGATGCTCGACCAGGTGCAGTCGCACCTGCGTTACCTGGAGACCGTCGGCTTGGGATACTTGACGCTGGACCGGACGCTGCGGACGTTGAGCGGCGGCGAGGTGCGACGGGTGGCGCTCAGCTCGGCGTTGGGTTCGAGCCTGGTCAACATGCTCTACGTGTTGGATGAGCCTTCGATCGGTTTGCATCCGCGCGACATCAACCGTCTGATCGAAGCCATTCTCGCGTTGCGCAACCGGAGCAACACGGTGGTCGTGGTCGAGCACGAGGAGGCGATCATCCGCAGCGCCGACCAGGTGATCGAGATCGGTCCGGGAGCGGGCGAACGCGGTGGCGAGGTCGTCTTCCAGGGCACGCCCGAGCAAATGGAGGGTTCGCCGGAGAGTCTGACGGGCGATTATCTTTCCGGGCGGCGAGGGATTACGACGAGCGGGCGGCGGCGACCGCCGAATCACGGCTGGATCCGACTGGCCGGCGCGCGGGGCAACAACCTGCAAAACATCACGGTCGAGTTTCCGCTGGGAGTGCTCTGCGTGGTAACGGGGGTCAGCGGATCGGGCAAGAGCACGCTGGTGCAGCACACGCTCTACCCGTCACTGTGCCGCCGCCTTCGCAAAGACGCCCCCAAGCCGTACGACTGCGACGACGTGTTCGGCGACGGGCAGATCGACGACGCGGTGATGGTCGATCAGAGCCCGATCGGCCGTTCGCCGCGATCCAATCCCGTGACCTATCTGAAGGCGTTCGACGAGATCCGCGCCGTGTTTGCCGAGACGGTGGAAGCCCGGACGCGGGGCTATACGGCCAGCCATTTCAGCTTCAACGTGGATGGCGGGCGATGTCCGGCATGCAACGGCGACGGGTACCTGGAAATCGACATGCAGTTCCTGGCCGACGTCTACATGAAGTGCAGCCAGTGCAATGGGCGCCGGTATCGTGACGACATTCTCGATGTAACTTACCGCGGACGGAACATCGCCGAGGTGTTGGAGATGACAGTCCGCGAGGCGTTTACGTTCTTCCGCGGGCGGCCGAAGGTGCAGGCACGGCTGAAGCGGCTCATCGACGTTGGGCTGGACTACATCCGCCTGGGCCAGCCGGCCAACACGCTTTCGGGCGGCGAGGCCCAACGGCTGAAGCTGGCAGGCTACATGTCGACGGCCAAGCGGGGTCGTTGCCTGTTCTTGCTCGACGAGCCAACGACAGGTCTGCACTTTTCCGATATCGTGCAGCTTCTGGATTGTTTCGACGCGCTATTGGCCGTGGGACACTCGCTGATCGTGGTGGAACACAACCTGCAGATGATCAAGGCGGCCGACTACATCATCGACCTGGGGCCTGGGGCCGCGGACGAAGGCGGCCGCGTGGTCGTCCAGGGTACGCCCGAGATGGTCACACACAACCCGGATTCGGTCACGGGGCGGTATTTGTCGCAGGTGTTGCGGCAGGCGGCCAAAGCGGAGTAGGAATAGTCGGTTGTGGCCGGTGGCAAGTAGGTGGTAGGCTCTGGCAATGCCCAATTTCGATCGTTACGCTCGCCAGATTCGTTTCGCGCCGCTGGGGGAGGAAGGACAGCGACGTTTAAGGGCGGGGCGGGCGATGGTGGTGGGGTGCGGCGCGCTGGGGAGCGTGGCGGCCAACGTGCTGGTGCGGGCGGGCGTCGGACAGGTGCGGATCGTCGACCGGGATTTCGTGGAGACGTGCAATCTGCACCGCCAGATGCTGTTCGACGAGGCGGACGCGGCCGAGCAACTGCCCAAGGCAATCGCCGCCGCCATGAAGCTTCGCCGGTTCAACTCCGAGGTGGACTTGGTGCCGGTTGTCGCCGACTTGGACCACCGGAACATCGAGTCGCTGTGCGAAGGCATGGACGTGGTGGTCGATGGGACCGACAACTTCGAGACGCGTTTTCTGCTGAACGATGCGGCCGTGCGATGCGGCATTCCCTGGGTGTACGGGGGCTGTCTGGGGGCCGAAGGGCAGACGATGACGATCGTGCCGGGCGAGACGGCCTGCTTGCGATGCGTGATGGAGGATTGTCCGCCACCCGGGAGCAGCCCAACGTGCGACACGGTCGGCATTCTCGGGCCCATCGTCAGCGTGATTGGCTCGTGGGAAGCGTCCGAGGCGATCAAGATTCTCAGCGGGAACCGGCAAGCCGTTTCGAGAATGTTGACGATCGTGGAGTTGTGGGATGGGAGCGTGCGGCAGGTCGATCTCTCCACGCTTCGAGCGAAGGCCGACTGTCCAACATGCCAGCACGGCGAGTTTCCGTGGCTGACGGGCCAGCGGGGCAGCCATACGGCGGTCCTATGCGGCCGCAATGCCGTGCAACTGACCTATCCTGAAACGCGGCTGTCGCTGGACGAGTTGGCCGGGCGGTTGGAAGGGGCCGGGCACGTGTTCCGCAATGCGTTTCTGCTGCGATTGGAAGTCGAGCAGTATACGCTGACCGTCTTTCCCGACGGTCGCGCCATCGTGGCGGGAACCGATGACATCGCCATGGCACGAACGCTATACGCGAGGTTCATCGGGAACTGACGCTCTGACGGAACCGGCGGCGATGTTCTGTCGAGGCATTGGGGGGGACGTTCACTCTGGACCAAGTGTCTGAGTGAACGTTTTGACTGCGGCCAATTCTTTCGTGGTAGACACGAGGCCGCACGTTCGCGTCGAAGTGTGCTCGATGCTAGCAGTGTCGATCTGCTTGGCGGACACGGGTATGACGGTGATGCCTCTCGTAAGCGGTGCCGGAAAGAGCATCGCCCAAGCGGGTGTGGGGTGATTGCCTAGAACGCAATAGTTAGGCGTGGCACCTCGGCAGTCGCATTTCGTTAGATTGCCATATCTCTCGCACGATCGTTAGTACAATGGAGTAGTGCCGATTGGTGTGCGTGATCTGACGGCTTGGGGATGATCGGCACGAATGTTCTTTGCCAAGCGCGAACTTCCTGCGCGGCCGCATCTTTGCCTGCGCCCTTTCGCCGAGGATGAGTTTCCAGGCGACCTCTTGCGCGGTGATCGACCGATGTGCGGCGGCGAGGGTCCCTTGACCTGGTCAGGCAAGCGACGAATGAATTCATCACGTTGATTCTCTCGAGAAACAATGGTTGGAGGGCGAGATCATGACTGCCGACTTTGAAGAACTCTTCGCCGAAGCGCGGCAACTCAGCGGGGAAGGCCTGTGGCGGGGGACCTTTCGCGAGTACTATGATCGCGTGAAGCAGAACCCGGCCATCGTGCAGAACGCGCATCAGCGGCTTCACGGCGCGATTGTGAAGCACGGTGTCGAGGAGATCGAGACCTCCAGCGACAAACGGTTATACCGCATCTATGGCGGACGGGCACGGAAGATCATCCGCTACAAGTTCTTCGAGCCCGAGTTCTATGGGCTGGATCTTGTAATCATGCGGATCATGGAGTTCCTGAAGGCGGCTGCCAGCGGAGGCGAGGAGTCGCGGCAGATCCTCTATTTCATCGGTCCGGTGGGTTCGGGCAAGACGTCGATGCTGGATCACATGAAGCGCGGCTTGGAGTTGAGCGGTCCGTTTTACGCCCTGGAGGGCTGCCCGATCAACGAGGAGCCGCTGCACCTGGTTCCGAAGGAACTGCGCGAGCGGTGGGCCGAAGCGCTGGGTGTGCCGCGGGAGAATTTTCAGGGATATCTGTGCCCGGTGTGCCGGCAGCGACTGAACGAGGAGTTTCGCGGCGAGTTCTCGCAGTTTCCGGTGGTCACGCGGCGGTTTTCGGCCGAGGACGGCGTCGGCATCGGCGTGCTTCCGCCATCGGACGAGAACAGCATGGACGTGAGTCTGCTGATCGGGCGGGAGAACCTCGGGTTGATCGGCAGGTACGGGGAAAATGATCCGCGGGTGCTGGAGTTGGACGGGGCGCTCAACCGCGGCAACCGGGGCATCGTCGATCTGTACGAGTTGAACAAAAACCCAGTTCCGCTGCTTCTGCCACTGCTGTCGGCGACGCAGGAGAAGCGTTACCGTGCGCCGGGGCAGCACCCCATGCTTTCGTTCGACGGGGTGCTGGTCGCGCACAGCAACGAGACGGAGTTCGAGCGGTTTCGCGCCGACAAGCGCAACGAGGCGTTGGTCGATCGCATGGTGCCGATCAAGTTTCGGTATGCGCGGCAGCTCAGCGATCAGCGGAGGATTCTGGAAAAGATCGTGGTGCGCGAGGCGAACTTCCTGTCGACCGACGGCAAGCCGGCGCACATCGCGCCGGGAACGTTCGACGTGTGTGCGCTGTTCACGATCCTCACAGTGCTCAACGAATCGAACAAGGTCGATTTGCTGACGAAGGCAAAGCTGTACGACGGCCAGGACGTGACCGAGCAATCGGCGCGCGAGAAGCCGGTCGACATTCGCGAATTGTACGAGGAAGCGGGAACGAGCGAGGGGCTCAACGGTTTCTCGACGCGGTTTGCGACCAAAGCGATGGGGGCGGCCTTGGCGCGCACGCCCGACTGTCGCTGTGTGACGCCGGTCCAAGTGATGGAGGTGCTCAGCGAGTTCATCCAGGATTCGGACCTGCCGCCGGAGGAGCGGGAGCACCTGGACGACACGATCCTCAAAGGCATCGTGCGGCGCTGGTATCTGAGGGAGGTGCTGCGCGAGCACATCGCCATGGGCTTCATCCATGCCTATGAAGAGTCGGCCGAGCAGATGTGGCAGGAGTATTTGGAGCACGTGTTGGCCTACAACATGCGGGAGCAGGTGCGCGACACGAAGACGCACGAGTTGGAGGATCCGAACGAGGAGTTGATGGCCTCGATGGAGCGGCCCATCGGCATTACGAACAAAGCCCAGGCCGACGAATTCCGGTCGCAGATTGCGTCGTTCGTCGCGCGGCGGCGGCAGCACAGTCAGACGCTGTACTTCAAGGATCACGAGCGCATCCGCGAGGCGGTCAAACGGCGGCTGTTCACATCGGTGGCCGACTACACGCGGGTGATTTCTCGCGGCGCGATCAAGACATCGGACGACGAGATGCGCTACGCGCGCATGGTGGAAACGATGATCGAGGATCACGGCTACTGCCCGATCTGCGTCGACGTCGTGCTGCGGTTCGCCCACAACCACAATCTGTTCCAGGAGTAGAGGAAGGCAGGAGAGGGCGGGGAGGACCGCCGGGGGCTCGCGCCGCAGCGTCTACTGTTTCGCCAATATGGGAAGCATTCCATGACCATTCGCGACTACTCACGAGAGCGAGGCGGCCAACGGTCGGGGCGGGATCGCAAGCGGCACCGGGAGAAATGCCGCGAAGCCATCCGCAAGGGCCTGGCGCGACTCGTCGCCGAGCAGGACATCATCGGATCGGATCGCCGGGGAAGCAAGGCATCGTTCCGGATCCGGGCCTTTCCCGAGTATCGCTTCACGTTCGGTCGGAAGGTCGACAGCGTCGGCTCCGGAAGCGAGCAGAAGCGGGGCGCGACGTTTCGCTCGGGCAAGTCGGGCACCCAGCGATCGGGTCCGGGTATGGCCGGCAGCGATCCGGGGGAGGACGTCTACGAGGTCGAAGTGACCCTGGACGACATCGACGCTTTTCTGTTCGACGATCTGGAGCTGCCGGACTTTTTGGTCAAGCAATTGCGGCAGATCCCCGTTCCCGAGCGCGGGGGGATGACGGGAATCTCGCGGCACGGGACGATGTCGCGACTGCATCGGCGAGGGACTCTTCGTACGCGCGTTCGCCGGGAACAGGCCGACGCGTACGTGGGCAACCCGACCAATCCGGGCTTCCTGGACGACGACCTGCGGTTTCGGCGGCTAGCCGAGCGCGTGCGTATGGCTTCCAACGCGGTGTTGCTGTGCATGATGGACGTAAGCGGCTCGATGGACGATTCGAAGAAGTTTCTCGCCCGCGTGTTCTTCTGGCTCTTGTACCGGTTTGTGCAATCGAAATACGAGCACGCCGAGTTGGTATTCATCACCCATCACGCGGTGGCGAGGGAAGTCAGCGAGGACGAGTTCTTCCACACGATGGAAAGCGGCGGCACGATCGTGTCGAGCGCGTATGAGCTGGCCCTGGAGACGATCAACTCGCGATATCCGCCGGACGAGTGGAACATATATGCGTTTCACATCTCTGACGGCGACAACTGGCAGGACGACAACCGGCGTGTCCTGGAGACCGCCGAGCAACTGCTGGATTGCTGCAACCTGTTCGGCTACGGGCAGGTCAATCCGACGGAGAGTCTTTACTTTCCGGTCAGCGCGTCGATGCAATGGAGCAGCGTGTTCGACGTACTCAGGCCGCTGCAGGAGACGCATCGCAACCTTGGGTTCGTGAAGCTCGAGAAGAAGGAGGACGTGTATCCGCAGTTTCGCGAGTTGATGTCGCGGGAGAAGGTGAAAGGAGGTGCTGGCAGTGGCACTGCATGACTGGACCATCGCCGACCTGGAGGTTTGGGACCGGCGGATCCAGGAGGTGGTCGCTTCGTTCGGCCTGACTCCTTACCCGGTCGACTTTCGGATCTACGACTACGAGCAGATGCTCGACCTGCACGCGTACCATATGCCGTTTCGGTACTCGCACTGGAGTTTCGGCAAAACGTACGACGTGCAGAGGACGCTGAAGCACTTCGAGCTGACCAGCCTGGCTTACGAGATGGTGGTCAACACGAATCCGGCGCAGGCTTTCTGCTGGCGTGACAACTCGTTGCCGCTGCACGTGTTGGTGATGGCGCACGTGTACGGGCACAGCGATTTCTTCGCCAACAACGTGTGGTTCCGTACGCTCACTAATGCCAGCAGCGCGTTGGACATGTTCCGGGCACATGCGGAGGAGATCGCCACGTACTGCGAGGATCCGTCGATTCCGACGATTCGCGTGGAGACGATTCTGGACTCGGCCCATGCGCTGATGTTTCACCGGTCTCGGCTGCTGGCCCGTAAGCGGGAGAGTCTGCCGGAGCAGCGGCGCCGGCTGATTCGTGCGAGGAACGGGGAGCCGGGGGAATGGGACCATCTGCTGCCGCGCGAGGAGCGCCAGAAGCCGCCGCTGGAGTTGGATCGGGTTCCGCTGGAGCCGGACGAGGATTTGCTTCGGTTTCTGGCCGAGTACGCACCGCTTCAGGACTGGGAGCGCCGCATTCTGGAGATCGTCGCAAGGGAAAGCGACTACTTCGTCCCGAACGTGGCAACCAAGGTGATGAATGAAGGTTGGGCCACATTCTGGCACGATCGCATCTTTCACGCGCTGCCGGATCGCCCAGCGGAATTCGACGTGGAGTACGCGAGCAAAATGTCGGGGGTCGTTCTGCCCAGCACTTTTCATCTGAATCCGTACCACATCGGTTGGTATCTGTGGAAGGACATCTACCGCCGGTGGGAGGATCCCGACGCGAAGGAGCGGCACGACTGGGGACGGCCCGGCGGGGAAGGTCTGCAGAAGCTATTGGAAGTTCGCGATACGGAGGACGACGCCTCATTCGTCGCCAGTTACTTGACCGATGAACTGATCGCCAAACTGAAGCTGTTCCGGTATCAGTGGGCCCGCGACTCGGACGGACAGTCGATCTACCGGGTTCTCGACGTACCGGACGCGGAAGGTTACGAGAAGATTCGCCGGGCGGCGACGATGCAGGTCGGCCATAACCTGCTGCCCATGTTGCGAATCGTCGACGCCAATTATTACCGCGATCGAACGCTCATCCTGGAGCACGTGCACGACGGGCGGGACCTGAAGGTGTTCGAGCCGGAACTGCCGCTGCGCGAATTGCGAGCGATCGTGCGTGAGAAGGGCGAGCTGACGGGCGAGGTCGCGGTCTTGGACACCGGGGAAGTGCTCAAGCACATTGCGACGATCTGGAAGAACGCGGTCGTGCTGAACACGGTCTACGACGGCGCGTCGCTGGCCGTGCGTTGCGATCGCGAGGGGCGCATCACGGCAGAAGTGTCGTAGCGCTGGCGGGCGGGACGAGGGGAGACCTGCCAGGGCGGGTGGGAACTAGCCCGCCGCCGGCGATTCACGGCAAGTTGCACTACGCGTTAGCCGCTCTGAGTCTTTGCAGGGCCTCGCGACGTCCGATGCTTCGCAGCTCGACCAGGGCAGCGAACTGCGATCGCGCTGGGCGAGTTCGACCTTGTTCCCAATTGTAGACGGTTTGGGCCGAGACATTCAGCAACGTGCCGAATTCCTCTGCGGACAGCTTCAGTCGCCGCCTTTGGGCCCGCACCGAGCGAATGGAGAAGCGCGCTCCGGCGAGGCTATCCTGGACGGGCGCAGCCTCGGCCACTCGTCGGCGTTGGTTGGACTCCAAGGCGGCGATCTTCTTCCGCTGAGCGAGGATCTCCCGTTTCAATAGGGCGATCTCTCGTCGATGCTGGGTGGCCGCTTTTTGGGTCGACGAAACCTGCGCGCGGATTTCCTTTCTTGCAAGGCGCCGAATTTCCGTTTTCAAAGTGGATGCTAGGTCAGGCATAAAGCGTCTCTCAAAGAAGGTTCCGAAAACGAATATCCACAGGGTAATCTTCCGGTCGACGACGACATGTATTCTTGCGACAACTGACGCAGGCTGCCAGTGTCCAAACTAGGCATGGATGGGGCACCTGCAGGAGGTAAATCCGTCGACGACGGTGCGCGTGGATTTCGTCCATCCACGCGGGGATACCCATCTCGGGAACAGAAGTTGAGTATTCCCAGGCCGCATCCAGCAGTGCCGGCCGGGAACAGCATGCGGCTGCTGCCAGTTCCGCTACCCCCTCTCTTGTCTGACCATAATCATTTCTTGAGTGACATGCAAGTGGTTCCCGGGAATCTGATTGGCTCGTAACTGTTTCCAAACATAAAGGACTTCCTCGTCCACAAGACCCGGGAGTGATTCGTCGCAGCGCCCGAAGGACCGTTTCTGGCGGCCATCGAATGCCTGTGACTTTTGCAGCGACGCTCGATCGGTTACGATGACGAGTCGTCCTCATTTAGTCGAGAAGACCTATGCGACGTTGGAATGGCTGGGGCGATGACTCCATCGTTTACTCGTTGCCGGACGGTGCGCGCCGATTTTTGAGCCGTTTGGTGGGCGAAGGGACGCCTCCGCACGATGCGGCGTTCGACGACGTGGTGGCCGGCGTGCCTCCCTCCCGGCTGCCTGCTCATTCCCTGGTGCGCTCAGCTCCGGACGAACGACTATGCCATGCGCGAGGGCAAAGCCTGGCCGACTGGATCGCACTGCGCAGCGGCCGTATTCCGTGTTTTCCGGACGGGGTGGCGTATCCGGAAACGGGGGATCAGGTTTGTGAGCTGCTTCGTTACGCTCAGCAGCACGACGTGCGACTGATCCCGTACGGAGGCGGGACGAGCGTGCTGGGGCACATCAACGCGGTGTCGGCCGGGCAGCCTGTGCTTACGGTCGATTTGAGCCGCTTGAGCCGTTTGATCGACTTGGACGAGACGAGCCGCGTGGCGACGTTTGGCGCTGGAATTCGGGGGCCGGACCTGGAAGCCCGGCTGTTGACGCATGGCTACACGCTGGGCCATTTTCCGCAGTCGTTCGAGCTGTCGACATTGGGCGGCTGGGTGGCGGCTCGCTCTGCAGGACAGCAATCGTTGGGTTATGGTCGCATCGAGGATCTGTTTTTGGGCGGGCGTCTGGAGTCGCCGGCCGGAACGCTGGAGATGCCCGTCTTTCCCGCTTCGGCCGCCGGACCCGATTTGCGCCAGATGGTTCTCGGTTCGGAAGGGCGGTTGGGAATGTTGACGGAAGTTGCCGTCCGCATCCGGCAGGCACCGACGTACGAGGCCTTTCATGCGGTGTTCTTTGCCGATTTCGAAAGCGGGCTGTCGGCCGTACGGCGAATCGTGCAAGACGGCCTGCCACTGTGCATGCTGCGTTTGAGCACGAGCGTCGAAACGGAGACCGCGTTGGCCACGGCAGGTCACGAACGATTGATTGGGTTGGTGGAACGTTATCTGGCGATGTGGGGCGCTCGCGAGAAGAAGTGCATGTTGATTATGGGATTCGCCGGCGTGGACCGACTGGTCCGAACGGTCCGCAAACGGGCATTGGCCATCGCTCGGCGGGACGGCGGGATCCACGTGGGACGTTTCTTCGGAATGCAGTGGCATCAGAAGCGTTTCAAGACGCCGTACTTGCGCAACACGCTTTGGGAAGCAGGTTACGCCGTCGACACGTTGGAGACCGCGGCAAAGTGGACGAAGATCCCGGGATTGATCGGGGCCATCGAGTCGGCCCTGCGCAGCGGTCTGGAGAGCGAAGGCGAACGCGTGCATGTGTTCACCCATTTGTCGCATGCGTACGCCACGGGCTCGAACATCTATACGTCGTACGTTTTTCGGTTGGCCGCCGATCCGGCCGAAACGTTGCGTCGCTGGCAGGTACTGAAAGGGGCCGCCAGTCGCACCATCGTGGCACATGGTGGAACGATCAGCCATCAGCACGGCGTCGGCGAGGACCATCTGCCTTACGTCGCGGTCGAGAAGGGCGCCCTGGGAATGGCGGCGATTCGAGAGGTGTGCCGAGTGTTCGATCCGACGGGGATCATGAATCCCGGCAAGCTCGTTCCCGCGGGCGATGCGACGGCCGGTGAACTCTGAGGGCCCCGAGAACGGCGGTGGCGGCTATGTCCGGTGATCTTATCCTTGCGATCGACAGCGGCACGCAGAGCGTGCGTGCGCTGGCGTTCGATCTGCAAGGGAACCTGATCGCCAAGTCGCGAGTGGCGTTTGAGCCCTATTTCTCCGCTGCGCCGGGGTGGGCCGAGCATGATCCGGCGGCATACTGGAAGAGTCTGTGCCAGGCGTGCCAGCGACTGTGGCAGCAAGGCGGCGTGGCCAAGGAAGCCGTGCGCGGCGTGGCGCTGACGACTCAACGGGGCACGGTCGTGAACGTGGACCGGCAGGGTAATGCCCTGCGTCCGGCGATTCTGTGGCTAGACCAACGACGCGCGCAGGACGTTCGGCCGATACGCGGTCTGTGGGGGCTTGTGTTTCGAGTGACCGGATTGTCGCGAACGATTGCCAGATTGCAGGCCGAGGCCGAGGCGAACTGGATTCATCAGCAGCAGCCCGAGGTGTGGGAAAAGACGCACAAGTATTTGCTATTGTCGGGCTATTTGACGTACCGATTGACGGGGCGGTTCGTCGATTCGGTGGCCTGCCAGGTCGGCTACCTGCCGTTCGACTACAAGCGGCACTGCTGGGCTGCGGCGGGGAACTGGAGATGGCAGGTAGAGCCGCTTTCGCCGGAGATGCTTCCCGAGCTGGTGGCTGCAGGTGGGACGCTGGGGGAGATCACGTCGCAGACGGCGGAGGAAACCGGGATTCCGGCCGGGTTACCGGTGGTGGCCGCCGGCGCCGACAAAGCTTCGGAGGTCCTCGGTGCCGGATGCGTGGAACCGCACGTCGGTTGCATCGGCTATGGTACGACGGCGACGATCAACACGACACATCGCCGGTACGTGGAAGTCGTTCCGCTGATTCCTCCTTATCCGGCGGCCGTTCCGGGCGCTTACAGTTTGGAGTTTCAGGTATTTAGGGGCTATTGGATGGTCAACTGGTTCAAGGGGCAGTTTGGCCACGAGGAACGCCGGACGGCGGCGGAGCGAGGCGTCGAACCGGAGGCGCTGTTCGATGAGCAGATCCGACAGATCCCGCCCGGCGCCATGGGCCTGACGCTGCAGCCCTATTGGACGCCCGGAGTTCGGTTCCCCGGACCGGAGGCGAAAGGAGCCGTCATAGGATTCGGCGATCTGCACACGCGGTGGCATCTTTATCGGGCGATTCTGGAAGGCATTGCGTACGCGCTGCGCGAAGGCCGCGAGCAAACCGAGCGGCGAAGCGGAGTGAGGATCCGGGAGCTGCGCGCGGCCGGCGGTGGATCGCAGAGCGACGCGGCCATGCAGATCACTGCCGACGTGCTCGGTCTGCCGGCGGCGCGGCCGCACGTTTACGAAGCGTCGGGCTTGGGCGCGGCGATCGATGCGGCGGTTGGGCTGAAGCTTCACGGGAGTTTTGAGGTCGCCGTGCGCGAAATGACCCGCGTGGGGCGAACGTTCGAACCCAACCCAAAAGCTGGCGCGATCTACGATGAGCTGTATCGTCGGGTTTACCGGCATCTATATGGTAGGCTCCGGCCGCTTTACCGGAGGATCCGCGACATTACGGGTTACCCGGACCGGTAAGATCGGACGCCGCTTGACATGTGTTTGGCGCGGCCGCAGGATAATGCTGGGTTGTCGGGGGTGCCGGCGGCCGGTGTAGCGTGCGGCGGGCGGGACGAACGGGCTGCCTGCGGCCATACCATTGCGCTATGATGAGGAGAAAGCCATGAAGAACGGCCGGCGGTGGACGAGGCGTGCAATTGCGGTCTTGGCCCTGGTGTGGTTTGGCTTGGGCACGTTCGCGGCGATGGGTGCGGAGATTCTCACGCCCAAGCCAGGGCCCGCCCCACATATCAACGGTCCGAAGGTGTACGGCTGCCGGCCGGGCCATCCGTTCCTGTATCGGATTCCGACGACCGGTCAGCGTCCCATGACGTTTGGGGCCGAGGGATTGCCTGAGGGACTGAAGTTGGATTCGAAGACGGGCATGGTCGCGGGCTCGGCGCCGCCGCGCGGCGAGTACGTCGTGACGTTGACCGCGGGGAACGAGCAGGGCAAGGACCGGCGAGCGTTCAAGATCGTGTCCGGCGATCTTCTGGCCCTGACGCCTCCGATGGGCTGGAACCACTGGTATGCGCACTACAACCGCGTCACCGACAAGCTGATGCGCGAGGCGGCCGACGTGATGGTCGCCAGCGGCATGGCCGACGTGGGCTATCAGTACGTGAACATCGACGACTGCTGGATGAATGCGCCGAAGAACGCGGATCCGCTCCGCGTCGGTCCGCTACGCGACGCTCAAGGGAATATCGTGCCGAACAAACACTTCCCCGACATGAAAGCGCTGACCGATTACATTCACGCCAAGGGGCTGAAAGCCGGCATCTACACGTCGCCCGGCCCGTTGACGTGCGGAGGATTCGCCGGAACGTACCAACATGAGGAGCAGGATGCGCGGCAGTTCGCCGAGTGGGGTTTCGACTTTCTGAAGTACGATTGGTGCTCGTACGGCAAGATCGCTCGCGGAGATCGCAGCCTGCCGACACTCGAGAAGCCTTACAAGCTCATGGGCGACATCCTCAAGCGGCAGCCGCGCGACATCGTGTACAACCTCTGCCAATACGGCATGGGAGACGTGTGGAAGTGGGGCGCCGAGGTCGGAGGGAACAGTTGGCGTACCGCCGGCGATCTGGGATTTGAGTTGAACCGTATGTTCGAGGTGGCCCTGAAGAACGCCGAGCATCGCGAGTATTCGCGTCCCGGGAGTTGGAACGACCCCGACTATATTCAGATCGGCTGCATTGGCGACGCCCGTACGGGAGGCCAGCCGAGGCCTTGTGGCATGTCGGGTGACGAACAGTACGCTTACATGTCGTTGTGGTGTCTGATGGCCGCCCCGCTGTTCTATAGCGGCGACATGGGCCGACTGGACGAGTTCACGCTGAACGTGTTGTGCAATCCGGAAGTGATCGAGATCGACCAGGACCCTCTGGGCCAGTCGGGCAAGGTGACGATGCTCAGCGACTCCACGTTTCTCATGGTCAAAGACCTGGAGGATGGCAGCAAGGCCGTGGGGCTGTTCAACCGGGGCAAGGCGCCCGCCACCGTGACGGCCAAGTGGTCGGATCTGGGGCTGAAAGTCCCGCAGACGGTGCGCGATCTTTGGCGGCAGAAGGATGTCGGCGTGTTGGATGCGGAATTCACCGTCCCCGTACCGGCTCGCGGCGGGGCGCTGGTTCGCATGACGCCGGCGGCCAAGTAGTCGTCGCCGTGCGTCGGTGGCTTATGGCGGCCGCGTGAAGCGGCGCGATCGACGGTCGCCGTTGCGCGCGTTAGGGTTCGACGCGACGCAGGTAGTAGACGGTTCCACCGGTGAAACACGATACGGAGAGGCCCAGGCAGAGAGCCAGGTACGCGAAGGCAGTGTAGATGTTCGGGACGTCGAGGAGATAGTTGACCCAGGCAACCGTCCCTATGATGACCAGTGGCGTGATGAGGCCCGCACAGACGGAGAAGGTTGGGCTCTCCAGGATTGCGGAGAACATCCACGCAACACAGAAGAACGTCAGCCCCGTGGCGGCCATGTTCACGAACATGAGCAGGAAGCCGGTTTTCTGCGCCGATAGGGACGCGGCTGTGGGGGGCGAAAGGTATTGGTACGCGATCGCCAGGAACAGCGCGTTGGGAATCCAAACGAAGGCGGCCAGACCGAGTGTTGCGAGGAGCTTGCTGGCAAGAATACGACTTCGTGGGACGGGCAAGGAGGCAAGAAACTCGGCGGAACGATCCATCCGTTCGCCTGCGATCGCGTTGCCACCGGCGAATGCCATTACGATCTGCATGACGATCAGGCTCTGGAAGGCCGCGCCCATCAGGTAGGATAATCCGCGTGGTTCGCTTTGAGTCACTTGTCCTTCCACGTACCAGGCGAGGATGGCAGCGACGATGTAGGGCACGACTAGAAGGAACAGGGCCACTCCCCAGACGAGCCGATTCAGGCGAAAGTCTTTCCAAATGAGCCAAGTCATTTCGGTGCCCTCTGTCCCTTGACGATGTCTTTGAACAGTTCTTCCAACCCGAGATCGATCACTTCGACATGTTCGACACCGCCTAATCCCCGGACGTGCTCGACTTTTTCGGCGGAGCAGTCGTTCACCGTGAGAAGCCACTGGCGGCCTTGAACGCGGTCGTGGATCGTGCCTGCGGGCACTTCAGCGGGCCGCTGGCCGTTGTGCAGGGTGGCGCGGATGCGCTTGGTCGTGGTAAGCATTTCGTCGATCCGGCCGTGGACCAGCAGGCGGCCTTCGTAGAGAATGCCTACGGTGTCGGCCAGCCGCTGTACGTCGTCGAGCATGTGGGAGGAGATGAGCACGGTCTGCCCGCGGTCGCAGATGGTCCGCAAGACGCCGTCGAGAAGCTCCTCGCGCACCAATGGATCCAATCCGGCCACAGGCTCGTCCAAGAGGAGCACTTCGGGATCGTGCGACAGGGCCAGCAGGAGTGCCAGCTTCACCTGGGTTCCTTTCGAGAGGTGCTTCACTTTCTTGTTGAGGTCGATTCGGAACAGGTCGCACAGTTCGCGGTAGGTCTGCTCGTTCCAGGTAGCGTAGGGTGCGCGGCAGAAGCCGATCGCTTCTCTGACCCGCATCCAGCGGTACATATGATGGGTTTCGGGGACGTAGCCGACTCGCTGCTTGACCTGGACCGGGTCGTTCTTGACGTCGACGCCCATTATGCGGGCATCGCCAGCGGTGATGGAGAGCATTCCCATGAGCATCTTGATCGTGGTGCTCTTGCCGGCGCCATTGGGGCCGATGAGCCCAAAGGTGGCACCGCGGGGAATGCACAGAGACAGGTTGTCGACCGCCAAGGTGTGGCGGAACCGCTTGGTCAGACCGGTCAACTCGATGGCCGGGCCGTCGGGGCGACTGCTGCTCATGACTTGGGGTTCCTGGGTTGTGCAAAGCCGTCGAAGCTTTCCTCGAAGATCTGCCGCATCTGGTCGGCGCCGACGCCTGCCGCCCGGCCGGTGCGAACGGCTTCCTCGAACGCCTTGCGGACTGCGTCCAAGGCTTGGCACTGTGCGGACGCGGCTCCCTGATCGGCCACGAAGAGTCCGCGGCCGCGTTGGGCATAGATCAGGCCCTCGCGTTCCAGTTCATCGTAGGCGCGTTGGACGGTGTTTGGATTGACTTGCAGTTGCAGGGCCATGTTTCGGAGCGACGGGAGGATTTCGCCGGCCCGATAGACGCCCGCCGCCACCGCAGCGCGGATTTCCTTGGCGATCTGCAAATAGATGGGTACGTGACTGCCGGGATCGATACGCATCGCACCTCCTTACTGCACTAGTTTACTAATGCAGTTAGTCAGTTTAGCAGATGCCAGGAATCGGGCAAGCCTTTTTTGAGCAGTACTGGGCAGATTGTTGGGACGTGGGCTCGGCAGGTGGAGGCGGCATGCGACACAAGATATTATCTGTGAACGTGTTGTGTCGACGCGCGATGTACGAAAGTCGGGCGGAATTGTCGGTGAGGATGCATATGGTGAGCATGCCAAGTGGTAGGCTAGTGATGGGTACTTGTCCGGCCACGGGAACATTGAAGCGGAGACCCAAAGGATGAGCAACGGCATCGTTTGGAGGCGTTACTACAGCGTTGGCCACACATCGCTGGATGCCCAGCACAAGCAGATTCTCGGCATCATCAGCGACTTGCACGCTGCCATGGAGGGCAACCGGGGCGATGCCGTCCTGAGGGAGCTGCTGGACCGCCTGTACAAGTACACGAACATCCATTTCGACCACGAAGAGCAGGTCATGCGAGAGCACAGCTTCCCGGGGCTCGGGGAGCACAAGGCTCAGCACGAGCGGATGCGGCGGAAGACGGCCGACTTGCGAGCACACCTAAGCCTGGTCACGGCTCCCGACCTGCTCCGATTCCTGAAGCAGTGGTGGACGGAGCACATCCAGTACGAGGACAAGGCGTACGCGCCCTACGTGCAGGTTCAGCTGACGTCGTAGAAGCAGCGGCGATGGCTCAGCTCGTCACGCTGAACTGTTCCTCGGCCAGAAGCTTCACCTGACGCAGATCCAGCTTGCCGGAACCGAGCACTGGAATCGACTCGACCTGGCAGAAGCTGTCGGCGGATGGGATCCAGAGCGGTGGCACGCCCGAGGTGGCCATTTCGTGGCAGATGTGCTGCGGTGAGCGGGCCAGCCCCGTATGGAGGACGACGATCCGCTCGCCTTTGCGCGTGTCGGGAACGGCCGTCACGGCGAGAGACAGCTCGTCCCCTTCGATGCCGAGCATCTTCATGAGGATCTCTTCGATCCGCAGGTGCGGGACCATTTCGCCGCCGATCTTGGAGAAGCGGCTTTGGCGGCCGGTGATTTCGATGAATCCTTCGTCGTCGATCCGGGCGATGTCGCCCGTCACGTACCAACCGTCGCGCATGACTGCAGCGGTCTTGTCGGGCTGGCGGAAATAGCCCTTCATAACGCAATGGCCGGAGACCAAGAGCATGCCCATCTGGCCGCGTTCGAGATCCTCGCCGGTGTCCAGATCGACGATTTTGGTGAAGACGCCGGGAATGGGCCGGCCAATAGTGCCGAGCTTGTCGAGTTTGGGCTCGCCCGGCAGTTGGCGGCCGGGAGCGATGTTGAATGCGACGACTGGTGACAGCTCGGTGGTGCCGTAACCCTCTTGCGGCGGAACGCCAAAATGCTCGCGGAAGGCCTCTGCCAGATCGGTGGGGAGTTTTTCCGCCCCGGTGATCAGCGTTTCCAGAGTCGCGAAGTCTTCGGGTGGACAGCGGCGCAGGTAGGTGCGCAGGAACGTAGGCGTGCTGAACATGATCGTGCCCGAATGCTCGCGGCAGAGCTGGCCGACCTGACGATACTCGAGCGGATTGTAGTGATAAACACCGGAGGCGTCGGTCAGAAGGACGGCCCACAGATTCGTGGTATAGCCGAAAGAGTGAAAGAACGGCAGCACGCCGACGATGACATCGCGGCTGGTCACGTGGAGGCGTGCCAGGAAGGCTCCTTCCACGTTGGCGCTGATGTTCCGGTGCGTGAGCATAACACCGCTCGGATCGCCGGTCGATCCGGAGGTGAAGATGACGGTGGCGACGTCCTGCGGGTCGATTTTCGTGAGTCCCAGCCATCGCTCGAGCAGTCCCAGCGGCCAGGAGCGGGCCTGGGCGGCGGCGATGAGCTTATCGAGCCGCGTGTATTGCTCGGTGAGGTCTTCGAGGTAGACCAGTTCGGCGTCGAGCTGGAGGTTGAATCGCTCCATGACACGGCGGCTGGTAATCACGTGCCGGATGCCGCTGCGAGCAATGCACGCGTTGACCATGTCGGACGCGAGCGTGTAGTTGAGGTTGACCGAGATCCGGCGGTCCAGCGCCAGTGCAGCGTTGACGATCAGGCTCCACGCGGAGGTGGGCAAGATGACGCCGACATGTGCGTCGTCGGACTGGAGCACTTTGCGGCGGAGCGCCCGGCGCAACTGCAGAGCTCGGACGAGCAGGTCGCCGCCGGTCAGTTCCATGCCGGTGCTGTCGATTGCCTTGCGGTCACGCATCTGTCGGCGGCACGTTCGCAGGAAGAGCCGAGGCAAGGCCATGTTGTGATAGTCGCGTTGCGTCATAGTCGGAACCCGTGGAAGGAGGGGCATCTTCGCCAATCGCAACAACACATCGCGCCGCGGCTGCGACGGTGTTGCGGGCGCCGAGGGTGCCCGGGAATCAGGGCGGGGCAGTATAGGGAATTGGCCTCACGGGAGCAACCGCGTTATGAGCCGTTACGCTATGCCCCACCACAGAGGAGGTCGTGACGGGCGGTCATCTACATCGAAGGCCGCTCGGTGTACTTCGTGTGGAGAAGATGGTGCGACTTCTCGCCGAGCGGTTTGCCGAGGAACTCTTCGTAGAGCTGGCAGACCTCGGGGTTTTCGTGCGATTTGCGAAGGTCTTTGCCTTCGTCCTCGCGGTAGATGGCGGCAATTCGGGCGCCGCGGACTTCGTTGGTGGTGAATCGCGGCTGGCCGCCACCGCCGATGCAGCCGCCCGGGCAGGTCATCACCTCGACAAAGTGGTACTGCTTTTCGCCCGACTTGATCGAGGAGATTACGCGTTGGGCGTTGCTCAGCCCGTGGGCCACGGCGACTTGGAGTGTGACGCCCTCGAGGAACTTCCACTCGGGGAGCGTCTTCTCGATCTTGAGGGAGGCCTCTTTGACACCGGTCAGCCCGGCGACGGGTTTGACGTGGAGGTTGTCGGCCGGCAGCGGGTTGCCCGTGACGAGCTCGTAGGCGGTTCGCAGGGCGGCTTCCATGACACCGCCGGTATTGGCGAAGATGTCGGCCGCACCGGTGGAGAGCCCGAGAGGGGCGTCCATTTCTTCGTCCGGCAAACTGGCGAAGTCGAGGCCGGCCGTGCGGATCATCTTACCCAGTTCGCGTGTGGTGAGGACCACGTCGACATCGCGTACGCCGCTGGCGTTCATTTCGGGCCGCTGGCACTCGAACTTCTTGGCGGTGCAGGGCATGACCGAGGCGACGAAGATCTGCTCGGGGCGTTTGCCCAGCTTCTGAGCGTAGTAGGTTTTGGCCACGGCACCGAACATCTGCTGTGGCGACTTGCAGGTGGAAAGGTTCGGCAGCAGATCGGGATGGAAGTACTCCATGAACTTGATCCAGCCGGGCGAACAACTGGTGAACATCGGCAAGGCAACCGGTTCCTGATCCACCAGCGCCTTCTTCAATCGCGACAGTAGCTCGGTGCCTTCTTCAAGGATGGTCAGGTCTGCGGCGAAATTCGTGTCGAACACGGCGTTGAAACCGAGCCGGCGGAGCGCCGCGACCATCTTGCCGGTGACGAGCGTGCCGGGCGGATAGCCGAAGCACTCGCCGAGGGCCGCGCGGATGGCCGGCGCGGTCTGCACGACAACGTGCTTGTCGGGAGCATCCAGGGCCTTCCACACGTCGTCGACCTGGTTTCGCTCGACAATCGCTCCCACCGGGCAGACCGCGGCGCATTGGCCGCACTGAACGCAGGCTATGGTATCGAGATTCTGGTTGAAGGCAGGACCGACCACCGTATCGAAGCCACGATTTTGGGGGAACAAGGCGCCGACGTTCTGGGTTTCCATGCAGACACTGACGCAGCGGCGGCACTTGATGCACTTGCCGAGGTCGCGGACGAGGGCGGGCGTGGAGCCGTCGATGCGCTTGCGCGTCTTCTCGCCCTTGTAGCGCACGTCGTGGATACCCAACTCGGCTGCCAGGGCCTGCAACTCACAGTCTTCGTTGCGGTCGCAGGTTTGGCAGTCGCCATTGTGCTCGGACAGGAGAAGTTCGACCACCAGGCGTCGCGCCTCGCGAACGCGGCGTGTATTGGTGAAGACCTTCATTCCTTCGGCGACGGGCATGGAACAGGAGGAGACCAAGTTTCGCCCTCCTTCGAGTTCCACCACACAAACGCGGCAGGCACCGATCGTCTGCAATCCTTCCACGTGGCAGAGCGTGGGGATGCGAATTCCGGCCGCTTTGGCCGCGCAGAGGACGGAGGTTCCTTCGGGAACCTCGATGGGCAGGTTATTGATATCGAGACGGATCATGCTCGGTCCTTTACTGCTGATTCTCTGCGGCAGACTGAGGGGAATTGCCGTTGCATCGTCGGCCGTAGTCGCAACGGAGGCAGCGGCGGGCCTGCGCGACGGCCACCAACTCGGTCCAGGGTTGCTCGACTTCGTCGAAATTATTCCGGCGGCGTTCGACCGGGATGAGGCGGAGCATCTCGCGAGCCGTGTCGGTCGGCTCGGCCTCGGGATCGAAAAAGGTGTCGACCAGTTGGTCCTCGCGCCAGAAGGCGTGGATTTTTCCAGTCAGGTAGCGGTCGATCCCTACGGCGGCCCGTTCGCCCGCAGCGACCGCCTCGACCACCGACGACGGCCCGCTGACCACGTCGCCGCCGGCGAAGATCCACTTCTCGGAGGTCTGGCCGGTGACGGGATCGATGTGAACGAAGGTCTCGTTGCGGGTTTCCAGAGTGATTCCGGTGGTCAACTTGTGGACATCGAGCGTTTGTCCGACGGCCACGAGGATGTGATCGGCCTTAATGGAGAACGTGTCGCCTCCCTCTTCGGGCCGCCGACGCCCGGAACGATCGAACTGGCCCAGTCGCATCGGCTGGCATTTCAGTCCGACGGCTTGTTGGCCTTCGACGAGCACTTCGACCGGGGCGGTGAGCAACTGGAGGACGACGCCCTCGTGCTGAGCTTCCTCGATCTCCTCTTTGTAGGCCGGCATCACCTCGCGGCTGCGGCGGTAGACGACAGTGACGGTTTCGGCTCCCAGGCGGATGGCCGTGCGAGCGGCATCGATAGCCGAGTTGCCGCCGCCGATGACGACGACGTTCTTGCCCACGGGCACCGAGCCGCGGAGGTTGTACGTGCGAAGGAAGCCCAGCGCATCGGTGATACCTTCAGCCTCTTCGCCGGGGATACCGAGAGTGACGCCCGAGGGTGCCCCCACGCCCAGGAAGAGCGCGTCGCAGCCTTCTGCCCGAAGCGACTTGAGCGTGAAATCGGTTCCCAGCTTCGTGCCGGTGATGATCTCCACGCCGATGCGTTCGATCATGCGGACCTCGCGGGCAACGACTTCGCGGGGAAGCCGGTAGGCGGGGATGGCCTGCACGAGCATGCCGCCGGGGCGAGGCTCCGCTTCGTATACGGTGGGCCGGTATCCGAGCCGAGCCAGAAAGTACGCACAGGAGAGTCCGGCGGGGCCCGCGCCCACGATGGCGATCTTGCGTTGTGCGTTCTGCTTGTTCTCGCGAATCTCGGGCACCTGGATGGTCACTTCCTGGTCGACCATGAACCGCTTGACGCCGCGGATGGAGACCGGCGCATCGAGCGTGGCGCGGCGGCACTTCTCCTCGCAAGTGTGGAAGCACACGCGGGAGCATACGGCGGCGAACGGGTTGCGCTCGCGATGCAGTTGCAGGGCCTCTGCGTAACGCTGCTCACCGATGAGCGAGACGAAACCGGGGATATCGACGTTGGCCGGGCAGGCGCTGGAGCAAGGGGCGCTGACCAGCGCCGCGCAGACCCCGGCGCGGCAGCGCTTGTCGCGGATATGCTCGACGTACTCGTGGCCGAAGTGGCGGATCGTGGAGAGCACCGGGTTGGGCGCGGTCTGACCGAGGCCGCACAGCGAGGTCTCTTTGATCATTTCGCCCAGATCGATTAGCCGATCGACGTCGGCCTCCTCGCCGCGCCCTTCGCAGATGCGGTTGAGGATCTCGAGCATTCGTTTCGTGCCCACGCGGCAGGGGACGCACTTGCCGCACGATTCCTCTTGGACGAATTCGAGGAAGAAGCGGGCGACGTCGACCATGCAGCTATCCTCATCCATGACGATGAGCCCGCCGGAGCCCATGATGGCTCCCAACTCGGACAGCGATTCGTAATCCAGCGGCGTGTTGAGGTGATTGCGGGGAATGCATCCGCCGGAGGGGCCGCCGATCTGGGCCGCCTTGAACTCCTTGCCACCGGGGATGCCGCCGCCGATGTCGTAGATCAGGTCACCCAGCGACATGCCCACCGGCACTTCGACCAGTCCGGAGTTCTTGATGGCTCCGGCCAGGGCGAAGACCTTGGTTCCCTTGCTTCGCTCGGTGCCGTAGGAGGCGTACCACTGGCCGCCTTTGAGGATGATCGCGGGAATGTTGGCGTAGGTCTCGACGTTGTTCAGGAGCGTCGGCTTGTCCCACAGGCCTTTTTGGGCAGGGAACGGAGGACGCGGACGGGGCTCGCCGCGGTTGCCCTCGATCGAGGTCATCAGGGCCGTTTCCTCGCCGCAGACGAACGCGCCTGAGCCCATGCGCAGCTCGAGGTCGAACTCGAAACCCGTGCCGAGGATGTTCTGGCCCAACAGCCCTCGCTGCTTGGCCTGATCCAGGGCGATGCGCAGCCGCTGGACGGCGAGGGGATATTCGGCGCGGACGTAGATGAACCCTTTCTTGGCACCGATGGTGGCCCCGGCGATGGCCATTCCCTCGATGACGCTGTGAGGATCGCCCTCCAGGACGCTGCGGTCCATGAACGCACCGGGGTCGCCTTCGTCGGCGTTGCACACGGCGAATTTGACGTCGCCCGGGGCCTCGCGCGTGAACTTCCATTTGAGCCAGGTCTTGAAGCCGGCGCCGCCACGACCGCGGAGGCCAGAAGCCTTGAGCGTTTCCAGGACCGTGTCGGGGTCGTTTTCGGTGAGGACCTTGGCGAGGGCTTGGTATCCGTCGCGGGCGATGTAGTCTTCGATGCAGCAGGGGTCGATCTCGCCGCAATTGCGGAGCACGATCTTCGTTTGGCGGCGAAGGAAGTCGACGTCGGCGGCCTTGTGGACGTTGCGGCCATCGGGACGTCGGTGGGTGAGCCGCTCGACGACGCGCCGCTTGCAGAGGTGTTCCATCACCAGTTCGTGGCTATCTTCGGGCTGCACGTTTTCGTAGAACACGTCGCCGATCATCAGCACCGGTCCACCGGAGCAAGGCCCCATGCAGCCGGTTTCGACGAGCGAGACCTTATCCTCGATTCCCTGCTCGGCGATTTCCTTCTGCAAGGCGGCCTTCAACCGGTCGGAGCCCGAGGCGATGCAACTGGCGCCCATGCAGATGCGAATCTGCTGGTGGTCGCCGGTAGCCTGCTCCGATTTCTCGGCCTGCGTGTAGACCCGCACGGCGTTCAACTGCTCGACATTGGCGATGATCTTCATGGCTGCGGCTCTCCGCCGGCCTCGGCGTCGACCGAGACGGGTTGACGGTACTGTTCGAGGATCTTGGTGAGCTTGGCGGGACGCACGCGTTGATGGACGTCGTCGTCGATCATGATTACGGGCGCGAGGCCGCAGGCGCCGAAGCAGCGCCCGACGTCTAAGGAAAACATTCGATCGGAGGTCGTTTCGCCAACTTCGATTTCCAGCGCGGTCTTCAAGGCGCCAAGCACCTCTTTGCCGCCACGCACGTAACAAGCCGTTCCCAGGCACACGCGGATAAGATGTTTGCCCCGCGGCACGGTCGTGAAGAAAGAGTAGAAGCTAACGACGCCGGCCACCTCGCTATACGATTTGCCCAGCGCCACTGCGATCTTCTTCAACGCCGTTTCCGGCAGATAGCCGAACATGGCCTGCGCAATCTGCAAGATGGGAATCAAGGCGCCGGGGACACCGACATAGTCTTGCAGGACCTCATCCAGTTGTGCCAGCAGTTCCTGTTCGGAAACGGGCTGCTGACAGGGACAGTTGACCGATTCACCACTCATATTCGCCTCGTTTGCTTGCGTGTGGCCCGACAGTCTACGACTTTCGGATCACAGCTCTTTCTACAACAAGACCCATGTGCCGCGCCTGAGCGCTTCTCGCCGCGGAGAAACGTCGCCGGTCGTTTGTCAGTCTTGAGCGAAGCCGGCGGCTGCCGCGTTCTGCATCCATCGCCGAGAGCAACCGGAATCGACCTTCTGCAACAACGACCTGGTACAATCCTGTTCACCATTGGCGCGCTAAGAGCAAGAACTCAAATATATCCAATCCGAGCGTTTCTACAAGTTTGCAAAGCGCTAGAATCCGAGGCGCGCACGCAAACGATCGATGCGAAGCGGAACCGGGCAGTGCAAGATTGTTCGTCTGTGACGCGCAGCGCACGCGGCGCCCCCTGCCAGCTAGGTGTCGGGGACGCGAGTTGCGATGCCTGACCACCCCGTGTTCGCTGGAAGCGCGCTGCGAGCGATCGTTCGTTCGGCCGCCGACATCCCGGACCGAGAGGAATGCGTGCGACATTTTTGTTCTGGTCGCAGGCCTTCGTCTCGCGCAGAGAGAATGTGAAAACCTGACCGAGCGCGAGGTTCGACCGCGGATGGCAAGTGATCGGCCACAATGCCACGATGTGCGTCGCGACGAGTTGCAATCTGAGTTGTTGTGAGGAAGCGATCGGAGTCGTTTGACGACCAACTCGGCAGAGCTTGCTCTTCGACTCGCCGTCGAGGTGTCGTGCGTGAGATCTGGGAATTGGCGTAGAGGTGTCGCCATACACCGATGGGGGGAAGGGGGTGCGAATTGGCGTCCTAGACCCCGACGGGCGACGGCAGGGTAACGATATGAGGCGGGCGAGGGTGTTTTGCGCTTGGCTTTCCCCTTCCGGCGAGCTACGATGAGAGGGAGTCCTGTCTGACTAAAGGGGTGTTCTGTGCGCCCCGCCGGTCCCCGTCTTTGCGGAGGTTGCCAATCATGACGTCCGTCACACGGAAACAGTGTTGGTCAAGTTTTGGCTTGGCCCTGGGCATGTTGCTGTTCTCGGGATGGTCGATGGCCGCTGACCGTCCGAAGGCGGCGCAGCCCGAGCCGGTCCCCGTCGAGATGTTCGCCGCCATCCAGAGCGGGCAAATCGGCGTGCGCCTGATTCCTAAGGACGCAACGGAATGCCGAGTCCTCATCGAGAATAAGACGGACAGACCGCTCAGCGTGAAACTGCCGGGGGCTTTCGCCGGGGTGCCTGTATTGGCGCAGTTCGGCGGTGTCGGCCGTGGTGGCAACGTCGGTCGTGGCGGCGGCGGTGGCTTCGGTAACAGCAGTACATCGCAGAGTTTCGGCGGCGGCATGGGCGGTGGCGGCGGCTTCGGGATGGGAGGCGGAATGGGAGGCGGGATGTTCAACGTTGCGCCGGAGAAAGTCGGCCAACTGCGTGTGGCGACGGTTTGCCTGGAGCACGGCAAGGCCGATCCCAATCCGCGAGTGAAGTACGAGATCCGTCCGATCGAACAATACACCGACAAGCCGGCGGTTCAGGAACTCTGCCGCATGCTCGGCGCGGGACAGATCAGCCAGCGCGTGGCCCAGGTAGCAGCGTGGCACCTGGAGAACAACATGAGTTGGCAGGAGCTTTCCAGCAAGCAGATCCGCCACCTGAACGGCATGCGGGAGCTCTACTTCAGTCCTGACGAGGTCCGCGCGGGCATGGCCGCGGTTTCGACGGCGAAACAACTGGCTGCCGACCATCGCGAGCAGTCGTCGCCTGCCAAGAGCAGTGCGTCGGCCAGCGAGAATCCCTGAGCGGCGGTTCTCATTCGACCCTCGACTTGAGATCCTCGGTGTAGCTGTGCGCTGTGAGTGCGCCGGTACGGCTCGGTACCGTGGCTTTCGATCTCCGAAGTCGGTTTCATTAACTCTAGGGATTCTCGCATATTGCGCATGTACGTTGTAGCGAATGTACAAAATACCCCCACAGATCTATTTTGCTGAGACTGGAAATCTGTTTATAATCGATTGGGATTCTAGGGTAGGGGGCGGGATTCCTATGAAGGTGGATTGGCAAGCCCGTGCTGTTGGGCATGTGTGGTTAGTAAGCGAGACCGTGGAAGGCTGAAGGTCGAGCCAGTGCGCGAGCCGCGCAGAGCAATGGCTGTCTTCGCTAGTGGTTGCGTTTGCTTGTTGGGTCGGGTTGTCTCGGGCAAGGCTTCGAGTTCTTCGCTGACGAGGCCATCTGACTTGGTTCGAGGTCCGCAAGGAAAGACCAAATCACAGCTTGATTGCGAGGTGTGGCATGCGGCAGATGCTGGTGGTTGGTTTCATTGTTTTGAGTGTTGCGTTGTGGCAGGGTTGCGGGAAGGACAATCCCCTGGGGCGCGTGGCGGTCAGCGGGACGGTGACCCTCGATGGAGCGCCGCTGGAGAGCGGGAGCATCATGTTCGCTCCCACACAACGAGGTCCTGTTCTGACCGGTACCGTCATCAAGGCGGGACGGTTTGAGATGCTGACGGAAAAGGGCCTGACGCCCGGAGAATACGCGGTGAAGATCAACGCCCCGGACATGAGCAAGCCGACGTCCGGGCATGAGCCTCCGCCAAGCCTGATTCCGCCTGACTGGAGTAACGGGACTGGGCACAAAGTGACTGTCACGGCACAAGGTCCCAACGAATTCACTTTCGACATAAAGAAGTGAGACTGGTCCACAATAGTGTTTATTGTGGATGTTTCGACTGGGTTTATCGGTCGCAGTTTTCCGCACAAGATGGTTTTGGCCCTGAAGGAAGGAGGCACCCACAACTGACGCATTGCCGACGGCCTATGTCGGCCCGATCGCGGCTGGGTTTCAGGGTTCCAGCGCAGCGGGGCAGACGAGGGTTTGGCAGTAGTGAGCATGGAACGGAGAACAGGCGTGTCTGTATTACAGACAGCGAGGACTTGGTCATCGCACGTCAGGAACAGACGAGTGCACTTCCTGCGGCGTTGTGACGCGCTGCTTTTCGGCAGCGCAGATAGGCGTCGCTCCAAGTTCTGTCTTTATGGGAGGTTTTTCCATGCGTACTAGAAAAGGCTTTACGTTGGTAGAGTTGCTGGTGGTGATTGCCATTATCGGCATCTTGATTGCTCTTCTGTTGCCGGCTGTCCAGGCGGCGCGCGAAGCGGCTCGCCGCTCGCAGTGCACCAACAACCTGAAACAGCTTGGACTGGCGTGCCACAACTACCACGACGTCTACAAGACGTTCCCAGTGGGTTGCTTCGGCTACGAATGGGGTACGTGGATGACGGAACTCATGCCGTTCCTCGAACAGGGGGCGGCGGCGGCGTCTTGGGATGCCTCGGTCATGTATTGCGAAGACGCTGGTCTGCCAGCCTATGGAGACCCGTTGCACTATTTCGCTGCCACGGGCGATGTCCCCGGTATGCTTGCCGTTGCAACCGGCACTTACCTTGCTGCTTCGAACCGGCCGATCTCTTGCGTGCGGAAGGACGTGCTTTCCTGCCCAAGCGGCGCGCAGAACGTGTTGCAGCTGTCACCGGCTGTGCCCGTGCAGGTGATGAAGACGAGCTACCTGTGCAATGTAGGCAACACGACGTTCCGAACTGCGTGGCACGCACGTGGGTATTTCGTCGACGACGGCGGCTGCATCTACAAGACGTTGACCTATCTGGGCTTGTCTGTCACATACGGCGGTGCTCCGTTCTTCATGGGCGGTTGTGACGGGCCGGGAGGGGGCGACTGCCCGGATACCACGACGGTCTACGATCCGCCGGCATTCGGAGTGCGCGATATTACCGACGGGACCAGCAACACGCTCCTCCTCTCTGAGGGAATTCAGAGCAACTGCAAGGACTTTGCCGACGTATCTCCCACCGATCCCTACATTGACCTGCGTGGGCTGGGGTATTGGTACGGCGGCACGGCCTTCACGACGTTCCTGACGCCCAACTCCACGTATCCGGATGTCATGGAGGTTTCGAGCAGTGGCGTCTATTGCGAGACCGACAAGAACCCGCGGCACCCTTGCATTGGTTCGGACGCTTCGAACCCGATCATGGTTGCGCCGCGTAGCGATCACCCCGGCGGTGTGAATGCGGCGATCTGCGACGGGTCGGTGCGGTTCGTCTCGGACAACATCGCGTTCGACACCTGGCAAGCCATGGGCACGAGCCGCGGCGGCGAGGTTTTTGAAATCCCGTAGTGCTTCGCTGTTGACGGGACGGTCAACGCGCGGGGTTGAACCCGTGGCTTGACAGTTCCCGGCAACGCCAAGCGAGAAGTTTAGCCCGGCATGTGGTCCGACTGGGGCCACATGCCGGTTGCGTTTCTTGCCGGTCAGTCGGACCGGGCCCAGTTCAATCCGGCCTTGAGCAACACGCGGCCCGAGTTGACCGCTTGGCCCCAAAGCTGCCGCCAGTAGGTTTCCTCGTGGAAGCTGCGCAAGCAGCGCAGGTACTTCACCCGCTGGGCTTCCGGCGAGCAGTGGAGAATGGCCGGTGTCAGACCTTCTTCGACGTTGTACACTCTGCCGGGCGCCAGGCAGACGGGCACCATCACCTGTTCCGGGGCGAGGGCCAGATCTTCGCGCACGGCCTCGACGGCCTCGCGGATGTGCCGGGCTTTGACGGATTGAGGATGTGCGAGGTCGTACGGGGGATTCCACTCCTGCACCGGCCGTAAGCGGTCGATGAAGCTGACGGCAACGACCACCGGCGGCATCATGCGATCGGGCTCGCGTTGAAAGAAATCGCGCATTTGTTCGAGTAGACGGCGATCGGGGCCGCGCGCCGCCGAGCAGGCCGAGCAGACCAGCAGGATCAGGTCGGTCCGGAGAATCTCTTCCCGGAAATGGGCAAACGCTTGCTGCGCGGGTTCGGTGCCGGCATAGCCGGCCGTGTCGAGAACGATCGCCCGGGCGACGCCTTCGCGTTCGAGCAGGAAAGGCTCGATCATGCGCGTGCGAGGCACGACATCGACCGCCGCGCGCATTTCGCCGAACAGAGCGTTAATCAGGCTCGACTTGCCCGCCTTGACTTGCCCGAGGACCAGGATCCGCAGCGGTTCTTCGGCGAGAACTTCGTCGCGAGTCTGCGACTGGCGGGTATCGCGTTGGGTCCGAGCACTGCGGTAGTCTTGAAACTCGACCTCGTCGAGCACAAGTTGGCCGCTGTAGAGTTGGATGGCGTAGAAGCCGGCTTTGCGAACGCAGAAGCCGACCGCCCAGCGCCGGATTTCGCCGGTCGAAGCATGATACAACTCGCCGCCGGCCAGGTCGCGCAATTCGCGGAGAATGCCCGACACCGGATTGATACCAAAGGCGACGACGCGATAGAGGAAGTAGAGCGGGTCGTACCAGGAGGCCAGACGACTGAAGCGGCGGAAGTCGTGGAGCGTGAGGACATGTGCCCCCGGAACGTGCTGAGCGAACGCCACTCGCAGATCGGCGGCGACGAGCTCGACGATTCTTAACACGTGCGGAACGGGAATCTCCAGCATGGCGTGGCGCGACTTGGGATGATACTGCGTTGCAACCGTATTGAGAACCTCGCGGAGAAGGTCCCAGAAGGCTTCGGGCCGATCCAGGGGCGGATTCTCGGTCTGGATGCGTTCGGCCAGGGCGTTGACCTGCTCCCAGGCGAGCCGTCCGGAAGGGGGCCATTGGTCCGAGGGCTGGGCCGTCAGGGGTGCGGACGTCTGCCTTTGCCGCCGTAGCCAGTGGAGCACACCCCAGCCCAAGAGGACGCACACGCCGCTGAGGACCATCCACTGCCACAGCCAACCGTGCCTCCAGAACCACCATGAGCCGGCAATCAGCAGGGCGAGATAGGGGATTGATAGCAGGGTCGCGACAGACAGCCAGCCAACCTTGAGGTAATTCATGACTTCGATTCCGCCGAGCTCTTGAGGTGCTGGAGATACTCGCGCAGACGACTGCGTCCTTCCTCGAATTCCTGCTGATAGAGCTTTCTCAGCATGGCCGCATCGGGCATATCGCCGTGCAGGGCAAAGCTGAAGTAGGCACACAGCGTACACCCCAGGGCGTAGGTGCTGGCCGCGGCGAACACGGCGGCGACCGTCGTGCCGACCCCCGGAACGACCTTCAACAGTTCCCTTCCTCCCAGGCGCGCCGCAAAGCCGAAACCCAAGGCGCCGAACACTTCGGCCGCCCGTTGCGGGGTCATCTTCTGGCCGTAGAGCGTGGCGATGCTGTGGAACAGCTTGGCTTGAATGCCCAATACGAGCGGCAGGTCGAGCATGGGCACGGGCAAACCGGCCGCGCCGCCGGCCGCGACGGCGTAGCCCAAGATGTGAGGATGGGCCGCGCGGAAGTAGGCATCGCGGAAGTTCTGGTGGTGCTCGTACATCATCGCACGAAGCCCCAGGGGAACGGCGTCTTCGATGACTTGCCAGAGATGGTCCAATCCGTACAACGGCGGATAGAAGTCGTCCTCGGGAAGGGTGAAATCAACCGGCACGAAACGTGCCCCGTACGCTTCATACCATGGGCGCTGACTGGCCAGGGAACGGGCCAAGTCGTGGGGGACCTGCGACGGATAGGGATACTGGCTGTAGGGGTACGGCAGGATGTGACTGGTGTCGGGCGTGGGGTAGCCTTCGTGTAGCGAGGTCTGCACTACGATCAGTGGCCATCGCGGGTGGGCCCTGCGGATTTTGGCCAACGGCTCCAGCAGTTCCCGCTGGGCGTGATCCATGGCCTTGATCGTGAGGATGAGACAGTGCGAGCGGTCCTCGAGCACACGGATGTCGTCGGTAGGGTCGTATTCGCTTTCGCCGAGCCCACGAGTATCGAGAAACTGAAGGAAGTACTGGTCTTCGTCGGGAAATGGGTAGAGTTGCGAGGTTCGTGTGCAGGGACGGAAGCCGGAGCCGATTTCCGCTCGGCTGCTCCCGGTGAGCGCTCGGATGATCGACGTCTTACCCGACTGGGCCTTTCCCAACAGCCAGAAGACGGGGACGGGCATGTCGCGACGGAGCTGCTTGAGCCTCCGGTGGAGTTCCGCGTCGTTGACCTTCGGAGCGCGGATTCTGCCCCACAATGCCGAAAGGTGGCCCCACGGCGATTTCATGAGCACCCCGGTTCGCGAAGCGAATGACCAAGACCCAATGAGGCGAAGCGATGCCTCCCCTCAAATGTAGCAGCAAGTGCCGGAATCGTCAGCATCGTTTGGGTGGGGTGGAGCGGAGCGGGCCGATGTTTGCATTCGGCGCGGCGGTCGACTATGGTAGGGGTTGCTCGCTAGTTTACACGATACATCAAAGCGACTTCGCGGTCTACGCGCTGGTCGGACCGCCGTGAGTGACCGCGGAGCTCGCGAAGAGTTGGACCCTTTCACCCCGGGCAATGTCATGACGCAACTCATTAAGTACTTCGCCGTGTCGCTGGGAATGTTTGTACTGTTCGCCGGTGTGTCGGTTGGCGCATCGCAAGCAGCCCAGCTTCGCGTGGCCACGTTTCGCTGCGATGCAACTCCGCCGATCGGCGGCCATCCGCTGATCTGGCTCACGTCGGCGAAGACGATCGAAGATCCGCTGTGGGCCAAAGGCATCGTTCTGGACGACGGCCAGTCGCGTTACGTTCTCTGCGCGATGGACTGGTGCGGACTCTGCGACTCGACGTACGATTTGTTCTGCCGCAAGCTGGCCGAGGCCGTGGGCACCGATGTGACGAAGGTCGCCGTGCAAACCGTCCATCAGCACACGGCACCCTACACCAGCAGCGGCGCGCAGAAACTGATGGACAAGTATGGAAACGCGCCGAAGTTCGTCGACTTCAAGTTCCTCGATGAGCTCACGGACCGCTTGGCGGCCGCGGCCAAGCAGTCGTTGGCGGAGCTCAAGCCGTTCGATTCGGTCGGGATTGGACAGGCTAAGGTGGACCGGGTGGCCGCCACTCGGCGGGTGAAGGGTCCGGACGGCAAGATCCTGGTCCGATACAGCAGTTGTAAGGACCCCGCGCTGCGGGCGATGCCTGAAGGGCGAATTGATCCGTTCCTGAAGACGGTCACGTTGGCCCAGGGAAACAAGCCGCTGGTTCGGCTGCACTATTACGCCACGCATCCGCAGACCTTCTATGGCGACGCCCGCGTGTCGGCCGATTTTGTAGGCCACGCCCGGGATCGGCTGGAGAAGGAAGAAGGCGTGTTTCAGATCTACTTCAACGGCTGCGGCGGCGATGTGACCGTCGGGAAGTACAACGACGGCTCGCGCGAGGCCCGCGAACCTTTGGCCCAGCGGTTGCTGGCGGGGATGAAGGCGTCGGTCGCCGCGACCAAGTACGAGCCAGTCAGCAAGCTGGTTTGGCACAGCGTTCCGCTGAAGCTCGATCCGCGGACCGACGGCAGTTTCGCCCTGGGGCCGACCGAAGCGCTGGTGTCGGATCGTGATGCCAATCCATCGAGGCGCACGGTCGCCGCGTGCCGGTTGGCCTTCGACCAGCGGGCCGACCGTCCGTTCAACATCACTTGCCTGGATATTGGGGACGCCCGTTTGTTGAACCTGCCCGGCGAGAGCCTGATCGAGTTTCAACTCTTCGCCCAGCAGCTGCTTCCGAAGAAGTTCGTGGCCGTGGCGGCGTACGGGGACCTGAGCCCCGGCTATATTTGTCCGGCGGCGGCGTTTGCCGAGGGCGGATACGAGCCGACCGACTCGAACACGGGGACCACTTCGGAGCAGAAACTCAAGGCGGCCATCCGCGAAGTGTTGGGGGCGCCCTGAGTTGGCCCACTGCCAGTCAGCGTCACTGGGTGTGATAGCGGTATCGGAATCGGCCTTCGGGGGCGACATCGCCGCTGGAGTAGAAGTCCATGATGTCGCCAGGGGCCTGGAGATTGTCGGCCCACTTGAAGTCGAGCGATAGCGCGGGTTGGCTGTCGGTCAGGCCGAGCGCCACGCGGGGAATGGCGATTTGCATTTCGCGACCGACCACGCGGTAGCTCACCGGGGCCACCTTCTTCCATCGCCAGCCGCGATCGTTTTGTTCGAGCCAGGCCGTTCCGTCGGGCTGCACGGTGCGGTTGACGATGAAATCGTACCCTTCCCAGCCGGTTGAGCCGTCGTGGTCGGCGTCGATGAGGAGCCACATCCAGTTCGGATCGGTGCTGGCGGAAATGGGCTCGCGCGTGCGGACGTAGAAGTAGACGTTCTTCGCGTCGGACGTCACCTTGCACGCGATCAGATCGTTGCGCCCGGTGCGGTTGACATAGTGCAGCCCAGCGGTGCCGCCGCAGTCGCGGGGAGCTGTCTCTCCCACGTGATCGTGGAACTCGGGGGCGACGTCGTTCCACTGATCGAAGCCTTCTTCCAAGCGGATGGTCTTGGAACCTGAAGCGGTGGGAAGCGGCGGAGCGCCTTTGTAGCGGCGCACGCCAGCCACCATTTGCCAGTAGTAGTTGTCGCCATGGCCACCCTTCATGGGTTCGATGTCGCGGCTGTACTCTTCGCTGAACTGATCGACGAAGACGATCGGACCCTCGGGTTTTCCAAAGCGGCCGGCGATCCACTCGTTCCAACCGGTGATCATGACGAACGGCGGATCGAGTTCGTAGGCCCGGCGAAGCTGTTCCTGGAAGTTGTGCCCGTGGAGAACGGCGCCGGGCGAGGTGTCTTCCTTCCCGTCGTGGAAGCTCCGTCCTCGGGCATTGCCTTCGCTCATGTTCGTGGGGAGGCCGTCGCTGATGCGGAGATTCTGGGCGACGGCCACGTTGACCTGTTCGGGCTTCTTCGGGTCGTCGGTATAGCCGTACACTTGCGGGTACGCCGTTTCCCAGTGCCACGCGTAGGGCGTGTTTTCGATCGTGAACGGCCAGTGTGCCCGGCGCAAGGTGAAGAACGCCTGCAGTTCGGGGCTCGCCTGTTTCGGGTCGCAGATCATCAGCGGTTTGCCCTGCCAGATGAACCAGAGTTCACGATATTTGCCCGGCTTGTACAGGTCCTCGTAGATCCGCTGGGCGGTCTTGCCGGCCTCGGTGTTGAGCATGAAGGCGATCTGCGGTGTGTGCTCGCCTTGCTTACGCATCTCGGCGAACACTTCGCAGAGTTTGTGGTAGACGTCCGGATAGGTGACGGCGTTGGTCGTATCGAAGATGACCACATCGACGCCGGCATCGGCCAACAGATTCGCGTGGCGGCGGAGAACCCATGGATCGGTGCTGAGATAGTAGCCGTAGAGCGGCTCGCCCCAGTAGTGAAACATGCCCAGCGGCCCCCACAGCGGCGACGCCGGCTTGTGTAGGGCGTCGGGGTCCTGGGAGAGGATTTTTGCCACATCGTACGGACCGTCCGCGTTGGGCCGCACACGTGCGGGGTGGTTGTGCCAGAGGAAATAGAAGATGCCGACGAAGCGATCGGTGCGCGGCGGGCCGACTTCGGCACTCAGGGGCAGTTGCCGTTGTAGCGCGTCGGTCGCCGGCCAAGGGGTGCAGGGCTGTGGTTCCGCCCAGGCCAATGCGGCGGCTCCTAACACGATCGAAGCTACCAGGCCAGTGCACGCGGGCTTGCCGATGGTCATAAAGCGTCCTTTCGCGGGATTGTCGCTGAACGGGGTCTTCGGTGCAGTCTACCCGGCGGAGGCGGGCTTTTCACGGATTTGAGAGTGACGACGTGCTGGCCAACTCCCCCCGATGGAGTTGTCATAGCGAGGGGCGCGTCCGTAGGCTATATTTGTCAGTTTAGCGAAGTTACGTAGACGTACAGGGTTGTGGTGGGAGATTGGCACCGATGCAGAGATCATTGGACCAGAAGATTGCTCGAATCTTGGCCGACTCGTCCTCGAAGGACTTCATCCTGGCCGACGCCAAGGATGCGGACATGGCCTTTGGGCTGGCGGCGCCCGGGCGAAGCCCTGAGCATCATGCTCACGAGGGCCGTTTTCGCACGCTGGCCGAGTATCGGCAACTGATGCGCGACATCGTGCACCAGGGGCTGGTCGACATCATGCTGATGAGCGCCAGTTCGAACGAGTTGCTGTGCATTCAGGAGCGGCTCTTCGACAACAGCCACGTTACGCCGGCGGTGCGGGCCAACGACACGACGGACATTTGGCTGGCCGCCGGAAGCGGCCGTTACACGAGCCAGCCTTCGCAGCCGTTCCGCACGACCACGATCGACCACATCATGTGCGGCAAGGCCGACTGCCAGCCCGGCGAAACGCGCCTGGGCGCCGACCTGGGCCTGTACTCGGTGACGTTCAACAACGACGTCGACTTGGATCACCGGACGCTCGAAGCGTACAGGACTTTCCGCCTGGAAGCCGAGCGCAAGGGGTTCCGTCATTTCCTGGAAGTTTTCGCCCCGAACGCCTGTGGCGAAAACGGGCCCAAGGACGTGGCGCGGTTTGTGAACGATCACATTGTGCGGGCGTTGGCGGGGGTAACCACGTCGGGCCGGCCTTTGTTCTTGAAGATTCCGTACTTCGGTCCCGCCGCCATGGAAGCCCTGGCCGGGTATGATCGTTCGCTGATTGTCGGTATTTTGGGCGGGTCTTCCGGCACGACGTTCGATGCCTTCCACATGCTGTGGGAGGCCAAGAAGCACGGTGCGAGAGTGGCGCTGTACGGCCGCAAGATCAACAACGCCGAAGACCAATTGACCTTCGTGAAATACCTTCGCGCAGTGGCCGACGACGAGGTCGGTCCCGTCGAAGCCGTGCGAGCGTATCACGCCGATCTGGCAAAGCTGGGCATCCAGCCTTATCGCTCACTGGAGGATGATCTCCAGGAGACAACCACGGCGGTCAGCTACGGCGGAACGGGCTCGGGCGCCAAGCCCAGGTCGACCGGCGCGAGTCCCACGAGCAACGGCGAGCCCGACTTCAGCAAGATGACGCTGGCCGAAAAGGCCCAGTGGAATATGGACCGCTGGAAGCGGATCATCGGTTAGAGATTCCCTTTGCCAACGTGCGGAGAAAGGGCTAGATGAGGGCAAGTCGTCTCGCTATGCCCTTTGAATCTTCCCGGTGATATATCGCTTATGCAGATTGGTGAGATCGCCTAACTCACCGACGGCCACAATGCGGGCATCGTCCCAGTCGAGAAGGAGCGGGACTCTTTCGCGCGAGGGCGACTCCGGATCACCTGCTGTAGCCTCGAGCCCAACGGGATTGTCCTTGGTCTCTTCTGCAAACTGCTGAATGGTCGCTGCAATCTGCGCCCTGGCTGCACTTGCCAAGGAAGCATGTTCCGTGACGAGGTGGTTGTGGAGCTGCCACATGCCCTCCATGTGAAATCGGATGCAGTCAATGATGTCAATAACATCTGGCAGACCTTCAAGCGCGCTGCGTTTGAAACCGGAGTCCTTCCGCAACGCTTCGCGATTGGCCCTGATGGAAAGACAAGTGACGAGATCGCATTCACGGATGTCCGACTGGTCTTCCACGAAACTGCGATATGTTAGCAAATGAACCGGCAGGTCTCTGTGCTGGACGTAGTTGCGAAGTGCCTCTATGAATCTGTACTCCACACTACCATCATACATACCGGTCCGGATATGATTGAATGCGGCAATGGACTCCTCATCCAATAGGATCTTTATGAGTTTTTCGGTTGAGTCCAAGAAGAGCCTGGCGCTTGCCAAGTAACCCACGATCGCAGAGTTGAGAACAACCGTCGATTCCAATGATGAGCGGTAGGGTGCCTTCGTATGGAGAATGTAGTTGAGTTCGGCATCATGCTTCGCCTGTTCTACGGCACGATAACTCTCCAACACCACGCGATAGGTTTGTGTGATCTTCAGGAAGTGAGACAAAGTCTCTGTTGCACGTTGGAGTTCGCGGAACTTCTCGGGTGTGATGCTCACGCGACTGCGACGCCCGATGCGACCTTGCAGGAAGTAATCTCTCATGTTGGACACCGACAATTGGCCGACACGCACGAAACGCAAAACAAATCGAGAAGCACAGGTTCCATCTCGCTCGGCGCGTCATCAAAGGCGATGCCGTGTTCCGTAGCACGAGGCGATCGGACCTGGCCCAGGACCTGCGCACAGACTGAATCTGATGCCTTCGTCCAACACCAATCCTGGCCATTGGCGGCCCCTAATTCACCTCCACCGCAGCGTAGACTTTGCCGACTTCGGTCAACCAGGCCAAGTCTCCCCGTTCAGCATGTTCCTTAACTTCGCGAAGAAGTTCGATCGACTCAGATTCGTAACAGGGCTCGGTCGGATCGTCGGAAGGGATGACCATTTCGACTTCGACCGCAACGACATACTTGTCGGTCTGGATCAGTCGCGTTCGTTTGACTCGCTCACCAGGAATTCGCATGGCTGACCTCAGTCTATGCCATTCTACCGGATCTTCCAGTTGCAGGACAGGTTCTCCGAGTCGAGGGATTCAGCAAGTTCAATCACGTGGATCTTCGGCACGACAAATCTGTCGAAAAGGCCCGCTCGATCCTGAATCGTCGGAAGCGGATCATCGGGTGAAGTCGGCAATCACGCGTGGCGGTGTTGGGCACGGTAGCGGGAGGGTGGTAGCTGGAAGGCTTGGGCGAATGCCCGGGTTAAGTGGCCGCCGCTGCCGAAGCCGCATTGGTCGGCCACTCGTCCGATGGGCAAGTCGGTCTCCGCGATGAGCCGCCGGGCGCGTTCGAGTCGCACGCGCTGGATTTCTTCATGAATGGATCGGCCTACCACGCGGCGGAACCGCAGCTCAAGCGACCGGCGGGAGAGCCGGATGTGGCGGACTACTTCGCCTACGCCGGTGGGCCGGCCGGCGTTGTCGTGGATGAAGCGGAGCGCGTCGGCCACGGCCCGGTCCTCCAAGGCCAGCACGTCGGTGGATCGGCGGGCCACGACGTACATGGGCTCGACGAGGATTTGCCTGGGGCGTCGGATGCGTCCCGACATAAGACCGTCCAGCAGTGCGGCGGCTTCGTAGCCGGCGCGCTGCGTGTCGAACGCCACGCTCGACAAGGGCGGATCGGACAGGTCGCAGAGCAGTTCGTCGTTGTCGACGCCGATCACAGCGACGTCTTCGGGCACCTGGGCCCCTGCCGCGCGGCAGGCTTCCATGACCTCGCGGCCGCGGTCGTCGTCGCAGGCGAGGACACCGATGGGTTTGGGCAGATCGTGAATCCAGCGGCTCATGATCGTCTGTTCCCGCGCCCACTGGCGATCGTGTGGGCGGCGGGGCAGCGGATAGACCTGGCAGGGGAAACCGGCTTCGGCCAGGCGCTGGCAGAAGCCGGCTTCGCGCCGGGTGGACCACAAGGGATCGTCGAAGGCGCCAACAAAGGCGAATTGGCGCAGTCCGCGTTCCAAGAGGTGCTCGGCAGCCAAGCCGGCCGCGCGGTGCGAGTCGGGGCAAATCTCGGAGACCTGGGCCAATGGGCCATCGGCGGCGAGTTGCTGTTGGCTCAGGTCCAGAGCGATCAGCGGCAGGCCGGTGGCCAGCACGGCTTCCGCGGTCTGGGGAGTTTCGATGCGGGCGATGATTCCGCTGCCACCCCACTCGTCCATTTTCGGCAGCACTTGGAGCAGATCACCGGGAGTGATGTAGAAGGCCCAGGGGCCGTGCAGCCGGGCGTAGCGCACGATTCCGCGAAGCAAGCCGCGACCGTAGCCGCGAGCGGTTTCGATGAGCAGTGCCACCTTGGGAATACCGTGGCAGGCCGGCTTGAGAATTCTGTTGGTGGGCAAGCTCATAGCCGTGGCAAGACGGGTTGCGCAAATCGACGATTTGGTAGGGTGCTTTGGCGGACCGTGTCGCGGACGGTCGCTTCGTTGCTCGTCGGGGATTGCGCAATTATACAATCTCGTTGCGTAAATGGCCATTGACCGGCATCTTGTACACAACTAGGGTGAGACTGAGTGAGCGATTGCGGCCGGAGCACCGCGATGGTGACAGCCTGCGCCCGGTTGCCTGAGTCCGGCACCCGGCAGTACCCCGCGGAACGGAAATCGACGCCGGCCGGCGACCACTTACCGGCTTTCCCGCCTACCGTTTTGTTGAATCCCACCGATTCCTTGGAAAGGAGCAGCCATGTCGACTCATCAACCCGATGTTTCCTACCGAGTGTCGTCGCGTCGTGAGTTTCTCCGGACTTCGGGGGCCTTGGCAGGTGTTGGGTTGGCCGCCACGATGCCGCTGGGGCGAGCGGTGCACGCGGCGGGAAGCGACGTGATCAAGATCGGCCTGATCGGCTGCGGCGGGCGTGGTTGCGGTGCGGCGAACAACGCCATGCGGGCCGGCAAGGACATCCGCCTAGTTGCCCTGGGCGATCTGTTTGCGGAGAAAGCCAAAGGTGGTCGCGAACGACTGAAGAAGGCCGGAGGTTCGCAGGTGGCCGTCGACGATGACCACTTGTTCTCGGGCTTCGACGCCTATCAGAAGGTCCTCGACAGCGATATCGACGCGGTGCTCATCGCGACGACTTCGCACTTCCATCCGCAGATCCTTCAGGCCGCGGTCAAAGCCGGAAAGCACATCTTCTGCGAAAAGCCGCACGGTCTGGACGCTCCGGCACTGAAGCGAGTGACGGCCATCTGCGAGGAGGCGGCCAAGAAACGGCTTTGTGTCGTGTCGGGGCTCCACAACCGCTACGATCCGCGGGTGCGTGCGACCATCGCGCGGATACGCGACGGCGCGATCGGCGACGTCGTCACGATTCAGGAGACGTATTGCGTCGGTCCTTACCATGTGGGCAAGCGCGATTCGGAGTGGAGCGAGTTGGAGTGGCAGATGCGCAACTGGTATCACTTCGCCTGGCTGGCCGGTGACCAGTGTTTGCAGCAGTTGATCCACAACCTGTCCAAGAGTTGCTGGATCATGAACGATCAACCGCCCGTCAAGGCTTGGGGGATTGGTGGCCGCTCGGCCTGCTTCGGCGAGTCGTACGGCGATCTGTTCGACCACCAATCGGTGGTGTACGAGTATGCCAATGGCGTGCGCGTCTTCGGTCTCTGCCGGAACCAAGTGGGCTGCCGCAACGAGATGACCGACGTCGTGTTTGGCACCAAGGGACGCGCCAGTCTGCTATCGGGGAAGATCGAAGGAGAAACGAACTGGGAATACGACGGTCCGAAGGTGAACCCGTACGACGTGGAACACGAGGAACTGTTTGCGGCCATCCGTGCCGGGAAGCCGATCAACAACGGCAGCTACATGGTCCACGCCACGATGCTGGCCCTGATGGCCCAGTTCGTCTGCAACACGGGACAGGAATTGACCTGGGACCAAGTAGTGAACTCCACGTATTCGGCCGAGCAACCGCATTTCGATTGGAAGCTCGATCCGCCCGTCAAGCCAAACAAACAGGGCACATACGACATTCCAATTCCGGGCATGACGAAGTTCGTCTGACGGAAGGGCCAGCGACGTTGGGGTCGCGGAGGCGACGGTGCGGTCGTCTCGGCGATCCCGCTTTTCACCTGGAACGGACAACGGCACAGGCTTGGCGCCGGATGGACTGGGACCATTGACGAAAGCGAGTTCGACATGCATCGATGTTCAGGGGTGCGGGCGTGGATCGGCGTTGGCGTGATGTTGGTAGCGCTGATTACCGCATGCGTGTCGCACGCCGCCGAGCCGCCGGCGCCGCCTCGGCGAAGCGACGTTGTGCGCGTGTTGGATGCCGCGCGAGAGGCGCGGCCGTCTGAGGCGGCAGCGCGCCCTCTGACGATCGTGCTGCTGGCCGACCGTAAGGATCACGGCGAGAATCAGCACGACTATCCCCGCTGGCAAGCGAGGTGGGCCTTGTTGCTCGGGGGGCGCAAGGCATCGGAATCGCCGGCGGCCAACTTGTTCGGGCCGGATGTTGCTGATCCGGCGGTGCAAGAGGGGGCGCCGGGGGTCCAGGTGATATGCACCACGGGCTGGCCGGGGCCAGAGGAGTGGGACGCGGCCGACTTGGTGGTGGCCTACTGCTATCTCAAGTGGAACGATTCTCGCTGGCAGGAAGTGGGCCGATTTCTGGGTCGCGGCGGGGGACTTGTCGTGATTCACGCGGCCACCTGGACACGGCCCGAACCGTCACCGGACGTGGCGAAACTGATCGGCGTCGGCGGATTCCGACGCTATCGGCACGGAGCGCTCACGCTGGAAGTCGTCCGGCAGGAGGATCCGATTTGCCGCGGCCTGCCGGCACACGTTCGCTGGATCGACGAGCCGTACTGGCCGCCGACGCCGGAGTTGGATCGGAAGCGGGTCGCGGCGCTGGCGGGAAGCCATGAGCAGATGGACTCAGACGCAGAGTCGCTCCAACCACAGTTCTGGACGTACGCACAGGGGAAGGGACGTGTGTTTGGCTGTGTCCCGGGGCATTTCTGCTGGACGTTCGACGATCCGTATTTCCGCATACTCGTACTGCGGGGCATGGCATGGGCGGCCGGCGAGAATCCCTATCGTTTCGACGAGCTTGTGCTGCGTTGTGCGGCGCTGGCCGCCGATTGACGGCAGCCGGAGAGCGGGGGACGCGGATTGCGCAATTCTGCGACTCGCGGCATCGCCCGTGCATTCGGACTCGACAAAACACAGGAAAGACGGTTTTCCTGGCTGCGCAATTAGATAAATCCGCTGCGCAATTAGCCATTGACGGGGTATTCGCACCCAACTAGGTTTGGATACAGTGGGCACTCGCTGTCGTTCACGTTAAAGACGAGGGATGTGTTTATGGATACTACCACACGCAATGCTGCCGCGGGCCGCTTCTCGCGCCGCCAGTTTCTGGCCGGGACGGCGTCGTTGGCCGTACCGATGATCGTTCCGCGATCCGTATTGGGCGGCCAAGGAACCGTGGCGGCCAACGAACGAATCACGTTGGGGATGATCGGCACCGGGGTCCGCGGCACTGACGCGATGAGAGCGCTGTTTCCGCTGGCCGACGGGCAGGTCGTGGCGTTGTGCGACGTCCGCAAGCCGCGGTTGGACGCGGCTGTCGAACGCGTGCAGGCCGTTTACAGCGAGAAGCTCGGCAAGTCGGTCTACAAGGGCTGCAAGACCTACCACGACTTCGAGGAGTTGCTGGCCCAACCCGATATCGATGCGGTGTTCGTCTGCCCGCCGGACCATTGGCACGGTGTCGCCATGACGCGGACGGCGGCAGCGGGCAAAGATATGTATGGCGAGAAGCCGCTTGCGCGAACCATTGGGGAGAGCATCGCGGTGCGCGATGCGGTTCGGCAGAACGGGCTGGTCTTTCAGACGGGTACCCAACAGCGGAGCGATCCCAAGTTTCGCCAGGCCTGTGAACTGGCACGCAGTGGCTACGTGGGCAAGATCCACACGGTCCGCGTCGGGGCGCCGGGCGGGCGAGTGTACGACGCCGAACCGGTTTCGCCGGTGCCGCCGGGATTCGATTACGACCGCTGGACGGGGCCGGCCCCGTTCATCCCGTTCGATGCGAAGCGGTGCGAGTGGCTGGCGATGTACATGATTTCGCACTACTGCGCCGGGTTCATCTGCAACTGGGGCGTGCATCACTTGGATATCGCCCAGTGGGGTTGCCCGGAAGTGACTGCGCAGCCTTTCGAAGTGGACGGCCACGGAGAGTTCCCCGAGGGCGGAATGACCGACACGTGTATCACGTGGAACACGACGTTTCGCTACCCGAGCGGGCTGAAGATGGAGTTCGTCAGCTACAACAACGAGACCAATCCCGAGGACCGCGGCTGCCGGTTCATCGGCGACGAGGGGTGGGTGCAGGTCAACCGCAAGGGCATTTGGGCCGAGCCCGCCTCGCTTCTGCGGGTGGAGTTCAAGCCGAGCGACACGCGATTGCACACGAGTCCGTACGTTGCCTCGAACCCGTACACCAACCACACGGCCGATTTCTTCCGTTGTGTGCGCAACCGGCGCGATCCGGTATCCGATATCGACAGCGGCTATCGGGCCAGCACGTTGGGAAACGTGGCGGACATCATGGTGCGGTTAGGACGCAAAGTGAAATGGGACTGGAAGACGGATCGGTTCGTCGACGACGACGAGGCCAACGCAATGCTCTCGCGACCCATGCGCAGCCCTTGGACCCTGTGAACGATCAAAGCCGTTGGAGGCATTTTCATGACACGCTTTGGGATTTGCACGTTGATCGTCGTCCTGCTGGCATGCGGTTCGGCCGGGTTGTGTGCTGCGGCAGACGGCGGCGCACCCAGTATTCCGTGGGACGCGGTGAAGTCGTATGAGTATGGCCAGGACCTGAAACCCCTGCTGATCGTCGAACGAGCGACATACCGGTCGATGGCAGATGCCGCCCAGAAGCAGGCGATGGCCAAACAGTTGTTGGGCATTGTCTGCGATTCGAAGGCAACGCCTGCGGCGCGGCAGTTCTGCGCCATCCAGTTGCGGCGCGTCGCCAGTGCGGCCGAGGTGCCGGCGCTGGCCAAGCTGTTGGCTGACCCCGTGGCGGCCGACTGGGCTCGGCAGACGCTGGAGGACACGCCCGGCAAGGAGTCGGTCCAGGCATTGCGGGAAGCGCTGCCGAGATTGAAGGGGAAGGTGCTCGTGGGGGCCATCAACAGTCTAGGCGCCCGAAAAGACGCCGAGGCCGTTTCGGCGCTGGTTTCTCTGGCGAACGGCGATGATTCGGCGGCGGCCGAGTCGGCGATTCTCGCGCTGGGGAAGGTCGGAGGTCCAGAGGCGATTGAGGCGCTGGCGGCCTTGCGGAAAAAGGCGAAACCGGAGACGGTAGCCATCGTGGACGTTGCGTACCTGCAAGCCGCGAGGGCGCTGGCGGCCGGAGGTGCAGGCGAGAAAGCTGCGGCCATCTTCCAATCGTTCAGCACCACGGAGAATCCGCCGGCGATTCGTCGCGCGGCGCTGCAGGGGTTGCTGTCGCTCGAAAAGGACCCCACCGAGTTGGTTCTCCGGTGGCTGGGGGGGAAGGATGAGGATGCGTTGCGCGTCGCGGGCGGGGAGATCCGCGTGTTGACCGCGCCGCAGCAGGTGAAGAAGCTGCTCGAGCATTTGCCGAAACTTCCGCTCGCCGGACGTGCGCTGTTGTTGCGAGGCTTGGCACAAGAACACGTGTCGGAGGCACTGCCGGCGGCTGTAACGGCTGCAAACGATGCCGATACTCAACTGCGGGAGGCAGGCGTTGAGAGCCTGGCCCTGATTGGGCAGGCGGAGCAGGTACCGCTGTTGATCGAGCGGCTGGGCGACAGCAACTCGCTGATCGCGAATGTTGCCCGAGACAGTCTTCGGCGCATTTCGGCGGCCGGAGTGGACGAGGCCATTCTGGCGGGAATGAAGCAGGTCGACGACGAGCGGCGCGGCACGTTGGCAACTCTGTTGGCCCAGCGGCGGGCTGCGATGGCCGTACCCGTGTTGATCGAAGAGGCAGGCCGCCCCGATTCGAAGTGTTTTGACGAGATCGTGGAGGCCCTGCGGGACTTGTGCACTCCCGTCGACATTCCGTCGCTGGTCAAGTTGCTGCTGGCGCTGGACAAAGGATCGCATCGCGATGAGGTCGAGAAGACGATCATGCTCGTATGCGACCAAGTCGACGACCCGCAGGGCCGTGCCGGCCCGATCCTGGTAACGATGGAAAAGCTCGGTCCGGCAGATCGGCTCACGCTGTTGCCGCTGGTCGGCCGAATCGGTGGCAAGAAGGCTCGGGCCGCGGTAGATGCGGCGATCGAGAGTCCCGAAGAGGGCGTGCGCGAGGCCGGGATTCGCGCTTTGTGCAACTGGCCTGACGCCTCGGCGGCCGACGCCTTGCTGAAGCTGGCCAAGGACTCGCCCAACCACGCGTACCGCGTTTGGGCTTTGCGGGCGTACATTCGCGTGGTCAGCCTGCCCTGTGACCGGCCCGACGCCGAAACGCTGGCCATGTTGCAGCAAGCGATGGGGATGGCGGATGGGTTGGCGGAGAAGAAGCTGGTGCTCAGCCGGGCCTCGGCGGTGCGGACGGTGGAGACGCTGCGATGGGTCGCGCCGTACCTGGATCAGCCCGAGTTGGCCCAGGAGGCGTGCCGCGCCGTTGTCGAGTTGGCGCATCACCGCATGCTCTTGTATCCGAACCGCGCGGAGTTCGCTCCGGCGCTGAAGAAGGTGATCGGCATCTGCAAGAACCGAGAGCTGGTCGACAAAGCGAAGCAGTATCTGCAGCAGCAATGACGCGGTGATAGGACGCGGCACGATCGGATTCACTCCGTTGGGCCCGATTGCTCGGGCATGGGAGCCGGGCCCGCGGACCGGGGCAGGCGTAGGCCGTCGGTGGCCGCGTCGAAGCTGCCGTGTGCGGCTGAGGGGAATTGAATTGGGAGAGCCACGATGACTGCGGTGGTGTTTTTGAGAAGTTGCTGGGCCATGGCCATTGCGGGAGTTCTCGCCATCCAAATGGCCACGCCGGCTCGCGCGGAGAAGGCCGCCGAGCGCACCTATGAGGTCGTGGTGGAGCGCGATGTGATGGTGCCGATGCGCGACGGCACGCGTTTGGCGACGGACCTGTACATCCCGACCGAGAACGGCAAGCCGTTGCGGAACATCCCGGCGGTGCTTCTCCGCACTCCTTATGGCAAGGACCGGTGGGGGACAAGCAAGAAGAACCCCATCGTTCGCTTCTTTGCCGAGCATGGCTACCTTTCCGCTACCCAGGACGTGCGCGGCCGTTTTCATTCGGAGGGGACCTACGGCTACCACCAACAGGAGCCGAAAGACGGCTACGACGCCATCGAGTGGCTGGCCCGGCATCCGCTGTGCAACGGCCGCGTTGGCACGCACGGCCCCTCGGCAATGACCTCAATCCAGTTGGCGTCGGCCACGCAGACGCCGCCCAGCCTGGTCACCATGATTCCTCACAATGGTACGATCAACATGTACCGGCACGGCACTCATGTTGGTGGCGCGCTGCGCCTGAGGAGGCTGCAGTGGTTTCTGGAGCGGGCGGCCAGCAGCAAAGAAGTGGAGGGACGCCCTTGGGCTTCGAAGGCCATCATGGAGATGGCTCGCATGCCGAACTTCACGAAGTGGGCGGCGCGAACCCCTTGGCGCCGCGGCGAGACGTTGCTGAAGCTGGCACCGACCTACGAGGACTGGGCGATTCGCGTCTGTTTCGAGCATACCGACTACGACGACTACTGGCGCGATCCCGGGTCGGGCAGGGACGAGTACTTCGATGCTTATCCCAAGATCCCCATCCTGTGGGTCACCGGCTGGCTTGACAACTATCCGGGCAGCATCGTCGAAGGCTATCGGCGCATGGTCGAAATGGGACGGCAGAACCAGGCGTTGCTCGTCGGGCCGTGGACTCACAACAGTTTCACGGCCTCGGCCGGCGACGTCAACTTCGGCAACGAAGGCGGTGGCTTGGCAAGTTATGACGACTTTCTCCATTTGGAGCTACGGTGGTTCGATCGCTGGCTGAAGGGCATCGACAACAGCGATACCGGCCCGGCGGTACAGTTCTTCGTGATGGGCGGCGGCGATGGGCACAAAGGCGAGGGCGAGCGTCTGAACCACGGAGGCCATTGGGAGGCCGACAAGATGTGGCCGCCCGCGGGAGCTTCGGACACCGATTTCTACCTAACTGCGAACGGCGTGCTTTCGACCGAGCCGCCGACGGTGAAGAAATCGTCGACCACTTACACGCACGACCCCAGCAACCCGGTGCCAAGTGCCGGCAACCCGTGGCAGTTTTTGGGCGTCAGCGTGCCAAGGGGTCCGCGCGACCAGATCGAACTGCCTACGATTCCGGGCCGTGGCATGCCGGGAATGCCGATCTCGTCGCGGCCCGACGTGCTTTGGTATCAGACGGCGCCGCTGGAGAAGGATGTGACCATTGCCGGACAGGTGCACATGGTGCTGTGGATTTCGTCGACGGCGCCGGACACGGATTTCTGCGTCAAGCTGCTGGACATCCACCCACCGAGCACCGACTATCCGACCGGCTATAGCATGCCGCTGTCCGATGGCACGTTACGCGCTCGTTACCGTGAGGGCTTCACCAGCGCGCGACTCATGGAGCCGGGCAAGGTGTACCAGATCGAGGTGGAACTCGAGCCGGTTGCCAATCGGTTTTGTGCCGGCCATCGCATCGGCGTGTCTGTATGCAGCAGCAATTTCCCCGTTGTCGAGATCAACCGGAATACAGGAGATCCGGCGGACAGGAGATTGATTTGTGCCGACAACACGGTCCACCACGACGCTGCCCGCCCCTCGCACATGGTGCTGCCAGTCTGGCGGAAGGATGGATCCAAATGAACGAGAAGAAGGCGACTGGGTGCCGTGCTATTAGGACAAGTGTGCGTGGGCGCGCTGGAAACACGGCATTTCCATTACGACGATAAGGAACCCATGATGAGAAGCAGCCTGATCCCCAGAGCGGCCATCCTCGCTCTGACGGCATTCGTGGCAATGCCAGGCGCTGGCTTTGCTGACGGCGCCAAGCCCGGTCTGCTGCGCATCGGTTGGGCATCGACGAGTATTACGCCGGACAAGCCGGTAATCATGTCGGGAGGGAGTCGGGCGCGGATCTCCGCCGGCGTGATGGACCCTTTGACGGCCACCGCACTCGTTTTGGAATCGGGCAGCAACGGCAAGACGGCGGAGGTCGTCCTGGTCTCTGTCGACTTGGGATCGATCCACGCATACATGTTGGAGCGTGTTCTGGAAATCCTGGGGAAGCGGGTACCAGAGATCGACCCCAATTGCGTCATCATCCACGCGACGCACACCCATGCCGCGGTGGAGCGCCGGAAGGACCCGGCCGTGGTGAAGAAGTTCGCGGAACTGGGCATCGAGGTGCCACTGGAGTGGTCGTGGTGGGGCATGGATCTAGGCGTGAAGCCGTCGCCGTTCGAGTACGCCGAGTTCTCGTCGGCGCGGATCGCCGATGCAATTGAGCAGGCATGGCGGAATCGGAAGCCCGGCGGGGTGGCCTTCGGTTTGGGGCACGCCGTGGTGGGGCACAACCGGCTAACGGCATACCGTGACGGGCGTTCGAAGATGTATGGCAAGACGGATCGGGCCGACTTCGACCGCGTTGAAGGGTGTGTGGACCATTCGGTCGGACTTCTGTATACCTACGATGCGGATGGCAAGCTAACGGGTGTCGTCGTCAACATTCCCTGCCCGGCGCAGGTGAGTGAGGGGGAATCGCGGATCACCGCCGATTACTGGTGTGAGACTCGCAAGGAACTGCGCAAACGGCTGGGCGATTCGCTCTACGTTCTGCCGCAGATCGCCGCCGCGGGGGACCAATCGCCACGCGACCTGGTCGACCGCCGAGCCGAAGAGCGGATGCAGAAGATCACTGGGCGCAACCTGCGCGAAGAGATTGCCGTGCACATTGCCGATGCCGTGACGTCGGTTCTTCCGTTCATGAAGGAGCAGATCGATACGAATCCGGTGTTGGCTCATCGGACGGTACAGCTCGAAGTGGCCCGGCGACGGATCACGAAAGAGGAGGTGGATAAGAAAGCACGGAAGGACCTGGAACGGCTTCTGCCCAAGTATATCGAGATGCGCCGCGAGCTTGACGAACACCCGGAGCGCAAGCAGAAGACCAACTGGTACAGAGACATCAGCAATGTGTACTGGCATCTGGCGCGAGCCGTCCGGTTCATCGATCGCTACGAGCTGCAACACACCGACCCGAAGATGTCGGTTCCGATCCACGTGATCCGCATCGGCGATCTGGCCATCGCCACAAATCCGTTTGAACTTTACCTAGATTACGGCATGCAAATTCGGGCTCGCAGCAAGGCCGTGCAGACATTGACAGTTCAGCTTGCAAATGGATACTACCGGTACCTTCCCACGGAACGTTCGGTGGCGGGCGGCGCGTACGGCGCCATTCCCGAAAGCAACGAGGCCGACCCGGAAGGCGGTCGCCAATTGGTCGAACAAACGCTCAAGATGATCGACTCGCTTTGGACGGAGAAGTAGGCCCGGCTTCCCATGGGAATTGGGCGATGCCGGGAAGGCATGATGCATTCGGTTCCCGCGTGTTCGACGACATTTCCCGTTTTGGGGCGACATTCATCGAAGTGCTTCTGAGGCAGACAAACAGTCACTAGAAATGAAACGAGGAGCTATTATGGGCAAGATTTCCATCGGGATGAACTTGGAGGCAATCCGCCGCCACGAGAAGCCGTTTGAGTGGGGCGTAGAGAAGGCGGCCGAACTGGGCTACGAGTACATCGAGCCGATGGTCCACTGGGGCCGCGAGCTGATGAGCGAAGCCGGTTACTATCATACGGTTTCGATGTGGGACGATCCCTGGCGGATCCGCGGCATCGCCGAGAAGTTCGGGCTGAAGGTCTCAGGCCTTCAGGCGCATGGGCCCGTTTGCCGGCCGGACGTTCACGGCGACTACCTGAAGCAGGCCATCCGCTTCGCCGCGGAGGTCGGCGCCCCGGTGGTCAACACCGACGAAGGCATCAAGGCGCCGTGGACCACCGAGGAAGAAGACCACGTGCTGATGCGCTACACGCTTTACGAAGCGGCCCAAGTGGCCGAGCGTCGCGGCATACTCATCGGCCTGGAATGCCATGCGCAGTATTCCAAAACGCCCGAGGGTCTGGACCGCATCTATCACTTGGTCGATTCACCGGCCATCGGTATCAACTTGGACACGGGCAACGCCTACTTGGCGGGGCAGGATCCGTACGCCTGGCTGGAGCGGGTCGTCGATCGGCTGGTGCATCTGCACGCCAAAGACATCACCGTGGCACATTCGGATGCCGAGCGCGGTAAGGTGAGTGGCACGCCGGTGGGCTGCGCGTGCGGCGAAGGGGTGATCGATTGGAAACGCGTGATTGAGATTGTGCGGCGGTGCCCGCGCGACATCGTGCTGTCGGTCGAGTGTGGTTCGCTGGACCAAGCGGAGAAGAGCCTGAAACACCTCAAGGGATTGCTGTGAGGCGAGCCCAAGAGGTGGAAAGGAAGTAAGCCGACGCGGGAGCCTACTTGCGACGACGTCGCCGCAGTGCGACCAGCGCCGTGCCGAACGCTCCCAGGCCGGCCAGGGCCAGGGACGAGGGCTCGGGAACTGTGAGAGCGTCGGGGACGAACGCGATCGTTGAGTGATGGATCAGACTCGCTCCTACGTTGGCAAGCGCTATCCACGAGTCACCGTCATAGCGATAGAAACCATTGGTGGCGAGAGCGGCTGCGTAGATGTAGCCGTTCTCGCGGTCGGCGGCGAGCGCCGACCAGATCATTCCAGAAGGCACGGAACCCGCCGTGCCTGGAGCCGCACTCGGATCGCTGAGGTCCCACACGTCGACAGGGTAATTGCTGACTTGGACGTAGTAGTGGCCATCCAGAATAACGCTGTCACGTCGCCACTCGCCGCCGGAGCCGGCGATGGAGAAGTTTGTAACGGTGAAGGTTTCCGTATCGATAAGTTTCGGCGAGGTTCCGGCAAAGGGAGTAAGAGCGTACTGCCCGGTGGTAGGATCGTAGTCACCCGTGGCATTGCCTTGGAAGCCGAGTGCGACGGTCGACCAGGCGCCACCGTCGGTGTAATACAGATTGGTCGTACCGTAGCCGGTCAGCAAGAATCGACCCGAGTTGGTCACTTCAAGATTGACGAGACCGTAGTCGGCGTACCCGGTGATCGTTGGGGCGTTGAGATAGTGATTCCAAGTGTCGTTTGCGCGGTCGTACTGCATAATGGCGTTTCGGTTCCCGGAATAGGCGAAGACATTGCCGCTGGAGTCGACGGCGAGCGTGGAACCGGTTTGAAAATCGTTCAAGCGAGTCCAGGCGTCGGTATCGGTGTCGTACGCCCAGAACTGGTTGTAGGAAGTCTGGATGCTGGTGTGATAGACGGTGGCCGCCGGAACGGGCGCGACGGCACTCAGAAGAATGATCAGAGATACGATCGTCAGCTTCGGAGCGCGCGACATGATAACCACCTCTGAAGGTCGCCTAAGGATCCACCGTGCACGACGAGGATACCACTACTTGTGAGGGATGTCAATGCTTTGGCAAGGTCGTTGTGTTTTTCTGCGGTTCCCCAGTCTGTGCTGGTCTTGCCCCGGCACTGGGGTTGCCTGGTTCGCTCGGGGGACAGGCACGTCGCATGTATTGAGAGGTCATCGTAGTTGGGGGATAGAGACCATGGATCAGAACTCTGCTTCGTGCTGCCGAGGAGGACGCGTGTTTCTTCTGAGGGCGGTAGCAATTGTGGTCATTGTGTCGGCCGTGGGGACGATATTGTGGGCGTCGAGCCCGGTGTGCGCCGGGGAGTTGTGGATCGGCGCGGCGACCACGAGCATCACGCCGGACAAGCCGGTCGCCCTCGATGGGCAGTTCAATACTCGCATCTCTCGCGGCATCGACAATCCGGTGACAGCGACGGCTGTGGCCATCGAGTCGCGGGACGGCGACCGAGTGCTGGACCAGGCGATCATGGTGTCGTGCGATCTGGTGAGAACTCGCGCAGAAGTCCAGCAAGCGCTCCGCGATTTGCTCCACGATAGGATGCCCGGCTTCGATCCTTCCAAACTGTTCATCACGGCCACCCACACGCACACGGCACCGGTGACCGAAGAAGGGAAATACGACATTCCGAAAGACGGAGTCATCCAGCCGACGGAGTACGTCGAACTGCTGAAGGAACGACTCGGCGAGGTGATCGTCGAGGCGTGGAAGCGGCGTCAGCCGGGCGGAGTGAGCTGGGGGTTAGGCCATGCGGTGGTCGGGCATAACCGTCGCGCCGTGTACGCCGACGGAACCGCCGTGATGTATGGCAAAACCAACCGGGCCGACTTCCGAAGCCTGGAGAGCGGCGAGGATCACACGCTCGAGTTGCTCTTCTTCTGGGACAAGAACAAGAAGCCGTTGGCGGTGGCGGTGAACGTCGTGTGTCCTTCGCAGGAAGTGGAAGGACGTCACACAGTCAACGCCGACTTCTGGCACGATGTGCGCGAGCAGTTGCACGCGAGCATATCGCCCGACCTTTGCGTGCTCGGTTGGCCCGGTGCTGCCGGCGATCAGTCGCCCCATTTGATGCTTCGCAAGGAGGCCGAGCTACGGATGCAGAAGCTGCGCGGGCTATCGTCGACGCAGGAGATCGCGCGCCGGATCAGTCGCGAAGTGTGCGACGTGATGGAGATTACCCGGCAGGATATTCGCACCGACGTTCCGTTCGTGCACAAGGTGGAGCAACTGACGTTGCCGCGTCGCAAGGTGACCGAACAGGAAGCGACGAGTGCCCAGGCCGAGATCGACGCGATCGCGAAACAGAACGCGCCCGAGTCGGCCAAGATGCGGCGAAGACTGTGGCATCAGAAGGTGATCGACCGCTATCGCCAGGGAGACAAGGAGCCGCCATTCAGCATGGAATTGCACGCCGTGCGGATCGGCGACGTGGCGATCGTCACGAATCCCTTTGAGCTGTTTCTGGACTACGGTTTCCAGATCAAGGCTCGCAGCAAGGCCTTGCAGACGTTCGTGCTGCAATTGACGTGCTCGACCGATGGCTACCTGCCGACCCAACGAGCGGCTGAGGGGGGCGGTTACAGCGCCATCGTGCAGAGTAACCCGATCGGCCCCGAAGGCGGGCAGATCCTGGTCGACCGCAGCGTGGAACTGATCAACTCGATGTGGTAACTCGCCGAATCATCCCACTCACCCCAAGGATCCCACCTCATGAAGACCTACCGTCATCTGCTACTGCCGATTCTCTTCCTGGCCTTCGCGCTGGTTTGCCATGGGGCTTTGGGTTCCGAACTCTGGGTGGGTGCCGCCACGACGAGCATTACGCCGGACGGACCGGTCGCGTTGGACGGACAGCACAGTCTGCGGGTTTCCAAAGGCGTGGAGAGTCCGGTTACGGCGACTGCGCTGGCGTTGGAATCGCGCGAAGGTGACCGCGTCGTCGATCAGGCGATCATGGTCTCGTGCGATCTGACGGGAATCCGTCCCGGCCTTCAGGACGAGGTACGCCAGGCGATTGGCGATCGGATGCCGGGATTCGACCTGAATAAGTTCTTTCTCACGGCGACTCACACCCACACGGCGCCGGTGACGCAAGACGGGAAATACGAAGTTCCGAAAGATATCATGCAGCCGGGCGAGTATCGCAAGTTTCTCGCTGGTCGGCTTGCCGACGTCATATGCAAGGCATGGCAGAATCGGCAGCCGGGCGGCGTGAGTTGGGGGCTCGGGCACGCCGTGGTCGGCTACAACCGGCGGGCCATGTATGCCGACGGCACGGCCAAGATGTACGGCAAGACGGGTCAGCCCGATTTCCGGCGATTGGAAAGCGGCGAGGATCACACGATCGAGATGCTCTTCTTCTGGGACAAGGACAAGAAGCCGCTGGCGGCGGCGGTGAATGTCGTTTGCCCGTCGCAGGAGGTAGAAAGTCGCTCGATGATCAACGCCGATTTCTGGCATGACGTGCGCGAGCTGTTGCACGCCCAGGTATCGCCGAGCCTGTGCGTGCTCGGTTGGCCCGGCGCGGCGGGCGACCAGTCGCCACACCTCATGTTGCGCAAAAAGGCCGAGGCTCGCATGCGGGAGCTGCGTGGGTTGTCGTCGACGCAGGAGATCGCCCGGCGGATCGCTCGCGAAGTGGCAGAGGTATTGGAACTGACCCGCCAGGAGATCCACACTGATGTGCCGCTGATCCACAAGGTCGAATCGTTGGAGTTGCCGCGGCGGATGGTCAGCGACGAGGAAGCGGCCCAGGCTCAGGTGGAGGCCGACCGGCTGGCCGATCAACCGAAGCTGTATCGCCGTCGGCAGTGGTTCCAGAAGACGGTTGATCGCCATCGAGAGCAGAAGCAACAGCCGACACTCACGGTGGAACTGCACGCGTTGCGACTGGGCGACGTGGCGATCGTCACGAGTCCATTCGAGTTGTTCGTGGACTATGGGTTCCAGATCAAGGCTCGCAGCAAGGCCTTGCAGACGTTCGTGCTGCAACTGACGGGTTCCTCGGCCGGCTACCTGGCGACGCAATTGGCGGTTGGCGGCGGCGGGTACAGCGCCATCGTGCAGAGCAACCAGGTGGGCCCCGAAGGCGGGCAGATCCTGGTCGATCGCAGCGTGGAGCTGATCAACTCGATGTGGTAAGGCCGGCGGCGCCCATTTGCTTGCGTCGCGTGCCGCGGCAGGGAATACTATGTGTCGGAAGTGGCTATCGACGCGGGTCTGATTATTGATGCCGGCGCAGCCAATGATCGCGATTCATCCTGGATACCGCTCGACGCGTATTGGGAATGCAGGCCTCCACAGGAAAGGGTTTCTCATGAACGAACGACGATTCGACCGACGCTGGGCCATGTTGCTGGTAGCCGCGACAGCCGTGGTTTGCATGCAAGGCAGCTATGCTTGGTGCCAAGAGGCGAAGCCGGTATCACCCAAGGTCGAGGATGGCACGGCTTGGTACAACGTGCAGGACTGGGGCGTCGAGGGGAAGGGCTGGTCCGATACCAAGCGGTACTACGACCGGTTGCCCGGAAAGGCCGAAGGCGTCGTCCGCGGTGCCGTATGGAATCTGAGCCGTGCCTCGGCCGGCATGGCCGTGCGGTTCAAGACGAATGCCACGAGCATCTCCGCGCGCTACGTGCTGCAATCCAGCCGAATCGCCATGCCGCACATGCCGGCGACTGGCGCGAGCGGCTTGGACCTGTACGCACGGAACGACGCTGGGCAGTGGCGATGGCTGGGAATCACGCGTCCGGCCGACACGAAGGTTCAGGCGACATTGGTCGAAGGACTGGAGCCGAAACTGCGCGAGTACATGGCGTACTTGCCGCTTTACAACGGCGTGGAGTCGCTGGAGATCGGCGTTCCGAAAGACGCGATCTTCGAGCCGCTCGCGCCGCGGAGCGAGAAGCCAATCGTGTTTTACGGCACGTCCATTCTGCACGGTGCGTGCGCCTCGCGACCGGGCATGGCGTTTGTGGCCATCATCGGGCGGCGGTTCGACCGACCGACGATCAATCTGGGCTTCTCGGGCAACGGCACGATGGACCCGGAAGTGGGGCAATTGCTGGCCGAGTTGGACGCCGCAGCCTACGTGATCGACTGTTTGCCGAACATGCAAGGCGAACAAGTCGCCAAACGTACGGAACCGTTGGTGCGGCAACTGCGCGCGGCGCACCCCGATACGCCGATCGTTCTGGTCGAGGACCGCACGTACGGTAACACGGCGTTTCTGCCGTCCAAACAGGAGCGTCAGGCCCAGAGCCGCGCGGCGTTGAAGGCGGCCTACACGAAGCTGGTCGACAGCGGCGTGAAGGGCCTGACCTACGTCGAGGGCAATCAACTGCTGGGCGACGACGACGAAGCGACTGTCGACAGCTCGCATCCTTCCGACCTGGGCATGATGCGTCAGGCCGAGGTGCTGGAGCGCGTGCTTCGGCCGTTGCTCGAGAATCGCTAGGCGGTTGGGAACGGACGGTAGTTGGCGGCATAGTCGCCGGTGGCTGTGCCGCATGCGGGAATCGACGGCAAAAGGGGACCCGAGGTGCACGGAGATCTGCCCAGAGCCGGTTGCAGCGACGCGATTTCTCGAAGGCGGCCGCGGTTACGCCTGCGGGGGCCGTGCGACATGTTGTCCGAGGCGAGCCAAGCGACGTGTGCCGAGGCGTGCCCTACGGACTCCAATAGAAGGTGTTTGCGCCTGGATCCCTACAACCATCGAGAGAGCTTGAATATGAATAGGACCCTGATCGCGATCTCCGCACTGACGGCCCTGGCAACCTACGCCCAAGCCGCCGATTCGACTCCGCTAACCGAGCGACAGGGTCGGCCGTCGCCCGAGTGGGTCACACGCGGCGTCATGTATCAAATCCAGCCGCGCGCCTTCACGCCGGAAGGCACGCTCAAGGCCGCGACGGCACGGTTGCCGGCATTGGCCGACCTCGGCGTCGACATCCTCTATCTCTGCCCCGTGTTCGTGTCGGACGACTGCGCGGACCCGAAGACGTGGAGCCCGCGGCAGCGGAAGTCGGGCATGAACAATCCGCGGAACCCCTATCGAATGATGGACTACTACCACGTCGATCCGGAGTATGGTACCGACGCAGACCTGAAGGAGTTCATTGCCGAGGCGCATCGGCTCGGCATGCGCGTGTTGTTGGACATGGTCTATCGGCATTGCGGCCCGAACGCCGTCTTTCTCAAACAGCATCCTGAGTTCGTCGAGAGGAACAAGGATGGCTCAATCGTCCTGTCCCGCTGGGGATTCCCGGTCACCAACCACGCCGATCCCGGGCTACGCGAGTATCTGTGGAAGAACATGGAGTACTGGATCGCGGAGTTTGACGCTGACGGGTTCCGCTGCGACAGTTCGGATGGTGTTCCACTGGATTTCTGGGAAGAGGCGCGGGAGCGATTAGAGAAGATCCGTCCCGATCTTTGCATGCTGGCCGAAGGGCGGCGGCGGCCCGAGGATCAACTCAAGGCGTTCGACCTCGACTATAGCTGGGGGTTCTCAAGCTGGGGGTCCGCATGGGACGACGCCACCAAGTTTCGGGCTCAATGGGAGGAGGCGCGGACCGGGCGGCCTCGCAACGGCGCGCGGTTCATTCGGTTCATCGACAACCACGATATCGCTAACGATTCCTACAACAAACGCCTCGAGAAGAAGTGGAGAAGCCGGCGCGTCCAGGCCGCGCTGGTTACGCTGTTCACGCTGGACGGCGTGCCGATGCTCTACAACGGACAGGAGGTGGCCGACACCGCCCGCCACAGTATTTACGCCCGGTTGCCGATCGACTGGGCCAATGGCGACACACCGGTAGGCAAAGCGCGCTGGGCGTTCTGCAAGAACCTCTGTGCCATCCGACATGCCCAACCGGCGCTGACACATGGTGCGGTCGTCTGGCTGGACAACGATCGGCCCGACTCAGTGCTCTCCTTCCTTCGGCGCATGCCCGGCGAGGAGATTCTTTCCGTGGTAAATCTGTCCGGCCGCACCGTGAAGGTTCGCATCACGCTTGACGAGGCGACCAAGTGGGCCGGCAACACGTTGATTTCCGAGAGTGCAAAGGTCATGACCGAGGGCGACGATCTCGTGCTCGACCTCGGTGGATTCGGCTATAGGGTGACCAAACGCGCGGAGCCGTTGGTGCGGTGACTACTCGCGGCGTTGAGGGACGCATACACGAAGCTGGTCGACAGCTCGCATCCTTTCGACCTAAGCATGATGCGGCAGGCCGAGGTGCTGGAGCGCGTGCTTCGGCCGTTGCTCGAGAAGAGCTAGGCGGTTGGGACTAGATGGAAGTTGGTGGCACAGTCGCTGGTGGCTGTGCCGCATGCGGGAATCGACAGCGAACGGGACCCAAGGTGTACGGAGATCTGCCATGAGCCGGTTGCGGAGACGCGATTTCTTGAAGGCGGCCGCGGTTACGGCTGCGGCGGCCGTGCCACATGTTGTCCGAGGCGATCCGGCGAAGCGCCGGATCAAGATCGGGCAGATCGGTACCGGCCACGGCCACGCCGCAGGCAAAATGCAAACGCTGTTGAAGCTGGCCGATGACTACGAGGTCGTCGGCATCGCCGAACCCGATCCTCAGCTTCGCCGGGCGGCCGAGCAGCAGGGCACCTATCGCGGCCTGAAATGGCTGACCGAAGAGCAACTGCTCAATTGGCCGGGGCTGGAGGCGGTGGCCGTCGAAACGCGAAATGAGAATCTCGTGTCGACCGCCGCCCGATGTATTGCCGCGGGCAAGCATCTTCACCTGGACAAACCGGCGGGCGTTTCGGTGAGCCGCTTCAAGCACGTGCTCGACGAGGCCCAACGGCGGCACCTGACCGTACAGATGGGCTTCATGTTCCGCTACAACCCGGCGTTTCAGCTCTGTTTTCAGGCAGTCCGCGATGGTTGGCTGGGGGACGTCTTTGAGATCGACGGCGTGATCAGCAAGGGCGTGCCGCCCAGCGGCCGGGCGTTCGTCGCCGGCTTCCCGGGCGGAACGCTGTTCGAGTTAGGATGCCACCTGATCGATGCCATGGTCACGATCATGGGACGCCCAGACAAGGTCACACCCTACGTGCGGCGCACCCAGCCGGAGGACAACTTCGCCGACAATCAATTGGCCGTATTCGAGTATCCCAAGGCGATCTGCACGATTCGCAGCGCGGTCGTGGAAGTGGCGGGCGAGCGGCGGCGGCAGTTCACCGTGTGTGGGCAGCAGGGGACCGTCGATATCAAGCCGCTGGAGCCGCCCAAGCTGCTGCTGGCGCTGGCCGAGCCCCGCGGCGATTTCCGACGTGGTTATCAGGAAGTGAAGCTCCCGTCCTCGCCGGGTCGCTACGACGAGCAACTTGGCGATCTTGCCCGCATCCTTCGCGGTGAGAAGGAACATGCGTACTCGCCGGAGCACGATCTGCTCGTCTGTGAAATGACGCTTCTGGCCGCCGGTTTGCCGCTGGAGCCGTGAACTGCTGTGGGTGATCGGGGCATTCTGGAGGCGGTGCGCAGCCGTCGATGTTGCCGAAAGAAATGAGCGTCCGTCGCCCTTGGGATTGCCGTCGCGCGGCAAGGGTTTGGGCGGTCTGCCGGGATCTATCCGTGCCGTCGGGACGTCCACTATAATGTGGCCGTCAAGCACATGAATTTGACGTGCTGAGCGGCCTGTGGGCGCCGCTGGCGATGCTGTACGGAGGACCTGCGACGATGATTCAACCGGGCGATTTCGTTTATGGGACGCAATATTGGCGACCACCCAATCCACCGCGCGACCAGCATCGCTATCACTTGGAGAAGATCAAACGCGAGCTGGGATTCAACCTGGTGAAGCTGCATCTGCAATGGCATTGGCATCATCGCGAGCCGGAGCGGTTCATGTTCGACGAGATCCACGAGATCTTCGACATCTGCGAGTCGTTGGACCTCAGCGTAATGCTCAAGTTGAGTCTGGAGTGCGCGCCCTATTGGCTGGAGCACGAGCATCCGGAGACCCGATACGTAAACGCTAATGGGCGGGCGATCGAATTGGGCGCCCAGGACGCGGCGCCAACCGGCGGGCACCCGGGGCTCTGTTTCCATCACGAGGTCGTCCGCCGTGAGGCCGAGCGCTATCTGCGGCGTGTGGCGACCGAGTTCTCGGATCGTGATTCGCTGTATCTGTACGACTGCTGGAACGAACCCCATCTGGAGCCCTGCTGGTGCAGCAGCATGTGGAGCAATATGGGCGACCGAGTGTTCTGTTACTGCGACGGTTCGCGGCAAGCGTTCCGGCAGTGGCTGCAGTCGAAGTACGGCGACATCGACACGTTCAACGACCGCTGGGGACGCCCTTACAGTTGTTTCGAACATGTCCAGCCGCCCATTCTGCACGGCAACTACGCCGACTGGCTCGATTGGATGCGGTTCTGGTTCGACCAGTTGTACGAGAACATGCGATGGCGGGTGGCGATGATTAAGGCGGAGGACGCCAAGCATCCGGTTGTCAGCCACTCGGGAGCGGTGCCGCCGGTGCTGCCGCGGGCGAACGCGTGCATTCACAACTGGCGGTTCGCCGAGCCGGTCGATATGTGGGGAACGAGTTTCGCTCCGCAGGCCTTCAGTTGGGACTTGGCAACCTGCGCCCAGGTGCTCGAACTGACGCGCAGCGCGGCGCGTGGGAAACCGTTCTGGGTGAGCGAGATGGCGGGCGGGGCGGCGAACATTCGTGGATTCCGCAAGAGCCGGATGCCCCGCCCTAAAGACTATCACCTGTGGAACTGGTTGGCGGCCGCCACGGGTTCGCAGGGGACGGTGCACTGGTGTTACCTGGCCGAGCGGACCGGGCACGAGGCGGGCGGATTCGGGATGATCCGGCTGGACGGCGAGCACACGGCCCGCAGCCGGGCCATCGCCGAGGTGGCCGCCTGCCTGCGGCGACACCAGGACATCCTTACAAGCGCTACGGTACCGTCCCAGGTGGCCGTGTTGTACGATCCGGATGTCTCATCCTTGCTGTTCGCCATGGAGTTGGACGACGAGCTCTACGGCGAATCGCACCTGGGCTACTACCACACGCTTTGGAAGAACGATCTGGCGGCGCGTTACGTGACGTTCGACACGCTGGACGACATTCGCGAGAATGTGCTCCTGGTGCCCATGGCACTGACGATGTCGGACGAGGTGGCCGGGCGATTGGCTGATTTCGTCGCTGGCGGCGGTGTGCTAGTGGCGGAGGCACGCACCGGGATGTTCGACGATCGCGGATGGATGCGGGCACGCGTGCCGGCGGGGCAATTGGCCGAGGCTGCCGGACTGACCGAAGGGGAGATGATCTGCTCCGACCCGGCCAATCGGATCGTCGTGCCGGGGGCCGATAGCACGGTCAAGGCGTCGGGTCCGGTGGATCTGCCCGAGATGGACCCGATCCACCTTGGGCCGCCGATCCGGTTCTCGGAGCCGGCCAACGTGGAGGTTCCCGCTCACGGATTCCTCGTACCGCTGGAGTTGCACGGCGCGGAGCCGATCGGTGTGTACCAGGAAACGGCATTTGCAGCGCGACGCGCGTACGGGCAGGGAACGGTGTACTACATCGGCACGTACCTGGGCTTGGCTCTGGCGCGAGGGGTGGCCGAAGCCCATCGGCTGTTGCAGGCGATTTTGCGACAGCATACGGTACCGGTCGTTCGTGGCGACCGGTTGCGACCGAGGCTGATTCGCGGAGGCCCCGGCGACCTGCTTGTCGTGTTCAACGATCATCCATCACAGGAGGCGGAAGAAGAGGTCGTACTGCCGGAGGATGCAGTTGGGGCCGAGAACGCCGTGACGGGTCAGGCAATGCCGACGAGTGATGGTCGAATACGCCTTTCCGTACCGCCCGAGGACGCCGCCGTACTGCGGCTGACCAGACGAGCAAACGGCAGTTAAAACCAACGGCGATCCGGCCGCGCGGAGCACATCAGACGGCGTGTTTCTACGGTTCCGAAAGCGAAATACACGCTACGGTTACGCCGAATGCGATCTAACCTTTGGCCTGTTCGATGGCGCTCTGGAGGCGGCTCTTGGGTTGGACACCGACGAAGCGGTCGACGACCTCGCCTCCCTTGAAGATCATCAGCGTGGGTATGCTACTGACGCCGTAACTGGAGGCCAGAGCGGGACTGTCGTCGATGTTGATCTTGGCGACCTTCAGGGAGCCGGCATTCTCGCTGGCCAATTCCTCGACAACCGGGGCGATCATGCGACACGGACCACACCAAGGCGCCCAGAAGTCGACCAGCACCGGCTGATCCGATTGCAGGACCTCCGCCTGGAAATTGCTTTCGTTCAGTTCGGTCAAATTGGCCATCGAGTCGTCTCCTTCCCAGAGAGATCCATGTTTTGCAGCGCACCACGTCTTGTGAACACCCAGAGATGGGGGCAATCCGGGCCGCCAGAATCGCCGTGTTCACCAAATTATAGAGACTGCCCCACGGGCGTCAACGAACAGCCGGCCCCCGATGGCGCAGCACTCAGCCGACACCTTCCTGGCTTGGCTCAGTGGCCGTTTTGGACCGGAGAAGGCGGACGAGGGCCATTCGCAGCTTCTTCATGGTGATCGGCAAGAGGATGACCACTCGCTTCTCGTCGGCCCTCACCTCTTCCGACCACGCCATTTGGGCCTCGTCCAGCAGCAACAAGGCGGGCATATGGGCGGTGGCCGGATGGTCGGCCAGTCGATTGAACGCGGTCACCGCCGGCTCGCCCAGCTCCTGGGCATCGATCAGCACACAGGTAACTTCCGAAGTATCGTCCTGCAGCCGTTCCAGCGCCCGCACCGGGTCGCTGGTGAGCAGCACTCGGTAGCCGGCGCGCTTCAGTCCTTCGCGCAGCGCGTTCTGCATCCCTTGATTGGCCTCGACGACCATGATCGTCTGCTGATCCTGAACGTCGGGCGACGCGTCGGGCGACGATCCGGAGTCCTTCCCATCGGCAACGTCTTCACCGGCCAGACGTCTGGCCGTCGTGCGGAGATCGGTCAGCATCATTCCGGGGCTCTGATAGCGCCGTAATGGATCGAGCATCATCGCCTTGTTGACAACATGCTCGACGACCGGTGGAATGCTGGGTTCGAGGTCCAGCAACGGGCGCACTTGGGTGAACCGCGTCTTGCTCAGGCGGTGGACTCGATCGCGGGTTTCGGGCAAGGGCGCTTTGCCCGTGAGCATGTGGTAGTAGATGCAGCCCATGAAGTAGATATCGCTGCGGGTGTCGTCCTTGCGGACGCCCGTGGCGCGTTCCAAGGCTGCGTAGTCGATGGTGCGAGGGCTGACCGAATCGGGTGACTGATCGCCCAGGCTGTCGCCCAGACCGGCCATGCCGAAATCGACCAGTTTTGCACGTCCCCGACTGGAAACCAGCACGTTGCTCGTCTTGAGGTCGCGATGGGTCAAGCCCATCTCGAAGGCGTACTGCATGGCGCTGGCGATATCGGTCATCAGGCGGGTGGCTTCGACGACATCGAGGCGGCGGCGAATCTTGATGAACTCGCGGAGATTTCGCCCTTCGACAAATTCCATCACCAGGAAGTGCGTGCCGCGGTGGGAGTAGACCTCGAAGATGGGGACGATGTTTGGATGGCGCAGAGTGCAGCCGAGCTCGCCCTCGCGCACGAATTGGCCGTACTGGCTCGGCTGCTCGCTGAACTTCCTTCGCAGGACCTTGACGGCGACGATCTGATTCGTCTTTGGATTGACGGCGCGATAAACGCGCGCAAACGTCCCCGTGCCTATAAGGTAAAGAACCTTATAGTCGCCAAAGAAGAACCCGCTACGTTCGCCTTTCAGCAGCCGATCGACCTGGTAGTTGGTGAGGAATTCACGGCGCACCAATACCTGCACAAGGGCTTCCAAGGGAACGTTGCGCGATCCCAAGGAACTCCACACCTCCTGCATCTGTATGCCGTCAATCAGTCCCAGGTCAAACGCGCGCTGAGCGACCTGTTCGGCCGAAGGTCGGCTCATGCCTCAGGACCCCCTCTCTGAACACCACTTATGTCGTACTACCGACCAGCCTCCGATACACCGCGTAGTAGACATCCATAAGAAATATGGCCATTTGATCCATCCTATTCGAGAATTAACAGTTCCGCAACGTTTCGGCAACAGTCCGAAAGGGGGACACGAAGAGGAGGGCACGCCCACGGGGGTCCCATAAACACAACGGGCTCCGGCCGCAGATGTGACCGGAGCCCGCAGGGGGAGGTAAGAAGTCGCGAGAATACGGTACCTCAACAGGAGGACATTGCTGCGATGGACTTGTTCAGAGCTGCCACACGACTCGGGCGCAATCGACGTTACTTTTGCCGATGAAATGGGTTATAGGCGTCGGCCGCAGCGTCTCACTTGTCTTCGACCTGGCGGCGATAGTGGTCCCGCTCACGGCGGGTCGCTTCCAAGTCGAATACGAGGTATTTCATGTCGACCCTCAGTTGGCTTAGAGCGTCTTGGACCAGTGTGAGGATCCGACGGCGGCGTTTGGTGCTTTCGACAACATTCTCCAGCGCCGGTTCGATCTGACTGCGGTACTCGGCGGGGAGCTCTTTGACTGCGGCGAACAGTGCCGAGATTTCACTGGGGATTTCGTTGACGTCGGTCTTGTTGATGCGGCAGGGCTGGCTCATCGAGGTCTCCTTCGTGGTGCGGAACGTCAGCGGAAAAAAGCACTCGCTATGCCACAACCGGGCTGGGAGAAACCGATTCGTCGCAAGTATCTATGAAAGAAGAACTTATCGCGTTGGGCGGTTTGTGGCCTTTCTGCCCGCTTTGATGCAAAACGGCAACGGTTGATCTGGATGCCGATCGCAAATCGTGATACAAGCGACTGTTACGTCGAAGTTGTCAATCTGGGATATGGATGTGGCCAAAAGGCAACGTCCGCCTGTTCGGCGCAGTGCTCATGAGACCATCCCTCCCGCTTCTTGCCTTGGTCGTGCTGGGAACCGTCCTGGCAGTTGCCGGCGTTGCCGCCGCGGACGGCAGCGCCTGGTCCGAGGGATTTGAGGGACCTCAGCCATCCTGGCGGCTGGCCGGCGGCGACGTTCCCTATCGGATCGAGCGGCAAGAGCGCGTTCAGGGACATGCCCACAGCGGCGACCGCTGTGAACTGCTACAGATCAGCGGCAGCTCGGGCCACGAGTTGCTGTTCAGCCATGACGTCGGCCAACCCTACGTGATCGACGAACTGATGCCGACAGTGTGGATTCAGTCGGATCGCCCGGGGATACAATTGCTCGTCCGCGTGGCGCTGCCTCGCACGATCGATCCGCGAACCGGCAAGCCGCTGACGGCCTTGTTGCGAGGTTCCAGTTACACGACGCCTGGACGCTGGCAGCAGCTTCGCGTCGACAACCTTACGGAACAACTGAAACAGCACACGTGGACGCTGCGGGCACAAGTGGGGCCTCAGGTCGATCCGCGTGAAGCCTATGTCGATGTGGTGCTGCTGAACGCGTATGGTGGCCCCGGCACAACCACGGTGTGGATCGACGATCTGGAGCTTGCCGGATATGCGAAGCGGAGTGCCCACGAAGCTCCGGCACGCAGCGCGGCCGCCGATGGCAACAACGGGGCGCCCGTCTCCGGATCGCCGGACATGCCGCGGAGCGATGCCAACATTCGGCGTCGGAAGATCGCGATGGCCGGCCATGTTCTGATGGCCGATGACCGGCCGGTCTTCCCGCGGGTAATTCAATACCAGGGCGAACCGTTGAAGCTGCTTCGGCAGTTGGGTTTCAACGTCGTCTGGCTGCCCAATGTGCCCAAGCCGGAAATGATCTCGGAGGCGAACCAACTGGGGCTTTGGTTGGTGACACCTCCGCCGCTCGCACCTGATGGCGCCGGTGCCGGCTCGTCGGCGACTCCGTCAAAGATCGATCCGGCCTACGACTGTGTTTTGGCCTGGGATTTGGGACATGGGCTGGGGCCGTCACAGCTTCCGGCAATTCAGCGATGGAAGGAGCAAATCCGCGCGTCCGACAACCAGAGCCAACGACCGTTCATCTGCGAGCCGGCCAGCGCCTTGCGGCCGTACAGCAACATTGCCCAATTGTTACTGATCGGGCGCAGCCCATTAGGAAGTAGTTTGCAGTTGAACGACTACGGCACGTGGGTCCGACAACGGCCGTGGCTGGCGGTGCCCGGCACGCCGGTGTGGACCACGATTCAGACCCAGCCATCGCCGACGTTGCAGCAGCAGTGGCAGACCATGGGCGTCGAGCAGCCGCTGCCGAACCGGTTCGCCAGCGAGCAGATCCGACTGTTGGTCTATACGTCGGTCACCGCCGGCAGCCGCGGCCTGTTGTTTGAGTCGAATACGTCGCTGGTGGAGTCGGATCCCGATACGCGGGTTCGGGCGACGACATTGGAGTTGCTCAACCTGGAGCTGGGCCTCATCGAGCCGTGGACGGCGGCCGGCAGCTTCATCGCCATGGTGCCCTCCAGTGAGCCGGGGTTGGTAGGCGCCCTGCTCCAAGCGGAACGAGCGAGGATCCTGGTGCCGCTGTGGACCGAGCCCGGGTCTCAGTTCGTTTCCGGGCAGGCGGCCGGCAACGGAACGACGTTTGTCGTGCCGGGAGTCCCGGAAGGAAACGACGCCTACGAGATCGCCCCGGGCGGACTGCGTCCCGTGCGATCCAAGCGGGTCACGGGCGGCACGCGCGTCACGCTCGATGAGTTCTCGCTGACCTCGTTGATCCTGTTCACGCAGGATGCGATGGTCGTCAGCGATCTCACGCAGCGGGCGGTCCGCATCGGGCAGCGGGCGGCACAGCTTCAACACGATCTGGCGGTTGCCAAACTTCAAATGGTCGAGCAGACCGAGAGCCGAATGCCCCCTCGCGATTCGGCGGCAGCCCAGGGCGGCCAGTGGTTGGCCGACGCGCGCCGGAATCTGCAGCAATGCGATCGTTTGATGGCGACCGGCGGGTTGAAGAACTGCCGAGACATTTTTGCCTACGCCGATCGGGCGATGCGGCCATTGCGGCTTCTGGAACGGGCACGCTGGGAATCGGCGGTGGCCCCGCTGGGCTCTCCGGTGGCGAGCCCGGCATCGGTCTGTTATGCGACCTTGCCGGCGCACTGGCGATTCCTCGGCCGGATTCGCGGCGCCGCGACGGGAGAGAACCGGTTGGCGAGTGGTGATTTCGAGGATCTGGGAATCATGCTCCAGGCCGGCTGGCACCATTTCCAGCACCCCGCGCCGGGCGTCTTTTCGGGAGCCGACCTGTCGCCCGGTTGCGCGCATGGTGGCCGTTACGGCCTGCGTTTGGCCGCGAGGCCCCAGGACGCCAAGAATCCGCCGACGATGATTGAATCGCCGCCGCTTTGGGTCACCGGCCCGAAGGTCAACGTACAGGCGGGCGAGGTCATTTGCATCCAGGGATGGGTTCAGATTCCTGCGCCGATCACCGGGAGTGTCGATGGTCTGCTGATCGTCGACTCGTTGGGCGGCGAGGCGTTGGAGGAACGGATCGGAGAGACCACCGGCTGGAAGCAGTTCACGTTGTATCGCGTCGTGCCGGAATCGGGCCAGATGACCGTGAGCTTCGCACTCTCGGGCTTGGGGGAGGCGTGGTTGGACGACGTGTACGTGGGTCCGGTCGGGCCGTCGACCGGGGCGACGGCACCGCCGACGGTTCCATCGTCTGTGCCCACGAGCAACGGCGCGATGACGGCGCCCATGGCCCAGACTCTGCCTCCGGTTCATTCGGCCACCGGACCGTTTCAGCAGCCGTCGCCACCGGGCCGTTAAGGCTGTCGGCCAAGCCTACGAGCGGTGCGTTTTGAGGAACTTCTCGATCTGGCGACGCGTCGGTGCCGAGGGCTGGGCGCCCATCTGGGTTACGGAAAGTGCTCCGGCGGCGCACGCGAAGCGGACCGCGTCGAGCAAGTGTTTCCCTTCCGCGAGACCGACGGCCAGGGCACCATTGAACACGTCGCCGGCGGCCGTGGTGTCGACCGCTTTCACCTTGAAACCGGGAACGAACTGCCGCGTCGACTCGCCGACCAGCAGCGCGCCCTTGGAGCCGAGTGTGACAACGACCGTTTGCACGCCTCGCGCCATGAGCTTCTCGGCCGCCTGCGTAGCCGTGGCCTTGCTGGTGACGCGGACCCCGGTAAGCAGTTCGGCTTCGCTTTCGTTGGGAGTAAGAATCGACACTCGACGGAGAAGCTCATCGGGCAAAGGTTGGGCGGGCGCCGGATTGAGGATGACCCGCACGCCGGCGCGGGCCGCGAGGTCGGCAGCGGCGCAGACCGTTTCCAGCGGCGTTTCCAGTTGCAAGAGCAGCACGCTGGCACCGGTGAGAGCATGTTTGGCCTTCTTCACGTCGGCGGGAGCAAGCCGGCCGTTGGCCCCCGATGCTACGGCGATGCTGTTCTCGCCGTCCTTGGCCACGAAGATCAGCGCCACGCCGGAAGGGCTGCGTTTGTCGCGGAAGACGAAATCCACGTTGATCCCGTCTTGGGTGAACCCGGCGATTGCCTGGTCACCCAGTGGGTCGCTGCCGACGCGGGCGACGAAGGTCACGGCGCCGCCGGCGCGGGCTGCGCCGACCGCCTGATTGGCCCCTTTGCCGCCGGCCGCGGTGACGAACTCGCCGCCAAGGATGGTTTCGCCGGGGCGCGGGATGTGGTCCAGCGTGATGATCATGTCGGTGTTTGAGCTACCGACGACGACGATCGGTTTCGCGGTCATGGTTGAATATCCTTGTGCTCGGTACGTCCGCCGGATCAGGCGTTTGCGTAGACGATCATCGCCAGCCCAACGACAAACAGAATGAACATCAGGGCCAGCAGTTTGTTGGTGCCCGCAGGGGCATGCCTGAACTCTTTCCAGATAAACACACCCCACAATGCGGCGACCATGGTGGCTCCCTGTCCCAGCCCGTAGGCGATCGCGTAGCCGGCTGCACCACCGGCGATGATGTTGAAGGACATTCCTACACCCCAAATCATGCCGCCGGCGATGCCGACCACGTGCAGGCGGGGATTGCCTTTGGTGAAGTAGTCGCCGAAGGGGACCGGTTCGCCGACGAACGGCTTGCGCATGACGATGGTGTTGAAGATGAAGCTGGAGGCGAACAGGCCCAGGGCAAACAAAACCAGGGCGGTGTACGGGGTGAGCTTTCCGGCGTGCTCTTCGAGGGCGATGTCGGCGATGGGCGGCATGGCGGCAGCCACAAGGTAGTAGAACAGGCCCATCAGCAGTCCACAGATGACCGAAAGCACGATGCCTTTGCCCAGCGTCTTCTGGCCTGTGGTGGGCAGCCGCCGATAGGCGAGCGAATCGATCACGATGGCCAGCGCCACACACGCCACGCCGGCGAAAAGGATGACGGGATCGCCCTTCGGCTCGCGAATGTGGTTGACAATGACGCCTTCGACCAGCGCGATTCCGATTCCGACCGGGAAAGCGACGGCCATTCCGGCGATGTCGATGGCGGCCACGAGCAGGATATTGGCCAGGTTGAACACAACGCCGCCGAGCAAGGCCAGCGCCAGGTATTTCGGTGCGGCCTGGCTCAAGTCGGCAAAGAAGCCGCGACCGTGCTCGCCCGTGCTGCCGAGGGTCAGAGCGAAGATCAGCGTGAGCAGCAGTACGCCGATACAGTAATCCCAGTAGAAGAGCTGGAATCGCCATTCCTTGCTGGCAAGCTTCTGGGTATTGGCCCAAGACCCCCAGCAGAGCATCGTTACGATACACATCACTACCGCGATGGGATACGATTGAACGATCACCATGGTCCGGGTTCTCCAGTTTCGCCGGCTTGGAACGTCGATTTGGACGCTTGGGACGCCGTGGCCAAGCTGCACAGGCAGGGTTGTGGCACAAGCGGCGGCGCCAGTGTAGAACGAATGGCTCAATGTTGTCAACAATCGGCAAAATGCGGAGGAACGCATGCCCGAACGAACACCCGAGCAACTTCGCCGTGATGCGATGGCAGTCTGGCAGGCCGGCGTCGACGCGGTGGCGCCCGAGCGGCTCATCCGGCAGGCCATGCAGCGGCAGGGGTCGTCGCTGATCGTCGGCGAGGAGACCATCGAACTGGACGGTGTGGCACGAATCGCCGTAGTGGGGGCCGGCAAGGCGGGTGCCGGCATGGCTGCCGCTGTAGAGGAGGTCTTTGGCCCGGAGCTGCTGGCCGAGAAACAGCTTGCCGGCTGGGTCAATGTGCCCGAGGATACCGTACGACCGCTGCGGCGGATTCACTTGCACGGGGCTCGGCCGGCCGGGGTCAACGAGCCGACCGAGGCGGGAGCCGAAGGATCGCAGCAGGTTCTCGATCTCGTGGCATCGCTCGGGACCGACGATCTGTGTCTGTGCCTAATCTCCGGCGGCGGATCGGCCCTGATGCCGGCGCCCATCGAGGAGATCACGCTGCAAGACAAGCTGGCCGTCACTCGGCACCTCAGCGCGGCAGGGGCGAATATCCAACAACTCAACGCGGTACGCAAACAGCTCAGCCGCATCAAGGGCGGAGGGCTCGCCCGAGCATGTCGCGCCGGGCGGCTCGTTTCCCTGATCATTTCCGATGTGTTGGGCGACCCGTTGGACGTGATCGCCTCGGGGCCGACGGTCGAGGATTCGTCGACGCCCGAGGAGGCCCTCGCCGTGCTCGAAACGTTCGGCGCACGGGAGGGTGGAGTTCCCGAGCAGGTTTTCAATGCGCTCCGTCGAAAGCAAGGGGCCGGACCCTCGCGGCGTGCGGCTCGCGTGACGAACCTGATCATCGGCAACAACGCGACGGCGGTCGACGCGGCAGGCGAAGAGGCCGTCCGGCTGGGCTATAGTCCGGCGATGGTGAGTGCCCGGGATTCGGAAGGTGCCGCTGAAGAGATCGGGCGTCACTTGGCGCACATGGCGTTGCGGATGCGGGACGAGCCAGGCCCCGATTGTCTCGTCAGCGGTGGTGAACCGACCGTGCGGCTTGCTCCGCAGGAGATCCGTGGGCTGGGCGGGCGCAACCAGCAACTGGTGCTGGCGGCTCTGGAGTCGTTGGCGGTCGACGGGGCCAAGGATATTGTCTTGCTATCTGGCGGCACCGACGGCGAAGACGGACCGACCGACGCGGCGGGGGCTTGGCTGGACGAGGCGGTGCTGGCCGCCGCTCGGGAAAGAAAGCTCACGGCCGCGGATTATCTGGCCAGGAGCGATGCCTACCATTTCTTCGAGCCGCTGGGGGCCTTGCTCAAGACCGGGCCGACGGGCACCAATGTGTGCGATCTGCGGATCGTCGTTGTCGGCCGATTGGAGCAGCACCGCGGGTAGCTTGCCAGAGCGCTGGGGAGAGTACTTTTCTGTGTGCAGCCTCTCCACGGCAGGCCCGCATCTTATGCATCTTATCCATTTACCCTTCGCGTCTAGAATCATCGCTGTTGCACGGGGCGTGATTGGTCGCGTTGCGCCAAATGGCTGAATTCCGGTCGCAACCGTGCCGATTACACAAACTGGCGAGACTTTGTCGATTAACGAGACTTGCGGGCCCCAATACGCCATCCGGCGGCCATCAAGGGACGAGGATTGCACATGCCGAAGAAGGCCGATTCCCAACCAGATCAGCGATCGGCAACGACGCGTGAGACATCGGCGGTTCGTGAGACGCGTGTGGATGCGGCACACCGGATAGACAAGAGAGAATCCAAGTCGGACGCCCCAATGGTCCCGGCGGCGTCGGCCGACAAAGCGGCGCCTGCCGAGGCGGGACTGGCCGAGGCCGCTGAAGCGGTCGTCGTCGCGCGGCAATTGCGTCTGCAGGCCGATCAACTGGCCGAGCATCTGCGAACCCGGCAGGGTCAGGTCGACCATCGCGAAGCGGAACTAAATGCGCGGTCCGCGCAGTTCGAGAACGAGTCGCGGACGGCCCGACTCCTGTTGACAGAGCGAGAAGGGGAGGTTGGGGAGCGCTTGGCGGCCATCAAAGCTCACGAGCAGGAGGTAGAGCATCGTATTGCACGGCTCGCCAGCGCCGAAGCGGCGGCGGAGGCGAAGCAACGCGATGCCGAACGGCATTTGGCGCAGCGCGAGGAGCAACTGGCGGCGTTGGCTGACCGGATGGAAAAGGAGGCTGCGGCGCAGCGGGCTGCGAAAGAGGAATGGCTGACCCAACAGCAGCGCGGCGAAAATGAGCTACGGGCGGAGAGGCAGCGGATCGATTTCCGCCGTGAGGCATCGCTCGAGTTGGTCCGCCAACTGTTGGCGGGCGTGGAGCGCCGTCGCCTGTCGGTGGAAGCACAGGCCGAACGAACGGCGAGCCGCGAAACAGTGGATCGCACATCGCTGGCGCTGGAGGAGGAACTCGTCCAGAAGTTGCAGTCGCTGGAGGTCCGGCAACAGCGGATCGACAAGGCGGAATCGGAATTGGCCCAGGCCCGGGCTGAAATCGAGCGCCTTCGCGAGGAATCGGCTCGACAGCGCGACAAGGACCGGGAGTCGGCACGGAGCGATCGGCAGCGGATGGCGATGGAACAGCGACGCGCGCTGGCGGAGCTCGATGAGAAACGCCAATCGCTCGAGCGCCGTGGTGAGCAAATCGACCAGAACTGGGCGGCCTTGGAACAGCTCCGCAGCGAACTAGGGCGCATGCACCGGGAAACGCTGGAGATCCGCCTGGCGACGGAAGAGCTGTGGGTACAGTTGGCCGGCACGGCTCCACCGGCGGCCATCACGCACTCGCTGGGCCAGATTCGCAGCCGACTGGCCGACGACTATCGCCTGGCCGGGGCCGATCTGGCCGAGAAGAAGCAGCAACTGCACTCGCTGTACGAGCAGTTGGCCGAGCAGCACGAAAAGCTCCGCCGTCACAAAGAAGAGTTCGACGGTTGGATTGCCGCACGGCAGGACGAGATCCAGCAGCAGGCCCAACGGCTGGTCGCACGCGAGCAGCAGTTGGAGCGCCAGGAGATGCAGTTCAACGACGCGGCCCGACGATGGGAAGCCGAACGGTTGGACTATCAGCAGGAAGTCCGCCGGTTGCGGATGCGACTTGCCGCAGCTGAGGCCGTCGGAGCGACCGTGTAGATGCCGCGACTGACGCACGGCGACCGTTCGTATCGCGTCTAAGGCTGCTTCCGCAGGCGAAAGCCTTCGATGCCCCAGGCCGGCAATCGGCTCGTCGGCAGCTTTTCGGTCGTGGTGCCCTCGACGGTCGCAGTATCGGTGTCGGCAACGATTCGCTCGACGCGATATGCGCCCTTCATGCCCAGCACGTCGGGCATCAGCGAGACTGTTGTGTCGGCCGTTTGCTTGCCCAGGTTCGCCACGATCGCCAGGAACTGGGCGTCGTCGCCGACCGGTTGCTTGTAGACGATGCAGTAGAAGGCCGGGTTCGAGCAGGTGGCCGCTACGCGATTCTGGCTTGGGAGATTGAAAACGCTCGCTTGCTCCACGTCGATCTTCGAGAGGAGCCGCCAGTAGGGCAGGGCGAACTGGTTGACCCGATCGTCGGGATTGAGCGTGAAGGCCGTGCTGTCGGCTTTGCGCTGCAATCCGAGGCCTACGTGCGGATAGAAGCCCCACGCGGCCATCTTGGCGATGCCTTCGGGGCTGGAGAACACCGGCGAATCGAGCGGCCAAGGCATGCAGGTTCCGCCGGCCATCATGCCCCGGAACACGGCGTCATCCAGGTCCGAGAACATCCTATGGTCCGAGGACGACTCGCCCGGCAAATAGGCGTCAAAGGCAAGGTTCGGCAGCAACCCGGCATTGCCGAAGCCCTGATGGCCGATCAGAAAGCCTTTGGCTCCGACGATCGCGCGCAGACGCTTGGTGAAGAGGAAATAGTCGCGGGCGGGCAGGTAGCCGCCGTCGGCCGAATAGTGCTTGTCGCCCAACGCCGTTTCTGCCGAATGGTCGTGTTCGTGCTGGGCAATGGCGTGTGGACTGTGCCAATCGACGTAGAAACCGTCCCAGTCGCGCCGCAGGCACTTGCCCACAATGGGAAGATCGAGGCTGTAGCGTTCGATTCCACGACGATAGAGGCCGACTCGCATGTTGCGGCTGTGGGCGTGCTCGATGGTGCGGTGCAGCGACGGCTCGTGTCGAGCGACCGTGTAATCGGCGTGCGGCAACCCGTTGCGGCCGCTCTGAAGCATCCAATCCTGGTGCAACACGAGCATCGTGGCGCCGTGGGCGGCCATGCGATCGATCTGCTCGTTGGTAGGAAACCAATCGGCCTTGGCCGTACGGTCAATGAAGTTGATCCAGTGGTAGACGCGCTGACCGATCAGGTTACTTCGCGGTTTCCCGGTTGCCGCCGCTCCCAAGGCGAGGGCGAGGCGGTTGGTGTATCGTTTCGGGGCCGGGCTGGAACCCGTGCCATCGGCCAAGAACCAGGTGAAGCGGCCCTTCTGCGCGTCGAAGGCCGTCTTGCCGGCCATGGGGTGATTGTCTTCGACCAGGATCTGGATCTCGTTGGTGAAGCTCCGCGACGGGTTGACGCCCAGCGCCACGCGGGCCGACGGCATGGCGGACGTCTTTCCTCGAAAAATCTCCTGGCGGTACTTGGCTGCGCCGAGCGCGCGAGGGCTGACTGTGAACGAGACGCTCGCTCGGTCGAGTTCGGCGACCGGGGCATCGGCCACGCACTCCAAGTCGACGAAGACGGCGCCTTCGGCGTAGATCTCGTAGCCCAAGGAGACACTCCACGGGCCGGCTGTCCCGTCGGCGGCGCGGGGCCGGGCAGTGGTTTGAAACCGCACCCGCTGGGGCGTGACCTCGACTTGTTGAAATCCGGCCGACGGGGCATTGGCTAACAGGTATTCACGCCCGGCGCTCTGCAGACAGATGGCCGGGAAGCTCTGCATTGGGCCATCGATGACAGGGTTCCAGGCGGAGCCATCAAACTGTTCCAGCCCGACGAGTTGGCCTCCTTTGGCCGCATCGACGACCAGCCGGAAATGCTCGCCGGCGACTTGGAATCGCCCATCTTGCTGGCTCGCTGCGAGATCGGCGCACGCCGTGACCGTCCAGGGCGTGAGGAGGGTAACCATCAGTGCGAGAACGAGTGTTCGCATGAGCATACTTCTGAAGTGGGCTTGTGGGTTGCGAGCTCGCCAGGGAATCGGAAACTCAAACCGGGATTTCGGCCAAAATGGGCTAACGCGACTTGATTTTCGAACGATCTCTCGGCCGTTGGTTTACGTAGTAGGCAGTGATATCGACGGCCCCTTAGGTAGAGTATGGTCTGCACGGCGGTCCCCCGGGGGGCAGGGAGGCGCGGGCGTAGGACCGTATCGGCGTGGTTAGTGTTCAACAGTAGGGGACGATCTTCGGCGAGACCACTGACTTGAAATGGCGCGATTCCACAATGTCCATGCAGCGGATGCACTTCATTGCTCTCCCCAGTTAACCCTGGATGGTTGTGGAAGTCAACTGAGGCGGCCGCAGGGGCGGCTTGCCTCGGCTGAGCATGCTCGTGGGAAACGGTCCTAAGGCACGGCCGGCCGGTTGCCGGCGGAACTTGCAGGAGATGCGCCATGAGAGTCCCAGTTGTGATCGCTTGCGCGTGGGCAGTGTTTCTTTTCGGTTGCGGGGCTGAGCTGTCTTCGGATCTGAGTCAGGAATCGACGGGCGCGAAGCGCGCCGGTCTCCCGGCCAGTTCGGTGAAGGGATCGCGTGAAGGCATCCCATCCTCGGCCGCTGCAACGCCGGCCAAGGGTGCGCCGGCGGAGGCCCTGCAGCGCAAGATCGTCTACACGGCCGAAGTCAGCCTGATCGTCGAGAACTTCGAGCCGGTCCCGGGCAAGATCGATGAGCTGCTGAAGGAGTTCGGCGCGGTCGTGGCGCATTCCAGCGTGGTGGGCTCGCCGGGCATGCCGCGCGTGGGCGACTGGACCATCCGGGTGCCCGTGGATCGCTACACCGCCTTCATGGCCGCCGCGCGTCGGCTGGGCGAGATCCGCACCGTGCAGTCCGATTCTCGCGACGTGACGGAAGAGTACTATGACGTGGATGCCCGCATCCGCAACAAGAAGGAAGAAGAGCAACGGCTGCTCAAGCTGTTGGACAGCGCCGCGGGGAATCTCAAGAACATCCTGGAGATCGAGCGCGAGGTGTCCCGGGTGCGCGAGGAGGTGGAGCGGATGGAAGGCCGCATGCGGGTGCTGAACGACGTCACGTCGCTGTCGACTGTCAAGCTCCACATCGAGGAGGTCAAGAACTACGTGCCCGAGAAAGCGCCCACTTTCGCCACGCGATCGCATCGAGTCTTCAGTGGGTCGTTGGAAGCCCTGGTGAAAGCGGGCCAGACCCTGCTGCTGGGATTGATCGGCTTGGCGCCTTGGGCCGGTGTCGTCGTGTTAGCCGGTGCGCCGGTGGTGGGCGTGCGTCTTCTGCTTCGCGGCCGAAAGAAGCCCAACGGTACCGCTTGAAGCGTTCAATATATCTTCAAGACGACGGGCAGCCAGTTCATGTTGTGAAGGGTCTCGACCAGTTCGAGCATGCCGACAATCCACACGAACAGCAGCGACTCGAAGATGTGCTTCCGGAAGACCCTGGGATTGACCATGTATTGGTCCGGCTCGATGAGTTTCGAGAGCTTGGGGAGGAATCGCGGAGTGGCCGCCATGTAGTCGCGATACGCCTGGTCATGACGCTCTAGCAGCTTCTGCTCCTCCTGGCGAATGACCGAGGGATAGTAGAGAGCGAAGCCGACGGCGAGAATCGCCGGGATCAGCAGCGTCTCGGAGCAGAGCCCCACGCCGAGCAGTCCGACGAAGGAGAAGAAGTACAAGGGATTGCGCGAGAAGGAATAGGGGCCCTGGGTTACCAAGATGCTGGTCTTGTATCCGGCAATGTACAGCGAACACCACGCACGACCGAGCGTGGCCACACCGACAAGAAGAATGCCCAAGAGGAAGAAGACGGGGGGCACCACCGATTCCGAGGTGTTCCAGCCGTTGCGACACACGCAGTAGAAGAGGAAGACGGCTACCCCGTAAGCGATAGAAATGCGGATGCGGGGGCGATTGGCTCGAAACGCCACGTTGAGTCTCCTTACGTACACGGCGCCTCACGCGTTGTCGAACGCTGACCGAGGTTGACACGATCCTCGGCTGAATCGGCCAAGCGCTGGCCCTCGGCCCCACTTACGTTCTCTGCCTCTTGCCGAGTTTGACCACAGTACAGAAATGCCGCTGTTTTGCCCAGCCCAGATTGTCGCCAGGGCTTGACACACCAGAACGGTCTATGCGCACACCCCTCTGCACGACCAGGTCCCGTGGCGATCTTAGAGATTGGCAAACCGGAACGCGTAGAGCCGGGCCCCGAACCGGAGTTCAAACCGCAGGCGCACCGGCTGGTTGGCTAGCGGCGCGACGTCGGAAGAGCCGCGCCACTTGACGCGAACGCTCGTCGCGTTGGCCGTGTGAATCCGGTCGCAATCGTCGAGATGGAATCCTGGAAACGGCTTGCCCTCGGTGTTGAGGATCTCCACGCGGGCCAATCCCATCGCCGAGGTATCGATGTTCAGAAGAAGGCCGTTTCCGGTGAACCGCAGCGCGGGCGTTGTGAACTGCCCACCGTCGTATGGGGCCTCGACGCACGTGAAGCCGTCTTTGCGCAACACGACGCGACTGAGCGTATAGTGCTGCTGCACCTGGGGATTTCCCGTGTGCGGATCGTCGAGGCCGATGTAGTACATCCAGATTTCATCGCCGTGCAGATGCATCCCGCGGGTCATATACATGGTGCGCGAGTCGAAGCTACCGTCGAGGCCTTGGCGGATCCATGGTCGGCGATCAAATCGCTGCCACGCGATGCCGTCTCTGCTGGCATCCAACTCGATGTCCTCGACGCCGCAGTTGTAAACTCCGAGCGAACCCTTGGGATACTGGCTCATGTCTTCCGACAGATACCAATCCTCGTAGGATCGGTAGCGGCAGTTGAAGAGGAAATAGGCATCCTGGGCGTATGGGTAGCGGACAACTTGCGGGCAGTAGAAGTCCATGACCTTGACCCCGCCAAAAATCGGATCGCGCTGGTCGGGCTCCAGAACGACTTCGGGCATCGGGAACTTGGACAGGTCGCCGGTGACCGCCCGCCCGATCGTACGTCGGGAGTACTTGTCCTTGCCTCCGTAGCGTGCTTGTCCGATCTTCTCGAAATAGGGGACTCGCTCCGGAGGACACGTGTAGACCTTGTTCACTCGGACGTAGGCGACGTATTTATCGAGCGTAGGATCGTAACCGCACACATTATGACTATCCATGCCGTGAGGATACGTGGCCGCGGCCGGAAACACGTTGTCGTACAGCACTCGCCAGTCTTTGCCGTTGCTTGACGCGCTGATTCGGTTCTTCAGGCCGTCGAACATCTTGAACCGCTGGCTGGGGGGCGCCTTGGGATCTTCGAAGACCGTTGCGTGGCCGAAGAGGATGCCGAGAATGTCGTCGGGCTCCGGCGGGCCGAAACCCGACGGGCGCCGCCAGTGAACGCCGTCTTTGGTCAGCGCGCTGTACCAGACAAAGTCGGGCCGGGGCACGACGAGAGAAGAGTAGCCGCCCAGTTCGCCGACAAGGCATCGCTCGTTCGTCTTGGTCGGTTCGCACACAACGATGTGCACGTTCTGGGCCGACTGAAGAAGACGCCCATCGATGAAGACTTGGTTGCGGTCTCCCACGTCGAGGGCTGCGGCCTGGGCCTGGCACGCAGAAAGATACAGAAGCATCGCCAGCACCGCGGTCAGTAGCGGGCCGTCGGTCAGTCGAGTGAAGCGGTGCGAGGACATGGTGGGCTCCTTCTTTGTCGCGGGATACCGATCATCGGGCCGGGCGGCCGATGCAACCGCGCGGGGGCACCTCCCAGCATATAACACAAGGGAGTCGCCGAAAAACGGTTCGCCAACGCCGCGCGGCTCGTGGGATTGGCTGCCGCGGGACTCGATGCGGGCCCCTCTCGTGATCCGGAGCGAGGGGCGCCTGTCAGTCGCGGGAGCTGGCGCGATTGGGAAATCACAATAATTTCTGACATTTGAACAATATTGTGATTGACACGGGAATTTGTCCGGCTACAGTCGGGCTGTGGCCCTGGGGGAGGGAACACTGCACTTGGGAGCCGTAATGAGCGGCAAGGGGTTTGTTTCAGCACGCAACCGATCTGCGAAGTGAGGTATCCAATGAGAGAGAAGTCCGGCGCGGGTCAGGCACGTTTCCGCACCATCCTCTTGGCAGTCACGGCCTTGATCCTGGCGACTGCAGCGAACGCGCTTGCCGTGGAGAAGATTGTCGATCGGGTGCTCTATCCCCACAGCCCGGACAAGGAGGGTGTGTACCGCTGGTCGGAAGGCTCGATCGTGTCGTTGGACGGCAAGCAGCATCTGATGATGGTGGTCACGGCGTTGGGGTTCGGAGGGCACGACAACACGGCGGGCGACATTCTCCGCGCCGACTCGTACGACGGCGGTCGAACGTGGACACCGCAGGACAAGTTGACCGTCTTCCAGAAAAACATCGGGAAGGCCAACGTCATGTCGCCTTCGCTGCTGCGGCTCGACGAGAACGAGCTGCTGTGCTTCTTCATCGTGCAGAATGAGGGGAGGATCGAGGGCGGGACGTGGATGAAGCGGTCGGAAGACAACGGCAAGACATGGAGCGAGCCGACGCCGCTGCCGCACAAAGGGTACGGCGGGCTGGCTTCCGACCGAGCCTTCCTGACGTCGAAGGGACGCATCATTGTGCCCGTCTGGAACAGCATGGACGGGCTGAAATCGACGTACGTCTACTGTCTGTACAGCGACGACCGAGGGAAGAGCTGGAAAGAGACCGTGCCGATGACGACCCCCAAGGGCTCGACCGGACGGACGACCGATCCGGCGGCGGAAGAGCCCACGATCGTCGAGTTGCACGACGGCCGGCTGATGATGTTCATGCGGACGTATCTGAAGTCGATCTACGTGAGCTATTCGGAGGACGGCGGGCTAACGTGGAGCACGCCGCGCGACAGCGGTATTCCGGCCGCCGGGGCCATGCCCACCGTTCGCCGCATGCCCAACGGCGATCTGCTGCTGATCTGGAACTGGGCACCGCGGGAGAAGCTCAACGGTCCGTGGCCGCGGAATCGGATTAGCTCGGCCGTGTCGACCGACGATGGCAAGACTTGGACGTCGCTGCGTCATCTCGACGGGAGCGAGGATTTCGAGGGCAAGATCACCATGGCGAACGTGACGTTCGTCGGCGACAACGCCGTGATCACCTATAGCAAGTCGATGAGCAAGAAGAACGCTTACAACTGGCAGTTGCAGGTGATCCCCATCGCGTGGTTCTACGAAGGCGACAAGTCGGTGGTCTATGGCGAGGCCGCGGGCACCCCGAAGTCATCAGAAGGCGCGCGATCCGTGTCGTCTGCGCACTGTCTCTTCCTGGAAGACGCGCTCATTGCCGAGATGAAGGACGTCGAGCGGGTTCTGAATCAGCCGGTCAAGTACGCTGACAACCCGGTGCTCACGTGGGAGAAGCCGTGGGAGGGGAACTGCGTGATCGCCTGGGGATCGATTCTGTACGATCCCGAGGCGAAGCAGTTCAAGGCGTGGTACGAAGCGTATCGGAAGTTCCCGCCCAAGGGTGAGAGCCCAATGTACTTCTGCTACGCGACCAGCCGTGACGGAATTCGTTGGGAGAAGCCGAACCTGGGCATCCACACGTTTCGCGGCTCGACCGAGAACAACATCGTTCTCGATCGACGATTCGATACGCCGACGGTCTTCCTGGCCCCCAACCCGACGCCGGAGGTGAAGTACCGGATGTACTGGTACGACGGCGACGCTCACGGGATCATGAGTGCCCTTTCGGCCGACGGCATCCACTGGAACATTCAAGACGGCGTCCGCGTGAAAGCGGGGGACCGCTGTTCGGCCGGGTATGATCCGTTGCGGAAGAAGTTCTACGTCATCACGCGCATTCCCGGCAAGAAGGTGCGAACTTGTGGGCTGTGGGAAAGCAGCGATGGGATGCAGTTCGAATTCGTCAAGGAACTGTTGAAAGCCGACGCCAAGGACCCGGCCGACACCCAACTGTACGGCATGATCGAGTTTCCGTATCAAGGACTGCACGTGGGATTCCTGGAGCCGTTCTTCATTCCGCTTCGGAAGCTCGACACGCAATTGGTGTACAGCCGCGACGGGCTGGAGTGGCATCGGCCGATGGATCGCCAGACGTTTCTGCCGTGGGGGCCGCCGGGCTCGTGGGACCAGGCCTGGGTGACGCCGTCGCAGAATGCGCCGATCCGCGTCGGCGACAAGCTCTACATCTTCTATCAGGGGCGTCAGACGTTGCATTGGGCCGAAGCGCCGTTCGGGCACATCGGATCGATTGGCCTGGCGTTTCTGCGGCCGGACGGTTTCGTTTCGATCGAAACCCAATGGAACGAAGGAACCGTAACGACGGTGCCGCTGGTGCCCGAAGGAGAGCGTCTGCACGTCAATGCGATCGCCCGACCGGGGACCGTGTGCGCCGAGATTCTCGACACCGATGGGCGTCCGATCGAAGGCTTCTCGCGGAAGGACGCCGTGCCGATGAAGATGGTCGATAGTTTGGATCATGTGTTGACCTGGAACGGCACCGAGACTTTACAGAAGGTGCGCGGCCAAGCGGTGCGGCTGAAGTTCTACGTGCAAGGCGCCAAACTCTTCTCGTTCTGGACCGAGTGATGCATTCTACGCACAAGTCGGCCGGCAGAATCCTCGAACTGGCCGAGCGAATCGAGCGCGACATTCACGAGCGCCACCTCAAGGCGGGCGACCGGTATTACAACACGGTCGAGACGGCGAAGATGCTGCACGTCGATACGGCCACCGTGAACCAGGCCCTGCAATTGCTCGTGAAGCGCAACGTGGTGGTACGGCGGCAAAGGAGTGGGACCTTCATCTCCAGCGGGCCGACTGCTGAAGACCGTCCCGTTCTGGAACGCGTGCACTTGCTGGTCGGCGACTCGTATCCGCAGACGGAAGGCTGGCTGACGCCGCAGGTGGTGATGAACCTGCAGAGCGAATTGCCGGGCGTGCGGATTCAGTGGCACTCGGTTCCCGCGACCGCCGAGGAAGAGTACCTGAAGCAAACGATTCGCGAGGGGTTGAAATCGCCGCTGCTGGAGGGATACGTGCTGACGCGGGCATCGTTGACGATGCAACGCATGATGGCCTCCAGCGGGCTGCCGGTGGCGCTGTTTGGACGTCCGTACGCGTCGCTGCCCCAGTTGCCGTACATCGAGCGAGACCAGGCGCAGATCGGCTGCTTGACGGCCGAGTATCTGATCGGGCGCGGACACCGCCGGATCGCCATGTTCATGCGGCAGCGGGTTCTGCGGGGCGACCACTTGATGATGGACGGGGCGCGAATCGTCGCGGGCCGCGCGGGCCTCGGCGCCGACCGGTTTTCGATTCATTGCCTGCCGCAGGATAAGGAAGAAATCGGCTACGTGGTGGGCGAACTGCTTGCCGACAAGAACGATCCGCCGGGGATCATCGTGCGGTCGCCGACGATGGCGCAAGTCGTTCTCGACAGGATCCGTTCGTCGGGCAGGAAGCTGCATCGGGAAGTGTCGCTCGTGGTGAGCGACTACTTCGGATCGGAGGCGCCGCCGTACGCCTACATCGAGCCGGAAGGCGGCACCGACAGCCAGGTGGTACGACTGGGCCGGTTGATCTGGCGGCTGGCTTGCGGTAAGACGATTCGAGTCGAGGACCAACGGGTTCCCGTTCAATTGACCGTTCCCAAGGGTATCCCCAATCGGACGAAGTGAGACAAATGGAGGGCGAGATCGCCGACGGGGCGACATCTCTCGCATGGAAACAGATATCAACCACAAGAGCGCAGGACACGAATGGACCCAGCACGACTTCGACAGCGTTTGAAAGACGGCGAGCCCATGATCGGGCTATCGGTCAACTATCCGGCGGCGGGCATCCTCGAGACGATCGGCCGCATGTGGGATTTCGTCTGGCTGGATGGGCAGCACGGGCAGATTTCGCAGGATGCCATGTTATCGATGGTTCGAACGGCCGACCTGGTTGGCATCGATTCGGTGGTACGGGTGCCGGGCAGCGAGGGCGGGATCGTCGGCCCGTACGCCGATATGATGCCCTCGGCTTTGATGATTCCCATGGTCGATACGCCTGCCGACGCGGCGGCGGTCGTTCAGGCGACCCGTTTTCCGCCGCTGGGGTCGCGTTCGTTCGGAGGGCGCCGGCCGATCGACATCTGGACCCGCGAGTATTTCCACGACAAGGAGCCCGTCGTGGTCGCCCAGATCGAGACGCCGACGGCGATGGAGAACGTCGAAGCGATCGCGGCCACAGAAGGGATCGACGTTCTGATGCTAGGGCCGGACGATTTCAAGACGCGGCTCGGTCTGCCGATCAATGCGCCGCTTCTGGAGACGCCGGCACTGGCAGACGCCTTGCGACGGGTCGCCGAAGCGGCCCTGGGAGCCGGCAAAGCGGCAGCATGCATCGCGCCGACCGCCGAGACGATCCGCTACGCGATGAGCCTCGGGTATCGGCTCCTGGTGGGAACGTCGGACGTCGGCCTGTTGCGCGAAGGTTCGCGTCAGCGCGCCGATATTCTGCGAGAGGCGATCGTGCCGGAGAACGGTTGATTTGACGGCCATGCGCGGCTTGTGTGCATCTGGCTCCTTGATATGAGGAAACGCCCGCCCATGCAGCACCCAACTTCCGGCCACACGTTTTCCACGCTGCGCGCACTGTTGCACGATCATCTGTTCCAATCGGTCCTTCCCTTCTGGCGCAAGCATGCGGTGGACGCGGCGGGAGGGCTCAATACGTGCATCCGGGACGACGGGTCGATCGTAAGCCGCGACAAGTATTTGTGGAGCCAGTGGCGGGCGGTTTGGGTCTATAGCAAGGTTTACAACCAGCTCGACCGGGCGTCGGTATGGCTCGATCTGGCCGAAGGCATCTACCGGTTCGCGGCGAAATACGGGTGGGACGATGCGGCGGGCGGATGGCGTTTGAAGCTCGCTTCTGACGGTCGGGTGCTGGAAGGATGTGAGAGCATTTACGTCGATGCGTTTGCCATATATGGCTTGACCGAGCTGGCCAAGGCGACGGGACGCGAGGAACCGCTGAATCTGGCGCGAAAGACGGCCGAGAGCGTTCTGAAACGTTTTGAGGCTCCCCACGACCAGATTCCTCACTTCCCGTACCCGATTCCGCCGGGCGCCCGGGTGCACGGGTTGCCGATGATCTTCTCGCTGGTCTTCTGGGAGTTGGGGCAAGTGGCCGGCGAGCCGCGGTATGGCGACGCGGCGCTGGCGATGTCGGACGATATCTTCGCGCATTTCGTGCGGCCCGATCGGAACGTCCTGCTGGAACGCATCGCCGCCGACCATGGCGAGTATCCGCCACCGCTGGGAACGGCCATTGTGCCGGGGCATGTTGTGGAGGATATGTGGTTTCAGATCCACATCGCCCGGGATGTCGGCAACACGTCGCGCATTCAGGAGGCATGCCGGCTCATCAAGCGCCATATGGAACTGGGCTGGGACGAGCAGTACGGAGGATTGTTGCTGGCGGTGGATGCCGACGGCCGGGACAAGGTTGGCTGGGGATTTCCGGACGCCAAGATCTGGTGGCCGCATACCGAAGCGCTCTATGGGTTGCTCCTGGCGTACGAGCAGACGGGCGACCGGGAGTTTCTTGACTGGTACGACCGCGTGCACAGGTACAGTTTCAGCCATTTCCCGGTCGCTGAGCACGGGGAGTGGACCCAGAACCTGCGGCGCGATGGCAACGTGAACCCGGGCACAATCTGTTTGCCGGTCAAAGACCCATTCCATTTGCCGCGGGCGTTGATCTACTGTCTTGAAGTGCTCGATCGGCTGAGTGCCCGCGAGACTGAAACGCCGCTCTAGCTTCGGCCGCGATTACGATTTGGGGGTCACCGGTTTTCCGGCGGCATCCAGAAGCACCTGGCAGGCAGACGTTACGAAGAAACGCATGTCGCTGCCGGAGGGAACTCTGCTTCTCATGTGTCGCCTAGCCACGCCACGCAAGGTCGACGGTCTGCCCATTGGCCCGGCCGTCCTTCTCCAGCGCGTGCACCGTGAGGGTCATGCCGTCAGGCTTTAGGCGCGCGTCCAGCCAGGCTCGTGGCTGGGTGTCGTCGGGCGTCCATACGACTGTCGGTATGTTGACCAGGTGGATGTCCTCGCGTTTGGAAAGGTTCCAGCAGTGGGTATGGCCGAAGAGGTAGGCTTTGACGTGCTTTCGCGCCGACAGAACTTCGAGCAGTTCCTTGGCATCTTCCAGCGAGTTCTTGCCGGAGTTCAGATCGTGATGGGCCAGCACGAGCGCCGGCTTGTTCGGCCGGGCGTCCAGAGCCGTCGCCAGCCATTTGAGCTGCACCTCACCGAGACGGCCGGGCACGTATCCGGGTTTCACCAGTGAATCCACCAGGAACCAGTTGGCGTGCCGGGTTTCGAGGATCGACACGTGCCGATCGATGGGCGACAACGCGGCAGGCGGAAATGCGGCCCAGAAGTGCGGGCGGTCGTCGTGGTTGCCCAAAGCGAAATGGACCGGCAGGCCGGCTTCGCGCAACGGTTGGACCAGCTCGCGAAGTACGGTGTAATCGCCGGCCAATCCACGGCTGCACGCACAGTCGCCCGCCACGATGATGCCGGACGTATCGGCGCTATCGCGGAGGATCTGCGTTCGCGCTTTGACGAACTGGTCGGTGGGCTTCAGCCCGTGAGCTTCAAAACCTCGATTGCCGTTGATATGAATATCGGCCAGTAGGGTCCAGCGATCTTCATCGACACGACGATCGGCCGCCCAAAGCCGCCGTGGCAGCAGCAATCCGGTTCCGGTCGCCACCGCGCCTGCGAGGAATTGTCGGCGCGAAATGGGGGGGAGGTGTACGGGCATGTCGCAACTCCAGGTGTGATCCGGGGGGACTCGGTCGTGGCCGTACCGGAGCTGTCGGAAGACGCGCCCGACGGTGGCCGCCTTACATCGCAAGAGGCCGCACGACCCTTTCTCACACTCTATCCGGTGGCTTTTGGCAACGCAACCCTGCGGTCGTTTCAGTCGGTATGAGTCGGACGGCTCGCGGGATCGCGATCCAAAGGCCGTGCGTGCGAGGGTGCGTATTGCTGAAACCACGGAAAGGCGATAGGCTTGAGATTCACGTCCTTTGGCTTGGTTTTGGCCGCCCGGGAGCCCAGGCAGGAGCAGTGTGCTGATGTCGAAGAACCTCCAACTTCTCATTCGGGCAGGAAACCCGTTGATCGCTTTGGAGACGCCCGACGAACCGCGGGCCATGCGGATGATCGGCGAGGCGGCGTCGATACTGGGCCGGCCGATCGCGGAGTGGTCGGTGACCGAAGGGCTGGTGACCGGTCAGCCGGCGGTGCATCGGGTCCTCGCCGAGCCGGGGAGGGTTGCGTCGGCACTGCGGTACGTGAAGGACAACGATCTGCAGATGATCTACGTCTTCAAAGACCTGGGCATGCACTGCAAGGATCCGCAGGTCGTGCGACTGCTGAGGGATCTGTACTTCTCTCCGAGCACGCGGTTGTGGACCATGGTGCTGGTCGACTCGACGCCACCGCCGCCCGACGTGCGTCGCCTGACGATTCCGTTCGATGTCGGTTGGCCCGACGCCGAGGAGATCGAGTCAGTGGTCCGGTCCACCTATCAGGAGATTCAGAGGCGCAGTCTCGAACCGGTCGAGGCGCGACTGACCCGACGGGATATGGAACTGCTGGTCCAGACGTTACACGGCCTGACGACGCTCGAGGCGGCGCACGCGGTGGCTGGCGCCATTCAAGCGGACATGGTTTTCGACGGCTCCGACCTACCCGGGATTGTCGAGGCCAAGCGGAGGATTCTGGGGACGACGGGCTGTTTGGAACCTATCATCGCCGATGTGTCGCCGGACGAGATCGGTGGGCTGAAGAACCTGAAGCGATGGCTGAACCTGCGGAGTTCAGGCTTCTCGCAGAAAGCGAGGGACTTCGGTCTGGATCCGCCGCGAGGGATTCTGCTTCTGGGCGTTCAGGGGTGCGGCAAGAGCCTGTGCGCCAAGGTGGTCGCCTCGGCGTGGCGGATGCCGCTGGTCCGCATGGATCCGGGCGTGCTGTATCAGAAATTCATCGGCGAAAGCGAAGCGCGGCTGCGCGAGGCCCTGCACCAGGCCGAGTCGATGGCCCCGGTCGTCTTGTGGATCGACGAGATCGAAAAGGCGTTTGCATCGGCCAATAGCGCCTCGGCCGACGGCGGGCTCTCGCAGCGGATGTTCGGAACGCTGTTGTCGTGGATGCAAGATCATCGCCATCCCATCTTCCTGATCGCCACGGCGAATAACCTGGCAGAGCTTCCGCCCGAGTTGATGCGCAAAGGGCGTTTTGACGAGATCTTCTTCGTGGACCTGCCCGGTGCGGACGAACGCGAGGCGATCTTTGCGATTCATTTACGCAAGCGCCACCGCGACAAGGCCCAGTACGATCTGCAGCGTCTGGTAGCGGCTTCGGAGAACTTCACCGGCGCGGAGATCGAGCAGGCGGTCATTTCGGGGCTCTATGCAGCGTTTGCCGAGAAGGCCGAATGCTCGACCGAGCACATTCTCTCCGCCATCCAGACAACGCGGCCCTTGGCGGTAGTGATGCGCGAGCACGTGCACCGTCTTCGCGCCTGGGCCGAGAATCGCTGCGTGATGGCCGACTAGGACGATCGCCGGTGCGAGGCCAGCAGTCGGCAGCGCATTCCAAGAGCAAGAGCCGTAGCTTCGACGGCGCGAAGGTGGCTATTCTGCGATGAGCTTCTTGAGACCAAGCCTTAGGGCAAGCTCTTTAATTCGGGCCACGTCGGCGTCGCGCAGGCGACCGTCGCGCCCGGGAGGAACATTGAGCACGAGGATGTTGTCCTGGGCCGTGGCGTCGCGGTAGAGCTTCTCCAACTGATCGACCGATTTCAGGCCATGGTCGGTCGTGTTGTTGAACCAGCGATCGTTCAGGCAGACCGTCGATTCGAAGGGCATGTAGTAACGCCGGCCATCGTGCGTGAAGATCTTTGGATCGGCCGCGGCCGGCAGATAGGGATCGCCCAGCCGGAAATCCGACGGGAAGTAGCGGATGGGATATCCTTCCTTCTGCTGGCCGGGCTTGACCGCATGGGCATCGGGATTGCCCGGCAGGCCGATGCTCCAATTCACGCCGACCTGGCAGTCCGGTTGGTGTTTCTTGACTAGAGTATAGATGGCGGGGATGTTCCAGCGGTTGTTCGGCTTGGTCCAGCCGCCGTCGAGCCACAGTTCGCACACCGGGCCGTACTGGGTCATCAACTCCTGCAGTTGGTGGAGCATGTACTGATTGTAGGCGTCGTCCTTTGCGGGGTCCTTCACTTCAGAATTGCGGTTGCGGTCCCAGAGCGAGTAGTAGATGCCGAATTGCACGCCTTGTTTCCTGCAGGCTGTGGAGACCGCGGCGACGACATCGGTTGGGTTCGAGGAGTCGGCAACGTCGTAGTCGGTGTACTTGCTGTCCCAGAGGCAGAAACCGTCGTGGTGCTTGCAAACCAAGAGCACAAACGTCATGCCAGCATCCTTGGCCGCCCCAACCCATTGGTCGGCATGGATCGCCGTCGGTGCATACGACTTGGGCGGCAAGGTGCCGTCGGTCCATTCTTGATCGTGAAACGTGTTGATGCCGAAGTGGAGGAACATGCCGTAGCGGCGGGCGATCTGCGCCTGCTGCCCTCGGGTGGGCGTTTCGTGGGGAGCCGGCTCATCGCCACGGCTTGCAGACGCGCTCAGAACTGCGCAACACAGAATGGCCGCGGCGTAGCCGATTCTTGGAATTCGTGGCATGGTATTCTCCTCACTTCGGGTTCGAATCGGTTGCGTCGCAGCCCGATGGGTCTCGGGGTCGATCGTCTCATCGGACAGGGCATCGAGTGGGACCGGTTCAGACAGCAGCCGATCTCGCTCGGCGTGCGAAGTCGATTGTAGTACCCCGCTCGACCGCTCGCCAGACGCCGGACAGGTGTCGGCAACGCGGAACCCGGCGGATCGACGTGGCGGGCCGTTGATCGATTTTGCATAGCACGAATGCGGCGTTTCGCTACGTTCGTCCCGCGAGCTCGATCGTAAAATCCCTCGCTTCTTGACGCCCGAACAGATCGCAAACCATGACACCAAGGTGAGTTCCGGCACCGGGTGATCCCCAGCCCCAGCTATTGGCACGGCAGTTGCTCCGTTAGGCGGCCCAATCGGACAGATCTTGTCCGAGGTCGACGGATCGCGGGGAACGGAAACGGTCCCTGATTCATTTGGATCATCCCATACGGTTGCGCTACTTCTTTATCCCGCCCGGGGACAAGTGTATTTCACGGTGGAGAACGGTAGGTCGCTCCAACATACCGGCTTCGCCTATCGCCGGGCGTAGGCGAAGCTTTCATCGAGGCGGAAAGACGCCTCCAGGCAAGCCACCCTCTTGCCAGGCATTCTGTCGACGGCCTGCAACGACCTCTACTACGGCAGGCTGAACGATCTCGAGTAGCTCATCCGATCCAGGGCCGTGTCGAGGGTCTGGCGAAGCGCCGGGGCCTTGGAAGCTGGTGACGTGCGCACCCACAAGCATTGACAGGTAGCGATCGCTCGGCAAGGATGAGAGTCGCTGTGCCCGGGCACATGATTCCGATATTGCGGAAACGTGCCGGCGCCGGACCGCTCTTGGTTCTCCATGTGAAGGCTGGCGGTATGACTCCCCGAGAAATCGTGCGGCGAGCGATTGAATTCGACCATCCGCCCAGGCTTCCCTTCTGGCAGCACTGGAATCACAAAATCCCCTGGGCGCCCGACGACATCTGCAATATTTGGGAGATGGACCGCGCTGAGGCCGGCTGGTTCTTCGATCGGCCCGGCATGGACGACTGGGGCTGCCAGTGGGGAACGACCGAGACGAAAAACATCGGGCAAGTGGTGAAGTATCCGCTGGGGGATTGGTCCGATTTGGATCGCTACCGGCCGCCGGATCCGCAGAACCCGTTCTACTACGATCGTCTGGGACCGATGCTCGACGAGGCGGGAGATCGCTACGTGGTGCTGACGGCCCATTCGCTTCTGTTCTCGCGATTACACAAGTTGCGAGGCTTCTCCACAACGATGGAGGATTTCTATCTGGAGCCGCAGCGCGTTCATCAGGCGCTCGATATGATCACGGAGTTCAAGCTGCGACAGTGCGAGGAACTGCACCGAAGGTTCGCCGGCCGCGTGGACGCACTGTTCATGACCGACGATTGGGGAACGCAGCAGGGGACCTTCGTCGGGCAGAACATCCTCGACGAGTTCTTCGTTCCCAGGTACCGCGAGATCTTCGATGCCATGCACGACTACGGCTGGCACGTGATTCTGCACAGTTGCGGCCGGATCAACAGCTTCGTGCCCACGTTTCTTGAATTGGGCGTCGACGTGCTGAACATGCAGCAGACACAATGCTACGGCCTGACGGAATTCGGCGAGAAGTTCCGGGGAAAGGTGTGTTTTCTGGCGACAGTCGACATCCAGTCGACTCTGCCGCGCGGCGACGAGGATGAAGTGCGCGAAGAGGCGCGGCAGTTGGTGCGCCATTGGAGCACGCCGGAGGGCGGAATGATCGCGTTCGACTACGGCGATTGGAAGGCCGTGAATGTCGAGCCGCAGGCCGTTGAGGCCATGTTCGACGAATTCGTCAAGCTCCAGCACTACTGGCGCGATGCGGAACCAATGGAGTGAGCCGACCATCGGGCAGCTGCGCGCCGGCGATCCAAAATGAGGCAGCGCAGATTGGTCTGCTGTGTTCAGCCGAGTTTCCGGCCGGGGAGAATTCTGTGGCCAGCACCGCTTTTTCGGCGGGCAAGCTGGAAGTTGGCGCCCGGCGTTGCTAGCATGAGGAACTGCCGTCGCTCGGAGACTTTTTGGAGCCGATCCCGTGTTGTCGGAGCCCTCGAGCGACAAGGAATGGTCAGTCTCTTTTCCCGGTGTTTGCCATGATGAAGATTCGCCGTGTGCTGCTGTCGATCTTGGGTGTGGGGCTTTCGGTCGCTGTCACTGCGGGAGCGCAGCCTTGGAAGGCACCACGGCCCGCGTCGGTCGACGACGTGCGGCTGGGTGGGATGTGGGGCGCGGCGCTCCAGCGGAGCACGACACGGCTGGGGGCGCCGCCGCTTGCCGATCCGGCGTTCATCCTGGCCGACCTTTCGCAGAAGATCAAGCGGCGGTACATCGAATACAGTGGTGACGTTTCGGGCCGATGGGTCGGCGTGGCGGCGTTTCTGGCGCCCTCGTATCCGAAGCCGTTTGCAGCGTTTCCTGGCATTTTGGCCGAGATTGCAGCCTATCAGAAAGCAGACGGGCATTTCGGCGTTGAGCAGGATTCGCTACGATTTGACCTGGAACGCGATAAGGCGATTCTCTGGGGCAACGGCCGGCTGCTGATCGGATTGGTCGAGGTCTACGAGCGAACGGGCGATCGCAAGTCGCTGGAAACGGCCAAGAAGCTGGGCGACTACTTCCTTGCCACCGATGCGGCCTTCAACAGACCCGAGAACATCGTTCGCAAGCCGGGCGGGTACTATGTCAATTTCGAGACGTACTATCTCTCGTGCATCGAGGGGCTCGTTGCCTTGGGACGCGTAACAGGCGACGAGCGCTATCTGGAAGAGGGCAAGCGAATCGGTGCCCTGGCGGCAACGGTGAAGGACTTCGAAGAAATCCACAGCCACGGGCGGCTGTGCGCGACGCGTGGGCTGGTCGATCTGTTTGGCGTGACGGGCGATTCCCGATGGCGCGAGGCGGCCCAGCGGGACTGGGACCTGTTCGTTGAGCGGTACCGGCTGCCCACCGGCGGCGTGAAGGAGGTTCTGGACAAGTCGTGCAACCGCGACGAAGGATGCTCGGAGTCGGACTGGCTACGGTTGAACTTGTCGTTGTGGAGATGGACGGGCAACGGCCGGTGCCTGGACGAGGCCGAGCGATGCCTCAAGGGCCATTTCATCGCCAATCAGGCGCCCAACGGCGGGGGCAGTCACCGCACGTTTCACCAGATCGACGGCGTGCCGGTGGCGTTTCGCAAACAGAGCGAAGAAGCGTGGTGGTGCTGCAGCGAGCACTGGCCGCGAGCGATGGCCGATGTGCTACGCTATGCCGTCACGAGCAACGAGCAGGGCTTGGACATCAACTTGATGATCGACTATGAGGGCCGCGCCGCCGGGCCGGGCGGAATGTGGAAGATCTCGCAGCAAGAGACCGGCGACGGGTTGCACGTGGCGCTGGAGAGCCCCGCTACGACCAAGGCGACGGTGCGAATCCATCGGCCGGCCTGGGGACGAGCGGGCGCGAAGATCGGGACGGCGCCGTCGCTTTCAGTGAGCGAGACGAACGACGCATGGCTCGTTGAAGGTGATTGGAACGGCCGCCAGGAGATTGTGGTTCACTTGCCCATCGGTTTGCGAAGCGAAGCGGCGCCGGGCGATGGGGGCGTGCTGTTGCGAGGCCACGATCTGCTCGTGGCGCACGGCACGGAGACCAATGCATGGCTGACCGAGGCCCTGCCGAGTGTCCGGCCGGTGGTGCTCTGGGACGCGGCGATGCCCGTGCGAGAGGGTCGCGTCGTGGTACCAGGCTCGCTGAAAGCCGACGCGGATCCCAAGCGGCCGGAAGAGTGGAAGTTGCTGGAGTTGGCGCCGCTACGGGCCGCGGCCGGCAAACCGCACGCGGTGGCGTGGTTCTCGTTCCGGCCGCGCGAGGCTACGCCGGAGGAGATCGCCGCGATCGTGGCGAAATTGCAGTGATCGGGGCCGAAGGGTTGCCCTGGCGTGCGGAGGTCTTGCCCACGGTCGACCGACTGCGGTTGGATCAGTACGGATTGAGCTGCGATCGAACCTGTTGGCTGCCCCAAATGGAAAGCTCCTGGATGAGGCAGTGATCGGGCTGGTCGATGAGATGGATGATGGAGCGGGCGAAATCGTTGGCGTCGGGGAAGTCGGTCAGCCAAGAGTCGTCCAGATGGGCGGCCTCGCAGAAGCCCGTCCTGGCGGCACCGGGCACGAAGAGCGATGCCCGGCCGCCCCAGGGAAGCATTTCCTTGCACAGACACTTGGTGAAGCTCACCAGGCCCGACTTGGCCGCCGAGTAGACACTCCAACTCGGCCAAGAGTAGTGGCAGCAGACGCTGCTCACGTTGACGATCAGCCCTTTGCCGCGAGGCTTCATCGCGCGGATGGCCTCGCGGCAGCCGATCATCGTACCGGTGAGGTTGATGGCGATCGTCTCGTAGATCGAGTCGTCATCTGTTTCCTCCAGGGGTGCAATCTTGACGCCTGCTCCGGCGTTGTTGACCAGCACGTCGAGCGTCCCGAAATGGCGAACCGTCGCGTCAATCAGCCGGCTCCAATCGGATGAGACCGTCACGTCGGCCTGTTCGGCCAGTAGATGATCGCCACCGGCCAGTGCCGACGCCGCGGCCTGGAGTTTTGAGCTATTTCGCCCTGTGATGACGACCTTGGCTCCCCGGTCCAAGAGCAGCCTGGTCGTTTCCAGGCCGAAGCCCGACGAACCGCCGGTGACGATGACGACTTTGCCCTGGATATGGTCTGAACTCACGGGATTTTTCCTCGACGGGTGTTTGGTTTGGCAATCGGCGCGGACGGTTGGAGCGATTGGCCGCCGCGTAGCGTAGCGTCTGGCCACGGTTTGGCAACCACCGGATGCGATGCGTCTAAGATAGCCGACGATCCAAATCGCCGCTACCGGACAGACCAGTGCAGACCTCGCCGCATACCTCTGGGTGGGCAGCATCTCATCGGCAATCGCCACGTCAACGGATCTGCGAACGATTTGATCGCGTGCTCACCGTGGTTTGGGCGATCTTATCCGGATTGCCCCAGAAGCAAAGCTGCGGCCATCGCGCTGTGCCGACGAGATGGGTCGTCAGAGGCCGCGGAAGATAAGTTCCGGGAGCCCCAGGCCGAGTGCGAGACCGTAGAGGCAGTCGGCCCAGACGACCGACAGGGCGTTGGCCACGACGATGAACAGAACCAGTGGGAAGCTCAGGATGGCCAAGGGATTGAAGGCCTTGGCGGCCTTCTTCGCGTGCTGCAACAGGTTGTCGGCATCGTGCGTGGAAGGAAACGCGTGCATTCCGATGGAAACGCCCAGCCAGAGCAGGAAATAGGACAACGGATGATCAAGGTGAAAAACGCGCACCGGCATGAACGCGGGAAAACAGATCACAATGCACAGGATCGAGTTGACGAACAGCGGACCGACGGAAACCAGAAACGCCGTGGTGAAATCGCCGATTTCCTCGTGGATAATGTAGCCTGATGGATTGCCAACGCGGAAGAAGCACATGTCCAACACGGCCACGTGGCGGAGCTTGCAGAAGAGCATGTGCGCGGCTTCGTGCACAATGACGCCGGGGAAAGTCACGATGGCCACCAGGAAGCCCGGGATAATGATCACGACTTGGCCCCTCCGTTCGGATGCCAGCCATTGGGAAAGCGTTCCATGAACTGCTTGCCGCTGATGACTTCGCGGGTTTCCAGCCGGTGACGAATCCGCTCCTCATAACGCGACTCTTGAAGTGCCTCGTTGCCGATCTTCTTCGCCGCTTCCAGCTTCGCTTCGGCACGGCGACGCAAATCGGGATCGCCACGGACAGCATACTGGCAAGCCAGGGCTGAGGCTACCTGCGCCTGGAAGACCGGGTTGTTCGGCTGCTCGTGAGCCATTTGCTCGGCAAGCTGCAAGAACCGGTCGTAGTCCTTCCGCTTGAAGGCCGCGCCCAGCGCGGCTTGCTGGCGCAATTGTTGGACGCCAAAATCGGGAGGCATGTGTGTACAGCGACCGAAACAAACCTCGGCCTTCTCGCACTGATCCTCCTGCAGGCACAACAATCCTTCGAAGAACGAAGCGAACTCTTGCAGGTCGGGCACCTCGGGCACGTGTGCGGCGGCCGCAGAAGCATTTCGGGCCGCTCCACTGAAATCGCCCTTCTCCACGGTCGCGAAGGCAGCCTTCACTTCGAAATAGGCTTGAAAGAAGCGCCAGTTCCAGACCAGTGAAACGATCACCAGGGCCAGCAGTGCGGCAAACCCGACGCGAACCCATCCTGGAAACGGCCGATTGCGATAGTAGGCGATGCAGGTACCACAGGCCGGCAGCCCCACCAGCAGTTCGTGCGGCTGCTCGCCATTGTCGGCGCCGCAGTTGGCGCAGATTGTCGGATCGACTTGCCGCGCCAGATCATCGCTGCCGCCGCGTTGGCGGGCGAACTCCTCGGCGCAGGCCTGGCAAAGCGTCTTGTCCTGGACGGCGATCGTTTCGGCCAGGGGATGCCTGACACCGCAAGCCTCACAAGTGGCCATGCGCACGAGTTCACTCCTTCGCGACCGGTCCCGTCGAAGAGAGCCTGAAACTCCGAAGCACGCGAGCCTGCATGATAGTCCTACTCAGCGCCGTGTCAAGCCAGCGATTTCCGTTGCCGGATGACATTGCTGGGTTCCTGAGCCAAGATCGCATTTCTGCACCTGGAGCGACGCCCAACCCGAACAGACCCTTGCAGGGGAGAAGACTCACAACGGTGAGGATTCGCCTGACCGCAAACTGACTGCGCATCGTGCAACACGATGGATCGGGGCAGGCAGAGTCCGACGTTGGGCGCGGCCGGTGGTTGCGTGGGATGGTTCTAGCGCTCGGCAGTCACATGGAAGGTGAAGGTGGGACTCCAGGAGCTCCAGACCTTGGCCTTGTTCTTGGCGCGGACGCGCCAGTAGTACTGGTGATTCTCGTTGAGCCAGCCTTGCGGTAAGGGCCACTCGGGTGCGCCGGAGTGGGTCAGCCGGTTGAGGTTCGGCGACACGGGATGGAGAAAGTCGGCGCGGGGGCTGACTTCAACATGGTAGTCGGTGATCGGTTGTCCGCCTGCGTCGACCGCCGGCGCCCACTTGAGCGATTGGAGCGATTTGAGAGTCACTTTCTCTCCGTCGCCAGGCGTGATTGCACGGGCGGACGTCTGTGGCGGCTGCGCGGCGGAGCTTTCCTTCCATCCGTGCGAAATCCGGACGCGGCAATCGGACGGCGATTGATCGGTGTAGACTACGCTGTTGGCGCCCACCGACAGCGAGGGCAACGATACGCCGGACATCTGGACGTCGGTTTCGAGATAGGCGGCGTCCAGTTGCGCGTGGCTGCCCTGCAGCTCGTACTTCACCAGATAGGCATTGATCGGCGGGGTCGGCCGGGGGTCGAGAAACTCGTCGATCGCCGCGTAATGTTCGATGTGGCCGGTTGCATCGGCCGACCAGACCTCGGTCCACTTGTCGTCGGGACGACCGTCGCATTGAATCTGCACGAGAATGCGAATGGCATCCTTGGCGCCTTCGCGCACGAACTTTCCTCCCAGCAGCGCGCCGACCACCGGATACGGGCAGCTCACCTGGAAGACGACCGATGCGGGCGAATCGGCCGAGATCGGCCGAAGGCAGTAGCTCCCGCCGGCACCAGGCACGGCCTGAAGGTTGTCGACCGCGATTGCCTCGCGCGAGAGGAGGTCTTTGCGGAGGATCGGCTGGTAGATCATCTTGCCGTTGGCAAGCTGGTAGGGCTCTTTGCCCTGGGGAGTTTTGGGAGTGATGTTGCGGACGTTGTCGCCGCAGCGGAACTTGTGGACGTTGTCCCATCGCCAAATGAACTTCTCGCCGGGCCGGAGCGTCATGTCCATGGTGGTATGCCACGTATCGATGGGCATCTCACACGGAGGGTAACAGACCTTGTAATCGTGGTCATGGCTGGGCGTTCCGCCGCCGGGGAATCCGCCGTCCCAGGTTCGGGTCGCGAGTTCGGGGTGCTTGTGCAGCGTTTCGTAGGAGGCAACCGTCGTGTTGTCGGCTTCGAGATAGAAGGATCGCCGTTCGGGATCGAACAAGTGCCAAGCGCCGTCGTACCAGACCTCGCCGACACAGTGGTTCACGAAGCCGCTCTGCGGGTCCGTGCCTTCCTTGCGTTTGCTGAGCCACACGGTGCGCGACTTCATTCCGGCCGCCCGGCAGAGGATGGCGAAATTGGACGCCGAGAGACTGCATCCGCTGCAGTAGTAACAGTTGGCCGCCTTGATCGGATCGGCGCGCTCCTTGAACTGTCCCTCGGAAGGGCGATCGAAGACGGCGGGAAACGGCGGGCCCACGCGGCGGTCGTTGTCGTGGCACTGGACTTCGATGCTACCGGTGAACGCCCAAATGGCAAACGCCTTCTCGGCATCGCTCATCTTGGGCGTGAAGATGCTCGCCAGGAGGTCTTCGACCGAATGCCAATTGCGACGGCCATTAATCACGATCCGCGGCTTGACGACATTCGCCTCGCCCGTGTTCTCCAGAACCAGATACTGGTTGGGCTGAAACCGGCTTTCGAGTCGTTTGAAGCCGTTGTATGTGTCGAGATAGGAGGCCGTATTGAACTCGTCGAGGGTTCCGCCCACGTGGACTTGGTAACGGTCGGTTGAATCGGTCACCGTCTGCGTATGGTTGCACGGGGACGACGGGAGCACGTAGGGCGATTTGGCAGACGCATGAGTCGCCACGAGCAGGAGCAGGCAAGTGACACCCAGAACGGCGGCACGAGGGAACGTACGGCCAAGGCTCGAGGAAGAAGCAATCGACATGTGAAGACCTTCGGTGGGAACGTGTTGTGCGGTTTGCGTTATGTCGCAGTGGGCCTTGCCTGGCAAGCGCGAATGGTCTTGTTCGCAGACTCAACCGGCGGGTCAATTCGGGATCGAGTTATGGCATCGACAGAACGCCATCTCCCCGGCCTTCATGGGGCAGGCGAGTGAGGGGAGTTGTGTTGGGCGACGACGGGCGTCATGCGCGCGGGGCATCATGCCGCGATTCAGTGCATCCCCACCGTAGTTGGACTGCACCGGCCATCACGCCCCTCCATTTGACTGGCCGAGAATCAACGTATCGGCGACTACTGATTGAATCGTTTGAGATCTTGCTCGATTTTCTGGCGGTCGTAGTCTGCCGGTTTGGGTTCGTCGAGGTTTTGCTCCAGCTCTTCGACGGTCGGCGTCTTGGAGGGGACGCCATCCGCGGGCACTTCGACGCCGGCAACCCAGACGATGGCATTGAGGACAACTTTTCGGAACTGATCCTGTGCCCAGTTCCAGTGCCAGTGTCCGCCGGTGAAGCCGAACCCACGGCCTCCGTCGGGTCGCTGGCGAGCCCACGCGAGGATCTCGGTGGCGCCTTTGCCGGCGCGAACCGTGGGATTGTTGCTGTGCGGGCCGTCGGGGCGCTCTCGCGTACTGTCGGGCGGGACGGTGGTCAGGATGGGCGTCACGCCTTCCATGTCCTTGCGAAATCGCATGTGATAGTACCACTCGTCGCCGAGCGTGAACGGTTTGACGCCTCGCGTGATGGGATGGTCCTTGGCGGGGATCACCTTGGCTTCGAAGTGCGGATTGACCGACCAGAACTGCTCGAAGTAGCCGCCGATCCAATCGAGGAAATCGTCGCCGGCCTCGCCCTTGGGCACCTCCACCGCATAGTGCAGCGCCGCGAACCCTACTCCTTTTTGCATGAGCTTACCGAACTGCTCAAGATGCGGAAGGACCAGGTTGCCCTGGCCGCCGTCGGCGAATATCACGATGGCATTGGCGTTGTCGAAGGCGGTCGGATCCTTGGGCCAGCCGTTACGGTAGACGGTGGCCAAGACCTGCGGAACGTTCCCGTTCAGCCGATTTGCTAAGAGGATTACGCCGGCGTTGCCCTCGTGCGACGCATAGTTGTGACTCTTCGGGCCGCCGATGAGGACTACCTTCTTCTTGTCTTCCAGCGGCAACCGCTTCAGCCGGATGTTGCGGAACTGTACCTTCATCGGCGGGCCGACGTGTACCTGAAACGCCAGCAGTCCGCTGCGGCGGCGCGCGGCGGTATCGTCGTCGGTTACGTCGACCATCTTCTGGCCGTTGATCTCGTGGATGAAATGGTATCCACGGGCGGTGATGCAGTAAGTGTTCCACTGCTCGGGCTTGACGGCCGATTGGAGCTTGGCACCGTCGGCAAACTGTTCGACGACCTTGGGCTTGTGGTCGCTGCCGATCACGGTCTTCTGGCCGCGGAGCCCCAGGATGCCGCGATACCGCTCGCCGTAGAGGATGCCGGTGTAGTTGGGGCCGGCTTCCATATCGGCCTGATAGCCGCCGATGACCCACTTGCCCCAATTCTCGGGCTCTTCCCAACTGCGATACTGGATTCCCGAATTGCCTCCGAACATGCGGAACTCGAGGCACAGTTCGAAGTCGTCGACGTCGCCCTCGCGCCAGATGAGGAACGAGTTGCTTTTCAGCGGCTTGTCGGCGCTGGTCTGGCCAGTGATGGCACCGTCCTCGACCCGCCAGATATCGGGGTTTCCGTCCCAGCCGTCCAGCGTCTTGCCGTCGAAGATGGGCCGGAAGCCATCTGTGTCGTCGGCGAGGGCTGCTTGAGGAATCATGGCCAGAAGTGCAAAGAGACAGGCCGCCAGCGCGGCGCGTTGGGCCACACACATGGGAGTTCTCCTTCAGGTGCAAAAATGGATCAAGCGCCCGATCGTGCGGGCACTTGATCGACGCTCGGCAACGGACGGGAGTCGTCGTCGGTTACTTGTCGGACTTCGGAGCCTCGCCCGCAGGCGACTCTTTCTCGGAGCCACCGCCGGCGACGCCCTTGACTAGCGCACGTCCCACGGCGCCGACGACTTCTGCGGTGCCGGACTTCTTGGCGCCTTCTGTGGCTTTCTTCTCCGGTGCCGGAGATTTCGCCTCCGGCGGAGTTGCCGGCTTGCTCTCGGCAGCGGGCTTGGCCGGTTCGGCCGGTTTGGCTTCGGGAGCAGGCTTGGCCTCAGCGGGCTTGGCTTCAGCCGGCTTGGTTTCGGCAGCCGGTTCGGCGGCCGGTGGACTCATCTCCTCCGCCGGTTTTGCCTCTTCGGCCGGCTTGGCCGGTTCGGCAGGCATGGCTTCCTCTTGGGCCGGCCTGGCGGGTTCGGCGGGCGCGGCAGCTTCTGGTGGCGCGGCGGGCTCTTCGACAACAGCCGGAGCGGCTGTCTGCTCGGCACCTGCGGGCGCGACCGGTTGGTTCTCGGTCGGTCGGTTGCAGCCGGCAACCCAAACGATCATGCCCAGGCAAATCGATATCCATCCACACGTTCTCATACTCGTTCTCCATCTAACTGAGGACTGCACCCATCGGAAAACGACCCAACAGGATGCCGCGGGGTGGTTGCCTGGCGGGCTTGGGCGTCTTCCTGTTCGCGTAAAAGCTGGTACCTCACAGTAACGGACTGGCGGCTTTGCGGCAATCGTGTCAACTTGTTTGCTTGAATTCTGCTAGTTGGGGGCGGCGCAGCAGACAGGACCAACCGAGGTATCCGTCGGGCCGGCGGGGGCTTTCGAATCGGAACGGCCGCAGGTGGACGAACTCGAAGAGTCGCCCCAACTCGGAGCGGATCTGGTCCTCGGACACTTGGGGTGGACCGCCTTCGAACGATTCACCGGCAGCTCCGGCCAGGGTGAAATAGTACGACCCGGGCCGCGTAACCCGCCACAGCAGATCCAGAAATCGATCCAGATCGGTCTGGCGGATGAAGTGGTAGAATCCGGCGTCGTAGATGACATCGAAAGGCCCCGAGGAACGGGCAAATCGAAATGCGTCATCCAGAACGAATCGAATGGAGGCCCCGCACAACTCTGCGCGGGTTCGCGCGCGGTCCAGCGCCGTCGGTGAGGAATCGACCGCGGTTACTTCAAATCCCCGGCGAGCCAGGAAGACTGTGTCGGCGCCCGTGCCGCATCCCAACTCCAACAGCGAGCCGAGCGGCAGAAGACCTTCCTTGACGACAGAGACCAATTCACCTGCCGGGGCCCCCGTTTCCCAGGGAGGAGTCCCTTCCCGATATAACATCTCCCAATCGGGCAATCCTGCACGTTTCGGCCTCGCCAACTCGTTCCTCCTCACGCTGCTGAACGTTTCAACTTTCCAACCTATTCGATCGCACCCACCGTGGCGGCTGACAACGCCCCATGCAGCGGAACCTATAGTGTCGGCTGGGGGCCAGCATTTTGCAAGCGTACCCGGGTTCGCCACGGGCAGAACGCCTGGCACGGGGCATATTCCACGTTGAACCCACCTTGTGGCCTTCCACGGAGCCACTCTTGCCGGACGGCGGGGTAGTCCGTAGGATGACTGGCCGATCTGTCTCCCCCCAACCCCCAGTCGTGATGATTCATGAGACTTCTGTGTGTCACCGATCTCCACGGCAACTGCGCACGATTCGAGCGAATTCTGGCGGCGGCCGGTGAGGTTGATGCTGTGCTCTTGGGCGGAGACATCACGAATTTCGGGACGCCCGACGACGCCGAACGCGTCGTTCGGATCGCGCAAGGAGCCTCGCCCAAGGTCTTGGCCGTTGCCGGCAATTGCGACTCGGCCGAAATCGACCACGGCCTGAGCGAATGGGGTGTGTCGGCCGCCGGTCGCGGTATTACGACCGGGCAAGTGTCGTTCGGATCGCGCAAGGAGCCTCGCCCAAGGTCTTGGCCGTTGCCGGCAATTGCGACTCGGCCGAAATCGACCACGGCCTGAGCGAATGGGGTGTGTCGGCCGCCGGTCGCGGTATTACGACCGGGCAAGTCGGTGTGCACGGTCTTTCGGGCATTCCGTTCTGGAAACGCGGAATGTACCAGACGAGCGAGGAAGAATTGGCCGCATCGTTGCAGGCGGGTTTTGCAGAACTGGATTCGGCCAAGTACCACATTGTGCTCGCCCACGTACCGCCCCACGGTTCGCGGACGGATCGCACGTTCCTGCTGAAACACGCCGGGAGCACCGCGCTGCGAGCTTTTGTCGAGCAGACGGAGCCGGCAATCGTCTTCTGTGGGCACATCCACGAGGCGCGGGGCGTCGACCGGCTCGGGCCAACAACCGTTGTCAACTGCGGCGAAGGAGCGTCTGGCTACTTCGGTCTGGCCGATCTCGATCAGCAGGTTGCGGTGGAGATCGCAAGGGCGTAGCGCACATCGCATTTGACAACAGCGCTGGCCGCCGCGAGCATCGGCTGTTTCGAGCGTAATTTGCGCGTCGGATTGGCGCAGGACGTGACCTAATTGGCCAATCGCTCGAGGTCCGTGTCGAACCGAACGGAAATCACGTACCACGATGATGAGGGCTGTACCACGGTATCGCGACGCTGTAGCGGGCGATAGAAGACGAAATACCACACCACGGGAAACCGTTCGCAGTGGCAGAGGTACCGGAGGACGACCAGTCGCGAGCCCACCTTCTTCGCCGACAGTCGCTCCACCTCCAGGCACTCGCCGAAGTTTGTCTTCAACTCGGCGGTCTTGCCGATCAAGTTGGTCAGGGCGTCGGACCGTTTGTTGCTGTCGAACAGGGGATTGCCGGAGAACAAGTCCTTGTAGGCCTGTTGCGATTGGTCGGCCGCGACCTTGTCGAGGAACTCCTTGACCCTCGCGTCCAGGGGCGCGATCTCCGAATCTTCCGCCGTTGGCGTTGCCGACGTTTGGCCTTGCGCAACTGCCGAACCGACAAGACAGACAAGCATTGCCGCAAGCAGAGCAGGGAGCCAACGCTCGGACGCCATGTTAGGCACTCCTTGGAGCGAGATGCGGTCAAGCAGCAAACGGTGCACGGTCAGGCAAACGCGGCCGGCACGTCCACCCTCTCCATTGTGAGGGGGCGACTCTGGATCTGCAAGCGCATTTCCGTGGCAATGAAAAATGAGCCCGTAACGCAGATAATGTCCTCGGGCATTGCCCACGATCGGACCAGATTCCAGGCCTCCATCGGCTGGGCACAGACCGGATACTCGCGACCGCACAACTCGGCGGCTATCGTGCGGAGGTCTTCGGGAGCCACGCTGCGCGGATTGTTCAGGTATCGAGTGAAGACAATACGGTCAAAATGCTTTACCAACGTCGCGAGCATTCCCCGCACGTCCTTCTCCTGAGTCGTAGCGAAGATCAGCAGGCGACGCGCCGGACCGAAGCTCTCGTTCAGCACTTCAACGAGCGCCTCGATGGAAGCCAGATTGTGAGCCGCGTCGACGACGATCGCCGGACGGCGCGAGATGACCTCGACGCGTGCTGGCCACGCAACACCGGCGAGCCCCTGGCGAATGGCCTGCTCGGGAATGGTCCAGCCGGCACGGCCCAAGGCAGCCAGCGTGGCCACAGACACAGCGGCATTGGCGGCTTGATGGCGTCCGACCAATCCCAGGGCAAGCCGCCTGAGTTCCGACTGACCATTTTGGCCGGGGTAGTGGAAATCGATGTGCCCTAGCTGCCGCGACTGTTGCAGGATGCTGGGGGGATCGTACTGGAAACCGAAATCGACGTGCAGTTCCGCAAGAGGGCAGCCCAGTCGCCGGCATGTCTCACGAATCACCTGCCGCGGTTCCTCGCCCGTAACGCCGCTGACGACGGGCACGCCGGGTTTGATAATCCCAGCCTTTTCGCGGGCGATGGCCGCCAACGTGTGGCCCAACTGTTGGGTGTGATCGAGGCTGATGCTGGTGACGACCGCCACTTCAGGATGGCAGACATTGGTGGAGTCTAGCCGCCCCCCCAATCCAACCTCGAGCACTGCGGCATCCGTCTTCTTCTGGGCGAAGTACAAGAGGGCCATCGCCGTAACGACTTCAAAAAACGTGGGACCGCTTTCGGCGGGCGATCGGTTGGCTGCGATGCGATCCATTTCCCGGACGGCAGGGCTTATCTGATCGACCAAATCGGCAAATTCGGACTCACTGCAAATGCGGCCATCGATCGCCAGGCGTTCTTCCACCCTCTTCAGATGGGGAGACGTAAACGCGCCCGTGCGATACCCGGCCGCAGTGAGCACCGCCGAGATCATTGCGGTCGCTGAGCCCTTACCTTTGGTCCCCGCCACGTGCACGACCCGCAAGTTCTTCTGCGGATTTCCCAGACAATCCAATAACTCGCGCATCCGTTCGAGCTTGAATTCGCGAGTGTGGTAAGGTAGGGATATGGTCCGTTCGTAGTTGATCCGCTGACAGAGGAACTGCAGGGCAGATTCGTGCCTGGCAGAGAGGGGGTCGACACGTGCAGCGGTAGACATCGGTGATCGACGCTCGGGCTGGAGAACAATTGAAAGCTCAAGAGGCCGTGGCAAGACCGGGAGAGGCACTTCGTGGCCGCGGCACTTCCGGCACGATATCTCGTCCCCTGGAGCCTGTGCGCGTTGTCGCCACAACTCGTGAGAAGGAAGCATTGTACCCTAGGGCGTGCTGGCTGTCTTCGGTGAACAAGCCATTCGGGAAGCCAGTTACTCCAAGGGATTACCACATCCCCCGCATACCCAGCCTGTGAGCCGGTGGAGTTGATTTCCGTCGGCTGTTTGGAATCTGAGGATTTCTCCCCGTGCACGGGCGAACTTCCGTGCCGCAATGGACGTAGACAAGCCTAGTCTGGAGTACGCGCGACGTCAGTGAGGCCATCGCTATGCAGCCACCCACCTCTAATGTGAAGTCGGAAACTATGGAGTCATCCCCCTCTTCGCCGGAAGTCGTTATTGAGACGAGAAACCTGACAAAGGTTTACCGTGACTTTTGGGGCCGCCAGAAGGTGATGGCCTTGAAAGCACTCGACCTGGAGATCCGCCGCGGAGAGGTCTTCGGCCTGCTGGGACCGAACGGTTCGGGCAAGACGACGACCATCAAACTGCTGCTAGGTCTGCTGTTTCCCACCAGCGGCCAGGCGTTGGTCTTCGGACGCGATGCGACTGATGTGACCAAGAACGAGCGTATCGGGTACCTGCCCGAGGAATCGTACCTGTACCGGTTCCTCAACGCCGAAGAGACGCTCGATTTCTATGGGCGCCTGTTCAGCATGCCGGCTGCGATCCGACGCCAGCGCACGGCAGACCTGATCGATATGGTCGGACTGACCTGGGCCAAACGGCGGCAGTTGAAAGAGTACTCCAAAGGTATGACTCGCCGTATCGGCCTGGCTCAGGCGTTGATCAACGATCCCGAGCTGGTCGTGTTGGACGAGCCCACTTCGGGGCTGGATCCGATCGGTACGCGAGAGATGAAAGACCACATTATCAAGCTTCGCGACCAAGGTAAGACTGTCCTCATGTGCAGTCACTTGCTTGCCGACGTGCAGGACGTTTGCGATCGGATCGGCATTCTCTATCAAGGCGAGCTCAAGGAATTGGGTCGGGTAGACAGCCTGCTTAAGGTCCGCGATGTCACCGAGATTCGCGCGACCACCCTCGACGAGGCCACGCAGGCGGAGATCAAAGAGGTCATTCGCCGTCACCAGGGCGAAGTGCAGTTCGTGGGCAATCCCACGAATACGCTGGAGGAGTTGTTCTTGAATATCATCCAGCAGAGCGAAGCGCATCCGGGGCGGCGGGTGCGAGGAGGGTCGGACGGCAATGGTTAACGAATCTCAAGTCCCCGCCTTCCTCGACTGGATCGGACTGGCAGGCCTGCAGTGGGTGGCGGTCGTGCTGTGTCTGGCGATCCTCAGCATAATCATCGGCTTTCTGGTGGCGGCTTTCCGCCACGGCCCCGGCGCCGCTTTTGGGATCGTCGGTCGGGTTCTGCGCGATGGGTTCGTAGACATCGTGCGGATGTCGCCACGGCGCATCATGGCCCTGGCGTGGCTGGCGGTCAAAGAGTCGATTCGCCGCCGGGTAGTCGTCGTGTTCGGCTTGTTCATCCTCGTGCTCCTGTTTGCCGGATGGTTCCTCGACCCGGGCAGCAGCGACCCGGCGCGGCTGTATCTTGGTTTCGTACTGACGATGACCAGTTACCTGGTCCTGCTGTTGGTTTTGTTCCTCAGCGCGCTCAGCCTTCCCGCCGATTTCCAGTCGCGCACCGTGCACACCGTAGTGACGAAGCCGGTGCGACCGAGTGAAATCGTGCTGGGGCGGATTCTTGGGTTCTCGGCTATCGGAACCGGGCTGTTGGTATTGATGGGGTTGGTGAGCTACGTGTTCGTCGTGCGCGGACTGGCCCACACGCACGCGTTTCCTGCAGCCGATCTACCGGCGGTCTCCCAAGCGGCGACTTCGACCGGCGATGAGGCCGTGCTCACCGGGCTGACGAGCCGTGTTCACAACCACCGTCACAAGGTCGTGATCGATGCCTCGAAGCACGCTCAGGTGGAAACGGCCAACGGTCACACGCACGAGCTGTTCATCGAGAAGTCGGGCGACAAGACGGTCTATCGACTCGGCCCGCCCGAAGGGGCCTTGATGGCGCGTGTGCCCGTCTATGGCAAGCTGCTATTCCGAAATAGCAACGGGGTCGACGCTCGGCAAGGCATCAATGTGGGCGACGAGTGGACCTACCGCAGCTACGTTCAGGGTGGGACACCGGCAGCGGCGATCTGGACGTTCGAGGACATCACGCCCGAGCGGTTTCCCGACGGGTTGCCTATCGAGATGAACATCGGCGTGTTTCGCACACGGAAAGGTGACATCGAGAAGGGCGTTTACGGCAGTCTTTCGCTGCGAAACCCCAAGACGGGCCTGACGGTCGAGGCCGACGTCTTCGAGTCGAGGGAATTCGACGTGAAGCGGGTATTCCTGCCGCGCAAGATCGTCGTCGCCAATCCCAACGCCGCCCAAGTGCTGGCACGGCGGATCCTCCAGCGTGACGGGAGCGAGGTCTCGTATCCGCCGGTTGCGGACTTGGATCAGAGCCTTGCGAAGAAGGGTGAGTTCGATCTCTACCGCGATCTGGTGTCGGACGGGCACGTGGAGGTCTGGCTGCAGTGCCTGGAGCGGGAGCAGTACTTCGGCGTCGCCCAGCCCGACTTGTACCTGCACGGGCTCGATGCTCCCTTCTTCCTGAATTTCGCCAAAGGTTATGTGGGAATCTGGTTTCAGATGGTGCTGCTCGTCGGATTCGGCGTGATGTTCAGCACATTCCTCAGTGGTCCGATTGCGATGATCGCGACGCTGGGAGTTCTGGTCGGTGGGTTCTTCATCAATTTCATGTCGGCGTTGGCGCTGGGGAAGACCTATGGCGGTGGGCCGATCGAGTCGGTGACCCGCCTGGTCACGCAACAGAATGTGATGATCCCCATGGATGCCGGATTGACCACCGACGTGATCAAGATGATGGACTTCGTGGCACAGGGGTTCTTGTTCGTTTGTTCTTCGATTCTGCCACCGTTCGGACAGTTCAACTACGCCGACTATGTGGCATACGGATTCGATATTTCTGCGAGCCTGCTTCTGATGCGGCTGCTCTCCGTCCTCGGATACCTCGTGCCGGTGTTCCTGGTCGGATACTTCTTCCTGAAGACTCGTGAGGTTGCCCGATGAATCCGCGACGCTCTTTTGTTCGCAAAATCGTGTATCTTGTGGCGATTGTCCTGTTATTGATCCCATTGTTTTGGTTGAGCCAGCCGGAAACGCCCAGCACCAAGGCGGGACGTGGCGGGGCGGGTGGACAACTGTCGCAGCTTCGCCAACAGTACGGCCTGAGCGAAGCGCAACTCGGCGATATCGATCCGACGAGCGAGACGATCAAGCTCGCCACGCTCGGCATGCGGGGTGTCGCCACAGTTTTCCTCTGGCAGAAGGCCAACGACTACAAGATGAGAAAGGACTGGACGGACCTCTCCGCCACGCTCAATCAGTTGACCAAACTGGAGCCCCACTTCGTCAGCGTGTGGCGCCACCAGGGCTGGAACCTGTCCTACAATGTTTCGGCCGAATTCGACGACTACCGCGAGCGGTATCGATGGGTGATGAAGGGCATCGATTTCCTTCAGCAAGGCATCCGTTACAATCGCCGGGAGCCCAGGCTTCTCTGGGACATCGGCCTGACCGTCTCCCAGAAGATCGGCCGTGCCGACGAGTCGGACCAGTTCCGCCGACTGTTCAAGGCCGACGACGATTTCCACGGATCACGACCATTGAGCGAACGGGACAACTGGCTGGTAGGCAAAGAGTGGCTCGCCAAGGCCGAGGAAGTGGTGGCACAAGGCGGCGATCTGGGCGGAATCAGCGAGGTCCTCTTCTTCTCCAAGAAGCCCATGAACCAAATGGATTACGCCGAGGCCTTGGAACACGACGGCATATTCCAGGAAAAAGCCAGACGTGCCTGGAAGGAGGGCGGTGAGGAATGGAAAGACTTCGGCGACCGCGAATTGAGTTACGTTCCAAACACAACGTTTCGCGTCAATGAACTCGGCCTAGTCGAGGAGGAAATCAAAGAGACGACCAGGAAGCTCGACATGTTGGAGCCCGGGCTGCTCGAGAAACTGATCCAGCAGAAGCGCGACGTGCTCAGCCCCGAGGAACGTGAGGCATTGGACACCCTTCCGGAGAAACGGACCGCGCAGCAAAAGCGGCTGGCCAGAATGGCCGAGGCAAACGTCCAGGTGCCGCCGAGCGAGCTGGCACGGCGAGTGAGCGGCCCGAACCAAGAAGCCGCGACGAAGCTGTCCGAGCACATCGCGGATTTGGAGAAGAAGAAGAAGGACATCGAGAACGCGTGCACCGTCATCAACTACGACATGTGGCGGCGCCGTGCCATATTCGAGCAAGACCCCGCGACCTTGGCTGCTCGCGAGTACATATACGAGGGAGACCAGGCCTTCAGGAAGGCCGATCTGATCGGAGCTCGCAACGCTTACAACAAGGGGTGGGCCAAGTGGCGAGAGCTGTTCGATAAACAAGAGTCGGACGCTCTGGCGAATGATCGAAATCTCGGCGAGGAATTGGTCGAGATGTACAATCACTACCGAATCATCCTCGAGAAATGCGACGAGCAGCTCCCGAAGGACTTCCCGCTTGACGACATCATCCAGCCGCACCTCAAGCGACTCATGGCCGACCGTGTGACGCAGCAACAGTCGGGGAAGGAACAGGGGAAGGAACAGAAGAAGCCGGCGGAGAAGAAAGAGACCTAATCGGAAAGCGAACGCCGGCGCGCCGATCCGTTGGCTCATTTAGGGCAGTGGCGGCTTACTCGGCGGCGAAGTTCCTCAATCGCCGCCGAGGCCGCTTGGCGTGCCTCACTCAGTCCTTCCAGCGTCTTGGGTCCGTCCGGAAGCACGTAATCGAGAAGTATGCGCTCAGCCGCTACAAACGGCTCGGCGATCTCGGCTACTTCCGTGGCGATCTCCAGCGGTATGTTGGTAACCCCATTGGCATCGCCGTGCAACAGGTCGCCCTCGCAGACAACCAGTCCGCCGACGCGAACGGGGAGTCCCAGGTGGAGCAAGTGACACCAGCCGTGCGCGCAGAGGGTCGCTCCAGTGAAGACCGGGTATCCCAAGGCTCGCACCTGCGGCAGATCGCGCCCACCGCCCGATGTGATCAGGCCCACCGACCCAAAAGCCTTGTAGGTCGAGCACATGAGCTCGCCGAAGGTGGCGCCGACGGGCGGATCGTCGAGGTCTTGAAACACCATCACGGCAGGGCCGGGCAGACCGGCGAGACGCTCGACCTGCGCCTCGATCGTTCCGTAGGCATCGCCAGCGGCCGGCGGGGCGCTGCTTCGGAACGCCGCCGTGCTGGCGAAGCCGACCATGGGCGGCATTTCTGCAAAATCGGCCCGAATACGGTGGTCCATGAAACCGACATGCCGGGGGCGCACTTCGAACAGCTCGATCACATTGCAGATGGTCGGCGTATCGTAGCGGGCCAACAAATCGAGCGTCGCTTGGGTAACCGTCATGGAACGTCTCTCCTCAGTACAACCGAATGCTGTCCTGCTTGACCCATCCTTCCTGACCCTGCCACAAACGAATTCGCAGCCAGTCGCCGCGACGCTTGAGGAACCAGAACTCGGTGCCGTCGTGGATCGGCTTGGCCAGCACCGGCGCGCAACTCTCGGCCGCTCCCTGCCGCACCACGGCTTCCGGACTGATCACAACGCCGCACGCCGGATGCTTGCAACAATACCATCGATATCCGGCCGACAGAGAACAGAGTACGACGACAGCCAGACCGGTGAGGGCCAGCCAGCCGATTGCCCGCGATCGCAGCCGAAGTCGCATCAGACCGAGGGCCAACGTCACGACACCGGCCCCGGTCGCGATGCGGAACAGCTCCATATCGCTCAGCCAGCCCTGCCACGAAAACATCCGCCCCACGCACGAAGGACGAAACCGTTCACGCGATTCGGCCCCCAATGCGGCGGCAAGGTTGGCGTCGAGAAACGAACTGCGCGGCCAATAGCGCTTCGCCTGGCGATAGGCGGCGATTGCCTGACCTCGTTTGCCTGCGTGTAGGAAAGCGTTGCCCTGATTGTAAAGCACGGCACCGGAAACGTCGCCGCGGTCGAGAATCTGCTGGTAGATTCCGGCGGCGATCAGATAGTCGTCCTGAGACTTGGCATTGTCGACGGTCCGCTGCGCCACCGAGAACAAGAGGAGAGTCTCGGGGTCTGCACTGCGACTGCAACCACTTAGCGGCGCAAGCAAGGCTGCCGCCAGAGCAAACATCGGGATTGCCAGAGTCGAGCGCATCGGCGAAATCAGCCTTCCTTCTTCAATGATCGGATCAGCCTCGTTATCGTATCATCCCACGTGCCGGCCAATTCCGCAAACCTCTCCTCAGAACCGCCAAATCTCGCCATGTCGCAGGCTTCGAGCATCTGTACTGTGTCGTCCACAAGATCTCCTTCAATCCCATGTTCGAGCAGTCGATCGCGAATATCGCCGCGGGTCAAGGCGGTCTGGGGAAGGCCCAGCGCATCGGCCACGAGTCCCACGACAGATGTCTCGGCCAATTCCGCGGCGTCGGAGTTGTGGCCTTCGGACAACGCGTTCTGTGCCTGACGCAGCCCGCGCCTTGCGCGTCCGAACGCGGCACGGCGACGCAAAGGCACTGCGGCGACGGCCCGACGGCGCATTCGAAACACGATGGCAATCGCCGCCACGTACAGGGCTCCGAACGCGGCCATGGTGAAGATCCAGGAAGCAGGGTTCACCGTTTCGTCGCCCACGGCCGACGGGTCGGTCACGTTGCCGTAGACTCCTGCTCGTTGAGCGATCGATTGTTCGGCGTCCTGCTTCCGACCGCTGGGCGAAACGACAATTTGATCGCTCGAGAGCCGCGTGGCTGGAAGAACGCGGATCCTGATCGGCTCTGTACGCAGAACGACGTACTGCTCTTTGGCGATATCGAAGTAGGCGACCGGCACTGATGGGAACACGTCCGTTCCCGACTGCAAGGGTCGCAGCCGATATGTGAATTGCACCTCGCCGGGACTGCTCTTCCGTGTTGCCTCGTAGACGCGGAATTGCCGAGCGATCGCTGGAATGGCATTCAGGCTTGGAGGCCTCGCCCCCGCCAGTCTTCCCGATCCGTGCAGGCGAATCTGCAAGGTCATAGGATCGCCCACCTTGGCATGCAATGGCGTCAACTGTCCATCCACTTGAAACTGGCCGATGGCGCCGACGTACGCGTCGGGCCTTCCTTCTTCGGGGATGGGCCGAACGGTCACCCGAACGGGTTGGGCATTGCCGTAGATCTCTTCGGTCACGAGCTGCTTCTGATCGTCGAGCGAACTGGCAAGTTCTCCGTCCAGAGTGACTGGCCCGAACTCGTAGGTACCAACCTTCTCGGCCAGGAACTGTCGAGAGAAATCAAACTGCCAGTAGCGCCGCTCGATACCGTTCTTGTCGGGGCGAACGACCTTGTGCGGCTCCGGGCGGAAAGTGACAACTCTCTTGCCGAAGAGTGTTTGTACCGATCGTTCACCGACGTTGTTGATACGGAACCCGGATTCCTGCCTATTGCGAAGAGGTTCCAGCCAATCTTCCCACGGAATGCAGGGAGACAGACCTTCCGGGATCTGTGCATCCGCGATCCACGGGACACGGAGTCGCGGCGGTGGCAGCTTCATATCGGCGAGTATGTCCATCGGATCACGATCCGCATAGATTCCCGGCAACTCCTGGACCATGACGGTCAGCGTCACGGTGAACTGCTGCATGGGATAGACGACCGCACGATCCGTACTGATCTTGAGAAAGGCGATCCCCTGGGGGTCCATCGGCTGAACTTCGATGACTTTCTCAGAACCCAGTAGCACCGTGCCGTGGTATGACACTCTTGGAGCGGGAATCGTTATTCGCCCTGCCTTGCGCGGGACCAGCCGGTAGCGATAGACTCGCTCGGCGCTCTCCCGCGGCTCATTCTGTGTGGTGGGGAAATCCGGCGCGTTTGCCACATCGTTCAGCAACCGAAGCTCGAAGTCGGAAGAGGGTTCAAACTTGGGCGCCGAAGTTGTTTCGAGCTGCCGGACGATCACCCGATAGCTCAAAGGGCGACCCACATACGCGCGGTCGGCGCCAATCTCCACGCGAATTTCAGGTTCTTCGCCAAAGCCGACCTGGACGGCCAGGAGGAAGAAGAACAGGCAAGTCAATGGCGTCGCGCGGCGCATGCTACCAGTCCTTCTCGACGGTCGTGGTCTGTTCCTGAGCGGCCCGGAACTGTCGTTCCAGAACTCGCCGCTGTCGCTGTCGCTCACGAACCTGGCGCATGAGGGCTTCCGCCTGCTGGGCCGAGAGGGCTCCCTGGCTTTGCGCCTCCAGCCGCTTCGTGGTGTCCGCCGTTGGCAGTGCCGCCCAACCCGCCTGAGTCTGCGCACCGGGCACTGACCCGATGGCCGCAGAACTCGGCAACCGCCCGGGCTCAACGTGCGCGCTCTCGTCCTGATCCGTCTGCGCATGCGGCTGCCGACCAGCCTGGGCTATTCCTTGCGGAAATGAAGCTAGGATCTGTTCGAGGAGGGCCAGTGCTTCGCGCTGTTTGGGCAGAGCAAGGGCAGGCTTTCCGGAGTTCAAATCCGCAGCCGCCTGGCTCGCAAGATCGTGCACCTTCGGCGCAGTTCGGCACACCACCTTCACGCAGCGAGTGAGGCCTCCCAGTAACGATTCGCCCTCGGAGGGAGCGGGCGGCGGCGATTCGCCCTCCTGTTCGCCTTCGCTCATCGCCTGGAACTCGTGCAGCCATTGTTGGGCCTGGGTTGGCAGCCACTGGCACCAACGGACCACGAACTGCTGATTCCACGCCACATCCTGAACTTCGCGCGGTGGTGGAGCGGTTGCTTGTTGAGCCATGGGCGTTACGGCATCGATCAAGTCGCGCTGCATTCGGAGAGCATCGTTGACAACCCGATAGAACGGCACCAGCGACAGACGGATCTCGTCGAGCAACTCGACGGCGGAACTCTGGTCAGCAACCGCTTCTTCGAGCGGTCCTTGCTGCAGATCGTCGGCAGCCTCGAACATCGTCTCCTGCGCGTCGTCCACGAGATCGATCATCGCGTCGTCGGTTGCTTCCTCATCGCCCGGCGGCCGTGAAGTATCGCCAGGACCATCCGTCAACGAGGCCTCGGAAACACTCGGCTCAGCGAGAAGCGTCCTTTCCAGAGTGCCCATCTCCTCGGCAAGCAACTGCTGCCACGCTCCTAGCTCGCAGACGGTCTCGCGGCGCGCGGCTGAATCGGGCTGGTCGAGCAGGGCGCGGCTTCGGCTGCGCAGTTCGCGCTGATCCGCCTCGATTTGTTCGATCATCGCCGTTGCGTCCAGATGCCGCCGCTGATCGCGACGATCGCGTTGTGTCCAGATCTCCTTCATACGTTGAATCCACAGCCGGATCAATTCAACGTTGATCCGAACATCGGTCTGCTGTGGATCGAGGTCGAGCGAATCGCGATAATGGCCCAGTGCTTGAAGAAGGAGTGACAGCCCCTCCTCGCGCGTTTGCGGCGACGCCGCAGCCGGCTCATTTCCGAACAGGTCGCGAGCTTGCTGGGCGTCGAGCGTGCCGAGATTGTAGCATGATCGAGCGGCCACGAGTTCGTCCTCGCCCATGGCCGCTTGCGAAAACAGAGCCACTGCCCTGTCCCGCTCTCCGGCGGCCGCAGAGGCGCACGCGCGATTGAAAATGCTGCGAGAATCGTTCGACGAAGCGACCGCCGTTTGGGCCGACGCCGCGCCGGCCTCTGGTTTACTTGACGGCGCGGTACCGGCCGTTTGGCTGTCGCAATCGCCGGCAGTTACCGCCACGGCAACGGCCACAACGGCAGTAACGAGCACCACGGCAACCAAGAGTGCGTTTCTCACGGCATCGCCTCGTGGAGCGTGGTGTGGCGGCGTGGGTAACTGGAGATTCCCATTTCAAGTCCTACGAGCAGCAGACCGATCGCCAGGAACCACTGATAGCGCTCCCGGTATTCTTCGCGCTGCTGGCTGGCGATCTCACCTCGAGAGAGCGAAGCCAGATGCTCTTCGTAGATCTGACCCAGATCATAGACTCGCGTTCCGGCGGGGATGTAGGCGCCTTTCGTGTGCAAGGCGATGTCTTTGAGGAGTTGGCCGTTGAGCCGCGACCAATGCTCGTGACCGGCGTCCTCGACGTAGTGTGCCGGGCCGTCGTCGGAACAAACCGGAATGCGCGACCCTTCCTGGGAGTCGCCCAGGCCGATCGTGAAGATCTTGACGCCGAAGCGGGCCGCCTCGCGGGCCGCGTCTTCCGGATGTGAGCCTTGATCTTCGCCGTCGGTAATCAGGATCAAGGCCTTATCGCGATTGGAAAGCTTGGGCAGGACCTCCACAGCCTTGCGAATAGCGTCGCCGATTGCGGTCCCTCCGCGCGGAGCGCTAAGCGTGTCGAGTTCGTCGAGAACCATACGGAAGACATCGTGGTCGGTCGTCAGCGGGACCTTCAACACGGGTTTGCCTGCGAAGGCGATCAGCCCGATTCGATCTCCGCTCAGGCGCGGCAGCAGGTCGCGTATGTCGGACTTGGCTCGTTCCAGGCGATTTGGCGCAACATCGTCGGCCAGCATGGATCGCGACACGTCCAGGAGCACCAACAGATCGGTGCCGCGCTGCGACACATGCTCGACGTACAAGCCGAAGCGCGGGCGGGCTGCGGCCACGATCAGCAGCGCCAATCCAGCCAACAGGACGACCCCTTTGACGGCTCCGCGCATCCTGGACCGGGGTGCCAACAGGCGGCAACGCATCGCCGGCAGCGCGAAACGCGCGGCGGCCTGCCGCTGATGGCGGTGTGCCGAGAGCAGGAGCGCTCCTACCAGCGGCAGAATCGCAAGCGCCAACAGGACTGTCGGGTAGTCCCAGTGCACGGCATTTCCCTTAAGGCAACGAACGCAGTCGCGTGCAAACCAGTAGGATCTCCAACAAGATCAATCCTATGCCTGGCAACATCGCGTACTGATACAGTTCCCGGTATCTCGTGTATCTTCTACCCATGGTGGGCGTCTTTTCCAGTTGGTCGATCTCGCCGTACACGGTCTTGAGCATGTCGGTGTTCGGAACGTGGAAGTAGCGCCCGCCCGTGGCCTGTGCGAGCATCTTCAGCGTGTCTTCATCGAGGTCGACCGGTTGCTCGCGAATGACGGTTCGCCCCGAGGCATCGGTCTCTGGGACCTGGGCGACCCCCTTCGAGCCAACGCCGATCGTGTGGATTCGGATTCCATACAAGCGCGCCACTTCGGCTGCTTCCGCTGGCTTGACGACCCCGGCAGTCTGCTTGCCGTCGGAAAGCAACACGATGACCTTACTTCTGACTGGCGCATCCTTCAGGCGATCGATGGCCAGGATCACGGCGTCGCCGATCGCCGTGGCGATGTCTTCGGTGAGAACCGCCTGATTGATCATGTCACCCGACAGGTCGAAAATCGGCTCTGGAATTTGCACCGCGTTCAGCGTTTCCATCAGCGCGTCGTGATCGAAGGTGAGCGGACACTTGCAGTCGGCGACTCCGCCGAAATCGATGAGCCCGATAAGATCGTCGGGGCGGCCGTGCAGCGGGCCGTTGCCAATAACGAAATCGCGAAAGACGTTCTTCACGGCCGTGAGACGATTGACCGGTTTGCCATTCACACGGAAATCCATCGCCTGCATGGAACCCGATCGATCGAGGCACATTTCGATGGCAATGCCTTCGGTCTGAACGCGGAACTCCTCCTGTCCGCGCTCGGGGCGGGCCAAGGCGATGATTAGCAGTGCCATTCCCAGCACCCGAAGCCCGGGGAGCATCTGCCGCGCGCGGCCCGCGAGCGTCTGGGGAATGCCAGCTAAGACGTTGACATCGGAGAAGAGCACGCTGGCACGGCGGTGCCGGAGCGTAAGGAACCCATACACCAGCAAGGGCGCCAGCAGCAGAAGCCAAAGTGGGTCCTGGAACCGGAAACCACTCATGCGGCCACCTCCGCATCGTCGAACCCGACGAAACGCCGGGCCCACTTCATGCTTTCCTCGATCTCCTCGAACGACGGGCGGTATGCGGCGAACTTGACGCGATCGGCCGACTCGAAAAAGATCCGTAATCGGTGTAGCTGCTCGGGAGCCAGCATTCCTCGTGCGGCGACGAGTTGCAGCAGTTCCTCGGTGGTATGCTCCTGGACGCAAACCTGAAGCACGCGCTCCAGATAGCGCCGAATCACGCCCGTCAATTCCACATAGAACAGGTCAATGTCTTGTTCGGCCAGATCTTCCCGGAAGATGTCGCTCAGCTCATGCTGAGCCAGTTCCTGGGGTGTGGGGACCGCGTCGGTTGCCCTGCCGGCCGCGACGCGGCGGCGCCAGTATAGGACCGCGACGCCCATCGCGATGGCCATACCACCCCAAAGCCATCCGGCCGCCGACTCTCGCTTGCGCGCCGATTCGACGCCACTGACCAAAGGGCGCAGTTCGGCCAGGGACAACCGGTTCGTATCGACATCGGTGCCGATCTCGAACTCCAGAGGCTTCGTCTCGATGAACTGATCGCGATCGTCGTGGCGGCGCGAATCGCGAAACGCGATGCGAAGGGGCCCCAAGGTCCGCTTTCCCAGGTGCGTCGGCTCCAAGACGTACACTTGCTGAAGGACTCGCCGGCCGTTCTCCCACCGGGGGAGCGCCTGATCGACGTCGCGAATGGCAAATTCGTCCAGCACGGCGTCGAGCGACGGTTTGCCGACGCTCACTCCCTCCGGAAACTCGATGCGGAGCGTCAGCCACAGTTTATCCGACAAATTCGATTCGCGCGGTGCGAGACTAAGCTTCACGCGCATGGGTCCCTTAACGACCTCGGACCGCACGTACGACGAAAGCGGCGGCGAAGGCGCAACCACTCCGCCCGGCACCCGGCTGCAACCGACTGCAACGAGCAAGCAGAGCGAACCGAGCCAGCAACCGGCAGCCGCCAGGCGATTCGATCTTGTCGGGTTGGGTGCAGGTAACACGCTCATCGGTCTATTGTAAAGACGCTGCGTTGGCACATCGTCAACGAAACCGTCGCTCTCGCATGTGGAAGAAGCGTCGCAGACTGGTTACGTAATCCTGATCTGTGCGAACGGTCCACTGATCGATGCCGATCTTCTTCAGTTCTTCACTAAGGCGCCGTCGCCGCTGGGCCGTGGCGGTCCGGTACGCGTCGCGCACCCGCTGGCTGTGCGTGTCGACTTCGACGACACGCCCCGTCTCGGCATCGCGCAGACGAATCAACCCCACGTCGGGCAATTCGCACTCGCGCGGGTCGGCAACTGTGACGGCCACCACGTCGTATCGCCGGCTGGTCACCGCCAAGCATCGGTGCGCATCGGGAGCCAGGAAATCGCTCATCAGGAAGACGACAGCGTGCCGTCTCTGCACTCGGTTCAAAAAGTCCAGCGCTGCCGCCACGTTCGTCGGCCGAGCAACGGGCTCGACCGCAACGAGTTCACGGATCAATCGCAGGGCGTTGGTCTTGCCTTTGTGCGGGGGGGAGTACTCGACTACATCGTCGCAAAACGTCAGCAAGCCGATCTTGTCGTGATTCTTCAACGCCGAGAACATCAGCACGGCGGCCACTTCGACAACCAGCTCCAGCTTCGATCGCTCTTGCGACCCAAACGCCCCGGAAGCCGAGATGTCGACGACGAACTGAACGGTGAGCTCGCGTTCCTCGCAGAAACGCTTGATAAAGGGCATGCCGGTCCGCGCTGTCACGTTCCAGTCGATCGTGCGGATGTCGTCGCCGGGCTGATACTCGCGGACGTCGTCGAACTCGATGCCGCGCCCGCGAAACACGCTGCGATACTGACCGGCCAGCAGGTCGTCCACCCGGCGATCGGCCACGATCTGAATCCGCTCAACCCGCTTGAGGATTTCTGCGACGCCTTGTCCTGGCATGATCGGCCACGGTAATTCAACGAAAAGGTTCCGACGATACGCCGACTGCGACCGCGGTGGCCGCTAGGGGACCGGCACCGTCGCAAGGATCTCGCGGATTACATCCTCGGGAGTCGCCCGCTCGGCTTCGGCCTCGTAGGTGAGAATGATCCGATGTCGTAACACTTCGAAGGCAATGTCTTTCACATCTTGCGGGGTGACGTATCCCCGCCCATCCAAAAAGGCGATGGCTCGCGATCCGAGGCCCAGATAGATGGACGCTCGCGGCGATGCCCCATATTCGATCAGCGGCGCCAAGTCCGACCTCTGGAACTGCTCCGGATAACGCGTAGCACGGACAATCTGGACGATGTAGTCTTTCACCCGAACGTCGATGTAGATGCGTCGAACGACGTCCTGCATGGCCGACACGTCGTCTGGTTGAAGGACGGCCTGCACGGGATCGCCTTCTCCATTCAAGGCATGGTCGAGCACCTGCAGCTCTTCGTCGGCGTCGGGATAGGTGATTTTGACTTTAAGCATGAACCGATCGACCTGCGCCTCGGGCAGCGGATAGGTTCCCTCGTGCTCGATCGGGTTCTGCGTCGCCATGACGAGGAACAGTCCGTTCAAAGCGTGCGTCTCGTCGCCGATCGTCACCTGGCGTTCCTGCATCGCCTCCAGCAGGGCCGACTGCACTTTGGACGGCGCCCGGTTGATCTCGTCGGCCAGGATGAAGTTCGAGAAGATCGGGCCTTTACGCGTGGCGAACTTCGCCTCGGAGGGAACGTAGATCATCGTGCCGATCAGGTCCGCGGGCAGGAGATCGGGCGTGAACTGGATCCTTTGAAAACGCGTGGAAAGGGCCTGCGCCAGCGATTTGATGGCGGTTGTCTTGGCCAACCCAGGCACACCTTCCAAGAGGATGTGGCCGTTGGTCAGCAACCCGACGAGCAATCGAGAGATCATCTCTTCCTGCCCGATGACGGCCTTGCCGATCTCGCCCTTGAGGCGCTGCAGCATGTCTTTCTTTTCCGCCACCTGGTCCTTGATCTGCTCCACTTCCGCCTGCATGAGATGGTCTCCTGACCGTCGTGAAACGAAGCGCCACCTGGATAAGATCAGCCGCTTGCACAAAAGCGGACCATTGTTGTGGCAGATGGGCAACCAGACCACGAACCTCAGCGCTGATACGTTGCGCCGAACCCCCACCGTGGCGAAAGCGAGAACTGCCACAATTACGTCGGCTTAGTTCCGAGGATAGTATTCTCCCTTACCTGCCACACTCATGTCAAGGTTCGGGAGCCTCTATAGTGGGGGTTAGTGGTCGAGCCACTTCTTCAGTGTGTAGACGGTTGCAGCCCGACCGGCTCGACCGATGGAAGTGGTCAGAGGGATGGACTTCGGGCAGACCCGCACGCAGTTTTGCGCGTTGCCGCAGGTTTGAATCCCCCCCTCGCCCACCAATGCTTCCAACCGCTCGGCGGCGTTCATCTTGCCGATTGGATTGGTGTCGAAGAGATCGACCTGAGCAATTCCGGCGGCGCCCAGGAAGCCATGCCCGTGGGCTTCCCGCTCGCGAGCGCGGAATTCGTCCTCCGTTTCTCCTGCACGTCGTGTGAGCTCGATCTTGATGTACTGCGGACAGGCCTCCAGGCAGCAGCCGCACGACATGCACTTGCTGAGGACGTAGGCCAACTGCTGATCGTCCTGGGACTGTCGCGGGCCAGGCCCCATGTCGAGATAGCTGTCGACGGGCACCCACGCCTTGATCCTCTTCAGCGTGTTGAATATGCGCGATCGATCGACGACCAAGTCGCGAATTACGGGAAACTTCGTCATGGGCCTCAGCTCAATGCGCTCCGGCTGGTCCTCGAGAAGCTGGTCGACCAATGCCGTGCACGCCTGACGCACATGGCCGTTGATCAGCATGGTGCATGCGCCGCAGACTTCTTCCAGGCAATTGCACTCCCAGGCGACCGGGGCCACGCTCTGGCCTTCGGCGGTCCGGCCGTTGGCAGCAATCTTCTGCAACACGCTAATGCAGTTCATGTTCGGCTCGTACGGCACCATGTGCCGCTGCCAATAGCTGGGCTGGCCTGGGCCGTCCTGCCGCAGAACGACCACCTCGAACTGGCGCGGGGGCGCCGCCGCAACGCGTGGAGAAACAGAGTCGGGCGATGAAGTCGGCTTTTGGGACACTAGATGGAAACCTCCTCCCGCTGGGCGCCTCGTTGCCGCCATACTTCCTCGATCACATCTCCGCCAACCACACCGTACAGTCGTGGGCGCGGGGGAATCAGGGAGGTATCCACCTCTTCGTAACTGATGGCAGGCTCGCCGTCAGGCGACCAGGAGGCAATCGTCGATTTGAGCCACTTTCGGTTGTTCTCGTCGAATCGCTCGCACCAGAGCTGCGCCTGGCGGCGACGCTCCGCCGCGCCCTCGGCATCGACACCGGGCAGGGTGAATTCCGGCTTGTAGTGGGCGCCGCGGCACTCGTCGCGAAGCCGGGCGCCCTTGAGAAGCGTTTTGGCCAGGGGAAACATGTCCAACAAGGCCCGCGTGAAGATCACATTCTGGTTCGTCCAGGTTCCGGTATCCGAGAGGCGGCAGCGGGTCGCTCGCTCCGCCAACTCGCACACGTGCTGGTACGCCTGGTCCAACTGGTCGTTGTGGCGCACGACCGTGGCCGCTTGGGTCATCGTGTCGCCGAGATCCTGGTGGAGCAGATAGGGGTTCTCACCGTCGGAGTCCCGCGTGAAGAGGGCCTTGTATTGGCCCAGATGCTGTTGTACGGATCGATCGTACAACGATGCCGGCATCTCGGCCGCCGGATGCCCATCGAGATGTTTCAGACGTGTGGCCACGCCGGGGGCCGTGATCAACCCGGCGAAAATGCACGCGACCAGCGAGTTGGCGCCCAGCCGGTTCGCTCCATGGTAGTGATAGTCGCACTCGCCGATGGCGTAGATGCCCGGGATGTTCGTCTGATGGTTCCGCGGCGAGCCGATATCGAGTCCGCCCTCGGCCGTTCGCTCGTAGTCGGACCACAGGCCGCCCATCGAGTAATGGACGGCAGGAAAGATCTTCATGGCCGTAACGCGCGGATCGACACCCTGGAATTTTTCGTAGATTTCCAGGATGCCGCTCAGCTTGGCATCGAGCATCTGGCGGGGCAGGTGACTCACGTCGAGATAGACGCACATGCGTTCCTTCTCGACGCTGAGGCCCTCGTTGATGCAAACGTCGAAGATCTCTCGCGTGGCGATATCTCGCGGCACGAGGTTCCCGTATTCGGGATATCGTTCCTCGAGGAAGTAGTAGCGCTGCTCCTCCGGAATGTCCTGAGGTGAGCGAGGGTCTTGCGGCTTGCGGGGAACCCAAACGCGGCCGCCTTCGCCGCGGGCGCTCTCGCTCATCAGGCGCAGTTTGTCGGCACCGGGAATCGCCGTGGGGTGAACCTGAATGAATTCGGCATTGGCGTAGAAGACGCCCGCCTGATAGGTGCGACTGGCGGCGCTGCCGTTGCAGGCCATCGACATCGTCGAGCGGCCGAACACCAGGCCCAGGCCGCCGGAGGCGATGACCAGGGCGTCGGCCGGCAGGGCCCGAATCTCCATGGTCACCATGTCCTGGGCGATGCAGCCCCGGCAGTGGCCGTTGTCGTCGAGCACGGGGCCCAGGTAGTCCCAGTATTCGAACTTTCTCACGTGGCCGGTCACTTCCCAGCGGCGCACCTGCTCGTCCAGCGCGTAGAGCAATTGTTGCCCGGTCGTCGCCCCGGCGAAGGCCGTGCGCGCAAAAAGCGTGCCGCCGAATCGGCGCTGGTCGCGGAACCCTTCCGGTGTGCGATTGAACGTGACGCCCAAACGGTCCATCAGGTCGATGATCCGCGGCGCCCATTCGGTCATTTCCTTCACCGGCGGCTGATGGGCCAGAAAGTCGCCGCCGTAGACCGTATCGTCGAAATGCTGCCACTCGACGTCGCCGAGCTGCCGCGTCAGATTGTTGACGCTGTTGATGCCGCCTTGGGCGCACACGCTGTGCGACCGCCGGACGGGCGTGACGCTGACGACGTCGACGCTGAGCCCCAACTCGGCCAACTTCATCGTCATCGACAAACCGGCCAGGCCGCCTCCAATGACGACGACTCTCTGCTCTGCCATCAATCCGCTCCCCCTTGGTGTTGTCTATCGGCAGACTGAGCCGCCAGGATCGGAACTCGTGCATCGGAAGTCGCCGTCACCGAGCCACGGACTGCGGCCGCATTGCGAGTTTCGACTTCCGATTTCAATAATGTTGAAGATGGCGGTTTGGCCACGACCATCCCGTAGAGCGCGCCGAGCCCCAGGAAGGCCAACACGACCCCCAGCGCCACACAAGGCGCCTTGGCACGGCGTTGAGAAACGGGACCGGTCCACACGCCCCAGGTGATTCCCGCCGTCCAGATTCCGTTTGATAGATGGTACACGGCCGACGTCACTCCAATCGCGTACAGTGCGATGATGATCCATGACGACTGAATCACCTCGGCCGCCGTGTAGGCATGCTCGGGATCAAAACGATGTCCGCCAAACGGAATGGTCACGTGCTCCGTCCACCATCTGCCGGGAATCCAGCCGTGCATCTGGAAGACATGCCAGAGGATGAAAGCGAACACGATGACGCCCGTGGTTCGCTGCAGCGTGTAGCGAATATTGCTGCCGTAGGGATAGCTGCTGATATTCCGCTTTCCGCGGGCGACGATCAGTAAACCGATGAACCCGTGGAAGAGAATCGGCAGGAAGATGAACAACCACTCGACGACGAAGATCGTGGTCGGACCGAGTCGATGGATCTGATCGGCCCGGCGCTGGTAAGTGGCCACACCGTCGATGATGGCGCCATTGGTGGCCAGGTGAAACACCATATAGGCACCAACCGGAACCAATCCGGTCAGAGAATGCAGCCGACGCAAGAGAAAGTCGTACCGCCCCATGGGCGACTCGGGACCTAAGATGCTCACTTCGAAAGTCTCCTCCCGCCACAGTTTCGGTCAAGAAGGGGCGATTCGGTCCACCTCGCCGACCCACGAGACGGCTTGACCGCTCGGGCCGGTAAGCGTCGGAGCATCCCCCCAATCCTGACGCGCGAGCCCACCTTGAACGCAAAACCCGACAACCGTCGCCGACGGGAGGTGTCGCCCAGCCATCGTGGCGGAGACAGGCCCCAAGCGATCGGCTCCGGCAGCCAGGGCGAATCCGAAGCGCACAGAGCGGCCGGCTGCCCGAACCACCACAAAGGACACATCGTCGTACACCCAAAGTGGCATACGACCATGGTCTAATCAAGTATAGATACACCTGCCCGTCGGACAAGTACGAAGCGGCCAGCCGACGCATCGAGCCGGGTGGGCCACCGCCGGTTGCGCCGCGGAGATGCCATGTCCGAGGAATTTCTGCCGTTTTGACAGGCACTATTCTCGGTTGCCGACTGGGTCCAGCCGGCGCAGATTCATATCGCACGGGCGACGGCAAGCATGTAAAATATGAATAGCAAGGCACTTACTACCGGCATTGTCCGGCCCGGCGAACACAAGGTCCCTGTGGCACTCGAATTGCGTGTATGTCGTCATGACTGGCACGTGAGGTTTGAGACCATGTTGACTAAGGCTCCGTCCCTGCTCATCACCGACGACGATTCGGCGTTCCGAGAAACGCTCGAGGGCGTGTTTCAGCCGCAAGGGTTCCGTACGCTTCTGGCTGGCGACGGGGAGGAAGCGCTGCGAATCGTGCGTCACGAGACGGTGCACGTCGTGCTATTGGACATGCACATGCCCAAGCTGACCGGCCTGGAAACCCTGCGGCTGGTCAAGCGGATCAAGGCCATGATGCCGTGCATCATCTTGTCGGCCGGGTTGGACGACCTGCTCGTCGAGCAGGCTCGCCGGGCGAGAGCTTTCTCGATTCTGGCCAAGCCGGTCACCCGCAACCAGATCAGCGGCGCCGTCCATGAAGCGCTGGCCCAGGCCTACAACTGGCGGCTGGCCTGGTAGCCGCGGTCAACTCTCGGCAGCCGGGGCATCGGCCTCGGGCACGTCCGGCTTCGCAGCTGTCGCTCGCTTGGGCGTGCTCGACGTGCCCGGCACGATCACGGGGCTGGGCGAATTGGCCTCGATGATCCGCTTCAGCTCGTCGGTGTCGATAACTTCCTTCTCCAGCAGAGCCTGCGACAGGGCATCCAGGGCCTTGAACCGCGTTTCGAGAATGTGGCGGGTCTTCTCCACCGCATCGTCGAGGATCCGCTTGATCTCTTCGTCGATTTCGCGCGCGGTCTGCTCGCTGTGATGCCGCTCACGCACGGCCTCGGCGCCCGACAGAAAGTCAGATCGCGAACTCTCGCGGTAGTTCACGCGTCCCAGACGGCTCATGCCGAATTCCATGACCATGCTGCGGGCGAGTTCCGTGGCGCGTTCCAGATCGCTGTGCGCTCCGGTGGAGACGTCGTTGAACACCATTTCTTCCGCGATGGTACCGCCTAGGGCCACTTGGATCCGACTTTCCAGCTCGCTTTGCGTGGTCAGATAGCGGTCGCCCTCGGGGCGATGCAGGGTGTAGCCGAGTGCGGCCAAGCCGCGGGGGATGATTGACACTTTGTGGACCGGGTCGGTATTGGGCAGACTGTAGGCAACCAAGGCATGGCCGCTTTCGTGACAGGCCACCCGGTGCTTCTCGTCCTCACTGATGATGCGTTGGCGTTTTTCCAAGCCGACGGTCACCCGTTCGACCCCTTCGTTGAATTCCTCAAGCGTGACCGATTTTTTGCTTTTGCGGGCCGCCAGCAGGGCCGCCTCGTTGACGAGGTTGGCCAGGTCGGCGCCCACGAAGCCCGAGGTCATGGCGGCGATTTCTTTCAGGTCGACCGATTCGTCGAGCTTGACGTCCTTGACGTGCACGCGCATGATCGCCTCGCGGCCGCGGATGTCGGGGCGGTCGACCAGCACGTGCCGGTCGAAACGGCCGGGACGCAACAGGGCCGGATCGAGCGTTTCGGGGCGGTTGCTCGCCGCCATCACGATCACGCCGCTGTTGGAGCTGAACCCGTCCATCTCGACCAGCAAGGCGTTGAGGGTCTGCTCGCGTTCGTCGTGGCCGCCGACGACGCTCGTTCCGCGGGTTTTGCCCAGGGCATCCAACTCGTCGATGAAGACGATGCAGGGCGCACGGAGTTGAGCCTGCTGGAACATGTCGCGAACGCGCGCCGCACCGACGCCGACGAACATCTCGACGAAATCGGACCCGGACAGGCTGAAGAAGGGAACGCCGGCCTCACCGGCAATCGCCTTGGCCAGCAGCGTCTTGCCTGTGCCCGGAGGCCCCACCAGAAGTACGCCCTTGGGAATGCGGCCGCCGAGCGTGCGGAACTTCTCGGGGGTTCGAAGGAATTCGACGACCTCGCGCAATTCCTCAACCGCCTCGTCGATGCCGGCAACGTCGTTGAAGGTCACGCCAACATCTTCCTGAGCGATCAGTTTGCCGCGGCTGCGGCCGAAGGCAATCGCCGATCCTGCGCCCCCTAAGCGGCGCATCATGATCAGGAAGATCACTAGCAGCAACATGGGAAAGAACAGCATGGTGCCGTAATAGGCCCAGCCGCTGGGAGCTTCCTCCGCGTGAGCGTCGTGGAACCCTTTGTCCTCCAGGAGCTGTGTCAGGCCGGGATCGTCCATGCCGCGACGAGCCGTACGAAAGCTCACTCTCTTGTCGGGTCCGCGGTCGGCCGGCGGATCGAGCACGCGCCGGTCTACCTTGCCGGTGATCTCGTCGGCTCCGATCTGGAGATTGCCAAGATCGGAGTAGCGGACCTTCACGCGATGGCCCTCAGAGCCCTCCGTGATCTCGATGCTTGCCTCGGGATTCTTGGCCGGGGCCCCCTGCTCGATCAGCCGTCTGAGTTGCAGGTAGCCGATCTCGGTGCTGGTATGGTTGCTGAAGAATGCCGCCAGGAACAGGGCGCCAACCACTGCGATCAGGAGATACCAGAGCATTCCCCCTCCGATCGTGGGGGTCTTGCGCTCTGATGGCTTGCGCTCTTTGTCATCCGGCTTGTTTTCCATCAGATGTCTTCATCCTTTCTGGGGTTATGCCCTATTATAGTATGAGCTAAAGGATTGTCGCACCACGGAGCGCATGGCCAGTCACGTGACCAACGTCGCCGTTTTAGGATCTACCGGAAGCATCGGCCGTAACGCCTTGGAAGTCATCGCAGCGTCGGCCGGTTCACTCACGGCCGTGGCGCTGGCGGCGTGTAAGAACACGAGACTTCTTGAAAAGCAAGCGCTCGCGTTTCGCCCCCCCTGGATAGCTGTTGCGGATGCAGCCGCCGCAAACCAGCACGATTGGTCCGCACTGACCCCACAAACTGAGGTGCTCGTGGGCGATGAGGCGATCCAGCGGATTGTCACCCACCCGGAAGTCGATATTGTGCTCTCGGCGATCGTGGGTAGTGCTGGGTTGGAGGGCACCTGGGCTGCTGTGGAAGCCGGCAAGACCGTCGCCCTGGCCAACAAGGAGAGCCTGGTCGTTGGCGGTCCGTTGATTCTCCGGCTGGCCAAGCAACGCGGTGCGACCATCCTGCCGGTCGATAGCGAACACAGTGCGGTGTTCCAGGCTTTGCAGGCGGGCCAACCCAAAGAGGTTAAACGGGTGGTGCTCACGGCCAGCGGTGGCCCGTTCCGCACCTATTCCCGGGATCAGCTGGCGAAAGTCACCCCGGCAGAGGCGCTATCGCACCCCACGTGGCAGATGGGACCGAAGATTACGGTCGATTCGGCCACGCTGATGAACAAGGCCCTGGAGATCATCGAAGCCCGTTGGTTGTTCGATCTTGAGCCCGACCAGATCGGTGTGGTCATTCATCCGCAATCGATGATCCATTCGCTGGTAGAATATGTAGACGGCTCGGTCGTGGCGCAGCTCAGCCCACCCGACATGCGTTTGCCCATTCAGTACGCGCTGACGTGGCCGGATCGCAAGCCGGGAATCGCTCGCACGGTCGACTGGACCCAGACATATCGGCTCGAGTTCGAACCACCAGATCTGGAACGATTCCCGGCACTGGAATTAGGCCTGGAGGTGGCGCGAGCTGGCGGGACCGCCGGAGCGGTCCTCAACGGAGCCAACGAGGCAGCGGTCGCCGCATTTCTGGCCGGCCAGATCTCGTTCGATCAGATTGTTCCCGCCTGCCGGTGCGTCTTGAACGCTCATACACTCGATTCCAATCCTACCCTGCAGCAATTGCTCGAGCTCGATCGTTGGGCTCGTCAGGAGGTTATACGTTGGGTTTGTCGCTGATCCTTGCGATGGATTCGTCCCTGCTCACGCCGACGATCAACATCCTCAAAGTGGCCATTGGCCTGGGGATGGTGATCTTCGTGCACGAACTCGGCCACTTCGTGGTGGCCAAGCTGTGCGGGGTGAAATGCGAGAAGTTCTACCTTGGCTTCGACATCGCCGGCTTGAAGCTGGCCAAGTTCGTCTGGGGAGAGACCGAGTACGGAATCGGCATTCTCCCGCTGGGCGGCTACGTGAAGATGCTCGGCCAGGAGGACAATCCCGCGCGGCTGCGAGAAGAAATCGAACGCGCCAAGGCGCATGCGGCCGCCGAAGCCGATCCGCCACCTTCGGGCAGTGCGGCGGAGAAGGATACCGTCAACGCGGACTCGGAAAACCAGGCAGCCCTCGACCGGGAATTGGCGAAAGCTCAGCAGGCCCTGTACGATCCGCGGAGTTATCTGGCCAAGAGCGTCCCGAAACGCATGGCGATCATCTCGGCCGGCGTGGTCATGAATGTGATCTTCGCTTTCGTGGCGGCCGTCATGGCGTACGGGTTCGGCGTCGAGCAGCTTGCACCCGTGGTCGGCGCGGTCGTGCCAGGCGCCGGGGCGTGGCAAGCGGGAGTCGAGGTGGGCGACCGAATCCTGCAGATCGGTGACACCCCGGTTCGTACGTTCATGGACCTTCGTTCGGCCGTGTCGCTGGGCAACAACGAAGACGGAGTCTCCATCCTGATCCAGCGCCCCGGCGAGAACGAGCCATTCCGACTGGTCGCAAAGGCGGAGAAAACCGGCTTGGCTCCCACTGTGGGCATCGGCTCGCCGTCGACAACGGTTCTCCGAACGCCGATTCCCGTGCTTCCGGGCACGCCGGCAGCCAAGGCCAAGCCGCCGTTTCAATCGAGCGATCGAATCGTGGCCATCGACGAAAAGCCCGTTTCCAGCTATGCCGAGATCTACCGCAATCTGGCAGCTCATTCGGGCCAGACCCTGGCCGTTACTGTCGAGCGCGAGGCCCCGCAGCAAGATCGGTCGCAGGCCGACACTTCCAAGCTCGAACAGGTGACGATCCAGGTCGCTCCGGCGCCTATGCGCACGCTGGGCCTTGTCATGCAGATGGGCCCGATCGCCGCCATTCAGGCCAATTCGCCGGCCGCAACAAGTCCGCTCAAGCCGGGCGACATCCTGCAACAAATCGACGGCGAGCCGGTTGGAGACCCCATGACTCTGCCGGATCGCCTCGCGAGCAAAGCGAAAGATCGGGCGACCATTCGCATGTCCGTCCTGAGCAAAAACGCGGCGGAGCCCGTGGAGTTTGAGCTCACCCTGCGGCCCATGCAACCGTACGATTCGTTGGTGCCTCCCGATGGGCTCGTTTCGCTGCCAGCGATTGGGATCGCCTACGAGGTCGACAACAAGGTCGCTGCCGTGACGCCCGACGGGCCTGCGGCGAAGGCCGGGATCAAGGTGGGCGACGTCGTGGATCAGGCCGCGTTTCTTCGCCCGAGCGACGAATCGCTTCGCCAGAACGGCCTGGAGGAAATCGCCAAAGACCTCCCGGAGGAATCTCCCTCGATCGACTTGGCGTCTGGTGAGTTTACTTGGCCGTACCTGATCAACCGGCTACAGGTTGCATTGCCGGACACGCGAGTCGAACTGACATTGAGTTCGGGCCAACCGGTCATCTTAGAGCCGGTGAGGGCCGAGCACTGGTTTAACCCGGGGCGAGGATTCGTCTTCAACGATGAAGAATTTCAGCAGCGTGCCACGTCGCTGGGCGACGCCATGCGACTGGGATCGCGCGAGACGCTCGCGGCCCTGACGGTGTGCTTCCGCACGGTGCAACGGCTGCTGGACAACCAGGTTTCGCCCAAAGCCTTGAGTGGCCCAATCGGGATCGCCAAGATGGCCTACTATTCGGCAGCGGAGGGGAGCGGCAGGCTGATGATTTTCCTGGCTTTCCTCAGCGCCAATTTGGCGGTGCTCAATTTCCTGCCAATCCCGGTGCTGGACGGCGGGCACATGGTGTTCCTCGCCTACGAAGGCATCACCGGAAGGCCCCCAAGCGAGCGGGTCCAATTGTCGCTCACCTACCTCGGGCTGTTGCTGCTGTTGGGATTGATGGTCTGGGTCATCGGTTTGGACGTGGGATGGATATCGCGTCACTAGCGCTCGGCGCGACTGATCTTGCCCGCTCCGAGGTGATGAGGTAGCATGCGGCGCCTTGGCATCCGGCCATCCACAGAGGGGGCCATGCGGAGGAGCATTCTGGAAAAGGATTCCGACTGATGCATGCCACACTCGCCGAACTTGCGGCGCTGGTCAATGGTCAGGTGGTCGGCGACGGCAGCCTCCTCATTCACGGAGCGGCACCCTTGAGCGATGCCGGTCCGGGCGACATCACCCTCGTCGATCGATCCGAGCGAAGTGCGATCCTCGAAAGCAGCGGCGCGTCGGCGGTCGTCATGCCGCGGTCGGTATCGCCCAACGGGCTGCCGGCTATTCAGGTCGACGACGTGCATCAGGCCTTTACCACGATCGTCGGCCGATTCCGGCCCGTACGCCATGCGTCTCGCCGCGGCATCAGCCCTCAGGCGGTAATCAGCCCCACGGCCAAGCTGGGCGACGACGTCGACGTCGGTCCCTTCTGCACGATCGGCGACGACGTGGAGATCGGCCGCGGCTCGACGATCCATGCCGGAGTGCACATCATGGCCGGCACCAAGATCGCCGAAGATGTGACCATATTTCCCAACGCCGTCCTCTACGAAGACACGATCGTTGGGCCGCGATGCCTGATCCACGCCGGCGCCGTCCTGGGCGCGTACGGATTCGGCTACCACTTCGTCGAAGGCAGCCACCACTTGGCGGCTCAACTGGGCAATGTGGTGGTCGGCCCCGATGTGGAAGTCGGCGCCGCGACCACGATCGACCGGGGCACCTACGGATCCACGATCATCGGCGAAGGCACGAAGATCGACAACCTTGTGGTCATCGCCCACAACTGCCGCATCGGCCGGCACAACCTGTTGTGTGGACAGGTGGGAATCGCCGGCAGCACGACCAGCGGCGACTATGTGGTGATGGCCGGGCAAGTCGGCGTTCGCGATCACGTGCGCGTCGGCCACCGCGCCGTACTGGGTGCCATGGCCGGGGTGATCAACGATGTGCCCGACGATTCGCGGCTGGTCGGCATTCCCGCCACGCCCGAACGCGAACAGATGATCAAGCAGGCGGCGTTGAGCAAGCTTCCGGAAATGCGACGGCATCTGAAGGACTTGCAGGCGCGCGTGGAACATCTGACGCAAGCGTTGGCCGCGCTTGATCCAGAAGAATCGGACGAGAAAATGCCCGCCGAGCGGCGCCATTCCAAGAGGTAGAGGAGGCCGCAGGCGTGGGATCAGCCGAAGCGACTGCCGCCGTCGACAGTGCGCGGCACGATCGCCCGCATCGCGTGGGTTTGTTGGCCGGATGGGGGCGATTTCCCGTAATCGTCGCGGAAGCCCTGAGTCGCCAAGGTTGCGAAACCTATTGTTTCGGAATCGTGGGTCACGCTGATCCGCGACTTGCCCAAATCTGCCGTGGATTCCGGTGGGGTGGATTGGCGAAACTCGGCCAGGCCATACGCTACTTCAAACAATACGGCGTGATCGAGGCCACCATGGCCGGCAAGATCTACAAGGCATCGCTCTTTCAGCCTTGGATTTGGCTGCGGCACGTGCCCGACCTGCGCACCGTTCGGGCCTTCGCGCCCCATTTCCTCACCAGGCGTTGCGACTGCAAGGACGATACGCTGCTCACTCGCGTGGTCGAAGTATTTGCCGAGGACGGGATCCGCTTCGGTCCTGCAACCGATTACGCTCCGGAGTTGCTCGTGAAACAGGGACAGCTTACCCGCCGCGGGCCGGCTCCGTGGCAATGGAACGATATCCGCTACGGCTGGAAGGCGGCCAAAGAGATGGGCCGTTTCGACATCGGCCAGAGCGTAGCGGTCAAGAACCAGGTCGTGCTGGCCGTTGAAGCCGTGGAAGGAACCGACGAGTGCATTCGCCGCGCCGGTACTTTGTGCCGCGCCGGCGATTTCACCGTCGTCAAGGTGGCCAAGCCGCAACAGGACATGCGATTCGACGTTCCGACGGTTGGCCTGGGAACGCTTGAGAACATGCGTCAAAGTGGCGGCCGCGTGCTGGCCATCGAAGCCGATGCAACCATCTTCGTCGATCAACCCGAAGTGGTCCGATTCGCCGATGAGCACAAGATGGTCATCGTAGCGATCACGGCCGAGCAACTGGCCTGACATTTCGTCAGGCACTCAACGCCCCCCAATTCTGCCTACCCCCTGCGAAAGCGGCTGCGCGCGGGTACAATATCCGTGTGACAGATCAGGGTGCTGGATGAAACTTCTCGATCGGTTAGAGCGCAAATTCGGCCGCTGGGCGATCCCCAACATCACGATGGTCCTTATCGCGGGCCAAGTTCTCGTGTATGTCTTGGCGTGGATGCCGCAGCAGCGCGGGTTGGATCTGGCGATGATTCCCAACCGCGTGCTGCAAGGTGAAGTGTGGCGGATCTTCTCGTTCGTGTTCACGCCACCGCCGATGAACCCGCTGTTCGCCTTCTTCTTCTGGTACCTGTTCTACCTGATGGGCACGGCACTGGAACATACCTGGGGAACCTTCCGCTACAACTGCTTTCTATTGATCGGCTGGGTGGCGACGGTCGCCGTCTCGTTTCTCGTGCCGGAGCAGCCGGCTTCCGTCATCTTCCTCCAAGGCTCGGTCTTCCTGGCATTCGCCTGGCTGTATCCGGATTTCGAGCTGGCGTTGTTTTTCGTCCTTCCGGTAAAGATCAAGTGGCTGGCGCTGCTGACGTGGCTTTACTACGGCTACGTTCTGTTGCGCGGCAATCTGCTGACGCAGGTGCTCATAGTGGCGTCCATCGCCAATTTCCTCGTCTTCTTCGGGCCGGACATCTGGCTTCGCATGAAGGCCGGACGGCGCAAAATGGTCCATCAGGCCGGCCAGATCAAATCCAAGAACCAACCCCGCCATCGCTGCCGGACATGCGGCATCACCGAGCTGAGCCATCCGAACGAAGACTTCCGCTATTGCTCCAAGTGCGAAGGCACGCAGTGCTATTGCTCGGCCCATCTGCACAATCATGAGCACGTCACCAAGGACATGACCGCTCCTCAGCGCTGAATGACTGATTGGACCCGAACTAGGTCGCTCGCAGCCGAAACAGTCAGAAACTTGCTCCCGGCCGGTTCTCGTGGTACAAGTGGCTGGAAATCTCCCACACACGAAGTCCCCGGCTGGAAATCGAAAGGAGCACCCATGCGACGCACCAACGCCTTTGCTCGACTGGTCCCGATCCTCGTCGGGTTCTGCTGCCTCGCCTTTGATTCAGCCGCATCCGACGGCGCACCGCCCAAGCCCGACAAGCCGGCCGCGGCGGTCATCGACGCGTCGGCGTACCCAAATCTCCAGGCTGCTTTCGACGCTGTGCCCGATTCTGGCGGGCTGGTAAAACTGCCGCCGGGGAACTTCGAGATCACCGAGCCGTTGGTTCTTACGAAGGCCAACACGCGAGTTGAAGGCTCGGGCACCGCCACGCACGTGCTCAACGGCAATACACAGGGCAAGCCGGCGCTGATTATCCGGCCGCCCGACTTCGAGAAGAATCCCAAGTCACGGCTTTGGCGCGTCCAGTTGGCCAACTTTCGCGTCAGTGGCGATCCCGGCGCTCCCTACGATAAGAGCACCCAGCCCAAGAGCGGCGATGGAGTGCTCGCCCAGAATATCGACGAAATCTACCTGGAAGGAATGACGGTCGATCACAACGGTGGTCACGGAGTCACTCTGGTTCGGTGCATCGAAGATCCGCGGGTCGCCGATTCGCTGATCACTTACAATGCCCAGGCGGGCTTGAACATCGTCGGAGGGCACGACATTGTCGTCAACGCCAATCACTTCGAAGAGAACCAGGACGCGGTTCGCTGCATCGACAGCTACAATCTCTGCATGAACGGCAACAACGTCGACGACCACCTGGGCAACGGCGTGGTGATCGAGAACACCTACGGCTCGGTCCTGTCAGGGAACATGATTGAAGAGTGCCAAGGCGTTGGAGTGATCCTCGACCGAGACTGTTACGGCATTACGATCAGCGCCAATGTGCTGGCCGACAACACCGGCGGCGGCGTGGAGCTGCGCGATGCCTGGGGTTGTGCCGTGTCGGCCAATACGTTCACCATCAACATACACGGTGGGCTCCGCATCGGCCCGCAGTCGGGACGAATTACCGTGACCGGAAACAACTTCTCCGACAGTTTTATCGGCGACAGGATTCTGCGGCCAAAGCATGCGGGAACCACGGGAATGGTTCTGGAGGGGGCTACCGATGTGACGATCAGCGGCAACCTCTTCTCCGGCCTGAACACGCCAGCCATCGCAGCCGACAAGAAGTCGCAGCGACTCAACATCACGGGCAACATCGTTACCGACGTCAACCGCGGCGCCGGCGAGGCCCGAGCGCCTATCGCCGTCGACGGGGCCGGGCAATCGCTCATCGAGAATAACCTGATCGGTACGCCGGCGAAGTGATGCGCCTCGCAGGCAGAAACGAAGGCGGCTTCGCAAACGGAGCAACTGGCCTAACCGGCGAGGTTTTCGCGGGCGCCACGATTGGCCCTTGATGGCGCTGTTTTTCGGCCTGGCACGGCAAGAAGCTGCCCGGCCGCGTGGACAACCGCTGGGCGGTGGATGATACTGGACCGAGTCGTCTTCTCACCACGATCCTACGCGACCGGTTCGGGTACGTTATGGAGACTGCTCGTCGACGCTATTTCGCTCACACCGCCCATCCGTCGGTCGGCATATCGGCGTTTCCGGAGATCCGCTGGCGTTGCGGACAAGGAATCGGGCCGGCGAACCGTCCGAACGATTCCGCACTGCAAGTGCTTTTTGTCGTACCACCGCTGGACGAGCCGCTCGAGGAGGCGATCTGGACGCTCAAGGAGCATCTCGAACAAGAGGGCTCGTGCGAGTGCCACCGCGCGTTCTGCGGCCTGGCAGACTTGCCTGCCGAGGATCGGCAGCATGCCGACTGCGTGCTTCTGCTCTGCGCCGATGCCGACGAGGGCCGATGGCGAGAATCGGTCGAGGTCTCTTGCCAGCATGGTCAAGGAATCGTAGCGGTCGCCATCCGGGGCGATGCCACGTCGCAACGGGTGGTCGCGCGCGTGGTCCCTGGGGCGGAGCACCATCCCGTCGTGCAGAGCGGGCCAACATCCATTGCCGTTTCGGACGGGCCTCCGATTGCCGAACCACCCCAGGACGCGCAGATTCTGTTTGCGAGCGATCATGGACCGGTAGCCTGGAGTGTCAGACTCGCGGCCGGAGGGATGTTCTTCATGTGGGTGGGTGATGCGGCTGGGCTCACTCGCCCTAGTGTCCGCCGGTTGCTCCGCAACGCGCTGGGGTGGACGGCGGATCGCTGAACTTCGTTGGTGGTGAATTTCAAGGTCTAAACCAAACTCCGTAGGCGGAGAATCCCCTCTGCGTGGCCGTGCCGTACGGGTCATGGGCGTTGAGACAATTCGGCCCTTATGCGAAGCCGGGCTTGCCGAAGAAGGCCAACCACTGCATACTGAAGGCGCGTCGCAATCGCGGCTTCATTATCAGTACGTTCGCGGCCTCATCATGCGTTATTCCCTGCTCGGCGAGCATTGGGAGGGATACACCAGACTCCCCGTTGCTTCCTTTCGACAGTCGAGGTTCTGTCAGTAAGACGGCATTCTGCATCTGTCATTGTGACTGAGAGAACCGACGATCCGTCGGCGCGGCCATCTTGTCTTGAAGCCTTCTCGGGGAGACGGAACATGAGTATTTCGGGATCAGAGACTTCCCATGTGGAGAACCACAGCCGGGCAGTCGCAGCCATCCAACGGGGTCAGCGGCACCACCACCGCGCCTCCGAGGCCTTGCGGCGCGGCCAACGCGAGGTGGCCTTTCGCGACCTGGACCAAGCCATCGAAGCCTACACGGAGTGCATTCAGTTCGACCCCAAGAACCTCACGGGCTACACGTATCGCGCTCGCGCATACGAGCTGAAAGGTGAGGATTCGCTGGCCGAGGCCGATCTGGATATGGCCAGGGCGTTGGAATCGCATTAGCGCGTCTCGCACGCGGCGATGGGGTAGCTGCCCTGCGCGCGGGACCGCCACGGGCGGGGCATCGATGGCGAATCGCTCCGGCGTCGAGTGCGGTTGATGAGCGACCGCCTCGTCCCACGTGACCATCCGACGGGAACTCGGTTTGCAGGGTCTCGGGGCGCCGCGCTTGACTTGGCCGTCCGTGGAGTCAAGAATCAGTCTCAAGTGGGCTCGGACCGATTCTGAGATAAGTCAAGGAGATCCGTCATGAACGCACACGTGCGACGCTCTTGTCTGGTCGCGGCCTCATGGGTCGCGCTCACTTTCTCGGTCGGCTCCCTGCGAGCTGCCGATGCGCCGCCGCTGCTGAAGGTCGGGTTCGCCGAGACCGACATCACGCCCGAACTCGGCATGGAGAAGCCGGGCGGCTACGGCAAAGCCTATTGCAGGACGGTCCAAGACCCATGCAAGGTGCGCGCGGCCGTGTTCGATGACGGCAAGAAGCGGGTCGCCTTGGTGGGCATCGACGCCCTGGTCATTCGCCGCCAGACCGCCGACAAGGCCCGCCAGTTGATCCAGCAGCGCTGCGGAATTCCTGCCGAAGCGGTGCTGATCGGTGCCTCGCACTCCCACAGCTCCGGTCCTACCGGCATGATTTTGCCGGGCGAGTACGACGGGGCTGACGATCTCGCGAAACAACTCGCCTATGAGAAGTCGTCCTGCTCCGACGCCAAGTACCTCGAACGCGTCGTCGAGCAGATCGCCGCGGCCGTTTGCGATGCGGACGGGAAGCGGGCCGAGGCGCTCTGCGGCGTCGGTTCCGGTCATGAAGACAAGGTGGCCTTCAACCGGCGTTTCCACATGAAGAATGGCCTGACGTTCACGCACCCCGGGAAACGGAACCCTGACATTGTCAAACCGGCCGGCCCCATCGATCCCGAGGTGGGAGTGGTCGGCGCGTGGAGCAAGGACGGCAAGTTGCTCGGTTGCATCGTCAACTATGCGTGTCACGGGACGACCGCGGCCAGCGGGTTCTCGGCCAATTGGATCTACTACCTGGAACAGGCGATTCGCGGCGTGATGGGCCCCGACACAGTCGTCGTCTTCCTCCAAGGCGACTGCGGCGATATCACGCAGGTCGACAACCTCAGTGCCTATCCCAACGTCGACGGCCCGATCGTCGGCGGCCGCGTGGGCGCGGAGGCCGTGAAAGTGTTGCTGACCATGGCCCGGGGCCCGATGGGTCCGTTGGACGCGAAAGCTCGTGTGCTGGACGTTGGGCAGCGAGTGCCGACACCCGAACGAGTGTCGCAGTGTCGGGAACTGGTCAAGAAGGACCCACAAACAGTCGGCGCAACGGAGTGGACGTTCGCCAAGGAGATCGTGCTGCTGGATGCCCTACTGAAGCACGGCACGCTTGAGAAGCCGGAAGTGCAGGCAATCCAGATTGGCCCGGCAGTCTTCGTTTCCAACTCGGCCGAGATGTTTGTGGAGTATGGCTTGGACCTGAAGGCGAAGAGCCCGTTCCCGTTCACGTTTCCGGTGGAGCTTGCCAACGGTTGCGTCGGCTACGTGCCCACCGAGAAGGCCCTCGGCGAGGGTGGCGGAGGATACGAAACCCGTCTGACCAGCTACAGTCACTTGGAAGTGGCCGCCGGTCGGAAGATGCTTGACGCCTCGCTGGAGTTAGTCCGGCAGATGAAGCCCAGCAAGGTTCCCATGCCTACGGAGCTTCCGGTGAACAAGACTCCGTGGTCGTACGGCAGCGTTCCGCCGGAAACCCATTAACAATCTGCCAGCCGCGGTACCTTGCCGCTTTTTCAGCTGTCGGCGGCCAGCTTCGCATCGATCTCATCGGTCGTGTCGGTGCTTTCGCGGCGGCGGAGGTACAGCTTGATGGGAACCTCGCTGTAGGGAAGCTCGTCGCGCAGGAACCCCAGCAGGTAGCGGAGGTAGGGCGGCGAAAGGGCCTTCGGCTCGTTGCAGAACAGCACGATCGTCGGCGGCTGCACCGCGGCTTGGGTAGCGTAGTAGATCTTCGGGCGGCGATTCTGGTACAGCGGCGGCGGAGTGCGATCCAGGGCAGCTCGAATGATCTTGTTCAGCCGCCCCGTCCCCACGCGCATGAGCGACTGTTTGTAGAGCATCTGCGCGTGGTTGAGTAGCGCCTTGACGTTCTTGCCGCTTTGACCCGTGATGAAGGCGATCGGCACGTGCCGCATGGTACCGAAGCTGTCGCGGAGGTAGGTGACCCACTTCTCGGTCGGCATCGTGTCGACCAAGAGGTCCCACTTATTGACGACGAAGAGGCACGGCTTGTATTGCTGGGCGATGTAGTCGGCAAGCTGCTTGTCGACCTTGCTGATCCGTTGCGACGCGTCGAAGAACAGCAGCACGACGTCGGCGCGGCGGATGCTTCGTTCGGCCCGATGTGTGCCGTAGAAGTCGACGTTTGTGTGGATCGACTGTCGCCGGCGGATTCCGGGAGTGTCGATGGCCAAGAAGACCTTGCCGTCGAGGTCGAAGCGTACGTCGACGCTGTCGCGGGTCGTGCCGGGCACTTCGCTGACGATCATGCGATGGGCGTGGGCCAGCGTGTTGACAAACGTGCTCTTGCCCGTGTTGCGACGGCCGACGATCGCCACCTTCATGGCCGTCTCCGCCGGCGGTTCTTCCTCGCCCTCGCTCGGAGGCGGCGGCAGGCGCTCGAAGATCGCCTCGAGCAGATCCTCGCGACCGCGTTTCTGCTCGGCGCTCACGGCGATCAGCTTGCGGCCGAAGCGGTAGAACTCGTCGGCATTGGGCATGAGCGCGTTGGTGTCGGTCTTGTTCGCCACGCACAGGACGGGCGCGTTCACGTAACGGAGCCGCTTGGAAACCTCCTGGTCCAACGGGGCAATGCCGCTTCGCGTATCGACGACGAACAGGATCACGTCGGCCGTCTCGATTGCCACTTGGATCTGATCCTCGATATGGGCGGTGAGATTGTCGACATCCTCGACGCCCATCCCGCCCGTGTCGACCAACTCGACGAAGCGGTCATGAATCTGCAGCAGGTGAGTCACGCGGTCCCGGGTGACGCCTGCCGTCGGATCGACAATCGCCAACCGGCGACCTGCCAGCCAATTGAAAATGCTCGATTTGCCAACGTTTGGCCGGCCGACGATGACGATTCTCGGTACACCCATGACTTCACTCACGAGACCAAGCGGAGCCCCACCACCCCCGATATTTGGAGGGGGCGCGTGCCGACTCGCTAAACCTTCTATGATAATTCGAGGCTCGTGCCACGACCATGGGTGGGGAAACTGCCGCAGCACGATCAAATCGGTATACTTACTACCGTCCCAACGACTTCATGAGGAAGCTGCGATGACACGGAAGACGCCATCCACCGGTCAGCGGGCCTCTCGGGCGGCCGTGGACAGGCTGGAAAGCCTACAGCGGGCGGGAGTAACCCACGTGAAGAAGCGACCGCCGAAAAGGGCCGACTCTGTGAAGGAAAGCAGCACGGAGGGGGCCGTTCGACCAGCGGCAAAGTCGTCCGCCAAGTCGCTGTTGGGCGACCACCAGCCCCCTCCCTCGCAGGCTGGCGAGGGAGGCCGCGCAACGCAACGCAGTTCGGCCGAGCAGGAGGAGCGGGCAGCCGCCCTGGCCGAGGTGCAGCGGACCGTCGCCAAATGCGCGCGTTGCACTGAACTGGCCAAGGCGCGAACCCAAACCGTCTTCGGTGACGGCAACCCTTCGGCTCGGCTGGCTTTCTTGGGCGAAGCCCCGGGAGCCGACGAAGACCGCATGGGAATTCCTTTCGTGGGCCGGGCGGGAAAGCTTCTGACGGACATCATCGAGAAGGGAATGCAGATCCGCCGCAGCGATGTCTACATTCTGAACATCCTCCGTTGCCGGCCGCCCGGGAATCGCAATCCGCTACCCCTGGAGGCGGCCAACTGCCGCGAGTACCTGGACCGACAACTCGAAATCATCCAGCCGGAGTTCATCTGCTGCCTGGGGTCCGTCGCCGCACAGAATCTGTTGGACACGGCCGAATCGATCGGCAGGCTTCGCGGACGATTCTTCCAATATGGCGGGGCGAAGGTCATGTGCACCTACCATCCCGCCTACGTTCTCCGCAACCCGGCGGCCAAACGTCAGGTTTGGGAAGATATTCAGATGCTTATGGCTGAAATGGGGAAGGGGAGTGAGTAGTGGATAGTGGGCAGTGCGTACTGGGTGGAGGAGATGGGTTGGTATTCGTTGCGTCGAAATGGCTATATGCCCTGACTTGCCACTGCTCACTATTCACTATCCACTGCTCACTCCCTACTGCCTAGGACACATCCATGGTGCCGCAATCGTTCCGGTGTTATCTGGTTGAGAAGGACGCGCAGGGTCGGGTGCATGCGCATCTCGCGGAACGCCGCAGCAAGGAGTTGCCCGAGGGTGAGGTGATCGTTCGGGTGGCCTACTCGTCGCTGAACTACAAGGACGCCATGGCGGCGAAGGGACATCCGGGCGTGAACAAGGTCTTCCCGCACATCCCCGGTGTTGACGCAGCCGGTATTGTCGCCGAGAGCGGCGTCTACGAGTTCGTCGAAGGCGACCCAGTGCTGGTGACCGGCTTCCAAATGGGAACCAATCGCTGGGGCGGATTTGCCGAGTACATCCGTGTGCCGATGGAGTGGATCGTGCCGTTACCGGAAGGTCTGTCACTTCAGGAGAGCATGATCCTGGGAACGGCCGGACTCACGGCGGGTCTTGCGATCCACACGCTCCAGGCGCACAATGTGGGCCCGCAAGACGGCGAGGTGGCCGTGACGGGCGCCAGCGGCGGCGTGGGAAGCATCGCGGTGGCGCTGTTGGCCAGGTTGGGCTATCGCGCAGTCGCCATCACAGGCAAGGCATCGGCGCACGACTACCTCCGCGAGCTTGGGGCGGCGGAGGTCGTCGGGCGAGAGGTGCTCGATCGTAGCGCCGATAGGCCCATGCGATCGGCGCGATGGGCTGGCGCGGTGGATGTTGTTGGGGGGGGCACGCTGGCGGCCCTCATTGCTTCCACGCGGCGCGGCGGTTGCATCGCCGCTTGTGGGATGGTCGGCGGCGGACAGTTGGAAACCAGCGTGTTTCCCTTCATCCTCCGCGGCGTCACCCTCGCCGGGATCGACACGGTCTTGTGCCCGCTACCGTTACGGCACGAGACCTGGGCGCAATTGGCCGGCGAGTGGAAGCCGGACTGCCTGCAGGCCATCGGGCACATCATCGAAATGGATGAACTGCCATCGCAGATCGAAGAGATCCTGGCGGGTCGCATTCGCGGTCGTGTAGTCGTTCGCATCGGATCCGAAAACCAGTGAGTGGCAACCGACGGCCGGCTACCAGTTAGCAGCCGCCCGTCGCACCAGCCAGCCATGTACGAGATCTTCGAACACACGGCCGACGTCGGATTGAGGGTGCGGGCAGACGACCTCAACGCCTTGTTCGCCGACGCGGGTCGGGGCCTGTTTTCGCTGATTGTGGCGAACCCGAAGTCGATCCGGCTTGTCGAGCAAACCGTGGTGGAAATCGCCGGCAAGCGCCACGACGACCTCCTTTTCGATTGGCTCGCCGAGCTGTTGTATCGGTTCGACACCGAGCGTTTGGTCTTCGGCCAGTTCGACGTGAACGTGGATCGGGAAGGATTGAAGGCCACGGTCCGCGGCGAGTCTATCGACCCCCAACGTCACGAGCTCGATATGGAAGTCAAGGCGATCACCTATCACGGATTGAAGGTGCAGCAACACGGCGACGAGTGGCTGGCCGAGGTGATCGTCGATATTTGAGGTGATTATGAGCAAGCAAGGTTACCGGGGACCGCTGGAACACGTGGAGAAGTGCGTCTGGCGAATTCCCCGCGAATACAAATCGGGAATGAAGGTCGAAGGACGCATCTTTGCTGACGATCGGCTGATCGACCAGATTCGGGCCGACCAGGCGCCCGAGCAGGTGGCCAACGTGGCCTTCCTGCCGGGCATCCAGGTCGCCAGCCTGGCGATGCCCGACATCCATTGGGGCTACGGATTCTGTATTGGCGGCGTTTGTGCCACCGATCCGTCGGCGGGCGGCGTCGTTTCGCCTGGCGGCGTCGGCTATGACATCAACTGCGGTGTGCGCTTGGTGCGCACGAACCTGATGGCAGACGACGTGCAGCCGCGATTGAAGCAAGTGATAGACGCCCTGTACCGCAAGATCCCTGCCGGCGTAGGCACCGGCGGACCCTATGAATTCCGAGGAAAGCAACTCCAGCGGCTTCTGGCCGAAGGCTCGCGATTTCTCCACACCCAAGGGCTGGCAACCGAGGGCGATCTGGAGAACACCGAGGCCGGCGGATGTCTGGAGGATGCCCAGCCCGACGAGGTCAGTCCCCGCGCTCTGGCACGCGGTGCCGATCAGTGCGGGACGCTGGGGTCGGGCAATCATTTTCTCGAGGTTCAGGTGGTCGAGGAGATCCTCGACGACGAGGCTGCTCGCATCATGGGACTTCAACCCCAGGGCATCTGCGTAATGATCCATTCAGGGTCGCGGGGACTGGGCTATCAGGTGTGCGACGACGCCCTGCGGATGCTTCGTAACGTGCCGGCCCGGTATGGAATCCAACTGCCCGATCGGCAACTGGCTTGCGCCCCGATCGAGAGTCCCGAGGGGCAGCAATACTTGGGAGCGATGCGCGCGGCGGCTAACTACGCTTGGGCGAACCGGCAGTTACTCATGTGGCAGGCCCGCGAGGCAGTGGCCGAGCTGTTCGGCCGCTCGTGGGAAAGCCTTCAGATGAACCTGGTCTACGACGTGGCGCACAACATCGCTAAGATGGAGCAGCATACGATCGACGGCCGGACCAAAACGGTCTGCGTGCACCGCAAGGGGGCCACCCGAGCATTTCCCGCCGGACATCGCGAAGTGCCCGTCCACTATCGGGCCATCGGCCAGCCGGTGATCATTCCCGGCGACATGGGGCGGGCGAGTTGGGTTCTAGTGGGCCAGCCGGGGAGCATGGAGCAGACGTTCGGCACGACCTGCCACGGCGCCGGCCGAGTATTGAGCCGGACGGCCGCCATCCAGCGAGCGAAGGGACGCCGGATCGACATCGAATTGGCCGAAAAAGGGATCATCGCCCGAGCCCGAAGCTGGAAAGGGCTCGCCGAAGAGCAGCCCGAGGCGTACAAAGATGTCGGCCGCGTCGTCGACGTCGTTCATCGCGCCGGGCTGGCCAAGAAAGTGGCGCGGCTCCGCCCGATTGGGGTAGTGAAGGGATAGACAATCGCCGCGGCATGGGACAAGATTCCATCGTCGACAGTACATGAAGGAGCGAGCGATGAACCGTCCCGCCATCTTGGTTCGACTTGGGTTGGCGATGGCGGCCGCTGCCGTCGCCGGGTCGACTGCCTGCCAACCATCCGCTGAACCGCGACGCACCGACGCCGCACCTGCCGCCGACTCTCGTGCGTCGACGGATCGGCCAGAGGTCCGTGCACAAGGAGACAAGCCGATGGAGATCAAAGTCACAAGTTCCGCGTTTGTTCAGGGGGAGCGAATCCCCAAACAGTTTACCGGCCAAGGGCAAGACGCGTCGCCACCGATCGCCTGGTCGGAGGTGCCGGAAGGCACCAAAGAGCTGGCCCTGATTTGCGATGACCCCGACGCGCCCACCGCCGAGCCGTGGGTTCACTGGGTGATCTACAAGATCCCGGCCGATACGAAGGAACTCCCCACGGGCGTGCCCAAGACCTCGCGGCTGAAGAGTCCGCCGGGATCGCTGCAGGGCAAGAACTCCTGGACCGACGGCCAGACGATCGGCTACCGCGGCCCCATGCCACCGCCCGGCGCCGTGCACCACTATTACTTCACCCTTTACGCCCTGAACGTCAAGCTTGTCGCCGAACCCGGACTAACGAAGACAGCCCTGCTGCAAGACATGCAAGACCACATTGTCGGCCGCGGGCAATTGATGGGTACGTACGAGAGGTGAGGCTTGCCCGACCGCAGGACCCACCGGGGGCCACATCCCCAGGACGCCGAGTTCTTTTCGGCTGCCGCGTTGCCTCGTTTGCGGGCGGCAACCGCCGATTTGTGTTGGCTTCTGAGCCGCGGCTACGCCGGCGCCTCTTCGCTAAAACTGGTGGGCGACCGCTATGATCTCACAGTGCGCCAGCGAACGGCCGTTGCTCGTTGCGCTTGCTCCGACGGGGACCTCGATGAGCGCGCCTGCCGCCGCGTCGAAGCCGGGTCGCTTGCCGAACGACCGATCTGGCTGGACGGATACAATGTGTTGACCACCGTAGAAGCCGCGCTCAGCGGCGGCGTGCTTCTGCTGGCTCGCGATGGCACGCTGCGCGACATGGCCAGCATGCACGGCAGCTACCGGAAGGTGTCGGAAACGCGGCCGGCATTGGAGTGCATTGCGCAAACGCTTCTCGCACTCAATCTAGCAGAGTGCCGATGGTACCTCGATCGTCCCGTGTCGAACAGCGGCCGCCTCAAGGCGATTCTCGAAGAGATGGCCGCAACGAACGGCTGGCCCTGGCAGGTTGAGTTGGTACCGAACCCGGACCGGTTGCTGATAGAAGCCGACCAAATCGTCGCCACGGCCGACAGCGTGATCCTCGAGCGATGCCGGGTATGGTACAACCTGGGACGCGAAGTGGTCGCCCGTCACGTGCCGCAAGCGTGGATCGTGGAGTTGCCCGGACATGCCTGAGCCATCCATGCACGCTGTCACCGGAGCCTTCGGATACTCAGGCAAATACATCGCCCTGCGGTTGCTGGCCAAGGGCTGCCGCGTCGTCACGCTGACCAATTCGCTTCAGCGGGCCAACCCTTTAGCGGGCCAGATACGAGCGTTTCCCTTCAACTTCGATCGGCCTGACGAACTTGCCCGCTCGCTCGATGGCACGGAAGTGCTTTACAACACGTATTGGGTTCGCTTCAACTATCGGCTCTTCACCCATGCCGACGCCGTGCGGAACACACTGGCGCTGTTCGAGGCGGCACGCAAGGCCGGCGTTCGGCGGGTCGTGCATGTGAGCATCACCAATCCTTCCGAGGCTTCGCGTCTGGAGTACTTCCGCGGCAAGGCCGAGCTCGAACAGGCGCTGAGCCAATCTGGGCTGTCGTATGCCATTCTCAGACCCACCGTGCTGTTCGGCCGTGAAGACATTTTGGTGAACAACATCGCGTGGGCGCTTCGGCATCTGCCGGTGTTCGGAATATTTGGCGACGGGCGATATAGGCTTCAGCCGATCTATGTCGACGATCTGGCCGAACTGGCGATCAGGCATGGTGCCAGTCGCGAGAACACAATCGTCGACGCCATTGGGCCCGAGACGTTCACCTACCGGGAATTGGTCGCGACGATCGGCCGCTTGATCGGCGTGTGGCGACCGATCGTTTCCGTGCCCCCGTCGGTCGGATATTGGGCCGGGTGTGCAATCGGCTGGATGGTGGGCGACGTGTTCATTACGCGAGAGGAAATCGAAGGCCTGATGGCCGGTCTTCTCTGCGTCGATTCCCCGCCGGCCGGCGCGACGCGGCTGACCGACTGGACGAAGCAGCATGCCGACACCCTGGGACGGCGTTATGCCAGCGAACTGGCGCGCCGGAAGGATCGGCACTCGGCCTACTGAGGCAATGACGGCGAAGCGGACGAGAAGGCAGCCATCGCCCTGTTCGATTGCTACGACGCTTGCTCCCGGAATGTGACCACCAAGCTCTGGGCTCTGCTCCTATCTTGGCTCCCTGAGCCTGCTTGCTGCCGCCAGTGCTCTTCCAGCTTTGGCCCGGGGCGGGCGAAGCGCGTAGAATGGCCTGCGCACCTCCGACGCCATGTGGCCGGAGTGCTTTCAGCCCATGAGTAGGGGAAGTATATGGATATTACCAATCCGGTGACCAATCGTCAGACGGAACGGATTCGATGCCTCGAGGTATGGGGCGGGAACGCGCGTGTGGAAAAGCAGGTGCAGATTCCTGGACTGGACGTGTGTGTTAGCAGTCAGCCGCTGGGAGACGATGATGCCGGCGGCGATGTGTACTATATTTCGTCGTGCGCTTCAGGCCGGCTAACTCGCATTCTTCTGGCCGACGTGAGCGGCCACGGCCAAGAGGTAGCGCACATTGCCGAGCAATTGCGCGACTTGATGCGCAAGTACATCGAAGTGGCCGACCACCGCCGCCTGGTGGCCGACATGAACCACGAATTCGAGGGCGGCGCCGCGAACGGCATATTTGCCAGCTCCGTGGTGATTTCGTTCTTTGCGCCGACCAGGTCGCTATTGCTGTGCAACGCCGGTCACCCCTCGCCGCTGGTCTATCGCTCGTCGACTGGGCGATGGGAGTATCTGGAGCGATTGGCGGCGGAGGTGCGGTCGCCGCGGGCCGAGCCGGCGGACCTGCCGCTGGGGATGCTGCCGCACACCGACTACGAACAGCGCAAGGTCAGGCTGGAGCCCGGCGATACAGTCGTGTGCTACACCGACGCCTTCAGCGAGGCACGGCGCGCCGACGGATCGCCGCTGGGGACCGCGGGCTTGCTGGAATCGGTCTCGGCAATCCCGACCTTTTCCGACGGCACCGAACTAGCAACGCGGATCGTCGGTTCGCTCCGTACACTGCATCCGGAGAACCTCAATCAGGACGACTCGACGCTGGTGGTCTTTCGTGCTACCGGTCAGCGATTCCGTCTGCGCGATCAGTTGACGGCACCGTTCCGGGTGGCCTTCAAGCGTCCCTCGGAGGTCTGCTCGATCGGCGAGCCGCGCAGGCATCGCCAGGCCGAGTCACCTCCGAAGGGAAGCGCGGCAACTCGGACCGGCGGCTGACGTGTCTAGGCAACCGGAAGACCGAGGAAAACACTCCTTCTTCGCCAGAGCACATTACGGCTTGCTGCCGACGGCGATCATGTCCATCGTGAGCGTGCGTTCCACCTTGCCCGCACCATAGATGAGGACCTTGGACGCCGACGGCGCACGGTCCTGATCGAACACCTGCAGACGCACACGGTCCAACGCTCTGGCCGCATCGTCCTGGGATGCGTAGTACGAGGCCTTGGCCAAGTGGAGCATGTCGCTGCCGGTCTGGTCCAGGATGGTCTGCAACTGGGCGAACACATCGCGGGCCTGATCATCGGCGCGGCCCGGCTCGCGCGAATACAGACCGGTAATGAAGATCTGCTTCGGGCTGCGGACGAGGGCTACGCGGCTGAAGAACGGCGAAGGTCGCACCTCGGGCGGATTGTAGTACGTGACGCTCTCGCCCGGCTTGTCGGTCGGCGGCAGGTAGGCGATCAGTTCGATTTCGATCGGCACGGGAGCGATCCATTCGACGAAAACGACGGGTGGGATCATCTGATCCGGAAACAGCTTCTTCAACTCGGCGAGCACGTCGTCGGCCGCGGTCGCCGGTCTCAGGAAAACCTTCAGTTGTGCGATCTCCGGCAGAGAGAGCTTCAGTTGTTTGAGGGTTTTCTCCAAACCCGACATCGACTTCACGAGCGCCGACACGGTGAGTCCGGCTTCGGCCGACTGGCCGGAGAGATACGCCACACCGCCCGGCGGCATCACGGCCGCGTCGGCACGCCCCTTGTCGCCGGCGACGGCCTCGCACCGCTTGAGGGCAACGGCTTTGCCTTTCTCATCGGAAACCGCGATCGCATCGACCGCCAGCAGGGCCTTGCGGTGCGGCATTGGCGTCAGAACCGAGGTGATCACGGGGCGGCGGGCACGATCCAGCCGTGTGCTCAGCAACTCGCGAAAGCGATCCACGGTGGGCGGCTCGATGGCATAGACGTTCACCCGAACCAGCTTGTCCCAGCCCGATCCGGAGTTCTTCAGGACGGCTTCCAAGTTGTTGAGCGCCTGTTCGATCTGCTTGTCGAGCGAACCCTCGCCGACCAGCTTGCCGTCGCGATCCAGCGGCAAGAGCTGCCGTGTGAAGACCAGCGGCGCGTTCTCGACGACCACCGCCTGGGAAGCGCCTACCGGAGCATCTTTGGTGAAGTACTGAACCGACGGGGCGGCTGCCTCCTTGGCCGGCGGTTGGCTCGCCGGCTTGTCCTCAGCGGCCGGACAGTTGGTCAGGCCGATTATGCAGGCGGCCACCGCAGCCGCAACTAGGGATCGCCATGTCATGCGTGTGCTCCTTGGTGGATTTCATAGTGGTGGGCCTCGCTATGCTCGGCCCACCCTGTCTTTTGTTGAGGGCTCTTTCGCTGGGACGGCGCGCCGCCTTGTCCCACCTTACGCTTCTACGTTTGTACTTAGACCTCGCTGGGTAACTCGTAGCCTTGGCGCTTGGGCGAATCGAGGTACTGATTGGCTTCGTCGTCGCCGGGGAAGACTTCCTTTTCGGGATCCCATTTCAGACGGCGTCCCAGCCACCGGGCGATGTTGCCCAAGTGACACAGGCTCGCCACGCGATGGCCGTTCTCGATGTTCATGATGGGGTCCTTACGCGAGCGAACGCACTCGAAGAAGTTCCCCATGTGGTTGTCGCTCTCGTACACGCGGATGGCATCCTTCGGCAACGGATCTTTGTCGAGGCCTACCGGATCGCACTCGTACCCACCGCGAATAATCGTGATCTTCCCCTTGTCGCCGATGAAGGTCGCTCCGCCTCCCAGCCTGGGATTCAGCGAACTGAGCGTGAGCACCACGCCATTGGCGTACTTGTAGTTGATGATCGATTTGCTGCAAGCGGCGTCGCCGCGGTCGCGGAGTTCCGGCGTGTCGTAGACCACCGTGGGAAGTTTCTCAGCCGGATCCACCCAGATTTCGACCGGCCCACTGTTGTCCATCCCGAGCGCCCACTGGACCATGCTCAGTCCGTGGCAGCCCCAGTTGGCCAGTTCGCCGCCCGAGTACGGCCGGAACGACATCCACCCCGGCCCGATGGAGTATTGTTCCGCCGGCTGAGGCGGGAAGGTGGGTTCCGGCTCATACGGGATGCGCGAGAGATAGAGTTCTGTGTGGTAGGGGACCACTTCGTTCGGTCCACACCAACGGTCCCAATCGAGCTCTTCGGGGATCGGTTGTGCCGGGAAATCGCACTCGTACGGGCTGGGATAGTTGTAACCGATGATCGACTGGATCTTGCCGATGCGGCCGTTGAGGATCAATTCCACCGCCTTGCGAGTTCTGGGATTCGATCGCTGCTGCTCGCCGGTCTGGAACACCCGCTTGTGCTTGCGAACCGCATTGGCCATGACCCGCCCTTCGCGGATCGTGTGGCTCAAGGGTTGCTCGCCGTAAATATCCTTGCCGGCCTGCGCGGCGTGGATGCAGGGGAGGTAGTGCCAATGCTCGGGCGTGGCGTAGATGACCACGTCGACGTCCTTGCGGTCCAGCAGCTTGCGGTAGTCCTGGAAGGACGGCACGCGGTAGTGCTTGCCCCAGGCGTCGGCCCGCCTTATGTTGAAATCGGCCACCGCGACGATGCGGGCGTAGTCGGGCCGTTCTCCCTGGCCACCTTTTCCAATGGCAAGTTGCCCATTGCGCCGACCGCACCCGATGATGCCCACGCCGATCTGCTCGTTCGGGCTTGGCTTCGACTTTTTCGCCGCCGCCTGTTTCGGTGCGGCTTGCTGCTGAGGACTGGGACATCCCGGCAGGGCCACTCCCGCCACGGCGGCACCCAACGCTTGCCCCAGCAGGCGGCGCCGCGAGATTCTTGCGTCACGTGACATGAATATCTCCTCTTGCGGATCTTCTTCTGGTCGGATTCTTCTACAGTACCTCGGCGGACCATTCACGCCCAGGCAAGTTTGCGCGGCGTCCGTTCTGCCGCCGAAGGTCGGCTGGCCGATCAGCCCGCCAGCGCAGCACTATGTTTCTGGATCTTCCGGATGGCCTCGAGGATACGGTCCATGTCGCTGCGGTCCGCCAGCAGCATCGTCTGGTACAGGGCAACCGTCGTCTCACAGACACGCCTATTGCCTTTGAGTTCCGCGAAACTGTTGCGATAGGCCTTTAAACGTTCGGCAGGGAACAGCCGTTGGAAGCCGCGCGATTGGATCGCCTCGTCCAACAGGCCGTCGTAGTACTGTTCATCGTAACCACGCGAACAAGAGACACCTTCGGCAGACAGCGCCTTGAGGAACTTGTCGCGCGACAGGCCGTTGAACTGCTCCGCGTCGTATCGGAACGGGAACATATGCCAGACCGCGCGGCTATTCTCCGGCAAGCGCACCGGCTGGATACCGGGAATCTGCTTCAGGCCGGCGATCAAGTAATCGGCGTTCTCCTGTCGGCGCTTCGTATCGGTGATGAGCTTCTCGATCTGTTGCTCAAGCATTGCGGCCTGGTAGTGGGTCATTCGGAAGTTGGTGCCGCGGCTGAAACAGCCGTCGCCCTTGAAGGTCCCGAACTCGCGACCGCAATTGTGGTACGCCTGGCAACGATCCAAGAGTTCGCCCCGGTTGCCGGTGACAGCGCCACCTTCGCCGGCGGGAAGATGTTTGGAGTTCTGGAAGCTGAAACAGCCCAAATCGGCCAACGTCCCGCAGCTACGGCCCTTGTACTGGGCCATCCACGCCTGGCAGGAGTCCTCGACAACCGCCAAATCACGCTTCTTGCCGACGGCCAGGATCGGGTCCATATCGCACGGCATGCCGAAGATGTGCACGGGCACGATGGCGCGGGTGCGATCTGTGATACGGCTCTCGATCGAAGCGGGATCCATGGTCAGCGTCGCCGGATCCGTGTCGGCGAATACTGGCAAGGCCCTGTGCATTAGGATGACGTTGTACGTTGCGATGAACGTATAGGGGGACACGATCACTTCGTCGCCCGCATCCACGCCCATGACATGCAGAGCTGTAATCAGCGCCGTCGTGCCGCTGGCAGTCGCCACGCAGCGCTTGGCGCCGAGCAACTTGGCGTAGGCCGCTTCGAAATCGGCCACCTCTCCGCCACCGCCCGAGCACGACCAACGCCCGCTGCGCAAAACGTCGACGATTTTTGGCTCCCACGACTCGTTCCACTGAGGCCATCTCGGCCAGCCGGCCGGATGCGCAGGCGTGCCTCCGAGCATCGCGGGCTTGTCGGCATTGGCGGCCAGTACCGTCGGCGTACGCCCAGTTCCGAGCCAAGCCATTGCGGCCGAACCTGCTGCTGCGGCTTGGATGAATCCACGTCGTGTCAGATGATTTCCCATGGCTATGATTTCTCCCAAGTGGAACTAGACTGCGCAGTGACGAGCCACCTTGCGAATGGCCTCGGCTACACCAAGCATGTACTCCTCGGTCAGGTATTCGTAGGTATATACACGGATGCCCTCCAGCAGGAGCGACTCGGCATTCGGACATTTGTGCTTCGTGAAATCCATGTCGGTCAGGCCCATCTCCTTGACCGGCCAGCGGCCGTTGAAGAAACCGTGGCTCTGGAACACGGGTTCCCCGTAGAGCGGCACCTTGATGTAGCCCCCGGAGATCATGGCGCCTTCGGCCTGAAGCGCCCTGACGAACCTGGAACGCCCACCGTTGAACGCGTCGGGCTTCACCCGAAACATGTAGAACCAGTACGACGCCCGATCCTGCGGATGGACCTCGTGGGGAATGATGCCGGGAATATCGGCGATCTTCTCAGTGAGGATGGTGCCCAAGTGGTTCCGCTTGGCGACGATCTCTTCCACGCGGGCCATCTGGGCAGCTGCCACGGCGGCTTGCGGCTCGCTCATGCGATAGTTGGTGGCGAAGAATTCGTGCCCAGCCCAGTGTGCCCGGTCGACACCCTTGTCGCCGAACTTGCGCAACAGGGGTCCGAAACGCTCGTCGTTCGACGCAACCACGCCGCCATCGCCGCAGGTGATGTGTTTGGAATTCTGGAGCGAGAAGCAGGCAATGTCGCCGATGGTTCCAATCGGCTGGCCGTGATACTTGGCGCCCCAGGCCTGCGCACAGTCTTCGATCAGGACCAGGTTGTGCCGGTCGGCAATCGCCTTCAACGCGTTGAGGTCACAAGGATTTCCCGTCAAATGGACGGCGATGATCGCCTTGGTCTTGGGCGTGATCCGCCGCTCGACATCGGCGGGGTCCAGGTTGTGGGTGCCCAGGCCGAGGTCGGCAAACACGGGGACGGCCTGCTGGTAGAGCACACCGATAACGGTTCCGAGATCGGTAACGGGCGAGGTGATGACCTCATCGCCTACCCCAATGCCGGCCGCCGCGACGGCGATGTGCAGCGCGGCCGTGCCCGAGGAGCAATTGTGCGCGTACTTGAGAGGGCAGACCTCGCGGAAGCGTTTCAGGAGCAGCTCTGTCTGCGGGCCCTTCCAATAGAGAAGGGACGTCTGGTGGAGCATCTCCTCAAGTTGTTTGCGTTCCGTTTCGCCCCAGCGTGGCACCGGAGATGGTCTCACCTTGACGGCCTTCTCGCCGCCATCGATGGCCAGCTTAGGGCCTTTCTCGGCACCGGACTTCTCGGCAGCTCTGCTCACTGCACCCGCCAACGCCACGCTCGAAACGCCAGCAACGAACTGGCGCCGCGACATGGATTTCGATCCACGCATGACTTGCTCCTCTTCTTTCAGATACAAGGACTATGCTTTACCCATGGCGGTGTACACTTTGCGGATTGCCCGGACGATGTCGTTCAGGTCTTGCTCGGAGAAATTGGGGTCCATGATCACGCCGCCGAAGCGGCCGATGATATCGATCGTGCGCGGGCAGCATTCGCTTCCGTAGCGGATTGCCTTGCCCTGCGGAGTGTTGAACGAAGGCCAATCGGGATGAGCGGTGACCTTGTCCTCAATCCGCTTGTCGACTGGCAGGATGACCGAGCCACCGGGCCCCGAGGCGGCGATACCCTCGGCACGCAACGCACGCAGGAACGCGTCGCGCCGCTGCCGGGTGCCGTGATCCAGAAAGACCGTCACGCCCAGATCGCCTTCCTGGTCCGGAGTTTTGCGCAGCTTCAATCCCGGCAGGTCGGCGATACCCTCGCGAACTTTCTTGGCATTGGCCCGAAGCCGCGAGCAGATGGTTTCCAGCTTCTGGACCTGTCCCTTCAGGACTGCTCCGGTGAATTCGTTCATGCGGAAGTTGCACCCGGTAAAGGCCGGGCGAAGCGTGCCCTGGAGTTCCTCCGAGTAAGGCGAGCGGACACAGCCCACGTCGTGGAAGCGGATGGCTCGCTCGAACAGGCCGGGGTCGTTGGTGAGGACGGCACCGCCCTCACCCGAGGTGATCGTTTTACCGAGTTGGAAGCTGTTGATGGCGATGTCGCCGATCGATCCGAGGTACTTTCCCTTATAGCGTCCGCCGACGCACTGCGAGAGGTCTTCCATCACGCGGAGCTTGTGCTTGCGGGCGATCTCCATGATCGGGTCGAGGTCGGCCAGGCCGCCTTGAAGGTGGCTGGGCACGATCGCCTTGGTGCGTGGCGTGATGCGATGCTCGATGTCGTTGGGATCGATGGCCAGCGACTCGTCGATCTCGGCGAACACGGGCAGGGCGCCGCTCAGGACGATCGTGTCGAAATCGGCGTACCAGGTCCAGGCGGGAATGATGACCTCGTCGCCCGGTCCGATCTGCAGAGCCGCCATGGCGGTGTACAGAGCGGTCGTGCCGGAGGCTACGCCGAGGGCGTGCTTGACGCCCAGGTGCTGCGAGTATGCCTTCTCGAATTGGAGGACCTTGGACTTGTCATTCCACCACCGAAACGGCTGCCGCGACTCCAGAACCTCCAGCAGTTCGCGTTTTTCGACGTCGTCGTAGAACTGTGGTCCATAGGGATGCGATCCCAGCACTTCCTTTCGCACGGGAGTCCCGCCGTCAATCGCAAGCTTCTCTGATGCTTCGGCGGCGTGGCTCGATTGCGATCCGCCGGGTCCCGCGAGAATCGACGCCGCGCCCACAGCACCGACGGTTGCCAAGAATTCGCGACGAGTTGTCATCGGCCTATGCATCGGATCTTCCTTCTGGATGGGGCCACGGAAAGGGGGAACAGTCCCCATTTCTCGAAACGGCCCAAAGGTATCTTGCGCAAACGGGGACTGTCCCCCTTCCTCCCGAGGATGAACACGATTCGAGTTCGGTCGTGTACGAACATGTTCGTTCATCTACCGCCCTTGCACCGCCCCTTCGCCTGACGACGAATCGCGGACGGAACAGGACGCTTCTACGCCCGCGCCAAGGCCGCGGCATTGGTCTGGATCTTGCGAATGGCTTTCGCAATCCGATCCATATCGCTCCGCGGACCTAACAGCATGTTTTGGGTAAACCAGACGGCCTCCTCGCAGAGTCGGTCGTTTTCGGGGCAATGGTTGCGCTCGGCCCACTCGGCGATCGTCTTCTCGCCGTAGATCTTCCGGTAACTGCGGCTGTTGAGGGTGGCAGCGAGAAACTCTGCCTTGTTCAAAGGCGAATAACCTCCCGACGCCGGAATTCCCTCTGCCCGCAGGGCCGCCAGGAACCTGTCCCGCGAAAGACCAGCGAACGGCTCGGCATGGTAGCGGAACATGAACAGGTGATATGCGTTGTGCGTGCAGCCGTCGTACATTTTGGCCGGCGCAATGCCGGGAATCTCCCGGAGCAATGTCGAGAGGTAATCGCCGTTTTCCTTGCGCGTGTTGGACTGTTGCCGGACGCGAGTCATTTGGGCCATCAGCAGACTGCCCTGGAACTCGGTCATGCGCAGGTTCGACGACCGCGCGGTATGGTAGGTAAAATTGTAACTGGCGACCTGCGGCGCACGGCCGTTATTGTGGAAGGCGTAACACTTGGCCGCCAGCTCGGCGTCGTCAGTAATGACGGCGCCTCCTTCGCCCGAGTTGAGATTCTTGCTCGCCTGGAAGCTGAAGCAGCCGGTGGTACCGAGGGTGCCCAACTTGTGACCGCGCCATTGGCCGAGATGTGCTTGGCACGCGTCCTCCACCACGGGAAGCTTGTGTTTGCCGGCGACGGCCAGGACGGCATCCATGTCGGCTGCATTGCCACCGATGTGGACGGGCAGAAGCAGTGCGGTGGAATCGGTAATCGCCGCCTCGATCTTTCGCGCATCGATCTCGAACGTCTCGGGATCGGTATCGACGAAGACCGGCAGGGCATACTGGAGCATAACCGCGTTCAGTGTGGCGACGAACGTGTACGGCGGCAGGATCACCTCGTCGCCGGGGCCGATGCCCAGTGCACCCAGCGAGGCAAACAGGGCGCTGGTGCCGTTGCACGTGGCCACGCAATGTTTCGCACCGGTCAGCTTGGCATACGCCTCTTCGAACCGGTCGACCTGTTTTCCATCGCCGCAGTACCATTTGCCGCTGTGGAGAACTTCCAACAGGGCCTTTTCGTCGCGCTGGTCGATCACGGGCCAGGAGGGCCAAGTGCCGTTGCAGGTTGCTTGACCGCCCAGCAGTGCCGGCTTTGCAGGCGATACGGCAAACGCGCGGCCGCGATAACTCGACATTCCAACGCCTGCCATGGCCGCAGTCGCCAAAAAACTGCGACGTGTCCATTTCGGTTTCATGCCAGGAGTCCTCAACTCGGATTCGCAGGGACGGCCGCGCCCACTGTGGTGGAGGCTCGGTCTACGTCTGCATATCGAAACTCATCGGTTCTTTTGGGCAGGACGCACACGAGGATGATTGGCGTATGCCTGGGTTTGGCAGTGCGCTCCACGGCATCGATCGCTACCCGCTTGCGGACGGCGATCGACCGGATGCACGGCGGGCGGCAGGCGGTGGGATGAAGGCGTCCACCGTGATCCATACGTTTGACCATAACCCCATCATAAGTCATCTCCCACAGGCCCTCCAGTCTTTGCCCTCCGCCTGTTGGGGCGGCTGACAGAAGAAGGCTTACGCCAAGTGAGGGAGCCTTGCGAGACTTCTGCGTACCATTGCCTGCCGCGATTACTCGCATATCGCACCGGTGTCTTCACAGCAAGGATGTTCGAGATGTGCTCAATTAGTGGGGTACACCACTGAGGTCGGGCTGAGGCAGCCGGCCTGCCTAAGCAACACCGGCTGCCTCGGCTGCCCTCAAACAACGCGCTTCGCTGGAAGACCCGATGCACCGTGATCGTTGTGTCGTATGGCGGAGCATCGTGGAAGGTACGTCCACGCCATCGCATGGACGTTTCATTGTGCAGGATACTCTCCGTCCCAAGGGCGTCCAGCACCACTTCGCGCCATTATTTTATCGTTTTGCGACACATCGATCGCCATCGGGGGGGATCCCGGCTCAGACGCTCCGGGGGCAGCTCTCCGGCCAGCACCCTTGTCGCAAACCCCGGCGTCGAGGCAGAATAGGGCCATGTGCAGGGTTCCCGAACGAGCCCGTCCCCGAGTCCACTTTCTGAATTGGCTGATGACACCCACCCGTCGGATCGCGCTTCTCCTGGACCGAGGCTTGAGCTTCGTGCGCGGCGTAATCCATGGCGTACGTGCCTATGCGGCCGACAAACCACACTGGGTGCTTCGCGACGGGCCACCACGGTCGGATCTTGTGTCGGGCATGCGCGATTGGCGGCCCCACGGGATCATCGCGGGGATTGTGTTGCCCGCCGTGGCGAGGAAGCTGTCGCGTATGGACGTGCCCGTCGTCGATGTGGCCTGCACGCTGGCCGATCTTCAGGTGCCGGTCGTCGATCTGGACCATGAGGCGGCGGGGCGTCTGGCGGCCGAGTTCTTTCTCGATCGGAAGTTCAGCCATTTCGGCTTCTTCGGCAGTCAGTCGGCCGCATATTCCAGAACTCAGGAAGCGGCATACCGGCAGCGGTTGTCGGAGGCCAGTTTTGAGGTGGTTTCCTGCTATACCGAGTTCCTGCCCGACCTGACCAATGCGGCCATTTGGAGCAAGTCGGCCCGCAAGGCGCACCGCTGGCTCAGTCAGCTTCCCCGGCCTGCGGCCATCTTCTGCAGCGACGACGGCCCCGCTCGCTACCTGGCCGACGTGTGCGAGCAGATCGGTCTGAGAGTGCCTGACGACATCGTGTTGCTGGGAAGCGGTGACGACGACCTGGAATGCAAGCTTGCTCGTCCCGCGCTTTCGAGCATCGCGGTGCCGTCGCAACGAATCGGGTACGAAGCGGCCGCGATGCTCGATCAGCTGATGTCGAACGAGGCGTACGAAGCGCAGTCGCTTTTCCTGCCGCCGCTGTACGTGGTGACCCGCCAGTCGACCGACATCATGGCCGTCGACGACGAGATCGTGCTAAGCGCTCTGCAGTACATCCGCCAGCACGTATCGGAGTCTCTGGGGGTGGCCAAGTTGGCACGAGAGATCGCTACGGGCCGCCGTCACTTGGAACGCCGGTTTCGCGACGTCCTTGGCCGATCCGTCCTGGAGGAAATCCAGAGAATCCGCGTTGAGCGCGCCAAGGAACTGCTTTGCGACACGGATCTGCCCGTCACGGCAGTGGCAGCGCGTGCCGGCTTCTCCAGCATCCGCCGCCTGGACGTACTCTTCGGCCGCCTGTCGGGCATGTCGCCCAGCGCTTACCGCCGCCAGTCGCGCGTACGATAGCCATGCTCTTCGGTCGCTCGTCAGTCGAGCGGCACCACGTCGTCTCCCTGCGAGTCGACGTCCGCGATCCGGCTGCCATCCAGCAATACCTGGTATTTCACGCCGGCGCGACCCTGGATGTGTGCCTTTCCCTGACGGATCGCGACCGGGAAGGGAGCGACCACGCGGTGGTTGCCGTCGACGGCCACGGCCAACGAGTCGAGTTGGCCGTCCAACACCATCCGCAAGCTAACCAGCGCACAGGGATTGATGTTCCAGGGATGCCGCTCCTGGCTGCGCAGCACGAACGAGTCGGGCAACAGCCCCACCCATTTGCCGTCCGGATACTGTTGCTGTTCGGCGGAGATGAGGATGCCTCGGGCAAGGTGGTTCCAGTCGACCGAGTCGTCGTAGGGGGCCAGCTTGGTCAATCCATAGGCGTACACGCCGCCAACCCACTGCACGGGCAAGCCGATCCAGCACGGAGCCCGCCAATTCGTAGCGCCGAACACGGGCGGCGTCCCGTAGAGCATCACCGGCTTGCAGGTCCACAGATACACGAACGGGATGCCCGAAAGGGCCCATCGGCGAGCCTCTTTCAGATACTCCTGTTTGCCGGTCAGCTCGAATCCGCGCACGTAGGCCAGAACCGCGTAGGCCGAGGCGAGCTGGTCGGGCGTGTGCAGCGAGAGCTCCCAGGTCTGGGCGCCTCGCGGAGTGCGAAACCGCTTCATGTAATCCAGAGTGCGCAAACCGGTTTCCCGTGCCGCCCGATCGCCGGTGGAATATGCATAGTCCAGCAACACCCAAGCCGGCCTTGCACACGCACCGCTGGCGGTATCCTCGAAGTGCCCTCGCCGGTACTTTCCTTCGTAGTGGAAGGAGCCGTCCGGCTTCTGCTGTTGCATCATGCCGCGAACCCGTTGTTGCTGCGACTTCAACCACTGGTCTGCGTGGCCGGTTACGAAGAAGATGCTGTCGTTGGGCACATGGGCACCGCCAGGGACGATCCGCGGCATCTCGGGCACCTTGCCGGTCAAACGCCAAATCGTCGACGCGTGATCGGCCAAGAACGCCCGGGGCCAATGATCCTCGGCGCAGTGTCCCCAGCCGTCGGCCGTGTGCAGTGGACCATTCAGCCCCTTCAAGCACAACTCCCATTGTTGTTCGCGAGTTCGGGGCGGCTGGGGCAGCGGCGGCAACCCGCATTTCTTCACATACCATGCGATCAGTTCCTCCAGGGGAACATGGGCAAGGCGGATGGTGGCCTCGATCGTCTTGCCACGTAGGGCCATGCGATGGTCGGCCGTTCCGTCCATCACATTGGGAGTCGCGAACACCGGCTGCACTTGCATGTCGGACCACGTCATGGCCACGGAGCCCCGGTCGGTGACGAATGCCATCAGCGGGAACGTCACTTTCATTACGTCGGGCACGTAGCGAAGACGTTCGTCGGTCTCGACGTCGAGCATCGAAGAGCTGTGTTCCCCCTTGCCCAGGTACTCCAGCCCGGCGAAGAGCCCTTGTTCGAGCCCGCCCAGTGCGCGAACGACCGGGCCCTCGCAGGGTTGCTGGCTGTCCAGCCGGACGGTGATTTCGTCTCCCTGCGCGGAGACGGTCGCTTTGATACCGTCGCCTTGCAGGCAGATGTCGGGGCTTTCGGCAGTCACGCGCAGCTTGGGCATCTTGTCGCCTTGATGAACGAGCGGGGCCAGGGCCGCCACCAATCGATCACCGCGATAGAGCCGGGCGACCGTGCCGTCGCGGGCGACTTGCAGCTTGCCGCCATCCAAAGGCCGTTCGATCCATGCGGTTTCGGCCGCCGGGTGATGGAGGAAGACGGTCTGCCGAACAGGTGGCAGATCGCCGGCGTGCACCACGACCGAAAACACCTCCAGTGGATGCGACGCGTCGACCGGTTGTTCGACCGTTTGCTCGGATTGGCCTGGAATCGTCAGCTTCTGGCCAAACACCTGCACGTCGATCGCGCCGGGTTGGTGGTTCTTCAGGCGGCAGCGAACACGATGCTCATCGCACTGTACTTCCTCGATGCTGATCGGATGCAGCTCTTCGCGGACCAGACGAATCCAGTCGATCTCGAGCTCGCCCGGACCATTGCCCGGATCGAGTCGGAGGTCTTTCAGGCGACCGGCGGCGGCGAAGGTCACGGAATACTCATGCCACTGTCCGTCCGAGCGCATGGGAAACGATTGTGCTTTGTCTTCGCCGCGCTGAGGCGACTGGTCCGTCGTCCAATAGATGCTGCCGCCGGCAACGGTGCCCTTTGCTCGCAGTTGAAGCTGAAGTTGCCCACCCGGCAGATCGACCGGACGATGAAAATAGGGATCGACGCCGTCGGAACGGACGATCAGATGCCCCTGTCCTGAGGAAAGCTGGCAGTGATGCTCCGCCGCAAAGCCGTCGGTATCGCGGTCGAATTCCCATTGAGCGACCACTTCGGTACGGATCACCTCGCGCTGGCCAAACGCGGCGGGTGCTGCAGACAACAAGACGCACAGGAGGGGCAGTGCAGACATCGGAGGGGGCTCCTGAGGTGGGAAGGTTTGGCGGGAAGGCCGTATCGATTGTTGGTTCCCGCGCGGGCCGTGTCAACGGATGACCTTCCCTCTCCCGCGGAACTCCCCTTCCCGTGTCCCCCAGCTACCATTACGATGAAGGGGAAGGCGTTTTGAAGGCCGTCCTGTTCCCCTTGTCATTGGCGCAAGTCATGCCCCGCCGCAACCTGCACATCCTTTGGGTCATGAGCATCGTGTGTCTGGCGTGCTACTTGAAAGTAGACCGCTCGACCCGCGTTCTCGGCTTCGCCATGAACGAGGTTCTGGCTCGCTACGTGGAGCCGGTTACGCAGCGCGAGTTGTTCGAGGGGGCCATGGACGGCATGATGGGCCGGCTGGATGACTACTCCGCCTACATCAGTCCGAAAATGTTCGAAAAGGTCGAACAAGAGATTCATCAGGAGTTCGGCGGCATCGGCGTGAAGATCCTGCTGGATCCCGATACGAAGCAGTTGACCGTGGCCAATCCGCTCGTCGGTTCTCCCGCTTACCGGGCGGGAATTCACGCCGGCGACAAAATCTTGCGAATCGACGGAGAGAGTACGCAAGGTCTGTCGGTGGAGGACGCCTCGGACCGTATGCGCGGCAAGGTGGGCAAGCCGATTGTGCTTACCGTGCTACACCTGGGAGAAACCGATCCGGTCGACGTGGAGCTCACTCGGGACCTCATCCAGCAGGACGCCGTGCTGGGCGACTCGCACAACCCGGACGGCTCGTGGCGATATTTCCTCGACGGTCAGGATCGCATCGCCTATGTGCGTTTGGACGGGTTCGGGGACAAGACGGCGGCCGAACTGTACCGCGTTTTGCACCGCTTGGACGAGCAGGACATGAAGGGGCTCATCCTCGATCTGCGTAACAATCCGGGCGGCTCGCTGGAGGCGGCCATCCAGGTATGCGACATGTTTCTTCGCGGCCCGGAGACGATCGTCACGACCCGCGGCCGCGACCGGCAGATCCGCAAAGAGTACATCTCCAGCGGTGATGCTGCTTTTCCCCGCGTTCCCATGGTCATCCTGATCAACCGCCTGAGCGCCAGCGCCAGCGAGATCGTGGCAGCGTGTCTTCAGGATCACGACCGTGCCCTGATTATCGGTGAACGGAGCTTCGGCAAGGGAACGGTTCAAGAGCTTCTGAGTTTGGCGCCGGGCCAAGGCGCCGTGAAGTTCACCACGGCCAGCTATTGGCGACCCAGCGGGCGCAACATTCAGCGGCCCAAGAATCCGACCGAAACCGACACCTGGGGCGTATTGCCCAACCGCGGCTACGAGATCGAGCTCACGCCGGAACAGATGGCCCGCCTCGTTCGCTGGCGGCTCCAGCGGGACCTCTATCAGCCGGCCGGGATGAAGATGCCCGGCGAGGTCGACGAGGACGGACTGACGGCCGATCCTTTTCTGGCCAAAGCGGTCGAGTATCTGAAGAGCTTGCCGTCGCATCCTGCAGCGAAGCAAGCGGGGTCGAACGCCGCCTCGTGAGCCCGGCCGGCGCGCTGGTCATTTCAACCGGCGAAAGGCTTCCGAACATGCCCGGTAGTTCTCCGCCGACATGCCCATGCAACCGTACTCTTCCACATAGCCGATGAAGCCGCCCTGGTCGGTTCCCAGCAGGTCGTGGAGCCGGCGGGCTTCGGCATAGATTTCCTCGGGCGTGCCCTGGATCGACACGGTCTGATAGCTGATCGGCATCAGGAAGCACTGCCGGCCTCGCAGGTGCGACGCCACGGTATCGATGTCCATGACATTGGGCTGCGAGATATTCAGAACGTCGACGCCGATCTCGCGAAAATCGTCGACGATATCGACGAAGTTGCCGCAACAGTGGAACCAGCTGTCCAAACCCTGTTGGCGTGCCCACTCGAACTGGCGCCGATAGCGCGGCTTGAACAGCTCGCGCCACAGCCGGGGGGAAATCATCAGCCCGCTCTGGGTTCCCCAATCGTCGGCGAAGTGAATCCCGTGGAAGCCGTTCGCGGCAACCATGCCCATCAAACGGCACTCGAAGTCGCAGATGAGATCCATCAGCCAGGCGAACCGCTCGGGCTCGAGCAGAAAGTCGGCCATGCTGTTTTCGAACCCGCGCAAGAGCGTGTAGACGGTGAATCCGCTCAGATCGAGCGACGCCAGCCGGTACCGGTCTTCACACAATGCAACGTACTCGGGCAGGCGGGCCATGCGATGCTCTTCACGAAGTGGCGGAGCAGCGAAGCCGTCGGCCGACGCCCAATCCGGCAGGTGCGGCGCCGTGGGATGGCCCATCGTCCCGTCGCCCAAGGACTCCAGCCGGTAACCCCATTCGTTGACGGCCGGGTCGTCCGGCATGCCGAGGGAGAGATGATAGACGATCACGTCGCCTTCGGTCTGGTCGCAGTTGACGAACCAGACAGGCACGCGCGACGGATTCTCGAAGCGGATGGCCTGTCGAACCAGATCCCTGCGTGAGACCATAAAAGGACTCCCGGAGGAAAGCGGCCCACCGACTCGAAGCCGGTGGGCCGTCTGTTGGATTCAGGTGAGTGCCGGCCGGTCAATACGGTTGTACGGCCGGAAGCTCTTATGTCCGTCCACTCACCCGCCGCCGGGCGAGGGAATCGTTGAGACAACCTCTCAGATGAACTCTCCCGTGAACGAGGTGAGCACCTTCATGTAGTTGCCGCGCTCGAAAGCTTTCGGATCGGGGCAGTTCTTCTGGCTCATGGCGCCCTTGAGCTGCGCGATCGATTCGTACTCCTTCTCCTCCATCCAGAACTTCATTCCTTCGAGGATTGCGGGAATCTGGTCGAAGCCCTTGGTGTAGAGCACCGACGCAATCATGCCCACATCGGCCCCGGCCAGAAGCGCCTTGAGCATGCCGTTGGCATCGTGGATGCCGCTGGTCAACGCCAGCGACGCCTGGACGCGGCCGAACAGCACGGCGATCCATCGCATGGGCAGCAACTCTTCGACGTGTGTGCTGAGAACCAGCCGCGGCGTCACTTCGAGCTCCTCCAGGTCGATATCCGGCTGAAGGAAGCGGTTGAAGATGACCAGTCCGTCGGCGCCGGCCTCGGCCAGCCGGACGGCCATATTGCCCGGCGAGCTGAAATACGGCCCGACTTTGACGCCCAAGGGAATGCCGATCGACTCCTTGACGGCGGCCACCAGGTCGAGATAGCGCTTCTCGACCTGCTGGCTGGTCTCATCGATGTCGGCCGCGATGAAGTAGATGTTCAACTCCAGCGCGTCGGCGCCGGCGTCTTCCATGAGCTTGGCATAGCGGACCCAGCCGCCTTCCGAGATACCGTTGAGGCTGGCAATGACGGGAATGGACGCTGCGCGTTTGGCCTTTTCGATGTGCTCGAGGTAAGCAGTCGGGCCCACCCGATAGTCGTCCATTTCCGGGAAGTACTGCAGCGCTTCGGCAAAGCTCTCCGCACCGCGATCGTAGACCCGTTGCGTTTCCGCTTCTTCGAATTCAATCTGCTCTTCGAACAGCGACGGCAGCACGACGGCGGCCGCGCCGGCATCGGCGAGCTTCTTGATGTTGTCGACGTCTCCCGTCAGCGGGCAGGCGGCGACGACCAGCGGGTTCTTCAACTGCAAACCGAGGTACTTGGTGCTCAGGTCCACGCTCATGCTTCCACCTCCTTTTCGGCCTTCGCCTTGTCCGTGCCATTGCCACCGTTGCCCGACACCGCGTTCTGCGGGTAGGTCATCTTGGCCATCTGTTCGTAGAAGTTCCAGCGATCCAGGATGTCGTCCTGGGCGAGGGCCATCAGCCGGTCGGCCTCGGCCGGCTTGGAGCGGGCAAGTATGGCGAACCGCGCGGCCTTCATGGCGAACTCCTTGAAGTCGCCCTTCGGAGGACGGCTGTCGAGGTGGAACGGCTGCTGTTGGTCTCGCGGATCGTAGTGGTACAGCGGCCAGTAGCCGCAGGCTACCGCTTCCTTCTGCAGATCCATGGCCGTGGTCATGTCGATACCCCAGCCGATGCAGTGGGAGAAGGCAATCAACAACGACGGCCCGCGATACGATTCGGCCGCCAGGATCGTCTTGATGGCGTGCAAAGGATTCGCACCCAGCGCGATCTGGCCAACGAAGACGTTCTTGTACGACATGGCGATCAGGCCGAGGTCTTTCTTCCGCCCCGGCTTGCCAGCGGCGGCAAACTTGGCAACGGCACCGCGCGGCGTGGCCTTCGAGGCTTGGCCGCCCGTGTTCGAGTAGACCTCGGTGTCGAGGACCAGGATGTTGATGTCCCGGCCCGACGCGATGACGTGGTCGAGGCCGCCGAACCCGATATCGTAACCCCAGCCGTCGCCGCCGAAGCTCCATACGCTGCGGCGAATCAGGTACTCGGCCGACGCCAGCAGGCTCTTCGCCTCCGGAGCAGACTTTCCGGCTAGCCGCTTCTCCAGTTCGGCGACCGCCGCCCGCTGCTGGGCGATTTGCTCGTCGTTCTGCTGCGGGTTGTTGATCAACTTGGCCACCAGTTCGTCGCCGAGTTCCCCAGACAATCGCTTCAGCAGTTCGCACGCGTACTCCATCTGCTGATCGACGGCTAGCCGGAACCCAAAGCCGAATTCGGCAGAGTCCTCGAACAGCGAATTCGACCAGCTCGGGCCGTGACCGGCCTGGTTCGTCGTGTACGGCGTGCAAGGCAGATTGCCCCCGTAGATCGAAGAGCAGCCGGTCGCGTTGGCGATGAGCATGCGATCGCCGAAGAACTGCGTCAGAAGCTTCACGTAGGGAGTCTCACCGCAGCCGGCACACGCACCGGAGAACTCGAACAACGGCTGCAGAAGTTGCGATCCCTTGATCGAGTCGATCTTCACGGTGTGGCGGTCGACGTCGGGCAATCCGAGGAAGAACTCCCAGCTCTCCTTCTCGCGGTCCACGTTCTCCAACATCGGCAGCATGTCGATCGCTTTGTGCTTCGGCTGGCTCTTGTCCTTGGCCGGGCAAACGTCGACACAAACGCCGCAGCCGGTGCAATCCTCCGGTGCAACCTGCACCGTCACTCGCCAGCCCGGATACTCCTTGCCGCGCCACTCGGCCGACTTGTACTGCTCCGGAGCCCCTTCGAGCGCCTTGGGATCGACAACCTTCATGCGAATCGTCGCGTGCGGGCAGACCAACGAGCAGAGGCCGCACTGGATGCAGATATTGGCGTCCCAGACGGGAATCGACTGGGCAATGCGCCGCTTCTCGTACTGCGTGGTACCCGTCGGGAAGGTGCCATCGTCGGGCAACGCGCTGACCGGCAGGTCGTCGCCACGGTTGGCGATCATCTCGGCCAACACCTTCTTGACGAATTCGGGCGCGTTCTCGGGAACGGGCGGCAAGCGGTAGTGTTTGGACGTGACCTTATCGGGCACCTTCACTTCGTGCAGCGCCGCCAGGGCGCCGTCGACCGCGGCGAAGTTCCGCTGGACGATGGTACCGCCACCCTTCTTGCCGTAGGTCTTCTCGATGGCCTGCTTGATGGCAGCGATCGCCTCGTCGGGCGGCAACACGTTCGCCAGCTTAAAGAAGCAGGTCTGCATGACCGTGTTGATGCGCACGCCCATCTGGGCTTCCTGGGCCACGTGAAAGGCGTCGACCACATAGAACTTCAGCTTCTTGTCGATGATTTCCTGCTGGACCTCGATCGGCAGCGTATCCCACACTTCGTCGGGGCCATAGGGGCTGTTCAGCAGGAAGGTCGCGCCCGGCTGAGCCATCGCCAGCATGTCGATCCGATCCAGGAACTGGTACTGGTGGCAGGCCACGAAGTTGGCCGAGTGCACCAGATACGAACCTTTGATCGGTCGCGGGCTGAAACGCAAGTGCGACGTGGTCACGGAGCCCGCCTTGCGCGAGTCGTACACGAAGTAGCCCTGCGCGTGCAGCGGCGTGTTCTCGCCGACAATCTTCACCGAGTTCTTGTTGGCGCCGACCGTGCCGTCGCTCCCCAGACCGAAGAACACGGCGCGGATTACGTCGTCGCGCTCGGTGGAGAAGTGCGGATCGACCTCAAGGCTGGTGTTCCTCACATCGTCGGTGATGCCAACGGTGAAGTGCAGCTTCGGCTCCTTCTTGGTCAACTCGTCGTAAACGGCAGCGACCATCGCGGGAGTGAACTCCTTGGACGACAGACCATAGCGGCCGCCGATCACCTTGGGCATCGGGACGTTGCCCGCCGCAGAGGCCCACTCCTCGGCCAGCGCGGTCAAGACGTCCTGGTACAAGGGCTCACCGGCGGCGCCGGGCTCTTTGGTCCGGTCCAAAACGGCAATCGATCGTGTCGTCTTCGGCAGCGCTTGGATGAAAGCCTTGGTGTCGAAGGGGCGGTAGAGCCGCACCTTGAGCAGGCCGACCTTCTGGCCTTCCGGCACCAGCTTGTCGATGGTCTCTTCCACGACGCCGTTGCCCGAGGCCATGCAGATGATGACGCGGTCGGCATCCGGAGCACCGACGTAGTCGAACAGGTGATACTGCCGGCCCACCTGCTTGGCGAAGTTGTCCATCGCTTTCTGGACCAGCCCGGGTACCACTTCGTAGTAGGGATTGCAGGCCTCGCGAGCCTGGAAGAAGACGTCCGGATTCTGGGCCGTGCCGCGGAGCTTCGGTCGTTCGGGCGAGAGGGCTCGCTCCCGGTGCTTGCGAATCAACTCGTCGTCGAGCATCGCCCGGCAGTCGTCTTCGGTCAACTGCTCGATCTTGTTCACTTCGTGCGAGATGCGGAAGCCGTCATAGAAGTGGATGAAGGGGACGCGACACTCGAGGGTTGCGGCCTGGGCGATCAGGGCGAAGTCCTGGGCCTCTTGGACCGATCCCGAGGCAAGCAGGGCCCAACCGGTGGAGCGGCAGGCCATTACGTCGCTGTGGTCGCCGAAAATGGAAAGGGCGTGCGTAGCGATGGTACGGGCGGTCACATGGAAGACCGCCGAGGTCAACTCGCCGGCGATCTTGAACATGTTGGGGATCATCAGCAGGAGCCCCTGCGAGGCCGTGAAGGTCGTCGTCAGGGCACCCGCCTGCAAGGCCCCGTGCACGGCACCCGCCGCGCCGGCTTCGCTCTGCATTTCCACGACGTGGGGAACGGTGCCGAAGATGTTCTTTCGGCCGGCGGCCGCCCAGGCATCCGGCATCTCTCCCAAGCCTGACGAGGGAGTGATGGGATAGATCGCCATCACCTCGTTGGTCAGGTGGGCGATATTGGCGGTCGCTTCATTGCCGTCGACGGTCACGAAGCGTCTTTCTGCCACGAGTCGTCTCCTCTATATGCGAAAGTGTGTTTTTGGATAGGTGGGAAACTGGATTTTTATCAGCAAGCCTGGGACAAAAATACTCCCCGGCGGAACTCTGTATGTCTCCGTTTGCCCGGAAGAAGCCTGCCCAGTTTGAGGGATGCAGCCCGCACGGAACCGACGAGCTAGTTAGTCTTTACGTGCGCTGCGGCTCTCCTAGGTTGGGGGCGGTGGGCAAGAGAAATCGCCGCGTCTGCAAGACATCGGCTGGACGGTGGCTATCGTCTTACCGGGAAGGTGAGGGTACCTGTTTGACCCACACCTGTACGTCGGCCCTTCCCGCTCACGTCTGTGCCCAACGGCAACGCCAGCCTCCAGCTAGCACGCCGCCGCCAGGGTCGCATTTTCCCAACCGCTACCTTACCCGCTTGCCCTCCCCTCCGCAAGGACCCTTCCAGGGGGGCCTTTGCATCGCGACAATGAATAAGAGAGTTGGCACTCCCTCGAACCGGTTTAGGTGGCCCCCGACTGATGAAAGCGATCGTCCTTGCAGAACCCGCCCCCATTGAAAGCATGCCGCTCCGCATCGAGGAGTGGCCTATCCCAGAACCCCAGGCCGGCCAAGTCCGCCTCAGAGTGCGCTGTTGTGCACTCTGCCGCACCGATCTGCACGTCATCGAAGGCGATCTACCCCGACAACGGCTGCCGATCATCCCCGGACACCAGGTGGTAGGTACTGTCGATGCCCTTGGAGAAGACTGCCATCGGCTGCAGCTCGGCCAACGCGTCGGGGTTGCCTGGTTGCGTCACACGTGTGGTCATTGCGAGTATTGCGTCTCGGGCCGCGAGAATCTGTGCGACCAGGCAAGTTTCACCGGATACCACGAGCACGGTGGGTACGCCGAGTACGCACTGGTCTCGGAGGACTTCGCCTACGAGATCCCACAGGCATTCGACGATCGCGGCGCGGCACCGCTTCTCTGCGCGGGAATCATCGGCTATCGGGCACTCCAGCGGAGTTGTCTGCCGGCCGGTGGACGACTGGCGCTGTACGGATTCGGGTCCTCGGCACACGTGGTTATTCAACTCGCACAACACCGAGGAGCCGAGGTGTACGTGGTCACGCGAGGAGAGAACCACCGACAGTTGGCTCGCCAGATGGGTGCATCGTGGGTCGGTGAGCGGGCCGAGGAGATGCCGGTCAAAGCCCAAAGTGCCATCATCTTCGCTCCGGCGGGCGAACTGGTGCCGCCGGCTCTTGCGGCGCTCGACAAAGGCGGCACCCTGGCCCTGGCCGGCATTCACATGAGTCCGATTCCGCAAATGGATTACGACCGATATCTATTCGATGAGCGCGACCTTCGATCGGTGACCTGCAACACGCGCCAAGATGGTCAGCAGTTGCTGGCCGAAGCAGCCGCAATACCGGTTCGTCCGCACACGACAACCTTTCCCATGACCGACGCAAACCGAGCGTTGGTGGCCCTGAAACGCGACCAAATCAGCGGTACGGGTATCTTGGTGATGGAGTGACGCCGTGGCAACACGCGATTCATCCTTTGGATCGCGTCTTTTGGCGACGACTCCTGCCGATACCGTCGCCGGCCGGCGGATCTGGGCCGAAGAGCTTCAAACAGTCAACGTCGAATCGGCGCGCACTCATCAGCCAACTCCTCGGGAAGCCGTCACGTGCTGGAAGATTCCCTTGAGGAAGACGCCGAGGCCTATGAGAAACATGATCGAAGGGTAGAAGAAGATGAATCCTACGAACAGGCTGGCGACGAACCAGATCACCGCTAGCGCCATCGTAGCGAGTCCTCCGATAGCCGTTCCAAGTCCGCCGGCCGGCTTGCTCTCCTTCAACGGTTTGCGTTGAGAAAGCCGTTCCATGGCGGCATACCGCGGATCGGCCGGTTCGTTTGCGGCCGTGGCAACGATCGCCTCGGCCGGCTCCACGGCAAGCGGATACGCCTCGTCCAACAACCCGCCAAGGTCCGCACTCGACGCCGGCAAGGCAACATCCGAAGACGGCGAAACCAACGGAGCCAGGCGAGCAGGCGCTGCCGGAATGGTCGTCGACGGCGCGATGACCGGTGTCAGCCGGGCAGGTGCCGGCGGAACGGTCGTCACCGTCTGGCAGCTCGTGCACTTCACCCTTCGGACGGCATATTCCTCGGGCACCTTAGACTGCTTGCCGCAGCGAGGGCAATGAACCTGTAGCCTATCGGTACGGACAGGAATCGCCTGCCGTACGGTCCTCTGAGGGATAACGAGTAGCTCTTGACAACCGCCGCACCTCACCTGCCTGCCAGCATAGCGATCCGGCATCGCGTAGCGCCGGCCGCAGGTGTCGCATCCGGATCTCGATATCCATTGCGTCACCCGCACCTTAAGGACCTCGGATCCGCAGGCGTCGACATCTCGGTATGTCGGCGACAGACCGCCGCGAGCGCTGATCGGACCGAATGCAACTCTAAGAAAGCGGACGTCTTTTGCACCATTGTGCACATCCGCGCCTCCGACACCAAGGGGGGAATATCTTTTCCAGTAAGTAGGGTGTTTGCCGTGTGGCCCGGCGACGTACTCGGAGAAAGTTCGAGGCTGCGACTTGACGCCTTCCCCCCGCGTGTGGGAAGATAGGGCAATTCCACGGTGCCGGCGCCAGCCGAGCTTCCCGCACCGACGGGTGCCGTGGATCCTGCCCTCCTGCCTGCCTTTGAGATTCATCCCCCACTGCAGCCGACCGATTGGCCCGCGCAGCAACTTCATCCAGCGACGACGTGCAACCTACTATGAGATTCGCGAGAACCGCATCCGTGGAAGAACTCCAGATTGTCGGCCGCTACGAGGCCCTGCGCCGCATGCTGCTGACCGAACCATATGCCCACTACCTCGACCGGCCGTTGGCTTATTGGGCGCTGCCCACCGACCGTCGCCTTCCTCTGGCGCTACTGGGCCGGAAGCTGAAAGACCTGTTGAACACACCCTTTGCCGAGCTGGCCGCCACGCCTGGAATCGGACACAAGAAGATTCGTTCGTTCGTACGTTTGCTGGCACGCGTCGCCAACACCGATCCCGCCGAGCTGCCCGTACCGCTGACGGTGTCGCTGGACAGCCCCCCCTCGCCGAGCATTCAGCTCGACTTCTCCAACGGATTCGATCCGACGGCCGTTTCGGAAGTGGTCTGGGCTCAGTGGCGAGCCAGCGTGCTCAAGCATGGCTTGCAGAAAGAGGTCCTCGGCCGCTTCGCTCCCAGTCTCCGCCGGCTAACCCGCGTCATCTGGAACGTCCCCATGGAGGCGTACACCAAGCTGACCCTGGACGAGATCCGGTCTAAGAGGACGCACGGCGAGAAGCGGATCAACGCCATTCTGGAAGTCTTCCACTGTGTCCACACGCTGGTCTCCCAGATGAACAGCGTCGATCACCTGGTCATCCGCATCGTTCCGCGGAGGGTGGACCAGGTGGATACCTGGATCGGCCATGCACTGCAGACCCCCAGCACCCCCAGATCGACTGAGCTGCTGGTGAATTTCGTGGAGCCATTGCTGGAGCAGATTCGCATCGACGCCACCCAGCAGATCGCCAACCTGGCCGAACACCGATTGGGAATCCATGGCCCCATCACCAGCATTCGTCAGGCGGCACGCACAACCGGGCTGACACGCGCGCGGGTCTACCAGTTGCTGAACGAGATCAACGACATCATGACCGTTCGCTGGCCCACCGGCCGACACCTGACGCATGAGCTGCGCGACAAGCTTCTTGGTGAAACGTCGGAAATGGAGAACTCGCCGGATCTCCAGCAGTACCTTGCAGCCGTCGAGTTGTTCTACCCGGGCAATCGTCGTGGTGCCGCGGGGCCACTCGAGCGCGAGTTGAATCCCGACGATGATCCCGCTGAAAGCCGTCCGCTCCAAACGGTCGAGCTGATGGCCAACGCCGGGATCTGAGACGAGACCACTGCGAGAGTGGTCTGCTGGATGCGAAATGTGGCGCAGCGTCGGAGCGAGCAGCTAACGGCGCAACCACTACGAAACCGTGCGGCGCGCTTCACTTCGCGAATGCGAACCACCAACGACGTAGTGGGGAGGCCTGGCCGTTCCCCGGACTTGGTTCGCACTGAAAGTCTGTTCGAAACGCTGGTCACTGCGGCGGCGATTGCCGATCGACAGGCCGCCCAGCAAGCGACCGGCAATCCACGGAACGATGCTCGGCCGCCACATCCTGTGGCCCGCCTCGGCAGCCAATGCCGTCACATGCGAGGCCACCGAGCGACTCCAACCGTTTGTGCCAGCCCATCGCCAGAAGAAACGTTCGGCGTCCAAGGCCTTCCGAAAGGTCCCCGTCGAGCGATGGGCTGCCGGCGACAGACGCACCTGGCATCCTGGTTCGAGGATCGTGCGGTGGCCACTGCGCTGCAGGGCGATGGCCACATCCAACATGGTGAAGCGGTCGCCCGCGCCGGCCTCGAATCCGCCGACTCGCTCCAGCGCCGATTTGCGGTAAAAGGCTGCCGCCATGTGCGGACTGAGCACTTCGGTCGCTCCTGCAGCGACTGCATCCACGCGGGAACCCGCACGGAGCCACCGTACGGTCCCCGCGGCATGGTAGTCGACCCCGGCGGCCACAACACGTTCCGGCCGTTGGGCGTTCAACACCAACGGCGCCACGCATGCGACGCGAGCATCCTTGAAGTGCCCCATCGCATCGTCCGTCCAGCCCTCAGCCACCTCGGTGCCACAGGCTACCACGTGAACCAGCCCGGTCCGACTCATGCGGAGTCCCAGGTTGAGACATCCGGCCAGAGCGGTTGGCTTGCGAGCACGCACGAACCGGACTTCGTCGCCCACATCGTACGGGTCCTCGTAGGGGCGTCCCAGAACAACCAATACTTCGCACCGCGACGGTCGGTTTTCCAGGACGGAGACCAGGGTATCTTCCAGGAGCTCTGTATTTCCCACGAAGGGGATGAGAATTGTCAGCCGTGACACGGTCGGTAGCTTTCTGGCGAAACGTTGTCGCCCGTTGTCCCGCGGGAGAAGACGGTCTGAATATGCACAGATTGGCGACTTTGAGGAATCGTTGTCCTGCGTGGAATTAGTGTCGACCGAGGCCCAGAACGAAGTTTACCCCAAGTGGCGCGACCTCCACTACCGCTGCGTGCAGGCAGGCTTCAGAGTTGCCTATATTACGCACTTTACTGGACTGTCTTTCCATCTGCCCAGACCTCGGCCAACGCGACCAGCCATTGGCCGGCCTCGACCATCTCGTCCAGACAAGCCCATTCCAAGGGCGAATGAGGCAAGTGCTCGCCGGTAGCCAAGTTCGGAGTGGGCAGGCCCTTCTCGGTCAGCCGCGAGCCGTCCGTTCCTCCGCGGACGACTGTCAGCTCGGCGTGTCGCCCTAGCCGTCGCAGAGCTTCCTGAGCGTACGCCACGGCCCGCGGTTCTCGGGCGAGCCCTTCGGCCATGTTTCGATACTGAGGGCTGATGGACACTTCGATGGCCACGCCAGGGAACTCGGCCTCAGTGTCGGCTGCAGCTTGGCGCAGCAATTCGGCCTGCCGCAGCAATCCGGCCCCGTCGAAATCGCGCAACAGAATTTGCAGGCGGACTTCCGATACCCCCCCGCTCATTTCGTACGGATGAACAAAGCCCTCTCGGCCGTCCGTCGTTTCCGGGGAAAGCTCCTCTCGCGGCAGGCGAGTTAGCACGCAGGCCGCGGCGCGCACCGCATTGACCATGCGTCCTTTGGCTATCGAGGGATGAATGTTCACCCCCCGCACCGTCACCGTCGCCTTGTCGGCCGAAAAGGTCTCCACATCGATGCTTCCGGCCCCTTGCCCATCCAGCGTGTAGCAAACCATCGCTCCGATCTGCTCCGGCTCCACGTGGTCCACGCCGCGGCCGATCTCCTCGTCGCAGGTGAAGCAGAGACGAATCGCGCCGTGGCCGATCTCGGGGTGCTCGATCAACCACTGGGCCGTCTCCATGATGACGGCCACGCCCGCCTTGTCGTCGGCGCCCAGAAGGGTCGTTCCGTCGCTGGTCACCAGGGTACGGCCAACCAGTTTCCGCAGTTCGGGATTCTCGGCCACCCGAATGACACGATGGGGATCGCCCGGCAAGGGAATGTCTTCACCCCGATAGTCTTCGATCACCTGCGGCTTCACGCCGGCCCCGGTTGTCTCGGGCGAAGTGTCGAGGTGGGCACAGAAGGCCACCGCGGGAACGCCCCGGTCCACGGTGGCAGGCAAGGTCGCCAGCACGATGCCGAACGAATCCTGCTGCACATCGACAATCCCCGCCTGGCGCAGCTCTTCGACCAGCAGCTGGCCCAATTCCCATTGGCCCTGCGAGCTTGGGTAGGCGCCTACGTCCTCATGGGCCGTGGTGTCGATCTTCACATATCGAAGAAACCGCTCCAACAATCGCTGCCGATTCATGGCCTGGTTCTCCAACGAAATAGAAGCCTGGGGGGTGTAGGCAAGATGAACAGCAAGCGGGCCCAGTGCGCGACGAAAGACCCAACTCGTTATCGCCATCCGGTTTTCCGACATCGTCATTTCATGATACGCTTCTCGAGCGTCTTGCCGAGGGATATTCAGGCCAAGGCGAGGCTGGTAACCTATTGGTGCCGACGCAGCCAGAGATCGCGATTCATCCCAGATACCAGCCGAAACGGCTGGAATCCGGGGCCCCGGTTGCCGCTCGACGCGCATTGGTGATGCACGCCTTCATGAAGGCCGCGGCGGCACTGGCTTTTCCACGTCCGTCTTCCACCTCCCGATTTCCCAACGGCTGACCTCTGCCATGACTGTCAACGTTCAATACCTGGTGTTCGACATCGAGAGTGTCGCCGATGCGGAACTGGTGGCGCGGCTTCGCTATCCCAAGGAGGAGATCGAGCCGGCGGAGGCCGTGCGGCGTTATCGGGACGAGCTGCTGGAGAAGTACGAGAGCGATTTCATCCCCTACTCGTACCAGATTCCTGTTTGTGTTGCAGCCGCCAAGGTGGCCAGCGACTTCCGCCTGGTCGATCTGGTCCTTTTGGACGAGCCGCAGTTCCGCCCGCACGTGATTACCGAGAATTTCTGGCGCGGCTGGGAGAGGTACAAACGGCCCACACTGGTCAGCTTCAACGGTCGCGGTTTTGACGTGCCGCTTCTGGAACTCGCCGCATTTCGCTATGGGCTGAGCATTCCCGGTTGGTTCAACATCGAGGGGCGAACCTACGAACAGCCTCGCAGCCGGTATAATCTTCATGCACACATGGACCTCTGCGAGATGCTGACCAATTTCGGCTCCACCCGATTCCAAGGCGGACTGAACCTGGCCGCAAACATCCTCGGAAAACCGGGCAAAATGGACGTGCAAGGTTGCATGGTCCAGGACATGTACGAGGCCGGCCGGTTGGCCGAAATCAACGACTACTGCCGTTGCGACGTGCTGGACACTTACTTTGTCTTTCTCCGGGTTCAGGTTCTGCTAGGGCGGCTTGCCCTGGATGCCGAACAGTCGCTCATCGCCGACACAAAAGAGTGGATCCAGGCACGCGCCGACCAGGTGCCCGCCTATCAACTCTATCTGGAACATTGGGGCGATTGGCCCAATCCGTGGGATGCCGAGGATAGGACGGATTCGTAGACCGTGGGGCACGACGGGTCGTCAAGTCGCATCCAGCATGCCGCGCGAAACACGCCTTGGGCCAAGTGTCCTCAGTCGACCCCATGCCTCCTTGCCGCTGAGATGCCCCATCACGAGCCGTTGGTAGACATCGATCAGGGCGACCGATGTCTCGGGCGCGGTATCGTCGAGCAATTCCACGCGGAAGTGGCGCACACCCAGCTTCAACAATGACGGGACCGCTTCGGCCGCGGTCTGTGGCGTGGCGTTGTACAGCGTGTTGCGGCACGCGAGGTCTGCCTTCAACAGATGCTCCGCGCCCACGCGATCCCGCAGGCGGACCTCGTGATGCACGCACGGCCGGCCGCACGTGGCTCGATCTGTTCCGGCCGACAACCGCGAACAGAACACGCAGTATTCCATGTGAAACATGGGCATGTGCTGGTGAACGACCACCTCGAGCATGCCCGGAGGCACCGTGCCGGCCAGATCGACCAGTTGCCGACGGTTCAGATCGTACGACGCAGTGACTCGATCGGCGCCCTGCCCCAACAGCCACTCGGCCGCCCACCGATTGGCGACGTTCAGCGAGAAATCGGCCACGGCCAGAACGTTACGATCCCGCAGTGCGGCCAGACCAGCCAGGTTGCGCGCGAGGATGCCGTCGGCGTGGGCGTCGAGTAGAGCGGCCATCACGTCGGTTTCACCCGGCTTCTGGATTCTCGGCGTCGCCAGAAGGATCATCTTGCCACTGGCCCTGGCCGTTGCCACGGCGGCTGAACAGTCCCGCAGATCGGAGAAGTCGGCAATGACGCCGGTAATCTGGCAGTTTGCCGCGATGCGCAATTGGGCAAGCGACCGGCAGAGCACGATAAGCTGTGGTTCGATCGCCGCCGTGTCCGGCTGGCTCGCTTCGTGCACACCCGAGGCGCTCATCGCCACCGTTTCAGCGACCCTCCGTTTCGGTGGCTGGCCGATCGAAGCGTCGAGCTCTTCCAGCAGGGCACGTCGCAATCGCCCCAGTACACTCAGCGGGATCATCGGCTGGCCATCGATCCTTGCCTCGAGATGCCGAAGCTCGTAGACGCTGCCGCCCAACCGACCCAGTTGTTCGCGAAGCGTCTCGGCCGTCAACGGGTGCTTGTGGGCTTCCGGTAGTGCTTCGGGCGATTGGAGCAGGCAATGGGCCCCCGAGGCTGCCTTGGCATCGATACGAAGCGGCTCTCCCACGGCGGCCTCGACGACCAAATCGAGCGCCACTCGGCGGCGAGGTTGGTCCGCTTCGTACGATTTGCGCAACCGCCGGGCCAATCGAGGGTCGTCAGTCTTCCAGACGCGCGTGCCAGGCTTGAGGCATGTGAAATCGACGGTGTCCCTTCCAAATGTCAACTCCACGCATCCCTGCGTGATGGCCTCCTGGCGTGAGCGGCCGTCCTGAAAGACTTCGTACACGCGGCTGCCCTGCTGGTCGCCTTCGTGCGGTTGACTTTCGAAAACAACGCCGTCACCGCGCCGGACCGAGCCCGCAAGCTCCACTTCGACGCGTCCTGCACGTACGGCCGTCACACGTCCCAGGTACACGCCTCGGTTGGCAGAGCTCTGCCCGACGACGAGGGCCCTGTGCTGACGGCCATCGAGCCAACCGTGGCAGAAACCGCGAGAAAACGACAGTCCCAACTCCTCGACCTGTGCCCGCGAATACTCGACAGGCTGTGCTGATACCGCCGCGTCGATCGCCTGGCGGTAGTGCTGTGTCACGTTGGCCACGTACTGAGCCGATTTCAGTCGCCCCTCGATCTTCATCGCCGTCACGCCGGCCTCGATCAACCGTGGCACCAGTTCGTATGCAGCCAAATCCTGCGGGCTGACCAGATAGCGAACGCCGCCAAGGCCCACGCTTTGTCCGTCACAGATCAACTCGTAGGGCATGCGACACGCCTGGGCACATTGGCCCCGGTTGGCACTGCGGCCGCCGAGAGACAAGCTCGCCAGGCATTGTCCGGAATAGCTCATGCAGAGCGCTCCGTGAACGAACACCTCCAGTTCGATCGTGGTTTGGCGGCGGATCTGGGCAATCTCGGCAATCGACAACTCGCGGGCGAGCACCACCCGGCGGATTCCAAGCGATTCCGCCACTCGAATGCCCTCGCCGCTAGTTAGCGACATTTGCGTCGACGCGTGAATGGGCAGTTCCGGGCAGATCGCCTGCGCCAATCGAGCCACGCCGAAGTCCTGCACCAACAAGGCGTCGACACCGGCCGATATGGCCAAACGGATCACCCGCTCGACCTCTTCCAACTCGTCGGGGAACGCCAGGGTGTTGACCGTCAGATAGCCTCGCACGCACCGGTGGCGCAGGAATGTCATCAATTCTTCGAGCCGCTCGGCCGGGATGTTCGCGGCCCTGGCCCGGGCGTTAAACCCTGTCTGTAGGCCGAAGTAGACCGCATCGGCGCCGTTTTCCACGGCTGCCTTGGCGCAATCGAAATCGCCGGCGGGAGCGAGCAGCTCGATGGGATGCGAAAACGTGTCAGCCATGGCAGGATCACTTCAGCGGCACCAGCAGCCACTTCAAGATCGGAGTGCGGAACACCCTCGTCTCGACGGCCTTGCGGATCGATTTATTGGCCTTCTCGCGAATACGATCCTTCTTCTCGCGAAGTTCTTCGTTAATCATGTCTTCGAGCGGCTCGCGCAAGATGTTCAAGCCGTCGTTGGAAATATCCAGTTCGCGAATGCCGACGTCCAGTTCCAACAGCTCGGGCACGCAAAGCGTCATTTGGTCCTGGTCCTTCTTCGACTGGATCGCTCCAGACGCCGTCAGCCAGACCACCGTGCGGAATCCGGTCGAAGCGCTGAGCACATCGGGGATCTTGTAGCCCACGCGCCCTTCGAGCGGCAAGGTGGCCTGTACGGTGAACATCACGGCGCCGGCAGCCGGATCGTAGTAGCCTTGCAGATAGGGCATGTCGACCACGTGGATCTCGGGCTCGCCGCAGAGTTGCACTCGGACGTGATACTCCTCTGGCACGCTCACCACCAATCGCCGCTTCTGCCGTTTGAGATCGCGCAGGGTGGGCGCCCACATCTTGACGAACTTCTGCTTCTTCCGCGTGCGCGTCTTCTCGTAGGCCTTCTCGCCCAACTCGGCGACGACCGCCTTGCGAATCAGCCGGCCAAACTCCTGCTGAAGCAGCGACGGCACGTGGCCGACGCGAAACAGCCCGATGGTCTCCTCGGGGCGCGGTCGGTAAGGGGTTGCCTTGGGCGATGATTCCGCGGCAGCCGCGTCCAACAACAACCAGCTGATCGGCCCGCGCAAGGCGGCCCGATTGCCCTCGACTTGCACTAGTGAGAATGGCTCCGGCAAGGCTGTTCCGGCAACGACACGCAACTGCCCGCCGGGGCCCGTGGCCAGGGTGCACCCGTCGCTCGTCCTACCGACGATTCGGCCATTTTCGCCGGACACCAGGGTGAACATCTCCGCCGGGCTCGGCACAAGACGATCGGCCCTCAGGCTGCCATCCTCCGCCGCCCGTAGGAGTTGGCCCGACGCAGTCTGGAACACGACTGTTTCGTCGGCCGACACGCGCCCTGCCGCAGCCAATCCGGCCACCAGCATCCACACGGCCCAGATTCGTCGCATCCTGCCCACAGGTCTGCTCCTCCGTGCATCGTCCTCGGCGCTCGTTTTACCCGACCGGGGTATTGCCGAAGCTCACGCCGATCTTCTTGCCCAGGCCGAACAGATACTCCCGCGACTGGTCGTATGCCGCCGCATCCTTCATGTGTTCGATCATCAATGGCACGTCGCCCGGCAGGGTCGCCAGCCGGTTCAGGTAGGTCGTGTAGTCCAGCGCCCCCGTTCCCAGCGGGACCTCGCGGAAATGAACGTTCATCTCCACGTCCCATGTCAGGTCCTTGGCGTGGCAGCTTGCGATCCAAGGCCCCAGCTTGTCGAAGCACTCGTTCAGCAGCGCGGTGTTATCATAGAAGAGCCGCGGTGAGTTGATCGCGTTGCACGGATCCAGGTGGACGCCGAATGGCGAACGGTCGATCGCTTTGATCAACGCCAAGTAGGAATCGGGACTATCCGGTAGGGCCCAACCCATCACTTCGTAGCAGAACTTCGCCCGTTTCGGCTTCACTGCATCGATGATCTTCCGCGCGTTTTCGACCGCTAGATCGAAGAACTCCTTGGACAGGTTCTTGGGATCGGGGCCGAACCAGAACTGCTTGCTGAACGAGCCGGCGATGTCGACGCAGCATCGCGCACCGACCGCGTCGGCCAGGGCAAGCCCGTCGGTCACAGTCTGCAAGTGCTTCTTTCGTTTTTCGGGGTCGGCATCCATGAGGTTCACCCAGCGGCCGACCTCGGCGATGATTACATCGTGCTTGGCGAAAGCCGTTTCGATATCGCGGATACGTTGAGTGTCGTTCAGACTCACTCCGGGACAGTAAGCCGCCCGATAGCCGAGCTTGCGGTGCGCCAGGGCCAGTTGTTCCGGGTCTGCCGGCGCGTTGAACACCGGCGCACCCAATCGGATCGCGTGCTCCTGCCCGGCGGCAGCTTGGGCATGGCCGCGCCGGGTGCCGTACCCCGCAAGCCAACCGGCGGCCACTAGTGCTACTGAGTCTCTGAGAAACGCACGACGGGTTGCAGACTCTGGATTCATTACTGCTGTCCTTCTCGAATACTGCTCACGACGCGAAGGAAAACTACCGCTGCCAACGTTGCCATTCCAACCCCGGTCGATCCACACGGAATTGGACCAATCGCCGATGGTCCACCTCGGTCACATAGGCCGTGCAACCGTCGGGACCACCGAAGCAAATGTTGCTGGGATGCGCCCCCAGGATGTCGATTTCCCGCAGTGTCTCCCCCTTGGGCGAAAGCTTGACGACCGTCCCCTTGCCTTGCCGCGTGACGTACAGATTGCCATCCACGTCGCAGCGTATGCCGTCCAGCCCATGGTCGGGGAACTCGCAGAACTCCTTCCGCTGGCCGAGCGATCCGTCCTTGGCGATGGAGAAGGCCAGGATTCTTCGCTGCCGGCTCTCCCCTACGTAGAGCGTACGTCCGTCGGGACTCACCTCGATGCCGTTGGTCGTGCCCATGTCGGAGGCCACGCGCGTCGCGGTGCCGCGCGGGTCGATGCGCCAGATCTGCCCTGTGCCGGCCTTCCAATTGGGATCGCTGGCGTACAGAACCCCCTCGGCCGTGATGGCCAGATCGTTGGGCTGGTTCATCTCCGGCTGATGTACGAGAACAGAAATCTCACGGCTCGCTAGATCGATGCGCAACACGTTGTGGCCCACGTAGTCGGCCACGTACATCGTTCCCTGCCGGTCGAAGCGGATGCCGTTACCCACGCTCTTGCCCGGCAGCACGACGAACACCTCACCGTGCCCGTCCGGTGTCACTCGCCCGATCGTTTGCTGCCGCTGGAAGTTCACCGCGTAGACGTTTCCTGCGGCGTCGCAGGCGGGCCCTTCGATTCCCCGGGTGAAGCTGTCCGTCGGCGTGAGCGGCTTGGCCACGAACAGATCTTCGGACGGACCGGCGAGAAGGGCTCCGAAGACGGCCAGACTGAGGCCTGCATGCATCGTTCGACTCCTGTGTAGACCCTATCAGTCTACCCCGAGCAGCCGCGAAATGCACGCTTGGGCTATCGGTCGGCCCACGCGTTATGCTCCCGCCCGTAGGTTATGCTTCAGCATAACAGAGTCTTGGTCGGCCTGCGTCGCGATTATCCCGCCCACCTGCCTGATCCGGCCCGGCTTCTACTCGTAGTGGAGGGCCTGACCCAATTCCAGGCGTGCGGCCCGCTCCGCCGGAATCCAGGCGGAGACGATCACGATCGCCAAGGCGGCTACAAGGCTGCCTACCAGCAGCAAGGGTCGGAAGATGAAGTCGATCGCGTGACCGGTCGTCGGCTGGGTCCCCAGGTACATCAGGTAGGCCACGCCCACACCGGCCAGCGCACCCGGCACCAGCCCGATCAGGCCGATCATCATCGCCTGCAGGAGAATCGTCTTGCGGACCTGGCCGCGGGTCATGGCGACGATTCGCAGCAGACCCAACTCGCGGGTTTGTTCGAGCACGTTCATCGTCAGCGTGTTGACGACGCCGAACGCCGCCACGATGAATCCCAGTACGAGCACCCCCCAAAGTGCGCCTTCGATGCCGTTAACCATGCGGTCGATCAGCCGAATGATGTCGTCCAGCGACTGCAGCAGCACGCCGTATTCGTCGGCTAGCGCCTGGAGTTGCTTTCCCACCTCGGCTTGCTGGCCCGGCTTCGCCTGAATGATGTAAACATCGACGCCTCCGAGGCCCAGGAACCGTTTGGCCACCTCGCGCTGTATGAAGACCACCATGCCTCCGGCAAGGTACTCGTTGGACACGGCGGCAATCTTGAACTTCTTTGGACCCTCGCGGGTTTCCAGCGACACCATCTCGCCAGCGTGCAGTCCCAATCGCTGCGCCAGTACGCTACCGACGACCACCTGGCCGGCGAACAGCTGCTGCCGGACCTCGTCCTTGTCCGAATGCTCCAGGTTCATGTACAGGTGTTTTGGATCGGAAAGCTCCCGTGCGACGACGGTCACCGATTGTCCGTCCACCTTCACTTTCGTCGCGCGACCCGTGTCGATGCTGGCGATGCCCGGGATACTGCGAATCTTCTCGCCAAGCTCTTCGGGCAAGTCGGCCGACAAGCCGGTGGCCATGTTCGGCATCATGGCCCGAACGAAGAAGTCGGCGGAAACGACTCGCCGGTACCAGTCGCGCACATCCTGCACGTTGTCGAGGATGGCGTTGGCCAGCCCGACGCCGGTACTGATCGCCAGGAAGAGAACGCCGATCGTCAGGGTCGATCGTCCGCGATGGCGCAGCACTTGCCGCTGAGCCAGCCGGGTTTCCACGCGGAAAACCCGTCGCAACAACCAAACCGCCGCCTTGGTCGCCCACTCCAGCGCCACGGGCAGTAGGAACACCAGCCCCAACAGCAACAAAACGCCAGAAATCACGCCGAAATCCGTCGGTAATCCGCCCGTCATGCTGGCAGCCAGTAGCCCACCGGCCGTCAGCGTCAACAACGCGCCTATGACGATCATCGTATAGGAGACACCTTCCATGTCGTCAGGCGCCACCGTTCCCAGGGCTTCCTGCGGCGTCAGGCGGCTGGCACGCCACGCTGGAATGGCCGCTCCCAACAGCGACAGCCCGAAGCCGAACGCCGCACCCAGCACAAACGGCAGTGGCGTGAGGATCATCGACGGCAGCGATACCTGTAGCACCTGGTCGATCGCTTGCGTCATCAGACGAGCCCCGAACAGCCCCGCAACGATGCCCAACACCGTACCCAAGGTACCCATGGCCAGGCTTTCACGAACCAACACGCCGGCGATCTGTCGCCGCGTGGCCCCCACCGCCCGCATCACGGCCAGTTGCTGGCGGCGTTCTCCCACATTCATCAGGAACACGTTGAGAATGATAAACGCGGCCAGAAGCAGGGAAAACGCGGTGGCCAGTCGCAGGCCCATCTCGGTCGATTTCAGCGTCTCTTCCATCGAGTGCGATCGGGCGGACGGCTCGCGGACCTCGATGCCCGTCGGCAACTGCTTGGCGATGGCCTCACGGACGGCGGCCAGATCGGCCCCCTCATCGAGCACGACCTGAATGCAATCGATCTGGTTGGGGATCTTGAAGAGGTACTGCGCCACCTCAAGCCTCATCAAGATCATTCCTCCGAGGCGCTGCGCGACGTTTCCCCGCGTTTCCAACAGGCCTTCCACGTAGAGGCGCTGGACGAGGCGACCGGTAAGAAGCTTGATCCGCTGCCCGACTCGGAGGCCCAGCGTGTCGGCAAACTCCGCCTCCATCGCAATGCCCGGTTGGGTCTCGAGCAACTTCCCACGCACGACCTTGCTATCGCGTACGGATTGATCCAGCTTCGGATCGACCCCCATCACCAGCACCGGCGTCTTTCGTTTGTCGCCGTAGTACAGGATGGCCTGCCGCTGAACGATGGGTGAGGCAACACGGACCCCGGATACCCGGGCGACCTTCTCGACCACGTCCTCATTGAAGCTTCCGCCGCCTGCGGCCACCACCTCCAACGATGCGCGCCCGGTGACGGCAGCGAACATCTCCTGGTAGGCCCGCCGTGCAGTGGCCGTGCCGATACTGACCGACACAACCGCCGCCACGCCGATCACGACGCTTAGCAGAGTGAGAATGGAGCGGCCGGGCCGCATACGAATGGCCCGCAGACTATACTTCCAAAGCATCGGCGTCATGACGCATCCTTACTAGCAGCCCTGTTACGTCCGACTTCCATCAGGACGTCTTCGCTTTCAATCTGGCCGTCGGCCAGGCGTACGATCCGGTCGGCCTGCGCGGCCACTTCGGCATCGTGGGTGACGATGATCATCGTTTGCCCCCGCTGGCTGACCAAATCGCGAAGCATGGTGACCAGCTTCTGGCCGTTGGCACTGTCAAGATTCCCCGTAGGCTCGTCTGCCAGCAGGATCGCCGGCTGGATCACCAGCGCCCGTGCCACGGCCACCCGCTGTTGTTCGCCACCCGATAGGGCGCTCGGAATATGGTGCCGCCGCGCCGACATGTTCACCAACTCGAGCATCTCCGCGGCCAGCCGCTGCGCCTCAGCACCGGCCATTCCGTCCAGTTCCAACGGCAAGGCGACATTCTCCTCAGCCGTGAGAATGGGCAACAGGTTGAACTGCTGGAAGATGAAGCCGATCCGCTGCCGCCGCATCAGTGTGCGCTGGTCGTCGCTGAGCGAGGCCAAGTCGACGCCTTCCAGAAGCACTTGGCCGCTGGACGGAACGTCGACACCACCCAAGAGCGACAACAGAGTACTCTTGCCCGACCCGGAACGCCCCATGATCGCCAGCATTTCGCCGGAGCGAACCTTCAGGTCGACCCCCTTGAGCGCTTCCACACAGACAGGTTCTTGGCCATATGTTTTCCGCAGTTCCCGGGTTTCAAGCACGTACATCGTTTGCCTCTGGTTCGATCCGACTGGGCAAGGAACTAACACCCTAAGGGTTGTTCCCACCTGAGGTTTTGTCAACAGGGTGTGCAGTCACCCACCATGCCCTTACAATAGGTGGAATGGAGCTGATTGCCAGTGCCTGCCCCGAGTGTGGCAGGCGGCGCCGCTTGGCTCTCACGCGGGTAACCTGCTAGTAGATCGGTTGCTTGTACTTCGAATCATCGGTCAAGCACCCCGAGAATCGCCAGAGTTTGCCCCGAACGACGTTGGCATGCGGACACTCGGGTATTCAGGCATTTTAGAGAAGCGCGCGGTTCCTTCCACTCATCCGCTGCCCCGACCAACAGAGCCTCGTTCGTGAAGCAACTGCTCATCGCCAAACTCGGCTCCACGTTCCCGGCCCTCGTACAAGATCACGGAGATTTCGAGGACTGGATCCGCGTGCGGCTGGGTGTTCCATCTCGGCGCGTTGTCGTCGTCGACGGTCGCCACGAGCCGTTGCCGGCTCCAACGTCGTTTGCGGGGATCGTCGTGACCGGCTCGCATGCGATGGTGACCGAGCACGAACCTTGGAGCGAAACGGCCGCGCAGTGGATCGCCCGCGCGGTCGACGAAGAAGTGGCTCTTCTGGGGATTTGCTATGGGCACCAGTTGCTCGCCTATGCGACGGGCGGCGAGGTGGGCCCAAATCCGAACGGCCGCGAGTTTGGCACCGTCGAGATCACCCTGCATGCCTCTGCCCAGGCCGATCCATTGTTGGACGGCATCCCGGCGAAGGTCCCCGCCCACGTTAGCCACGCCCAGTCGGTTCTGAGGCTGCCGCCGGGCGCCAGGTGCCTGGCGTCCAGCGATCGCGACCCCTGCCACGCGTTTGTACTGGGGACGAATGCTTGGGGCGTGCAATTCCACCCCGAGTTCGACGAACATGTCGTGCGTACGTACATTCGCCAATGCGCCGACCTGCTGCGGGCGGAAGGCGAGTCGCCCGAGCGGCTGCTCGACACGGTCCGGGAAACGCCCGCAGCTACCTCGTTATTGAGCCGTTTTGCCCAACTTTCTGATGGAGCTTGCCTATGACGAGTTACGAGCACGTGATGCTGGGCGTGACCGGCGGTCTGGCGGTCGGATTGCATCGTCGCTATGGCTGGCAGCTGGTGGCCGTTGCCGGCATCGCCGCGGTGCTGCCCGATTGGGACGGGCTGGCTTATTTTCTCGGCCCCGTGGCGTTCGACCGAGTGCATCGCACGTGGGGGCACAGCCTCTGGGCGGCCGCTCTGGTGGGCGCGATCTACGCCGCCTTGGAACACCGCTTTCACTGGCTCGATCGCGGGGCTCGTTGGCTCCTGAAGACATTTCCCATCCGTCGAGCCAAGGCAGACGATCCCGTCGAGCTGGCGCCACCGCGCGGCAGCCTGTGCGCGTGGCTCGCCGTCGGAGCTGTCGCGGGGCTCAGTCACCTGGCCGCTGATGTGCTCTTCTCCGGCAGCTCGACCTTGCCGGACTGGGGGCTTCGCCTGCTTTGGCCATGGTCGGACCTCGCCTGGGCGTATCCCAGGGTTCCCTGGGGCGATCCTGTGGTAACGATCCTATTCGTCGTCGGCATGTTTGCTATGGTCCGCTGGCCCCGCCGCATTCAGGGCATCGCGATCGCCACGCTGGTGGCCGTGGCGGCGTACGTCGTCCTGCGCATTCCCATCGTAGGACCATTCTGACAAACTGCGGGCGTCGCACCGCGCCCACAGGGCGATTGAGCCGCCGCTATCGATCGGACTGGCTCAGATTCAGTGGCTCGGAGGGCGAGAAGAGGCCTTGTTGCTGCGTTTGGGCCAGGCGAATCAACAGTAGCTTCTGTTGCCGCTTGCCGCCTTCCTGACAGGTGAAGAACTGGTGTCCCAGGCTTCCGGGCCGCGTAGGAATGCTGGTAATGACAAGAAGCTGACCTGGCGAGAGAACCGTCGACACGGTCAGACTGTCGAACACGCGGTGGTGCTTGTCCGACTTGATCTGCATCACGCCGTTGTCGTTGGCGATGTACTGCTGATGAATGGCACCGTATTGCAGTTCGGGCACCAGATCCAGCCGAACCCGGCCATCGGACTGGGGAAACGCCTTCATCACAAAGAGTCCCTGGGCATTGGGATAGCGAGAACCGCCGGCAACACCTCCCTCGTAGGTCAACACAGGCAGCTCGGGGTACACCTCCGAGACGACAACGTCGTTTCGACCGCCCGCGCGGGCCGGCAGATGGTGACCGACCACCGTCGGCTCATTCTCCATCTCGTCGGGAGTAATGGTCTGCCAGTCTCCTCCCGAGGTTGCAGACGCATCACCGAGCTTCGCTAGCTTCGCAAGCGGCGCGGGGATCTGCCCGGAGACTATCCCAGCGCGAAAACCGTTTTGCGCCAGTTGCTGGCGGAGCACCGGCGGGAATTGCTGCTCATCGGCCTCGCTCCAAAGCAACATGTTGATCTCGGGATCGCCCAGCGGGCATCGGACGAACAAGACGTCCAGCACGACGCTGTCCGGCGACATCTGCGGTCGCCGCAGCGGCGACTGCGCCGTTTGCGGGGTCAGACTCGTGCAGCCACCGAGCAGGACGGCACCGGCCCAAATCAGCGGCATGACATGACTCGGCACAGAAGACATATGGGCGATGGCTCAACGGTTGCGGCGACTTCCCAGCAACGAAGCCGGGGGGAGATTCGGCGGGAAAGTACTTCCGGCACTGAGAAATGTCAATGCGAATGCACCGCGAAACTAGAGAACCTGGAGTAGATACCACAGATGCGTACTGTGGCCAAATTCATACCAGACGCGCCGCCTCTCGGCAACCGGCGGTCATTTGACCCGCAAGAGCGAAGGCACCGAGATGCGCCGCCCGTAAACGGGGCCGAAACGCTCGACGAGCTGCCGGAAATCGTACCGCAGGAAGGCGTACACATCCTCGGGAGGGTTCAACGACAACCATTGCTCGGCCAGCCGCGCCACCCACGCATCGAACCGTTTCTGCGAGCCCGTGTGCGCGTAACAGCGACCGCCAAATCGCCGCACATCGCCGTCGAAGCGCGGGCCGATATGCCACAATTCGTGGAAGACGGTGGTCACCTTTTCGCGGAAATCCAGCTCGCAGAATCGCGGCAAATAGAATCTCAGCACGTACAACATCTCGTGGCCCGACTCGTCCACAAGCCGCTGAACTCGCCACCTGCGTCCGCGCCGGACCGTCTCGGTCTTCCCGCCCGCAAACCGCAGGGGCGTCAGCGACGCGAACAACCCATGACGGACTGCTTTGCGCGTTTGGGAGAAGCCGATGGCCACGCGACCGACGTCGATGTGCCGCAACTCGGGCAATCGCGTTACCGCATCCTGGCACAGGCGGCGCACGTGCTCAGTGAAATCAATACCGCGGAGGTGCGTTCGGTCGTGGCGAACGAAGCGTTCCCCAGACATGCTCATCCGGTACTCGTTCCCGACTGACGGTAGTGCGATTCGCGCCTAACGGTAGCGTTCCCGGCGGCGTGTCTCTACGCTTGGGGAAAGCGGTCCGTACGCTACACTTTCGCGAAATGCGCTCTATTCGGCCTCGGTGCTTGCCGGTTCTTGCGGCTCGGTGTCGAAGGCAGGCTTTTCCGCCCGCTTCTGCACGCGATCGTGATTCCCGACAAACTCCAGGATGGCCCGCGGAGCGGCGTCGCCAAGTCGCGGGGTCGGCAAATGCAGTATGCGCGTGTAACCGCCGGGCCGATCGGCGAACCGAGGAGCCAACTCCTCGAACAGGATGCGCACCGCCTGCTTATCGTGCAGCAATTGATACACGCGACGGCGGGCAGCGACCACCGGTGCGATGGTCTGATTCCACTGGCGCCACTGTGGGCTTTCGCGCCATGCCCGCCACTTCTCCGTATGCCGCTCAGCTTTCGGGCCGAGTTGGTCGGCCGCTTCCTGATGGGGCAGCGAACGCCGGGCAATAGTGACGCACTTCTCCACCAGCGGTCGCACTTCCTTGGCCTTCTCGCGCGTCGTGATGATGCGCCCCTTGACCTTCGGTGCGTTGTCTTCGCCTTCCGCGTCGCGTTCCGTGAGGATCAGGGCCGAGGCCAGGTTTCTCAGCAATGCACGCTGGTGATTTGGATTGCGGCCGAACTTTCGGCCTCGTCTTCGATGTCGCATGGTCGTGTCTTGTACGAAATAGGGTCTGGTGACGATTCGCGGCCGCCCGCAGGACTTACAGCATGCTGGACGGCGCCGACGGCAGCCGCATGCCCAGGCGAAGCCCGATATCGGCCAGTTTCTCGCGAACCTCGTTGAGTGTCGTCTCCCCGAAATTGCGCACTTCCAGCAATTGGTCTTCGCTACGGATGACCAGATCGCGGACGGTGTTAATGTTCTCGGATTCCAGGCAGTTGGAGGCCCGCACCGACAGATTCAACTCGGCCAGGCTCATGTTCAGCTTGGACTCGACTGAGGCGTCCAAGCCGCCGAACCCGACCGATCTCGCCTCGGAATAAACCTTGTTTCCCAACTCGCTGTACTGTACGAACGGATTGAGGTGCTTGCGGAAGATCTTGGCTGCTTCGACCAGCGCCATTTCGGGCGTGATCGAGCCGTTGGTCCAGATCTCCAGCGTCAGCTTGTCGTAGTTCGTCCTCTGGCCGACGCGGGTTTCCTCCACTTCGTATCGCACGCGAACCACGGGGCTGAAGGCGGCGTCGACGGGGATCGTGCCGATCTCCTGCACCTGCGGATTGTACTCCGTGGCGGGGACGTAGCCGCGGCCCGTCTCCACGACCATTTCGACGACAAACGGCACGTCGTCGGTGAGTGTGGCCAGCACGTGATCCCGGCTGATCACTTCGGTCTGATCGTCGGTTTGCACGTCGGCACCGCTGACCACGCCGCGTACACTCTTGTCGATCCGCAGCACGTGCGGCTGATCGGTGTGGCTTTTGACCACCAACGACTTGATGTTCAATATGATGTCGGTCACGTCCTCCACGACGCCGGGAAGCGTGGTGAACTCGTGCTGCACTCCGTGGAGCTTGACCCGGGTCACCGCGGCGCCTTCCAAGCTGGAAAGCATGATCCGCCGCAGGCTGTTCCCCACGGTGGCTCCGAATCCCCGCTCGAACGGTTCGGCGTAGAACTTGCCGTACGTACCGGTCAGAGATTCCTTCTCGCACGTCACTTGACTGGGCAGTTCAAGTCCGCGCCATCGAATACGCATTAGTGGCCTCCGATGAAAACTGACGGCTGTGGCGTCTTGTGTGCCCGGATCACCTGGAGACGATCTCCACGATCAGGTTCACTTCGACCGGGATCGATACGTCTTCCATTTCCGGCAACCGGAGCACATGGCCTTCGGGCACCGGGCCTTCCACGCGGCTGAGGAAATCGGGAACTTCCCGTCCGCTCTCAGCGAGGCTCGCCTGCACGATCTGAAGGCTCTTGGGCCGGTTCTTCACGGTAATCACGTCACCCGGCCGTACGAGGTAGCTGGGGATGTCCAACCGCCTTCCGTTGACCAAGATGTGGCCGTGCCGCACGATCTGCCGCGCCTGCGTGCGGGACAAACCGAAGCCGAGGCGGTGGACGACGTTGTCCAACCGGCGCTCCAGCAAGCTCATCAAAACCGTGCCGGTGTTCCCCTTCGATCGCTCCGCCCGGTCGAAATAGCGGCGGAACTGGGCTTCCAGCAGGCCGTAGTAATGCTTCACCTTCTGCTTCTCGCGCAGATGCACACCGTAATCGGTCAGCTTGCCGCGCCGGTAATTGTGCATCCCGGGCGGGTTGGGCCGCCGCTCAAACGCGCATTTGTCCGTGTCGCACCGCGTGCCTTTGAGGAACAGCTTCATCCCCTCGCGACGGCAAAGGCGGCAGACCGCTCCTGTCGTACAGGCCATACCTGGTTACTCTCCCACACAAACTCGATTCTTGGTATTCGCTCAGTTGGTGCCTGCTGACTACACGCGACGGCGCTTCTTGGGTCGGCAACCGTTATGCGGCAGCGGCGTAACATCCTCGATCGACTTGATCGTCAGCCCAGCGGCTTGCAGCGCCGTGATGGCGCTCTCGCGCCCGCTCCCGGGCCCCTTCACCTTCACGTCAACTTCCTTCACGCCAAACTTGATCGCTTTTTCGGCCGCCTGCTGTGCCGCCATCTGGCCGGCAAACGGCGTGCTCTTGCGGCTCCCCTTGAACCCGCTCGTGCCGGAACTCGACCAGCAAAGCGTATCCCCCTTCGTGTCCGTGACCGTCACTGTGGTGTTGTTGAAAGTCGCCCTGATGTGAACAACGCCCACCGCAACGTTGCGACGAGTCTTGCGCCGCTTGGACGACGAGGATGATGATGATTTGGCCACGGCTGGAAAAACTCCTCCGACTATTGTTCTCACACCGAACGACCGGCAGATCTGCCGACCGTTCCCGGCTTATCGCAGGTCCTTAACGCCCTTCTTGCCCGCAACTGTCTTCTTGGGGCCCTTGCGCGTACGAGCGTTGGTTCGCGTCCGCTGGCCGCGCACCGGCAATCCACGCCGATGGCGGATCCCCCGGTAACAGCCAATATCGCGCAGACGGGCGATGTTCTGGCTCACCTGTCGTCGCAGTTGGCCCTCAACCGTGTAGTCCTTGTCCAGCAAGACCGCCAGCCGCGCCAACTCGTCTTCACGAAGCTCGCGGGCTCGAGCGTGCGGGTCGACCCCGGTTTTGTGGCACAGCTCGCGTGCCACCCGCGGCCCTACCCCATACAAATACTGCAGCGCAATCACTGTTGGCTTATCGTTGGGAATGTCAACACCCAGTACGCGTGGCATTTTCGATCTACTCCTCGAAGAGCCGCTCAACCGCGGCTACGTGTCTCCGTGCTCTCAAAACAACAACACCCCCCATTCGCCGTGCGCAAGCGTCCCACGGGCCGCCCGCTCTCACCCCTGACGCTGCTTGTGGCGAGGATTGCTGCAAACGACGTATACCACGCCTCTGCGGCGAACAACCTTACAGTTCTCGCAGATCCGCTTTACGCTGGCACGGACTTTCATGGTTACCTACGATCTTCCATTCAAGAATGGGGCAAAGCACCTTAGTATAGTCGCTGTTCGCCGGAACGCTCAAGGCCCCCCGGCTCACAAATTTCCCTAGGGCCACAACCCCGACCGCCCTGTCGAAGAAGGCCTTTGTATATTACCTAGTTTTACCAGCCCTCTCGGCCGCCCTCGCGCAAGACTCCTTCTGGCCTTCCGTTATCCGCGCCCCTAGCCCAACTCCTCGCCTTCCTGCGGACCGGCCGTCAGTACGTACGGTCCCGACTCGGTCATGGCGATCGTGTGCTCGAAGTGGGCACTGGGGCGACCATCCGCCGTCACCTGGGTCCAATGGTCCGGCTGCGTTCGCACGCGCTTCGTCCCCATATTGACCATCGGCTCCACCGCGATCACCAAGCCGGGAACCAGGCGAAAATCGTTGCCGCGGCGGAGTTGGTCGCTGACGAAGTTGGGCACCTGTGGATCCTCGTGCATTTCCCGTCCGATTCCGTGCCCCACAAACGCCTCAACCACCGAAAAACCGAAGCCCTTCACATGCTGCTCCATCGCAGCCGCCACCTCGCTCCACCGCGAGCAAATGCCCATCTGGTGGATGGCCACCTCCAAGGCGCCACGCGTGGCATCCAGGAGCCGCTGAAGCTCTGGGCTAATCTTGCCCACCGGCAGAGTGACCGCCGCGTCACCACACCAGCCGTCCAGCTTGCACCCCGTGTCGATGCTGAGGATATCCCCCTCGACCAGCTTTCGCGGACCGGGAATCCCGTGGACCACTTCCTCGTTGACCGACATACACGTCACCGCCGGAAAGGGGACCCGGCCTGGCACCCCCTTAAACAACGGCACTGCGTTCCGCTGCTGAAAAAACTCCTCCACCGCCGCGTCGATCTCGCCCGTCGTCACGCCCGGACGAACCATCGAAGCCGCCAACTGATGCGACTCCCAAACCAATAGACCGGCCCGGCGCATCATGGCGATTTCACGGGTCGATCGAAGTATCTGCACCGCTCTGACTCCCCGCGGGTTGAGGCGGCGCTGCACCTAGCCCACCGCAAACAACAGCCTCAGCGACCACACCAGCTAGCATGCGAGGCGGAGCGATCACCAGCCCTAACCAGCCAGCGGATCCAGAACACCTCGCACTCGCTGGAAAACATCCTCGACAGACCCCAATCCCTCAACGGTCTGCAACAAGTCTTTCTTCGTGTAGTACTCCAGGAGCGGCTCGGTCTGTTTCCGATAGGCTACCAGCCGCTGCCGGATCACCTCCGGCTTGTCGTCCGCACGGCCCCGACCCGCCAACCGCTGGAACAGCTCCTCCTCCGGCACGCGGATCTCCAGCACCACGTCCAGAGGCGTTTCCATGGTCGCCAGCTTCTCGTCGAGAGCTTCCGCCTGGGCAATCGTACGGGGAAACCCGTCCAGCAGAAAACCCTTTTCGGCGCAGTCCGGCTCCTCGAGCCGCTGACCGATGATATCCACGATAACCTCGTCGGGCACCAACTCGCCGCGCGACATGTACTGCTCAGCCTTGCGGCCGACCTCGGTCTGCGCGTCCCGGGCCGCCCGAAGCATGTCGCCCGTCGAAAGGTGCACGACCCCGTACGTCTCGATCAGCAGCTCCGCTTGAGTGCCTTTACCCGCTCCAGGCGGTCCGATGAAAACTATTCGCATGGTGTAGGGTCTCCGGTGTAAGGCGCCCCCGAGCCGTCAGGCGGCTCAGGTCCGTTCGAGCAGCCCCTTGTAGTTCCTCATGACAAGGTGGCTGTCGATCTTCTGCACCAGGTCGAAGGCGACGCTGACCGCGATCAGAAGCCCGGTGCCGCCGTAGAAGCTGGCGATCGTATAGTCGACTCCCATGTATGTAGAGATCACCGTGGGAATGATGGCCACCACTGCAAGGAAGCCGGCGCCGACGTAGGTGATTCGTACCATGACCTTTTCCAGGTAGTCTGCCGTGCGCCGACCCGGCCGGTACCCTGGAATGAAGGTTCCGTAGTCTTTGAGGTTGTTGGCCATGTCCTTCGGATTGAAGGTAATGGCCGTCCAGAAGTAGCAGAAGAAGTAGATCAGGATGACGTACAGCACGTTGTACGTGAATGAGTCGCCGCGATGGAAGATGTTCTTCAGCCCCGTCAGGAAGTCGACCTTGGGATAGTGCTCCGACAGCCAGTTGAAGATGACCGATGGGAACAACAGCAAACTGCTCGCGAAGATGATCGGCATGACGCCGGCCTGATTCACGCGAAGCGGCAGGTACTGCCGCGTGCCGCCGTAGACGCGACGCCCGCGAACGTGCTTGGCGCTTTGCGTCGGAATTCGCCGCTGGCCCAACGTAATGAACACCACGCCGACGATGACCGAGACGAACAGGATGGCCAGAATCAGGAGCATTTCCACTCCCATCTGGCCGCCGCTGGAGCCGAGCTCGAACCCGCCCTCGATCATCGGCTGGAGCATTTGCCAACCGGCACTCGGCATGCGTGCGAGGATGCCGGCCATGATCAACAGGCTGATGCCGTTGCCGATGCCGTATTCGTCGATCTGCTCACCGAGCCACATGAGGAACGTGGCCCCGGCCGTCATGGTCATGACCATGGTCAACTGCCAGGCAAAACTGAGGCTGCCGTTGTCGTTGAGGACTCCCTCGCGGACCAGCCCCATCCCGATCAGCAGTCGTAGGTAGAACCAGCTTTGCCCCAAACAGAGCACGACCGTGGCATAGCGGGTGTATTCGTTGATCTTCTTGCGTCCGCTCTCCCCTTCCTTCTGCAGCCTCTCCAGCGGCGCCCAAACGCTGCCGAGCAACTGGAAGATAATCGACGCGGAGATGTATGGCATGATCCCCAGGCCGAAGATCGTGGCCTGGCTAAGCCGGCTCGCACTGAACAGGGCCACCTGCTGCAGAAGCTGGCCGATGCCTCCCTGCTGGCTCTCGAAGAACGCCTGCATCTTCGCCGTGTCGACCACGGGCAGCGTGACCTGGTAGCCGATCCGATAGACGGCCAACAGCGCCAGGGTCAGCAGGATCTTCTGCCGCAGCTCAGGAATCGTGAAAACGACACGTATCTTTTCCCACATCGCTCAATCCGTCCTATGAAGCTGCCCCCAGCTGACGCAGCAATGCGACGTGAGAGCGGGGCAGAGTGCCATGGAACCAGATGGATTCACTGGGGCTTCTTCTTCTGCTTGTTCTTTACTACCGGCTTCTTGCCCGGCAGTACGACCGCCTCTCCGCCAGCCTGCTGGATCTTCTCCGCAGCCGAACGGCTGAAGCGGTGCGCCGACACCTTGAGTTTCTTCGTTAGCTCGCCGTTGCCCAACACCTTCAGAACTTCGCAATCTCTCTTGATCAGCGACTTGGCTTGCAGGACTTGTGGTGTGACTTCGTCGCCGCTGGCGAACACTCGATCCAAGTCGCACAGGTTGACCGTCGCCACGGTCACGGCGAACTGGTTGTGAAAGCCCCGCTTGGGAACGCGGCGCACCAGGGCCATCTGACCGCCTTCAAACGTGGACGAGCCGGACCAACCGGCTCGCGCCCTCTGTCCCTTGTGCCCACGGCCGGCCGTCTTGCCCTGGCCCGAACCCGGACCGCGACCGAGCCGCTTGCGCTTCTTGTGTTTCTGAATACCGCGATGGACATCGTTGAGATTCATGACAGCGAAACTCCCCGCAACCGCTCCACTTCACTCTGAGAGCGGAGCTTCAGCAATGCGTCGATGGTAGCTTTGACCAAGTTGACTGGGTTGGTACTTCCGAGGCTCTTGGTGAGGATGTCCCGGAGGCCGGCCGCTTCGCACACGGCCCGCACCGCGGCGCCCGCAATCACGCCAGTACCCGGACCGGCCGGGACGAGCACAACTCGCGCCGCACCGAACCGTCCCACCACCTCGTGCGGGATCGTATTGCCGGACACCGACACTTCGACCATGCTCCTCGAGCCGTCTTTGACCGCCTTCTCGACGGCCGGGGGAACCTCGTTCGCTTTGCCGTACCCCCAGCCGACTTTCCCATGCCCGTCGCCGACGACCACCAAGGCCGTGAAGCTGAAGCGGCGTCCTCCTTTGACCACGGCGGCGCACCGCCGGATCTTGATGACCTTGTCGATCAGTTCGCCTCGAGTTGATTCGGATGCCATGATCGCTCGATTCTCGCGTTGTGCTTTACAGTTCCAGCCCGCCCTCGCGCGCCGCACTGGCCAAGGCGGCCACGCGGCCATGATAGCGGTACTCGCGGCGATCGAGGGCCACTTGCTTGATGCCCGCCTCCTGAGCCCGCTGGGCGATCAACGTACCCACCGCGGTGGCGGCCGCCACGTTTCCGCCACGAGGCACATCCTGGCGTACTTGCGGTTCCGTCGTACTGGCGGCCACCAGCGTTCGCCCGGCCTCGTCGTCGATAATCTGCACGGAGATGTGCTTGTTGCTGCGAAACACGCACATTCGCAGCCGCTTGTCGCGCGGCTTCATGCGCGTCGAGTTTCGCTTCAACTTGTTGCGAACGCGGAATGCCCGCCGTTCGCGTTGCTTGGCAACTCTCTTGATTTTCTTCACGGATGTGCCTCGATACCTTCTGGGCGCCACGGCGGCGGCAATTCCCGCCGTCCGCATCGCCAGGCTTACTTCGCCATGACCTTCCCTTGCTTGCGCCGAACCGCCTCGCCCTCGTAGCGGATTCCCTTGCCTTTGTAGGGCTCCGGCTTGCGGAGCGATCGCACCTCGGCGGCAAACTGCGTTACCCGCTGCTTGTCGATCCCTTTGATGGACACGTGCTGTTGGTCGGGGCAGGTGACCGTCAGATCGGCTGGAATGGGCTTCTGCAACTCGTTGGCCAGACCGACTCGCAACTGCAAAACGCCGTTCTGAATCGCGGCGATGTACCCGACCCCTACGATCTCCAATCGCCTCTCGTAGCCCTGCGTCACGCCGACGACCATATTCTGCAGCATGGCGCGCGTCAGCCCATGCAGCGCTCGTGCCTGCCGCGCGTCTCCATCGCGGTCGACAATGAGCGCCTTGCCGTCGGCGTCGTACTGGACGGAAACCTCGGGCCGGAACTCCCACTCGAGCTTGCCCATCGGCCCCTCGATCGTGACATTCCGGTCCGCCAGGCTCACCTTCACCCCGTCGGGAACGGCCACCGGTTTCTTTCCAAGTCGCGACATGGTTGATCTACTCTCAGCGAGGTCGTGTTTTCTGATCTACCGGCATCACCACACTTCGCACAGGACTTCGCCGCCCAGGTTGCGTTGCCGTGCTTCTCGGTCGCTGATGACGCCACGGCTGGTACTGATGATGCAGATTCCCAATCCGCCGAGCACCGGCTTGAGTTTCACGGAGCCGCTGTACACCCGCCGTCCCGGCTTGCTGACACGCCGAATATGGCGGATAACGCGCTCACCGTTCGGGCCGTACTTCAGGTGAATGCGAATCTGGTTGGCCGGACGAGATTCCACTTCTTCCCAGTCCCAGATATAGCCTTCGCGCTTCAGCACTTCGGCCAATCCGCGCTTCACCTTGGAAACCGGCAGTTCCACTTGAGGCCGCTCGACGCGCACCGCGTTGCGAATGCGGGTCAACATGTCGGCGATGGGGTCGGTCATCATGATGTTTCAGGTCCCTTTACCAACTCGCCTTCTTCACACCGGGAATCAGACCTTGATCCGCCAATTGGCGGAAACAAATACGGCACGTCCCGAACTTGCGATAAACCGCCCGGGGCCGACCGCAGATCTTGCAACGGTTTTCCCGGCGAGTCGAAAACTTCGGCGTGCGTTTCGCCTTTGCAATTTTGGACTTGCTTGCCATGCAGTCGCGTCCCCTCGTCCTAGGCCCTGGATTGCTGTTCGGCGGTGCGGAACGGCATCCCTAACTGGCGCAGTAGTTCGCGTCCCTCGTCGTCGTTGTCGGTCGTCGTGACGATGGTGATGTTCATACCCTGCGGTCGCGTGAACTTGTCCGGATTCAACTCGGGGAAGACCAACTGCTCCGATAGGCCCATGCTGTAGTTGCCGTGCCCGTCGAAGCCGTTCGGGTTCAACCCGCGAAAGTCGCGCACCCGCGGGATCGCCAGCGAAATCAGCCGATCCAAAAACTCGTACATCCGCCGCCCACGCAAGGTGACCATGCAACCGATCGCCATCCCCTCGCGAAGGCGGAAACCGGCGATGGACTTCCGAGCCTTCGTGATCACGGGTTTCTGCCCCGTGATCTGCGTCATCGCATCCACCGCCTCCTCCAAATACTTCTTCTCAGCAATGGCGCTACCCACGCCCATGTTGACCACCACCTTCTCCAGCCGCGGGAGCGAGTGACGGTTGGTCCGGCCCAGTTGCTTTTCCAGGGCGGGAAGCACTTCTTTCTGAAAACGCTCTGACAATCGCGCCGTGCTCATGTTCGTCCACTACTTCTTCGCATAGCGTGCTTTGGGAGGAGCGACCTGGCCGTTGCCGGCCCCGCACTTCTTGCAGTAGCGCTCCTTGGAGCCGTCGGCCAAGTACCGCGCGCCGGTTCGCGTGGCCCGCCCACAGGCATTACAGACGAACGCCACGTTGGACAGGTCCATCGACATCTCCTTCGAGAGCCGCCCACCCTGCGGGTTGCGCTGGCTCCGCCGGACATGCTTCAGCACGCGACTGACGCCTTCCACGACGATCTTCCCCAGGGACCGCTCCACGCGCAGCACGCGACCTCGCGAGCCCGCTTCGTCCCCAGCCAGTACTTCCACCGTGTCGTTCACTCGGATATGCATCACACCACCTCGCTGGCGAGGCTGACGATTTTCATGAAATTCCGTTCACGCAGCTCTCGCGCCACGGCACCAAAAATACGCGTCCCGCGCGGGTTCTTCTCGTTGTCGATGATCACCGCGGCGTTGCTGTCGAAACGCACATAGCTCCCATCCGTGCGACGAGTGGGCTTCTTGCAGCGAACGATGACCGCCCGCACGACCGCCCCCTTCTTGAAGTCGCTTCCGGGAATCACGCTCTTGACGCTGCACACGATGATGTCGCCCAAACCGGCGGTTCGCCGGCGGGACCCGCCCAGCACCTTGATGCACATCAACTCTTTGGCCCCCGTGTTGTCGGCCACGTTGAGTCGGGTTTGCATCTGAATCATGGCTCAGCTTCCAATCATCACAAGGGAGTTGTTTCGGCGGCAGGCGCCCCGCGGCGTGTTGCCGGCGGCACCCTTGTTGCACGATCCACTCGGGACTCAATCTCTCTCTAACTCTCTTTTCCTTCACTCTCCGCCTTCGCCGCCGCCCGCATCGCCGCCAGGTCGATCAGCCGGCTCTTCGCCACCACCCGAACCAGTTGCCATCGCTTCGTGCGCGACATCGGCCTGGACTCGGCGATTTCCACCGTATCGCCCAGCTTCGACTCGTTGTTCTCATCGTGGACGTAACATACGGTCCGGCGCCGGAGATACTTCCCATACCGCGGGTGGCGAACCCAACGCGGGATCTCCACTCGCCGCGTCTTGGCCGTCTTGTCTCCGGTGACTACCCCGATCTCAACTCGCTTCGGCATCGTTCAGGTTCCTTCACCCTCTCGGCACGGCCGGTTGGCCGCGCGCCGGGTTCGCTGCTACGTTCTCAGCTCTGATTTGTTTCCTCGAGGGTCTGCTGGCTCTGGCCGGCCCGCTCCGTTTGAATCGTCTTGATCTGCGCGATCGCCTGGCGATGCTTGCGCAACTCGCTCGGCGCATCCAGCCGCTCCGTCTGCGACTGAAGCCGAAGGCGGAAGAACCGCTCCGTCGTCTCCCGGAGCATCGCCGTCAACTGCTCGTCGCTCATCTCGCGTAGTTCGCGTGCCTTAGTCATGCTTTCCACTCCGACTCTCTGCTGGGCGTCGCTTGCTGCTCGGTTCGGTTACGTCGGTCGCCGCCGCAGGAAGCGGACCCGTACGGGCATCTTGTGCGCCAAGCGCGTGAAGCACAGCTTGGCCGCTTCTTCCGATACGCCGCCGATCTCGTACAGGATGGTCCCCGGCTTGATCACCGCCGCCCAATACTCCGGCTCCCCTTTTCCCTTACCCATACGGGTTTCCAAGGGAATCGAGGTGATCGGCTTCTGCGGGAACACCCGAATGTACAGACGTCCCTCGGTGCGCAGGTATTGCTGCGCCGCGATACGCCCGGCCTCGACCGTTGCCGCGCTGAGCCAGCCGCCCTGGACCGCCTGCAAGCCGAAGTCGCCGAACACCACGCGGTTGCCCCGCGTCGCGTTACCTTTTATACGACCTCTTTGGCTTTTTCGGTGCTTGACCCGCTTGGGCATCAACGCCATCGGTCTGTTCCTCGCTATAAGTACCCTGATTGATCCATACCTGGACACCTAGGTGCCCTTGGGCGATCATCGCTTCGGCAAACCCGTAGTCGATCTTCGCCTGCAAGGTCGACAGGGGGATCGAACCGGCGATCTGCTTCTCGCGTCGCGACATTTCCGCGCCGCCGAGCCGTCCAGCCAGTTGGATCTTGATCCCCTTGGCGCCCGCTTCCATCGTTTGTTCCATGGCCCGCTTCATAGTGCGCCGGAAACTCGCCCGCTTACCCAACTGCTCGGCGATGTCTTCGGCGACCAACTGGGCGATCACTTCCGGACGTGTGATTTCTTCAATCTTGATGTTGATACGGCGCCCGACCAGATTCTGCAGTTCTTTCTGCAGTTCCTCGACGCGCTCTCCCTTACGCCCGATCAACACGCCCGGCCTCGCGGAGTGGAGAACCACCTTCACCTCGTCGCGGGTGCGCTCGATGTCGATTCGCGCGATCATCGGATACATGGCCCGCCCGCCGCGATCCTTGCGCTTCTTGATGAAATCGCGGATCTTCTTGTCCTCAACCAGCAGTTCGGCGAACTCCTGCTTCGAGGCATACCAGCGGCTTTTCCAGCCGGCCATGATCCCCGTGCGAAACCCGATTGGATTGACTTTTTGACCCATATTCCTTGCTCTCGTGCTGCCGAAGGGCCCCAAGGGAACTCATCCCACGGCGCGAATCGGTGTGGACGATTTCACTCCAAGGCTACGTGAATGTGCGACATCCGGCGTTTGATCACAGAGGCCATACCGCGCGCTTTCGGCCGCATCCGTTTGAACATCGGTCCGCCGTCGATTTGAACGTCGACGACGACCAGATCGCTCAGGTCCTGCGCCCGCAAGTCCTCCGCGTTGGCCAACGCACTATGCAAAACCTTCTCCAGCATGCGTGCTCCGCGATGCGGCTGGTACCGGAGAATATCCAAGGCCTCGTCGGCGTACTTCCCTCGAATCAGGTCCGCCAAAGGTCGCACCTTCCGCGGACTGATGCGGGCATAGCGATGATGAGCCTTATACGCCATGGTGTCTTCCTCGATAGGTGGTCGAGCCCGCGCCCCGTAGCCGAGCCCCCTCCGCCTTCATACGGTTACTTCTTTCCCTTTCCACCGTGCCCGCGGAACGTGCGCGTGGGAGCGAACTCCCCCAGTTTGTGACCGACCATCTCTTCGGTCACGAACACCTTCACGTGCACTTTGCCGTTGTGGACCATGAACGTGTGGCCGACGAACTCCGGCACGACCGTGCAGGAGCGGGCCCACGTCTTGATCGGCTGCTTGGTCCCATCCTCGTTCTGCCGCTCCACCTTGAGGAAGAGCTTCGCGTCGACGTACGGGCCCTTTTTCAGCGATCTTCCCATTGCTGTTCACCACGCTCGATGTTCGTTGCTTCTCAAATCTTCAACAGTCCGTACCGCCGCGACCTCCGCCGTCGCACGATCGCGCGATTCGACGCCTTGTGCCGATTGCGCGTCCGGCCACCCTTGGCCGACTTGCCGCTCGGGCTCACCGGATGGCGACCGCCCTTGGTGCGACCTTCGCCACCACCGTGGGGATGGTCGATCGGGTTCATGGCCGTGCCGCGAACGTGCGGGCGCCGACCCTTCCAGCGATTGCGCCCCGCCTTGCCGACCTCGATGTTCATATGGTCTGCATTGCCGACCGATCCGACCGTCGCGCGGCACGACGCCGGCACGCGCCGGATCTCGCCGCTAGGCAGGTTGAGTTGCGCCCAACCGGCATCCCGGGCCGCCAGCACGGCGCTGGAGCCCGCCGAACGGCACATCACGGCGCCGCGCCCGGGACGCAACTCGATATTGTGCACCGACATGCCCAAAGGGATCGCCGACAGCGGGAGGCAATTACCAACACTCGGCGGTGCATCGGCACCACTGAGCACCTTGGCGCCCGCCTTCAATCCTTCCGGAGCCAAAATGTAGCGCTTCTCGCCGTCCACATAGTGCAGCAATGCGATGCGCGCGGTCCGGTTCGGATCGTACTGGATCGAATGGACGACCGCGGGAACACCGTCCTTGTTGCGACGGAAATCGATCAGCCGATACTGGCGCTTGTGCCCGCCGCCGCGATGCCTCGCGGTGATCTTACCCTGGTTGTTTCGTCCGTTGCTGCGGCGTTTCGGCCGGAGGAGCTTCTTCTCCGGCGCGACACCGGGAGTCAGCTCGGCGAAGTCGCTCACGCTGGCCTGACGGCGTCCTGGCGAAGTCGGTTTGTAGCGGCGAATACCCATGTCGATGCAGCTTTTCAGCGTTCGTGTGCAGTAATTGTCCTGCGGCCGATCTCCCCGATGAGGCCGGCCGCCTGAGCCTTAGAAGAAGTTGATTCGGTCCTCGGAGTGCAGCTTAACGATCGCCTTCTTCCATGCCTTGGTCTGACTCTGACGGTAACGGTTCCGACGCGGCTTTCCTTTGCGATTCTGCGTGTTGACGCGAACCACCGTCACGTCGAACAGCTCTTCAATAGCATGGCGGATGTCGTCTTTATTGGCCTGCGTACTGACCTCGAAGGCGTAGACATTCTGCCGTTCGGCCTTGTGGAACCCTTTCTCCGTCACCAGCGGCCGCAGCACAATCTGGTGCGGCTCGAGTTGCAAACCTGTCTTCGTCATATCGCGTGCCATGGCGGGCGATTCCTTCTTCTCACGTTGCCTGGTTCGATGCGGCCGCCTTCTGGCGGAAGGCGTCCAGCGCCGCCGTTGTCATCAAAACCCGCCGAGGTGCCAACACCTCCAGGGCGTTCAATTCGGCCACCGGCAAGATCGAAACGTTGGCCAGGTTGCGGACACTCTTGTATACATTGGCCTGGTGACCGTCGACCGCCACCAAGAGGCTGCTCCCGTCGATCTTCAAGGCCTTGAGGATCGAAGCCATCTCTTTGGTCTTCGGCGCCTCGAACGCCAGCTCATCGATCAGCGTAACCTCTTGGTCCGAAATCTTCGCGGCCAGGGCCATGCGCGTCGCCAGGCGAACCGCCTTCTTCGGCAAGCGGTACGACCAGTCACGGGGACGCTTGGCGTGAATATGGCCACCGCCCCGGCGAACGCCACTGCGCCGCGACCCCGCCCGAGCGTTGCCCGTCCCCTTCTGGCGATACATCTTCTTCGTCGAACCGGCCACCTCGGCCCGAGTCTTCGACTTCGCCGACCCTTGACGAAGATTCGACTGGTACATCACCACCACATCGTGCAACAGTTGCTTGCTGATGCGCGGAGCCAGTTCCACCGGATCGATGTCGTACGTGCCGACCTCGGCGCCGCTTCGATCGTAAACAGGCAGGCTTACCATGGTTCGCTACTTACCGTAATCGTTCTTGACTTGGCGATGCGGCGGCCACCCGACTACCGCGTATTGATCCACTCGCATTACTGGGCCGCTGCGGGCACGGGCAATCGGTTCGTACGGCGGACAATCACGTAGCCGCCGTTGGGACCGGGAATGGCACCGCGCACCAACAATAAGTTGTTCTCAGGATCGATCTTCACCAGTTTCAGGTTCCGGACCGTCGCGCGCTGGGCGCCGCAATGGCCGGCCATCCGCATCCCTTTCACCACGCGACTGGGGAAAGCACTACAGCCGATGCCGCCCACATGGCGATGCACCTTCTTCACACCGTGGCTGGCACGCTGACCACGAAAGTTGTGACGCTTCATAGCGCCGGTCGTGCCATGCCCTTTGCTGGTGCCAGTGACGTCGACCGATACGACGTCCTTGAAGAGATCCACGCCCAACTGCTGCCCCACCTCGATCCCTTCCGGCGATGTCCGGAACTCCCGGACGAATCGCTTGGGCTCGCAGCTTGCCTTGGGGATGGATGCCATGCCCGCAGCCGTCCGACTGCGCTGGCGTTTGCTATCGAGCTTTGCGACGTGGCCGCGTTGGCTGCGGCTGGCAAGGCGGCGTGGTTTATCCAGATAACCTAGCTGAACAGCCTCGTAGCCATCTCGCTCCTGGGTTTTCACCTGAAGCACATGGCACGGACCCGCTTGAATGACCGTCACCGGAATTGCGGTTCCGGATTCGTCGTAAATCTGCGTCATCCCGACCTTGCGGCCGAGTAGTCCCATGGCCATCGCTGCTTGCCTTATTCTACGTCGCTGGCGGGAATGACCGATCGAGGACCGGCCTTATCCACGCAGCTTCCAGTGCATATCGGATCCCAGAATCTTTGCCGCAAACTTCCTACGGACAACCACTTAGTGCCTGCTAGACGCCTTGATCTTGATATCGACACCCGCCGGCAAACTCAACTTGTTCAGCGCTTCGATCGTTTTCGCGGTCGCCTGCATGATGTCGATCAGACGCTTGTGCGTCCGAATTTCAAACTGCTGGCGTGCCTTCTTGTCCACATGGGGACTGGACAAGACCGTGTAGCGCTCGATCCGCGTGGGCAAGGGAATCGGACCGTGAACCACGGAACCTGTCCGCTTGGCCGTATCCACAATCTCCGCCGCACTTTGATCCAGCACGGCGTGATCGTACGCCTCCATGCGTATACGGATAACCTCGTTTGTCTGTCCAGCCACGGAAAGCCTCCCGCGTCAACCGATTCCCATTTGCCAAAGATTCCTGTACTCACTTCCCAAAGGGTGGGAAACCTCAGATCCTAACTTGTGGAGAAACACCTGTCAACGGGCCTCGACGAGAAAACGGCACCGACCTTGCGTCATGGTTTCTCCGCCCTCGCACAACTATCGCTCTCTTCCTGGTTTCACATTCCCAAAACCACCCGCCGGCTAGATCAATCGCCAAGCCAGACACCTGCCGATCGGCTCCACCGTGCCCAGAGACTCCGACGCAAACCGAGCAACGAATCGCCAACTCGCTCCGCGACGACCAAACATCGGGGGGGTGCAAACCGATAGCCGCGTTCACGAATCGGGCGAGGTGCCGTACGAGCTTCGCTGCTGACCGAACCGAATGCCCGCTCGCCAGACCCCATCCGTGCCATTCCCCGGCCGACACACACCACCCACATGAGCGGCGTTTCGCCCGACATTTCCGGTCTTACATGAATCCCTGCATCACCTCCGGCGGCGCGGGACCGTAGGAAAGGGGCTCCATGGTGCAGGTTGCCCGTCCCTGGCTTAAGCCGCGCATGGCATTGGAGTAGCCGAACAACTCCGCCAGCGGGGCGTGGGCTTCAATCACCGTGTTTCGTCCGCGGTTTTGGGTCCGCGTGATCATGGCACGCCGCTGCTGCAAGTCGCTGACGAAGTCGCCCAAATAGTCCTCGGGGGTGGTGATCTCCAGGCGCATGATCGGCTCCAAGAGCACGATCCCCGCTTCCTGCAAGCCCTTGTTGAAGGCATCGGCCGCGGCCATGCGAAACGCCAGTTCATTGGACTCCTCCGCAGTCCATGTGCCACCAGTGATGGTGGTCTTCACGTGCATCAACGGGAATCCCAGCGACCCGCTCCCTTGGCCCAGCTCCCCGATTACCTCCTGCGCACAGATCAGATACCGCATCAGCGTTTCATCGGCAACGCTCTCCAACACGCACGTCGCCTTTGGTGCCCCCGGATTGGGCTCCATCCGGATGTCGACCGTCGCGAAGATCGTCTGACCGGCCACCGCTCGATGGCACTTGCCGGTCAGGGAAACGGCCCGTGCAATCGTCTCGCGGTAGCTCACACGCGGCTTGTGCACGCGAACGTTGAGCCGGTAGTCTCGCAACAGTCGGTGCTTGATCACTTCGAGGTGCAGTTCGCCCATGCCGCTGATCAGCGTCTGCCCGGTCTCTTCGCTCTCGATGGCACGGAACGTCGGGTCCTGCCGCTTCATCATCTCCAGGACGTCGGCCAGCTTCTTACGATCCGCGGAGCTCTCCGATTCGATCGCCATGGCAATGACCGTCTCGGGAAAGGTGATCGACTCCAGGAGAACGGGGTGCTTGGCGTCGCAGAGGGTGTCGCCCGTGATGGAGTGGCGCATGCCGACAATGCCGATGATGTCACCCGCCTCGACCATATCGACCTGCTCGCGACGGTCAGCCTGGATGCGCCACAGTTGAGGCACATTTTCCTTCTTGTCTTTGCCCGGGTTGAAGACGCGGCTCCCCGCCTTCAGCCGCCCCGAATAGACTCTCACGTAGTCGAGGTCGCCGTGCCGGTCGGCTTGGATCTTGAACAACAGGCCGCAGAAAGGGTCCGCCGGATCGCAGCGGCGAACCAGTTTGGATTCGGGCTTCTCGGGATCGACGCCCTCGACGGGTGGCACGTCGGCCGGGCTGGGCAAGTACGCGGTCACGGCATCCAGCAAGGGCTGCACCCCGATCCCGTGCAGGGCCGATCCGCACAGCACCGGCACCAGCATATCGTGCAGCGTGGCGTCGCGAAGCACCTTGTGGATGAGCTCGTTGGGCACCGGCTGTTCGGCCAAAAGCAACTCGGTCAGCTCATCGTTGTACATCGAGAGCTGGTCGAGCAGGTGGCTGCGCCAAAGGTGAGCTTCTTCGTGAAGCGATTCAGGGATCTCTTCGGCAAGTACCTCGGCACCCTGCGTCTCGGGCACGAAAACCCGCATCTTCATGTCGATCAGGTCGAGGATGCCCTGGAACGCATTGGTAACATGCGACGGGCCGGCGCCGACCGGCAACGCAATGGCTACCGGCTTGCAATCCAGGCGTTTTTCGATCTCCGACAGCGTCGCGAAGAAATCGGCCCCCTCCCGATCCATCTTGTTGATGAAAGCCAGCCGGGGCACATGGTACTTGTCGGCCTGGCGCCACACGGTCTCGCTCTGGGCCTCCACGCCCTCCCGAGCGCTGAACACCACCACGGCGCCGTCCAACACCCGCAGGCTCCGCTCGACTTCAGCCGTGAAGTCGACGTGGCCAGGAGTGTCGATCAAATTGATCTGATGGTCCAGCCAGGAAAACGTCACACAGGCCGAATTGATCGTGATTCCCCGCTCCTGCTCCTCCGGATCGTAGTCGGTCACCGTGGTGCCCGAGTCGACCATACCCACCCGATGGATGGAGTGGGCATAGAACAACATCCGCTCGGTCACCGTCGTCTTGCCGGCGTCGATGTGGGCGACAATCCCAATGTTGCGAAGGCGTTGGAGGTCAGCCATGGGTCTTGAAGTGCGCAAACGAACACCGCATCGGCGCACAGGCGGCGACACGGTGTCTTCAGAATACTCAACTACCACGCGAAGTGCGCGAACGCCTTATTCGCGTCGGCCATGCGATGGACGTTCTCCCGCCGCGTCATCGCCGTGCCTTCGCGGTTGTAGGCGGCCAGCAGTTCGGCGGCCAGTTTCTCCGCCGTGGGCCGTCCCTTCTTCTCACGCACCGCCATCAGGATCCAGCGAATTGCCAACGACTGCTGCCGGACGCGATTGACCTGCATGGGAACCTGGTACGAGGCACCGCCCACACGACGCGAACGAACCTCGATGTTCGGTTTGACGTTCTCCACCGCCTGAGTAAAGACGTCGATGGGCTCCGCATCGGGGATCTTCTTGTGAATCACTTCCAAGGCGTCGTAGAAGACGTTCTGCACCACGCTCTTCTTGCCGTCCCACATCATGCAGTTGATGAACTTGCTGGCCAGGATCGACCCGTGCACGGGATCCCCGGTCAGTTGCTTCCGGCTGGCGGTAATACGACCCATAATCAGTTACATCCCATCTGGAGAGTCGACACATCCCGGGCGATCGGCGCCCGAAACGGTCCTACCCTGCTATTTTCTCTTCGCACCGTAACGGCTGCGTGATTGTCTCCGGTTCTCCACACCCAACGTATCCAACGCACCTCGGACGACCTGATACCGCACCCCGGGCAAATCGCGAACCCGGCCGCCGCGTACCAGGACGATCGAGTGTTCCTGAAGGCTGTGGCCTTCTCCCGGAATGTAGACGGTCACTTCCTTGCCGTTGGACAAGCGCACACGAGTGATCTTCCGCAGAGCCGAATTCGGCTTCTTGGGGGTCATCGTCTTGACCTGCAAGCACACCCCCCGTTTTTGTGGACATCGGTCCAGCACCGGGGCCTTGCTAAAGCGGCGTTGCGGCTTGCGCTTCCTTCGGACCAACTGGTTGATCGTCGGCATAACTCTATCTCAAACGGTTTATAGTGCTCTCGTCCAGAAGGGTTGGAATCCTTCAAGGTATCGAATCTGCGCCGCTTGTCAAGGCGGCACCCCGCCGCGATACATGCGACTTCCGCCGCTTACTCTTCCTCCGGCCCGTCCTGCGGGGGCTCGCTCTCCTCCGAGAAGAACAACCGGTCCAATTCGGCGCTCATCGCCAAGTCGCGGTCGGCTTGCGAGTCGCCCTCTTCCGGCGCGGTCGCAGCAGGCTCGGCCTGTTGCTCGGGGCCCATCTCCAGAAGCGGGAAGATCGGCCGCGGTGCGGCTTCCTTGCGGGCCGCCAGTTCCGTCAAAGCCGACGGATGCAGCCGCACCTCCGCGTCCTGGTAGGTGCGGAACCCGGTCCCCGCCGGCACCAGGTGCCCGAGGATGACGTTCTCTTTCAGGCCCACCAGGTTATCGATGCGGCCGGCCAGGGCAGCCTCAGTCAATACCTTGGTCGTTTCCTGGAAACTGGCCGCCGAGATAAAGCTGGAACTTTGCACGGCCGCCTTGGTGATTCCCAGAAGCTGCGTGCTCGCCGTGGCCGGCGAAGGCCGAGTGCTCTTGGCCGGCTTGCCGCCGCCCGCCTCAAACTGGGCATTCTGCTGGTCGAAGATCTCCTTGGGGACGATGTCGCCTTCCTGGAACTTCGTGTCGCCCGGATCGGCGATCTTCACGCATCCCGACAGTTGCTGATTCACTTGGCGGAACTCGAACTTGTCCATCACGCTGCCTTCGAGCAGCCCCGTGTCGCCGCCCGATTCGACGCGCACTTTGCGGAGCATCTGGGCAACGATGATCTCGATGTGTTTGTCGTTGATCTCCACGCGCTGACTACGGTAGACGTTCTGAATCTCGCGGACCAGGTACTGCTGGACGGCTTCTTCGCCGGAGATCCGCAGGATGTCGTGCGGCACGAGCGGACCGTCGACCAACGCTTCGCCCGCACGCACGAAGTCGCCGGCATGCACGCGAAGGTGTTTGCCGTGAGAGACGAGGTGCTCACGTTCGATGCCCGACTCGCTGCGCACGATGATCGTCCGCTTGCCGCGGCGTTTCTCGCCCAACAGTTCCACCGTGCCGTCGATCTCGGCGATCACCGCCGGCTCCTTCGGCTTACGAGCCTCGAAGATCTCGGTGACTCGTGGCAAGCCGCCCGTAATGTCCTGGGTACCGGCCACTTCACGCGGTGTCTTGGCTATCAGCGTACCGGCCGAGATCTGGCTCCCCTCCTCCACTTCGATGTGGGCCTTTTCCGGCAGGTAGTAGAAGTCGAGAATCTTGCCCGTCGGGTCCTCCAGAACGATCTGCGGGTGCAGATCTCCCTTGTGCTCCATAATGAAATGGCGAGAGGTGCCGCTGGCATCCTTCTCGACGCGCATCGTTTCGCCTTCGATGATGTCCTCGAAACGGACCTTTCCGCCTACCTCGGCCAGAATCGGGATGCTGTGCGGATCCCACCGGCACAACGATGCCCCAGGCTGCACTTCCTGGTTCTCTTCCACCATCAGGTTGGCACCGGCGGGAATGTCGTGCTTCTCCAGTTCGCGGCCCTTGGGATCCAACAGCAGGATCTCGCCGTTTCGCGTGAGCACTACCTGCAACCCCTCGTCGTTGCGCACGACCTTCAGCCGGGTAAACTTCACCGTGCCCGCCTTCTTGGCGCGGATCTCGCTCTCTTCCACGGCACGCGCGGCCGTTCCGCCGATGTGGAACGTACGCATCGTCAACTGCGTGCCCGGCTCACCGATGCTCTGGGCTCCGATGATCCCCACCGCCATGCCCTCTTCCACCAGGGAGCCCGTGGAAAGATCCATGCCGTAGCACAAAGCACACACACCCAACGCAGCGTCGCAGGTCATGGGGCTGCGCACCTGGATCTTCTCCAAGCCGAGCTCTTCGATCCTGCGCCCGATCTCCAGCGTAACCAGGTCGTTTTCGCGAACGATCACTTCGTCGGTGATCGGATTGACAATGTTCGTCCGGCTCACGCGACCGCGGATCGACTCGGCCAGGCTCACTTCCACCTTCTCGCCGCGGTAAATGACGCCCTTGGTGATTCCCTGCGTCGTCCCGCAGTCGTGCGTCGTGATCACGACATTCTGAGCGACGTCGGCCAGCTTGCGGGTCAGGTACCCCGAGTCGGCCGTCTTCAAGGCCGTGTCGGCCAAACCTTTGCGGGCACCGTGAGTCGAACTGAAGTATTCCAGCACGCTCAATCCCTCGCGGAAGTTCGCCTTAATGGGCGTCTCGATGATCTTGCCTGATGGCTTGGCCATCAGACCGCGCATTCCAGAGAGCTGGCGGATCTGTTCGACGCCACCACGAGCGCCAGAATGGGCCATGAGGAAGATCGGGTTCACGTAACCGGGATACCGGCGGTCGTTCTCCAACTCGAACATCATCTCGGTGGTGATCTGTTCGCGGGCGTGCGTCCAGGCGTCCAGCACTTGGTTGTAGCGCTCGCCCTCGGTGATGATGCCGCGTTGGTACAGCTTCATGATTCGCAGCACGGCCTTTTCGGCACTGGCGATGATCTTCGACTTGTTCGGCGGCGTAATCAGGTCGTCGGTCCCAAACGACAGCCCGCTGTGCGTGCTCTCGCGGAATCCCAGCTTGTTCATCTCGTCCAACAGCTCGATCGTGGCCTTGCGGCCCAAATGCTCGTAACAGTCGGAGATCACCGACGCCAGCGCGGACGACCGCATCGGCTCGTTGTAGTAGGGCATCCCCTTCGGCAGCATCGAGTTGAACATCACGCGGCCCACTGTCGTTTCCAGGATCGACGCGGGGGCGATTTCCGGGTGGCCCTTCACGGTGCGGCCCGCGGGTAGCCGTACCTTGATCATCGCGTGCGTGTCGACGACACCCAGCGAGTACGCCAGTTGCACCTCCTCCAGTGACGAGAAGGTCATCCCCTCGCCCCGGCGATTGCTCAACGCCATGCTGATGTAATAGCAGCCCATCACCACGTCCTGCGACGGGCTGATGATCGGCGCCCCGTTGGCCGGGCTGAAGATGTTGTTCGTGGCCATCAGCAGCGTGTGCGCTTCGACCTGAGCCTCGATCGACAGCGGCAAGTGCACGGCCATCTGGTCGCCGTCGAAGTCGGCGTTGAAACCTTTGCAGACCAGCGGATGCAGCTTGATGGCGTTGCCTTCGACCAACACGGGCTCGAAGGCCTGGATGCCCATGCGGTGCAGCGTGGGTGCGCGATTCAACAACACCGGATGATTGCGGATCACTTCTTCGAGAATGTCCCAGACCTCCTCGTCCTTCCGCTCCAACATCTTCTTAGCGCTCTTGATCGTGTCGGCGTGGCCCAGCTCTTTCAGCCGCCGAATAATGAATGGCTGGTACAACTCCAGCGCAATCTTCTTGGGCAGCCCGCACATGTGCAGGCGCAGCGACGGTCCAACCACGATCACGCTACGGGCCGAGTAGTCGACGCGTTTGCCTAGCAGGTTTTCGCGGAAACGTCCCTGCTTTCCCTTGATCATGTCGGTCAGCGACTTCAACGGCCGGTTGCTCGATCCCAGCACCGGGCGCTTGCAGCGGTTATTGTCGAACAATGCGTCGACCGACTGCTGAAGCATGCGCTTCTCGTTCTTGATGATTACTTCCGGCGCGTTCAAATCGACCAGCTTCTTCAGCCGGTTGTTGCGATTGATGATGCGGCGGTAGAGGTCGTTCAAGTCGCTCGTGGCGAAGTTGCCCGAATCCAACAGCACCAGTGGACGCAGGTCGGGAGGAATCACCGGAATCACGTCCAGGACCATCCATTCCGGCCGGTTGTCGCTGTCGCGGATCGATTCGACCAGCTTCAGCCGGTTGATGAGATCCTTCTTCTTCTGCTTGGAACTGGTCTCCGCCAGATCGGAGCGCAGCTCCTGCGAGAGCCTGACGAGATCCAGATCCGTCAACAGCTTGCGGACCGCCTCGGCGCCCATGTCGGCCTTGAAAGCGCTGTCGCCGTACTCCATCCGCGCTTTGCGATATTCCTCCTCCGTCAGAAGCTGCTGCGGTTTCAGCGGTGTTTCGCCCGGTTCGGTAACCACGTAGTCCTGGAAGTAAATGACCTTTTCCAGGCTGGTGGTCTTCATATTCAAGAGCGTTCCCAGCCGGCTGGGCATGGCCTTGAAGAACCAGATGTGTACGACCGGCGCCGCCAACTCGATGTGGCCCATGCGCTTGCGGCGAACCCGGCTATGGGTGATCTTCACGCCGCAACGGTCGCAGATCATCCCCTTGTACTTCATGCCGCGGTACTTGCCGCACGCGCATTCCCAGTCCTTCTCCGGTCCGAAAATCCGTTCGCAGAACAGGCCGTCCTTTTCGGGGCGGTATGTGCGGTAGTTGATCGTTTCCGGCTTCTTGACCTCGCCAAATGACCAACTTCGGATGTCGTGAGGCCGTGCCAGGCTGATCTTCACCGACGCATAGTCATTGATCCGATCGTACGAGTTTTCGCCGATACTCACGATGGGCACTCCTTATCCGGAGGGAACGGATGTGAGTCTGACGGTTCAGACGCGCCCCTTCTCCAATTGCATGTTCAACGCCAGTCCCCGGATCTCGTTGGTCAAGACGTCGAAGCTGGCCGGGGTGCCGGCTTCCAGGGTGTTCTCCCCCTTGACCATCGATTCATAGATCTTCGTGCGGCCTTCCACATCGTCGCTCTTCACCGTGAGCAACTCTTGCAGAATGTATGCCGCACCGTAGGCCTCCAGGGCCCACACTTCCATTTCCCCAAATCGCTGGCCGCCGAAACGGGCTTTGCCGCCCAACGGCTGCTGCGTGATCAGCGAGTACGGGCCGGTCGAACGCGCGTGGACCTTGTCGTCCACCAAGTGATGGAGCTTCATCATGTAGATGTAACCCACGGTCACGTCTTGCTCGAGCTTCTCGCCCGTCCGTCCGTCGTACAGCGGGCACTTGCCACGCCCCGGCAGCGACGCCTCGTCCAGCGCCGCGCGAATTTCCTCTTCGCTGGCGCCGTTGAACACAGGGGTGACCGCCTGGAACCCGAGTTTGGCTCCCGCCCAACCCAAGTGCGTCTCCAGAATCTGACCGACATTCATACGGCTGGGCACGCCCAGAGGATTCAACAGGATCTGCACCGGAGTGCCGTCGGCCAGGAAAGGCATGTCTTCCTTGGGAAGAATCTTGGCAATCACACCCTTGTTACCGTGGCGGCCGGCCATCTTGTCGCCCACTGAGATCACCCGCTTCGCAGCGATGTACACCTTGACCATCTGCAGTACGCCGCTGCGCAGCTCGTCGCCGCGCTTCATTGAGTTGAGCGTGCGATCGCGTGCGTCGATCGCCGCCTCGACCTGTGGCCACGTCTGTGCGTAGATCTTCTCCACATCCGTCTTGCGCTGCGGGCTGCGGATGTCGATCGTGTCCAGTCGGAACCGCTGGGCCTGCTCGGCCACGAAACGGTGTTCCTGCCCCTCGACCAGCGGATTGTTGTCCTCGTCGGTGAGCTTCTTCTTGAGCACCTCTTCGATCTGCCCGACAAGGTCGCCGAACACGGTGGCGATCTTGGCGTTGCCCTCGGCCTCGGCGTCCTTCAGCGACTTCTCGAATTCCTTGCGCTCTTCCTCCGACAGGCTCATGCGCCGCGAGAACTTCTGCGTGCTGATGACGATGCCTTCGATACCCGATGGAACCTCCAGCGAGTCGTTCTTCACGTCCTCGCCGGCACGGCCGAAAATGGCATGCAGCAGCTTCTCTTCGGGGGTCAGCTCGGTCTTCGACTTCGGCGAGACTTTGCCCACCAGGATGTCGCCTGGGCGAACGTACGTTCCCGTACGCACGATGCCGTTCTCGTCCAGGTTTCTCAGGGCCTTCTCGCTCACATTGGGAATGTCGCGAGTGAACTCTTCACGCCCCAGCTTGGTCTCGCGGATCTCGATGTCGAACTCCTCGATGTGGATCGAGGTGTACGTGTCGGCCTCGACGAGTTCCTCGCTGATGATGATCGCGTCCTCGAAGTTGAACCCATCCCAAGCCATGAAGGCGGCCAGCACGTTGCGACCCAGCGCCAACTCGCCCTGATGCGTGCCCGCACCGTCGGCGATCACCTGACCCTTTTCGATCTGCTGCCCGGGCATGACGATCGGCCTCTGATTCTGGCAAGTCCGCTCATTCAGGCCGACGAACTTGCGCAGCTTGTACAGATCGTCGCCGATCTCGACATGACAGGCGTCCACGCTCTTCACAACGCCGCCCTTCTTGGCACGCACCAGCATGCTGGAGTTGCGCGCGGCGTCGACCTCCATGCCGGTCGCCACGAGCGGCGGCTCCGTAATGAGCAACGGGACGGCTTGCCGCTGCATGTTCGAGCCCATCAACGCGCGGTTGGCGTCGTCGTGCTCCAAGAAGGGAATCAGACCGGCAGACACGCCCACCATCTGGCTGGCGGCCACGTCCATGTACTGAATCTTCTCCACCGGGACGGCCACGAAATCGCCGTAGTGCCGGGCGATGATGGCATTGCCGGCCAATGCATCGCCGACTAGCTTGCCGTCCTGAATCGGTGCATCGGCCGGCGCCAGAAACGCTTCGTGTTCCTGGTCGGCGCGAAGCCACTCGATCTTGTCGGTCAGCTTGCCGTTCTTGACCACCTGGTATGGCGTGACCAAGAAGCCGTAGTCGTCGACGCCGGCGTAGATCGCCAGGCTCGAAATCAAACCGATGTTCGTACCTTCAGGCGTTTCGATCGGGCAAATCCGCCCGTAGTGCGAGATGTGTACGTCGCGCACTTCGAACCCGGCCCGTTTCCGGTTCAGACCGCCTGGACCCAAGGCCGACAGACGCCGCTCGTGCGTGAGCATCGACAGCGGGTTGGTCTGGTCCACAACCTGCGATAATTCGCCGCGGCCGAAGAAGTACTCGATCGCCGCCGAGATGCTCTTCGGATTAACCAGGCTGCGGGGCGTCATGTCCTGGACGTCCTTCAGGCTCATTCGCTCCTGCACCGTTCGCCGGAGCTTCAAAAAGCCCTTGCGCAATTCATCGCAGGCCAACTCTTCGATCGTTCGCAGCCGGCGATTGCCCAGGTGGTCGATGTCGTCCACTTCCGCCGATGGATCGTCGCTGCGCAGCGCCAAGAGGTACTTCATCGCCGCGATGAGATCCTCGGGGCGCAGCGTCATTTCATCCTCGGGAACCGACAGCTTCAGCTTGCGGTTCATGCGGAACCGGCCAACGCGCCCCAGGCGGTAGCGGTTCGTGTCGTAGAACTTCTCGTGGAACAGGGCCTTGGCCTTCTCCAACTGGGGCGGATTGCCCGGTCGCAGACGCTGATAGATCCGCAACAGCGCCTCTTCGTGGCTCGCCGTGGGATCGTCGGCCAGAGCGTTCAGCAACAGCGGATTCTTCTGATCGGGCATCACCTCGACCGACTTCAGCCCTGACGTGCAAATCAGTTCTGCGGCGTTCTTGGTGATCTTCTGGCCCGATTCGACGATGACCTCGCCGGCCCGCGAACTATCGGCCGGATAGACCACGTCGCCGACCGCCAGCTTGCCCTCGACCTTGCTCACGCTGCGACCGTCGACGATGGTCTCTTCGCTCGTGGTATAGAAAGCCCGCAACAAGGCGGCATCGTCGCTGTACTTGGGATCCATCGCCCGCAACAGCGTCATTGCCGAGAACTTGCCGCTTTGGTCGATGCGGACCGAGAGGCTCTCCTTGCGGGTCACGTTCAGTTCGATCCAACTCCCGCGCTCGGGAATGATACGGCAACTGTGCAGCCGCCGGTCGCTTCCCTCCAACTCCACGACGAAATCGACACCCGGGCTGCGGTGCAACTGGCTGACGACGACGCGCTCGGCACCATTGATGATGAATTCGCCGCCGCCAAGCATGATCGGCAGATCGCCCAGGTAGACCTCCTCCTCGATCGGCTGTTCCTTGGTCAGTCGCAGGACGACTTTGAACGGCCGGCCGTAGGTCAGCCGCAACTGACGGCATTCGTCCGGTTCGTATCGTGGCTTACCGAGATCGTAGCGGAGGTACTCCAAACGCAGGGACTTGTCGTAGCTTTCAATGGGGAAGATCTCTTGCAGGACTCCCTCCAACCCTTTGTTCTCACGCGGGTTGCCCGAAACGTCGTACTGCAGGAAAGCCTCGTAACTCTTCGTCTGGATTTCGGTCAGATCGGGGGTGGGGTGCGGCGGCCGCAGACTTCCGAAATGGCGAATTTCATTCGGTTGTAGACGCCGTTGAGCCATAGTAGCCATAAACGGGTCACCCTTTGCTTGGAGACAACAGAAAGGTAGCTAAAAGCGCAGACAGACCGTGTGAGCGGCAGAAGCGCAACCGCCCACGCGGTCGAAACCCGTCCGGAATTGAGAGTTTTCGGGTCAAGTAGTCTTCTGCAGCACAACGCACCGAGGCTTCCTCGGTCGGCGTGCTGCCAGCAGGGTCGCGGACAATTCAGGGACAGACGCTACTTGATCGATACCGTTGCGCCGGCCTTTTCCAATTCGGCCTTCAGTTTGTCGGCGTCTTCTTTGGAGATGCCTTCCTTGACCTTCGAAGGAACACCCTCGACGAGGTCCTTAGCCTCTTTCAATCCGAGGCTGGTCGCCGCTCGCACCACCTTGATGACGTTGATCTTGTTGTCGCCGAACGACTCCAGCACGACGTCGAACTCGGTCTTCTCCTCGGGCTTCGGCGCGGCATCGCCGCCCCCAGCGCCCGGCATGGCGGCCATCATCACGCCACCCGATGCCGCCTTGATACCGTGGACGTCTTCCAGATAGTCGCTGAGTTCCTTCGCCTGCTTCAGCGTCAGCTCGGCGATCTTGTCGCCCAAATCCTTGGTGATCGCGGAAAATTCACGCACTGCTTCGTCGGTCGCCATCGCGTTACTTGTCCTTTCTCATCTAACTCGGCGTCACAACAGCCTAGCACACGGCATGCCGTCGACACCACCCCTCGTGATTCGTGGAAAAAACGTGCTTAACCTGTTCTCTCGTAAACGACTGTTCTCAGTACCCCACCTCGCCCTCGGTCCATCTCCCGACTGGCGGGTGAGGGCCGCCTGCAATAGCCCGACTACGCCGCGGGTTCAGACTCGCTGGCTGCCGGCGCTTCGGCCTCCTCTTCCTCGGCCCGACTGGCCACCTGACCGGCCAGCGTACCTCCGGGACCGAGTATCTGGCTCGCCAAACGCGCCCCCGGCCCAAGAATCTGCCCAACCAAGAGGCTCAACTGCTCCTCGCGGCTGGGCCACCGGCTGACCTCGTCCACCTGGGCAGCGCTGAGCCGCTCGCCCCCCATCACTCCGCCGCGGGCTTCAAAGGCCTCGTACTCCTTCATCTTCGCCAGCCGCGTCACCTCCTTGGCCAGGGCGACGATGTCCTCTTGCGGTGCCCAGCAGACGGCGGCCGAACCGGTCACCCCCTCGAACATCGGCGCCAGAGGGCCACCTTCAGCTGCACGGGCAGCCAGGCTGTTCTTGACCACGACCACCTGAATGTTCTTTTCCTCTAGCGCTGTTCGAAGCCGGTTGTTCGCGTTGGCGTTCAAACCGACCAAGTTGACCAACAGCGCATCCTCCACCCCCGCCAGGCGTGTTCGCAGGTCCTCGGTAATCAGATTCTTGACGTACTTGCTCATGGTCGCACTACTGCCACTTGCAGTTGGTTTATCCTAGTTTTCTGGTGTCTTCCCGAACTCCCGCGCCCCGGTTACGCGGCCACGCGTACGCTGGGACTCATGGTCGCACAGATCGCAATTCCTCGCACGTACTGTCCTCGCACCGCGGCCGGCTTGATGCTGCCGATGTGATCGATGAACGCGCGAATGTTCTCGACCAGCTTCGGCGTATCGAAACTCAACTTGCCGACTAGGGCGTGTACGTTTCCGCCCGTGTCGTTGCGAAACTCGACCTTACCGGCCTTGTACTCGCGGATCACCTTGCCCACATCGGGCGTTACGGTCCCGGCGCGGGGTGACGGCATGAGACCACGTGGGCCGAGGATCTTTCCCAACGGGCCGACGGCGCCCATCATGTCGGGGGCGGCAATGCACACGTCGAAATCGAGCCAGCCGCCCTTGATCCTCTCCGCAAGCTCCGGACCGCCGACCTCGTCGGCCCCGGCCTCCTTGGCCTCGTCGACCTTGTCGCCCTTGGCAAACACGATCACTCGCAGTGTCCGTCCGATGCCGTTCGGCAGCACCAGCGAGCCGCGGACCAACTGATCCGCCTGCTTCGCGTCGACGCCCAGCCGCATGGCGACCTCGACCGACTGGTCGAACTTCGTCGTATTGAACGTCTTCAACAGCGCTACCGCGTCTTCCAACGTCAGCGCGGTCTTGCCCGGCGACTTCGACGCCAGGGCTTGCATTCGCTTGGAGTATTTGGCCATTTAGTCCTCGATATCCAGGCCCATGCTCCGGGCCGTACCGGCAATAAGAAGCCGGGCATGTTCCACATCGCGTGCGTTCAGGTCGGCCATCTTCCGCTTCACGATCTCGTCGATCTGAGCGGTCGTGACCTTTCCTACTTTCTCTCGGGGAGTCGTCCCCGACCCCTTGGCGATGCCGGCGGCCTGCTTCAACAGATCGACGGCAGCGGGGCTCTTGGTTTCCATCTCGAACGAGCGGTCGTTGAAGACGCGCACAACGACCGGAATGCGCAGCCCTTGCGACTCGCGCGTCCGCTCGTTGAACTGCTGCACAAACTGCCCCAGATTGATCCCGTACTTACCCAGCGCGGTACCCACAGGCGGCGCCGGCGTGGCTTGCCCACCCGGAACCTGGAAACGCGCTTGTCCTACCAATTGCTTAGCCATGCTTGCTGCTTGCTATTCGAGTTCAGACCAAAGTGAAATTGGCACCCGGCGAAAGCCGCCAACCACTGCGTGGTTTCCAGCTCCTGTGCCGCTTTCACCTCTCTAAGGTATTGTTAAATCGCTTCGATCTGCCAGTATTCCAATTCGACGGGCGTACTGCGCCCGAATATGTTGATCATCACCGTGACCCGACCGTTGGTCTGGTCGATGCTGTCCACTTCGCCTTCGAAGTTCTCGAACGTCCCCTCGTTGATCTTGACGCGGTCCCCCACGCTGAAGTTGATCTTCAGCTTCGGTGCCTCGTCACTCTTCTCCTCTTGCCGAGCGAGGATGCGGTTGACCTCGTGCTCCAACATGGGCGTCGGAGTTCCGGCAGCCCCGGTGAAATCGCCGATACCCGGCGTCTCCCTCACCAGAAACCACGTGTCGTCGTTAATCTCCATATTGACGACTATGTAGCCGGGATAGAGCTTTCGCTTCATAACCCGCTTCTTGCCGCCCTTGAACTCGGTGACTTTCTCGGTCGGCACGATCACATCGCCAAAGTAGTACTCCAGCCCTTCCATCGCCACGCGGCGCAGAAGCCCTTCCTTGATCGACTCCTCGCGGTTGCTCTGCACCTTGAGAATGTACCAGTCCATCTTGTCCGACTTATCCCCAACCCGCTCCGATTCGTCCTCTACCGACTCTGCGGGCTTCACCTCGGTTTGGGCCGGCTCCTCCGCCTGGGGCTCGGGGGTTGCCACCTCGCCCTCGGGCTGCGCGTCGACCGTCTCTTCCGATTCGTCGGCCACCTCCAACAAATCCGCTTCGTCGTCCAATTGATCTTCCTCCTGCCCCTCCGGCGCAGAAGCCTCGGCGATCGGCGCATCGTCCCGCGGACGCTCCGGCTCCATCGGCACATCTGCTGCCGCTTGGGAAGGCTCGCCCGATTCGCCGACGGCGGCCTCGTTCTCATCGCGCTGGGGCGATGCAAGCGGTTCGTCCATTGGGTTGTTCGATTCGTCAGACACGGCTGACTTCCTCTCGCACGGATACGAAACTAGAGGAGGAACCGGCCGTTCGCCGCAGCAGCGCCAAACGACGGCCCCCTCCTGGCCTCGTCTACAGGATTGGGATGATGTTGCGGAAGACGAAACTCCAGAACGCGTCGAATAAAAACAATACAGCCGCCAGCACGAAGATCACGATCAGCACCACCAAAGAGCTTCGGATCAATTCGTTCCGCGTCGGCCACGAAACTTTGTTCATCTCCGCTTCCACCGCGATGAGGAAGTCGGCAAAGCTGGGATAATTCACCAGCCGGTATGAAACCCAACAACCGATCGCGAACAACACGCCGGGCAGGATGAAACGAAGCTGCGGATACTGCGGGTAAGACGCTTCCAAGGTCTGCATCAAGCGAAGCATCCCCAAAGCGATGACGATAGCCAGCGAGGCAAATGTGGCCTGCCGAGTAATGCGACCCTGGCTGCGTTTGTACAGCCCCGCTCGGATCAGTTCCTGGAATATGGCGCTCACTGGAAATTGCTTCCTTACGAGTTCATCAAATGGCAGGGGCGGGGGGACTCGAACTCCCAACCGCTGGTTTTGGAGACCAGTGCTCTACCAATTGAGCTACACCCCTGCGTTCGGTCAGTTCCTCAGAGCGCCCCTACTCCAAGATCTTCGTCACCACGCCCGAGCCTACCGTTCGTCCGCCCTCACGAATGGCGAAACGCACGTTCTCGCCCATGGCGATCGGGCTGATCAACTCGACGCTCAACGCGACGTTGTCGCCGGGCATGCACATTTCGGCACCGCCCAGCAGATTCAGCGAACCAGTCACGTCCGTGGTGCGGAAATAGAACTGGGGCCGATAGCCGCTGAAGAACGGTGTGTGGCGGCCGCCCTCTTCCTTCGACAGCACGTACACGTTCGCCTCGAACTTCGTGTGCGGCGTGATGGAACCCGGCTTGGCCAGCACTTGGCCGCGCTCGATTTCTTCTCGCTTCACTCCGCGCAACAGGCAGCCGACGTTGTCGCCCGCGATGCCCGAGTCGAGCGTCTTGTTGAACATCTCCACGCCGGTCACGACGACCTTGCGCAACTCGCGGGCCAACCCGATGATCTCCACATCGTCGCCAACCTTCACCTGGCCGCGCTCGATACGACCCGTGGCCACGGTGCCACGACCTTCGATCGAGAACACGTCCTCGACCGCCATCAGGAACGGCTTGTCCGTTTCGCGCGGCGGCTGCGGAATGTAGCTGTCGATGGCGTCCATCAACTCCTGGATGCACTTCGTCGAGGCCGGATCGGTCGGGTTCTGGTAGGCACCCAGCGAATTGCCGCGGATGATGGGGATTTCGTCGCCGGGGAAACCGTAGCTGGTCAGCAACTCCCGCAGCTCCAACTCGACCAGTTCAAGCAACTCTTCGTCGTCAACCAGATCGACCTTGTTGAGAAACACGACCAACGCAGGAACGTTCACCTGGCGAGCCAGCAAGACGTGCTCGCGAGTCTGCGGCATGGGACCATCGGCCGCCGACACAACCAGAATCGCCCCGTCCATCTGGGCGGCTCCGGTGATCATGTTCTTGATGAAGTCGGCATGCCCCGGGCAGTCGATGTGCGCGTAGTGACGGTTGTCCGTCTCATACTCGACGTGGGCCACGGCAATGGTCACGGTCTTCGTGGCGTCGCGCACCGTGCCGCCCTTGGCGATGTCGGCATACGACTTCGACTTGGCCATGCCCTTCTTTTCCTGGACAGCCAGAATCGCCCCGGTCAATGTGGTCTTGCCATGGTCAATGTGGCCAATGGTGCCCACATTGACGTGGGGTTTAGTTCGCTGAAATACGTCCTTGGCCATTCTTTCTCCCTGCAATCAAACAAGCGGGTACATCGTTTTAGTTTGGACTGGACAATCCGAACGCAAGAGCTGCTGAGGGGATTCGAACCCTTGACCTCGTCCTTACCAAGGACGCGCTCTACCGACTGAGCTACAGCAGCGGCTTGATTTCGTTAGGAACCTCACTATCCGGGTGGTATGCGTCCTTGGCCATGCCTGGCGAAGCGGGTGAAGGGAGTCGAACCCTCGTAAATAGCTTGGAAGGCTATGGCTCTACCGTTGAGCTACACCCGCAATTTCTCCTACCGACGAAGTTCCCGCAACGCGGGCAAACGATCAGGAACTTCGATTATCGCCGCTGCCGCAGGTCTACCTACTCCTCTGGAGGACTCAGCCAACCAAGACGCTTAATCTGGAGTGACAACTGGGGGGTGCAGGATTCGAACCTGCGAAGGCTTCGCCATCAGATTTACAGTCTGACCCCTTTGGCCGCTCGGGAAACCCCCCGGTATTCATCCGGGCCTCCTCATCTCGCCCACCGCAACCCATTGGTCACTCCGGTCGCTGCTTGCAAAAACCGTGAGTCCAACCGCGGAAAAACAAGGGAGTTTCGTGACGAGCTAGCGGAGGGACTTGAACCCACAACCTGCTGATTACAAATCAGCTGCTCTGCCGATTGAGCTACGCTAGCCAGCCTGGCCCACCACGCGAACCATTTAATATAGCCAACCGCCCTTACCGTGCAAGGCGGATGGCAGAGAAAAAGCCCGCGCCGCGGACCGGGTATTCTTCGCCTAACGTGGCTCCTTCCCCCGTCGCATTCTCCCTGGCCGAATCAGTCTCCTCGATCGGCAGACTCGCCCCCGTCCAGCTCGATCAAAAACGGAGAACCCCTCCCATGCCCCCAAGAAACCACAGCCGCCGGACCGGAAATAATCCAATTCGGCGGCCTTACCTCCTCTGGCTCTTCACTAATCCAAACCAGGAATGTCGATCTTCTCCTCCTGAACCGCCTTCCGTAGCTTGCTCAGCGCTCGAGCCTCGATCTGCCGGATCCGCTCCTTCGTTACGCCCAACTCGGCGCCAACCTCTTTGAGCGTTAACGGCTCCCGACCGCGATTCAGGCCAAAACGATTGATGATAATCTTCTGCTCCCGCTCGTCAAGCCGTTCCAATATTTTTTCAACTTGCGCCTCCCTCTGCAGCTGGGAGGACTCCTGCTCAAATTGGTCGCTACGCTCGTCCTCCGTCGCCGTGAACATCTCCGCATGGCTCGTCCGGAAGCGGTCCCGAAGCCGATGCTCGTCCGGAATCGTGCGAGCGAAGTTCTTCATGATCGCCCAGCTCGCATACGTGCTGAACTTGTTTCCCCGCGCGTAGTCGAACTTCTCGACCGCCCGAATCAGCGAGATGTTCCCGTCGCTGACCAGCTCGAAGAAGTTCTCCATCGGGCCCACGTGCCGTTTGGCAATCGAGACCACCAACCGCAAATTCGCCGAGATGATCTCGTTCTTCGTGGCCACCGCCGCGTCGTACAGGCGTTCGATCTCGTCCATCAGCCCCGTTTTCGGCTTCGCAATGTCCAGATGCCCTCGCAAGCGGGCCGCCTTGTGCTTCAAATAGTTCATCTTGCGAAACAGGTGCATCTCCTGTTCGCGCGTCAGCAGCGGCGTGTCGTACAGGCTCGCCAAGTATGGAGGCAACCCGCTGGGAAGTCGCGCCCGCTTCGGCGACACATCGCTCGGCGGCGGCGGGCCCAGGATCTCCTCTTCCAGCTTCTCCGTGCGGACCCTGGCGAACAGCTCATTCTCGATGCAGTCCAGCGGCAAGTCCATCAACCGCTTGGCCCGCATTTCGTTGACGATCCGGTAAACGCTGGCCCTCGTCCGGCAGAACCGCTTGGCCAGCGACTCGACCGACTCGCCTCGACGCACATTCTGGTAGATCTTCCGCTTGGTCTCTTCCCGCAGGGGACCGGCGTGGTCCGGAAAGATGGCCAGGTCAGGGTGGTCCCGGTCGAACTGTTTCAGCGTGTATCGAATCGTCTCCACGCTCCGACCGCTGTACCGGGCCAGCCGCTTGGTCACATCCGACGGGCACCCGCCGGCCGCCGCCAACCGCCGCGCCCGCTGGATGATCCGCTGGCGCTCATCGTTGGTCAACTGGCTGAACTGGGCCCCGCGGCGCACACGATCCTGGTTCCGGCCCACAAACCGCTGAATCGAGCTCTCCAAGAAGCCCACCCTCTTGCGGCCATCGAACACGAACCGGCGGCTCACCAGCCCTTGGCCCCGCCACCGCGAAATTGTCTTGGTCGAAACCTGGAAGTGCTTGCTCAGCTCGTCGACCGTCAGCACCCGCTCTCCCGCGTCCTCCACGCGGACATCGGCCGAATCCGACAGATCCTCAATGAACAATCGCAGATCGTGAGTCGCTTCCTTGCCGGTCAGTTTCAGATCGGGATAGGAGTCAGGCCGGTACTTCGTGATGCGAAAGCACAAATACTCATAGGTGTAGACACGGCCGTCGTCCATCTCGCCCAGTAGTTGCTCCGTGCGGTTGACCTGCTCCACGCGTTTGTCGCGCGGGGCAAAACGCACTTGCTGGTCGCGGAGTTGCCGAAGGGCCGGGTTGATATAGTCGCTGTGCATGATCGCCCCTCTCCTCTACAAGACCTGCCGAACTGCATGCTGGTTCCCTGTTGCCCTGAAAAGCTTCCTCCTATGCCGCCCCAGCTCTCACGCAACGAAACCATTAGTCCGTAGTGTAACTACGTCGGCCGAATTTTAACAGATACTGCTTGCAAAATTCCAGCCGATTGCTTTCGATTTCCCAAGAAACTTCGTCCCACGACAATTACCCCCTCCACAATGGGTATTTTTCGGTGAGCATTCCACCTAATGGAAGGCTATCAAGAACCAGCGCTGCCTCCCGCGCCGGTCGTACGCCACCGCCATCCGTATTGATGCATCAAACATCGCCATGTTACTGACAATTCGGCCGCACCCGGCAATTCCTTCCTAATTGCCGGGCCGTATCAGAACTGTGTCTGCCAAGTCGGTTTGGCGAGCCCGTCTGTCACCCCCCTGAACGCTCAACGGTCGCGCGCATCAACCAGCAGAACCCCAATTTTCCGCTGAACTTCACCAATCGACACAGTCGATCTAGCCAAAGCGCTCTTCTTCAGCGGTCGTCGCGCGCCTTCATCACACAACCCCCAGCCTCCCAGACTTCCCATGCGACGCATTCACCCCATCATGTACGCATTCCTGCTCCTGCTCTCTCTGGCAGGCTCAACGGTTCTCTCCGCCGAGCAACGGAGCAAAACCTATTCCTTTCGCAGCCAACGGACCGTAGGAACGATCGACCAAGTGAAATCCACGCTCGAGGTCCGCGGCGATCTCATTGTTACCGAGGAAGGCAAACTGACACGGCTGAAAACTGGCGTCGCCGCCCATTTGGACTACCACGAACGTTTCCTTGCCGCCGACAAGTCGACGGCCACGCTTGCGCGATCTGTGCGCTACTATGACGATGCCTCGGCCGACATCAAGGTCGACAAAGACGACTTTCAGCCGACGCTCGACAACGACCGTCGTTTGATTGCCGTCGAAGCCGGCACCAAGTCGGCCACGCTGTTCAGTCCAAACGGGCCACTGACCCGCGAGGAACTCGACCTGATTGACCTGCAGGGCAACACCCTGCTTCTGGATCGACTGCTGCCTGAAAAGCCCGTCGCAGTCGAGGACCAGTGGAACCTGTCCGACGATTTGGTGACAGCCCTGTTGCGACTCGACGAGGTCGGCGAGTCGGACGTTGTCGCCAAGCTGGCCTCGGTGGCCGACGGCAGTGCTATCGTCGAGTTGTCAGGCAAAGTGAAGGGTGCCATCAACGGTGTTAGCACCGAAATCGAACTGAAAGGCAAGTACCGCTTCAACATGCCTGCCGGGCGGATCGATTGGGCCGCCTTCTTGATTCGCGAGAATCGCTCGATCGGACACGTGGGCACTGGCCTGGATGTTGTCGCCCGGCTGCAGGCCATAATCACCCCCGACAAAGCCTGCGATCAACTGACCGAGGCCGCGTTGCAGGATCTCCCCTTGGAATCGAACCCCGGGCTGACCGCGTTGATCTGCAAGTCGGGCGATGGGCAATGGCACTTCACCTATGATCGCCGCTGGTTCGTCACAGGTGCGGAGAAGGACCATATCGTGCTGCGAATGGTCGACCGCGGTGAACTCGTGGCCCAAAGCAACATCGCCAGCCTGGCCCAGGTCGCGCCGGAGAAGCTCATCACCCTGTCAGGCTTTCAAGAGGATATCCAGCGAGCCCTGGGCAAGAACTTCGGCCAGTTCATCAAGGCCAGCCAGGAAGCCAACGACGCCGATTATCGGGTCTATCGCGTCGCCGCCGAAGGCGAGGTGGAAGGACTGCCGATCGAGTGGATCTACCATTTGGTGGCCGATCGTCACGGACATCAGGTGTCGTTCGCCTTCACGGTCGAGAAAGGCCTGTCGGAGCAGTTCGCCCAGGCCGACGAGCCACTGGTCCAGGCACTCCGATTCGTCGAGCCGAGCGTCGCCCGGAACCCCAAGTCCGAAGACGCCGATCGCCAGTAGCGGGCAGCCAGTTGCTCGCGCCACACCGGATCGGGATCGATCGGCCGATCACCCTTGTTCCTTGCGCGGCCAGCGCCGACCCGAGCACCGCTCCGCCGTTCGACCCCCGCACACAGTCGCCGGCTGTTAACGAAAAAAGGCCGCCGCTGTCACCAGGGACCGCGGCGGCCATGAAACAAACCTCCCGTGTACTGCGACCGGATGCGTCGCTGCGAGACGAGCGGGGGTCAGGCGTGCTAATGCACGAGCCATTGGTTGACCCCGGCTCACGCCATAGGGTTGGCACCTCCGTCGGAATAACTTGCGGGAGGCTTATTTCACCGCTTGCTTGTACACCATCATATCGGCAGTTCGGAGGCCGGGCTGCGGTCGAAATCTCGTCGATTCACCGGCCGCTCGGCGGCCTCTCAATCACGCCGCTCTAGAGTCAATTCTAGCGTACCCGCGGCGCCGGAGAATGGCTTTTCTTGGGCCGCGAGCCCGATTTTCGGCCGCCCTTTTTCGGAGCAAAAACCGCGCCAACCGCCCGCGATGCAAACCGCGTTCCGTAGTTGCCCCTTCGGCCCTCCCGGCTTATGCTCCGTGCTATGGACGGTTGCTGCTTCCTACTCCCGCTGGGCATGTTCCTTTCCGCCGGTGCGTTCACTTTCGGCTATGCCGTTCTTAAACCTTTCATCGCCGCCTCTCGCAAGTGCGGTCCGACGGCTCGCGCCGGTCAGTTCCTCCTCAGCGACCTGCTGTGGCTGATGATGTCGTGCCATCTGCCGCTGGCTTTCGTGGCTGCTGCACGATACGGGCGTTCCGAGGACAGTGTCGTGATCGCGGTGGTCGCGCTTGTGCTCATGGCCATCGTCTTCTACGTGTGGTTCCGCGGGGTGATGGCCCTATCGAAACTCGGCGTCGACCGGCCTATCCGACGCGGCGTCTTCCTCGTTCTCGTCCTTCCTCTCGCTGTCGTAGGGTCTTTACTGACTGCGGTTCTGATCCTTGCTGTGATCGTGCTTCTCGCGATCGAGCGCCAGGACAACACCTGGCTCATCTGGTGGCTTGCCGCGGCAGCAACTCTTGCGTCGGCATGCGTCGGCGGCCGTTCTCTCGCGCACTGGGTGATCGCCGGAGCCGCAGCCAACGCTCCACCGCCCGACGACCGGCCCTCGGCTCTCGCCCAACCCCATCAGCACCCTCCGGTAGCATGAATCAGGAGCGACGCTTGTAGCCGATTGGCCAACCGACTACGCTGATACCATGGTGGAGTTTTCCCACGTGCATTCTTGCGTTTGGGGATGGCGGACAAATCGGAGAAGCAACCATGTCACTCTGCAAGTTCGTGGGTCGTACAGCCGGTTGGTGTGTGGGGCTCGTGCTCCTGGGAGCGGCTTGCCATGTCAATGCCGAATCGCCCTCGGACCCGGTTCCCGGCTATCACTGGACGTGCGTTACTCGAAACGGACCATTCGCCGCACGCGACGGTGCCGGCGCCTTGACCTTCCACGGAAAGATGTGGCTGTTGGGCGGCTGGAACCCGAGCGATAAGGCCCATTTCCCGCGGATCTGCAACAACGAGGTCTGGAGTTCTACCGACGGGGCCCAGTGGACGCTCGAAAAGCCCAACACGTTTCTCGACGCCCGTTTCGACCCAACCGCCGACTGGGAAGGCCGTCACACGGCGGGCTACGTCGTCTTTGAAGACAAAATGTGGATCCTGGGCGGCGACCCCATCCAGGGCCACTACCAGTTCGACGTCTGGAACTCGGCCGACGGGAAGAAGTGGAACCTCGTCAACAAGGATCACCCCGTCCCCTGGGGCCCGCGCGTGCTCCAGTACACGCTCGTGTTTCGCGACAAGATCTGGATCATGGGCGGCCAGACGACCCCGCAATTCGCCCCTGCCGACGAGGTCTTCTATCGCGACGTGTGGAACACGCCCGACGGCATCCACTGGAACCAGGTCAAGCTTGAGGAGCCCTGTTGGCCCCAGCGCGGCATGATCGGCGGCAGCGTCGTTCTCAACGATCGCATGTGGATCCTCGGCGGCGGCACCTACGACACACCCAAGCGGCCCAAGCGACTGTTCTACAACGACGTCTGGAGTTCGGCCGACGGCGTGCACTGGCAGGAACACCTTCACCAAGCGCCCTGGCATCCGCGGCAGTATCACGACGTCGCCGTTTTCGACGGTCGCATGTGGGTCATGGAGGGCTGGAACCAGCAGAACCGCAACGACGTGTGGTACTCATCCGACGGCGTGCACTGGCACGAAGTCCCCAACACGCCCTGGGCTCCCCGCCATGCGGCCAGCCTGTTCGTCCACGACAATGCCCTCTGGATGGTCGTCGGCAACAACATGCAGCCCGACGTGTGGAAGCTCCAGCGGTAGCCCACACGACTACTTCTTCCCCAGCGCCCGCTGCTGTCGAAAGAACCGCGTCAGAATCTCTCCGCATGCCTCGCCGAGTACGTCGGAGACGATCAGGCAGCGGTGGTTCAGCCGTGGGTCTTCCAGCAACCGGTAGAGCGTGCGGACCGCGCCAGCCTTCGGGTCGGTCGCGCCGTAGACGACGGTGGGAATGCGGGCCTGGAGGATCGCACCGGCGCACATGGGGCACGGCTCCAAGGTTACGTAGAGTGTGCAACCGTCCAATCGCCAAGAGCCCACGGCCTCGGCGGCTTGGGTAATGGCGATCATCTCCGCGTGCGCCGTCGGGTCGTGAAGCTGCTCGCGCTGATTGTGTGCCGACGCGACCACACGGCCATCATGGACGATCACGGCCCCGACCGGCACCTCGTCTTCGCTCAGCGCCTGCTCGGCCTCCTGAAGTGCCAAACGCATGTAGATCTCGTGCACACAACCCTCCCACACTTCCTGCCCACTTCCCACGACCCACTACTCACTACCCACGACTTCTCGCCGGTGCCCCAGCGGCTCTTCGGGCTCGATGAGCCGGCGGCGCAGCCCGGCCACGTTCTGCTCGATCCGCTGCAGGTCGTTGTGGAAGTCGTCGATTTGCCGGCAGTGCGATTCCAAGCCGCCGAATACACCGGCCACGGAATCCGGCCGGTTCCAGTTCTCGGCCAATTGGTCGATCTCGGCTTTCAACCCGCGGCGCAGTCGCCGGCTGAACGCCCAAACCAGCAGCAGGCACCAAAGCACCAGCCAGAAGATCGCCAACACGTAAAGCTCCAAACCGTACAGGGGTGCCGGTTGCGGCGCCAACCACGAGTCCCAGAAGAAGTTCTTCGCCAGCCGGTACAACAACAGCCCAACCATCGCCAGCAGAAGCACCTCGTAGCGGCCCCGCGTGAACCAGCCCGTATGTCGACGGGCCGCCCGGTCGATCACCGCGTCGATCTCGCCAGCTACGTCATCGGCCAGCGCGCGGCCTGCGAGTGCGGCTTCCTCGGCCACGGTCTCTGGCCTTGTCGCCTTTCGCGGCAGACCCGCTTCCAAGGCATACCCGTCCAGCACCAACGCGGCCGAACGCAATCCCGACGGCTCCCAGCCGGTTGCCGCTCGGGCCAATCCGGCGTCGGCCTGGCGATTGCGGCGCCGCCGCGCGAGTGTACGGGTGCCCTCGACGGCGCCCCACAAGGCGATCTGCGCCGGCGTACGGGCGCGAAACAACACGGCGCCCGAAATCAGCGCACCGAGCCCCTGAAAGATCCGCAGCACCATCGAGAAAGGACTGAAACCCCAGCAGGAGACGATTCGCCCGACGAGCCGCGATTCCCACTGGCGCCGGCTGGAAAGCAGCTCCGCGCGCAACTGCTGCGACAGCGAAGCCGCCAACTCCGAACGCTGCTGCTCGACGGCAGCCTGCACTTGCCGGACCGCCGGCAGGTGATCCTGGATGCGCGTTTCACACGCCTGAAGTGTTTCGTGTAGCAGGTCCAGAAAGTTGGCTCGCCGAATTCGCAACGCCGCCACGCCGGCCAACTGCCGTGTGAGCAGGTCGACCAGCCCGGCGAACTCGCCCCGGGGCTCAAGGTCGTCCTGGGCGTCGGCCAAGGCGGCTAGGGAGTCGACCAGGAAGATGTGCCCCGTCGTGTAATCCGGCTGGAGAATCCGCCGCCAATCGTCGCGAATATCCTCGTCGGCATCGGCGTGCGTCTGCACGAAGACCAGCCGCGCGCCGCTGGCAGCCAGCATCAACTCCTGTCCCACGCGGGCGCTGCGATACTTCTGCTGTGTTGTCGAAACCAGCAGCACGTCGCAGTGTGGCAGAATCTGCCGCAGCCGGGCCAGATTGCTGTCGGCCGCCTCCGGTTCCTCCGTCGTGTCCGGATCGGGGCAATCAATCAATACGAGGTCTGCCAGCGCCGGCAAATCCCGATGAATTACCTCCACATTCTCCGGCGGAATGCCCAAGAGCTTTGGCGACACATCGGGCCGGCAGACCAGCACCGGCCGGCGGGTGGTGGGACGCGACCGGCCGACCGGCACGACCTCCGCTCCCAACAAGGCGTTGACCAGACAACTCTTGCCCACGCCGGTCCCACCCAGCGTTGCCACCACAAGGGGGGCATCCAGCCGTACCCGCAGCGTCTCGGTCCGCTCGTACAGTCGACGGACCAACGCCTGGCACATCCGCGCCGGCTGCCAGTCAGGCGGATTGTCTGCCCAACGCCGCAGCGATTCGGCCAGGGCGTCGACCTCCGCCAGCAATTCGAGATGGGCCAGTTCCGGGCGAGTCATCCGAGCGTTCACCTTCTGAGGACAACCGGCAGGAATCAAGCGTCAAGGTCCGCAGGATCCATACGACCGCAAGGGCAACCGGCCGATCGACGTTCCTATCCTCGCCACCCTCGCTCCTCCATTCTCCGATCCTATTGGGTCCTGCATTGGAATTGGAACGAGGCCGACCATCGGGAGGCCGAAAGATCAGGATTGGGTTGGACCCCTTGTTCCGTTTTCAATACAGGCATCAATAAAGCATAGCAGACGCCCCGTGCCAAGCGGAGATGCAAACGGCTGTCCGCGCCAATCGGGTTAGGGTTTTTCCGCGAAAACCGACAGAGGTAGTAGTCCCCAAAGCGGCTATTCGCTATGCTGAACGGGCGCTTTGCGATGACCCTTGTCGAACCTCGGGGTTCTCCGCTTACAGGAGTGATGGCCATGTTCGAAACGTTGCCCTTGCTGGCCGCCGAAATCTCGACCGTGATGATGTTCATCGGTGTCGCCGTGGTTCTCGCCATATTCGCGCTCATCGTGTTCATCATCGTCGCCGTCTACGGAAACCTCTGGTTCCAGGCGTACATGTGCGACGCGAATGTCAGCATCTGGAGCCTCATCGGTATGAGTTTCCGGCAGGTGAACGCCCGGATCATCGTCCAGTCGAAGATCATGTCGATGCAGGCCGGCATCGGCCCGGAACGCGAGACAGGCATCACCACGCGGCGTCTGGAAGCTCACTACCTGGCCGGCGGCAACGTTCCGAATGTCATCCGCGCGATCATCGCGGCCCACCGTGCCGATCTCCCCTTGAATTTCGATCGCGCGGCCGCCATCGACCTGGCCGGTCGCGACGTGTTGGACGCCGTCCAGACGAGCGTCTACCCCAAGGTGATCGACTGCCCCGACCCTCGCAGCGGCCGCACCACACTCAGCGCCATCGCCATGAATGGCGTCGAGTTGAAGGTCCGTGCCCGCGTGACCGTGCGGACCAACCTCGAGCGGTTGATCGGTGGTGCCACCGAAGAGACGATCATCGCCCGCGTCGGCGAAGGCATCATCACGTCGATCGGTTCCGCCGGCACGCACCTGGTAGTCATGGAGAACCCCGACAACATCTCCAAGGCCGTGCTGGAACGCGGCTTGGACGCTCAGACCGCCTTCGAGATCGTCTCGATCGACATCGCCGACATCGACGTCGGCCAGAACATCGGTGCCCGTTTGCAGGCCGACCAGGCCGAGGCCGACATGCGCGTCGCGCGGGCCAACGCCGAAGGTCGCCGTGCCATGGCCGGCTCGCGCGAGCAGGAAATGCGAGCCGCGGTGGCTCAGAACCGCGCCCTGGTCGTCCTGGCCGAGGCCGAGGTCCCGTTGGCCATGGCCGCCGCCTTCCGCGAAGGCAACCTCGAACGCATGCCCCGTCGCGACGGCCAGAAGTCTTAGCCCATCGCCGCTTTCGCTTCGGCCACCACGTTGGCCGCCGTGAAGCCGAAATGCTCCATAACGACCTTCACCGGGGCCGATGTCCCGAAACCGTGCATCCCCACGAAACGGCCGCTCGGGCCTAGGTACTTGCTCCAACCCATCTCGACTCCGGCCTCGACCCCTACGCGCGCCGTCACCTCCGGCGGTAGCACCGCATCGCGATAGTCGGCCGGCTGGGCTTCGAAGAGTTCCCAACTCGGAATGCTCACCACGCGGGCGTGAATCCCCTCGGTCTTCAGTTTCTCATAGGCCTCCACGCAAGGCGTCACTTCGCTGCCGCTGGCGATCAGAATCACGTCCGGTTGGCGACCGTCGGAATCGGCCAGCACGTAGGCCCCTTGGCGCAGCCCGGCCGCCGGCGCAAACCGCGATCGGTCCAAGGTCGGCAGGTTCTGCCGCGTGAGAATCAGCGCGATGGGGGTCTTCTTCGATTCCATGGCCACCCGATACGCCTCCGCCACCTCGTTGGCGTCGGCCGGGCGGATGACCGTCAGTCCGGGAATGGTCCGCAGTGCCGCCAATTGTTCGACCGGTTGATGCGTCGGCCCGTCTTCGCCCACGCCGATCGAGTCGTGCGTGAAGACATACAGAACGGGCAGTTCCATGATCGCGCTCAGGCGGGCCGATGGTCGCAAGTAGTCGCTGAACACGAAAAACGTCGCCTCGAAAGGCCGCAGCCCGCACAACGCCATGCCGTTGGCGATCGCCGCCATCGCGTGCTCACGAATGCCGAAGTGGAAGTTCCGGCCGCCGTAGTTGGTCGCGCTGAAGTCGCCGCCCGCCGCGTCGAATTTCAGCAGGGTGTTCGTCGATGGGGCGAGGTCGGCCGATCCGCCCAACAACCACGGCACGTTCTTGGCTACCTGATTGAGCACCTTGCCCGACGAAGACCGGCTGGCAATGCCCTTGGCATCAGGCTCGAACGTGGCGATATCGGCATCCCACCCCGCGGGCAACTCACCGCGGCTAATCAGGTCCAGCTCTTCGGCCAACTCCGGACATACCTTCCGATACTCCGCCCGGTGCTTCTCCCAAGCCTCGCGGAGCTTGCCACCACGGGCACCGATGCCTCGCTGAAAGTGCTCCAACACCTCGTTGGGCACGTAGAACGGCTTATCGACCGGCCAGCCATACACCTCTTTCGTGGCGCGGACCTCCTCCTCGCCCAGCGGGGCACCGTGCGCTCCGTGCGTGTTCTGCTTGTGCGGCGCGCCCCACGCGATGATGCTGCGCACCTTGATCAGCGTGGGCCGGTCGGTGACCTTGGAGAACTCGCTCAATGCCGATCGCAGCCCGGCCAGATCATTCGCGTCGTCCACCTCCAACACGCGCCAACCGTACCCTTCAAACCGCTTCTTCACGTCTTCGCTGAACGCCAGCGACGTGTTTCCTTCGATGGTGATGCTGTTATCGTCGTAAATCCAACACAAGTTCGAGAGCTTCAAATGACCTGCCAGCGACGCCGCCTCGCCGCCGACGCCCTCCATCAAGTCTCCGTCACTGCACAGAGCGTAGACGTTGAAATCGAACAGGTCGAACCCAGGTCGGTTGTACCGCGCCGCCAGCCAGCGCGACGCGATCGCCATTCCCACGCTGCTGCTGATGCCTTGCCCCAACGGTCCCGTTGTCGTTTCCACACCGCTGGTATGCCCGTACTCGGGATGGCCCGGGCAGCGACTGTCGAGCTGGCGAAACCGCTTGATATCCTCCATCCGCACGGCCAGTTCGCCGGTAGGCCGCCCTTCCGCGTCCAGTTGTTTGACGCCGATCAGGTGAAGAACCGAGTAGAGCAACGTCGACGCATGACCGCAGGAAAGCACGAACCGGTCGCGGTTGGGCCAGGCGGGCAATTCCGGGTCGTAACGAAGCACCTCGTCGAACAGCACGTAGGCGACCGGTGCCAACGCCATCGGCGTGCCCGGATGCCCGCTCTTGGCCGCCTCCACGGCGTCCATCGAGAGCGTGCGGATGGTGTTGATTGCCAGTTGTTCGATCGCGGTACTCGAGCCTGCCATAGTTCTTGATTCCCTACAGATCCCACCGTCAAATCCCCCGTTAGAGCGGGGGCCAGCGCACACTGGATCGTCCAGTTTAGGGGCGGCAGCCGATCCAGTCAACGCAACCGGGGCACGGAGATGCGGCGACAGCAAAGCGTACAGATCGCCCGCGCACACTCGCGCGGTTCACGGCCCCCCGGGGCGGCCTCGTTCCGGTGTTCGGCGGCCTCTATCGGGGCTTGTGCTCAGAGAAGACCTTATTGCCCTCCACCATCGCCTGGTGCACCTTCACTTGCTGTTCGAGCCGCGCCTGATACTTGGCCTCTTGGTTGATCTCCACGGGATCGACCAACTTGAAGCCCGGCATGTCGGGCCGCGGATGCTCGGCGAGCCGGTCGCGGCCGGTCCGGATGATCGCCAGCGCTTCGCCGTACTTCGGATCCTCCTTCGCGAGGCCCGCCAGGCACGAGCTCAATTCGGGGCGAGTGAAGTTCACCACGGCAATCTGATTCCGATCGGCAACCGCCACACCGGTCAGCTCGCTCAGGCGTTTCAACTGGTCCCCATTCAAGGGACTGCGTCCGTATGGATTGCCGCGAAATGCCCCGCCGGCGTACTCAGGATAATACGGCGCGTTGATGTCGATCCACGTGATGACACGGTCGATGTCTTCAGGCGTCATGTGGATGTCGCGATCCAACTCCCGTCGCTCGTGGCCTTCCAGGACCACTTTGGCCAACCGGCTGGCGTGCGATCCCCAACTTTTCGGCGGCTGAATCGCGTACGGGCCCGCACCGACAACGTGCACGGTCTTCTTACGCAGCTCGATGTACGAAGTGTTGAAGACCAGGCCCAAGTCGCCGGCCACGTTGAGCCGCTTACCGCCCTCCGTGCCGTAGTCGTGACACCGCACGCAATGCTTGTCCAGCACGGGCTGCACCTCCGCCGTGAAACTGAACAAACGCGGCGGGCCGTACCACGGCTTGAGCCGCTCGGGCGGGCCCAACGCGGCCAACCGGCGTTCGCCCAACGGCAACGTCGCACGCCGGTCTTCGTGGCAGCCGACGCAACCCGTTCGTTCCCCTGGCCGGACGATCGTGCCGCTGCGCATCGACTGAACCATCATTCCCCGCTCGTCCAGAAGCTGGAAGTAGACGAACGTGTCGGCCGGCACGCTGAAATACGCACTGCCATCAGCCTGCACGGGCACGGTACCCAGAATCCGCTTGTTGTTGAAATCGTCCCAGGCCATGCCCGGCGCCTGCTGGCCCGTTCCGCCATCCCACGCTGGCCCCGTCCAGAACCGCTTTTCGGGCGATTCGACCACCCGCAGCCATCGAACGGTACCCCGCGGCACGCGATCCATCCCCGTGCCCCGGTACACGTCCTCCACGTAGAAGAGGCCCTCGCGCTGGGCCGCATCGGTCCGCGATGGAAGCGCCGGCGGCTTCGGCCGTTCGGCCAGCGGCATCGGGTCGAAACAGCCGGGTCCTTCCGTGTGTAGCAACAGTTCGTTTCCGAACACGTCGATCAGGACGATGCCCATCTGCTCGCCCCGGCCCGTCATCCGCGAACAAAGGAAGTACTTGTCGGAGAGCGGGTACGGGTCTTCATACTTCGGCTGCACCTGTTTGAACGTATCGTAGTTGCCCACGCCGATCAGGTTGACCGCCCCTTCCGGCCAGGTGCGCACCGTGGGTGTTTTGCCGTCCAATCCAAGCCGGCGATCCACGATGGCAATTGCCCCCCAGGGCCGATCGTGGCACGAGGAGAACGTCACCAGAACCTGTTCGGTGCCGGGAATCGGCCTCGCGTCGAGCACGGCGCCCGGCGAGTTCGTATTGTTTCCCCAGTAAACGGCGTGGTTTGTGCCGTCGGGATTGACCGTCCAAAGCCCCTGAGCATCGCCGAAATTGCGATCTACATACTCCCATCGGTCGTAGATCACCCGGCCGTCGGCCATCAGCGACGGGTGCCCTTCGTGCAGCGTGCTGTGGCCGATCTGCTCGACGTTCGAGCCGTCGCCGTTCATCACGTACAGATTGCCCATCGCGTGCCTGTTGCACATACAGTACTTCGGCTCGCGCGTTGAAGTGAACACGATCCGGCCATCCGGCAGGTACATCGGGTCGATGTCCGACAGCCCAGAACCGAACGTCAATTGGGTCAGCCCACTCCCATCGGGGTTCACTTCGAAGACGTGATAGTCGTCGGCCGCATCCCGCCGCATCGAGAACAGGATCTTCCGACCATCGAAACTCACGTCGGGATCGCGAGCGACGCCTTTCGGAACGTCGACCACCGTCCGGCTTTGGCCGGTAGCCACATCGAGCGTCTTCAGCGCTCCGCCGCCCTGGAAACTACCCGTGTTGATTTCGCCCGTCTGAAACATCGTCGCCGTATTGTGGTGATCGTTCCGGTACTGCTGCCGCACGACGTACACAAGCGGCTGACCGCTCACCAGGGGATTGGCCCGCAGCGCTTCGCTGCGCAGCGCGTCGAGCCGCTCGCGCAGATTCGGGAGCTTGGACGTTTCGGCCGCCGTCGCCGCTTGTTCCACCTCGCCAAGCTGGGCTAGGTATGAACCGGCCTTTGCGTACCGATCGCCAAAAGTGGCCCGCAGATCTTCGATCGCCTGACGCAGACACTGGCATGAAGCAGCCAACTCGTGGCGCTGCACGTCCAGCGGTACCGCAGCCGGTTCGGCCGCTGTGGCCAACCAGTCCGACAAGCCGAATCCAGCAAGGCACAACATCACGGCAATCGTACGGTGGAGCATGGCTCAAATCCTCATGGCGCAGCCAAGGGCGGCCGCACTAAGGCAACGGGAGAGACATGAAATGGCGGGACCAAGCTCACTCCAGTGTACCCAATCCGGCCACCAGAACCAAGCTCTACCCCACTCACGTGCCAGCAGCAGAAATCGGACAGTCCCGGCGATGCTTGACGGCCGCGTTTGGCCCATGGTACCGTCGGGCTGACCGGCAATCTGTCGGGCAGTACTGATCCTATCGTCCAACCAATCGGCTTCGGCCAAATGGTGACCCCATGAAAGCCCGCTCCGTTCGTTCGCAACGCCAAGTCACTTGCTGTTGTTCTCCGCAACTCGTCCTGCGCACATTTCATCGCCAGGCGCTGCTTCTGCAGGTTCTGGCCATCGCAGTCCTCTTGCCTTCATTCCGCGCATTGGCCGCCAAAGGCATGGCACTGGACTGGAACCTGCTGGGGTTTTCCGGCGTTCAAACGTCCAGCGATGCTGCGAAGCCGTGTCCCCTGATTCAGCAGTCCACCGTGCCGGCGTCGTTCGTCTACGGCGGTCAGCCCGCGGCCGATCTGATGGCCACGTGGAAGCGCACCGATCATCCGGCCGTCGAAACCGAGCGGAGCCGCATCTACGACATCACATGGCAGGAACCCGGCGGAGGACTGCTGGCCACGTGGCACGTCGAGGTCTTCTCCGATCGCCCGGCGGTAGAGTTCCGCTGGATCTTCAAGAATCCCGGTTCTCAGGCAACGAAGCCGCTGTCGGAGGTGTTTGCGCTGGACCTGCGAGCGCCGGAAATGACGCGCGGCCGCCTCGTGCACAGCAGCGGCGGCCTGACCGGCCCATTCACGGGCGAACCGTCGGCATTTCTCGTCTCGGAAAGCCGGCTCGCGTCGCCCCTGACGCTCTCGGCCAGGCTTGGGCGATCGTCGAACAAGGACCTTCCCTTCTTCGTGTTGCACGACGACACGTCGCAAAGCGGCATCTACGTGGGCGTGGGCTGGTCCGGCCAATGGCAGGCCGATTTTCGGCCCGATGCGCCCCAGAGCACCACCTTGCGAGTCACGGCCGGAATGCCCGGCATGAACCTGGCCTTGCCGGCCGGAGTAACCATCCGCTCGCCCAGCATCTTGCTCGGCGTCTATCATGGCGACCCCGAATCCGGCAGCAACGCTCTGCGGCGAATCCTCTACGACCACTACGTTGCCCTGTTGGGCGATCGGAAGCCCCTGCCGCCCGTGTCGTGGAACCATTGGTTTACGTTCCACAACGACGTCAGCGACCCAATGCTCCGGCAGCAGATGGATGCAGCGGCCGGCTTGGGACTCGAGTACTTCTGCATCGATGCCGGTTGGTTCGACGGCGGATTTCGCGCCGGAGTCGGAAACTGGACGCTCGATCGGGCCAAGTTCCCTCATGGGCTACGCTCGATCAGCGATTACGCGGCGGCCAAGGGCATGAAGCTGGGACTGTGGTTCGAGATCGGCCGAGCCGAACCGGGAACGCGACTCGCCCGCGAGCATCCCGAATGGCTCGCCGGCACGCAAGTCAAGATGGCGATCCCCGAGGCCCGCCAGTGGATCTTGGACATGATGTCCCATTTCATCGACGAGGGTCACGTGCAGTGGATTCGCTACGATTACAACTTCCACCCCTTGGAGCGATGGGACCGCCTCGACTCGCCTGAAACCCGCGGCCTCTCGCAAATCCAAGACATTCTCGGCGAGTATGAACTGCTCGACCGCTTGCGCCAGAAGTACCCGGAGTTGCTGATCGAAAGCTGTGCCAGCGGCGGCCGGCGCATCGACCTCGAGACCATCCGCCGAGCTCACACCTTCTGGAAGAGCGACGAGTCGAGCAACCTGATTGCCGCGCGGTCGCAGGAGACGGGCGGCAATCGGTTCCTGCCGGGCGTTCTGCTCAACACGAATCTTCCCGCGGCCTGCACACCCACTCGCTTCGAGCTCCACAGCCTTTTCGCAGGCCCCCTCGGCTTCGCCACCGACTGGCCCCGTCTCGACGCCGCCGCCAAAGACCGCGTGCGCCACGAAATCGCCGTTTACAAGAAGATCCGCCACCTGCTCGACAAGGACTACTACGCCCTCCTTCCGCAGACGATCGAGCTCAGCCAATGGGTGGCCTGGGAGTTCGTCGATCCGGTCGCAGGCGAAGCCGTTGTGATCGCCCTGCGCCCCGCCGAATCGCCCCGCGAGGCGGCCGACCTCCAATTGCGCGCCCTGAACGAGACGAAGACCTATCAAGTGGACCGGATGGACGGCTCCCCAACCCGCGCCGTTTCTGGCCGAGAACTGCAAGCAGGCCTGCACCTGTCGCTGGCGCCCGGAACCTCCGAGGTCCTTCACCTAACATCGCCGTAGAACCCAGTCCGCCAGGACCGCGGCGCCAACAACCAACTCTCATCCCCGCCGCGTGGCCGTAATCAAGAACACCGGCAATTGAGCCACGCGTCTTGTCGCCACTCGATCGGCTGCCTCGATTCTCTCGAGCAAGTTGGCGTCCTCTGGTTCGAGTGCCAGCTCGCGCAAGTGGGTAAACCGGTCCGCCGATGGCGGCTCCAGCCGATCCAACAAGTCCACGCGAACCTCCAGGCCCACGGCCCCGAGGATCCCCGGCAACTTCCTCCCGATCTGCGGATCGCCGTCGGCCCGGGAGATGGCGCGAAGCCAAATCTCGCGGGTGACAATCTCCGGCGGATGCTCGATGAGACCGCCAAAATCGGGTTCCAGCGCGATCAACACGCCGCCGGGCTCGAGAACCCTGCGAATCTCTCGCGCGGTCGCCGCTGCATCGAGCCACAGCAGAACAAACTGGCAGAAGACCAGGTCGAACGAGCCATCGCCAAACGGCAGACGCATCGCGTCAGCACAAACGCGATCCGCACCTTCAAGAGCCTGTGCCGCCTCGCGAAGCGCTGCGAAACTGCGGTCTAGGGCCACCACGCGTCCCGCACTGCGTCGCACCAGCTCGCCCGTCACGGCCCCGTAGCCGCACGCCAGATCGAGCACTCGCCGTCGCCGTGCCACGTGTATCCGTCGCAGAAGACGCGCCCGTGCCGGCGCAAGCCACGCGGCTTGTTGTACGAGCAACTCGCGGGAAGGAAGCGACGCATCAGCCATAACGGTTCGTCGAGCCGTGACCGCGTGAATAGAACTTGGCACACCACTACCGTCCCCCGCCGGCACAGGCGCATGCACACGCGCATCCGGCACACGCACACCCTCCTCCGCCACCACCACCGCCGTGGCTGCTGGCCTCGGAAATGGCCTCGAAGAACTGTCCCGTCAGACGGTCGGCGCCGCTGAGGTTGAGAAATCCGCCACTAGCCTGCGGCAACCGCAACGAGCCGGGCGAGATGGACCCCGCCAGGCTCCCCATCGTGTTCTCGGTCCAACCGGCAAACGACGACGCCACGTCGCCGAACGTCGTCTGGCCAGGCAAACTCGGAGTTCCCGACGGCGCGCTGCCCGAGGTCGTCCAAACCTGCCCCCGACTCCAGATCGGCCAGTAACCGCCTCGGTGAAATACCGTGGGATAGTCGTCGTCTAGCAGGATCCACTCGAAGTTGCGGTCGATCTGCTCCTGGCGCTGTTGAATGTCGCCCACCGCGTCTGCCTGCTTCACAGCTCGCCGCACGATGGCCTGGTAGTAACTCTTGGTCTGCGACAGGTCGAATCCCTTCATGCGAGCGGCCGTTTCCTGAACCAGCTTTCGCATGGGAATGGCAAAACTGATCTCCCGGACCGGCTTGCCGGGGTTCTTCTGAATCAGGTAGAGGAAAGGACGCTCGTACCGGTGCACTACCGTGCCTTGGCGGTGGATGGTCGTGTCGTCCGGCTTGTCGGCTTCGGTCGCATCCGCCTCGAACGTCTTGTCGATCTCGACCGCCAGCGGGTCGGCTAGAACCTGGCGGATCATTCCTTTCTTCAGCATCCCGAAAATCACCAGCCCCAGCACGCGTCCCAAGGGAAGCTCCAGCAGAACGGCCGCCTCCGGCGCGGTCAGCCCGCGTTTGATGCCGCCGCCTTCGACTTGGGCGATCGCGGGCATGTAGTGAGCCCTTCGCCGCGTGAGACCCCACTCATTCAGCACGAGCAGAATCGCCGAAAGCGGCACCCAGATCAGCTCCCAACCGGGGCTGACGACGAACCACCAGATCAGCAGCAAGGAAAGCACCACGAACACCGACATGCCCGTTCCGCCCGTGAAACGGAAGAACGCGATGCCGAACATCACGAAGATAATCACCCCCACAATCACCCGTGCGCGCGGCGAGTTGCGGAACCAGTCCATCAACAGGTCCAGGTTCGACTTCTTGACCACCCGTTCCATAACCCGCTTCGGAAACGACACGCCGACCAGGTGTTGCTCGGTCAACCGTGTCGCCGGCCACTGCCACACCACGGATGCTCCCTCCGGCGTAAGAACCTTCTGCTGAAACGCCAGTCCCTGATGCAGGACCTCCTCCGGTTTGACCCCTTGAGGCAGATGTACCGCCAGGCGCAACCGCGTCGCACCCTGAACATACTTTGCACCGAACCACGTCGGCGTGATGCGGAAGGAAGCGTAGTCGCTCCGCGTCGTGTCCTGGTAGACCATGTTCGGCATGGTGAACTCCACGTGGAGCGATCCCGTCTGGCCCGGCCGAATCGCCCGCGCGCCCATGTGCACCTCGAAGCCGGGTTTGACGTACTCCGACACACGGACATCGCGAAGCGCCTGTCCGCCGCTCGAGGCCTGCACGTTCTTCAAGTTGTAGTCCGGCTGCGGCGTGCCGATGTCGACCACGTCGATCGTGTGTCCCACCGGATTGTTCTGAAACGTGATGTCGTACACGATCTTCGCCGATGCGTCGGGCTGGACGAGCACCTGCACGTCCATCGTGGGCACCGAGAACCGGTAGTCCTGGGCAACGGCCTCCTGTGCCAGTCCCATCAAGCCCACAGCCAGCGCAACAACAAGTCGTCGCATAGTCATGCTCCACCGAACTGTAAGGTGGGCCGAGCGCAGCGAGCGCCACCCACCTCACGTTCTGTCCTATTGTCCACTCTCGACTTCCGCCCAGCCCGCCGGATCGCGCGGACAATCGGCACCACACAGCGCCAATCCGGGGCACCCCGTGCACCGCGTATCCCCCTCCACTCGCTCACGATAGCACCGATAAACCTCGTGCTCGCGGATGGTCTCCCACTTCTCGGTCAATAGGTTGCCGGCCGACCTCCACGGGCCCCGGGCGGGAATCACCGAGCCGTCCGGCTCCACCCGCACGGCCGCATCGCCCGAACAGCGCGGACCGCGGCGAACCTGCTCCGCCAACGATCGCTTCGGGTCGAACCGCACGGGCGGATACCACAACAACCGAATTCCCAACTGGTCCGCCGCCTGCTCGATTGCCGCGGCCGCATGGACCAGTTCATCCGGCGACAGCGCCTCGCCGGGCTCCGCCGCCGTGGTTGCCAGGGCCACGAAGCAAGCATTGCCGATCCCGTACGTCGGCAGGCTGGCCAGGGTCTCTGCCATACGCCCCAGCGTCGGCCGAACCAGCACGATGTCGGCCACCGCGCACACTTCGTTTTCCTGCGCCAGCGCAAACATCTTCACGGCCTGCGCGTGATCGCCCGATCCGGCCCACGTGTCGTGGATTTCTGCCTCGCCCGACAAGTAGAGGACGTCCCAGTGATCGACGCCCGCCACGGCCAAGTCATGCGGCAGTGTCCCTTGGATCAGAGTGGAGCCGCGGCCGCGAACGCCCGCGATCATGCCCAGGTCTTCGGCATGCTCGACGCCGCGCACCAGGTCCCTGACGTTCCCATCGTCGCCTGCCAGCAGCGTTACGTGCGGGATTCCCAGTTCCCAAAGCCGATCGAGGATCGGCACGAGCTGTTCCGGCTTGGCCACGGGCACGTCCGCTGAAAGCGGCTTCTCCAGTGGAGTCGTCTTGGGGCCGAACGCGGGATCGGTCAGGTTGAGGATCGGGTAATTGTCGCCGGGCGAGTCCAGCGTCGCAATCACCTGGCGCACCGCAGCGATGTCGGCCCGCCCCTGCTCCATCTGCAACCCTCGGAAACTCTCGGCCAGCCGCCGAAGAATCGTCTCCTCCGAATCGCCGTCCAGCAAACCCTTGGCGATGATCACCCCCGATGGGTTCAGCCGGGCCGCCGCCGTCGCGTTGGCCAGCAACAGGCCCTGGCCCGTCGAATCGGCCCGCAAGTGAAACCGCGTGTACGTCCCCCCGGTTTCTCGCTGGTAGTGATACACGCCCGGCTCGACTCCCGCTTGCGCCAACGGATCGTGCGGCGGCGGAGCCAAGCGTTTCAGCAATTTCTTCAACGTGGTCATGCTTCCACTCAACGCTTTCGTTCAGCCATTGAATTCAACAGCACGAAAAGCCAACACGGAGCCACTGGCAAGTGGAAAGAACCGTCAGTTCCAAGCTCTCCCTTAGCCCCGACATCTTCCCACTCTCCCTCTTTCCCTCATTCGCTCGACACATTCACACGAGCAGCCCACTCCAAGCGGCACCCGCCGCCGCAAACCTCCAACTCGGAACAGTCCCAACACTTCCGCGGCAAGCCGCACCGTTCCGGCTCCTCCGTCCGATCCCGAAAGCTGCGAAACAGCTCGCTATTCCAGATCGTGTCCCAGGAATCGGTCAAGAAGTTGCCCACCGGCTCGTAGAACGACTGGCATGGCAGCACGTCGCCGTTGGGCTCGATGCACATCGAGTACTGACCCGCGTTGCATCGGCGTGCTCCCAGTCCGAGTTGCATCGGCGACAGCCGGCGATAGCACGTCGGCGTGTACCACAGCATCCGCATTCTGCGCTCCGCCGCGAGCTGGCGAAGCCGCATCAACAGCGGCACCAGCGCCCGTTCGTCCAACTCGTCGTCGCTGTTCGTCCCGCCGCCGGAGTGAATCATACCGTTGACCGCGAATGTCCGCAGCCCGAGGCCATAGAGGAAATCCACCAGCGCCTCGGGATCGGCCGCATTCCGTCGAGTCAACGTCGTGTTGGTGATCGTGTGCAATCCGGCGTCCAGCGCGTTGCGAACCCCTTGCACCGTTTCGTGGAACGACGCCGCGCCGCTCATCGCGTTGTGCACCTCGGCGCGATGCGATTCGATCGTGATTTGCACGTGGCTCAGCCCGGCCCCGCTCAGCGACTCGGCGAAGCCGCGATCCGACAAACGCCGGCCATTCGTGTTCACGCCGGTCACCAGACCGAGCGATTCGGCCGCTGCGATCAACTCCGTCAGCCCGGCAAACAGCGTCGGTTCGCCGCCAGTGAAGATCACATGCGGCACGCCCACCCGAGCCAGCTTCCGCACTACTTCGTGCCACTGCGACAAGCCGAGCGACGGCATCCCCGCGCGCCCGGCCGGGTTGTAGCAGTGCCGGCACGCGTTGTTGCAGCCGTAGCTCAACGCGAGGTCCGCCTTGTACGGTGCCCGCACCGGAACACTGAACAGCGGCTGCCGAACGACCGCTTCCAGGCCGCAGGTCGGACAAGCGTCGGTCGTTATCGCCGCGTGCTCCACCAACTGGCACACTTTCGCGACATCTTCAGCAAGCCGTCGCCGCTGCCCGACGCTCCAGCCTCTGCCCATGCGAGCCACGATTTGCCGCTGCGGCAATCCGTCCAGCGCCAACTTCGCCGCCGTCGCTGCGGTGGGGTTCAAGTGGACGACGTCGGTGGCGTCGACCATCAGCAACCCGCTCCCCTCCGCATCCAATCGCAGATGGATTCGCCGCGATCCACCCGCCGGCCGTGTGTGGTACGTGTAGAGCCCCGCGCGCGCCGCGGGCTGCCATCGCAACGATTCCAGAAAGCCGGCCACATCATCGCGAACCACCGCGAAAAGGCGGCCCGCGAATCGGCCGGCGCGGCTCGGCCCTACCATTTCGGATCCTCTTCGAGCTGATAACTGGCGCCGCAATATTCGCAGTGCACGAAGACAGCCCCGGCCCGGACCTCCAGCGACTTCTCGCTCAGGCTCCCACCGCACGCACGGCAGGTCAGGTCCTGGAGCTTCACGTCGCCCGACAGGTCGAGCTTCTGCACCACCGTGGTTGTCGTCTGCGCCGGCCGCATCTTGGCCATCCATACGATCGCGCCTGCGGCCAGCAGGAGAATCACACCCACAACGATCCGCAACACCATCCCCTGCGAGCCCGCGATGAAGACGATTCCCAGCAGTCCAATCAGTGCGGCCAGCGGATAGGCGATGAGTTTCACCGGTCAGCCTTTCGTTCTGCCAAGCGGAATCGCCAAGCCCCGGACGACGCGGGCGGCTCCCCGGCGTCCCCAACGTCACGGCAAGCCTAACGCGCATCGCCGCTTCTGACCAGAGGGCATTGCACGCTTCGATCGCCCCCAATCGCGCTGTTTGCGTGGCGACACCCGCCGCAGCACGACCTTCCTCGCGAGGATCGGCAGGCCGGCCCGAGCCACCCCACCGACAGCCCCCTTTCACCGTCAACCATTCGCCGACGCCCCACCCTTGCACACTCTGCGCCGCTCTGCTTGAATGAGAACCCAGTGGTCAGCCATGGCAGGAAGGGGCCTCACCCAGCCGCTTCTGGGGTCACCGCGAGGAGATGCACATGATTGTCGGCGTACCCAAGGAAATCAAGCGTGACGAGTACCGCGTAGGCCTGTTGCCGGTGGGGGTCGAAGAACTGACCCGGACCGGGCACCACGTCTTGCTCGAAACGGGCGCAGGCTTGGGCTCCGGCCTGGGAGACCACGAGTACCTGGCCCACGGCGCCGAGATGGTCAGCAGCCCGCAGGAAATCTACGCTCGCGCCGACATGATCGTCAAAGTCAAGGAGCCCCAGCCTGCAGAGATCGCGCTGCTGCGGACTGGCCAGATTGTCTTCACCTACTTCCATTTTGCCGCCGACCGGAAACTGACCGAAGGGGTCCTCGCCTCCGGATGCACGGCCGTCGCCTACGAAACCCTGCGCGACGACCACGGACACCTGCCACTGTTGACCCCCATGAGCGAGGTCGCCGGTCGCATGAGCATCCAGGAAGGGGCCAAGTACCTCGAGCGGCCGCAGATGGGTCGCGGCATCCTGCTCGGCGGCGTACCCGGCGTCGAGCCCGCACACATCGCGGTCCTCGGCGGCGGTGTCGTCGGCGCCAATGCGGCCAAGGTCGCCGCCGGTTTCGGAGCCTCCGTAATCGTGCTGGACGTCAACATGGACCGGCTCCGCTATCTCGACGACATCATGCCCGCCAACGTCACCACGCTTTTCAGCGATCGTCACACGATCCGTGACCAACTCGGCAAGGCCGACCTGGTGATCGGCTCGGTGCTCGTGCCCGGCGCCAAGGCCCCCACGCTCATCGAGCGCGAGGACCTCCGGCTGATGAAGCCCGGCGCCGTCATCATCGACGTGGCCATTGACCAGGGAGGATGCGTCGCAACCAGCCGGCCCACCACCCACAGCGATCCCACGTTCCTCCTCGACGACGTCGTCCACTACTGTGTAACTAACATGCCGGGCGCCGTCGGCCGCACCAGCACGTTCGCCTTGTGCAATGTGACCTTGCCCTGGGCCCTGCGGATCGCCAATCGTGGGCTGACCAACGCGGCAGACACCTTCGGCGCCGTTGCCCGCGCGATTAACATTCACGAAGGCGAAGTGACCAACAAGGCCGTTGCCTCCACCTTCAACATGGCGTACAACCCTCGCTTTGAACGATAAGGCGGGCTGAGTCCGCCAAGACATCCCGAACCGCTCCTCTTTTCCGCGGGCAAGGCCCGCCCTGCAAGCCATGCCAATTTCCGATTCGCCCCTCGTGGGCATCGTCATGGGAAGCGACAGCGACTGGCCCAAGATCAAGGCGGTCGCCGACGCATTGGACCAGTTCGAGGTTCCTTACGAAGCCCGCGTGATGAGCGCCCATCGCACGCCCGGCGTCGTCCAGCAGTACGCCGACAGCGCCCGCGCCCGTGGCCTGAAGGTCATCATCGCCGCTGCCGGCGGGGCCGCTCACCTCGGGGGCGTGGTCGCTTCGCACACGACCTTGCCGGTCATCGGCCTCCCCGTGCCTACCGATCTCGCCGGCGGACTCGACTCGCTTCTCTCCATCGTCCAGATGCCCGGCGATGTGCCGGTGGCCACGGTTGGCGTGGGAATGGGCGGACCGCGCAACGCGGCCATTCTCGCCGTCCAGATCATGGCCCTCTCCGACCCCGACCTCGAAAAGAAGCTGGCGGCCTTCAAACAAGCGCTGTGCAGCAAGGTCGATACTCGAAACGCGGCCCTCCAGGCGGCCATGCGTGAGAGGAAGGCATGAGCGACCCCAAGGCCCCCGCGCCTCAGAACACGTTTGAAACCCTCGCTTGGGTTGGCGACGTCGACGGCTTTCTGCGAATGATCGACCAGACGCAATTGCCGACCCAGTTTGTAGAGATCGAATGTCGCGATGTCGAGTCGGTCTGGGAAGCGATCAAGGTGCTGCGAATCCGCGGCGCGCCTGCGATCGGCATCGCCGCCGCTTATGGCGTCTGCATCGGTTTACAGTCCGTGCTCGACGCCGACACGGCAACGTTCTTCGCCCGGCTCGACGAGGTCACCAACTACCTGGCCGGTAGCCGCCCCACGGCCGTGAACCTGTTCTGGGCCTTGGACCGTATGAAGCGTACGGCGGAGAAGCTCCGCGACGGCAAGCCGCCGCGGCAGATCGCCGAAGACCTGCTGGCCGAAGCGCGTGCCATCCACGAGGAAGACCGGCAGATGTGCCGAAGCATCGGCCGCTACGGTGCCGAACTGCTCGCCGACGGCCAGGGTGTGCTCACCCACTGCAACGCCGGTGGGCTGGCCACCTCCGATTACGGCACCGCGCTGGCCCTCTTCTTCGCCGCCGCCGAGTCGGGCAAAACCCTGCACATCTACGCCGACGAAACCCGCCCTCTCTTGCAGGGTGCGCGGCTGACTGCCTGGGAGCTCCAGCAACGCGGCATCGATGTGACGCTCATCTGCGATTCGATGGCCGCTCAGGTCATGCGCGAGGGGCGCGTGCAGGCGGTCGTCACCGGCGCCGATCGCATCGCCGCCAACGGCGACACGGCCAACAAGATCGGCACCTACGGCGTGGCCCTTGCAGCCGCGGCCCACGGCATTCCCTTCTACGTCGCCGCGCCCACAAGCACGTTCGATCTGTCGATTGCCTCCGGCGACGACATCCCCATCGAGCAGCGCGATCCGCGCGAAATCACCCACGGTTTCGGCCGCCAGACAGCCCCCGAGGGCATTGCCGTCTACAACCCGGCCTTCGACGTCACCCCCGCCTCGCTCATTGCAGCCATCATCTGCGAGAAAGGCGTCATCAGCCCGGTCAATCGCCAGCAAATCGCCGACACGATCTCCTAGGGCACCTTTCCGGCCGCTCGCCGATCATGCCTCAGCATAACGGGGCCCGGAGAACGTCACCCTCACCCCATCGACCCCGCGCCTTCCAACATCACGTTGAACTCGCGGCGTCGCCGGTTCTTCCAATGGCCCCGGTGATACGCGTACCCGGCGATCAGTGGCACGGCCAGCGTCGCTTCGCTGTAGACCATCTGCTCGAAGACCGTGTCGACCTTGCCCCAACTGCTCGCTTCGTGCAGCGTGCTGCTCGATAGGGCCCCGTCGCGCACGTCCGCCACCGTGACCTGGATGGCATACTGGTGCATCGGCACGTCGGCACCCAGGATCTCCGCCGCAACGACCGTGTCCTGGGCAAAGTTCTTCGGCACACCGCCGCCGACCATGAACAATCCGCTCTGCCTGGCATTCACCTTCAATTGCGTCAACTCCAGGAAGTCCTTGGCGCTGTCGAGTGTCACCTTCGGCGCCTCGCCCCGTGCGGCCTGATGCGCCACCAGCCCAAAGCCGGCCGAGCAATCGCTGAAAGCCGGGCAGAAGATGGGCACGCCCGCTCGGTAGGCTTCGTACACGATCGAATCGGTCGGCTTGGCCGACTGCCGATCCAGGTAGGCGCCCATCTGCTGAAGGAACTCGCGCGAGCTATAGGCCCGCGGCTCCAAATCATCGGCGATCTGCCGGGTCGTATCGTCGCAAATCCGCAGTTCGTCTTCGTCGATCAGCGTATCGTAGATGCGGTCGATGTGCAGCTCTCGCAGTTCCGCATCCTTGATGCCCGTCTTCAGCACGTCGTCGGCCAGGTAATGTCGGAAGCCCAACGCCTCGAAGAAGTCCTGATCCACCATGTTCGCGCCGGTCGACACGACGACATCCACCATGTTCAGCCGGATCATGTCGGCAAAAACCTTCTTCAGCCCGGCGCTCACCAGCGAACCGGCCAGGCATAGCATCACCGCACAGTCGGAGTCCTGAAGCATGCGGTCGTAGATGTCGGCCGCCCGTGCCAGGTCGCGCGAGCTGTAGGCCATCTGGCGCATCGCCTCGACCAACGGCACGACGTTGTGCTGGCTGATGTCGATGTGTTCGATCGTCTTCGTCAGGTAATCACGCTTCTCGGGCATCGCGGCCTCTCCTCACGCGTTGTATTGAATGGTCGAGGGACTGTCCCTTTCGACTCCACAAACCACCACTCGCTCGACTCCGGTTCCGTCGCTGTTGACCGCCGTCACTCGGCTCCGCCGATCGCATCTTTCCTTCGCGCGACCCTCGGACCTCCGTCCATAGACCCGGCCCGGCACCGCGTTCCGTTTCCTCGCCACCCAGCCGGCGTATTGTGGTCGCCTCACGGCGCCACACTCCTGCACGCCACCGTGGTCGCGAGCAACACAATCTGGTATTCTAGCTAGTTTGTGGACGAGGGGAATTGGTCTTACGTGGCCGAGCGATCCCCGATCGCATTTCACTGCGTTGCCTGCCCGTGCACTTGTGTGGGAAACACAACGAACCTTCCCGCAGCAGCTCCCTCCTGATGAGGTATGATTGCGCGTGATCGTTGGTTTGCCCACATTTGTATAATCGAGAGAGCCCCTCGCAGAGATCTGCCGCCTTATCGCATCGATCCGGCGGCGATCCGGCCGTTTCACTTCGTGGTTTCATGCAAACACAACTCCTCAAACTGACGTATGACGACATCGTCGCCTGGTTGCGAGAGACCGACGAGACCCGCCTGGCCGATCTCTGGCGCACCGCCGATGTCGTGCGCCAACAGCACGTCGGCGGCGACGTCTTCCTCCGCGGCCTGATCGAGCTGTCGAACCACTGCATCCGGCTGTGTGCTTACTGCGGTCTCCGGGCGCCGAACCAAGCCGTCACGCGTTACCGCATGAGCATCGAAGAAGTGATGAGTTGCGCCGGCCAGGCGGTGGCATTCGGCTACGGGACCGTGGTACTCCAGTCGGGCGAAGACCCCGTCCTAGACCGCTCCTGGATCTCCGAGCTCGTCCGCCGCATCAAGGCGGAGACGCCGCTGGCCGTAACCCTCAGCCTTGGCGAGCGGAGCGAGGAGGATCTGGCTGCCTGGCACGAAGCGGGCGCCGATCGGTATCTGCTTCGCCTGGAAACGTCGAATCGCGACCTCTACGATCGCATCCACCCGCCGCGGCCCGGCGAGCGATCCGACCGAATCGCCATTCTGCGGCAACTCGGCCAGCTCGGTTACGAGGTCGGCAGCGGCGTGATGATCGGCATCCCCGGCCAAACCTACGACGACTTGGCCCGCGACATTGAGCTGTTCGGCCAACTCGACCTCGACATGATCGGCGTCGGACCGTATCTGGTACATCCCGACACGCCCTTGGGCGACCCCTCGCTCCGCCCCCTCGTGCCGGGTGGCGATCAGGTCCCCAACAGCGAACTGATGACCTACAAGGTCGTCGCCCTGACGCGATTGGTCTGCCCCAACGCCAACATCCCCAGCACCACCGCCCTGGCAACCGTCAACCGGGCCGAAGGGCGCGAGCTGGGATTGGTTCGCGGCGCCAACGTGATCATGCCGAACCTCACCCCACCCAAGTATCGCGTCCATTACGAGATTTACCCCAACAAGGCCTGCCTCTACGAGGCCGCCGACGACTGCCATCGATGCCTGCAGGCACGAATCGCGTCCATCGGCCGCCAAGTCGGCGCCGGCCGGGGCGACTCACCTAACTTCCAACGGCGCCATGAGACGCCCGACAACTAACCTCAACGAAGCCATGTCCTGGGTACTAGATCAAACCAAGCTGAGTGAATCCGGTTACGATTTCATCGACGACGACCACCTGCACGGCCTGCTCCAACGGAAGGCCGATGCGGCGGAGGTCCGCGACATCATCGCCAAGAGCATGAGCAAGGAACCCTTGGCTCTCCAGGAGACCGCCGCGCTGCTGACGGCCGATGAGCCGCAGTTGGTGGAAGAGGTCTTCGAGGCGGCCAGACAGCTCAAACGCGACGTCTACGGCAACCGCATCGTTCTGTTCGCACCCCTGTATCTCGGCAACGAGTGCACCAACGACTGCCAGTACTGCGGTTTTCGCCGGTCCAATCCCGACGCCGTCCGCCGCACACTCAAGGCTGACGAAATCCGCGCCCAGGTCGAAGCCCTCTTGGCCAAAGGCCACAAGCGGCTGATCCTCGTCTTCGGCGAACATCCCCTGTACAGCCCGGATTACATCGCCGAATGCGTCCGCCAGGTCTACGACACGCGACTCGGCCATGGCAACATCCGCCGTGTGAACCTCAACGCCGCGCCGCTGGACCACGCCGGTTATCGTACGGTCAAGGAAGCCGGCATCGGCACCTACCAGATCTTCCAGGAAACCTACCACCACGCCACCTACGCCCAGGTCCACCCCAAGAACACCCGCAAGGGCGACTATCTTTGGCGACTCGACGGCGTCGCTCGGGCAATGGAGGTGGGCCAGGACGACGTGGGCATCGGGGCCCTGTTCGGGCTCTACGATTGGCGGTTCGAGGTCTTGGGGCTCGTGGCCCACTCGCTCCACCTGCAGAGACATTACAACGTCGGCCCCCACACGATCAGCTTTCCTCGCCTGCAGCCCGCCAGCGGCGTGAATCTCGAAGACGACCGCCTGACCAGCGACGACGAGTTCAAACGTCTCGTCGCCATCCTCCGGCTGTCGGTCCCCTACACGGGCCTCATTCTCACCGCCCGCGAACGCCCCGAACTCCGCCGCGAGGTGATGGCCTTCGGCGTTTCCCAAATCGACGCCGGTAGCCGAGTCGAACTGGGCGGATACACCGAGGCCGGCGACTCACAAACTCAGGTCCGCGAGCACGAGCAGTTCGTGCTCGGCGACATCCGCCCTCTGGACGCCGTCATGGGCGAATTGATCACCGACGGCTACATCCCCAGCTTCTGCACCGCCTGTTACCGCCTCGGCCGCACCGGCGAACACTTCATGGAATTTGCCATTCCAGGCTTCATCCAGAACATGTGCACGCCCAACGCCCTGTCGACCCTCATGGAATACCTGGCCGACTACGCCTCGGGCCCGACCTACGAGGCCGGTAAGAACCTCATCCAACAGGAACTCGACAAGATCCCTGACGGCCCGCGCAAAACCGAGCTCATGGATCGCCTTCGCCGCATCGAACAAACCGACGACCGGGATTTGTACTTCTGACGCACGAAACCATATGCCCGATTTCCGCCAAGAAGAAGACCTCCTCGGCACCTGCCGCGTTCCGGCCGATGCGCTCTGGGGCGTCCACACCGAGCGGGCGATGGAGAACTTCCCTCTGGCGCACCGGCCCGTACTCCGAGCGCTGGTCCACGCCTACGGGGCGGTCAAACTAGCCGCGGCACGCACCAACCACGACCTTGGCCGCTGGGAGGCCGCCACCTTCGCCGCCCTCGAGACGGCCTGCCAGGAAATGATCGACGGCCGGCTCGACGAGCATATCATCGTCGACGCCCTCCAAGGCGGTGCCGGCACCTCGACCAACATGAACGTCAACGAGGTGCTTGCCAACCGGGCGCTCCAGTTGTTGGGCCGGCCGCTGGGCGATTATGCGGCCCTTAGCCCGTTGGACGACATCAATCTCCACCAGTCCACCAACGACACCTACCCGACCGCGTTGAAGGTAGCCGCCATCCTTGGCCTGCGAGCCCTGGAGCCCAAGGTCGTCGCCTTGCAGGAAGCGTTTCAGGAGAAGGAGAAGCAGTTCGCCGACGTCGTTAAGGTCGGGCGCACCCAGTTGCAGGATGCCGTCTTGACGACCCTGGGACGCGAGATGGCCGCCTATGGCGAAGCCCTCTCGCGCGACCGCTGGCGCATCTACAAGTGCGAGGAACGCCTCCGCGTCATCAACCTGGGCGGCACGGCAATCGGCACCGGACTAGGCGCTCCGCGACAGTACATCTTCCGCGCTGTCGAGCATCTGCGGCAGATCACCGGCCTGGGGCTCGCGCGAGCTGAAAACCTCGTCGAAGCCACCCAAAACGCCGACGTCTTCGTCGAGGTCAGCGGCATCCTGCGGGCGTTGGCCTCCAGCCTGCTGAAGATCGCAACCGACCTCCGACTGTTGAGCTCCGGCCCGGAGGCCGGACTCGGCGAAATCCGCCTCCCGCAACGGCAAGCCGGCTCGTCCATCATGCCCGGCAAGGTCAATCCCGTCATTCCCGAGGCCGTCAGCCAGGCGGCCATCTCCGTGATGGGACACGACCAGACGATCCTCCAGGCGGTGAGCCTCGGCAATCTCGAGTTGAGCCAATTCTTGCCCCTGGTTGCTGACAGTCTATTGACCTCGCTCGATCTTCTCACCGACGCCTGCGATATTTTCCGGCGGTTCTGCGTCGAAGGCATCGAGGCCGACATCGATCAGTGCCGCCGCCACGTGCACGGCAGCACGGCCACTCTGACCGCCTTGGTCGACGCCATCGGCTACGAGGAAGCGTCGAAGCTGGCCCACATCGCCAAGGAGCAGGGGCAAAGCATTCGCCAGATCGCCATCCAGCGAGGCCTGTTGACGGCGCAGCAATTCGACGAGCTCGTATCGCCAGAACGGGTGATGCGACTGGGTGGAACCGATTCATAGAAGCACCATTGTTGTCATGCGCACCGCCCCCAAGAGCTTCCGTCTCCACATCGGTATCTTCGGACGCCGCAATGCCGGCAAGTCGTCGCTGCTGAATGCGATGACCCGCCAGCAGGTCTCCATCGTTTCCGAGGTCGCCGGCACCACGACCGACCCCGTGGAGAAGCCGATGGAGTTGTTGCCGCTCGGCCCCGTCCTTTTCATTGACACTGCCGGCATCGACGATCTCGGAGCACTCGGAGACCAGCGTGTCGGCCGTACGCGCCAGGTGTTCGACCGAACCGACGTAGGCATCCTCGTGGTCGCCGCCGGCCAATGGAATGAGTTCGAAGACCTCATTCTCGCCGAACTGCGCCAGCGCGAAGTCCCCGTGATCGTTGTCCTCAACAAGGCCGACCTAGCCCGCCCGCAAGAGACGCTCCTCGACCGCCTGAAACGCGACAAGATCCCCACCGTCGAGACCGTGGCCCCCAGCGGCCAGGGCGTGCTAGACCTTCGTGAAGCCCTCATCAAGTCGGCGCCCGACGAATTCATCAATGCCCCGCCGATTCTGGCCGACCTGGTGCCGGCGGGCGAGTTGGCCGTGCTTGTCGTGCCCATCGACAAAGAGGCGCCCAAGGGCCGGCTCATTCAGCCGCAGGTCCAGACCATCCGCGAACTGCTCGATTTCGACGCCTACTCGATGGTCGTCAAGGAGCGCGAACTCCGCGACGCCCTGGAGCGACTTCGCCGTCCGCCAGCACTGGTGGTGACCGACTCGCAGGCATTCCTGAAGGTAGCCGCCGACACGCCGCCGGACGTTAAGATGACGTCCTTTTCCATCCTGCTTGCCCGGCAGAAAGGCGACCTGAGCCAGTTCGTCCAGGGTGCCTTGGCCATCGAGACACTCAAGTCGGGCGATCGGGTGCTCATCGCCGAGGCGTGCAGCCACCATCCCATCGCCGAAGACATCGGCCGAGTGAAGATTCCTCGCTGGCTCAAACAGTACGTTGGCGGCCCACTGGATATCCGCACGACTCAAGGGCACGACTTCCCCGACGACTTGGCCTCGTATCAACTCGTCGTCCACTGCGGGGCCTGCATGTGGAACCGCCGCGAGATGCTCACCAGACTGCTGCGCTGCCGGCAGGCGGGCGTGCCTATCTGCAACTATGGAATGACGATCGCCTACACTCTGGGAATCTTCGACCGCGCCCTGGAGCCGTTCCCCGATGCGTTGACCACCTACCGGCAACTGCAACGAAACAGCTCGTCAGAGTCATAGTCGACGTCCCAGCCGTGGTCATACATCCGGCAGCCTTCCGTTGTTCCCCATAGTGATGGGCCCCAAATCCCAGCGTGCGAACGTCTGACGTTTGCGCGCCAACCGGACATCCGTTCGCCCAGGCTAGCCATTTAACCCCATTAACCATATGTACGCTGCACAATACTGCCTATCTCTCCTACCTTCCCCATACACTTGGATATCATCTCACAATCGGGCATAGTCTGAACCACCCAACGTGGTTCCGGAAAATTCTCCCCACGCTCACAAGTGCGGGATCGCGTGCAAGAATCCAGCCGTCTGAGCTCACCAAGGTCATGCAACGAGAGCATTTGCGATACGTAGCAGAAATCGGATACATCGATAAAATGCATTGTACGGGCAAACAAGGCGCTTGCCTCCCCTTCCCGGCTTGGTAGAATGTGCGTGCTAGTTATTTTGGGGAACGTTCGGCATCTGTAACGGTTGTACGCAGCGTTTGATGGGCTTCCGAGAGGGTGTGCAGCAATGAGGCTTCTGGTGGATGCCCGAACGGCGAATCCCGACGCACCCTGCGTCACCAGACAGAGGGCTGTATCGCAGCGAACGTTCTCGCAGTCCGCTCCTCTGTTCAAGGTACTGTGCCTTGGCGAAGCGGATCGTAGTCTCTTTTGGTAGGAGGTGTCCTATGCGCTTTTTGGCAATCGTGGTTACGGTAGTATGCTTGGCAGTGCTGCCCACCGTCGCTAATGCGGCCGGGCAGGTGCCCGATGCAACGCTCGCCCAAGTGGGCCTCAGCGGCATGCATCAGATGACCGACGCCCAGGGATTGGACGTACGTGGCAGCGGCTTCGCCGCCGTGAGTGGCTGGTCGTGGGCCACCGTGCCGTTCAGTTCCGGATCCGGCCAGCAGTATTCGGCCGTTTCGTCGCCGCACCATGGCAGTGCTCTGGCGACAGGCGGATCCAATTCTGCCGCCTCGTCCAGCGTCAGCAGCAGCACTTCGACGACCGTCACCTCGTTCGGCTTCGGCATGTTCGGACCGTACGCAAACACGGTCCAAACCGGGATCAGCAGCTCGGTGATCTTCGGTGCGGCTTCCGGTGGCAGCGCCTTCGCCTACGCCAAGTAGCAATCGGCTGGCGTACGTCCCGTGGCCTCGGTTGCCACGAGACCCACCAAAAACGCGACGCCCCCTGTATGCAGCAGGGGGCGTCGCTTTATAGCGTAGTGCGTAGCGCGCTTGTTGGCTCGGTGCCAGCAGAAGCGCCCTTGCCTACGCCAAGTAGCCAAAGTCTGTCGCCGGCTCGCGATTCTCCTCCCACGATGCCGGCCCTCGACGATGTCCCCGCATCACGGGGGGACATCTTTCTATTGGCATTTTATGCCAGGATCTTTCATCCGTCTACCAGGTCAGGCCCGTGCCGATCGTGAAGCCAACCAAGTCGACATGCGAATCCCCACTGGCTGCGCCGCCGGCGAGAATCGCTGGACCCCCCAAAGGCGTAGCTGCAGACCAGGCCCAAACGCCGCTGTCGCTGCCGGTGCACCAGTATTGGTACTCGAATGCCAGGCGGAAAAAGGCATTGGCCGGCACACATCGCAACGGCAGGTTCCATTGCCCGCCCGCACGAATCTCACCGATGAACAGATTGCCGTCGTTGAGGCTGACAGCGTTGTTCGTCGAAGCGGCCGCGCCCGTCAGCGAGTTATAGTTGGCGTGCGTCCCGACGTACGTGTTCGTGTCGGCATCCCAGAGCACCGAAACGCGGCCGTCCCAGAAGATATTGAAACCTCTGCAGCCGACCGGGCGGATGCGCGTCAGGCCCATCGTCAGGCCGGTCCCGCTGAAGTAATGGCTCGAAATCACCTGGGCCCGGTAGTTGTTGAGGAGCGTGTATTCGTCCAGCATCGTTCCGGCCGCCTCGTGCAACTGAGCGTAGCGAACGCCGAACGACCACCGGGTTTCCGCACAACTATTACAGTTGCCGAACAATCGCGTGACCTCGATATCGAACGTTTCCGCCAGAAAACAGTTCTCCGTGAAGACGTTCTCACTGGCCGTCACATCAAGATCCGGCCTCAGTCCGCCCGCGTCGAGCCGCCAATAGCGCCCCAACAGTCCCCAGCATTCTCCCTGCACGCCCAGGGCGATTCGCGGGGAAACCGTCAGGGTCTCCGTACTCGGCGCGTCGTACCGGCGAGTTGCCGCTCCGTCGATGAACTGGCAGAAACCATAATTCTGATGCTGGATTGGCGCCAAGAATACGGCTTCGGCTTCGGCGATCCACCGTCGACATCCGCAACAGTCACTGTAAGCATCGCAGTCGGCGGGCGGCACACACGAGTCCGTCGCAAACTCAGTGCCGCTGGTAAGCTGCAGCGGCGACTCGTTCGTCGAACTCAAAACGTCGGAGAGGGTGGCTTCGGGAACCACGGCAGCTTGCGCTGTACCCGCGATGTCCTCGGCGACAGCGCCTCTCTGGCAAACAAGCAGCCCTACGGCCACCATGCCAAGCGCAAACAATCGATAGTAACACCTCATGGTTTTCCCCCCCATTGAGTGCATCTTGCCTCTGCCTGCGGCTCCGCCTACAGGCACCGAAAGCGTTCGTCCGTGACGGGTCTTCTGCGGGACGAACGCCGGTTGTCACTATTCCAAGAGCTGTCGGACGTGTTTTTGCACGCGGTACACCGCTACAGAGTGACCCGAGGATAATACCCTACCAATCCGCCGCGATGAACCGCTACCGAGCTGTATCGTCATCCGACTTTTCAGACGTAGACCTTTTTTTGACATATCTCTTCTAACCGCCACCGCCCCTACAACCAGTTTTCACAATTGTCTGAGCTGAGACGGTTGTAACGCCGATGACGATAGTATCGAAAGGCGTCATTTTGTAGAACGTCGCGGTTTTCGCGGCTGTCGCGTTCGGGCAGCTCTTTTTTGACGCGGCTTGTCTCGGAGAAACGGACCATGACAAATAGACACGTCTGCCGGTGGGTGTGCCGATGGGTGCTGTGTAGCGCGCTGGTGGCGGTCGCCTATCCGCACTTCACTCGGGCTGAAGATGCACCAATGCCCGACGACGTGTATCCGGCCTCGCAACCCGCTGGCGTGGTCGACGGCCTTCCGTCAACCGACGTTTCGGTGGCATCCGACGCATCGATCTTCATGCCCCCCCAAGTCGTCATTCCTGGTGAATCTAGTCTCTCGCCGCGTGAAGCAACGCCTTCCCTGGAAGCGATCCTCACATCGGATACACCTTCTCTGGTCACGACGCTACCATCGCAAGTAGCGCTCGTATCATCGATGGAAGCGGTGCCGGCCCCGAACCAATTGGCGTACGGCGAGGTCCAACCGGCGCCCGTCCCGTCCGAGCTTCCTCCTGTCGCGCCGTCCGCGCAGCCGAACATTCCGACCGAGCAGCAGAAGCTCGGCGAGGCGCCCGAAGATTACAGCCATCAGTTCCTGCGGCAAGAGTCGGTCCTGCTCAGGCCCGGCGATTGGCAACTCGACATCGGCATCAACTACACGGTCTTCGACCACAACTACACGAACCTGGCCGTCGGCGGGTCGGAAGAATCACCTTCCGTTGTTCCTGTCGACTCGAGGTTCACCAGCCGGCTGTTGCTCATGCCGCTGGATTTCCGCTATGGCTTCCTCGATAGACTTCAACTGTTCGCCAATGTGCCGTTTGGCTGGTCGAATACCGAAAATGCCTTCTTCGGGTTCGACGAGTTCTCCAACAAAGGCGGTATCGGCGACGTTACCGGCGGCTTATCATACCTGGTGTGCAAGGGGCGCGGCCAAAGCTACCAACCGGACGTGATTGCCACCCTCGCCTGCACGGCGCCCACGGCCGATGTCAGTCCTCTGCAAGGCATCCTCGAACCTCCTAACACCCTCTTGGGCCAAGGCTTCTGGTTCGGGTCCTGGAACGTCTTGTTCGTTCACACGATCGATCCCGTCATCATCTTCTACGGGTTCGGCAGTCGACACGCCCTGATGCGCGAGTACCATGGCTACGACGTTCGATATGGCGACCAGTATATGTACCGCGGCGGCATGGGCTTCGCCGTCAACGAGCGGGTTACGCTAAGCGCGAGCATCACGGGATCTTACATCACCGACCCGCGTCTCGACGGCCAACGTATCGCCGGCCTGGCCATGGAACCCGTTTCCATGCGATTCGGAGCGACCATCGCCCGACCGGCCTGCCTGCGATACTGGGACCCGTTCGTGGAAATCGGCCTGACCGACGACGCCCCGAATTCGCGCGTTGGCATGACCTTCACGTATTGAGCCCGGCCAGCAGCCGGTTCAACCTCCAGGAGCAGCCCATGCAGCCCATGTCCCGACGCGAGTGCCTCGCCGCCCTGCTGGGAATGCCTTTGGCGGCGATCGCATCGACCGCCTCGGTTGCCAGCGGCCCGCGGGCGCCACTCCGCGACCCGGACCACGTCTTCAGCATCTACGCGTGGAGCTGGCAGGAACTGAAGCGGCGCAATGTCGTCATGCAGAACTACGACTACTCCTGCGGCGCAGCGGCCCTGGCAACTATTCTTCGATACTACTGGAACGATCCCGCAACCGAGAAGCAGATCATCTCGATTCTCTTCAAAATCCTCACTCCCGACGAGATCCGAGACCGCGTCAAGCATGGGCTGGCCATCAGCGACTTGCGGCAGGCGTCTGTTGAGATGGGCTACCTCGCCTCGATCGGCAACCTCTCCTTCGACCGGCTCGCGCAGTCGAAGATCCCGCTCATCGTCCCCATCCGCCTCGACGACTACGACCATTTCGTCGTCTATCGCGGCATGGCCGGCGGACGCGTCTATTTGGCCGACCCCGTGCGCGGCAACGTGCGTCCCACCGTGCAGGAGTTCTGCTGCCAGTGGAAGAAGAACGTCATTCTCGTGGTGGTCAAGAAGAACGTGACTCCGCCAGCGCAATCGGCCTTGAGCATCCGGCCCTGCGAGGTCTATGCCGGGCAGACCACCGAACAATGGATGCGCGAGGAACTGCCGCGGCCTCTACCGCTGCCGCCGGCCCTGCCCGCGAAGATCCATTGAAACACTGCCCGTAAGGCCGCTCGATCCGAAGTCGCACCGGCCTACAGGTTGCCCTCGACGATCTTGCTGATGTCGATCAGGTGCAATTGCCGGCCTTCGCCCGAATGCGGCGAGTCGATCACCACCTTCCGGCCGTCGGGACTGAATCGCGGATGCGTATCGCAACGCCACTCGCCTCGGTACTTCGGCGGCGAGTAAAAACCTCCCAGCGGTACGCGGCGCTTCGTCGCCACTTCGTACAGGTAAACGTTCTGGTTGCGATCCTTGTCCGGATAACCGTCGTTCAGGATCCACTTGTTGCCCGGCAAGTACGTGCAATGACCATTCTTGGTCATCACCCCTTCCCCGACGATTTCGACCTTGCCGCCGGTCTTGTCTTCATACAGGTAGAAACCGTCGCCGTGCGACTCGTCCCACGACCATGCCAGGATATGGCTCGGATCGCGCCAAATGAAGTGCGAGGTGCGTCCCGAATGGTCCACCACGCGAATGTCGGAGCCGTCGCGTGCCGCCGTGAGCATCCGCGTCGCGCCTTTCCAGTTCGGAAAGCCCCAACGGTGCAGGAACTCGAATCGCGAGCCGTCCGGGCTGACCAGCAGATGGTTGAAGTAGTGTTTGCCCTTGGAGATGTCGCCCCGTGGGTACGGAATCTTCGCCACGTTGGCAATCGAAACCACCAGCGTCTGTTCTCCCGTGTCCAGGTCGATGCGTAAGATCCCCGAATCAGTCGGCGCCAGCACATCGCGATTGGGATCCGGCAAGCCGGCGTAGCCGTAGCCGGGCCGCATCTCGTTGACGCGTCGGAAGTCGGGCGCCACGCCCCAGCGTCCGTCGGGACTCACCGTGTAGACCGGGTGCGGAATGGTCCGCTTCTTGCGCGTGAATACATCGAGAATGTGGCACACGAACCGGCCGTCTTCACGGTCGTTCCAGAGTACCTCGCTCGCCGAGCCGGGCCGCCACTGCAACATGCAGCCCTGCTGCCAGCACCATGCCCGGCTCTCGCCCAGCTCGATCCACTTGTCGCCGTCGCCCAGGTCGACCATGCCCACCTTGATAATGTCGTCGGGGGTAGGCGAACGGTGCTCGAAATCGACTTCCATTCCCAGCACGTAGCGCGACGTCGGGTCGAATTCCAGCTTGTCGTAGTAGCCGAACCAGTGGTGCTTCGGCCCCCGTGTGATCTGGCGGACCGGAGGAAGTGCGGTCTTCGCCGCCGCATCGGCGGCCAACGCCCAGCGGGGCAACATCCCTACAGCCAACGCCGCAGGCGCGGCACGCTTCAAGAAACTGCGACGAGTCACGGTCGGCCGATGGTTGCTCATGGCGGCACTCCCTGGAATCAGACGGTCAGAAACACCGTCATTATAACCCGGGCGAATGCCGCCGCACAACGCGCCTACAGCCACAAGTGCAGCCGCCCACCCAGCATGTCGGGCAAGGCCTTCTCCACGTGACGCCGGATCTGACGATCGTGGTAGCGCGTGCTGAAGTGCGATGCGATAATCAAATCGCTGCGGAAACGGTCGCGCCGTTCCAACAGGTCGTCCAGATGCATGTGGCCGAACTTATGGATCCGCTCCTTGCGATGGCTGGGCGCCACGAACGTTAGCTCCAGGATCAACACCTCGGCGTCGTACATCGCTGGATTGTTGTCCAGGCCTTGCGGCGAACTGTCGCCAAGATACGCGAATCGCGGAATGCGCACTTCCTTCGTCACCTCGTGCCCGGCCAGACGCAGATCGCGGATCTTCTCGCCCGGAAGATCAAAATACTCGGGCTTCAGTTTCCGCCGCCGCTGCCAGACCACAAACCCCAACGACGGCACCGTATGCACGGTCGCGCCCACCGTGACCACCAACTCGCGCGACAGTTCGATTTCGTCGCCCGGCCGAGCGGGCAGCAGGCTGCACGGCAACCGTCCCCGGTCCAGACGGCTCACCTGCCGCAAAATCCGCTGCACAGGTTCGATCGCCGATTCCGGCAGATAGATCACCGGCGGTTCCATCTTCATCATCCGTCGCCGCGACACGTATACCGGTAGTGCCGTCAGGTGATCGATGTGCGTATGAGAGACGAACCACGTGGGCGTCCCCATGAACGACCAAGGTTGCGCCCCCAAGTCGAAACCGACCTTGTACTCGGGAATCCGCCAGTACGTCTGCACGGCGGCCCGAGAGAAACCCTCGATCGTGAGGTCTTTGTGCGTCAGAGTCCTGACAGGCTGATCTTGGAGCATGGCCGAGCCGGGCTTCGCGATTCTTCGTCACCGATAACAGAAACAAGCCGCCGGTCGAAGCCAAACGCCCTCACCCGCGCCTTCTCGACCCAATTCACCACCCACCGTTCACCATTACCCGCCAACCTGGGAATGATCGTAATTGTCGACGTTCGAAAGGTCCAGGGGGCCTGAAGCGTCCGAACGGCCCAGCACCCAAATCTCGCCAAACAATTCGTTCTGCTCCACGCGCACCTGGCAGTGGCGCACCAGTTCCAACACGGCCAGAAAGATCCCCACCAGTGTCGATTTGTGCATCCCCGGTGCGAACAGGTCACTGAAGGCCAGGTGCCCACCCTGCCGAAGCCGCTCGTCGATGCGGGCCATGTATACGTGGATCGGCGTGTCGTCGTAAACGATATTCGAGGGCTTGGACAACTCCGATTCGCGAATGATCCGCCCAAACGCGCTGACCAGATCCCACAACTCGACCTCGTGAATCGGCTCTTCGGCCAGGTCCCGCTGCCGCGGCGCCAAATCGCATCCCAGTCGCGCGTAACGCTGCTGCCACTGGCGGCTCTGTTCCTCCAGAATGCTGGCCGCGTCCCGGTACGCCTTGTACTGCAGCAGACGCCGCACCAGCTCCTCGCGGGGATCGTCGATCGCGTCGTCCACTTCGTCGCAGCGCGGCAGCACCTGTTGCGACTTGATCTCGATCAGCGTGCTCGCCAACGCCAGGAAATCGCCCACCGCGTCGACGTCCAACTGCTCCAGAATCGACAGATACTCCAGATACTGATCCGCAATCAACGAAATGGGAATATCCACGATCTCGACCTCGTGCTTCCGCACCAGGTACAGCAACAGGTCTAACGGACCCCGGAACGTATCCAGATCGACACGAAAATCCATCAGCGTAGGGATCTCGCGGCCGCCGAAGGGGGTAATGGGAGCGGGCAGCGCCGCATGGAATCGCGCTAAGCGACCCGGCGTGAACGCCCCCCTAGGTCTCAGTGTAGTCGTGCGGCCCGGTGCGGGCGAGTGGGCGGGGGCCGCACATCCACAGAATCCGAAACATTCACAAGAAACGATACAATCAGTGTCGTCCAGTCAGGCTTCCTAACTTGAAGCAACCGCCGCGGCGCCGCCGGCGCCTGCCTGCGCGGTCACCAGCGATAAGCGCCCCTCAGATACACAGTTCGACATACCCCCACTGCTGCCAGGACCGTGGGCACCTCCGTCATGGTCCCCCGGAGACTTCCTGCCTTGCCATCGGCCTGCGCTCGTTATAGACTCCCGAGGGTGTGGTCACCCCGGGTGGGTGAGTTTGGCCACCTGACGCCGAATCGTGCCGTGTGAGACATTGCAGTGAAATACGAGCAACTCTGGGCCCCATGGCGGCTTAGCTACATACAAGGCGAAAAGGCCGATGCGAACGCCCAGCCCCGGCCCCTGCAATTCCTGCCAGGCGCCGACGCCGATTGCTTCATCTGCCAGGCCGTGGCCGACGCGGCCGATCGCGATCGCTTCGTCGTCCACCGCGGTCAGCACGTCATCAGCCTGCTGAACCTCTACCCGTACAACAACGGCCATCTGCTGATCGCCCCCGTTGCGCATTGCGCAAACATGCACGAACTCAGCGACGCCCAACACTTGGCCCTCGCCCAGGAGGCCACCCAGATGATTCGCCTCCTGGAGAGGGTCGTCGAGCCGGAGGGGTTCAACGTCGGGCTCAACCTCGGCCGCGTCGCTGGTGCAGGGCTGCCGGGCCATTTACACTGGCACATTGTCCCTCGCTGGAACGGCGATACGAACTTCATGCCGACCCTGGCTGCCATCAAAGTCATCCCTCAGTCGCTGGAAGCCCTTTGGCAACTACTGACCGAGGAATTGGCGAAGACCACCTGATCGGCACCCCGGCCCGAGTGGCCTCGTCTCGACCCTGTCGATACGCCGGCTCACCCAACCGGCGCTATCGCTGCATCCAGCACCCTGTGGGTTTACACGATCCCACCATTAGGGGTTAATGCTATTTCGCTCTCGCGCCAAAAGCCCTAGAATAGTTGCCTGGCACGATTCAGCGGTTTATACAAACTCTGGGGCAAGGCTGTGGTCCGTTCCCGCCTGCCACGTCATTCCTTTGTGGGTACTTGAGTTGCCATGGGCTTATTCGTTCTTCGCGCCATCTTTATCATGGTCGCAATCGGCCTGGGGGTGTACATCATCTATTCGGGGGTAATTCCCGATCAGTACACTTGGCTTGCGCCCGCCGCTTTGGCCGGCATCATCATGCTGGCCGTGATCGTCATTCTGGCCGACCTGTTCACGCCGCGAAAGCCGCTGGACGTCATCTCGGCCGTCTACTTCGGGCTGATCGTGGGGCTGTTTCTGGCCTACATCGCCAATCTGGCCATCACCCCTTTGTTGCCCAGTCCGATCACGAGCTTCGTCCTGTTGAACAAGGTCCAGCCCATCGTGCAGTTCACGCTGGCCGCCATCTTCTCGTACATCTGCATTAGCTTGCTGCTGCAAACACGGAACGATTTCCGCTTCATCATCCCCTACGTCGAGTTCTCCAAGGAGGTGAAAGGACGTCGCCCCTACATCCTCGACACCAGCGTGGTGATCGATGGCCGGATTGCCGACGTAGTCGAGTCCCACGTGTTCGACAGCCAACTCGTCATGCCCCGCTTCGCCATCACGGAACTCCAGGCCATCGCCGACAGTTCCGACCGGCTGCGGCGAAGCCGCGGGCGGCGCGGACTGGATATTCTCAACCGCCTGCGGAACAATCCCGAAGTCGACCTCCAGATCTTCGACCGCGAGCTGCCCGAATTCGCCGGCCAGCCCGTCGACCTGAAGCTCGTGGCATTGGCCAAGCACCTCGAAGGCAAGCTGATCACCAACGACTACAACCTCAACAAGGTCGCCCGGTTGCACGGCGTTGGTGTCGTCAACCTCAACGACCTCGCCAATGCCCTGAAACCCGTCTTTTTGCCGGGCGAGCAGGTCGAGGTCCGTATCGTCAAGCACGGTGAGGAGGCTGGCCAGGGTGTCGGCTACCTGGACGACGGCACGATGGTCGTCGTCGAAGGTGGCCGCGACCACACCAACGAGCACGTGAACATCTCCGTAACGAGCGTCCTTCAGACCAGCGCAGGTCGCATGATCTTCGGCCGTTACGAGTCGTCGCGGCAAAGAGTGTCGTCATAGCCTGCCGCTCCAGGGCGCCGTCCGCTCATCGCCCCCCGCCGTGCCGCGGCCCGGTTGGCGTGCGCGTACCTTTTGCTTGACTCTCCCCGATTCGGCAGATACAAGAGGAACAGATCTATTGCTTCCTCCACCCGCCCACAGGAGCTTGCCATGACTTGCCGCCGATCGATCGTTGCCTCGCTGCTAGGCTTGCTGCTGATTCCGTGTGCAGCCATGGCTGCCGACAGTAAGCCAGCCAAATATGCCCGCTTCCAGGTCGGCCCGACCGTGGCCTACGGGGTGGTCGAAGGCGACCGTGTGCGGCAGCTTTCCGGCGACCTGTTCGACCAGCCAACGCCGACCGACAAGACCTACGCTCTCTCCGACGTCAAGCTTCTCGCGCCCACCGTGCCGACGAAGATCCTCGCGGCCGCCACCAACTACAAATCGCACCTGGGCAAGCAGACGGCCCATCCTAACCCGGAGTTCTTCTTCAAGCCGTCCTCCTGCCTGGTGGCCACCGGTGAGAACATCGTCATTCCCGAGGCAACGCACGCCGTCCATCCGGAAGGTGAACTCGTGATCGTCATCGGCAAGCGTGCGAAGAACGTTCCCGTCGACAAGGCAATGGACTACGTCTTCGGCGTCACCTGCGGCAACGACGTCAGTGCCCGTGACTGGCAGCGAAACGACATCCAGTGGTGGCGAGCCAAGGGTTCCGACACCTTCGGCCCCTGCGGCCCCTTCATCCTCAGCGGTGTCAACTACGACGACCTCAAGCTCCTGTGCCGGGTCAACGGCGAAGTCCGCCAGGAGGAGCGAACCAGCGGGCTCGTCCACGGGGTGGCCGCACTGGTTAGCTTCGCCAGTCGATTCGTCACCCTCGAGCCAGGCGACCTCATCTACACGGGAACACCTGGCACCACAAAGGGCATCAAGCCGGGCGATGTCGTCGAGGTCGAACTCGAAGGCGTGGGCATCCTGCGCAATCCGGTCACGGCGCAATAGATCGCATCCAGCACATGGGTAGCGTGTACTTAGCTCTATTGGGTCCTGCATTGGAATTGGAACGAAGCCGACCATCGGGAGGCCGAAAGATCAGGATTGGGTTGGACCCCTTGTTCCGTTTTCAATACAGGCATCAATAGAACCCGCGAAAACACGCCACCACGAACGTTACAGTCAATTGCGACTCGCACGAGCCTGCCTGGTGACACCAGCGGTCCCCGCCCCGACCGCTATCGTTTCCGGCGCCCTCGCTTCCGAGCAACTCCGACCGCCAGGCCAATCGCGCCAAAGCCCAACAGAGCCATGGTATGAGGCTCCGGTACCGCCATCGCATCGGGAACGAACGCGATCGTCGTGACACTGATTGTCGTTACCCCAACCGTCGCAAGCCGCGTCCACGAGGTGCCGTCGTAACGATAGAATGTCCCCGAGTAAACGTCGGCCGCATACAGATACCCATTCTCTCGGTCTGCTGCCGACGCCATCCATTGAAGGTCCACCGGAGTTGAGGTGATGCGGATGGGCTCGGCTGTCGGATCGCTCAAGTCCCACATTTCCACATCCTCATTGGCCGTCTGGATGAAGTAGTAGCCGTCGAGTATCGTGCCGCTGCGCCGCCAATCACTGCCGCTGCCACTGCCCGAAAAACTGGTGACGGCAAACGTGTTGGTGTCGATCAGCTTTGGCGACGTCCCCGCAAGGGGCGTCACTGCGTACTGGCCCGTCGCGGGATCGTAGTCCCCCGTCGCATTGGTCTGGAAACCCAGCAGCGCCGACGACCATGCGCCGCCGTCGGAGAAGTAGGCGAATGGTAGTGTATTGCCGGTCAGGAGAAATCGGCCCGTTTCAGTAACCTCCAGGTTGAAGAATCCGTCGGGATTGCTGCCGCCCAGTACCGGCGCGGCCAAGTACGTATCCCAGACGTCGGCGACAGGATCGTACTTGAGGATTGCCGTACGATTTGACGAATAGGCGAACACGTTGCCGCTCGAATCGACGGCAAGCGTCGAGCCCGTTTGGAAGTCGTTCTTGCGGGTCCACACGTCCGTTGCCGTGTCGTACGCCCAGAACTCGTTGTACGAATTGCCGACGCTCGTGTGATACACAGTGCCCGCCAAGCTCGGCTCAACTGCAAACCCCAGGATCACACCGGCCAGAACAAGTACGATGCGACGTCTCATGACACCCCCCCAAAGACCCATGCCAGAACAGGTACTTGGTGCCAACATACTCGCATGTTTCAGGGGCGCCAAGCGATTTGCGCCGAAGAAACTGAACAACGGCGGCCCCACCGCTTCTCACTGCCCTGAAGGTGGCCGCACCGAGCCGCGCTGCTTGGGATAGGTCAACAGCGGCGATTTTGAAACGCCCCCGCGCCAGAGATCGTACCGGGGATTGGCGTAGCGATCAAAGAACGCCTTCAGCCGTGAGGTCAATTCGGCCTCGACCTCGGCACAACGCGGTTTGCCTGCCAGGTTGTTCGATTCCTCCGGATCGGCCTCAAGATCGTAGAGCTCGTCCGGGCCGTTGGGCGCACGCTTCGTCAGCTTCCATCGCGGCGTACGGATCATGCGGGTATTCTCGAACTCGTAGAACACGACGTTTTCCCAGTCAGTCGATTGCCCGCGCAGCACCGCCGCGTAATCCCGCCCCGGCAGCTCCGGCTGGGTCGGAGTCTTGTCCTTCATTCCCAGCAGATCCAATACGGTGGGCAATACGTCGTAGTTGGAAACCATCAGATCCGACGTGCTGCCCGGCGCGATGACACCGGGCATGCGACAGATCATGGGTACGAGAATGCCATTGTCGAAGGTGTTGATCGGCCGCGAATGGTCGCCCATGCCCCAAATACCGTTTTGCCCGCCGCAAAGCCCTTGGTCGGCAGTGAAGATGACCAAGGTGTTCTTCTCCAGATCCAGCTTCTGAAGGGTCTGGAGCACGCGCCCGACACCGTCGTCGACGCCGCTGATCTCCGCAGCGTATCGCCGCATCGCCAGTGGGTTGTTGATGTAGTTGCGATTGTTCAGCAGCCACGGATGGATTGGCTTCCGCGGAAACGATGGCAACTCTTGGTCCGCATACTCTTCCGCGTGGCGGTTCCGCGCCGGCCTGAGCAACAGCGGCCCCAATCCATAGGGTCCGTTGTAGGGCAAGTAGAGGAAGAACGGCCGGCTCCGGTTTTCCTCCAGAAAACGGACGGCATGCTTCGTCCAGAAGTCGGTCAGGTACGTCGGCTCCTTGCGGATCTTCTCCTTCGCGATGACTTCGGCGTCGTAGAACGTCTTCGTATGGCCGTGCGGCATCGTGACCCAGTAGGTAAAACCTTCCTGCGGTCGCCGATTGTCGCCCAGGTGCCACTTGCCCACCATGCCGCACGTGTAACCTGCCTCAGCCAGGATCCTGGGCAATGTGCGAAACTCGCCAATCGTATCGTAGGCATCAGGCCCGATCTGCGGACTGCCGGCCCCCAGGTAGCAATGCACCCCGTGCTGCGACGGGATCAGCCCCGTCAGCAACGTCGCCCGAGTTGGCGAACATACTCCATTGGAACTGAAGCACCGCGTGAACCGCATCCCTTCGCTGGCCAGCCGATCGATGTTCGGCGTATGAATGTCCCGATTCCCATAGCACCCCAGGGTCCAGGCCCCTTGGTTGTCGGTGACGATCAGCACGACGTTCGGCCGAGGCGTCTCCGTCGACGGGCGAGCGATCGACGCACCGACCACCAGGACGCAAACACAGCCAAGAAGAACGCGAATGGCACTGCTCATAGGGGCCATTCTACGAACGACCGTCGGCGGTCGCAACCATGGACCTACGGGCTCACGTCCGTCGCTTCTCATGGTACCGGAGGATCATCTCCCAGGCTTGTTCCGGCGCCTCGGCGAAGCGGAACAGATCGAGGTCTTCATCGCCGATGATGCCCTCGTCGGCCAGGAACTGAAAGTCTATGACCTTCTCCCAATACTCCCTGCCGAACATGATGATGGGAATCTGCTGCATGCGGCCCGTCTGACGCAACGTCAGCGCGTCGAACAGCTCGTCGATTGTGCCATACCCGCCCGGAAACACCACCAGCGCCTTCGCCCGCAACAGGAAATGGAGCTTCCGCACGGCGAAGTAGTGAAACTGGAAGCACAGGTCCGGTGTGATGTACGCATTAGGCAACTGCTCGCGTGGCAGTCGGATGTTCAGTCCGACCGACTTCGCCCCCGTGTCCGACGCACCACGGTTGGCCGCCTCCATGATCCCCGGTCCGCCGCCGGTCACCACCACGAAATCGTTCTCGTCACTCGCCTGCCCATGCTGCGACACGAGCGCAGCGAACTGGCGGGCCGCGTCATAGTAATGGCTTCGCGCGACTATTCGCTCGGCCCGAGCCACCGCCCGGCGGCGCCGTGGATCTCGTGGCGTATCGGCCAGGTGGGCGCGGGCAAGGTCCAAATCGCGCTGGGCCGCGGCCGGCTCCACGATTCTCGTGCTGCCGAACACGACCACCGTCGACCGAATGTTGTGCTCCTCAAAGGCCAACTCCGGCTTGAGCAACTCCAGTTGCATCCGCACCGGCCGCAGCCGCGAATCGCTCAGGAAATCGACGTCCTTGTACGCCACGCGGTAGCTCGGCGAAAGCAAGATCCTCTCCAAATTCTCCTCGCGCTGCTGCTCATGCATCGGATGCACTCCCTCGATCTCTCAAACGCCAACCCGCAGTGGCCCCTCGCAAGAATACCATGCAAACCGCGTCACCATAAGCTCTGGCAAGGTGCCATTCAATGCCCAAAGAACGGCAGCGACGCCATCATCGGTTGCCAGGCAAGAACCCATCCAAAACTGCCCAGAAGCAGCCAGCCGCTCAGCGGCAAACGCCGCAACCCTGGTGAAACACTGCCCAAACCTTGGACAACCACATAGACGACCAAGGCCGCCATCACCACGAGGATCCCCGCCTGCCAGCCCAGAACCAGCCCCACACAAGCCGGTCCCGCTGCCAGCCCCGGCACACCGCGTCCTCTGACGAGGCGTTCCACGCCCAAGCCAACCACCACGCCCACGCCAAGTCCCGCAATCCCGTCGATCAGGCCCGAAGGCCAACCAGCACCCATCAGCCTGGCCGGCACCGGATGCAGATAGGGCCAGAAGATCGGCGCCCCAATTCCCACCACGAGCAACGGCCAGCTCAGCCGCCACGGCAGTGGCTTTCCGTCGTACTCAATCAGCGCCATCGGCAACAATGTCGTCAACAGCAGCAAATGAAACGCCAGCACGGCGGCCAGCCGTACGCCCGTCCACGCCAGGAAGATCGTTTCGCCATCGGCGGTCATCGGCCGCAGCGGCAGATTCGCCCCGCCACTCAACAGCGTCACCGCTCCGAGCGAGAGGAACATCAACGCCGTCGTCGCTTCGACCAGCGGGTATCGCAAGGAAATCCGAGCATCGCAGTCCCGACAACGACCCCGCAGCGACAGCCAACCCACAACGGGAATGTTGTCGTACCAGCGGATCGGATGCCCGCACGCCGGACAGTGCGACCCGGGCTGGGCAAGGCTCATTCCCGCTGGTAGCCGATAGACCACCACGTTCAAGAAGCTGCCGATCGTGCCTCCGAGCACGCCCAGCCAAATCAACAGCACCGTCAGCTCAATGTCCGACATCGCTAGGGTTCCCACACCAACGAGCCGTTACCTGGGCGGCAGCCAAGCCGCACAGAGCGCACAACACGCATCAACTCGCGTCAACTCGCGTCCGCCCAGTCCCCTCGAACGCTACGCCCCTGTTCAGATAATACCATGCAGCGGCATTCCCGGAGCCCCCAAAGCATCCACTCGCTTGGTGATTTCCGGATCTTCGACTACCGGCGGAGCGTGGTGCGGCTTGCTCCGTGCGTCGATCACCAGCGATCCTCGGCATCCCCAGTGCTTCTGGTCGATCCGCGACTCGATGCCGTAGATATCGGCGGCCGGATTGCTTCGCGTGAACGTCGTCCAAAGGAAATTGCTCAATGTGCGCACGGCGAATTCGCTGTCGTCGACAATCACGACCAGCGGGAAGTTGTTGATCGCGTCGTTCGGCCCACAGGCAACGCAGAACTTCTCCACCGCGCCGTCGCGCCCGCGGTGGTCCGCCTGGTACGGCGGCCCTTGCACGGCCAGAATGCCCGGCAAGCAAAGCCGCGGCTCGTCGAAGCCCAGTTCGGTGGGAATCCGCACCCGGCTATCCAACGCCACCGGCAGCGTACGACGCGGCGGACCGGCAACCGCTATGATGGCTTTGGACCCGCGATTGAGCCCCTCGCCCGTGTAGTCGAGCGTGTCGATCGTCGTGCACGTCTGAAAATGAAGGTCATGCCGCCAATCGACTCGTTCCAACACGTGCCGCAAGAAGTCGGGCACGTGGTTCGCATCCAAGTCGGGGTTGTCCTCGCCCGCCACGATCCAGAGGTACTTGGCCAACGATAGCTGCCCGTACCCCAAGATGGCGTTCGCCAACGTCAGCAGTTCCATCGGCCGCCGCGGCGTCTCGTACGGCACGTAGCGTTCGCTTCCAACGGCCAGCAGCAGCGGATGCACCCCGGCCGCATCGACCGCGTGAATCGCCCGCACGCCCGGGATCTTCTTCGGCACCACCGGCCCGACGAGCTCGTGGATGAACTTGCCGAAGATCGAATCTTCCTGCGGCGGCCGGCCCACCACCGTAAAGGGCCAGATCGCTTGCCGGCGATGATACACGTGCTCGACGTGCATCGCGGGAAACTCGTGCGTCAGACTGTAATAGCCCAGGTGATCGCCGAACGGTCCCTCCGGCAGCGAATGGTTCGACTCCAGGTATCCGCTCAAGCAGAAATCGGCCTCGGCATGAATCGGCAGATGTCCCGGCGTGCGAATCATCGGCACGCGACGTCCGCCCAAAATACCGGCGAACGCCAACTCACTCATGCCCTCCGGCATCGGCATGACAGCTGCGACGGTCATGGCTGGCGGCCCGCCGACGAACACGTTCACCCGAAATCGCTCGTTGCGACGAATGGCCGCCGCATGATGCGCCCCGATGCCGCGATGAATCTGGTAATGCAGCCCGACCTGCACGTTCGGCTCATACTTCCCGCCGGAAAGCTGCACTCGGTACATGCCCAGGTTGCTGTGCCCGGGACCCGGTTGATCCGGATCTTCCGTGTAGACCTGCGGCAAGGTAATGTATGCGCCGCCGTCCTGCGGCCACGATTTCAGTTGCGGTAACTGATCCAGTGCCGTCTCGTGCGCCAATACCGGCCCCGCGCGCAGCATCCGCGGCCGCGCGTTCCAAGCCGTCCAGGGCAGGTCCAAGACCAGCCGCGGCCGGTGCAGTGCGTCGCTCGGATCGATGCTCAGGTGAACTAGCCGCTCCAGCGACTTGAGCGTGTCGCGAAACAGGTAGCGCACGCGATCCAGCGTTCCAAACAGGTTGCTGACCATCGGAAACCGGCAACCGCGAACGTTGGCGTAGTAGACCGCCGGACCGCCTGCCTGAAAGACCCGCCGCTGGATCTCCGCGGCTTCCAGGCAGGGATCAACCTCCTGCTCCAGCCGGACCAACTGTCCGCTGGCTTCCAGGTCTTTCACGCATTCGCGCAGATTTCGGTATCCCATGCGTCGATTTCCGCTATGAAACCTTCCGCCCTTCCGGACTGCCGCACGGTGCAATTCGCGCGGTGCTGACCACGACACAAACGGCAGAATGTCCGAAGCGCCGCCGGCGATCACTTCGCCTTGGGACCGCCTCGCTGGAGATGCTTCTCCATCCGTTTGCGGAGATGAGCGAACTTCGTGGCGGGCTTGCGGACGAGATTCTTTGTCCTGCGCGACGCGTGCTTGCCTCGACTCATAGCGGCACCTCCCCGGCCCGTATCTCTATTATGCCGCCGCCGAGCCGAATGGTCGATACCCTCTCCACCCATCCGTGGCGGGGACCGTCATAACGCCCTTACCCCACCGACCTTGCCGAACCGCCGCAGCCCCTTACACTGAAGACAAGTCGCCGACTACTATCTCACATTCCCGAGCCGTTCCGATGGATCAATCTTCATCCTGGATTTGCGAAACCACTGCCGACTCCTTCCAGCAAGACGTCGTGGAGCGTTCGCGGGAAGTCCCCGTCGTCATCGACTTCTGGGCCGAATGGTGCGGCCCCTGCCGCATGCTCGGACCGATCCTCCAGCGACTGGCCGACGAGTATCAAGGCAAGTTCGTGCTCGTCAAAGCCAACACCGATCAAATGCCCGATATCGCCGCCGGCTTCGGCGTGCAGTCCATCCCGGCCGTCTTCGCCCTTCGCAACGGCCAACTCGTCGACCAATTCGTGGGTGTGCTGCCCGAACCGCAGATTCGCGCGTGGCTGGACCGGATCCTCCCCTCGCCGGCCGAATCGCTTTCTGCCGAAGCGGCCCTCCTGGAACAAACCGATCCCGCGGCCGCCGAAGCCACGTACCGCCAGGTGCTCGAAGCCTCGCCCAGCGACCTATCCGCCCGCATCGGCTTGGCGCGAGCCCTGCTGGCCCAAGATCGTATCGATGAGGCCGAGCCGATCATCGAGGAATTGGCCGAGGCCGACGCCTTGGATGCCGAAGGACTGCACGTTCGCGCCCAGATCGTCCTCCAACGACTCGCCCGACAGCTCGGCGACCCGGCCCCATTGCGTGCCACCGCCGATGCCGAGCCCAAGAACCTCGACCACCAGTGGAAACTCGCCCAGGCATTGGCCGCCGCCGGCCAATATGAACCGGCCATGCAAATCTGCCTCCGCCTGGTCGAGCAGGACCGTCGTGGACTGGGCGAGAACGCCCGCGCACTGATGGTCCACCTCTTCCACTTCCTCGGAACCGACAACGCGTTGGTTAACGAGTATCGCCGAAAGCTGGCGATGGCGCTCTATTGACACGCAACGGATTATCAGGCACCGGCGGTGCCTGACCTACGTCTGGCTGCTGACAAGCAGCCAGTGTTGGACGTAAGCACTGGCAGACGGGTTGTCAGTCCCACCCGAAACAAGCTATCAGGCACGCCTGACCTGAATCCCTTTCGTCTGTGAGGAGTCTCGACCGATGATCCGCCTTCGTTTCCACCCTCTCACCGCAGCTGCTAGTGTTTCTTGGTTCATTGCCTTGCCAACCGCGATGTTTCTGGCGTTTTGCGCCACTCCGGCCTTGGCCGAAGTGCCCGATTCGTACCGCGAGACATGGAAGGCCCTGCGGCCGAGACTCGATGAGAACATTGACCGCTATCGCAAGCGCGATGCAACCGTCACGATCGTCGATGCCAAGGACACGCCCGTGGCCGACGCCTCGTTGGTCATTCGACAGAAAACGCACGACTTCCTCTTTGGCTGCAACATTCTGATGCTCGGCCAGTTGGGCGACCGGAACGAGGCCTATGAACAAGCATTCGTGAAACTGTTCAATTTGGCCACGACGCCCTTGTGTTGGAAGGATCTGGAGCCGAAACCAGGGCAACTGCGTTTCGCCGAGGGTTCTGAGGAAATCCCGCGCCGCCCACCGCCGGACCGGGTTCTCGCGTTTTGCAGGAAGCACGGCATAGCGGCGAAAGGCCAGCCCCTGGTGTGCGCTGCTTGGTATCCGGACTGGGCCCCGAAAGACCCGGAGCAAGCCAAGAGGGCCCACCAGGAGTGGCTCGCCAAGGTGGCCGAACGGTACGGCAAGGAGTTTCAGATTCTTGACGTCGTGAATGAATCGTTAATGCCCGAACGCCGCAAGTTTTGTCTGTACACTCCCGATTTGGCCTATGTTGACTGGGCGTTTAAGCAAGCGAAACGCTGTTTCCCGTCGGGACCCCTGTTGGAGATAAACGAGGAAAGCAGCGCGAATCGCAATGGACGGGCCGACGAGTACTTCCAGTTGGCCAAGCGGTTGGTGGATGAGGGTGCGGGATTGGGGTCCATCGGGTTTCAATTCCATTTGTATGGCCTAAAGGCCCATCTTGCCGGGAAGAAGTTCCCGCCCGCCCAATTGCTGGAGACCTACGAGAAGTTTGGCGAACTGGGACTGCCGCTGTTCATTTCGGAGATCACGATCCCAGCCAATGTGGAACCAGGCGCGGCGGGCGAGGCCATCCAGGCCGAGGTGCTTGCCAATCTGTACCGGCTCTGGTTCAGCGTACCCAAGATGGCCGGAATCGTCTATTGGAACTTCCCCGACGGCACGCAGTATAGGAGCAATAACGTAGCTCAGGCCACGGCCGGGCTGGTCGATGAATACATGTGCGAGAAGCCGGCCTACCAGGCGATTTACCAATTGGTCCACCGCGAATGGATGACCCGATTAAGATCAAAGAGCGATGCGCAAGGGAAGGCTCAGTTTCGTGGCTTCTACGGCGAATACGCCGTCCAAGTGACTGCCGGTGGTCGGTCTCAGAGTTTCCACATCGACCTGACCAAGGACGGTCCTGAATCGTACAAACTCACTCTGCAACCGTAACGTGCTGTCTCAAGAACAACCGTGGCCGAAACGAAGGCAGGGTGGCGATTGGGCAGTGTAGGGGATAAGAAAGACTTATCCCGGGTCCCTCGCCTGCCAAACGGGGCTGGGCGTAAGGGCGGCCCAGGCCCCGCTATCGCTTCGCCACCCCAAGCTGATCCAGCCGTTTCCCCACATCCGCAGCGTGCGTCGCCACGCGGACATTCTTGTCCACCGCGAGGATCTTTCCGTCGAGCCCGATGTAGAACGTCCAGCGACGCGCCAGCTTCTGCCGATCGCCCACCACTCCGTAGGCGCGTGCAACCTTGCCCTCCGGATCGCTGAGAATCGGGAAATCTACCTCCAACGACTTGGCAAACTTCTCGTTCGTTTTCGCATCATCCACACTGACGGTGAAGTACGCCACCTCGTATTTTTTCAGCGGCGCATCGTGTGCGCCGAACGACTTGCACTCCAACGTGCAACCCGGCGTGAACGCCTTGGGAAACCACGCCAGCACCACAACCTTCTTTCCCCGATAATCCTCCAGGCAGTGCTTCTTGCCATCGCTCCCTTGCAGGCTGAACGCGGGCGCCGCATTCCCAGGCTTCAGTTCCACCGCTCCGGCAACTCCGACCAACCCCGTCGCGCAACTCAACGCCCAAAGCCCTGTCGACAGAACACTTTCCCATTTCATGGCTTTTCCTCTCGACTGCCACTAAGATTTGCCACCCAGTCCACTACTCGCACCATTCTACCGCCCGGGCAGCCCACCAGCGCCGCAACCAGCCCGGAAACCCGCCTTTCCGCATCCTGGACATTTAGCCCACCGTGCCGCCTAATAAATGGTCGGGAGTCTTTTCCGGCGGGACAGGCCGTCGTCGGCAACCTTCAACCCTATGCCACGACGCCCGAGCGTGGCCAGCATGCGCGGTGTGAACCGCTCCCCGAACCACGCCTTGAAGAAGAGAAGTCTCCGCGGCGAGCACCGCGATTATGAGACCTTCCGATAAGTCGAATCCATCAAGACAGTGCGTCAGCTAAACGTGCGGCAGCCCATGGCAAGCGGCATCACTATCTTCGCCCCGTCCTCCTCGCCGCCCAGCTCAGAATCACTGCATCTGCTGAACACCCAGCTCCTCGATCCTCTCCTTGATCTCGGGATCATTCAACTTGTTACTGGGCTTCGGATAGACCCCGATATGTCCGGTGTCTTTGAAATGGTATCCTTCGTACTTCCCGCCGAATCCTCCGCGATGGTAAGTCTGGGGAGCTGGGACGCCCTTCGTCATCATCGCCTTGAGCTCGTCCAACCGCGACTTGTACACATCGCGCGGATAGATGCCTTCCTTCGCGCAGATCGAGGCGGCCATGCCGACCACTTCCCCGAGGATGCCCAGCGTTCGCATCACGCGCACCGAGCCGAAGGCCACGTGCGAAGCGCTGATATGCCGCCCCGCCAGGAAAAGATTCGTAACGTCCTTGGAGTAGAGGCAACGATACGGTACCGGATAGGCTTTCACCAAGTTGCGGTGATAGACGCACGAGCGGAACGGCTCGTCGAACTTCTTCACATTCTCCGGGTCGGGAAAATGAAGGTCCAGGTTCCACGTGATCGATCCGGTCGCGTCGGGATAGATGATGTGCTTCTCAATATCATTCTGCGTCAGCACATAGTCGCCGACCACGCGATAACTCTCGCGTTTTCCGCCGATTGCGGAAACCCACGCCAGCGCATCATTGGCCCATTCGGCCTTTCGTTTCGAGTGATTCTTCAAGTACGACCAGTTGGCATAGATCGTCATCAACCCATAATCGCGGATGTATTCCGTCTCTTCCGCCTGGTTGCGGTATTGGCCCGTCTCCCACTCCCAGTCGCCGCTGCGAACGTAGTAGGCCTTGTCCTCGTTGAACTCGATCCCCCAGTCGATGTCGGGGAACGAGGTCGGATGGTCGGCCTTCTCCGACTTCCAGAATACCGAGTGGCCCATGACCTGCCTGTCGCCCTTCACTGGGGCGAGCGACTCGTTGTATTTGTCGCGCGACTCGCGACCGTACATGACCTCCGCCCCCATCATGCGCGCGATGACCGCATCGCCCGTGCAATCGGCGAAGAGCCGTGCCCGAAATCGCGTTTCCGCGCCGGTGCGGACGTTCCGTGCAATGTACGCGGCAATCTTGTGCGGATCGTCCTTGTCCTTCTCCACGGCAACGACTCTCGTACTCAAAACGAGCCGGTATCGATTGCTCGGACAGGTACCGAAGACGTTCGCTTTGCGCGTATCCTCGTAGAACTCGGGCGGAAAGATCTTTGGTCCGCCGGTGATCGGAGCGATTTCTTCGACAACATTGCCCAACCGGGTGTACGGAGCCACATGGATGCTTCCGCCCAACGGGACGCGGATTTCCGAACTGTTGTTTCCGCCCAGAACAGAGCGATCTTGAATCAGCACGACCTTCGAGCCGGTCCGTATTGCGGCGATCGCCGTGCAGATTCCGGAAACGCCGCCCCCGGCAATCGCCAGATCGTACACCACCGGATCGTCTTGGCAGACGGTCTTGGTGATTGCCCTGCGAAACGCAGCGAGCTTGTCCGGCTCGTTTTCCGGCTTCGCCTGAGGGTCCGATGTCAAATACAGTGCGTCGCAACGCCCGTTGAATCCGGTCAGATCGTGCAGGGCGATCGTCGCCGGGCCCTTCTTCAATGCCGTGGTGCCTGCCTTCTGCCACGCCCATGCGGCGCCGTTGGTCCCCAAGGTTTCAGGCAGAGCCCGCCCGTCGATCACAACCCGAAACGTACCGCCCGGCGTTCCTCGTTTCCACGGCGCCGTCCAGTCGCGAGTGCGCACCCAAACGGTCCACTCGCCGTCTTCGGGAATGGCGCACTTGGTCACCGCGTCGGCAACGGGAATTCCCTTACCGTGCGCCATCACGTACGCCGAGCCCATCTGGTCCATCGATTGCTGGTCGATCACCCAGCCGCCAAGTGCATCGAACGCTTCGGCCTCGAGCCACAGTTCACTTCCGACGCATTCCACCGAAATGCACGCTACACACAAACCGATAACAGCCACAGCCAGAAACCGACGAACGCGGACTTGTTTCATCACGATTCACCATGTCTGGAAGCAGAACGACAATAACGGCACAACAGGATCCCTCGCTATCGTGCGAGCGATCCTGCCATTTCCGACGGGCAACGCTCTCTCCCCAATCACCCCCCAGTCTAGTTCACCCGCGCCGGCCCGGCAACCGCCGCATCGGTTCCTCGGGAATCGGCCGCTTCCAGACGCTCACTGCTGTGCGTCTTGCCCGGCATTCTCAGAATCGTTGCGGTATGCCGAAGGCGATACGCCGTAATGGCGGCGGAACACGGTGGCCAGATGCTGGTTCGACGAGAAGCCGCAGGCCAGCGCCACGGCCGTCACTGTGCGCCGTGGCTCTTGGCAGAGCAACTGCGCCGCGGCGCGCGCTCGCTGCTGGTTCAGATACTGCAGCGGCGTCAGGTTCGTGAGCTGCTTGCAGTGGTGAATGAAACGCGTCGTGCCCAGACCGCATTGCTTTGCCATCGAGCAAACCGTCCACGGCCGAGCCAGGTCTTCAACACTCTCGCGCAGGTCGGCCAGAAACAAGGAAACGGTTCGCTCGCTGCCCGAGAGCGTCTCGTCCAGCGGGATCTCCCGTCGACGGAACATGTCCAACAGCAGCACAAGCAGTTCGTTGAGTTGAACGGTCAGCAGCGAGAGGTGGCTCCCCTCACGATCCGCTTCAACCGTCTGGCCGATGCGCTGCAAGCAGGCGCGAATCGCGCTGCCTGCGTGCCACACCGGCTGCTCGTTATGGCGAAGCATCGTCGTCAGCGCGCTCCGATCGGCCTGGGTCATCACGACCCAGCGCGGCCATTTCCACGTCTGGTGCGGACGTCGCACGGCCAGGTCCAGAATCAGACAGTGCAGCCGGCCCGCGGCCACGTACGGATTGCCGACCCGGTGCGGCTGCCAGGGACGCGTGATCGTCAGGTCGCCCGGCTGCAACACGTACTCCTGGTCCTCGACGGCGAAGCCCAGGCTGCCGGTTTCGACCAACGTGATTTCCAGGCCCTCGTTGCGATGCCAAGGCAACCCCCACCGCTGATCCTGCGGCGCATTCCAAAACCCGATCGACTTCACCCCCGGCAGCACTCCCCGCGGCAGTGGGGCACCAGGGTAGGTGCCTCGCGATAAGGCCACTTGCTGCAGGTGGCCGGCCCGGACCGCCTCGCGCACCGGCACACACGTATCGGCCGAGTACATCCGGCCCGATTCTCGAAAGATGGCGGGGGTCTTCACCATCGGCCCAACAGCCAAAATCTTTCACTGAAAGAAATCGAACGACACACCTCCCTGCCCACGCTAGCCTAATCATAATAACGTTGGCTCGACGAGATCAACGCGCGGCAGGACACCATCACAACTCCCGTTTCACAGGAGCACGGTCGTGGGAAACATCGCAGTCGGCTTGAACCTCGTTTTTGTAGGCCGGGCGGAGAAATCCTTTCAAGAGGGCATCGAGCTGGCCGCCCAGTTTGGCTACCGATACGTCGAACCCTGCGTGGCCACCGGCTACGACCTGTTGAATCTCGGCGGCTACTACCATATGCTGCCTATGGAGGACGATCCCAAGCAGTACAAGGAGTGCTTGGACCAATTGGGCCTCAAGCCGTCGGCCCTTAGCGCCCATGCCGGCCTGATGCGCCCCGAAGTGTGCATTCCCTACCTGACCCAGGCCATCCGTTGGGCCAGCGATATTGGTGCTCCCGTCATCAATACCGACGAGGGCATGAAACCCGCATGGATGTCTGATGATGAGGCCTTCCGAATCATGGCCTATACCGTCCATCAGGTGATCCCAGTGGCCGAGCGTTACGGCGTGAAGATCGGCATCGAGCCGCACCAGAACTACACCGTGCGCCGCGACACGTTCCTGCGCATCCTGGACCTCTCCGACAGCCCCTGCTGGGGCGTCAATTGGGATACCGGCAACTACTACCTGGGCGGAAACGACGATCCTTACGCCATGCTCGAAGAGGTCGCCCCGCGCGTCGTCCACATGCATGCCAAGGATATCAGTCGGCAGCAAAGCGACGCGGAGCGCGGCACCGTCACCGGCACGCCGGTCGGCTGCGCCTGTGGCGAAGGGCTCATCGACTGGCCGCGCGTCATCGAACTCTGCAAGAAAGTCCCGCAAGATATCGTGCTGTGCGTCGAATGCGGTACCATCGATCAGGCCGAGCGCAGCATCAAGTATCTGCAATCCGTGATCTGAAACCGAAAGGATCCGAACGATGAATCAGCAAAACGCCCGACCGTCATCCGCCTCCCGCCGCCAGTTCCTCAAGCAGTCCGGCGGAGTGGTGGCTGCCGCGGCGCTCACCAGTGCGCTTAGCGCGCCCCGGTTCGCGCACGCCGCCGAAGACAACACCCTGAAGATCGCCCTGGTCGGTTGCGGTGGCCGCGGTACGGGCGCCGCCTCGCAAGCCATGTCGACCCAGGGACCGACCAAGTTGGTGGCGATGGCCGATTTCTTCGACAACCGCCTCCAGTCGAGCTATAAGAGCCTTGCCCAACGCCACGAGAAACAAGTCGACGTTCCCAACGAGCGACGCTTCATCGGCCTCGACGCCTACAAACATGCCATCGACGCCGTCAGCCCCGGCGGCGTCGTTCTGCTGGCCACACCGCCCGCGTTCCGCCCCATCCACGTCGAGTACGCCGTATCGAAGGGCTGCCACATCTTCATGGAGAAGTCGTTCGCCGTCGATGCACCGGGCATCCGCCGCGTGCTCAAGGCCGGCAAAGCGGCCCAGGAGAAGAACCTCAAGATCGCCGGCGGGCTCATGTCGCGACACTACAAACCGCTGGAGGAAATCGTTGAACAGATCCACGACGGCGCCATCGGCAAGGTCATCACCTGCTGGGCTTACCGCGAGCACGGCCCCGTCGGCTTCACGCCCAAGTCCGAAGGCATGAGCGAACTGGGCCACCAGATCCGCAACTACTCGAACTTCACCTGGCTCAACGGCAGCTTCATTCTCGACTGGCTCATCCACAACCTTGATGTCTGCTGTTGGGTCAAGGGCGCCTGGCCCGTCTCGGCGCAAGGCCACGGCGGCCGCCAGGTCCGCAATGTGCCCGACCAATTGTTCGACCACTATGGGGTCGAATACACCTTCCCCGATGGCACACGTCTGTTCGCCCAAGGCCGCCACATGGCCAACTGCTGGGACTTCTTCGGCGACGTCATCCACGGCACCACCGGCTCCGCCGTCCTCGGCGAAGGCATCACCGACCCGCGGCTCTACAAGACCCACGAGCAGACGGCCGCAAACTTGCTCTGGCGATACAAGGGCGAGCCGTGCCATCACTACCAGGTCGAGCACGACCTGCTGTTCGCCGCAATCCGCCAGGACAAACCCTACAACGAATCCGAGCGATGCGCCTATGCTGCCCTGACCGGCATCCTCGGCCGCATGGCCTCCGAATCGGGCAAGGAAATCACCTGGGACGCCGCCATGAATTCCAATCTCGAGCTGGCCCCAGGGCTGGACGGTTGGACCATGGATTCCAACCCGCCCGTCATGCCCGACGCCAACGGCCACTATCCCGTCGCCATGCCCGGGTTCACCAAGGTGCTGTAGCCAGCATCGCGAGGCAAGAGATAATCCATCGAGCGGGAGTTGCCCTCACTTCGCCGGGCTCGCCCGAAACACCTCCTCCGGCACCAGCGACAAAGTCGGTGTCAAGGCTTGGTCCAGCGTGAGCATGCTGTCTTCCAGAGGCCCCTCGTCGGCGCGGGTGATAGCAAGCGACCACACGGCATCCGACTGGTCGCCCACCCGCACCGTCACGTGGGTGTCCTGTTTCTGCGCCGTCGTCTGGGCCGTGGCGACCTCTGTTCCTTGGGGATTGTACACCCTCACGCGGGCCGTCTCGACGCCGCTACCCCGCAGCGACAGTGTGAACTTCGCCAGGTCCTTCGGCACTTGGAAGTACAATCGATCGGCGCCGCCAATGGTGTGGACCGCTTGCCGGGCGTAGATGCCGACCGGCACGTTCGAGCGCACCACCGACCAGGCACTCCCACCGCCCGACGCGGCCAACGAATAGAGTCCGTCGCGGTCCGGCGTGAATCGCACCGTCCCCTTCGACTCGATCGCCGATTGGGCCGAAGCGATCGTCTCCATCGCCGGATTGCGAAGCTGCCACACCAGCGTCGGCGGATAATTGCCTACCCGATAGGCCCCCAGCGTCACCTCCACGGGCTGACCGGCCTTGCAACCCAGCACCAACGTCGTGTCGTGACGCAGCCGCAGCCGAGGATAGTCCTTCGCTTCTTTCTTCTCCGGCGCCGTCAACGTCAGCTTTCCCTTCGGCCCCCACACACCCAGCCCCCAGTCCTCGCTCGTCTCCCGCGGCTCATGCCACGCTTGCCAGTTGCCCGCCGCGATGGCCCGATTGGCCCAGGTGAACCACTTCCAATAATCTGCGTGGTCCTGCTTCGTGTACGTCGGCCCTTCGTAGAAGATCCAGTAACCGTCCGTCGTCTCCGAAATCATCACTGCATTCTTACCGCAGAACTCCGGATCCGCGCCCCGTACGAGCGGATCGATCCCGCCGGCATACAGGTACGGAATCCCGGCCGCCTTGGCGATCTCCATCCCCTTGAGTAGCTTCTGGCGGTTGCGTTCCAGGGCCTCCGGTTGTGACATCATGAGTGCCGGCCGACCGTATACCCACGGATCGGCCAGAATGAGCGGTGCCTTCTTCGTCGACCATTCGGGATAGATCGCCTGAATCATCAGCGGCGTCCCCGGCGCCGGGTAGATGCAGAACTGGAACGTCGGTTCAATTTGGTCCACGGCCTGGCGCAGGGCCCGGCAGCGCTGCCGCCAATGATCGACCTGGAACTGCTCAAACGCCTCGTGCAGCTTCTGCTCTTCCAGCCACACCTTGCGTTTGGCCAACTCCAGCTTGGGCAGTTCGATGCCCTTGGCCTGGGCGAACTTGCCGAGAATGACGTCGTCGTACGAGAGCGAGTACAGGTTGCCCTGTCGGCCCGGAGCATAGTTCTCGTAATCGAGGAAGACGCCCATCAGATGCTTGTTCTCGGCGCTCACCTTGGCATATTCCACGACGTACCGTGTGGTCCATTGCCAGAACTCGTCCGAGTTAGGGCTCCAGAGCGGCTGCTCGTTGCCGTTGGCCCAGACCAGCCGCTTGCCGTCCGCCTCGTGGCCCGCCGGCGCCGTCAGCGACCCGCGCATCCACGGCATATGGTAGATGCCATATTTGCCGCACCACTCGGCCACCTGGCGAACCTCGCCAAGCCGGTCGAAACCCGCCCGGGGTGAAAGCACGTTGAACCCCGCCTCGGCCGTCGCTTTCACCATCCATTCCTGTGTGACCCACTTGGCTTCCGGCTGCAGAACCTTGTCGACCAGAATGCGCAGCTTGACGCTCCGGCCGAGTTCTTCGCGGCTGGGTGGGTCGGCCGCCCGCACCGTGGCATCCGCGGCGAAAACCAGACACAGCACGAGCGGCCAATAACGCATCATGGGAAGTCTCCTGCGGTAGGACAATGCAAGCGGTAGGAAAACGCAGATGGCGGGCTCCCAGCATTCTACTCCACGCACGGCCGCCCAAGCAACCGCTCCGACAACCAACTCCCCAGGGGAATTGCACTCCGAGCCCACCGCGATATCGTATTGAGTGCTGACCGCTCACACTCCTCCTTTCAGGAAGCCCGCTATGGCCGAAGAGCCCCTCATTGCCGTGTTCGTCGACTACGAGAATCTGGCCATCGGCGTGCGGAGCATGCGAACCGGTGGCGGGGGATTCCAGATCTCGCTGGTCCTCAAGCGTTTGCTGGAGAAAGGGCGCATCGTGTTCAAGCGTGCCTACTGCGACTGGAACCGCTACCACGATGCCGTGGCCGACTTCCACTCTCAGGCCGTCGAGCTGATCGACATTCCCGAAAGCAACATGAGCGGCAAGAACAGCGCCGACATCCACATGGTCGTCGACGCGCTGGACCTCTGCTACGGCAAGCGGCACATCGACGTCTTCGCCCTGCTCTCCGGCGACAGCGACTTCTCGCCGCTGGTCTCCAAGCTCAAGGAGAACAACAAGCGCGTCATCGGCTGCGGGGTAAAGAGTTCCAGCTCCAACCTGTTCATCGCCAATTGCGACGAATTCCTCTACTACGACGACCTCGTTCGCGTCGCCCAGACCCCGCGCCCCGCCAAGAAGAAGACCGTCCGCGCGCAGGACAAAAAGCAGGAAGCCGTCGACCGCCTCGTTGAGACGGTCCGCTCACTGGAGCGCGACTATGACCCCCTTTGGGGCTCGCTGGTCAAGCAGACGATCCGCCGCGTCTACCCCGGCTTCAACGAGGATTACTACGGCTATCGCACCTTCTCCGAACTCCTCGAAGACGCCGAGTCCCGCGGTTTCATCACGCTGGAGCACGACGAAGCCCGCGGCAACTACAAGGTCACCCTCAAATAGCGACCCCACCTTCGTCCTTTCATTTCGCTCCAAACGCTACCAGCCGTGCCGGTCGCTGATGCTTCAGCATGCCATTGCGTCTCCTCGCCAAGGCTACTGAAATAACACATGCTGCCGAAGGAAATCTTCCAGCGTTCGGTAGAAATGCGCGATCGTCTCTTGCTTGCGCCAGCCGTGCCCCTCGTCCTCGTAGACGTGATACAGATGCGGCGTGCCGTTGTGCTCCAACGCCGCCACGATCGTGTCCGACTGTTCTCGGGGCACCACGTGATCCTGCCCGCCCTGGAAGATGGCCAGCGGCCGGCGAATCTGCTCGGCGTGAAACACGGGCGACCGTTCGCGATACACGGCAGCCGCCTCGGGCAACGGCCCCAGCAGCGAATCCAGGTACCGGCTCTCGAACTTGTGCGTCTGGAAAGCCAGATGGAAATGATTGGCCACACCATAGAGACAGACGCCCGCTGTGAACGCGTCCGGATATCGGGCCATCGTCTCCAACACCGTGAATCCTCCGGCGCTGCCCCCCATGATCGCCGTGCGATGGCCGTCGACCAGTCCGCCGTCGACCAGGTGACGCATTCCCGACACGGCATCTTCCACGTCGCAAACGCCCCAGTTCCCGCGAAGCTTCAGCATGTACTCGCGACCGTAGCCCGTGCTGCCCCGGTAATTCACGTACAGCACGGCGTATCCGCGCGTGGCAAAGAACTGGGCGTCTGCGTGCCAGCCGGCGCGCACCTGCGAAGTCGGCCCTCCGTGGATCAGCACGACCAGCGGCGGTTTTCCAGTCGAGTCGGCATGAATGCCCGGCGGCGCATAGTACAACCCGTGTGCCTGCTCGCCGCCCGACGTGGTCCACGAGATCGCTTCGCAGTCGGCCAACACATTCGGCTCGACGGCCTCCGGCGATGAACGGGCGACGACGCGCGTCCGCTGCTTCGCAAAATCGTGCTCCGCAATTCGTAGCGGACTCTTCGGACTACTGCCGATCAGCACAACGCGGTCTGTGTCCGGTGCGGCCGTCATCTGGACGACTTCCCGGTACGAACTCAATGCGTCGACCCGCGAGCGCTGCCCAGTATCCAAATCGATCCGCTCGACGCACATCGACCCATTCTCGTTGCGAACGGCCGTCACGAACCGGCTATCGTAACTGACCGCGTATGTCCGCACGCCCTGACGCCAGGCCGGCAAGCCATACTCCACACCCTTCGGTGTCAGCCACTGCCGCTCGCGCGACTCGAAATCGTAGGCCACGAGCTGTCCCCAGCCGTGCTCGTCGCTGATGTACAGCAGCCGCCGGCCATCCGGCGTGAACTCCGGCTGAAAGATCGACGTCTCCTCGCCGCCCGCCACGACCTGTGCTTCGCCCAGCGTCGGATGGTGTCCGTCGGCGTCGATCACCGGCGCCAGGTACAGCGTCGTGCTATCCCACGGCATGTTTGGGTGTTCCCACGCGATCCAACAGAACCAGCGCCCGTCCGGACTCCATCGTGGGTGCATGTAGAAATCCCGACCGCTCGTCAGCACGTGCGGCCACTGGTCCCCCTCCACGTCCACGATCGCCAGACGGTCCATGCCGTCGTCGTCATGATGGACGTAGGCCACCCACCGACCGTCGGGCGAGACCGTCGCCGACGCGCTTTTGCCGAATGGCGGCGTGATCGGCCTCGCCTCGCCGCCCTTCAGCGACTGCCGATAGATCCGTCCCGTGCTGCCTTCGCTGAAATAGACATTTCCTCCATGAACCGTAAAATCGCCCCCGCCGTAGCCCACCTCGGCCCGCACACTCAATTCCGGACTGAGATCGCGCGGCGCATCGCCCGAGCTATTCTCGGCAACAAGCACGCCCCGCCCCGATCGACCCTCCAGCCATACGAGCGTATGCCCATCGGAGTCCCATGAAGCACCCTCTAAACGGCAATCCTCCGCAAGACTCTGGGCCGTAATCGGACTCTCCCAGAGTCCAAACATTCGGGATTCCGCGCTCATGAAGACTCCTGGGAAACAAGTTCGATGCGGTCAATCGACAAGACCACGGGACCGCACGCCGCAAACCGTTCGTTCACGCCTCTGCACAACGACTACCCGACCGCTCAAAAAACGCCGGCGTTCGGCCTCGAATTGCTGACGTCATTAACAAGGTGGGGAATTATAGGAGTCGCCGCCCACTCAGGCAAAGAAGGGGCCCGAACCCCGAAGCGTAGTTTGAAATGCCCCCACAGGACAATCTGCGTGACGGCCCTTCGCCGCTGCACGCAAATCCTACTGTCACCGATGCTTGCATTACGCACTGCCCGGGCAGCTTCTTGATAGCTGGGAGCCCCCGAAGGCCCCGAGACGGCCCCCGTTTTGCACCCCCGTGGCATGGACGACACCGCACGAGCCCCTATAATCAGTGGTTCGTGTGCCTTGGGATGTGTCGGGCGCGCATGGGTGCCCAAATCGAGAAGGAGACCGACCCTTGCCGGAAAAAGTCATCATCATCGGCAGCGGCCCTGCTGCATGGACTGCCGCCATCTACGCCGCCCGTGCCGAGCTCAAACCGTTGGTCTTCGAAGGTGCCATCACCGAAGAGAACCGTCTCGCCGGCACCCTTCCGCTGGGACAGTTGGCTCTGACGACCGAGATTGAAAACTACCCCGGCTTCCCCACCGGCAACCTGGAAGCCTATCTCGACAGCGCCATCGCCCCCGAACGCCGGATGATGCTGCCTCCCCACGGCCAACACGGTGCCAGCGGCCCCGAACTCATGGAGCTCATGCGGCAACAAGCCATCAACTTCGCCACCCGCATCGTCACCGAAGACGTCCTCGATGTCGATTTCCAGACCCGTCCCTTCAAAATCCACGCCTCCGACGACAAAACCTACGAGGCCCTGGCCGTCATCATCGCCACCGGCGCCCGGGCGAACTACCTCGGCATCGAGTCGGAGAACCGGTTCAAGAACCACGGCGTCAGCGCCTGCGCCGTTTGTGACGGCGCGCTGCCGCGGTTTCGCAACAAGCCGTTGGTCGTCGTTGGCGGCGGCGATTCGGCCGTCGAGGAGGCCGACTACCTCAGCAAGTTCGCCAGCGTCGCCTACCTCGTCCACCGCCGCGATGAGCTCCGCGCCTCCAAGATCATGGCCAAGCGGGCGATGGACAATCCCAAGATCGAGATCGTCTGGAACCGCGTCGTCGATGAAGTGCTTGGCGACGACACCAACGGCGTCACCAGCGTGCGACTCAAGAGCACCGCAGGCGAGCCCGACCTGACCCTCGAGGCCGCCGGTATGTTCCTGGCCATCGGTCACACGCCCAACACCGCATTCCTCAAGGACAAGATCCAACTGAACGCCAAGAAGTACATCGCCTTGACCACGCCGGATCGGACCTGTACCAGTGTCGAAGGCGTCTTCGCCGCCGGCGACGTGGCCGACGACTACTACCGTCAGGCCATCACTGCCGCCGGAACCGGCTGCAGGGCCGCCCTCGACGCCGAACGCTGGCTCGCCGCCCAAGGCCTGTGACAGAACTCCCCTCCCCGCTTTCCGCCATCCACTTTCCGCTTTTTGATTTCCAATTCCCATGCACCTCTCCGTCGCCCAAGCCCGCCGCCCCGAGTCTGTCGGCCAACAAGTGATCCTTCGCGGCTGGGTCCGCACCCGCCGCGACTCCAAGGCCGGTTTCAGCTTCCTTGAGCTCAACGACGGCTCCTCGTTGGGCAACATCCAGGTCATCGCCGAAACCTCGCTGCCCAACTACGAATCGGAGATCAAACGGCTGACGGCCGGATCCAGCGTGACCGTCACCGGCCTGGTCCGCGAGTCGCCCGGTCAGGGTCAGGCGACCGAAGTGCTCGCCCAGAGCATTGCCGTTCACGGCTGGGCCGACGCCGATACCTATCCGCTGCAGAAGAAGCGGCATTCGTTCGAGTTTCTCCGCACCATCGCCCACCTTCGTCCTCGCACGAACACCTTCGGGGCCGTCGTCCGCGTGCGCAACGCCGTTTGCCATTCGATCCACCAGTTCTTCCAGGAAGAGGGCTTCTTCTACATCCAAACGCCCGTCATCACCGCCAGCGACTGCGAAGGTGCCGGACAGATGTTTCGCGTGACCACGCTCGATTTGGCCAACGTGCCCAAGGCCGAGGGCCAGGTCGACTTCACCCAGGATTTCTTCGACCGCCCCTCCTATCTCACCGTCAGCGGCCAACTCGAGGGCGAGATCTTCGCCTGTGCCCTGGGCAAGATCTACACGTTCGGCCCCACCTTCCGTGCCGAGAACTCCAACACCTCGCGCCACCTGGCCGAGTTCTGGATGGTCGAGCCCGAAATGGCCTTCTTCGAGCTCAGCGACAACATGGACCTGGCCGAGCGATTCCTCAAACGCATCGTCGGCGACGTCCTCCAACGCTGCCCCGAAGACATGGAGTTCTTCAACCAGCGCATCGACAAGACCGTGCTCGACACGCTCCACCACATCGTCGCCAGCGACTTCGTACGGCTCCCCTATACCGAAGCCGTCGCCATCGTGGAGCAATCGGGCCAGACCTTCGAGTTTCCCGTCGCCTGGGGCAGCGACTTGCAGGCCGAGCACGAACGATTCCTCACCGAACAGCACTTCAAGTGCCCCGTCATCCTCTTCGACTACCCCCGTTCGATCAAACCGTTCTACATGCGTGTCAACGACGACGGCCGCACCGTCCGCGCCATGGACATCCTCGTTCCCAAGGTCGGCGAGATCATCGGCGGCAGCCAACGCGAAGAACGCCTCGACGTCCTCCAACAGCGTATGGCCGAGCAAGGCCTCAACGCCGAAGACTACTGGTGGTACCTCGACCTGCGCCGCTACGGCACGGTTCCCCATTCAGGCTTCGGTCTCGGCCTGGAACGCGTCATCCAGTTCATCTCCGGCATGGCCAACATCCGCGACGTCATCCCCTTCCCCCGCACCCCCGGCAACGCCGACTTCTGAGCTGCTGGGCCAAGAGCCTCCCTCGCCGGCGCGGCCAAGAGTCCGGTGGGTGACACATCCGTACGGCACCCCACGTCACACCCCAGTGCTCCACCTGTAAAGATCTGCGCCATCTGCGGATCAGATCCACAGCGTGCGTATGCACAGCTTACCGCCGCGGCACGACCGCCACATCCGGCAACGACTCTCCAGAGGATTCGATTGCCCTTTCCGCTGCCGCCCTCCCAGAATCCGAAAGGCTCACGTACCCTTAGGGCCTAGTCGATGTGAAGGAATGTCAATCACGGACGATCCAACGCCTGCGTGGGATGGAGAGCCCTCGGAACGCTCGACCGGAATTCCGGTTGTAGGGATTCCGGAGACCGTCGCGCAGTCCGAGCACGGACGACATGTCGCCCGCATTCCTCCCACACAGACGCATCATCCGTGACGAACTCCAAGCTCAACTACCTGAGAATCTACCAAGAGGAGCCGCCGCAACCTGCGCCGTCCGAGGATCGTGTGGGCAGTCTGCCGGAGGTTTTGAGGGCCTTCCAGCGGGCTACCGGCTGGTCGCTCCAGTACGTCGCCCGTCCACAAAACAACGCATCGAAGGACCTGACGTGGTCCGCCCCGGTCAACCCGGGCGTCGGAGTCACTCCCGGACTCTTCAGGCTCGATGCGATCCCCTCCCCGACCTCCGCGCCGCCCATCGATCCTCACGCGGCGCAAGAACTGGGCGGTGCTCTGGCCAACATGTTCGGCGAGCTCCTTCGCGCACGCCACGTGCTCTGGCAACGCGAAGCCGAACTGGCGGCCAACGTGCCGGTGGTCCCTCATCCCGAAGAGCGACACCACCTCGCCGCTCGCCTGCAAGCGGTCCTCAAGGGAGGTGCCGAAGCCGTCGGTGGTCACGCTGCGGCCCTCTATCTCCTGGATGAAACGACCACCTTGCTCAAGCTCCGATCCTGCTGGGGCCTGCCCACCGAGCGTTACACCGATCCGCCGCGATCGCTCGAAGGCGCCCTGGCCGATCTGGAAGCCCTCCTCGGCCATGCCGTCGTCCTCGAAGACGCCAACTTGCTCGCCCACTGGCATCCGCCGGAGGATTTCGCTGCTGCCGTTTGCCTGCCCGTCTCCAGCCCCACCACGATTCTGGGGACCCTCTGGATCTTCTCCAACGAGAAGCGCGATTTCACCGAGAGCCAAACCAACCTCTTGGAAATCGTCGCCGGTCGCATCGCGGCCGATCTCGAGCGCGAGATGCTCCTCCGCGAGGGCGTCGAGGGCGTCCAACTCAAACGCCAACTGATGGCCGCCGAACGCCTACAGCGTAGCCAGCTCCCAACATTTGCACCCCTGCTGGACGGCTGGGATTTGGCCGGCTACACCGATCAGGCCCAATCGCTCGGTGGCGACTTCTACGACTGGTTCTGCCTCCCCGACGGACTGCTCTCCGTTGCCGTTGGCAGCACATCCGACACCGGCATGCCCGCCGCACTCACTGCCGCCAACGTCAAGACCGCCTTGCGTTCCCACGCTCCCTACCATCGTGAGGCCGACAGGCTCCTCCGGCAAATCAACCTAACGCTCTGGACCAGTTCCGCAGGCGATCAAGCCGCCTCGCTGTTCTGTGGTTTGGTCGAGCCCGCGACCGGACGCATTTCCTACGCGGCCGCAGGAGAGCCCTGTGTTCTGCTGCTCGACGCACAAGGTTGGCAATCCCTGACCCACCCCAGCCCACGACTCGGCGAAAGCCCCGAATCCGACTTCGAGCCCTTCGCCTGCGAACTCCACCCCGGCCAGACACTCGTCATCCTCACCGAAGGACTCCGGGCAACCAAAGACGCCGCCGGCCGCCCCCTAAGCGAGGCCGATATCGCCACCCCACTGCTGAGCCAACTTTCCCTCTCCGCCCGCGACCTCACCAACCTGCTCCGCGACCGCCTAGCCACACACGCCGCCCCCACCTCCCGATCCAGCCAAACAGCCCTAGTCCTCCGCCGTCCAGGTCCTTGACTCCCAGCCCGAACCGGCTACATTGATTTTTGCGCCCCAAACGCGGGAATGGCGGAATTGGCAGACGCGCTAGGTTGAGGGCCTAGTGGGCACACAAAAGCCCGTGCAGGTTCAAGTCCTGTTTCCCGCACTGAAGTGATTTATTAACAAGGACTTACGCAAATCCGCGTTAGTCCTTTTCTTTTGCGCCTGTGGTCCCGACTTGCAAGAGTAGTCCAAAAGTAGTCCAATGTTGATCGGGTGTTGCGGGTGTGAATAAATCGTAGTCCAGCCTGGACTACGATTGGACTACGAATGGGCAAGGGCTCATGGCGGCTCACCTCATCTGGAAACCCTCGAAGCGGAGAGGTTCGCCTGTGGCGCACCTGCGTTTTCGCCTCGGGGGACGCAAGTTCTTCCGTTCGCTCAAAACCACCGACGAAACGGTTGCCAATGCCAAGCTCTGGCGGGCCAACGAAACCCTGCGACGGCTTGAGCAGGGCGACCTGACGCTTCCTGACGGCGCCACCTTTGATGAAGCGTTCGATTTCATTCTTTCAGGGGGGAGGCAACTCTCCAGTCCAGAACTCATAGCAGACGTGACGCTGGAGCAGATAAGGAAGGCGTACTTCGACGAACTGCCCAGGGGGGCGAAGGAGGATTCGTCTGTAGCGACCGAAAAGACCCACGCGGGCCACTTCGTCCGACTGCTGGGCGGGAGCGTCCCGATCCGCACACTCGGCGTGTCCCAACTTCAACGGTACGTCAGTGCGCGACGGAAGGAGAATGGACAGCGGGGCAAGAAAATCCAACCGCACACGATCAAGAAGGAACTCCAGACATTCAAACAGTTCTGGGACTTCGCCCGAGCGCGGCATTATGTCGAAGGCGATTGCCCGACTCTGCATGTCAGGCTTCCCAAGCCCGACGAGAAACCGCCTTTCCACACCTGGCCGCAGATCGAAGCTGCTATCGCGAAGGGTGGTCTCACCGAATTGCAGATCGACGAACTGTGGGACAGCCTGTTTCTCGGGGAGAAGGAGATTCAAGAGCTAGTCGCCTATGTGAAGAAGAACGCCGAGCACCCGTTCGTTTACGCCATGTTCGCATTCACGGCCTTCACTGGCGCACGGCGAAGCGAGATCATCCGTTCCCAGGTTCGGGACTTCCAATTCGACAACAACTTGGTCTTGATCCGAGAGAAGAAACGACGACATGAAGTCAGTGTGTCATTCCGCCGTGTGCAGCTTCACGCTCAACTCCGGGCGATCATGGATGATTGGTTTAAGGTTCATCCCGGAGGACCGTACACGATTTGCACGCCCCCCAACTTCCTTCGGAGCAAGAAGAAGTCGGAGTCCGCACAACCGCTGACCGAAAGCCAAGCCCACGACCACTTCCAACGGGCTTTGACGGCCAGCAAGTGGAAAGTCGTACGCGGCTTCCACGTCCTGCGTCATTCGTTCGCGTCGATCTGCGCGCAGAAGGGCATCCACCAGTCCATAATTGACTCGTGGCTCGGACACCAGACGGAGGAGATGCGCAACCGCTACCGCCACCTGTTCCCGGAAGAAACGCGGAAGGCAATGGATCGAGTACTGGCCTCCGACATTGGCGCCCTATTCGGGCGGGAGGCCGTTGGTGAGCAGGTCGAGAAGTGACGCATTGGGAATGCGCCAAGCGTGGTCTCTGCCCTTGTACGCCCCCTTGATCCTACCTCTGTTGCACGCTTGACGAATCGTATAGGGTTTGAGCTTTGTCTTGTCGGCCACTTCATTGACGGTATACGCTTCCTTCACCACGTCGCCACGTTCTGCGGCTAGCAGTTCCTTGATCTGCATCAGTGCGATCTTGATCTCTGTCATATCCGTCTTGAGGCTCTTGATCGTTGCCTTGTCATCGCCGCTCAGCCCGGGCACGAGAGCATCTCCACTGCCGCGCAACGTCCGGACAGGCAAAGGGCGGCCTTGGTTGTTCTCCAAAGCAACTGCGATGCGTTTGAGGTAGTCGAGCAAGAAATCCCAGCGCGTAGAGCGAGGCATAACACACACCCCTGTGTGACTGCCTCGGCTGGGCGAAGTAAGTAGTGGTTGTGAAACCACTGTAGTGAAGGATAACCCTGTGGCCGAGAGGGTTGTTGGTGGTCACTTTGGGACCACTCGTTTTGAACCGGGCGGTTTGTCCTTTCAGGCCCCGCGCGGCTATATGTAATTCGGGCATGCCAGTATTGGCAGGTCCACATGTCATCAACAATGCCCCATGAATCTACGGAACGGGGTTCGTTTCGTCAAGGCGAACGAACCAAGTGAACCTCGGGTTCGTCACTGGGGCGTCTTCCACTTTACACCCGAATTCGAGGACGACGGCGGAAGGACCGACCGATGGATGTGCGATGTCGGCCTCTGTTCCACAATCATCCTATTTGTTTTTTTCTGAATGGCAGGGCCGGGACGAGTCGGAAGTCACCGAGGATGCTTCCGATCTGTAAAAATCAAACTGTAGTGAATTTAGAAGAGCGGAGGACGGCCTTCTGTGCCTCCCTGCACAGAATGCTGACGGCCGACTCCTCACCACAGATTGTTCATCGACGCTAATTGCTCTGCCGTGGGAAACTCCGTTACCCGGCAGCGCTCGGGGTACATGCCCGTTGTTTCCATGAGGTCCCCCACCACCTGGACGACCTCCTCCCGCGTGAATACCATCGTCGGTTTTACTCCTGGCTCGCGGAAACCAACTAGGTCTGTGCGAGGTAGGAGTGAATTCACGCCCCTCGACCACACGCAAATGCTCACGATTTCCCCAGTCACCTTGTGCTTCATAACCGCGAATTCCGCTACAAAGTCGTCGAGCAGTCGCTCCAGGAGTTTCTGCTGCTCGTGGTAGCCCTGGGCAATCGACTGTATCTGTAAAGCATCGAACTCCGGGAAGAGAGGATGGCTTCGCTCGGGAAGCCAGGGGACCCAATCGTTCCCATCGAAACGCAGCGCGAATCCCGATATGCACCTCGGCCCCTCAAGGGCGTCTTTGGCAAGTTTGAGCATCTCTCTGAGCGCGTCAATGTCGTCCGAACCGGCCATGATCAGGGTGTCACGGTTGGGTACCATAGCAATCGGATCTCCTTTGACTGACAGTCCTCGAATTCGGTGAAGCAACAGGAGTCGTGATGCATCATAGTCGTCTTTGGCCGCAGACATGTAGACACCCTCGCCCGGCCGGACGAAGGGAACTGGTAGCTCGGTCAGGTTTTGGTAGGCCGTCTCCAGAGCTTCACGGAAGCTGACCCCCCACTTGTCCAGATCATCCTGGACGAGATACCTCGTCGCCTCTGGAAAGTTGTAGACCAGGACGACAGCGAAGTCGTTTCCAAACGGCTGATATGAATAGTGTGGCGACAATTCAGCATCGGCTCGGGATTGGATCAAGGGTAGGAGATCAGGTTTGGCGCTCTCGAAGTCGTCCGGGATCGGCCTCTGTCCCGCACACCACCCTCGCACAACTCTTTGGACCACCGAACCACGTTCAGCTTTCGGCGCCCACACATACTCTTGATACACGTTCTTCAGGAAAACCCGTTCGCCGTCTCCCCCATCGAGACAGAACCGCTCCTGATTGTAGGTAACATCGCCCATTTCTCCGGCCTGTCGAATCCCCCCGACGATCATCCTAGCGAACTCGTCTTTGGAGGGCTGGCCGGAGTGGCGTGATCCTACAGACTTCCTGATACGCTTCTTCATTACTAAATCTCCTTTGAAAGAAACAGAGAAATCCCGGACAGGCCTGCACTGGTACACACCAGTCGCTTTGTTTAGGCCGACCGAGACTTAGGCCACATTGTTGCGTGAACACGGCACGCCCTCTTCAAGACAGACTCTTCCAGCGAGCATATTCTTCCCTGTCGAACGAGTACTCCTCGTATGGGAGGTTCTCCAAGTAGGTAGCGGTCACCCGCACGTCGCAGAAATCGCCATTGGCTATCCAGATCGCTTCGATCAGACGCTTCGCGAACTCGTCCTCGCCCTCACCGCCACACAGGCAATCCTCTCTGTAGCACGCCAATTCACCCTCAAATGCGTTCCATTGGTCCGCAGCAAAATCCCATTCGTCGGCCGCGGCCCTTTTGATCGCCTCCTCTCTTGCCAGGTCATAGCCCGTGATGGTCACATGCATGCCGTAAAACCTGCTCATTTCGCGCCTCCTTGATTGGTTGAAGGGTTCAGGGCACTAAACGCTTGATTTGCAACCCTTTTTCCAGACATAGATCAGTGCCTGATTGCGCCCTGTGGAAGGGCCGGGCTGGTCCGCATGTGTTCTCTCCTGCACTGACGGGATTTCCCTGGGGTCACAGCTTTGTGATTTCCAATCTTGGCGCCACTCCCAGCCTCGCGAACTCCTGCTCGATGACGCCTCGCACGTACTCAGCGTCATCAGGAAGGAAGAGGAACGAGTCGTGAATGGTGGCGAGAAAACAGTCGCTCCGCTCCCGGCGTACTCGGTCGCACACAGTCCGGATCACAAAATTCGACTCGGCGCGCTGGAGTTGTTTGGCGAGACGACTGCCGCCGTCCTTTTGCTGTTTGAATTCATAGACAAATCTCGCAGTCTCGGGGAACAGTCTGACGAACGTCTGCATGATGGCCGTCCGTTGAGCCCGGTCGTCGTTTGCAGAAAATAGCGCCCACTGTGTGATGGTCTTCTTGACTTTCGCCCTGGTCGTTTTGGCGTGTCCGGCCACGTACTGGTACACATCATCCTGGCACTTTGCGAGGAAATCGCCGGAGTCAATTCCTTTCCGCTGCATTTCCAGGCCGAGAAAGAGAAGCTGGCTGTTCCTGATATCAATTTCCGATAGAGTCTGATCGTTGACGATGAGAAATCGGCGAAGTTCTCGCTTCAACGTCGTCAATGCCGAATGAAACCGGCCATAATCGTCCACTACCGGGTCATGGTAGCCATCCTGGATATACCGCAGGACGGCCGCATAGCAGTCGAGCTTTGCAAAGATGCTTCCACCGTTTTCAATCGTGGACAGGTCGGCCACGTATCTGAGATATTCCTCATCGATCTGCCGGAGCCCCAAATGGTAGAGCTGCTGCCGAAGCCATCGGTGTACGGGTTGCTGGGCATTCCGGCGTTTCGCGAGCCGGGCCGTGATCCTGGGGTCGTTCAACGCCGTTTTTCGCCAGATGGCGCCATGGAAGGCTTCGGCCACAAATCGATAGCCATAGGACTTGTCACCGATCCGGTAGAAGTCCCTTTCGATCACACCAGTTTCCAGAAGGAGACGGAGTACGGCGTTGGCGTCCGGGATGATCTGCTTTAGAGTCGCTTGGTGCAGGGTGACGTAATCTTTCTTGCTCTTGCCTGCCATGACACGGCGGTGGTAGAGAACATGGCAGACGTACTTCACCGGCCCTTGACAAGAAGCGAGGCAGGGATGGGCTGACCAATCGAACTGCTCGGGAAAGTAAACATAGGTCGTTTCTTCGGCCCGTTTTCTACCTCTTCGGCTCTTATTAACCTTCCGTCCGCCACCTCCTCCTGTTGTGGCTAATTCATTTGTCCCTAACTTGGTTCTTGAAGGGCTGTTAGGATCGGAATTGCCATCTGTGCCAGAATCATATGGGATAGTAATAGATGGTGAGGGTGATGTTTGTTTCTGAGAAGAAGCAGAACGTTTGGGTGAAGACGACTTAGTACGCCCGGATGTACGAAGAACCGTTTGAAATCGGTGGTAAACCTGATAGAAGTCAAAGGCGACCAAATAGCAGTTGTCACCACGATCCTCCAGGATGGGGTGTCCTCCTGACCACCCTTGCGATAGTCCCTCCTCAAGAACCACGATGCCGTATGGCTTCGCATCGTCGAGCACGGCCCGGCCCATGCGTCGCCACCTCGACCTGCTGTAGCAGTCGGCGTCGGCGGCCTGAGAGTAGCTGCGATAGACGTGTTCTTGAATCGTGATATTGCTCATAGTTCGGTAGACGAATTACCGACGTGTGCAAAAACTCCTTCTGACCCACCGGAGCAATTGGAAGTGGTCATTGCACAGTTAAAAAAAGGGATGTGAACTTTCGGTCCGAAACAAACCCCTGGCAATCAATGGGACTGCCGGGGGTTTTTGTGTGCTTCCACATACGACAATAGGGCTTGCTCAATTTCCCATTCATCATATTCCTCTGGTCTCCACTCGCCGAAGTACTCCCTTATTGCTTCGGTGGCTTCCTCCCTTGTCCAGATGTTGCTATTCACCTGATATTTTCCATCATTCGCGAAGATGTACCCCGCCCTGATAATTCTTCGAATCAGGTCTCGGTTGTATTGTTTTGCCGTTGCACCAACGATGAACTCCACGACTGTGACAACCGGGTAACCGTCCTCCCACTTAAAGATCAATCCGCACTTATCGGGACGATACCACTCAGGCAACCGCCCCCGAAGCCACATACAGGCAAAGTCCCTACAAGCGTCTGGACGATCCGCATAAATTGCACAGCCCGTTGATGTACAATGGGGACACCATTGATCGGCGGGCTTTTTGATCTCAAGAATGAACATCGGATAACAGCACGCCCGACACTCTCCACACCTGCGAGTATGTGGCTTTACACGTCGGTTACGTTCTTTCGCTTTGCGCTTCTTGCGGTCTTGTTTTTGTTGTTTGTTCATTTCGTACTTCCTTGTTCAGGCCTTCGGGCAAACAGTTCTTGTGACCCACCGGGGCCAGGGAAGCCCCGGTGGGTCGGCAAAAAAAGGAGTCGGACCGACGTTACGCGCCACCATCGGCTGGGCGACTACTGTGGTTGAAGGATGAGGACAACCACTAACGGTCATAGCGGACCATCCACAGGTCTATTCTTCTGGGCCGAATGGATCGTACGGACAGCAACACAGTGAATCGCAGGCCAATTGGTCATCTTCTGTCACAAGCCAGCAATGGACACAGAGCAGCGCAAGAGCACTCTCCAAAGCTGGCTTATCCTTTACCACCGCCGCCACTTCGCGAGCCAGTCGTCGCTTACTTCGCGCACTACTCATTCCTAATCCTCCATGCTTTGAAAGATACATTCACGTAGCATCACCACGACAGCATATGTACCGAGCGACATACCGTCAGCGCATAGCATCAGCCATTTCCGTGGCTAGCGGCTCGGCGGGGCTATAGAGGAGTGTGGAACACTCCGAGTCGTCCCTCTATCCACCTTGAGGTGAAACCGAGTCGAATTGCAGTGGCCATCTCGGACTTGGCCATTCTGAACCGGGGCCTTGCCTCGGTGCCTTGAATCTACGATCTTCGTTTGCACTCTGTCAAGCCGACAATCAACAGCACCAACTTTCCATCATAAACACATCGCGCGACCTATTCACATTTAGCGCGCGTCATCGCGGTTGGTATCGCCGCTTCGGTGTGCATATCGCGCGTGTGGCCGTTAGAGAACGAGGGAATGCAGGCCGATGCGACTCCCGTAAGGTTGCGGTGGCGTGGCGCCGCGAGCGGCCGGGGCGACGAAAAGGCGGTCCATAGTTTCGACTCGAAAACCGCAAGAGCGGGCCGACGATGATCGTACCACGGCACACAGTGCTCCAAAGATCGCTGAAAAGCCGTACGCTTTCCTGGCACCGCGTCGGTGAGTACCGCAGGATTCGGTGAGTGGCGGAGATCGTTGTCACGCTGTTTTTTGCGGAAAAACCAAGTCGCTCGTTCCCGCAGGCCGTGGCAATATCCCGCGTGTACACGCTTTGCATACCTGCACGTTCTGTAATTGAGCCGATGTATATTCTTTCTCGAATGTGTACTGCGCATCGTTTCATGTAGGGAGAAGTGTGTACGACACCGATGGGCCTAGTTGCAGGGTCGGTCTTTTTTCTCAAAACCGAGGCCCGCAAGGAGCACGACGTGTGCATCACGGTTAGCCTCACATCCACCGTGTTCGTTGCTGCGATGAGGAAGACATGGTCACCGCGCGGGTTTCACAACTTTCGCCTTGACCATAAATGCAAATGTGGGATAATCTGCACTGTTGGCATTGCGGGAAACGGAGTGAGATCACTCGGTTGTCCTCGCCTGAGCGGGCCGACTCGGACGGAATCCCGTCCTCTACCCAGGCCCCGAGCCAGCGTTTCGGCCCTGCGAATGACATCACGCAGCCGGAGCGAGCCTACCTTACTCGTCCAGCAATTCCGCGTGACGTAGTGACTGATGGTCTGCGCTGCGTGCGTCATGACCACATGTTCAATGGTGTGGGCGATGCTGCGCTTCGCCCGCGTCAACATCACACAAATAGGAGTGAACCATGAGTAGAAAGAATTTTCCCCATGCCTCAAGCGGCCTGCGTGAGGCATTCCTCGACTGGCTGGATTCGTTTGAGCCCGACAGGATTCAAGAGGTGGACCTTGCCTCGTTCGACAGGTTCGCGCGGATTCTCAGGGAATGCGGGGACGTGTTGCCGTCCCAGTCCTGTGATCATCTCGACATCCCGAAGGGAAGCACTTACGGGGCCGCTATCACAAACTTGGAGAATTGGTTTACAGAAAGGAGTAGGATATGACTCTTACCCAACCTTTGAAATGGTACGGAGGGAAACACTACCTCGCGAAGTCGATCATCGCCCTGATGCGCCCTCACTTGCACTACGTCGAGCCGTACGCGGGAGGATTGGCGGTTTTATTGGAGCGAGATCCATTCGACCCCTCGAAGTACTGGGGAGAAAAGGGATACGAGACGGGCGTAAGTGAGGTCGTCAACGACATTTATCGGGACCTAACCAATTTTTGGAAGGTACTGCAATCTGAAGATGCGTTCGCACAATTTCAGCGACGCATCGAGGCGACTCCGTTTTCTCAGATCGAGTGGGAAGAAGCTGAGGCATGCCAGCATCCTGTGTCCGACCCGGATGTCGATGCGGCCGTGGCGTTTTTCGTGCGGTGCCGACAGAGCCGTGCTGGCGGGTTCAGAGACTTTACCACACTTTCTCGGCGTCGCACCCGGCGCCAAATGAACGAACAGGTGTCCGCTTGGCAAACCTCTGTCGAGGGGTTGCCTGCGGTGTCGGCCCGCTTGCGTCGAGTCGTCATACTCAATGATGATGCCCTCAACGTCATTCGCCAACAGGACGGCCCTGCGACTCTGTTCTACCTCGACCCGCCGTACCTGCACGAGACGCGCGCGACGACGGACGCGTACAAGCATGAGATGACGGAGGACGATCATCGCGAAATGCTCGCGGTGATCAAGCAGTGCGAGGGAAAAGTCATGCTCTCCGGCTATCCCAATTCGGTGTACGACGCTGAGTTGGTCGCTTGGAATCGCCACGACTTCTTGATCGACAACAAGCAGTCGGGGGCTACGACGAAGCGAAAGATGACTGAGTCCGTGTGGACAAATTTCTGAGTTGTGTTAGTGGCCGACCACGAGGCTGTGATACGAGCAGATGTGGTTCGCCAAGAGTGTGGATGAGTTAAGCACTTTCTGTAGGAGTAATTGAGAATGGATTTGAAAGAACTTCGTGACGATCAGACGGAAACTACCAATCACAAGGAGGATCAAATGGAGAAAGACAAGTTGACGCAAGTGCAACCCGAGATACCGGAGTCGGCAGGTAAGGCCGAGGGTCAATGCCCGGCACAGGCCGCACATCTGGATGGGCGGGAACAGGATGGTGAACTGGACGCTGGGCGTTCATATCTCGCACGTATGGAGAAGGGGTCGCTACAAAACGTAGCAGACGAGCTTGCGCGGGAATTGGCCTTCCTAGACGTCCTGGCATGGGCGTGTGCCTTACGACCAGACGTGCCAGTGAATACCTCGGGCTTGGCAAGACGGATGGGATATGCTCATCGACTTCTCGACAAGGTCCATGATGCGATCAGAGCAGATGATCTTGATCTTCTGTTTGAAGGAAAGGAATTGGAGCATGAGCACTGGCCTTGGCAGTACATGCACGCTTTCGAGCGCTGGGCGGGCCGATTGGAAGTGCTCGGACATGACAGAAACGTATCCATTGCTGATTGGCTCGATTGTCTCGATTTCGAGATGATCCTGCACACCTGCCCAGATTGCGGAGCCGGCATCGGTCATTTGCATGCCACGGCCTGCGCTCGGAATTGCTGTATCGTGTGCAACTTGCAGGAAGATATGTGCGAGTGCTCTTGTCACGAACGAAATGTGGCCGTGTGGACCGGAAGACCAGACGTGGGGGACAAGTACAGAGTTAGCAAGCTACTCAGGATTGCAGATGATCTGTCGTCTCCCGAAAAGAAAGCCGAAATGGAGCGTGTGGTTGCAGGCATGGATGCGAGGGAAGCTCGACGAGAGCGAATATACGTGTGGGACGCACTAAGCGACCACGCTGGCGTGCCAGAAGACTACGACTTCGCCAACTGGCCTGGGGGCTATGAGGGATACGAGGAATACGGTCGCAGTCTGGACACAATCGCAGACGCGTTGGACGCCCGGCTTGAAGCGTTGGACAAGTAGTGACAGAAATCGCGGAAGCCACGCTGGCTTTACCCGCTATTTTCCAGTAGAATCTTTCGGTAAGTGGCGCCCCCGAGGCTTTCCCTCGGGGGTTCGCATGTACGGAGGGAATTCATGCAACTCCATTCTGCCTGCAGAATCTTCCCGCCCCTCAGCCAGGAGGAGCTTGAGGAACTGGCGGCCGATATTAAGGCAAACGGCCTGCGTAACCCCATTACCACCTACCAGGGCAGAATCCTCGATGGCAGAAATCGGTACAAGGCCTGCCTGCTCGCGGGTGTCCGGCCGCGCTTCGTCAAGTGGTCTGGAAACGGAAGCCCGCTCCAGTGGGTCGTGAGCCAGAATCTCCTTCGCCGTCACCTCACCGCGAGCCAACGTGCGGCCGTGGCGTACACACTTCTGCCACTACTGGAAAAGGAAGCCTACGGTAGAAAGAGAAGGGGCAGGGGAAACTCAGTAAAAAATCTTACTGAGCTTGGCCGAGCCTCGGATCATGCCGCGCGATTGACGCGATCCAACCCAACGTACGTACACCAAATCAAGGCCATATCCCAGCAAGCCCCCGAACTCCTGGCAGAAATTCGCAACGGTACCATCACGGTTCCCGACGCCGTGGAACTGGCGAACCTCACGAAATCGAAGCGTGAAAAGGTGATTTCCGCTCGAAAACAGCACCCGGACCGGAAGATGAAGCGTCTGATGCGGGAAGCCGAGTTGGCGACGCTGAAGGCTAGCAGGGCCACCAGCAGAAGCACCGGCAAGGCCGGTCAAGAGATGATTCACGGCGATTGTCTTCAGGTCATGCAGGAGCGACTGAAGAAACACTCCGTAGATGTTGTGGTCACCAGTCCGCCGTGGAACATTGGCGCCAAATACGCCACGTACAGGGACCGTCGCCCAACGGACGAATTCCTCGCTTGGATGGGAGAAGTACTGCACGAAATTCATCGAGTGCTCAAGCCGAAGGGAAGTCTGTTCCTGGTGGTCGGATCTTCACCCAAACAACCGTGGAACGGTTGGAAAATCGCCGAGCGGGCCGCGAAGTACTTCATCTTGCAGAACGAGATCGTCTGGGCGAAATCCATCCTGATCGATGGGGCTACTCATGGTCATTTCCGTCCTCTCCCAGGCAATGTGTACGTGAACCGGTGCCACGAGACGGTATTCCATTTCTCGAAAACCGGACGAGTCAAGCTGGATCGTTTGGCAGTTGGAGTGCCGTACGCGCACAAAGCGAATCTGGGGAGGAACCGAGCACGGCAGGATGCTCATTGTGCTGGAAGCGTCTGGCATATTCCGTATGACACGATCCAAAACGGCAAGGACCGAGGTTATCACCCTTCGACCTTCCCACCGGAATTGGCCGAACGGTGCATTCGGCTGGCAGGTGTCCGACGCAACATGGTTGTTCTCGATCCCTTCGCAGGTCTCGGGAACACCCTGCGAGCCTGCCGAACGCTCGGGGTGAAAGGCATCGGCATTGAAATCGACAGAGGCTACGTCGCTAAGGCCGTCTCGTCGCTTCGTTGATTCTCTTCGGTGACGACGGTGGCAACGGGCGGATGATCGGTTAGCCGACGCGCCCTTCGGAGCAGTTTCGGGGGCGGCCACGGACAATCACCGCAGGAACGATCAGTTTTTCGCAAAAACCTCCGCCGAAACAACGTGCTGGGAGTTGATCGCGGGCCACTTTGTGCTCAAGACCTTGCCAAAACCTTTCGTCATCGAAGCGGGGCTTGTTGTTCTGGGCTGGACCACAATGACCCGTGGTATCCCCCAACGGCACCAACAAGCTCCTACGCTTCGTTCCCTGAATTTTCTCGGGCCGACAAAGGATGCCACTTTCGCAGTGGCAGACACGGCACTCGTGCCCGTGGCAGACATCATAGAGAAGCATCACCACAACAAGGATACAGCTTCCGAGGTGCTGACACCTTTGTTGATCCGGCAGTGGATTGACGATGGGGCTGTCGTGATTCTCTCGATGGAATTGCGAAACGACGCCGTGAGCAAGCAGGGAGGGTGGCATATGTTTTCGCTGGTGGCCGTTGACGACGACCGATTCCAAGTGTGGGATACGAATGGCCTGAAGGGATTTCTCACGGAGGAAGAGATCTCCAACGGATTCTTCTACCCGAACCGTTGGTTCTTCATGCCCCACGACAAAGAGGATACCCTTGTTCTGAAACGGAAGAAGTGACGGCATGGTGGAGGCCTCGGCCAACGCGCCTCTGCCATTAGAAGTGGTTTCGAATGACAGCGTTGCCAGCAGTGGACAAACGCCGTAAGACAGAGTGTGGATTCATATAATGGGTTATGGGAAGGAGGATTTTTCCATGACCCGACAACGAAGCGAACTTACCGATGCACAATGGGCCAAGATTGCCCCATTGATTCCCGAACCTAAACCGAACCCCAACGGCGGACCTTGGCCGATTGCCAATCGCCCGTGCTTTGAAGGCATCCTCTGGGTGCTGCGAAGTGGGGCGCGATGGAAGGACCTGCCGAAACGGAGATTTCCATCGGCCAGTACGTGTTGGCGACGGCTACGGGATTGGGAAAGAACGGGCATCTGGCTGAAAGTATGGCGGACCTTTCTCGCCGAGTTGGACGAGCAAGGCCGCTTGAAGTGGGAGGAGACTTTTGCAGACGGCACGTTTTCCCCGGCAAAAAAGGGGGCGCGTGCGTCGGCAAGACCAAACGTGGAAAGGGTACGAAGCTTATGGTGGTGGCAGACGGCGAGGGTGTTCCTCTGGGAGTGTACCTTGCCTCGGCCACACCAAATGAAGTCACGCTCATTGAAACCACGCTTGAACAAGTGGCCGTCCCGCGGAAAGGGCGAGGCCGCCCACGCAAGAATCCCCCACGGCTGATTTACGACAAGGCCGCTGATTCCGATCCTTTGCGGGACCGATTGGCGAAACGAGGAATCGACCTGATTTGCCCGCATCGGGCAAATCGCAAGAAACCAAAACGACAGGATGGACGGAAGCTGCGACGCTACAAACGCCGCTGGAAAATCGAACGCTCGATCGCCTGGATCGGCGATTTCCGGCGATTGGTCGTGCGTTACGATCGGCAGATTACGATGTTTTACGCTTTCGTCCATGTCGCCTGCCTGTTGATAGCACTCAGACAGTTGTGAAACCACTTCTAGTCAAAATCGCGTTTTCTGGCGCCTCTCGGCTGAGGACGGCTCCGGAGCCGTCGACACGCCTTCCAGTTCGTAAAAATCAACTGGTGTAATTTGTAGATGCCAGGAAGTGGATTCTGGTCGGACCGGGGCGGAGGGGAGCCAAGTGGAAGAGATCGGGTCCCAGTTCGGCTCAACCGCGTGGGGGGCTTCCGGCGCCAAAACGGCAACTAATTCACTGACAGACCCCGGGTTGCCGTTTGCAGATCATGGCTTGCATTCCGCGCACGGCCTTTTTCCAGCAGAGATCGCCTCCTCCCGTGTGGCGGACACCACGGCTCGGCCTACGGGACTCCTTGAGATAGCCGGGCCGAGCAGTGCGATCCGCTACATTGCGGGGTAATCTCCGAATAGCTACAATACGCTGGTAAGCACTTCCGGTAACGTGTCCAAAGGACTGAGTCATGACCTTTGAGGACTTCCAAACCTCGCGTCAGTGTTGCGACGATCTCCACGAGCATTTTCCCGAGGACACGCTTCCCGACACCAAGGGTTGGCTATACTGCAACGGCCAGTTCTGGATCGAGGACACCTCCAGTTGGCCTAGGGATGCACCAGGGTTCGGACATGGCCGTTGGTATGTTCGGATTGGCAATCAGGAATACCAGTCAGACAATCAGGAGGATTGCGAGATGGCTTTGTTCGAATTTGCCAAGTCGGTAGGGTGAATGTTTGAAGGCGAAGGAATCTCCGACAGGGAGAGGCCAGATCCGCAACACGGAAGGCGTTTCTTGAGACAAATGCGGGGATGAAGGATTTCACCAGTATTGGCAGACACACCCGCCAGAGCCTTTGGATCTAGCCCACGTCTTTCTCTTCCACACCCTTTGAATACAGCAACTTCATCACTGCCGACTCCCAGTCCTTCAGCACCTCTTCCGCTACGCCAACCCTCTTGGCAACCTCTTGCCTGGACACTTCCTTACGAGACGCACTGATGCGCCGCCATCGACCGGACTCTGGGTAGAATCGGAATCGCCACTTCGAGAGTGGATCGCGATTCAGTCGCCCATGCTCGTCGATCTTGAGAAGGTCGGCGGCGTCCTTCTGCTCGGGGGCAAGTCTTGCACGCATTGCATCCTCCCATGCCTTTATTAGCTCTGGAGGGACGCCAACCTCCTTTGCCACAGCCGTCCGTGCGATGCGTCGTGGCATACCGACTCTACGGAGAATCAATCGGGACCAGGAGCAGGTTCGCGGGTCGAAACGCAGTTTCCACTTGGCAAGTGGGTCCAAGTTCCGTGGACCACTGGAACCAATGGCAAGCAATTGTCGCACGTCGTCTTCCACGAATGACTACTCCCCGACCGTAGACAAGATTACTGGCCGATGCCCGGTATTGCAGGTCGAAATACGTAAATGGCTTCGCTCACGCGTTGAAGCGAGACAACATCGGGTGCATTCCGACGCGATATTGCGTCAAACTCAACACAATACACTCTGCTGGGTGACACTGCCTTGACCGCAATGGGAATACCAATGTCCTGTGTGATCGCAGGAATTCGAAATACCTCCTTGATCTGGCTCACCAATTGGTCCTCAAGTATGTCGTCTCGCCTCCCTTTTGCCTCGCAACAGATAATGATTTCCTCCAGTTCCGCCGTCTCGCTCGCGCGCTCTTCGATTGCTAAAAAGAGCGCGTCAATCTCGGTCCCGCTCCGCTTCACGTTCATTTGCAGATGGTCAAGCTGCATTATGTTTCGTGGTGAGTAAAGGGAAAAATGTGTTTCCAGCACCCTCAACCGAATAAGGACTTGTATAAGCCACGACTCGTCGCTCCGGCCAAGCCGTCTGCTCGTTATGGGCAGACTTACCGTCTCAATTTCGCGAACGGGAGTCGCCTCGGACGGGAGGATGGCAACGACGAAGGCATCCTTCTGGCCAGGAGGTAGGGGAATGAACTCGAAAGCGCGATTGGCGCCCGTAACTTGGCGGGCAGTATGATAACGTCTGGATTGTTGCGCAAATTGAAGGGCAGCCCTTGGGCTGGTAGGAAGGAGTTGTGTGGATTCCAAACCTACCAACACGAGAGGACTGCCCATGACGATTGTAGACGACGCGGGAAGCAGCGCGAAGTTTGTGGATGTGATCAAGATTGAGGAGGGCAAGATCCGGGAGCACGTGGACGAAGTGGTTCGGCAGTCGGTCGAGGAGACGCTCAATGGGCTACTGGAGGCTGAGGCGGACCAGTTGTGCGGGGCGAAGCGGTACGAGCGAAGCCCGGATCGGGTGGACACGCGGTCCGGGCACTACGAGCGAAAGCTGGTGACGAAGACGGGCGAGGTGACGCTGAAGATCCCTCGGCTGCGATCCTTGCCGTTTGAGACGCAGATCATCGAGCGTTACCGCCGCCGAGAGTCGAGTGTCGAGGAAGCGATGATGGAGATGTACTTGGCGGGTGTTTCGGTTCGCCGCGTGGAGGACATCTCGCAGGCGTTGTGGGGCAGCCGCGTGAGCCCGAGCACGGTCAGCGAGCTGAATCAGAAGATCTACGGGCACATTGACGCCTGGCGTAACCGGCCGATTGAGGGCGAGCATCCGTACGTGTTTGTGGATGGGATTTGTCTGAAGCGTTCGTGGGGCGGCGAGGTTCGCAATGTCTCCGTGCTGGTGGCGATCGCCGTTGGGGCGGACGGGTACCGCGAGGTGCTGGGCGTTTGCGAAGGGATGAAGGAGGATGCGGAGAGCTGGCGGAACTTTCTGCGGCACCTGAAGCAGCGTGGGCTGAAGGGTGTGAAGCTCTTCATTTCGGACAAGAGTCTGGGGCTGATCGAGGTCTTGGGCGATTTCTATCCGGAGGCGGCCTGGCAGAGGTGCGTGGTCCATTGGTACCGCAACGTGCTGAGTGTGGTGCCGCGAGGCAAGGCCAAGTCGGTCGCGGCGATGCTCAAGGCGATCCATGCCCAGGAAGATCGCCAGGCGGCTCGCAGGAAGGCCGCGGAGGTGGCGATCAAGCTGGAGGAGATGCGGTTAGGCCAGGCGGCCCAGATCGTTCGCGAAGGGGCTGAGGAGACGTTGAGCTACATGGAGTTCCCGCTGGAGCATTGGCGGCAGATCCGCACCAACAACCCGCTGGAGCGCATCATGCGTGAGATCCGCCGACGGACGCGCGTCGTGGGTGCCTTCCCTGATGGCCGCTCGGCGTTGATGTTGGTTGCCGCCCGATTGCGACATGTGGCGGGCACACGCTGGGGAATGAAGCGCTACCTGGACATGAATCGGCTCAGAGAACACGAGCAAGAACTGCTTGTAGAAGCGAGCGGATAGGTCAGGTAAACCTTGCCGTTGCTCCCCTAGGGGAGCAGAGGAGAAGAGCTACCAGTTCCAAAGGCTACCCTGAAATCCAATGTGCGCAACTTGACAGACACTACCGGCAGTATAGCCTCTTTCCAGCACCGTGGATGGCCAGTTCGAAGCCGCAGATGCTCTGTTGCGGATAAAATCCTTAAAGAAATTGGCGGGATTGCGGTCGCTCAATGTAGATCCGGGATGATCTTCATTATGAGATCGGATAGCTTCCGCGATCTCCTGAATTGTGACTATCGGCCTGGAGATTGCACGCTTCTCTTCGTCCCACCTCTCGAAGAATAGGCGCTTAATTACGGATGTCTTCGCAGTCACTTGTTCTGCACTCCCTTGCAGCGCGATGCCCGAGCCATTAGAAGGTCAATCACATGGGGCTGACATAGTATTCAAATCGTCTGCCGAGATGTCGTCGCCATTTACCAAGCGGTAGTGCTTTTCGTCAAAAACCCGAAGTTCCTCCCCCTGAAATACCAACTCGAACATTGCGATCACCTCAGCATCAATGAACTGAACCGCGACCGCTCTGGGGGTGAGAATCGGATACGAGTGCTTACAGAATTCCAGGTCTTGTCTAACTTGCGTTGCTCCAATCTGATCGCTTCCTCCCTTTGCTTGGACCGGAACGATAAACTGTTGTCCTGTGTTCCTAACGCCGACGTACACCTCGTCCACTTCGATCTGCCCAATCCCCGGTACTGTCGTGCGTAGATGGCTTTGGAGCGAATAGGCGGTGATGCGCAGAAAAATGTCTATCAATCGGTTGTAACGCACCTTGGCCAGCAATGCTTGTTCATCAGTTTTCGCATACGTCGATATGATTTCGGGTGTTGCATCGGGTATCTTAATCTGATACGCGCTCTCAGACGGAACGACGCGATTGATCTTCAATTGCCGGAAAGCATACCTGCCCCTTCCGGCTAGCTCAATAACCCATTCCCGATCCTCAGAAGCGGTCGATACTATCGATGCGGGAAGGTCCGTGCGAAAACGGAAGCTGTAGAGAAGGTCTCCGAGGTTCTTGGGCAACCGCACCTTCAATTTGCGAGCAGTGCGACCGATCTCTTCCCGCTCAAATTCAAACTGGGTGCATCCGGCTGTGTAGTGCTCGAAGAAGATCGACTCCAATATCGCTGCATAACGATTCAGTTTGGCGGCAGCGTCCTTTGACATCGACGTGTCCTTTCCAGTCACCTCACTTCGTCAGTTGAAATGCCACTCGGACCATTTCAGATGGTTTGTTACGGCAGTCGAAACGTATGGCGACAATATGGCGCGAAGTCGCGCTAATCAGAACCGTCACCTCGTCAGAGCCAGTGTCCTTAGCCACCTTTGCTATGCGAGCTTTGTTAGGGAGGGTAGCTGCCCGGCAGGTCAGCACCGACGACAGTTTGCCTTTCGAGCGAGTAGTCTGTCGCACAATGACCCGAGTCGGAACGCCGTCATCGTTCTGACGACCTTTGTCATTTGTACCATTTTCAACGACACGCGCTGAGACTTTTCTACCCGGCCAGATGCTTTGGGCAACCTCTGGCTGAGCCAAAATCTTCGGAAGCGCACTCCGAAAGTCGCGGTAATGCACTGGGGGCAGCGAGACACGTTGAGCATCATGAATTTCGTCTATGCGCAATTGAAGCGTATCTTTGTCTTCCAACGTGCCGGGAGTTCCAATTGGGACAAACCTGCCGATCACTTTCTGCCCCGCGACGGGCAGAATCGAGAATCCAGCCTGATGCAAAGACGCAAGTATTTCGTTAACCCTGCGACTGCGCGCAATTTCAGCGAGAAAAGTATCTTTTCGCACCCAGTGGAGATTGCTGCCTGTCGCAGAAATTGCATCCTGAACGTCATCGAATGTGAAGCTCGCCTTCCGGAGGCGTCGTTTGCGGGGGTCAAAGGCTGTGGCAAATAAATGGTGCACTACTGGCGGAAACTCCCGCATGACGGGGATTCTCTTGAGAGTGCGGGGCCGGTCTTCGGGTAGCAGGAATGTGTCGGGGAGGGCCAGGGCCTTGGGCGCCCGCTTAGTTCGTGCCGGAGAAAGAACCTCAAGAATCGCGTGACCAATGGCTCTCGCCACTTGCGGACACACGGCATTGCCGATCTGACGGTAACCGTGCCATTTGAGAGGGTAAAAAGCGAACCAATCCGGGAAACCATGCAGTCGGGCCGCTTCCCTCGTTGTTATGCAGCGAGGCAGATGTGGATGAATCGGTCGTGGTGCGGTGTACGATCCGTGGGTTGAATCAGACCCGGCCCGCAACGTAGGAGCAATCCCGTTAGGATCGAGTCGAGGTAGTTTATGACCGGGCACTGCCTGCCCCGGAGGCGTTACATCATATAGTTGAACGGTTTTCTCGCTGTGCCTAGTACGTAGGCATCCCGTGCAGAGAGCGGAATCCCATTTCCTGGGGTGAGACAGGTCCGATGGATCGGTTTCGTGGCCTCTCGCCACACGGGCGTAGTGAGATGCCGGTTCTTTATCGTAAGGAATATTGTTATTACTGAACAGTTCCTCGTGCTTTTCTATTGTCGGCAAATCCGAAATCGCTTCCAACACAGTTGGACGATCAGGTTGGCCGGGGGATCTTCCATTTGGATACGGGATTTCCTCGGCAACGTCGTTGCGGACCCCAATAACAAAGAGTCGGCGGCGTCTTTGAGGCACTCCAAAATCAGCAGCATCGAGAATCCGAACGGGCTTCGTAATGTTGTAACCGTTCGATTCACATATCTCGATCACCTTGTTGAGGACCTCACGCGTTTCACCGGCAAGCATTCCCGGCACGTTCTCCATTACGAAAGCCCTTGGCCGCAATTCCAAAACCAACCGTACATAGTGGTCAACGAGTGAATTGCGAGGGTCTTTCAAGTCGCGGAGGCCCATGTTGCTGAAGCCCTGGCACGGAGGTCCGCCGACGACCAAGTCAATCTCACTAGGTGCTTTGATTAGTTCCCGTATTCTATCGCCGTCAAGATCGACAACGGAACCACAGTAGGATTTCCCATACGGGAAGTTCCGTTCGTGCGTTGCAATGTGGTGTCCATCGCAATCCACCCCCAAGAGAATCTCGAATCCCGCCTGCTCAAAACCGAGCGACATTCCTCCGGCTCCAGAGAAGAAGTCGATTGCAGTGGGACGATGGGTGGGATACTTAGTCTCCATTCGTTGCATCAACTCCATTTCCACGGTCCTTGAGACGCCGTCTTCCATAGCGGCACAAATCGGCAATTACACATTCATTACACTTGGGCCGCACCGGAAGACACACTCGCCGACCGTGAACTACAAGTGCAACATGAAGCTCTTTGCCACGACCACTTGGAACAACTTTCGGCAATCGCTCCTGGGCCTGATAGTGCTTGAGTCCCTTCGGGATAATTCCAATCCGTTCCGATACTCGTTGCACGTTTATATCCACGGGAAATACATCAAAGTCGTGACTGTACATCATGACGCAAAGGCTCGACTTTGGCCCGAGTCCAGGAAGACTCGTGAGATAGTCGAAGCATTGGGACGCCGTCATCCGACGAATAGCCGTCTGAGGATGGCCGCCGAAATCGGCGACCAACTTCTTGGCGGTGGCCAGGACTTGCCCTGCTCGCTTTTGCCCCAATCCGGCGCGGTCGATACACTTCGTGACTTCGTCAAGGCTCGCTTCTGCGAGTTTGGATACGTTTGGATACCTGTCGAACAGTCGCCGGTGGGCCGACCGATAAAGAGACTCCGTCGTCCTCGCAGAAAGGAGAATATAGAAGATCTCCTTAACGGGATCGCGGTAATTCCCCAGAGTGGGTCGCCCATATACACCGACAAGTCGATCAGCGATAACGGACATCCGCTCGGGCCATGCAGACCGGCGCAACTTGCCGCTAGCACTTCTCATTAGTTCGGCGGTCAATTGGGTCACTGCAACTCCTGTTTCCAATCACCAAACTGGCAGTGTCGGAACGAACCCGCACGGCAACGGAGAAGGACAGAGGTGGAATCTAAACTGTTATGCCTCTGTAAGTTAGCGAAATGCGGACGACAAATCAATATACAATCGTCACATATGGTTGGGTGTCGTAGGTGCAAGGGGACTCGGATGTTCTTTCCGACCTCCATGCCTACCACCCTTGGTAACTGGCGCAACTTGGGAATTGTGGGGGATTGGTCGCTGCTCGCGTGAAACGAGTGTATCGACGAACTGGTGGAACGAGCGCACGCGAGGGCAGCGATGGCGCCTCCCACCGCCCCCGCACGCCCGCTTGGCCGATTCTTACGAGATTTTGAGACCTCTCGACGTAACCCCTTCTTGCCCATAGCTTTCTGGCGCCAACTCGCTGTCGCAACCCGCCTCGGTCTCAGTTTCCAATCCAAGACCTCGCCGTCGCCTGTCCCATTTCTCACGCGATCTCCACACAACGGCACCTCGCGACGAGGAGACCGACAAGGCAGTCGTTCCATTCACCCCCGACAAACGAAGGAGGAACGACCCATGCCAAGTCAACAGCAGATCCGCGAGAACATCACCAGTACCATCATCGAGGCACTCAAGTCGGGCAACCTTCCGCCCTGGAGGCAGCCCTGGACGAACGACCCGAACTGCGGCGCCCCGTGCAATATCGTGAGTCGCCGGAGGTACAGGGGAATCAATCCTCTACTTCTAAGAGTTGCCTGCATGAGGCACCAGTTCCAGTCGCGCTGGTGGGCGACGTACCAGCAATGGAAAGAAATGGGAGGATTTGTACGGAGGAGACCGGAGAACGTCCCTCAAGGGGCGTGGGGCGCGACAATCATCTACTTTTCCCCCGTCACGAAGACCATCATTGACCGACATGGGAACGAGGTCGAGGAGACCTTCCCGATTTTGCGAACCTACCACGTCTTTAACCTCTGTCAGGTCGATGGCCCTTTCGATCATCTTCGCCCTGGAAATGCCGTGCTTTCCTCTGGCGAACTCGACGAACGATGTGAGCGTGCCGACGAAGTGATCGCGGCGACCGACGCCGACATTCGCTACGGCGGAAATCAGCCCTACTATGACCCTCGTGGCGACTACATCCAAACGCCGTTCCGCCACCAATTCAGTGGCTTCGATTTCTACGAGACCGTGTTCCACGAAGTCAGCCACTGGGCAGAACACCCTTCCCGTCTTGGGCGTGACGCAAACGAAGGTGACAAATACGCCTTTGGCGAACTGGTCGCAGAGATCAGTGGCTGTTACTTGACCTCGGAGATGGGACTTCCGACGAGCCAGAACCTCGACAACCATCTCGCGTATCTCGAACACTGGCTCCGTGCGATGGAAAGCGACCCTCGCTTCATTTTCCAGGCCGCTTCGAGGGCGAATCGAGTGGCGGATTTCGTTCTCTCGTTCAGTAGGAGCGAAGAAACCGAACCAGCAATCGCCGAGTGAGCGGATCGGGGGTGCGGGACGGTGAACGGACTCACCGTCCCGCTTTGGTTTAGTGGAGACCAGAAATGTCGGCATCGACACCATCACCCCCGAACACAAGGCGCCAATCATGGAAATCGGCGAACTGACCCTGGAGAACGCGGCGCGATCCTCCGCAGGAAACTGGCAGAAGTTCGAGAGCTTCTGGTGGAACGGAGTGAGGGAACTCGACGACGCCGAGAACTGGGCGATCATTTACACCCACCATCGAGATTCCACGTTGCTCGACCAGAGCAACGCCTCCGTGATCGACAAGACGCTTGAGCCATTCCTCAACGGCGATGATGTCCTCGCCGAACATCACAGTCATTGGGCTGTTGGCTGGATCGACGGGTATTCGATCCGAGTCTTCCGCGATGGCGAAATCACCTCGGCATTCCGCAAGTACCACGAACTTGCCGTCCGCCTCGCGGACTATCCCGTCCTCGACGAAGAGGACTACAGCGAGCGAGAGACCGAAGCGACCCTCGAAAACCTGACCGACGCGGCGTGGCGACTTCGGAGCGATTACGAATTGCCCGACGATTGGGAGACCAAAGTCTACGCTTGGCTTTCGGACCACGATCCTTCCGCCGTGGAGAACACTGACGATCAGGGCGGGTATCCCAGTGAGGAGCAACTCCGAATGGCTTTCGATGCGTTGGGGTATCGCGAAATCGCCGTGGCATGATCTCGCAAGTCACACAAACGGTTGGACATGATGCTCGCCGTCCTGATGGAGACCTGAGAGAGGATCGGGACGAACAAAGGTCAGGAGCAAAAGAATGGACGACCACGATTCTGCCTTCTCGAAGACCGAAGACGAGGGAGTCTCCGCTCTGGAGAAGCGACAACAACTCTTGTCTCACCATGTGCGGATGGTTGCGAGAAAACTGTCTCATGCACTGTTTGTGTTCGGCGCGCAAGGCGGCCTCGGCAAGACGCGCACCATTCTCCAGACGTTGGAGGAAGAGGAAATTGAGCCGATCTTGATCAACAGTCACATCACGCCGCTCGCGCTCTACTCGACGCTCTTCCAGTACCGCGATGATCAGATTCTCTTCTTCGACGATGTAGACGGCATGTATTCCTCGACGCCACATCTTGGTTTGCTGCGCTCATGCCTCTGGGGTAATCCCAGGATCGTGACCTACGGGTCGAGCCAACTCCCGCGTGACCTGCCACCCCGATTCCACACCACGAGTCGTTTCATCTTCGCGGCCAATGTGATCCCGAAGAAGAACGACGCGTTTGGCGCCGTGCTGTCGCGGTGTGACATTTTCGAGTTGTCCGCCACGAACGAAGAAGTCATTGACCTGATGCGTTCAATTTCCGCACGGGGTTTCCGAGGAGTGTCCCCGGACGAATGCAACATACTCATAGATTTCTTCGCTGACCACAGCGAAGACCGAGAACTCTCCATGAGACTCCTGGGGCCGTCCCTTCGGAAACTGTTGTACGCGAGGGAGGAAGGACTGGACTGGCGGGAACTCGTGAAATCCCAACTCCAGACGCTTGGCCGAAAGAAGGTGATCACCAAGCGACTCGACACGCAAGCCAGAGACAGTAAGTTCCTGCGAGAAGCCCTCCAGCAATATCCCGAGGTCAAAGACCAGCAGTCCTACTGGTGCCAGAAGACAGGGAAAAGCCGGGCGAGCTTCTATCGCATCCTTTCCCGCCACCGCGATGAAATCGGGGGCTGAGGGAGACCGACATGGAAGACAACCCCAATCATCTCTGGAGCACGGCCATGAACCAACGTGACATCCTGAACCGCTACCCTCGGGTGGTAGCCCATCTGATTTGTGCATCCCTCGGCTATTTCACGCCCGAGTCCGCGGCCCTCGCCATCGCCGCGCACAAGCGAGGCGAACCGTTCCATTGCGAGTGGTACGTTGATTGGGCGGAAAAAGCCAGGGTGTCGGTACTCGAAGTCGGCGTGCGAGCCATCAGGAAGGCTGTGCAGTTCAGGCATCATCACAAGGGCGTGATGGCGAACTACCAGCGAGCCAAGCAAGTCGTGGATCGCGTCCGCCAGGGTGGCGAGGGTCCCGTGTTTGCCTCGTGGTTCTAAAGGGAGACCAGCAACCAGCACTGACATGGGCGTGATCGTGAAAGCCATCAACATCCTCCGTCACTACGCCCACCAAACTCACCCCGAACGGGCGGACGACGCACTCGCCGTCCTCTCGACGATTTCGGACGACATCATCCCTGTCCTTCTGGAAGGCGTGACCGACCAGGATCGCTACGTCCGAATCCTCGTTTTGGAAATGTTGGACGCAGTACCACCGGACGACAGGGCGTTGCCTGCGATCATCAATGCCCTGGGAGACCCTGATCGGACCGTGCGAGTCTGTGCGATTGGTCCACTGGTTCGCTTCGGGGTGAGGGCGAGACATGCCGTTCCTGCCCTCCGCAAATGGCTCGATATCCCCGACGACGATTGGATTGTCACCGTCGCCGCCTGGGCAATCGCTCGAATTGCCCCCGAACAAGTGGAGGAGATGGTCGATGTGCTGATTGGGAACATCGAGAAGTGTCCGCCCAGCGCAGTGGAGAGAATTGGTGATCTCGGTCCTGCTGGTATCGGTGCTCTCCCCGTCCTGCTCGACCTGCTCGACCACGAGTCGTCGGCAACACGCCTCGCCACAGCAGAAGCGATCTGGAAGATCACGGGAGACCCAACCGATTTCGTGTCGGTCAGCAGGAATCTCCTCGCATCCGACGAGTGGCTCGACAGGGTTGTCGGGGCGGAATCTCTCGGACTGCTCGGGGAGATTGCAGTAGAAGCGCTGCCTGATCTTCGGTTGCTGTTGTTCGACGAAAACGTCGTCGTGCGTTCAACCGTTGAGAAAGCCATCGTCCAGATCGAAGCGGCGATCTGATCGGCGACACTTTTCTGCTTCTTCTCCGTGCGGGAGACCCAACAGGACGGCATGGCACTTCCATCACGAACCATCAGGAGACACGTCATGCCGAAACCGAAGTTCAGCCTCGGGCAAGTCGTTGCCACGCCCGGCGCACTGCATGCCTTGCAGGAAGCCGGTCAGAGCCCTGCGGACTTCCTTTCCCGCCACGTTGTCGGTGACTTCGGCGATCTCGACGCAGAGGATAAGGACCTCAATGACCGGGCGATCATCGACGGTAGCCGAATCCTGTCAGCATACAAGACGCTCCGTGGGGACAAGCTGTGGGTGATAACCGAGGCCGCTGATGACGACGGCAATCGATCCGCGACAACACTCCTGTTGCCCTCGGAGTATTGATCTCATTCGAGCCGTCTCAAGGAGACCTGCAAGGAGACCATCAGTCCCTCAGTCGAACACAAAGGAGCGAACAAATGGGATGGTTTTTCACAAGGGGTAGCACGCGGAAGGAGTTGATCTCGGAGCAGACAAGGAACTGGACGGCGAACGGACCGAACGACACGACTGTCACCACGAATTGCCTCGCCCACTGCTACCGTGGCGGAGTTTTCAGCGGCGTCCTGTGGGCAGTTTGGGAGCGGACTTTCACGAGGAACGGCGAGGCGGTGCAACCGACCGAGCGGTGGATCGCATGCGACTTACTGCGATACAAGCGGGGTTTTGGGTGGGGTGCCAAGGGCATGGATGAGAGCATGCATCCGTTCTACTACTCGTGTCCCCTTCGCTACTTGGAGATGGTTCCGCTGGAGACCTACGGCGGTTGTGTGGAATGGCGGGAGGGAGTGCGGCGGTATCACGCGAGACAACGTGAGACCAGGCGGCGACCAGTTCGGGCGTAGTCCAGGAGACCAGGGACAACAGCACGGCAACAACATCCTCAAACCCGAAGGAGACAATCATGTCCGATCCAACTGAAGCAGTGAGGCGAGAACTTGTGCGCCAGATCAACGCCGAGCCGGGGAGTCGGGAAGCACTGGAAGCCGAACACGGGCAGGTGTGGGATACCAGCGAGTTGACGCGGGACTTCGACGTTCTTGGCTTCGCCTCGCCTATGGTAGTGGTCCGTCGTCGAGCAGACGGAGTGCGAGGATCATTGTTCTTCCAACACTCGCCTCGCTATTACTATGGGTTCGAGCCGGGCTGATGGCACGGCGGGGGCGGGGGTGCCTCGCGATCTGGGCGCTCCCGCCCGTTCCCTTTGGAGACCCGCATGAGAAGCAGGAGCGACAAAAAGGGTCGCCCCAATCCAGCCCCAGAAATCCCCGTGATTTCCAGCATCCGAATGGAGACCAGCCAGCGACAGAAAGGCTTTACCCTACTTCGCGTCCGCGATGGGGCAAGCGAGCGACAAATGTAACGAGTCAGTATCCAGCAGAAATGCCCCAGCGGACCATCGAATACACGGCGGTTTTGGGGAACGCTTCTGTAACGGGTCATGCAAAGACGACCCTTCACAGCCCTCCCATCCGCCCCCGCTCGATTTCGTCTTTCCCGTTGGAGACCGGAAATCAGATCGCGGGAACGGCACGGAGACAATTTCGCAGAACAGATGGATCACGAAATCCGAAGCCCAAAAGGACGCCCAGATGACCCCGAAACAGCCCGAAAACCTGCCCAAGTGCGGATCACAAAATGGAAAGGCGAAATCTCGGACGAGCCTGATCCGTCAAGTCGCTCGGCTGGTCCGTCATGCCGGGCTGGGCTACGAGGACTGGCGGTATGTCGCTCGGCACGTTCGTCGCCTGTGCGACCTCCGACCTGGGAAGAAGCCGAAGAAGCTCCCTCGAATCCTCAACGCCGAAGAGTTCCGCAGGTTCTACACCGTCGTGGATCGGGCTGAGGATGTCCAGCACTCGTTGATGCTTCGCCTCTTGTTCTACACGGGGGTTCGGGTGTCGGAACTGTGTCGAATCGGAGTCACGGACGTGGATTTGGAGACCTGCAAAATCCGGGTGAACCAGGGGAAGGGATCGAAGGATCGCGTTGTCCTCTTCAACAAGTCGTTCGCGACGGCATTGAAGACGCACATCGCCGCTCATCCCCATAATCGCTGGCTCTTCCAAACTCGCAGGGCGACGAAGTTCTCGCCCAGGCGGGTACAGCAGATCGTCAAGCACTATGCCGAGGAAGCTGGCGTCCGGGCGACCCCACATACCTTCCGACACCAAGCGATCACTTGGCTGACCCGCCATTCGGGGATGGCTGATGCGGAGTTGCAGTTGATCACCGGTCATGCTCGTCGGGAGACGTTGGCGATTTACCAGCACGTCGCCCTCGACGGAGACCTGGAAAAGAAGTACCAAGACTCAATGAGAGAAGCGGGGCTGTGAGAACGGGAGACCGGAAAGTCTGAGCGGGTACGATTCATTCTGGGCGCCCCTCCGAGTCGCGTCGGCAAAATTCGAAGGGTGTTGCAAAGTTTTCAATCCGAGAACTTCTTTGGCAATGGTCGTTGCGCCGTTGCCAGGGGACGCCCCAGGGAAGACTACGTCGCAGTTTCTTTTATTTCGATCTCGGTTTCTCTCTGCTGGTAGGGCTGAAGACCTAAGCGATTTCCGAATTGCAGAAATGCCGCGCGAAAAAAATCGGGGCTGGGAGGGGTTTTCCACACAGGCAGTCTCGCAATTCCTCCCCCGCATCCGTGTCCTTTCGTCCGGCATGCGCGCCATCGCACCTCGTGCAAGCGAGCCAACGATTCGGTGCCGTCAAATTCGAAATGCAAGACACGTAACCCCGTCGCACTTCCCCGCAATTCCCAGGGACATATGCCTGCGACAGGTTGCCGCACGCTGCAATTTCCCCGGGGAGTTCAAGAAACGATCTTGCGTTTGGTATTTGACGGCACCGTCCGACCGCACGCCCGTCTTTGGCCGATTACCGCCTTACGTAGGGCGCGCCCGCAGTGCGCCGATCAGTTTCATACTCCTCTAGTAACTGTCTCACAATCCTCGGCCCAGCAATCACGACATCATCCATTACATCCACAAACTCCGCGTCCACGGAGTGTTTCATCTCTTTCATCAGCTCCCCAATCCGCGGAAACTCCTCCGAGTTGAATGGTGGTTGGAGACTCTTGAGAAACATGTCCGCATCGTCCACCATGATCACCGAACCGCGACGCCAACGCAAACACTCCCTTATCGCCCTCAATTCTTCTAACAAAGGACACTGTCGCCCTTCCAGGAAACTGCTCCTCGACGATGATGCGAACCAGTGCGCATCCAAGAAGAAGAGAACCTCCCGGCTGAGCGAAGGGAGAATCTCCTTAAGCACGTTAGCGGACTGGCCTAGTCGCATCCGCACGTTCTTCACATGCCCATAGTTCTTTTCGAAGAACTCAGCCAGGACCGGGTCGTTCTCTATGGTCCAAACGCTCTCAAAGAGACCTGCAAGTTGCAGAGTCCCGACACCGAAATAGGTCCCCGTTTCTATCGCCGTTGTGATCCCGAGTTGCCTTGACACTCTCGCTACCAACGGCGCATGCACGCTCCAATAGACGTCGCCCATTCCAATAGTCCTATCGCCTCGGCCTACCTGGCCTAAATAGTCATCCCCCCATCAATCGGAATCGCCGCACCATTTACACCTGACGCCTCATCGGAGCAGACGAATAGCACAACCGCGGCTACCTCGTCAGGTGTAACCATGCGGCCCATTCGAAGCGACGCACAGAAGCGGGTGTGTTCCTCCTCGAACGCCACTCCGCGTGCCTCCGCGCCACGTTGGATAACCGCATTCATCATCCTGGACTCGATCGGTCCCGGGCAGACATCGTTCACAGTTACGCCGTGCCGAAAGTACTCTAACGCCACCGTCCGCGTGAGGCCCGTAAGCCCATGCTTACTAATGTTGTACGACAGATTATTCACTGAACCCCTAATGCCCCATATGGAGTTCACATTTACAATCCGTCCCCACCGCTGTCCGACCATAAACGGCAGGTATTTTTGAACTAACGCCACAGGCAGCCTCAAATTAACATCGTATGTGCGCTCGAAGACATCTCGGTCCGTCTCGATGACGCCGGTGGACGCCAGATTCACGCCCGCGCAATTGACCAATATAGATACATCGCTCGGAAGAGCGTCAAGTTGCGAGGCGTCGCTTCCATTTAACGGCAGCATTACCGCTGAGCACTCCTTCCCGACCGCCTGGGCTCTCTCCAGATCCGACTTGTAGGTTCCGAACAAACGACACTCAGGATAACGGCGCCGAAAATGCCTAACGACCGACTCACCGACTGACCCCGTTGCACCGGTGACCAGGACGCTCTTTTCATGCTTACTCACCACTTCCATCGCCGACCTCCTCAGAGTGATCTCTTATTGAGTCCCGCATTGGAAATGAGCCAAGCCGACTGACAGGAGGCGGTGACCAGAGCATACCCGCCTGAATCCAAGCCCATTCCTTGTGCAAGTACCAATAGTACGTCGTAAACGCACGGCCTAGGGCCGTCTGACCTGAAGCTTAAGCCGTTCCGGCGTGCCCCCCAAAAACAGCATACGCTCTGACTCCAAGGAATGCCCTCTTAGTCGGGAGTCAGAGCGTATCAAGGGTCGTGAAGGTGTGACATAGGTGCCCTGGAAATGCAAGTGTGACGCGACAACACAGCCCTACCCCAACGGGACCTTCCTCACTTACCTGCCCTGCTTTGCTGGGCTGGCCACACTCAGGCCCTGCGGAGATGGCTGATTGGTGTCCGCCGGAAGCATAAACCCCGGATCGAACAACTGTGCCTCTGTTATCTTAGCGTTGATGTAATCTGTTACGGGGTGCGCGGCCGGTGAATCCCATAGCGCGTCGAACATGCCGGTATACGTCCTAATCCTAGCCTCGTCCTTGGAAAACGTGCCGCTGATCTGCTCCGTGTTCCTCGCGCTTCCAAGATACAGGTATTCAGTAGAGAAGATCCCAAAGTCTTCAACGCCATCTGTGAGATGGAAGTCCTTCTTAAAACGATTGAACTCCTTGCGCGAAATGACCTTTCCAAACAGCCCCTGGGGCGGATTGCTGTGAAACGCGAGCAGCTTCCGTGCCAGCGGTAACCCGAAGTCCTCTTCGGAGTTATACACGAACATGCGCTTTAGTGTTCTGACCTTCTCGTCCCGGAGTCTGCGTAGCCAAGCGTCAAAGTAGAACTGGTATGTAACATCAAACACTTCCCCCGTCTCCCATAGCAGGTGCGTGGCCCGAAAGGTATCATGCTGCTTCTTGTCGTAGAGCGCCAGTAGTGCGTCCGTCGCCTCAATGTGGTGCCTTTCAATCGAGATCTCCTTTCTAGTCACTGTACACTGAAGCCACGTACGGAGGAGTTCGATTTCGTAGCGGTAGTGTTCTAGGAAGAAGTCATCAGCGACCGACGAGTTATCAATAAGCTCATGTAACAAGGACCTTATGTCGGAAAGCTGACTGTCTACCGCAGACTTGCTTTGCCACAGCCGCACCTGTTCCACTGCCCGGCCGTTGAGAAGGTAAGCGAAGAATAGAAGTTCCGACATCGTGAGCGCAATGCCGACCAGGAAGCCGACGACTATGTCGTCCGACAACGTCAGAAGCTGTGGATTTGCCCAGTTAAGGATTACAGGGATCGCCACTGCAAGCAACGAGTTGATGAACGTAAGGCCCGCAGCCTTCCACGCAGCTCGCGCGATCTTAACGTCGCTATCCATTGGCCTTCTCCGATATTACGAGATACGCGCACTGGTAGAACGGCGACGCCGCAGGCTCGTCGATCCTACATAGTCGTTGAAAGCACTCGCTGTATCCGAGGGAATCGGGTGTGACATCGAAGGAATAGTCCCAGCGGTTACCAGGCGGCGTAAGCTCCTTCGTGTGCTGGATGATGAGTCTGGTTTGTCGGTCCGCAATCTGCGTCTCTAGGTCGGCATATATGAGCGTCGTATCGACACAGCAAAGCTCGCCAATCAAATGGTTCTGAAACACGGCGACGGAATTGAAGTCATTGACACATCGGAGATTCAATGGACGGTCTCGGAAAAGCTGTACGATGGCGCCCGGGGTGTATCCGGGGCGCCGAGGCTGAAAGACGTAGTCCACGAACCGCCCAGATGGCGATAGTGCTCCGGAGACCGCCTGAAAAAACTGCCTTCGCTCGCTATAGGGTATGTTGCCGTGTGTCAAATGGGATAGAATGAAATCATATTTGCGGCCTGAGCACGACAACGCCCGCGTCCAATCATTATTAATGAACCGTTCTCTACGACTCTTGACGCACAGCGACGACGCAAAGTCAAAGAAGAGGGCGGATTTATCGATTACGTCCACTTCGCACGGAAGTCGACTGCACACGGTCCTAAACTCCGGGGTAGATCCGAGGATGCACACCGCCTTGTCCTCGCCCGCTCCGCAGACAAGGGCATAGATCGTTGCGAGCAAATCCTCTCCAGGCCGATTGGGCGGCAGGACCAGCGTCCAGGTCCTGTACCCGGACCAGTTAACTGAGAAGTCTGCGCTACTCATGGGCGATCAAAAACTCCACATACACCTCGTTGCCAAATCTACTCTCGTCTATTAGCTTTCCACAGGACACAGACAGTTCAAAGAAACGACTCTCCAGTTTCGCCCCTACCATGGAAAGTTCGGGAAACCACTCAGAGAAAATCCTGAACTTCCTGGTGTAGGTCGTGAACGCGTCGAGACTCGCAAGAATACTGAGCTGTCGCGCCGTCCCGAACAATTGTGCTCCCACGATCTTATCGCCAAAGACTTGATCGTTCCGAAACAGATTAAAGGCAAACCGACCGCCACTAAGCAGGTTCGCTGAATGCCTCGTGCTTGGCGGCGTCAACACAAAGATGCGACATGTGCTGCGTTCGGCAAAGTAGCATGTGTTAATGTGAGGTGAAGAATCGGCGTTGACTGTGGCGAGACTGCACAGAACTTGGGAAGAAAGCAGCCCTTCAAGGGCAGCTTGGACATCTTCGGGGCTCACGTCGTGAGCTGAGGTAATCTGCAGCGTTGCTTTGGTCATTGCATTCTCCGGTCAGCTTCAGGTTGTTCGCTTTGACGCTCCAGGCTCGCCGCTCCGTACCATAAACCATTGCCGAAAGCTGACGCAATTTGCGTTGTGATCAAACTTGAGAATATATATCCCTGAGCTTTGATGGCAGCCATCGTTATCGGTGTAGCTTGCCTCGTACGATACCGCCGCGATTCTGTCGCAGACGCTGATAAGGTCATACGTAACCTCAATATCGCGCTGAGCGAGTATCTCCGACCAGAATGTACGGATATCGTCGGTAGACGATGCCACCTCTCGAAACGGCGACTCCTGATACTCCGTACAATGTGCGAACAGAGAGAGCGCTTTGTCGACGTCCTTGGATCGCCAATGCTTGCGAAGGTCAACAAGCCACTCAAGTACGATTTCACGCGTAATTTCCTTGCTCATTCGGCGGGCGCTCCTAATGTCCGTTTCAGCATGCGTATGAATTCGGTAGGATTCTCCCGCCCAAAGATATTGCGCCCGAAGCTAACGCCGCGGGCACCTGCACGGACGGCGTCGCTGGCGCGGCGCAGAGCAATCTGCTCAGGGACGACTGGTCCGCCCGCAACGACGAGTGGCACATTACCCGCCGCTTCCACGGCCCTGCGGAATGAGTTCTGGTTGTCTGAATACTGCGTCTTGATCAAATCAACCCCCAAATCCACTCCCAGTGATACGCAACGAGCAATTAGGTCAGCGTAGGCGATGTTATCCGTCTCCTTCAGGTGGAGCATGTTGTCGTCATCGCCATTCGCTTCCCCGCGGGGGTAAATTATTCCGCACACTGGCATGTCGTAGGCGTGAGCGCTGGAGATTATTGAGCCAGCCATTTCGATCATGGAGGGAAGGTGGGCTGAGAGTATGTTGATATGGAAGGCGACAGCGGTGGCGTTCATTCGCAGTGCTAGATCCATGCTGTGGCACAACACTTTGTTCGTATGTGTCTTGCCACTGACGCTCGCGCTCAGATTCAGAATAAACTTCTGATTCTTGAACGTGTCGACATTCCTCAAAACTGTCCCATAGTATGTTAGGATCGCCGCGGGTCCGGCGGACGCAATACTTGCGAGCTTGACTGTCATGCTTTCCAGGCCATTCGTAGGCCCGAAAATCAGGAAGTCATCCACGGGACAGATGACGAGCGGCGCATCACCATACAACGCGGGAAAGCGGAAGAGTTTGCCTGGTGCAGTATAGGTAGGCACAACCGGCCCCCTCGTCGCGAGATCACATTGTTCGTGGTTCTTCCCGAGGTCCTTACTCACATCATGCCCACCAGGACCCCGCGGCAGTTGGCCAGAAATCGTCATCGTGGAAAAAAGGTTTTGAGTTGTCAATCACCCCCCCCGCCCACCAAGGGAGCGGGCGAAACTCTGGTGTTGGCCGAGCCTGCGAATGGTCTTGGTTGCGCGCCCAGGGATGCATACTTCCTGACTCTCTGAAGCTGTGGGAACCGAGGTGCGATTCGGAATATGACCGGTTTAAGCCTGCGATTCTATCGAATCCCCTCCACCTCCACCTCCTTCCGAATTGCCTCCTCGCGCCTCTCCGAAGAGACCACCCCCGAAACCATCTCCCGCCGTTTTTGCGTCCTTTCCCGACGTTCCATTTCAACGACAATCGCTCCGAGCCGGTCTTTCTCCCGTGTCACCCCAGCGATCTGAATATCAATCTCATGGATTGCCGAGGCGAAAACTGGCCTTTGCTTTTCGTCCGCCTGGGCGAGTCGCTCCTCCAAGATCCGGCGATCCCACCTAAGCCTCGCCAACACCTGCTCCGTCTCCCAGCTTCGATGTCGCCATTCCTCCACAGGATCACTGGGCAGGTCGGCAGGGGCGGTTGTCACAGGGCTCCAGAACAGCAAGACGAGCCGGAGGATCGTGGCGTATAGGAGGCTCGGTCCCAGAACGCAGAACTTGTCCTTCGCGGGGGCGAAAATGAGGGCAATCCCGGCGAGGCATAAGAATCCCCAGCAGATCGTCGCCAGGATCGCGGGAATCCAGGAATAATGCCAGGGCAACGCAGGAAGCAAGTCGGAAAGGCTCATGTTTCCACCTCCTGGAAAGCAAACTGGCGCCGGAGATCATCTCCGACGCCTCTCGGATCAGTCCCAATCAACGGTCAAGTCGCTCAACCGGATCTCGTTGAACTCCAATTCGGTGTCGATGGCCGATTCGAGTTCACGGACTTCGGCTTCGACCGACCGGAAGTCGAGGGAACCTGCCTCGCAGACTCCCAGGACTCGGCGGAGTGATTTGAGGGCTACCTGCTTCGAGTCAATCCCTGCCAGTAGAAGCCGGAGGGCATGGAGGCGATCCCTAGCCTGCCGTTCGCGGTTCTCCAAAAGCCCGAGAACTCGCCCCAAGCGGTCCCTGGTTGTCTTCAACGACTCCGCCTCGGACTGGAGGCTTCGCCGGGGAGCCTCCTCCTGTGTCCGCTCGATCCTTTCCTCGACGGCGGTGAGATCCTCTGAGAGCCGGACATGGCGAACTTGCACGTCGATCCTGGCTCGGGAAATCTGATCCACTCCGGCCGCAATTTGAGCGACTGCCGAGTCCGCCTCACGGCATTTGACATCGACCTCCCCCAACAGGGTGTCGATTTTGGACAGAACCTGTTCTCTGGCGACGTCCCAGCGAGGGCCGCAACCGGTGAGAACCAAGAGCAGGAGAATGGGAAGAACTGGTTTCGGCATGGGCATCTCCATTTCTGTGGTTGGAAGATGCCTGTGTATCTGGTCTCCTTGCTAGGATGCGGCCGGGACGGCAGCTTGAATCGGCGGTTGGATCAAGCAATGGAGGCTCAGACCGTGCTGGCGGAGGTCGGGCGCGACTACGGGTGAAAAGTCTACCTTCATGCTTTTCGAAGGCAGTGGGCCGCAGAAGTGGGTGGGCCGCTATCGGGGTAATCCTCCCAAGGAGCTGGTCTCCGGTGCCCGCTAAGCCGACGACGAGGCCAAGTCCTAGGTGCAAACCGTTTGCGACGGCTTGCGAATGATCAACTGCACTAACTGCAAGGTAATCTAGTCAATACTTGTCAACATTCAGTGGTAATTGCTATCTCGCGGGTGGATAAAGCCGACAAACACCGAGCCTTTCGGCGCGGTGGCCACAAAAGCCGATAGACAAAGTTCCATCTGTGGTGATAAATTGCGATCATCCCGCGAGGAGAGTAGTTATGTGGCAGTGGATCGAACGGCTGATAGCCAAGATGGGCTGGGTGAAAAAACTTGTCGGCTTGCTGACCCAGGAATATCCTGGCCGGCCCCTGGTCCTAGCTGGGCTGGGGATTGTTGCTGGAGTTGCGATGTGCGTGAAGTTAATGGGAAGTTGGGAGGGGTTGGTCCCTGGTGCTGTGGGAGGTCTGCTTGCAGTTGTCGTGATTAGGGTTGCGGTGAAGCCACTGGGTAGCGAAAAGCTTCAGAATCAAGTGCTGAGTTGGTTCTCCGTCTTGTTGGTTATGGCTGTGGCGGCGGTCCTAGCTTGGGCATTCATCGTTGGCGTAGTTTTTCCATATATGGAAAAGGCTGGAGCAAGCGCTGCGACCGACACTGCGGGCAGTTCTAAGCCAACGCCGCTAGGACCGGATGAGTTTCCTTCGATTGACGAGATTCCCGATTTACCGACTGCCGAAACCGTAAACAAATCGCCCGAGATCCGCCCGCAACAGGTCTGTTTTGGCTACAAGAATGCCACAGGTGCTTCTTTAAAACTCCTGATGTTTAATTGCTACTACTACCATTTTCCTCCAAAAGATGATCCGATGGCGCCGCAAGACGCTGCGTGGCAAGTGTTGGATCTTTCAGCGGACAACAAGCCGATGTTCTTCAGCGAATTTCACGAAACCAGCAAAGGTTGGTTTACGTTTTTTGTAAAGCGATTGGACGACGGCAAGCACTACCATCTTAAAACGACCAATATCTTTTACTCTGACCGGCCAGCCATGACCGTAATGCCTACGGGCGATCCGCAGAGGCCCTTCGAGGCGATCTTCAGTTCATTCGGAAAGAACAATGAATTCAACTAGAATAACACTCTTGACTCTCTGCTTGCTTGTGCTCTCCAGCGGCACGACCTATGCCGAGGTAGGGTTACCTGTGCGAAATGAGTTAAACCGTCCGGTGTGGGTCTGGGCGTGGCAATATACCATTAGGTCTTGGCGGGAGCCGGAGTACATCGGCCCGACACAACGCAAGACGATATACTTCAACGATAACGAAACCTACTTTCTGACCGTCTTGGATGAGGACAAGACTGAACTGCGAATTGGCCGGTATAACATTAGCAGCGTCCTCCGACAAAACCCCAGGTACGAAGTGAGCATCGGGCGAATCGTTAGATACGCGACTACCCACGCCAGCCGCGAAGTTTGGTGTCCCCGATGTGGTCGGTATCACAAATTACCCAACGACGATCCTCCGGTTCCGGTTGTGACCGAGGAGATTTGGTGGACAACGCGATCAACGCGCTGATGCTCGCTGCGTCTGGTGGGCTGCCTGGGACTGATGAAATGAATGAAGATCAATCTTGGGCGCCTCCTTTCGTTGTGAAATACCCGTTCAGGCCCCATTCCATAGGAAAAGTAGTCCAAAAAAGTAGTCCAGTCGCGCCGCCATTACACATTCTGGGAACGGCTTTCGCCACATTTTCTTGCCTCCGGTCGCCTAGTTTCTTGGCGCACCCTAGGCACTTGACCTAGTGGGAAAAACAGCCCGAAAACACCCCGAAAAATAGTCCAAAAATAGTCCAATATTGGCAATATTCGGGCAACGTCTGAGCAACACGAGAGCAACACCCATTTGCAGAAGTCACGCTTTGGCAAAGACTTCCAACACGAGAGCAATGCCCGCTCAATAGCGGGGAAACAGCCCAAAATCAGGTTGAGGGCCTAGTGACCGTTAAAGGTCGTGCAGGTTCAAGTCCTGTTTCCCGCATTACAGCACAAGGGCTTACGTCGATCCGGCGTGAGCCCTTTCCATTTCTTGAGGCCTGAATTGGTGGCCTATTGCTGGCAACGATGGGGTAATGCGGAGTTTGGTCTTCCCCCGTTCAACCGATCCAGCCTTCTGAGTGAATCACATCTCGGCGTAGCCCGGAAGGACTGTCCTGCGATGAAGAAGACTCGTCATACAACGCCACAGATTATCAAGAAGCTTCGTCAGTCGGACGTTGCCCTTGGTAAAGGGTGGAAAGTCCCCGACATCTGCAAATCGCTCGCTACCGCTGAGCAGACCTACTACCGTTGGCGGTAGTGAAAACAGCTGTGTCCACAAGCGCGCTCTGTGTCCGAATCACATGTCGAACTACGACTTCATCGAGGATCGTACCGAGAAGAATCGCAAGCTGCGGATGCTGGTCGTCCTCGATGACTTCACCCGCGAGAGCCTGGCCATTGAGGTCGCCTGGTCCTGCGCTGCCCGGCAAGTGGTCGATGTGTTGGGTTATCTGTTTGCCGTACGTGGCGTCCCCAAACATCTCAGAAGTGACAATGGACCTGAGCTTGTGGCGAGGGCGGTGACACGGTGGCTGCACCGTGCAGGCGTAGGGACGTCGCTTGTTGCCAAAACAAGCCCGTGGGAGAATGGCTACGTAGAGAGCTTCAACAGCCGTTTTCGCGATGAGCTTCTCAACCGTGAACTGTTCACCGGCCTGGGAAGATGCCCGTTAGGTGGTAGATCATTGGCGACTCGATTATAATCACCGCAGGCCGCACAGTTCGTTAAACTACCTAACCCCGGCGGCATTCGCCGTCGGCTGGCTTGCTTCCGCTCCGCAGGTTACCTCGGCTACCAGCCTGTTGAAAATCTCGGGTTAATCGGTATCATGCGGCGGTTCTGGGGGTGTGGAACACCTTGGGTCGCGCAAAAGGGAATCGAACATGGCTTTGGGTCGTGGGCCGGAACAGCGGCAGGAGGAATTCTGGGTCGCCTGGCGGGACGTGCCGCGATCGGCGGGCCATCCGTTCTATCAGCGGTTGCAACAACTTCTCCGCAAGGCGGACTTCGACGAGTTCGTCGAGGATCTCTGCGAACCCTACTACGCCGAAGGCGGTCGCCGGTCGATCCCGCCGGGCCGCTACTTCCGCATGCTGTTCGTCGGATATTTTGAAGGGATCGACTCGCAGCGAGGCATCGCCTGGCGCTGTTCTGACAGCCTTTCGCTGCGGGAGTTCCTGGGCTTGGAGCCCACGGAAGCCGTGCCGGACCATTCCAGCCTCACGCGCATTCGGCAACGACTGCCCGAGTCGGTCCACGAGCAGGTATTTGTGTATATCCTGGAGATCGCCTCGCGGAAGAACCTCCTGCGGGGCAAGTCCGTGGCGGTGGACTCCACGACGCTGGAAGCCAACGCGGCGATGAAGTCGATCGTCCGCAGAGACACCGGCGAGGACTGGAAGCAATACTTGCGGCGATTGGCCGAGGAAGCGGGCATCGAGAACCCGACCGACGAGGACTTGCGGCGTTTCGACAAAGATCGCAACAAGAAAGGAGACAAGAAGGTCTCCAACGACCAGTGGCAATCGCCCGCAGATCCCGATAGCCGCATCGCCAAGATGAAGGACGGTCGCACGCACTTGGCCTACAAAGCCGAACACGTGGTGGATCTGGAGAGCGAATTCGTGTTGGCTGCGACGGTCTACACGGCCGATCAGGGAGATTCGCAGACGTTGATTCCCAGCGTGCTTGAGGCTCAAGATCATCTGGACGAAGCCGACGGGAAGAGAGACATCCACAACGCGGTTACCGACAAAGGCTACTACTCGACCGAGAACTTGGTGGCGCTGGGGCGGGATCATCACATTCGCGCATACATTCCGGAGCCGAAATTCAAGAGCCATCGCTGCTGGACGGCCCAGCCGGCCGAGTATCGCCGGGCGGCCTATGCGAATCGAAAGCGCACCCGAGGCAAGCGAGGCCGACGTTTGGGCCGACTGCGGAGTGAGCGTGTGGAACGGAGCTTCGCGCACGTGTGCGACACCGGCGGAGCGAGGCGAACCTGGCTGCGAGGCCTGGTGAACGTAAGCAAACGGTACCTGATCCAGGTGGCGGCGCGGAACCTGGGCCTGTTGGTGCGCAAGCTGTTCGGCATGGGCAAGCCGCGGTGCCTTCAAGGGCTTTGCGGTCTTTTGTGCGCTGTGCATCTTGCCTTGATTGACCTCCGAAAACGCTTTGCGGCCTCGGGCGCGCTGGCGTGGTGTCCCCACCCGATTCACCGCCAGATGGTCGAACGCCGTGTTACTAACTCGATCTGCGACCGAACTGTGAGCTTTTCAACGGGCTGCTACGCCTCGGCAACCTGCTGCGCTACAGCAAGCCAGCGAAACCCATGAACTATTGGGTCCTGCATTGGAATTGGAACGAGGCCGACCATCGGGAGGCCGAAAGATCAGGATTGGGTTGGACCCCTTGTTCCGTTTTCAATACAGGCATCAATAGATTCTCTCTCAAACTCTGGATCACAAAACGGGGTAAGCTCCACGTGCGTTTACCACAACGATTCAGCCACACTTGGAACCACTGACTCTCTTTCCGGAGTAATCATGAGTACTCAAGAGCTTTCGCGTCGCGAGTTTATCCGTGCGACAGCAGCCGGGGCCGTTGGTGCAGCGGCCGGTGCCTCGCTTGTCTCGGGTGTTTGGGGGATCGTTCCTGCCTGTGCCAAAGAAGTGCCTGCGGAAGTCAAGAACACCCGCAGCTACAACCCCAACATGGAATACCGCCGCCTGGGCAAGACGGGGCTGTGGGTCTCGGCCGTGTCGATGGGAGGACATTGGAAGCGCGTCGACAAGATCATCCGCACGAAGGCTGCCTTCGCCGGATGCGAGCAGATGGGCAATGTCGACGATCGTGACATGACGGCCTTTCGCAAGAACCGGGCCGACGTGATCAGCGCTTGCATCGAGCACGGAATCAACTCGATCGACTTCGCCGGTGCGATGGAGCCAGTCGCGTACGGCGAAGCGTTGAAGGGACGGCGCGAGACGATGTACATCCACTGGTCTACGGGCGCACAGGAATTGCGTCACGAAGACCATCGAAAATCGGAGATCCTGGTCGACCTGTTCGAAAAGGCGTTAAAGGCCACCGGCTTGAAGTACGCCGATTGTTGGCGGCTGATGGCCTTTGAGCGCGGCGGTCTGCACACGCAGCAGGAAGTGGACGAGATGGTCAAGGCGCTGGAAATGGCGAGAAAGAAGGGGCTTTGCCGCTTCACCGGCTTTTCCACTCACGATCGGGCGTGGGCGAAGATGTTGATCGAGACCTACCCGGACGTGATGCAAATGTGCTGCTTTCCATATACGGCCAAGTCCAAGCGGTCACCGAAAGACAGCTTCCTCGACGCGTTGGTGAAACTGGATGTCGGTGCACTAGGCATCAAGCCGTTTGCCAGCAACGCCATTTTCAAAGGCAGCGGTTCGCCCGACGATCCGCACGTGGAAGAAGACAACAGGATCGCGCGCCAGACAATCCGCCACATCTTGACCAACCCCGCCATCACGGCGCCGATTCCGGGTCTGGCAAGCGTACAGCAAGTGGAGAATGTGGCCTTGGCGATTCGCGAACGCCGAGAGCAGGATCTGGCACAGATTGACGACGAAGCGCCCGCCGGACGCTTGCACACCTCCGCTCAAGCGGAACTGGATATAGCCACCGAGAGCATGTGGGCGAATCTCGAACCCCACTATCAGTTCCTTAGAGATTGGGAGTATGTGTGAACGATGTCACGTATTCCAATGAAACGCATCGTTGCTGCACTCATTGCTGCAATGCTGACTTACGGCATTGCGCAAATGCTCCCCTTGGGAAGGGCGGCGGACAAGCCGAACGGGCCCGAGAATCGTGGGGTTGCCACAACGAACGGTTCGCGTGTGGCGGACAAGGACGCGGTGGTCGGCGACAAGCCGAATCCGGTGAAGGACCCGAAATGGACCGTCAAACGCTATGTCGTGCCGAAAGACAAGGAGCCCGATTGGGCCGACAATTCGTACTGCAACGTGTGTCACGCCAACTTCGAGGAAGAGAACCTGGTGATGATTCATCAGGAGGTCGGCGTGGGGTGCGAAACGTGTCACGGAATATCGATGAAGCACAGCGAGGATGAAAACAACGTGACACCGCCTGACATCATGTGGGCTTCGTTCCGCATCAACAGGCGTTGCATGACGTGCCATCTCAGAGAGGACCTCCTGCAGGGCAGCAAGGCCGAGACGCATCAACCGTTCTTTGATCGGCTGGATCACCCGGAGACGTCCAAGGAAGACAACAAGTACTGTTCATCCTGCCACGCGAGCAAACACCAAGTGCCCCATCGCACGCGCATTTGGGATCGAGAGACGGGCAAGCTGCTGAAGCAGACCGGGGGACCCGCAATGGATCGTTGACCGATCCCGCCACCAAGAACGAGGAGCGTGTTGTGAAACGAGGACTATTGTGCCGGGCGCTGGTGCTCTGCTGTATCGGAGCGATCCAGGCCGTTTTGACCGCTCAAGGCGCCGCGGAACAGCGCGAGATCAAGATTGTCATGATCGGTGGCCCTCAGAGCCACAATTACATGGCCCACGAACATTACGCCAGCTACTCGGTCCTTGCCAAGCGTCTGGAAGCCGCGGGTTTAGGGATCCGGACGGTGGTATGCCGCGATGGCTGGCCCAAGGACGAATCGGTGCTCGACGGCGCGGCGTCCATCGCCATCAATTGCGACGGTGCCGAGAAGCTGTTTGCCGGACATCTGGACAAGGTGGATGAGTTGATGAAGCGCGGCACGGGCTTGATCGTGTTGCATTTCGCCACGATCATCGACCGCGGCCCCGTGGCCGACAAGGTTCTCCAGTGGGCCGGCGGCTACGACGAGCCGAACTGGTCGGTGGTCAAGTGGTGGACCGCGGAGTTCAAGTCGTTACCGGCGCATCCGATTACGCGAGGCGTACGGCCGTTCAGCTTTCACGACGAGTGGTACTATCACATGCGTTTTCGCCCGAACATGGAGGGCGTCACGCCGATCCTCAGCGCGATTCCACCCGACAGCACGCGTGAAGGTGAGGACGGACCGCACAGCGGCAATCCGACCGTTCGTTCGCAGAAAGGAGCGATCGAACACGTCGCGTGGGCGTCGGAACGGCCAGACGGTGCGCGAGGGTTCGGCTTCACCGGCCTGCACTATCATTGGTACTTGGCCCATCCTCTGTATCGCAAAGTGTTGCTCAACGGCATTGCATGGACGGCGCACGTCGAAATACCGGCCGACGGCATCGAGTCGTCCACGCCGACGCTCGAAGAACTCACGGAGAATCAAGACGAGCCGGCGCCGGCGAATTACGACTTCGACTCGATCAAGAAACGGATCGCGACTTGGACGAAGGAAGCCCAATGAGCCCCCAACAATCCGTGGTCCGTCGACAGCATCAGCGGATGGGAGAATTCGCAGCGTGCTTCAAGGATAGACGGGCGAGGTGCCCACGTCGTTGTTGGTCACATGTCGGTACTCCAGGTTGTCTTCTGGATTCATTACCTAGTGTTATTGGGTCCTGCATTGGAAATGGAACGAGGCCGACCATCGGGAGGCCGAAAGATCAGGATTGGGTCGGACCCCTTGTTCCGTTTTCAATACAGGCATCAACAAGTCACGGCAGAACTTCAGGGTATCCTGTTTTGTGGAAATCGGGTATATGGAGGTGTCCTGGCAACGGCAAAGAGGCCTCCGATGAAGAAGTATATTGTGGAGCTAACGGCAGAGGAGCAACGTGCTCTTGGCTTGCTGGTTCGTGTGGGCAAGGCGGCAGCATACAAGATCAGGCATGCCAGTATCTTGCTGAAAGCCGATGCGAACGGACCGGCGTGGAATGACGAGGAAATCGCCGAGGCGTTCGGCTGCCATGTGACGACGGTTGAGAACGTTCGCAGGCGATTCGTACTGGATGGATTCGAAGCAGTTGGTCGAAGAAACACGAGAACCGATCCCCATGCGGGTGAGTCACCCACGGCGTTTCGACTACGAGTACCGACGTTGTGGCGTTGCGAACGTGTTCATGATGTTCGAACCGCTCGCAGCATGGCGTCGAGTGAAGGTAACCGATTCGAGAAAGCGTGTCGATTGGGCTGACCGCGTCCGGGAATTGGTCGATGAATGGTATCCTGACGCACGGAAGCTCGTGCTGGTGATGGACAATCTGAACACGCATTCGATCGGCTCTCTCTACGAGGCGTTTTCGCCTGACGAGGCGCGCCGGATTGCGAAACGATTGGAGGTCCATTACACGCCCAAGCACGGCAGTCGCCTCAATATGGCCGAAATCGAACCGAGCATTCTCACCCGACAATGCCTGAGCGGTCGGATTGCCAACGTGACCACGCTCGCCGCTCGCACCACAAAATGGGAAAACGATCGCAACGCAGCCGAAGCCACCGTCCATTGGCAATTCACCACCCGAAAGGCACGTACCAAGCTCAAACAGCTTTACCCTGAACTAAAAACGTGACTGAGCACTAGTCGGAGCACTTTCCATGATGAAATACGCGAATCGCGGCCCTTCTCGCCGGGCTTTTCTACAAACAGTGGCAGGCGCGCCCGCCGGCCTGATTCTCACAGGGGCGTTACGCACATGCCTGGGAGCAGAGGACACCGAGCATCGGGCCGCCTGGATGCCACGAGGCTCCTTCGGCGTCATGGTCCATTGGCTTGCCCCCGGCCCTGCAAGGGAAAAGGGGGAGTACGTTCACGACCTCAACCGAGCGGTGGATGGGTTTGGCCTGGAGCGCTTTCTCAGCGATTTCCGTGCGACGGGAGCGGATTGGCTCATCTTCACCATCGGCCAGAACACCTCGTACTACGCCAGCCCCAACACGGTGTTGGACCGGCTGGCCGGCCCCGGACATTGCTCAAAACGAGATCTGGTCTTTGAGATTGCCCAACGCGTTCACGCACTGGGCAAGCGGTTCATCGCCTATCTGCCCAGCGAGGTGAACGCTCCCAAGGTTCTCCACAGGCCCTTCGCGTGGAACCCGAAAGACCAATCCGAGTTTCAACACCGATACACGTCTTTCGTCCGTGAGTATGCTGTTCGCTACGGGAAGTACCTGGACGGCTGGTGGTTTGATGGTTGCTATACCTGGGATGTCTTTCCGAACAGCACCTACAAGTGGCCGCTCTGGTTCGACGCGGCTCGGGCCGGGAATCCCAATGCCGCCGTCGCGTTCAACGACGGCTCCTTCTGTGTCGGCAACACCAAGCCGGTGACGCCGCTTCAGGATTACCTCTCGGGCGAAGTGGATTTGCTGATCGATGGGAGGATTCGGCTCGGGCGGCAACCCAACGCTCCGCCCTACCTTCCCAAGTCGCAGTTCGCAGAAGGCACGTCCTGTCAGTGGCACGCCCTGGTGCCTATCGACTGCCAGTGGATGTACAACGGACCAGGAGCGATGCCGCCACCGAAGTACTCGGATGCGGATCTCTTTCGATTCGTGAAAAGCTGCAAGGCCGTCGCCGGGGCCGTCACACTCAATGTCGGCATTTACCAGGAAGGCATGATGTCTCCAGCCTCGGTGGCTCAGTTGGGCCGATTGACGGCAGCGTTGAAGTAGTCGCAGGTCTTGCCCCAGGCCGACCTCCAGGGAATGTCAGTCAGCCGTACGGTTTCTGTCGTACCGCAATCAGACGCAATGCTTCGAACCAGCCCACTACTGGAAGTGGCTGCCCCTACTGTTCTGCCAGATACCCTGACTTGCTGGAGCGCATTCGGCGTAACTGTAGCGTATCTTTCGCTTCCGACACTGCAGATACACGCCGCCACGAACGCCACAGTCAAGTGCGGCATGCACTAGGCGAAATCTTCGTCAGAGTGGCGCTCGCTGCCTTGCTTCGTACCTGCCACTTCTCGTGCTTTCCTCAGTGCCTCGACATAGGTCGCCCCCACCAGGGGCAGGCATTGTGGCATGGATGGCTTTCTGAAATCTTGGAGCTTGTTGTACAATCCCTTCAGTGCAGGTTGCGGGACGCAGACGCAAAAGAGCAGGTGCGTCATGGGGAATCAGGATAGAACCAGGGAACAACTCGTTGTGGAGAACGAGGGGTTGCGCCAACGGGTTGCGGCGATGGAAGAGGCCGAACTCGAACGCAGCCGAAGGGAAGAAGACCTGCGCCGTAGCGAGGCCAAGTGGCGTTCCGTGGCCGAAAACGCCCCACTCTTCGTCGCCATTATTGACCGGTCGGGTGATATTCAGTTTCTCAATCGCTTTCAGCCCGGCTTCGACCGGCCTACCGTTCTCGGCAGGCCGATCTATGACTTCTTCGCGCCTCAATATCACGCCATCGCACGGGAGTGCCTTGAGCACGTCTTTCTGACCCGTGAACGGGCATCCTACGAATGCGTTGGAGCTGGGCCGGATGGCGGTGTGTCCGAATATGTGACTGACATTGGCCCAGTGATTGTGGACGGCGAAATCGTTGCCGCTGTGTTGATTGCGAGGGACATCACCAACCGCAAGCTGGCCGAGAAAATGGTGCAGGAGAGCGAAAGGAGATTTCGCAGCCTGTTCCAAGATTCCTCGGTCGGCACTGTGGTCGTGTCACTAGACGGTGAGTTCATCCAAGTAAACCGAGCCTTCCGCGATTTCCTCGGATATTCGGAACAAGAACTCATTGGCAGGACAGTCTTGTCCGTCACACATCCCCAGGACTGTGCCATTAGCTCCAAAGTGATCTATGACGCCGCACATTCAGGCCCTCGTATCCAACGTCTCGAAAAGCGGTATCTTCACAAGAGTGGTCGAGCCGTCTGGGGGGAAGTGAGCTCCATTCTGATTTGTAAAGCGGACGGAACACCGGATTACTTTGTCACCCAGGTTCTAGATATTGCCGAGCGGAAACAGGCCGAGACAGACTTGCACAAAAGAACTGAGCAACTGCTCGAAGCCCACAACGAGCTTGAAGAACGGGTAGAGGAACGTACCCACGAACTGTGGATCGCGAACGAGCAGCTTCGACGAGAGGTTGAGGAGCGACGGCAGGCCGAATTGGCCCTGGGGCAAAGCCACGACGAGCTTCAAGCCGTCTATGATTCGATGGTTGACGGTCTTCTTGTCACGGACATCGAGACACTTCAATTCGTTCGGGCGAATGCGTCAATCTGCCGGATGCTCGGTTATTCGGAAGCGGAGTTGCGTTCACTCTCCGTCCGGGACATTCACCCCAAAGAGGCACTTACAGAAGTTTTGGAGAAGATTCGTTCAGCGGAAGAGATCAAACAAACCCCTATTGGAAGCATTCCAGTCCTACGCAAGGATGGAAGCGTCTTCTATGCGGAGATCATCGGTACGTTCTTGAATTACAGGGGAAGGCCCTGCTCGATGGGCATCTTCCGTGATATCACGGAGCGAAGGCAGGCCGAGGAGGTGATTCGGCAAAGCCACGGTGAGCTTCAGGCAATGTACGATCAAGCAGTCGATGGCATCATGATCGCCGATGCTGAGCACCTGAAGATCGTTCGGGTAAACCCAGCCTACTGCCGGATGATTGGCTATTCCGAAGAGGAGGCGTACGACCTGTCTCCCGAGCGTCTTCACTCGGCCCAGGTGATGCCTGCCGTGTGGAACCACCTTGATCTGGTCAAGAGAGGAAGCGTTGCACGGGTCAACAATCTGCAATTCCTGCGGAAAGACGGCAGCATCGTCTATGCTGATGTCACTTCCGGCCCGCTTCACTACAACGGGCGGGCAAGTTGTATCAGTTTCTTCCACGATGTTACCGAGCGCAAGCACGCCGAGGATGCACTGGAACAGGAGCGACAATCGCTCTGGAGAATGCTACAGGCCAGCGATCACGAAAGGCAAGTCATTTCATATGAAATCCACGATGGGCTGGCCCAATACCTCGCCGCTGCGGGGATGCAGTTTCAGTCTCACGATTCCCTCAAGGAGGCCTCACCCGACGAGGCGAGGATAACCTATGAAACCGCTGTGGAACTAGTCCGTCAGGCCCACTCTGAGTCACGGCGCCTAATCAGCGAGGTTCGCCCGCCCGTCATCGACGAAATCGGGTTGGAGACCGCGATTTCACATCTGGTTTACGAACAACGCCAACGTGGAGGCCCAAAGATCGAATTCACTAGCAACGTCCAGTTCGGCAGACTGCCGCCGATCCTGGAGAACGCTCTTTACCGCATTGCCCAGGAGGCGCTGACAAATGCCTGCAAGCATAGCAGGAGCAAGAAGGTGACCGTCACCATGACGCAGGAGGGGCAGGATGTTCGCCTGGAAGTGCGGGACTGGGGGATTGGGTTCGACTCGGACTCGGTGAAGAAGGACCGTTTCGGCTTAGAGGGTATTCGCCAAAGGGTGCGACTCCTCGGCGGTCGGCTGACCATCGACAGCAAACCAAATTCTGGAACCCTGATTCAGGCTGTTGTGCCGATTGTGGAAACCCACGACGGCGGCTAACCTTGCTTGGACGACACGGTGTCCCGGACGGAGGGCCGCGATACCTTTCAAGATCCGCACAGGTTGCAATGGAAGCGTTTGCCCCGATCCCGCCTTGGCACTTGGCGGACGAATGGCAAAGACGCCAAAATTTGTTTGCTGAACCGCGCGCTTGCCGGTTCAGTCAGGCAACACTTTGACCCGGATGTTCTTGAAGTAGACCTTGCTGATATGGCCCGGCATCGGAGGATGTCCCTGGAGCGCGAAAGTGCCTCGGGGCAGCCAGGTCATCTTCTCGGATAGCTTGTGCTCGATGTCCGCCTTGGGAAGCCGGTACTCGAACATCGTCTTGCCATCGAGCTTGACCGTGATCTGCCCGTTCTGATAGATAACCTCCTGGGTGTACCAGACGTTATCCGTGACTGGAGGCTTTGGCAGAATGGTCACGTCTTCATTGCTCTTTTTGGATGGCGTTCCCGGTCCCCACGAGATGTTCTTGATGCCGTAGAGACTGCCGGTTCTCCGCCAGTCCGAGTGGCTGTTGTCGACCTGGCATTCCATTCCGAAGTCGGGAAAGCCGGATTCCTGATACTTCGTGTGGAAGTAGATCCCCGAGTTTGCCCCGGGGAAGGTCTTCACGTCTACTCGCAGGTCGAAGTTCTTGAACTCGTGATCGGCTATGTCCCCAACGTAGAACAGATGAGCGGGGCGATGATTCGTGGCCGGACAGTCCATCACGATCATGCCGTCACGGACGCTGAAGATTTCAGCGTTCTGACCCACCTTCCAGCCGTCGAAGTTCTGTCCGTTGAAGAGACTCACAAAGCCCTCCTCCGGCTGGAATGTATCGGCGGCCCAGCAACCAGTTGCCATAAACAGGATCACGACAGCGGATATCAAGGATTTCACAAAATGCTCCTTTCATCGGGTTGATCGGGCTGGACAGAACCTGAGGGCGATTCGTGCCCCAGATCTATCCATCATACGACGTCGCCCCGCCGTGTCCAGTGCGAGGTTGAGAGACGTAATTTGGGCTTTGCGACAGTCGGGTGCCGCTGTGCGTATCCGCGATGAATTGTCGGTAACAGGATCACTCTGCGATGGCCCAGGAGCGGCGGACCGCCCGACGGCGTCGCACCGATGAGCGGGGTTGACACACGCTCGTTCGCGGCCGGTTCACTCGGCGCTTGCGTGGCTCGATTCGTCGTCGTATCCTGGTAACCCACCGAGAACCTCTATGCTTCGGAACTGGGGAGGTTCTCGCCACCCTCCACCAAATTCCGTGAACTTGCTTTGCGTGGGTACGTGGCAGGAGTTGAAATGTGAGTTCACCGCTCCCGACAACGCCACCAGTGGGCTGATCGCTCTGGAAAAGCGAACGACCGAGGCCGTAACGGCCACTCTGTACATCGATGACGTCGAATTGGCTCCCATCAAGAAGGTCCTGAATGACCACAAGCAGACGAATTCGGGCCAAGCCGACGGCACGAGAATCGCGATAACGAATCCGACAGGAATCTCGCTCCGCGATGCGTTGACCACGGGCGGGAGAAGCTCGTCTACGGTGTGACGGATACCGAAGAGATCAACCATCGACGGGGCACGGTGAGGAGTTCCATAGCCAATCGAGGCCGACAGATGAAGCAGTTTCGAGCAACAGATGGGGCTAGTCTCCGGAAGGAGAATTCTGTGCCACAGCGATTCGCCGCTTCTTGTGCGGTCGTGCTGGCGCTTTGCTGTCTCGTTCCATCCGGACGTTGCGGCGACACTGCCGTCGCTCCGGTTCCATTTCGCGTTGAGTTTGAAGGAACACTCACGACGGCGACCGGACAGGCCCCGCGGCAGGCGAGCCCGCTGACCTTCGAGGCAGGCAAATCCGGGCAGGGCGCCGTCTTCACCCGGCACGACCGCCTGGCCTATTCGACCGCCGGGAACTACAACGGTTCTCGGGGAACGGTCGAGATGTGGGTGAAACGGCTTTGGGACGAGACCGACGCGCCGACCGACCGGATCTTCTGGCTCATTCAGGCCGATAAAGGCAAGGATAACCTTGTCTATCTGGGCTTCTGCGGAACGGGCGGGGAAGGACGGGTGTACTTCGCCAACCAACGGGGGGCCGACGCTGCCTTTGTTCCGATCAACTGGGAGAAAGACGCCTGGCATCACCTCCTCGCCTGCTGGGACAATCAGCTTCGATGCCGCGCGCTCTACATCGATGGCGAGTTCAAGACGGCCACCGAATACAAACGCCCGATGCCGACCACCGCGCCCGAGTTCCACATTGGCTACTCGCCCAACTCAGGCCGTGGCGCCGAGGCCGTTCTCGACGAGTTCGCCATCCACCAGACGGTCACGCCCGACGACTTCTTGGAGAAGACCGGAAACACGGAAGCGGCTCGCAAGGCCAAGGCCCAGGTAGCCGCCGTGGTGGAACGTCTCCGCGAGACCTACTCGTTCGACCGCGTGGAGAAAGAGCACATTGAGGTTCGCTGGCAGGATCTGCAGGGAATTCCAACGCCGCTGACGCAGCGCGTGCCCATCCAAGCGTGCCATCATCCGGCAATCGTCATGGTCCACCCCGACCTGTCGATCACGCTCGGACGAAAGGACGATTCGTTGGTGCTCGGTTTCGCATTGGGCGAGGAAGCGGCATTGCCTGACATGTACCGGGTGAGCCGCCACCTGCGCCGGGAGTACCTTCCCATCGTCGAGAGCTGCTGGAAACAGGGCCCATTGGTAGTCGAGCAAACCGCCTTCTGCATCCTTCCCGACGACGAGCAAGTCGTAACCGGCACTGAGATGCAACACTTGGTCGTACGTATGAAGGTCGCCAACACCGGCGACAAGCCGGTCCGGAGTGCCCTGCTGGCGATCGTGGGCAAGGCGATGGGCACACAGCGTACGAACTACCGGCCGTTCCTTCCCAGCCTGGGACGCTGGCAACAGGAAACTCGCGATTGGAAGCATGAGGGACCGAGCCTCGTAGCCGGCGAGCGAGTGCTGATGTGCTACCACGGCGACAACACCCAAGCGGCCAGCTTCTACCCTGTTTTCCAGCCGACACCCGGGTGGGCGAAGCAAGACAAAGAACCGACGAGCTTTCGCAACTGTCTGCGTCTGCCGGTGCAACTGGGGCCTGGTAAATCGCAGACGTTCGATTTCGTCGTAGCGGGCATCTCCCAGCTTCATCCAATCGCCGAACGCGATTCCATGGCGGCAGTGCACTACGAGCAAGCCCTCAAGCGGGCTGAAGCCCACTGGGAGCGTCTCTTGGAACACGGCATGAAGTTGACCACGCCCGATGAGCGGATCAACCTGGTCTACAAGGCGATGATTCTCTCGTCGTTGCAGAACCTGCGCAAAGCTCCCGGTCGCCCTTGGCACGAACCCGACCAGAGCTGCTTCCACGAGAACGGTGTGTGGCCGTGGGAGTTTGCGCAGCAGGCCGTGCCGCTGGCCTCGATCGGATACCACGAGGAACTCGAGCCATCGCTGCGGTTCTTTACCGAGAGGCAAGTGGGTGTGGGCCCTCACGCGGTCGACTACGGTCCCACGGGCAAGGTCGACTCGATCGAAGGCTGCTACATCGGCAACTGCAATCTGTATTGGATGTGCGAGACGGGTTCGGTACTCCATGCCATGGCTGCCAAGTATCTCTACTCGCGCGACGACGCGTGGCTCAAGCAGAACCGGCCGAGCATCCTGGCAGCCTGGCAGTTCATCCAACAGGCTCGCGCCCAGATGCGAACCGAAACCACTGATGGGGAGCGGCCCATCAGCTATGGTCTGCTTCCTCCGGGGCGCGCCACCGACGGCAACGACTATGCGCATATGGTCGGCTTCAGCGACAACTTCACGTGGGAAGGCATGCATCACATGGCCAAGGCATTTTCGGCGGCCGGCCTGCCCGAGGGCGACGCAATGACACGCGACGCCGACGAATATCGCCAGTGCATCCTCGAGGCGGTGCGACGTTCCCAGTTCACCGACCCCGAAACGGGCTTGGTGCTGATTCCTAACGCGCTTGGGGGCGCAAAGAAAGTGTTCAGCGGCAAAGTCCTGGGCAATCGCTACAGCATGGCCATGTGGCAGACCGGTCTGCTGGATGCCAAGGATCCGCGGTTCGACGACGCCTTCGAGTGGCAACAACGGCAGGGTGGGTTTCTCATGGGCCTGTGCTTTCCCATGTTGCCCGTCGAGTCGCCATTCTGGTACGTCAATTCGATCGAAAAGGGCAAGTACATGAACCATCTTGCCCGGGGGGAATTCGAGAAAGCCCTGCTCATCTTCTACACGAACCTCCTCTACAGCATGTCGAACGATTGCTTCCAGATGGTCGAGCGAATCAACCTTGAACAGCCGAACTACTCGCCGTTCCAGCAAAACGCCTCGGGCAACGGGCGCATCATCGAGATGTGTCGACGCATGGCGATCGACGAGCAAGAACCGGGTGTCTTGTGGTTGCTGCGGGGCTGCCCGCGACGGTGGCTGGCCCAGGGCGAGACGATTCTGGTTGAGAACGCCAAGACGCTCTACGGCCCCATGTCGCTGAAAACTCGCAGTCAAGGCCACGAGATCATCGTCGACATCGATTCGCCCTCGTGGGCAACACTCGGCCAGATGCGTCTGGTGGTTCGGCATCCGCAGCGCCGGCGCCTAGTTGCCGCCACGGTCGACGGACGCGCATGTCCGATCGATGGAGAGACGGTCAGCATTGCCTCGCCGCGGGGACGCATTTCGGTGGTGTGCGAGTTCAGCCAGTGATGTTCGTGCTGCGACTGGCCTGTGACCACGGTCATTGCGGTTTCCGGAACACTTCTGTGGGGAGAATCGTTATACTAGCGATTCCTCTCTGCACAGGCCGAGCGGAACTTGCTTCAAGGCGGAGGAACATGTGATGAGGGTCCTGTTGTCATTCAGTCTCCTGCTGTCCGCTGTGCCGTGGGCTTGGGCGGATGTCCGCCAGGAAGGCGAGGCATGGGTCGTCGAAAACGCCCAACTGATGGTCACGGTCGGGACCGCGAACACGCATCTGACCGTGCTGGACAAGACCTCGGGTACGCTGTGGCGGCAGGAGGAGCCCTCGAAACACAGCTCCAACAAAGATGACGTGCGTGCCCGACACACAACGCAACCCGTCGTGGTGGATGGCATTGCCGTGAAGGGAAGCGGTGGGCAAGTTGTCATGGACGGTGTGGGCGACAACGAGGACTTCGGTTTCACGGGCCAACCGCAGTGGTTTGCTGCCTTCGGGCCCAAGTATCGAAGCGCCTGCTTTGCACTCATGCGTGCCGAAGGATTCACCTATTGGGACAGCGGCACCCACCGTGGGCAGATGGACCTCGGATGTCCCGGCTCAACCGAGCGGCGAGTATTCCTTTGGGGGCAAGGCACGAACAACGCCGATTTCGCCAAGGAGGTCTGGCAAGCCTACGCCGAGACTCTCACGAGGTGAACGTGGCCCCACCTTAACCAGACCGACCATTCTCTGACATCGAGGCGACTGCGGAAGACGTTAACAAATCCTCCATCCCACCAGGCTGCCGTTCTGCCGAGGAGTTCACAACCATGTTTGTTCGCGCAAGTCATCGTTTCGTGAAACAGAATTCCGGTCGCCGCACGCTGTTGGCCGTCATTTTGGTCTTGGCGGCCGTTGCCCCGTTGGCCGCCGCGGCGCCGACTGCCGACAACGTGCTACCCAACGGCGCGTTCGACGAGGGCACGAAGCAGTGGTCCTTGCACACTGAGCAGGGCGCCAAGGCAACGTTCAAGGTCGATCCGGTCGACGGCAACCCGGCCGGCCACGTGGTGGTGACCAGCGCCGGCAGCCGTGGCAGCCATGTGCAGTTTGCCTGTAGCTTCCCGCAGGCATCGCTCCGGCCGGGTGAGATCTACCGCGTCGAGTTCCGCTCGAAGTCCTCCCCGCCACGCAACGTGCGAGTCGGACTGATCGAACAGGGCAAGCCCTGGGGCGGTGCCGGCATGGCCAGAGAGTTCCCCTTCACTCAGCAGTGGCAGACCCAGCACACCTGCTTCCGCGCCAAGGCGGTGCCATGCCCCAACGTCAAGCTCGATTTCTTCCTCGGTGACACCGCGGGCGAAGTGTGGATCGACGACGTGTCCATCGTTCCCGTAGACGTCGGCAAGCTGACGGCACATCGCAAGAAGGCGGGCAGCATTCAGATCGCCGCACAAACCAGCACGTTCTACCTCGACGAACACGGCAGGTTGACCGGCCTGCGCGACTCGCGCGCCGCACACGACCTGATTCTCCCGCTGGACGACTACCCGGCCTTCGGGCTCCACCTTTGCCGCGGGCCGGAAGTACAGGAGCGGACCGCGGACATGGCCACCAGCATCACGCACGAGCAGAAGGGCGAGCGCATCGCCTTCACCGCGACGTTCCCCGACATGACGGTCCGCTACACGTACGAGCCGTACGGTCGCGATGGGCTGCTCGCATGCCGGATCCAGGTGGACAACCGCAGCGAGTGGGCCGTGACGGAGGTGGACTTCCCGCGAGTGTTCTGCCCGGGCCGGCTGGGTGAGTCGTCGTCGGACGACCGCTTGCTCTATCCGCTGCACGACGGCGGGATCGTGGTGGACCCTTACGAGAGAATGATGGGCAGGTCGCTCAACTCGACGTATCCCGGGCCGCTGTCGTGCCAGGTGATGGCGTTCTACGATCCGGCCGGCGGCGTGGTTGTTGCGAGCCTGGATCCGACCGGCGAGGTCAAACGTCTGTGGGCCAAGGGCGAGTTGAACATGAGCCTGGGCGTCACCCAGTTGCGGCCCGTCACGCCGGGCGCGGACGTGGTGGTGGACCAGCCGGTCGTGGTGGGTGCGTTCAAGGGCACGTGGCACGACGCGGCCGAGATCTACCGCAAGTGGGCTCAACAGCAACTCTTCTGCGCGACACCGCTGCACAAGAACCCCCTCTGGCCCGCCAAGTTCCGCAACGGTGCGATGGTAAACTACTTCTCGCCGGAGCGCGAGGATGCTGAGAAGAAGCACAAGTACACTTTGGAGAATCTCAACAACATCCTGCCGGAGCTCAAGGCCCGTTCCGGCCTGCCCATGATCACGATCTCCTGGGGCTGGGAGCAGCACGGCATGTGGTGCTCGCAAGAGTACTTCCCGGCATTTCCAAGCGACGAGGACTTCAAGGCCCGGGGCGCACTGTTCGACCGCTACGGCACCGGCATGGTTATGCTGTCGGGCTACCGTTGGACGTTCGAGAAGCCCTGGGCACCGCGGGGACCGTACGACGGGACCGAACGATTCAACCGCGAAGTGAAGCCCTGGGTTACCTGCCGCGAAGACCCGGCCACGCCCACGATCTTCGAGCGCACGGGCAAGGAGTCCTACCAGGGCAGCAAATACGCGACGCTCTGCCGGGCGACGCAATTCACAAACGACACCATCTCCGCAATCGCCCAACGCTGCGTCAAAGCAGGCTACACGGTCATCCATTGGGATCAGGTCACCAGCGGCGGCGCGAGCCAGGCGTACTGCCTCTCGCCGAACCACGGCCATCCGCCAGGGTATGGTCACTGGATCCACACGTCGCTCGTCGGGTTGTTCGAGCGGCTCCGCAAGGACTGCAGCGGACTGAGTCCGGACTTCGCACTGTCGATGGAGGAGCCCGGCGAGTTGTACCTTCCCTACCTTCAGCTCATCCAGAGCCGACCCTACGTCATCACTCCCGACTTTCCCGTCATTCCGCCCTTGACGGAGGCCGTGCCGCTGTTCATGTACCTCTACCACGAGTACCAGGCCGGCTGGGCGTCGCACTTGCCCGCGACCAGCACCGGCGGCCACCCCGAGCGGACGATCGCCAAGGGTTTTGCGGCCGGCTGCATGCCGGGCATGTTGCACGTGATCCTCTATCACCCGAGCATCCGCTGTGCACCGTCCTGTCGGGAAATGTTCTTCAAATGCTGCCGAGTCTATCGCGAAGAGGGCCTACCTTTCCTGCTCTACGGCCGGATGCTCAAGCCGCTGTCGATCGAGGTGCCCATGCGCACGATCGAGGTCACATCGAGGAACAAAACGAAGGCGAACCTGGACGTTCCGGCGTTCTACCACAGTGTTTGGCAAGCGCCGGACGGACGCCGCGCGGTGGTCTTCTTCAACCCGGAGGAAACCGCGCACACCATTCGCCTGCCCGACGGCCGCACCGTGACCGTCGAGGCACGCGACGGCAAGCTGTGTGAGTTGAAAGACTGACCAAACGCTGTCAGACTAAATGGAAGCGGTTCGAGCTTCGTATGCGATGACGCATAGCCGGTGCATTAATCACGGTAGGACAGGAGACGACGCCATGCTTCGCGAATCGAAATGGAATACTCACTGGCTTGGATGGGTCGTCCTGACTTTTGCAGCTCTGGGCTGTCCGCCGGCAGTAAGCACCGTATTAGCCTCGCCGGAAGCGACTGCGGCGCACGTCGCTGTGCTTAGGGGTTCGCTTCCCGGGATGGATCCGGCGACCACTGAGGCAGTTGCCGCGGCGTTGCGCCGCCAAGGATTCAACGTCGTCTTCCTAACGGCTGAGCAAATCTGTGACCCGAAAACGCTTTCGGCCGAAAGGTTCTTTCTCTACGTCATTCCTTCGCCCCAATGCTATCCGGCCGACGGAGCGAAGGCCCTTAGCGGCTATCTGCAGGCGCGGGGCAACCTCTTGTTCCTGGGCGCCCCGCTAAGCGAGCCGTTCTGGAGAATCGGCGATCAGTGGATCGACCGTTCGAACATGGACAAGAAGGGCGCCCAGGTCAAATCGGACCCATCGCCGTTCCCGATTCTCGAAACGATATCGCCCAGCTACAAGACCTATCCGTTGAAGGACATCGCGGCGATCGGCGTCGAGCCGGCGCAGGGCATTGTTGACGCCAAGGGCTTGAAGCTGCCCGTGCCGGTTTCGGCCGACTCGTGCTACGCCCGGCCCGAGGGAAAGGGATTCGAGCGGGGTTACCAATGGCGTTGGATTCCACTGGCTCGCGCATATGATCGAGAGGGGATCGAGCGCGGCACGCCTATCTGGATGATGATGTACCGTCCGGCGCTTGACGAAGGTCCGGCCTTCCAGGACGCCGTACGGCGGCTCCGGCAGCATCGCGATATGCCCAAAGCGCCGTCGTTTGCCGGATCCGTTTGCGCGGTCTGTGCGATTCGGGATCATGCGGCGCTTCAACAGATTGCGAGAACCGAACTGTTTGGCGTCATGGCCCGGCGCATCCACGACGGACTGTTCCTCTCGTATGCCGGATCGGACCAGTTCTCGTACTGGCCCGGCGAGCCGGTTGAACTTGGCGGGGCGGTCATCAACCAGGGGCGGCAACCGGCGGAGGTTGAGGTTCGGGTGCGAGTTTGTCCGAAGGGCGACGAACGCCCTGTCTTCGAGGCCCGGGCGGCGCTGACAATCGAGCCGGGCCAGACCGCGAAGAAAGCCTTTCGGTGGACACCTGAGCGGTTCGACGCGCCCAGCTATCGGGTGACGACCGGGTTGTTGTGCGGCGGCCGAACAATCGACGTCATCGCCCACGAGTTGGGTGTGTTATGCGACAAGAAACCTGCGACAGACGACTATATCACCGTCCACGATGGCGATTTTTGGCTACATGGCAAGCGGTGGTACCCGGTTGGTGTGAATTACTGGCCCCGGTACGCCGTCGCCCTGGAGTGCGAGGATTATGTCTACCACTGGCTGACGCCGGGCTTCTACAACCCGGAAGAGGTCGAACGCGACTTGGCGCAGATGGAGTCGATGGGCCTGAACTTCGTCGCCATTCGCGCCGATCACCAGACGAACCGCCGCACGTTGCTCGATTTCTTGCGGCGGTGCCGGAACCACGCCATCTACGTTTTCCTGTTTGTCCAGACACACGTCATCACCGACGAGCCACACTACTTTCAGGGCATCATGATGCCGCAGGTCTTCCAAGAGAAGGCGTCGGCCGACTTCATCCGGGCGTGCCGGTTGCCGGACAACCCGGCCTTGATGGCCTACGACCTGATTTGGGAGCCAGCTGGCTGGCTCTTCGGAGATCAGGTGCGCATGTTCGGCTGGTCCGACCGCGCGCCGTACCGCCAGCGCTGGGACGAGGACTGGGCCCGTTGGATCGTCGAACACTACGGGAGCCTGAATGCGGCCGAAAAGGATTGGGACATGCCCGCCCCACGGCGCGACGGTCGGGTGACCTCGCCGTCGAACACGCAGTTGAGCAAGGACGGCCCATGGCGCATCATGGTGGCCGCCTATCGCCGGTTCATGGACGACCTGATGAGCCGCAAGTGGAACGATGCGACGCAGAAACTACGGCGGATGGACCCTTGCCACCTGATAAGCTTCCGCCAGGGCAACCTGCCGCCTTTTGATTTCACGCTCACGGCCACGCCCAAGCACGTCGACTTCTTCTGCATGGAAGGCTACAGTTTCCGCCCCGGCGGCACAGGCCCGAATGTGGCGGGCTTCGTCAATCGCTACATCCACTTCACGACTGGCGGAAAACCGCATCTCTGGATTGAGTTCGGCGCGGACGTCTGGAACAAGGCTGCCATGCGGCCGGGCGAGCGGGAGATGGACAGACAGGCGGAAACGCACGAGTTGATCCATCATGCGGCGCTGCAAACCGGCGCCAAGGGCACGGCGCCGTGGTGGTGGGCCGGCGGGTATCGCGTGAGCGAAAAGACCGACTACGGCATCTTGAATTCCGACGGATCCCTGCGTCCCAGCGGCCGGATGCTCCAGCAGTACGCTAAGCGGTTCCAAACGCCGCGCGAATACCCGAAGTCCGACGTTTGGTTCACCATGGATCGCGACAGCCATGCGGGCGGCCATTGGTGGGTCGCCTTTAACACGGGTGCCGAAGCGCATCGGAAGGCGGAAGCCGACGGAAAACAACTCGGCGTCCGCTCGCCGGCGACCGGAACCACCTCCGCCGACACGCCGCTTCTGGCCGTGGGCAACACGTCGTACAACGGCGACAATCCGCCGAAGTATCTCAACGCCGAGTTCAACTGGTTTCGGATTAGGTTTGGCGACACCCCTTGGATCGATGTGGCCAACGGCGCCCGCATTCGTGTGCCTCGCGACCAGCCGATTGTCGCCTCAGTTTCCGTTGGCAACCTCCAGGAGGCCACCTGGCTCACACCCGAGCACTGCCGGGGCAAACCGGGTGCGGTCTATCTGGCTTCCACTGCCGACTCGCAGTTGCATTTCAAGCAGCCCATCGCGAAGAACACGGCCTATCTGACAGACGCGGATTTTGGGAAGACGCTCCCCTTGACCAAAGGGATTTCCGCGACAACCAAGGTCGTACTCCAGATGACCGCCGAAGATCGTGCTTGGTTTGGTGAGAAATTGCGGTTCACCCTGGAACCGACCGAATGAACCGCGGTTATTCCCACTCGGCACGGGATATTGAAAGCGACCTGAGCGAGATGAAGCTCGATTCGCGCGAACTGGCTGAGCAGCCAGAAGTATTTTGATGTCATTGCGAAGGGCTTTGATGGGATGATAAACTTGAGATTGCTATGAAGTGTGTTGCGTTGACGTCGGAGAAGATGAGACGTCAAGGATGGAACGTGCGTTTCTCGTAGCGGCACGGCAACGTTTCGTTGACGGCCGTACGTCAAACACTCAATCACGAAGGGCGAAAGGAACACCATGCCACGCACAAACACGCAGCCCTCGAATAGGCTCACGCGACGCGCCTTCCTTCGCAACTCGGCTGCCGCAACCGCGGGTGCGTTGGCGTTGCCCATGTTCGCACCGGCCTCGGTTTTGGGTCGCGATGGAGAAACGGCGCCCAGCAATCGAATCGGCATTGGATTCATCGGGGTGGGACGGCAGGCCGTGCATGCCAATATGTCGGTCTTCATGCGATCCGGCTATTGCCAACCGGTCGCTTTGTGCGACGTCGACCGTTGGCGTCTGCACGTCGAAGACGTTCCGAAGGTCGCGAGTGTGGCGAAGAAGAACCAGTGGGACGTGGCCCTTTTGAAGGATACCTTTCGCACGACCGACTTTCGCGAGCTATTGGCGCATCCACGGGTGGACGCGGTGATGATCAGCACTCCTGATTTCTGGCATGTGCCCATAGCATTGGCTGCCGTCAAGGCCGGCAAGGACATCTGCTGTGAGAAGCCGATCGGAATGTCGATCGCCCACGGAAGAGTATTGGCCAACGCGGCGGCCAAATCGAATATCATCTTTCGGACCGATAGCAATTTCCGTTCGGAGCCGGAGCTGTTTCGGGCGGTCAGCCTGGTTCGTACAGGGAAGATCGGCCGGATCAAGACGATTCGTATGTCGATACCGATCTATCCGACTCCGACACCCAACGAAAAGCCGATGCCCGTTCCCAAGGAACTCGATTACGAGATGTGGCAAGGTCCCGCGGAGCGCAGGCCATACACGCAGGATCGCGTTCATCCGCAGAAGAAACTCGGCCGGCCCGGTTGGTACGAAAATCGCTTGTACTGCGACGGTCTGATCTCCAACTGGGGGCATCATCCGGCGGACCTCGTGCAGTGGGGCAACAATACGGAACTCACCGGGCCCGTGGAAGTCGAAGGCCGAGGCGACCTTCCGCCGGCAGATCAGTTCTACAACGTTCTCCAGGAATTCCAGGTCCGTTATCGATACGCCAACGGCGTGGAACTGCACTACGTCGGGCGAAAGGACTATCGCGAGGGTGAATCCTACATGACCTTCGACGGGACCGATGGGTGGGTCCGTGCCTGGCGTGCGCCGAACCGGATCGAGGCGGGACCCCGCTCGATACTCGACGCCAAAGTCACGTTCGACGAGTTCCCCTTTCTGCTGAGAAACGAGAAGACCGACTTCATCGAATGCGTCCGGTCACGCAGTCGCACGTTGGAAGACGCCGAAGTGGGCCATCGATCGAGCACGGTCGTCCAGCTAGGCTACATCGCCTGTCTGCTCGGGCGAAAACTCACCTGGGATCCGGTGAAGGAGGAATTCCCGGGCGACGACGAGGCGAACAAGCTGGCCCAAGGCCAATCGGGCCTGTCTCCTTGGACCATCCGGTAGCCTCGTTCCCTGTCGGCGAAACTGCGATTCGGCGATCTCGGCGTTGCCCGGCGGTAGACAAGAACACTGAGACGATATTTGCTCGACGAAACTTGATTCAGCCATCCCCGAGGATCCTCGGTAATCACTCCCACGCTATTTCGCCGATCGACGCAGAAAGCTAACACGCGGCGATACAGTGAAAGACGAGTTCGTCGCACACGTCATTAGGAGTAAATAGGGAGCGTGAAGTGTTGTGTAAGAAACCGGTAGTCGTCGTGCTGCTGGCGGTCGTGGCCGCCGGGTTGAGTGTTGCTGTCGGGGCCGAGCCGACGCGAAAACCAAAGACCCCCGAGCGCTCGCCTGTCGAGTACAAGTGCCTCTTCAACCACGAGTTGTTGATTATCTCGCATAAGAAGGGCAACAACGCAAAGTACATCAAGGATTTCGTGCGCAAGTTGCAGGGGACGGACGTGGACGCGCTTATGTGCTGCCCGGAGATGTGGCGTACCAATACGTTTCCGTCCGAAGTCGACCCGACGTGGAAGAAGTACAAGCCGGGCCAGCCCAAAAGCAAGTTCGCCTCGTGGGACTACATGATGACCTACCTGCACGAAGGGGGCGATCCGGTCAAGGACACACTCGAAGCCTGCCGCGAGATCGGAGTGGATTTCTTCGTTTCGTACCGGATGAACGACCATCATTACATCCAGGACCTGGAATGGCCCTGCCACAACGACTTCTGGCGCGCCCACCCCGAGTATTGGCTCGCCGATACCGACACCTCACCCTATGCCAGCGGCCGGGACGACAAGCGACTGCACAACTACATGCTTCCCGAAGTGCGGGACTACTACTTCGCCATCATCGAAGAACTGTGCACCAACTACGATGTGGACGGTTTTGAATTCGATTTCCAACGCTACCCGCAGTTCTTCAAGAACGATGAGGTCGAAGAAGGCACGAAGGTGATGACGGCCTTTGTCACGCGTATTCGCAAGATGCTCGACCGGATCGGCGCCGAACGCGGCAAGTATCTGAAGCTCTGCGCCCGCGTTCCGCACACCATCGAGCGCTGCGAGAAAGCCGGACTGGATGTGGTTGGCTGGGACGCTGCCGGGCTCCTCGACATGATCAACGTGTCGTCGTTCTATTTGCACACGCTGGAAATGGACATCGAAGGCTTCAAGGCACGCATCAAGAATGCCAAGATCTACGGCGAAATGAACTACGTCACGTACCAGAACGGCAAGGTCGACAAGTTTGCCCGGCGTTACACCACTTGTGCCATCTACCGGGCTTCGGCCCTGAACCTGTTCGCGCGCGGCGTGGACGGGTTGAGCCTCTTCAATTGGGACTACGTGCCCTCGAAGAAACGGCTGGAGATGGTTCCCTGCCTCAAACGCATCACCGACGTGGATTATCTTAAGACGGCCTCCAAATGCTACGCCGTCTACCCGTTCTTTGGGGCATTCAAGAATCCGAACGAGGCCACCGTCGAACTGGTCATTCCCGACAATACGTCCAAGGTTGCCTTTGATCGGTCCGTGCTGCGAGTTGAAACCCGGACGAGATGCGACGACATCCGCATCGGGGTTTGGCTGAACGGCAAGCCACTGGAGGCATGCGAACACGAAGAGGTCGAGCTCTTTCCGCCCATCGCCGAGAACGCCAGCTACGCCACGCGAGACGTCGTCAAGTTCTACGCCGTTCCCCTCGACGCCATCGTTCCAGGCAGGAACACCATCGAGTTGAAGAATCTGGACAAGGAGAAACGCTCCTGCAAGTTCTTCTCTGTGGAAATCGGATTGTACAGGTAGAATCATGGGACTTTGAATGGGGATACACAACATGAATAATGAGATGCTCTTTTCACGACGTGCGTTTCTCGCCGCTTCCGGGCTTGCTACAACGGGGACGGTCCTGCTCGGCGGTGTGGCCGCCGCCCAGAATGGAGTTCCCGCCAAAAAGCAACCTATCAAGATTGGACAGATCGGCACCGGCAACCAACACGCGTACAAGATGGGAACCCTTCGCAAGCTGCCCGATCTTTTCGAGGTCGTCGGCTTCGTCGAGGACGATCCGAAATTGCGAGAGAGAGCCCTGAGAAGCGGCACTTTCAAGGGTTTGAAGGTCATGTCCACCGACGAGTTGCTGGCCGTTCCCGGGCTTCAGGCCGTGGCAGTTGAGACCGAGGAGCGCGTCTGCATTCCTCCCGCCCTGCGGTGCATCCAGGCCGGAAAGCACATCCATCTGGACAAACCGTGCGGCGAATCCCTGCCGAAGTTCAAACAGGTGCTCGACGAGGCGAAAGCCGGAAACCTGACGGTCCAAGTTGGATACATGTACCGGAACAACCCGGCCGTGCAGTTCTGCATCAAGGCCGTCCGAGACGGACTGATCGGAAATGTGTTCGATCTCGACACCGCCATGGGACGCTACGACGGCGAGGGCTACCGGAACCTCATCAAAGACTACAAGGGCGGGATCGCCTACATTCTGGCCTGCCATCTGATCGATATCGTCGTCTCGCTCATGGGGGAACCTGAGAAGATCACGCCCTATCTCCGCCAGACCCGTTCCGACGGCGTGCTGGACAACTGCCTGGCCGTCTTCGAGTTCTCCCGCGATCGGCTGGCCACCGTGCGGACATCCATCACCGAGGCGCAAGGCTTTCAGCGTCGACGCCTCAAGGTGATGGGCGACAAGGGGAGCATCATCATTCAACCGATTGAATCCAAGGGCAATATGTCCGGCGGAGTCCTCACGCTTGCCCTGGAGGAAGATCGCGGCGGTTTCAAGAAAGGCATACAGACCGTTGATATGCCGCCTCTCAAAGACCGCTACGAAGACCAGTGGCGGGAATTTGCCGCGGTTCTGAACGGCGAAATGGTCAATCCGTACACATACGAGCATGATTGCATTGTGCACAAATGCCACCTGAGGGCCTGCGGCATGCCGATCGATGTGTGAGACGGGGTTCTCACCAAAGACTCCATCTGCCTTCTCCACCTCATGGCACGCTGAAAGAACAGATGAAGACATGAAAGGAAATAGCCGAATGATGCGTTTCCCCTGTCGTGCAGGATACGTCCTTGGCCTCTGCGTCGTCTTCGCAGCCGGAGGGCTCCGGGCCGATGTCAGCCTGCCGTCGATCTTTTCAGACAACATGATGCTCCAGCAGGCTAAGCCGATATCGGTCCACGGCACTGCGGACCCGTCGGAGAAGGTCACCGTCGAAATCTGCGGGCAGCGCAAGGCGACGACGGCGGATGCAGCGGGCAACTGGCAGGTTGTGCTCGAACCGTTGGTCAAGCAATCCGCGCCGACGAACATGCGGATCGCCGGAAAGAACACCGTCACGATCGCGAATGTCTTGGTCGGCGATGTATGGCTGGCATCGGGACAATCGAATATGGAAATGCAGGTCAGCGGAGTCAACCACGCCGACGAGGAGATCAAGGCGGCCGACTACCCGGAGATCCGCTTCTACATGGTGAATCGCGACTTGGCGTCTGCCCCGCGCAAAGACACGGCGGGGAAATGGCTCGTCTGCACGCCGGATACGGTCAAGGACTTCTCCGCTGTCGCCTACTTCTTCGCCCGGGAAATCCACACATCGTGCGGAATCCCGATAGGCGTGATCAACAGCGCCGTCGGGGCCAGTTCGTGCGAGGCCTGGACGCCGGCGGACGTGCTGCTCGCCGACAAGTCGCTTCCGCAACCGGCGCCAATCGCACCGGAGGAATATCCGGACTGGAAGACCTACGATGCCGTGCGCAAACAGGTCTACGAAGCGGCCGCCCACAAGGATCCCGGCATCCAACCGGAATGTCGCGCGTGGGCTACTCCGGAATACGACGCGTCGGCCTGGAAAGACGTGGCCGTTCCCGGAAGCATCGAATCACGGGGCATGAACATCGACGGCGCCGTCTGGTTCCGCACCGAGGTCGAGTTGCCTGCCACGTGGGCCGGTGAGGATGCGCAACTCTATCTTGGTCCGATCACAGACAACAGCGTGGCCTTCGTCAACGGAACGGAAATCGGCCGGGTGGAGAACAACCGCCGCTCGTGGGTCTTCCGTACGCACAAGATCCCGGGGAAACTCGTCACGGCCGGCCGGAACGTCGTTGCCATTCGGATCTTCAACGAAGTCGGCCAGGGCGGCTTTCATCCGGGCTACCCGGCTCCGTTGAAGATCCATCGGGACGGGGCGGGCGAAGTACTGCTCCCGAAGATCTGGAAATGCAAAGTCGAGCTTGCACTGGAACCGGCGAAGTTGGCCCGAGACCTGCCGTACGGCTACAGCGTGCCGTGCGCTCTGTACAACGCCATGATCGCCCCGTTCACCCAGTTCCCCGTGCGCGGCTTCCTCTGGTATCAGGGCGAGTCCAACGCGGGACGATGGGATCAACACAGCATTCTCTTTCCGGCAATGATCACGTCGTGGCGCAAGCTTTGGGGCGACGAGACGCTTCCTTTCTACTTCGTACAACTGGCCAGCTACCAGGCACGAGAGAAGGAGCCGAGCGATGGAGGTTGGGCGTTCATCCGCGAGTCGCAGACCAAGACTCTGGCGCTGGCCAATACCGGCATGGCCGTCACCATCGACATCGGCGACGCCACAAACGTCCATCCGAAGAACAAGCAGGACGTAGGCAAACGCCTGGCGCTGTGGGCGAAACGCGACTGCTACGGAGAGACCGACACGGTCGTAAGCGGCCCGCTCGTCGCTTCAAGCGCTGTGGAAGGCAACCGAATCCGGATCCACTTCACACACCTCGGCGGCGGCCTGAAAGCCAAGGATGGCGAGTTGAAAGGCTTCGCCATCGCCGGGCCTGACAAGGCGTTCCGCTGGGCCAAGGCAAGAATCGACGGGGACAGCGTGCTGGTCTGGAACGAGACCGTACCGAACCCGGCTTTCGTGCGTTACGCATGGGCCAACAACCCGGAGTGTAACCTCTACAACGCCGCCGGGCTGCCGGCCGTCCCGTTCCGAACGGACAAGTGAGAAGGGCCTCCAACCAAACGGCCCCGGGGCGGAATGGTGGTCATGCTGTCGGTGGTGCTTCCAGCCGTCAGGGTCTCGTTTGCGCGCGGGGCCCGAGGACTGGCCGCGGCGAGGCTTGCACCAACGCATGCAGACCGCAAGTGGACCAGAAACACTCGCGGTATTCGAGCCGTCGCTACTGGCTGTCTTTTCGCTTCGCGACCGTTTGGAGGAAGAAAGCGTGAACAAGTGCATGCCCGCGCGGGTCGTGCAAGCGGAACACTGGAGTAAAGCGGCCCGTGCCTTGATTCGTCCGCCTGCCGAGCCTACACTCAACTCTGCCGCCGAAATCATGTTCCTATCCATGTTCCAGAACCACCGATCATGTCGCGGGAAGACAACCATGCGAAGACTGATGGCGTGTATCTTGTGTCTTGTTCTGGTCGACGCTGCGTACTCGGCCGTTGTCCTCGATGCTGAACCGAAAGAGACGCAGAAACCCTACAGCCCTGCAATGGGGCAGACCGTGGCAGTCAACCCACCGCCGTTCATTTGGATCCCCGCGCCAACGGCGTCCGAATATTCCCTGCAGATATCAGCCGACAGGTCGTTCCCGAAAGACGGGACGAAGACGTTCCGTGGAATCCAGTTGAATGTCTTCGTTCCGGGGAAGCCGCTCGAACCTGGAGAGTGGTTTTGGCGCTACGGCGTCAAGACAGACGACGGTTACGAATACGGCAAAGCAAGGCCGTTCAACGTCGCGAAGGGGACTCGCGAGTTTCCCTTTCCCGATTTCGCGGAGGTGCTGAAGCGCGTGCCCAAGGAGCACCCCCGGGTAATCCTGACCGGCGAACACCTGGAAAGAGTCCGTCGACTGGCCAAGGGGGATCTGAAGTCCGGGGTCGACTCCTTGATCCGGTTGGCAAAGAGCCATGTTGGCGAGGTACTGGTCGCCGAACCACCGAAACCAACGTCCGGGCCGGAAATGGTGAATGTCATGCGGACCACCCGCGGCCCGATGGATGTCATGGAAACCTGTGCGCTGGCGTACCTGCTGACCGGAGAGAAGGGACTGGGACTCGAAGCCAAGCGTCGCATCCTGCATTTCTTCAGTTGGGATCCGAACGGCTCCACCGGTCTCTGGAGCTACGACGAACCTGCGATGTGGGTCATGATGCGCGGCACCAGGGCGTACGACTGGACGTACGACCTCTTCACTCCCGAAGAACGCGCGAAAGTCGAACCCGTGATGAAGCAGCGCGCCGAGCAGTTCTACATCCATCTCAAGAAGAAACGGAAATTCCACACCAGCCCGTACGAAAGCCATGCTGGACGGATGCCGGGTTTTCTGGGTGAGGCGGCCATCAGCTTCGCACACGAATGGCCCGAGGCGCGGGAGTGGATCGAGTATGCAACGCTGCTCTACTACACGTCGTACCCGGCATGGGGCGGGGACGACGGAGGATGGCAGGAAGGCCCCGGGTACTGGAGCGCGTACATGAGTTTTGCCATGCACTACGTGATTGCGCTCAAGAACGCCACCGGCGTTGACCTAATGAACAAGCCGTTCTTCCGCAATACGCCCTACTATGCGTTGTACACCGCCACGCCGTACCACGAACACCGACCGTACGGAGATGGAGCGAATTCCAGCCCGTCCGCACTCGGGTCGATCGTCCATGCTTTCTCCGGCGCGCTGAAGGATCCGTACCTGAAATGGTACTGGCAGGCATGCGGAAGGGATGCCGGCCGCGACCTGCTCACCCTTGTCACGGCTGACCCCAGCATCGAGCCGAGAAACCCGAAGGAGCTTCCTTCCTCGCGTCTCTTCGAAGCCGTGGGACTGTCTGCGTTTCACACGGCGCTGGGGGACAAGGAGAACGACATCACGTTTCTTTTCCGGTCGAGCCCCTTCGGCAGCGTGAGTCACGGACATGCCGACCAGAATGCATTTGTGCTCGAGGCCTTCGGTGAGGCGCTCGCCCCCGTCACCGGCTATTATCCCTGGTATGGTTCTCCCCATCATCAAAACTGGACTCGCGACACGAAGGCCGTGAACAGCATTCTTGTCGACGGCGAAGGTCAGGTGAAACGGAAGTGGTCGGCCCAAGGGGAGATCGCCGCCTTCCACTCGAGCGAAGGCTATGACTACGTCGAGGGCGAAGCGGCACCGGCATACGGCGACCGGCTCGAACGGTTTCGGCGACACGTCGTTCATGCTCGTCCGGGCGTGTTCGTGATCTATGACGACCTGGCAGCAAGAAAGCCGTCGACCTACCAGTGGCTGCTTCACGCGTTCGACAAGATGGAGATCTCCGGCAACCGGATCTCTCTCCGTCGACACAAGGCATCGATGGACGCCGTGGTCCTGTTGCCCAAAGATGCGTACCTCTCTCAGAATGACAGGTACGATCCCGTGCCCGAGGCGATTGGGTCGCAACCCGCGAACTACAAGAACTCCTGGCACCTGACAGCCAGCACGTCAGAGCAGGAGCTCACAGGCCGTTTTCTCACCGTCCTGATGGTGCAGAAGACGGGCAAAGAGGCTCGGTTCCCCAACGTCAAGCTCCTGGAAGGGAAAGGATGTGTGGGCGTTGAATTGACCTATCCCGGTGGCACAAACGAGACGATTGCCTTTCGTGCAGAACCGGACGGACGAATCGACTGCGCTCAGTTGCAGAGCGACGCCCGTGTTGCCGCGATCGCCCGGGATGGGAATGGCAAAGAGGTCAGGAAACTGCAAATACCCTAGACGCCCGGGACATCGAACCGGGCATTGCTGCACAATACCCATATCGCCAGAGTGGCGTCCTCTGCAGCCAAGCAACATCGCGGCAACCGCTCATCAGACAATTCCGGAGAACGGCAGGCTGAGACAATGAACCGACAAACATTCGCTGCGTTCCTTCTGTTGGCGATGGCCGCGACCATGGCGCCGGTGACCATAGCAGCGGAGATACCGATACGGCCGTCGGGCGACGGATGGCCGCCGGTCATTGCCATGTGGGGCTGGAAGAATGAGACGTTGGCACCAGGCGGTTACAAACCGTTCCTCGATGCGGTAGCCGCCCATGCGCCGTACACACTCCTTTCGACCACCATGCGAGTGTCGAAAGGTGAGGTCACCGATCCGTTCATCCACGACCGGGCCGGCGAAGCCGTCCGTTATGCGAACGCGTTGGGGATCAAGATCGCGCTCGACTTGGATGTCCGGTTGGCGCGGCGAGCTTTTCACAAGCGTTATCCTGACGAGCTTCAGGAAGAGTTGGTTCTCAAGATTCAAGACATGCCTCCCAGCGGCGAAGCGACGGTCGCTTTCGAAGGTAGGGATCTGACCGATCACATGACCGGTGGAACGATTCCCTACCAGTGTCTCGCGACGCGGTTAATGTGAGTCTTTGCGTTTGCTCGTGGCCAGGACGGGATCGATCCTGCTACGGTGCGAGACCTAACGGACCAGGGCGTCCGTGCCGTCGCCGACGGGCCTCGCAAGTTGACGGTGACGGTTTCTTCCGCGGCCGGACAGAGTATCTGCGTGATCGCGGCACATGCGTATCTTATGCCCGACGTGTTCGCGCCGCATCTGCTGGACTTTCAGCGCGACATCATCCGGCAATACTCCGACCTGCCCCTGGCCGGTGTGATGAAAGACGAGTGGGGCTTTCCGCCGGATCACAGCGGCAATCCCGGGCACGATCACTACTGGTATTCGAAGACGTTCGCTCAGGCCTACTCGCAACACTCGGATGGGCGTGATCTCGTGCGCGATGCGCTGCTGATGTGCGTCGGCGAAAAGGGCCAAGAGCGCGAACGCCAGGCCGCCATCAACCGCTACGGCATGCTCTGCCGCGAACGCAACGCGGCCATCGAGGACGACTACTACCGTACGGGCAAGGCGACTTTCGGCCCGAATGCGTTCGTGGCAACCCATCCCACATGGACTCCCTATCCGGGCGCGCAGGAATTCCGCAAGAACGGTCTCGATTGGTGGCAAGCCACTCGCGACATCGGCCAGTCGGACGAGTCCACGCCCTATCCATGCCGCACCTCCCTGGCCAAACGTTGGGATTATCCGCTTTGGTACAACCAGTTCTACTCTTCGAATCCCGACGACTATACCAGAGAGTTCTGGTCGTCGGCACTGAGCGGCGGCCGGCTGAACGTTCATCCGATCTATCCTCGTCGCATCAGCAGCAGCGAGTCACATCTGACTCTGATGCGGCACCCGTTCATGATCGGCATGAGCCGCCTGCGGATGCTCGATTTCATCACCCGCGCGCCGCTCGACTGTCCGGTTGCGGTCGTGTTCGGTCACGCCTGCGCCATGAATTGGGCCGGACCGTCGTACAACCGTGTCGGCCTCGAAGTGGCTTCCGCGTTGTGCGCGGCAGGGTATCCCACAGACCTCATTCCCTCCAGCCTTGTCGGCACCTCCGCACTTCGAATCGACGGCGAGAAGTATCTCTGCCTGGGACCGCAGCGCTACCGTGCCGTGGTGCTCTATCACCCCGAGTTCGAGAGTGAGGAAATGTTGCGATTCTTCGAGCAGGCGGCGCGTGGCAACAGCGCCGTGTTCTTGGTCGGCAATTGGACGCGGGATTTCGACGCCCGTCCGCTCGACGGAAAGGAACGGCTCGGCACGAATGTCCGCGCGTGCGCCGATGACGCAGCGTGCGTCGAAGCAGTCACGCAGGTTCTCGCCCAATCGAAACTTCCGCCGGTCACGGCATGGACGTCGCGGCTGAAGTCCTGGGGACACGGCGGCACGCATGCCGTCCCGCCGACCGACGGGCACAGCGCACTGACGGACGGGACGTACCTGCGGATCGCGGGGAGCAAGAATCCCGCCGGCGATCCGATCAAGGAAACGTTCACGTGGCACGGACACACGATCACCATAGATGCGATCGGCCTGGTGGCGATCCGTCTTGCGGCGGACGGTACGGTGGCGGCGCTGGCGGCGGGCGGCTTGAGAAACGTCAAAACCAATGGGTTGGAAATCTCCTTGCCGGAGCGCGCCGATCTCGCCTTCATCACGGGGACCGACGGAAAAACCCATGGCGTGCTTCAAGGTGGTGCGGCAGACGTACCTGCCACACTTCTGACGATCACCTCCGACTGGCAGCGCCTGGCCGTTCCACCGTCGCCGCCGGACAGAGTAGAATAGACTTCTACCGGCTTCGTTTGACCGATGGCCGGGCATCGAAAGACGATGCCAGCTGCCGCCTAAATTCCGGGAGAATGCCATGCAGCGATTGTCGCACATACGAATGGTCGCCGTTCTTATCGCAATGTGCGCTGGTGTGGGCCTGCCGGTCTGCCAAGCGGCCACGTTCTACGTGGCCACCAGCGGCAACGACAGCTGGTCGGGAAAGATCGCCGCACCGAAAGATGGCGACGGGCCATTCTTGACGCTCCAGCGCGCCCGCGACGCCGTTCGCGAACTCAAGAAGACGAAGGGACTTCCTAAGGGTGGCGTTGTCGTCGAGTTGCTCGGTGGTGTCTACGAACTCGCCGCACCGCTGGCACTTTCCGGAGAAGACTCCGGCGAAGTGGGATCGCCGATTGTTTATCAGTCGCGTCAAGGAGAAGAAGTGCGACTGCTTGGCGGGCGGGTCGTGACAGGATGGCAACCGGTCGCCGACCCGGCGGTCTTGGCCAAGCTCGACCCCTCGGCCCGAGGCAAGGTGCTCCAAGCAGACCTCAAGGCCCAGGGAATCACAGACTTTCCGTCGATCGAGGCCCCAGGGTGGGCCCATTCAGATCCGGGCGTCGAGTTGTTCTATCGCGACAATCGCATGACCTTGGCACGCTGGCCGAACGAGGGCTACACGAAGATCGCCGAACTGGCCGTCCAGGACGGTCACAATATCCGCGGTCGAGCCGGTAGCCGCGTGGGCAAATTCGTCTATGAAGGTGATCGCCCACAACGCTGGCTCGGAGAAAAGGAAGTCTGGCTGCACGGGTACTGGTGGGTCGACTGGGCAGAGCAACGAATGCGAGTCCAGGAGATCGACGCCGATAAGAAGCAGATCACTCTCGCTCCAAAACCGACTCACCCGTTTGGATTTCGCAAAGGGCAGTGGTACTACGCCCTCAATCTGCTCTGTGAACTCGACCGGCCGGGAGAATGGTACCTGGATCGTGACGCCGGCGTCCTCTACTTCTGGCCTCCCGATTCCATCCGCGACGGCGACACGATGATTTCGAGCACCAAGGGATTGGCCACCCTTGATGGCGTCTCTCATCTGACCTTGGCCGGGCTCACCTTCGAGGCAGGGCGAGGAACAGCTGTGACCGTCTCCGGTGGCGAGAAGTGCGCCGTTCTGGGATGCGTTATTCGCAACATGGGCGGCTGGGGCGTCCGGGTGACGGGCGGGAACGGACATCGCGTCGCCGGTTGCGACCTGTACGATCTCGGTGAAGGCGGTATTTGGCTGGCCGGCGGCGACCGCCGCACGCTCACACACGCAAATCATGTGGCCGACAATAACCACATCCACCACTGCAGCCGATGGAACCCGGTTTACCACCCCGGCATTGCTCTCAGGGGAGTGGGCCAGCGTGCCTCTCACAACCTTCTGCACGACCTCCCGCACATCGCCATCGGCTTCACAGAGAACGAGCACTGCATCGAATACAACGAGATGTACAATGTCGTCTTCCAGTCCAACGACGCCGGGGCGATCTACACCTTTGGCCCGAGCGAAACCTGGACCATGCGCGGCCACGTGATCCGCTACAACTACCTTCACGATATTCACGGATTCGAAGGACGCGGCTGCCAGGGGGTCTACCTTGACGATGCTTTCTCGTCCGTCCATCTCTATGGGAATCTGTTCGAGCGTGTTCACCGGGCTGCCTTCATCGGCGGCGGTCGCGATAACATCTTCGAGAAGAACCTCTTTGTCGACTGCGACATCTCCATACACGTCGACGCTCGCGGACTTGGCTGGATGGCGGGCAGCGAGCCCCGTCTGAAGGAAGATCTGAAATTGTTCTCTATCGCCCAACCGCCATGGAGCACGCGTTATCCGCAGTTGCTGACGCTGTTGGAGAACGACCCCATGGCGCCCGTAGGGAACATCGTCCGAAGCAACGTCTCGGTCGGCGGTCGTTGGGACGGCATTCAGGGCGCTGCCAGGAAGTTCGTGACGGTCGAGAACAACCTGGTCGACAAGGATCCCCATTTCGTCGATGCTGAAAAGGGCGACTATCGGTTGCGGCCCGATTCTCCTGCGTTCGCGGTCGGATTCGAACCCATTCCCTACGAGAAGATCGGCTGTTACCAGGGCCCGGAGCGCGCCTCGTGGCCGATTCCTCGTGCGGCCCGGCCTGCAGACGCTCCACCGTCCAAATCCAAGTGAGGATCGAGAAGCATGAAGAACAAGCTGCATTTTGCGTTGGGCCTGCTGGGTGTGGTTCTTGCCGGATGGACGGCGTTGGCGGCAGAGGACGCAAAGGAGCCGTTCTTTGCCTACCGGTCGTTCTGGCCGGAATTCGCCGCCATGCGGCAGTTCAAAGACGCGGGCGTCAACACGGTGTGCATCTTCGCCGCCAACACGGACAACTCGCTGGGGCAGCCTTACTGCAAGTACCCGCCCGTCTGGCGATGGTTCGGCAAGTACGACTTCGCCTCGCTGGACAAACAATTCGACGATGTATTGGCGGTCAACCCGGACGCAGATTTCATTTGCATGATCGACCTGAACACGCCGATCTGGCTGCAACGCCAATTGGCGCTTCGCGGGCACAGCGCCGAGTCCGAGAGTTTTACCATGCTGAGTTGTGCGTGTGCCAATTCGGCTTGGCGCAAGGCGACGGGCGAGTACTTGGAGGCCGTCGTCAAACACATGGAAGCCCGCTACGGCGACCGTGTGCGAGCCTATTTGCTGGCCTGCGGTCAGACCGACGAATGGATGGACTACAGCCGCGGCGTCGCCGGCCGTACGAAGACGCAGGCATGGAAAGCCTGGTTGCGAGCGCATAACAAGGCGGAAGTGCCTGTGCCCGCTCTGGCCCGTCTCGACCACGCCTCGTTCGACGACCTGATCCGCGATCCCGCGACCGAGCAGGATGTCGTGGACTATGCACAGTTCACGGGCGATGTCATTGCAGATACGGTACTCGAGTTTGTCGCGAAGGTCCGCTCCCTGATCCCCAAGCAGCGCCAGATCGGGATGTTCTTCGGGTACGTCATCGAACTGACCAACACGCGATTGGTCTGGGCCGGGCACCTGGAGTACGAACGGCTCTATGCCTCGCCCGATATCGACTTCTTCATCAGTCCGGGAACCTACGGCGACCGGCCGATGGGCGGCGGCAGCGGCTTCATGGTGCCAAACGGCACGCGCCGTCTCAACAACAAAGGGTTTCTCCACGAGATCGACCACCGCACGCCGACGTACAACGTCAAGCTGGACGAGTTCGTGTCGATCGGCTGGATGGTGCCGTGGAAGAACCAGACAGAAACAAACGCCGGCCTGAAACGCGAATTCGCCCTGGCGATCATCAATCAGACCTCGCTCTGGTGCTTCGACATGTGGGGCGGCGTGTTCCAGTCGCCGGAGACCATGAAACTGGTTGCGCAGAGCAAGAAACTGTGGGACCAGTATCGCGCGACTCCGCTGAAGAGCCTTGCCCAGGTGGCGATGGTCGTGGATCCGCAGAGCGCGCGATATGTGAACGATCGCCATGCGGTTGTACCGCAGATCTACCAGGGCACGCGAAACAAGCTCAATCGTCTCGGTGCGCCATTCGAGATCTTCTCTTTCAACGATCTTCCGCGTGCAGATTTGAAACAGTACCGGTTGTTGATCTTCCCGGGGTTGTTCGTGGTCACCCCGGAAAAGCTGGCCATCCTCGAGAAACACGTGTTCAACAGCGATCGCACGGTCCTGTTCGCCCACGCCGCCGGGATCTGCGACGGTAAGCGTCTGAACCCGGACGGAGTGAAACGGCTAACCGGCACTGCGTTCAAGACACCCGGCGTCAGCACGGTCGAGCAAGACGGCTGGAAATCGGTCTACGTGCCGGCCTACGACGAAATCACCCCGCAGATGCTGCGGCAGGTGGCCGTGGCGGCCGGTGTGACGATCGTTTGCGAAGACCCGGTCCCTGTGTACGCCAACCAACGACTGGTGGCGATCCATACGGCCCAAGGTGGCGCGAAGACCATCACCTTGCCAGGCGAATGTCGCCAAGTTCGGGAACTGTACACCGGGCGGCTGATTCCCGTCTCTGACCGGCGTTTCTCGTACACATTCGAAACACCCGACACGGCGTTGTTCGATTTGGCCCCCTGACAATTCGAGCGTGAATCCCGCGCGAGCCAACTCTGCCGAGCAACCATGAAATAGCTCGGCTGCTGCGCCGTCTTTCTCTTCTTGACAGTGCTTGCCACACAGAGCCGTCAAGCAACGGGTCGCCGCAAGAGTCCGCACCGTTCCCACCCGAGCTGGCATCAGACATACCATCTCCTATTGCCGGCCCGGCTTCTTCCGCACGGCGCTATGCTGCCTTGCGGTGTCCCGCGCGGTTCGACTCTGCCGCCTGTTCGATCATCTTCAGCGTTTCGTCAATCTGCGCCGTGCTGGTAAAGCCGATGGTGAAGGCGTGTACACAGCCCAGGCCGAGGACGTATCGCAGGGCCTGGAGACGTTTCTCGGGGCTGTCGTAGCCGGTCTCGCCGAAAATCTTCATGCCCAGCACGCCGTGCCCCAAAGCGTGCATCTTCTTGATCTCGGCCGATACCTGGTCGGGCGTGCCATCCATCTTCATCTCAAAGGGATTGATGCGCACCAGGTGCACGTCGATCCAGTTGTTGTCGGCCGAGGTAACCAGCGGAGCGAGCCCGTGGCAGGAGACGCCTACCGCTTTGATGAGGCCCTTCTCCTTGGCGTCATAGAGTACGTCCATCACGGGGCGCATGTCGACCGGCCAACTCCCTTGGCCCATGCAGTGCATCAACAGGGTGTCGAACTCATCGATCCCGAGCTGGCGACGCATACGATCGATGTCGGCCTTGGCAGCCTGGGCGGTTTTGGCCCGGGTCTTGGTCTGAATGAAGTACCGGTCGCGGGGAACTCCCTTCAGCGCGGGGCGGATCATGTCGCGGGTGCGATACGCGTCGGCCGTGTCTATGTAGGTGACGCCGCGGTCCAGGGCGTGCCGCACGAGCTTGGTGAAGCCGGCCTGCCCGAGGTCGTACTGCTCGCGGCCGCCGTGGGTGCCCGTCCCAATGCCCAGCACCGACGTCCGAATACTGGTTTGGCCCAGCGCGACCACATCCGATCCGCTCTTGATTTCCGGAATCGAGACCTTGGGTGCCGGCGGCGCGGCCCAAGCGAACCGGCCGGAAAAGGTGGCGGCACCGGCCGCGGTGCCAAGCTTGGCGAGAAAACTGCGACGAGAGATTCCTGACATGGCGATGTCCTTCGGAGTGCGGGTTTTGTTCGACATGTACCCGGCGGAACCCGGAGGGTGTCCGGCAACGATCGATGTGTGCCACGGTATATCTTCCGTTGCGGCGGGTCGGATGGCAAGCTCGTGCCCCTGATTCACGGGCCAATGAGCCAGAGGATCGCATGAATCGAAGCTCAGGGGCCTCCTGCAATTGACGAAGAAACCCCCGTAATCGCCGGGTCTCAACCGGCCACCAACGCCGTTTTCGGAATGTGTGCCATTCACCGAGACGCGACGAGTTTCGGCCATATCGACAGTTCGGGCGCTGACCGGCGTATCAGCAGCGTGCGTGGTCGGCGGCTGGGGCATCAAACCTGTCCGCCGATGGAGGGCAGGCCGTCTGTTCAGCGGTGGTCGTGCGGTGTGCGTCAGAAATCAAACGGCCTTCCGACGGGTTCTCGGCACCCCTTCGTCCGGTTGTTGGAAACTACTTCGGTGCTGTCGTCATGTGTGAATTCGGCATGTCGCGTAGCTGATCGAGGACACGCTCTCCTCAGGCAGGTTGCGAGTGCCGAAGATGCGAACTTGCCCGCGCGGGAGGGGGTGGTTTGGCGGGACCGGGCCGATCATAATGATGCACGTCGGAATGGGCACGGCGAGAATATCGCCAAGTATCCACTTGAGCCACCGCTGGTGTTCGACGGCATGATCGCCGCCGAGTCGCGATCGTACGTTTCATGTGCAGACCTCGCATCCAACGTTCCGCATGGTGGCCCACACCGCTTCGACCCCAAGGAGTGCACGTGGATCTACAGGAAGACTGGCCAGAGAATCGACGGAGGAAAACGGTGAATCGAATCACGCGAACCGGATTTTTGGCACTTGTCCTGAGTTTCATCGCGGTTCCGGCGTTCGCCATTGGAGCCGACACCTCGAAACCGAATATCCTATTCATCGTTTCCGAGGACAATGGTCCGGAGATGGGCTGCTACGGTGCACCGGTCAAAACACCCCGCCTCGATAAGCTGGCAACCCAAGGGACCTTGTTCAGGAACGCTTATGTCCCACAGGCAGGTTGTTCTCAGTCTCGCGCCGCTTTTCTGACGGGGCTGTATCCGCATCAGAACGGCCAGATCGGCCTGGCCACATGGAAGTACGCCATGTATTCGAAGAACATCCCGAACGTCGTGACCACGCTGAAGAAAGCCGGTTACCGCACGGGGATCATAGGCAAACTGCACGTGAACCCCGAGAGCGCCTTTCCGTTTGATTTCAAGGCGATCCCGAGCGCCAACTTTGGCCGCAAGGACATGGGGGCATACGCGGAGAATGCCGCGAAGTTCTTCAGCGAGAGCGACAAGCCGTTCTACCTTCAGGTGAATTACCCGGACGCTCATCGGCCGTTTCTGAGACAAGTCGACGGGCGTCCGGCACAACCGTTATCAGGAAAGGACGTCGCTCCTCTTCCCTACCTTGGAATCAACCACCCCGAACTCAGGCAGCAGACCGCGGACTACTACAACTGCATGATGCGCCTCGATTCGTACATCGACGATCTGTTGACGGCACTTGAGGCTTCCGGCAAGGCGGAGAAGACGGTGGTGGTCTATATCGGTGACCATGGTGCGGATATTCTGCGAGGCAAAAGAACCTCGTACGAAGGGGGGCTTCGCATTCCGATGATTATTCGCTGGCCTGGTGCGAAGGCGGGGCAAGAGCGAAAAGAACTGGTAAGCACAGTCGATCTTTTTCCGACCTTCTGCCAGATCGCCGAGGCCCCGATCCCCAAATCACTTCCCGGCCGTTCTCTCAAGGCGATCATTCACGGGGAAGACTCCCAGTGGCCCACCTATCTGTTCACCGAGTTCAACGTTCACTCGAATCACGATCCATGGCCTCAACGCACCGTGCGCGATGCACGTTACAAGCTGATTTGCAATCCGCTGGCAGGTCAGGTTAATCCCGGCTACGCCTTTACGATGAGCAAGAAGTTCTTCAAAGCTCCCGAGGCCGATCTGCTGGCCGCTGCATCGCCGCAGGTTCGGGCAGCGTATGGGTTGGCCAAGCAGCCTCCCCTCTACGAGCTGTATGATCTGCAAACCGACCCTTTCGAATTCAAGAACCTCGCGGACGACCCCGCACACGCTGAGACACTCCGCCGGCTGAGCAAGGAACTGACGGCCTGGCAAGAGCGGACGGGCGACGCCCTGGCGGATCCTGCCAATGCGCAAAGGCTCTTTTCAATGATCCGCGAAGCCGGAACGACAAAGCGGGCCGCGCTTCCCTACCGGCAGTTCATGGAGCCCCGATGATTCGCTTTGTCTTGCTTACGCTGCTGCTGGCGACGACCGCAAGCGCGGTTGTTACACAGCCAGCTTCGGGAAGATCTATCACCATCAGCGTGCCAGAGCGTTCGACTTCTTGCGTGCTATGCTGATCGTCGCGCGGTTTGCTCTTCTTGATCAGAAACAACACATCCGTCGCTCAACGTCAGTTGCAGCAATTCATCCGCCGGAGTGCCCGGCGACGGCAGATAGAAGCTGCCCAACAAACGCAACTCGTCGAAGCTGATGAGTCCTTGGACCGCCTTGGATACTCCGTCCAAGATGAGCGGTCGGTGTCCACCTGCAATCGTCGACCTGCGCAGTGTGGTTTCGTCGGCATGGTCCAGCGTCAACTGGTAGGCCTCTTCCGCAAGGCTCCAGACCTCGAAGATGCCCGTTCGTCCACGATAGCCGATCGAACAACACTCGGAACACCCTACGGGGTGCCAGGCACGCTTCGGCACGGGCAACCCTAGCATCGTCAACCAGCGAACGGTCGTTTCCGTGGGGCGACCAAGGCGGCGGCAGTGCGGGCAGAGTCGGCGGACCAGGCGCTGAGCGATCACCAGCGATAGGCAAGTGGCAATCCTGTCATCCTCCAGGCCCCAGTTGCGAAGAGCTGTAATCGCACCAAACGCATCACGGCTATGCAAAGTGCCCATCAGGGCTCGGCCGGCAGTGCTCGCCTTCAACGCCAATTGGGCCGTCTCCGCGTCGCGAATCTCCCCCAGCAGCAGATAATCGGCGTCGAGTCGCAGCATCGTCCGCAAACCTTCGGCGAACGTCAACCCGTGCCTCTCATCGACCTGCATTTGCGAGACTCCGTCGATCTGGTATTCGACAGGGTCTTCGATCGTGATCACACGTCGGTCGGTCATCTTCAACTCGCGCAGCAAGGCGCAAACGCTGGTCGTCTTGCCGCTGCCCGTCGGACCAGTGGCCAACAACATTCCTGTGCCTCCGGCCAACCACCTCTCGATCGGGTAACGCTCCGATTCGGAGAGCCCCAGCTCTGCTACGGTGTGACTCAGCCGTTGTTGGCTCAGCAAACGAATGGCCAGTATCTCGCCGTTGATGCACGGTGCACAGACAAGACGGAGATCGACCTCATGGCCGTCCACATGCCGGGTTTGTCTTCCGTCGGTTGGCCGGAAGGTCCGGGCATGGTCCATTCCAGCCACGGCCTTGAAATGGCGGATCAACTGGATACCGTTCGGCACGGGAAGCTCAAACGCGTCCAGCATCGCCCCATCTACCCGAACTCGTATCCGCATACGATCGTTGCAGGGCGTCACATGGATGTCCGAAGCCCCTATTCTCACGGCACCGGTAATCAGCTCGTCGGCAATGGCCTCCAGATCGGCGCCGGTAAGGGAGCCATCCTCGGCACCCAACGTCCGCACGGTCCGCATCAGGACACGATTGGCATAGGGCGCCACACGGATATCCGAGGCTCCCTTTTTCATAGTCTCGGCAACCGGTTCGTCGGCAATAGCCTTCAGGTCGACGCCAGTAGCGGAGCCGTCCTTGCCGGCCGACTTTCGTGGGGCGCGCACCTGCTCATCCAACAGCGGCATGTTGATCATTGGTTTCTGGAGTGTCTATCGGAAGACCCAGGGGGAAAACCGTTCATGAGCGGCCGTCGGGTCAACTGGTGCGGCCGGCTCAATCACCTGACCGTCCTATCGGCAATCTGCGAAAGCGTCATCAAGTTTGAGTGCAAGGAAGGATGCGGAGTCTGCGGATGACATTCCGGATCGGCGGATTCTACTGACTGATGGGTCCGTCGGACCATCGCCCACAGCGAAGTCCATCCGCCGGATTGGCCCAAGGGTGCCCTCCGGCCCAGCCTTCAGAGATCCCACCCGGCATGCCCCCTATGTCAGAACGGGGTGGCAGTATGAGAAGTTGGCCGACGACGATCACGCCCTTGCGGCAACAAACGCGGCACCGGTGTTGCAACGACCGGGTTGCGAGAGTCGGAAGCAATCGGTATACCACTTGACCGGCTGTTCCTATCCAGCAGCCCACCGTTCAAGATCCGGCTTCTGGGATCGCGTGTTTTGCGCCCGCTTGGGTGGAAATGCAGCGCGGGCGATTCTTCCTGCGTCTGGTGCGGGTCTCTCACAGCGTCTTCTTGCCGTCAGCGATAGGCGTAGTCGCCGTTCTTGCGTGCGGACGAATTGCGGGAAAGCACGGGGAACTTGTCCGATGGCCTTGGTCTTCCGCCCCGCACGTGCTACAATGTGGTTAGATTCACTCCACTCGCCGCTTGGCCATTGGATGACTGCCAGGTACCAATGGCTTTCTGAGGGCGCGACTTGCACTGCTCGCATCTGGTCCTGGAACGTTCTATACAGGACCTCGAATGACGTTTGATGAAATGGGGCTCGCCGAGCCCATCCTCCGCGCGGTTGCCACCGAAGGCTACACCGCTCCCACTCCCATCCAATCGGAAGCAATTCCTCGCGTAATGGCCGGCCGCGACGTGCTCGGTTGCGCTCAGACAGGCACGGGCAAAACGGCGGCCTTTGCGTTGCCCATTCTCCATCGGCTGGCCGGTTCCCCGTTGCCACCGGGCGGCCACAGCCGCCCCATTCGCGTTCTCGTGCTCGCCCCAAGCCGGGAACTGGCCCTCCAAATCGGCCGCAGTTTTCGGGCGTACGGGCGCTATACGGGCCTTCGAAACACGGTCGTCGTCGGTGGCGTCGGCCAGCAACCGCAGAGACAGGCCCTCCGGCGCGGCGTCGACATACTCATCGCCACGCCCGGCCGGCTGATCGATTTGATGGGCCAAGGGTTCGTAGATTTGAATTCGGTGGAGATGTTCGTGCTGGACGAAGCCGACCGAATGCTGGATATGGGGTTCATTCCCGATATTCGGCGTATTGTCTCTCGACTGCCCAGCCGAAGGCAAACGGTTTTCTTCTCCGCGACGATGCCCCAGACCATCGAGCGGCTGGCGGCTGCTATCCTTCACAAGCCCGCTCAAGTTCGCATTGCGCCGGTCCGGGCGACCACGGAACTCATCGAGCAATCGGTGGTCTTCGTGCCGAGGCGGAACAAGACCCGGTTGTTGGTGAAGATGCTCCGGACGAGACCGGTTGTAAGGGCCCTGGTGTTCACTCGCACCAAGCACGGAGCGGACCGCCTGGCCCGACAGTTGCATCAGTCGGGAATCGGCACAGGTGTTCTCCACGGGAACAAGAGCCAGTCGGCACGGCAGAGAACTCTCGACGACTTCAAATCGAACCGCACGGCGGTCTTGGTGGCCACCGATCTCGCGGCCCGTGGGATCGACGTAGAGGGCATTTCCCATGTTCTGAATTTCGATCTTCCGCACGAAGCCGAGACCTATGTCCACCGGATCGGCCGGACCGGGCGCGCAGGTGTTTCAGGCGTTGCCATCTCCTTCTGTGACGAGGAGGAGCGGAAGCATCTCGTGGCGATTCAGCGCCTCACCGGCCAGACATTGCCGATCGAGAAGGGGCTCTCTACTGCCGATTCATCGGGGCCATCGGGCCAGTGCAAGGTCCCGTCGCACAATCCTGATCCACGCGAGAGCGCTGGCCGAAAGGGTGCTGGACGCTCCCGAGGAGCCCGAAAGGGAAGGCCTGGGAAGTCAGGAAAACCACACTCGCGAGAGAATCACCCACGGCCCGCCCGGCTCCCGGTCAAATAGATTGCCGATGCAGACGATCGTGCCATCCTCGCAATGTTGCCGCCACGTCTGCGTGTGCATGTTGGTCGCCTGGTCCGCGTGGTCCGAAATGTCCTGCGGTCGTCCGAACACTCGGCTCCAATCGGCAAGCGAACAGTTTAGAAAGATACGGGCAATCTCGACGGGCCTGGCCGCGGAGGCATCGTAGCAGACATAACCTCGAAGCACACGCGCGCCAAGAATTCGAAGTGCCTGGCTAAAATCGGCCTTGCTTTTGGGGATTTCTCTCTTTGCGGCTGGGGGACCCTTGTTCTCCAAGAAGAGCAGAGCGTTCTGCATGTAACTCATAGGGTCTCGGTGTCTCCAAGAGACGGTGAATGCATCGAGAAAGGACCGGGGCTATCGGCGCCCTTGCAAGGGGTGCCATAGCTACTGTGAATTGGCTGCTTCGCCGTCAACAGCCATCGGGGTGTCTAGCGTTCCGCCGGATGTAGTCTTGGCTGGCGAAGCGAGCAGTGCTGAAACGCAACCGCCGGGAGAGCCGCAGGGAAGGGTATGAGCGAAGGCGCGGCAAACCTGACTTATGTGCTCAGGACTATCGTAATACTATGCACCAAGGACAGTTCGCCTATCCCCCCGGCGACCCATTCGGCCTTCTGTTCGCGGGCTGCTCAGCATCGGCGATCAGCCGTCGGCCGCCCGGCCAGAAGTTCCGTTGCCCCGCTGAGACGCCATTGATCATCACAGTTGCCGCGCGGACAATAACTGATCGTTCCTTTCATCTTCGCACTGCCAGAGGCATACCATGTCTGGTACGAATGAACCGAAATTCACTGCCCAGGATCACGTTCGTGTGAAACGGGGGGTAACAGACTTTGATTATGCGGATATGCCCCTGGGCGGCTGGACCGGAATCGTAGTAGAAGTTGAGCACGGAGGTTGCACCACATGCCTGGTTCGCTGGAGTCATGCGACGTTGGCCGCGATCGCTCCGTTCTATCAAGAACGCTGTCGGCAGGATGGCATCGATAGCAAGGAGAAGTGGCTCGACGAGGACGACCTGGAGAGGGACGATGGTAGTGCTCTCGATATTGAGCAACGCCCAGGCACCCGGGCTTGAAGTCAATCTCTTCCCTACGGCAAACGCCTCGAACCGGCAGATGGCCAGAGCAGCACCACCTACTGGGCGTAGCGGGAAAAGACCTCCGGACTCGGTTCGCTGCCGTCGCCGGTTTCCGTTTTCTTCTTCTTGCGGCGTGCTCGCTTGTCTTCCGCTTTACGTTTCTTCTCCATTTCACGCTGACGTTTGATGTAGGTGTTGTTGTCTCTTCCCATGGATTCTCCTGGTGAGCGTCTGGTTATTTCCTCTTCGGTGCCACGATTCGCAGCCGGTCAATCACGCGACGCACGCCTTCGACACTTCGAGCCGCATTGACGACCGTGCGACGCTGATGCTCGTACGACAGCTTGCCATTCAGCGTTACGTCACCGTTACGGATCGTGGCCGTGACACAGTCCCGCTCGTTGGTTTCCATCCGGCTCAGCCGCTGGCTCATGTTCTGACGGATCATTTCGTCGGGAATCACCTCTTTCATGAACGCAACTTTCGGGCGAGAGTAGAAGATTCAATAGAATCGCCACAGACCGTCTGCTCAGTCATTGCATACGGGCTGAAATGCTGCGATCAAGTCCTGCTCCTTGACCATGCGAGACTCTTCCGAAGTATCCGATGACAGGCAGATGCAGTTGGCGCCGTGTTCCATGAAGGAGCTTGCCTTGCGATGCTCTCCCAACGGCTGTGAAAGGTCCTCGGTCTGCCCGACATACAGCGGCAGGTGTCGATGACCTCCGTTGGCCGCATTGGAACGATTGGCAACTACGTAGATTCCACTGAGCTTGCGGAATCGCGTGCCCATGGCATAGACTTTGAATCTGTACGTCCTGCCCGATGCACCTTTGAACGCGGTCTTTCCTAGCGCTGGCATTTTCTTACTCCGTAATTCAAATTGAGAAGACTACCTCTGCGGCCTCAAAAGAGCCGAAGCCGCACCCCATAGGCACGCATGCCCTCGGTCTTAGGCGTCCCGGTCTATGCCGGGTCGTACATGACTTCCACCTCCGGGATCGAAGCCATCAGCCGGTCGAAGGCCCGCCGAGACATCTCGGAGGTGTACAAGATACTGAAACTGCAGGAAGACGAACGATCATCGCCACTCACAGGTTCACACGTCTTGAAGGCGAATGACCTGCTGAGACGGTCGAGCAACCAGTCGGCGCTCTTCTTGCTGTCGACCCGCACGCGGCATGATCTGCCCAAGGGACGTAGCCACACACAGATCCTGTTCATCGCTCGGCTCCGAGTTAAAGGAAGGTTGTTCCGCCTGGCCAATCGTCATCGTTGCCGCGAGAATCAACCCTCCGATACCTCGGCGTCTCGCCTCAGTCAGGGCTGCGATGGCGGTGGAGGCGCAAACTCGCGTATTCGTTCTCGTACTGAGAGGAAGGGCATCCCGTCCTGGTGCCGATAACGCTCGGCACGCAGAAACCAGAAAGCCAGTCCTCCCGTGTTATGGTTCATCTCCGCGGATTTCGCCTTTCGAGAGGTTCGTACGCCCAGGGACCCCTTCTTGCCCGTCTTCTTCCATCCGCGGCGCTCCATGATCATCCGCACGACCACGCCAATGGCCTGCCGGAGCCGCTTGCTGCGGTGCGGCGACTGCGACGAGAGAAATGCGCCTATGACCGGGTGTGATTCCAACTCGCGCACCACGCCTGCCAGCGGCGGCCGATCATGATGGATTTCGGCCTCTTCCATGCGGCGCTGGCGTGCTTCGTCACTGAGGAACTCCAACACCGCATCCAACGGCTGATCCGGGTCGTTCAGAACGTCGGCAAAGGTCTTGCCTTGTCGGTCTGCAACGAAATCGTCACGACGGACCACGATGCCCGACATAGCGCACGATCTCCCAAAATGGCTCAAGTTGTAGATGCAAAATATGTATCTACAAAGATTGTATCTCAAAACTCGCCTGAAGCCAACCCCTGTTACGCGGTTCATGGCGGATTGCCGAGTGATTCTAGTGCTAGATGGCGGGGCATGCTGCCTGCCGTGGACGGGAAAAACTGGACAGCCTGACAAGGTATAAAACGGACGTTCGAGATGCCGTATCAGGAGGTTCGGTTCATGAGCAGGAAGCGTCGTGTGTTCAGCCCGGTGTTCAAGGCCAAGGTGGCCTTGGCGGCGGCCCCGACCGTTCATTGGCCGACATTACTGCTGGTGATGCTCGCGACTGGGAGCGGTGGCTGAAGACCGGCGCTGCTCGCGAGAATCGGTACGGGATTGGTGCCATGGCCAAAACTGTGGCAGAACCTACGAGCATCCCGGGCAACCGAATTGGCTGGCGAGCATCCCGCACACGTAGCGGCGCCCTTCTTGGGCCACTCTACAATTGTGGCCAGCAAGCACTACTGGCAGGTGACGGATGCCGACTTCGAGCGGACTTGTAGCGAGGTCAGTGAGGCGGCCCGGAATCGTGCCCACCTGACGCCAGAACTGCCTGGTAATGCTTCATCCAAGAAAGAGGAAGACCCCGCTTTTCCCGAGAAAAACGAGGTCTTGCGAACCTATACAAACGTTCAAGTGGGCGATACGGGACTCGAACCTGTGACCCCTAGCTTGTCGAGCTAGTGCTCTAACCAAACTGAGCTAATCGCCCGAATGGGTGTCTTCGTCGGAAAGGTCGGCCGGGGTTGGGGCTCCGGCTGGGTTTGCCGACGAAGGACTCTCTAAATCTGGCATGAGTGGCGGCAAGAGTCAAGAGGTGCGGCGGGCCGAAGCCTGGGAGTGCGGGCGTTCGGTCGGCTGCTGGTCGAGCCGTTGGGTGTCGGCCGGGTTGTCCCGGAGGATCTGTGGGAGCCGTGCGAATGGGGCCTGACGCGAGCGGGTGGGGGTTCGCTGCGGATGGTGAAGGGGCTCTTGGACGGTGTTTGAGGGCGACTGTGCGGTGTGGGCTTCGAGCGTTTGGTGGTGTGAGGAGCGGTTCCCATCGTGCGCGAGTGGCGGGGGCTGGGGGCGAGGTGGCCTATATGTACGCGGTTGGTGAGTGAGGCACGCAATCGTTTGAGGGTTAAGCACTTGCGGCGATTGGGCGAATGGGCGGCAGAGCAGGGTATCGACTGGATGGTCGGAGCGATACGAACCAACCGCCCGGAAGGACCGTCTTGACCAGTATGGCCGGCGGAGTTTGGTGGCCTGGGCGAATTTGCCTGTCATGGAGTACCCAAGATCGGCAGGAGTGGCCGAAAAAGTCAGAAGGCCCCACAAAGCAGGTCGTATTGATAAGGTCGCTCTGTAACGCCTATACTCTAATGCTTAATGACTTTGTGCTCCGTTAGCCCTTTCGGCGGCGTCCTTTGTACCGACGGCGCGACTGATGGAGCCGGAAAAGGAAAACACTGGAGAATATGCTGAAAGTAAAGTTGCCCGACGCCAGCGTCCTGGAATTCTCTCACAGCGTTCGCCCAATCGATGTTGCCGCCCAGATCGGGCCTCGGCTGGCCAAGGCGACGCTTGCGGCCGAAGTGGACGGCCAGATTGTGGGGGCAGATACGGTCCTGCCAGAGCAGGGCGAGGTCTCGCTTCGGTTGCTGACCGCCAAGGATCCGGAAGCCTTGAACGTGATGCGTCACTCGGCTGCTCACATTATGGCGCGGGCGGTGATGCGGTTGTTCGAGGGCGTTGAGTTGGCTTTCGGTCCTACGGTGGAGAACGGCTTCTACTACGACTTTCTTCTGCCGACGCCGCTGTCGGAAGCCGACTTTCCGAAAATCGAAGCGGAGATGGCCGCCATCATCGAAGCGGACGAGGCGTTCGAGCGGATCGTCGAGTCGCGCGAGAAGGCCATCGACCTCTGCGACAACCTCGATCAGTCGCTCAAGGTGGAGCATATTCGCGAAGGTCTGGCGGACCAGCAGACGCTCTCTTTCTATCGGCAGGGCGAGTTCATCGACCTGTGCCGCGGGCCGCACGTGCCGAGCGCCGGAGCAGTGAAGGCGTTCAAGCTGCTTTCGGTGGCCGGCGCGTATTGGAAGGGAGACGCTTCGGCGCAGCAACTTCAGCGGCTGTATGGCACCGCCTGGTTCAGCCAGCAGGAGTTGGACGATTACCTGAAGCGCGTCGAGGAGGCCAAGCGGCGCGACCACCGCGTGTTGGGCAAGCGGTTGGAACTGTTCATGATCGATCCGACGGTCGGATCGGGTTTGATTCTCTGGCTTCCCAAGGGGGCGATCGTTCGCCGGGAGCTCGAGGCGTTCCTCGTTGGCGAGTTGGTCAAACGGGGATATCAGCAGGTATACACGCCCGCGATCGGCCGGGTCGAACTGTACCAGACCTCGGGGCATTATCCGTATTATGCCGACAGCCAGTTCCCGCCCGTCGAAATGCAGGACGGCGAGCGCTACCTGCTGCGGCCGATGAATTGCCCGCACCACATTACGATCTACAAATCGAAGCCGCGGAGCTACCGCGATTTGCCGTTGCGGCTGGCGGAGTTCGGGTTGGTCCATCGGTTCGAGCAGTCGGGTGAGTTGAGCGGGATGATTCGCGTCCGCGGGTTTACCCAGGACGACGCACACATCTTCTGCACCGAAGACCAGGTGGCGGACGAGTTCCGTGGCTGCCTGGAAATGACCCAATTCGTTTTGAAGACGCTGGGCCTGAATCAGTACCGTGTTCGGCTGAGCTTCCGGGACCCGGCCAGCTCGAAGTATGTGGGGAGTCCGGACACCTGGGACCGGGCCGAGGCGGCGTTGGAATCGGTGTGTCGCGAGATGGACCTGCCGAACCTGCAGGTTGCGACCGGGGAGGCGGCCTTTTATGGGCCCAAGGCCGACTTCATCGTGGCCGACGCGCTGGGACGCGATTGGCAGTTGGGCACGGTTCAGTTGGACTACAATCTGCCGAGCCCTCAGCGGTTTGCCTTGGAGTACATCGGGGCCGACAACCGGCCGCACGCGCCGGTGATGATCCATCGGGCGCCGTTTGGATCGCTGGAGCGCTTCGTCGGTATGCTCATCGAGCACTTTGCCGGGGCATTTCCGCTGTGGCTGGCACCGGAGCAGGTTCGGATTCTGGTCGTCAGCCAGAAGTTCGACGACTACGCCCACGAGGTGCAGCAGCGTCTTTCCGACGCCGGATTGCGCGTGGGGGGCGACTACCGGCCGGAGAAGATCGGAGCGAAGATCCGCGATGCGCAGCTGGAGCTTGTGCCCTACATGCTCGTGATTGGCGGCCGAGAGGTCGAGCAACAGACAGTCGCCGTGCGCGATCGGCTGGAGGGGGACCTTGGGGCGATGGGCCTGGATGCGGTCGTGGAGAAGCTTTTGGCTGAGGTTCGGGCGAAGACGGTCCGTCAGGCATGTTGACGAACATTGTGCGGCCGATGAGCGGAGGCTGTAGGTGCGGTCGGCCTACCGTAGCGCGATCCCTTTTTGCGGTAGAACCAGTTGACTTGCTGAAGAAGTGCGGAAATACTCGATGAGACCATGATTGCCGGCCCATGGAGGCACCGCCGGCTGCCCCGTCTGATTCCGTGAACAAAGGTGCCTCACGAACCAGCAATGGAGGATTTTGGCTATCGACGCAAAGCAACAACGGGTGAACGAGCAGATCCGAGTCCCGCAGGTCCGGGTCATCGGAGCGGACGGCACTCAGATGGGAATCATGTCGATCGACGACGCCATGTCGGCTGCCCGGCAGTCGGGCTTCGATTTGGTGGAAGTGGCTCCGGGCGAGCGCCCCCCCGTTTGCCGGATCATGGACTTCGGCAAGTACAAGTACCAGCAGAAGAAGCGCCAGCACAAGACCCACGCCCACCAGATCAGGGTCAAGGAGATTCGCGTTCGCCCGAAGACCGGGGAACACGACATCAACGTGAAGATCAGTCGAGCGCGGGAATTCCTCGAACACAAGGACAAGGTGCTCCTGTCGGTCATGTTCAAGGGACGGGAGCTTGCCCACGTCGAAGAGGGGCAGCGGGTGATCGGCGAAATCATCACTCAACTGGAGGATGTTTCGCGGGTCGAGGCACCGCCTAGCCAGCAAGGCCGCCGCATTGTGTGTACCCTGGCTCCTCGCTAGAAAATCTGCTCGTCGTATTGGCAGGCAAGGCCAACCGATGGCGATGCTCAGCCTGTTGGGCAAGCGAGTCCTTCTTCCCTCATGATGGGGGCACGCCCTGGCCGCGCTTTGATGGGCCGATTTTGGCCGATCCCCCTTTTCCAGGGCGAGAGACATTTTATAATGACGGGTCTCGCCTGGTCTTCACCTAGCTTAAGAAGGTTTCGCTGTCATCATGCCGAAGCAGAAAACCCACAAAGGAACGAAAAAGCGATTCCGCCTCACGGCCACCGGTAAGGCGAAGCATCGCTCCGCAGGCACCAGCCATCTGGCCTACCGGATGAGCCACAAGCGGAAGAGGAATCTTCGTGGCACGGCAGTGGTCGACGACGTGGAAGCCAGGAAGATCGCAAAGGCGCTGAACGGCAACAGTTATTAGAGCGCATTCGGTGTAATCGTGGCGTGTATTTCGCTTTCGGAACCGTAGAAATACGCTGCTGCGAACGCTACAGTTAAGTGCGACACGCATTAGCCGTATGGTCAGTCGCGAGACGGGCAAGAAACGCTCCCCCATAAGCGGGAGGGCCTTGATCTCGTTAGAGAGTTGGAAAAGGGTCATCGATGAGAACGACCAAAGGGTCGGCCCGCACTCGGGCCAAGAATCGGCTTTTCCGCAAGGCGAAAGGCTACGTCGGCGGACGTCGCCGTCTGCTCCGTACTGCTCAAGAGACGCTTGTTCGCGCAGGCGCGTACGCATATCGCGACCGGAGGGTGCGCAAGCGCGAGTTCCGCAAGCTGTGGATCATCCGCATCAACGCCGCCGTGCGTCAACGGGGCCTGCGATACAGCGAGTTCATCTACGGCCTGCAGAAGGCCAATATCGGGCTGGATCGCAAAATGCTGGCCGAAATGGCGGTCAACGACGCAGAGGCGTTCGATCAGGTCGTTGAGCTGGCCAAGCAATCGTTGCCGCAGCCTGCCTGATCGACCTCTATGGATGTCGGCGCAGTGAATGATCGCGATTCATGCCGGATGGCGGCCGAAACGGCCTGAATCCTGGGCTTGGCGATCGATGCGCAGACTGCGTAGCTTTGAGCCGGTGAACGCGCGCCGCGTGGGCAGCGATTGGTGAGGGTCGCTGCCGGGCCGGAGTTACTGGCTGCTCCAGATCCGGTTGACTGCCCCGACCGACACGGTCTTGTCCTTCAAGGTCATTGTCGAGAACAAGAGATAGTTGTGGTATTGGTAGGGGACGGGGTCGAGGTCGCCCAACATGGAGCCGGCCCACTGGCCAACGCTTTGGCTGGCGCCGTGCTCTGTGGCCAAGGCGGCATAGAGCGCCTGCCTGTGGGTCTGTTGGTTGGGGTTGGTAAATGCCATGGCGGTTGCCGCCACCGTAATGAGTATTAGCCCGAGTCTGCCCATCGTTATGGTCCTGTCACGTTTCAGCGGAAATATACGGCGCCCGAGGGCTGGAACCGTAGCACAGAAATGCCCAGCGCGACAAGGCGAGTTTCTTCGCGTGGTCCGGCGATTGTGGCGAAACACCCCCTGACTGACTGGCAAGCCAAATCACCCTTGAGGGAGGCACGTTGCCGGTCGGGGCCTGGACGAACGGGTCACGCGATGGCCGGAGGCCACCACAGGGTCTTGTGTGGTCCAGCTTGTCGCGCTTCGGTAATGGTAGGCTGCCTGCATCGCGTGATGGAATCCACGCCCGAGTGAGCATGGACAGGTCCCGAGACTCGGCGAGACCGATCGCATGGAGAAAGCCATCTTCTGCTGGAGCAGCGGCAAGGACAGCGCCTATGCGCTGCTGGAAGTGCTGCAGAATGCGACCCTGGAAATCGTTGGGCTGGTCACGACGGTTACCGAGGACTACGACCGCGTGAGCATGTACGGGGTTCGGCGCACCCTCGTGCAACAGCAAGCCCGCGCTCTGGGCCTACCGCTGGACGAAGTGCTGGTGCCGAAGAACGCCGACAACGGCATCTACGAAGCGCGCATGGCGGAAGCCTTGATCCGGCACCGCGACGCGGGCGTGATGGCTGTCGTCTTCGGCGACATCTTCCTGGAAGACCTGCGGGCGTACCGCGAAGAGAAACTTGCGCCGTTGGAGTTGAAGGCCGTCTTTCCGCTTTGGAAGCGGGACACGCGGGATCTGATGGAGACGTTCATCGAATCCGGGCTCGAGACCGTTACGACCTGCGTCGACACCCGGGCGCTCGGAGAGGAGTTTGTCGGCCGCCGTATCGACGCTTCATTTCTGGCCGACCTTCCGGTGTCGGTCGATCCGTGCGGCGAGTACGGCGAGTATCATTCGTTTGCCTATGACGGTCCGATGTTTCGCGAGAGAATCTGTTTCGGCGTAGGCGAGAAGGTCCTGCGAGAGGGACGTTTCTACTACTGCGATCTGCTTCCACGGGCCTCTTCGTGCGACAGGCTCGATCGTTAGAGCGCCTTCGGCGTAATCGTAGCGTGTTTTTCGCTTTCCCCAACCGTAGAAACACGCCGCCACGAACGCTACAGTTAAGTGCGACACGCACTAGAGCGCCTTCGGCGTATGTGTAGAGTCTATTCCGCTTTTGAAACGGCAGAAACACCCCGCCACGAGCGCTACGAATAGGTGCGACTCGCACTAGGGACGATCGCGGTACGGGTCACCGAAGAAGCAGCGCAGCCAGCCCCAGATAGTAGAAGAGGGCCGCCAAGTCGGTCGCCGCCAGCACGATCGGCCCGGAGGCGACCTTCGGATCGCGCTGAACGCGGTGGAGGATCATCGGCACCAGCATGCCGAGGAGAATCGCGGTCATGGCCGCCAGCGCGATGCTCAGCAGGATGCTGAGCGCCACTAGGGCCGTTCCCTGCCATACGAGAGCCGCCACGGCGATCAAGCCTCCGCATGCCCCGCCGAGAAGAAGTCCGATGGACGTTTCTCGCGCTATGGCGCGCAGGAGTTCCTTGCTGCGGAGCCGATGGCTGTGGCGGGCCTGAAGGGCCAGGGTGAGCGACTGAATGCTGACACTTTCGGCAATGGCCAGGACGACCGGGATGAACAAGGAGAGGGCGATGACTCGGTTGAGGATGCCGGTGAACTGACCGGCCAGAAGCGCGCATGCCAGGCCGCCGGCCAGATTGCACAGCAGCCACGGGAACCGCCTGTAAAATGCCGCCGGCAGCGAGGCCTCTTGCACCTGTGCCAGCCGCACACCGATCAATTGAAACACGTCGTTGCTCTCTTCCTGCCGGACAAGATCGGAGATTTCGTCGGTATAGAGTTCGACGTCGACCACGCCGACGATGCGATTTTCGGCATCGACGATGGGCAGCGCAAGGAAGCGGTGCAGAATGAACTGCTCGCACGTGTCCAGCAGCGTGGCCGTGACGGGGAGCGTGACCACCTGCCGAACCATTAGTGCCGCCACCGGGGTTTCGGGCGGGTTGAGCAGGAGGCGGCGCACAGGGAGGACGCCTTGCAGGTGACCTTCCTCGTCGACGACGTAGAAGTAGACGATGCGCCCTTCGACTCTCTGCTGCTGAACCTGCGCCAAGGCCTCTGCCACAGTGTGATAGACGGAAACCTGGACGAAGTCCCGGCGCGCATGATCGAGGGCGAGTCGGTCGAGATGATCGGCAGGGGGCCGCTTCGGCATCGCTGCACGTGCCTCGCGAAAACAGAGTACCAGTGTCGACGCCAGCCGGCGTCGTTGCCCTTGTGATCGTACCGGCTGTCGGCCAAAGGTCAAGTGGCCAGATGCGGTCGCGCCGGCCAGGTAGGTCGACGCGACCGATCAGCGCGCAGGTGCCGTCACACGACCCGCGCTTTGAGGCCGGTCAACTGACAGAACTGCTGCAACTGGCGCTGGAAGTCGCCGTAGACGAAAAGCTGGTGGAAGCCGGGGAAGCTCAACACATCGCTCGGCTTGTCGAACTTGACCATCACGGAGACCACGCATCCGCCCGCGGGCGGCACAGCCACGTTGCCCAGGACTTCGCCGGCAGAGATGAGCATCTCGGTGGGTTTCACGCCGTCAACCAACACATCGACGCACGTTACGCGCTGGCCCTCGCGCCAGATCGTGCGAGGAACCGCATCGCGGTTGGCATGATGATGCTGAATGTCGAACGGTTCCGGCGGCTGGTCGAACCCGTTCAGACGCGTCGGACAGGAACAATGGGCGCCGACGATGGCGTCGCGAGCCGTTTCGGGCACAGGATCCTGCTGGAATCCCGGACGGTCGAATAGGTACTGAACGATGGCGTGGGTGGCGACGGCGCCGAGATCGGCCTCGCAAGCAGCGGGAATCCCGTCGTCGTTCATCCGCGACCAGGCGATGCAGGGGAGGCTTACCTTACTGTGTCCGAGGGCTCCCAGGCAGTCCATGGTGATGGCGTCGGCTTCTTCGCGGCGGAGAATGCTGCTGGCGACGAGATAGCTCTTCACGCCGTTGACGACGTCCTCTTCGGTTGCCCCGATGACGCGCCGCGCTCGCTTGAGATAGGCGGCGGCCATCGCCCGAATCTGATCGTTCACGGGCAGCTTGTTGTATTCGTCGAGGAAATCGCCGGCGGGCACATATCGGAGCTGGATGCCCAGCAGCGGCATGGTCGCGTCTCTTCGCTCTTTTCCACTGAGCACGACGTATCGGGTGGCACGCAGCTTGGTGGCCGCATGGAGCATCTTCAGGCCGTATTCCACCCGGCCGAAATCGTCGGTCGAACAGATGAACGACCCGGGCGCGTGCACCAGCGGCGCAGTATTGACCGTAAAGGCGGTGCCGATGGGCGAGAAGATCACCGTGGGGATCTTGCTTTCGATGGCCAAGGTGGCGGTGGGCCACGCGTGTTCCTGCCGGTCCAGCAGAACCACCAACAGCCCGTCGGTGGGCTCGGCCTTGCATTTGGCCAGCCAGGCCTTGGCCTCTTCCTCGCTGTGGATCGGCTCGGGCTTGAGATCGAGACGGCAGCCGATCTTCTTTGCGCTGGCGGCGATCTTCTCCGAGTATTGTTTTCGGGCTGCCTCGCCGTCGTAGATGTCGCCCGGCCAGCGCATTCCGTAGTTCTGCTTGCGGCGGACAAAGCATGCTCGAACCATGGGCGAGCACCGCGAGGCAGGTCCTTGCTGGGTGATCTTCTCCGCCAGTTGCTCTGCCGCCGGCGACCACGATCCCCCCAGCAGCGCCGCCGAAGTCAACGACGTCGCAGCCAGAAACTCACGGCGGCCCAGATGGCAACCCTCACGACAACGTGCAGCACAACGATTCAGTCGCATGCGATATCCTCCTGCTCAACTCGAAGGGGGAATTCGGTGACAAACGGCAGGACAGCGCCGGCCGCGGTATGCGTCAGGGTCGATTCTACCCGGTGTCGCGGGCGAACTCCATCAAAATCGCGATCCGAGGTCCGCCAAAGAAAAGAAGCGGCTGGGATCAATCAGGTCGATCCCAGCCGCCTGCAGAACTCTCTGACGGACCGGATGGCCAACTACCAGGTAATGACCTACTGAGTAGTCAGCGCAATGGTGCCCATATCGACGGGCGTTCCCGCTTTCACGCTAACGGGAGTTTGGGAAGCGTCCGCTTTGATATAACGGCCGTTGAGCTTGTCGGGAACTTTACCTCCCGGAGGCGCGGCCGCTCTATCGTGCCAGGCGAAGATTGCCATGTACTCGCCTTCCGGCGCACCATCGCCGGTCTCGTACGTGGTCATCTGGAACTTGCCGTTCTCGTCGGTCTTAGCCCGGGGCCTGAAGCCTTTGGTGGCCGGATCGGTGCTAATCAGTCCGACTTCGACGCCGACGGCGGGTTGGCCATCGACCGTGATCTCTCCCGACACTGGAACGGTCGGGAGCCGATCGGATCGTTTGGCTTCGCCGCAAGCGCAGAGCAGCAAGCAGATCGCCGTGATTAACGACAGTTGCACTGTTGGTTTAGGCAACTTGTGCGCCAACAGCGATGCAAAGAACTTCATGAGAAGTGCCTCTTTCTCTTTGCGCTACACTTACGGAATCTCGACGACTTCGCCGTTCGCACTGGTCAGCATCGCACCGAGTGTGGCGGACGTGACGCCATCGGAGAGCATGCGGACCGAAGCGTCGCCGAGCAAGAAGTTGGCTCCGCCGGGGTGCATGGCGTAGAAGCCAGCAGTGCCGGTGGCGTCATCCTCATTGCTGCAATTAATCATGCACTGGCCAGCGAGGGTGAGGCCGTCGTCGCTCGAACCCATCGGGTAGAAGAACCCGACGTCGGGGCAAGCCCAGAAGCCGCCGAAGTTGCCGGTGTCGGCATGGACGACCGAACCTCTGACGTACCAAGCCGGGCCGCCGATGCGCTCGCCGGCGAGGACGGTGTTGGAGGTACCATCAGTCATGTCGGCGATACGGGTGTAGGTGCCCGGGGCGACCGAACCCTGGTAAGGCGGGATCGCGTCGCCGGTGGCGAAGACACCGGTGGTGGTGTCGCCATAGGCGAATTCGGCGAATTCGAAGGAGGGATCATCGGCGAAGCCGGGGCCGCAGTAGACGATGTAGTCGATCGGCGCGCACTCGATTTCCGTGACACCAACGTCGATGCCGGCAGGACCGACACCGCTGATCCCCGCCGTGCGGGACGTGGCGGACGGAGCCGAGGGGCAAACGAACCCATCGATCACTTTGTCCGTTAGACCGTTACCAGCGGCGGGCGGCAAGCTGTTGTCCCAGGTGCTGGAGATGTTGGTCTGCTCCATGAAGGGCAGGATCCGCGTCGACCATACCTGCCAGTTACCGGTCGCGGCATCCGTCATGAGGGAGGACGGGAACGCCTTGTACACATCGTGATAGTTGTGCATCGCGAGACCGAGTTGCTTCATGTTGTTCGTGCACTGCGAACGACGAGCAGCTTCGCGGGCCGCCTGGACGGCGGGAAGTAAGAGAGCGATCAAGATGCCGATGATGGCGATGACCACGAGCAACTCGACCAACGTGAAAGCACGCTGGCGCCTAACCTTAGAAGTGCGCATACCACAAGCCTCCTGATAAAGAAAACACGAACCGCCTCTCGGGGCACTCGCCCCCAGAAAAAGTCTCTGAATGTTCCGTTGCGGTCCAAGAGGGACCTGATTCGAAGAATGAGCGCTTTGCCTCCAAACCGTGTGCCTCTACGGGGCAAAGCACCCCCAGTATGCCACTCGACTATGGGTGCGTCAAGACTCTTTCAGCAAATCGAAAAAAAATCCATGCACACCATTTTGCCAGAACACCGTGGCACTAATCCCCGCAAAAAGACGCAATTCTCACAGCGTCTTCGAGGTGCGCGTGACTTGCTGGCAACCGATGTTTGATGGCAACAGCGCTGCCAGCGTGTGTCACTTGGCCAAGTTGGAATCGCTCGCGCGCGTCACGCGCGAGCGTTCATCTTGAGAAGCGCAATGCAGTACGTGTTGATGCTGGCCGTCGCGATCATTGCGCCGGTTCGGCAGCGGTCTTCCTGCGATCACTCCAGTCGGCTCTCTTACCAGCCTCTAAACATAGGGGCCAGTGGCCGAGAAATACAAAGATCGCAGCGCGACGACGTCAATCGGGTTTTGTGGCCAGGTACTGGCTCAGAATGCGGATGTTCCGGATGAACGTGCTGCAGCTGATGACGCGATTCGTCGTATCACCCTTATCCTGGTATCTCAACCCATCGTCGTCGACCCAGCGACCTCGCTGGTCAAATGCTGCGAGGACTTTCTCGACTTGGGCGACGAGCGCGGGTGAAGCCTTGCGCGGCTGCACGTCTTTGCGCTCGGACGATGCGTGGTGATCGGACTGGGCCAGACGCTGGTAGTCGCGCTCGGTGGCATCCAGAGAGTGGCCTACTTTGAACGAATAGTGTGTCGGCATGTCGGCGTCGCTGTAGGTCAGCTGATAGTCCTTTGTGAAGTACAGCGGTCGGTTCGTGCGGAGCTCGTAGAAGCGAGCCAGTTTTCCGTCGGGAAGAGCCGATTGGCGCAGATAGGCGATCGCTCGCGGAATCGGCTCGAGGAACTTCTTGTCGCCCGTTTCGCGATAGACTGCCATCAGCATGCGCATCACACCCTGCGATTCGCCCCCAGTGATGGCGGGCGGCTCGAACTTGCGAGCCCAGACCGGATGCATGTCGACGTCATACTGTTGCGCCCAGGCGGGCTGCGGGTCGGGCATCTGCGCCAGCAAGATGAACTGGCCGCCTCGCAGGGCCGACTCGCGGTAGCGCGGGTCTTTGTAGATATGCGACGCCATGAACATCACGTCGATCACGTCGCCGATCGCACCGTCGTTGAAGGTGTAGAAGCCCATGTAATCGATATGAGGAAACGTGCGGGACCACTTGTCGGGATAGCTGGCCTTCTTCACGGGATACTTGGCCGGGTCGGGCGGAGCCGAGAATCGCTGGGGCCATGCGCCGTTGGGATACTGGGCTTGGACGAGGTGGTCCAGTCCATACAAGACAGCCTGATGAATCTGCTCGTCTTTGAACTCGAGCGTCTGGTCGAGCTTCATCAGCAGCCGCATGGCCGCTTGGGTTGTGTCATCGTCCAACGTGGTCACGTTGTGTCGTGCTTTCCCCTGTGCCGACGGTTCCACGCGATAATCGACCTTGCCGCGCAACTTCGGATCGAATTCGATGCGGTAGGCCCATCCACCGGATCGCAGTTGCCCACGGACCAGGCAATGGCCTGCTCGCCGGGCGGCTTCGAGGTAGTAGGGGTCTTTTGTCGCTTCGTAGGCATTCAGTAGGGCCATGCCGACCGACGGCGTTCCCGGCGGCTGCACCCAGACCATAGTGGCCGTGGCTTTGCCTTCCCCTTCGCGCTTCTTCAGGTCCTCACTGTAACGCCACAGGTAGCCTCCCTCGCAGGAGACGTCGTTCTGAAAGTAGTCGCATGCCTTTCGCATGCCTTCGGTGGCGCGCTGACGCAGCGTCGCATCGTCGGCTTTCGCCGCGCCGGCGGAGAGGATGGACGAACACACAGCGACATAGAGAAGAAATCGCATGGGAGGGTCTCCAGGGTGTGAATGCTGTTGAGGCGGGATGATCGGGGGGCTGCGGAACCGGCGTGTTGCGTGTGAGCGAGTCTCGGCCGGTCCGCACAGCTACGGCTGGTCTATCGGCAGCGAACGGGTGGGAGTTGCCGGTGGAAACGTTTGGTGTGTTCGGAGGTGGGGGCGCTGCCGGCTCAGATGGCCAAGTACAGCCAACTGTCGACGCGCTGCTCGATCTCGCGAAGATCGGTTCGGTGGGTTTCGGCGATTTGGTCGGCTTCCTGGACGCCGGCCATGATTTGCTCCAGCCGGGCGATCATTTCCCGGTGGCCGAGATTTGCGCGGTGGTAGGTGTTCAAATACCAGGTGATCAGATCGATCGCAGCCTGACAGTCCTGGAGAAACCGCCGCACCTCGCAAGTGCGGCAATCCTCTTCGTGTTTGGACTCGCAGTTCTTACATCGGAAGTGCCACATTCGCCGATACCTCCGACCTTGCTCCTAACCAGCGATACCCACGAGTTTCAGCGGTTCTCAGCTCATTTGGGAACATACGAGAACAGCGCCATGGCACATTCTGCTTTTGTAGTCACACCCACCGATGGGGTCAATCCCCCCGCGGGATGCGCCCGGTTGTGCAAGCTATCGTTGATGGCATTGGCCGGCGGTCCGGGCGGCCAGTTCAAGGCGTGGCGATGCGACGCGTACGAGGATCGCATTTACTTGGGGGCATCGACGAGATCGTAGACGCGAACATAATCGACGAGGAACTGGTCGGGCAATTTGGCCGTGTGGATGTCGCCCGCCCAGGTGCCCACTTCGTCGCTGATCTTCAGGTACAGAGGCACCTGGCAAACGCCGCCGGCCTTGGTGCGCCACGTCTCCTTTCCATCGACGTAGAAGACGTATTCCTCAGGCGTCCACCACAGACTGAAGGTGTGGAAGCCCTCCATCAGGCCTGGAACGGTCGCGATGAAATGCTGCGATCGGTGCTCTTTGCCGTAGCCGTCCCAGTGCAGCGCGTGGTTCACGCGATCGTCGATCCACGGTTTCTCCATGATATCGATCTCGGTGCCGTCACGTCCGTCGTTGCCCACACGTCCGACGCTCGGGCCCATCAGCCAGAAAGCCGACCAGTGGCCGTGTTGTTTCTGGATTTGCATCCGAGCAGTGAAGTAGCCGAAGGCCTTTTCGTATTTCCCTAGCGTGCGGACGCAGCCGTCGAGGTACTTGTCGCCCTCCTTAAGCGTGCTCATAACGAGGTGCCCCTTGCCGTCCAACGAGATGGTCTTGGGCGACCACCAGCCGCTTCGCCGCACGGCCTCGGGCGGGATCTGCCATTTTGACGCGTCCAGTTTCGCGCCGTCGAATTCATCGTTCCACACGAGATTCCAGGTCTTGCCGGCCGGCGCGGTCGGCAGCTTCTCGCGAAACGTATCCTCTGCCGTGACCGAAGTACCGGTCAGAAATAGCAGTGCCGTCAGGGAAAAAAGAAGGCATTTCATGGTGGGCACCTCTTGTATCCAGGATTGCGAGTGTCTGACCATTGTAGTTGGACTTGCAGAGCAGGTATACTCGTCAAGTGAAACCGCACGACCGCGGCAACGTCGGCGGCCGAAGCCGAGCGATCGTTGCATGGTGATGGCGATTGTACCATCTTCGCCTCTTCGCGGTCTTGTGGGGATTGCGTCCTTCGTCGCTCTGGCGTTTCCATGATCCGTCATACGTTCCTCCATTTGCCGGACGTTGGCCCCCAGCGGGAACGCCTGCTTTGGCAGCGCGGTATTCTCGACTGGGCGGACTTTCTGTCGGCGGCCGTCGACGGCCGATTGGCCGAGCCGTTGTATGAGCGTCTTGTGCCGTTGGTCGAGCAGAGTTCCAAGGCGCTGGATGCCGGTGACCACGAGTTCTTCCGCGTGGCCGTCCCGTCACAGCAATCGTGGCGGCTGTATCCGGAATGGGCCGAGAGAGCCCTCTTTTTGGACATCGAAACGACCGGGCTCTCAGCCCACTATCACGAAGTGACGGTTATCGGGGCTTTCAGCGCGGGTCGAATCAGGCTGTTCATCCAGGGCGTCAACCTCGACGAGTTTCCCGCCTTCAGCGAGCAGTTTCCGCTTCTGGTGACGTTCAACGGTAGCCAGTTCGACGTGCCCTTTCTGCGGGCGCGTCTGCCGAAGGCCCGTCTCAACCAGCCGCATATCGATCTTCGCTTCGTCCTCCGCTCGCTCGGATACCGCGGCGGACTCAAAGCGATCGAACGGCAACTCGGACTGGACCGGGATCCCGACGTTCAGGACATGGACGGCTTCGAGGCGGTGCACCTTTGGCACCGCTTCCGACGCGGCGATTCCGACGCGCTGGAAACGCTCGTCCTCTATAACCTGACCGACGTGGTGAATCTGGTTGAATTGATGGAGATCGCGTTTCAACGCAAGTTTGAGTCACTGGGCTTTCCCGGGCTTTGTCCGAGAACGCCGCCCCACGGATTGCCACGACTGGATCGCCGAGTGGCGATGTCGTGCCTGGCGGAACTGTTGGAGATAGCAGATGCCTCAGGGAGTTATTGATGCCGGCGCACCCAATGATTGCGGTTTATCCCGAGCGTCGGCAGAAACGACTGGAATCCGGGCCCCGGTTACCGCTCGACGTGCGTTGCCAACGCAGGCCTCAGTAGTCCCTAGAACTGGTTTCACAACTCAAGTGAGTTGAAAGTGATTCAACATTGCAGTGTGTAAGGACTTATGAGTATGCTTCGCCGCAGAAAGGAGTCTTTTTGTGGCGAAGAAGGAATACCAAACGGGTTTCGAGGTTTCAGACGAACAATGGGCGGTAATCGAACCGTTGCTGCCAGAGCCAGAGGCGTCGGCCAATGGTGGCCCAAAGCCGGTGCCCAACCGGCCCTGTTTTGAGGGGATACTTTGGGTCTTGCGAAGCGGTGCTCGCTGGAAGGACTTGCCCAAGCACTTTCCTTCGGCGAGCACCTGCTGGCGACGATTGCAGGCGTGGGAGGAAGCTGGCGTCTTGTTGGACGCGTGGCGGGCGTTGCTCGGTACACTCGATGCAGCAGGGCAGCTGAAGTGGCAGGAGTGTTTTGCCGATGGAACGTTCTCTCCTGCAAAAAAAGGGGCAAATGCGTCGGAAAGACCAAACGTGGAAAGGGTACAAAGCTTATGGTGGTGGCGGATGGCAAGGGTGTGCCTTTGGGAATACAACTTGCCTCGGCGTCGCCTAACGAAGTCACCTTGATCGAATCGACGCTGCAGAAGGTTGCTGTTCCTCGGAAAGGACGCGGACGGCCGAAAAAGAATCCGAAACGGTTGATTTACGACAAGGCGGCCGATTCCGATCCTTTGCGAAAGCGGTTGTGGCGACGCGGCATCGATTTGATCTGTCCTCACCGGAGCAACCGCAGCAAACCGAAACTGCAAGATGGTCGGAAGCTTCGACGCTACCGCCGTCGCTGGAAAATCGAACGCACGATCGGCTGGATCGGCAATTTCCGTCGATTGGTCGTTCGCTATGAGCATGAAATCAAGGTATTTCAGGCGTTTGTTCATCTGGCGTGCCTGATGATCACGCTGAGACAGTTGTGAAACCAGTTCTAGGGAAATCGACTCTGGAGTAATGTTGCCATGCCACTGGTCGTCACGTGCAGAAACTGTGGAAGCAAGTTTCAGGCTCCCGATCGCCTGGCGGGAAAACGCGGCAAGTGCCCCAAGTGTTCGGCGGTGATCGAACTGGTAGCGACTGCTCGGCCTGCCGCCGAGAGCCAAGCGACGTCTCCCGCGGGGGCTTCGTCGACCGCAGCCCAACGTCTGTATCCGTGCCCCGATTGCGGCAAGATGGTTTCGCGGCGTGCCCAGCATTGCCCTCATTGCGGTTGCCCGATCGGTGATCCGCCCGAGGGAACACTGACCAGCGCAGCCTCCATTCGTCCGAAGAGCGCGCCCTCGCGTACGACGGTGACCGTCGAGCCGTCGCGCAAGTTGCTTCTGGCGGCAGCCGGCGGCGTGGTGGCGCTGGTGATCGTTGCAGCGTTGGTGGCGATCGTCCTCAAATCGGCGCCGCCAACCCCATCACCTCCTGCGCCGGTGGCAGAGCAGCCTCAGCCATCTGCTGTGCCGCAGGTTTCGCAGGAGCAGAAGGAAGCGTGGATCAAAGAAGTGGCTACCGCGCGCGCGACGGACGTGGATCAGCTCTATCAGCGACTGCATTCGGCGAAGCAAACGTTGGACAATGTCAAACAGATGGCCGACCTCATGAAGACGATGTCCGAGCCAGACGGCCTTTCCAAGCTGCCCACCGACGTTGCCCCGGCAGACGCGCAACCGGAGCCGTACGAGTCGCAGTTGGAGGCGCTTTCGCAGGAGTGTGAGCAGTACCTGCGCAGCAATCTGACATCGGGGGATTTCGGCCGCAACGATGTGCTGGAGGCGGGAAGTCGCTGGGTCAAGACCAAGGAAGCTCCGGCAATCGCCGAACTGGATAAGCTCACGAACCAATCGGGGCTTCTTCAAGACGCTGATTCGTCGACCGTTCAGCCGGGCGCCCAGCGCGAGGCGCAGCCTACAACGCCGACAACACCGCCGAATGGGCCGCCGACCTCTGCGAACTGAGATGTCGAAGAAGAGGGGTTGGCTTGCCCTTGGATGCGGACGGTTGCCGCATCAGGCCAGATGGGCCGTTTTGTACTTTGGATGATGAGCGCCCCACTGGCCGTACCAGGCTTCCGGGCCGTAGATCTTCTGGACTTCTTCGGCGAAGACCGTCCGTCGAATATCGGCCAGGGTTTCTTCCCAGTCGACATCCGCGGACAACGGTCGCCACTGGTACGCGTCGGCCAACACATTCAGTGACCGCCAGAACTTATCCATGGCGTCGGGGGCTTGCAACGTGACTCGCGTGAACCCCAATTCATGAAGGAAGAATCCGCCAGTGGCCAGGGCCGACAGAGCAAAGATGATTTCCTCGACGTCGGCCTTGTCGGTCGGAAGGTTGCCTGTGCGAACGGCTTCCTCGACGAGTCCCCGCAGCAGATCGCCGGTGGCCCGTTCTACACGGCGCAGTCGTTCCAAGCGGTGCGGGGAGGCTTTCTCGCAGATGGCCTCGGTGGTTTTGTGCAAGATGGAGAATTGTTCGGGGTACAATCGATAGAAGAGCGCGAATCCTTCGGCCACGGCACCCATCCGGATTCGTGCGACACCAGGGTACTTGACGGCCCGTTCCAGCAACTCCAGGCGTTTCTCCCATGCGCGGCCAGCCAAGGCCACGACGATGTCTTCGCGGGAAGTGAAGTGCAGATAGACTACGGCTCGCGTGCACTTACTCTTCTGAGCAATGCGGACCATGCTCATGTCAAAGAAGCCGTCGTTGACGAGGATGCCCTCGGCGGCCGACAAGATGCATTGCTCGCGCTGCAGCATATCGCGCTGCTTGGCAGAGAAACCGATGTCGGCGTAAGCCATAAGGTTACCCCCATTCGAGCCACGTGTGCCACCGCCGCGGGGTTAGTCAGCCTGCAATCCACTAGACGAATCGTTGACACGTTGTAGTCAGCGCGTATCCTTATGTCTATAGACTGCGATTGTACACTCCAGATTCTGGATTAGCAACTATCAGAAACACGATCGCTTCCGGCGACCCGGTTGCTTGAGAATATCCACGATTCGCAGGAGCGAGTGCACGTTCCTCATCTCACCGACGCCAAACCTCTTCTTTTAAGTGAGAGTGCGATGACCGTTCGTCTAGTTAGCGTGGTCGCGGTGGTGTTGTCGACTTGTGTTTGGTCTGGGTGCGGCCCCTCGGATCCTTACGGACGTCAGGAAGTTAGCGGCAAAGTTCTGCTCAATGGGCAACCGGTCCAATACGGCAGCGTTCAATTCGCGCCGACCGCCGGCAGCCCTGTCAGAACGGGAGCAGTCATCAAGGACGGCGCGTACTACGTCCCGCGCGACAAGGGATTGCCTCCCGGAGAATACATCGTGCAAATCGCCGTCCCCGACCCGAACGACAATTCGGACTTCAAGGCGGGTCCAAGGCCAAGAGCGAATTTGGCGCCGCCTGAATGGGGTGGAGCCAGTCAACACAAGATCACCGTCACGAAGGGGAGTGCCAATCAGTTCGATTTCGACATGAAGAGTCAGTAGAGGAGGCAGTAGTCGGCGGGTTCCCGCAATCGCGCGGTCCGGTTCCGTGCGGAAAGCAAGTTGTTCCTTTTCTGTTCTATTGCCTATAGGAGGTTTCGGTCATGGCTGCAAAGCGGAGAGCATTCACACTGGTTGAGCTATTGGTGGTCATCGCCATCATCGGCATTTTGATCGCCCTGTTGTTACCTGCCGTGCAAGCCGCGCGCGAGGCGGCTCGCCGGTCCCAGTGCACGAACAATCTCAAGCAGATCGCGCTGGCGTGCCACAACTATCACGACACGTACAAGACGTTCCCGGTCGGTGGCTTTAACTACGGGTGGGGTAACTGGCTCACGGAACTGATGCCGTTCATGGAAGCCACGGCGGAAGCCGCCATCTGGAACCCCAACGTCATGTATCTGGCAAACTTGAGCGGTTCCGACCCTTCAAACACGGGTGATGGCCTGGGAGCCTACTTGGGGGGGTACCTGGCTGGTTTGGACTTCGTATCGGGAACTGCTTTCACGGCAGGCAACCGGTCCTTGTGCGAGAAGCGGTATGCGTCACTGTGCTGCCCCAGCAGTGCCCAGAACGTTCTTTCGTTCCTGCATCCAACCGAAGGTATTGCTTCGTCGGCCAAGCAGAACTACTGCTGCAACCTGGGCAACACGGGCATTGTTTCGCCCTGGTACGGCGTGGACGTCACCAAGAGTTGCACCGTGGCCACCTCGGGTACGACCATGGGCATCGACGCGGTGTTTGGCGGCGCCCCGTTCTACATGGGTGGTTGCGACGGGCCTGGAGGCGGCGACATTCCGAACACCACGGCGCAGGCAGATCCCCCCGCCTTTGCCTTCCGCGACATGACCGACGGCACCAGCAACACGCTGTGCTTCTCCGAGACGATCCAGACGGACCCAGGCCGCCGGGCGGATGAGATTGCTAGCGATCCGCCTGCCAGCCTTCACTTGGACACGCGTGGCTACGGCTTCATGTATTGGGGCAGCCACTTTGAGACGTTCCTCACGCCCAACTCGAACTCGCCGGACGTGATGGAGTTCAATGGAACGTATGACAACTGCGACGCCGCCGCCAACCCGCGGCACCCCTGCATCGGGCAGACGGCCGGAGTGGCCGAGTTGATCACGGTCGCTGCACGTAGCGAACACCCCGGTGGTGTCAATGCAGCGCTATGCGACGGATCGGTGCGGTTCTTCTCCGACAGCATCGTGTGGGCTACTTGGCAGGCGCTGGGCACGAGCCGTGGTGGCGAAGTGCTCGAAATGCCGTAACGAATCGTTATTCTGTGGGTGCATTCGCTTAGGCAGCCCAATGCGTCGGCACGGTCCCAACCGGGGCCTGACGGCGTGAATGCCGCGGCCTGAGAGAACCACAGCCTCCCGCCGGCACGCCGTCACACCCCCGATGGCGCGCCGGCTTTTCTTATTGTTAGAGCGGGTGTTCTGGGCTACGGCACCGAGTCGGTCTTGAATGAACGCGAGCCTGCCGAATGCGGCCCGCTAACAGGGGCGTGTGAACGCCAGTCCTTGGGATGATGCACGCCCCACTGACCGTACCACGCTTCCGGACCGTAGATCTTCTGGACTTCTTCGGGGAAGAGTGTCCGGCGAATGTCGGCGAGCGTTTCTTCCCAGTCGACGTCGGCGGACAACGGCCGCCACTGGTATGCGTCAGCGAGCGTATTGAGAGCCCGCCAAAACTTGTCCATGGCATCGGGGGCTTGCAAGGTGACTCGCGTGAACCCCAATTCATGGAGGAAAAACCCTCCGGTAGCCAGGGCTGACAACGCGAAGACGAGTTCCTCAACATCGAAGTCGTGCGACGGGAGGTCGCCCAGACGAACGGCTTCCTCGACCAGGGCGCGCAGTAGATTGCCGGTGGCCTGCTCGGCGCGGCGCAATCGCTCCAAGCGATGGGGCGAGGCCTTCTCGCAAATGGCTTCCGTTGTCTTGTGCAGGATGGCGAACTGCTCTGGGTAACAGCGGTAGAAAATCGCGAATCCTTCGGCGACGGCAGCCATGCGGATGCGGGCAGGCCCGGGATAGCTGGCAGCGCGTTGCAGCAACTCGAGGCGCTTCTCCCACGCACGGCCGGCCAAGGCGACGACAATGTCTTCGCGCGACGCGAAGTGGAGGTAGACGACGGCCCGCGTGCAGTTGCTCTTGCGGGCGATGCGAACCATGCTCATATCGAAGAAGCCGTCGCTGACGAGGATGCTCTCGGCCGCGGAGAGGATGGATTGCTCGCGCTGGAGCAAGCTGCGCTGCTTTTCAGAGAAATCGATGTCGCTGAATGCCATCGGGAAACCCCCCGCTGCGGATGTATCGACCCCACCCTGGTGGAGCACACAGCTTACAAATTGAGCACATAGAGTTGACAGGTTGTAAGCACCATGTATTATACAGGCATGGCGCGGACGTGTACATCCCCAATCTGCCCGTCTCAGCCATGTAAGTGACGTCGCTCGGACAGTGATTTGCCTCGTCGAAAACGAGTATCTTCGCGGCGGTCGATCCGCCCTGTCGCACTCGACTAACAAGAATGTGTTTTAAGGGAGACTGTCATGGTTGTTCGAGTCGCGCGTGTGGCAATGCTTCTTATGGTCACTTTGGTACTGGTTGGTTGCAGCGAAGACAATCCGCTGAACCGTCAGGGGCTCTCGGGGTCGGTGACATTGAATGGGGAGCCGGTTGCCAAGGGGAAGATCAAGTTCACGCCAATGGTGCAGGGCAGCGGCATGACGATGGCCGGGGGGATGATCGTCGACGGGAGCTATTCGGTTGAGACGGCGAAGGGCTTGGCTCCGGGAGAGTATGCCGTGAACATTGGCATTCCCGATCCAAACTCGGAGACGAAGGTCGGTGTGAATCCGAAGAACCTCGCACCACCGGACTATGCAAAGGGAACAGAGCATACGATCAAGGTGGAGGCAGGCGGTTCGAACGTGTTCGACTTTGAGTTGAAGACGAAGTGAAGAGGCTTGCTCAGTACAGTTCGCTGCCGTGCGGCAGCCTGTCGACTGGCGTTTGTTTTCCTTGTTTCTTCACGTGGGAGGTTTGGTGATGAGAACTTCATCCGGTAGGAAGGGTTTCACGTTGGTGGAGCTCTTGGTCGTCATTGCGATCATCGGTATTTTGATCGCCCTGTTGTTGCCGGCGGTGCAGGCCGCCCGTGAAGCGGCCCGTCGGGCGCAGTGCACGAACAACCTGAAACAGATCGGGTTGGCGATGCACAACTATCACGACACGTACAAGACGCTCCCGGTGGGTGGATTCGGCACGGTTTGGGGAACGTGGGCTACAGAGATCATGCCCTTTATCGAAATGGGCAATTCTGCGGCGCTGTCGAACTTCTCGCCGTATCGGAACGACGTCATCGTGACGGGCCTTCCGGCGGGTCTTGCGTTGATTCCGGATCCGACGGGTGGCGACATTTTCAACATCGCCAACCTGCAGGGAATCACGGGGCACCAGTTTGAGAGCTACCTTTGCCCGAGTTCTGCACACCAGCAGTTCACGAGCACGGTCACGATTCCTGGCGTTGGCTCCTTGGAAGTGACCATGAGCAAGCACAACTACGTGGCGAACGCCGGCAACACGGGCATGGATTTCGTGCTCAACGCGGGCGACGCGATTCAGTGGCTGACGGTAGGCGCGGTTTCGGCCACGTTTGGCGGTGCTCCGTTCACGGCGGCTGGCGGCCCCACGGCGGCGGCGGGCCCGGCGGCCTACGGTTTTCGGGACATCACCGACGGCACGGCCAACACGCTGTTGACGTCTGAGGCGGCCCAGGTGCGTGACAACACCTCGGCGTTGGTCGACCTTGGTGGCGGCCCCTGCTTGCTGGCAGCCTTCACAACGGCGGACATCGCCGACTTCCGCGGCTTCATCTGGCTTGCCCCGACATGCTTGTTCGAGACGTTCATCACGCCGAACAGCAGCGTGGGCGACATCCTGGAGAACGATCGTAGCTGCTTGGGCTCGGATCCGAAGTTCCCCTGCAGCGACCACACGGGTGTCGACACCCACGGTGGTGGTGACGATGGCAACATGAGCACCGTTGCTGCTCGTAGCTACCATCCTGGTGGCGTGAATGCCGGCCTCTGCGATGGTTCGGTTCGGTTCTTCTCGAACAACATCGCTTGGGACATTTGGCAGGATCTGGGCACCAGCCGCGGTGGCGAAGTGTTTGAGATGCCGTAACGGATCGTTTATTCTGTAGGTGTGTTCACTCAGGTTGCCCACCGCGTCGGAACGGTCCCAAAAGGGCCTGGCGGCGCAAGTGTTGTGGCCTGAAGGAACCATAGCCTCCCGCCGGCACGTCGTCATACCCCCGACGGCGTGCCGGCTTCTTTTATTGAGAACAGCGAGCACCGCCTCGAACGGGCATCTTGGCTGCTTTGGATCGCATGGCGGCGTCGCTGGGGGTAGAATGGTTCTTCGCCGGCTGATCTTCGGTAGCCCCTGGGCCCGGGAGGATTTCTCATGGCGAAGAACTCGCTATACGCGATTGTGGTTCTTCTGGCTTGCTGCCGAGTCGTGGTGGCCGGCGGTGAAGAAGGGTTGGTCGCTCACTGGACGTTCAACGAGGGCGACGGGACGGCGCTCTACGACCGCAGCGGCCTGGATAATCACGGTACCCTCCACGGCCCGCAGTCGGTTCTGCGCGGGAAGGGGTACGCTCTGCGGTTCGACGGTGTGGACGACTACGTCGACTGCGGCAACAGCAGGTCGTTGGACCTGCGTGGGCCGCTGACGCTCTCGGCGTGGGTCTATCCGCAGACGGCCAGTGCGGGCGAGCCGGGAATCGTGGGGAAGTGGTTCGACAGCTATGCGCTGACGCTCTATCGGGGCGGATGCTGGTTCTACATTTCCGATGGCGGCAACAACGTGAAGACACCGCTGGAAACGGGCCGATGGCATCACGTCGTCGGCACGTTCGACGGGCAGCGGTTACGGTTGTATGTCAATGGCGTCCTGGCTGCGATCGGCAAGTCGAAAACGACGAGCACCCGGCCGGGTCGCAGTTTCTCGATGGGCCGCATCCTGCCCGATCCGGCCGCAACGAGTGCCGGCCGTGGGTACTTCGACGGCATGCTCGACGAAGTCAAAGTCTACAATCGTGCGATCAGCCACCGAGAGGTCGTCGCCGAATACGGCCGGCAAGCCGAGCAGATGGGCTGCCCGCCGCCCGACACCTCGGCAATCGGACATTTTCGGCTCAAGCCATTTTACTATCCGCATCGGAAACAGCTGGCGGTGCGGGTCGACTGCATGGGCGTCCTGCCGATTGAGGCGAACAGTCGGATGCATGTCGACCTGGTGCGGAAGGGGCAGTCAGAGGCGGCCGCCACGCAGACGATCCAAGCGAGCGAAGAACAGCCCCAGGCCGAGGTCGTCTTTGACCTTTCCAAGTTGCCACAAGGGAACTATGAAGTTCGCGCCGTGCTCGAACGGAATGGTCAGGCATCGGTCCAGGACGTGCTTGCCGTTTCCGACACGGCTGCGGTGACGCAGCTTCCGAGTCCCGAGCAGAAGGCGGTGCCGCCCTTGCCGCCTGAACGGCCGGAGGTGAAGTACGAGTTCGTGCTCAAGCCTGGTGGGGGTTTCGTGGTTCGGATCGGTTCCCACGCATACCCGGTCGAATCGGTCTATTCTTTCCCGAACGGCGGCGACAACCGCCTGGCCGCAGCCGAGTCACCCGATGAACAGGGCGAGCCCGAGTGGCGTGTCGGCACGCAGACGGCCGACGATCGGCACTACACGGTCACAGGTGAAGGCAAGTTCTACGCCGTCCGCCGCAAGATCGTCCTCCAGGACAACCGCATCGAGGTTGCCGACACGATCACCAACAAGACGTCGGACGTGCTTGGCATCATTCTCGGCAATCGCATCGACACCCGGGGCCAGAGCGTTCGATCGGTCGAGTTGCCGAAGAACTACACGTTGTTCGTTTCGGCCGCCGACCACGGCCTTGGGATGATCGGGCTGGACGATGTGTTCGAGCTGCAGCAAACCACTGCATGTCGCGACGGCGCCGCGGTGATGGAGACGGATAAGTTCGGGCTGGATCGCGGCGCCTCGTACACGATCGAGTGGGCCGTTTACCCGACGACCACGGGCGACTATGTCGACTTCGTCAACACGGTTCGCAAGGTTGAGAAGTTGAATCGGACGATCGAGGGTGCTTTTGGCTTGGTGGGCGACGAAGGCGTGACCGGGCCGCCGGATCGCCGCACTCCGATCCGCCCGGAGATCGTGCAGGCCAAGGGGCTGGCCTACGCGAGCTTCTTCTATCTGAAGTCGCCTGCTGACGATCCGGGCATGTCGCTGGAAGGTGTGGAGTTTGCGCGGTACCCGAAGGAATCGGCGCTGTTGAAGGAAACCATCGCGGAGACGCAGCGACTGAATCCCGGCCTGAAGGTGATGTTCCACGTCGCCCACGGACTCTACCTGACGCACGAGCCAGAGCGGTTGTTTCCCGACTCACGCGTGATCAAGGAGGACGGACGACAGTTGCACTACGGCCCCGGAACACCCGACTATTACTGCAAGTACATTTCCCGCGAGAAGTTCGATCAGGGGAACCGTTGGTGGATCTTCTATCCGACGATGGAGAATTCGTTTGGTAAGGAGATGCTGCGCGCGACAGATTACATGCTTCACGAGATTGGGGCCTCGGGGATGTACGCCGATGGGTTCGTCAGCGGCTATGGCCAGGGCTATACGTATGATTGCTGGGACGGGCACAGTGTGGTGATCGATCCGAAGACGAAAACGGTCGTGCGGAAGATCGGCAACGTCACGTATTTGGCACTGCCCGTACTGAAGGAAGTGGTTCGCAAGGTGGCTGCCGCGGGCGGGATCGTCATCACCAATGGGGAGCCGGGACCGCGGTCGCTGTGGCCCGAGCACTACCTGACGACTTGCGAAACGAGCGGCGGCGACCAGTATCCGGTGACACGGCTGTATTTGGGGCCGACGGTGATGCCTTTTGGAGACCCGGTGAGGATCCACAATCATCAGGATCTCTACCGCGACGTGCTCGACAAGCTCCGTTGGGGCGCTCTGTACGCGTACTACGGGGACAAAGACTACGCGATCAAAGAGCCGGTGCTCGTGCGCCACATGTACCCGTTCACTCGCGAGGAGATTCACTCCGGCTGGGCCAAAGGCAAGGAACGGATCGTGACGCGTGTGGCAGGCGTCTACGGTTGGCGAGGCAATCGGCAACTGCACCGCGTCTTCCGTTCCGATGCGCGGGGTATTCTCGTGCCCAACGACGATTACAGCACGGCAGACGCGGCGGGTGTGCGAACGCAGCTTCGGCTGGGCGACGACGAGGCGGCCGTCGTCGAGCGGATTCCCGTGACGATCGAGGCCGAAAAGCCCGTGAACTTTCTCGTGACGGGCGATCGGCCAGAGGATCTCCGGCTGATGGTTTCAGGCAAAGGGAAAGTGCGTCTGGCCGATCTGGAGGGACGAACGATCGCCGAGCAGGAAATCGACGGGCAAGCAACGTTGCGCCTTTCAGCGACGGTCCGGTGACCAAGTGGGTCGCGCTGTTTCGGTTGCGGACGTGGAAACGGGCCCTTGGGCGGCACGGCCTGTCGGCGCGGCCGGTGACGACGATCGTGGCGCGATGATCGGCATGGGCTGTGCGGCGACGGTGCTGTCCGCCGGCTCGTCGGCACCGGGGAGCAAAGCGGGCTCCCAGTTGTTTGCTTGCTGGGCGTTGAGGGCAATCGCGATCGGGCAGTCGGCCTGGAGCTTCTGCCCGGCGTCGGTCGTGTACCGGGCGAAGAGCTGCAGCTGGCGATGCGACGGACGGCCCTCGGGCCATGGCATGGCCAGTCGAATGCCCTCTTTGGGGTCGGAGTCGCGCAGCACGGCGGCCACTTCGTCGGCCGAGAAATCCCAACGGGCGACCCGCGTGGCGTTGCCGGGCGTGGTCGTATCCCACACGACCACCGATATGGGGGCCGGGACCGGGCAGAGTCGGCCCTGGGCGTCGCGAGGCTGAATGGCGACGGTCACGCCATCGTCGCCGCTGTGCCCGTCCTGGTCGTATCCGCCGGTGAATCGCGGATCGAGGCTGATCTTGGCGACGCGGGCATTGCCGGTCCTGGCCGTGCGCGCGGAGGATGGCGACTTGGAAGGCGATGTCGCGGGCGGCAGGTCCAGCGACGGCGATGCGCCCGGCGCGGCGGGGCCGGCGGGCGGGGCGGCCTTCGGGGGCACTGTCCCCTTGGTCTTCGGAGCTGCCGAAGGCGTTCGGAAGACCTCGGGCAATTCGTCGGAAGGGGACGTCACCGGCGGCAGTTCGACCTTAGGCGGCTGCAGTTCCTCGGCGGGAACTGGTGGAATCGGCTGCGACTTGCGCCGTGGCGGCGGCACGGTCGGTTCCTCTCGCGGCGGCGTCTCGGACGGCGTCGCGGATGGTGTCGCAGACGGTGCCGCGGTCGAGCTGCTCGTGCCGCTCAGCTTCGTTTGAAGCGAGGCATTGCTCCGTTGGTAGGCTTCCAGGTTGCGCTGGTACTTGTCCAGGCAGTCCTGAAGCTCGTAGATGGTGTCTTCCAACTCGCGGTTTTCCCGCTCCAGCAAGACGATGTTCGGATTGGGCCGACATCCCAGTGCCAGCAGACACACCAGCGGGACGAGGGCTTCCTGCCACGTTTTCATATCGTCCTCACGGCAATGACGGTTCCTTCCTCTGCAGCAGCCGACCCCGCGGGCCGCCAAGCGCAGTCCGAATGACCGATGGGATACACCGCGCCGGTCCGGCTAGGAGCACTGGTCGACAGACCGACGGCGGCATTCGGTGAACTGGCTGCGGCGGACGACTCGTCCTTTCGCTCCGACCTCCATGTCTCATAGAACTCTGCACAGATCGTACCCAGGGCAGATCCATCCGCCCTCGTTTACCGGCCTCCCGTTGGTTGGCCTCGGTGTATTCTCCGTGCAAAGCTCACTAAGCGAATCAGCTCTGCGTGACGTGCTCAATAACTTGATCGACCAAGCCGTAATCACGCGCCTCCTCGGCCGACATGAAGCGGTCTCGGTCGGTATCCTTCGTGACCTTCTCCAAAGCGTGTCCGGTGTGCTTGATGAGGATCTGGTTCAGCCGTTCCTTGAGTTTACTGAACTCCTTGGCATGGATCATGATGTCCTCGGCCGTGCCTTCCATGCCGGCCAAGGGCTGATGAATCATGATACGGGCGTTGGGGAGCGCACAGCGTTTGCCAGCCGCTCCGGCGGCCAGCAGGACGGCTCCCATCGAGGCGGCCTGGCCAATGCAGTAGGTGGCCACCGGGCAACTGATGAATTGCATGGTGTCGTAGATCGCCAGACCGGCCGTGACGCTTCCACCGGGCGAGTTGATGTAGACGTGAACGTCGGCCTTGGGGTCTTCCGCCTGGAGAAAGAGGAGCTGCGCCACAAGGGAGTTGGCGACCTCGTCGTTGATAGCCGAGCCCAAGAACACGATGCGGTCCTTCAGCAGGCGGCTGTAGATGTCCATCGCCCGCTCTTCGCGGCCGCTCTTCTCGATGACAAAAGGAATCAAAGGCATCGGTAATCGAGCTCCGTGGCAAATGTGCCCAAGGCCAAAAGCCGCCCGCCGGACGGCCCGCCGTTGGTGCTTACTCCTCTTCTTCCCCTTGCAGGGCCTTCTGCTTGGTGAGAATGTCGTCGACCAAGCCGTATTCCTTGGCCTGCTCGGCACTCATGTAAAAGTCGCGGTCGGTATCGTGGGCAATGCGGTCCAGTGGCTGCCCGGTGTGTTCGGAGAGGATGCGGTTGAGCACATCGCGGGTGGTCAGGATCTCTTGGGCCTGGATCTCGATGTCGGAAACTTGTCCGCCCACCTGCCCATAGGGCTGGTGAATCATGACCTTGGCGTTGGGCAGGGCGAATCGCTTGGTCTTGGCTCCGCCGGCCAGCAACACGGCGCCCCCGCTAGCTGCCAAGCCCACGCAGTAGGTGGCCACCGGACAACTGAGGATCTGCATCGTATCGTAGATGGCCAGCGTGGCGCTGACGCTACCGCCCGGCGAGTTGATGTAGAAGTGGATGTCCTTTCGCCGGTTCTCGCTTTGCAGGTAGAGCATCTTCATGACCAGCTCGTTGGCGTTGGCGTCGTGAATGGGCCCCTGCAGGAAAATGATGCGATTTTCCAGCAGCAAATCGCCCAACGTCAGCGTCCGCTGACGCATGTACTCGCGATAGCTCGCCTCGGCGTCCATCAAAGGCATGTCGAAAGATCTGGCCATGGTCATCCTAACTGGGAAATGTGAGGGCTGGCTGGTGAACCGACCCGCTCGCATTACCATCCATGATCGCTTGCTCGGATCGCGCCTCCGCCCGCTTCGTATTCGGTCCTGCACTGCTTCTGAACCCGGCGCGACCAGGGGAAGGCCGGGTCCGAGGGCGGAACGCATGGGGGGGTTCCACCACGAAAAACGGCGTTAATGAGCCTCCGTCCTGCCGCGAGGACCGTGGCCCTCCTTGTCCTCGGGGCCTTCCGAGGTCGCCTCGGGGATATCCGACTCGGTTTCCCCGCTGGCCGCGAACTCGACTGCTTCGGCGGAGGTGCGCTCCGGCTTATACGGCACTTCGCGGAACTCGGCCTGAGACAAGATCAGATCGATCACCTTGCGTTCGATGATCTGATTGCGGAGCACGTCCATGCCGCCGCTCTTTTCCAACCTCGCCCGCACCCGACGGGGAGTCTCGCCGCTTTGCGAAGCGATGAGACGCACTTCGACCTCGTAATCCTCCGGAGTATCTTCAATGTTTTCGGCTTCGGCGATCCGCTCGAGGATGAAGTGCTCCTTGAGGGCCCGCGCGGTGCTCACGGCGTTGTTCTGCCGCAACTCGTTCTCGTGGGCGCGAATCTCTTCATCGCTGAAACCACTCCGCCGCAGCTCCAACACGGCCCGTTGCAACTCTCGCGAACTCTGACGACGCAGCAAGTCCGGGGGTAGATCCCACGAAGCGGTCACCAGCAACTGCTCGGTGATTTGTTCGCGGGCCCGCTGGCGCTGGCGGTATTCCAACTGCCGCTGGAGGGTGTCGCGGATGGTATCGCGCAAGTCGGCTTCGGAGTCGAAATCGCCTAGCGCGCGAAGCAACTCGGCGTTCAGTTCCGGAACATCGAGCTTCTTCACCTCGAGAACCTTGAACGTGGCCGTGATTTCCTTGCCGCGCAGGGCCTCGTTCGGTGCGTCGTCGGAGAGCTTGGCTTTCGCTTCGCGGGTTTCGCCGGCCCGCACTCCAGCCATGATCTTGTCGAATCCGTCGATCTTGCCGTCGCGGAAACTCAAAACGGGCCGAATGCGGATGACCTCTTCCTCGGCGCTCGACAGCACGTTGCCGTCGTGGGTAAAGGTGAGGTTGGTAGTGACGTAATCGCCAGATTCCGCAGCTCCGTTGTAGGGGATGAGCTTGCCGCGCTGCGAGAGGAGGTTCTGCAGAGCTTCGTCAACGTCCTCGTCGGTGAACTCGTGCACCGGGCGGTCGATGGTGAGGCCCTTCCACTGGGGCAAGTCGAACTCGGGCCGGACTTCGAGCTTGAATTCGAAGGTCATCGGACCGTCGTCGGGGACTTCGACCGCTTCGAGGTCGATGTCGGGCTCGCTGATGGGGGAGAGCTCCTCTGTCTCGCTGATCTGCTCGACGCTATCGAGCAGGACGGAGCTCTTGACGCGTTCGGTGACGTCTTTGCGGAAGCGAGTCTCGATAAGCCGGCGCGGGGCGTGTCCCGGGCGAAATCCGGGCACCTGGGCCTCTTTGGTCAGCTCAGAGAACTCCTTGTCGTAATACCGCTGGAGATCGTCGCGCGGCACCGAGACGGTGATATGACGCTCGCACGTGCTGGGCGAGTCGATCTTCACCTCAAGGTTGAGTTTTGGCTTTTCTTCGACGGCTGCTTCCTCGCCGGCCTCCGCTTGGAGAGCGTCGTCGGTCTGCGATGCCGTGTCGTCCGATTGGGGGAATTCGTCGCTAGCGGCCATGCCTATTTGTCATCTGGGGTGCCAAGAAACAATGAAGAGCGGGTGATGGGATTCGAACCCACGACAACGACGTTGGCAACGTCGTGCTCTACCAACTGAGCTACACCCGCACGGAAAAAACACCACCCCCCCGCACACAACCTAGCTAGCCGATTGTCGGCTGCCGGAGTCCCGGAATTATAGATTGGAGTGGGCGAACTGCAAGGGCAGTTGATCCCAGCGGCCAGGAAAGGCTACCTTGTTTGCCAACTTCACAGCATAGCATCGAGCCCTGATAGCTCTATCGGGCTAAACAGTGTCCCCGTACATTGCCGTGCACGATCGGCGCATGCGGTGCGACCCGGCCGCGGCGGTCGCAGCCACGGCTGCGTGTCGACTTGAGAAGATACAATGCGTACGGCAGGGGATTGCCGTTCAGGTAAACCGGGCCCCCACAACACCGTTTTTCAGGCTCCGACTGTTGCTACTCCGCAGTTTCCTGGCTAGGATAGGCAGTAGCGTCGCACTTGTCCTGCCTTATCTCCCACCCTTCGTTGGACGCCGGAACTCACTCGGAGACGCATGTTCTAATGGAAGCGAAGTTGGTTGTCGTCCGCGGTAAGGCAAGCAAAGGACACATCTCGCTGAACCTGCCGACGATCATTGGGCGGAGCCGCGAGGCGGATCTGACGATTGCCCATCCGACCGTCAGTCGCAAGCACTGCGAGTTGTTTGAGGATGACGGTCTGCTGAAGGTGCGCGATCTGGGTTCGCTGAATGGGACGTTCGTCGGCCGAAAACAGATCGAGGAAGTGACGCTTCGCCCCGACCAAGAGTTCAGCATTGGCCCATTGACGTTTCGTGTGCTGTACCAGTACGACGGCAGTGAGACGCCGATGGAGCCGCTCACCGCGGCCGACGACTCGGGAAGCATGGCGGACATTCCCGACTTCACGCTTCTTGCCGATGTCGAGGAGGACGAGGCGACGCCGCTGGACGACTTCGCGGAGTTGAAGACGACGGAGAGCAACGCGCCGATCTTTGAGCAAGGCGGCCAATCGTCGGGCGCCGACTCCGACGTGCTCGATTTCCTGCTGGAAGACGAGGCCGGCCCTAGAAAGGCGGGCCCTGACAAGGGGGCGGACGACGACGAGCTGGACCAGTTCTTCAAGCAGCTCGGCTGACGCAACCTCGTGTCACAGCGTGCTCAGCTTCGCGAAGTTGAGCGAGACGAACATGGGGAAGACCCCGTAGATCCCGCGGGTGAACACCTGTTCGATGAAGTCGTCGGCGACCAACAGCGGGCCCTTGGGCACAATCACGATATCCGAGTCGTCGAGCCAGATTTCGCCTGGCGAGAAGGGGGTCTTGCCGCAGAGGGCGTCGGCTACGTTCACGCGGGTTGCCATCAGACGCCAGTCATCCCCCCGGCGGAAGACGACGATTTGCCGCAGATTAGCCCCGACGTTCCAGCTTCCGGCCATGGCGATCGCCTGAAGGAGGGTCGTCGGGCCGGTCAGCTCGTAACGTCCCGGAACGGCTACCTCGCCCACGACGAAGACAAACCGCGGGGCGCGGAGCGTCAGCACGGGGATGACTTCGATCCCCTCGATGCCGACCTGGCGGTATCGCTCGTTCAACTCGTACTGCAACTCGGTGAGCGTGAGCCCCTGCGCCATGACGGAACCGATGGCGGGCAAGGAGATGGTTCCCTCGGGCGTGACGCGTGCCAGGCGGTTCTGACCGCCAGCTCCGTAGCGGCGATCGACGGTCGCTCGCAGATCCTCCAGTCGCGTGTTGACCTTCAGCGGCGTAACGGTGATGGCGGGCACCTTGTAGTACTTGCTGTACATGGCCTCGATTTCGCCGCGCAGTTGCGGGACTGTCCGCCCCGTGGCCTTGACCTGGCCCAGCAGGCGAAGCGTGATCGTGCCGTCCGGCTGGATGATTAGCGAGCGATTCAGCTCCGGATCGGTGAAAGACTCGACTTGGATTTCGTCGCCCACCTCCAGCCGGTAGGGATTGGGGGTTTCGTTGCGCGTGAGGCGATAGACCAGGTCCAGTTCATCGTCGACCCGCAGGCGGTACTCGGGCACGTGTGGCAGGCGGGCATGCCCAACGTATTCGCCCTGGGCGTACGCTTGCCAGTCGATGATGCGGGCCGATTGCCAGCATTTCCGACAGCAGGTGCTGCCGTCGACCGCGCAGATCGGGCAGGGTGCGGCGGGGCCCAGCGCCTGGCACAAGCGGATGTCGGTCGGCTCGGCGCCAACGCTGACGATCGCTTCGGCCGCGTGGCGCGGGGAGTCTGCCATGGGAGGTAAGGCGAGTGCTGTTGCCACAGGGCGCTTGCCAAGCTGAAGAAGGCTGCCGATGCCCTTGTCCGGTATCAGGCCCTGTTCGGATATCATCAGGCAGACGACCGTGAGCATGGTCAGGCGAATCGCATGGTGACATGCGCGGCCGAGGACAGCTTGTTGTCGGGGTTGGTGATCGTTGAGCACGCCAATTACCTCGCGGCTGAGCGGTTTCGTGAGGGCGAGTTCGCAACGTGCGGCCCTTCCGTCCCCGCGCTCGGGGAAGAGTTTTGTTTCACTTGCGGTTGGGGCACTAGGCCGGACACCGGAGCGTTGGGCTGTTGGGGGCTCATCTCGGCGAACGTCTGGGAATCGATCCACTGGACGCGTTGTCCGGCCCGTACCGGGTCGCTCTTCCTGGCCAACTCGGCCTGCCGCATTTCCTCGCAGCGTTCCGATGCCCGGCGTGCGTCGTCGGCGCGGCCCAGTTGCCGGTAGATGGTCGCCAGATTGTGCCATCCCGTGGCCTGCTGGTGGATCATCAGGCTATGTTCCATGGCAATCTGTGCATCGCCCAGACGACCGCTACGGGCCAGCAGCACACCGAGATCGTTGGACGCCAGGAAGTTCTCTGGGCATGCCAGCAGCGAAGCCTGATAGAAGGACATTGCCTTCGGCTTGGCCGCACGAATGTTCGACACTTTCTTATCGCCCATGCTTTCGTACAGTTTGCCGAGACCACGCAGGGTCATGGACCCGGCGACTTCGCGTCCCACGGCGGCGGCAAGCTGCTCCTGCGCGAAGGTGAGATAGCATTGGAGGGCCGTCATCGAAGTGAGCTTCGAGAGGTCGGCTCCTTTGAGCACGGGCGTACGATGGCGGCTGATGATCCCCGGCAGATCGAGATTGGCCTCCAGGGAGGTCCCCTCGGGGACCAGTTCGTCGGCCTCCTTCAGCGCGATCATTCCGGCGGCCAGCGCCTGACTGTGCACGTTCGATTGCTCTTCGGTATCGAGGGCCTGCGAAAGCATTCGCAGCGCGGTGATGAACTCGGCCCGCGCCGACAGGTACGCACCGCGTCCGGCAAGCTCGAATGCGTGGCGCGTTCGCGCGTCGCTCTCCGTGGCGATCAGTTCCAAATCGCGGGACCGAGGAAGACCATCGCCTGAGGGCATGAGCAGCACATTGGGCGAGGCGTCGGCCTGGCCGGTCTCGGTTTCGGGCATCTCCGGCGGTGCTTTGGGCTGCCATGGTTCGCTAACGGGCAGGGGCTCCAACTGCGGCTCGCTAACCAATTCCGGCGCCGGGACGGGGTGGCCGAGCGGCGTGGGGAGCCGGGGGGGAATCGGCTCCCCAGTCTCGACCGTCCCGCCCGGCAAACGTTCGGGCTCGGGAACGACCACGCCGGCTCCACCGAGCGCGGGCCCCGCTTCTTGGCTGGGCTGGCTGGCAGTATCCGACTTGGCCGGAACGAGGAGCGGCTCGCGCGTTGCAGATTCCGGTGCTTTGTAGGCTGGCGCATACGAGGTGAGAATCTCGCGAGATCGCGATTCCAGACGCGGCAGCCAGGCCGGTGTCTCGCGCAGCACGATCGCCGACGCGGAGTGTCCGGGAGATGTGGCATAGCTCTGGGAAGGAGCAGCCGCCTGGGCAGTCAGATGGCCGTTATCCGCCGGCGGAGAGGTGCGGTGCACGAACAGCCACAGCAGCAGCGCGGCCGACGCGGCGACCAGCGGGAGCATCCAAGCAGAACGCAGGGAGTGTAGGCGGTCCATCTTTCCTCCGTGCACCGTTCGCGACTCGCGCGCTGAGCCAGCGAATCTCGAGAGTATCCATTCCACGGGACGGGATCGACCGCATCGCCGACCGCCAATAAGCAAAAGACCCCTGGCCGGGCGCCCCAAAGACCTTACCGGCCGAACAGTCGTTAAATGCGTTCCGGGCTGCACGTTGCAGTCCGTAACGCACTGAAAATCATGAGAACTCGCACCTGCGCTCACAACGATTCGATCCGTACGACCGGAGCATGCCGACCGCTTGACCATGCGCCAGCTTCGGGGGTAGGCTGCCCGGCATGCTGCTGTTTAACATATACTTTACAGAACCGCCTCATTTCGGTAATCTTTGAGCGTGGCAATGCTAACCCCCACAGCCCGATGCCCTGAAAAAAGGATGCCCCCCATGTCGGTTGTTTATTCCTATCGCCGTTTCTCAACCGCAGAACAACGACATGGCATGAGTTTGGCACGGCAGACAGAGAGGGCGATGGGATGGCTCAAGGCACACCCCGAACACACCCTAGATACCGAACTGAGAATGACGGATATGGGCGTTTCTGGCTTCAGGGGAAAGCATCGGGAGACCGGCTGTTTGGGCGTCTTCCTGAAAGCCATAGAGAATCACAGAGTAGCGAAGGGTTCTATCCTGTTAGTCGAGAGCATGGATAGATTGTCGAGGGAGGAAGTAGAAGATGCTTTGGAACTCTTCCTCCGAATCGTGAAGGGGGGAGTGGCGATAGTTATTCTCACCCCCATAGAGAAAGAGTTTCGCAAGGGGCATCTCGATATGACGGCTCTCATCATCGCCATCGTGGAGATGTGCCGTTCCCATCAAGAGAGTGAGCGACGGGCAGACCTGTCGAATGCGAACTGGGAACGACTCAGAAAACTTGCCCCCGAAAAGAAGATTAGCCGAATGTCACCTGCATGGCTGACACTCTCCGCCGATAGAAGCCATTTTATTGAGAAGCCCGAAGCCGTTGCCATTGTGCGGAGGATATTTCGCATGGTGCTGGACGGGCAATCGGTTCGGGGAATTGTGTATCAGTTCAATAGGGAACGGGTGCCGATCATCGGACGGGCTACCTCACAAACATGGTCGGCTACGTATATCTCGAAAGTGCTACACAATAAGGCAACAATTGGGGAGTTCTACCCCAAGAGCAAAAACAAACCGACAGGGCAAGTCGTCAAAGGATATTATCCTGCAATCATCGAACCCGATGTGTTTTTTGCTGTGCAGTCGATCTTGGCAGGAAGGCGGAAAGTCGGAGGGGCAAGGGGAGCCATTCGCAATCTCTTCCCGCGACTTGTGAGGGATATTCGTGATGGCGGGACAATGTTGGTGATTAACAAGGGCGAAGGGCGGAGGGGTGGCTTCAGGCTGCTCTCCAACAAGTCTATAGATGGCTCGGGGGCAAAGTATTGCTCAATATCATATGACTTGTTCGAGCATGACTTTCTGGCTCATTTATCCAATCTCTCCCCCGAAGACATTGCCCCGCACGATAGTGAAAACGCAAGCATGGCTGATGAACTTCAAGCGGCGGAAGGGCGGCTCTTGGAGATACAGAAGAAGATCGAGGAAGTCGCCGAGATGATGCTTTCTCATTCCCTCGATACTTTGGTTGGCGTGGCTGGAACGTTGGAAGCCGAGAAGCGGGAAATTGAAAAGACCATAGAGACCCTACGTGCGAACATCTCCCGAAGCCATCAAGATAGTCTGCATGATGGCAAGGAAATTATCGAGATGCTGGACAAGGTGGAAGGGGATGAACTCATCGCCCTCCGCTTGCGACTTCGGGAGGCAATACGGGGTGTCGTTCGGGATATCTGGATTAACCCCGAAAAGAAACATGGGGTAGTGCGTTATCGGTCGGGTGGGTTGCGAGTCTTTACGTTTCGGGGCGATACGTTCGCATTCTCTCCGAATATTCAACCCCCACCCGAAGAACTTGCACGGATCGGAATATCCCCATCTCCACATCCGCCACAATCGCCTACAAGTCGCCGTGACGTGCAAGGTAAGCGGCGAGGGGAATCGGATCGGAAATGAATCGCATCGCGTCAGGCGAAGCATGGTGAAACGTGGGGAAACGAAAAGAGCCACCCTTGCAAGGTGGCTCTTTCTGTTGTGTTCCTCTGCCTACTTCTATTCTAGTTTCCGAAGGGTGCCGAGAAAAAATGCGGGAGGCGAAGACCGAAAAAACGCCCCCCAAAAAAAGTGAGCATGCTTGCGGAGCGGCTGATGGTGGTCAGGGGAGAACGTTGGCAGAAGTTTTTGCCCCCCTATCCCCCGTTAGATAAATGAGACCTCAAAGATGGTCTATCGGCTTCGGCTTGGGGAAAGTGTAAAGGGTCATTGGTCGCCGGTTTTGGGCAGGTCTTGGAACGAAACCAAACGACTTGCGACGACAAAGAAGTGTATCAGGTGAAGTATCAACCACCATTGACAGCCATCCCATGCGATGCTACCTTGAAGCCAACCGAGCCAACCGCATCCCAACCGGAGAAAAGAGCCATGCCGACCATTGCCATTTACGAAAGGGTCTCATCCCGAACTCAGGACACCAAGAGCCAAACCCCCGACTTGAAGCGGTGGATTGAGGCATACGGCAAAGGTGAAGCCGTGCGGTGGTATCGCGATAGGTTCACCGGTAAAACGATGGACCGTAAGGGGTGGAATCAGTTGGAAGCGGACATCGAAGCAGGGGTGGTCTCTAAGGTGGTATGCTGGCGGTTGGATCGGCTCGGAAGAACGGCATCGGGGCTTACCCGACTTTTCGACCACTTGAACCGCAAAAGCGTAGTGCTGGTTTCCATTAAAGACGGGCTGGACCTATCCACCCCCGCTGGTCGGCTTATGGCTGGGGTGTTGGCTTCGGTGGCTCAATACGAAACAGAGGTAAGGCAGGAAAGAACCCTTGCAGGTCAAGCGGTAGCAAGAGCGAACGGCAAAACCTGGGGAGGGAGCAAAAAGGGTCGGCGGATATGGGTAGAGCCAGAGCAGGTGGAAGCCGTCAAGCAACTCCACCAAGAGGGGAAAAAGGTGGCTTGCATCGCTCGCACGGTTGGTCTATCCCGCCCGACAATCTATCGGCTGTTGGGGGAATGATGGCTTGATACCTTGCGTTATTAAGAGCCACCCCATAACTAGGGTGGCTCTTTGGGGAAAAGGGGGCTATTGTTTTCGATTACAAAATGTGTGCATCGGTGGACTGCTCTCGAATTGCATGGCTCTCCAAAATCCGAGCCGCACCCCCTTTCCCATGCGTTTGAGCGTGCTTACCAATGTCGATACGGCTCTCAAAGTCGCAAAGGTGTGCCGTAGATACCGACATGAGAACTCACATCTATATCTCTAAACCCCAGCATTTAGCCCTAAAAGCCCTCGCAACCGAGCGGCATTGCACCATTTCCGCCCTTGTTCGGGACGCTTTGGGGCAGGTTTTTGGCGTTGAGGACGATGTTCGGTCGTTCGTGCCTGATGGGGAACATAGCCGAGAAGCCGAAGCAAATCGGAAACGAGAAGCCGAGCAGCGAGAACTAGCCGAAGTGTATGCTCGGGCTTTGGCTCCACGGCGAATTATTGGGTGCCGTGCTTCGGTGCTACTAAAACGGCAGTCACGGCGGTAGCACGGCAACCACTTCTCGTTAGGGCTCACCCCCGAAGCGGTTGACTCGGCTGATGGTGATACGGAATTACGTGTTTGTGTTGTGGGCAAGGGGGCATCAGCACCCTTGCCCCTTATGCCCTTATGGGAAGGGTTAGGTGGGGCTAACTAGATATTCCACCAAAACCTAACTAGCCTAGTAAGCCCCACCTAACTAGCCCCTGTCGCCGTGCTGGTGGTGGCTGGGGGCGGTTGTGTGCCGGAGGAAGGTTTGCGGCCGCCGAGCCAGAGCCGAGCCAGGACGGCACCAGAATCGCCGACGATTGCGAGGGAGAGCCGTTTGGGGATCGGCTACGGGCTACCCCTTGACTCGATACTTGCTTGCTTCGTGGGTTAGGTTGTTGCCACGTTGCACCAACTCAATCATCCCCTTCGATATGAGGGAGTTGGTTGCTTGGATTGCGGACCATCGGGAACAGCCTGCCCGTCGTGCTAGGTCGTTATGGGATACTTGGGCTATTCCATCGCTTCGGGTATCACGCCAGAGAATGAACCATACTGCCAATTCCGAACGCCTGGTTCCGTGAACTTGCTTTGCGTGTGAGCGGGTGAATGGCCTTGTTTTTCAGAGGATTTCGGCGATGATCGTGGGCAACAGCAGTTCACCCGTAAGGTGAGGCAGTGAGGCCCATGGAATTCATCATCAAACAGACCGACGAGGTCCTCGTTTCGCACTCGGGGTTGGCCCTGGCCGGAGCCCTGCTGGGACAGGCGTTGCTTCGAAAGCGGCTTAACGACATCTGCCTGGGAGAGCGAAAGCGTCCCGAGGTGCCGCATGGCGATGTGCTGGTGGCGATGATCGGTCTTTTGTGTTTGGGCAAGAGCGACTACGCCGACATCGAAGCGTATCGCCAAGAAGCATTCTTCCGGCGAGCGATGGGCCTGACCAAGCTTCCTTCTGAGGAAACGCTCCGGCAACGGATGGACGCTCTGGGGACGACCCCGATTGGGACGTTGCATGAGGAGTCGGCTCGGATGGTCGCCCGGCACGCCCCGGTCCTGACGCCCTGCCAGGACGACTGGATTGCCTTGGACGTCGACGTATCGCCGTTGGACAACAGCGGCACGAAGAAGGAGGGAGTGGCGTGGACGTACAAGAATCTGGATGGCTACGCTCCGAACTTCGCCTACTTGGGCCAGGAGGGCTACCTGATTCACTGCGAGTTGCGCCCCGGCAACCAGCATGTGCAAGAGGGTACACCCGACTTCCTGGACCAAGCCGTTGACTTGGCCAGGCTGATCACGCAGGGCAAGCTTCTGGTGCGGATGGATGCCGGCAACGACGACGGCGAAAACCTCCGTCGCCTGCGGAAAAAGAAGTACGTGGACTGGATCATCAAGCGCAATCTGCGGAAGGAGTCGGAGGCGGACTGGCTGGAGGAGGCTCAGGCGTATGGCACGTGTGAAGAGCCTCGGGTGGGCAAGGAGATCTGGACGGGCGAGACCTGGAAGGAACGGGACGGGAAGCCGTACCGTGTGGTGTTCGAGGTGATCCAGCGGACGATCACTGCCGAGGGTCAGCGCTTGTTGGTTCCGGAGATCGAGATCTCGACCTGGTGGACCAGTCTGAAGCTTGCCCCCAAGAAGGTTATCGCCCTGTATCACGAGCACAGCACCAGCGAGCAGTTCCACTCCGAACTGAAATCGGACCTGGACCTGGAGCGTTTACCAAGCGGGAAGTTCGCCACCAACGCCTTGATGCTGTCGTTGGGGCTGGTGGCCTACAACGTGTTGCGGCTGTGCGGTCAGACGGCATTGGCCGAAAACAAGTCCTTGCCGCCGGAAGGGAAGATGCCGCTTCCCAAGCCGGTCTCTCGGCGTCGGTTGCGAAGTGTGATCCAAGACCTGATGTACTTCGCCGCCCGACTGACTCGGCACTCGAACCGATGGGGCCTGTCGCTGTGGCGAGGCAATCCGTGGCGATCGGTCTGGCAGTGCGTCTACACCCGCTTCTGCCAGCCAAGAGCACCAACCACCGGTTGATCTATCCCAAGAACAAGCCATCGAAGCTCACGGATTCAGGGAACGGCTCAATTCCCGCATTTGCGTATCCACGAACGTATTGATTGCCTGAAACCTTCCATTGTGCTTTGTCGCTTTGGGCTTCGTTTTTGGGGTGTCGGGTTGTGGCTCATCATGCACTTCCTCTTGTATCCATGGGGGCTGACTCATACGGCACCCCCTGAAAACTTGCAATGGCTTGGGTTGAACCGCAACACAATGTCGGCTCCCTCCCCGCTTTCGCCATAGCGACGTTTCAGATTACGAAGAACCACTGCCCCATCCGCCGCCTTAGGGTCTGCCTCCAAACCATAGGCAATATCGCAACCATACTCCAATTCCGAACTATCACGGAATGAAGCAAGCGTAATCTCCCGATACCCTTTTCCGCTTGCTCCCTTATCTCGTGCCAGCGACGACACGACGATAACAGCAACACCCCAATTTACCAGTTGCCGAAGCATATCCATCGCTTCGGTTATTCGTTCTCGGGTGTTGGTTGTTTGTTGGTCGTGTTTGACGGCAAACCTTTGCAGATAATCCACAACCACGATGTTGGCTTGTTGTTGTTTCACGCCAAGCACAAGGTTATCCATCGCATAAGGCGGTTGGAGAAAATGCACCCTCTCCAGAAGTGGCTGAAAGGTATCCCAAGCCTGCTTCACCTTCTCGCAGTAGTCGGAGCGGCTGCGATATTGCCGAGTGTGAATTGCCGTAGCAGGAACACCTGAAACCCGTGATAGTTCACGTTCAAGCAGTATCTCGGGTGGCATTTCCACATTGGCAACAAGGGCTTTCAGGTCGGGGTGAAATCGCAATGCATCGAATGTCGCTTGCATGACAAGCATGGTTTTTCCACGTCCAGGTGGCGCGCCAATGAGCAATACTTGCTTTGGTGCTAGAGTGAGACCACCTATTCCTGTTTGATAGGCGATGGGTGGTTCCCCGCTTTCGACATCTTCTTTCCATTGCGAATACAACGTAGAAAGTGGTAGCAGGTGGGGCAATTCACTCATCGCCACCCCCATGCTTCCACCCACAATCTATCTGCCGCCGTGTTTCAGAAAAGGATAAACCGCAATCCAAACCAGCATCAGCAAGCAAAGCATGGGCAAGGTCTCGGGGACATCCCATTTCCGCAAGATTGGCGGCCGCTGAAAAGAGCCGATTAGCCCGTTCACCCTCCGCGGCTCCCTCCCTGATGAACTCCATCGTTTGCCGATTGAGTTTTTCCTGAATCCGTGAGCTTCGATGGCTTGTTCTTGGGATAGATCAACCGGTGGTTGGTGCTCTTGGCTGGCAGAAGCGGGTGTAGACGCACTGCCAGACCGATCTCCACGGATTGCCTCGCCACAGCGACAGGCCCCATCGGTTCGAGTGCCGAGTCAGTCGGGCGGCGAAGTACATCAGGTCTTGGATCACACTTCGCAACCGACGCCGAGAGACCGGCTTGGGAAGTGGCATCTTCCCTTCCGGCGGCAAGGACTTGTTTTCGGCCAATGCCGTCTGACCGCACAGCCGCAACACGTTGTAGGCCACCAGCCCCAACGACAGCATCAAGGCGTTGGTGGCGAACTTCCCGCTTGGTAAACGCTCCAGGTCCAGGTCCGATTTCAGTTCGGAGTGGAACTGCTCGCTGGTGCTGTGCTCGTGATACAGGGCGATAACCTTCTTGGGGGCAAGCTTCAGACTGGTCCACCAGGTCGAGATCTCGATCTCCGGAACCAACAAGCGCTGACCCTCGGCAGTGATCGTCCGCTGGATCACCTCGAACACCACACGGTACGGCTTCCCGTCCCGTTCCTTCCAGGTCTCGCCCGTCCAGATCTCCTTGCCCACCCGAGGCTCTTCACACGTGCCATACGCCTGAGCCTCCTCCAGCCAGTCTGCCTCCGACTCCTTCCGCAGATTGCGCTTGATGATCCAGTCCACGTACTTCTTTTTCCGCAGGCGACGGAGGTTTTCGCCGTCGTCGTTGCCGGCATCCATCCGCACCAGAAGCTTGCCCTGCGTGATCAGCCTGGCCAAGTCAACGGCTTGGTCCAGGAAGTCAGGTGTACCCTCTTGCACATGCTGGTTGCCGGGGCGCAACTCGCAGTGAATCAGGTAGCCCTCCTGGCCCAAGTAGGCGAAGTTCGGAGCGTAGCCATCCAGATTCTTGTACGTCCACGCCACTCCCTCCTTCTTCGTGCCGCTGTTGTCCAACGGCGATACGTCGACGTCCAAGGCAATCCAGTCGTCCTGGCAGGGCGTCAGGACCGGGGCGTGCCGGGCGACCATCCGAGCCGACTCCTCATGCAACGTCCCAATCGGGGTCGTCCCCAGAGCGTCCATCCGTTGCCGGAGCGTTTCCTCAGAAGGAAGCTTGGTCAGGCCCATCGCTCGCCGGAAGAATGCTTCTTGGCGATACGCTTCGATGTCGGCGTAGTCGCTCTTGCCCAAACACAAAAGACCGATCATCGCCACCAGCACATCGCCATGCGGCACCTCGGGACGCTTTCGCTCTCCCAGGCAGATGTCGTTAAGCCGCTTTCGAAGCAACGCCTGTCCCAGCAGGGCTCCGGCCAGGGCCAACCCCGAGTGCGAAACGAGGACCTCGTCGGTCTGTTTGATGATGAATTCCATGGGCCTCACTGCCTCACCTTACGGGTGAACTGCTGTTGCCCACGATCATCGCCGAAATCCTCTGAAAAACAAGGCCATTCACCCGCTCACACGCAAAGCAAGTTCACGGAACCAGGTTTTTGACTCAAAAGTTTTTGCGTCGAAACCTTATCCCCTTCTGGTTGTGCCTTGTGCTTTGGCAGTTGTGGCGGGTTGGTCCATAGGTCGTGGAGGTGTCGGCTTGGCTCGGGAATTGTATATGGTCGTGGTTGTTGTGCAATCTCTTGGATTGCTTCAATCGTGAGTGTCTGCAATTCATCGAATGCAAGCCATACCTTGTGCAATCCCGTTTTTGCGTGGGTGCTGTTTGCGGCTCGGAATGGTTGGGTCTTGCGGTAGATGGCAGGGTCTAGCGGTTCTTTCCGGTGTCGCTTTCCATTTCCATCAGTGAGGACATACGGCTGTAATCCTGCTTCGTATGCAATGTGAGAAGCGACACAAGCCGACACCTTGTTAAAATGTTGCGATGGTTGCTCATCTAGTGGGGCTTCAATGTGGAACCCTTTGGAGCCAGAAAAGAACAGCAAGAGAGTATCGCCGTAGTGGTAGTGGCTTCGGAGATGTGAAGCGAGAAGCCGAGTATCCGCAAGAGCGTGGTTCAGGTCGGAGCGGTCAATATCCCATTTCAGTGTAGGATACCAACATACTCCATCGTATCCCTTGACGCTGCCGGAGTTCTTTTCGAGATACGTGGGGAAATCGGAACCATACTGAAACGGGGATAGATAACTTTGTTCGGCAAGGGTGCATCGTGGATCGCATGAGGCGTATGCAGAGAGAGCGGCGGTTGCATCAACCAACCGCCGCGTTCCTCCGACGCATGAGCCAACTATGCGGAAGCCATAGTTGTATCCTTTCACTCTTCCCCCTTCCGCTTTGCCTCTGCTTCTTGTTGTGCAAGCCACTCTTCTTCGGTTGGGTCGTGGTCGTCATCGCCATATACCTTGCGTGCATTCATGGAGAGGACGTATTGCCGACGTTGTTCTGCCCGTCGTTTCAAAAATTCTGGGTCTTGTTCCAGTTCATCAAAAGAATCGGAAGTGGCTGGGGCAACTACTTCTGGTTCTTTTGTTGGAGCGAATGGGTCTTGCTCTTGTGGTTCCACCCGTAATACATCAAAGCGTTTGACGTCGTTGTAATAGGTGGCGTTGTCGGTTTGCCTCAACACTACTTGAAGCCGACATATGGTGCCAGCCGGAACGTTCTGTTTTGGCGACGTGATGCCGAGCCGTGTTAGTTCCCGTTTAGTCATGGGTGCGGCTTTCGGAGTGAGGTAAAAATGGCTCCAAAGGTGTCTGCCTTTGTGTTCGCCTTTGGTCAATTTCCAAGTGATTACGTATTCGTCGGTGTTGTTGTGGTTGGTGCCACATTCACCTTTGACGGCTTCTGCCTCATACGTTCCTGATGGGATGGGTGTCGAATAATCGTCAGCGGCGATGATGGCATCCCAATCGTCAATAATCGAGTTGTTTGTAAGATTGTCTATGTTCATTTAATTACCCCCTCGGCTCTGAGTTGTTCGACTTGTTCTTTTGCTTTTTCTACTTGTGATGCCGAGTAGTAGTATCGATTGCCGACTTTGGTAGAAGGGGCTTCGACTAGGTTGTGCTTCCTTACCAAATCCCAGTATCGTTTTGCATCCATCTCGACAAGTTGAGCGACATCAGCCATGGATGACAGCCCGGCTTGCTTGTATTTCAAAATCATTCATTCACCTCTTGGTTGTGGACGGCACCATTACCGCCGCAAGTAGATAAGCAGCAGCAGAACCATTCCCCGTGAAAAATGGTTGGGTTTTCCAGAATTAACAAGAGATTGTTATCCTTTGGGGGATGGGCTGGTATTGGGGTTGCGGCAATGGATGGCGTTTCCAGTGATTGCGAAACGTCGGGCGTGGTTGGAATTGCCTGGCCGGAACTGAGAGCCGGTCGGGTGCCAATCCAGAATCGCAAGCCGTTCCCTCAGCGTGGGGAGACGCGATGGGAAGCCAAGAAAGAGAGCCGTTATTTACAACGTGTAGTTGCTGTTAAATAACGGCGTCGGGTGCTGCTGGTGTGATTAGACCTTGGCAACATCCGCATTAAGAAACCATGTTCCTGAGAAGTGGTGCGGGGATGACGCGACTGCGACTTGGCACCAGCCGGCAGCCGAACTAGATCGGTGCCAGAATCGCCGAAGTTGGGGCACGAGGGAGGCGATCAGAAACAGGCTCGGTGATGCGTGAACAGTAGGGAACGCACTCCTGACAGTTCACACACGCATCCACCTATGATGCAGATCTTTGATGTTCGTGTATGGCGAATCGACGTTAAACTTTTCTCGGTGGTCGCTAACGAGCGTATTTAGGTAATCACGATACTCAACTTTCCAATCCCTCTCGGAGAGAAACCCTTTGAGAATGCAGAAGGCAAGCCGATCAACGGAATTAAGCCAGTTCTCAAGGAATCCGTCCAACTTGCCCTGTAACGCGTTGATTGTTGCTTGGTTTCGATGTGACTTGGCACACTCTATCTGGATGTTCGATGCCACCTCATCCACCGCCTGTTTTCGTGCATTCATCTCTGTTTCTATTTGCAGAACAACGGCAAGTGTGTTCATTTTCAGGGTGGCATTCAAGTTACTCAACTGCCAATAAGCAACGACAACACCTACCGCCGCCACCAATACCCCTATCGCAGTTGCCCACGCGGCGACTAGTTCGGCACTCATTTGTTGCCACTCGGCTGGTTGTTGCTCTGTTGGCTCTGTGCTTGAGCCTGACTTATGTTCTGTGCCGTTTGGGCGCAACTCTGTGATCTTGTTTGCAGATCGCCCGCCACTTGGGCATTCCGTGACGTAGCGGAGGCGTTTTGGTTCTCGGTCAAGTGTTGTGTCTTGTTTTCCATGTTCTATTTCTCCTTGCCTTTGTTGATCGCGTCTTGAGCTTTCTGCACGTTTTCGGATGTGGACTCGTTCCTTTGCGAGGCTTCATCGTGCTCCTGACGAGGAACGACTAGTTGCTGCTCAGGCTTCTTCGGTTCGTTCATTCCTATTCTCCCAACTGGGGGGTGATAGCACCAGCACCATAGACGGATTATACACGCTTCCCTTCGTGTGCAATGCCGAGAATTAAGCCATACCGCAGAAGTTCTAGACGCATGAGACGTGCTAGTGGGGTGTGGGTTGTTCCGTATTAGTGTTTAAGAAGAAGTTCCTGCCGGCCATCCGCGAGGGCCGAAAGACGCAGACAATCCGGTTGTGGAAATGGCGGCGAATGCGAGCCGGGCAGCGAAGCTACATTCCGGGTGTGGGGTATATCCGGATTACGGCCGTCGATCAGGTCGACCTGCATGAACTGACGGACGAGGATGCCTTGCCCGACGGGTTTGCCACGGCCGCACAGCTTCGGGAAGAGGTCGCACGGCTTTATCCGACGCAGCTCGCCGACGGGTATCGGGCGTTTCGTGTCTGCTTTGCCCTGCTGCCGCCGGAAGAATGAGTTGCTGCGGGAAGCGTTCTACAGGTGAACCACGTCGAACAGTGCCTGGGCCAGACTCTGCGGATCGCGGGTGACGGCGTAGACGATCGAGCCGGCCAGAAGGAACGAGGCGAGAACGAGGCTGAGCGCGCGAGGGTTGCGGGCGACTTCGACCTGGCGCAACGCGGCGCTAAGCTCGCGCTCCAAGCGATTCCAGCCGGCCGAGTCCTGCCGCGGCCCGTTGGCGATGAGCGAGACGTTGCGCGTGGAAACCACGAGTTCCATCCGCATTTGCACGCCCAGGTTGGGCAGGACGACGCTGTCGCCGGCCCAGCGTGCCTCCGGGTCCATCTCGACGAGCAACTGCGACAGAATGGGCCGGAGTTCCTCGGAAGAGATGTTGTAGATGACCAAACGGGGCCGCAGAACGAGCACGACGAGAATGAGGCACATACCGTACAGCCCGATGAGCAGCCCCCAAACGACTGCGCCGTATACGCTGGCCGCCATGATGGGGAAGAAGAGCTCCATGGGCCCGATGATGACCAGGCCGCTCACCGCCAGGCCCAGGACGATGAAGTCCCGACCGCCCGTAACCAGCAGAGGCCGGCGCGAGAGGTTGATCGCCCCTAGAAGCAGCAGATAGATTGCCAGAGGCCCCAACGCCAAGGACAAACGCAGAGGGTCCATCAAACGCCTCGTTGACCGCTTGCCCCGTTCATACACTCCCCCAAGAAGGACGGTAGACCGGTTATTCTAACGGCAGTCCTGGGGCCGGTCAACAAGACGGCGCGCTCGGGTTGCCGTGACTGGAACTTCGGGGAGCGGGCTTTGCTGGTGACACTTCGGCCGCGCGGCGTGTGGCGTCAGGGGGAATCGTCTTGTTCTTCGCCGGCTGGTTCCTTCTTGGGGTCGGGCTTGCCGTTGGCCCGGGCGCGGTAGATCTCCGCCTGGATTCTTGCTTCCTCCAAGACGACGCGGTTCTTCACACGTCCGTAGTGCTGGCTGGTGGCCAGAACGTCGGCGCCTGCCAGCAGGCAGACCCACACGACCAGCAGAAGCACAACGCCCCAGACGATGACGCCAACATAGGGCCAGGGCCACATGACGAGCACGCCGATGGGCAGCAGGACGGCGATGAGGCCAAGCATGGCCGATGTCTGAAGGCGGCGGCGGAACTGGTTCCGACGGTACTTGAGCTCCGCCGGGTCGAGTTGCTCTGTTTGGGCTCCGCGCCAGGCGCGCAGATGCCACACCATCAGCCCCAGCGAACACGCCAGGAGCGCCACAGCGAGCAACAGGGATGTAAGGAGGTCGGAAGACATGACTTGCCAGCTCAGCTACCCAAGGGTGTGTCGGAGGAGTTTCGTCCGGTCCTTATTCTGTGCTTTTCGGCTTGCGTCAGGGGGCCGCCTTGAGCCACTCGCGGATCACCCAGCCTACCTTCGCCAAGCTGAGGGCCGAACATTGGTCGGGGCGGTCGGCCTGGGTGTGCCACGCAGGGTAGTCGAAATCGATGATATCGCAGATCGAGATGTGCCCTATGTTGTGCAGCGGCACGTGATCGTCCTGGATGGATTGCCCCTTCTTCGCGATGAATTCCCGCACGCCCAAGCGAGCCGCGGTCGCCCAAATGCTCTCGACCAGTGGCCGCACGTCTTTCCAGCCCATGCTGTTTCGCTCTTGGTAGATCTGCAAGTCGGCATCGCCGACCATGTCGAGCAATACACCCCAGCGATAGCGAAACGGGAGCTTGCTCGTGGCATACCAGCGGGCGAAGTACTCGGACCCCAGGAAGAAGCGGCCGGAGGGATCGAACAGGAACTCTTCGCCGTCGAAGAGCACGAAATCGACGCCGTAGCGCGTGGGGAGATTCTTCATCTCATGGGCCAACTCCATCAGCACGGCGACCCCGCTGGCCCCGTCGTTGGCTCCCACGAAAACCCCGCGGGGGTTCTGCGGATCGCGCATGGGGAAGGGAAGCGTGTCGTAGTGGGCGCAAAGCAGGATCCGCTCGGGGCGCTCCGGGTGCCACTGGACGATCATGTTGGCCATGGGAACGGTCGATCCGTCCAACGGGTGCTTGACGCGAAACCGCTGCCACAGCACCTTGCCTCCCAGCTGACTGAAGTGGTTTGCGAGGAGCTTCTGCTGCGCTTCCATGCCGGCCGAGCCGCTACGCCGCGGTCCGATGGCCGAAAGCTGCTCGAGGTAGTCGTAGGCGCGGGCGCCGTTGAAAGGGATCTGATCTAACTGGAGCGTCGATCGGGTCGCACTGTCGTTGCCGTTGTTGCGCCACTGGAATACCCCCAGGGCGAGCGGTGTTACGCAGAGGAACAAGACGGCACAACTGATGACGAGTGTTCGGAGCGACATGCGGCGGCGAGGCGTTGGAGGATCGACGGATTGGTTCGCGCTGGAGTGGTTCTTGGCCATGTTCGTCTATTGTAGCCGCTTCCGCTTCGTTGAGGCCATCCCGCGTTCCTGCTCGGCGGCGGTCGTGGTGGGGTCGTTCTTGCCGGGCAGCGTCACGGCGGCCCACACCAGCGGATGGTCGGAGGCGCCGTCGTCTCGCACCCCGGCTTCCATCGGCTGAAGGCCGCGCAGGAGGAGCCAATCGACCCCGCGGTTCTGGTCCGAGCGGCGCAGCGAACCGAGCGCGTCGATGACGCCAGGCGTGCGCAAGAGTTCCTTGATCTGGGGGTCCGAGCCATCGGCGTTGAGATCGCCTGCCAGGAGGGCCGGTTCGTCGAGCGACAGGAACAAGGCAGATGCCTGCTCGAATTGCTGCCGCCGGAGTGGTTCGTCGCTGCGGATGAGGTGCGTGAGGAGAATGTGGACCGTTCGGTTGCGATAACGGGTTTGGACAAGCAGCATGTTGCGGCAGCTCTTGGCGAACTGGTTGGGCAACGGAATGCGCTGCCAGCGATCGATCGGCACGGTGGTCAGCAGGCCGTTGCCGAATTGCTGGCAGAACCAGCGCTGCTCGGCCGGTGCGAACAGCCAGCCGGTTCCGGCGAGGCCCCCCAGAACAGCGGCCTGGTTGGAGCGTTGCCAGCACGACCAGCCGCGGACCTCGTTGAGGCCGACGATGTCGAGGTCGTTCATTGAGCGGGCGACTCGCTGCGGGTCGTAACGCCCGTCGCGGCCCACGCAGCCGTGGATGTTCAACAGGCCGATGCGGAGAGCGGCCGGTTGGGCGGCGATTGCCGGCGCCGGGCCGTCGAGGGTCGTGCCGGTTGCCGAGCCCGTCGAACGGCGTAGCGAGGCGTACCAGGCTGCAGCGGCGAGAACCGCGGCCAAGCCAACCGCGACGAGTTGCCATCGCCTTCTCGCCTTGCTCGTCGGTGGGCGAGGAGCTAAGATCCGATCCCCCGGGCAATCCGGCGGCTGGCTTGGTTTGGCGTTTTGCTCGGGGCCCTGGCTTGCCATCATCCTCGCTCCTGAAGGAGAGCCCGATGATCGACGTTCCATCGATTGCACAACTCCATCTCACGGCCGTCCGGCGGTGGCACGCGGAGGAAATCGACAATCCGTACGAGGGCTTCCTGAAACTGGTTTGCGATCAGCATGAGCGGAACTACCGGCTTTGGCACGAGGAGGATCTTGCGCGAAGCCCGGACGCCGATGATTCGGTGATCGCCGATGTGAAGAGGAAGATCGACAAGCTGAACCAGCAGCGCAACGACCTGATTGAGAAGTTGGACGACTTTCTCATTGCGGAACTGCGCGCCGCGGGTGTTGTCCCGGCCGGCGACGCACGGCGGAACAGTGAGACGCCCGGCAGCATCATCGACCGGCTGTCGATCCTTTCGCTGCGTTGGTACCACATGCAGGAACAGGCCGCCCGGACGGATGTCGATGCCGAGCATCGGGCGAACGTTCAGGCCAAGTTGGCGATTATCGAAGAGCAACGCGGCGACCTCTGCGAGTCGTTGTCGGAACTGTTGGCCGATTTGTGGGCGGGGCTTAAGCGGCTGAAGGTGTACCGGCAGTTCAAAATGTATAACGATCCGAAGCTCAACCCTTACTTGTATGGGGCGGGTAAGGGGAAGTGAGGAAGGTGGAATGAAGAATAACGAATGACGAGGTGTGGTGCGTCAAGCGCGGTGGTTGGGGTTAGCGGTTTTCGCTCCCGGCGGCTGCGCGGCGAACGGGCGAGAGGTGGTGTGCTGGGTGTTTGCTTGCCTCGGGTTTCTGTGAGGGGGCGAGGGGCAGTATGCTGGGCGTTTGCAGTAATTGCTCGCAGGCGTTGCACACTTGTTCTACGCGGATGGCCTCCATGAGGGTGGGGGGAGCGTTGCGGCGTTGGCGGCTGGTGCCTTCGAAACGGACCTCCTGGATGGCAAAGTGTTGGGGGCCGTAAGGTCCGTTGCGCTCGGCCGGCATTGGGCCGTAGAGTCCGACGCAAGGCGTAGCGACCGCGGCGGCCAGGTGGAGCGGGCCGGTGTCGGAGCCAACGAACAGGCATGCGCGGCGAATGAGGGCCGCCAGCTCCGTCAGACTGGTGCGCGGCGCGAGATGACCATGGCCTTCTGAGCCGGCGACGATCTGCTCGGCCCACGCGTGTTCTTGCGAGCCGGCCCATACGACCAGGCTGGGGAGGTCGAGATATTGGCCCAGATATCGGCTTACGGCGGAGTAGCGCACGGGCGGCCAGAGTTTGGAGGGCCAGCCCGCTCCCGGGTTGATGATGGCAAATTGGCTGCCGAGTTCGGTCTTGCGGACGATGTCGTCGGCCGTGGCGCGATCGACCGGCGTTTCGGGAATGTCGAAATGAACGGCCGGCGCGTGGATGCCCAGCGGGCCGAGCAATTCGAGATTGCAGTCGATGATGTGCTGCGAGCGGGTGCTGACCCGGCAGTTGTTCAGCCAAGTGCTCAGCTCGCGCCCTTTGTCGTCGCCAAAGCCGATGCGTTGGCGGCAGCCCGAGAGCCGCGCCGCCACGGCGCTCTTGGCGAGCCCCTGGAGATCGATGGTGACGTCGGGGCGGAAGGCGCGGAGTTGCTGGCGGAGTTGGTGGACGGCGCGGGGCGACTTGAGCCAGCCGCGCGGCACAGTGATCAGCGTGTCGAGGGCCGGATGGCCGCGGAGGAGTGCCGCGGCGCGCTCTTCGACGGTCCACGCGAGGACCGCGGTGGGGAAGCGGTCGCGGAGCGCGCATAGGACGGGGAGTCCGTGGATGACATCGCCGATGGCGCTGAGCCGAATGATGGCGATTCTCGGGGTATCGGACAGCTTGATGCGTCGCAGCATGATGCCCCTCCATTGGGCCAACGAATTTTCCCCGGGTTTGGCGGAGCATTATAGAGGTCGCCGGAAGAATCACCCAATAGACGTTCTCCGGCTGTGCGGTGCGGTTGGCAAGCATAGAATGGAAGTTCCGAGCCGCAGCGGGCCACACCAGCCGGGTGTGTTGGTCGCGTTCGGATGGTCGTGGTCCGGCATGGTTTCGGTGTTTTCGCCTTGTTTGCTTGGAGTGCCCACCTTGAACCGCCTGCTCCCGATGAGCCCGGAGGAAGTGGCCCAATTGGGCTGGCATACGGTCGACGTCGTGTTCGTTAGCGGCGACGCGTACGTGGACCATCCCAGCTTCGCGATGGCGCTTCTGGGGCGGTTGATGGAGAGCGAGGGGTACCGTGTGGCGATCCTCAGCCAGCCCGACTGGCATTCGTGCGACCCGTGGCGGCAGTTCGGGCGTCCGCGGCTGTGTTTCGCCGTGAGCGCGGGGAACATGGACTCGATGATCAACCACTACACGGCCCAGCGCAAGGTGCGCAACGACGACGCGTACAGTCCGGGCGGGGCGATCGGCCGAAGGCCTGACCGCGCCACGCTGGCCTACTGCCAACGTGCCCGTGAAGCGTATCCGGGGGTGCCGATCATCGCGGGCGGGGTCGAGGCAAGCCTTCGGCGGTTGGCTCATTACGACTACTGGAGCGACAAGGTCCGCCGATCGATTCTCATGGATTCGAAGGCCGACCTGCTGGTGTACGGCATGGGCGAGCGGGCATTGCTGGAGATCCTGCGACGCCTTGCCGCCGGACGCTCGCACGACGATCTGCGCGATCTGCCGGGCGTTGCCTATCGCCTGGGCGCGAGCGAGCCCCGGCCGACGGAAGGGACGATCTCGCTTCCGAGCTATGAGGATGTCTCGACGGATGTGCGGGCGTTTGCCGAGATGACGCGGATTGCCCACCTGGAGACGAATCCGTACAACGCTCGCGGTCTGGTACAAGCCCACGGTCGCGAGGCGGTCGTCGTGAATCGGCCGGCGCTGCCGCTGGACGAGGCGGAGATGGATCGGGTGTACGGGTTGCCCTACACGCGGCGGCCGCATCCTAGTTACGGCAAGCAGACAATTCCAGCCTTTGAGGTCGTGCGCGACTCGGTGCAGATCATGCGGGGCTGCTTCGGCGGGTGCACGTTTTGCTCGATCACGGCGCACGAGGGACGTGTCATTCAGAGCCGCAGCCCGGAATCGGTGCTCGATGAGCTGCGGCGGATGGCCCAAGATCCGCAGTTTTCGGGCGTCATCAGCGATATCGGTGGCCCCACGGCGAACATGTACCGGATGAACTGCAGCCGTCCGGAGGTGCGGGCGAAGTGCCGGCGGTTGAGTTGCGTCCATCCGACGATCTGCAAGCTGCTCAGTACGGACCACGGGCCGCTCATCGACTTGATGCGGCAGGCGCGGCAGCAGGAGGGCGTCAAACGGGTGCTGGTTGCGTCGGGCGTTCGGATGGACCTGGCGCAGCAGAGCCAGGCGTACTTGAACGAGCTGGCCGAGCACCACGTGGGCGGGCATTTGAAAGTGGCGCCGGAGCATTCCGACCCCGCGGTGCTCGAACTGATGAAGAAGCCGGAGATCGAGGATTTCGACCGGTTTGCCGAGCGTTTTGCGTGTGCCAGCCGCCAGGCGGGCAAACATCAGTACCTGGTTCCGTACTTCATTGCGGGGCATCCGGGGAGCGATCTGGATGCGATGATCCACCTGGCGTGCTACCTGAAGCGAACCGGCTATCGCCCGCAGCAGGTTCAGGACTTCATTCCCGGACCGTTCGACATCGCCACGTGCATGTACTACACGGGGCTGGATCCGATTACGGGCAAGAAGGTGGCAGTGGCTCGGGGCGGCCGCGAACGGAAGCTGCAGCGAGCGTTGCTGCAGTTTTTCATGCCGGAGAACTACGCCCTGGTGCGGGAAGCGCTGGAGCGGGCTGGACGGACGGACCTGATCGGCTCGGAGCCCGACTCGCTGATCCCGGCCGAACCACAGAAGGGTGCGCGGCGTCAAGGTGCGCGCCGCCGCCGGTCGTCAGGGGCGCCGGCATCGGCGCCGGGGTATCGTCCGCACCGCAAGACGGCGCGGCGACGGAGGCGGGAGTGACGTGTCAGTGGGGTACGGGGATGTCGCGGTACCAGAAGACCAGGCCCGCCGCTGCGTACGCCAACAGCCCGACGCCCAGCAGGACGAGGTTGTCGTGCAGGGCGAGCGTCCAGGTGTCTTCAGGTACGAGGATGGTCCGCTGCGGCTCGAATGCGGAGAGGAACGAGAAGTATGCGAGCCACCAGCCGCCAGCCCACATGCGAGCAACCATCTTGATGATGAGCGAGAGCACGTAGAACGCGCCGGCCCGCCAGATGGCCCGCCAGCGATCGTGCTCGAAGGCCGATAGAAAGGTCGTGACGCCCGAGAGGCAGAAGACCATCGCGAACAGGTTGAGCGAGCCGAGGAGGAACCTGGCCAGTGGCACGTCGCCGGCGAAACGGACGGTTGCGACTCCCAGACCAATGCCCAGCCAGACCGCAAGCGACAGCAGGGCAGCTCCGATGGTGGTGACGACCGCCGGGGCGAGCAACACGGTGACCCGCCAAATCGGCAAGGTGAGAAGATGCTCCATGGTGCCGCGGGCGATCTCGCCGGCGACGATGTCGGACCCCCGTCCGACCGCCCAACCCACACAAATCAACTGGGTGATGACGTGCACGTAGAGAAAACTGAGCTGTCCGGCCGGCGAGGCGAGATAGCGGAGGGGTAGCCCCATCATGGGGCGGAAGAAATCGGGCACCAGCCCCAGGAGGCTGCTCCATGCCCCCAACCCGAAAAGGCTCATCAGCCACACGAAAAGCCAACTGAACAGGCAGAGGACCACGGCGCTGGCAACAAGTTGCACCCACGCATCGCCGACGGCCTTGCTCCATAATGCGCGATTCATGGGGGTCATTATCGCTTTTCAGTTCCGATGCCGGAAGTCACAATCTGGGGTTAGCCTCGGACAGAGTTGGGGCGTTGCGGGTCGTGCCGCGCGTCCGGTGCCCAGGGTGGCCACTCGTTGGGCTTGAACCACTCGATGCAAAGGAGCTGTGCCATGTCGGATGAGCTGTTGCTCAGTCCCGCCCGGATCGACCAGTTGATCGCCGTGTATCGCGACGGCCTTTTGCAGGACACTCTGCCGTTTTGGATCAACCATGCAATCGATCGCGAGCATGGAGGGTATCTGTTCGGGCTCGACCAGGACGGCACGGTGATCGACACCGACAAGCCGCTATGGACGCACGGCCGGTTTGCCTGGCTTCTGGCAACACTGTACGCGACGGTCGAGCCGAATCCGCAGTGGCTCGAGCTGGCCGCGCATGGTGTCGAGTTCATCGAGAAACATGGCTTCGACGATGACGGACGGATGTTTTACAGCGTAACGCGGGACGGCCGTCCGTTGCGCAAGCGCCGCTATTTCTTCAGCGAGACGTTCGCGATCATGGCGATGGCCGCCTTTGCGCGGGCCAGCGGTGAGCCGCGGTTTGCGACGAAGGCCTTGGACGTGTTCCAGCGAGTTCTGCGCTATCAGAGCACGCCGGGCATTCTGGAGCCAAAGGTCATTCCTCAGACGCGAGCGATGAAGGGCCTCGCGGGCCCGATGATTCTGATCGTGACGGCCCAGGTCCTGCGAGAGGCACTGGCCGACCCGTTGTGCGATCAGTCGATTGACCGGTTCATCGACGAGATCGAGCGCGATTTCATGAAGCCGGAGTTTGAAGCGGTGATGGAAACCGTGTTGGCCGACGGGCAGTTTCTCGACACGTTCGACGGCCGGTTGCTCAACCCGGGACATGCGATCGAGGCTGCGTGGTTCATTCTGCACGAGTCGCAGCACCGGGGCGGCGACGCGCGGCTGCTGCGGCTGGGGCGGACGATTCTCGACTGGTCGTGGAAATGGGGCTGGGACGAGGAGTACGGCGGCTTGCTCTACTATCGAGACGTGCGCGACCTGCCGTCGGCCGAGTACTGGCACGAGATGAAGTTCTGGTGGCCCCACAACGAGGCAATCATCGCCACGCTTCTTGCCTACCATTTGACAGGCGACGCGAAGTACGTCCAGTGGCATCGCCAAGTGCACGACTGGGCGTATGCGCATTTCCCCGACCGGCAGTACGGCGAGTGGTTCGGGTATTTGCGTCGCGACGGCAACGTGTCGAGCCGTCTGAAGGGGAATATGTTCAAGGGGCCGTTCCACCTGCCGCGGATGCAATGGTACTGCTGGAAACTGCTGGAATCGATGCGCGGGTAGGGCAGGTTCGGCAGCGGCGGCGGCGGGCGGTTGCCGATTGGCGTGTTTCGTGCGTTTGCGGTTGCGGGCGAAGGGGCGATAATGTAACTCTTGATCCCGCAGATGGTTGCGACCTGAGGATGGACCCATTTGCGGGGGCGAATGGGGGGCCGCCTCGGTCGCCCGATGCTAAAGTACAGTATGCGCTGCGAGCGATTCGGCCTACGCTGTACGGCCGATTCGTCGTGTGCTTGTGGTGAGCCGACATGGCACGCTTCCGGTAGTCTTTGACCCGGACGGCCGAGCACTGGTAACACGTTTTGCATGACCGCCGACTTTGAGACCCTGGCCGCTGGTGTGGAACAACTCGACCGGGCGCTGGCCGCGCTCGAGCCGCGGGCCGAGTCGATCGGCGTTCGGCCGCCGGGTAGCGAGGCGTGGTTCGAGCTGCTGCGGTACAAGTTGCTGCCGCAGTTGGAGATGGGTGCCATTTTGGTGGTGGGCATCAGCGGCGGCACCAATTTGGGCAAGTCGGTGCTGTTCAACCACCTGGCGGGTGAAATGGCTAGCGGCGTGAGCCCCCTGGCCGCCGGAACAAAGCATCCCGTCTGTTTGGTGCCTCCGGGGCTGGCCGATCCGCAGCTTCTCGAACGGTTGTTCGAGGGATTCGAGTTGCGGGCGTGGCAGTCGGCCGACGATCCGCTGGGCGAAAGCGACGAGAACGTTCTGTACTGGCGCGTGGGCGAGAACGTGCCGGAGCGGCTGCTGTTGCTGGATGCCCCGGACGTAGATTCGGATGCGAAGGTCAACTGGCACCGTGCCCGGCTGATCCGGCAGTCGGCCGACGTGCTGGTGGCGGTGCTCACGCAGCAGAAGTACAACGATGCGGCGGTCAAGCAGTTCTTCCGCGATGCCGTGGAGGCCGACAAGCCGATCATCGTGATCTTCAACCAGTGCGATCTCGACGGGGACGGCGAGTATTGGCCGCAGTGGCTGGCGAGGTTTTCGAGCGAGACGGGCGCCGAGCCGGAGCTGGTTTACGTGGTGCCTTACGATCGGGCGGCGGCGAGTGCCCTGCGGCTGCCGTTTTACTTTGTCGGGCCGGACGGACGCAAGCCACCGGACGAGGCGGCCGATCTTCGCGCCGAGCTAGCGGCCATGCGTTTCGATCAGATCAAGATCCGCACGCTTCGCGGTGCGCTTGCCCGGGTGTTGGACGAGGAAGCGGGCGCGCCGAATTATCTGCGGCGCATTCGAGCGGCGGCCGACGAGTATGCGGCGGCGCACACGGCCTTGACGGCGGTGGAAATGGCCCGCGTCGCGTGGCCGACGCTGCCTCCGGGTGTGCTGGTCGACGAGATTCGCTCGTGGTGGGACGCGGCCCGAAGCCCGTGGTCGCGAGGTATCCACGGGTTCTACCGCACGCTGGGGCAGGGCATGTTGTGGCCGGTCCGAAAGGCCTGGTCGCTGGCAGGCCCCGCGGCGCAGCCTTTGGTCGATTTTCGGCAACGCGAGCGGGCGACGATCGTTCTGGCCGTGGAGAAGATGCTCGACGAGTTGGAGCGGCTTTCGCGCGTGGGGAACGACACGCTGCGGCCGCTACTGCTGTCGTTGTTGGGCGGTAACGCGCGCGAGACCCTGCTGGCGCGGGTGCGGCAGGCACACGAGGCGCTGCCGGCTGTGGACGAGGATTACCGGACGTTTCTCCGGACCGAGCTCGACGCATGGAAGCAGGCCAATCCGCGAGCGGTGGGCTTCCTGCGTTCGCTCGATCACGTTGCGGCGATCGCCAGGCCGGCCATTTCGATTTCGCTGGTGATCAGCGGTTGGGTGGTCGCCGGCGACCTGGTGGGGCAGGCCGCGGTTCACGCGGTCGGCCACACGGCCGGAAACCTGGCCACCGAGGCGGCCATCACCGGCGGAATCGCCGGAGGAGGCGAGGCCCTGGTCAGCACGACGACCGAAGGGGTCCGGCAAGCGGGAGCACGGCTTTTCTCTCGGCTGCAATCGCGTTACGCACAGCAGCGGGCGACGTGGCTGGCGGCGTGGCTCGAACACGAATTGCTGGGCGATTTGCTCGATCAACTGCGACGGGGAGCCGAACTGCCGCAGACCGGCCCGTTCCGCCAAACCGAACAGGCGATCAAATTGCTCGGCGGCGCGCAGTAACCTCCGCGCTCGGTGCGGTCCTGCGAATTAGAAGAAGCGGCCGCGCACGCTGCCGAAGGCGCCGATTGCTTCGTCCTCGTCTTTGTAGATATCCAACACCTTGTTGAGCCGCATGAGGGTGAAGATCTCCATGATGCTCGGCGAGATCTTGCACAGCTTCAACTGGACTTTGTCCTTGCGGCACTGGCGGCTGAGCAGCATGACCTGACCGATCATGCTCGACGACATGAAGTTGACGCGTTCGAAATTCAGCAGCAGCTTGCGGTCGGCGCCGGCCTCGAGCGTAAGGTTCTTGAATTCTTCGCCGATCTTGCGGATGGTCAGCTCATCGAGGATCTTGGCCGGCTGAATGGTGGCCACCACCACGTCGTTTCGATCACGAATCTCAAGCATGGTCATCGCGTTTACTCCCTGCCGGAGGTAAGGAATCGATCCGACCCGCCTGAGATGCCTCTGGCGAGATCCCTCGATGCCGACCCTTGCCCGTGATGCCGGTATTCTAGCCGCAAACGTCTCGGGTGGCTAGCCTTTGGTGCCCCCCCGCAGAAGCGGGCGGTTGGAACTGGACGCTACGGTATGGGCCAGCTAAGCTGGGCAGCCGGTAGTGTCCCCTGCGGCCGGCTCGAATCGAGTCGCCCGCCACCGCAATGCCTTCGACGCAAAGGGCCCCACCCGATGACATCTTGCCTACTGATCGCACTTGCCCTGGCGGCCGCGCCCGGCGAACCGATCACGCTGGACACCCAGAAGCAGCTTTTCCTGGACGACTACGTGGTCGGCTCGTGTCGCAACCTGTCGCGGCAGATCCATCCGGCCCTGAAATTCGCCGGCAACCCGGTGCTGAGACCGACCGAACCGTGGGAGGGCGACGCTACGATTCTCTACGGTTCGGTGATTGCGGACGGCCAGAAGTATCGGATGTGGTACACGGCCGCGGGAAACGTGGCCTACGCCGAAAGCACCAACGGTACCGACTGGAAGAAGCCGGCGCTGGGAGTGGTCACCTTGGACGGGCGCGACACGAACCTGGTGATCCGCGCCAATGCTCCGCCGGATTCGCCGGGCGCGATTCCGTACTTCCATGAGGCGTTCGGCGCGTTTCGCGACGATCGGGATCCGGATCCCGGGCGGCGCTACAAGCTGGGCTTCCTGAGCATCCAGCGCGACTATTCCGGGCCCAACGTCGACCGGTTTCATCCGAATCAGCGTCGCGGTTTGGGGGTTGCCGTCAGCGCAGACGGCATCCACTGGCGCTTGTATGAGAACTGGGCGACGGAAGCCACCATCGACGGCGCCACGCACTGGATGTTCGATCCGAAACGGCAGAAGTACGTGCTGTACGGGCGCACAAAGTTCGCCTTGCCTGAGGTGCAAGCAGCCGTGGCGGACAAACCGTGGACGCACTTCTGGGGCCGTTCGGTCATCCGTGCGGAGTCGCCGGACTTTCTGCGCTGGGACCAGTCGAAGCCCGGCTCGGGCGAGTTGGTTCTGACGGCGGATGCGAAGGACCCGGTGGGCAACGAGATCTACTCGATGATGGTCTTCCCGTACGAAGGCATCTACATCGGGTTGGTGCAGATGTTCCAGAAGCGTCGCGATACGTGCTGGTTGGAGATTCAACTGGCCGTGAGCCGCGATACGGTGCATTTCAGCCGCGTCGGCAACCGGGAGGCGTTCATTCCCGTGGGGCCTGAAGGGAGTTGGGACCGCTTCAACAACTCGATCGCGATGGGGCCGCCGTTGGTTCGCGACGACCGCCTGTGGTTCTACTACGGCGGCCGGACATACCGGCATTCGCCGTTCAACGGACCGGAGTATCCCTATCATGGCAAGGATCGTGGCAAACACTGGGGAGCGATCGGCGTGGCGAGCATCACCCGCGATCGGTTCGTGTCGATGACGGCCAGTTCGGACGAAGGCGAACTGGTGACCAAGCCAGTGCGTCTGACAGGGAACGTGCTTCATCTGAATGCGGCGGCCGGCGGCGGGGAGATTGTCGTGGAGATGCTCGACGGCAAGGGTGCGGTCGTTGCCCGATCCAAACCGATCCACCAAGACGGTTGGGACATTCCCGTGGCTTGGGAAGGAAAGGCTCCCAAGGACCTTCAATCGCCCGTAACGCTCCGGTTCCGCATCCGCGAGGCGAAGCTCTTCGCCCTTTGGTGCCAATAGGCCCGGCTGGACCCACTGACCGTTGGGAAGGGAATTGCATGGAAATCGAGCGGCGAACCGCTTTGGCTTGTCTGTTGTGTCTCTGGACCACCACCCTGCTGGCCGAAGGTCGCACCGACTCCGACCGGCCGGCAGCTCGCGAAGCGTCGCCTGCGGTCGTGCATTCGGCTGTGCGGTCCGATTTGCGGCCATTCCTGAGTCTGGACGGTACGTGGGATTTTGCCGTCGATCCACAGGTTGAGGGCGAGGCGAAGAGTTGGTTTCGGCCGGAGACGGGCCTGCCGGCGGCGCGCGCGATCGAGGTCCCTGGCTGCTGGGAAGCACAGGGCGTAGGCGAGCCTGGGGTGAGTCACCCTAGACTGACCGAGATCTACGACGCGGGGCCTTGGCCGGCCAACGTGCAGTTGCGAGCCGCCTATCGTGGCGCGGCGTGGTACAAGCGCGAATTCACGGTTCCGGAAGATTTCGGCGGCAAGCAGATTTGGCTCAAGATCGGTGGCGTGAACTGCAAGGGCTGGTTCTGGCTCAACGGAACCCACTTGGGCTGCGAGTGGACCTTCTGCGGATCGCACAAGTACAACGTCACCGATTTGGTCACTCCGGGACAAAAGGCCACCTTGGCGGTCCTCGTGCGTAACGACGTGATGAGTAAGCGCGGCGAGTCGAACGGGGTGCGCAGCTACGGAGGCCTGTTCCGCAGCGTCGAACTCGATGCCACGTCGCCGGTTCTGATCGAAGATGTGTTCGTTGAGCCCCGGCTGGATGAGAAGCTGGCCCGCGTGCACGTGACGCTGCGCAATACGGTCATTCCGCGGCCGATCGAACCGTACGATGTGGAGGTTCGTGTGGCCACGGTCAAGGACCAACGCGCAGCCGGCAAGGCGGCCGGTCGCGTGATGATTACGGCCGATAACCTGGCGGAGTTGGTGCTCGACGTGCCGTTGGATCCGCTCGTGCCATGGTCGCCGGAAAGTCCTTTCCTGTACACGGCGACCGTCGAGCTTCGCCACGCTGGTAAGCCGATCGACGGCTGGGTGGAGCGATTTGGAGTCAAGAAGTTCGAGGTCCGCGGTGCCGACCTCTATCTAAACAACGAGCGCTATCTGCTCCGCGTTTGCTCCGATCCTCACGTCTATATGACGACGATCTGCTCGCCCGCCTCGCGCGAAGAACACGCCAAGCACATCCAGATTGCCAAGCAGTACGGTTTCAACTATGTGCGTCACCACACCCACTGCGAAGTGCCCGAGTATTACGAGGCGGCAGACGAGGTCGGCTTCCTCGTGCAGCCCGAGCTTCCCTACTACGGGGCACGACCGACGTGGAAGCCGCCCCGGGCCTTTTCGCACATGTCGGGCGGGCCGTTGACGCCGAAGGAAGACCTGCTGGAGTTGGTGACGCACTACCGGCGTTACACGTCGCTTGCCATGTACGTAGGCGGCAACGAGGGCGAGTGCCCCGAGCCGTTGGATGTGGAACTGTATCACTTGGCCAAGAAGTTGGATCCGACGCGTCCCTGGTCGTGCATGGACGGCGGCACGAACAACACGCCGAAGAACTCGGACGTCAACAACTGGTGGGGAGGCGGCGCGCAGGTTCACCCGCCGCTGCCCGAGAACGATTGGCCCCGCGTGCTCCATGAATACATGAACCTCGGGCTGAACGAAGATCCGCGGCTGGAACCAAAATTCACCGGCCCGATCGGGCCCAATCTGCACCTGGCCAACGTCAGGCGCTGGGTGAGCGACGAGGTGAAGCTCGACCCGAAATGGCTCGGTGCGTGTTTCGACGCCGGGTATCGGATGCAGGCGATGCTGCACAAATTGGGGATCGAAACGGCGCGTTTCGACCCGTTTCTCGACGGCTACTGCTGCTGGTCGATGGTCGACATGTCGCCGAGCTCTCAGTGCGGCGTGTTGGACATGTTTTGGCAGCGGAAATGGAGCACGCCCGAATATTTCTGCCAGTTTAACGGGCCTACGGTCGTGTTGGCATGCGTCTGCAAGGGCCATACGACTGAACCGTTGTGCCTGCGGCCCGAGTCGTTGAACTACACGTCGGGCGACGTGCTGGAAGTCGACTGGCTGGTCTCGCATTTCTCCGATCCTGCACTGACCGATGCGCAACTCGATTGGCATCTCGATGCGGGCGAACACCGCTTGGCCGAAGGCCACGTCGAGCATCTGAGTCTGCCGGCGCGGCGAGTGGCGTCTGTCGGGCGAAGCCGGATCGTTATGCCCGAATTGCCAAAGCCCGTCTTGGCCACGCTGACCGTGGAGTTGCCCGCGGCCCAGACGCACAACTCGTGGAACGTGCGGATCTTCCCCAAGTTCCAGCCCACCGCCGATAGTGGCCGGGGTCTGGCGGCAACGGAATCGGTCTATCGGCTGATTGCCGAACGTTACCCGGGCAGTTGCGAGCTGGCAGCGCCGGAAGCCGCCGCGGCGGACGTTGTCGTGGCGGGAAGTCTTTCGGAAAGCGGTGTCCTGGAGACGCTGGAGCAGGGTAAACGCGTCGTGTGTCTCTCGTTGCCCGGCTATCGACCCCTGCGACCGGGGACGAAACTGGGTTGGTGGGAGGTCTCCAACCAGACGGGCACCGCCATCGCCGATCATCCGGCCTGGGGCGAGTTTCCCCACGAGAGCTTCCTCGACCAGGGCATGTTCCGGCTGGTCGATCTGACGGAGAAACTCGACCCTGGACATCGGCTTGTCGGCGTCGAGCCGCTGATGGTTGGCATCGGACGCGCGAAGACGTACTTCCGCGATTGCCTTGGCTATCCGTTGGGCTACAATCTCCACGTGTTCGAAGCGAAGGCCGGGCCGGGCCGACTGTTGGCCTCGGGTCTGCAACTTCGGGGGGACACGCCGGAGGCGGTGTGCCTGCTGGATCAGTTCATCGCCTATGCCCGGTCCGACAAATTCGAGCCGCGAGGTTCATTCAGCACGGCCGACTTCCGAGCGTGGCTCAGCGCCTCAAAGCAGAAGTAGCCGCGCCGCAGCATGGCCGCGATCGCTCGCGCCGAGCCGGTTGCTTGGCCGGGCACTAATAACAGATTCCGCTGTCTTTTTTGAGAGGAATCTTGGCTCGGCGAGGTCCGGAATGATGGCGTCGAGTGGGTGCCTGGGAGTGGTACGTACCACCCGGTATTTAGCCCGATTGCATGCGATTTGTTCATTGACTGCCTAACAATTCGGCAATTTCGGCATTCTCCGACGATTTGCCCGAATCGGAGAAACGTGCCATAAACTGTTTCTGCAAAACTATTTACGCCGTGGTGCCTCGTTAGCTGGCCGATGGGTGGTACTGGGTTTGCTATCAACAGGCCCAACGCGGAGCTCGGCTGAGGCCCATCGCCCTGGGCCGGCACCTGTTGGTCCGTGGCGATGCGGCAAGTTAGTGTGATTTTCTATCGAAAGGAGGAGCCTGTGACTCCAAAAGAGGTATTGGCCCTGTGTCGGGAGAAAGACGTCAAGGCGGTAGATCTGCGGTTCATGGATTTCCCGGGACTGTGGCAGCATTTCACGATTCCCGTGAACAAGCTGGATGAGGACGTGTTTGAGGACGGCCTGGGGTTCGACGGCTCCAGCATTCGCGGCTGGCAGGCAATCAACGAGAGCGACATGCTCGTCGTGCCGCAGCCGGAAACGGCGATGCTCGATCCCTTCACCGAAATCACGACCCTGTCGATGGTCTGCAACATTCAGGATCCGATCACGCGGGAGGACTACAGCCGCGATCCTCGCAACGTCGCTCGGAAGGCCGTGAGCTATTTGAAGAGCTCGGGGATCGGCGACACGTGCTACATCGGCCCGGAGTGCGAGTTCTTCATCTTCGACGACATTCGCTACGACTCGTCGCCCAATGCGGCCTTCTACTACATCGACAGCGTCGAGGGCGAATGGAACCGCGGCCGGGTCGAAAACCCCAACCTGGGCTCCAAGTTGCGTTACAAGGAAGGTTACTTCCCCGTGCCGCCGGCCGACCAGTTGATGAACCTGCGCAACGAAATGATGCAGACGATGGTCGAGAGCGGGCTGGACGTCGAAGCACAGCACCACGAAGTGGCAACCGGCGGCCAGGCCGAAATCGACCTGCGGTTCGATGAGCTCGTGCGCATGGCCGACAAGGTCATGATGTACAAGTACATCGTGAAGAACGTGGCCTGGAAACACAACAAGCTGGTCACCTTCATGCCCAAGCCGCTGTTCGCCGACAACGGGTCCGGCATGCACACCCACATCTCGATCTGGAAGAAGGGTGAGCCGCTCTTCGCAGGCAGTGGGTATGCGGGACTGAGCGACATGGCCCTCTATGCGATCGGCGGCCTGATCAAGCACGCTGCGGCGATCTGCGCGTTTTCGAATCCGACGACCAACAGCTACAAGCGGTTGGTGCCGGGCTTCGAGGCGCCGGTCAACCTCGCGTACTCGCAGCGTAACCGTTCCGCCGCGTGCCGCATTCCGATGTACAGCCCGAGCCCGAAGGCGAAGCGGGTCGAGTTCCGTTGCCCGGACCCGAGCTGCAATCCGTACTTGGCGTTTTCGGCCATGTTGATGGCGGTGATCGACGGCATCCAGAACAAGATCGATCCGGGCGAACCGCTGGACAAGGACATCTACGACCTGGAACCGGAAGAACTGGCCAGAGTTCCGAAGGCGCCGGGCGCGTTGGAAGAGGCGTTGGAGGCCCTGCGGAGCGACCACGAGTTCCTGTTGCGGGGCGACGTGTTTACGCCGGACGTGGTCGACACGTGGATCTGGTACAAGATGACCCGCGAGGTCGATCAGATGCGGCTCCGTCCGCACCCGTACGAGTTCTGTCTGTACGCCGACATCTAGTGAAGCGCACGAACGGTCCCCCGTGTCCGGAACCACGGGGGGCCTGTTACCAATCACCAAATTCCCTTGGGTGGCACAGTCGACGTTGGCTGTGCCACCCCCTGCTTTTTCGGGCGCGGCAATTCGCGGCTGCGGGCCCCATCTCGTCGTGAGGGCAGCAGATACGCTACAATGATCCGCTTTGTTACAGGCGCCCACATTTCCCCGGCCTGGATTGCGAACCTTAAATTGAGGGGTTCTCTCTTCAAGTTCAGGGATGGCGCCCGACGAAGAGCGCTTTTGCGGGGCCCCCCTCAGGATCGAAGGACATGACGAAACGACGGATTCTCGTAACCAGCGCGCTGCCCTACGCGAACGGGCCCATCCACATCGGCCATCTGGTGGAGTATCTCCAGACCGACATTTGGGTGCGATTCCAGAAGCTGCGCGGCCATGACTGCATCTATCTGTGTGCCGACGATACGCACGGCACGGCGATGATGATCAGCGCCCAGAAGCAGGGAGTTGCCGAGGAAGAGCTGATCGGCCGCATGCAGAAGGCGCATGTGGAGGATTTCGCCGCATTCGACATCGAGTTCGACAACTACGGCAGCACCAACAGCCCAGAGAACCGCGAGCTGTGCGGGCAGTTCTGGCAGGCGCTGCGTAAGGCCGACATGGTGCTCGAGAAGGAAGTGACGCAACTGTTCGACCCGGTGGCGGGGACGTTTCTGGCGGACCGGTTCGTGAAGGGGACGTGCCCGTTCTGCAAATCGCCCGACCAATATGGCGATAGCTGCGATCGGTGCGGCCACACGTACAACCCGACGGAGTTGATCGACCCGAAGAGCACGCTCTCGGGCGCCGCGCCGGTGGTGCGCAGTGCGGCGCATTTGTTCGTCAACATCGAGAAGCTGCACGGTTTTCTCGAAGAGTGGGTCGACGCGGGCGCCTTACAGCCGGAGATCGTCAACTTTCTGCGGGGGCATTTTCTGAACGAGCCGCTGCGCGACTGGGACATCTCGCGGCCGGCGCCGTATTTTGGGTTCGAGATTCCCGACTCGCCGGGGAACTACTGGTACGTCTGGTTCGACGCGCCGATCGGCTACGTGGCCTCGACCGCCCAATGGTGCGAGCGGCAAAGCCAGCGTTTGGAGGACTGGTGGCAGAATCCGCAGACGGAGATTCACCATTTCATCGGCAAGGACATTACGTATTTTCACACGCTGTTCTGGCCGGCCATGCTGAAAACGGTCGGCTACAGCCTGCCGAAGAAGATCCACATTCACGGCTTCCTGACGGTCAACGGCGTGAAGATGTCGAAGTCGAAGGGCACGTTCGTGCGTGCCGCGACGTACTTGGCCCACCTGGATCCGGCGTATTTGCGATATTACTACGCGTCGAAGCTGACGCCGCAAGTCGAGGACCTGGATTTGAACCTGGAGGAGTTCGTCACGAAGGTGAACGCCGACATGGTCGGCAACGTGGTCAACCTGGCCAGCCGTACGGCCCGCTTCGTGGAGGCGACGGGGTTGGCGGAGAGTTATCCCGACGACGGCGGTTTGTTCCAGCAGGCGGCCGAGGACGGCGAGGCGATTGCCGAGGCATATGAGAACGGCGATTACAACCGCGCGATGAGGCTCATTCTGGCAGCCGGCGACCGAGCCAACCAGTTCACGGAGCGAGCGGCACCTTGGAATCTGAAGAAGGACGCCAGCCGGGCCGACGAGCTTCGCGACGCCTGTACGATCAGCCTCAACCTGTTCAGACAGTTGGCGATCTATTTGGCGCCGGTGCTGCCGCGGTTGGCGCGGCAGACCGGCGAGCTGTTGAACCGGCCGATCCGGCTGTGGGACGAATCGAAGGAGCCGGTGGTTGGGAACCAAGTTGGGCGTTTTGAACACATGATGACCCGGGTGCGACCAGAACAGGTGAGTGCGATGATTGAAGAAAGCCGAGAAAGTGCGGAGGCCGAGCCGGCCGCCAAGTGGGACGATTCGGACGAGCCGTTGGCGGCCGAGCCGCTGAGCCCGGAGTGCACGTTCGACGAGTTCATCAAGGTCGATCTGCGCGTTGCGCGGGTTGTGGCGGCCGAGCATGTGCCGGATGCGAAGAAGCTGCTGAAACTGACGCTGAGCTTGGGCGGCGAGCATCGGCGCACGGTATTCGCGGGGATCAAGAGCGCCTATGAGCCCGAGCAGCTCGTGGGACGCCTGGTCGTGTGCGCGGCGAACCTGGCTCCGCGGCAGATGAAGTTCGGCCTGAGCGAAGGCATGGTGATTGCCTCGGGGCCCGGCGGGAGCGAGATCTTCCTGATCGCGCCGGACGAAGGGGCAAAGCCGGGTCAGAGGCTGCATTGACGAGGGCCGAGGGAGTTCACCACGGAGGCGCGGCGCGAGAGCGGGACAGGAGACAATGAGTCTGCTACGCCGCGGCGCGGTTATGCCGACTGCTGTTCCATTTCCAGGAAGTGTTCGGCGCCGTCGGATTTGGCGATGATCGTGATTCCGTCGTCGGTGACGAGAAAACCTCGGGCGCGATCCTGTTCGGGGTCGAAGCCGATGGACACTCCGGCGGGAATGGAGACGCCCTTGTCGATGATGGCACGGCGGATGCGGGCGTGACGCCCGACGTCGACGTTACCGAGGATGATCGAGCCCTCGACTTCGGCATAACTGTTGACGCGCACCTGGTAGCCCAGAATCGATCGCCGCACCTGCCCGCCTGAAACGATCGTGCCGGGGCAGACGATGCTGTCCATGGCGAAGCCGCGCCGCTGCTGGTCGGCGAAGACGAACTTCGGCGGCGGCAAGTTGGGCTGGTAGGTGCGAATGGGCCACTGGTCGTCGTACATGTTCAGTTCGGGATCGACCGACACAAGGTCCATGTTGGCGGCGAAATAGGCGTCGAGCGTGCCGACGTCACGCCAGTAGGCGTCGCGCTTGCGGTTCTCGTCGATCTCCACGACGAACGGGTAGGCGTACACGCGATTGGTGTCGATGATCGCCGGGATCAGGTCTTTGCCGAAGTCGTGGCGGCTCCCGCGGCGCGTGGCGTCGCGGCACAGCTCCTCGAAGAGGAAGCGGGCAGTGAAGATGTAGATGCCCATCGATGCCAGGCAGAACTCCTCGTCGCCCGGCACGGGCTTGGGGTCGGCCGGTTTCTCCTGGAAGCCGATGACCCGATGCTGGTGGTCGACCTCCATGACGCCGAACTGGTGAGCGGCTTCCGTGCGCGGTCGACGGAGCACGCCGATCGTCACGTCGGCCCCGACCTGGAGGTGATAGTCGACCATCCGCCGGTAGTTCATCTTGTAGATGTGATCGCCTGCCAGGATCAACACGAGCCGCGGATGCTCCTTCTCGAGCGTGTAGATGTTCTGATAGACGGCGTCGGCGGTTCCCTGGTACCAGTTCTCGTCGATTCTCTGTTGGGGCGGGACGACGTCGGAGAATTCGCCGAGCTCGCGACAGAAGTAGCGCTGCCAGCCCATGTTGATGTGCCGGTCGAGGCTCATCGCCTTGTATTGCGTTAGGATGAGCAGCTTGCGCAGACCGCTGTTGAGGCAATTCGAGAGGGTGAAGTCGATGATGCGGTATCCACCCCCGAACGGCACGGCCGGTTTGGCACGGTCCCGAGTGAGCGGCTCGAGGCGAGATCCCTTGCCTCCGGCAAGGATGACAGTCATCACCGAGTCCTGCATCTGGCTTCCCCTCCTGACTTCGGCTCAGCGGCATGTGCCGGGATAACAGAGTCTATTGTACCGCCTGGGTGTTGGTAACCAAGCTAAGGACAGGGAGTGGCCGACCGCGGGGCTGCGGCTTGCGTCGTGGCGAAGTCGTACGCGGAGACGTCGTCGTACGAGTCCCAAGGGCTCTCCCTGTCCGCGCAAACAGCCAATTAGCGCCAGTTTGACTGCTTTGTCTTTTTCGGCTGATCGAGGTCCATCGGCCACCTGCTTACCACAAAGAGAGGGAAAGAGGGGTCACACCGGGAAGACCTGCGCGCCGCTTGGCACGCTTTGCACCGGAGGTGGGCGTTGTATGGTCCATGATGAGGACCGCTGTGGGTGGACCGCCGAGTCGGCGAGCCGTGCAGACCATCCCCCGTTCCGGTTGACTGTGACGATCTACCCGCACAGTACCTCTGTAGATGGCGTGGCATCCAGCCATCGACGTTGCCAGAGCTCGAGTACGAGCAAGGCCCAAAGCCGGTAACTGTGATCGAAACGGCCGGCGATGTGATCGTCCAGCAAACTTTGGACGACCTCTTGGCGGAAGAGACCTCGCCCGACGGTCCGCTGGTCGAGGAGGACGTCGGTGGCGAAGGCCGACAAAGGCCCCCGAAACCAGTGGTCCAGCGGTACTCCAAATCCCATTTTCCGCCGCGTTTGGATGGCCTTCGGCAGAAGGTCGGAAAAGGTGTCCATGAAGATGCGTTTGCCCTTGCCGCGGCGGAACTTCAGATGGATGGGCATGCGGGCGGCCAGCTCGACGACGCGGTAGTCGAGAATGGGTTGCCGACACTCCAGGCTGTGGGCCATCGAAGCGATGTCGACCTTGGTCATCAAATCGCACGGGAGGTACGTCACCAGATCGGTCAGGCTGACGGCCGTCACCGGATCTCGTTGGGAACAGCGATCCCGGGCATCGAGGAGAAAATCGAGCGGATCGATATCGGGCAGTTCCGCGACCAGGTGGTCGGTGTACAGTTCGGCTCGCCGCGATTCGTTGAAGATGGAGATCCACTCCAGGTAGCGGCGGTCGGGCAGCATGGCCAGCGATTCGGTGAAACGACGCAAACGCCGGCGGAACGATTTCTGCCGGGCACTGGACGGTAAGCGCTGCCAGTAGCGTCCGGCAAGGACTCTTCGCACGATGCCGGGAAGGCGATCGAAGGCGCTGCCCAGCCAAACGGCCCGATAACGAGGATAGCCGGCGAATAGCTCGTCGCCGCCGTCGCCGGTGAGCGCGACGGTCACATGGCGCCGAGTGAGTTGCGAAACGTACCAGGTGGGGATCGCCGAGCTGTCGGCGAACGGCTCGTCGTAGTGCCAAACCAACTGGGGCAGGATTTCCAGGGCGTCGGGCTCGACGCGGAATTCCTCGTGGATCGTGCCCAACTGCTGAGCCACGAGGCGGGCATAGTGTGTTTCGTCGTACTCGGCGACGGGAAAGCCGATCGAAAAGGTCCGCACGGGCTCCTGGCACAGCTTCTGCATCAGGCCGACCACGATCGTCGAGTCGATTCCGCCGGAGAGGAACGCGCCGAGGGGAACTTCGCTCTGCAAGCGCATCTCGACCGACGACGTGAGCAGTTCGCGCAACTGGCGCCGATAGTCTTCCGCCGGCAGGTTCTCCTCGGCGTTGAAATCGGGCTGCCAGTAGGGGCGTACGGCCAGCTTGCCGTCGCGGTAGACGGCAAGGTGTCCGGGCGGCACTTTGGCGATGCCGCGCAGGATCGTCCGCGGATGGGGCACGTACTGATAGGTGAGATATTCGTCGACTGCCCGTGGATCGAGCTCGCGGGGGACGCCTGGGATTTCTAGGAGGCTTTTCAGTTCGCTGGCGAAGGCTAGGCGGCCGGACTCGAGGCGGTAGACGAGCGGCTTCTGACCCAGCCGATCGCGGCCAAGGACGAGCTGCCGCCGCCGGGCATCCCAGAGGGCGATGGCGAACATGCCGTTGAGATGCGAGAAGACGTCGGGGCCGACATCTTCGTAAAGATGGACGATGACTTCGGTGTCGCTGTGGGTGCGGAACGTGTGGCCGGAACCCTCGAGGCGGCGACGCAGGTCTCGGTAGTTGTAGATCTCACCGTTGAAGACGATGTGCACCGAGCCGTCTTCGTTGGTCATGGGCTGATGCCCGGCCGCCAAGTCGATGATCGACAGGCGGCGGAAGCCGAGGGCCACACCGGGGGCCGATTCGTGCCCCGGCTCGAAGTAGCCTTCGGAGCAGAAGCAGCCTTCGTCGTCGGGGCCACGATGGCGCAGAACGTCGGTCATCCGCGAGAGCGTGGCGCGGTCGATCGCTTTGCCAGGCTCGTTCCAAACTGCTCCGGTTATACCGCACATAGGCGAGATCGGGTCGTGGGGAGTTGAAGGTGTTTTGGGTTAGGTCTTTTGGGGCCGTGGCGGACGATGTGACGGGTCTAGCCGAGCACCTCCCCATAGAGTTGGGCGTAGCGGGCGATCATGCGTTCGACGCTGAATTCGGATGCGATTCGTTCTCGCCCCGCGCCGCCGAGCTGTTGGCGGAGCGGCTGGTCGTCGAGCAACTTCTGGGTCCAGCGAGCCAGCGCGGCGCGGTCGCCCACGGGGAACAGGTAGCCCGTTTGTTCGTGGACGACCAGGTCGCGTGTGCCGGGGATGTCGGTGGCGACGACAGGCACCGCGCAGGACATGGCCTCGAGGACGGCATTCGATTGCCCCTCGTAGGCGCTGGTCGACCAGAGGACGTCGAAATGGGGCACGAAGCGGGCCACGTCGTCGCGATGGCCCAGGAAGTGGACCTTGTCGCGGATTTCGACTTGCTCACGGTAGCGAAGCAGGCGGTCGCGTTGCGGGCCGTCGCCGAAGATGAGCAGATGGACGTCGTCGCGAATGACTTTGAGCAGGTCGGCCGCCCAAATGGCGTCTTTGATGCGTTTCTGGGGCCAGAACCGGCCGAGCAGCCCGATCAGGCGGGCGTCGTCGGGGATGGCCAGTTCGGCCAGGATTTCGTGCCGGGTTGTCGACGGCGGCCCGGGCGGCACCACGCCATTGGCAATGACGGCGAACTTGTCGGCGGGCAGTCCATGCTCGACGTAGAAGTCGCGCACGCCTGTGCTGTTGGTCGCAATTCGCGAGGTGCGGCGCGCCAGGTAGCGGTCGATGGTGAACTCGAGGCCGCCTTTCCAGGGGTCGACGCACCGCTCTCCGGCGATGAGTGCCTTGACGCCGCAGGCGAGTCCGGCCGCGCGGCCGTAAGCATTGGCGGCGAAGAGCCACGTGTGGATTACATCGGGGCGAATTTGTGCGATCAAGCGCCGCAACCGGCGGTAGGCCCAGGGATCGGCGCGCCACCGCTTGCCGATGAGCGTGACGGGGATTCCGCCATCCTGGAGGTCGGCCTGGAGCGGGCCGCTGCGCGTGAGCACGGCGACCTGGACCTCGAACTGGTCGCGAGGCAGACCGAGGGCCAAGAGGGTCATCTGCTTTTCGGCACCGCAGCGGTCGAGGCTGGGGATGATATGCAGGATCTTCGTCACGACCGCTCCAATCGACGGGGCGAGACAGCGCGGGTCGGGCCGGAGCCGGGCGGCCCAAGGAGACTCTCAAACAACTGTAGATGCTTGCGGACCACTCTGGCAAGAGGAAACTCGGCCGCCGCCCGTTGACGGCCGGCCATCCCCAGTTCGATCCCTAAATCCGGTTCTTTCAGCAGGCGCTGCATTGCTCCGGCCAGCGCGGACGCATCGCCGGGCGGTACCAGCAGGACGCCGCTGGAGGCGGAGAGTTGGCGGTGATCGGGCAGGTCGGTGGCGACCGTGGGGAGTCCGGCTGCCATTGCTTCGATCAGTGAGAGCGAGCCTCTGCCCTCGCGCGACGGCAGGACATAGACGTCTGCGGCGGCCAGGATTTCCTCGATATCGTCGAATATTCCGGCCAGCAGTACGCGGCCCGTCAGACTCCGCAGCTCGATCTGCTCTCGCAGGGCCGTTTCGTAGGCCCCTTCTCCGACGAGCCAGAGGCGTGCCTGGGGCCAGTCGGCGGCGACGGTCTCCCACGCCGACAAGAGCACATCGAGCCCACGATCGTCGGTCAGCCGGCCGGCGTATACGACCAGCGGGGTCCACTGCGGCATGCGCATCGCGGGATGGCCGGCCCCGAGTGCGTCGCGCGCCGCGGCCTGGCGGTCCCAGCTAGGCGGCGGCGGGATCGGCACACCGTCTGGGATCTCGTGCGTTCGATCGGGAGGATAGCCGGCGGCTTTCAGTTCGCGAATCACGGCAGGCGTGGGACCTACGAGGGCATCGGCTGCGAGGCAGCGTTTCTTGACGCCGTATCCGCCGCGAGCTTCCAACTGCCAAACGCAGTCGCCGTGGCGCCCGGTTTCCTCGGCGCGTAGGACGACCGGCCGGCGTCCTCGTACGGCCTTGATCGCCGCACCGGCCTCCTCCCTCAAGCCGGAGACATAGACCAGGTCGTACTCGTGGAAGTGGTTTCGCAGCCAGTGTTTGATCGCACGCGTGTACTGAAAGGTGGACCAGGACGTTCGCGGCGCTTCGGACAGACGCACGACCGGCACGTTGCCGTAGGCGAGTTCCTTGGGCCAGCGCGGGCTCCAACCGACGGTGAGGACCGTCGCTTGGCATCCGCAGTCGACGAGTTCGGCGGCCAACCTGGCCAGCGACTTGGTGGACCCACCGACCATGGGCCAGAACCGCCGCGCGATCAGCACCAGCCGAGGTGGCTTCACCGCGCAGACTCCCGGGCGAGTTCTTCCGGGTCCAACGCCGCCAGGTAGGGCAGGTTGCGATACCGGTCGCCGTAGTGTTGGGCGATCTCGTGAGCCAGGCGGCCGATTCCCTCGCGGAGCTGCTCTTCGATGATCAGGGTCTTCATGGTATGGCACCGATGGCGATTGGACTGCTGGATGCGGTCCGCAACAGCGCGCATCCCGGCGTGTTCTACGCCGGCACCGGCCGTTAGAGCGAGTTCGGCGTAACTGTAGCGTGTTTTTCGCTTTCGGAACCGTACAAACACGCCGCCGCGAACGCTACAGTCAAGGGCGACACGCACTAGCACGTAGAGTATAGCGCCTCAGGCGGCAATGGAACAGACGCGGCGCAGCTGGCTGTTCCGCACGCGTCATCGCGAGGAGGGCGGCTGCTGCAATTCGGCCTGGCGCTGGCCGTAGACGTCGAGATTCATGGTCGACGGGTAGAAGATGATCTTTTGGGCGACATCGTGGAGGGGTTGTCCGCCGATGGTCTTCTGGTAGAAGAGTTCGACCGGAGTCGTGCCGTTCCAATCGAGTATCAGCTGGTCCTTGGCCTCGGCGTAGAGGATCTGGTGCGCCCGGGCAGTAAACGTGGCCCCCGTCAAGGTGGTGCCTTGCACGACGGCGTTCCCTTGTGCGGCCAGTTCGGCGGCCGAGCGCTTGGCGTCGGTCGGCAGCGGCACGTCGGCAACTCGCAGGGAGTCGCTGGTGAGCAAAGTGCAACCGGGTTTCGGGCCGTTGGGATCGGCCGAGTCCAGGCGGTCTTTCCAGGACGCCACGGGGCCATAGATGGCCTGAACGCCCTGGTGAAACGTGACGGTGCGGTTGCGGACGTTGCCGGTGATGCCGTCCTGGAAACGCACGTTCAGATAGTGCAACTGTTTGTCCTTTGCCGCCGTGTTGGTCGGTGAAGGCGCCTCGGGAGCCGCGGCGGGCAGGCTACCCAAGGAGCCCAGCCCGGCGCTTCCGCGGCGCATGTCGGTGATGAAACCGGAGCCGTTGGCCGTGATTTCGCCCGTGATCAACTGGATGCGCAGGGCGTTGGTTTCGACGTGGGTTTGAGACGTTTGGTTGCCGGCTTCGACGCCGCGGTCGTCCATCACGACGCTGCCCTCGCAGGCGACTTGCTCGAGCACGGGGGGCGATTGCGGGCCCGTATCGGCGAAACGGATGGCGCGTTGGAAGGTAGCTTTCAAGACGTCGGTCTTCAGCTGGCGCTGTTGCAGGCTGGCTAGCACCGAGCCGTTGAACGAGGCGGTTTTGCCGTCGAAGTTCATTCCCTGTTGCCAGCGGATGTTCAGCGGGTTGGCGTTGGCGAGGGGGCGGCCCTCCAGGTCGCGGTCGATCAAGCGTTCCATGTCGCCCGCGCCGTCGATCCACAGCCGGTTCTGGCCGCGGTTGACGTTGATGTTCGCGCCGCGCATGACCAAGCCCTGCCCCTCGAAGCGAGCGGGGCGGCCGATGATCGTGGCGGCCGCATACGGCTGCGCGGCGTGCACCACGTGAATCTGGTCGCCGGTGATGACGACGGGACGCTGGTTGGGTTGCTCGGTGATGGTCTCGGCCAATCGCACATTGCCCTCGACCGTCAACTCCGACGGCTTCATCTCGGTGCCGCGAATCGTCACCAGCGCCTGCAGACGATTGGCGGCGACCTCGAAGTGATTCTTGGGGGCGCCGCTGTCGGTGGTCGGTGAAGCGGCCGGCGCTAAGGGGTTGGGGGAGCCCGGCGGCGAGAACGTCTTGGCCAACTGGGCGGCCAATTGGGCCTGTTCGAGCTGCGATTGCACACGGGCGGCAAAGCCACCTTGGGCGGCCATCTGCTGTTCGGCGGCCTCTTGGGCCGGGTCGGGCTCCTGGAACCAGACCTCGAGGACCTCGACGTTTCCGGAAAGCTGGCGCGAGTCGAGGCGCACCTGCCTGAGTGCGTTCATGCGATCGGGACGCGGGCGCGACGGTTGCCCGGGCGCTACGGGGGATTGCAGCAGCCGCAGGTGGATCTCGCCGGCGCTCAGGCTGCCGAAGGCGGGAAGGACGACTCTGGTGCCGCCGGTAAGAGAGATGACCTGTTGTTGTTCGTGGGGGCCCACCGAAAGCCGGCCGGTCCAATGGGCCTCGAATTGTTGGTCGGGCCGGTCCCCGGTGCGGGCCCGCATCCAACCTGGGCCGGGGGCCGACGCGAGGGACTGCCACTGTTGTTCGGCCGGCTGGTACTGGAAGCTGGGGGCGTGGATCTCGTTCGGCCCCTGTTGAAGCATCGCTTCGGGTGTGCCTCTGAGAAAGATCCGTCCGCTCCAGAGATCGTACTCGAGGCGATTTCCGCGGGCCTCGAACTGCCGGCTTGGCGCATGGACGATGACCGGATTGCCGTCGGCCTCGATGCGTCGCGGTTGCAGATCGGTCAGCGCGGATGATTCAGCGGTGGCCGCCTCATCGGTTTGCGACGTTTCGGATGAGAGAAGGCGCCGGCGGGCAAAATCGATGGAGAGGACTTCGCAATTGAGCTGGTCGCTGGGGCCGTTCGGGTGCAACTGCAGGACGTTGACCTGGTCCTGCAGCCTGACTCGACGCTCGGTGACGCTGAATCGCATGGGTCCGCGCGCCGTAACCTCGACGACGGCGGGCTCGGCTGCCGGGGCCTTTCCCGTACGGAGCGCGGCGGCGCCGGCCGGCGGTGGTCCCATCGTTTGATCCTGGTCGAACTCGAGGTGGAGGCGGTCGATGTGCCTGATTTCGACCCAGTCGATGCCCAGGATCTTGGGAGCGCGGTTTGTGGAGCCGGAGGGCACGTCCTGAAGGAGGCCGATCTGGAGATTGGTGCCCCGCCCATAGCTCTTTCCCCAACGGAAATCGACCGGACTGGTCGTTCCGACGCGATCGTTGGAGAGGTGAACGTTCTTGGTGACCACCAACAGGTCATCGCCCGGACCGGGGTCTTTGCCGGCGCTGCGGATGGTCACGGAGCCGAGCAAGTCGCCGCGTAGGAGGCCTTCGGGCTTGCCGCGGAGCAGATCGAAGCCTTTGTCGAACTGCAAGACGGCTCCCTGCGGCGCCTGCAGCACGATCGACCGGCGAATTCGTTCGGCCGGATTGTCGGCCGGCTCTGCGGGCGTGTAGACGAGGGTGCACGGCTCGATCTTGTAGCTGCATCCGTCTTCGGTCGTGGCGTAGTTCTGCCAGAGCAGCTTGATGAGCGAGTTGTCCATCTCCAGGATCTTCGGCGCATTCAGCTCCCAGTCGCCCGGGCGAAAGAGGGGCTTCAGTTCGGCGACGCGTTCGCTCAACGCCCGTTGCGCGCTGGCTTGCTCGGCGGCGGTCAACCGTTCGATGCGCAGACTGTCGGCGGGCGGCTCGATCCAGGGGACGACGAGCAAAGCGTAGAGCCAGTACGCGAGAACCACAAACAGTAGGCTGCCGCCGACCCAGACGATGCGGGGCTTGGGAGTCGTGTCGCCAGGGGGCTTTCCTGCCTGCAGCCGTGGAGCCGGCGGCCGAATGGCGCTGCCGTCGCCCGCCTGGAGAGCGGTCGTAGCCGAGCGTGGCGACGTCCGGGCGAGCGTTTTGCCCATGGGTGGTGACTCGATTCCTGGGTGTTTGGCCGTCGGAACTCTCAAATACGGTATGCCTGGATTACGTCGTCCCAACGGCGCTGGGCCCTGAGTATGGTCTCGATGACCTCGCGAACGGCGCCCGCGCCGCCGCGGGTTTGGGTTACGAGTGCGGCCGTTTCGCGCAATTCGGCGCAGGCGTCGGCGACAGCCACTCCCAAGCCGACCATGCGAACCACCGGCATATCAGGCAAGTCGTCGCCGATGTAGCAGACTTGCGACGGTGCGAGGTGCAACTCGTCGAGGATCTGCCGTGCGGTCTTGAGTTTGTCGCCGGCGGCCTGGCGGACGATTTCGATTTGGAGTTCGGCCGCGCGCACTTTGACGATCTGCGAGCTTCGCAGCGTGATCAGTCCGAACCGGTAGCCGGCCTTTTGCCAGAGGCGGATTCCCATGCCGTCACGGATGTGGAACCGCTTGGTTTCGATTCCCTGGTTGTCGAACAGCAGGCTGCCGTCGGTCAAGACGCCGTCGACGTCGGCAAGGATCAGTTCAATCGGCTGACATCGCTCCTCAAGACTCATGGTTACGCGTTCTCTTCAGGTTCGGGAAACAATCGGTATGCGGCAGGTCGTCCGCTGGTGTTGGTCGACGGCGGCGACGGTGTTGGCGATTCGTCCTCGAGTTGCTGCGGGAGCAGGCCGACCACATCGGTGACGTCGATCAGTCCGAGCGGCCTGCCGGCGGTGTCGACCACGGGTAGCTCGCTGATCTTCCTCTGTGCCATAAGCGTGACGGCGTCAGACATCATCGTTCCGCCCGTCACGACGACCGGCCGGGCCGTCATGACGTCGGAGATCGGTGAGTCGAGCTCGCGGTCGCGTCGTCCCTCGAACAGCCGTGCCAAATCGCTGTCGGTGAAGATGCCGGAGAGGCGGCCCTGATCGTCGACCAGCATGATGGCGCCGCTGCGGCGGCCGGGGCGGCTGAGGCTCACGAACACCTCGCGAACGCTGAGAGACTGGCTGGCCACGCGGCACTGGGCCAGCGGCCGCAAGTAGTGTTCCACGCGGCTGAGCTTCCGGCCAAGCGCTCCGGCGGGGTGGAATCGGGCGAAATCCTCGTGCTGGAACTGGCGCATTCGGCTGGCAACCAGCGCCAAAGCGTCCCCGACGGCCAACATGGCGGTGGTGCTGCTGCTCGGAGCGAGGCCGAGCGAACCGGCTTCCTGGATGGGGCCCATTTCGATGGTGACCGTGGCCGCCTGGCCGAGGCTGCTCTCGGCGCGGGCCGTAATGGCCAGGACGGGGACGCGCATGTCGGCCAGGGACGGCAAGAGGCGGAGGATTTCCTCCGTTTCGCCGCTCTGGGACAGGACGAGGACGACGTCGAGGTGGTGAATGCGGCCGAGGTCGCCGTGGACGGCTTCGGCCGGGTGCAGCCAGTGGCTTCGCGTGCCCGTCGAGGCGAGCGTGGCCATGATCTTCTGGCCGATGAGCCCGGCTTTGCCGATGCCGCAGACGATCACGCTTCCCCGGCAGTCGTACAGGTACTGGACGGCACGGCAGAAGCGGTCGTCCAGTCGTCGTGCGACCTCCGAGAGGACCTCGCTTTCGGCGATGATAATCTGCCGAGCCAGGGCAAGTTGTTCGAGTCGGGTGAGTCCCCCAGAGGGAAGAGCGGCTTCCGTGCTCATCGAGTTCCCTTGGCGTTAACGCGTATCGCGCGAGGATTGGGACGGATAGGGTCGCCGATTGTAACCCGGGCGGCCGATTGGGGCAATGTAAGGTCGGCCGCGAATACCATTTTGGAGTGGTATCGTTAAGTAAGATAGAGCTATTTCTTGGTGAATCGTGGGCCGGGCCGCGGGTCGCGTGGTTGCGGGTAGCCGATGCGGGGTTGGCAGACGGGCGGATGACCTCGGGCGACGTAGAATTGACGATCCGCGGGATGGTATTTGCGCCCCCCCGAAGGATCTATCCCTGGTCAGCGCGGAGCGGTTGCGATAAAATCGCCGGATTACAGCGCAGATGAAACGGAACGTCCGTATCGACCTACTTTTTTGCCGGTGGCGGTAGCACGCGCCGGAGGAGCTTTCGAACGATGATCGTCACGACGAACGACCTTTTCCGACATGCTTATGGCAAGTATGCCGTAGGGGCGTACAACATCAACAATTTGGAACAGACCGTCGGCCTCTTCCGTGGCAACCTCGGCAAGTCGAAGTCGAACGAAGACGCGGTCAACGACGCGCTGGCCGCGCCGTTCATCATCCAGATTTCCCGCGGTGCCCGAGGCTATACCGACAAGCGGTTCCTGGAAGCCATGATCCGCACTGCGGGAGAAGTGTTTCCGGAAGCGATCTTTGCGGTCCACCTCGACCACGGGACCGAGGAAGCCTGTTACGATTGCATCGACAGCGGCTTCTACAGCTCGGTGATGATCGACGCCTCGCATCACGAGTTTGCCGAGAACATCGAGATCACGAGCAGGGTCGTCGAGCGAGCCCACGCGAAGGGGATCGTGGTCGAGGCCGAGCTTGGGCAGCTTGGCGGCGTTGAAGAGGACGTGGTGGGAAGCGTTTGCCTGACGGAGCCCGACCAGGCGGCCGAGTTCATTCAGCGGAGCGGCTGCGACAGTCTGGCCGTGGCGATCGGCACGTCGCACGGTGCGTACAAGTTCACCGGCTCGCAGGGCCTTCACATGGACCGGCTGGCCGAGATTCAGAAGGCCGTGCCGGCCAACTTCCCGCTGGTTATGCACGGATCGAGCAGCGTGCCGAAGGAGTGGGTCGCCCGCATCAACAATGCCGGCGGTGCGATGAAGGACTCCAGCGGCGTGCCCGAGGATCAGTACCTGCCGGCCGCCAAGCTGGGCGTCTGCAAGGTGAACATCGACACCGACGGGCGGCTCGTGTGGTGTGCCATCTACCGCGAAACGTTCCGGGACAAGCCGGAAGATTTCGATCCGCGCACGCCTGGCAAGCCGTTCATGGCCGCGTACGCCGAGTACATCGCCCACAAAAACCAGAAGCTCGGTTCCGCCGGCGAGTTGGGCTCGGTCCGCAAGTCGCTGGGCAAGTAGTCCACTCGCTCACGGCCGCACAACCGTGTTGCCGCTAAGGCGTCGAATCAACCGCCGCATCTCCAGGACGCTGAGAGTAGCCAGCACCTGGGCGATCGGCAGTCCGCTCTGCAGAACGACCTGATCGATCGACGTGGCTTCACTGTCGACCGTCGAGAGCACTTTCTGCTCCAGGTCGTTCAGCAGCAGTTCGGCCGGATGGTGAATGACTTGGCCGTCGCCGTCCGACGTGGGGGCGAACAGCGGCCCGAGTTCTTCGAGCACGTCGTCGGCCGACTCGACCAGCTTGGCGCCGTCGCGGATCAGACGGTGGCAGCCGCGCGCCGAGCGGTCGTCAACTCGGCCCGGCACGGCGAAGACGTCGCGTCCCTGTTCCATAGCGTGGCGTGCGGTGATCAGCGCGCCGCTGTGGTCACCGGCCTCGACCACCAGGACGCCCAGCGACAGGCCGCTGATGATGCGGTTGCGCTGGGGGAACATGCCGCCATGGGGAACGGCCCGCGGCGGGGCCTCGCTCAGGACGGCACCCTGGCTGACCACTTCGGCTGCAAGCTGGGCATGTTCGGGAGGGTAAATGTTGAGCACGCCGCCGCCGAGCACGGCGATAGTGCGTCCGCCTGCGGCCAGGGCGCCGCGGTGTGCGGCCGCGTCGATGCCGCGGGCCAAGCCGCTGATGATCGTCAGCCCGGCGCGAGCGAGACTGCCGGCGAGGCGTTCGGCCTGGCGCAGGCCATACGAGGTTGCATGCCGAGTGCCAACGATGCCGATGGCCATGGTGTCGCGGGCCTGGAGCGTTCCCCGAACGAACAGGGCGCCTGGCGGATCAGGGATCTCGCGCAAGACGGCCGGATACGCGTCGTCGGTCTCGGTCAGGATTTGCACGCCGTGTTTGCGGCAGAAGGCAATCTGATCATCGACGTCGATCTCGGTCGCGGCGGAGGCGATGCTGTGGGCCAGCTTGGCACCAATTCCCTGCACGGTCCGCAGCTCGCTGAGCGAGGCGGCCAACACGGCCTCGGGCGAGCCGAACCGCTGGAGCAGCAGCCTGCGGAGCCGCGGTCCGACACCAGGGACCAGTACGAACCGCAGGGTATGGACCAGATCGCTGGACGCATGCTGCCCCGATGTTGCGTGCAGTTCGTCCATACCAGATCTCCGGCAGGGGAAGACGTACCGCCGAGGAGTATACCATGCGGGCCGCGGTTTGCCAGGTAGGGGCGGCCGGCAGCGCGCGTCAGTCGACCAGGGCGGCCCGAGCGTCGTCGGGCGACACATCGCCTACCAGCTCGACGTGGCCCATCCGGCTGGGTAGGACGAAACGGAGCTGTCCGTGCTGGACCTTCTTGTCGTGCATCATGGCGTGGAAGACTTCGTCCGGATCGAGCTGCGGCACCTCGGTCGGCAGTCCGAGGGCGAGCCACAGCGCACGTTGGCGGGCGGTGAAGGCCGCATCCACGCGACCGAGCCGCTCGGCCAACCGCGATGCACAAAGCATGCCGATGGCCACGGCCTCGCCGTGTAACAGTTGCCCATAGCCGGCCAGGGCCTCGAAGGCGTGGGCGTAGGTGTGGCCGTAGTTGAGCACCGCGCGGAGGCCCGTTTCCTCGCGTTCGTCACGCTCGACGATGTCGGCCTTGAGCCGGCAGCACCTTGCGACGAGGTGGCCAAGGACGGCCCGATCGCGCTTGAGCAGCTCGTCCACGTGGGCTTCGCAGTACCGGAACAGTTCTTCGTCGAGAATAACGCCGTGTTTGACGGCCTCGCCCAGGCCGGCCCGATATTCGCGATCGTCGAGCGTGTCGAGCACCTCGGTGTCGACGAGCACTCCCTGGGGCTGGAGAAACGCGCCGACCATGTTTTTTGCCTTGGGCAGGTTGATGGCAACCTTGCCGCCGACGGAGCTGTCGACTTGGGCCAGCAGCGACGTGGGAACTTGAAAGAACCGCAGGCCGCGGGCGTAGGTGGCGGCGATGAACCCGGCCAGATCGCCCACAACGCCGCCGCCCACCGCGACGACGAGCGTTTTGCGGTCGGCATCCAGCTCGAGGAGTTGGTCCCAAAGCATCGTAGCCGTTTCGATCGATTTGGACGTCTCGCCGGGCTCGATCACGACCAGATCGACGGAGACCGATTGCTGGGCCAAACTCTCGGCCACTCGGAGCGCGTGAGGCTGCTCGACGTTTGCGTCGGTCATAATGACGGCATGCGAGGGATCGCAGCGTCGGACGATCAGTGGGCCCGCCTCGTCCAACAGACCGTCACCGATGCAGATGTCGTAACTGCGCTCGGCCAAGTTCACACGCACGTCTTCCCGCGTACTCATGGCATCCTCCCGAGAAGGGCAACCCTCGTTCTTGCTACTTCAATCGCTGGAGATCGTCGGCCGTCACGGTGATCTGCCGGTGGAACCCGGTCGGCAAGCGAAGGTAGGCGAGCTCTTTGGCTTCTTCGGGATGGGCGTGCAAGCGCTGCTCGATGCGTTCTCGCTCGTCGGCCGAAACGGTGGCCAACTCCTCCGGCCAGACCGTGGAGTGCTCCATGACAAGTGCTTCGCGATACGGATCGAAGGGGTCGCCCATGATAGTGCTTTCCGACGGGAAAAGGTGGTTGCCGAATCCCATTGTATACCGATCGTTTCCGAATTGAACGCCCCGCAGGCCGCCTCGGAAAAGTATGTCCGGCTGGCCGACGAGCAAGGCGTGGACGAGTATCGCCAACGGCACCTCTTCAGCGAGTACGAGCGGAAGCTCCGCCGCTCGCCAGTCCTTGATGGATCGTCTCCAGGTTCACTGCATACGGCAAATGTCGGTTGACTTCTAGGCGCACCAAGGGCGTTTGCGGTTGTCGCCGATCTTCTGGATGGCCTCGATGGCGATCTTCACGTCGCTTTCCACTTGAAAATCGAACATCCCCGCAACGACGAAGTCGGCGCCGTTGCGGTAGGCGTACGGAAACGCCACCCGCGGCGAGATCGCACCGGCCGCCATCACTTTGAAAGCCAGCCAAGGTTTGTCGATCTTCTCCATGAAGGCGGCGGTTTCCTCGGGATTGTTGCACCACATGTTGTCGTTGTTGGCGCCATGGTCCGACGCGTTGCCGCGCATGAAGTCGAACTCCTTGCGGCGATCCTTGGGCGTGGCTGACCAGTAACGATCCGAATGGAAGGTCTTCATGAAGAAATCGGGGTGAATGCCCTCCTGCTCACACATCATGGGCACGGTCAGGGAATGACTTCCGACGCCGGCGGGCAAACCTTCCGCCCTGATGAAATCCACCATCTGCCCGATGACGTCGATCTTTCCGCCTTCCTTCATGTGGTTGTCGGCATTGCCGCCGTGCGAATACAACATGTCAGCGCCCAGGTCGATCTGCCCCTTGATGATGTCGCGCATCGCAGCCTTGTCGGAAGTGAACGAGATACAGACGATTGTCTGGATCTTCGTCGTACGGGCCTTGTTGTACCTGTTCACAACGTCCCAACACTTGGGAGACATTTGGATCGTGTTGATGCCGCACGCTTGGGCCAGGTCTAGAGTCTCGAAGACCTTGGACTCTGTGTTGTACTCGGTGAACAACCTGGAGACATACATCAGGTCGCGAGAGTGAGCATAGCCGCCGATCAGGTTGCCGCCGATCAAGAGCCGGCTCACCGAATACTTCCCGATCTTGCCGCAGGGCATACTGCCCGGCGAGATGTCGGTCTTCGGCTTTCCCGGTGCGTTCGGGCTGGGCTTGGCGCTACCATCCTGCACGGCAGCCTTTAGGATCTTCTCCTCAATGCTGCCCGCAGCGGCGCCGACTCCGGCGGCTCCCAGAATGCCCCTGGCCAAGAAACAACGTCGATCGGTCTTCTCCGGCATGATTAGCGACCTCGTGGGCGGAGTATGAAGCCGACATTTCCCATATGCAGTGAACCTGGAGACAGTCCAGATTCGTTCGGCGATCCATCTTACCATAGCGACTCCCCACGTGTCTAACGCGTACGCGGGTTTTCGTGCCCGGCTGCCATTCTCCTCTGTGTGAAAACCGCATGACGCGCCTCTGTCAGCGGGATGTACGTGGGCTCTGGCGATTGACGAGCGCGGCTTCTCCGCAATCCTCTGCCCGATTCCACTTCGTCCGTGCTAAGCGTACGCTTGCCCGATCGATGGCGGCGGCATTGCCAACCGCGTGATGCGCTCCACGATCGCCGCAAACAACTCTCTGGGCACCGCCGCCTCCGCCAGTTGGAAAGTCACGTACTTCGAGTGCTCGCACCGATCTCGATCAGCCTCTCCCGTGGCGTCGTCAACGTCCAGCGGCCGTAGATGGATCACCAGAGCAAGGGCAACGGCCCGGCGTCGGTAGTCACCTTGCTTCCCAGGAATTCCAGCTTCAGTGTGCGGTCGAAATCGACCCGCAAGTCCCCTTCTTGGCTGTCACCCATTGGGTTCCCCTGTCACAATGGCATGATCTGGTGAAAGAACCCTGTTTCTCAGGGGTCTGGCGCAAATCGAGCGCCATGTCAGAGGGTTTCATTTGAGAAGTGCAGGGTACGGTGTGGCAGTCCGAGGCTGTCGCGGACATCGGACCTACTGCGAACGGCGAATGGACTTAGCCCACCTGCGGGCCGCCAAAGGGACTTGTGCCAGCCGAACCGGGCGGGGGTGCAGATGGACCCGTCTCGGGAACCGGTTGAACGTTCCCACACTCGGGGCATTGGGCATTGCGGCCGCGGGAATCGGCCGGGGTTCGCAGCAAGCAGCCGCACCGATTGCAGCGGAACTCGATGGGGGCCGCCGTGGATGCCGCAGGACCGTCGACGGGGACGAAGGACTGCGGCGCCTGTTCGGCCGTCGGCTGGCCAGACATGGACAGATACATGACCGCATGAAGGAGCATACTGAAAGGGACCAGCACGATGAGTCCCAAGAAGCACGGCAGTATCGCGAGGATGCCCAGCCCGAAGAGCACCAAGCCGATGGCAAACAGCGTGAGTTTGTTACCCGAGGTGATCTGGCTGGATAGTTTGAGCGAGTCGATGACCCCGACGTTGCGGTCGACAATAAGGTACAGGAATTGGGAGAACATGAAGTAGAAGATGATCCCTGGGATGATCAGCAGGATGGTGCCTCCAAACACGGCCAGTATGAAGAGAATGCTCGCACCGATAGCCCTCAACAGGAACGGACCGCCGTTGAACAGCTCTCCCAAAGAAACATCTCGACCTCGCGCGATGCCAAGAAACACGATTGCTTGACCCGTGCCGATCCATGTGGAAAACACACCGGTAATGATGTTGCCAATGCCATCGAGCATTGCGCGGACGGCCGGATCTCGCCCTCCCAACACGTTCACGCCGACGCCTACAACGATATTGACGAAAATGCCGAGACCAAATACCACGAACCAGACACCGATGCACAAGCCGATGCGCTGAGTGAAGATCTGCCAGGCTCGCGAGAAGACGTCGCCGAGGTCGATCCGCGTGGGGACGATGCCCATGGTTGCCGCCGACCGCATTTCGCCGTATTCGGCTGGCGAGCGGTACGGGTTGCTCGGATCGCCGCCGGTTGCCGGTCCGCCGGCAAAGGGGCTTTCCGACGGCGGCATGGCTGCCTGGCCGGCCGGCACGGTCGTGACGGTTCCGCACTTGGGGCATTTCGCCTGCCCGCCTGCATGCTCGGATGGAACTCGCAGGAGGGTACTACAGGATGGACAACGAAATTCAATCATGCGACGACCTCAGCAAACCGATGGGTTATTCGCGAATGGAAACCGTATATTGGCCGTGAGCGGACTTCGTTCGGCAATCGCACGGCAACGCTGCATCGAGCGCCATCCTCACGAGCCTACCCCAAGAATCGGGACTTGACTCTTGCGTAGGATAGCAATTTGGGGGATTGCAGGGAACCACATCTTGCGGATGAAGACGGACGGAAGGTGGCAGCCGCCAAGGCGGGTGTGGGGACGTGACTTGCGGACGCATCGCCGCGGGGGACGGTAGCGTGCAGTGCCCGCCGCTCGCCTAGCCGCCCCCCGCGCAAACTGCTACCCTGAATGACATGCTCTCGCCCAGCGACATACTTGGTCCCGGCGGGCGGATTGCCGCCCGGATGGATTCTTACGAGCACCGCCCCGAGCAACTCCAAATGGCCCAAGCGGTTAGCGACGCCATGTCGCGCGCCGAGCACCTGGTCGTCGAGGCGGGCACGGGGGTGGGCAAGAGCTTCGCCTACCTGGTTCCGGCGATTGCGGCCACGGCCGAACCGCGACCGGAAGGATCCCCTCGCCGCCGCGTCGTCATCTCCACCCACACGATCAGCCTTCAGGAACAGCTCATCCGCAAGGACATCCCGTTTCTGCGGAGCGTCATGCCGGTGGAATTCACGGCCGTGCTGGTGAAGGGGCGGAGCAACTACCTGAGCCTGCGGCGGCTCCAGAATGCCTTGCGGAGGGCCGACACGACCTTCAGTCACGAGCAGGAGTTCGAGCAGCTCCGCGAGATCGCGGCCTGGTCGAAGGAAACGTCGGACGGTTCGCTTTCCGACCTGCCCTACCGCCCCCTGCCGCAGGTCTGGGACGAAGTGGCCAGCGATCACGGGAACTGCATGGGGCGCAAATGCCCCACGTACAAGGAGTGCTTCTACTACCGCGCCCGGCGGCGCATGAACAACGCGCAGATCCTGATCGTCAACCACGCCTTGTTCTTCAGCGACTTGGCGTTGCGGCGCGACGGAGCCAGCATTCTGCCCCAGTACGATTTCGTCGTCTTCGACGAGGCGCATACGATCGAGGACGTTGCCAGCGACCACCTTGGGCTGGGCATATCGAGCGGGCAGATCGATTACCTTCTGAACAAGCTGTACAACGACCGCACCAACCGCGGATTGCTCGTGCATCACGGGATGGGCGATGCCCAGCAACAGGTGATGGAGTGCCGCTACCGGGCCGATGACTTCTTCGCGGAGATCCACGGCTGGTTGGCCGAGCACCAGGGCCACAACGGCCGCGTGCAGCAGACGGGAATCGTGAAGAACCACGTGAGTGACGGCCTGGCCGCGCTGTCGGGCACGGTGCGCCGGCACGGCGAGCGGCTGAACGACGCGGCCGACCGTCAGGATCTGTCGGCAGCGGCGGATCGTCTGTCACTTCTGGCCGACGGCGTCGAACAGTGGTGCCAGCAGAAGCTGGACGACGCGGTCTTTTGGATCGAAGAGACCTGGGGTCGGCGGCGGCGGACGACGCTGGCCGCGGCACCCGTGAACGTGGGGCCGGTGCTCCGCGAGCTGCTGTTCGACGAGATCGCCTGTGTTGTGCTGACTAGCGCCACGCTGGCCACCGGCCGGGGATCGTTCGATTTCTTCAAGTCGCGGGTCGGCCTTACGCAGGGCGAGTCCCTGTGCCTGGGCAGCCCGTTCAATTACCAGCAGCAGGCAGAGCTCATCCTTTTGGACGGCATGCCCGACCCGAGCGAACGTGCCGCGCAGTACGAGCAGAAGGCGATTGAGATGATCCGCCGCTATGTGGGCCGCACCGAGGGGCGGGCGTTTGTGCTGTTCACGAGCTACGAGATGATGAAGCGCGCGGCGTCGGCCCTCACGCCGTGGCTGGCCGAAGAGAATCTGGCCCTCTTCTGCCAGGCCGACGGGATGCCGCGCAGCCAGATGCTCGAACGATTCAAGAAGAGCGACCGCGCGGTCCTTTTTGGGACCGACAGTTTCTGGCAAGGCGTGGACGTTCCCGGGAAGGCGTTGGAGAATGTCATCATCACGCGGCTCCCGTTCAGCGTTCCCGATCGCCCGTTGACCGAAGCGCGCATCGAGGCGATCCGCGCGGCAGGGGGCAATCCGTTCCGGGACTATCAGCTTCCGGGGGCCATTCTGAAGCTGAAGCAAGGATTCGGCCGGCTGATTCGCACGAAGGCCGATTCGGGAATGGTCGTCATCCTCGACCCGCGAGTGCGGACCAAGCCGTACGGCCGGCTCTTCCTGGCTTCCCTGCCCGAGTGCCGGGTGAGCGTCGAGACGGCGTAGTTGTCGAGCGTCTATTCACTCGCGATCACGGCGGTGAGTTCCAGCTCGGCCAGCAATTCTGGACGGTGGAGTTTGCCTTCGATCACGGTGTGGGGTACGTCTGTCAGTCCCACGGACGCGCAGAGCGTTTCGTAAGCTTGCGCAAGTGAATCGGACTTCAGACGTGTCACCACTTGGGCGAGATCGTTGAAGCTGGCGCCGTGCTGGGCGAGCAGATCGCGGATCTCTGCAAAGGCACGCTCGACCGGTACGGCCAAGGGGTTCTCGCCGGGTGTGGCATCGTCGGCCGCCACGATGGGCGCCGAAACAAACAGGTACGTGTGCTCGGGCATCACGAGCTTGACGCCGCCGGGCGAGGAGCTGGACGCCGATTGCCCTTCCGACGAAGTCGTTGGGCGCAGGGGCTCGATCCGCCCTGCGTCGAGATTGAGCAAGGCGTGCAGGTCCATCCCGCACAGGGCATCGGGTGGGTGCAGGCGGCCGCCGCAGACGCCCATCGTCGCCCAGGAAGGCAAGTTCTGTTGCCCGAAAAACTCGTCGTGGGCTCCGCGAAACGCGTCGTAGTCGCGATCGATTTCACCCAGGTAGACCGAGGCTCGGAGCAGGTGCGCCGGCGACACGCCGCGGTTGGCGAGAATCTGGCCGAGATGTGCCAACATCTGCTCGCTCTGCGGCCGGATCGCGCCCGAGGAGCCACCGTCGAAGTCGGCACCCTGAAGGCCGCTCACGAACAGGTGGTGCGACGGTCCGATCTGGACGACCTTGGCCGTGGCTTGGCCGTCGGCGACCGCCAACGATTGCACACTCGCATTGCCGTTGGCGGTCGGCGCTACGGCGTAGAGTTGGACTTCCACGTCTTGACCCGACCGGCAGGGCGGTTGGCCGACACAGGTGACCGCGGGTAGCGATCGGCCAGTGACGCCGCACCGCCGATAGCATTCGGTGCGCACCTGTTGGAAGTCGTTCCAATCACGCGTGAGATCGCGAAGAAATACCCGCTCGGTCACAACGTTGCACAAGCCAACGTGATGCTGCGAGAGCACCTCGCACAGGCTATCGTAGATCGCCTGAGTTTGGCGCGAGCACTGGTTGCGGCTCGTCCCCGACGCGACGGGAGCCACGCGAGCGAAGACCTCGGTGGCGTGCGACGTCGTAATGACGGTGGCTTCAGTGCTACAGCTCTTCAGCTTGTGAAACGGTGCATGATGGCGGATCGTCAGCAGTCGGCTCATGGTCCACCTTAGCGCTTCCCCCCAAGAAGTACAGCCGTGCAATTCCACTATAACCTTCGCTGGTCTCAGTGAAAACACCGTGCACGGAAGTTGTGCGAAATGGCGAAATGCCCAGGGGGGGTAATGTCCTCGCCGCTGGAACCGTCGGGCAGAATTGCCGCATGCGCGCACCCACCTCAACCGGCAGCTCTTTCCACGCACTTCGGGTCATCGTGCGTCGGGCTGTTCACATGCGAGTCTACCGCAAAGGCTTCCATCTCGGCCACAGGGTACGGCTGCCAAAGGGTTTCCAAGGAGTCGGGATTCTCAGCGGATGGGTCCAGCCACCGATCGTAGTGCTCGGCGGGCACAATCACCGGCATGCGGTTGTGGATGGGGGCCAGTAGTGTGTTGGGCGTCGTCGTCAACAGAGTGCACGATTCGATTGCCGAATGCCCCGGTCCTTCCCATGGTTCCCACAGGCCGGCGAAGCCAAACGGGTGGTCGTCGAGGAAGTGAATGAAGTAGGGCTGCTTCCGGCCTCGGGTCTGCTGCCATTCGTAAAAGCCGTCGGCGACGACTAGGCAACGCCGCCGTCGAAATGCGGTTCGATAGGCCGGTTTGTCGTGGACGGTCTCGCATCGCGCGTTGATCATGCGCGAGCCGATCGACGGGTCTCGCGCCCAACTGGGGATCAGTCCCCAGCGAAGCCAGGCCAGTTCCCGCCTGGCGCCCGCCACGGCGCGGACGACCGCCACGAGTTGAGTGGGGGCGATGTTGAACCGCGGTGTGAAGGGGGCGACTTCCAGCAACCCGAATGCTTCGGCCACGGCGCTGGCCGGCGCCCGCAAGGTGAACCGCCCACACATGTCTGCCTCCCCGCCGAAATGCACACAGACGACACACGGGTTGCGACGACCACTGGGCCGGCCTACTTCTTCACGCAGTAGAGCGATTTCCGCCCACGGATGAAGATCCGGCCATCGGCCGCGACCGGCGAGGCGATCGTTTCGTCGTCGAGTTGGTTTTCGGCCAGTTTCTTGAATTCTGACGATGCGTCGACAACTGTCGCGAGCCCTTTCATGTTGAGGAAGTAGACGCGGCCGTCGGCGGCCAACGGCGACGCTCGGTATTGGCCGTCAAGCCGCTTTGTCCAATGGACCTTACCGGTGCGGGCGTCGAGACAGTTGGCAATCCCGGCCTCGTTGACGAACACGAGCAGGTCACCCCACAGGGTCGGCGTGGGGCTGTCAGACGTGCCGCGAGCGTGTTCCCAGATGATGTCGTCGCGGCCTCGTAGGCCGGCGCCACCGGGCCGAACGGCCAACAGGGGCTTACGCATGCCCTGCGTGGCATAGATCATTCCGTGGCCAGTGACGGGGTTGGTGATCACGCGGTTGCCGGTCAAGTCGGGCAAGTACCACAGGCGCTTGCCGGTGGTTGGCTCGTAGGCGTCGAGCATCTGGCCGCCCATGACGATGATCTCCGTTCGCCCATGGTTCTGCCAGGGAATGGGCGTGGTGTAGCCGTCGCAGGGTTCCGACCGAGCGTCGGTCGGGCGGAGTGTCTTCCATACTTCCTTGCCGGTTCGCTTGTCGTGGGCGACCACGTAGCTCAGCGAGTGCGGCTCGGGCAGGTCTTTTAGCGAGTCCTGAATACACGCGGAGATCACTAGGTCGCCGAAAAGAAGAGGGCTGTTTGCGTGGCCCCACCAGATCGTGTACTTGCCGTAGTCGTTCTGAAGATTGCGATACCAGAGACGATTGCCGGCGCAATCGTAGGCGGCAAGGTCGCCGTTGCCGAAGTGGACGACGACCAACTCGCCGTCGGTAGCGGCCGAAGGGGTGGCCAGGTTGTGGCTGGCGTGGTAGGACGAACGGCGCCGCTGCTCCTCGGTCTTGTGCCCTAGCTTGATACGCGGCGTCGAGTCGCTGCCGACTTGCCGCGTCCACTCGATGCGGCCGCTGACGCGATCGATCTTCAGCAGGAGCAGCTCCTTCTCGTCGACGTGGCTGGTCAAGAAGACCGCGTCGCCGCAGATGACGGGCGTGCTGTTGCCCCATTCGGGCAACTTGCATTTCCAGGCAATCCCGTTCGACTCACTCCACTGCCAGGGCAGGCCGGTTTCTGGGCTGGTGCCGTCAAAGCGAGGGCCGCGCCACTGAGGCCAGTCGGCCGTGTCGGCGGCGGAGGCAAATCCGGCAAAACATACAAGAGTGAACCAGACGGCCAGGGCGGCAACGTATACTTGCGGAGCGATGCGAAGCGTTTTCATGGGGAGGAAGAAGACGTGGTTGGAATGGCGTGCCAGTACATCCAGCCTGGCAACATACCATGCGCGGCATCGTGAAGCCAACAAACGCCGGTCGCACGGGACGGCACCAATGGGTGGTATGCAAGGCTTGACGCAGGGAAGATGCGGCAACTATACTGAACAGACACTCGCCTGCGGACGGATGGATCTCTGTAGGCTAGGCTTCAGCATGGTAGGCAAAAGGTCGTGTTGCAAAACACGTTATGCTGAGGCATCCCGTACTGCTGCGGAGCAGCCTCCTCTCGGAACAAATCCGTCGCATCGTTGGCCTTGACCAACAGAGAACCCTGCCGATGAATTGGTTGTTGCCCACGTCAAAATGGTGGATCGGACTGCTGGCCATCGCCGTGTCGGTGGGCAGCGCGCAGGCATACGCCCAGGCAAACCAGGCCGCCGGGGCAAAACCGGCAGAGAAGCCGGCCGTCGACAAGGCGTCGCCGCCAGCGGCAGCTCAGGCGGCCGCCGGCACGCGCTATCGGAAGCTGGCGCCCTGGGTGATGCGGTCGGTGGACAACGACTCGAACGTGTCAGAGACGCTTTCGCGGCACGATGTGGTGGAACTGACGGCCGTCGATCCGAACTTCGATTGGGCCAAGGATGTGCCGTTTCGCCGGGATATTTGGCACCTGGAGTTCAAGTTCAAGCCGTTGCGACGGGTGATGGTCGATATTCCGCAGCCGAGCGGCAAGATGCAGCGGAAGCCGATTTGGTACCTCGTTTACAGTGTGACCAATGTCGGCAAGACCATGCATCCGGTGGAGGAGAAGGACGGAACGTACCAGATCCAACAGATCGATGCGCCGATTCACTTCGCACCCGAGTTTCTCCTGTATTCGCCCGAGTATCAGAAGACGTATCCCGACCGGGTGATTCCGGCGGCCCTGGGGCCGATCCGCATGCGCGAGGATCCGAATCGGGAGTTCTTGACGACGGTCGACATGGTCCGGGACATCAAGCCGGGCGAAACGCTTTGGGGCGTGGCGATGTGGGAGGATCTGGACCCCCGCATCGACCGGTTCTCGATCTTTGTCTCCGGATTGACCAACGCGTACCGGTGGGAGGACAAGCCGGGGGCGTTCAAGGCGGGAAGCTCGATCGGGACAGGACGTCGGCTGGCGCGAAAGACGCTGCAGCTGAACTTCTCCTGGCCCGGCGACGAGTACGATCGCAGCGAGGACCAAATTCGCTACGGCATCCGCGGGGAGGTTGACTATCGGTGGGTTTACCGCTAAAAAGATAGTTTACCCTCGGTAGAAAATACCCATGCGGAGGGGAGCAGCGGGCCTGCTGTAGGTCGGCCCGTACGATCAGCCGCTTCCTCCCTGGTGGTCCATTTCCGTTCGGCCGCATGCTGGCCGGTGACTGCAAGGAACTTACACATATGGCACACAAGAAGGGTCAAGGCTCCAGCCGTAACGGACGCGATTCCAACGCTCAGCGCCGTGGCGTCAAACGGTTCGGCGGACAGTTCGTTCGTGCGGGCAATATCCTGGTCCGCCAGGTCGGCACGAAGTTCCATCCGGGCATGGGCGTCGGACAGGGAACCGACTACACGCTGTTCGCTCTGGTCGATGGGTACGTGAGCTTCGACCGCGACGGCCGCCGCGTGAGCGTCGTAGAAAGCCTGGCGTGATGTGTGTGTCGCCGTAGGTGACGCAAACATCGGGCGAGTTGGTTGAAGCGAGTCGCACCGGGCACGATTCGGCCCAATTGGGACGCGTTGGCTCGCAGCGGTCGCAACCGTGCCTGGCAGGAAGTCGTGCCCTACGCTGCCCGTTGAATTCACAGGGATGGCCGGATTGGCGGTCATCCCTATTGTTTTGCACTGAGGGATAGCTCGCCGTGTTCGTCGACGAGGTGGAGATCCAGGTGGAAGCCGGCCGGGGCGGCGACGGCTGCGTCAGCTTCCGACGTGAGAAGTACGTCCCGCGCGGCGGGCCCGATGGCGGGGACGGCGGCGACGGGGGCAGTATCATCATTCTGGCTGAGGAAGGCGTGGATAGTCTGGCCGCGCTGGCACACCGCCGTCAATGGAAAGCGGCCAGCGGCCGACGCGGCTCGGGAAGCCAAATGCACGGCGCGTCGGCAGAGGACCTGATCCTCCGCGTTCCGCCGGGAACTGTAATCCGCGACGCCCGCGAAGGTTTTGTCATCAAAGACCTCGCCCATCCCGGCGATCAGGTGGTCGTCGCTCACGGGGGACGCGGCGGCAAGGGAAACGAACACTTCAAGTCGCCGACGAATCGAACGCCTCGCACGGCAACTCCGGGTGGCGAAGGCGAGCAGCGGGCTGTGCGGCTGGAGCTCAAGGTGATTGCCGACGTCGGTCTGATCGGCAAACCGAACGCGGGAAAGAGCACGCTGCTTAGCCGGCTTTCGCGAGCGCGTCCGGAAATTGCGGCATATCCGTTCACGACGAAGCACCCGAATCTGGGACGCGTTCAGATCGATTATCAGCAGTCGTTCGTGATGGCCGACATTCCCGGGCTGATCGAGGGAGCGCATGCTGGGGTCGGTCTGGGGCATGAGTTTCTGCGGCACGTTCAGCGGGCGGGCGTTTTGGTGCATCTGGTCGAGCCGATGCCATTCGACGGCACCGACCCGTTGACGAATTACCGTACGATTCGCCAGGAGCTGTCGCTGTTCGACGCGGACCTGGCGCAGCGGCCCGAGATCGTGGCGGTCACCAAGGGCGATCTGCCGGAGGCGGCCAATGTGTGCGAGCGGCTCGCCCAGGATCTGGGCGGCGATGTGCTGCTGGTGTCGGCCGTCACAGGGCAGGGCTTGCGCGAATTCGTGGGACGGATCGCCCAGACGCTTCAGGATCAAGGCGACAACGGGTAGCAGATTCCGCTGGTTGCCTGCCCAGGGGAAGCCATATATTGGGAGGGTGGCCCGAACCTAGCGAGCCGGGCCGGCCGAGTTCAGGAGATTGTGCTTTGTTCCCCCTTATCGCCGTCGACATCGGCAACAACCGAATCAAGCTGGGGCGGTTCGAGACGCCATGGCAGGAGCCCCTGCCCGAGCCGGTCGATACGCTGCAACTCGGCTCGGCGGAACCGACGTTGGACGGAATCGTGCCGTGGTTGGGGGAATGCGCGTCGCAACGAGCGAACTGGTGGATCGGCAGCGTCAGCCGGCCCACAACGACGCGGCTGGTCGACTGGCTGCGTGCGAATCGGCCGGCCGATCGGATCACCTTGTTGGCGGCGGGTGACTTGCCGCTGGCGATCGAAGTGCCGCGGCCGGATATGGTGGGCATCGACCGATTGTTGGATGCGGTGGGCGTGAACCGGCTGCGCGAGGCGGGGCGGCTGGCGGTCATCGTCGACGTGGGTTCGGCAATAACGGTCGATCTGCTCTCGCGCGAGGGCGCGTTTCTGGGCGGGGCCATCATGTCGGGGATCGCCATGTCGGCCCGGGCGTTGCACGAGTTTACCGATCTGCTGCCGCTGATCGAGATGGCGGAACTGGCGTCGCCTCCCCCGGCACTGGGCGATGCGACCGTGCCGGCGATGCGGTCCGGGTTGTTCTGGGGCGCGGTGGGCGGAATCCGTCAGCTCATCGAGCGCCTGGCGGTGGAAGCCGGCAGTACGCCGCAAGTGTTTCTTTCCGGCGGTGCCAGTCCAACGGTGGCGACGCTTCTGGGGTGCCCGGCCCGGCACGTGGCCCATCTGACGTTGGGGAGCATCGCACTCGTCGCAGAGACGCAGCAGTCGGCATCGCCGCAGGCCTGACACGGGGAGAGAGCGGACAGCCTACTCTTCGGTCCACTGTTCCATTTGCCGCTCGACTTCCGGCCGTGAAAGCTTAACCTGCGGTACGGGAGGCAGGTCGGGCAGTTCGGGCTGCTCGTTGCGGAATCGCACCTCGTGGACCTCTTCTTCGAGTGCTTCGAGCCAGTAGGGTGCGTCGAAGCCGACGCCGCTGGGCTCGTCGGTGAACTGCGCCAAGGAGTGTTCCAAAAGCTCGAAAGCGATCGGCGGCTTGTTGTCGCGACGCTCCTGGATGGCCGGCTGAATCAACGCCCGAAGACGATCGATGGCCAATGGCTGCACGAATCGCTGGCGCAGTCGCGAGGCGATGCTGGGCAATCGCATGCCGTAGCGGCGGCTCAAGCGGGCCAGGCGTTCGAGGTGATCGTCGGCTACCTCGGCACTGCGGCGTGCGACCGCGCGCTGCCACAGGACCCCCGCCTCGTCGCGGCCTTGGCGCACGAGGACCTCGTGGACGATCGCCACGGGCTTGAGGTTCCAGGCAACGCGGTCGTAGCTGGCCTCAATACGGAGGAAGTCCAGGAGCGTGTAGAGCAGATCGCCCCGGTCCGACTGAGTCGTCGTGCTGTTGTAGTCGACGTATTCGGCGTAGTTCTCGACGACCGCCTCGATGGTCAGCTCCAGCCAGCGGACCGCCTCACGACGGGAGATCTGCTCACCCAAATCCTGCAAGATCCGGTACTGCCCCTCGGCGCCCGGCTCCTCTTGCAGCGACTCGATATATGCGTCGACGCCCTGGTGGAGAATGGCGCGCAGGTTGGCGAGGTTCATGAACCGCTGCGTGAACAGATCGCCGCCGTAGTGCTGGATGAAGTGCTTCAGCGATCGCCAGTGGGTGCGGTTGGCGACGGATTCCAGCACCGAGATGCGGATGTTGCGGCTGTGGGCCAGCCAGCACTCGAGCAGCAATTCGACCGCCTGCTCGAGCGATTCGATGAGGTCGAGGTCCGCCGATTCCGCACTGTGACCTGAGGCTTGCTGCTTGGGCCAGTCCTCGGAAGAAACGACGAGGCACTCCATGATGCTCCGGCAACCGATCTCGAAGAGGCGGTCGAACTCGGTCACGGCGCCGGGACCGGCCGGATGCCGACGCTCCATGTCTTGGATGACCTGGATGAGGCGGAACGTTTCGACCAGCAGGCCCAGCCGAGGCAGGTAGCGGAGCAGGCGAGCAAAGACTCGCTGCAGATTGCGAGAATTGGCGATCCGTTGAGGGTTGCCGCCGCGGGCAATGGGAACATAAAGCAGCGGCTGAGTGAGCAGTTCATCGATCAGCTCGGGCCAGGCCGCCCGAACCTCTTCGACGTCGCCTCGAAACACGGCGCGGATGACGCGGTCCGCCGATGCTTCCCAGGGCTCGAGACCGTCGTCGGAGGCCTCGCGCCGCATGGTAGTACGGATCATCCGAGCCGCGTCGGCCATTTCCACCGCGGTCATGACGATCCGTTCCTGAAGCGAATCGCGGATCGCGCGGTGCCGGTCGTATTCGATCAACGCGTCGTGCGTGCCGCGACTGGGCGGGATCGGGTAGTGGTGGACCTCGTCGAGAAGTTTTCGCAACTGGCGGGAGTTGGCCGTCGCCTGGCCGAGCCATTCCGCCAACACGTCGTCGCGGTCGGCAGCCGGGGGGCCGCCGTTTTCGCACACGGCCGCCAGCTTCCAGAGCTGCGCGACCATAGCCAAGAACAAGAGACGGTTGCCGATGCGTTCGGCTTCCAGCGTGAGCTCGGTGTCGCTGGTGGCCGGCTGCCCCTGGAATAGCGACCCGTCGAAACCGTCGTCGGTCGTATCACGGTAGGTGACGTTCTCGTACGCGGCCCCGAACAAGCCGGCATCAGCCATTTCTTCCTCGCTTTGGCCGCTGCCCTGGCCAGACTGGCCGGCGAGTTCGAGTCGCGGGACGCGCCAGTACTGCTCGGCGTTGGCCTCGAGGTAGTCGAGGAATTTGCGAGCGAGGGACCATCGCTGGTCGGCCGTCATCGCATCTTCGCTGCGGCTGGGAGGGCGCCAAAGGTCGCCCATCCAGTTCAGGGCGAGGCGGAAGAAGGAGTATCCGCCGTCGTCCAACGGGATCATATCGGCTTGACCCAACCAATGAATCAGCAGGGCCATGGCGGCGACCGGATCGTGGTGGCTCGACAGCGACTGCACGAGCAAGGCGTATGCCTTGGGGGAGCGAAACTGGTCGACGTGCTGGCGCCAGAAGGCGACGTCGCCGGCGGCCGTTCCGGCTTCGCGCCAAGCAACCAGTGCGGTTGCGACCTGTTGGGCCGATTCCCAAGTTTCGGCACCGGAGATGCCGTGGATGTCGCTGATCTCGGTGCTTCCAAACTTGTCCCACCAGCGTGCCAGCGTCTGAAGGCCGCTGGACAGTTTTTCCTCCAGTGGGCCGAGTCCGGCGGCTGCGGCCTCCTTTTCCAATCGGGCGTAAAGCGTGAAGATTTCGCCCATCAGGTCGATCAGCTCGTCGACGCGATGGTCGTGGACGCTGTTCTCGACGGCCGGAAAGAGGCTGAACTGGCCACCGAAACCGAGGATGTTCCAGGGATCGACCAGCGCACCGCATTGGATGGCCCGATTGAGCAGGTCTTCGATTTGCGGGAGCAGCGCGGCCGCGTCGTCGAGCCGGCCTTGATCGATATCGAGGTGCGCGGTGGTCAGCCGGCACTGGATTTCGCAGCGCATGCGGGCGGACGCAACCGGCACGATGGCCGCCTGGCGTCCGGCCGCTTCGATGTAACCCATCCGGGCGAAGAGTTGCGCGAGTCGGACGTGCTGTAACTGCTCGGCCCGCCGCCGCGCGAGTGTTTGGTTCAGGTGTTGGCGGGCACCGCCGAAAGGCTGACGCAGCGAGCGGGCTTCGGCCCGAAGACGCTCGGCATGTGCACCGTCGATCCGGTCGAGAAGCTGTTCGTAGAAGACGTCGCGATAGGCGGCAATCTGGGGCAGCAAGGTGGCCAGGGTCGTGCCGGAGTCGTGCGAATCGGGGCCGCTACCCGAGATTCCCGAGCCCATCAGCATGGTTCCCGCCAGCACGGCCGCGGCCTCGAACAGGCGTTGGTCGCGCGGGATTGGGTCAGACTGTTCGACGCGGCCGCGGAGCGCATCGAGCGTGACCTGCTGGAGAACGAAGCGGCGGTAGAACCCGCGATTGTCGATGTGATGCGGATCCCAGCCGCCAAAGTGATGGTTGCGACGGCGATTCACGGGGTGATCGAAATCGCAGGCGCGGGGATCCAAGGCCAGTTCGTCCAGCATGGCCGGATCGAACCACGCCTGTCGGAGCAGGTCCGGATCGGTCGACTGCAGGATCTCCAGCGTCTTTTCGATCAGCTCGTGATAGGGTCCGTAGGCGACGCCGGCACCTTGGATGAACAACGGGATGGGCCGCACCCATTCGTGAGCGTATGGCTGGATCTTCTGCGCGGTGCGCAACACGGCGACCGGGCGGTGACCGATGTAGTCGTTCAGGCGTATCATGGCGCCGCGAACGATGCGGTCGGCCTCATCCCAGGGAGGCCCTTCGGCGAGCACAACCTCGCAAGCCCGTCCGATGAACAGCGGCTGGAAAAGAGATTCTTCCGTCTGGTGATAGAGCAAATCGCAGTGGTGGCGGCGATAGGCGGGCAGGAAAGAATCGAACAGAAGGGCGAGCGCACCCCGCGCCTGGTCGGCCTGCCTGAAGGCCTCGGACCGGTTGGCGACCTGGTTGAGGCCGTCGCCAAGGACTTGCCCCAATTGTCGCCACGCGGGAAGGGGCGCATCGTCGGCCTGCTCGCAGTCGGCGCGCTGGGCGAGGTGGGCGAACAGGTCGTTAATGCTGCAAAGGAAACCCGGATCTGGCGAGCCGGACGAGAAGTTCAGGTATCCGAGGATCTTCTCGATGTCACGCTCTTCCTGGGGTTCCAAATGCTCCAGATCCATGAGATCCGTCTCCTGGTGGGAAGTCGTCGGCAAAGAGGCAGGCCCGTCGGCAATCACACCACCACTGCGCCCGATCGGGTGCACACAAACCATCGAACCCCTCTTGAGACTGGGCTTTGCATGTCTGGCGTGCTCAGCTGGGGTCGGTTTTTCGCGTGCCTTCTGCCCGCCCCCATATTATCATAAATCTGTGGGACTTTCTGCTTGTCGAACCCATCGCGGGACTTCCCCTCCCGTGGAGGTTGGTGGCTTATTGTTCATGCCAATGAGGTCGATGGTCGGTCTTCAGGCCCCTTGGCGCACGGCTTCCCGCCGTTGCGGCCGGCTCGGACCCAACGGCAACGCACGCCTTTTCACAACCCATAGCGAAGGCCGAGGGCTTTCTATGACGCGCCGTTTGAGTTTCGTGGTGACCTGTCTGGCCGTTGGCCTGTTGGGCGGAGAAATGGCCTCGGCCGCAACGGGCGATTTGATTAATCAGACCTTGGCGGGCCGGCATGGCATGACCCGGGCTTGGTTCGCTCAGGCGCAGATGGACCCCGGACGGGGGCAAATCACCCATCTCGTGCTTCGCGAGGGAATCTTGTTCGTGCAGACGAGCCAGGCGATGGTCCAGGCGCTCGATGCGGAAACAGGCCAACAGCTTTGGGCCGTGCAGGTGGGCAAGCCGGGCTATCCCGACATGCCGGTCGATGCCAGCGGCGACTACGTGGCCGTCATCAACGGCTCCACGCTGTACATCCTCAATCGGTACGACGGTAAGTTGCTTTGGGAGAAGCCGCTGGAAGGCTCGCCGGGTGCGGGTCCAGGTTTGAGCGATCAGCAGGTCTATATTCCGCTGATCGACGGACTGGTTTACACGTATCCGCTCAAGCCGGTGGCGAGGCCTGTGCTGGAGATCGAGGGGGAAATGGACTCGAAGCCCGCTGGCTCGGCCGATAAACCGGCGACGCCGCCGGGCAAGGTGGCCGCCACCAGTGGGCTCCCCAATCAGCCCGGGGCAAAAGGCGGCAAGTCGGCGGCGGGCGCCCAGAAGACGGGTGCAACGGCAGGCGGGACCGACAAAACGGCCAATGGCTCGACCCCGGCGTCCTCTCCGGAAGAAGAACAGCAACGGCGTGCGTCGCTCCGGTTGACGCAGGATATTGTGCCCGGATTGGTCTGCCCGTCTGTGGGCCAGGCATTCACCCGGCCTTTGGTTACCACGCGGGCCACCGGCGAGGAAAACGTCGTTTGGACGACCAGCGCCGGTTATCTGTTCCTGGGCAGGCTTTTCGAGAACCATTTCTCGACGCTATACCGGCTGAGTACGGAAGGCCCGATGTCGACGGAACCGACCTATCTGCCTCCCGACCCGCACATCGCAGCCGACTCGGGCGTGATCTTCGGGACATCGGAGGACGGCTTCGTCTACGCCATTCGCGAAAAAGACGGCAAGTTGATATGGCGGTTCTCTACCGGCGAGCCGCTCGTGCAACGGTCGGCCGTTATCGGCTCGCGCATCTACGTGCCCACGCAAACCGAAGGCATGTACTGCCTGGACGCCGCAAAGGGCGAGCAACTCTGGTGCACACCGGGCATCCGCCGGTTCATCGCGGCCAGCAGGGATCGCGTGTATGTGATCGACAACGTCGGACAAATGGTCGTGCTCAACGCCCAGACGGGAACCCGGGTCGACGGGTTCGACATCAGCCGACTCCCGATACGCATGACGAACGACACCAACGACCGCATCTATCTGGCGACACCGTCTGGGCTCGTCCAGTGTCTGCACGAAATCGATGCCCCGCAGCCGATCCACCATCGGGAGCTGCGAGAACAGCGCCAAGCCCAGGAGGCCGAGAAGCGGGCGGCTGAAGACGAAGCCGCCAAGAAACAGGGTGCGGCGGCGGCCGCGGCCGCACCTTCGAACGAACCGCCCTCGTTCTTCGCCGAACCTGAGGCACCACCGGCGAAGGAAGCGCAGCCGCGGAAGACGACCGTGGCGCCGAAGGAAAAGGCGGCCCAGCCGCCCAAGAAGCAGGCCACACCCAACAAGAAGGCGGCCAAGGCGGACGCAAAAGCACCGGCCCCGGACGACAACCCGTTCAACTGATCGGGACGGCTCGCAACCGACGAGCAGGAGGCGATCGCTGTTGGATTCGGCCAGGACATGCACAACAGGTGCAATCGGCGCCGCGGTCGTCGCGGCGCTGCCACATGAGCAAGGAGTCTCGGCGGAGCCGGGCAGAGCTTATGACTGATCCGGCGGTCTACCTGGAACTTCGCTGCCCGAAGTGCTCGTGGTCGGAAGTCTGCGGACGTGACGCCATGATCCGCTGGCTGCTGGTGGCGAAAAAGGTCCGCGCGGGCCGAGAGCCGGAAGACGAGATCGTCGTGGAGGTGTTTCGCGGCAACGCCGGGAAGTGGGCCTGCCCCCGCTGCGGCCATACGGGGCTCTTGGCCGATCCAGCGCGGGACGAGACGGCCTGGGCGGACGAGCCGCTCTGCAAGGTGTGTCATGGCGTTATCCCGCGTGAGCGCCTCCTTGCCGTGCCTGACGCCACGCTCTGTGCGGCGTGTCAGCGCGAGGAGGAGCTGGGCCGGTCGTCGACGGAACCTCGGTACTGTCCCCAGTGCGGCGCTCCCATGGAACTGCAGCCCTCGACGAGTCGCGGGTCGAGTCGGTACGTTTGGCGATGTAAGACCCACCCCACCGGTCACCATTGATCGCCAATGGAGGGGGGCTGTTGACCGCTGCGCCGCTTCCGTGCTATAAGCCGTTAAATGTCTGTCCACCGTGTGGATAGGGTTCCCGTGGAAACAGAAGGAAGGACCGGCACGCCAGGACGGCATTGCCGGCGGGCAGATCAGCCGGACGTGTCGAGGTCTGCATTGCCAATGGAGCCCCCTGCGGCGAAGGCCCGAGCAAACTCGGTTGGAACGGCCGTGTTTGCGGCTGGACGAGGATCCATGGCTGCATTGGCATCAAAGATCGCTCTGGCTGAAAGGGACCAGTTCTTCTCAACGGCGCCCCGCACCGCGGATCCGGTTCGCCGTTGTCGCAAGGCGCTGCTATGACGTTGGTGACGTTACGGGTGATCGACGGTGCCGACCGCGGACGCGTGTTCGACAGCATTCCCACGCCGCTGAGCATCGGCCGTGAGGAAGGGAACACCGTTCAGTTGAACGACGAGCGGATCAGCCGCTTCCACGTCAAAATTCAGGAAGACCAGGACAAGGTCGTTCTGACAGACCTGGAAAGCACCAACGGAACCAAGGTCAACGGCGAATGCACGCAGCTCTCGATTCTTCGTCCGGGCGACATCATCAGCGTGGGCCGCACCGTGCTCCTCTACGGCTCGCGCGGCGAAATCGCCAAGCGATTGCTGCGCCTGCGATCGGTCGATCCGTCGAAGGGCATCCTGCTGGAGCCGGAAGAGCTGGACCAGTCGGCCCCTGCCATCGCCATGGCGTTCGAAATCGACCACGCGGAAGATCCGCATGCGCAAGCCCGGCTGCATACCCTCCTGGCGCCGAAGCTGCCCGATGCCCTAAGCCCAGGCCAGGGTGCCGAGCTGGCCGAACTCTTGCAGTACCTGCACCTGCGGATTCGGGGGCTTCTGCAGAGCGTGCGCACCTCGCCCAAGGCCGAACGGGTCACGCTGGAGCAGCACCAGTGGCAGAATCTTCTGGATCTGCAGGACCAACTGGCAAGGTATCTCCGCAAGATCGGCGAGCCGGAAGCGTAGACACCGCAGCCGGGCACACCTCCCTTTGACCGCTCAACACTCGTTGCCCATGAAACCGATCCTTGCCCTGCAACATGTACCCGGCGAAACGTTGGGAACCTTGGAGACGTATTTCCGCAACGTCGGGCTGACGTGGCAGATGATCGAGCTGTTCCACAGTGTGCCCGAGCGGCTCGACGTGCGCGGCGCCGCCGGGTTGGTCGTGCTGGGCGGCCCGATGAACGTCGACGAGGTCGGCAAGTACCCGTTTCTGGGCGTCGAGCTGGATTGGATTCGCGACGCCGTGGCGGCACGGTTGCCCGTGCTGGGCATCTGTCTGGGCTCGCAGTTGCTGGCAAAATCGCTCGGCGCCAAGGTGCATGCCAACGGCGTGAAGGAGATCGGCTGGTACGGGGTGGAACTGGCGCCCGCCGCCGCTGCGGATCCGCTGTTTGACGGTTTGCCGGCGCGCCAAACGGTGTTTCAGTGGCACGGCGATACGTTCGAGATTCCCCAGGGGGCAACGCACTTGGCGTCCAGCGCGTTGTGCGCCCACCAAGCGTTCCGGTACGGAACATCCGCCTGGGGTCTGCAGTTCCACGTCGAGGTGACTCGCGAGATGGTCTTCGACTGGCTCGACTGTCCGCAGGGGCGCGAGGAGCTGGCCCCGTTGGACTACATCGATCCGGAGGCGATCTGGGCGCGGGTCGACGTGGGACTGGCCGCGATGCGGCGGATGGGCGACCGGGTGCTGCCGGCGTTCGCCGCGCTGTGTGCCGCGGCGGCCCGATTGTAGGCGGGCACGGTTCGGGCTACGTATCTCGCGGCTCTCGGATCCGCAGCAGCAACACAATGCCGGCCGTGCGTGTGAGCCACGCGAACAGGAAGATGGCAGCATAGTATTGCAGCGTGACTGCGCCGGAGAAAAGGCTGAAGGATCGACTGACGCCCGCGTCCTGAACGAGGCCGCCGATGAGTGTGCTGACAGCCATGCACAAGCCCGTGATGGCATAGTAGGCGGCAATGTAGGGCGTGTTCGACCGTTGGGGCGATAGCCTGAGCATGAGGTTGGGAAGACACACGTTCAGGCCGGCCCAGGCGATCCACATCAGCCAGGCGCCGCAGATCCACCAGGGCTGTTGCGGCGTGGCAAGGAGGAAGAACAGCGGAGCCGCCGCGACGATCGGCAGCGTCGCCAACAGAACGGCTCGATTCCCCAAACGGTCGGCCACGCGTCCCAGCCAGGGACTTACGGCGAACTGCCCAATCCGCATCAGGGTCTTCAGCGACAACATCGCCAGCAGGCTGATGCCGAGCACCTTCGCCGGATAGATGTTCTGCGCGGCCTGGGTAATGCCGTTGAAGAACGAGAACCAGCAACCGAAGGCGAGAAGTCGCAGGAAGCCGGGATCGGCCAGAGGCGCTACGATCGAGCGCCACGTTGCAGGCCGCGTTTCACCCCTGCGACCGGTCACGGCGGGAACCCGGCACAGCGGGACAATCGCCAGAAGCATGCACCACGCGCCCAATACGGCGGGGACCGCGTAGCCGATCCAACGCGGCGAGTCGACCGCCATCCGGTGCCACAGCCAGGCGAACCCGCCCCCGGCAAGCATGGCCACGGCCTGACCCGTGACCATCCACCGCTCGCGATAACCCAGGAATCGGCCGCGGACCGGCTGCGGCACGAGGTCGGCCATCCATGACCAGAGCGCGACGGTGCCAAGGTACTCCAAGAGATGGTACGTGCACCACATGATGACCAAGGCAGCCAGGCAAACGCCCGGCGAAGTGAATATGCGTCGCGAAGCCAAAAAGGGGAGCGCCATGAGCACGACGCAGCTCGCCGCGTAGGTGCCTATGCAGAAACGCTTGCGGTCGGCCACCCGTCCGATGAGCGCCGGCGCGGCAAGCCGCAGCAACCCGGCGATCTGCGGCGCGGCCACGATGAAGCTGATTCCCAGGCCGATCCGCGGCGCGCCGAGCTCGAGCGCCAGATAGATCACCAGCATGCTGCTGAGGAGCCCGTTGCCGACCGCCCACAGCCCGCCGTTGACATACAACAGGAGGCGCGCGCGCCTGCGATCGACAATGGTCAGGAGGGTTCGACTTCCGGGCAAGTCGGCGACAGTCACCAGGCGATCTCACTCACTCGACGCCAAAACGTTCGGCTAGCAGATACAGCTCTTCGACGCCAATCAAGTCGTTGAAGTGGCGAAACGAGGTCAACCGGGACTCTTCGCCCAGGGTGGTTTCGTCGGTACGAAGCTTCTGATACATGTGCTCGATCGCCTTGGTCGCGGCAAAGAGGCCTACCAACGGATGGAGGATCAACTGAAAGCCCAATTCGACGAGGCGCTGCTTGGGGAGCACGGGCGTCTTGCCGCCCTCGAGCATGTTCGCCACGACTGGGGCCGGTGCGCGGCGGCCGATCTCGGCCAGTTCGTCCTCCGAGCTGGGCGCTTCGACGAAGCTTGCGTCAGCACCCAGTTCGCGCGCCGCCGTTACGCGGTCGATGGCCTCGTCCAAACCCTCGACGGCCAGGGCATCGGTCCTCGCGACGATGAAGAAATCGCGCGAGCCGCGCGCAGCGACGGCGGCACGAATCTTCTGCAAGTAGTCGTCGCGGCTGATGAGCTTCTTGCCGCGCATGTGACCGCACTTCTTGGGCCATGCCTGGTCTTCGAGGAAGCAGCCGGCGGCCCCGGCCTGGATCAGCTCGTCGACAGTGCGGTAGACGTTCAGCGGATTGCCGTAACCCGTGTCGGCGTCGACGATGATGGGAATCTCGACGCTCATGCAGATGCGTCGTGCGCGGTCGATCATTTCCGTCTGGGTGAGGAGGCCCAGGTCGGGCTGGCCGATCGCGGTGGCCGCCACGGAGTAGCCTGAGACGAATCCCATGGGAAACCCAACCCGCTGGCAGATTTTGGCGGAGAGCGTGTCGTAGACACCGGGGAAGGCAATGGCTCCCACTTGGTCCAAGATGTGGTCGATGCGTGTCTTGGTCATGTTGGTTGCTCCCTCGAACGAATTACTCCGATTGCCAATCGCCGGTTCGGCAGTTCTGTCGGCATCAGGAAGCGCGGCTACTCTCGCCGTATGCCGCTGGGCAACCTGGCCGGATCGCGAACCGGATACTTGAGTGACCACACCTTGGGAATCTGCTTCTCATACTCGTTCACCGTCGCCTGCAGGCGGGCGACCACTTGCGGATGCTGCGCGGCCACATTGTGCGATTCGCCCGGATCGGACTCGACGTCGTACAACTCCGGCTGGGCCAGCGCGCGGTCATGGCGCCCAACGTGCAGCTTCCATTGCCCATCCCGGACGGCCGTCACACGGTCGTCGTACACCCAGAAGAACGGCGCCTTCCGGTGAAACTCGCCCCGACCGCTCAAGAGTGGCCAAATATCCTGGCCATCGTATGCGCGGTCGTCGGGCACCTTGCCGCCGGCAAGGTGGACGAGCGTGGGAAAGATGTCATAAGCGATGGCCGGTGTGTCGACGGCGCGACCGGCTGGCAAGGTGCCGGGCCACGATGCAAGGAGCGGAACGCGCACGCCCCCTTCGTACGAGTCGCGGATCCGTCCCCGCAACGCGCCGGCCTTCCCTTCAGAATGCATCGGCCCGTTGTCGCTGGAGAAGACCACAAGCGTCTTTTCCCGCAGCCCGAGCTTGTCCAAGGTCTCCATCAGCCGCCCGATTTGCTGGTCCATGTACTCCAGCGCGCCTTCGTAGGTGGAACGGCCCCCGACGCGGAATTCTTCAGGAATAACCAGCGGAGGATGAGGGATCGTGTGCGAGAAATAGAGAAAGAACGGGCGATCCTTGTTGGCGGTGACGAATCGTATGGCTTCGTCCGTCAGCCACTCGGTCACGTGGGCCACCTCTTCGCCTGGAAGCCGCCGCTCGACCCGATCGTCGCGGATCAACAGCGTCGGCAGCATGTCCATGCTGTACGGGAGTCCGAGATAGCTATCGAACCCCTGCCGACAGGGCAAATACTGGGGGCGGTCGCCCAAGTGCCATTTACCGATCGCCTGGGTGGCGTATCCCGAGCTGCGCAAGGCTTCGGCCAGCGTGATTTCTTCGTTGGCCAGCCCCGTCGGCGAGTCGGGACGCAAGACGTCGACCACGCCGGTACGGAACGGCTGTCGCCCGGTCAGCAGAGCGGCCCGTGACGGGCTGCATACGGTGTGGGCCACGTAGTATTGGGTGAGACGTACTCCCTCGGCCGCGAGCCGATCGATGGCCGGAGTGCGAACGGAGCGTCCGCCATAGACTGCCAAGTCGCCGTAGCCGAGGTTGTCGGCCCAGATCCAGATGAGATTGGGCTTCTCCGTCCGACTCCCTGTTTCGGCTGCGGGTGCCGTCTGGCAGCAGGACACGATCGCCAACAAGACCAACCACCTCGCACATGTCACGGTCGGTTCCTCCATCGGTGCAGCGGCCCCGCCCCAGGCTGTTCAATCAGCGGTTCATGCTACCCGGCCCGCCCCGGAATTGCCAGTGTGCCGAAGCGTCCGGGCCGCCACCCCGCGCCCCCCGGTGTAGGGTGCCGATTGGGCGGCACTCAGGAATGAGCCCGGCCTGCCAGTGTACGGTGGGCGAACTGCGGAAGGCCGGCAAAGGGCGAGCATGACTGGCTCGACTGCGCATTGTCGATGCATGATTCAATAAAGTATCATTAGAGTGCATTCGGCGTAACCGTAGCTTGTGTTTCGCTTTCGAAACCGTAGAAACACGCCGCCGCGGACGCTACAGTTAAGTGCGACACGCGCTAGTCCCTACTGCAGTGACCTGGGAACACATAGCACGATGGACTGGTGAGGTAGGTCGAGCAACACGATTCGCGCGAACTCGTCGGCCAAGCCGGAATGACCGCCAACGCGCGGAACCCGACGTAAAGGAGATAGGCATCCAATGAAGGTGCGACGACTCTTTTGGCAGCTCTTTCCGTCCTATGTGCTCGTCGCCGTCGCCGCACTTGTTGCCGTGGCTTTCTACGGCAAGGAGACGTTGGACCAGTTTTACGACCAGCACACCGACGCGGCCCTCGAGGCGGCCGCACGACTGTTTGGCCAGACGGTGACCCCCGAGACGTTGCGGCAGTCGCCGGGCGAACTCGATGCGCTGGCCAAGAAGTTCGGGGAGGAGACCTTCTCTCGGTTCACGGTCGTCGACCCGCACGGCAAGGTCATTGCCGACACCGAGGAAGACCCGAGCTTGATGGACAATCACGCCAGTCGTCCCGAGCTGATCCAGGCGCTGAAGGAACACGGCGTCGGGCGCACAACTCGCTACAGCAAGACGCTCCAGGCAGAGCTTCACTATGTGGCGGTTCCCGTGTTCCACGAAGGCAAGCTGGTGGCGGCCGTGCGGGCGGCGCGTGCGACGACGGCCATCGATGAGGCGACCCACTCGCTCGAATGGCGGATCGCCACGGCCGGACTGGTAGTGCTCGCTCTGATCGCGATTCTCTGCTGGTGGATGGCGCGCCGAATCAGCCGGCCGCTCGAAGTGATGAGCGCCGGGGCGGCCCAGTTCGCCGAAGGGGACCTAAGTCACCGGATGCGCGTCGTGGGCTCGCGAGAGATCAATACGCTGGCCGAAGCCATGAATACCATGGCGCACCAGTTGGACGATCGCATCGAGACGATGGTCCGCCAGCGCGAAGAACAAGACGCGATGCTCGACAGCATGGCCGAGGCCGTTCTGGCTCTCGACACGCAAGGGAAGATCATCGATCTGAATCCTGCTTGCAGCCGCATGTTCCAGTTGGAGCCGGCGACCATTCGCGGTCGCCAGGTGCACGAAGTGCTCCGCAAGGCCGACCTTCTGGCCTTTGTCGACGAGGTGCTGTCGAACCCCCTCCCGATGAGCCGCGACATCGTCGTCCGCGGCGACCAGGATCGCTATCTGACGGCCCGGGGGACCGCGCTGCAGGACGCTCGCCGGAACCGCATCGGCGTGCTGATCGTGCTGAACGACGTCACGCGTCTGCGGCGATTGGAAAACGTTCGGCGGGACTTCGTCGCCAACGCCAGCCACGAGTTGCGGACCCCGATCACGTCGATCAAAGGGTTCGTCGAAACGCTGCTGGACGGAGCGCTGCAAGATACGGAGAACGCCCGGCGGTTTTTGCAGATCATCCTGAACCAGGCGAATCGACTGGACGCACTGGTCAACGATATCCTGAGTCTGGCGCGCATCGAGAACGACGCGGAGCGGCAAACGGTCGATCTCGCGCCGGGCAAGGTGAACGACGTGCTACGTGCGGCGCTGCGAACGTTCGAGCCGCTGGCGGAGCGGAAACAGATGCGCCTGGTGCTGCCCGATGGCCCCGAACTGCTGGCGACCATCAACGCCCGACTCCTCGAACAGGCGGTGGGCAATCTGATCGACAATGCGATCAAGTACAGCCCGGCCGGAAGTGCGGTCCACATCGGGGCGCAGCGGCAAGACGGTGGCGTGGTGATCCACGTTTCGGACGAAGGGCCGGGTATCGAACCGAAGCACCTGCCGCGCCTCTTCGAGCGGTTCTACCGCGTCGACAAGGCGCGCAGCGATCACTTAGGTGGAACGGGGCTGGGGCTGGCCATCGTCAAGCACATCGCCACAGCACACGGAGGGTCTGTCTCCGTAGATAGCAAGCTGGGACAGGGGAGCACTTTCAGAATTCACCTGCCGTAGCGACTATTTGCGATGCCGAATTTTGGCCCGCATCCGCCGCTTCTTCCGACCAAGCTTGCGACGCCCTTTTCCTGATTTCTTCGTTCCCACGCATCTCTCCGCGATATGTTGGGGACCAACCGTGACGACAACCAAACGGTGCTGACCGCAGTTTTCGCAGCCGGCGCAGCTCATCACTATAGCAGAAAGCCTCAGCACCCGACAAGGGGCACCCCCTAAGCAAACGGTGATGGGGGCTTCGTCACCCCACTTCACGCCATTGGTGTGTGTCGGCGATGGCTTGCTGGATGAGCACCAGCAGAACGTTGGGGTCGTAGGGCTTGCGCACGTAGAAGTGGCAGCCGGCGGCCCGGCAACGCCGCACGATGTGGGGCTGGTCGAGCCGGCTGACGACGATCACAGGGATGCCGCACGTTTCAGGCGAGTCGAACAGACGCTGGCACAGCGTCAGGCCGTCAGTATCGGGCAAGCGGAGGTCGAGCAGAATCACGGCCGGATTTGCCGACCGGGCCAACTCCAGCCCGACACGGCCGCAATGCGCGGTGAGCGGTCGGAAGCCTCGTCGACTAAGGCCGGGCGCCAGCGAATCGGCGGTGGCGACGTCCTCGTCGACGATGAGAATCTGCTTCGCTTGACCTGCCGGCTGGCTCGACTGTTGTGGTTGTTCCAGAACGTCGCAAGGCATGGCGGGATTCAAAGGTAGGGGTGATGCGATGGCCGCGGCGCGGTTCAGGTGAGAAAACGCAACCGTCGGCGATAGCAAACGCTACGTTGCAATTGGGAGTCGGTCAAACGAGAACCCATCCAACGGGTGTATACGTTCCCACGGCAGGTGGGCGCTTCGTGACCCATGGTCACTTCTCCGTCTGCGCTTGGGCTACACCGTCCATGGCGCAAAGCCATGTCGCATCGTATCTTCAGACGAAAAACGTGGCTCGACGAAGTGTAACAGATATTCGGCGCCGCCGGCCTGGGTACCTGTGCCCGAGAGCCCGAAGCCGCCGAACGGCTGTCGGCCGACCAATGCGCCCGTGATCGGACGGTTCAGATAGAGATCGCCCACGCGGAAGTGGCGGCGGGCCGCTTCGAGGTGCGCAGGTCGACGGCTTCCTCGACGTCGGACGCTGGGGGTTCCCAGTCGGGCGAGGGGCTTCGCTCTGCGGCCGGCGAAGAAGACTTCGGCGCCCCGAGCCGCCTGCCGTGAGGTGTCATTTGGTCTTCGGTGCCTGGCTGGGTGTTTTGTCGGCTTTCTTGTCGCCTTCCGGGGGCGTTGTCTCGCGGATGAACTTGTCGAGAATCGACCGATACGGGTTCAGTACGCTGGCTTCGGGGCCGAGTTCCTTCTGCAGCTTGTCGATCTCGTCGCGCGCGTGAACGGCCTGTTTGCGGAGGTCTTGCAGGTCGAGTTTGCCCGAAGCGAGTCCTCCGAGGGTGTCGTTGAAGTAGTTCTGGACCTCCGGGGTGAGCAACAAGGGGAACTGCTTCTGCAGTTCGGACATCGTGCCCGGGTTGAGTCCCTTCTTCTGCAATTCCTCGATGGCGCCCTCCGGCGTACCGCCCGATGGGCCTTGTCCGAGCATCTTCAGAATCTCTTCGGGCGACTTCGGGGTTGGGGCAGCCGCCTGCGGTGTGGACGAAGTGGACGGCGCAACCGTGGGCGAGGCCGTCCGGTTGCCGAAGTAGATCGCGTCGATCTTCCCGCGATCGACCGCCAGATCGCCGAGCGACTCGCTGTGGATTCGCACCTGCTTTGCGTCGAGCGAAAGAACCGAGCCGCGCAGCACTTCGCCGTTGTGCAACTGGACCGTATCGGCTGCGCACACACCGACCAGTCCGACCGCCATCAGTACGGTCGCCGCCAATATCGCCTTCATCGCATGTTCTCCCAGTGTTGTGTAACGGGGGCTCCCTGCGCCCCTTCTAACTCAATTCTACTCAGAGCGACGACGGCAGAGCACACTCTGAAGGGGCACAGGCACGCGCACGATGGGGCCCTCGGCCGCTACCGGGCCGGAAATATGGATCGAGCCCCGCGCGTTGCCGCCACACGACTGCTCAAGCCCGATAATGGGCCACCACATGCAGCAATACCCAAACCGCCAGGGTGACAACTGCCAGGACGATGCTGTACCGTCTCCAGTTGCCCATGGTGGCGGGCTGTTCTCCGTCGGAAGTCCTGCCGCCGAGGTAACGCACGTCGACGTAGCGGGCGGCGATCATTCCCAGCACGGTGAGCCCGTAAATGACGTCGGCGTAGGACACGGCCAACGGCGCGCGGCTTCGCAGAATGGCCGCTGCCGAGAAAATGAGAAGAAGGTTGCCCAGGATCATCCAAAACATACGAATCAGGCAACCGCCGGCAGGATCGCGCGGCTGCTGGTCTGGGGGCGTCGCGTCTTGAGCCATTTGGTTCTCCCGCAAACATGCAGCGATGAACCAGATGGCGGCCCGACCACCTAACAGCCTGTGGCAACATTGGCAGCGCCACACCCTTCGTCGGCAGTGAATGTCGTGCGATATGGCGGAATCGCGCCTGCATGCTAGACACATGCCGAGAAGAAGTCAACCGCACTGGCGAAGGGGGCATGGCAGGCCAGCTTCGCCCGAATGAGTGCGAACCGACACATTCGCGCTCACCCGTGCCGGGCGAGCCGCCAGAACTCGTCGCGCATGGCCAGAATGTTCTCCGGAGACACGTCATACTGGATGTTGTGCACCTGTGTGAATACGAGGTGCGCCTCGGGGCCGAATTCTTCAAGGCGTTGGCGAACGTCGTGTCGCACGATCGCCGGGTCCGAGGCGTTCAATGCATGCTGAGTGTCGCAGCCGCCGCCCCAGAATGCGATGTCGCGGCCGAACTCGCGAGCCAGCTTCTGCGGGTTCATGTTCCGCGCGCTGACTTGCACCGGGTTCAACGCGTCGATTCCCATTTCGATCATCGACGGAATGAAATCGTACACGCTGCCGCAGGAGTGCATGACGACCTTCTTCCCACGAGCCTTGATTCTGCCTACCAACTCGGAGATGTAAGGGTAGATCAGATCGCGATACATTCGGACCGACATCAGCCCCGATTGTTGCGTGCCCAAGTCGTCGGTGAGGAAGACGATGTCGAACCAATCGCCGAAGGCGTTCAGAAAGGTATCGGCGCGGCGGAGATACACTTCGTGCAGCTTCTCGAAAATGGCACGAACCAGCTCGCGGTTCTCCACAAGGTCGAGGAAGAACCGCTCGAACCCTCGCATGAGCTGGCCAGCCTGAAGGTAGTGCATCCGCCACAGCGACACGACGGCGCGCTGGGTCGACATATACTGGGTTTGCGCCCGCCGGGCGAGGTCTTCCAGGGGCTCGTCGTAGACGTGCGAGTAATCCCAGTGCTCGAATAGTGCGTCGAAGCGGGAGAGGTCGCGCGGCGAGGTGACTTCGGCCAGCGGATACACCCCGGGATCGAAGTAGTAGGCGTCGGCCGCGCGCTGGGCCGCTATCTGTCCGCCGGGTGTCTTCACAATCGAGGAGCCGTCGGCCAGATCGTGCACGTCGAACTGGTCGGGCACGACCAGGTCCGGCCCAAATGGCGTGTGCCACACCTTCGTTGCCTGTGCGTCGAACCAGAGAACTTCCGCGTCGACATCCAGGGCATCCATCACGTCGCGATCGGTGCGGGCGACCAACTGGCCCAGACAGCCCACGTCAATCGGCTTGTCGACGAGCCCCATGAGCCGGCGAAGCTTCTGGTAGGCGACCACATGAACGCTGGAACAATCGGTGCCCCCAATCTCGAAGGCTGTGACATCAGGCTTTCGGCGGTTCAGCGTAGCCAACACACGCTCGCGTCCGGTCATGGCATTGTCCTCCCGTCGGTTTGGCCAACGAGCTGCCGACTCTTGTTTAAGCTGATCGTGGCAACACGGTGCAGATTCGCCTTGCTGCCGCCATCGCGGAGCGGCAAACATACTTTGCAGGCAGTGTAGCCTTGGAGGCCGCCTTCGGCCAGTCCGGCGAAGAATCTCTTGAAATGGATGAATCCCTTGCCCATGAACTCAACGGCCGGGTATCCGGGTTGGGTGGCTTTGTGCGGGGACGAGGGCGGATGGAGCCGATGCTGGCCCCAGAATCCGGCATGATTGACGGAGAAGAGGGAGGGGATTCCCATGTGTGCCCTTCGGGAATGCCTCGGCAAATGGCGCCCATTCGATGGACGCCATTCTAAGGCTTCCCGTCCGGCTTCTGCAACCGGCCAACTATTGGGTCCTGCATTGCAACTGGAACGAGGCCGACCATCGGGAGGCCGAAAGACCAGGATTGGGTCGGACCCCTTGTTCCGTTTTCAATACAGGCATCAATAAATCACCGGTGGACCACAGGTCCTACGGAAGAACCGCGCGGACAGCGTTGCGAACCGGTTGACCGTAGTAGAAGACCCTGCTTCGGACGACGGCGGGATACGGGTAGACGACGCCAGGCATCACGACCGGCGCGGGCGCTACCACCGGCGCGGCCACCACCACGGGGCGCCGCACGACCACGGGCCTTGGCGCGAACGGGATGGGAGCTACGCTGGGATACGCGTAGACGGGCGCACCCGGGTAATAGGTGTAGACCGGCGCCGGTGCGACGTATCCCCATTGCGCGCAGACTGTCGAGCCGCTCAGCAAGACCACCGCCAGTGCAATCATCGCAACTAAGCTTTTCATTGGCGAAGCCCTTTCGTTCCGTGGACAAGGGGCAGTCCGGCCGCAGCGGCCGGCATTAAGTGCCACTGAAAACCTAGCTCGAAAGGTGGCTGCGGGCAAGTGTGCGGCGGGGCCCCACCAGTCCGGGCATGCACCCCGCAACACGCCCATCCCGCTCACTCGCCGCAACTCCTTTTTTCGCACCAGACGGATCTATCCTTCCCCGTTTGGTGTTTGCGATTCCGACAGAAAGCCGCGCAGCCTCAACCTCGGCCACAATGGGTGCAAGCGGGCCAGGGGCGTGCGTTCGGGTTCTGAGACCGTCTACAGCGCATTCGGCCCAATCGTAGCGTGTGTTTCGCTTTCGAAACCGCAGAAATACGCCGCCACGCACGCTCCAGTTACGTGCGACTCGCACTAGATCTCCAGTTTCCACGGCTCGCGGTAGGGTTTGTCGACCAGGGCGTTGGCCTCGGCATCGTCGAGAACCTGCTCCTTTTGTCCGTCCCACCGGATCTTGCGGCCCACGAGCCACGAAATGTTGAGCAGATGGCCGACATTTGTGGCGTAATGTCCATGTTCGACACTCGAAAACGGCGGCGTGCGACGGCGGACATTTTGGAGAAAGACCTCCTGGTGATTGTCCTCGTCGCTGCGGTAGGTGTCCTCTTTGATCAGCTTCTGGCGATTGTTGCGGGGTCCGCCTTCCTCCGCTGTGATTGTGTAGCCGGAGCGGTCCAACAGGAGCGAACCCTTGGAACCGAAGAAGCACTTGGCGTGGGCGCGGAACTCGCGACGGCAGCCGAGGCGCAACGTGTACTGAAGGACGAATCCGTTCTTCGCCACGGGGCCGGGCCCAAATTCAACGAGGCCATCGAACGTGTCGGGCCATTCGCGATTGTCCTTGGGGAAGGCGTACTTCCCGCCGGTAGCCACGGCGGAGATCGGCGCCTGGACGTCCATCGCCCAATTGACGATGTCGAAATGATGCACGCCCCACGCGACCTGATGGCCGGCGCCGGAGCAGGTGAACCAGTCGTAGCCGTAGTTGTAGTAGACGTTGGGATTGTACTTGCGAAGCGGTGCCGGGCCGAGGTAGAAGTCCCAGTCGAGCTCTTTGGGAGGATCGCAGTCGGCCGGGCTGCCTATGCCGGGCGACACGTTCTCGTAGTCCCAAACCTTCACTTCGCTGATGTCGCCGATGGCGCCCGACTGGATGACTTCGACGGCTTTGCGGTACTGGTCCCAACTGCGCTGTTGGGTGCCGAACTGAACGATGCGGCCATACTTGCGTACGGCGTCGACGGTCACGCGACCTTCGTGGATGGAATTGCCCAACGGCTTCTCGACGTAGACATCCTTGCCGGCCTGGCACGCGCGGATGGTGATCAGTGGATGCCAGTGGGCCTGCGTGGCGATGAGGACGACATCGACGTTCTTGTCATCGAGCAGCTTTCGGTAGTCGGCATATGCGGCAACCTGGTCGCCGCCGCACGCTTTTCGCATATTAGCCATGTGGGCCGAGTGCACATCGCACACGGCCACCACGCGATTGCCCGGCAACGCGCGGAACCGACTCAAGACCTGGCCGCCTCGCGCACCACAGCCGATTACGCCGAAGTTGATTGTGTCGTTGGGGCCGGTGCCTGTAGCGTTGTCGGCCGCATAGAGCCGTCCCCCAAGCCAACCAGCGGCCGCCGCAGCGCCAGCGGTGCCAAGAAACTGTCGTCGAGTCGTTTTCGCGGCCATGGGCAATTCCTCCTATGGTATGAAGTCGGGATCTGCCTTGAGTGTACTCGGCGCGGCGACGGCACGCAATCAGCACCTCGCCGCGGGCGGTTTCCGGCTCGCGAGGATCGACAGAAACGCCCGCTCTGTCGAGCGCCGGATCGACAGGGCGCCGCGCGGCCTGACGCGATTCTATCGCGGGCGGACCTCGAGCAGCACCGGTTCGAGGGACGGGAGTTCGATCGCATTGTCGAACTGGCGGCCTGAGCGGAGATCGGTTCCGCCAACCGGCTTGCCTGACACGAGCACCTGGGTTTTGACGGGGTCGCGGCCGTAGTTGGCCAGGTTGACCAGCAGTCGCCCGCCCTGCTCCACGGCCAGGTATTCGACACCCCACGCCGGCTCGCCATTGGCCAAGGTCACGTTGACGGGACGGCTCACGGGCCACTGGGGTATTTGCTGGCGCAAGAGATCGAACGCTGCGCGGTCGGTCGGCGGTGCTTCGACTGGTGTGCCCAGGCTGGGTTTCGTTTGGCGGCGTTTTCCGTATTCATCCTCGCCGAAGCAGTCGCCTAGTTGCACGACTCGGCCGCCTTGCTCCTGGAACTTGTGCAGTGCGCCCAGCGTGGTTTCGGGAGTGCGCTTGACGTTTGGCGCGAGAATGACCTTGAGTTGCTGCAGAGGGCCGGGGAGTTTGCCGTCTTGGGCGTAGGCGGCCAGTTGCCGCTCGGTAATGAAGCCGATCCGCACGCCGCAGAAGTTCAGGCCGGCGTATGTTTGCTTGAGGGTCGTCAGGTATTCCTGTCCGGCGACGATCGAGGCGGGCGACCAGACGAGCGCCACCTGAGCGGGCGCACGTTGCAGGGCCGTCACTTCGCGGGAAAGTCGCAACAGATCGAGACCCGATTGCCCCATGGCCTCGGCACAGCCCGGGCGATGGAGGATGCTGCCGGCCGTGTCGGCGGTTGGGTCGTAGCTTCGCTCCCAAACCCAGGTGACCGTGGCGCTCTGGCCGTGGACGGCTCCCTGCCAGAAGATGTTGTGGATGTGGGCGGGAGGAACATCGTCGAAGTTGCGGTCGGGAATGAGATGGTTCTCGGAGTTGAAGACCAGTTTGTCGGCCATGCTTCGCTGGAAGTCGTAGCCCATCTGCTCCGCCAGCCAACTATCGGCCCAGGGGCCCGTCGGGCTGTAGAACTTCCAGGCATCGTTGCCGTTGATGTCGCTCAGCTCGGCGAACAACTGGGGATCGATGCACCAGGCGCCGTGTTCGGCGCGTTCCAGGGCGGCGCAGATCATGATCTTGGCGTGCAGTGGGACGTCGGGCGCGAGTTGGCGAATGATCGAGGCCATCCAAGCGTGCCACTGGGCAAAGGTCTCGCAGTTGAACGTGATGAAGTCGTAGATGATCGGCTCGGTGCCAAAATGCTTGGGCGGCACGGCGATCGCGTCGAAGTCGGCGTATGTGCTTCCCCAACGCTCGTTGAGCTTCGCGATGGTGCCGTGGCGCGCGCGCAGCCAATCGTGCCACATCGCGGCAACGTATTTGCTCTTCTCAACGTCGGTGAAGAGCGGCTCGTTGGAGAGGCATATGCTGTGCAGAGCCGGATGATGGCAGATTTTGGGAATGGCCGTTCGGAGAAACTTCTCCAAAACGGCGCGGGCCTCGGGGGCTTGGACGTCGTAGCGGAGAAAACCGCCGCTGGCGTCGCCCAAGTGGGGCCACTTCTGCATGGCCCATTGCGGGAAATAGTGCGGGCTGATCAACAAGTTGACGGCCACGCCTGCCTTGGCGGCACGGTCGAGGAGCGCCAGGTACTGCTGCGTGATGCTCGTATCGATCTGGTCTTCGCCGACGACGATGCTGTTGGGACCGAACTCGACCTGAATGATGTTCATGCCGTATCCGGGCAGCTTCTCGATGTCGTTCTTCACCTGTCCGAACGCGCCGACGCCGACGAACTGCAGCGGCCAATCGGCCTCGACGCGCCCGTCGGACCAGCGGACCGTTCCGAGCTGGGCGGGGCCGTCAAGGCGGAAGCTCGGCCGCTTGTCGGCCGTGGCGTAGCGGGGGACGGGCGGGAGGAACTCGCGAGCGATGGCCGCGCGGGCGATGGCCTGCATTTCCAAGGCGGCGTCGTAGGCGCGGGCGATTTCGTCGTGCGCGAGGTCTTGCTGCGCGTAGTCGGAGAAGTTGTCGAGCACAGTGAGCGCCGCCAGCGGATAGGCCGGATCGCGGCCGGACTTGCGGAGCGACTCGATTCGAGCCTGGAGCTGTTCTCGCAGCGTGGCGACCTGCTCTAGCGCGGCCTTGACGACGGCCGTCGTTACCAGCCGCCGTTTGATCGTTGCCGCGGCGTTTTGCCGATTGGCGGCGTCGGTCGATTGGTCGGCCAGCTCGAGCGACAGCTGCACGTCGGGATTCTGCACGTCGGCGATCCAGAAGCCTGCCGCTATGAGGTAGGTACCGGCCGCGAAGTCCCGGGTTTGCGACGTCTCGGCAAGCGGTTGGCCCGCCGGCGGGCCCAGGCGGGCCGTCAGTATTCCACGGGGCACCGGGTGCGGCAGATACAAGAGCCCCTCGGCCCACAGTTTTTCGGTGGCAAAGGCGTATTGGTCGGAAGGAAAGCGGGTTGGGTTCCAGGCCGGGACGACAGCAGCGCCATGGGTTCGGGCCGTGCTTGGCGTGGGCAGTTCGATGTCGAGGATGGGGCCTTTCGACGCGGTATCGAAGACGGGCATCGGCTGCGGACCGGGCACGAGTTGCACGTCGTCGACCCAGAAGCCGGCGGTCGGGCTCTCGGTGTTGAGCATCACCGGAATCCGGCGGTCGTCGGGGCCCGTTTTGAACGACAGTACGACGCGGGCCCATTGGCCGCGCGTGTTTCCCGGAAAACGAGCGCGGTGAAGCCACTGCGTTCCTCCGCCGAACCACGCGATGTTGATGTCGGTATCGCTCTTCACGTAGCAGGAGAACGTGTAGGCCGTGTCGGGCTTGACTTCAACGCCGTCGGGTAGGAAGAGCATGGCGTAGACGTGCGGACCGAACGGCGTGGAATTGGTGACGCGAACCGAGCGGCGGCCGGTATGGGCCGTCGATTCGTCGATGCTGAGCGTGGCATCGGTGTTGCGACGGTCCCATCGCCACTGGTTGGGCACTCCGGCGTTGACGTCTTCGAACGACGCGTTGGGGAGCAGGTTCGTCTGCAGTTCGATCGGCTCGATGCGCAAGACGGGCTTGCCGGGGGCGACCGCCATGGGGTCGGGCTGCGAAGCGTCTTTCGCAGAGAGACAGGCTGCGGTCCCTAAGACAAACAGCACGGTACAACACACGCGAAGCAACGCGGCCATGGCGGGATTCCTGAAGGCGGGGTGGTTGGTAGCGGTAGGATGCGAGAACCGCGATCGCCTCACGAGCGTCGTCGAGAGTCGATCGCGGTTCGGTGGATTTACTACAATCGTGGGCCCGGACTCTCCCAGGGCGTGTTGAACGTGGCCAATTCCTCAGAGGACGGCCTGTTCCCACTGTTGACGCAGGAAAGCCATCGACTTGGGGATTTCGACGTCGCGGTCGCCGCGCACGCCGCATTCGTAGCTGCAGTAGTCGTGGAACCCGATCATCTTCAGGCCGCGGAAGCCGTCGACGTAGGTTCGGTCGTCCTGGCCCGGCAGCACGCGGATGCGCGAGGCCAGATGGACATGGTGCAAGTAGTCCCCAGCGGAGATGAACGCGCCCATGTCGCTGGTTTCTTCGATGCCCATGTGGTAGAAGTCGCCCATCATGCAGACGCCGGGATTGTTGCAGTCGCGGCAGATCGAGGCGCCGTCGGCCAACTGGCGAAGGAAGAAGGCCTCTTTGCGATTCAGCGGCTCGAGCAGGATGCGGGTGCCAGCCTTGACGGCGTACTCGCCGAGCTCGGGGAGTGTGTCGAGGAGGATCTTGCGAATCTCCTGGTTCGTAAGCTTGGTTTCGCCGTTGAACGCGGGGACATAGATGAGGCCGCCGGCGTTGACCTGCCCTGCAGCATCCAAGGCTCGCTTGAGCACTTTGGCACCCTCGACGCGTTTGGCGGGGTCTTCGGAAACCAACGAGCCGTGGATCGAACCGAAGCAGACGACGCTGACCTTGAGCTTGGTGCGGCCGATGGCGTCGAGGTATTTCTTTTCGTTGTCGACGACGTCGCCGTGAAGTTCAACACCGTCGAAGCCCCACTTCTCCATCTTGGCAAGCTTTTCGCCAAGGTCCTTGCCTGGAATGACTCCAAGTTGGCTGGAGAGTCTCAGGGCCGCCTTGGACTGGTTGGGGAACGGATCGGCGGCCTGGACGGCCGACCAGGTGCTCGCTCCGGCGACGGCGGCCGCTCCGCCGATTAGAAATCCACGTCGGTGGACAGTCATGGGTTATCTCCTTGGAGGCGGGTGGATGGCGGCTGATGAATGATGGCGGGAAACGACACCGCAGAACGCCCGGCACCAGCGTCCCGCGCTCTGCACTCCCCACAAGTTACATATTTTCCCCACCTTCCCCCCCAATGTCAACTACGAGCGGATTCCGGCTGGTTCTCGCCGGCGGAGGCGAACCGCGAGGGTCGTCCGGGGCTCAATCAGGAGTACGGAGATACCGTGCGCTTGCCAGATCACCCAACGGGTGGTCTGCGGCGGACCTGGTCCATCGGCTTAGAGGGCCTTCAGTGCATTGAGGACCTGCTGGTCGTGCCCATCGACGGAGACGCTCTTCCATACCTTGCGTACGACGCCGTCGGGACCGATCAGGAACGTTGAACGCTGGACGCCCATCGACGTTTTGCCGAAGCGGGTTTTTTCGCGCCAGGCGCCGTACCGCTCCGCTACGCGGTGGTCGACGTCCGCCAGAAGAGGGAAATTCAGCGAGTGCTTGTCGCGGAATCGCTCGTGGCTTGCCAGGTCGTCGGTGCTGATGCCCAGGATCTCCGCGCCGAGCTTGGTCATCTCCTGGCGAAGATCGCGGAAGGCGCACGCTTCCCTGGTACAGCCTGGCGTATCGTCGCGAGGATAGAAGTAGACGACCACCGGCTTTCCCTTCAGTGCACTTAGCTTCACCTTCGAGCCGTTATCGGCGGGAAGAGTAAAATCGGGGGCCTTCTTGCCCACCTCAACCCAGTCAGACATGACCTTCTCCATAGAATTCGGGGTTATAGCGGCTTGTTCGTATGGTTACCGGCCTTAACGGGCGACTCTTGCGGATGTTGTGGACAGCCGAAGATGTGGCGGCCCCCCTTGAACACGAGTAGTCGAATCATTGTACGCGATTTAGCAATTGGCAGGCCGTTTGGGCCAGGAGAGGCGTCCGTGGGCGATGGCAAGGGTACTGGATTGCGAGTCGGGCCCCCCACTCGACGAGACGGGGTGGGGAATTACAATAAAGGTTGTTCTCGTCACGAGTTCCATCCCCAACGAGAGGTGAGTGTGGCAGCAAGACCCGTCGGTCACGAGAGGCAATCGACATCCTCAGATGCGGCACTCCAGCGGGCACAGGTCGCCGCGCAGGTCGCGGAGGACAATCGCGGTCGCGATCTGGTCATCCTCGATCTACGTGAAATGACCACCTTGTTCGATTACTTCGTTCTGGCAACCGGCACCAGCCGGCGGCAGTTGCACGCGATGAGCGAAGAGATCGACCGTGTTCTCGAAAAGGAGATGGGCGACAAGCGACTGGGAATTGAAGGCTACGACGAAAGCCGGTGGATCCTGCTGGACTACGGCGACGTCGTCATTCATCTGTTCGACGAGGATACGCGGCGCTATTACGGCATCGAGGACCTTTGGGGTCAGGCGAAGCGAGTGCCGTATCCGGCGCAAAGTCCGAAACCGGCCGGTGGTTTGAAGGAATTGTGACCTGACGGAGCGTGGCTCGAAGCGGCCATGGCACGGGGTCCGGTTTCCGGCCTTCCTCGGCAAAATGAGTGTTCCCGCCCGGTAAGAATCTGCCAGCCCGACCAAACCCTGCCACGCCCACCGCGCCGCCCATGAGCATTCTCCGCGACCTTGAAGACCGTTTTAGGCAAGCCCTGGCCTCGGTGACGGACGATCCGGAGCCGTACGTCGAGATGCTCCGCCGGAGCCAGGACAGCAAGTTCGGCGACTACCAGGCGAATTTCGCCATGGCGTTGGGGAAACGGCTGGGCCGCCCGCCGCGCGATGTGGCCGCCGAGGTCGTCGACAAACTCGACGTGGCCGATTTCTGCTACCGGCCGGACGTAGCCGGCCCCGGATTCATCAATCTTCGCCTGCGCGACGATTGGGTCGCGCAGCGGCTGGCCGAGGCCGTCGGCAGCGAGCGGCTGGGCATCGCTCCGGTGGGCGCGGCCGAGAAGTTCGTAATCGACTACTCGGCGCCCAACGTGGCCAAGCCGATGCACGTGGGGCACATCCGCTCGACGGTCATCGGCGACAGCCTCTGCCGAACGCTGCGATTCCTGGGACATGAAGTCGTCAGCGACAATCACATCGGCGACTGGGGTACGCAGTTCGGCATGATCCTCTACGGCTTCCGCCACTTCCGCAGCGAGGAAGCCTATCGCCAGGATCCCGTCCAGGAATTGGCGCGGCTGTACCGGCTTGTGCGCCAATTGATCGATTATCACGAGGGCTGCCGGGAGCTGCCGGCCTTGGAGCAACGCTTGGCGGAGCGTGAGGCGCAACTGGCCGAGAAGCAAGGGCAGAGCGTCGCGGCCGACGACAAGAAGGCCCAGAAGGAAAAGGCCAAGAACGTTCGCCGCCTGGAAGCGGAAGTGGCCGAGGCGCGCGAGAAGCTGACCGATCTTCAGGCGAAACTGGAAACGGTCGAGCAGGACCCCAGGCTGGCACAGTTGGCTCGCGAGCATGCGGATATCGGTGCGGCCGTGCTGGCGGAAACGGCAGGGCTCCACGCCGGCGACGAGGAAAGCCTACGCCTTTGGCGGGAATTCCTCCCCTTCTGCCTGGAAGAAATCAATCGGCTGTACGAGCGGCTGGGCGTTTCGTTCGATCACACCCTGGGCGAGAGCTTCTACCACGACCAGCTTGCCCAGGTGGTCGACGACCTCATTCGGCAGAACATCGCCAGGGAGAGCGAAGGGGCCATCTGCGTCTTCTTCCCCGATTCGGACGTGCCGATGCTGATCCGGAAGAAGGACGGGGCCTTCTTGTACGCGACGACCGACTTGGCGACGCTGCAGTACCGCATTAAGCGGTGGCAGCCGGACGCCATCCTCTATGTGGTCGACTTCCGGCAGAGCATGCATTTCGAGCAACTGTTCGCGGCGGCGCGAAGGATGGGCTGCGAGAACGTGCAACTCGTTCACGTGAAGTTCGGCACCGTGTTGGGCGAGGACGGGAGGCCCTTCAAGACTCGCGCCGGGGAAGTGGTCGGTCTGGAAAGCCTTCTGGACGAAGCGGTCCGACGCGCGTACGACGTGGTGAGCACGAACGACGATGCCAAGCCGACGGGACCGGAGCTGCCGCCGGAGCAGCGACAGCGCATCGCCGAGGTGGTGGGGATCGGCGCGCTGAAGTACGCCGACCTGTCGCAGAACCGAGAAAGCGACTACGTGTTCAGCTACGACAAGATGCTGGCGATGAACGGCAATACGGGGACGTACATGCAGTACGCCTACGCGCGTGTGCGGAACATCTTCGCCAGGGGAAGCGTCGACATCGAGTCGCTCCGGCGCTCCGGGACACCGATCCGGCTCGACACGCCGGCCGAACGAGGCCTGGGCCTGGAGTTGCTGCGGTTCGCCGAGGCCCTAGACGCCGTCGCGGCCGACTATCGGCCCAGCCAATTGACGAGCTATCTGTTCGAGTTGGCCGGTCTTTACTCGACGTTCTACGACGCGTGCCCCGTACTGAAGGCCGAGAGCGAGGAGCTGCGGCAGAGCCGGCTTCTGCTCTGCGATCTGACCGCCCGCACGATCCGCCAGGGTCTGCAACTGCTGGGAATCGAGGTCGTCGACAAGATGTGATCGCCAAGTGCCGTGGCTATTGCGAGGCCAATGCGGCGAGTTGCGGGCGCACATCGATGGCGTTTGTCTTCCCTCTGCAAGCAGTCGATCGACCTGATCGGGCTACGGCTTGACCAGAACCTCGGCCAAGGGCCGTTTGGGCACATGATGGACGCCCTGCGAATCGCGCCAGTAGGGGCGATCCTCGCCCGCGGTGCTTTCTTCCAGCACGACCGTCTCGTTCGGATACCCCAGAGCCAGGGCCAGCAACACTTCGAGGTGTTTGGGCAGGCCGAGCGCCTCGCGCAATCCTTCCTGGTCGATCGACGCGATCATGCATCCGCCGAAGCCCTGTTCCGCGGCGGCCAGCATGATGCTCTGGGCGGCGATGCCGCAGTCGGAGCCGAATCGGGCGGCGATGCCGATGTCGCCGAGGATGAGAATGTAGGCCGCAGGGCGTTCGCCTTCGGCGGGCCCCGACCAGTCGCGCAGAGCGCCCGCCCAACGAAGATGAGTGAAGATCACCGCGTTCTGTTCCGGCGTGCAGGAGATCATGTACTTGAGCGGCTGGCGATTGGAGGCCGACGGGCAGAGCCGGGCCAGGTCCACCATATTGACGAGCGTCGATTCGTCCAGGGCCCGATCCTGGTGAAACCGCCGATAGCTGCGATTCTTCAGCAGCAAATCCTTCATGCTCATAGCTCAGCTCCTCCAGTGACGGATGGATGGTTCAAAAAAGAACCGGGACGGCGGTGGGGTTGCCGTCCCGGTTCGGCTTGTTTGACGATCCCGCGGCGACGTTACTTGCCGGCGTTGATTGTCGCCTGGGCGGCGGCCAACCGTGCGATCGGCACACGATAGGGTGAACAACTGACGTAGTTCAAGCCACTCTGGAAGCAGAACTCGACGGAGGCCGGATCGCCGCCTTGCTCGCCGCAGATGCCGATCTTCAGGTCGGGTCGCGTTGCGCGGCCTTTCTGGACGGCCATTTGGATAAGCTGTCCGACGCCCTCCTGGTCGATCGTCTGGAAGGGATCGGCCGCGAGGATCTTCTTCGACAGGTAGTCAGGCAGGAATCCGCCGGCGTCGTCGCGAGAGAAACCGAATCCCATCTGCGTGAGGTCGTTGGTTCCGAAGGAGAAGAACTGGGCCGTCTTGGCCATCTTGTCGGCCGTGAGACAGGCACGGGGGATCTCGATCATCGTGCCGTAGAGGCAGTCGATCTGGACGCCCGTCTTGTCTTCCACTTCCTTCTTGATCCGATCGAACAACGGCTTGACGAAGTCCAACTCGGTGACGGCGCAGGTGACGGGCACCATGAGTTCCGGATGCGGCTGCTTGCCGGCCTTCTTCAGCTCCGACGCGGCCTCGAAGATGGCGCGGATCTGCATCTCGGTGATCTCGGGGTAGGTCACGCCCAGGCGGACGCCGCGGTGGCCCATCATCGGGTTCGTTTCGTGCAGGGCCTCGCCCCGCTTCTTCACGTCCTCGACGGAGATGCCCAGCGCCTTGGCCAGTTCGGCCTGGCCGGCTTCGTGCTGCGGCACGAACTCGTGGAGCGGCGGATCGAGCAGCCGGATGGTGACGGGGAGCCCGTCCATCGCCTCGAGGGTGTCCTTGATGCTCTTCTTGACGAACACGGCGAGCTCGTCGACCGCCTTCTTGCGTTCCTCTTCCGTGGTCGAGAGGATCATCTTTCGCAACACGAACAGCGGCTCTTCCGAGCCGGTCCCGTAGAACATGTGCTCGGTGCGGAACAGTCCGATACCTTCGGCGCCGAACGCACGGGCCACGCTGGCGTCCTCGGGCGTGTCGGCATTGGTGCGGACCCCCAGCTTGCGGGCCTTGTCGACCAGCGCCATGAACTTCTGGAAGCGCGGGTTCTCCGTGGCGTCGATCATGTCGAGGGCTCCGGCGTAGGCGCGGCCGCGCGTGCCGTTGAGCGTGATCATGTCGCCTTCCTTGAACGTCTGACCGTCGACGGTCATGGTCCGCGCGGTGAGGCTGATCTTGATCGCGCCGGCGCCGACAATACAGCACTTGCCCCAGCCGCGAGCGACCAGCGCCGCATGGCTCGTCATGCCGCCGCGGGCGGTGAGGATGCCCTTGGCAGCCCGCATTCCCTCGATGTCCTCGGGGTTGGTCTCTTCGCGGACGAGGATTACGTCTTCGCCGCGGTCGGCCATGGCCATCGCGTCGTCGGAGGTGAAGGCGATCTTGCCGCGAGCGCCGCCCGGGCCGGCCGGCAGGCCGCTGACGAACGGCTCGACCTTCTTCTCCGCGGCCGGATCGACGATCGGGTGCAGAAGCTCATCCAACTGCGCCGGCTCGACACGCATCACGGCCATCTTCTCGTCGATCAGGCCCTCGCCCACCATGTCCATCGCCATGTTGAGGGCCGCAGTGCCCGTGCGCTTGCCGTTGCGACACTGGAGCATGTAGAGCTTGCCTTCCTGGACGGTGAACTCGATATCCTGCATGTCCTTGTAGTGCTGCTCCAGCTTCATGCGGATGTCGTCCAACTGCTTATACACCTCGGGTACGTTCTGCTCCAGGGACGTCAGGTGCTCGTTCTGCTCGTTCTTGGTCGCTTCGTTCAACGGGTTCGGGGTGCGGATGCCGGCCACGACGTCTTCGCCCTGGGCGTTGACGAGCCACTCGCCATAGAACTTGTTCTCGCCGGTCGCCGGGTTGCGCGAGAACGCAACGCCGGTGGCGGAGGTGTCGCCCATGTTGCCGAAGACCATCGACTGGACGTTGGTGGCGGTGCCCCATTCGTCGGGAATGCCTTCAATGCGGCGATACGCGATGGCCCGCCGACCGTTCCAGCTCTTGAACACGGCGCCGATGGCGCCCCAGAGCTGTTCCATCGCGTCGTCGGGAAATTCCTTCTTGAGGTGCTTCTTCACGAGAACCTTGAACTCTTCAGCCAGCGCCTTGAGGTCTTCGGCCTTCAGATCGGGATCGGACTTATAGCCCTTCTTCTCCTTGTACTCTTCGAGGACCTCGTCGAGGATCTTGCGGATGCCCTTGCCTTCGGCCGGCTCGAGGTCTTCGGCCTTCTCCATCACGACGTCAGAATACATCATGATCAGGCGGCGGTAGGCGTCGTACACGAACCGCTCGTTGCCGGTCTTCTTGACCAGGCCCGGAATGGTCTTGGAGCAAAGGCCGACGTTCAAGACCGTCTCCATCATGCCTGGCATCGATTTGCGGGCACCGGATCGGCAGGAAACGAGCAGCGGGTTCTCGGCGTCGCCGTAGGTCATGCCCATGGCCGCTTCGACCTTCTTCAACGCAGCGGCGACATCCTTCTTGAGCGACTCGGGGAAAACACGGCCCTGCTCAAGGTAGACGATGCAGAACTCGGTGGTGATGGTGAAACCGGCCGGAACGGGCAAGCCCAAGTTGGCCATCTCAGCAAGATTGGCGCCTTTACCGCCCAACGTGTTCTTCATCGAAGCGTTGCCTTCAGTCCCTTCGGGACCGAAGAAATACACGTACTTTTCTGCCATGATCGATTCCTTCTTCCTACTCAATGTCAGGAAAAACGGGAGAAAACGTCCGCCAGCCCCGAGGACCGCGGCTCCAATCGCGACCTAACCGCAGCGGAACTTCCGCCGTCCAGGGTCGCGCAGCGTGCAAAATGAAACCACGCAGTTTACCAGCGAGCGAATGGGGCGTCAAGAATCGCACCCAACCTCCGAGGGTGTCGCTGGAAACGGTCTCCGGACGTATACTTCCAGCACACGTTGGGCCCATGTGGCTTCATTTCCGCCAGCTGGAAAGGAGCAACCGTGCGAAACGTCTTTCAGCACCTCGTCATCCTTGCAGCCCGGGTATTATTGAGCATTGTGTTCCTCGTTGGAGGCATAAGCCATCTGCTTCATTGGAGTGGGACCATCGAGACCATGCGATCGGCGGGGATGGTGCTGCCGCAGTTGTTCTTGCCGGCGGCCTTGGTCTTATTGCTGGTTGGCGGCATGTCGGTTCTGGTCGGCTACCACGCGAGGCTGGGAGCGTTGCTGCTGATCGTGTTTCTCATTCCGGCGACACTGATCTTCCACGCTTTCTGGAACCTGAGCTCCCCCCCTGAGGTCCAGCAGCAAATGATCAACTTTCTGAAGAACGTGGGGCTGCTGGGCGGTCTGCTCATGATTCTCGGGTTCGGCTCGGGCGGATTCAGCCTCGAATTGGTGCGCCGCCGGCCCGATAAGGAGTCGTGATCCGGGATGGATGACGATGTCCCCTCGCCCAACCAGCTTCTGGCCATGGCCCTCCTCGTCGAAGGCGGCATGGGCCTGCTGGCGTTGGGGTTGGCACGCTGGCATGGCCAAGTCCTCATTTGCTCTGCGGATTGGAGCTGGCGAAATCTGGGCTTGGGAGCGGCGGCCGGTCTACCGATGCTCCTGCTGCTGGCGGCGACGCTCAAGGTACCGCTACGCCCGTTGCGGGAGCTGCTCCGGGTGATGGACGGCTACGTCGTTCCCCTCTTCCGCCGCTGCCGGTGGCCGCAGCTGGCGACGGTGTCGATCCTAGCCGGTTTCGGCGAGGAGATGCTGTTCCGAGGCGTCGTGCAGGTCTCGATCGGCCATTGGACGGCCACCTGGATCGGCAAGACGGCAAGCGCTTGGGTCGGCATTGTCGTCGCCGCCGCGTTGTTTGGCCTGCTGCACCGGATCACGACGACGTACGCTGTCCTGGCCGGGCTGATCGGCGTGTACCTGGGATGGCTGCTGATGGCCACCGGCAACCTGGTGATTCCAATTGCCGCCCACGCATCGTACGACTTCGTGGCCCTGCTGTACCTTGTGAATTTCAGGGCCCGGCCAGTTCGCGAAGGCTCGTCCTGAGCAGCCGGGATGTTATACTTCAAACGTACCGGTGGAAAGTGCGCCCCGCCGGCTCCGGTTCTTCACGTTTCAGCCACCTGACGCCAGACAACCGGACGGGAACGTCGCGAGCATGGGCAAGGTCACTTCGAATCGCCGAATCAAGAAGTTTGCGTTTGCGCCGGGCGTCGACGTTGCAGGGAAATACCGCATCGTCGCCCAATTGGGGACCGGTTGGGAAGGCGAAGTCTACATGCTCCGCGAGCGGACCACGGGCATCGAGCGCGCGGCCAAGTTTTTCTTCCCGCATCGCAATCGGCGGAACCGCACGTCGACGTTTTACGCCAAAAAACTTCATAAACTGCGGCACTGCCCCGTCGTAATCCAGTACCACACGCACGAGACGATCCTGTTCCAGGACCAGCCCGTCCACGTGCTCATTTCGGAATTTGTGGAGGGCGAACTGCTGAGCCGGTTTGTCGCCCGGCAGCCCGGCCACCGGCTGAGCGCGTTTCAGGGGCTCCACCTCCTGTACGCCCTGGCGGCGGGAATCGAGCCCATCCACTATCAGCATGAGTATCACGGGGATCTCCACGACGACAACATCATCGTTCGGCGGTACGGCCTGTCGTTCGATCTCAAGCTGGTCGACATGTTCCACTGGGGACCGGCCAATCCGGAGAACATCCACGAGGACGTCGTGAAGCTCATCCGCGTGTTCTTCGACTCCATCGGCGGGGCCAAGCACTACCCAAAACACCCGCCCGAGATCAAGGCAATCTGCTGCGGCTTGAAGCGATCGCTGATCCTCAAGAGGTTCCGCAACGCGGGCCAGATCCGCCAACACCTCGAAACGATGCAGTGGCAGTGACACGCCCGCAGCACTCGATGCCCGCTTTGCTCGCCATCGTATGGGCCTCGCCTTGGACGCTTTTCGGCCTGTCGATCGGCCTGCTGACGCTGGTCGCCGGCGGACGCGTGCAGCGGACGGGACGCGTGCTGGAGTTTTGGGGCCGGGGGCCGACGATCTTTCTGCGCATATTTCCATTGATCCGCGGCGCCCAAGCCGTGACGTTCGGCCACGTGATCCTCGCCCGCGATCAGGCGTGCCTGGTGCGCAGCCGGCACCACGAACTGGTGCACGTTCGCCAGTACGAACGCTGGGGGCCGTTGTTCGTGCCTGCCTACCTATTCTGGTGGGTGTGGCTCTGTTCTACAGGCAAGCATCCCTATTGCGACAATCCGTTTGAGCGCCAGGCGTTCGAAGAGCAACCCTAGACCCCGCTGAACGGTGGTCTTGCGAATGTTCCCGCGACAATCCCACTTGCCAGCCGACAAGCGAAATCGCCAGAATAGCAGTGCCCTGCCCTTCGGAGGGTTGTGGGCCACGTGCTCCTCTTCCACTTGATCCGCTCTGGCCCGACCGCTCTGACGATCGCCGCGACATGGATGTACAGCTCTTTTTGGACATGGAGATGGCTCAAGGGCGAGTTTGCCCGTTCGCCCAAGGGTCGGTCGCCGTCTACTCGTCGCGTTCGCCCGACAAGCAGACGCCGAACGAAGACGGCGCCGTCCTGATCCCCCTGGATGAGAGCTCGGGCGTTCTGGCGGTGGCCGACGGGCTTGGTGGCGAGCGCGCCGGCGAGTTGGCCTCGCGAACCGCCCTGAACGAGCTGATCGCCTCGGTGCGGGCCGCCGACCACGACGAAAACAGCCTGCGAGCGGCCATCCTCGACGGTTTTGAAAATGCCAACCGCGCTGTGTGCGCGCTGGGCGTTGGCGCCGGCACGACGCTGGTCGTCACAGAAATCCAATCCGCCACCGTCCGGTCGTACCACGTGGGCGATTCCATGATGCTCGTCGTCGGGCAGCGGGGAAAGATCAAGCTCCAGACGCTTCCCCATTCTCCCGTCGGTTACGCCGTGGAATCGGGCCTTCTGGACGAGGCCGAGGCCATGCAACACGAAGATCGCCACATGGTTTCGAACATGCTCGGCTCGCCCAACATGCGCATCGACGTCGGCCCGACTATCGAGTTGGCCCTCCGCGACACGCTCCTGCTGGCCAGCGACGGCCTGTTCGACAACCTCTCGACCGAAGAGATCGTCGACCGGATCCGCAAGGGGTCACTCGACCGCGTTATCCGCTCCCTGGCCGACGACTGCCGCCGCCGCATGGACGGGCATGAAACCGAGGCCCCCAGCAAACCCGACGATCTAACGTTTGTCGCCTTCCGCCTTGCTCCGCCCTCTCGCCGGGGACGTAGCTGAACCGCGGCCGACTTGCACGGCCACAAGCGGTCAGATTACCATGGCAAGCGCCGCCGTTTTCCTCTTCTTGGAAGCGTGTCGATGAGCCACTGGAAACGATCGATGACCCGCCGTGCAATGCTGTCGCACACGGCACGGACGGCCGCGACGGTCGCGGTCGCCGGCGCCTTGCGGGCATCGCCGGCTCGTGCAAACCCGAAACGCAAAGGCCCAGCCATCTGGGATTTGCACTGCCATCTGAACGGTGTCCCAGGCACGCCGCAGCAACGTGCCGAGGGCCTGCTAGCCGCCGCCGACCGGCTGGGGATCGACCGGCTGGTCGTTTGCATGGGAGTTCGCTGGGCGGCTGACCCCACGCCGCAGGACCTCCGGAGCCAGAACGACGACGTCCTGCGCGCGGTGGAAGCCGGCAAGGGGCGCATCCTGGGCTTTGTCCTGCTGAGCCCCAAGCACGTCGATGCTAGCCTCGCCGAACTCGACCGGTGCGTCGCCAACGGTCCGATGGTCGGCGTGAAACTGTGGATTGCCATGAGATGCAACGACCCGGACATGGACCCGCTGGTTCGGCGCGCCGTCGAACTGAAGGCACCCATCTTCCAGCACACGTATTTTCGCACCGTGGCCAACCTGCCCGACGAGTCGAGCCCCAACGATCTGGCCGAGCTGGCGGCGCGTCACCCCAGCGCGGTCCTCTTCTGCGGACACACGGGGAACGACTGGGAACGCGGGGTGCGGGCGATTCGGGCAGCGCAGAACGTCTATGCCGACGTCAGCGGCAGCGATCCTACGGCCGGCATGGTCGAAATGGCCGTTCGCGAGCTTGGGGCCGAGCGGGTTCTGTACGGCAGCGACGCCGGAGGACGCAGCTTCGCCTCGCAGTTGGCCAAGGTCCTCGGAGCCGACGTGCCGGAGGAAGCGAAGCGGCTGGTGCTGGGCGAGAACTTGCGACGCCTGCTCAAGCCCATCCTGCAGGCCAAGGGGATGCCGACATGATCGTCGATGTGAACGTGAATCTCTCGCGGTGGCCGTTTCGCCGCACTCCGTGCGATCGGCTGCCCCGGCTGCTGGAGCGATTGGTGGCGTCGGACGTCCGCGAAGCGTGGGCCGGAAGTCTCGACGGACTTTTCCATCGCGATATCGGCGGCGTGAACGCGAGCCTTGCCGCGGAGTGTGCCGGCGATCGGCGACTGATTCCCTTTGGGTCGGTCAATCCGATGCTGCCTGACTGGAAAGAGGATGTGCGCCGCTGCCACGAGGATTACCACATGCCGGGCATTCGGCTGCATCCGAACTATCACGGGTACACGCTGGAAGACCCCGTGCTGGGCGAATTGCTGGGCGAGGCAGAGCGGCGCGGTCTGGTCGTACAACTGGCCGCCCGCATGGACGACGACCGCGTCCAGCATCCGCTGATGCGCGTGCCGGACGTGGATCTCAGACCATTGCAGCACGTTGTCACCGAGCATTCGAAGCTGCCGCTGGTGCTGCTCAATGCGATGCGATCGGTCAGGGCGGCGGATGCGGCCCGGCTGGCAGCGACGGGCACCGTGTACTTCGAGATCTCGATGCTCGAAGGGGTCGGGGGCATTGGAGAGCTGCTCGACACTTTGCCGGCTGACCGACTGTTGTTCGGCTCTCATCTGCCGCTGTTCAACATCGAGTCGGCGCTGCTCAAACTGCGCGAGTCGCCCTTGAGCGAAGCGCTGTTGGCGGCCGTCACTCACGAGAATGCTGGCCGCCTGCTGCCGCGCAAGGCATAGCAAGAGCCTCTGGAGCCTCGCGAGTGAGGCGAGGCTGCTGGGTCGATCGAACAGAAACGCCCGCGAAAGTGCGGGCGTTTCTGCTCTGATTCAAGACGTTCAGACCTTTTCGGGAACCACGAACGGCTCGCGATACGCCCGGGTGAGCAGCTTGTTGGCCGCATCGTTGCCAATGAACTTCTCGGTGGCCGGGTCGAACTCCAGCCGCGGCCCGAGCTGGTAGGTCATCTGCTCGAGGTTTGCGCCAAGCGCGCCGGTTAGGTTCTCGCAGACGGCGTTCCAGGACGCTTGAACCTGGGCGTTGTCGAAATAGGCGTTCGGCTTCTGGCTGAACGGAACCTGTTGGCCGAGCCGGTAGGAGATGTTGCCCAAGTGGCACAGGGCCGCCGAGTAATGTCCTTCGAGGATGTCGGCATTGAGGTCGCCGCGTTTGCGGCTCCGGACGCAGTCGATGAAGTTGCCGAACTGACCGTGGGGATGGACCGTGTACTCCACATCCTTGATGGGCTCACCGACATCCTTGCCCTTGGGGTAGAACTTGCCGTCGGCGAGCATGCCGGCGTCGGTGTAGAACTCGTCGGCAACCTTCCTGGGGAAGCTCTTCTTACTCTTGTCCGGGTTGTTGCCGACCAACCCGCGGGTTTCGAAGACCAACAGCGTGTCGCCGTAGTCATAGACGCAAAGCTCGAGGTTCGGCGTCTGCCCCTGGTCCTTGAAATCGGGACCATTGACCCAACGGCCGCCCATGCCGATCACGGCCTTGGGGAGCGTCCCGTTGGGGATACCCCAGCGAGCGACATCCATCTCGTGGACGCCCTGGTTGCCCATGTCGCCGTTGCCGAAGTCCCAGAACCAGTGCCAGTTGTAATGGACGAGGTTTTCGTGGTAGGACTGTTCCGGCGCAGGGCCGAGCCAAATATTGAAATCCACCTCCGCGGGCGGCTGTGCGATTTCTTTGTAGCCGATCGACCATCGTCCCTTGCAGCAGTAGCCTTTGGCCACCAGAAGCTTGCCGTACTTGCCGCTGCGCGCAGCGGCCGTCGTGAGCGCGATTTCGCTGTTGGAACGGCTCTGCGTGCCGTGCTGCACGATACGATTGTACTTGCGCGCCGCTTCGACCGACTTGCGGCCTTCGAAGATGTTGTGGCTGCAGGGCTTTTCGACGTACACGTCTTTGCCGGCTTGGCAAGCCCAGATGGTGATCAGCGCGTGCCAGTGATTGCACGTGGCGATGGAAACGGCGTCGAGATCCTTGTCTTCCAGCGCCTTGCGGATATCCTGCACACACTTCGGCTTGTTTCCGGCCGCCTTCTCGACCTGGTGCGTCCGCTGGGCGAACAGACGGCTATCGGGGTCGATCAGGTGCGTGACCTGAACGTTCTTCATCTTCACGAACTCGGCGATGTGAGAGCCCCCGCGGCCGTGAATGCCCGCCACGCCGATGCGGATTGTGTCGTTGGCTCCCAGAATCTTGCCAGATGCCTTGGTGCCAGCAATCGCGAACGTGGCGCCGATGCCGGCCGCTGTTGCCTGCTTGAGGAAGGTACGACGGGTTTGGCGAGGCATGACGTTCTCCATGTCGATGGGAAGTGATGTTGCAGTCTGGGCAACCATCGGTGCGTGGGGCCCTTGCCCAAGATGCGGCAGGTCTCTAATGATCCCCCCATTAGACCATATGCGGGCCCACTTGTCCAACTTCGTCGCCGAATGGCGGTTGCGTAGAAGCGATTGTCCGCCCGCAAGAGCCCGACAACCGGACGGCTCGCGAAATCGCCACATTGCGGCTCCCCTTTGTGTGGTACGCTTCCCAATAGGCAGCCGATCGCTGCCGCACCCCGTTTCAGTGCGGTGGTGGTGGCCGAAAATGCCGGCAGTCGGTCGGACCTTCTCTTCCCCGCAACAGGTCCTCAGTTGACGAACAAATCGTCTGCGAGATCTCCATGGCTCGGTGAGTGGTCGGCTTCAGAAGTCGCCATCATGCTGTTTGCGCTGATCATGCCGCTGCTGTTGCTGACGGCACTCGGTCTGTGCGTTACGCGACCCGATTGGGTCATGCGGCTGGCCGCAGCGCCCTTTAGAGAATCGGCCCAGGTGGCCAGCAGGCCCGTGCCCTCACGGAACATGGGGCCACTCGGCCGCCGCGCGCCGGGCGACCGGCAGATGAGTTACGAAAGCAACGGGCGCGCGCAACTGGGCGAATACCGGATCAAAGTGTACGACCCGACCACGCGCACGCTGTTCCGGACCGATTTTGCACTGGAGGGAGAAACAACCTGCGACGACCCACAGTTGTTCGAGCAGTGGGTGACGAGCCATCATTGCCTGTTTCGCGAACAGGTGGGAGTGACGCTGCGAAGCGCGAAGCCGTCGGAGCTGGTCGATCCGCAGTTGACCGTCCTCAGCCGGCGACTGGTCGCCCAGGTGAACCGCATGCTGGGCGAGCCATTCTTGAAATCGGTTCAGTTCAAGGACTTCTCCCTGTACCAGTCGGTACAGCAGTCCGATGCGATCTTCTGGGAGAAGACAGGCGAGCATCCGTCTCAGGGGCTCACTCGCCAATCACTTTGACCAACACCCGCTTGGGTCGACGGCCGTCGAACTCGCCGTAGAAGATCTGCTCCCAAGGGCCGAAGTCCAGCTTGCCCTCGCTGATCGCAACGACGACCTCGCGTCCCATGATCTGCCGCTTGATGTGGGCATCGCCGTTGTCTTCGCCGGCCCGATTATGGCGATACGTCTTGGGCGAGGCGTCGTAAGGGGCCAGCTTCTCGAGGAAATCCTTGTAGTCCTGGTGCAGCCCCGGCTCGTCATCGTTGATGAAGACCGACGCGGTGATGTGCATGGCGTTCACCAGCACCAGTCCCTCTTTGACGCCACTCTTCTTCACCACATCCTCAATCTGCCGCGTGATGTTTAGCAGTTCCATCCGCGATGGGATATTGAACGTTAGATGTTCGGTGTGAGATTTCATATGGCCCTCCTGTCATCCCCCAGTTCGTCGCCTGTCATTGTCGTAATGGTAAGGGGCCCCCGCACACCAGGCAACCCCACAGAACACGGCACACGACGACCTCGTTGACGACAAGCGGCCCAAGTACGAGAAGAAGGCAAACCAACGGTCGAACCCGTCCAAAGCTTGACGCTCAACGGAGCCCAGTTCGACGCCGGCAAGGAGTGGGTCGTCGTGTCAGGTACGCTGCTGGGAAAACAGTAGATCGTGGTCTCGTACTGAGGAAGCGCCAAGGCTTCAGCAGCAAGAATGGCGTGAGATGTGCACGGCCTATTCGGTGGACCGCTTCATCACCGCAGGAAGCCGCTGATCGAGGAAGGTCTTCTCTTGGTCGTCGAGTTGCTCGAACAGACGCCGGTGGCGGAGATCGAACGAACGGCCCGGCTGGCGGTCGGCGCGGCCGCGCTGGTCGCCGTTGTGAAAACACCACCCGGCCGCCTTGCCGGCAATCGTCTGGCTCAAGTCCGTCGCAAAATCCTCGGCGGTCGGTTGCCATCGCTTTGAATACCCGCGCCGGAACGGCTCCTGATAGAGCACCGGCACCTCGCGCCCCAACGCTTTCATCCATTCGAGCAGTTCTTGGGTTACCGCCTGGGTTTGGGAAGGCGATTTCGCATTACGAGGCCGATGCGGCGTGACAAAATCGACCTGGGCCGTCTGAAGATAGCTCTTCAGCGCATCGCGGGAGATATCGCCTCCGCTCGAGGCGGTGACGAGGCGCGTGGGATCCAATCGCCGGACCAATTGGCGAAGCTCGGCCAGTTCGCCGAAGTCGACGTGACGGCGATCTCCGACATTGCGCTCGTTGGCCAGGTCGAGATACCAATTTGCGTGTGGCTTGAGGGCGGTGACGATCGTTTCGACGGCCCGGCGATGCTCCGTGAGGGTCGGCAGGGTGAGGCCCCGCGTCAAAGTCACATCCACGACCACTCCACGGCGGTCGCATTCGGCCACCAGCCATTTCAGCCTGCTCAGAAACGGTTCGCGCGCACGCCCCTCGGAATCCACGGCGGAGACATCCTCTCCGCCTGCTCCCCACGTTGCCCACACGCGAATCCAGTTGAACCCACGGCGCTGGATTTCGTCGAGATCCTGACGGATCGTATCCTCCGAAGCGCCCAATGCTCCATAGTAGCTGATTCCCAGCAGGAAAGTCGGGCGGTCGTTGATAACGAAACGAGTCCCCTGGATTGTCAAACGCGTGCCGCTGACCGTCGCTTGTGCTGGTAGCGACGCTGGCGCCTTGCACAAGTCCTTGCCGCGCAGGATGGCAGGATTCTGCAGTTTCGATCCGCGGAAGATCGTATCGGCAAAGTCCATGAGCGTTTCCCAATCGGCCGGGACCGGGTCGTGACCGCCAGGACGAATCGCGTACGCCACACGATCCTCCGCGTCGAACAATCGAAAGACGGGAAGTGCAGCGACACATGCCGCCCATGCTCCGCGCGGATTGGCCCACCGATCTTCCTGGGCCTCCAGCGACAGGAAGGCCCGCGGCGCAACCAGCGCATGGAGGAAATGCTGGTCCAACGGTAGCGAATCCTCGCGGTCCGCATACGCACGGAGGCCCGGCACAAACCAGTAGTGGAACCGGTCGGGTTGGGTGATCATGGCGAGTGTTTCACACCCCGCGTTCCTCACACGATAGAGAGCTGCCCCACCGGTGCCCGAACAATGGGGCGCCACCAGCGCAAAGCGGTCATCCAACGCCCCGGCCAAAATCGCCGCCTTGCCGCAACGCGAATGGCCTGTCACGCCGATCTGCTTCCGGTCGATTTCTGGTCGGGTGACCAGGTAATCCACCAATCGCGAAGCGGCCCATGCCCACGCGGCAATCGATCTCCAGGAATAGTCGGGATAATTCGGGTAGATGCCGACGTCCCGTTGCCCCGTGTCCGGATCGACGTCGTGGTACTTCAGCCCGGCCAGAACGTAGCCTCGGGCGACGACCTGTTGCGCGGTCGCACGGACATGATCTTGCCAGACCGGATCGATGGCGAGAATCACCGGATGTGACCCCGCAGTGGTGGGTGCAATCAGGCCGCATTCCACGCTGAACCGGGGCGCTTCGGCCCAAGACAGTTTGAAATGCTCCAACCGCGCCGTACCTTCGAAAAGCAGCTTCGAATCGAGCAGCGTGGCGTGCACTTCGGTGGGCGCAGGAGGCACATCTCCATATTCGTCTTCAAGAAGACGCTCTCGTAATTCGGCCCGCCTGGCCGGCCAATCGTTCAAGCCGCGCACGCGCTCTCCCGAAGCAGACGTCAAGACATTCGGCGAAACAATGACCTCGTCGCCCTTGGCGCGGGAGCCCAATGGGCTGAGGCAAAACACCGGCGACAGCACGAGGGCAACCACGACCACCCTTCGGAAAATCGTGTCCATCACGGTGTCCTCCAGAGCGCGTTCAGCGAAACCGTAGTGTATATTTCGCCTTCGAAACCGTAGAAACACGCCGCCGCGAACGCTACAGTCAAGTGCGACTCGCACCAGAATCCCTCGTTCTTCTACGCTTCTGTCCCGCGTCGCTTCTGCTGGCACGTCGAACTCGACCGGCCGGATTGGCACTTCGTTAGCCAAAATACGGGTCGACCTCGAACCGATCGTCGGCCACCAACCGTATCTTCGCGAGCAAGTTGTCGCTCGAATAGACCACGCGCATTTGGAACCCAAAAGACAGCCCGTAGATCGGCTTCGTCGCTCTCTCAAAGACGACACAATGACCGGCCGATGTCTTCACCCCAATGATACTGCATCAAGCCGGGGAAGATAGCCTCGTGGTGGTGGAGATTGACGATCAGGGGACATTATGTCGTGGCTCGTATCACGACTCGGGTGCCGGGAGCGCAAGCGGGGGAAAGCAGTCGCAGGTTTCGGCGTACTGGCCCGAAACGTCTTCCAGCACACGTTTTCGACCAATGCGCCGCCTCGGCAGCTTCGTCCGGGGGAGACGCGAGGGTGGCTAAAAGGGTGGCGGTTTCTTGACAATCGGCGGCGGGCATGGTAAGGTCGCGGCTAGATTTCCCACCTTTTTTCCTGCCTTTGTCCTACGATATTCCCGCCTGGCGGCGTACAACGCGACGCTCACGAAGGGCGCGTGTTTTCACAATAACGGCTTCAGTCAATAGGTTCGTGTGGGCGGTGCCATTGTGCCGTCCTGGATTCGATAGTCCGTGTCGGAAACAAACGGAATATGGTTGCGATCCGGTAGCGTGGTGTTGCCGGGGAGTTGACGACGTCTGATCGGAACCTGTTGGTGATCGACGAAGGAGAAGATGTCGATGGCTACCCATGTGATTCGCAAAGTCGTTGAGAAGGGCCACGGGTTCTCGACCGTTGATTTGAGCGACGTTCGTCACGTATTTGCGACGGCGGTGCCGCGACGCGGGTCGACCCTTGGCCAGCAGGCCAGCGACGTCCTGGGCACGATCGAATCGTTGATCGAGCAGGAGGGCACCACGAACTCGATCGTTCATCAGGCCGTGTTTCTGGCCGACGTGAACCAAGTCGACGAGTGCCGCCGAATGCTGCGCGATTTCTACGGTAGCCAGATGCCCGCCACCAGCTACATCCCCCAGCCGCCATGCGATGGGAAACTGCTGTCGATCGAGGCGATGGGCGTTGGGCAGGGCCGCGGCGAGGTCGACATCGAGCGGATCAGTGAGCAACTGGTTGTCGCTCGCCACAACGGCATCGCCTGGGTCCATTGCGCCCAGACGGTGCCCCAGCTTCAAACTGGCGGCATTTACGACGGCAGCGTCAACGCGCTCGAACAGATGAAAGCGTTGTTTGCGAGTGTCGGCGTCAGCTTTGAACGGGTCATCCGGACGTGGCTCTACGTGGGCGACATCGTCGCCGACGAAGGTGCAACGCAGCGCTACAAGGAAGTGAACCGGGCGCGGACCGACTTCTTCGAGGGCCTTCAGTTCTGGGCGGGGCACCTGTCGGACGATTGTCAGGGCGACGTCTATCCGGCCAGCACGGGCATCGGGACTGACGGCCGCGGGATCATGATGAGCGCGATTGCGCTGGCCACGGACCGCGACGACATCGTGGCGGTGCCGCTGGAGAACCCGCGGCAGGTGGCCGCTCATCAGTACCCGGACCGCTATAGCCCTCAGAGCCCGAAGTTCTCGCGTGCCATGGCGGTTTCGTGCGGCAGCTACGCGACGATCTTCATATCGGGTACGGCGAGCATCACGGCGTCGGAAACTCGGCACATAGGCAACGCAGAACTGCAAACCGAAGAGACGCTGGACAACATCGCCGCGTTGATTTCTGAGGAGAATCTGGTCCGCCATGGCCTGCCCGGACTCGGCACGGAGTTGGACAGCCTGGGGCTGGTTCGGGTGTATCTGAAGCGTCAGGAAGACTACGCCAAGGTGCGAGCCGTGTGCGAGAAGCGGCTGGGCGACATGCCTACGGTCTACGCGATCGCCGACGTTTGCCGGCCCGAGTTGCTCGTGGAGATCGAAGGCATCGCGTTTTCGCACAAGTCGCCGGGATCGAGTCTCGGTGAGCACAGTCCGCATTTTCCGCGCTTGGCAGAGCGCGATCCGAACCGCTCACTCGCTACGGACAGCGGGCCGTGACGAAACGTTCGACCGGTAGCGGGAAGTCCCTCACAGTACGTCTTCCAAGGGATTTGTAATGAGAATGAAGAGCATTTTGCCGTTTGCGGTTGCCCTGGCTGTCTTCGCCTACCCGTCGGCTCGGGCCGGGGAGGCACCCAAGCCGGCCGAAGCGAATGCGGAGACCCAGGCCAAGGCCACCTACGACGCGGCCGAGAAGACCGCCAAGGAGGCAGAAGCCGCGGTGGTTCCGCTCAAGGCGGCCATGCAAAAGGCGGACGCGGCCTTTGCCGCCGCGAGCAAAACAGCCAATGCGAAGCGACAGCGGGCGACCGAAGCGAAGAACCTGTCCGGCGAGCGAGGTGTGGCCGATCTGAAACAGGCCGAGGCCAACGTGCCCATCGCCGTCAAGGCCCTGGAAGATGCGACGGCCGCAAAGCCGGTCGCCGACAAGGCGTTGGCCGATGCCAAGGCCGCCGCACTCCCGCTGCAGCAAGCTTACGACGCGGCCGAGAAGGCTGCCAAGGAGGCCGAGGCTGCAGCGCGGGCCGCCGCCGACGCGGCTAACAAGCTCGACGACGAAGCCAAGCGGGCTACGACCGAAGCCACCGCCAAGCGCCGCGGGGCAGACTCCGCCAAGTCGGCCCTCACCCGGGCGCAGCGAAGCGAGCAATCGGCGAACGCTCAAATCGACACGGCCGAGCAGAAACTCGACGAGGCCGAGGCGCAGAAGAAAGTCGCCGAGGAAGCGTTGGCAAAGGTCAAGGGCCCGGTAGACGCTGCCGCGGCTGCTTACCAGGCGGCCGAACAGGCGGCCCAGGCTGCGGCAAAGGCCGTCGCCGACGGTGCAGCCAAACCGGACGAGGAGAAGAAGAAGCTGGCCGACGATGCTGCCGCCAAACGCAAAGCGGCCGATGCGGCGAAGGCCGCACTGGCCCAGGCCCAGGCAGGGATCCAGGGGCCGCAGAAGCTGGTCGATGCCGCGGCGAAGAAGGCCGCCCGGGCGGAGGGGCGACTGAAGATGGCGGAGGCTGCTCTGGCGAGTGCCGAGGCTCAGATCACGGCTGCGACGGCGGCTGCGGCCACGGCCGAGAAAGCGGCCCAGGAGGCCGAAAAGCTTGCGGCGGAAAAGCAGGCGGTGGCAGCCCAAGCGGCCGCCAAGCGCAAAGCCGTTGCCGATACCGCGGCGGCACTGGCCCAAGCCCAGAAAGGCGAGCAAGCAGCGCAAGCCCAGGTCAACGCCGAAGCCAAAGCGGTGGCCGATGCGGCGGCACCGAAGAAAGCGGCGGACGACGCCTTGACGAACGCCAAGAACCAAACCGCCGCGGCCGCGAAGGCTCACCAAACAGCCGAAGAGGCGGCCCAGGCTGCGGCAAAGGCCGTCGCGGATGGTGCAGCCAAACCGGAGGAGGAGAAGAAGAAACTGGCCGACGACGCTGCAGCCAAGCGCAAAGCGGCCGACGCAGCGAAGGCCGCCCTGGCCCAGGCCCAGCAGAACGAGCAAGCGGCCCAAGCCAAGGCGGCGGCCGATGCAAAGACCTTGACCGATGCGGAGGCGAAGAAGAAGGCAGCCGACGACGCCTTGGCCAACGCCAAGAACCCGGTGGCGGCCGCCACAACGGCCCACCAGGCTGCCCAGGAAGCGGCAAAGGAGATTCTTCCCCTCGATGCGGCGAAGCAGCAGACGGCGGCCGATGCAGCCGCCAAACGTAAGGCGGCCAACGAGGCCAAGGCGGCTCTGGATCCGGTGCGGAAGAAGTTGGAGGAGGCGACGCTTCAGGCCAACGCAGCGGCGCAGAAGTTGACGCAATCCGAAGCGCGCAAAAAGTCGGCCGAAGAGGGGTTGGAGAACCTCAAGAAGCGGATCGCCGAGGCCAAGAATACCCACGAGGCGGACGAACAAGCGGCCAAAGAGGCGGAGGCCGCAGCCGCTCCGTTGAAGGCCGAGGCGGAGAAGACCCGAGCGGAGTACGAAGCCGCGTTGAAGGTTGCCGACGAGAAACGCGCTTTGTCCGAGCAAGCCAAGGCCCAGTTGTACCGACTGGTCGCCGCCCGGCAGATCGCAAGCATTTCGGAAAGCCCGGAACCACCGAAGCCGGCCAACCGGATTGATGAAATCGTGCTGGCGAAGCTGAACACGCTGGGGATCCAACCGGTTCTCTGCTCCGACGCGGTGTTCATCCGCCGCGCATATTTGGATCTGACGGGCAAGCTGCCCACCGCCGAAGAGGCCAAGGCCTTCATTCAGAGTCAGGACAAGAACAAGCGCATCGCCCTGGTCGACCGGCTGCTCGATGAGTCGGCACACGTCGATTACTGGGCAATGAAGTGGTGCGATATCCTGAGAGTGAAGGCCGAGTTCCCGGTGAAGGTCTGGCCCAACGCGGCGCAGGCTTATCACCGCTGGGTATGGGAGTCGATTGCGAAGAACAAGCCGTACGACCAGTTCGCAAGGGAACTATTGACCTCGAGCGGGAGCAATTTCCGCGTCGGTCCGGTCAACTTCTATCGCGCCATCCAGGACAAGACTCACGAAGGCATTGCCAGTGCCGTGGGACTGGCGTTCATGGGCGCACGGATCCACCTTTGGCCGGAAGACCGTCGCGCCGGCATGGCGGCGTTCTTCTCGCAGGTCGGCTACAAGCCCACGAGCGAGTGGAAAGAGGAGATCGTCTTCTGGGACCCGCTGAAGTCGACGGCGGTGGCCGGCAGCATCGCACCGGGGATCGACGCGGTGGCCAAGTCGGTGACGGTGACGAACCAGATCCCGCAGACGCTGCCCCAGCCGATGAGCGAGAACGGCCCGCTTTCGGCCATGTTCCCCGATGGCACCAAGACCACTGTTCCGCCTACCCGCGATCCACGCGAGGCTTTTGCCGAATGGCTGATTCGGCCGGAAAACCCGTGGTTTGCGAAGAGCATCGTCAATCGGATGTGGGCGTGGGCGATGGGACGGGGCATTATCCACGAGCCGGACGACATTCGCGACGATAATCCGCCCAGCAACCCCGAGCTTCTGGCCTACCTGGAGAAAGAACTGGTTTCCAGCGGCTACGATCTGAAGAAGCTGAAGCGGCTGATCTTCACGTCGACCACGTATCAATTCTCTTCGATACCGAGGCACAAAAGTCCGGAAGCGAGAGCCAACTTCGCCAGCTACCTGCTGCGGCGAGTGGAAGCCGAAGTGCTCATCGACGCCGTGAACGAGATCACCGGCGCTTCCGACCTGTATACAAGCGCGGTTCCGGAGCCCTTCACCTATATCCCCCACGACATGACCGCGGTCGAATTGGCCGACGGCAGCATCGGCAGTTCGTTCCTGACGTTGTTCGGGCGTTCGGCGCGTGCCACGGGAATGGAGAGCGAGCGCGTAAACGAACTGGCCTCGCCCCAGTGGCTGTACATGCTGAACTCGGGCGAAATGCAAAATAAGCTTCAGAGTGGCCGGAATCTCGCAACGATCCTCTCGGCGGGTGGCAAGCCCAATGAAATCGCCGAGCGACTGTACTTGACCATCCTCTCGCGATTGCCGACGGATGCCGACATGAAGGCGATGGAAGAGTATTCCAAAACAGGAGTAACGAAAGGACGCGACGTGTGGATCGATCTTGCCTGGGCGTTGATCAATAGCCCCGAGTTTCTGCTGCGGCATTGATTGCCGCCGAGACGGCAGGAGCTGACGCGAACGGGCCGGTTTGTTGGAACGAAACGCGAAAGGGGAGCCAGAAGGAGGGCGGAAATCATGAGTAGCAGTGACAGTCGAAAAAAGAGAGAGCACGTGTCCCGGCGAGAGGCGATCCGGCGGGGCGCTCTGGGCGCAGCCGGCATGCTCGCGGCCAGTGGCCTGAACTCGCGCGTCTTCGCAGCGGAACCCCAGAAAACGGCCGAGCAGAAGGCCGCAGACGAGAAGGCCGCCAAAGACGAAGCGGCCAAGACCAAGGCGAAAGCCAAGAACGTCAAGATCAAGTCGGTCATCCAGATCTTCCTGTGGGGCGGCATGTCGCACAACGACGCGTGGGACCCCAAGCCGGGCACCGGCTACGACTACTTGGGTGAGTTCGATAAGTTCATCCCCACAAACGTCGATGGTATTCAACTCGGCGCGCTCTTCCCGAAGTTGGCCAAGGAGGCCGACAAGTACTCCCTGATCCGAAGCATGACGCACGGCATCAACGGCCACGAGACGGCGGCCTATCTGATGCAAACGGGTCACCAGCCCGGCGGACGACTGGCCTATCCGAGTGTGGGTGCGATATTCACGTTTTTCAAAAAGGACCAATACAAAGGACTCCTCCCGCCTTACGTGGTGATGCTCGCCGCGGCGGGCCGGTTCTCGGAGGAGGGCTTCTTGGGCCCGGCGTACAAGCCGTTCGCCACGGGCGGCGATCCGAACGCGGCCCGTTTCGAGGTGCAGGGAATCATCAACCGAGGCGTCGACGATGGACGCCAGAAAGCCCGCCGCGAACTGGTCGACAAGATCAACCTGTTCGGCTACGGCTTGGCCGATGTGCCGGAGATGGCCAGCGCCGAGGCGGCCAAGCAGAAAGCGTACGGTTTGATCCTGGGCCGGGGCCGCGAAGTGTTCAATCTTAACAACGAACCCTCGGAACTGAGGGATCGCTACGGGCGGAACACGTTCGGGCAGGAGTGCCTGGCGGCGCGGCGGATGGTCGAGGCCGGGGTGCCGTACATCACGATCAGCTTCCCCGGCGGCTGGGATACACACTCGAACCACTTTCCCACCATGAAGCGGCAGTGCCCCTTGCTGGACCAAGGCCTGGCGACGCTGTTGGCCGATCTGAACGATCGAAAGTTGCTGGACAGCACGCTCGTGTGGTGCACCGGCGAGTTCGGCAGAACACCGAAGATCTCGTGGGAGCCGCCATGGAACGGTGGGCGACATCACTATGGTAATGTGTTCACCGTGCTGGTCGCGGGGGGCGGATTCAAGGGCGGCCGCGTCGTCGGCTCGTCGGATGAGAAGGGCGAACAGGTGAAGGAAAGGCCCGTCTATCCGGCTGACCTGCTGGGAAGCTTTTACTTGCTGGCCGGCATTGACGCCAGGGCGAAGCTGCCGCATCCATGGGGACTGGACGCCTATGTGCTCGACGCGGAGAACGAAGGGATGAAGTCGGCTGGACTTTTGGAAGAAATTATGTGAAGCGGGGCCAGGAATTGGAAGATCGCCGAGCGTCGGCGTCTACTCCGGTCACCGCTTTCCATCGACGCATCGGCAATTGCTAACCTGTGTCCCCCAAGGGAGCGCACGATGATGAAGGTTCGACTCGCCATTCTCGGGCTCGCCATGCTTTTGGCCGCTCAATCCTCCGTTTCGGCGCAGAGTCAATACATCGGTTACGTCTATCCGGCGGGCGGCCAGCAGGACACGACTCTCCCGATTCGACTGGGTGGGCAGGGGCTCACTGATGTTTCCGACGTGATTGTGACTGGGGAGGGCGTTTCCGTTCGTCTGGTCGATTACTACCGCGTAATGAACAACCAGGAACTCGGGTTGCTGAGGCAGCAACTGGGCGAGTTGAGGAAGAAGGAATCGAAGGTCAGCGACGCGATGGTCGCCAAGATGACCTGGTTCGAGTTCCCTGCGCCGATCGGCCCGGCCGCCAGCGCCGACGCGGTCCCTGCGCTGATCTGCCCGATATGCGGCACGGCCAATCCGGCCGACGCGACGGTCTGCAGCAAATGCAATGAGAAGCTGGTGAAGCTGAAGGCCCCAGACCCGAAGGAAAAGAAGGCGAAGGACGAAGGTCCGAAGTCGGAGAAGGACTTGGCGAAAGAGAAGCTGATCGACCGGCTGGAGCGGATATTTGCAGAAGACGAGCGCGACCCGGCGGTTCGTTCGCAAACCGAGTTGGTCTTTGCCGAGGTGACGATCGATCCGGGCGCGAAACCGGGCCGGCGAGAGATCCGAGTGATCACAAAGCGGGGCATTTCCAACGCGCTTCCGTTCTACGTGGGCCAAGTGCCGGAAGTCGCCCGCAGGCCGATGAAGACCTGCAAACAGCCGGTGTTGGGCAAGGAACACTTGTCGCAGCGGAATAGGCCGAAAGAAGAAGAAGAAGTGCGGGTCGCGGTCCCATGCACGATGAACGGCCAGATCGGTCCCGGCGAAGTGAATCGCTACCGTTTCATGGCGAACAAGGGGCAACACCTGGTCATCTCGGCGAAAGCCCGCGACCTGGTTCCGTACGTCGCCGACGGTGTTCCCGGTTGGTTCCAGGCCGTGCTCAAGCTCTACGACGCGGATGGCAACGAGGTCGCGTACGACGACGACTTCCGTTTCAACCCCGACCCCGTGATCTATTATGAGGTGCCTGAGGACGGCGAGTATTTGTTGACGATCAACGAGGCGCTGTTCCGCGGGCGCGAGAGCTTCGTGTACCGCATTACGGTCAGCGAACTACCGTTTCTGACAAGCATTTTCCCATTGGGCGGCCGCGCGGGCGAGCCGGTCAAGATCGAAGTGGACGGATGGAATCTGGGGAAGTCGACGCTGACACCGCCTCCGAAGGACGCAAAACCGGGCCACTACCGCATTGCGGCGACGGACGGAAAGATCGTTTCGAATTACGTACACTTCGCCGTCGATACGCTCCCAGAGTGCGTGGAGCAGGAGCCGAATGACGAGCCCGCGAAGGCACAGAAGGTAACGCTTCCCATGATCGTCAACGGCCGGGCGGATCGGCCGGGTGACTGGGACGTGTTCGAGGTGGAAGGCAAGGCCGGCGAGACGATCGTGGCGGAAGTGTTTGCGCGCCGGCTTGGTTCGCCGCTCGATTCGTTCGTGAAGATCACGGGGCCGGACGGCAAGATCATCGCGTTGAACGACGATCATTACGACGCGGGATCGGGGCTGAACACCGACCACGCCGATTCCTACGTGATGGCGAAACTGCCCGCCGACGGAAAGTACCTCGTTCACCTCGCCGACACAAGGCGTCATGCAGGGAAGGCCTATGCCTACCGGCTTCGGATCAGCCGACCGGAGCCCGATTTCGAGCTGCGGCTGATTCCTTCGAGGATCTGCATCCGCAGCAAGGGCTCGGCCGCGGTGACGGTCTTTGCGCTGCGCAAGGATGGGTTCGACGGACCGATCACGTTGAGCTTCAAGGACTTGCCGGCGGGGCTCGAATCGCCCGGTGCCACGGTGCCGGCCGGGAAGGAAGTCGTGAGCCTTCCGTTGAAGACCAGTCTGACGGCGATGGAAAAGCCGGTCAACGTCACCGTTGTGGGTACAGCCAAGGTCGGGGATCGGGAAATCGTCCACGACGCCGTGCCGGCCGAAGACCGGATGCAGGCCTTTCTCTGGCGACACCTGCTGCCGGCAGAAACGCTGCCGGTGCTGGTATTCGATCCGGGCTACAAGGAACCGGCCGACCGGCTTCGTCCGGAGATTCGTGACGAGGATCGACCGAAGGACGTGAAGCCCACGCTGACAAGGGGGTCGGTCGACTGGTATCTGCGACAGGTCGAAGGCCTGTATCAGAACTGGCTGTTGACCGACGAGTTTGCCAATCGCGAGATCGCGAGTGTCGAGGCCCGTCTGATTCAGTAGAAGGGCCGCTCCGCATAGGCAGGGCATGCGGGAAGGCGTGTTCGAGAGACGCGCGGCTGGTGCGGGACGTCGGGCTCAATTGGCTGACGGGTCTTGGGGAACGTGTTTGATTCCCAGCGCGCCGGTCAGCAGATCGTCGCCGATGCACTTGGCGACCTTCTTCCAGAGATCGCTCTGCGGTTGATAGAAGACGTAGTCGAGGTTGGCGGGGATAGTCAGCCAGGCCCCTTGCTTCAATTCGCGTTCCAACTGGCCTTCGCCCCAGCCGGCGTGGCCGACGAAAAGTCGCACTTGCTCGTGGTTGGCCTGAAGCAGCTTCTTGATGTTCTCTCGCTCGGCGGCGAAGAAGAGACCGGGGATCACCTCCATTTCGGCTGCGGAGGCGTCGGTATGTAGCGCCATGAGCGGTCCGGACACGGGGCCACCCATGTTGACTCGCTCGTCGTTCTCGCAGTCGCCTTCGCCGATCTTCTCCCACAGCGAACGGATGCTGTTCTCCGTCGGGCGATTGAGCACCACCCCGAACGCCCCTTCCTCGCTGTGATGCAGCATCAGGACCACGGTACGAACGAAGTTCGGATCCTGCAACTGCGGCGAAGCTACCAGCACATAGCCTTTCAACGAGTTCATCATCGCGATCGCAGGCTCGATTGGCCTGGGTGCCCCAAAACACTCACGATACGGCCTCGAAACTCGATTCGCTCGCCGGAGTTCTACTACATTCATTCTATCCCCGCCGTTCGTTCCGAGCAACGTTGGGGGGCCCTTGGTACAATGATCTGATGCCAATCGTTCGGCATGAACCCCACTGCCTATCGGTCGTTTGGGCGATGGAGGCCGACGGATTCTTGACCATCGCAACAGGAGGGTTGTCCCATGAGGCGCATTCGGCCAAGTACTTCCGTGTGCTGCGCGCTGCTACTGACGGTTGCGTCGGCATCACCCGCTGCGACGAAGGCGGCGGTGCGCGACTTGGATCTTCCCGATCGGGCACTCGTTGCCGCGTATGAACAGGCGGCTTCGAAGAACGTGCTGGCAGCGGTCAACCCTGGCGTGTTCCCCGGCTATTGGTGCGTCTGCGCCGATGGGCAGGGATTCGGCTACGGCAACACCTACCCATCGCTGGACGGCCACCAGATGACCGATGCCTTGTTGTGGCTCGGCCAGGTGGATGTCGTGCTGGCCAACTGGGAATACGTTCGGTCGTTTCAACGCGCAGATGGCCAGTTGCCGCTGGCCATCCTCCCTGCGGCAGCGGGCAAGGAGATCGGTCAGGCAACGGCCAAGTCGACCGTCGACGCCAACGGCGGGCTGTATCGACATTGGGTCACGGGCAATCCTCTGGCCGCGCTGGCCGGCCCTACGTACATCCAGAATGCCGACGTGATCTTTCGCTACACGCAGGATCGCCGCTGGCTGGCCGATCAGCTCCCTTCGATCAATCGGGCCGCAGAGTACTTGGCCTCACTGACTACCGCCGAAGGAGCGGTCGGTGGCGCCGGCTACTATCTGGAACGGCCGACGCGCATCGAGTTCGACGGCGTCTCACAATGCTTCGCCGCCGACGCCTTCCGCCGCGCAGCCGCACTCAACCGAGTCGTCAGCGACGATGCCACCGCGCGCCGGCTCGAACAGCTCGCCGACCGCATCCAGCACCACTTCGATACGCGTTTCTGGGTTCGGGACCATTTCGCCGAATACGACCATCCCCAGCGAGGCCTCATCGCCAGCCATGGTCTGACCGACGTCGACTGGGCCGCCATCGCCACCGGCATGGCCACGCCCGACCAACAGGCGACACTTTGGCCGCAGCTCAGAGACGAAGCGCGATTTCACTACGACGGCATGCCCACGGGCATCTCGACGCGCCCGGAGACGTACGAAGCGTGGGAGTTCACACATCCTGACCGCCATGATTTGGCCGCGATGGGACGCGTGTGGTACTCGGAAGCCTGGGCTCGGGCCCGCATGGGCGACGGCGCGGGACTAGTGGCCGGACTTCTTGCAGTAAGCCGAGTGGGGAAGGCAAACGACTACTACTGGCGCGAGCGCTATCACCCGAGGGCAGATGGCGGCTGCTCGGCGGCGGGCGCCGAAAAGTACTGCGAGTATCCCGCAAACCTGATCCGCATCACGCAGCGGTTTCTGCTGGGCGTCGACCTGCGGCTCGACGGGACCATCGTCTTGGCGCCTACGGTGCCGTCCGACTACTGGAAACGCGGGTTCGGCCAGACGCTGGCGTGGCGGAATCGGAAGCTCAGCTACCGCCTTCAGGCAAACCGGCTTGCGGCCACGTACCAGGGTCCCGCCCAACGTCTCGGGGTACGATTCCCTGCCGAGCCGGCCCACGCTCCCTTCACCGGCGAAATCAACGGCCATTCGGTCGCCGTCACGACGAAAGACGGCATCGTCTTCGTCGACTTCCCCATGTCGACCTCCAAGAACCCCTGCTCCCTAGCTCTTGGTGGTGGCAGATAGATCCACCAATGTGGCCAGTTTGAGGGCAGATAGCCGCCTCCACGGGTCGAAAGTCGATATCGACCAGGGGGAATCCCCTAGACGGTTTTCAGCGCCACCCCGATTTGTCAAAATTCGTAACCCTTTATATTTTCGCATGATCCAAGGAGGTTCCATCACACTTCGAGTAGGAGGGATCCAAGAATGCTCGTTCTATCACGCAAGACCCAAGAGGCGATCGTTCTCGGCGACAACATCGTGGTGACGGTGGTGGCCATCCATGGCGACCGCGTCCGTTTGGGGATCGAGGCCCCCAAGGACGTTCCCGTCCACCGGGGCGAAGTCTACCAGCGAATTCAGCGGGAACAGGCAGCCCGTCAGACCACCTGGGTCGACGTACCGTTGCCCGCCACGGTTCTCTAAGGAGCGAGACGTCGCGAGGGAGGGCGTCGCGATATTCGCCCCGGGGAACAGGGACTGCCCCCTTTCCCGCCCCTGACGGCAGATGGCGAGGAGGACCGTGGTTGCTGTTTGCGCAGCGGCCGATTCGTCGGATACGCAACGACACGGTCAGTCGTTGAGTTTCCACTTGGCTTGGCGAAGCACCGCGTGGGGCGAGTCCTTCGGCCGCTCGTACCAGAGGCTCACCAGGGTGCCGTCGTCTAATTGGACCGTCGACGGATAGCCCAAGTCGGCTGAAAAGCCGTCGCCCGACACGGTAATCGGTTCCGACCAAGTCTTGCCGTGGTCGGCACTCACGCGGGCCTGGTTCCCGTACGGCGTCCGCCGGTAGCCGTAAGTCATCAGAAGCCGCTTGTCGTTGAGCCGCAGCAAGTGGGAGGGACGCCCCCACACGCCGATCGATCTGGGCTTCGACCACGTCTTGCCGCCGTCGGTCGATTCTGTTTGCAGCGTCTCTCCAGGGCTCTGCTTATTGTGATTGCGGATCTGGATGACGATCCGCCCGTCGGCCGCTTCGACGCCGTGAAGCTCGTGGTAGAGTTCCGCGGAGTCGCCGTCGCGAGCCGGTATCTCCCCCAGCCACCGCCAAGTCTGCCCGTCGTCGGTCGATTCGCACGCACCGACTCGATTTCCCTTCCAGAGCGTCTTTCCAGGATAGAGCAAGCGCCCTTCCGAGAGTTGGATCGGCCCGTGGGGGCTGTTCACCTGCGAGTCGTAGCGGCCGGACCAGGTCAAACCTCCGTCGGTCGAGCGGATCATCCAAGAGCCCAACATGGCTTCTCGCTGTGCCTGGGTGAGCCGGTTGTGGGCGGCCTGCCAGCGACGTAGGCGGTCCTCGGGCCACGTGGCCTTGCCCGACGCGGCTGCCTTTTCGGCTTTCTCCAGGTGAGGTACGTATGCCAAGGAGGTGAACGAGGTGACGAGCAGCGTTCCCTTGTCGGTTTCGAGGACGCCGGCGTCGCGATCGTCGATTTCGCAATCCATCACCACGCACGGCCAACCCCAGGTCTTGCCGCCATCGCTCGAACGCATGAACTCGACGCGGCCGAAGGGACACACATGCTCCTCGCGCCCTCCGGAACAGACGGCCAGCAACTGTCCATTCTTGCGGCGCGCAATGGTCGGCCAGCCGTGATACTTTTCGGGCTCGAAGCTGATGACCTTGGTTTCCAGGATTTCGGCCTTCGGCGCCGTCGATGCGCGGCCCACGGTGCCGAACATGGCCCACGCCACCCCAGCCCCGGTTCCAGCAAGCATCTGTCGGCGGTTCATGGTTGGTTTCATCATGGTCTCCTCGGTTGTCGGGTCTTATTGATGCCGGCGCAGCCAATGGTCGCAAGTCATCCCGGTTGCCGTTCGATACCCCTTGGCAAAGCAGGCCTGCACAACGGCCGCAGGCTCCTCCCATAGCCCAAGTCGGATCAGCCAAATCGAATGTAGATGCAGATCTCGGCCAACGCAACGAAAATCGCCCAGTAACGCGTGTTCTTCCAGAAGGGCGGCTTCACTTTGTCCTGGCCGATGAAGCGATCCGGCATCACGATGAGCCAGACGGTGACCAGCGCGAACACGCTGACAATGGCCACTTTGCCCCAAAACACGTTGCCCATCTCGACGACCAGCAACGGTGCGACACTGCAAATTGCGAGACACGCGGTGCTCATGCCGTGGCTTCCTCCTCAATTGGGATCCAGCAGACCAGTCCCCGTAGTCGTTCTTCGGTGTATGGGCGCGTGACCAGGCTGACCACGACCGTCGCGGTGATCGCAACCACGAAGGACCACCAGGCGACCCAGAGATAGGGGATCGTGTAGTCCGGGCCGATGAAGCGGCCAACGTGCATCGCGATGGCACTGCCGACGCCGAGGATCATGCCCGCCATTCCGCCGGCCGCCGTGGCACGCCGCGTAAGCATCCCCAGCAACAGCAGCGCCAGAAGCGGCCCTTGGAAGACCGTCATGAAAACTTGAAAGGCTTCGAACACAGAGTCGAAGTAGTTCCGCACGGCGAAGCTGGCTACCGCCCCAATCGCCAACAGGATGACCACGAGCCAGCGGCCGATGCGCAGGCATTGCTCGTCGGTCGCCGTGGGCACGAAGGGCTTGTAGAGGTCCGTGACGAGCATGGTGCTGGCCGAGTTGATGTATGAGTCGAGGTTCGAGAGAATCCCGGCCAGGAAGGCGCCCATGACGATCCCGAGTATGCCCGGGTGCAGAAGGCGCGTCACCAGCATCGGCAAGACCTGGCTGCCGGCCTTCCAGCCTTCGCCGGGCGTGCCGAGTTCGTCGTGGAACAGTGCCACGGCGAGCACTCCCGGCAACACCAGCAGGACAGGAAAGAACAGCTTGATCAGTGCGCAGAAGATGTACGAGGCGCGGGCCTGGTTCTGGCTCTTCGACCCCAGCGTGCGCTGGACGATCGCCTGGTTGCCGATCCAGTAGGCCGGGCCCATGACGAAACCAAGCCCCAGCAACACCGCCGGCCAGGGAAACTCCGGGTGATCGGCGGGCAATACCATATCGAAATGGTGTTTGGTCCACTCCAGGCCGGCAAGCTTGTCCTGCAGGCCGCTGAATCCGCCTACCTGTACGAGGCCTTCGTAGCAGATCAGGCCGGCACCGAGAATCAAAACAACGCAGGATAGGGCATCGGTGACGACAACCGCTTTCAGGCCGCCGCTGGCCGTGTAGAGGCCGACGGCCACGGCTGTGACACCGACCGAGAACCAGAAGTTCCAGCCCAACAGACCGTGGAACATGGCCGCCGCGCTAACGAGGACCGTTCCCAAGGTCCCCATCATGAACACCGACCAGATCACCGCAAACGACGTCCGCACCGGCTGGCTGTAGCGGCGTCCCAGGTACTCGGGGATGGTGTATACGCCGGCCATCCAGAAGAACGGCATGAAGAGAAATGCGGCGATGAGCACCGGCAACGCGCAGCCCAGGAAGTCGAAATTCATCATCACCACGCCGTAGCGATATCCGTCAGTCGCTAGGCCCACCATGTCCTTGGCGCCGATGTCGGAGACGACCAACGACATGCCGACCGCCCACCAGGGCAGCGACTTCCCGGCCAGGAAGTAATCCTTGCTCGTGCGGATGCCACGGCTGTACCACAGCCCCAACGCGACCACTCCCACCAGATAGAGGACAATCAAGGCAATGTCGATCGGCTTCAGCGCAAATTCCATGACCGTGTTGTTCCTCGAACCGGTTCTCGTTGCGATGTTCAAAGCGGGCTCGGCAGAACGCGACACGCCCTCACCCCCGACCCCTCTCCCGCAAGTCGGTCAGCGGAGTTGTGTCAGACGTTCTTGGAACTGGGGAGATGTTGCCGAGTCGCCCTTGGTCCCCGAGTCCGCTCGATTATCCCCCACGTCCGCAGGGAAAACAAGCCGCGATGTGTGGGCGGAGCGCCGGCGGGCTGCATCCGCCGGAGGACGTGGAAATGACCCGTCAAACCGAGGTCAACGCTACCGGCAGGTGGTTGGTTTGGAAAGGATGGGAGCAACCTGGCGGCCACTTGGTGCCACCCCACGGTCGAGCCGGACCCACGAACGTACCCCCTCCCTATGATTCGCTGGCCGCTTGGATTAGGATCAGGTGTTCTTCAGGGGCTTAAGTTGGGAGGCTTTTATGGCGGACAAAGCGGTCCTCATTGTTGACGGCAAGAAATACGAACTGCCCATTGTGGTGGGGACAGAGGGCGAGAAAGGCATCGACATCACCGCGTTGCGGGAGCAGAGCGGGCTGGTGACGTTCGACCCATCGTTGAGCAACACAGCGTCGTGCAAGAGCGACATCACGTTCATCGATGGCGAGAAGGGAATTCTGCGCTACCGCGGGATTCCGATCGAGCAGTTCGCCGAGAAGCCGAACTTCGTCGAAGTCGCCTGGCTGCTCATCTTCGGCCGCCTTCCGAAGAAAGATGAACTCGACCAGTTCAGCCAGCAGCTAACAGAGAACGAGTTGCTTCACGAGGGGGTGAAACACCAGTTCCAGCACCTTCCGGTCGACGCGCCACCGATGGCGATCCTGTCGGCCACGCTGAGCAACCTTGCGTGCTTCCACACTCAATTCCTGTCGTTGGCCGACGATGAGTCGCTCGTGGCGGCTGCCGCGCGGCTTATCAGCAAGGTGCGCACGATCGCCGCGTTTTCGTACCGGCGTTCGCAGGGCCTGCCTTTCATCTATCCGGACCCGAACCTGCGTTATTGTGCCAACTTTCTGCACATGATGTTCTCCATTCCGTATCGGCAGTACATCGTTACGCCGGAGGTCGAGGACGCGCTGAACCTGATGTTCATTCTGCACGCGGACCACGAGCAGAACTGCAGCACGTCGACAGTCCGCACGGTCGGCTCGGCCCGGGCGAACCTCTTTGCGTCGTGTGCCGCCGGCGTGAGCGCCCTTTGGGGACGCCTTCACGGAGGCGCGAATGTGGAGGTCGTCGAAATGCTGGAGCGCATCCATACGGGCGGTGTGTCGCCCGAGGACTGCCTGGAAGCGGCCAAGGACAAAACGGACCCGTTCCGCCTCTACGGATTCGGCCACCGGGTGTACAAGAACTACGATCCGCGCGCGAGAATCCTCAAGGCGGCCTGCGATCGGGTGCTGGTCAACAGCAAGCGGCGCGACCCGCTACTGGATATCGCCCGGAAGCTGGAAGAAGTTGCGCTAGAGGATCCGTATTTCGTCGATCGCCGGCTGTATCCGAATGTCGACTTCTACAGCGGCATTCTGCTCCGCGCCATCGGCATTCCAACGAACATGTTCACCGTCTGTTTCGCGATCGGGCGTCTGCCGGGGTGGATCGCCCAATGGAAGGAGCAGCACGAAGACCCGACGAGCCGCATTTCGCGTCCTCGCCAGATCTACACGGGCACGGCGAAGACCGACTTTGTGCCGATCGAGGATCGCTGAGAGGTGCGGTCCGGATTGGACGCGTGGTGCTCGGGCGAGGCGCTCGGTGTGTAGCAAGCGTTGGTGGCGGTTCGGTCGGCGGGCTGCCGGGTATGGCTCACCGGTCGTGGATAGCTCTCAGGGGGGGTGCGACCCTCTGCTTCTGCGGCGAGTCTTGCTGCCTGCCCGAGTGAACCGGGATTCCGCGAATGGGCACAGCAAGGGCGCGGCTGTTTGAAGAGTGGTTGGATCGGCGATAGGCTCCGTGCGGTAGACATGCGCGTGCCGTGCCGACGACGCTCTGGAAGGCGGCGCTGGGTGTCGTCGGTACGCTTCCGCACGATGCGAGTGCTCGGATTGCGTTGCCTGGAACGGCGACAAGACAGACCGGCGACGACTCTACACCACCCGTGATTCCGCGTCGGCTCTCCGGTCCGTGCGGTTCCCAGGTTATTGACCGCACGATTGGTCGCCTGTTAGAACATTATTGACGCTGGCGGCGCCAAGGGTGGCGGTTTCGCGCCGATGAGCCACTTTGCATCCCGACCGGCTCCAGACAGGCTGTGGAGCCGGTGATTGGCAGTGCGGGCGTTGGAACTATGCGTGATGCGAGCCTGTAACGAGCAGACTGCCTTCTTCGCTGGCGGGGTTTCGCGGCCGGCAGCTCTGTAGTCAAAGGGCTCGAGTATCGCTTCGCTCTCCCGCCTCTCGTACAGAAACCGGGGGAGGGGCGTTTTGCGTTCTGTTGCTGTTTTTGAGTACGAGATGGGGCGTGCGTTGAAGCCCATCCTCACGTCGATTCCCTGAGAGCCACGGCCACACTATGAAGACCGAGAAGAAGAGCATGTTTACGACCGAGGACGGGAAGAATCTTCTCTTCACGTTCATTCTGGTCAGTTCATTGTTTCTGTTGTGGGGCGTGTGCAACGGAATGATCGACGTGATGGACAAGCACTTTCAGGACGAGTTGGGGCTGACGAAGTCGCAATCGGCCTGGGTGCAGTTTGCCCATTACCTGGGATACTTCCTCATGGCGATCCCGGCCGGCTGGCTGGCGAGCAAGCTTGGCTACAAGGGGGGCATCATTGCCGGGTTGCTGATGGTTGCCCTCGGCGGATTCTGGTTCGTGCCGGCAACGATGATCAACAGTTGGGCCGTGTCGAAGACGGTCGTGTCGGCGGCGCCTCAGCCGGGAGTGCAGGATCCAGCCGCAGCGTCGAACGAAGCGGCGCCGCCTGAGGCGGCCGAATCGCCATCGTTCATCAAGCCGGCGACGATCGCCTTCTTTGGATACTTGCTGGGTGTTCTCGCGATTGCAGGCGGTTTGACCTTCCTGGAGACGGTGGCCAACCCGTACACGACCGTGCTCGGTCCGCGGGAGTATTCGGCGGCTCGCATCAATCTAGCGCAGTCGTGCAATGGCGTGGGCTGGATCATGGGGCCGATCATCGGCGGCTTGTTCTTCTACGCCAAAGATGCGTCCGGCCATAGCATCGGCAGCGAGATGATCTACATTCCCTACGTGACCGTCGCGGGGATTGTGCTCGTGCTTGCGACGGTGTTCTACTTCGCCTACATCCCGGATGTCAAGACCAAGGACGATTACCATATCGATGAGAAGGACGAAGCCAGCTCCGCGACGGTGGCGATCGATCGCCAATTGAGTCACAAGCTGATCTATCTGTTCTTGCTGCTGAACGTGGCCGTTCTGATCTGCATTTCCGGCATCTTCCTTTGGCTGTTGCTGTCGATCTTCAACATTGGCGGTTTGCTGATGGGCGTGGCCTCGCTCGTTGCGGGTCCATTGGGAGTGAAGGTGACTCCCGACAATTCGCTCCTCATTGCGATTTGCGAACTGGCCGTCGTGTTGATTGCAGTGTCGGCCGTTGCACTTGTGCCCACGACAAGGAAGGTGACGCATCACAGTATCTGGTCGCACCCGCATTTTTCGGGAGCGGTGCTTGCACAGTTCCTCTACGTTGCGGCCCAGGCGGGTATTTTCAGCTTCTTCATCAACTACATGACGGCCGAAGTGCCGCAGCTGCCGAAGGCGTTGCAGGTCGAACAGACCAGAGCCGAAATCGAGGAGGGCATGGAGCGAGGCGATATTAGCTGGATCAAGGGCTCCTACCTGAAGAAGGCGAAGGACTGGTTCGAAGTGAACACCTCCTTTGCAGCCGGCGACATCAAGGACATGGAGAAGTTGGCCGATCGCATCAACGGCGCCGGCGCGCCGGCCGAGGAAGCGAAAGACGCCCAGACGTCGGCTAACCAGGGCGCGCCCAAGCTGGATCCGGTTTCGGCTTACCTGAAAAGGAGTTTTTCAGACACAGCAGTCAAGGAACTGGGCGCGTACGAAGGAGGTGAATCGCGAACGCTGCGATCGATTCTCGTGCAGGAGCTCAACCTGATTGTCCGGCAGGACCCACGAAAGGCGAAAGGCGGCATCGCGTTTTACAATCCGGAGAACTTCAAGGGGATCGCGCTGTCGGCGAAGACGAAGGAGCTGTTGGCCAAGAAGCTCGACGAAGACGCGGAAGCGGAGAAGATCAAAGCAGCCGAAGCGAACATGACCAAGGAAGAGAAGCTTGCGGCTGCCAAAGAGCGGGCGGCGATGGCGGGCAAGCTCGAAAGGGTCAATGCCCCGATGCTCAACCGGCTGCTGCTGCAAGATGCCTATCCCGAACTGCTCGGTTATCAGCACAACATTCTCTGCATCAGCGAGCAGGGCGCGGCTTTCCTGCTGTCGGTCGGGTTCATCTGCTTCCTGATCGGGCGATTCACCGGTGCGATGATGCTCAGAAAGATCAGCGCACACAAGGTGCTGGGCCTTTACGGCCTGCTGAACGTGGCCATGTGTCTGCTCATCTTCGCCAAGTGGACATGGCTGTCGGTCGTTTGTGTGTTCCTGAGCTTCTTCTTCATGTCGATCATGTTTCCGACCATCTTCGCTCTGGGCATCTTCGGACTCGGCGCCCGAGCCAAGAAGGCCGCGGCCTTCATCGTCATGGCGATCATGGGCGGAGCCGTGTTGCCGAAGCTGATGGGCTATGTAGCGGACCAATACGATATGTCTCGCGGCTTCATCGTCCCCATGGCGTGCTTTGCGTTCGTCGCGTTCTATGGCTTCTGCTGGCCGAAGTTCAGCCACTCCGACTCGCTGGGCACCGTGAGCACGTCGGGTGGGCATTGATCGAGGAGCGGTGACCGACGAAAGCGGGATCTCTGGGCGGGGCATCTCGCTGGGGAGGCCCGTGCGCGCGTTGGCCGGCGGTTTTGCCAGCTAAATTTGAAGTGGCCCAACGCCCAGTTTAGAATGGTGTCGAACGTTGTTGCCGACCCGCTCGCCTGGCACTTGGAGATCCCGTCATGTTGTCTTTGCGCCGACACTCCCTGCTGGCATGTCTGTTGCTCATTGCCGGGGCGTTGCCGTCGATTGCCGCCCAGCCCGACATGAAGCTCTGGTACGGTCAGCCGGCCGGGAAATGGGAGGAAGCGTTGCCGCTGGGCAACGGCCGGCTCGGGGCGATGGTCTACGGCGGGGCCGATGAAGAACGGCTGCAACTGAACGAGGAAAGCCTCTGGGCGGGCGAGCCTACGGACGTCTACCCCGACCATTTCGCGGAGAATCTGCACAAGGTCCAGCAACTGGTGCTCGACGGCAAGATCGGCGAAGCCCGCGAGCTGGGCCTGAAGACGCTCACGATGTCGCCGACGTCGTTCCGGTCCTATCAGCCGCTGGGCGATCTGCGGATCGTGCCGGAACACGCGGGCAAAGTGGACGATTATCGGCGGGAACTGGACCTGGAACGCGGTGTGGTGCGGGTGAGCTATCGGGCCGGCGGTGTGCGGTTTACGCGCGAGATCTTCATTTCGGCAGTCGACGATGTGTTGGCCATGCGGTTGTCGGCCGACACACCGGGGCGGCTGAAAGCGCAGATCCGCATGATCCGGTCGAAGGACGCCGTCGTGAAGGCTGCCGGTCAAGACCGGCTTCTGCTGGACGGCCAGATCGTCGACATCGAGGCTCCGAAGAGCTACGACGACAACCCGGGCGGGTCGGGCCCCGGCGGCAAGCACATGAAGTTCGCGGCGCGACTGCTCGTGCGGACGCGCGGCGGGACAGTCTCGGGCGACGACCAGAGTCTCGTTATCGACGGGGCCGACGAGGCGGTCATTTTGCTCACGGCCGCCACCGACTACAACCTGGACAAGATGAACTTCGATCGCTCGATCGACCCGGCCGAGCGATCGGATCAGATTCTCAAGAAGGCAGCGGGGAAGGCCTGGCCTGATCTGCTCAAGGATCATGTTGCCGAGCACGGCGCGTTGATGAACCGCGTGTCGCTCGATCTGGGCCCGTCGAAGGACGCGGCGAAGCCGACCGACGCCAGGCTGGCCGCCGGCAAGGATTCCCCGGACGATCCCGGGCTGGCCGCGCTGTACTTCCAGTACGGGCGGTACCTGCTGATGTCGAGCTCACGGCATCCGGGCCGGTTGCCTGCCAACTTGCAGGGGATTTGGAATGACAAGATGTGGGCACCGTGGGAATCGGACTACCATCTGAACATCAACCTGCAGATGAACTACTGGCCGGCGGATGTGTGCAACCTTGGGGAAACGGTCGATCCTCTCGTGCAATGGATGACGCGATTGGCCCGGAAGGGCTCGGTGACCGCGCAGCGGCTCTACGGCATCGGAGGCTGGCTGACGTTTCTGGCGACAAATCCATTCGGCCGGACCACGCCCTCGGCATCGAGCAAGGAATCACAGTTTCAAAACGGCGTCCTCGATCCGCTCGCCGGGGCGTGGATGTCGATGGCGCTTTGGCGGCACTACGAATTCACCCGCGACCGGGCATTTCTGGAGCAGCAGGCCTATCCGGTTCTGAAGGGCGCCGCCCAGTTCATCCTCGACTTTCTTGTGGAAGATCACGACGGCTTGCTGGTAATTGTTCCTTCGACTTCGCCGGAGAACACGTATGCCGACCCGAAGACGGGCAAAGCGGTTCGCATTACTCGCGGATCGACCTATCACATGAGCATCGCTCGAGCCGTGTTTCAGGCCGTGATCGAGGCGTCCAGGGTGCTTGAAAAAGACGCGGCCCTTCGCGAACGACTCGAAGCGGCCATGGTGAAGTTTCCGCCGGTGAAGGTCGGCAGCAATGGCACTATCCAGGAGTGGATCGAAGACTACGTGGAAAAGGAGCCGCAGCACCGGCACCTTTCGCATCTGGTCGGTCTTCACCCGTTTTCGCTGATCACGGCCAAGGATGTGGACCTGCTGGAGGCCGTTCGAAAGACGCTCGAGCGACGCGGTTTCGGCGGCGACGTGGGCTGGAGCAGTGCGTGGAAGGTCTCGATCTATGCGCGGCTTCACGATGCCGAGAAAGCCCACTCTTACTTTCATCGGCTGATCCATCGGAACGCGTTTCCGAACCTGATGGATGGCCTTTGGCCTGGCCGGACGTTCCAAATCGACGGGAATCTGGCGGGGTCGGCTGGGGTTGCCGAGATGCTCCTGCAGTCGCACACGGGCCGCCTCGAGCTGCTTCCGGCCCTGCCTAAGGCGTGGGCCAACGGCCGTGTTTCGGGCCTCGGCGCTCGCGGGGCGTTCGAGGTTGACATGCAGTGGGCCGACGGCTCGCTCTCGCGTGCGGCGATCAAGTCTCGCAAGGGCGGTTCCTGCACGGTGTGCTACAAGGAGAAGACGGTCGAGTTGAAGACGCAGCCGGGGCAGACCGTTCGGCTTGATGGGCAATTGAAGGTCGTCGAGTAGGCCCGACTCGGCGGTAAGGCCCAGCGCGTCACGAAGGGCTGCGTGCCCTCACCCCCAGCCCCTTTCCCGCAAGCGGGCGAGGGAAGGGGGGCGAGCCGCTACTTGTCACTGGACGAGCAGTTGGGCTTGGCGGCCTTTGAGCTGGAGGCTGATTTCGCCGCCAGGGCCTGGTTCGACGGTCGTTACGACGCCGGTGGCCGGATCTGCAAGTTGCCAGGGGCCTTTGCCGCCGAGCAGTTGGCCCTGATAGTCCTTTTCTGCCACGTTCACCAGGAGGAGGATGCGCCGCCCATCGCGGCTGAACTGCCCCAGAACGATTTCGTCGGCCGCCGGTGCGATCCGGTATTGCGGCTTGAGCGCCTCGATCAGTTTCTCCTTCGACCGGCTGGCGGCGTCAGGCGCATCGACCAGTACTTTGCCTCCGGCTTTGCGGAACTTGTCGACCACGGCGGCGGCCTCGGGGGGCAACTCGGCGCTTTCCGGAATCACCAATGAAGAGAACAGGTGATCCTGAATCTTGAGTTTTCCGTTCGGCTCGACGGCGGCGGAAGCCAGGAACTTGTGATCGATGATGACGAAGGGCACCTGCGATCGCTGGAGCCGCTGGCCAAGCTGATTGAACGAGTCGATTATCTGCTTCGCGCGCTGCGACTGCCCGGCGACCGACAGGCGCTCGGCCATTGGGCGGTACTCAGCCCACAAGTCCCAAATCGGATAGTAGAGCAATACGGCCTGATCCATTTTGGCCGGGCGAAGGATTGCGTTCAGACGGCCCACATAATCGCCGTAGGCACGCGAGGCCTCGACCGGGCGGTCGCCAATGTGGTAGTAGAGCGTGAACTCGGTCACTCCCAGGGCAGCTTGCCATGCGGCGGTTGCCTGCATCCTGACGAGGTCGGCCGGTCCTTGCTTGCTCATCTTCTGTTGGAAGTCGCTCACCTCGGTCATCACTCGCCGCCCACCGGTGAGCACGGCCGCCGAGGCGGGCAACCCGGCCGTGAGCCAGCCGGAGTAAATCACGGCGGCGGGATCCGACGTGAGCAGGTCGAGCCCGGGGATATCCATCCGCGAAAGTGCCTGGATGGCGCTGCCTTCGAGCGGCACGTGGTGCAGGATGCTCTCTTCGTAAAGGGAATGTCCCGACGCGGCCACCTTATGCGCGTGGCACCACTGCTGAATGGCTCCGAAGTAGCGCTGGCTGATCAGATCGGCGACCAATCCCCAGAACTGCCGCCGCACGGCGCGGTCTTCGTCGCTATCGCCGACGAAAAGACTCCGCCGCTGCGCCATGAGGTCTTGATGGTAACGCTCGCGATAGCGGTCCTCCATATCGTAGCACCACGGCACGCTGGGGAGCGATGTGACGTTGGCATCCAACGGGTCCACAACTCGCACGCGTTTCTGGACGTCCTGTGGAATCTGTCCGATGTTCACAGCCATGAGCGATGGCTCGTCGGTGAAGGTTGCAACGATGGGCTGGCCAAAATACTCGCCGGCATGCTGCCAGTAGCGGTCGTGGGTCACTTCCAGGAATCGCCGTGTGGCGCGATCGTCGATGAGGTTTGGATAGCGCCGCAAGGCTGCATAGTTGCTGGCGGCGTGAGTGAACTCGTAGGACGGGCGCACGATGAACGGATCGTTTTGCGTTGGATCGTAAGCGAGCGCCATGGCCTCGTACTCGGGATGACCTTCGAGGACCAGCCCGCCTGCGCTGCCGCTGGGATAGCCTTCTTCGTCGTAGATCCAAACTCGCAACCCCAGCTGTTTGCAGGCATCGACCCCCGAGACGAACGATCGCCAGTGGTCGTCCGACCGGAGGTAATGGTCGAAAGAGACATTGCACACGACCCCGCCCAGGCCGGCGTCGCGATAACGCTGCATGCCGTCAACGGTAGCCTGGTTCGGGCCGACCCCGTGGATGATCTGCAGAGGGCGGTCCTCGTCGAGCGGTTGTTTCCAGTGATCCGTCCATGCCGTCGGCCATGGCTCGGCCCCTTCGACGAACGCGGTGGCAGGCAGTCCGACCAGAAGGAACAACAGCCCCTGCAGAATGAATCGTTGCGTCACTTTCGTCCTCCTGGCAAGCGTTGCCGAGTTGGGTGGCGTTTGGGGTGGGAGTGCAGCCGTCGGGTGTGTTTTCGAGGGCGTTGGGCTGGGGTGAGGCTGCGTTTCAGCCTGGCCGCGTTGAGGGCTTGGACCACCACGCAGCGCACACTGTGGAGCGAGTTGTGCCGCCAGCGGTCAGACTGTAGGATACCATGCGCGTTTGTGCACGGAAAGCATCGGGCCCGCGCTTCGGCGGCGGGCATTTGAGATCCTCACGCAAAGCGAACCAGGCTGTCATGAAACCCCGCGAACGAGTGTACGCCGCATTGCAGCGTCGGCCGGTCGACCGGATCCCCATCTTCATGTGGTTTCATCCTGGTACGTCCAGGTTGCTTGGCGAGTTGTTCGAGGTGCCGCCGTCCTGTGTCGACACCGTCTTGGGTAACGACGTGAAGATGACCTGGGTGAACAACAACTATGCGATGGAAGGCATCGTGCACGAACAGGACGGCCAGGGGCACGTCGACTCCTGGGGAATCCGTTGGGTCAAAGAGGGGCCGTACAACCAAATCGCGCACTTCCCGCTCGCTTCGGCTACGTCCGAGGAGTTGCTGGCGTATCGCTTTCCTGACGAGCAGATGGACTTCCTGCTGGCACGCATGGAACCGATCGTGGCGTTGGCCGACGAGTACTTCATCGGCTGCGACGTCTCGCCGAATGTGTTCGAGATGTACTGGCGTCTGCGCGGAATGGAGCAGGCGATGGTCGATATGGCGGCCGACGCCGAGTTGGCTTTCACGATGCTGGGCCGGTGTGGCGATTTCGCCGTCCGTCTGTCCGAAGCCGCTTGTGAGCGGTTTCCGCTGGACTGGCTCTGGACCGGCGACGACGTTGCCAGCCAACGCAGCCTGATGATGAGCCCGGAAACGTGGCGCCGGTTGGTCAAACCGCACCTGGCCCGGGCGTTTGAGGTGGGCAAGAAGCACGGACTGCCGGTTGCCTATCATTCCTGCGGAGCCATTCGGCCGATCATCGCCGATCTGGTCGAAATCGGCCTCGATGTGTTGAACCCGGTGCAATGCAACTGCCCTGGGATGGACCCGTTGGAACTGAAGAAGGAGTTCGGCGGGCAACTGACGTTCATGGGCGGAGTCGATCCTCAGGATCTGCTTCCGCACGGCACGGTGGACGAGGTGCGCCGTGCAACTCGCCGACTGATCGACGGCATGACCGCCGATGGTGGCGGCTACATCCTGGCCGCGAGCCACACGATCCCGCCCGAGACGCCTATCGACAACATCTTCGCAATGTACGCCGAGGCGGGCGTCAGCCGCGAAGAGGCCTTCGACCGCGCCGCAGATCTTCGCGCCCGGCTGCGATGATGACTGGCCGCACGGCGCCGACCGTTGCGCCGATACCATCCTCGTCGCCCAATCAGCCTAGGTGTGGCTGGAGGCAAAAAGACTCCCACCCGCCTCAGAGAACGCGACGGTTAAGTGCGGCACGCACTAGTCAGCGTGCAGGCTGCGGCGCAGAGTCTTCATGGTGGCCGCCTGTCGTTGCTTGACGAACTCGAGTCCCTTCGCTGCTTTTGCTCGGGCGGCGACGGGGTCTTGGGCCAGGCTGAGCACGGTTGGGACCAGCCGCGCTACGTCGTCCGGGATGTCCATATCGAAGAGCCAGTCGCCGAGCCCAATGTCGCGCCACATGAACCCCTTGCTCGTCTGCTCTTCGAAGCGGCCCACGAGCGCGGGCACGCCGTTGCCGATGCACATGATCGGAGAATGCATCTCCAGGCCAAACAGGCCGGCTGATCGGACGTATGTGCTCAGGGCCTCGTCCGGAAGCCAGTAGTGGTCGCGCCAAACAACCTTGCACTTCACGTCGTCGGGCAACGGGTCCACCAGGAGCGCTTTGCCGATTTCTATCTGGCTTTGGTCTTCCGGGCAAACGAGCACCTTCATCGGCGTCCGGCGAGTGACGGCCGCAATGGCCTCGCGCAACGGCGCGTGGTCGTGCTCTTTCATCGATTCACTCCGCGCGTGCTTCTCACGGTCCCTCTCCGTCATGGGCCGATTGTGGATCCGCCAATAGGGCGTGTATCGCAGTCGAGGAATGACACACAAGAACTTGCCTTCCTCCAGCCCGTGGGCGCGGAGAAAGGCGGTCGCCGCCTCGTCATTGCGCACGTCGGTCGCGAACGCGCCGTCGGGGCCAAATTCCATGATCGGGCAAGTAATCCCGTTCTCCTTGGCCAGCCCAAGTGAGACGGAGTCGCGGAAGAAGGCGAACTGTGCACCACTCACCAGGTCGACGATGTCTTTGTCGAACTTCGTGAGTGTGATGCCATAGATGCCGTAGGGCTTCGTGGTTTGCTGCCGCCATCGGGCCAACTCGCGCCGCGCGACCAGCGAAGGTCCCGACCCATGGAGCAAGAAGTCGCACTGGGCGATGGCCTTCTCGATTTCAGCGTGGTCGTGCGGCAAGATAATCAGCTTCGGGAACCGGCGCCGCAGCATGCGTTCCACATCGTCGCTGAGCTTGTTCGGCCACAGGCGCACCTCCGCCTCGGGAAGCCAATCCTCCAGAAGCCGCAGGACGCCCGGTGTGTGGGCGATGTCGCCGATATTCACGGTCTGCCACGATGAACGGAGCAGCACTCGCGGCGGCCGGCGCTCATTGCCGAGTGTTTGTAGCGGCGCCATCGCGGCGCCCAACGTGCAGGCAAGAAAGCCTCGTCGAGTTACTCGTGACATGGTGCACCCAGGGTTCGGGAGCGTATTGGCAGAGGCGAGTGATGTCAACAAAAAACTCCCCGTTAAGAGGGCGCAAAAAACAGGCCTCCGGGATAGGAATCTCGGAGGCCTTTGGTGTAGTCGGGATTAGCCGGCTATCCCTTAGACAATGCGGACATTCTCTGCCCGCGGGCCCTTGGGGCCGTGGCCTTCTTCGTACTCCACGGTTTGGCCGACTCGCAACTCCTCAATCCTCGCGCCTTGGACGACCGAGTGATGGAAGAACAGGTCGCCCTTCTCCCCCTGAATGAACCCAAACCCCTTGTCTGCAACCAGTTTCCTGATTGTACCCTGCGGCATATCTGCCACTCCTCACAAAAAACAGAACCTGAAACGAAGGCCTCCGACACCCCTGCGCCCCGTACCCGCAGGCAACGCCGTCTGCCAAACTCACTAGAGGGTAAGAAACAACCGCACTCGCAAAACAGGGAACCTTCAGGAGGCTGCTGCTACACGATCCGCAGTTGGACGAGAAGGAGAACTCACTGGAGTCTTGGGGTTCGCATCCGTCTTCTTTACTACCCCTCACAGCACCGAAGTATATCACTCCTGATTTGTAAAGCAAGGTAGAAAACAAATTCTCGACATTACCGAAAACTCCACCCCTCTCTTGTGGGGACACGGTGTTCGTTGGTCTCAAATGCGCGGGTGCCCCTTTCGGTCGGACCCGTCGACCTTGGGCGAGTTCGTCTGGAGGTTTCGCAGCAGATTGGCTGCACAGAATCCGATGGAAGCACTCCGGCCTGCTTATAGTGTTTGAGCGGAGGAAGCCCGAGACCTCTGCTTCCCCCGCTACAAACACCGGAGGCTTGCCATTTCGATCGTCAAGGCTCTCGGCGTCGGCAAGCGCGTCGCTTGCATCGCCCTCAGCCTTGTTGGCCGCTGGGTGCCACGGCTGGTCGATCCAGCCGTGGCCTCGTGCTGCTTGCCAAGTCAGCAGCCTGCCCAGCCGCCGCTCTGACGATCACTGAGCCCGAACGACCACGAAGGTCGAACCACGGGGTGTACGAACCAGCAAGAGAAGTCCCTTCTGGAGCGCTTCGTCGTTGACGAGCTTCTGCAGGTCTTCCGGCGACTTGACCGGCTTACGACCAGCCTCGACGATCACCATTCCGGTTTCGAGGCCGGCCTGATCGGCCAGTCCGCCCGCATGCACGTCGGTGATCACGACTCCCTGCTTCACCTTGACTCCCAACTGCTCGGCAACCTGTGGCGTGAGCGCTTCACAGCCGATGCCGAGCTTGTCGAGCGGCATCGCCTTGGGTTCCGGCTTCTTCTCCGAGGAGCCGTCGTGATAGGAAGCCAAGCCAAAGTCCTTCGGCTGCTCGCGAAGGTTCGCACTCAGCTTCATTTCTTTGCCGTCACGCAGCACCAGAAGCGTGCTCTTCGCGTCGACGGGAGCCTGCTGAACCCGCAGTTGGAGTTCCTGCGGTGTACGGACCGGTTTTCCGTCGAAGCTCAGGATGACATCGTTGGGCTTCAGTCCCGCTTGGGCACCCGGAGTCTTTTCGAAGACTTCCGTCACGGCTGCACCGGACGGCTGCTTCATGCCGAACTGCTTGGCCAGTTCGGGCGTCACCTTCTGGATGCCGACACCGAGGTAGGCGCGACGTACGGAGCCGTGCTTGGCGAGCTCGGTGCTGACCCACTTCGCCATGTTGATCGGTACGGCGAAGCCAACACCCTGGTTGCCGCCGGAGCGGGAATTGATGGCCGTGTTGATTCCCACGACCTCGCCATCCAGGTTGACCAGCGGACCGCCGCTGTTGCCCGGATTGATGGCGGCATCGGTCTGGATGAAGTCCTCGTAACCCCCCTGGGCACTCAGGATGCCGATGCCTCGCCCCTTGGCGCTGACGATACCAGCGGTGACGGTTCCCTGCAGATTGAAGGGATCGCCGACGGCTAGAACCCAATCGCCGACTTCGGCGGCGTCGCTATTGCCAAGCTTCGCTGCTTTGAGGTCGTCGGCCTTGATGCGGACAATCGCCAGGTCGGTCCTGGGATCGGTCTTCACATCGACCGCCTTGAACTGGCGTCCGTCGTGCAACTGCACGAGGATGTCGCCACCACCCTCAACGACGTGATTGTTGGTGAGGATGACGCCCGACGTGTCGATTATGACGCCGGACCCGACGCTCATGCCACGGAACGGGGTTCCGCGATGGGGAGACATCTGGCCACGCGGCATCTGGTCGAAGAACTTGCGCAGCTCCGGCTGATTGCGGAACATGTCTTCGAAAGGCGTCCCCTCGAACTGCTTCATCGGGTTGTCGCGCCCGAGATCCTTTGCGTCCGGAGACTTTGCATCATTCTCTTCCTGCACGGCTTTCGGCGTGTTGCGGATCATGACGACCGACGGGAGAACCTCATCGGCTGCCGCACGGAATGCGGCGGAAAGCGACTTCGCATAACTGGTGGCGCGTTCCACCTGCGCCGATGAGGCCTTCTGCTTGCTAGGCGTCTTGTCGTCTGCGCTGCCGGCCAGTGCGCCAAACGCGACGAAACCAGCCAACGTCAACAGAGCAATGCCGGCAAGCCAGGTACGGGCCTTCAGCCCTCGCACCGGAGCGTTCATACCATTCTCCTTCATTCAGACCATGGAACGAAATTCTTTCAGGCTCAGGAAAGCAATGCAACAAGGTTGCGGGATCCGGTCCATCGCTGGTTTCGGAGACCCCTCCCTTTGCGATCGATGCAGTTAAGATCGATGCAGTTGAACTGTCGCATGACTTGCCTCGATGACAACTCACTCGTGGTGCCGTACCCGTGTGGCCCAGCCTGCGACATCGCCGAGCGGTTGCCGCCCGCTATTGCACCTGTTCCGCACGTGGCGATGCCCCAGAGGCCGACGCTCGGCTTGGCTTTCCTACCTGCCGGGCGCCGCTTGGTCGACCGCGCCTCTGGTAGGTTGTTTCCGCTCGCCCGCAACGTGTTGCAGCCCGGGTCGGAAAATTCCACAGCCATTCTATGGAATACTGCGGCGACATCACCCCGCGCGTGAGGGGGCTCCATTCCGGATGTGCAGATCGTCAGGGGTTTCCCTGCAGCTGCGGACCGAAGCCGGTACTCTGGGGTGGTGTCTTCTCCCTGCGTCTGAAGATGGCTTTGGTGGCCCCCTCGTCAGCGGCCTCGATTCGCTGTATTCTTCCCGGGATGGACTGCCAAGAATATCGCTTTTCGACATCTGACGGCCTTCAATTGCATGTGCGCTGGTGGCGCCCGAAGGATCCGCCAGTGGCTACCGCCGTTCTCGTTCACGGTCTGGCCGAACACGGGGGCCGCTATGCATCGCTGGCCGAACCGCTCGCCTCGCGGGGCTATTCGGTCGCCGCCATTGACTTGCGTGGTCACGGGATGTCGCAAGGCCCGCGGCTCTATGTCGATTCGTTCGATCGCCATCTCGATGATGTCGGTCGGTTCGTCGAGCACATGCGAACCGAGCAGTCGCAGGGTCCCTTGTTTCTGTTCGGGCACAGCATGGGCGGCCTGATCGTTGCGCTGCTTGCGTCCCAGCGCATTGCGGGTATCGATGGCGCGGCGATTAGTGCTGCTCCGGTGAAACTCGACGGCCAGTTGTTTCCCGTGCTGCGGTTCGCAGCCCGGCCCGTTAGCGCGCTGTTGCCCAAGGTGAGGATTGTCAGGCTGAACTATGCGACCGTTTCCCGCGATCCACAGGCCGTCGCGGCGATCGAGAACGATCCGTTGGTTTGCCACGGTCGAATTCCCAATCGAACCGGCGGTGAGTTGCTCCGCGCGGGCGCACAGCTTCAACGGCAGATGCCGGACATCGACATGCCCTTGCTGGTGTTGCACGGCACGGGCGACGTGATCTGCGATTTCCGCGGTGCACAGTTGCTTCATCAGCAAGCCGGGTCTGCCGACAAGACGCTCAAGCTCTATGACGGTCTCTACCACAACCTGTTGGACGAGCCGGAAAAAAACCAGGTCATCGCTGACGCGATGACCTGGTTCGACGCACATCGTGGTTAGTTAGTGGTCAAGGGCACCCCCGATCGCGCATCGGCTGCTCGAGGAGGCCTGTCGGCGACCGGTCAGAAGCCGATCGAGACGCCCACCCGCGGTCCAACCACGGTGATTCCCGAGTATCCGTACGGCACGGCGGGATACGGATAGACGGGATAGTAGGGGGGAGCAACATAGGGGCGTGGACGGTAGTAGGCGCCCCAGGCGGGCCGCAAAGGCGCATGATGCCCTCGATTCCAATTGGCGTGCGGGCCGTTGTGACCATGGTGAGCCAACTGCACCGAAGCCTGCGGTGGGGTCGCGTGCCCATGTGGCGAGCCGGCCCAAGCGGTACCTCCAGCCAGGCCCAATGCTGCACACACTGCCAGGATCATCATCCAGCGCTTCATGATCTTTCTCCTTCTGAGTCATTGCGGGGGAGACCTCTTTTGTATGTCTTCCGGAGTCCTGTGGACGCCTCCTTGCTGTTCCGCCGACTTCCTAACGCACGTCGCGTGCCAATGTTCTTTGGCGTACTGCAAGTCGTTCCTGTCACGTGCTTTGCGATGTGCCATGGTTTATTATCGCGACAGTCGCGTTCATCACATGGATGTCATGTCGACTGCGCCTGTCTACCGATCGATGGCGCTTCTTGGAGGCTGGTGTCACTTGCGTGCCGGTGGCAAAGCTGACTGCGTGGGAGGACAATCGACGAAGGATTCTCGCTCTTCGCGACAAGTGTTTCTGTAGAACGGCTCGCTTCTGACGCCAACGGACTTCGCCGATGCCCCTCGACCCATCCCAGCGCGAGCAGCTTCTGCGCACTGCTGTCTTGGCCGGGGACCAGCAGGCCTGGCAGACATGGTACGAAGAGTGTTACGACGCGCTGTATCGATATGTCCTGTGGCGCAGCGCCGGGCGGCACGACTGGGCGGACGAAGTCGTTCAAGAGACCTGGCTGGTCGCCGTGCGGCGAATTCGGCATTTCGATCCGCGGCGCGGTTTACTATTTGACTGGCTGCGCGGAATCGCCGGGAACGTTATTCGGAACCAGTTGCGTCGGCGCGTCGCGCACGAAAGCCGCGTTCGCTCGCTGGACGGCGAGCCAGCCCAGCCGGAGACGGCTTCCGTGGGTGTCGAGACGGACCAGGCGCAGCGGATTGCAGCCGCCCTGGCCGCGCTGCCGGAGCATTATGAGGCGGTGCTGCGGTTGAAATACGTCGACAGCGCATCGGTCGCCGAAATCGCGGCCCAGCGCGATCAATCGCCGAAGGCCGTTGAATCGCTCCTCGTTCGGGCCAGACAGATGTTCCGGCAGAAGTACGAAAAGCCTCAGAACAACGGTGAGGTGGAATGAAGATGCTCGCGAATCGGAATTCGGCCAAGTTCGATCCAGCAAAAGTGTTCTTGGCTTGGAGTGCCGGGAACGGGGTGGCTTGGCCGGGCGACGTAGACCTGTAGACCCTGAAAGGGCGGGGTGATCGATCATGCCTCTCGACGGCTCGCATTTGCCCGACGACGTTGATGTGCTGCTTTCGCCCAGCACAGTGCGCGAGAATGACAATTTACGCCAGGCGATCTTGCAGCGCACGACACGGATCGTTCGTCGCCGGCGCAGTGTTCGCAACGGCCTGTGGTTGGCCGCGATGGTCGTTTGTTATGCGGCCGGGGCGACGACGATGCATTTCGTTGCCCAGCACGATGGCCAAGCACCGCAGCCTGTGGTGCAGCGGGAGCCACCGGCTTCACAAGTTCTGCCGCGGCCGGCAGCGAGTGTGGCGGAACGGCCGCATGCAGCGCCGTCGGAGCCGGCGCTGTCGCCGTACGAGCGGCTGCGCCGATACAGCGATCGCGTGCTAAACCAGAAGGGCGACATCGCCTTGGCAACTCGCTGTTACGCGCGCGCTTTGGACCAGGCTTCTGCCGAAGAACGGGCCATTTCGGTGGACGATAGCTGGCTTTTGATGGCCCTCAAAGCGGATCGTTTCCGGGAGAAAACCCATGAAAACCATCGCAGTTAATCGCTCCATGTTCGTGTTGCTTGCCTTGGTCGTCGCCGCGTGGGCCGTTTGGCCCTCCGTCGTTCGAGCGCAGGCATCGCCGGGTGAGGCCACGGCCGGATTCAACGTTCCGCCATTGGATGAGTTTCTCAGGCTTGCCATGGCCAACCATCCCGACATCGAAGTGGCGCAGAAGAAAGTGGAACTAGCTCAAAGCGAACTGCGCGAGGTGCGGTTCCGCGTTTCGCGCGAATTGATCGAACTCCGATCGGAATGGGCGTTCGAAGCCGAAAATGTTGAACGGCTGAAGGGCACGTATCGGGAAGGCGTGCTGCCGGTCAGGCAGTTGACCGAAGCGCAGGCACGGCTGGCCCAAATCGAGGCCAAGATCAAGGTCCTGCTGCATCCGGAGCCGTTCTACTCGCCCGGCTCGCGCATCAAAGCTGCGCCGGCAAGCGCGGAACCTCCTCAGGGCCCGTTGGCGGAGGTGATCCGCGAGGCGCTGAACCGTCCAATTCAGGTCGATTTCGTTGACACTCCGCTTCAGGAGGTTCTTGTCCTTCTTTCCGAGACGACCAAGATCAACTTTCGGCCCGACCCGGAGGGGCTGGCAAATGCGGGATTGAGTACCGATATGCCGATCACCCTCAAGTTGAGCAACGTTCCCTTGGGGGCCGTGTTGCAGGCGATCGAAGACTTCACAGGCAACCTTAAGTTCGTGATTCGCGACTATGGGATCGTCGCCACGGCATTCGGCTCCCCTTTGAGCGACGAAGCCGTATCGGCCGTTAACACGGCTGTTGCAGCCTGGCATGAGTTGGTCCGGAAGCAGAGGGAACGGGCGGAGAAGAAGTGAGCCGGTGGGTGGTCAACGCGCGTCTTGCTGAAGGGCCTGGAGATTGGCCAACGACATGAACATGAAGAAGTACGCTAGGAAATGGTCGCCGTTGACGAAGCTGACGACCACCATTCCCAGGCCGATGACGAGTGACAGGATCAACGACAGCCGCATGCCGTCCCGGGGATTCAGCAGTGTCAACGTTCCCCGCGCGATACGGCCGCCGTCCATCGGATAGACGGGGATGAGGTTGAGGTAGGCCCAGATGGCGCTGGCCAGCATGAAATCGCGCAGCAACAGGGTGAGTCCGCCGGTGTAAATGACTTCTCCTTCCATCGGCAGCGCGAAGTAGGCGGGGCCCCATTTGTAGATCGACAGGCCGTAGCCGGCGTAGTAGAGGATGAAGGCGATCGCTACGGCCAGGAACAACTGGATGCCCGGCCCGGCCGCGGAAATGAAGATCTGTTTCCAATGGCTGGGCATTTGCGAACTGTTGTACGATGCGTAGCCGCCGAATCCGTAAAGCGTGATCGATGGGCGATACCCGAACCAGCGCATGACCACGGCGTGCCCGAACTCGTGCAACAACACGGACAGAAAGGCCGCGATGGTCCAGAGAAGGAGCTGCTCCAGAAACCCGCGGCCGTCGTGTGCGTCGATGAGGCCCAGGCCGAAGATGGCCATGACCAGCCAGAACAAGGGGTGGATGCGCACCGGAAAGCCGAAGAGGCTGAACCGGGCGTCGGCCGGTGTTTCAGAAGGTTCACCCAGCAGCATGGCGAGGTCTCTGTCGGAGGCATGAGGCCCGAGAATCGCAAGCCCCAATTATTCCTTTCCGCGTTGTGTTCGACAACGGGGATCGCTGCTGGCTGGTGGGGGGCTTGACAAGAGCGGGCACTCGAACGGAAAAAGGCGGAACGGACTCTGCCTGGGTGGGTGATCGTCGCGATGGGGCCCATCTCTCGTCGATGGGCGGTCGATTTCCCATGGCCATGAGGCGGATCGTTCGAGTTCCCTCTATTCTGCGCCGTGCTGGAAAGGCGGACGGACGATGCTGACCATCGAACAGAGACAGCGTTACGCGCCTGGGGTTGGGATAGCTTGGGTTTTTCTGCCAGCGCTGATTGTGTTGAGTCTGTTGGCAGGGTTGGGCCTGGCCTGGGGCCTCAAGCTGGCCTACTACCATGACTGGTATCTCATCCTGCTGTTGCCCATTGTCGGCGGATTCGCCCTGGGCGGCGCGCTCTACCTCCTGGTGGGTTGGGCACGCTGCCGGAACCGTTGGCTGGCCGCTGCGCTGGGCGTTGTGGCCGGGCTGATCGGCTACTTGGGCTATTACGAACTGTGTCTGCTCGACATCGTGCCGCCCGAGCTGGCGTGCCGCGCCGATTTCCTGACGCACTATATCAAGCTGCGCATGCAGACGGACGTTGCGAGGGACCTTGGCGCTCCGAACGACCCGCAGGCAAACCAAAAGCCGTCGGCCGGGTTGAACTGGTATAGCTTCTTCTGCGAGTTGCTCATGGTGAGCGGGGCCGCGGGGTACTGCGCATGGAATCGGGCACGACGGGCCTACTGCCCGGAACTTGGGCGATGGATGCAGCGGGAGACGGCCCTGCTTCCGCCCGAGTCGGTCCAGGGGTTTCGCGAGGCGATGGAGATGGGGAGTCTGGCGGATTTCGTGGCCGGTACGACGCCGGCCAGCAATGCGCAGACCGGGTGGCGGTGCGTCGTCGAGTATGCAGCTCCAGCGGAAGGATCCGCGTTGGCTTATCCGGTGTACCTGTCGCTTGAACCGCCGACAGCCAAACACCTGTGGCACTTTCTGCCGGGCCGACGCCGAGGGAGTTTTCGCCAAGTAAGGATCGACACGGACGAGATCCTGACGATGCGGCCGCTGTTTCCGAAATTATCGCAACTGTTGGCCAGCCAGCATGCCGAGCTGACGGATCTGCCGCACGGCGTAACGCCCGCCCCGGCCGTCGAGGCGACGGTTACCGATGTGGCCCGGATTGCACCGGTGCTGGAGCCCTATCGGCGGCGGGTGCGATCGAAGGGGTATGCGCTCTGGGTGAACCTGATCGGGCTGACAACGGGGATCTACTTCTTCGGCGGCGGAGGGTTGGCGGCCCTCGGGGTTTGGCTGGCGACGGAGAAGGGCCTGCCGCTTGCTTGGGCTGCCGTGGTTGTGGGGGCGATCGGTTTCTTGTGGGGTGGGTACGTGGGTCTCTACTGTCCGTCGGTCCCGGAAAACCGCTGGATCAACCGTCGCCTGCGGAGGGAAATCGGCCAGCGCCCCGATACCACGGTCGACCCGCGCGATTCGCAGGCGCGATACGTTTCGCTGATCCCGCGCGAGAGCTTCTCGAAGATCCAGTGGACCATGGCGTCGGATCTGTTGCTGCTGAAGATCGATCCGCGCGGGCGGCGGCTGGTTCTCGAGGGAGACTGCGATCGGTATCTCATTCCGGCCGGGTCGATCTCGCTCTGCCAGCCGGAATGTTTCTTCCATCCGATCGACAAGCAGAACCGCAACGAGCTGTGGATGGCGCGCTTGATGGTTCGAGTGGAAGAAGGCATGCGCGAGCTGTTGCTGAGCGTCGACCATATCGGATGGACTCCGATGACCAACGCCGGACGCCGCAAGACGGCCGAAGCATTCTGCCAGGAGGTCAACAGGCTTTGAGAGCAGATCGCTGGAGACCGTCCGCAGCAACAACGCCTACACGGCTCCTGCGGTGGCCAGCTTCTTGCGTTCGGCCACGACCTCGCGCTCGATGCTGGGCGGCATGCGCCGGTAACGCGCGAACTCCAGAGTGAAGGTGCCCTGCCCCTGCGTCATGCTGCGCAGGTCGGTCGAGTAGCCAAAGGTCTCGGCCAAGGGCACTTCGCCCTCGATCCGAGCCGTCGGGCCGTCCATCTCAGTGCCAAGCACCATGCCGCGCCGCGCCGTCAGATCGCCCACGACAGAGCCTTGGAACTGGCCCGGGCACTCGATCTCGACCTTCATCACGGGTTCGAGAAGGACGGGCCGAGTTTTGGCGAAATTCTCGCGCATGGCCGTTTGGGCGCAGATCTGGAAGGCCATGTCGGAGCTGTCGACCTCGTGGAACGAACCGTCCTCGATAATGACATGCAGGCCGACGACCGGATATCCGGCCAGGGGGCCCTTGCGGAGGCGGCTGCGGAAACCCTTTTCCACGGCGGGGATGTACTGTTTGGGAATGCGGCCACCGACGACTTTTTCCTCGAAGACGAAATGCTCGTCGTGGCCTTCGGGCAGCAACTCGAAGCGGCCGACAATGTGGGCGTACTGACCGGAGCCGCCCGTCTGCTTCTTGTGGCGCACGTTGAACTCGGCCGCCTGGGTCGGCGCCTCGCGGTAGTTGACCTTCGGAGCTCCCACGCGAACGTCAACGCGGTATTCCCGGCGCATGCGCTCGACGTAGATCTCCAGGTGCAACTCGCCCATTCCGGAGATGATCGTTTCGCCCGTTTCCTCGTCAGACTCCACGCGGAGGGTGGGGTCCTCGCGGCGGAAACGCTGCAGCGCCTTGGCCAAGCGGTCGGCGCCGTCGCGGGCCATCGGTTCGATGGCCATCTTGATGACGGGCTCCGGAACGAACATGCTCTGCAGCGTGCAATAGGCTTGCTCGGAGGCGTAGGTGTCGCCACTGGCGCAGTCGACGCCCAGCACGGCCACAATGTCGCCGGGGCCGGCCTCGTCGACGTCCTCGCGCTGATCGGCGTGCATGCGCACGATCCGGCCGAAACGCTCTCTTTGACCGGTCCGCTGGTTGTAATAGCTGGCGCCCTTGGCAAATCGTCCCTGGTAGATCCGCATGAACGTGAGCGAGCCGTACGGATCCTCGACGATCTTAAAGGCCATGGCGACGGTCGGACGATCCGCTTCGGGGATCAGTTCGATTCGCTTGCCGGAACCGTCGTGAGCCAGGGCCTGATACTCGCAATCGAGCGGCGAGGGGAGATAGCGCACGATGGCGTCCAGAAGCGGCTGCACGCCCTTGTTCCGGTAGGCGGAGCCGAGGAACACAGGGGTTAGCTGCTGTCCGAGCACGGCCTGCTTGATCACCCGATGCACGAGTTCCTCGGGCACTTCCTCTTCCGACAGCAGCAGCTCGAGAATCTCGTCGCTGTACATGGAGAGGGCTTCCAGCATGTGCTGGCGAGCGTGCGCGGCTTCGTCGGCATAGCCGGCCGGCACGTCTTCGGCGCGAATCGTCTCGCCGTAAGCGCCGTCGAAATAGATCGCCTGCCGTCTGATCAGGTCGATGACACCGCAGAAGTCGGCTTCGCGGCCGATGGGCAGTTGCATGAGCACGGCGTTGCAGCCGAGCTTGTCGTGCAGTTGCCTGACGACCTTGTGCGGGTCGGCGCCTGCGCGATCCATCTTGTTGATGAAGGCCAGCCGCGGGATATGGTAGCGCTGCATCTGGCGGTCAATGGTCAGCGACTGCGCTTGAACTCCGCCAACGGCGCAGAGGACGAGGATCGCCCCGTCCAGTACACGCAGGCTGCGCTCGACCTCGACGGTGAAATCGACGTGGCCGGGCGTGTCGATCACGTTGATCGTGGCGCCGTTCCACTGCACCGACGTCGCGGCGCTGGTGATGGTGATGCCACGTTCCCGCTCGAGGTCCATGTGGTCGAGCGTTGCGCCTTCGCCGCGCTCGCCGTGGACTTCCTGCATGCGGTGGATTCGGCCCGCATAGAACAAAACACGCTCGCTCAGGGTCGTCTTACCCGAGTCGATGTGCGCCGATATGCCGATATTTCGAAGACTGTGCAAATCCATATGTCCAACACCAGGTACGTCTGGCCGCCCAGGCGAACCCAGTACCCGGCACGGCTCCGGTCTTGCCGGGGGACGGGTGCGGATGCATCGCCTCGAGAACGAACATTTCACTATACATGAAAAGTACCGTTTCTGCCAGAACCCCTCTCTTCCGGGTAGTGGGTTCGCTGGGGCTGCTTGCCGGGGCGGTGCGACGCCGGCCATGAGCAGACAAGCTTGCAGAAACAAGGGTTCCGTCGTGTCCGGCAGCCGTCGACATGCCAAAGGGATTCCAGTGACGTTGCGTCCAAAAACCGTGCCCGACGAGAAGAAGGCCCTTGGCAGGCCTGTTCATGTCAAGTTTCTGCAAATTGCACGGTCCAGCCATGTCGCCGAGATCGCCATTCCTGCGCCAGCCCGGCAGATGAGTTGTGGTGTCGCCGTGTTTGACGCGATCTACGACGCGGCTCGAAGCGCTGTCGAAGGAACAACTTGCAGCAGGGGTGATCGATTGGGTCGAGTTCCGAGCGGCCTGCACGCGTGGGTGATTTTGGCGGAGTATCTGCTACGAGCGTTGCATCGAGAATCGCCATGGATGCATTCGAGAGGGTTGGATTGAACGGCGCACGTCACTGCATCCCCGGTCTGTGGGACATTTTGGCGCGGTGGCAAGGCTCGATACCGGTCCCCCGCGCGAAAGGCGGTTTTGTCAGAGCGGCAACGCGAAGATTCGCAAGCCTTTTTTCCGCCGACCGCTCCTCACAGGCTCTTCATGTGGTATAAGTCTATAATACGCTTTTCCCGCATTGGGCCCCCCGCGACGCGTTATTTGGTGGGGATTGAAACAGGGTCCCAGCGACTATCTCCGAGGCCAAGCAGTCTCTTGGCAGCGCCGGATAGCGTCAGATATCGAGAAGCCTAGAAAAGGAGCACATTCGTGGCCAAGTCACCCGAGAATCCGGAACAGGAACAGGAAGGCGCCGTCCAGGGCAGCACGCCGGCCGAGGCTGGTCAGTCGGCACAGGGTCCCGCGGCCCAGCGAATGCAGGTCCAGATCGACGACACCAAGGCCCTGGCCTGCTACGCGAATTTCTGCCGCGTCACCGGCACGCCGGAAGAACTGATCATCGACTTCGGGCTGAATCCGCAGCCGATCGGCGTGCCCACGCAGCCGATTCCAATCACGCAGCGGATCATCACGAACTTCTATACCGCCAAACGGATGCTCCATGCGTTGAGCCTCACGGTTCAGCGTCACGAGGCGACGTTTGGAGTGCTGGAAACCGATGTTCAGAAGCGGGTCCGGCCCGGTTTGGCGCAGCAGCAACAGCAGCAACAGCAACGCTGACACATTCGTACTGGGCTCCTCGCCTGAGGGCAGGGTCGTCTAGAGCGCATTCGGCGGACCTGCAGCGTGTTTTTCGCTTCTGGAACCGTAGAAACACGCCGCCGCGAACGCTACAGTCAAGTGCGACACGCACTATCGCTCAACAGTTGGCCCGTGCGGTGTCTGCCCAGCCGCTACGGGTAGATGGGATTGCTCGCCGTGGATCCTCCAGCCTACGAGGATGTGTGGGCGGACCACGGCGGGCAACTCCTGGACACTGCCGGTGACCTACGCCTCTTCGCTCTGCGGTTCGTCCTGCTGGGCGGCGAAGGCGACCTGCCGCGCCTGCATCATGGCCTGCTCGGCCTCGGCGATTCGCCCGGCCCTCTGGCAGACCAAGCTGAGTGCCACGAAGCTGAAGGGGTCGTTGGGTTCTAGCTGGCACACTTCCGTGCCGTGTTGCACTGCCTCGTCGTGCTTGTCTTGAAGGCTGTAGAACCGGCTCAGCGCGGCGTGCGCCAAGGCATACTTGGGATCTTGCTCCACGAGTGCCTGCAGCTTACCAACCGCCTCGTCCAGAGCCCCGTTCTCCCTTAGGCCGATCGCCTCTTCGTACAGCGCAACATTTGTCGACATAGCGGAAGGTCTCCCTCGCGGTTCGATCCACATTCTGGGTAGTGCTGATTACCAAGTTTACGCGTTTTCGCAAAGACCGGCCAGTGCCCAACCGCGTCTTGAAGCCACGGCCGGAAGGCATAGTGGGGCGAACGTTGATTCGCTGATTCGTTCTTCCCACTGTCGCTCTTCCTCGCCCAGATCCCCTCCCTTGCGACACCGTAACACCCCTGGAAGCCGAAACATGGATTGTCGCTTGGGCGTGCAGCTCAACAGTCCCCCAAGAGTGGCTATACGGAACCGGCAAAATCGACACTTCCGGATCAACACGTCCGGACTGCCTGGCCGATAGAAGCTAGAGCATGGCAAGCCTTTGCGATAGTTGAGGCATGCCTGCCGGTGAGCCTAACTGCGACGAGACCATCAGCAAGAGGCACTTGTGGGGCGAACCGAGGAACATTGGCTAGTGCGTGTCGCATTTAGCTGTAGCGTTCGTGGAGGCGTGTTTCTGCGCTTCTGAAGGCGAGGTACACGCCACGCATACGCTGGACACGCTCTAGGTTGGCACAAACCGTCTTCTCCCAAGGGATCCGCCCGTGAATATCCATCCGTCGGCCGTCGTCAGTCCTCTGGCGAGAATCGAGCGGGACGTCAAGATCGGCGCTTTCTGCGTCATCGAGCCGGAAGTCACTATTGGCGAGGGCTGCCGCCTGGAGAGTCGCGTCGTTGTGAAGAACGGGGTCACGCTGGGCGTCAACAACCATGTCTTCGAAGGGGCTGTTCTGGGTGGACTGCCGCAGCATGTCAATATGCCGGAGAGCACGGGCAGCGTAATCATCGGTTGTGGCAACACGATCCGCGAGAACGTTACCATCCACCGCGCTTTGGACGACGAAGACGCCACGATCCTCGGCAACAACAGCCTGCTGATGGTCAACGTGCATATCGCGCACGACTGCCGCGTGGGAAACAACACGATCTTTGCCAACAACTCGATGTTGGCAGGGCATGTGACCGTCGGCGACCGTGCATATGTGTCGGGAGCGGTGGCCGTGCACCAGTACTGCCGCATCGGCTCGCTGGCGATGGTCGGCGGGCAGTCGCACGTTGTGAAAGACGTGCCGCCGTTCGTTACCGTGGATGGCGGCAGCAGCTACGTGGTCGGCCTCAACCAGATCGGCTTGCGGCGAGCCGGCCATACGAGCCAGGACATCAAGCGTCTGAAAGAGGCGTACCGCGTGATCTATCGCGGCGGCTTCACCTGGAACGAGATGCTCGAGCGCCTGAAGGAGGAGTTCTCCGAGGGGCTGGCGGGGCAGTTCTATCAGTTCCTGGCCACTACGACCCGCGGCATCATCGCCGAACGCCGGTTGCCGCCGGGAGCCACGATCAAGCTCCGTCGCGAGCCGGACCGAGACGAACAGCCCGAGGAGTTGCTCCGATTTCGCGCGGGCTAACCCGGTGGGCGTGTTGGATGCTGCCGGCAGGACGAGCGGTCGGGGACGTCAAACTGCGCACTGAAGATCACGAAGCCGCGGCCGGAAGCTGCTAGGAACCGCGTGGCGCTGGTCACGAGTGAGGCAGGGCTGCGCCAAGCTTCGCTACTTGAACGGGTTCTCGTCGGCCGGCGCCTTCTCGG